>NZ_CAJZAG010000001.1 GCF_914271485.1 Cupriavidus pampae
CACCCCCACTGGCGGGCGGGGGGGGCCCCGGGCCCCCGCGCCGCCCCGCCCCCCCCCACGACGACAGACAGGCCGCGAATCTGGCGGCGCTTACAGGCCGGCCAGCTTCTTCTTGCCCTTGGCGTAGCTACTGTCTTCCCAGATCACCCACTTGCCGTCCTCGACGACATACTTGGTGACCAGCGGCACCACGTTCTGACGATGATCGTCGAACGTGACCTTGCCGATGATGGTCTCCGCATCGCGCGTGCCGTTGAGCACGTCACGCACCTTCTTGCGATCCGGGCCCACCTTCTCGACCGCATCGATGATCAGGTTGGTCGCGGCAAACGCGAACACGCCATACGCCTCGGGCGGCTCGCCATACTTCTGCTGCTGATACTTGCCCGTGAAGTACAGGCCGCCGGGCAGTTTCTCCCACGGCGCGCCTTCGATGAACGCGAGCGAGCCCTCGGACATCTGCTTGCCGGCGCCTTCGATATACGCATCGGACTTGATGCCCGAGGTGCCTTCGAACTGCGCCTTGATGCCGAGCTTTTCCATCTGCGTGCGAATGCGCACGCCCAGCGGCGTGAGGCCGCCGAAGTAGACCACGTCGGGCTTGAGCTCGCGGATCTTGGTCAGCTCGCTCGTAAAGTCCTGCTGGTCCGCCGTTACGCCGAAGGTGCCGACCACCGTGCCGCCATCGCGCTTGAGGAACTCGCTGAAGTACTTGTTGTGGCCCTTGCCGTAGTCGGTGGTGTCATGAATGATCGCCCACTTCTTGTAGCCGAGGCCGGTCATGAACTTGGCAGCCACTTCGCTCTGGTTGATCATCGTGCCGTTGACGCGATGCACTTCCTTGAAGTTGTTGCCATAGGTGATGTCGGGCAGCACCGCGCCCCACACCACCACGGGCAGGCCGAAGCGGTTGTACACGCCAACGGTGCCCATCGCCACGGCGGAGCAGAAGTGCGTGACGCCGGCCACGATGCCGCGGTCCGCGCTGATCTTGGTGGCCACCTGCACCCCGACGTTCGGCTTGCACTCGTCGTCCTGCGTCACGAGCTCGTAGGTGTACTTCGATGCCGGATCGGCATTGCGCAGCTTTACCGCGAGGTCCGCGGAGTTGCGGCCGCCGAGGCCAATCGACGACACGCCGCCCGTGAGCGGTCCGACGAACGCAATCTTGACGACTTCCTTGCCCATCGCGGGCATCGACGCGATGGCCATGGCCACCGTCGTGCCCAGCATGGCCGCCGCAAATCCGTATTGAATCTTTCGCACGCTGCTCCCCTTGATCGAGAATGGATTCAAGCGACTTGCGGTGAAGTACAGGGACATTCAAACCATTCAAGTCACTTGAATGGCAGGGATTCGCAACATCCATGCCACGGGTTTGCGGCCACGCTTGCACAACGACGAGGCGAACTGCGACTGGACTGACTGCGCTATCGTGCCGCGCGCACCGATCGGGGGCAGACACATATCCGCATCGGGTGCGTGGCAGCTTGTGTCGGAAGCGTCCGAGGAGCGGGTGCCGTCCTATGCTGTGGTGCGCCCCCTTTCCACTCAGTGAAAGGAGAGATTTCCGATGATCGATTTGTGCAGGTATTCGTACAGGCGCCAGCTACGCAAGGTGGCGCTGGCCATGATCCTGTGGTGCGCGGGGGCCATGCCGGCGTTCGCAAGCGTTGACGTGAACAGTGCCGACGAGGCTGCGCTGACCGCGGTGCGCGGCATTGGCCCAGCCATGGCGCGGCGCATCATCGAGGCGCGCGCTCAGGGTGGGGCGTTCCGCAATGCCGACGATCTGGTGGACCGCGTGGCAGGCGTGGGCCCGAAGTCCGCGGCGAACCTGGAGGCGGCGGGGCTGACGTTCGGCAAGACGGGCACGGGGGCGAAGCCGCCGACAAAGGGCAGCGCACCGGCGGCTGTCAAACGCTGACATCCCTGGGTACGTGTTGTGCTTCGCTGACGCGCGCCCGTACGGGCGCGCGGTATCATGCGGGCGCCATCAGGGGCGCACCCGGGCCGGGGCGATCCTCCGCGCCGGATGGCACGATAACCAGAGCCAGCGAAGACAGGGAGAAAAACATGAGCAATGGCGAGGACACGGGCTTTCTGCCCAAGTGGCGACTCAAGACCGAGGGCGTGATCGCGCCCGACGAACGGCTACCCGCGGGGCAGACCATTCTGGCTGGCGTCCAGCACGTGGTGGCCATGTTCGGCTCCACCGCGATCGCGCCGATCCTGATGGGTTTTGCGCCCAATATCGCCATCCTGTTCTCGGGCATCGGCACGCTGATCTTCTTCCTCTGCGTGCGCGGCCGCGTCCCAAGCTATCTGGGCTCGAGCTTCGCGTTTATCGCGGTGGTCGTCGCCGCCACCGGCTATGGCGGCAGCGGTCCCAATACCAATATCCCGCTCGCGCTCGGCGGCATTATCGCGGCCGGCGCGTTATATACAGTCATTGGCCTGATCGTGCAGGCCATTGGCTATGGCTGGGTCGAACGCCTGATGCCACCCGTGGTCACGGGCGCGATCGTCGCGGCCATCGGCCTGAACCTCGCGCCGGTAGCGGTCAAGGCCGTGAGCGCGGCGCCGCTCGACACGTGGATCGGTCTGCTGACGGTGCTCGCGGTGGGTCTGGTCGCGGTGCGGGCGCCCGGCATGGCCGGGCGGCTGCCCGTGCTGCTGGGCGGGCTGGCCGGTTACCTGGCCTACTTCGTGGCGACCAACCTGATGGGCATGGGCAAGCCGATCGACTTCTCCGGCGTGGCGTCGGCCGCATGGTTCGGCATGCCCGCCTTCACGGCACCGGTGTTCGATATCAGCGCGATGCTGCTGATCGCGCCGGTGGCGGTGGTGCTCGTGGCCGAGAACCTCGGCCATATCAAGGCCATCGGCGTGATGACCGGCCGTAATCTGGACCCGTATATCGGCCGCGCGTTCATCGGCGACGGTATCGCGACGATGCTGTCCGCGAGCGGTGGCGGCACCGGCGTGACCACGTATGCGGAGAACATGGGCGTGATGGCTGTCACGCGCATCTACTCGACGCTGATCTTTATCGTGGCCGCGGTCGTGGCAATCCTGCTCGGCTTCTCGCCGAAGTTCGGCGCGCTGATCCTGACGATTCCGGGCGCCGTGATCGGTGGCCTGACGATCGTCGTGTTCGGCCTGATCTCCGCCACGGCGGGCCGCATCTGGGTGCAGAACAACGTGGACTTCTCGAGCTCGCGCAATCTGATCACCGTGGGCGCCACGCTGACGGTAGCCGCCGGTGACCTGACGCTGCGCCTGGGTGGGCTGACGCTGGGCGGCATCGGTACCACGACCTTCGGCGCGATCCTGCTGTACCACGTCCTGGGCGAGGGCAAGTCGGCCAAGGACGCCGCGCTTTAAGCCATCCGGCCCTGGCCACATATCCGCGTTGGCTACGGGGGTGTCGGTGCTGCATTACAATGGCCGCCGAACCCCCCAATCAGCGCATCACATGGCCTACAAGACGATTGAAGACACCATCGGCAACACGCCGCTGGTCAGACTGCAACGCATTCCGGGCGCTGCCCTGGAAGCGCGCGGCAATGTGATCCTTGGCAAGCTGGAAGGCAACAATCCGGCAGGCTCGGTCAAGGACCGGCCCGCAGCCTCGATGATCCGCCGCGCCGAAGAGCGCGGTCGCATCAAGCCCGGCGACACGCTGATCGAGGCGACGTCCGGCAATACCGGCATCGCCCTGGCCATGGCGGCCGCGATTCGCGGCTACCGCATGGTGCTGATCATGCCCGAGGACCTGAGCCTCGAGCGTCGCCAGAGCATGGCCGCCTACGGCGCGGAGATCATCCTGACGCCGGTCAAGGGCGGTATGGAATACGCGCGCGACCTCGCCGACTCGATGGAGCGCGAGGGCAAGGGCGTGATCCTCGATCAGTTCGCCAACCCCGACAATCCGCTCGCGCACTACGAGACCACCGGTCCCGAGATCTGGCGCGATACCGAAGGCCGCATTTCGCATTTCGTCTCGGCGATGGGCACCACGGGCACGATCACGGGCGTCTCGCGCTATCTGAAAGAAAAGAACGCGGGCATCCAGATCGTCGGCGCGCAGCCGGCCGAAGGCTCGCGCATTCCGGGCATTCGCAAGTGGCCGGAGGCGTACCTGCCGAAGATTTACGATCCGACCTTTATCGATCGTACCGAGTCGGTCAGCCAGGCGGATGCCGAGCATATGGCCCGCCGCATGGCACGCGAGGAAGGCATCTTCGCCGGCATCTCGGCCGCGGGCGCGCTGTGCGTGGCGCTGCGTATCGCCGAGGAAGTGGAAAACGCGACGATCGTGTTCGTCGTCTGCGATCGTGGCGATCGTTACCTGTCCACAGGCGTGTTTCCCGCCTGATAGCGATTCCCTCTCCCGCAGGGGAGAGGGCCCCTGCCTTCAGCCCATCGCGGCTTTCACCGCCTCGCCCAGCTGATACACGGACAACGCGTAGAAGAAGCTGCGGTTGTAGCGCGTCAGCACATAGAAATTGCGCAGGCCGATCATGTACTCGGTCGGCTGATCCGGCGTGGGCAGATCCACCACCAGCACGCCGGTCTCGCCTTCGCGCGCCACGTCGATGGGCTCATCGACGCGTAACCCCGCGCGCGTCAGCTGGTTCAGCGTACGCGTGGGCCATGGCTCGCCATCGGCTGCGGCCGTGGCCACGCCCAGGCTGCCGGCATCGCCGGCAATGCGCCACGCCACGGGTCGACCCTGTTCCCATCCATGCAACTGCAGGAAGCGGCCAACGCTGCCGATTGCATCGACGGGGCTGTTGCGCAGATCGATATGGCCATCGTTGTCGTAGTCGATCGCGTATTCACGCAGACTGGTCGGCATGAACTGCGGAATGCCGATCGCGCCGGCATACGAGCCAGTCACCGAGAACACGTCGGTACGCGTATCGCGGCACCACAGCAGGTAGTCGGCCAGCTGGTCGCGGAACAGCCTGGTGCGGGCTTCGCGATTGGGCGTGTCGGGATAGTCGAACGCCAGCGTCGACAGCGAATCCATCACGCGGAACGTGCCCATGTCGCGGCCGTAGATCGTTTCCACGCCGATGATGCCGACGATGACCGAAGCGGGTACGCCGAACTCGGCTTCCGCGCGGCGCAGGGTCTCGCGGTTCTGTTGCCAGAAGCGGACGCCCGCGTTGATGCGGATCGGTTCGATAAAGCGGGAACGATAGGCGCGCCAGCTCTTCTTGCCGGGCGTGCTCGGCGGCATGATCAGCCGTGCTACCGTGGCCGAATACGCGGTCTGGGCGAACCAGCTGTCGAGGTCGGCGCGCGCCAGGCCATGGCGCGTCACCATGTCGTCGATAAAGGCGCGGGCCTGCGGATGATTCTGATAACGGCCCGGGTCGATTTCTTCTTCCCGTACGCTGACGCGGCGTTTGCCGGCGGCCAGCAGGGCGGGAGAGATGCCGCAGAGGCTCAATGCGGCAGCGCTAAGTGCAACGCCCAGCAGGGGGCGTCGCAGGGATCGCTGTTTCTCGGTCATGTTGTCCTTTGCCAGTCGCGGACGAGTATAACGGACCCATCCCACGTCCTGTGCTAACGTAACGTTCGGAGACAAACTTGAACCCACAAACAAGATGCCAACGGGCTATTACACTCACCCGGCGTTTCTGTTGCACGAGATGGGCCATTTCCATCCGGAATGTCCGGAGCGGCTGCAGGCGATCGAAGACCATCTGATCTCGCATGCGGTCGACGGCCTGCTCGATCACCGCGAAGCGCCCGCCGCCACCGAAGAACAGATCGAGCGCGTGCATCGGCCCGCCTATGTCAGCGAGCTGACGTCGATCAGTCCCGCCGCGGGCTATTACCAGATCGATCCCGATACCAGCATGAACCGCCATACGCTGACCGCCGCGCGGCACGCGGCCGGCGCGGCCGTGGCGGCGACCGACGCGGTGATCGCGGGCGAGCTCGAGAACGCGTTCTGCTGCGTGCGTCCGCCCGGCCATCACGCCGAACCGGACCGCGCGATGGGGTTCTGCTTCTATAACAACGTGGCCATTGCCGCGCGCCATGCGCTGGCCGCGCACGGGTTGGAGCGCGTGGCGATCATCGACTTCGATGTCCACCATGGCAACGGTACCGAGGCGGCCTTCCGCGACGATCCGCGGGTGCTGATGTGCAGCTTCTTCCAGCATCCGTTCTACCCGTACAGCGGTGCCGAACGCATCGCGCCGAACATGTCGAATATCCCGCTGCCCGCATACAGCAACGGCATGGCCGTGCGCGAGGTGGTGGAGACGATCTGGCTGCCGCGGCTCAACGAGTTCAAGCCCGAGATGCTGTTTATTTCGGCCGGCTTCGATGCGCACCGCGAGGACGACATGGGCCAGATGGGGCTGGTCGAACAGGACTATGCGTGGATCACCGCGCAAATGATCACCGTGGCGCGCGCGCATGCGCAGGGCCGCATCGTCAGTTGTCTCGAAGGTGGCTACAACCTCAGCGCGCTCGGCCGCAGCGTGCTCGCGCACCTGAAAGTATTGCTGGAAATGTAATCTAAAAGGCATCTCACGCGGCTTTTTATATACCGTCTTCGCATAAGGGAATCGAAAAAATCTCGTTTGAGGTATGAAGGCCTTCGCATAAAATGCGGGCTTCGCCCAAATTCCAAGCGGCAACAGCGCTCGAGTCTCGTCTCGCCTGTTGCCGTTTTCATTTCTTATGATCGAACTGCAAGGACTCTCGCAGCGCTTTCCCAGTGGGTCGGGAGAGGTGTACGCGCTGCGCGACGTCAGCCTCAACATTGCCGCCGGCGAGATCTTCGGCATCATCGGCCGCAGCGGCGCCGGCAAGAGCACGCTGGTGCGGGCCATCAACCTGCTGAACCGCCCGAGCGCGGGCCGCGTCATCGTCGACGGCCAGGACCTGACCTCGCTCGATAACGGCGCGCTGCGTCTGGCGCGACGCGAGATCGGCATGATCTTCCAGCACTTCAACCTGCTGTCGTCGCGCACGGTGTACGACAACGTCGCGCTGCCGCTGGAGCTGGCCGGCAAGTCGAAGCGCGAGATCGCAGAGACCGTGCTGCCTCTGCTCGACCTGGTGGGGCTGTCCGCGCTGCGCGACCGCTATCCCGCCCAGATCAGCGGCGGCCAGAAGCAGCGCGTGGGCATTGCGCGCGCACTGGCTAGCAAGCCCAAGGTGCTGCTCTCCGATGAAGCGACTTCCGCGCTTGATCCCGAGACGACGCGCTCGATTCTCGACCTGCTGCGCAAGATCAATCGCGAGCTGGGCCTGACCATCGTGATGATCACGCACCAGATGGAGGTGATCAAACAGGTCTGCGATCGCGTGGCGGTGCTGGAAGCCGGCAGGGTGGTCGAGTCCGGCCGCGTGATCGATGTGTTCCTGCGACCGCGGCACGAGGTCACACGCGCGATGATCGGCGACGTGATTGCGCAGGAACTGCCGCCGAGCGTGCTCAAGCGCGTGGAGTCGCGCCTTGGTAACGGCCGCGACCACGTCTACCGCCTGGCCTTCACGGGCGAGGGCGTGGACCAGCCGGTGCTGGCACAGGCGATTCGTCAGTACGGGCTCGACTTCAACATCCTGCACGGCCATATCGACGAGATCCAGGGGCAGGCCTTTGGTTCGCTCGCGATCATGGCAACCGGGGCGCCCGACGACGTGCGGGCCGCGATGGATTACCTGCGCGCGCAGGGTGTGGTGGTAGAGGAGATCGACCATGTGGTCTGAGGAATTGCTGGACCTGTTTCTGGGCTCGTTCGGCGAGACCCTGCTGATGGTGGGCATCTCGGGCGTGGTCGGCGCGCTGTTCGGCGTGCCGCTGGGCGTGCTGCTGCACCTGACCAATCGCGGCGGCGTGGTCTCGCACCCGCTGTTCAATCGCGGCATCGGCATTCTGGTCAACGCGGTGCGCTCGATCCCGTTCATCATCCTGCTGGTGGTTGTGATCCCGTTCACGCGCTTTATCGTGGGCTCGTCGATCGGTACCACCGCCGCGGTGGTGCCGCTGACGATTGCCGCCGTGCCGTTTATCGCGCGCCTTGTGGAAGCGGCGCTGCGTGAAGTGGACAAGGGCCTCGTGGAGGCCGCGCAGGCGATGGGCGCGACCACGCGCCAGATCGTGTGGAAGGTGCTGCTGCCCGAGGCGATGCCGGGCATCGTCGCGGGGCTGACCATCACGTTCGTAAGCCTGGTCGGCTATTCGGCGATGGCCGGCGCGATCGGCGGTGGCGGGCTGGGTGATCTCGGCATCCGTTACGGCTACCAGCGCTATATCACCGAGGTGATGGTCGCGGTGGTGATCATCCTGATCGTATTCGTGCAGGCCGTGCAGAGCTTCGGCGACTGGCTGGTCCGCCGGATCAGTCACCGCTGAGCGATCACCGATACCAAAAAAACAGATTCAATTAGAAACACAGGGAAACCGACATGCAACGACGCAACATGCTGAAGACCATTGCCGCACTGGGCGCGGCGACGCTGGTACTGTCCACGGGCGCGGGCGCGCAGGAGAAGCCGATCAAGGTCGGCGTGACCGGCGGCCCCCACGCGCAGATCATGGAGCAGGTGAAGAAGGTCGCCGCGAAGGACGGCCTCAACATCCAGGTGGTCGAATTCAGCGACTACATCCAGCCGAACGCCGCGCTGCAGGCCGGCGACCTCGACGCCAACAGCTACCAGCATTTGCCGTACCTCGAGGCGCAGATCAAGGACCGCGGCTACAAGTTCAGCAACGCTGGCTTCACGGTGACGTTTCCGATGGGCGTGTACTCGAAGAAGGTCAAGTCGCTCGACCAGCTCAAGAATGGCGCGCGCGTGGGCGTGCCCAACGACCCGACCAACGGCGGCCGCGGTCTGCTGCTGCTGCAGGCCAAGGGCCTGATCAAGCTGCGTCCGGACGCGGGCCTCAAGGCTACGCCGCTCGATATCGTCGCGAACCCGCGCAAGCTCAAGATCGTCGAACTCGATGCCGCCCAGCTGCCGCGCTCGCTGGACGACCTCGACGCCGCCGCGATCAACGGTAACTACGCGGAGTCGGCCGGTCTGTCGCCGACGCGCGATGCCATCGCGACCGAAGGCCCGACCGGCCCGTACGCGAACCTGCTGGCCGTGCGCACCGCTGACAAGGACAAGCCGTGGGTAGCCAAGCTGGTGAAGGCCTACCATTCGCCGGAAGTGAAGCAATACATCACGACGACCTTCAAGGAATCGGTGATCGCCGCCTGGTGATGGGTGCACACGGGCGACGTCCCATTCGCCTCGGGTTTTCCCTGAAGGCAACCGAGGTTTTCGTCGAAACGCTGTCCATGGCCTTGAACCTGCGGCACAATGGGCAGCGAATTTGGGTCTGCCGGGCGATGCCCGGCAATCTTAGCCAAGAAAATAGTACGATCGTTCGGAAATCCGGATCGGCGCTGACCCGGTGGGTATAATGGCGGGCGATTCGGGATCCTTGGCGATCCATCATTTGGACTATCCAGCAATCAGTGGAGTGAGCGCATGAAAGTACTCGTCGCAGTCAAGCGGGTGGTGGACTACAACGTGAAGGTCCGCGTCAAGTCGGACGGATCCGGCGTTGATCTGGCCAACGTGAAGATGAGCATGAACCCGTTCGACGAAATCGCCGTGGAAGAGGCGGTGCGTCTGAAGGAAGCGGGCGTCGTGACCGAAGTCATCGCGGTGTCCTGCGGCGTGACGCAATGCCAGGAAACGCTGCGTACCGCGATGGCCATCGGTGCCGATCGCGGCATCCTGGTGGAGTCCACCGAGGACCTGCAGCCGCTGGCCGTGGCCAAGCTGCTCAAGGCGCTGGTCGACAAGGAACAGCCCCAGCTGGTGATCCTCGGCAAGCAGGCCATCGACGACGACTCCAACCAGACCGGCCAGATGGTGGCCGCGCTGGCCGGCCTGCCGCAGGCGACGTTCGCTTCGAAGGTCGTGGTCGCGGATGGCAAGGCTTCGGTCACGCGTGAAGTCGATGGCGGCCTGGAAACCATTTCGGTCAAGCTGCCGGCCGTGGTGACCACCGACCTGCGCCTGAACGAGCCGCGCTACGTGACGCTGCCGAACATCATGAAGGCGAAGAAGAAGCCGCTCGAGATCGTCAAGCCGGAAGACCTCGGCGTGGACGTCAAGCCGCGCCTGGCCACCGTGAAGGTGGTGGAGCCTGCCAAGCGCAGCGCGGGCGTGATGGTGCCGGACGTTGCGACGCTGGTGCAAAAGCTGAAGAACGAAGCCAAGGTTATCTGAGCGCGGGGAGAGAAAAACATGACTGCACTCGTCATTGCTGAACACGACAATCAATCGATCAAGTCCGCCACGCTGAACGTGGTGACGGCCGCCGCCCAGACCGGCGAGGTTCACGTACTCGTGGCCGGGGCCAACGCCCGCGCCGCCGCCGACGCCGCCGCGAAGATCGCGGGCGTGAGCAAGGTCCTGCTGGCCGACGCACCGTACTTTGCCGATGGCCTGGCCGAGAACGTGGCCGACCAGGTGCTGGCGCTTGTGGCCAATGCGGCCAGCGATTACTCGCACATCCTGGCTCCGGCCACCGCGTACGGCAAGAACATCCTGCCGCGCGTGGCAGCCAAGCTGGATGTCGCGCAGCTGTCGGACATCACGAAGATCGACTCGCCCGACACGTTCGAGCGCCCGATCTACGCAGGCAACGCGATTGCCACCGTGAAGTCGTCCGACAAGATCAAGGTGATCACCGTGCGTGGCACGGCGTTCGATCCGGCCGCTACCGAAGGTGGCTCGGCCAGCGTCGATACGCTGCAGGCTGTGGCCGATGCGGGCATCTCGCAATTCGTGTCGCGCGAAGTCACCAAAAGCGATCGTCCGGAACTGACCGCCGCCAAGATCATCGTGTCCGGTGGCCGTGGCGTGGGTTCGGGCGACAACTACACCAAGGTGCTGACGCCGCTGGCCGACAAGCTCAACGCCGCACTGGGCGCCTCGCGCGCGGCAGTGGACGCGGGCTTCGTGCCGAACGACTATCAGGTGGGCCAGACCGGCAAGATCGTCGCGCCGCAGCTGTATATCGCGGTGGGCATCTCGGGTGCGATCCAGCATCTGGCCGGCATGAAGGACTCCAAGGTGATCGTGGCGATCAACAAGGACGCCGAGGCACCGATCTTCTCGGTGGCTGACTACGGCCTGGTGGGTGACCTGAACACCGTGGTGCCGGAACTGGTGGCCGCGCTGGGTTGATCCATCGATACAAGAAAGAAAAACAAGCCGTTCCGGGTGTCCCGCGAACGGCTTTTTTACAACAGAGGAGACATCGATGACCTATCGCGCACCGCTCAAGGACATGCTGTTCGTGATGAACGAGCTGGCGGGTCTCGACGCCGTGAGTCAGCTGCCGGGCTTCGAAGAGGCTACACCGGATACGGTGCAGGCCGTGCTCGAGGAAGCCGCGCGCTTCAACGAACAGGTGGTGGCCCCGCTCAATCGCATCGGCGATACCGACCCCAGCAGCTGGAAGGATGGCGAGGTCAGGACCACGCCCGGATTCCGCGACGCGTTCCGCCAGTTTGGCGAGGGTGGCTGGCAGGGCGTGCTGCATCCGGCCGAGTTTGGTGGCCAGGGTTTGCCGAAGCTCGTGGCCACGCCGTGCAACGAGATGCTCAACACCGCGAACCTGTCGTTCGCGTTGTGCCCGCTGCTGACCGACGGCGCGATCGAGGCATTGCTGACCGCGGGCACCGACGCGCAGAAGAACACGTTCCTGCCAAAGCTGATCTCGGGCGAATGGACCGGCACGATGAACCTCACGGAGCCGCAGGCCGGCTCCGACCTCGCCGCGGTGCGCACGCGCGCGGAGCCGCAGGGCGATGGCACGTACAAGGTGTTCGGCACCAAGATCTTCATCACGTACGGCGAGCACGATATGGCGAAGAACATCGTCCATCTGGTGCTTGCGCGCACGCCTGACGCACCCGAAGGCGTGAAGGGTATCTCGCTGTTTATCGTGCCGAAATTTCTCGTCGGCGATGACGGCAGCCTCGGCGCGCGCAACGACGTGCATTGCGTGTCGATCGAACACAAGCTTGGCATCAAGGCGAGCCCGACCGCGGTGCTGCAGTTCGGCGACCATGGCGGCGCGCTCGGTACGCTGGTCGGCGAGGAGAATCGCGGGCTCGAGTACATGTTCATCATGATGAATGCCGCGCGCTTCTCGGTGGGCATGCAGGGCATTGCGGTGTCCGAGCGCGCGTATCAGCAGGCGGTGGCGTTTGCGCGCGAACGCGTGCAGAGCCGGCCCGTCGATGGCTCGGCGCGTCAGGCGGTGACCATCGTTCACCATCCCGATATCAAGCGCATGCTGATGACGATGCGCGCGCTGATCGAGGGCGCGCGTGCGGTGGCCTATGTGGGCGCCGCCGCGAGCGATGCCGCGCACAGCCATCCCGATGCTGACGAGCGCGCGCGTAACCAGGCGTTCTACGAATTTCTCGTGCCGGTGATCAAGGGGTGGAGCACCGAGATGTCGATCGACGTGACGAGCCTCGGCGTGCAGGTGCATGGCGGCATGGGCTTTATCGAGGAGACTGGCGCGGCGCAGCACTATCGCGACGCGCGCATCCTGCCGATCTACGAAGGCACCACGGCGATTCAGGCCAACGACCTCGTGGGCCGCAAGACCCTGCGCGACGGTGGCGCGATGGCGCGCGACATCCTCGCGCGCATCGCCGAGACCGAAGCCGCGCTGAGCGGACATCCCGCCGTGCGGCAACAGCTCGCGCGCGGCCGCGAGGCGCTGGCAGACGTGGTGGCGTTCGTCGTGGAGAATGCGAAGGCTGATCCCAACGCGGTGTTCGCGGGTAGCGTGCCGTATCTGCGCCTGTGCGGCATCGTGCTGTCAGGCTGGCAGATGGCGCGTGCGTTGCTGGCGGCCGAGACACGCCGTGGTGACGATCCGTCGTTCTACGATGCCAAGGTTGCGACCGCGCAGTTTTATGCGCAGCATCTGCTGCCGCAGGCCACCGCGCTGCGCGACGCGATTGTCGAAGGCGCCGCGTCGGTCAATGCGCTGAGCGAAGACCAGTTCTGACGCGCTGGCTGCAAACGACAAAGGGCCCCTTGCGGGGCCCTTTGTCGTTCAGGCGGTTTGTGTCAGCCCGGTATTCAGCCCCGAACTCAGGCCGGCAGCGGACGCGCGACGCCGTGTGAGCGCGGCACGCTGCGATAGCGATCGACCGAGAGGTCGTCGGCGCGAATCGCGGGACGCGTGCCCGACACGAGGTCCGACAGCAGCTTGCCCGAACCGCACGCCATGGTCCAGCCGAGCGTGCCATGGCCGGTGTTGAGCCACAGGCCACGAATGCCTGCCGGGCCCACGACGGGCGTGCCGTCCGGCGTCATCGGACGCAGGCCAGTCCAGAACGTCGCGCGGCTGACGTCGCCGGCGCCCGGGAACAGATCGGTCACCACGTGCTCGAGCGTACGGCGCTTGGCCGGGTCCAGCGTGCGGTCGTAGCCAACGATCTGCGCCATGCCGCCGACGCGGATGCGATCGTCGAAACGCGTGATGGCCACCTTGTAGGTTTCGTCGAGCACCGTCGATACTGGGCTGCGCGAAGCATCGGTCATCGGCACGGTGATCGAGAAGCCCTTGAGCGGGTACACCGGCAGGTTCGACAGACCCGGCAGCACATGGCGCACAAACGGCGTGGACCAGCTGCCGAGCGCGACCACCACGGCATCGGCCAGCATCGGCTTGCCTTCGATCAGCGCGCCGGTGATGGCATCGCCTTCGGTCAGCAGGCCGTCGATCGAGCGGTTGTATTGGAACTTCACGCCGATCGATTCGGCGAGCGCCGCCAGACGCTGCGTGAACAACTGGCAGTCGCCGGTCTCGTCGTTCGGCAGGCGCAGGCCACCCGCCAGCTTGCCGCTCACCGCGGCCAGCGCGGGCTCGCTCGCGGCGAGTTGTTCGCGGGTCAGCAGTTGATAGGGCACGCCAGCTTCCTGGAGCACGGCGATGTCCTTGGCGGCGCCATCGTATTGCTCGGCTGTACGGAACAGTTGCAGCGTGCCTTGCTGGCGGCCTTCGTAAGAAATGCCGGTCTCGGCGCGGAGTGTGCGGATGCAGTCGCGGCTGTACTCGGCCAGCCGCACCATGCGCTCCTTGTTCACCGCATAGCGCGCCTCGGTGCAGTTCCGCAGCATTTGCCACATCCACTGCAGCTGGAACAGCGTGCCGTCCGGCTTGATCGAGAGCGGCGCGTGTTCCTGGAACATCCACTTGATGGCCTTGAGCGGCACGCCGGGCGCGGCCCATGGCGACGCGTAGCCGGGAGAGATCTGGCCGGCGTTGGCAAAGCTCGTGCCGAGCGCGGGTGCAGCCTCGCGATCGATGACGGTTACCTCGTGACCCGCGCGGGCCAGATACCAGGCGCTCGTCACGCCAATCACACCACTGCCAAGGACCAGTACTCGCATTTTTCTGTCGCTCCCGACCAGACTGCCAGGCGTTGAAGGTTAAATAGGAAACATCTCTATACTATTGCGTTCAAACCAGTCAGAGTTACCGTATTTCTTAAGGAAACAGGAATACTTCATGAGAACGAGCCGACAACCGGTACGCAGCCTCGATCGACTCGACCGACGCATCCTGACGCTGCTGCAGGGCGACGGTCGCATGTCGATGAAAGACCTGGCAGAGGCGGTGGGATTGACCATCACGCCCTGTATCGAGCGCGTGAAACGGCTTGAGCGCGACGGCGTGATCATGGGGTACTACGCGCGGCTGAACCCGGCACTGCTCGGCAGCGCGCTGCTGGTGTTCGTCGAGATCTCGCTGGGCAACAAGGCCGGCAATATGTTCGACAAATTCCGCCGCGAGGTGCTGCGCATTCCCGAGGTGCTCGAGTGCCATCTGGTGTCGGGCGACTTCGACTATCTGATCAAGGCGCGCATCCGCGAGATCGCGGAGTACCGGCGGCTACTCGGCGACATCCTGCTGCAACTGCCGGGCGCGGCGCAGTCGAAGAGCTACGTCGTGATGGAAGAGATCAAGGAGACGCTGGAGATCATGGTGGAAGGGCGCGACGCGGCACAATGAGCGGTGCGTCTTGGATACTGTATAAACATACAGTATCATCGCTGCATGGACGCGTATGACGATGAGCCTCCGCAGGCACTCCGGGCACCCAGGGTACCTATCAAGGGCCGGGGCGCGGTCGCCAACGTGCGGGGGCGGTTCGAGCGTGATCAGCGCGAAGGTTTCGACGATGGCTGGGCGGCGGAGGAGGACGATGCGCCGCCGCGGCTGGTCACGCAGGTGTCGATCGAACGCGCCCGCACGATTCTCACGCATAATGCGTCGCCCGATATTCCGTTCGACACCTCGCTCAACCCCTATCGGGGTTGCGAACATGGTTGCATCTACTGTTTTGCGCGCCCGACCCATGCGTACCTGGACCTGTCCCCGGGCCTCGACTTCGAATCCCGATTATTCGCCAAGACCAACGCGGCCGAACGGCTTCGCGACACATTGGCCAAGCCGTCTTATCGATGCCAGACCATCGCGCTCGGCGTCAACACCGATGCGTACCAGCCGATCGAGCGCGAGCATCGCATTACGCGCGGCGTTCTCGAGGTGCTGCACGAGTGCGACCACCCGGTCGCGCTGATCACCAAGTCCTCTCTGATCGAGCGCGATATCGATCTGCTGGCGCCAATGGCCGCGAAGCGGCTCGCGGTGGCGGCGCTGACCATCACCACGCTCGATGCCGACATCGCCCGTACGCTGGAGCCGCGCGCGGCCACACCAAGCCGGCGTCTGCGCGCGATTCGCACGCTCACGGAGGCCGGCATTCCGGTCGGTGTGAGTGTGGCCCCGGTGATTCCGTTCGTCACCGAACCCGACCTCGAGCGCGTGCTCGAAGCCGCGCGCGAGGCCGGCGCGGTGTATGCGAATTACATCGTGCTGCGATTACCGTGGGAGGTGCAGCCGCTGTTCGAGCAATGGTTGCAGGCGCATTTCCCCGATCGTGCCGAACGCGTGATGAACCGCATGCGCGATATGCGCGGCGGCAAAGCCTACGACTCGGATTTTGCTTCGCGCATGCGCGGCACCGGCATCTGGGCCGACCTGATGCGTCAGCGCTTCTACAAGGCCGCGGACCGGCTCGGTTTTCGCTATGACCGTTACGGCCTCGATACCTCGCAATTTCGCCCGCCCGCGGCGCCTGCCGCGGCACCGCGTGCGCGTGCGCATGCCGACGACGGACAGGGCTCGCTGTTTTAAACGGCGGTTGCCTGCGACGCGACTTCCCGCTTATTGCGAGAGCGCTTTGGCGGCCTCGACCTGCGATTCGAAGAAAGTCTGAAAGCTGATTGCGAGGCCGGCCATAAGCAGACCGGTGCCGATCAGCAGCGACAGGATGACCAGAATCACCACGGGCCATCCGGATCGTGTGGGCTGGCCATGCGGGTTGTAGCGCGCGTCCCATTGTTCGTCCGGCCGCAGGCCGAACACGATCGCGGTGAGGAACGCGCTGATCACGGAAGTACCGCCTGCCACCGCGAAGGTCCAGTTCCACGCGGCGTTGCCGGCGTCGATCAGCAGCGAGGCAAAGCCGATGGCTCCCGCGAGCGTGGCCAGCAAATGGAGCCAGCCAAACTTGTCACCGAATCCTCTGAGATAGAAGCGATGCGCACCGAGGCTGCCCGCGACGAACGCGAGTGCAACGGTGATCAGCTTGGATTTGCCACGCGCGACAGCGGCGGTGGCGGATGGGTGCGGCGCGGAGGAAGACACGCTGGTAGAGCCGGGGCTGGCGACAGGCATCGTGCGTCGATGGGGGAGCGCCGCCCAGAGCGGCATTGGCGCACATTGTACGCCCGCCAGGGCGCTTAACGGCGGGCGCTTAACGGCCGCCGTCGCGGCTACGGGCCTGCCAGCCCGGGCCCATGCCCGAGGGGCGTGCGTCGTTCGCGGCCTGCGCATCCGATGGCGAGTCCGTACGTCCCGAGCGGTCAGATGGCCGGGTACGCGAGTCCTCGCGGCGGTCCGGATCAGGACGGCCACTCAGGCGATCGTCGGCGCGTGCGCGCGCTTCCATGCGCTCGATCTGTGCGCGCACGTGGTCGCGACTCTCCGCGCGAATGCTGGCGACTTCCATGCCCCCGGAGACGCGGGGCGCAAATTTGCCGATATGCGCGCCGTCGCGGAGGTGTTGCCATAAGGAAACTTGCGCATGGCTGGCGGCAATACCGCCGAGCAGCCCGGTGGCAACCAGGCTGCCCGCCACGAGTCTGCGCAAGCGAGAGCGGTCAAGCATGCGAAATCCCAAAAGCCCTTGATAAAGCCACTGCGATGAAAGCGGTGAGAGTCATTGCAGTTGCAGAAGATGCAAAAGAAAAAACCGGGCGATGGCTTCATGTTACGCATGCGTCCGCGTGACCGCCTATGCCAATACCGTTACCGGTGTAACGGATTGTTTCCTCACTTCCGGTGGGACCGGAATCGCGCCGTGGTGGCCGCTTTCAGGGGGATGGGGCAGGGCCGTCCGGGCGCGCGAAACTGGCCCGGTCTCAGCTAGAATTCGGCACGGATTCGGCACGGTCGCCGAGCGGTTCGAGGACAGGTTTCGTGGCACTTTTGGCGCGCATCCAAAAGTGCGGATTCCTTTGCACGTGGCAGCAGGGGTGGCATTTGTTTGTTCGGCCCCGCTTAATCAGCTATACTCTTGCGTTTCGTGTTCGCACACCCCGTTTTTTCGAGGAATAACCCATGGTCGTAATCCGTCTGGCTCGCGGCGGCAGCAAGAAGCGCCCGTTCTTCAACATCGTCGCTACCGATTCGCGCAACCGTCGTGACGGCCGCTTTATCGAGCGCGTTGGTTTCTACAATCCCCTGGCTACCGGCAAGGACGAAGGTCTGCGTCTGGTGCAGGACCGCCTGGCCTACTGGGAAGGTGTTGGCGCGCAGCTGTCGCCGACCGTTGCCCGTCTGGTCAAGCAAGCCAAGTCTGCCGCCGTCGCAGCCTGATCGTTCAGGACGCGCAAGTGGCATCGGCATCGGGTAGCGGGCGCCGCAGTGGGCTCAAACCACTGAACCTGCCGCCCCGGTCCGCCGCGGGCGAAGATCGCGCGAGCGGTCAACCCAAAGCCCTGCCACAGGCACTGTTGTACACGGAGCCGCTGCCCGATGATCTCATCGAGGTGGGCTACGTCGCAGCCGCGTATGGTATTCGTGGCTGGATCAAGGTCGAGCCGCATGCGGACGACGCTTCCGCGTTGCTCCATGCGCGTCGCTGGTGGTTGCTGCCGGCCCCCGCGCCTGGTGTGGTGACACCATCGGTCGCACCGGCAACCGGTGTGGAAGTGGTTGGCATCAAGATCGCACAGTCGCGCGAGCACAGCGGTACCGTCGTGGCGCAGGCCACGGGCGTCTCGGAGCGCAATGTCGCCGAGGCACTCAAGGGTCGTCGTGTCTGGATCCGGCGAGTGGATTTTCCAACGCCGGAAGAAGACGAGTTCTACTGGGTCGATCTGATCGGCTGTACCGTGCTCAACGAGCAGGGCGAGTCGCTCGGCGAGGTGTCGGGCCTGATCGACAACGGCGCGCACCAGATCCTGCAGGTAGCCTACCAGCTGCCCGAAGGCGGCGCTGGCGAACGTCTGGTCCCCTTCGTGGACGCCTATCTGCGCACCGTCGATATCGCCGGCAAGCGGATCGTGGTGGACTGGGGACTCGATTACTGAAGCACAGGGAACAAAGGGAGGCGCGGATGCAGTTCGATGTGATCACGCTGTTTCCCGAGATGTTTCGCGCGCTGACCGACTGGGGTATCACCAGCCGGGCGGCCAAGCAGCAGAAGTATGCGCTGCGGACGTGGAATCCACGCGACTTCACCGTAGACAACTACCGTACGATCGATGATCGGCCGTACGGCGGCGGTCCCGGTATGGTCATGCTGGCCAGGCCGCTGGAGGACGCGATCGACGCCGCAGCCGCAGCTCAGGCACAAGCGCAGTCGCAGGCGGGTGTGGGCAAGCCCCATGTGGTGCTGATGTCGCCGCAGGGTGCGCCACTGACGCATGCGAAGGTCATGTCGCTGGCCCAGCAGCCCGGACTCGTGCTGTTGTGCGGGCGCTACGAGGCGATCGACCAGCGTTTGATCGACCGTCGCGTGGACGAGGAAATCAGCCTCGGCGATTTTGTGCTGTCGGGTGGCGAGTTGCCCGCGATGGCGCTGATCGACGCGGTGGTGCGGCATCTGCCGGGTGTGCTCGGCGATGCGCAGTCGGCTGTGCAGGACAGCTTCGTCAATGGGCTGCTGGACTGCCCGCATTACACGCGGCCGGAAGAATATGAAGGCGTGACGGTGCCCGAGATTTTGCTTGGGGGCCATCATGCCGAGATCGAGAAATGGCGGCGCCAGCAGGCGCTGGTCAATACCGCGCGCAAGCGTCCCGACCTGATCGTGGCCGCGCGTGGGCAAGGTTTGCTGACTCGTGCCGACGAGAAATTCTTGTCGGAATGGGCTGCGAAAGAAGGGCGGGAGCTCGCTTCCGCCAAGTGACAACCCCATCCTCTGCCGGGGCCCCAGCAAAACAGTCTGGGCATTCAACGCCGGTACGATGGTCAAGGAGAAAACGATGAACATCATCGAGCAGATCGAGAAGGAAGAGATCGCCCGTTTGACCGCCAACAAGACCATTCCGGCATTCGCTCCTGGCGATACCGTGATCGTCAGCGTGAACGTGGTCGAAGGCACCCGCAAGCGTGTTCAGGCTTATGAAGGCGTCGTGATTGCCAAGCGCAACCGCGGCCTGAATTCGTCGTTCATCGTGCGCAAGATCTCGTCGGGCGAAGGCGTGGAGCGTACGTTCCAACTGTACTCGCCGCTGATCGCCGCGATCGAAGTGAAGCGTCGCGGCGATGTCCGTCGCGCCAAGCTGTACTACCTGCGTCAACGTTCGGGCAAGTCCGCACGTATCAAGGAAAAGCTGGTGTCGAAGTCTGCTGCTGCCGCCAAGGTTGCTGCTGCGGAGTAAGGACCGGCATCCGCGCCGGGCAACCGGCGACGCATGGCGTTGCGAAAGGCACCTTCGGGTGCCTTTTTTGTTGCCCGAATTGTTGCCCGAATTGTCGCCCAAAGCGCGCCGCGCGGGGCTCTGTCATACTTGCTTCGCTATGCGTCCCATATTCGATCCCGAAACGCTGCCTGTCATCGACACCGACATCCGCGGCATCCCGCTTTCCCCATCCCGCATGGAACCGGAATTCATCCGGCGCCGGCTGCAGTCTCCGCCACCGGCGTGGGAGCCGCTGCTGACCGACGAATCTCGCGTCTACGACAAGTCCCGCGCATTGCGCGATGCCTCGGTACTGGTGCCGCTGGTCGTGCGCGAGGATGGGCTGTGGGTGCTGTTCACCGAGCGCAACGCCAACCTCAATGCGCATGCGGGGCAGATCAGCTTCCCGGGTGGGCGTCAGGAGTCCTACGACGTCGATCGTGTGGCCACCGCGCTACGCGAGACGGAGGAGGAGATTGGCGTGGGCGCCGATTACGTCGAGGTGCTGGGGTCGCTGCCGGACTACATTACCGGCACGGGTTACCACGTGAGCCCGGTGGTGGGGATGATGCGCCCGGGCTTTACGCTGCGGCCAGACGCCGGCGAGGTGGCGGAAGTGTTCGAGGTGCCGCTGGCCTTCCTGATGGATCCGACCCGCCACGAGCGCCGACTGCTGCGCTGGGTCGATGGCGAACGCAAGTTTTACGCGATGCCGTATCCGCGCGAAGGCGGTGGCAACCGCTTTATCTGGGGTGCCACCGCGGCAATGCTGCGTAATCTCTATCTGCTGCTGGCGGCGTAAATCTCAGGCGGCCGCGCTGGTAGTACTGGTGCTTGCACACTGCGGGCAGCTCTTGCCGACCACATACGCCGCATCCTGCTGCTGTTCGGCCGAGACCACGGCACGGCACGCGAAACACTGCACCGGTCCGGCCGGCTCGAGGTTCGGGTTCAGCGCCGTACGGTAGTCGAACACGAAGCAGTCGCCGCGATAGTGGCTGCCACCGACTTCCTCGAAGTACTTGAGAATGCCGCCTTCGAGCTGGTAGACGTTCTCCATGCCCACTTCCTGCATATGGATCGCGGCTTTTTCGCAACGGATGCCGCCCGTGCAGAACGACACCACGGTCTTGCCCTCGAAATCGGCGCGATGCGCAGCCACGGCCGGCGGGAAATCGCTGAACTTGGCGATGTCGTATTCCACCGCCTGCTCGAACGTGCCCACCGCCACCTCGAACGCATTGCGGGTGTCGAGCATCACCACTGGACGGCCCGCATCGTCGTGGCCCTGGTCGAGCCAGCGCTTGAGATCGACGGGTTTGACCGACGGCGCGCGTCCGGCTTCGGGCCGGATCAGCGGCATCTTCATCGTGATGATTTCCTTCTTGGCGCGCACGAGCATCCGCTTGAACGGCTGATCCTCGGACAGGCTCTCCTTCGGCGCGATGTCGGCAAAGCGCGCATCGGCGTGCAGCCATGCCATAAAGCCGTCGATGGCCTCGCGCGGGCCGGCCAGGAACATGTTGATGCCCTCGGGCGCCAGCAGGATCGTGCCTTTGAGCGCAAGCGCCTCGCAGCGCTCCCGCATGGCAGAACGCAACGGTTCGATATCGTCGATGGAGACGAATTTGTAAGCGGAAATGTTGACGATCTGCATGGAAGGACTGCCTGACCATGTGCCTGCGCACATAGTAACTGCCTGATTGGAAACGCGAAATTATACGCCTCGGGCGTGCTCGTCGCATGATCGGGGACAAAATTCGCGAACCCCGCGCGCGGGGCGTGCCGTTACAATGGCGGCCTATATTCCTGCCTGCCAATGTCCGCGCTCCGCTACGTCCACCTCCGCCTGCATTCCGAATACTCCATCGTGGACGGCATCGTCCGCCTGGAGGACGCCGTCCAGGCCGCCGCCGCCGATGGCATGGGCGCGCTTGCGCTGACCGATCTCGCCAACGCTTTTGGCCTGATCCGCTTCTACAAGGAGGCGCGCGGCGGCGGCGTCAAGCCGATTGTCGGCGCCGACGTCTGGATCGCCAATGGCGACGATCGCGACAAGCCGTCGCGGCTGCTGCTACTGGTGCAGGACAAGCGCGGCTATCTGAACCTGTGCGCGATGCTGTCGCGCGCGTGGCTCGGCAACCAGCATCGCGGCCGCGCGGAACTGGAGGCCGGCTGGTTCGACGAACCGGGCGAGGAGGGCCTGCCGCTCTCGACCGGCCTGATCGCGCTGTCTGGCGCGATGGGCGGCGATATCGGTCTGGCGCTGGCCAACGCCAATGTGGAAGGCGCGCGCCGCGCGGCGCAGCACTGGGCGCGCGTGTTCCCGCAGCGCTTCTACATCGAGCTGCAGCGCGCGGGCCTGCCCGGTACCGACGCCTACGTGCAGCAGGCGGTGCAGCTGGCGGCCTCGCAGCAGCTACCCGTGGTGGCTACGCATCCGGTGCAGTTCATGACCCCCGACGACTTCACCGCGCACGAAGCGCGCGTGTGTATTTCCGAAGGCGAACTGCTGGCCAATCCGCGTCGCGTGCGCAAGTTCACGACGGACCAGTATTTCAAGACGCAGGACGAGATGTGCGAGCTGTTCGCCGACATCCCGTCCGCGCTGCAGAACGCCGTGGAAATCGCGCGCCGCTGCAACCTGACGCTCGAACTCGGCAAGCCGCGCCTGCCGCTGTTTCCGACGCCGGACGGCATGTCGCTGGACGACTACCTCGTGCAACTGGCGAGCGAAGGGCTCGAGCGCCGGATGGAGGTGCTCTACCCGGATGAGGCCGCGCGCGAAGCGAAGCGGCCCGAGTACTACGCGCGACTGGAGTTCGAGACCGGCACCATCATCAAGATGGGTTTTCCGGGCTACTTCCTGATCGTGGCGGACTTCATCAACTGGGCCAAGAACAACGGCGTGCCGGTCGGGCCTGGCCGGGGTTCGGGTGCCGGTTCGCTGGTGGCGTACGCGCTTGGCATTACCGACCTCGATCCGCTCAAGTACGCGCTGCTGTTCGAGCGGTTCCTGAATCCGGAACGGGTATCGATGCCCGACTTCGACATCGACTTCTGCCAGCACGGCCGCGATCGCGTGATCACGTACGTGAAGGAGAAATACGGCAAGGACGCGGTGTCGCAGATCGCGACGTTCGGCACCATGGCGGCCAAGGCCGCGGTGCGCGACGTGGGCCGTGTGCTCGACCTCGGCTACGGCTTTGTCGATAGCGTGGCCAAGCTCATCCCGTTCAAGCCGGGCAAGCTCGTGACGATTGCGGAGGCGAAGAAGGAAGAGCCGCTGCTGACCGAGCGCGAGAACAACGAGGAAGAAGTGCGCCAGCTGCTGGAGCTGGCGCAGCGCGTGGAAGGCATGACGCGTAACGTCGGCATGCACGCGGGCGGGGTGCTGATCGCCCCGGGCAAGCTTACCGACTTCTGCCCGCTGTACACGCAGGGCGCGCAGAACGACGGCATGAGCGGCGTGGTGAGCCAGTATGACAAGGACGACGTGGAAGCGGCGGGTCTGGTCAAGTTCGACTTCTTGGGCCTGACCACGCTCACGATTCTCGACTGGGCCGAGCGTTATATCCGCCGGCTCGATCCGTCGAAGGCGGACTGGAACTGCAGCCAGATCCCGCTCGACGACGGTCCCGCATTCGACATCCTCAAGACGGCCAACACGGTCGCCGTGTTCCAGCTGGAAAGCCGCGGCATGCAGGGCATGCTGAAGGACGCCAAGCCTGACCGATTCGAGGACATCATCGCGCTGGTGGCGCTGTACCGGCCGGGTCCGATGGACCTGATTCCGAGCTTCTGCGCGCGCAAGCACGGGCGCGAGCGGGTGGAATATCCGGATGATCGCGTGAAGCCGGTGCTCCAGGAGACCTACGGCATCATGGTCTATCAGGAGCAGGTGATGCAGATGGCGCAGATCATCGGCGGCTACTCGCTCGGTGGCGCCGATCTGTTGCGCCGCGCGATGGGCAAGAAGAAGGCCGAGGAGATGGCCAAGCATCGCGAGCTGTTCCGCGAGGGTGCCGCGAAGAACGGCCTGTCGGCGCAGCAGGCCGACGACATCTTCGATCTGATGGAAAAGTTCGCGGGCTACGGCTTCAACAAGTCGCACGCGGCCGCGTACGCGCTGCTCGCGTACTACACGGCATGGCTCAAGGCGCATCATCCGGCCGAATTCATGGCGGCCAATATGTCGCTGGCCATGGACGATACCGACAAGGTCAAGATCCTGTACGAGGATTGCCGCGCCAACGGCCTCAAGGTGCTGCCGCCCGACGTCAACGCCAGCGAATACCGGTTTGCGCCGACCGATGCCAAAACCATTCGCTATGGTCTCGGCGGCATCAAGGGTTCGGGGCAGGGCGCGATCGAGGACATCCTGCGCGCGCGCGAAGAGCGGCCGTTCAAGGATCTGTTCGACTTCTGCGAGCGCGTCGATCGCCGTCAGGTCAACCGCCGCACGATCGAGGCGATGATTCGCGCCGGCGCGTTCGACAGCCTCAACGACAATCGCGGCCAGCTGCTGGCGTCGGTGTCGATCGCGATGGAAGCCGCCGAGCAGAAGGCCGACTCGGCCAACCAGGTGTCGCTGTTCGATCTGATGGACGATGCCGCCGCCGAGGCGCACCGGCCCGAGCTCGTCGATGAGCCTCGCTGGTCGATGAAGCGCACGCTGCAGGAAGAGAAGCAGGCGCTCGGCTATTACTTCTCCGGCCACCTGTTCGATGCGTGGCGCGAGGAAGTGCGGCGCTTCGTCAAGGGCACGCTCGGCAATCTCGAGAAGGAAGTGCAAGGCAATGGCGGTGGCTATGGCCGCGACGTGCGCGGCAAGATCATCGCCGGCGTGATCGCGGGCATCCGTACGCAGATGACGCAGCGCGGCAAGATGCTGATCGTGATGATCGACGACGGTACCGCGCAGGTCGAGATGACGGTGTTCAACGAACTGTTCGACGCCAACCGGCATATGTTCCGCGAGGACGAATTGCTGATTGCCAAGGGCAACGCGCGCCACGACACGTTTACCGGCGGGGTGCGTTTTACCGCGGAATCGGTGATGGACCTGATCTCCGCGCGCGCCGAATACGCCGATGCGGTGTGCCTGGCGTTCAACGGCAACGCGTCGACCGAGCGGCTGCGCGAACTGCTGACCCCGTACCTGGCCAATGCCGCGCGCACGCCCGGCGTGCCGGTGCGCATCCGTTATGCGAATCACGATGCGCAGTGCGAGGCGACGCTTGGCGCGCAGTGGCAGATCACGCCGTCCGACGACGCACTCACGAGCCTGCGCAATGCGCTGACGGGCGACGGCGTGCGCATGATCTATGGCTGAAACCCGTACCCGCATCCTGTTCCACGTCACGCATCTGCTGCATGGCGGCATCGAGACCGCGCTGGTCTCGCTGCTGGCCTCGCTGGATCCGGCGCGTTTCGACGTGGGGCTCACCGTGACCTATCCGTCCGATGCGCTCGAGAACCACTTTCGCGCGCGGCTGCCCGCGCATGTGAAGGTGCATGTGCTCGCGCCCGAGCGCTGGCTCTCGCATTGCCGCCAGCTCAAGAAGGCGCGCAAGCTCGGGCCGCTCGGCAAGTTCTACGAAGAGGTGCTGCTGCCGCCGGTGCGCAAGCCGCTGATGAATCGCCGCTTCCGCAGGATTCTGGCGGATTACGAGGTGGTGGTGGACTACGACATGTCGCTGTCGCGGCTGACCGGGCGCCTGCCGGTGCCGATGATCGGCTATCAGCATTTCAGCGTCGCTCACCTTGCGCAGGGGCACGCGCGCAAGTTGCGCAAGCTGCGGCACCAGTGCAGCGTGGACTATGACCGCGTGGTCATGCTCAACGAGACCATGCTCGCAGATGCGAAGCGGTTGATTCCCGAGGCGGCCGACAAGTTCGTCCGGCTGTACAACGCGTTCGACCTCGCGCGCATCCGTGCGCTCGGTGACGAAACGCTGCCGGAGCTTCCGACCGTGCCATACATCGTCTCTGTCGGGCGGCTCGAAGAAAGCCAGAAGGATTTCACCACGCTGCTCAAGGCCTATGCGCGGCTCGTGCGCGACGGTATCGAGGAAGATCTCGTGATTGTTGGCGACGGCGCGTCGCGGCAGAAGCTGGAGGAACTGACGCGGGAACTGGGGCTGGAGGCACGCGTGCGTTTTGCGGGCTTTCAGGCCAATCCGTTTGCGTGGATGCGCCATGCGCGGCTGATGGCATTCAGCTCGCGCATGGAGGGGCTTGGCAACGTCCTCGTGGAAGCGCTGGCGCTTGGGCAGGTGGTAGTGAGTACCGACTGTCCGGTGGGGCCGCGCGAGATGCTGGACGATGGCCGCGCGGGGTTGCTGGTCCCCGTGGGCGAGGTGGACGCGCTGGCGGACGCGATGACGCGCGCGCTGCGCGACGAAGCGCTGCGCGAGGCCCTGCTGGCCCATGCGATGGAATTCGTCGCACGCATGGGGCTTGCGCCTACCGCGGAGGCGTTCAGCCGCGTGGTGGCGTCGCTGACGGGTCGCCCGATTGCCGCGCCTGCTGGCACAGCAGCCACAGCTTGACGTACTTGTAGTAGCTGGCCTGGCCGTTCATCAGCGCGACGCCGAGTCCCTGCGCGCCGTCGAGAAAGCCGCGCCGGAACAGCCAGGTCCGCAGGAACGCCCATAGCCCGTGGCCCAGCGCGCTGGCGGGGGTGGCGGTCTTGCCGCGCCGGAAGGCCTGCTGCGCGCCAAGCGTCGAGTACTGGTCGATCTTGCGCAGCACCTGCGAGAAATCGTCGTAGGTGTAGTGCAGCAGCGGGGTGCGCAGCCGTGCGACGGGACCACCGGTGATCACGTTCTCGTGCACGAGGTCATCGGTGAAACGGGCCTTGCCGTGACGGAACACGCGTGTCAGGTAATCCGGATACCAGCCGCCATGGCGGATAAAGCGGCCGCAAAAACGCGAAAGACGAGGCATCTCGTACGCATCGGCGGTGCCGGCCTCGATCGCGGCGAGGATCTCGTCGCGCAGCTCGGGCGTGACGCGTTCATCGGCATCGATCGACAGCACCCATTCGGTCTGCACCTTGGACAGCGCGAGGTTCTTCTGCGGCCCGAAGCCCGGCCAGGTGTCGGTCTGGTACACGTCGGCGCCCAGCGAACGGGCGATCTCCACGGTGCCGTCCGTGCTACCCGAATCCACTATAATCGCGCGGTCGCACCAGGAAACGGACGCCAGGCACTCCGCGATGTTGTGTGCCTCGTTCTTGGTGATCAGGACGACTGAGATTTTCATAGAGATGGTGGCGATGGGGCCGCTGGCCCCGGTGAGGCGCTCCGACAGGCTCGCTATTCTAGCGGGACTTGCGCCCGCCACCCTGTTCCTTACCGGCCCAGCGCCCCCCAGAGATATGCACTCCCCGCGCGAGCGGGGTGGAGTCAATGTGAACGATAAGCAAACGCAATCCTCGCTGGTCAAGACGTCGCTCCAGGAGCGCGACACGCTGCGGCGCGTCTGGACTTACCTGCGACCCGAGCTGCGCACCTTCATCATCGCGATTCTCGCGATGGGTGTGGTCGCGGCCAGCGAGGGGATTATCCCGAAGATCGTCAACGACCTGCTCGACAAAGGGTTTGGCGGCGCGTACGTGGGCAAGCTCTGGCATGTGCCGGCGCTGCTGACCGGCGTGGCGCTGATCCGCGGCGTGGCGCAGTTCGCCTCGGGCTACTGGCTCTCCCGCGTGTCCAACAACGTGCTCAAGACCATGCGGCTGCAGATGTTCGAGCGCATGCTGCAGGCCCCCGCGCTGTTCTATCACCGCAATACCGCCTCCACGCTGATCAATGCGGTGATCTTCGAGGTCAACCAGGTGATGCAGATCCTGACGGGCGTGCTGATCACGCTCGTGCGCGATTCGCTGACTGTACTTGCGCTGCTGGTCTACCTGTTCTACACGAACTGGCGCCTGACGCTGGTGGTGGCCGTGCTGCTGCCGACGATCGGCTTCGTGATGTCGCGCGTGAACCGCCGCCTGCGCCGCCTCAATCGCGAGCATCAGGCGATGACCAACACCGCCGCGTACGTGGTGGAGGAAGCGGCCGGTGGCTACAAGGTGGTCAAGCTGCATGGCGGCGAAGCATACGAGATGCATCGCTTCCAGGGCATGGCCGAGCGCCTGCGTGGCTATTCGATGCGCATGGCGATCGCCGGCGGTCTCAACCAGCCCGTGACGGCGTTCCTGGCCTCGCTGGCGCTATCGGTGATCCTTACCATCGCGGTGGTGCAGTCGCAGGCCAACCAGACCACGGTGGGCGGCTTTACGGGCTTCGTGATGGCGATGCTGCTGCTGATCTCGCCGCTCAAGCACCTGACCGACCTGAACCAGCCGCTGCAGCGCGGCGTGACCGCGGCCGAGATGATCTTCGGCCTGATCGACGAGCCGATCGAACCGCAGGAAGGCGGCCTGCCGCTGACGCGCGCGAAGGGAGACCTCGCGTTCGACCACGTCGGCTTCCGCTATGGCGATGCGGGCCGTGCGGCGCTATCGAATATCAATTTCCATGTGACGGCGGGCGAGGTGGTGGCGCTGGTGGGGCCGTCGGGCAGCGGCAAGACCACGCTCGTCAACCTCGTGCCGCGCTTCTTTGATCCGACCGAGGGCCGCATCCTGCTGGACGGCCAGCCGATCGACGCGTTCGGGCTGGCCGACCTGCGTCGCCAGATCGCGTTCGTGAGCCAGGACGTGGTGCTGTTCAACGATACCGTGGCGGCCAACGTGGCGTATGGCGTGCATCCGCGCGAGGCGATCGACATGGCGCGCGTGGACCGCGCATTGGCGGCCGCGTATCTGACCGACGTGGTCAAGGGCCTGCCGGACGGCGTGGATACCAATATCGGCGACAACGGCATGAAGCTGTCGGGCGGCCAGCGCCAGCGTCTGGCGATCGCGCGCGCGATCTACAAGGATGCGCCGATCCTGATCCTCGACGAAGCCACCTCGGCGCTGGACTCCGAGTCCGAACGCCAGGTGCAGGCCGCGCTCGAGTCGCTGATGGCCGGCCGCACCACGCTCGTGATCGCGCACCGGCTGTCGACGATCGAGAACGCGGACCGCATCGTCGTGCTCGAGCACGGCCGCGTGGCCGAGCAGGGCAGCCATGCCGAACTGCTGGCGGCCAATGGGCTGTACGCCGGGCTGCATCGCATCCAGTTCGCGACGCAGCAGTAAGCAGCGACTCCGCCCGATGGCGGTAAGATGCGCTTCAGACGGGGACGATACCCCGAGGAGACACGCATGACCGCCATCAATCAGCCCATCAGCCGATTTCCGGTACCGGAGCTGAAGGACCTGCCCGACGACATCCGGGCGCGCATCGTCGAGGTGCAGGAGAAGGCCGGGTTCGTTCCCAACGTCTTTCTGGCGCTCGCGCACCGGCCCGACGAGTTCCGGGCGTTCTTCGCCTATCACGACGCGCTCATGCTCAAGGAGACGGGCAGCCTGACCAAGGGCGACCGCGAAATGATCGTGGTGACCACGTCGGGCGCCAATCAATGTCTCTACTGCGTGGTGGCCCACGGCGCGCTCCTGCGCATCTACGAGAAGAAGCCGCTGATCGCCGATCAGGTGGCCACCAATTACCGCAAGGCCGATATCACGGCACGCCAGCGTGCCATGCTCGACTTCGCGATGAAGGTGAGCGAAGACGCGCGAAACGTCGGCGAAGCCGACTACGAAGCGCTGCGGGCGCATGGCTTCAGCGACGAGGACGCGTGGGATATCGCGGCCATCACGGCGTTCTTCGGGCTCTCCAATCGCATGGCCAACACCATTGCCATGCGCCCGAACGACGAGTTCTACCTGATGGGACGGGTGCCCAAGGCGAAATAGCCCTCGCTACTTGATATCGGCGCAGTGACCGCTGCGTGGATCGAACAGCACGGGCCACGCCTGCTCGTAGATACCGGCGGTGCAGTGCTTCTCGCAGCGCGCATGCGCGAGCGTGACGCGGCGCGGATCCTGCCAGACCATGAGCTTGCAGGCGCTGCCGTCCAGCGCGACCAGTTCGATATGCGGTGTCTGCTGAGTCTGTTTGAATTCGGACAGATTGAATTCGCACGAGCCGCGCTTCGATACCCAGAGCCTCCAGCTCAGCGTCTGCACATCGTTGTGCGAGACGCGCATCATCGCCTCTTCCCGGAAGCCGTCTTCCTCGGTGCGCTTGCAGTCGCCAGCCATGTCGATCGCGCGCGCGGGGATCGGTGTCGACCGGGTCTCGGGGGCAGGGGGGTAGAGCTTGGGTGCGGTCGGGCCCTGTATCGGCTTGGACCGATCCGCCAGCATCGGCGGCGTGCACGCGGTGCAAAGCAACGTGGCCAGCAGCACTGCTGGCACGGTGATACGGGATGACATGGCGGTTCCTCGACGGCCCCTACATGATCAGTTATAGGGGGCGCGCCGGGGAACGTGATTGGTGCAAGTCCTAGAGGCGGCGTCAGGCTTGCCGTCTATAGTCAGAGATGGTCAGGCGACTGCGGTTTGCGGCTCCCATTGCCGCACGGTTTCCATACGCGCGTTTGGATATCCAGCCGCAAACACCAATCGTCCCGCCGACCACGTATGCGTGACCAGCGGCTGACCGGCAACCGTGCGTACCGCGATGAGGTCCGCGCGCGCACCCGTGCGCAGGCGACCACGGTCGCTCAGACCGCAGGCGTCGGCCGGATTGGCCGTGACCAGCGCGAGCGCCTCGTTCAGCGGCAGTTCGGCCTGACGCGCCGCCGCAAATGCGGCCGCGATCAGCGTCGAGGGTTGGTAATCCGAGCACAGGATGCTGGCCACGCCCGCAAGGATCGCATCGAGCGCCCGCATCGAGCCACTCTGGCTCTTGCCGCGCAGCACATTGGGCGCGCCCAGGATGGTGGGCAGTGCCACCGTCTTGGCGGCGCGCGCCGTCTCCACGTTGATGGGAAACTCGCTCATGCTCACGCCCAGCGCGTGCATCGCGGCAATGCGCTGCGGCGAATCGTCGTCATGACTCGCGGTGGGAATGCCATGCAGGCGCGCGCGGTCGAGCAGCCGGTTGACGCGCTCGGGCGCACCTTCCAGTTCGGCCTGCTTCTTCGCGGCCGCATCGGCGGCTTCCTCGCGCGACATGCCATGGTTGCCCATCATGTACGTGAGGTATGCATCCACGGTCTTGAACTGACCCTGACCCGGCGAGTGGTCCATCACGGACAGCAGATCGACCACGCCTTCGTCCATCAGCGCTTCCAGCACCGGCACAGCGGCTGGATCGGTGACTTCGTAGCGGCAGTGGATGCGATTGTCGACCAGGCTGTGCGCGCCGAACGCGGCTACCGCGCGCACGAGCGTGGCGGCGGTCTCGTTGCTGCGCACACCAAACTGGTTGCTGGCGAACGACAGCGCGTGATACGGCGTGGTAATGCCGGCCGCGGCATTGCGCCGATCGACCTGCGCCACGGCGAAGTCGAGCGGGAACAGCACGCCCGCGCGCGGCTCGACCTCTTTCTCGATGGCATCGCAGTGCACGTCGATCAGGCCGGGCATGACGGTATGGCCGCGCAGGTCGACCACGTTCGCGTGCGCGGGCACCTGCGCCGCGTCGGGTTCGATGGCGACGATATGACCGTCGTCGATCAGCAGCGCGCTGTCGGTCAGCAGCCGGTCCGGCAGCACGAGCGTGGCGTGCGTAAGGTAGCTAGTGGACATGTCGGTAGGTTCGGAAGAGTTGGGTCAGGCGGCGCCCGTTTGACGCGATACCGGCTGCGATACCGGCTGCAGTGGCAGCAGGCGCGTGGCCACCGCGTCGCGCACGGCTTCGTCGTGGAAGATGCCGATCAGGCAGCGGCCCGCGTCGAGCGCCTCCTGGATCAGCGAGACCACCACCGCGCGGTTGCCGGCATCGAGCGATGCGGTCGGTTCGTCGAGCAGCAGGATCGGATGATTGCCGACCAGCCCACGCGCGATATTCACGCGCTGCTGCTCGCCGCCGGAGAACGTCGCGGGCGGCAGGTCCCACAGCCGGCGCGGCACGTTGAGACGGCCGAGCAAGTCGGCGGCGCGTTCGCGGGCCTCGGCCAGCGCGGTGCCACGCTGCTGCAGCGGCTCGGCGACGACGTCGAGCGTGCTGACGCGCGGAATCGCGCGCAGGAACTGGCTCACGTAGCCGATCACGTCGCGGCGCAGGCGCAGCACGTGCTGCTCGGGCGCGGTGGTCAGCTCCATCCACGGCTCGCCCTCGACACTGGTATCGCGCAGGCGGATGGAGCCTTCGGTAGCGAGGTAGTTGCCATAGAGGCAGCGCAGCAGCGTGCTCTTGCCGGTGCCAGACGGGCCCGACAGCACCACGCATTCGCCGCGCGCGGCGTCGAAGTCGATCGCCTGCAGCACGGGCAGGCGGATGCCGCCCTGGTTGTGCAACGTGAACATCTTGCCGAGGCCACGGACCTCGAGCATGCGTTGGGAATCGTCGTGCATTGCGATCAGCCTTGCAGGATGGAGGACACGAGCAGCTGCGTGTACGGATGTTGCGGATCGTCGAGGATCTGGTCGGTCAGGCCTTGCTCGACCACGCGACCGCCCTGCATTACAAGCGTGCGATGAGCGAGCAGACGGGCGACGGCCAGGTCGTGCGTGACGAGGATCGCGGCCAGGCCGAGGTCGTTCACGAGCCGGCGCAGCAGGTCCAGCAGACGCGCCTGCACCGAGACGTCGAGCGACGCGGTGGGCTCGTCCATGAACACGAGGCGCGGATGCGTGACCAGATTGCGCGCGATCTGCAGCCGCTGCTGCATGCCGCCCGAGAACGTGGCGGGAATATCGTCGAGGCGCCCGAGGTCGATCTCCATCTTCTCGAGCCAGGCTCCGGCGATCTCGCGCAGGTCGCCATAGTTGCGCTCGCCCACGGCCATCAGCCGCTCGGCGATATTCGCGCCGGCGCTTACCTGCATACGCAGGCCATCGCGCGCATGCTGGCGCACGAAGCCCCAGTCGGTGCGTGCCAGCAAGCGCATGCGCGCGCTCGACAGCGAGGCCAGATCGGTCAGGCCCTGTTCGCGCACATCGTAGAGGACGCTGCCGCGTTGCGGTGCGGCCTGCATCGACAGGGCCTGCAGCAGTGTGCTCTTGCCGGAGCCGGACTCACCGACCACGCAGAGCACCTCGCCGGGGTAAAGATCGAAGTTGACGTCATGACAGCCATGAATGCCGTCCCACGTGCGGCTCACGTTGCGCACGGAAAGCAGGGGCGTGGCACTCATGCTGCGGCTCCTTCCTGAACGATGGTATCGGCAGTAGCGTTGGTGCCGGTGTGTCCCGCCGCGCGACGATCGGCGCAGTATTCGGTGTCCGAGCACACGAACATGCGCGTGCCGGCATCATCGGTGATGATCTCGTCCAGATAGCTGTCGGTGGCGCCGCACTGCGCGCAGCAGCTCGCCCACTTCTCGACCGTGAACGGATGATCGATGAAGTCGAGACTCTTCACGGACGTGTACGGCGGCACCGCATAGACGCGCTTCTCGCGCCCGGCGCCGAACAGCATCAGCGCGGGGTTGTTGTGCAGCTTCGGATTGTCGAACTTGGGAATCGGCGAAGGACGCATCATGTAACGCTGGTTGACGATCACCGGGTAGTCGTAGGTGGTCGCGATATGGCCGTGGTGCGCGATATCCTCGTATAGCTTGACGTGCATCGCGCCGTACTCGGCCAGCGCATGCATCGTGCGCGTTTCCGCTTCGCTCGACTCGAGCCAGCGCAGCGGTTCGGGAATGGGCACCTGGAACACCATGACCTGACCCGCGCGCAGCGGCGTTTCCGGAACGCGGTGGCGCGTCTGCACGATGGTGGCCTCGGCCGTGCGTTCGGTGGTCGGCACGCCGGTCACGCGGCCAAAGAAACGGCGGATGTTGATGGCGTTGGTGGTGTCGTCGGAGCCCTGGTCGATCACCTTGAGCACGTCACGCGTACCGATGATCGCCGCAGTCACCTGAATGCCACCGGTACCCCAGCCATACGGCAGCGGCATCTCGCGGCTGCCGAACGGCACCTGATAGCCGGGAATCGCGACGGCCTTGAGCAGCGCGCGCCGCAGCATGCGCTTGGTCGACTCGTCGAGGTAACCGAAGTTGTAGTGGTCGTCGCGCGCCACGGTGGTGGTGGCGGCTTCACGATCGGAAAACTGGCTCATGCGAGCGTCTCCTCTTGCGGCTGGGGCGCGGGGGAAGTATCAGGGGTGGCGGCGTCCGCGCCGGCGGTGGCACCTTCCTGCGGTGCCTGCTCTGCGCGCAGACGGCGCAGCAGCTCGAGGTTGGCCTGGAAGTCCACGTAGTGCGGCAGCTTCAGATGCTGCACGAAGCCGGAGGCTTCCACGTTGTCGCTGTGATAGAGCATGAACTCGATATCGTTGGCCGGCGCATCGCCGCCTTCACCGAGTTCTTCCGCACGCATCGCGCGATCCACCAGCGCCATCGACATGGCCTTGCGCTCGCCGTAGCCGAACACGAGGCCATAGCCACGCGTGAAGCGAGGGGCTTCGTTGGCGCTGCCCGCGAACTGGCTCACCATCTGGCATTCGGTGACTTCGATCTCGCCGATCGTCACGGCGAAGCCGAGCTCCTCGACGAACAGTTCGACCTCGGTGGTGCCGTAGCGAATCTCGGCCGCGAACGGGTGCGTGTTGCCGTAGCCACGCTGCGTCGAATAGCCCATCGACAGCAGAAAGCCTTCATCGGCGCGCGCGAGGTTCTGCAGGCGCGCCGCGCGGCCGGCGGGCAGCGTCAGCGGTTCACGCGTGAGATCGGGCGGCGCGGGGTCGCCGGCGGGAATCGCATCGGTCTCGACCAGCGACTCGGCTTCGAGCAGGCTCGTCACGCGCGGCATGGCGGTGTCGGGCTGGGGCGCGGGTGGCGTGGGCACCGCGGCTTCCGCGGCGGCGCTGCCTTCGACATTGCCTTCGATCTCCAGCGAGAAGTCGAGCAACCGCTGCGTGTAATCGTAGGTGGGTCCGAGCACCTGTCCGCCCGGCACGTCCTTGAACGTCGACGAGATCCGGCGTTGCAGGCGCATCGCGCCGGTATCGATCGGCTGCGTATAACCAAAGCGCGCGAGCGTGGTGCGGTAGGCGCGCAGCAGGAAGATCGCCTCGACCTGATCGCCAGCCGCTTGCTTCAACGCGAGCGCGGCCAGATGCGGATCATAGAGCGAGCCTTCGGCCATCACGCGCGAGATGGCGAGTGGCATCTGCTCGCGAATCTGTGCGAGTGTGAGTTCGGGCACCGCAACGTTGCCGCGCCGATAGGCGTCGAGCCGGCGGTAGGAGTTGAGGATCGCGCGTTCGCCACCCTTGACGGCTACGTACATGTCAGTCCTCCAGATGCGTGGTGCGCGGCAGCGCGCAGAAGCGATCGCCGGCGGTCAACAACAGATCCACGCCGAGCGGAAAGCCCGCGTTGTTGGCGCGCCATTGCGCGCGGAAGTCGTTGGGCAGACCGCTGGCCAGCAGCGTCTGCGTGGTCTCGATACCGGGGCCGCGCAGCGTGTAGGCGTCGCTGGCGTTGTCGCCGCCCTTGTCGCTGCCCTTGTCACCGCCCTTGTCGCTGCCGGTGGCGGCATCGTTCGACAGCGCGGCCAGTTCCACGAGCAGCGTGGCGGAGCGATCCGGATAGGCGGGGTCGCCTTGCGCGCATTGCGCCAGCGATGGCAGCGTATCGCCCATTGGCACGCAGACAAACGTGGCTTGCGCCGCGTTATCGACAAGCGGGCAGCCGCAATGGAAGCGCAGGAACGCGCGGGCTTCGCCGCCGATGTCGGCGGGCAGCCAGACCGGCGTGTCGCTGTCCGCGAGCGTGAGCAGCAGTGCGGTCATCGCTGGCGAGAGGCCGGCGGGCCGGCCGACGCTGGCCGCGGGCAGCGCCTGCAGCATGCCCGGGTGGGCGAACGCGTCGAGCGCGGCGCGGAAGACCTGCTGCGCATCATCGACGGGATTGTCGAAGCCAGGCAGCAATGCGCTGGTTACCGCACCGGTTGCCGCGCTGTTTGCCGCACTGGCGGCAGCCATGGACGTCTGGGAAGACATGGGGGCGTGTCCGGAGGTCGGGGCGTGCTGGCTCATGTCAGTCTTCTCCACGCACCATGGTGAAAAATTCCACGCGGGTTTGCGCGGTCTCGGCAACTTCGCGTGCGGCGCGTGCGGCGAGGTCGGCATCGAGCGGGGCGATGACCGATGCCTGCACGCGCGCCTGCCACGTGGGCAGTTGCATCAGCGCATCGAGCACGGCCGCGCGTTCCGCGTGGCGCGCGCCACGGGCGCCGCAGCCTTGCAGATAAGCCACGCCGGCCACGCCATCGCCATCGCCACCGACGTCGCCACCGATGTCGAGCACCACCGCGCAGCGCGTCACCGACACTTCGCCGAGGTTGAACTGCGCGCCGGTACCGCCGGCACGCGCACGCACCATCGTCATGCCGCTCTCGGGCTTGCGCAGAAAGCGATACGCGGGCACTTCACCATCGCGCGTCAGTCGGTCCCACGCGGCATCGAGCGCGTCCGGTCCCGCCAGCGCGAGAATCCGCATCCATGCGGCGCGCGCCACGTTAGCGTTGCCGGTTACGTCAGCCTCGCTGGAAATCTGGGTGTTCATTCTTACCCCTATACGTCTATACGTTTAGATGTACACTACCACAACAGGGCGTAACTAGACCATACGCGGATGACGCTTTGATGACGCGTGCACGGATGGTCTGACGTGCTTTTCCATCCCGCATATCGGCTCGCGGCCGGCGCTGCACTGAGGCACAATCTCATGGTTTTGATGAATGCTTGATGACACGAGGCGGGACGAGATGTCTGAACGGGAAGTCGAACGCGGCTCGGGTGTAGCTGTGTGGCGCCAGATTGGAGAAGCGCTGGCGGATGACATTCGCAACAAACTGTACGGGCCCGGCGAGCAGTTGCCGCCCGAGCCCGAGCTGGCCACGCGCTTCTCGGTCAATCGCCATACCATCCGTCGCGCGATGGGTGAGCTCGAGCTCAGCGGGCTGGTGCGCATCGAGCAGGGCCGCGGTACGTTCGTGCAGGAACATGCGATCGACTACGCAATCGGCCGACGCACGCGCTTTTCGCGCAACCTGGCCGCGCAGGGCATGCGCGGTCACAGCGAAATTCTCGAAGCACAACTGGTGCGCGCGCCCGAGGTCGCCAAGCATCTGGGCCTGCCGCGCACCGCGCAGGTCCTGCATGTGCAGATGATCGGCAAGGCCGAGGACCGCACCATCGATGTGGCCGAACACTACCTCGACCCCGTGCGCTTTCCGGAACTGGCGGAGCGCCTGCACGAGACGGGTTCGATTTCGCGCGCGCTAGCGCAGTACGGCATTGCCGATTACACGCGCAAATGGTCGCGCATCACGGCGGCCATGCCGTCGGCGCCGGTCGCGCGCCTGCTGAGCCAACCGAAGACGCGGCCCATACTGCAGGTAGAGGCGCTCAACGTGGACCTCGATGGGCAGCCGCTGCAGTACAGCATGACCCGTTTCGCGGGCGACTGGGTGCAGTTGACGGTCAGCGACAACGAGTAATGCAGGCTTGAATTTCGGACCAAGGGTGTGGGCATGTGCGCGGGCATGTGCAGCGTGCTCAGCATATTGGTCTAGACATCTGTTTGTCATGTCCTAACGCTAACGTGACGTTCATGCATACGACCACTTCTTCTCATCAGCCGCTTGCCGGCATTACGGGCCGCCGGGTGCTTGGCACCGGCGGCATTGCTCCCGCCACGCTCGGTATCGACGGCAGCCGTCTCGCTGAGCGCCCCTCACACAGTGGTACCTGCATCGATGCGGGCAATCTGCTCGTGCTGCCGGGCATCGTCGATATCCATGGCGATGCGTTCGAGCGCGCGGTGATGCCGCGCCCCGGTGTGAGTTTTCCGTACGCGAGCGCGCTGCTCGACGTCGATCGCCAGTTGCTGGCCCACGGCATCACGACCGAATTCCATGGCGTGACGCTGTCGTGGGAAGGCGGGCTGCGCGGCGAAGCGTATGCGCTGCGCATGTTCGAGGCGCTGTCCCAACTGCAGCACACGCTCGGTGCTTCGCACCGCGTGCATCTGCGCTTCGAGGCGTATCACCTGTCGGGTCTGGAGACGGCACTCGCGTGGATCGCCGACGGCCGCGTGGGCCTGCTGGCGATCAACGATCATCTGCCGACGACCGCGCGCCGCATGACCGACGATCGCAAGATGGCGCAATACGCCGATCGCGCCGAGTGCGACGTGGAAACGTTCCGCGAACGCCTGCGCACGGCCAGTCGCCATGCACCCGATGTGCCCGCGGCGATGGCGCGCCTGATCGCCGCCGCGCGCGCCGCCGGTCTGCCGGTGGCTTCGCATGACGATCCCGATGTGGTCACGCGTCAGCACTACCACCAGCAGGGCTGCGCGATCGCGGAGTTTCCGCTGACTGTCGATGCCGCGCGCGCGGCGCGCCAGCTTGGCAACGAGACCGTATTCGGCGCACCCAACGTCATGCGTGGGCAAAGCCATACCGGCGCGCCCAATGCGACCGAGATGGTTGCTGCCGGGCTGTGCACGGTGCTGGCCTCCGACTACTACTATCCGGCGCCGCTGCAGGCCGCGTTCAAGCTCGTGCAGCTGGGTGCGGCCGATCTGGCTGGCGCGTGGAACCTCGTGTCGCGCAATCCGGCGCGCGCGGGTGGCCTCACCGATCGCGGTGTCCTGCTGCCCGGCCTGCGTGCCGATGCGATTCTTGTCGATGACAGCCAGCCCGGCCTGCCGCGTGTGTGCGCGGCGATCGTCGGTGGCCAGCTGCGGCACGCGACCATGCCGTTGTCGACCGTCGAGGCGAGCGCGCTGGCTGCGGGTGGCGCCAGTCTCGCGGCTTGAGCGGGCGCTGCATGCAAGCGCATCGCTACGCGATCTACCTCGCGCCCGCGGAGCCGTTCCGCACGTTTGGCGCGCAATGGCTCGGCGCGGCAGCCTTGCCTGCGCCCGCCGATGATGACGCGCGTCGCCCGGCGTGGGTCGAAGCGCCCGCGCATTACGGACTGCATGCCACGCTGAAGCCGCCGTTCCGCCTGGCCGAGGGCACCGATGCGGGACTGCTCGATCGCACCGCCCGCGTGTTCGCGCGCGGACGCATGGCGTTCAATGTGCCGCTCGAACTGCGCGCGCTGCGCGGCTTTATCGCGTGGTGTCTCGGCGAGCATCCCGAAGGCGTGCGACAGATGCACGCGCTGGCCGACGATGCCGTGCGCGCGTTCGAGCCGTTTCGCGCACCGGCCACGCCGGCCGAGCTCGCGCGGCGCAATCCCGATCGGCTCAGCGATGCGCAACGCGCGATGTTGACGCAATGGGGCTATCCGTATCTGTTCGAGACGTTTGCGTTCCATATCACGCTGAGCGGCATGCTGGCCGAGCCGGACCTGCACGACGCGATGGCGCTGCTGGAGCGCCTGTCGGCACCGCTGCGCGATGTGCCGCTGCATGTGGATGGCATCAGCATCTTTGTGCAGCCCGCGGCCGGTGACGACTTCATGATCGGACGGCATTACGCATTCGACGGGACCGTCACCGATGGGGCTGGCGCTGCGTATCTGGTGCCATGATGAGCGGGACGACAACTTCGCACGCATCCGAGCCAGGCGGTGGGTTGTTCTACGTCATGGGCCCGTCGGGCAGTGGCAAGGACTCGCTGCTGCGCGCGTTGCGCGAGCGGCTCGGGCACAGTGATCGCATCGTTATCGCGCATCGCTACATCACGCGCGAGGCCGATGCCAATGAAGCGTCGGTGGCGTTGTCCGCCGACGAGTTTCATCGCCGCGAAGCGCTTGGCTGCATGGCGCTGCACTGGCATAGCCATGGCCTGCACTACGGTATCGGCATCGAGATCGAGACCTGGCTGGCGCAGGGTCTGCGCGTGATCATCAATGGTTCGCGGGAGTATCTGCACCAGGCGGTGAAGCGCTATCCGGCGTTATGCGCGGTGCATGTGCGCGTGCGGCCCGAGGTGCTGGGCGCGCGGCTGCGTCAGCGCGGGCGAGAGTCGGAGGCCGCGATCGCGGCGCGTCTGGCACGCGCCACGCAACCGTTCGCTGTGCCCGCGCACTGCCGGCTGATCGAACTCGACAACAGCGGCGATCTGAACGTTGCCGTGGAAAATCTGGCCACGATCGTGGCCGGTTGAGATAAGCCCCGCAAGGGGCTTATCTCGAACTCATCAGATGCGCGCACACCGCGCGGCCATTTCCATGTAGTGCGACAGCGGCGGGGTCGGCAGATCGACCACCTTCGCCAGATCGTCATAACGGCGCAGGCGTACCGCGGCCAGCGCATGCGGCTGCTCGGCGAACGCATCGGCCTGCGTCGCGTCGAACGGACCGCCCTGCAGCACCAGGCTGTGGACCGACGCCGGCGACAACGTATCGTGATAGCCCTGATCGCGCGCGCACAGATAGCGCTTGGCGGCCACGTGCAGTCGCACGGGTTCGGTGACGGCGTCGTCGAACAGCTCGGCCAGCGCGCTGGCTGCGGCTTCCTGATGACGCATATCCGTGGTGGAGCTCTCGGCCAGCATCAGATGGCCAACATCGTGCAGCAGCGCCGCGACGATCAACGGCTCGGGCTCGCCGGCCTGCTCGGCCAGCAGCGCGCACTGCAGCGCGTGCGCGGTCTGGCTGATGGCCTCGTCGCCGTAGTAGTTGGTGCCGTGAGCGGCAAACAGGTTTTCGATCTGCGGTAACGTCAGCATGATGTTCAAAGGTTCTCGTATATCGTTCAGACCAGCACCTTGCGGATCTGCGCGGACATCATGTCGATCGCGGTGACGAACAACACGATGATGATCATCACGGCGCAAGTCGGCGCGTACTGAAAGCTGCGGATGATCTCCCACAGCACGGTGCCGATGCCGCCCGCGCCCACGATGCCGACCACCGAGGCCGAGCGCACGTTAGACTCGAAGCGATACAGCGCGAACGACAGCCACAGCGGCAGCACCTGCGGAATCACGCCGTAGACGATCTCCTCGATCGGGCCGGCGCCGGTGGCGCGCACGCCTTCGACAGGACGCGGATCGATGGCCTCGACGGCCTCGGCAAACAGCTTGGCCAGCACGCCGGTGGTGTGCACCCAGATCGCCAGTACGCCCGCGAACGGGCCCAGGCCCACCGCGACGATAAACAGCATCGCGAAGACCATCTCGTTAATCGCGCGACAGGAATCCATCAGACGGCGCGCCGGTTGATAGACCCACGGCGGCACGATATTGGCCGAGCACAGCAGGCCCAGCGGCACGGCGAGCACGACGGCGAGCGCGGTGCCCCATACGGCGATCTGCACGGTCACGAGCATTTCGTCGAGGTAGCTACGCCACTCGCGGAAATCGGGCGGGAAGAAATCGGCGGCAAACTTCGCCATGTTGCCGGAGTCCTTCAACAGGTCGAGCGGGCGCATATCGGCGCCCTGCCACGACCACGCGAGCGTAGCCAGCAGAATCGCCCAGATCATCATCACGGCGAGCGACGTGCGCGGTGGGCGCACGGTCGACGGATTGCTGGGTGGCGGCATACCGGGTTTGAGGGTCAGGGACATGGCGGGAATAGGGGGTGTTCGGGTGAAACAGTGCGGATCGAAGTGCCTGGAGCCGGGGTGCATGGGCACCACCGGCTCCGTGCGCAACTCGACGCGATTAAGACGCGATTTAGACGCGAAATGACTGCGTGCGCGCTACGTGATTACTGCGTGCTGGCAGCGATCTTGTCGAGCTCGGCCAGGCGACGCGACACATCGGCCAGTTGCTTTTCCTTGTCGGCGGCGGCAAGCGAGTTGTCGGACTCGATCTTGGCCTTTTCCTTGGCCAGGTCGAGCTGACGAATCGGCACCAGCTGCGCGTCGGTGGACGGACGGAAGCCCTGATACGTCAGTGCGGCGAGCAACTGCTTCTCGCGCGCGGCGTCGGCACCCTTGCCGTAGTTCACGAAGAACGTCTTGATCTTGGTCTTGGTGTCGGCCGGCAGGTCCTTGCGGTAGACCAGCGGATCCGCCGGAATCAGCGGCGACTTCCACAGCACGCGCACCTGGTCGAGGGCGTTCTTGCCGGTGCTGATGCGATAGCGCTCAATCGCTTCGGTGTTGGCGACGGCCACGTCCACCTGCTTGTTCATCACCGACAGCAGATTGGTTTCATGGTTGGCGATGCGCACGGCCTTGAACAGCGTCTTCGGCTCGACCTTGTTGGCGGCCCACAGGTAGTAGCCCGGCACCGCGGTACCCGATGTCGAGTTCGGATCGCCGGCGCCATACGACAGATCCTTGCCGCGACGAATCACGTCCTCGACCGACTTCAGTTCGCTGTCCTTGTTCACCAGCAGCACCGACCAGTAGCCGGGGTTGCCGTCCTTGTCGATCACCGATGCGAACACTTCGCCGTTGGAGCGATCGACAGCCTCGATGGCGGCCTTGTTGCCGAACCAGGCGATCTGCACCTTGTTGAAGCGCATGGCTTCGATGATGCCGGCATAGTCCGAGGCGAAGAACGGCTTCACCTGCACGCCGAGCGCCTTGCTCATATCGTCGATGACGGGCTGCCACGCGTTCTTGAGGTTCGACGACGACTCCGTCGAGATAAAGCCGATGTTCAGGACTTTGGCGTCCTGCGCCAGCGCGGGCGTGGCGATGACGGCCATGGCGGCGACAGCGGCGAAGAAAGTTCTGCGAAGCATGGATGACTCCGGTTTGGAAACGTTGAGGTGAAAGCTCGGAAAGATTCGTCAGGCAGCAGCCATCGACACCGGGGCCGGCACGCGCGGCTCGGCATCGTGTTCGGGGTTGTGACCGGCGTGGTGTCCGATGTCGTGCGCGATGTCGTGCCCAATGTCGTGCAACAGTTCGTCGGCTTCGGTGCCATAGAGGTTGCGCAGCATCGACGGCGTCAGCGAGGCGGAAGGGCCGTCGTAGACCACCCGGCCATGACGCAGCGCGACCACGCGCGGGCAGTAACGCATCGCCACATCCACCTGATGCAGCGACACCACCACGGCCACCTTGCGTGCGCGATTGATCTCGGCCAGCAGCGTCATTACGCGGCGCGACGACTCGGGATCGAGCGAGGCGATGGGCTCGTCAGCGAGAATCACGTTGGCGTTCTGCACGAGCGTGCGCGCGATCGCGGCACGCTGCTGCTGTCCGCCGGACAGCGTCGACGCGCGTTGAAACGCATAGTCGTCTATACCAACCTGAGCAAGTGCATTGAGCCCAGCCTGGACTTCGGCGGCACGAAAGATTCGCAGCAGGCTGCGCCATTTCGGCACACGCGTGAGCAGACCCACCAGCACGTTGGTGATCACCGGCAGACGGCCGACCAGATTGAACTGCTGAAACACAAAACCGATTTCGGCGCGCACGCTGCGCACATTGCGCGCGAGACGGCCGTTGCGCTGCACGACGCGCCCGTTGACGAGGATCTCTCCCGCACCGGCATCGCCCGTGACGAATCCCGCCACGTGCCGCAGCAGCGTGGACTTGCCGGAGCCCGACGCGCCCAGCAGTGCCACCATTTCACCGGGCGCGACCGTCAGCGTGACATCGTCAAGCGCTTTGCGATCCGCACGGAACGTCTTCGAAAGTCCGCGGACCTCGATTGCATGCGTCATGTCCACTCCTCGTTGAATGACACGGCGCATTCTGGCCGGGGTGGATGACAGAACGATGACGGCGGGAAGAAGGAAGATGCGCGCCGCTCGCGGGCGTCAGAGGAGTGGGGGCGACGCCACATGCACCAAAAAGAACGCCCCGCTCTGGGGCGGGGCGTTTGCGCATGCAGTGGACTGCCAAGCCTGCTTCAGCGTCTACATCAAGATGATGTCGTACTGCTCTTGATGAAACGTAGATTCGACCTGCAGCGAGATCGGTTTGCCGATGAAGTCACCGAGCATCGCCAGATGCTGGCTTTCCTCTTCGAGGAACAGGTCGATGACTTCCTGTGAGGCGAGGATGCGGAATTCACGTGGGTTGAACTGACGGGACTCGCGCATGATCTCGCGCAGCACGTCGTAGCAGATCGTGCGCGGCGTTTTCACCTGGCCCTTGCCCGTGCACACCGGGCACTGCTCGCACAGCACGTGCGCAAGCGATTCGCGGGTGCGTTTGCGCGTCATCTCGACCAGCCCGAGCTGCGAGAAATTGTTGACCGTGATGCGCGTGCGGTCGCGCGAGAGCGCGCGCTTGAGTTCGGAGAGCACCTGATCGCGATGCTCGGCGTTCTCCATATCGATAAAGTCGATGATGATGATGCCGCCGAGATTGCGCAGGCGCAGCTGGCGCGCGATCGTATGTGCCGCTTCGAGGTTGGTCTTGAAGATCGTGTCGTCGAAGTTGCGCGCGCCGACGTAGCCGCCCGTGTTGACGTCGATCGTCGTCATCGCCTCGGTCTGGTCGATCATCAGGTAGCCACCCGATTTCAGATCGACGCGACGCGACAGCGCACGTTCGATCTCGGCGTCGATATTGAACAGATCGAAGATCGGCCGCTCGCCGGTGTAATGCGACAGCCGGGGCAACACGGCGGGCGTGTATTCCTGCGCGAACTCCACGAGCTTCAGGTAGTTCTCGCGCGAGTCCACCTGGATCGAGCCGGTGGCTTCGCTGATGAAATCGCGCAGCACGCGCTGCGCAAGGTTCAGATCCTGATAGAGCAGACTCGGCGCGGGTAACGTCGTGGCATTGAGCTTGATCGACGACCAGATCTTGCGCAGATACGAGATGTCATTGCCAAGCTCGTCGTTGCTCGCTTCCTCCGCAATCGTGCGGACGATAAAGCCGCCACGTTCCTCGGCGGGCACGAGACTCTGCACGCGCGCGCGCAGCGCTTCGCGATCGACCTCGCCCTCGATGCGCTGGGAGATGCCGATATGCGGGTCCTGCGGCAGATAGACGAGCGTGCGCCCGGCAATGCTGACCTGCGTGGAGAGCCGCGCGCCCTTGGTGCCGATCGGGTCCTTGATGACCTGCACCATCAGTGCCTGGCCTTCGTAGAGCGTTTTCTCGATCGCGAGCGGCGCGCCGTTCTTGTTGTCCGGGTCGCGTGGATGCCAGATGTCGGCCACGTGCAGGAAGGCCGCGCGCTCGAGTCCGATATCAATGAACGCGGACTGCATGCCCGGCAGCACGCGCACGACCTTGCCGAGGTAGATGTTGCCGACCAGTCCGCGCGTGAGCGTGCGCTCGACGTGCAATTCCTGGACCGCGGCCTGCTGCACGATGGCGACGCGAGTCTCTTGCGGTGTGATGTTGACGAGGATGTCTTCAGTCATGGCGATGGATGCGCGTCTTTCCGGAATGGGCCGGCTCCCGCGGGACGAAAGGTTTCGTCTCAGAACCGCAATCCCGCCTCGCGCAACAGCGCGGCCGTCTCGAACAGGGGCAGTCCCATGATACCCGAATAGCTTCCGGAGATACGTTCGATGAACTCGGCCGCACGGCCCTGAATGCCATAGGCGCCGGCCTTGCCGAGCGGCTCGCCGCTGGAGACATAGCGCTCGATTTCGTCGGCATGCAGCGTGCGGAATGTGACGTCCGAGATCGACAACGCATGGTTGGTACCGGCCGCCGAGATCACCGTCACCGCGGTCAGCACGCGATGCGTGGTGCCGGAGAGCGCGGCGAGCATCGCAGTCGCTTCGGCGGCATCGGCGGGTTTGCCGAGGATGTCGCCGCCCCGGCAGACGGTGGTGTCGGAGGTCAGAATCGGCCGGGCGGGTAGCGAGCGCCCCTGGCGGCGCTGCAGTGCCGCGTTGGCCTTGAGCGCGCACACGCGCTGGACGTAGGCATCCGGCGACTCGCCAGGAAGCACGACCTCGAGCGCCTCGGCATCTTCAGCGGCATCGGCTAGCAGCAGTTCGTAGCGCACGCCCAACTGCGTGAGCAGTTCGCGGCGGCGCGGGCTTTGGGAGGCGAGGTAAAGAATGTCGTAGAGGGACGGGTCCATGGGTATAAGCATGGCACCACGCCAGTCAGACACGGTGCCTCAAACGCGATGATAGGGGTGGTTCTGCGTGACGGACCACGCGCGGTAGAGCTGCTCGGCCAGCAGCACGCGCACCATGCCGTGCGGCAGCGTGAGACTGGACAGACGAATGAGCGTGGTCGCGCGCGCCTTCAGCGCGGGATCGAGCCCGTCTGCGCCGCCGATCAGAAAGGCCACATCGCCGCCTTCGCGCTGCCAACCGGTCAGTTGCTCGGCCAGCTTGACGGTCGTGAGGTCCTTGCCGCGTTCATCGAGCGCGACGATGCGTGGACGTGTCAGCGGTGCGAGTGCGGCCTCGATGCGGGTCGCCTCGCGCTGCATCACGGTTGCCGCGTTGTTGCTCGACGAGCGCGCTTCCGGCTTGATTTCACGCAGTTCGATGCGCAACTCGGGCGGCATCCGTTTGGCATATTCGCCAAAACCAGCTTCGATCCAGGCAGGCATCTTGTGGCCAACCGCCACGATCACGAGTTGCATGCCGGAATCCGCCCGTTATGGTGCTATCAGGCAGTGCGCTTGCGAGCCGCGGTCTTGGCCGGCGCTTTCTTGGCAGGGGCCTTCCTGGCGGCGGTCTTGGGCGCAGCCGCTTTGGTAGCCGCCGCTTTGGTAGCCGCCGATTTGGTAGCCACCGTTTTGCCAGCCGTTTTAGTCGCGGTCTTGGTGCCAACCGTCTTCACCGGGGCCTTGCGCGTGGCGGTACCCGCCGCGGTCTTGCGCGCGGTGGTGCCGGCCGTCTTGCGCACCGGAGCCTTGAGGGGCACGCCCGTGGACGTCGTCTTGCGCGCGATGGCCTTGCGGCCGGTCACGGCGAGCGCGTCCGGATCGGAGTCCTCGTGACCCATCGGCGGCGACGGCTCCTTCATGCCTTCCGGCAGGCGGGCCAGCGCGGGCTTGAGGTTCGTCGCCCGCTTGGCGCGCGGTGCGGTGTCTTCCTCTTCCTCATCCATCGGCTCGCTGGCCTTGGCCAGGCCCTTGCCGCTGGTGAGCTTCATGCGCACCGGCTTGTCGCCCCAGATTTCCTCGAGGTTGTAGTACAGGCGCAACTGCGGCTGCATGATGTGGACCACCGCGTCGCCGCAGTCCACCAGCACCCACTCGCCGGTCTCCAGACCTTCGACGGCCACGATATGACCGCCGATTTCCTTGACGGTGTCGCGCACCGAGGCGGCCAGCGCCTTCGTCTGCCGATTCGAACTGCCGCTGGCGATCACCACCCGGTCGAACAATTCGGTCAGGTGAGTGGTGTCGAACACCTTGATGTCCTGCGCTTTGACATCCTCGAGCCCGTCGACGATGGCGCGTTGCAGTTTGCGAATATCCATGGTGTGTTCTTGTTCAGCCTTGATTCGGATTGGGAGGCGAGTCGCTTCGTGCCTTGCGGTACAGGCCGTGACTCGCGATGTAGTGTGCCACGCCGTCCGGCAACTGGTCATCAGCCAGATCATCGTCCGGCGTGCCACGGGCCAGACGGGCGCGCAGGCCGGTGGACGACAGATCGACGGCAAGCGTCTGATCGAGCCACATGCGGCCGGAGGGCGTGGATTGTATCAGGTGCTTGTCCCCGAGCCGCGATGCCATGCTGGCGCGCACCGGCCCTTCGAGCTCGGCAAGGTCGAAACCGGGTCGCGTGGCCACGCACAGGTGCACGTGCGCGAACAGGTCTTCCCATCCATGCCAGGTATGCAGGCGCAGCAATTGATCGGCCCCCATGAGCCAGGACAGCGACGCCTCGGGGCCATACTCCTCGCGCAATTGCCGCACGGTGTCGATCGTGTAGCTCGGGCCCGCGCGATCGACCTCCATGCGGCTGGCGTGCACCACGGCGTCGGTCTTGCCGACCGCGGCGGCGGCCAGTTCGGTCATGGCCAGACGGTCCGCGGCGGGCGTCACGTCGTCGCCTTTTTGCCACGATTGGCCGGTGGGAATCCACACCAGTTCATCGAGTGCGAGGTGTTCGACGAACAACTGTGCCAGTGCCACGTGCCCGCGATGGGGCGGATCGAAGGTGCCGCCGAGGATGCCGAGGCGGTAGGGACGATCGGCGGGACCGCCGTTGTTGCGCTGCAACGAAGAAGCGGAAGTCGTCATCGCGCCGCGCCGCCGATTGCCGCCCAGTCTTTTGGCGGCAGGAAATCCGTGTACAGCGCCGCTTCGGGGCTGCCCGGCTCGGGCTGCCAGTCGTAGCGCCAGTTGGCCTGCGGCGGCATCGACATCAGGATCGATTCGGCGCGGCCGCCCGACTGCAGCCCAAACAGCGTGCCGCGGTCGAACACCAGATTGAACTCGACGTAGCGACCGCGGCGATAGGCCTGGAACTCGCGTTCCCGCTCGCCATACGGTGTGTCCTTGCGCGCCAGCAGGATCGGCAGGTACGCGTCCAGGAACGCATCGCCGACGGCCTGCATCATCGCGAAACTGCGGTCGAAACCGAGCGCGGAGAAATCGTCGAAGAACACGCCGCCGATGCCGCGCGCCTCGCCGCGATGACGCAGGAAGAAATACTCGTCGCACCACTGCTTGAAGCGCGGGTACAGGTCATCGCCAAAGGGGCTGAGCGCCTGTTCACTGGTGCGATGGAAGTGCACGCAATCGTCGGTATTGCCGTAGTAGGGCGTCAGATCCATGCCGCCGCCGAACCACCAGACCGGCTCTGCATCGGGCTTGACGGCCATGAAGCAGCGCACGTTCATATGCACGGTCGGGACGTACGGATTGCGCGGATGGAACACCAGCGAGACGCCGGTGGCCTCGAAGCTGCGCCCCGCGAGTTCGGGGCGGTTGGCCGTGGCCGACGGGGGCAGGGTGTCGCCGCGCACGTCGGAAAACCCCACGCCCGCGCGCTCCATGACGGCGCCGCCCTCGAGAATCCGGGTACGGCCACTGCCGCGCAGACGTTCGGTGGGCGGCTTCTCCCAGGCGTCGGTCAGAAACGGCTGACCATCCACGGCTGCGATGGCATCGGTGATGCGGTCTTGCAGACCGAGCAGATAGGCACGGACTGCCTGGGAATCGATCATGATCGAGTAGATCGTATGGGCCGGTAGCAAAACCGCCGACGGTCGGTAACAACAGCGTCGGCGGTCATCGTGGTGTCATGTCACGATTGTACCGGCTGGGCCCGCCCCACGTGACGTGGAATGCGAGCCGGTCGGGGGAGCGTCCGGCCGCGTCAGCGGCGGATGGCGCGATAGCCAATGTCGGTGCGGTATTGCGCGCCGTCGAAGCGAATCTGCTCCACGGCCGCGTAGGCGTTCTTTTGTGCCGCCTTGACAGTATCTGCAAGACCCACCACGCACAGCACGCGTCCGCCGGTGGTCAGCAGCTTGCCGTCCTGCAGCGTGGTGCCCGCGTGGAACGTCACGGCATCGGCGGTTTCGGCCGGAATCCCGGTGATCTCGTCGCCGTTGCGCGGCGTGTCGGGATAGTTGTACGCGGCCATCACCACGCCGAGCGCGGTGCGGCGGTCCCAGTCGAGCTCCACTTCGTCCAGGCGCATGGTCACCGCGGCTTCCATCACGTCGACGAGGTCGGTCTTCAGGCGCGCCATGATCGGCTGCGTCTCCGGATCGCCCATGCGGCAGTTGAACTCGAGCGTCTTCGGGTTCCCGTCCTTGTCGATCATCAGGCCGGCGTACAGGAAGCCCGTGTACGTAATGCCGTCCTTCTCCATGCCGCGCACCGTCGGCAGGATGATCTCGCGCAGCGCGCGCGCATGCAGCGCCGGCGTGACCACCGGGGCTGGTGAATAGGCACCCATGCCGCCCGTGTTGGGGCCGGCATCGGCGTCGAGCAGGCGCTTGTGATCCTGGCTGGTGGCCAGCGCCAGCACGTTCTTGCCATCGACCAGCACGATGAAGCTGGCTTCCTCGCCCTCGAGGAACTCCTCGATCACGACGCGCGCGCCGGCATCGCCGAGCTTGTTGTCGGCCAGCATCATGTCCACGGCCGCATGCGCTTCCTCGAGCGACATCGCCACCACCACGCCCTTGCCGGCGGCCAGGCCATCGGCCTTGATCACGATCGGTGCGCCCTGCGCATCGATATAGGCATGCGCGCGCGCCGCGTCGGAGAAGGTCTCGTAGGCAGCCGTGGGAATGTGGTGCCGATGCATGAAGGCCTTGGCGAAGTCCTTCGACGACTCGAGTTGCGCCGCCGCCCGCGTCGGCCCGAAGATGCGCAGGCCGCGCGCGCGGAACACGTCCACGATGCCGGCGGCAAGCGGCGCCTCGGGTCCGACCACGGTGAAGTTCACGCCTTCGCGTTCGGCGAATGCGGCAAGGACTTCGGGGTCGGTCAGCGGCACGTTCTGCAGGCGCTTGTCGAGCGCGGTCCCGCCATTGCCGGGCGCTACGTAGACGACCTGAATCTTTGGCGACTGGGCCAACTTCCAGGCCAGCGCATGTTCACGGCCACCGGAGCCGACAACCAATACTTTCATGATCACTGCCAGATATGAAACGCATGCGAGAGGCGGGCGCTGTCACGCGCCGCCCCGCCGCCGTTTCGGGTTCGAGTCGCGCCGAGGCGTTACTCCTCGATGACCGCGTTGGTGAAGACTTCCTGCACGTCGTCCAGGTTTTCCAGGGCATCGAGCAGTTTCTGCATCTTCACGGCGTCATCGCCGGTAAAGCTCACTTCGTTTTGCGGCTTCATCACGACGTCCGCCAGCTCGGCCTTGAAGCCCGCGGCTTCCAGCGCGGACTTCACCGCGGAGAAGTCGTTGGGCGGGCAGATGACTTCGATCGAGGTGTCTTCATTGGTCACCACATCGTCGGCGCCGGCTTCGAGCGCGGCGTCCATCAGCTTGTCCTCGGGCGTGCCCGGGGCAAACAGGAACTGGCCGCAATGCGTGAACATGAACGCCACCGAGCCTTCGTTGCCCATGTTGCCGCCATGCTTCGAGAACGCGTGGCGCACTTCGGCCACGGTACGCGTGCGATTGTCGGTCAGGCAGTCCACGATGATCGCGGCACCCGCGAGGCCGTAGCCCTCGTAGCGGATTTCTTCGTAGTTGGCGCCCTCGAGGCCACCCACACCGCGCTGGATCGCGCGCTGGATGTTGTCCTTGGGCATGTTGGCGTCCATCGCCTTGTCCATCGACAGGCGCAGGCGCGGGTTGGAATCGGCATCGCCGCCGCCGAGCTTGGCGGCCACGGTGATTTCCTTGATCAGTCTCGTCCAGACTTTGCCGCGCTTGGCATCAGCGGCGGCTTTTTTGTGCTTGATGTTGGCCCATTTTGAATGACCGGCCATGATTTCTTCTCTCCGAGGCGGATACGCTTGATGGTGCGAGTCTCACGGCGCGGGGTCTTGCAGCGAGTTGCGCCGCGCGCGCGATGTGATGGATGTGCCAATCTGCTGGCTATAATCAGCGCAGGATTTTATCACGCGGCCAAGTCGCACTGACGCGCCGCGCGTGCTAACAGAGACTCCCATGGCCGATCCCATCCTCCTTGCCAAGAACGCCGAGCACGAATTGGTGCTGCTGCCCGAGATGGGTAACCGGCATGGCCTCATCACCGGCGCCACCGGCACCGGCAAGACCGTCACCCTGCAGACCCTCGCCCAGGGATTCTCGCGCCTGGGCGTGCCGGTGTTTATGGCTGACGTCAAAGGTGACTTGACCGGCATTTCCCAGCCGGGTCAGCCCTCCGAGAAACTCAAGGCCCGGCTTGCCGAGCATGGCCTGCCCGAACCCGCATGGGGTGGGTGCCCGACCACGCTGTGGGATGTGTTCGGCGAAAAGGGCCATCCCGTGCGCGCCACGGTGTCCCATATGGGGCCGTTGCTGCTGTCGCGCATGCTCGAGCTCAACGACACCCAGCAGGGCGTGCTGAACCTCGTGTTCCGCATTGCCGATGCCAACGGCCTGCTGCTGCTTGATGCCAAGGATCTGCGCGCGATGCTGCAGTACGTCGGCGACAATGCGGCGCAGTTCACCACCGAGTACGGCAATATCTCGGCGGCGTCGATCGGCGCGATCCAGCGCGGACTGGTGGCGCTGGAGTCGCAGGGTGCCGACCAGTTCTTCGGGGAGCCGATGCTCAACCTCGAGGACTTCATCCAGACCGAGAAAGGGCAGGGGGTCATCAATATCCTGTCCGCGGACAAGCTGATGAACGCGCCGCGCCTGTACGCGACGTTCCTGCTGTGGATGCTGTCGGAACTGTTCGAAAAGATGCCCGAGGCGGGCGATCTCGACAAACCGAAGCTCGTGTTCTTCTTCGACGAGGCCCATCTGCTGTTCAATGACGCCCCCAAGGGCCTGCTCGACAAGATCGAGCAAGTGGTGCGGCTGGTGCGCTCGAAGGGTGTTGGCGTGTATTTCGTCACGCAGAATCCGCTTGATATTCCCGATACCGTGCTTGGCCAGCTCGGCAACCGCGTCCAGCATGCGCTGCGCGCGTTCACGCCGCGCGACCAGAAGGCTGTCAAGGTAGCGGCGACGACCATGCGTGCCAATCCGAAGCTCTCGCTGGAGCAGGCCATTGGCGAGCTTGGTGTGGGCGAGGCGCTGGTGTCGTGCCTCGATGCCAAGGGCACGCCGGGTATTACCGAGCGAGCGTGGGTGCTGGCGCCGGGCAGCCGCATCGGTCCGATCAACGACGAGGAACGCAGGCAGTTGATTGCCACCTCGCTGGTGGCGGGGGCCTACGAACAGGCGATCGACCGCGAGTCCGCCTACGAGAAGCTGCGCGCCGGGGTAGCTAACGGCGGCGGCAATGGAGGGCGTGGCAAGGCCGCTACGCCCGCGAAGGTGCCAACCGACGCGTCCGCGCCAGCGTCAACGGACGCTACCGGTGCAACAGGCGGCGGGGCGGGCGACAGTGCGGGCGGCTGGCTCGGCCAGGCCGGCGATATCTTCGGCACGCTGACGCGTGGCACCGGCAAGAGCGGTCGCGGCGATTCGATCATCGAGTCGATGGCCAAGTCCGCGGCGCGCACGGTCGGCTCGCAGGTCGGCCGCGAATTGATTCGAGGCGTGCTCGGCAGCCTGCTGGGGTCTGGCCGCAAGAAATAGCGCCACATTGCCTGCCGAATGAAACAAGGGCCGCCTTTTGGGCGGCCCTTGTTTTTGCTGCAAGGAAAGTAGAGCACCGATGAAAATGCTCGTGAGAAAGCTTATTGATTTATTTGAATTTTAAAAATAAGCCAAACCTTATTTATGTGAAACAATGTTCAATATTTGCGTAAATACGTAGATAAGATGTTGATTTATAAGGATAAAAATAACTTGTGAGTGGCTTGTCAGGACGCAACATCGGCAATCAATGGCATTGAGCATATCAAATCGATGATTTCATAATTCACTCGCTCGCAAGAATTGGCTTGCGAAAATATAAGAGAGTCGAATTTATGAACTTCAAGGTTCTGCCTATTGCTGCCGCAGTCATGCTTTCCACCTCGGCCTTTGCGCAATCGAGTGTCACGCTGTATGGCGTGCTCGATGTCGGCGTTCAGTATCGGACCGGTCTGCCGACCGCGGGCGGCAAGTCCTCGCTCGACATGACGTCCGGTGGCATGGCGGGCAGCCGCTGGGGCCTGCGCGGTACCGAAGACCTCGGTGGCGGTCTCAAAGGGGTCTTCGTGCTCGAGAACGGGTTCAATCTCGATACCGGCACGTCCGCACAGAACAATCGCCTGTTCGGTCGCAAGGCATACGTCGGTCTGGCCGGAAACTGGGGGCAACTGACCCTGGGCCGTCACGAGACCCCGGCCTTCGATTTTGCGCTGCAGTTCGACCCGATGGTCCTGGCCAACTACTCGCTGGCCACGCAGGATGGCGCGTTTGCGGGTCGTGCCGACAACTCGATCAAGTATTCGGCGAACTTCAGCGGTGTCACGGTCAACGCGCTGTACAGCTTCGGTGCAAACACGGGCGGTGGCGGCTGGGGCGAAGTGCCGGGCAAGGCGAAGCTTGGCGCGGAGTCGAGCCTTGGACTGGGCTATGCATCCGGTCCGTTCGCGGTGGGTGTGGTCGTGGATCAGATCAATGTCGGCGCGCCCAACGGCACGGTTGCCCGCATTCCGAAGTCGGACGACATGAAGATCCGCCGCGCGGCATTGGCCGGCTCTTACGCCGTCGGGCCGGTCAAGATGTATGCGGGCTATCGCTGGGCCAAGGCCTACAGCTTCGCCACGCTGCCGGGCACGGACGGCAAGAACTCGTCGAATCTGTACTGGCTGGGTCTCGGCTATCAGATCACGCCGGCGTTTGCGATGACGGGCGCGGCCTATTATCAGGATGTGCGCGGCTCGGGCGCCGATCCGTGGACCTTCGTGCTGTCCGCTGACTACGCGTTCTCCAAGCGGACCGATGCGTACTGGAACCTGAGCTATGCCATGAACCGGGAAGGGTCGAACATGGGCGTGGCCGCCACGGGTATCGGCGGCAGCGGCTATGGTACGGCTGCCATCGGCGCAAACCAGTTTGGTACGACCATCGGCCTGCGCCATAAGTTCTGACGCGGCACGCAGTACGGGCGGGTGGGTGTGGCCACCCGCCCATTAACTCAATTCTTGGTGCCGAACAACCGGTCGCCGGCGTCGCCGAGACCGGGCACGATGTACGCGTTCGCATCCAGATGGCTGTCCAGCGAGGCCACGAACAGCTTCACGCCCGGATGGGCTTTCTGGAACACCTCCACGCCTTCCGGCGCGGCGACCAGCGCCACGAACGTAATGGATTCATCCTTCACGCCGCGCTTCTTGAGCACGTCCACCGCATATGCGGCCGAGTAGCCGGTGGCGACCATCGGATCGCACAGGATAAAGCTGCGGTCCTCGAGGTCTGGCAGGCGCACCAGATATTCCACCGGGCGATGCTGATCGTCACGATATACGCCGATATGGCCGATACGGGCCGATGGAATCAGCTCGACGAGGCCATCGCTCATGCCCACGCCCGCGCGCAGCACAGGCACGATCGTGAGCTTCTTGCCGGCGATGACCGGTGCTTCCAGTGGTGTCAGCGGCGTTTCGATATGACGCGTGGTCAGCGGCAGGTTACGCGTGATCTCGTAGCCCATCAGCAGCGTGATCTCGCGCAGCAGCTCGCGGAACGTGCGCGTGGACGTTTCCTTGTCGCGCATGTGTGAGAGCTTGTGCTGAATCAGCGGGTGGTCGAGGATGAACAGATTGGGGAAGCGCGGATCGTGTGTCATGCGGCAGGCAGTCTGGAGCCCCCGGGCAGGGGGCTCGGCATAAGAGGAGCGGGCGCCGCGCGGCATGGCCGGCGCGGACCCGATGCAGCGCGATTGTAATGGCAATGCCCGCGGTCGGGTCGCAATGGCCTGATCGATGGCTCAGTCCACGGTGATGGCGGCGTCCTTCGCGACCTTGCCGAAACGGTCGTACTCGGTCTGCGTCAGCGTCTGCAGTTCCGCCGCGCTCGATCCCTTCGGATTGAAGCCGGCCTGGGTCAACTTGTCGCGCACGTCCGGCCGGGCCAGCGCTTCCACGAACGCGGCGTTGAGCGCCTGCACCACGGGTGCCGGCAGATTGGCCGGACCATAGACCCCGAACCACGGCTCCACCGAGTAACCGGCGAGGCCTGCCTCGGCCAGCGTCGGCACGTTCGGCAGCGACGGCGAACGCGTCTTGCCGGCCACCGCCAGCGCGCGCAGCTTGCCGGCCTGGATATGCGGCAGCGACGCCGGCAGGTTGTCGAACATCACCTGCAGGTGGCCGCCCAGCATGTCGTTGATGGCCGGGCTGCTGCCCTTGTACGGCACATGCACGAGCCCCGCCTGCGTCATCTGCGAGAACATCGCGCCGGCCAGATGCATCGAGGTGCCGGTGCCCGCGGTCGCATACGTCAGGCCCGGATGTGCCTTGGCATAGGCAATCAGCTCGGGCACCGTTTTCACGGGCAGGCTCTCGCTGACCTCCAGCACGATCGTCGAGGTGCCCAGCAGGCTGATCGCCGTGAAGTCCTTGCGCGGATCGAACGGGACGTGCTTGTAGATATGCGGATTGAGCGCATTGGTCGAGATCGCGCCAAAGCCGATCGTGTAGCCATCGGGCGCGGCCTTGGACACGGCGTCCATGCCGATATTGCCGCCCGCGCCGGGGCGGTTCTCGATCACCACCGGCTGGCCCAGCTTCTCGGCCACGCGCTGGCCGACCGTGCGCGCGACGAGGTCGGTAGTGCCACCGGCGGCGTAGGGCACGACGAAGCGGATCGGCTTGGACGGGTAGGCCTCGGCGGCGTGGCCCGCGCGCGGCAAGCCGAGGGCGAGCGTGACGGGCAGGGCGAGGACCAGCGCTGACTGCATCAGCGCGCGGCGCGCGCGCGACGGGTGATTGGTGGAAGGGCAGGCGAACGGCATGACTTGAATGTCTCCATGATGATTATCTTGGCGTCTGGTCCGCGCTTGTGACGCGGACCGCGCGCGAGCCATTGTAGGGGATCGACCGTGCGTCCGGAGTCGGTGCCTCCGTCGCCCTCCCGCACCCTCCTCGCCGTTGCGCCTTTTGACTTACAATCGGCGGGTTCCGGCGCACTCCGGCGTCCCCGCCAGCCGATCCGCATTGCCCGTCGCTTCCGTCATCGCCCCGTCGTCCCCGTGACCGCTTCCCAGAAGACCATTCCCCAATCCGCTCCGCATGCCGCGGCCATCGCGCAGCGCTCCGGTCTGGCCATTGCCGCCGTCGGCGCCGTGCTGTTCTCCGCCAAGGCGATCGTCGCCAAGCTCATGTACCGCTACAACGTGGATGCCGTCATGGTCATCACGTTGCGCATGCTGTTCGCGGTGCCGCTGTTCATGGCCATCGGCTGGTGGCAGGCGCGCAAGCTGCCGGCGCTGTCGTGGGCCGATCGCGGTCGCGTGGTCTTCCTCGGCTTTATCGGCTACTACCTGTCGAGCTTTCTCGATTTCATCGGTCTGCAGTACATCACCGCGGGGCTCGAGCGGCTGATCCTGTTCCTCACGCCCTCGTTCGTGCTGCTGGCCACGGCGTTCCTGTTCCGCCGCCCGATTCACGCACGGCAGTGGATCTCGCTGCTGCTGGCTTATGCGGGCATCCTGCTGGTGTTCGCGCATGACCTCGACGTCAGCGGCGCGCAGGTCTGGCTCGGTGGCGCGCTGGTGCTCGGCAGTGCGTTGTCGTATGGTGTGTATCTGATACTCAGCGGCGAGCTGGTAAAGCGCGTGGGCTCGCTGCGGCTCGTGGCGTATGCAATGTGCGTGTCCACCGCCTGCTGCGCGATCCAGTACGTGGTACTGGGCCGGCCGCTGGCCGAGCTCGCGCAGCCGGCTCCGGTGCTGTGGCTGTCGGTCTTGAACGCGGTGTTCTGTACCGTGCTGCCCGTGTCGATGACGATGGTCGCGGTGGCGCGCATCGGCGCACCGCTGGCCTCGCAGGCCGGCATGATCGGCCCGGTGTCCACGCTCGCCCTGGCATTCTGGCTGCTCGGCGAGCCGGTCACCGGCGTACAGCTCGCGGGAAGTGCGCTCGTGCTTGGTGGCATGTATCTGCTGTCCGCGCGCAAGACCTGATTTGCCCACAACGCAACAACAAACACTCAACGGAGAGAGAAAACATGGATTTCGGATTGCGCGGTAAGCATGCGCTGGTGTGCGGCGCCAGCAAGGGACTCGGTTTCGGTTGCGCGGAAGCGCTGGCCGCTGAAGGCGTCGATGTGGTGATCGTCGCGCGCGGCGCGGAGGCACTCGAGAAGGCCGCGGCGGAACTGCGCGCGCGCTATGGCCGCCGTGTGGTGGCCGTGGCGACCGATATCACCACGCCGGCAGGTCGCAAGCAGGCCCTGGATGCCGTGGCCAAGCTCGGCGACCTCGATATCCTCGTGAACAACGCGGGTGGCCCGCCCCCGGGCAACTTCCGCGACTGGGAGCGTGATGACTGGATCGCCGCGATCGACGCCAACATGCTGACGCCGATCGAGCTGATCAAGGCATCGATCGACGGCATGATCGCGCGCAAGTGGGGCCGTGTGATCAATATCACCAGCGGTGCCGTCAAGGCGCCGATCGACGTGCTGGGCCTGTCCAACGGCGCGCGCTCGGGCCTGACCGGTTTTGTGGCGGGCCTCGCGCGCGAAGTGGCGCAGCATGGTGTGACCGTCAACAACCTGCTGCCCGGCCCGTTCTACACCGACCGCCTGATCAAGAACATCGAGCTCGCCGCCACGAAGGCCGGCATCTCGGTGGAAGACGCCACGGCGCGTCGTGCCGCCGCCAACCCGACGCGCCGTTTCGGCACCTCGGAAGAATTCGGCGCGGCGTGCGCGTTCCTGGCCAGCAAGCAGGCGGGCTTCATTACCGGCCAGAATCTGCTGCTCGACGGCGGTGCCTTCCCGGGCACGATGTGAGATGACGCGTCCCCGCATTGCGCTGATCGCGCACGATCACAAGAAGGACGACATCGTGGCGTTCGCGGGCCGGCATCGCGAGTTTCTGTCGCAGTGCGAATTGCTGGCCACCGGAACGACCGGTGGCCGCATTGCCGACGAGATCGGGCTGACGGTCACGCGCATGCTGTCGGGGCCGTGGGGTGGGGATCTGCAGATTGGGGCGCAGTTGGCGGAAGGGCGCGTCAGCGCGGTGATCTTCCTGCGCGACCCGATGACGCCGCAACCGCACGAGCCGGACATCAACGCGCTGGTGCGCGCGTGCGACGTGCACAACGTGCCGTGCGCGACCAATCTGGCGACGGCGGAGCTGCTGATCGCGCAGCTCTCGCAGGACAGTCATTGAGGGGAAGCGGTCGACCGTGGTCGGCCGTGGCCTAGCGCGGTCTAACGCGGTCTGACCGTGGTCGCGCCGGCGCGCAGCTGGGCCTGCCGCATGATGTGAGGCGGCAGGCGCTTCAACATCAGATGCACCGCTAGCGGAATGAGTACGACGTCATCGACGATGCCTAGCCCGGCCACAAAGTCCGGAATCAGATCGATCGGCGACACCGCATAGACCAGCAGCGCAATGGTGGCCGGACGCAGCCAGACCGGGGCGTCGGGGTGCCGCAGCGCAAACCACAGCATCCGTCCGTCGCGGCGGATCATGGTCCACAGGGCGGAAAAACGTTTCCACATCGTAGGGCCTCCTCGATCACAACGATCATAACGATCACAAGGCCGCGCAAAAAGACACGGCCCAGGCAATTAGCTTGGGCCGTTCGTTCGTGCTTCAAGTTCCCTCGGTCGTTTTAGCCCGGAACGTTGCCTTCCACGCCTTCCACGTAGAACTTCACGTTATGCAGGAAGTTGTCGTCGGCGGTCTGGCCCGCGGCAACCTGTTCCTTGCCCGTGTTGTCCTTGATCGGGCCCTTCCAGATCGGCGCCGAGCCATCGACGATGCCCTTGCGGCGTTCTTCCACGAGCGCCTTGACGTCTTCCGGCACCACCGCGTTGAAGCTCTTGAGGTCGATCATGTTCTCCTTGAGGCCCCACCAGATCGTGCTGTTTTTCCACTGGTTGTTCAGCACGTCGTCGACGACCTTGGTGTAGTACACGCCCCACGAGATGACCGACGCCGCCAGGTGGGCCTTCTCGCCGAACTTGCTCATGTCGCTGTCCCAGCCGAACGCGTAGACGCCTTTCTCCTGCGCGGTCTGCACCACGGCGGCGGAGTCGGTGTTCTGCATCAGCATGTCCACGCCCTGACCAATCAGCGTGGTCGCGGCCTCGCGCTCCTTGCCCGGATCGAACCACTTGTTGACCCAGACCACCTTGACCGACGCCTGCGGGTTCACGCTGCGCGCGCCGAGCGCGAACGCGTCGATATTGCGGACCACTTCGGGGATGGGCACCGATGCCACCACGCCCATCTTGCCGCTCTTGCTCATCTTGCCCGCGACCACGCCGGCCAGATATGCGCCCTCATAGGTGCGCACGTCGTACTGCGCGAGGTTGTCGGCGGTCTTGAAGCCCGTGGCGTGCTCGAACTTCACGTCCGGAAATTCCTTTGCCACCTTCAGCATCGATTCCTGATAGCCGAACGTGGTGCCGAAGATCAGCTTGTTGCCCTGGCTGGCCAGATCGCGGAACACGCGCTCGGCGTCCGCGGCGGACTCGGGCACGTTCTCGACGTAAGAGGTCTTTACCTTGTCGCCGAACTTCGCTTCCACGGCCTTGCGACCGGCGTCGTGCGCATAGGTCCAGCCCGCGTCGCCGACCGGTCCGATGTAGACGAACGCGACCTTGAGCGGTTCGCCGGTGGCAGCGGCGGCCGGTGCTGAAGCCGCACCGGCGGCAGCGGGCGCGTCTTCCTTCTTGCCGCAACCGGCCAGCGCCAGCACGGTGGTGGCCGCGAGGGCCGCCAGGGTGGTCCTGCGTGTGATGTTCATGATCTCTCCTTGGTTGACCGTCTTCTTGGTGGAATGGGTAAAGCGTTTGCGTCGTTCTTCTATGGCAGGGTCAGGCATTGCCGGGGCGGAACGGCTTGCCCAGCGAGGCCGGCATATTGAGGCGGATCCAGGCCGGATTGCGCGAAATCAGCGCCAGCACGACGATGGTCGCGGCGTACGGCAGCATCGACAGGAACTGCGGTGCCACCGCGATGCCGATGCCCTGCAGGTAGAACTGCAGAATCGTCACGCCGCCGAACAGCCATGCGCCGATCAGCACGCGGCCCGGGCGCCAGGTGGCAAACGTCGTCAGCGCCAGCGCGATCCAGCCGCGCCCCGCGACGAGGTTTTCCACCCACATCGGCGTGTAGACCAGCGACAGGTACGCGCCCGCCAGTCCGCAGCACGCGCCCCCGAACAGCAACGCGCCGAAGCGGATCCAGCGCACCGGATAGCCGAGCGCATGCGCGGACTCCGGCGACTCGCCGATCGCGCGCAGCGTCAGGCCCGCGCGCGTGCGGAACAGGAACCACGTGATGGCGCCGCACAACAGCAGGCTGAAGTACACCATCCAGTGATGCTGGAAAAACGCGGGGCCGATAAACGGTAGATCGGCGAGGCCCGGCACGGCCTTGGCCTGCGCGGGCATCGCATAGCCGACGAAGCGCTGGGCCATGAAGGCGGAAAGGCCGGTGCCGAAGATCGACAGCGCCAGGCCGGTGGCCACCTGGTTGGTGGCCAGCACGAGCGCGAGCCACGAGAACAGCGTGGCCATCAGCATGCCGGCACCCGCGCCGGCGACAAAGCCGAGCAATGGCGACTGCGTCTGGTAGCCGACCATAAAGCCGAATGCGGCGGCCACCAGCATCATGCCCTCGGCGCCGAGGTTGAGCACGCCGGCGCGTTCGTTGACGAGCAGGCCCAGTGCCGCAAGCAGCAGTGGGGTACCGGCATTGATCGCGGTGGCGATCAGGGGAGCGAGTTGTTCCATAGCGATTGCGGGCTCTTTCAGGCAGTCCTGGCGCGCCAGCGCAGGCGGTTGTCGATCAGCGTGTCGCACGCCAGCAGGAAGAACAGCAGCATGCCCTGGAACACCCAGCCGAGCGCGGAGGGCAGGCCCAGGCGCGACTGCGCCATCTCGCCGCCGATATAGAACAGCGACATCACGATACCGCCGAACACGGTGCCCACCGGATGCAGTCGCCCGACGAACGCGACGATGATGGCGGTGAACCCATAGCCGGGCGAAATCGACGGCAGCAACTGGCCGATCGGTCCGGTCACCTCGAACGCGCCCGCGAGGCCGGCAGTGGCGCCCGAGATCAGCAGCGCGCTCCACAGCGACCCGCGCGCGGAAAAGCCCGCGTAGCGCGCCGCCGCCGGTGCGGTGCCGCCCACCTGCAGGCGATAGCCCGCAAAGCTGCGGAACACGAACACCGTCATGATCGCCACCAGCACCAGCATGACCACAAAGCCCGCATGCAGGCGCGAGCCCGACAGCAGATTCGGCAGCAGGAACTCGGGCGAAAACACTTTCGACTGTGGGAAGTTCATGCCCTGCGGATCCTTGAGCGGGCCGTTGACGACCCACAGGATCAGTTGCTGCGCGATATACGTCAGCATCAGCGAGACCAGGATCTCGTTGGCGTTGAAGCGGTCGCGCAGCAGCGCGGTGATCGCGGCCCACAGCATGCCACCGGCCATGCCGGCCAGTGAGGCCATCACCAGCACCGGCACGCCGCCGATGGTGTGACCGGGCACGTCGAAATACAGCACTGTGGCGCCGGCGAAGATGCCGCCCAGGATCAGTTGGCCATCCGCGCCGATGTTCCACACATTGGCGCGATAGCAGACCGCGAGGCCGAGCGCGCACAGCACGAGCGGCACGGTCTTCAGCAGGACTTCGCCGATCGCGCGCTTGTCGCGCAGCGGATCGACGAGGAACACCTTGAGCGCGCTCACCGGATCCTTGCCGAGCGCAACGAACAGCAATGCGCCAAACAGCAACGTCAGCGCGAGTGCGATGATGGGCGAGGCATAGGCCATCGCGCGCGACGGGGCGCCACGCGGCGCCAGCGTCAGCAGTGGGCGGAAATCAGCCATGGCTCACCTCCGCGTCGGTCTTGTCGCGTTCGGTGGCGGGACCGCCGTGCCAGAGTCCGCTCATCCACAGGCCCACCTGCTCGCGCGTGGCGGTCTCCACAGGAATCGATGGCGACAGGTGTCCCTTGGCGATGACGTGCAGCCTGTCGCAGATCGCGAACAGCTCGTCGAGCTCTTCGGACACGACCAGCACCGCGCAGCCGGTGGCCTTGAGCGCGAGCATTTCGTTATGGATCTGCGCGGCGGCGCCCACATCGACGCCCCACGTCGGCTGCGCGACGATCAGTACCTTCGGGCCCGAGGCGATCTCGCGGCCCACGATGAACTTCTGCAGATTGCCTCCGGACAGGCTGCGCGCGAGCGCGGCGGGGCCGTTGGCCTTCACGCGAAAGCGCTGGATCACGGTGGCCGCGAGTCCCGCGGCGGCCGTCGGCGAAATCAGGCCCGCGCGCACGAACGGCGGGGTCTGGTGCGAGAGCAACGTATTGGCGGCCAGACTCATGCCGGGTACCGCGCCGCGCCCCAGCCGTTCCTCGGGTACGAAGGCCAGGCCAGCGCGGCGGCGTGCACGCGCATCGAGCTTGCCCACCGGGCGTCCGTCGATCCGCACCGCGCCACCCGCGTCACCAGTGGAACGCCCATCTTCTCCGGACAACGCCGCCAGCAGTTCCTGCTGGCCGTTGCCCGACACCCCGGCAATGCCGACGATCTCGCCGCCATGCACGTCCAGCGCGATGCGTTCCAGCGTGGTGCCGAACGCATGCGCGCGCGGCAGCGACAGCTCGCGCACGGACAGGCGCAGCGGTCCACGCTCGGCGGCCACGCGCGATTCGCGCGGCGGCTCGCCACCGATCATCAGGCGCGAGAGGGAGGCCGCGCTTTCCTCGCGTGGGTCGCACACGCCGGTCACGCGGCCCATGCGCATGACCGTGGCGCGATGGCACAGCGCGCGAATCTCGTCGAGCTTGTGGCTGATGTAGAGAATGCTGGTGCCTTCGGCCGCGAGCTGCCGCAGCGTGACGAACAGCGTCTCCACCGCTTGCGGCGTCAGCACCGAAGTCGGCTCGTCGAGGATCAGCAGTTGCGGATTGGCCAGCAGCGCGCGCACGATCTCCACGCGCTGCCGCTCGCCCACGGACAGCGTATGTACATGACGGTGGGGCTCGAGCGGCAGGCCATAGCGCTCGGCCGTGGTGCGGATGCGCGCGGCCAGCTGTTTCATGTTGCCCGCGTCCTTCGGCGGCAGGCCGAGCGCGATGTTCTCGGCGACGGTCAGCGTGTCGAACAGCGAGAAATGCTGGAACACCATCGCGATGCCCAGGTTGCGCGCATCGTGCGGACTGGCGATCGACACCGGCGCCCCGTTGAAGTGCACCTCGCCGGCATCGGGTCGCACCGCGCCGAAGATGATCTTCATGAGGGTCGATTTGCCGGCGCCGTTTTCGCCGAGCACGGCATGGATTTCGCCGGGCGCGACGGACAGGCTCACGTCGTCGTTGGCGGTCACGCCGGGATAGCGCTTGGTGATGTGGGCAAGCGCCAGCCTGGGAGGGGTTTGTAGGGTCACTGAGGCGGCTCGAATTGTTGTGGCAGCAACGTTGATCTCAGACAGTACGGTCCATCATCATGGCGCGGTAATGTCCGACATTAGTTCCGGATTATATAAGTGTGCGGGGGTGCGAATGCCCGTTTCACGCGGCATGCCGCGTCCTGCAACGGCTCGCGGGAGATTGCAATTCGCATGCCGGAATGAAAAAGGCCACGGCGGGTGCCGTGGCCTTGTGGGGATTGATCGTGCTAACCGTGGTCGGCAGCGTGCTTAACCGTGGTCAGCCATCGCGCTTAGCCATGATTCTCCGCCGGGATCTTCGCAAAGCGCCCATCGCGGTAATCGGCGAGCGTCTGGTAGATCTGGTCCTGCGTGTTCATCACGAACGGACCGTACTGCGCGATCGGTTCGTTCAGCGGTGCCCCTGCAATCAGCAGAAAGCGCGCATCGGCGCTCGCCGTGATCACCACGCCATCACCGAGCCCGGTGTTGTCCAGCACGCCCATGCGCTGCGCCTCCACCACGGCGCGACCCTCGCCTTCACCGATCGCGATCTCGCCGCGATACACGTACACGAACGCGTTGTGGCCCGCGGGTAGCGTCTGCGCGAAGCGCGCGCCAGCCGGCAGATGCACGTCGAGGTACAGCGGCTCGGTGACCGGCCGCGTAACGGCGCCCGCAATGCCGTGCGTCGCCCCGGCGATCACGCGCGCGGTACCGCCATCCGGCAGTGCGACGATCGGAATGTCGCGAGCCGGCACGTCGCGATACCACGGCGTGGTCATCTTGTCGGCGGCGGGCAGGTTCAGCCAAAGCTGAAAGCCCTCCATGCGGCCGTCTTCCTGCTCGGGCAATTCCGAGTGCACGACGCCTGAGCCGGCGACCATCCATTGCGCGCCGCCGTTCTCGAGCAGGCCCTCGTGGCCCGCGCTATCGCGATGGCGCATACGGCCGGCCAGCATGTACGTGATGGTCTCGAAGCCGCGGTGCGGATGGTCTGGAAAGCCGCCGATGTAGTCGTCGCGATTGTCGGTGCCAAACGCGTCGAGCATCAGGAACGGGTCGAGCCGGCGCTGCAGGTTCTGCGTGAGCACGCGCGTGAGCTTGACGCCGGCGCCGTCGGAGGTGGCAACGCCGCGCACGACACGATCGACCGTGCGCGAGCGGGAAACCGTCTCGATAGCCGTGGCGGTGACGGTGGTGGGGGTGCGGGTGTCCATAAGGGTTCTCCGGTTGATGCTGCCTATGCGATATGAGCAATGTATAGATTTGGCGAAATTCCGGTAGACGCCCTAATGACAAAAGATTGTTCTGTCGGCAGAACACTGATTTGGTCGTCGGAAAAGGCCGCTCAATGGGCGGAGAACCGCGCGGAATGACAGGTTCGCAGAACTTGTGTAGAATAGCGGCCTGTTTGTCACAAGTTGCGCAGAGATCGCAACAATCAATCTTGGCCATCGAGGCCGGCAGCCGTACGAATCCCCCAGGATTTGTCCCACGCCGCCCAGCTTCTTGCGCCGCTACCCGGATCGTCACGCTCGTGGCGTTCCATCAAAGAGGTGTTCGCCGTTCGCGGCAGAGCCCCGATAGTCCGTCCGCCGGCGCCCCTGCCGGCCATGGCGGCAATGCAATCTGAACCGGATCCGGCGGAGTCCCCGCAGCGGACCCATTGTTTCTCGCTTTCGTCGTGTGGCGATCCATGCTCATGGACCGCCATGGACCCCCTTTGAGGAAAAGGACCCATGAACCGACAAGCTGTGCGCCTCGCCTGGGGCGCGCTGATTGCCATGGCGCTCGTCGGCCTGATCGCCTGGATCGGACCGGACGTCATCGCCACGCACCGGGACCGGCTGCTGTATGACCTGGCCGATCACCTGCGCCTCGTCGCCATCTCGATGACGCTTGCGCTTGCCACGGGCGTGCCCGCCGGCATCGCGCTGTCGCGCCCGTGCATGCGCCGCTGGGCGGATCGGCTGATGCAGGTCTTCAACATCGGCAATACGGTGCCATCGCTGGCCGTGCTCGCGCTGGCGCTCGCGGTGCTCGGCATCGGCGAGCGGCCCGCGATTCTCGCACTGTGGCTCGCGTCGCTGCTGCCGATCGTGCGCAACACGTACGAAGGGCTGCGCAATGTCTCGCCGGCATTGCGCGAGGCGGCGCGCGGCATCGGCATGACGCCGATCCAGCGACTCGTGCGCGTCGAGTTTCCGAACGCGCTGCCCGTGGTGCTCGCGGGCGTGCGCATCAGCCTGGTGATCAATGTCGGCACGGTGCCGCTGTCGTTCCTGATCGGCGCGAACAGCCTCGGCGAGTTGATCTTCCCGGGCATCTACCTCAACAACCAGTCGCTGCTGCTGCTCGGCGCGGCCGCCACCGCGCTGCTCGCGCTCGTGCTCGATGCGCTGTTTGCGTACGCGGGGCATGTGTATCTGCGCCGCCGCGGGCTGGCCAACTGAAGGAGTATTTGCATGGCTTGGAAACCGGATACGGAGCGCAAGGCGTTCTGGATTTTCGCGGTGGTTGGCGCGATTGTGGCGGCTGTCCTGCTCGGTACTGCACCGGCGCACGCGCAGGCTTCGCAGCCGTCGGCCGGGGAGGGCGCCGCGGCATCCCCAGCGCTGACGTCCTCCGCGCTGAAGATAGGCGGCAAGAATTTCACCGAGCAGCTGATCCTGTCGTCGATGACGTCGCAGTACCTGCGTGCCAAGGGCTTCGGCACCGAGCTGACGTCGGGCCTCGGTAGCACGCTGATGCGGCAGGCACTCGAATCGGGGCAGCTCGACGTGGTGTGGGACTACACCGGTACCGCGCTGATCGTGTTCAACCGCGTGCAGGAAAAGCTTGATGGCCCCGAGAGCTATGCTCGCGTGAAAGCGCTCGATGCCGACAAGGGTCTGGTATGGCTCGCGCCTTCGCGCATCAATAATACGTACGCGCTGGCCATGCCGCGCGTGCGAGCGGAAGCCGCCGGCGTGACCACGCTGTCGGCGCTTGCCGCGAAGATGCGCGCCGACCCCGATGCCAGGCACCCATTCGCGGTGGATATGGAATTCGCGGCGCGACCCGACGGCCTCGAGCCGCTCAAGGCTGCGTACCAGTTGCCCTTCACGCGCAAGGACGTGATCCAGCTGGACCCGGGCCTCGTCTACACCGCGCTCAAGAACGATCAGGTGGAACTCGGCCTGGTCTACATGACCGACGGTCGCGTGAAGGGCTTCGACCTTGCGCTGCTCGAGGACGATCTGCATTTCTTCCCGCCGTACAACGCGGTACCCGTGGTGCGCCGCGCGGTGCTCGACGCCCATCCGGAGCTCGCCGCGCTGCTCGATGCCCTGGCATCGAAGCTCGACAACGCGGCGATGACCGATATGAACTACCAGGTCGATATCGGGCAGCAGCCCGTGGACAAGGTCGCCGGGGATTTCCTGCGCGGCCACGGCCTGATCTGAGGGGACCATGGATCTGCTCGCTTACCTCCAACATAGCTGGCCGACGCTGTTGCGCCTGACGGGCCAGCATCTCGCGCTGGTCGGCGCGGCCGTCGGCCTCGCCATCCTGATCGGCGTGCCGCTCGGCATTCTGATCACGCGCCATCGCTGGCTGGCCACGCCGCTGCTCGCGCTTGCCACCATCGTGCTGACGCTGCCGTCCATTGCGCTGTTCGGGCTGATGATTCCGATCTTCGCGCGCTTTGGCCACGCGCTCGGTTACCTGCCGGCGGTCACGGCCGTGTTCCTGTACTCGCTGCTGCCGATCATGCGCAATACGTACACCGCGCTCGCCAATGTCGACCCCGGCATTCAGGAAGCGGGGCGCGGCATCGGCATGACCACGTGGCAGCGCATGCGTCTGGTCGATCTGCCGCTCGCGGTACCCGTGATCCTCGGTGGCGTCCGTACCGCCGTGGTGATGAACATCGGCGTGACCACCATCGCCGCGCTGATCGGCGCCGGTGGCCTGGGTGTGCTGATCCTGCAGGCCATCAGCCAAAGCAACATGAGCAAGCTCGCGGTCGGCGCGGCGCTCGTGAGCGTGCTCGCCATCGCCGCCGACCTGTGCCTGCAGAGCCTGCAGCGCGCGCTGACACCGAAAGGAATCCGACAATGACCGTGCCCATGATTGAACTCGACCAGTTGACGAAGACGTTCGTGCAGAAGGACGGCACGCGTTCCAACGCGGTGGATGCCGTCTCGCTGACGGTGCCGCGCGGCGAGATCTGCGTGTTCCTCGGCCCGTCCGGCTGCGGCAAGACCACCACGCTCAAGATGATCAACCGGCTGATCGAGCCGACGTCGGGCACCGTGCGCATCGATGGCGAGGACACCTCGGGCATCGATGGTGTGGCCCTGCGCCGCAAGATCGGTTACGTGATCCAGCAGATCGGCCTGTTCCCGAACATGACGATCGAGGAAAACATCATGGTGGTGCCGCGTCTGCTGGGCTGGGACAAGGGCCGCAGCCGCGAACGCGCGCGCGAGCTCATGTCCATGGTGCAGCTCGATCCGGATCGCATGCTCGGCCGCTATCCGCGCGAACTGTCGGGCGGTCAGCAGCAGCGTATCGGCGTGATTCGCGCGCTGGCGGCCGATGCGCCCGTGCTGCTGATGGACGAGCCGTTCGGCGCGGTGGATCCGATCAATCGCGAGAGCATCCAGAACGAGTTCTTCCAGATGCAGCGGCAGCTCAACAAGACCGTGATCATGGTGTCGCACGATATCGACGAGGCGATCAAGCTGGGCGACAAGGTTGCGGTGTTCCGCCGCGGCAAGCTCGTGCAGTTCGATCATCCGGACGCGCTGCTGGCACATCCCGCCGACGACTTCGTGCAGGCCTTCGTCGGTCACGACAACACGCTCAAGCGCCTGCTGCTGGTGCGCGCCGGCGATGCGGCCACGATGCCGCCGAACGCGACGCCGGACACGACGCTCGCGCAGGCGTTCGGCGTGATGGATGACGCGGACGTGCGGCATCTGCCGGTGGTCGATGGATCGGGTAAGGCGGTGGGATATGTGTCGCGCCGCGACGCGCGCGCGGGCATGAGCCGTGGGGATGCCGTCTGTGCCGATGCACTGCGTCCGTTCGCGGCCACGGCCGCCTTCGACGAGCATCTGCGCATCGTGCTGTCGCGCATGTACCAGCACAACACCAGCTGGTTGCCGGTGGTCGATGCCGACGGCGCCTATCTCGGCGAGGTGACGCAGGAATCGATCGCGGACTATCTGAGCTCGGGCCGCTCGCGCGGCGCCAAACTGGCGATGAGCGCCTGAGCGACAAAGGGCGGCTGGCGCGCGATGCGCCAGCCGCCCTTTGTTATCTGCCCCACTCGCAGCGAGCGGGGCATCACGTCATCGGACGTGGGCTGCTTACGCGTGGCCCAGCTCGCCGTCCTTCAGGCGCCACAGGTTCAGCGGGTTGCCATCCTTCACGGCTTCCGGCAGCAGGGCCGCCGGCAGGTTCTGGTAGCAGACCGGACGCAGGAAGCGGTCGATCGCGGTGGTGCCCACCGAGGTCGTGCGCGTGTCCGACGTGGCCGGGTACGGGCCGCCGTGGACCATCGAGAAGCACACTTCCACGCCGGTGGGGTAGCCGTTGAACAGAATCCGGCCAGCCTTGCGTTCGAGCGTCGGCAGCAGGCGCGCGGCCAGTGCATGGTCACCCGCATCGGCCTGCACGGTCACGGTCAGCTGACCCTCAACCGCACGCGCCACGGCGAGCAGATCGTCCGCGTTGCGGCACGTCACGAGCACGGTGGACGGACCGAACACTTCGGCGTGCATGCGCTCGTCGGCCAGGAACTGCTGGGCCGAGGCTTCGAAGAAGGCCGGACGCGCCTGATTCGGGCCAGTGGCCTCGAGGCCGCAACCCACACGCGACAGACCGTTGATATCGGTCAGCTTCGCAATACCCTTTTCAAACGCGCCGTGGATACCCGGTGTCAGCATCGTCGCGGCCGGTTTGCCGCCGATCGCGGCCGTGGCGGCAGCGCGGAAGGCGTCCAGCGCCGGACCTTCGATGGCCAGCAGCAGGCCCGGATTCGTGCAGAACTGACCCACGCCCATCACGAGCGAATCCACCAGATCGCGCGCGATCGACTCACCGCGCGCGGCCAGGGCTTCGGGCAGCAGGAACACGGGGTTGATGCTGCTCATCTCGGCGTACACCGGAATCGGCTGCGGACGGTTGTTGGCCACCTGCGTCAGCGCCAGGCCGCCAACACGCGAACCCGTAAAGCCCACGGCCTGAATGGCCGGATGCGCCACCAGCGCGGTACCGATTGCGATGCCGGCACCCGACACCAGCGAGAACACGCCTTCCGGCAGGCCGGCATCGGCCACGGCCTTCTGGATCGCGCGGCCCACGAGTTCCGAGGTACCCGGATGCGCTGGGTGAGCCTTCACCACCACCGGGCAGCCAGCGGCCAGCGCCGACGCGGTATCGCCACCGGCCACCGAGAACGCGAGCGGGAAGTTGCTGGCGCCGAACACGCCCACAGGGCCGATCGCGATCTTCTGCATGCGCAGGTCGGGACGCGGCGGCGTACGCTCGGGCAGGGCGCTGTCGAGCGTGGCGCTCTGCCAGCGGCCGTCACGCAGCAGGCGCGCGAACAGACGCAGCTGGCCCGTGGTGCGGCCACGCTCGCCGGTCAGGCGCGGCAGCGGCAGCGCGGTTTCGGCATTGGCGCGCTGGATCAGCTCGTCACCGATGGCCTCGATATTGTCGGCAATCTGCTCGAGGAACTTGGCGCGTTGTTCCGGCGAGGTCGCGCGGAACGTATCGAAAGCCGCTTCGGCCAGCACGCAGGCGCGGTCCACATCGGCAGCACCGCCACCGTGGAACGTCGGGGTCAGCGTTTCACCAGTGGCCGGGTTGATGGCCTGGAACGTATCTTCGGTGCCGCGCACTGCGCTGGCGCCAATCAGCATTTCGCCGGTAATCGTCATGATGGGATGTCCTGCTGGGAAGGGAGGAGGGAAGAGAGGATACAGGGCTCTGACGAAAGTCTTTGGCGAGCCCTGAAAATCAGCTTTGCATTTTCGGCATCGAGCCGACGTCATAAGACATCATATGACATGGCGTGCGAGGACGCAACCGCGCAACAACCCGCATCGCGCGCCGCGCCAGTAACGGCTCAGGCGCCCGCCGTGCCAGCCATCGCCGACGCCTTGCGCAGACGTTCGCGGCTGTTGGTCAGGTGCATGCGCATCGCGGCCTTGGCCGCCTCGGGATCATGCCGCTCGATCGCATCATAGATGCTCTCGTGCTCGAAATTGACGCGCTCGAGGTACTGCTCGCGCTCCGGCGTATTCACCTGCAGCCGGCTACGCGGAATCACCATGGTGCCGAGGTGACCCATGATGTCGGTGAAATAGCGGTTGCCGGTCGCGCGCGCGATCGACAGATGAAACTCGAAGTCGGACCGCACCGCGTCGTTGCCGGCGGCGGCATTGCGCTTGAGCTCGTCGAGCGCGCGGCGCATCGCCGCCAGATGCTCATCGGTGCGGCGGGTGGCGGCAAGGCTCGCGGCCTCGGCTTCCAGGCTCACCCGAAACTCGAGCATCGCCAGCACGTCCATCGCGGTGATCATCGCGGACGGGTCGATGCGGAACGGCGAGATCGCTTCCGGCGAACGCGTCAGCACGAACGTGCCGATGCCGTGGCGGGTCTCGACCATGCCGCTTGCCTGCAGTCGCGACAGCGCTTCGCGCACCACGGTGCGGCTCACGCCGAGTGACGCCATGATCTCGGACTCGGTCGGCAGCTTGTCGCCGGGCTTCAGTTGCCCCTGCTGGATGCTGTCCGAGAGGTTGGCGACCACTTCCTCGGCAAGCGTACGGCCGCGGCGGCGCAAGGGTGCGGGCGAGGGGCCGGTCGAGGCAAGCGTCGGAGTGAGCGTGGCGTTGGACATGGAGAAGTCGACGAGATCAGTCGGTGAAGGCAAGCCTGTTGCGTGAAATACGGACGCGTTCATTATACGTTGTCGTAAGTTATACGACGACAGATAACGCACACCAAGCGTATGCGCGATCTTGCCCGTTGGCAAGGTTTATGGCAACTGCCGGGTGGATTGACCGGGGAGGGATGGCGGAAGCGGTGAGATTCGAACTCACGGATGGGTCACCCCATCGGCAGTTTTCAAGACTGCTGCCTTAAACCACTCGGCCACGCTTCCTTGGAGAAGAGCGCGCATTATACAAGCTAACGCAGCAACAAAAAGTTGCATCGTTAGCACAATCGTATCCCCTTGGATTCTCCGCTGATGTTTGACTTGCGGCTTGTCAGTGTCGGTCGGACAGCGCGGAACCTTGCAGGCCTTTCTGGCCTCATATGGCGAAGATGTCTGCATACGACCAGACATCTCGCATATTCCAAACAGAGGAGGATTCCCAATGACCAAGATCCGTCATCAAGGCGCGCTGACCCGCGGCGCCATTCTCGCCGTGACGGCTGTCGCGGCCACGCTGGCCGGCTGCGCGCAGCCCGGCTACAACCAACCGTACGGCAATTCGGCCTACAACGCGCCGCCGCCGCCCGCGTACAACCAGGGCGGCTATCAGCAGCAGCCGGGCTATCAGCAACAACCCGGCTACCAGCAACAGGCGCCCAATACCTATCAGGCGCCGCAGGGTTCGGTGTTCACGGGTCGCGTCGAGTCGATCGAGCCCGTCGCCACCGAGCAACAGAACAGCTCGGGCATTCTCGGTACCGTGATCGGCGGCGCGGCCGGTGGCCTGCTCGGCAACCAGATCGGCGGCGGACGTGGACGCACCGCGGCCACTATTGGCGGCGCCGTAGTGGGTGCGGTAGCGGGCAATCAGGTGGAGAAGCGCACGGGCAGCAATACCAGCACCGTGTACCGCGTCAACGTGCGCCTCGACGATGGCCGCATGGCCAGCGTGACGCAGCGCGATCTGGGCGCCTTGCGCGTGGGTGATCGCGCGCGCGTGGCCAACGATATGGCGACTCCTTACTAAGGGCCACGCCGTACTAACCCAGATATTCCGACGCTACAGGAACATCTCCTGCAGATCGTTCAGGAAGCGTCGTCCCAGCTCGGTGGGGCGGATCGTCGTCAGGTCCGCCTCCAGCAGCCCTTTCTTTTCCGCCGCCGCCAGTTGCTTGCTGATCGAGTGCAGCGGCAACCCCGTGTAGTCATGGAAGCTCGATGCCGGCACCCCATCGGTGAGCCGTAACGCGTTGAGCATGAACTCGAACGGCAGCTCGCTCGCGTTCACGTCGCGCGACTCCTGCACGGCCTCGCCGGCCAGCGCGCGCTCCATGTACGTGGCCGGATGCTTGTAGCGCATCTGGCGCAGTACACGATGCGGAAATGACAGCTTGCCGTGCGCGCCCGCGCCGATGCCTAGGTAATCCCCAAAGCGCCAGTAGTTGAGGTTATGCCGCGCCTCGCGATGCGGTTGCCCATACGCCGACGTTTCGTAATGACGGAAGCCGGCCTGCGCCGTGCGCGCCTCGATCAGATCCTGCATCTCGTAGGCGATGTCCTCGTCCGGCAGCGCTGGCGGATACTTTGCGAACAGCGTGTTCGGCTCCAGCGTCAGGTGATACATCGACAGATGCGTGGTGCGGTACGAGAGCGCCGCTTCGAGGTCGTGCATGCACTCGTCCAGCGTCTGCTGCGGCAGCGCATACATCAGGTCCAGATTGACGTTGTCGAAGTGCCGCAGCGCGATCTCGATCGCACCGCGCGCCTCGCGCTCGCCATGAATGCGCCCCAGCGCCTGCAGATGGCGGTCGCTGAAACTCTGGATGCCGATGGATAGCCGATTGATGCCACTTGCACGGAAGCTCGCGAAGCGCTCGGCCTCGAACGTGCCCGGGTTGGCTTCCATCGTGATCTCGGCGTCCGCATCCAACGGCAGCAACGCGCGGATATCCGACAGCAGGCGATCCATGCCGGCCGCGGATAGCAGGCTCGGCGTGCCGCCACCGATAAACACCGTATGCACGGGTCGGCCCCAGACCAGCGGCAGCGATTGCTCGAGGTCCGCGCGCAGCGCATCGAGATACGCGTCCTCGGGAATTTCCTGCGACCCGCCCGGTGCCGCATGCGAGTTGAAATCGCAGTACGGGCATTTGCGCACGCACCAGGGGATATGCACATACAGCGACAACGGCGGCGACCCCGGTAGCGCGATCTGCCCGGGCTTGAGCCACAACTGCTGATTGTCGGCGGGAGACAGCGTGGTGGAGGACGACGAGGACGACGAGGGTGACGAGGGTGACGAGGGTGACGAGGGTGACGACGGCGACGATGACGAAGATGGCAGGCTGCCGACGGGAATGATCGGAATCATGTGCCGATCCGCATGCCATGCGCCTGCAGGCGCGCCACCAGCCCTTGCAACGCCAGCGCGCGATGGCTGACGGCGTTTTTCTCGTCGGCGCTGAGCTCGGCCGCGGTCTTGCCGAACGCGGGCAGCATGAAGTGCGGGTCGTAGCCAAAGCCGCCGTTGCCGCGCGGCGCGTCGACGACCTCGCCAGCCCATGTGCCTTCCGCGATCATCGGACGCGGATCTTCGGCGTGGCGCACGAGCACCAGCACGCAGTAGTACTGCGCGCGGCGATTGAGCTTGCCCGCCAGCTGCGAGATCAGATGGGCGTTGTTGGCGGCATCCGACTTGGGTTTGCCGACGCACTGGGCATAGCGTGCCGAAAACACGCCCGGCGCACCGTCGAGTGCATCGACGCAGATGCCCGAGTCGTCGGCCAGCGCGGGCATGCCGGCCAGGCGACTGGCGTGGCGCGCCTTGGCCAGCGCGTTCTCGATGAACGTCGCATGCGGTTCCTCGGCTTCAGGGATGCCAAGTTCGCCCTGCGGCACGACGTCAAAGCCGAATGGAGCGAGCAGGGCGCCGAACTCGCGCAGCTTGCCGGCGTTGTTCGAAGCGAGGACCAGACGTTGCATGTTGCCTCCCACGCGTATCAGAGCCCCAGCGCCTGACGCTGAAGGCGGACCAGTTCGGCGATGCCGGCTTCCGCCAGTCGCGTCATCGCATCGAGGTCGGCGCGCGCGAACGGCGCGCCTTCGGCCGTGCCCTGCACCTCGACGAAGCCGCCGCTGCCGGTCATGACCACATTCATATCGGTATCGCAGCTGCTGTCCTCGACGTAGTCGAGATCGAGCACGGGCACGCCATCGACCATGCCGACCGACACCGCGGCCACGAAGTCGCGGATCGGGCTGGCGGCGATCTGCCCGGCCGCCAGCATCTTGCTCACCGCATCGTGCGCGGCGACGAATGCGCCGGTTATGGCGGCCGTGCGCGTGCCGCCATCGGCCTGCAGCACGTCGCAATCCAGGTGAATCGTATATTCGCCCAGCGCGGAGAGGTCGAACACCGAGCGCATCGCGCGGCCGATCAGGCGCTGAATCTCCTGCGTGCGACCGGTCTGCTTGCCGCGCGCGGCTTCGCGATCGGAGCGGGTGTGCGTGGCGCGGGGCAGCATGCCGTATTCGGCGGTGACCCAGCCTTCGCCGGAGCCCTTCTTGTGCGGGGGCACCTTGGCGAGCACGCTCGCCGTGCATAGGACCTTGGTATCGCCAAAGGCACTCAGCACGGCGCCTTCGGCATGGCGCGTGTAATGACGGGTCAGGGTGACAGGTCGCAGCGCATCGGCTGCGCGGCCGCTCGGTCGCATAGGGGGATCTTTTGTCGAATCGGGTTAAGACCGCGATTCTAACGCCGGCCGCTGTCGCGTGCTGCCGGCCACACGAAGATGCTACCCCCTCGGACCGCTAGCGCATGAAGTTCGTGGTCTTGTCGATGGCCGCGCGAATCTCGGCAATCGACCGTTCGATCTCTTCTTCGGACAGCAGGTCGCTGTCGTTGCCGGTCCGCTCGAGGATCGACGTGGTGAACGCGTTGAGCGGCAGCGTGTCGGTCAGCACGGCTTCCTCGCTCGGGGTCGCGGTGTCGAGCTCCCACATCATCGCGATCGCGGTGGTGTTGTCGGCACCTTCGCCGGCATTGAGCAGCGACTGTTCGATCAGGTCCGGAATCGCATGGACCACCGACAGACTCGTCACCTTCTCGACGATGATCCGTTCCTCGATGCTGCCCCACAGGCCGTCCGAGCACAGCATGGCCACGTCGCCCGGCTCCAGCCGCACCGGGCCGCCGATATCGATCAGCGGCAGGTTGGGCGAACCCAGGCAGTTGTAGAGCTTGTTGCGCTCGGGGTGATTGGCCACGTCCATCGGCAGCACACGCTCCTGCTGCAGCAGGTTCTCGATCTTCGAGTGGTCGCGCGTGCGCGTCAGCAGGCCGCCCTTGCGGATCAGATACAGGCGCGAATCGCCGGCATGGGCCCAGTGGATCTGCCCCTGCTGAATCAGGCAGCACACCACGGTCGTGCGCGGGATATCCGCTAATCGGTTCGCTTCCGCATAACGATGGATCTCGCGGTGCGCGAGCATGATCGTGTCCTGCAGAAAGTCGGCGGGATTGCGGATCTGGGGCCGGGCCTGCGCCTGGAACTGGCGGGCCAGGGTCTGCAGCGCCTGCTGCGCGGCCACCTCGCCGAGCGCATGGCCACCGAGGCCATCGGCCAGCACCATCAACAGGGCGTCGCGCGTGAAGCAATAGCCCATGCGGTCCTGGTTGATGCGGCGGCCGCCTTTTCGGCTTTCCTGGTAGACGGAGAATCGCATGTTGGCTATTCGGTAACGTTCTGGCGCGCGCTGGCCGGCCGCTGGGCCCGGGCCGCGCGCGTCGTAATCAATCGGTGCCCACCTCGCGGCGGCGCAGCAGCGTCATAAAGCGGCTGGTCGCGCCCTGGCGCTCGGGCATAGGCTCCGTGGCGGGCGCGGCCGATGCCAGCGCGGCCGCGGATTGCTCGCCGAGCGCATTGCTCTGGTCGCGCAACTCCTTCTGCAGGCGGAACACACTCTGCGGCCGCTCGGACGGCGTCAGGCGCAGGCACCATTCGACCAGATCCACGAGGCCGTTGGTGTACGTGCTGCGCAGCCGCGACATGGCTTCGATCATGCGATCGTCCTTCTCGCGCTGGTTCGCTTCCTGCGGAGGCATGCCCGCCATGCACGCGTAGAGCGTGGCGCCCAGGCTGTAGATGTCGGTCCACGGGCCGAGCTCGGAATGCTTGCCGTACAGTTCGGGCGCGGCAAAACCGGGCGTGTACATCGGTTGGAAGCGCGCGGCCTCCATGGTCAGGATCTGCCGCGCGGCGCCAAAGTCGAGCAGGATCGGCGACTCGTCCTCGCGCAGATAGATGTTGCCGGGCTTGATATCCAGATGCAGCAGCTTGTGGATATGCACCTCGCGCAGCCCGCTCATCAGGTCGTGAAACACCTTGCGGATGAACCGTTCGCGCAGGACCTTGGCGCGACCCTGCTGCCGGGCCTGCAGGATATGCTCCTGCAGCGTCTTGCCCAGCTCGTAGTTCATCACCATGTAGACGGTGGAATTCTCGCGAAAGAAATTCACCACGCGTACCACGCTCGGATGAGAAATAAGCGCGAGCGAGCGGCCTTCCTCAAAAAAGTACTTGAGGCCGAGCCGGAATGACGCGGCATTTTCCTCGGGTACGACGGGGATCAGTTCGCCCGGGCTGCGGCGAGCGAGCGAGGAGGGTAGATATTCCTTGATGGCGACCGGCGCGCCGGTTTCGTCGGTAGCGAGATAAACGAAACTGAACCCCCCGCTGGCCAACTTCTTTACAATGCGGTAATTGGCAAGCAGCGTGCCGATGGGCAGCGGCGCACTCTTGGGTTGGTTAGCGCCCTTGGACTCTGTCATAGGATTCGGGACCGGATTTGCAACGGATTGTCCGGGCTAATCGGTCACTTGTAAAGGAAAGCGTAGCGGGGTGTTGTCGATTATCCAACCCCCGCTATATTTCATTCCGGGCCGCTGTTTTGCATGGCTATTTCCCTGATTTTCGATGTTGCCGGTCTTGTTGCAGTCATGATTTCCATGGCTGATCGGACCGGCCACCGACCCACTCGCGAGATTACCCAATGATTCACAGCATGACAGGTTTTGGTTCGGCCATGCGGCAGGCGCCGCTGACGAACGCGCAGGGCGAGCCCAGCGGGCGGACTGCTTCGGTTTCGGTGGAATTCCGGACTGTCAATTCGCGTTTTCTCGACCTGTTGTTCCGCGCGCCCGAAGAGTGCCGCGCGTACGAGCCGGCGCTGCGTGAAATGCTGATGGGCGAGTTGTCGCGCGGCAAGCTCGAATGCCGTATCAACCTGCAGCGCACCGACACCGGCGGCGCCACGCTGGCGCTGAACCAGGGGCTGCTGGACCAGATTCGCGCGCTTGAAACAACGGTGAGCGCTACCTTCGCGGGCGCGGGCTCGCTGCGCATGGGTGAAATCCTGCGCTGGCCCGGCGTGCTGGTGGAGCCGGAACTCTCGCAGGATGCGCTGCGCGAAGCCGTGATGGGCGCCGCGCGCGAGGCGCTCAAGCAACTGCTCGAAGCCCGCCGTCGTGAAGGCGCGGCCCTCAAGGCCACGCTCGAGGAGCGCGTCGATGCGATGCTCGCGATCGTCGAACGCCTGACGCCGACGATTCCGCAACTGATCGCGCATCATCAGGAAAAGCTGACCGAGCGGCTGCAGGAGGCATTCAACCTCGCGGCGCCAGCGGGCATGCCTTCGATGAGCCGCGACGAGATCGGCGAACGGATTCGCCAGGAAGCCACGGTCTATGGCATCCGCATCGACATCGCCGAGGAACTTTCACGCCTCCAGGCCCACCTCAACGAAACGCGGCATATCCTGAAGAAGGGTGGCCAGGTCGGCAAGCGGCTCGACTTCATGATGCAGGAGCTCAACCGCGAAGCCAACACGCTCGGCTCGAAGGCCGCCGCCAAGGAGCTCTCCGACGCTTCGATGGAGCTCAAGCTGCTGATCGAGCAGATGCGCGAACAGATTCAGAACCTCGAATAACGATCCACCATCATCATGAGCGATTCGTCCCACACTGCCATCGACACCGCCTATCCGGGCAACCTCTTCATGGTGGTCGCGCCTTCGGGCGCCGGCAAGTCCACGCTGGTCAATGCGCTGCTCGCGCAGGACCAGGCCATCCGGCTGTCCATCTCCCACACCACGCGGGCGCCGCGCCCGGGCGAGGAGAACGGCCGCGAATACCATTTCACGAACATCGATGCGTTCCGCGCCGCGCGCGATCGCGGCGAGTTCCTCGAGTGGGCGGAAGTCCACGGCAACTACTACGCGACGTCGCGTGTGTGGATCGAGGAGCAGATGGCGCAGGGCAACGACGTGCTGCTCGAGATCGACTGGCAGGGCGCGCAGCAGGTGCACAAGCGCTTCTCCAATGCCATGGAGATCTTTATCCTGCCGCCGTCGCTGACCGCGCTCGAGGAACGCCTCAAGAAACGCGGCCAGGACGAGCCCAACGTGATCACGCGCCGCCTGCTGGCCGCCGGTAGCGAAATGGCGCACGCCAGCGAGTCCGACTACGTGATCATCAACGAGGTTTTCGAGGATGCGCTGGAGCAGCTGAAGAACGTCGTTCGTGCGACACGTCTGCGCTTTTCGTCGCAAAAGGCGCGTCACGCGGAGCTGTTTATCGAGCTCGGAATTCACTGACCCAATCGGTCAGCGAGGCAGTCAACCAGACGCGGCCGGACCCGATTCGGCCGCGTGCTGTAAAATGGCGGCCTGTCGAACAGGTTTTATCCCAAGGTGGATTTGATATGGCGCGTATTACCGTCGAAGATTGTCTGAAACACATCCCGAATCGTTTCGAGCTCGCGCTGGCCGCGACGTACCGTGCACGTCAGCTCGTGCAGGGTCACACCCCCAAGGTCGAAGCCAAGGACAAGCCCACCGTCGTGGCGCTGCGTGAAATCGCATCGGGCCAGGTTGGCATCGAGATGCTGAAGAAGGTCCCGACCTGATTGTCAGGCGGCCCATCGTGCGTCCTCGCTACCAGCCGGATTCCATAGGCCGCCATCATGTCTGTTCTGCCGCCTGCACCTCCCGCTTCTTCCGGTCCCTCCGGTCCGCCCGGTCGTAGGCAAGGCAACCCCGGCTCGCCCTCAGTGACGGCACGCACCGGCGCACCCAATCTCCCCGATCCGCTCGGCAACGACGTTGTCGGGGAGCGCGCGGCCGTGCCGCCCATCGCGCAAACCAAGGCGCGCGCCGCCACGGCACTGACCAACGAACTGTTGGCGGAGCCGCCGGCCAGCGTGCCGCCGCCGGCGCCCGGCAGCGACCTGTATATCGACGCGGTGCTGGCGCAGTCTTACCGGCACTTCTTCGGTCCCACGTCGCAGCCCGCGGTGCCACCGCGGCAGCAGGTCATCTCGATCGCACGGCTCATGGAGAAGCTGGCTTATCTGAAGCCAGCCGATCAGGCCGTCGTGCGCGAGGCGTTCCAGTTTTCCGACGAAGCCCACCTCGGCCAGTACCGGCAGAGCGGCGAGCCGTATATCACGCACCCGGTCGCGGTGGCGGAGCTGTGCGCCGACTGGAAGCTCGACGTGCAGTCGATCATGGCGGCGCTGCTGCACGACGTGATCGAGGACCAGGGCATTACCAAGAGCGAGCTCGCCGAGAAGTTCGGGCCCAAGGTGGCCGAACTCGTCGATGGGCTGACCAAGCTCGACAAGCTCGAATTCCAGAGTCGCGAACAGGCGCAGGCGGAAAGCTTCCGCAAGATGCTGCTCGCGATGGCGCGCGACGTGCGCGTGATTCTCGTCAAGCTGGCCGACCGCACGCACAACATGCGTACGCTCGGCTTTGTGCCGCCCGAGAAGCGCCGCCGCATCGCGCTCGAGACCATGGAGATCTACGCGCCGATCGCGCACCGTCTCGGTCTCAACACGGTCTACCGCGAACTGCAGGAGCTGTCGTTCAAGGTCGGCTCACCGTTCCGCTACGCCACGCTCGAGAAGGCCGTGAAGGCCGCGCGTGGCAATCGGCGCGAAGTGGTCAAGCGCATTCTCGAAGCCGCGCAGCACGGGCTGGCCGATGCTGGCATCGTGGCCGAGCTGTCGGGGCGCGAGAAGACGCTATACAGCATCTATCGCAAGATGCACGACAAGCAGCTGTCGTTCTCGCAGGTGCTGGACGTGTACGGTTTCCGCGTGGTGGTGGAAACGCAGATGCATTGCTATATGGCGATGGGCGCGCTGCATGGGCTGTACAAGCCGATGCCCGGCAAGTTCAAGGACTACATCGCGATTCCGAAGATCAACGGCTACCAGTCGCTGCATACGACGCTGGTGGGTCCGTTCGGCACGCCGGTGGAGTTCCAGATTCGCACGCGCGGCATGCATCAGATCGCCGAAGCCGGCGTGGCCGCGCACTGGATGTACAAGCATCAGGCCGATCACGCCAACGATATCCAGCAGCAGGCGCACCAGTGGCTGCAGTCGCTGCTCGATATCCAGAGCCAGACTGGCGATTCGCAGGAATTCCTCGAACACGTCAAGATCGACCTGTTCCCGGACGCGGTCTACGTGTTCACGCCCAAGGGCCATATCCGCGCCTTGCCGCGCGGTGCCACCGCGCTCGACTTCGCGTACGCGGTGCATAGCGACCTCGGCAATCAATGCGTGGCCGTCAAGATCAACAACGAGCTGCTGCCGTTGCGTACGGAGCTCAAGAGCGGCGATATCGTCGAGGTGGTGACGGCGCCGTACTCGAAGCCGAATCCGGCATGGCTCGCGTTCGTGCGCACCGGCAAGGCGCGCGCGGCAATCCGCCATTACCTCAAGACGACCAAGCTCGACGAGGCGATCCAGTTGGGCGAACGCCTGCTGGAGCAGGCCGCGCGACAACTGGGCATCGAACTCAAGGCGGTGCCGCAGGCGGTGTGGGATCGCATGATCCAGTGGACCGGCAACAAGCACAGGGAAGACATCTTCGCGGACCTCGCGCTCGGCCGTCGCGTGCCGGCCGTGGTGGCGCGCCGCATGGAGATCCTGTTGCAGGAGCTGTCCGGCGATGTCGACAGCGCGCTGCTGGCGGCGGTGCAGACGTTCGCAGGTGAAGAAGCGCCAGCGGTGGCGATTACCGGCGACGAAGGCATGTCGATGATCTTCTCGGCGTGCTGCCGGCCGATTCCCGGCGACTCGATCGTGGGCTACCTCGGCAAGGGCGAAGGTCTGCAGATCCACGTGCAGGACTGCAAGGTGGCCAAGCGGCTGCACAGCAAGGACCCCGAGCACTGGATCGAGGTCATGTGGGCGAAGAAGACTACGCGCGCGTTCGATGTATCGATCAAGGTGATGGTGCGCAATACCAAGGGTATCGTCGCGCGCCTCGCCGCGGACCTCACGTCGGCCGATGCCAACGTCGCGCATATCTCGATGGAGCAGCAGCAGGGCGGCCACCAGGAAGCGACGTACATGCAGTTCGTGCTTCAGGTCCAGAACCGCCTGCACCTGGCCAACGTCATGCGCGCACTGCGCCGCAACCCGGACGTGATCCGCATCTTCCGCGATCGCAACGATACCTGATCAGGCCTCGCCCGGTTTCGGGTATCGCACCTCCACAATATCGATCTGTTCGATACCTGCTGGCGTACGCAGCGGTACGGTATCTCCCTCGCGCGCCTTGATCAGCGCCTTGGCAATGGGCGAGATCCAGCTCACGCGATTCGTGGCGAGATCCACTTCATCCATGCCGACGATCGTGATCGTCGTCTCCTCGCCCGCGCGATTCGTGTAGGTGACCGTGGCGCCAAAGAAGATCTGATCGTTGTCGCCCTGCAGCGAGGGGTCGACGACCTCGGCCTTGTCGAGCCGGCGCGTGAGAAAGCGAATGCGGCGATCGATCTCGCGCAGCCGCTTCTTGCCATACAGATAGTCACCGTTCTCCGAACGGTCGCCATTGGACGCGGCCCACGACACGATCTGCACCACGTCGGGACGATCGACGTCGATCAAATGCATGAGCTCGTTGCGCAGGCGGTCGTAACCGGTGGCGGTGATGTAGTTCTTGGTGCCGGCGGGCAGCGGGGTCGCGCCTTCCGGGAGGTCCTCGTCATCCTCGTCGGACGACTCTTTGACGAATGCTTTGTTCATGTTGAGATCACTTCCTGAGACCGTCATTATAGGAAGGTGCGTCCCGGCAGCAAAAAAATGCGCAAAGGGGCTTCCCAAAAATCAAAACTTCTATATAATCTCTTTTCTCGCGTGCGGCTGTAGCTCAGTTGGATAGAGTACTTGGCTACGAACCAAGGGGTCGTGGGTTCGAATCCTGCCAGCCGCACCACCAATCAGGACAAGGGGCTTCCGGAAACGGAAGCCCCTTTTCTTTTGTCCTCGGGAAGCAGAAGCCCTTTTCTGTCCTCGAATCTTCTGTCCCCGGAACGCCTCCCCATTCCAACGCTCAAACCTGAGTGATCACACACGGGAGAGCCCTCATGGCAAGCGATGACTGGCGCGTGGAGCAATACCGCGGCAAGGACGCCTACGTCCTGGTCTCGCCGCAGCGCGAAAACGTTGCGGGCAGCATGGACGAGACGCAGCTATGGCACTACGAGGTGCGCATCACGGAGGAGGGCACCGATCCCACCGATGCTGGCGACACCGAGGTGCTGCACAGTGGCAATCATGTCTTCGCCACGCGTCATGCGGCGGAGACCGCGGCGTTCGCTGCCGCATACGCGCAGATCGACAAGCTGCTTGCATGACCTCCGCATGCGCCGTTGCGAGATACGCAATGGCGCATGTCGACGCTCATTGCCTCGCGTTTGACGAGGATCATTCTTGTCCCGAACGGTTAGGCCTACGCTGAATTCAGGCGCGGAGTTGCGCGTCGCAGTGGCAGGAGCCAACCATGAAGGAGTACGAGGGATATAAGGTCCTCTACGAAGTGATCGCCATGCCGAAGGGCAAATGGGCCATCATGATCGAGGTCATTCATCGCGACAGCGGTGCGACCATTGCGCAGCGGCACAATCCGTTTCCCGTGCATGCATTCGATACGAAACTCGAAGCGCTCGATCAGGTGAATCGCCATATCGAAACGCTGATCGTCGAACACGATGCACGACAGCAGCGCATGGCATGACCCGCGAAATCCCCATCGCTGTGCAAATAACGATTGCATGAGCGATGGGTTTCAGTCATAATTGCTTTCTTCAGACGCGGGGTGGAGCAGTCTGGCAGCTCGTCGGGCTCATAACCCGAAGGTCGCAGGTTCAAATCCTGCCCCCGCAACCAATCCTCTGCAGAGTTTCTCTGCAGACGGCCGAAGTTAGTACTCAGCAGTAAATTCCCAGCAGTAAAAATCCCAGGCGCAAAGTTTATTTCGCCAGCGTTGCAGCTTTCGCAAACGTATCGCGCACGACCGCCTGACCTTCGCGTTCGGCAGCCTCCGCACGTTCGCGCAACCGTTGCGCAAGTACTTGCAGCGTGCCGGCATCCGCGCGTGAAGCCGCTTCGCGCATGATCTGCGCGAGCTCGCCACTCACGTCGGCGCCATCGAAGGCGCTGACGGAGAGTGCGGAAATCCGTTCGAGGAAATTGTTAACCAGCGCCTCATCGTGCTTCGGTTCAGACATGTTGCGGGCTCCTGAATGATGACGTGAGGGCGCTGAAAGCGGGGATCAGTCGCGCGGCGGCGGCAACTGTCCGGGATGGTAGACGGGGATGCGTCGTCGTGCGGGTTTCATGGCGCGCGCGGGCCACAGCACGTAGTTCGTATGCGGGTCCATCGGCTTGCCGAAATAGGACACCCACACCTGTACGCCGTGCTCGGTTTCCGAGACGATGGCAGCCACGGCACGTGCCGCGACGGATGGGGACTTCAACAGATCGGCCAGTGCTTCGACGCCCTGGACCACATGATGCTTCACCCCTCTGAACCACACGTATTGACGCATGGCAGCAAGAAAACTTTTGGTCATGAGTTGACTCGTTCTGTGTCTATGCGATGTTTGAGACCACAGCTTACACAACAAGTTGTGACGCTTTTGTAGGGTTGCGTCTGATTTTTTCCGTGCGCGCCCGATGCATCACTCGCAGCGGGTGTGGGTTGTCAAATTGACAAGCCCGAGACGTTGCATTACGTTCGATCACATCGGGGCCCAGCATGGAGGCATCGTGGCGATCGTCGCAAGTTCGGAGCCGTTGCAGGAGGCACGTCGTGCCCGCGGCAAGGCATTACGTCAGCACGCGCCGCGCGGGCTGCATGCGGAGGTCGGCCATGTCGACCGGGACCCCATCGGCCTGCTCAAGATCAATAGCGCGGGCCGTGTCGAGCGGCTGATCCCGCTACGCTACGGGCGCATGCTCGAGTCGCCGTTCGCATTCTTTCGCGGCAGCGCCATCCTGCAGGCGCACGACCTCGCCGGTACGCCCCATTCGGGCATCGTGCAGCAGATCTGCGGCGACTGCCACGTGGCCAACTTTGGTGGCTTTGCCACGCCCGAGCGTGCGCTGCTGCTCGACGTCAACGACTTCGACGAGACCAGCGAGGGCCCATGGGAATGGGACCTCAAGCGCCTGGTCGCGAGCTTCGTCGTGGCGGCACGCCATCTGCGCCATTCGCGCGCAACCGCCGACGCGCTCGTGCGACAAGTCACGTGCAGCTACCGCGATCGCATGGCGATGTACGGCGACATGGGTATTCTCGACACCTGGTATGACCACATCACGTTCGAACGCCTGCTGAACGAGGCGGACGATCCCGAAACGCAACGCAGGATTCGCCGCGGCATGGAGCGCGCGGCCGATCGCACGCATGTCGCGCTGCTGCCCAAGCTCGGCACGCAGGTCAACGGCCGCTGGCACATTCTCGACGCACCGCCCGCGGTCTTCCATGTGCGTGGCAACCAGACCCTGTTCGCGGCGGACGACGACTGGATGACATTCAAGAACGTCGATGCGGCCATCAACAAGTTCTATGCCGACTACCTGACCACGCTCGCGCCCGACCGGCGACAGTTGCTGTCGCATTTCACGCGGCACGACATCGCGTTCAAGGTGGTGGGCGTCGGCAGCGTCGGCACGCGCTGCCTGATCCAGCTGATGATCGACAGCCATGGCAAGCCGCTGTTCCTGCAGATCAAGGAAGCCGGGCAGTCGGTGGTGGCGCGCTATTTCAAGGCGGGTGCGAAGGCGCGGCATGCCACTGCGGGCAAGCGTGCGGCGAACGGTGCGGGCGCCGTGCACGAGGGCCGGCGCGTGGTGGAGGGCCAGCGTCTGATGCAGGCGGCGAGCGATCTGTTTCTGGGCTGGGCCAAGGGACCGTCAGGCCGGTGTTTCTATCTGCGCCAGCTGCGCGATATGAAACTGTCACCACAACTCGAGCTCATGGATGCAACGCTGCTGGGCAAATACGCGGCCGTGTGCGGCTGGGTACTGGCGCGCGCGCATGCGAAAGCGGGCGGACAGGCGGCCGAGATCAGTGGATATCTGGGTACCAGCGATCGCATGGCCGATGCGTTGGTCGCGTACGCAAACGTGTATGCGGACCAGGTGGAGCGCGATTACGCGCGCTTTGTGGACGTGTGCCGCAAGGGCGAACTGCCCGCGCGCAATGACGAGGACATGGCGGCGGAATTCAGAGTATGAGCAGGGTTTGAGCAGGGTGCGGGCAGGGGTAGTGATCACCGTTGGATGACAGGAGTTTGCCGATGACCGAGGAAATGCTGCTGCGATTGATGGCCGAAGTCGAGCGGGAGGATCCGATCGACTATGCGGACCTGCCGTTCAACGATGCAGGGCTGCGCGAGCTGGCGTGCCGGCTGATCGCCGCGCGCTCGCAGGAGATCGAGGCGTCCGGGATGTCGATGGACGCGTTGCTTGCCACATTGTGGGCGTCCACCGCCAAGCTCGTGCTCGAAAACATCGTGCTCAATGCCCGCCTGCTGACATTGCAGGGTGCGCCAGAGGATGCGCGCGCGCTGATCGACCGCATCGCCCGGCAGTCGCGCGACAATCCTTGAGCGAACGTGCCTTGATCTCGATCAAGGGTGCTGCTTGGTGCACACCGATGTGACACCGGTGCGGCACCGGCAGCATTTCGCTAAAATACCGGCTTTCGCCGGAGACGCCTGTCGGGCCGCGTCTCGCGGTGGCATGACTGGAGGATTCTCGGGTGATCAAGTGGATAATCGTCGCCGCCTATGCCGGCGCCATTCTGTACGTGCATTTGCGCGGCAAGGTTCGGTTGCCGTTCATGCGTCAGTTGCTGGACCACTCCGCCTTGGTTGCGCCGGTCAACTGCTTTATGTACATGTTCTCCGGCGTGCCGACCACGCCGTATATTCCGGTCGAACGCTTTCCGGATCTCGAAAAACTGCGCGCTGCCTGGCCACAGATTCGTGACGAGGGTATGGCGCTGATCGCCATGCGCAAGATCAAGGCCGCGGACAAGAACGACGACGCCGGTTTCAACTCGTTCTTCAAATACGGCTGGAAGCGGTTCTACCTCAAGTGGTACGAAGCCCAGCATCCGTCCGCGGAGACGCTGTGCCCGAACACCGTGGCGTTGCTGCGCGAACTCCCGACCGTGAAGGCGGCGATGTTCGCCGAGCTGCCGCCGGGCGGCAAGCTCAATCCGCACCGCGATCCGTTCGCGGGTTCGTTGCGCTATCACCTGGGCCTGTCGACGCCGAATGACGATCGCTGCTTTATCGAGGTCGACGGCGAGCGCCATAGCTGGCGCGATGGGCATGGCGTGGTGTTCGATGAAACGTATTTGCACTGGGCCGAGAACAAGAGCGAGACCGATCGTCTGATCCTGTTCTGCGATATCGAGCGTCCGATGCGTTATCGCTGGGCCGCGGCGTTCAATCACTGGATGGGCCGCAAGGTGATGACCGCAGCGAGTTCGCCCAATGACGAAGCCGACCAGACCGGCGCGATCAACAAGCTGTTCCGCTTCGTGTGGCTCGGCGGCCAGTATCGCCGCCGCTTCAAGTCGTGGAACCGGGGCCTGTATTACGTGACCAAGTTCGGCCTGATCATCGGCGGCGTCGCGCTGATCGTTTTCATCTGATCCAGTTCGATCAAACGTCGCCAGTCTGGCGACGTTCGTTGCCCATCGCCAGGTAGTACGCGCGCTTGGCCTCGTACATGCGCGCGTCGGCGATCTTGCAGGTGTCCGTCAGGCGTTCGCCCTGCACGCAGGTGGCGGCACCGATCGAGAACGATAGACGCACACCCGGGTAGAAGCTGTTGTTGAGCTCGATGACCTGCTCGATCTGCTCGACCACCGTCGCGGCCCCGCGCTCGTCGCGGCCGGGCAGCAGCACCATGAACTCGTCGCCGCCCGTGCGCGCGACGCACGCCTGTTCGCCGACCGCCTTCTTCAGTACCTCGCCCGTGCGGCGCAGCAGCGCGTCGCCGTCGCTGTGGCCGAACTGGTCGTTCACGACCTTGAGTCCGTTGAGATCCAATGCGATCACGCTGACCGGCCACGGTCCTTTGCGGCCGAGTCGCGCGAGCTCATCCTCGTAGTACGCGCGGTTGAACAGCTTGGTCAGCACATCGTGCTTGCCGAGGAACTCGACGTAGGCTTCGGCCTTTTTGCGCGCGGTGATATCGGTCAGCGAGACCAGCACCTGATCCCAGTCCGCTTCGTGACCCGGGAACACCGACCATTGCATGAACACATCGACGGCGCGGCCATCGAGCGCGTAGTTGATGACCTCGCGCTGCTGCCACAGCTTCTCGTGCCAGAGGTCGACGAGCTGTTCGGCAAAGTGGATGCGCATGTCGTCGCGAAACACATCGCCGAGCCGCGAGAGCAGGATCTCCTTGCTCGGCGCGCTGAACAGCGACAGCGTTTGCTGATTGACGTCGAGCACGCGGATTTCCTGCATGCAGCGCGTGACGAAGTCCGGATGCACGTTGAGGAACGTGCGGAAGTCCGTGATGCCCGCCGAGCGTACCTCGTCGAGCAGCATCTTGACCGCGCTGAAATCCTCCACCCATAGCGACACTGGCGAATGCTCGAACAGGCCGACCGCATACTGCTGGCTGCGGCGCAGGTCGCGCTCGGTGCGCACGCGTACCGTGATGTCCTCGATGGACAGCAGCACACGCGACCAGTCGGACTCGTGGCCGGGCAACACGCTGGCCTCGAGTCGAATGTCGAGCCGCTCGCCATCGAGCGTGTAGTTCACGGTCTGGCTCGAGAAATGATTGCCACCGTCCCAGAGCTGGCCCAGTTCCTCGACGTGCTGATCGAACATGTCGTCACGGAATACCGCGTCGAGATTGGCGACGAGGTCGTCGAAGTCTGCCGCGCGGAACAGCTTGAGCGTGCGGCGGTTGACCGCAGTTACGCGGATCAGTGCCGAGCAACGCGCCACTTCCACGGGATTGGCGCGCAGGTAGCCGCGCAGGTCGGTCACGCCGTCGGCGCGCAGCGCCTCGAATGCCTGGCGCACGGCGCTGAAGTCCTCGAGCCACAGCGAGACCGGCGCGAGCTCGAACAGGCTCTCGTAGTCGTTATCGAAAATAACGTCGGTGGTGGCGTTGATGTTGTGGTCGAGCGGCGTGGCAGCGCGTTCGCTTTGCAAATCTGTTCTCCCGGAATCCGCTGCGGCGGTCAGTCTGATCTAGCGCACTAGGATAGGCGAGCGCGCCACGCTTTGGGGAGAAAACTTGCAAGATCGATGCCTGCTTCCAACACTTCCGGACGCTTATCTCGCGTGTTGCCGGACAATTCCCGCGAGCGTGTCAAGCGCGCGTTCGATATCGTCGGAACGCGGGGCGCCGCAGTTCACGCGCAGATAGCGGTCGTAACGCGTGGAGTTCGAGAACATCGCACCCGGCAGCACGCGAATACCCTGCTGCAGCGCCTGATCGGCGACGCGCGCGGAGACCGGCGTTTGCGATGTTTCGCTCTCGCTCTCGGGCAATTCGATCCACAAGTGCATGCCGCCGCGTGGCAACGTCAGCCGTGTGCCCTCCGGAAACGTGCGCGCGATCCTGCCGGCCACCCATTCCCGTTGCGCGCGCAATTGCACGCGCAGGCGGCGCAGATGGCGTTCGAACGCGCCATCGTGCATGAAGTCGGCGGCGATGATCTGCGGCAGCAATTCGTTGGGCCGCGACATGTTGATCTTGAGCATTTCCACGCGCGCCTGCCACTTGCCCGCGGCCATCCAGCCGAGCCTCAGGCCCGGCGCCAGCACCTTGTTCAGCGACGCGCAGTAGATCACGTTGCCGGTGGTATCCCACGCCTTGGCGGCCGCGAGCGGCACCTCGTCGTCGGCGGTGGCGGAGAAGCAGTCGTCCTCGATCAGAGGCAGCGCACGGTCATCGCACCACGCCACGAGTCGCGCCTTGTTGGCGTCGGGCATGATGCAGCCGAGCGGGTTCTGCAGATTGGGCACCACCACCACGGCCTTGATATCGTCGTGCGTGCGCGCGGCGAGTTCGAGCGCTTCCAGCGAGATGCCGGTCTGCGAACTGCAAGGAATTTCCACCGCGCGCAGGCCCAGGCTTTCCAGTGTCTGCAGCAGGCCGTAATACGTCGGCGATTCCACCGCGACCGCATCGCCCGGTGCGGTGACCGCGCGCAATGCGATATGCAGGGCCTCGGTGCAGCCATAGGTGATGGCAATATCCTCCGGCGCGACGCGAATGCGCGCGCGCATCGCATGGCGCGCCACGGCCACGCGGAAGGGCGCATGACCGTCGGCCTGTACCACGTGACCGTACACGTCCGGATACCGGCGCAGCGCGCGCGCGGCGGCCGTGCGCAACGCATCGTTGGGATACAGCGCGGGCGCGCAGAACGCGCCGCCGAAGTCCATGCGGATCTCGTGACGCTGCCAGCTGGCCATGATCGACGAGATGCGCGCGTGAATGCCTTCGAACTGACCCGCCAGTTGATCCGCGTCCGGCAGCGTGAGATCGGGCTCGGCCAGCGGCCGCAAGGCCGGGCGCGCGGGCGCGCACACGAAGTAGCCGGAGCGCGGACGAGCTTCCAGCAGGCCCGCGGCCTCGAGCTCGCGGCACGCCTGCAGCGCGGTGGAGAGGCTTACCTCGTGCAGGCCCATCAGCGTGCGTACGGAGGGCATGCGATCTCCAGGCGCTAGCGTGCCGGCCGTGATGGCCTGACGGTAGCGGGCGGCGAGTTGCTGGTAGAGCGGAGCGGTCATGCTCGGGATGATCGGCGAAGGCGTCCGGCAGGAACAGATACAGATATGGCTTCACTGTATCGCAACAGAGAGGAATTTTCTGATCTGTTTCGGTTCAGTCCGTACGGCGTTGTGCCTGTTTCGCGGGCAGACGCGTCGGTACGCTGAGGTCCATGCATTCCACATTGGAGACCGCCATGGATCGGCACCCAAACACTTCCACGCAATCGATCGAGCTGGCCGCGGGCCACGTGCTGCGTACTTATCTTTCGCGCGGCGCAGTGCTACACGTGGCGGCCGGACGCGTCACCCTGGCCGGGGCGCCGGCATGGTTGAGCGGGACCCTGGTGCGGGCGCATCTGCGATTGGCGGAGGGCGCGACCGAGGTCGCCGCGGATGGCGGCTGGGTCACGATCGCGGCCGTGGGGCCGGCCTCGGTGCGATTGATTCGTCCGGCACCGCATCCGTGGTGGAGCTGGCTGATAAAATCGCGCCTTGGCCGTTCTGGACTCCTGCCGGGTAACTCCTGGCCACCAGACACACAGGCCGAAGTTTCATCAGGTCCCCATGCTACGACTCAGCGAATTAAAACTCCCGCTCGACCATGACGAGGGCGCGCTCGACGCCGCCGTGCGCGCCGCGCTCGCGCAGATCGGCGTCAGGCACGACGGTCTCGTCGGATTCACCGTGTTTCGCCGCGCGCACGATGCGCGCAAGCGTTCCGATATCAAGCTCACCTACATCATCGATATCGAGGTGGCGGACGAGGCCGCCGCGGTACGCCGCATGGCCGGCAAGCCGAACTGGAGCATCACGCCCGACATGACCTACCGCTTCGTGACGCAGGCGCCCGCGGGGGGCACCGCATCGCGACCGGTGGTGATCGGGCTGGGGCCGTGCGGACTGCTGGCGGGGCTGATCCTCGCGCAGATGGGGTTCCGGCCGATCATTCTCGAGCGCGGCAAGGAAGTGCGCGAGCGCACCAAGGACACGTTCGGGCTGTGGCGCAAGAATGTGCTGAACCCCGAGTCGAACGTGCAGTTCGGCGAAGGCGGCGCGGGCACATTCTCCGACGGCAAGCTGTACAGCCAGATCAAGGATCCGAAGCACCTGGGCCGCAAGGTGCTCGAGGAGTTCGTGCGCGCGGGCGCGCCCGAGGACATCCTGTACAAGGCGCGGCCGCATATCGGCACGTTCCGTCTGGTCAGCATGGTCGAGAAGATGCGCGCGGAGATGCTCGAGCTGGGCGCCGAGATTCGCTTCGAGACGCGCGTCGAGGACTTCGATATCGACAACGGCAAACTGCGCGGACTCAAGCTGTCCAGCGGCGATTACCTGCCGTGCGAGCACGTGGTGCTGGCTGTGGGCCATAGCGCGCGCGATACGTTCGAGGTGCTGCACGAGCGTGGCGTGTTCATGGAGGCCAAGCCGTTCTCGCTCGGCTTCCGCATCGAACACCCGCAGGGCATGATCAACCGCAGCCGCTTTGGCAAGTTCGCGGGCAACAAGCTGCTCGGCGCGGCCGACTACAAGGTCGTGCATCACTGCAGCAACGGCCGCGCGGTCTACAGCTTCTGCATGTGCCCGGGTGGCACCGTGGTGGCGGCGGCATCGGAGCCGGGGCGTCTGGTGACCAATGGCATGAGCCAGTATTACCGTGCCGAGCGCAACGCCAACGCGGGCATCGTGGTGGGCATTACGCCAGAGCGCGATTTTCCGGGCGGCCCGCTGGCGGGCATCGCGTTCCAGCGCAAGTGGGAAGAGCGTGCGTTCGAGCTGGGTGGCAGCGACTATCGCGCGCCGGCGCAGCTGGTGGGCGACTTCCTCGCGCGGCAGCCGTCGACATCGCTGGGCTCGGTGGAACCGTCGTACAAACCCGGCGTGACGCCGACCGACCTCAGCACGGCGCTGCCCGATTACGTGATCGACGCGATTCGCGAGGCGCTGCCCGAGATCGACAAGAAGGTCGCTGGCTTTGCCATGCACGATGCGGTGCTGACTGGCGTAGAGACGCGCACGTCGTCGCCACTGCGGATTCGCCGCGACGACAGCTATCAGAGCATCAACGTGAAGGGCCTGTATCCGGCCGGCGAAGGTGCCGGCTATGCGGGCGGCATCTACTCCGCGGCGATCGATGGCATCGAGGTGGCGGAAGCGGTGGCGCTGGCGATTGCCAACGGCACGTAATGCATCGCTTCAGGTATTGAGGTAGTCCGCCGCGCCCATGCCGGCCACGCGGCCGCTGGCGAAGCAGGCCGTCAGCAGATAGCCGCCGGTCGGCGCTTCCCAGTCGAGCATTTCTCCGGCGCAGAACACGCCGGGCAATGCCGCCAGCATCAGGCGATCGTTCATCGCCTCCAGGCGCACGCCGCCGGCCGAGCTGATGACTTCATCAATCGGCCGCGCGCGTTCCAGTCGCAACGGCAACGCCTTGATGGCGGCTGCCAGCGCGGCGGGATCGTGCATCGCTTCCTTCGACAATACTTCGCGCAGCAGGCCGGCCTTGACGCCGGTAATGCCGAGACGGCTTTGCAGATGGCTCGAGACCGAACGCGAGCCGCGCGGACGGCCGATCTCCTGCGCGACATACTCCGCCGAGCGTCCCGGCGCGAGGTCGAGTTCGACCATGACGTGACCCTCGGCTTCGATGCGATCGCGGATCGGCGCGGACAATGCGTACACGAGGCTGCCTTCGATGCCGAATTCGCTGATCACGAACTCGCCGACGCGCTGCAATGGCGTGCCATCGCCTGCCGTCAGCGACATCGTCACCGACTTCACCGGCTCGCCCGCATGCCGCGCGCGAAACACTTCGCTCCATGCAATCTCGAAGCCGCAGTTCGCGGGCCGCAGCGGTGCCACGTCGACGCCGTGTGTAGCAAGCATCGGCACCCATGCGCCATCGGAACCGAGACGCGCCCAACTGCCGCCACCGAGCGCAAGCACCACCGCGCGTGCATGAACGGTGGTTTCACCCGCGGCGGTGGCAAAGCGCAGCGCGTGCAGTCCATTGTCAGCGGTATCGAAACCCAGCCAGCGGTGACGCATATGAAAGCGCACGCCGGACTCACGCAGCCGATGCAGCCATGCACGCAGCAGTGGCGCGGCTTTCATGTCGGTAGGAAAGACGCGGCCCGAGCTGCCGACGAACGTGTCGATGCCATGCGCGTGCACCCACTCGCGCAACGACTGTGCGCCGAACGTGGCGAGCCACGGCGCGATGCTGTCGGCGCGGCTGCCATAGCGGCCCAGGAACGCTTCCGCGGCTTCCGCATGGGTGAGGTTCATGCCGCCCTTGCCGGCCATCAGGAACTTGCGGCCGACCGACGGCATGGCGTCGTACACATCCACACGCAGGCCCTCTGCCGCCAGCATTTCGGCAGCCATCAAGCCGGCCGGGCCGCCACCGATCACGATGGCATCGGCGTGGTCATGATCGGGAAGGGTGTGAGGAGCGGCAAACGACATGGAGGGCTGCGTGATTTGAGGGCCGCCCGATTATAGGCGTTGGTCAGTAGAATGGCGTTTTGTCGTGCTGCTCACCATGTCCTCACAAGCCTCAAACCCGTCAGATGCACAACGCGATGCCCAGCTCATCGAGGCCACGCGCCACTGGCTCACGCGCGCGGTCATCGGTCTGAACCTGTGTCCGTTCGCCAAGAGCGTGCACGTCAAGGATCAGGTGCGCTACGTGGTGAGCCGCGCCACCGATGAAGGCGCGTTGATCGACGACCTCGAGCGCGAACTGCGCTGGCTCGCGGAAGCCGATCCGGAGCAGACCGACACCACGCTGCTGATTCTGCCCGATGTGTTGCAGGACTTCCTCGCCTACAACGATTTCCTCTATCTGTCGGAGAGCCTGCTGCAAAGCCTGCGGCTCGACGGCGTGCTGCAGATTGCCAGCTTCCATCCGCAATACCAGTTCGAAGGCACCGAGCCCGACGATATCGAGAACTTCACCAACCGCTCACCGTGGCCGATCCTGCATCTGCTGCGCGAGGACAGTATCGAGCGCGCCGTGGAAGCTTTTCCGGATGCGGCGGATATCTACGAGCGCAACGAGGCCACCATGCGGAAGCTCGGCCTGGAAGGCTGGCGCAAGTGGATGGCCGGTGACGATCAGACCTGACGATCAGCGCTGAAATTCAGACCTGAGGCGCGGTAAAGAAGCGCTCGCGCATTTCCTGCAGGCCGAGCGTGTCCAGCACGTTCTCGAGCCGCTCGGCAGGGCGGCGGCGCGGCAGATCCTTGTATTGCGCGATGATCAACTCGTTCTTCATCGAGTGCTCCCAGCCCACAAGCTCGGTCACGCTGACCTGATAGCCGTGCGCTTCCAATTGCAGGCAGCGCAGCACGTTGGTCACCTGACTGCCGAACTCGCGCGTATGGATCGGATGCCGCCAGATTTCCGTAAGCGGATTGCCGGCCAGCTGCACGCCCTTGTTCTTGCGCAGCACCGCGGCCACTTCGGCCTGGCAGCAAGGGACCAGCACGATATGCCGCGCCTGCTTGGCGAGCGCGAAGCGAATCGCATCGTCAGTGGCCGTATTGCACGCGTGCAGCGCGGTGACGACATCCACCGTCTCCGGCAGCGCGGGTGAGGTGATGGAATCCGCTACCGACAGGTTGAGGAATGACATTCCGCCGAACCCGAGTCGCTGCGCGAGTTCCTGCGATGTGGCGACGAGTTCCTCACGCGTCTCGATACCGAAGATATGCGAGTCGTCCTGCAACGCCTTGAAGAACAGGTCGTAGAGGATAAAGCCCAGATACGACTTGCCGGCGCCGTGATCGACCAGCGACAGGCTGCCGCGCGCGTCCTTGACGTCCTGCAGCAGCGGCTCGATGAACTGGAACAGGTGATAGACCTGCTTGAGCTTGCGGCGGCTGTCCTGGTTCATCTTGCCGTCGCGCGTCAGGATGTGCAGCGCCTTGAGCAGCTCGAGGGACTGGCCCGGACGGATATCGTTGGGATCCGTCTGCGCGGAGGCGGCAGATGCGGTAGTGGTTTTGGCGGGCTTGGGGGATTTGGCTGGCATGGCGAGGCGGGAAAGCAAGGCCGACAGTTTACCGAACTCCCGTCCTGCGGGCTGGCTTCCCATGCAACCCCGATCATATGTGCGCAATAGTGCATTTAAATGTAAATCCCCACTTTGTAGGCTCAAGTTCACCTGACGCGCGCCGTTGTTCAAAGATCGAAGACAACTATTAGCCCGCGACAAGGTGGATCCCAGCGGAAGGGTCATGGGCCGACAGGCCGCACCGTCGCAGGCATGGCCGGAAAGAGAAGCGGGGACACATGATTGCCGACGGGGGTTTGCGTCTGGAATTGAGTCAGCCTGGCGAGCAGGTGCGCGCGTGTTTCGCGCCGGTGGCGGATCGCATGCCACCCGATCGTGCCGCGCTACAGGAGAGTCTCGAAGCCCAGGGCTGGAAGGACGCGCGGCTCGATGCCGACGCGGTGAACGCGTTCCTGACGCAATGTCAGCTCGCCGAGCATGAGATCGACGCCGTCATCGGCGCGCTGCACGATGGCGAGTTCGAACTCGAGGTTGCCGACGACAAGCTGGCGCTGCGGCTCACACTGGTAGCGCCCGAAGGCGGCAAGCCGATCGAACTCGAGGATATCCGCGCGGCCATTACTTCGCTGCAGATTGTCGCGCCGCTCGATATGCCGGCCATCACGAAAGCGCTCGCGACGGGCACCTGCGAGAACCTGGAGATCGCGCGCGGCACCGCGCCGGTGGCGGGCACGCCGGCCGTGTTCGCGAGCATGGTGCAGCCGCGCAAGCCCGCGCAGCTGGACGAAGACGACGGCCACTTCGACCTGCGCGACCTTGGCAGTCTGCTGCTGGTCAATCCCGGTACCGCGCTGATGCGCCGCACGCCCGCCATGCAGGGTCGTGATGGCGTAGACCTGTTCGGCAAGCCGATCGCGGCGGAGGTGGTGGAAGACGTCACGTTCGCCGACGACCTGACCGGCGTGGCCGCCGACCCTAATGATCCAAATCTGCTGCTCGCCGTCATCGCGGGCTCGCCAAAGGTCACGCCGCGCGGCGTGACCGTGAGCCCGGTCGTCGATGTGGAAGCGGTGGACCTGCATTCGGGCAACGTGACCTTCGATGGCTCGCTGCGCGTGTCCGGCGATGTGCGGACCGGCATGTCCGTCAAGGTGACCGGCGATGTGGTGGTCAACGGCACCATCGAGGCCGCGCACGTCGAGGCGGGTGGCGACGTAATCGTCAAGGGCGGCATCATCGGCAAGGCCGAGACCGCGCATGGCGACAGCGACGACATCGCGAGCGTGCGCAGCAAGGGCGCCGTGCATGCGCGCTATATCCAGAACGCGATCGTCGAGGCCGTGACCGAAGTGATCGTGGAAAGCGGCATTCGCCAGAGCGATGTCTCCGCCGGCGAGCGCGTGGTGGTGGGTACGCCCACCAGCCAGGGCAGCATCAGCGGTGGCCGCACGCGTGCGATGACCACCGTCAGCGTGGCCACGCTGGGCGCGCCGGCCGGCACCGCGACGACGGTGCAGGTGGGGCTCAACCCCTTCGCCGACGAGCAACGCACCGCGCTGGAGGCGCAGCGGCGCAAGGTGCTCGATGACCAGGCCAAGCTGCAGCAGCTCGTGGCGTTCTTCGCCAAGCATCCGGAACGTGCCACCGGCGAGGTTCGCGAGAAGGCGCGCGCGACGATGCACAAGATCAGCCGCGACCTGTTCGAACTCGAAGCCGAGATCGCGCGCATGACCGAGCAGATGAAGCCTGCCGCCGATGCGGTGATCGTGGCCGGCCGCCGCATTCACGGCGGCGTGACGCTACAGGTGGGTCACAAGGTGCTCAAGGTCATGGAAGACAAGTCCGGTGGCCAGGTGCGCGTGGTCGACGATCGCATTCAGGTGAATTGACGCGGCGCATCAACGGCAGTCACGTTACGGGCGCGGTGACACGTTACGTCAGTCGTAACGTAACGCGCGCGCGGATGGCCATCTCGTGGCACCCGTCGCGCGCGCGGCGAGCGCGCCATGGAAACGATCAAGACCGGTAGATCACAAGGGTTTGCGGGCGATGGCACCGCGCCATCGGCATGCGTGTGCCAGTGCCGAAAAGTGGCAATGCGGCTGGCACGGGGTTTGCGATATCTCTTCCGACAGACAAACAAAACGGGGAGATCAAACATGTCGACCATCGTCATCGAAGCGCATCCGCTGGTGCGCCTGGGCATGCAACGCATGCTGGAACGCATGCCTGGCGTGGGTGCCGTGCGGAGCCTGGAGCCCAATGCCGTGCTGAGCCTCGCGCATAGCTCGGACGATGCACTGGTCATCTTCGGCATGTCCGAGGATGCCACCGACAACTGGTACCTGCTGCGCCGTCTCCATCAGGCCCTGCCGAACGCTCGCATTCTGCTGCTGTCGGACAACATGTGGCTGCGTGTACCGTCGTCGCTGCAGAACTGCGGCGTGGCGGAGCACCTGCCGAAGTCCGCCGCGATCGAGCGCATGGAAGCGGCCATCCGCAACATGCTCGAGGACGACTACCTGCCGATGCCGCTGCCGGGCCGGCACACATGGCAATCGGTCCAGCACCAGTAAGCGTCAGCCTCGATGGCGTCGGCTACTGACGCCATGTCACGTGCGCGACGGCGGCGCAGGTCGCCATCGCGCCGGTCCACTTCCTCTGGGTCACGGTCTGGATCTGTTGCGCGGCGGGCACGGCGATCGGCCGCTGACGCCGTTCCGCGAGACTGTCGGCGATACTCGTAGCCACGGATCGGCAGCGCGTTTCCGCAGTGCTCCGGCGCAGCACGAAATCCGGATAGCGGTAGTTCATCGTCAGCATAAAACCATCGGCGACGTATTCCACCGTGTACTCGGTGGACATGTCCCACGTCGACATCTGGCGCGTGATATTCGTCGCGGCCGGTGGGGGCGGCGGCGGTGTCGTCGTGCTGCATGCCGCGGCCAACAGGCAGGCCGTTGCGGCCAGCGCCAATCTGATCTTCACTGCGGGGCTCCTCGGGCAGGGTTGTTTGCCATCAGCCCGGCATGGTAGCAGCAACGCCCCTACAGGTACTTGAGCGAGATGGTCGCCAGACCGTCGATCGGCACATCCTGGCTCAGGTCGGGCAGATCGCCGGTTTTGCCCAGTGCGAGCGTGACCTTGATCGGCTGCGTGATCAGATTGAACGTGCCCGGCAGACTCTCGCCCGGGGCTGCGCAGCCATGCAGTCGTACTCCCGGCTGCGCGGGCCCCTGTAATGAACTGATCCACGCGTTGCCGCCGTCCTGCGAATAGATGGCCGTCACGTTGCGGCCATCGGCCGTGGCCTGAACGCCGGCATTGGTGCCCAGCATGAGCGAATAGGCGCCGATGTTCTTGCCGCCCACCTCGCCCACACCGAACGTATAGCCCGGCGTGCCGATCAGTGCGGCGCTGGCGGCGTCATTGACGGTGCCGGAACGATTGTCGGTGGTGGTGATGGCAACCTTTGCACCCGGGTTGCAGGTAATGGTCAGCGTGACGATCCGCGCGGGCAGCACGGTGGGGGTTGTGGCGCTCAGCGCGCGCGCCGAGATGACACCAAAATCGGCGGTTGCGCCGCCGGACAGATCGGCATTGCATGCCGCCGGACGAATCATGCCTTTGACCGTGAGGTCCGCGGATTGCGCCGCGTGCGCGCCCAGCGGCACCAGGCACAACGCGGCGGAAGCGGTGACGACGAAGCGGGCGAGAGGCAAGCAGGCAAAGCGGCCATGAGCTGGCCGGAGAGTGGTTAAGCGCGTGTTCATGATTGTGCGGGGGCGGAAGCGTGGATGGCGATTGACGGAGGACGCCTTGATTCTCGTCGCCGATGCCGCCGCAATGAATCGCTGTTTCTTTAAAACAAACTTCAGATACTGCACAAACAAAAATGCCGCCTGGCGCAAACCAAGGCGGCATCGAAGGTTCGCCTCGCGCGTGCGCGAGGCGGCAAGTGCAAAATCACTTAACGACCATGTGCGTGAACGGCGGCACGTAGGCCTGCAGCGTTACGAAAAGTCCGACCAGAATCGCCAGCACGATGGAGTGGAAGAACACGTAGCGCAGGATGTCGCCTTCGTGCCCGTACCACTTGGTCGCGGTAGACGCGACCACGATCGACTGCGCATCGATCATCTTGCCCATCACGCCACCCGAGCTGTTGGCCGAGGCCATCAGAATCGGCGACAGACCCAGCTGTTCCGCGGTGGTCTTCTGCAGACCGCCGAACAGCACGTTGGACGCCGTGTCGGATCCGGTCAGCGCCACGCCGAGCCAGCCCAGCATGGTGCCGAACAGCGGGTAGAACACGCCGGTCTGCGCGAACGCGAGGCCAAGCGTCGCGTCCAGGCCCGAGTAACGCGTGAGATAGCCGATGCCGAACATCGCGCAGATCGTCAGCAACGAGTAGCGCGTGAGCTTGATGGTCTCCCAGTATTCCTTGAGCAGTCGCGGTACCGAATAGCCCATCAGCAGGCCGCCGACGATCGCCGAAACCAGAATGCCGGTACCGGCCATCGACAGCACGTTGAACGTGAACACGGCGCCTTCCGCGATTTCCTTCGGCACCACGGGCGGGCCCTTGATGATCGACTTGTCGAGGCCCGGAATCGGAAATTTCCACTGCCACAGCGCATCGACCGCCTTCTTGAATTCCGGGATACCCCATACAAATACGAAAACGGTAAGGATGATCCACGGCATCCATGCCTTGACGACCGAGATGCCGGCCGAGGCCGCGCTGGCTTTGGCATCCGCGGCAATGGCTTCCGGATTGTCGATCTTCGAGTCGTCGTGACGGCCGAGGATCCGGGTCGAAGTCCAGATCTCCTTCGGTTGCCAGATCTTGAGGAAGCCGGCGAGGCAGGCCATCGAGATCAGCGCGGAGATCACGTCCACCAGCCACGGGCCATGGAAGTTCGACACCAGGAACTGCGGAATCGCGAAGCTGACGCCGGCCACGAGAATCGCGGGCCAGATTGCCAGCATGCCGCGGAAGCCCGCGAACGCCCAGATCAGCCAGAACGGCACCAGCACCGAGAAGAACGGCAACTGGCGGCCGATCATCGCGGACAGCTGGAGCTGGTCGATGCCGGTCACCGACGACAGACCGATGATCGGTGCGCCCAGCGCGCCGAAGGCCACGGGCGCCGTATTGGCGATGAGCGCAAGGCCCGAGGCTGCCAGCGGCGAGAAGCCGAGGCCGATCAGGATGGCGCCGGTCACCGCGACGGGCGTGCCGAAGCCAGCCGCGCCCTCGAAGAACGCACCAAAGCTGAAGGCGACCATCAGCAATTGCAGCCGGCGATCTTCGGTAATGCCCGAGATCGAGTTCTGTAACACCTTGAATGACCCGTTCAAGGTAGTTAGCCGGTGCAGGAAGATGATGTTCAGCACGATCCAGCCGATCGGGAACAACCCGGCCACGATACCGAACCCGGCCGCCTTACCGGCCATCTCGACGGGCATGCCAAACACGAACGCGGCCACCACGATGCCGACGATCAGCGCAAGGCCGGCGGCGAAGTGAGCCTGCAGATGGAAAAATGCGAGCGCCGCGAGCAACACGGCAACAGGGACCGCCGCGGCAATGGTCGACAGCGCCATATTGCCTAGCGGGTCATAGACTTGACTCCACACGATGACTCCTCCTCTGGTGTAGGCGGCCGCCTTGCCTCTATGGGCTCGTGCAACCGTTCTGCCACGTGCGGCGACCGCCGCTTGTATGGCAAATGTCGGATTTTAAGGAGCGGGCTGTCGCGCGCTACCCAAATTCCCGTCATCGACTTCGTGAAACGGATTCAGGGAACAGGGTTTGCTCGGGGGGTGAGGGCAGCGCGACGCCCGTCCGGGGACCCTACGCGAGGGTACTCCTCAAACGCGCGTTCGAATTTCAGTGGTGCAGGTTGGCGAGGGATTACTTCAGCGGCAGTTCGAGGATGCCGGTGGCTGCGGGACGGGCGCGCATGGCGGCGAGCCAGCGCTCGAGGTGGGGACGCTCCGCATGCGGCACCGGCGTGCCGAACCAGCGATGCGCGGCGCAGGCGAGCGAGATATCGGCCATCGTGAAGCGATCGCCGCCGATGAAATCCTTGCCTTCGAGCGCGGCATCGAGCATGGCCGCGAGCGGCTCCGTGCGGGCGCACGAGGCTGCGATGACGGCTTCGTCTCGCGCTTCGGCCGGCGCGCGCACGAGGTTCAGAAAGGCCGGGCCCATCGCGGGACTGAAGGCGGTGGTCTGCCAGTCCATCCAGCGATCGGCGGAGGCACGCGCCTTGACGTCGGCCGGCCATAACGTGCCTTCGCCATAGCGCGCGCACAGATAGCGCACGATGGCGTTCGACTCCCACAGCACGAACGGCTCACCACCGACGTCGGTGCCGCGGAAGTCTTCGATCACGGGGATCAGGCGATTCGGATTGAGCCGGACGTAGGCTTCCGTATCGAGCTCGCCGCGCACATGGCCGATATCGATGCGTTCGTGGTCCAGATGGAGTTCACGCGCGCACCAGACCACCTTCTGGACGTTGATCGACGACAGCCGGCCCCAGATGCGCAGCATCCCCTGGCCCTGGCCATCGTCGGTTGCGAGGTCCGATCGTGACATGTGCGAGATCCTCAGGCCGCGCGTACCTGCGGTGCGGCGTTGGCGATCGCTTCGCGGAACAGCTCGCCGAGGATCGTCACGCCTTGCTCGATCCGTTCCTGCGAGACCGTCACGAACGCGAGGCGCAGCGTGTTCTTGCGCGGGGCGCCCGCGTAGAACGGCGCACCCGGCACGTAGGCCACGTTGCGGCGCACGGCTTCCTCGAGGATCTTCATGCTGTCCAGACCTTCGGGCAGCTCGACCCAGATGAACATGCCGCCTTCGGGACGATTCCACGTGACACCCGCGGGCATATGGCGCGTCAGCGCATCGAGCATGAACTCGCACTGCTTGCCGTAGAGGTCGCGGATGGTCGGGATATGGCGCTCGAGCAGGCCATCGCGCACGGTCTCGTACGCAAGGCGTTGCGTGAAGCTCGGCGTGTGCAGGTCCGAGGCCTGCTTGGCCTGGCACAGCTTGAAATGCAGGTCCGGCGGAGCGATGACGAAGCCGAGGCGCAGGCCGGGTGCGAGGATCTTCGAGAACGAGCCCATGTAGATCACGCCATCGGGATTCATCGACAGCAGTGTCGGCAAGTGGTCGCCGGTGTAGCTGAGTTCACCGTACGGATCGTCTTCGACGATAAGGAGATCCAGTTCCTTCGCGCGCGCGACCAGTGCCTGGCGGCGCTCGAGCGGCAGGCGGCGGCCGGTCGGGTTCTGGAAGTTCGGCAGCGCGTACAGGAAGCGCGCGCCAGCGGTCAGTTCCGGCGTGAGCGCATCGGGCAGCAGGCCGCGCTCGTCGGTCGGCATCGATACGAACTCGGGTTCGAACAGCGAGAAGGCCTGCAGTGCGCCCAGGTAGCTCGGCGTTTCCACCAGCACCGGGCTGCCCGGATCGATCATGACCTTCGCGATCAGGTCGAGCGCCTGCTGCGAGCCGGTGGTGATCAGCACGCGCTCCACCCCCACGTTGTAGCGCTTCGCCACGAACTCGCGCAGCGGCAGGTAGCCTTCGGTCGAGGCGTACTGCAGCGCGGCCTGCGGATTATCGGCGAATACACGGGCTACCGCGGCTTCCATTGCCGCTACCGGGAACGACGCCGGAGAGGGCAGGCCGCCGGCGAAGGAAATGACTTCCGGACGCTCGGTGACCTTGAGGATTTCGCGGATGGCCGAGCTGGTCAGTTGCTGTGCCCGGCGGGAGATAGCCCATTTCATGATGTGTCTCTATTGGTCGTGGGGGTGAATCGTGTGAGGGTGCTACGTTATTGCACTTCGACAATCATTTCGATCTCGACGCATGCGCCGAGCGGAATCTGTGCCACGCCGAACGCGCTGCGCGCATGCTTGCCCTTCTCGCCGAACACTTCGACGAGGAACTCCGAGCAGCCGTTGGTGACCAGATGCTGCTCGGTGAACTCCAGCGTGGAGTTGACCAGGCTCATCACCTTGACGATGCGCGTGACGCGGTTCAGGTCGCCAACATGGCCATGCAGGGTGGCGAGCAGGTCGATCGCGATCGCGCGCGCGGCGGCCTTGCCGGTTTCGGTATCGACGTCCTTGCCGAGCTTGCCAACCCAGGGCTTGCCGTCCTTCTTGGCGATATGGCCCGACAGGAAGACCGTGTTGCCGGTCTGCGCGGCCATTACGTAGGCGGCGGCCGGTGCGCCGGCGGTGGGCAGTTCCACGCCGAGGCGCGAAAGGGTGTCATAGACGGACATGCATTCTCCTTCAGTGAAAACGTCCCGGGACGGTCGGGCGGGTGTTCAGGCGGGTGTTCGCGGTGGCCCCAACCGAGGTGCCTCCTACAGCCGCCCGTCGGCCCAGCGCCACCACGGCGATGACCGCGATCGCAAATCCGACCGTCGCGGCGTCGAGCGGCTCGCCCAGAATCAGTGCGCCACCCGCGAGTGTGAGAAACGGTTGCAGCAATTGTATCTGGCCGACGCGGGCCACGCCGCCTTTTGCCAGACCGGCGTACCAGAACAGGAAGCCGATGAACATCGAGAACACGGAAACATAGGCCATGCCGAGCCATGCGCGCGGCGATGCCACGGCGATGGCGTCGGCCTGATGGTGCGTGAGCCACGCCACCACAGGGACCAGCAGCGGCAGCGACACCACCAGCGCCCAGCTGATCGTTTCGAGCCCACCGAGTTCGCGCGATAGCTTGCCGCCTTCGGCATAACCGAGCGCGCCCAGCACCACGGCCGCAAACAGATACCAGTCCGCATGCTGGAGGCCGCCCGCGCCCTGCCACAGCGCGAAGCCGACCACGAGCGCGCTACCCGCCAGTGCGGACAGCCAGAAGGCGAACGATGGACGTTCCTGCCCGAACCACGCGGCGAACACGGCGGTGGCCAGCGGCAGCAGGCCGATCACGATGGCGCCGTGCGCGGCAGGCACTTCGCGCATCGCCAGCGAGGAAAACACCGGAAAGCCGACCACCACGCCGATTGCGGTGACGATCAGCCGCAGCCATTGCCGGCCCTGCGGCCGGCGTTCCGCGGAGAGCGCGCCGCGCAGTGCCAGCAGGCCAAGCGCGAGCACGGCGGCGATGACCGCGCGCCCCAGCGCGACGAATAGCGCATCGAACTCGGCCACCGCCATACGCGTGAACGGCAGCGTCTGGCTGAAGATGGCCACGCCGATCAGTCCCAGCAGCATGCCGCCGCCGTTGGGGCTGTGGGTGGGGGTGCGTTGCGTCATGACGGGTCTCCGCTGTTCTTTTAGTGGCTACCGGGACGCGCGCCCATGGCGATCCACAGTGCGGTGAGCCCAAGCGCGAGCCCCATGATTCGGTTGAACCATGCGACACGATTGCCATGCGCGAGCCAGCGGCGCAGCGACGCGCCGAGCACGCCGTAGAAGCCGTTGCTGACGAAGCCGAGCGTGGCGAACACCGCGCTGACGAGCGCCGCGCGATGTAGTGTCGACGGCGCGCCGGCCATATAGGAAGCGGCGACCGCGAGCGAGAGCATCCACGCCTTGATATTGGCGTACTGCAGCGCCGCCGATTGCCATACGGTCATCGGCCGCAGCACCTGCTTTTCCGAGAGCGTGGTGCTGCGCGCGATGCGTGCCGCGAGCCAGAGCAGATAGATCACGCCCGCCACATGGATCAGCGTGGCGAGCCACGGACTGGCGAGGATCAGCGCGCCCACGCCCGCCGCGCACAACGCGACGATGCTGGCGAAGCCGATCGACACGCCGAGGCTGTGCGGCAGCGTGGCGCGCATGCCGAAGTTCGCGCCGGTGACGGCGGCGATGGTGGTGTTCGGGCCGGGTGTGAACGTGCCCACCACCAGTAGCGTGACGAGCGCGAAAAACTGTTCGGTGGGCAACCCGGAGAGCCAGACGTTACTCATGCGAAATTCACCACCACGCGCCGGTTGGTGCGGCTCTTCTTCTCGATCTTGGTCACGACGATGGCCCCGATCTCACGCGTGTTGGCCACGTGGGTACCGCCACACGGCTGGCGATCGATGCCCGGGATCTCGATGATGCGGATGTGCTCGGTGCCGGCCGGCGGCGCGGCGCCGATGGTGCGCACGAGGTCCGGTTGCGCGGCCAATGCTTCGGGCGTAATGCGATCGATGCGGATGTCGGTCTGCGCATCGATCAGCGCATTGAGCCGCGTGGTCAGGTCCGCCTTGTCGAGTGTCGACTCGGGCAGATCGAAGTCGATGCGCGCCGAATCGGGCGAGATGCCACAGCCCGTTACCGGTACGGGAATCAGCGAGCCGAGCAGATGCAGGCAAGTATGCAGACGCATCAGGCGATGACGACGCGTCCAGTCGATGGCCACAGTGACGCGATCGCCCACCGCGGGGCGGGGCGACTCGGGGGCGAGCACATGCACGATGCGCGTGCGATCGTCGGCATAGACCGTATCGGCGATGGCGAGCTGGCTGCCGTCGGCAAGCGTCAGCGTGCCGGTATCGCCGGCCTGTCCGCCGCTGCGCGCGTAACACACGGTCTGGTCGAGTTCGATGCCGTCGTCGCTTGCCGCGATCACGGTGGCCTCGCACGAGGTGAGGTAGGCGTCGTCGTCGAAGCGCTTGCGGGTGGGGGCGGACATCCGGGGTCTCCGTTCTTCTGGGTGCTGGGGCTACTGCAACGTTTTCACGCCGCTCGGGGTTTCAATCTCGGCGCGCAGCAGGGGCACGCCGTCGCTCTGCTCGATCGCGATCAGATGCTCGGCGCCAATCCACGCGAGGCCCTGGCGCAGCAGTTCCGCGTGGGGATGGCTGCCATGCAGGCGGCGCAATGCAAGGTCCTGCCTTGGCAGGCTCTGGCCGGGGTAGTTCGAGACATCCCACTGGATCAGCGTGGGAAACAGGCCCTCGCCCGCGCTCGCGGCTTCGCCACGCCACGCGGGTAGCGCGCCGTCGTCGGGCACGGTCAGGCGCCAGTGCAGATCGCCGCGTGACATCGGAATCGGGGGTGCCAGGCGGTCGGGATACTGCGCCTGCCAGCGCGACAGGTCGGCGGGGCGCTCCACGCGCGCGGCCCAGTGCAGCAGGAACGGGCCGTCGCGCAGGCGCTGTTGGACCAGATCGCTATCGAGGCCGAACCAGCGCGCGCGCTCGGCGGTCCCGTCCGGGTCGATCGCAATCACTTCGAGGTAGATGCCGCCATACATGCCAAGCACGCGGTTGTGCGTGCCCATGCGTGCGTGGGCACCACCGCCGGTCGGGGCGATGCCGAGCGTGGCGGCAACATAGTCCACGCCGGTATCGAGGTCCGGCGCGGCAATCACGAGGTGGTCCAGGGCGAGTGTCATCGTGGGTTGATGGTAGACAAGGTTCTCGGTACAGTACCGGTACAGTTCTGCGGATCGTATTCTGTACAGTTGCGGGAGCACCACATGGAAAGCATCCAGGACGGCGCCGAGCGTGCCGGCCAAGACCGCAAGCATAGTGATAAAGGCGGCGGAAAAGCTAGCGCGGGCGCTGGCGAGGCGGGAAATGAACCGGCCATCGAGAACAAAGGCGGCGAAGGTGTCGGCCCCAGGGCGGGCGGCCGCTCGCTGCGGCTGGTCATGCCCGGCGCGGGCAATGCCGGTGGCCATGCCAACACCGAGCGCATGCCGGACCCGGTGCCATCGGCGCAGATGACGCTGGTCGAGCAGTTGACCGAATGGGCCCGGCTGCGTATCGACGAGCGTGTGTTCCGCGCGGGCATGCGCATGCCGTCGATCCGCCAGCTGGCGCAGGAGAAGGGCATCTCGCGCTTCACCGTGGTAGAGGCGTACGAGCGGCTGGTGGCGCTGGGATACCTCGAATCGCGCCGCGGCTCGGGGTTCTACGTGCGCGAGCGCGCCGGCCAGCACGCGGCGGGCATCGCCGCCACGCCGCCGCTCTCGCCGTCCGCGCGCGCGATCGATGTGACCTGGCTGCTGCGCAGCATGTTTCATTCGGCGGAGCCACATAAGGCGCCGGGCTGGGGCTTTCTGCCCAACGACTGGCTCGATGGCGAACTGGTCGGCAGTGCGCTGCGCGGGCTGGGCCGGCAGCCCGGCAATCATTTCCTCGCCAGTGGCACGCCGCAGGGTTTCCTGCCGCTGCGCCAGCAGTTGCGGACGCGGCTCGAAGAGCTAGAGATCGGCGTTACGCCCGAGCAGATCGTCATGACCTCGGGCATTACGCAGGCGTTCGACCTGATCGCGCGGCAATTCCTGCATCCCGGCGATGCCGTGCTGGTGGGCGACCCCGCCTGGTTCGTGATGTTCGCGCGCTTTGCCGCGCAGGGCGCGCAGGTGATGGGCGTGCCGTACACCGCCGACGGGCCGGATCTGGAGGCGCTCGAGCGTATCGTGCAGGCGCACCGGCCCAAGCTGTTCGTCGTCAATTCCGTCCTGCACAATCCGACCGGCACCTCGCTGTCGGCCGCACGCGCGTTCCGGCTGCTGCAACTGGCCGAGCAGTACGACTTCCTGATCGTCGAGGACGACATCTACTGCGACCTGTGCCCGCCGGGACACGCGGCGACGCGGCTGGCCAGTCTCGATCAGCTGCGCCGTGTGATCTACCTTGGCAGCTTCTCGAAGACGCTCGCGGCCAATCTGCGGGTCGGCTTTATCGCGGCCAGCCCGGATCTGGCCGTGACGCTGACCGACAGCAAGCTGCTGACCGGCATGGCCACGCCCGAGATCAACGAGCGCGTGCTGTACAAGGTGCTGACCGAAGGCCATTACCGCAAGCACGTGGAGCGCGTGCGCATGCGGCTGGACCGCGCGCGCGACGATACGCGGCGCGCGCTCGAGGATCTGGGTCTGCGCATGTTCCCGGGCCAGTCGGCGGGCATGTATCTGTGGGCCGACACCGGGCGCGACACCAATGCCATCGCCACGGCAGGGCACGAGGAGGGCTATCTGTTCGCGCCAGGCAGCCTGTTTTCGCCCTCGCAGATGCCATCGGCCTGGATGCGCTTCAACGTGGCCAGCAGTACGGATCCGGGCATGCTGCGGTTTCTGGCTGGGCAGCTCGAACGCTGAGGTTGACTGAGGTTGAATTCTATCGGGGTTGAAATCCATACTTGGCAGCCCCATTTTTGCGCACATCGACCCTCGCCGCATCAACGCATTGACGGCAGGGGCACTGATTTGACTATTGTTTCGTTTTCAAGAGGAGAACCATGACCGCGCCGCATGAGACGATGAGCTTCCAGGCGGAAGTGAAGCAGTTGCTGCACCTGATGATCCACTCGCTGTATAGCAACAAGGAAATCTTCCTGCGCGAGCTGGTATCCAACGCCTCCGACGCCACCGACAAGCTGCGCTTCGAGGCCATCGCCAATCCGTCGTTACTGGAAAACGACGCCGATCTGGCCATCCGCATCGAGGCTGACGCCGCCACGCGCACGCTGCGCATCACCGACAACGGTATCGGCATGAGCCGCGACGAGGCGATTCGCAACCTCGGCACGATTGCACGTTCAGGCACCAAGGAATTCTTCCAGCAGCTCTCGGGTGATCAGCAGAAAGACGCGGCGCTGATCGGTCAGTTCGGCGTGGGCTTCTATTCGGCGTTTATCGTCGCCGACAAGGTCACCGTGGAAACGCGCCGCGCGGGCCTGACCGCCGACGAGGCCGTGCGCTGGGAAAGCACCGGCGACGGCGAGTTTACGATCGACGCGATCTCGCGCGCCGAGCGCGGCTCCACCATCACGCTGCATCTGCGCGAGGGCGAGGACGATTTCCTGTCGTCCTACCGTCTGCGCCACATCATCCAGAAGTACTCGGACCATATCTCGCTGCCGATTCGCATGCCCAAGGAAGAGTGGGATGCGGAGTCGAGCACGCACAAGGTCACGGGCGAGTGGGAGAGCGTGAACCAGGCCAGCGCGCTGTGGACGCGCAACAAGAGCGATATCACGGACGAGCAGTACCAGACGTTCTATCAGCACCTCTCGCACGACAATCAGGCGCCGCTCGCGTGGACGCACAATCGTGTGGAAGGCCGCAGCGAATATACGCAGCTGCTGTATATCCCTGCTCGTGCGCCGTTCGATCTGTTCGATCGCAATCACAAGGCCGGGCTCAAGCTGTATGTGAAGCGCGTGTTCATCATGGACGATGCGGACCAGCTGCTGCCGGCGTACCTGCGCTTCGTCAAGGGCGTGGTGGACTCGGCGGACCTGCCGCTGAACGTGTCGCGTGAACTGCTGCAGGAGTCCCGCGATGTGAAGGCGATTCGCGAAGGCTGCACCAAGCGCGTGTTGTCGATGCTCGAGACGCTGGCCGACAGCGAAGACGAAGCCGAACGCGCCAAATACACGACGTTCTGGGAGCAGTTCGGCCAGGTGCTGAAGGAAGGCACGGGCGAGGACACCGGCAATGGCGAGCGCATTGCCAAGCTGCTGCGCTTTGCATCGACGCATGCCGACACCGCCGAGCAATCGGTGGCGCTGGCCGCGTACGTGGGCCGTATGAAGGAAGGCCAGGACAAGATTTACTACGTCACGGCCGACACGTATGCCGCGGCGAAGTCGAGCCCGCACCTCGAGGTGTTCCGCAAGAAGGGTATCGAAGTCCTGTTGCTGACCGAACGCGTCGACGAGTGGATGCTGTCGTACCTGCAAGAGTTCGATGGCAAGGAGCTGGTGTCGGTGGCGCGCGGCGACCTCGACCTCGGTACGCTGGCCGATGCGGAAGAGAAGGCCGAGCAGGAGAAGGCCGAGACCGAGTGGAAGGAAGTGGTCGATCGTGCGAAGACCGTGCTCGAAGGCAAGGCCAAGGATGTACGCGTGACGCTGCGTCTGACCGAGTCCGCTTCGTGCCTGGTGTCCGATGACGGCGACATGAGCGGCTATCTGCAGCGCCTGCTCAAGCAAGCCGGCCAGAAGGCCCCGGACGCGCAACCGATCCTCGAACTGAACCCGGAACATGCGCTGGTGAAGAAGCTGCGCGATATTCCGGACGGCGAAGCGTTTGGCGATCGCGTGCGCGTGCTGTTCGATCAGGCGTTGCTGGCGGAAGGCGGCATGCTGGACGATCCGGCCGCGTACGTGCAGCGCGTGAATCGTCTGCTGGCCTGAGATAGATGATCGGCGCCGGGGTGAAAGCACCGTGACTACCAAACGCTGCTTTCCCCCGGTGGTGGACGCCAACACGCGCGTCCTGATACTCGGCAGCCTGCCGGGCGAAATCTCACTCGCGCAGAGCCAGTATTATGCGCACAAGCAGAACCAGTTCTGGCGCCTGGTCGGCGAGGTCATCGGGCAGGACCTCGTCGCCATGCCCTACGAGCAGCGCTTGCAAACGCTTCTGGCGCACAATGTCGGCTTATGGGACGTTGTCGCCGAAGCCAGACGCGAAGGCAGCCTCGACAGCAATATCCGCGACCATGCGGGGAATGACCTGATGGGGTTGATCGACTCGCTGCCCAAGTTGCAGATGATTGCGTTCAATGGTGGTACGGCCGAGCGTCTTGGTTTGAGGGCTCTCGGTCGGTACGGTGGCAACCATCGCATCCTCAGGCTTCCTTCCAGTAGTCCTGCCCATACCATGCCGTATGCGGAAAAACTGCATGCTTGGCGGGAACTCGCGTTTTTTTGAGTACGTTTTTTTGGAATTCCCCGATGGAAATCAAGGTCAACTTTCTCGATAAGCTTCGTCTTGAAGCCAAATTCGATGATTTCACGGTAGTGGCCGATCAGCCTATCCGTTATAAGGGCGATGGCTCTGCACCGGGGCCGTTCGACTATTTTCTGGCCTCATCGGCATTGTGTGCGGCTTACTTTGTCAAATTGTATTGCGCCACTCGCAATATTCCGACCGAGAACATCCGTCTGTCGCAGAATAATATTGTTGATCCGGAAAACCGATATCAACAAATATTCAAGATTCAGGTCGAATTGCCGGCAGATATTTCTGCCAAAGATCGGCAGGGAATTTTGCGTTCCATCGATCGTTGCACGGTAAAGAAAGTAGTGCAGGCTGGCCCCGAGTTTGTGATCGAAGAGGTCGAGAACCTGGATGCCGATGCCCAGGCATTGCTGACGTTGAAGCCGGCGGCTGACGCCAGCACCTATATCGCGGGCAAGGATTTGCCGTTGGAGCAAACGATCGCCAATATGTCGGCCATCTTGGCCGGCTTGGGGATGAAGATTGAAATTGCTTCGTGGCGTAATATCGTTCCCAATGTCTGGTCGCTGCATATCCGTGACGCCCACTCGCCAATGTGTTTTACCAATGGCAAGGGCGCGACCAAGGAAAGCGCGTTGGCGTCGGCGTTGGGAGAGTTCATCGAGCGGCTGAACTGCAACCATTTCTATGCCGGTACCTATTGGGGCGAAGAGCTCGCTAATGCGGATTTTGTACACTATCCGAACGAGCGCTGGTTCAAGCCTGGGCGCAAAGATGCGCTACCGGCCGAGATCCTCGATGATTACACCCGGTCTATCTACAACCCCGATGGCGAGTTGCGTGGCTCGCACCTGTACGAGACAAACTCGGGGAATGTGAGTCGCGGTATCTGTTCGCTCCCGTTTGTACGGCAGTCGGACGGGGAGGTGGTGTATTTCCCCTCCAATTTGATCGAAAACCTCTATGCCAGCAATGGCATGAGTGCCGGCAATACGCTGGCCGAAGCGCAAGTGCAATGTCTGTCGGAAATTTTCGAGCGGGCGGTAAAGCGCGAAATTCTGGAGGGCGAGATGGCACTGCCTGATGTGCCTCAGGAAGTGCTGGCAAAATATCCGGGGATTCTGGCTGGCATTCAGGTGCTGGAGGAGCAAGGCTTTCCGATCCTGGTGAAGGATGCCTCACTGGGTGGAATGTATCCGGTGATGTGCGTGACCTTGATGAATCCCAAAACAGGGGGTGTCTTTGCTTCGTTCGGTGCGCACCCAAGCTTTGAGGTGGCGCTGGAGCGCAGTCTGACGGAATTGCTGCAAGGCCGCAGTTTTGAAGGCCTGAACGATCTGCCCCAGCCCACCTTTGTCAGTAACGCGGTGACTGAGCCCAACAATTTTGTTGAGCACTTCATCGATTCCAGCGGTGTCGTGTCGTGGCGCTTTTTCAGCGCCAAGGCAGATTTCGATTTCGTCGAGTGGGATTTCTCCGGTCAGGGCGAGAACTCCAATGCGGAGGAAGCCGCGACGTTGCTCGGCATTCTCGAAGGCATGGGTAAAGAGGTGTACACGGCGGTGTATGACCAGCTAGGCGCCACCGCTTGCCGAATTCTGGTTCCGGGCTATTCGGAAGTTTATCCGGTAGAAGATTTGATCTGGGATAACACCAACAAGGCCCTGTCGTTCCGCGCCGATATCCTGAACTTGCATCGCCTGGACGACGCGGCCCTGGAAGCCCTGCTTGAACGTCTGGACAACAGTGAGCTCGATGAATACTCCGATATCGCCACGCTGATCGGCATCGAGTTTGACGAGAATACAGATTGGGGGCAGCTGACAGTTCTGGAGTTGAAGCTGCTCATTCATCTCGCCTTGAAGCAGTTTGAGGCGGCGCAGGAACTGGTTGGCGCCTTCCTGCAGTACAACGACAACTCGGTCGAGCGCGGGCTGTTTTATCAGGCCATGAATGTGGTGCTGGAAGTGCTGCTGGATGACGACCTGGAACTGGATGACTACGTGGTCAACTTCCGTCGCATGTATGGCAATGCGCGGATGGACGCGGTGCTGGGTTCGGTGGACGGCAGCGTGCGTTTCTATGGCTTGACGCCAACCAGCATGAAGTTGGAGGGTCTCGACAGACACCAGCGCGTGCTCGACAGCTACAAGAAGCTGCATACGGCGCGGGCAAAAGCGGCGGCGACAGCCGGGTAGGGCTGCCCTACGAGCGACCTGACGGGGGTGAGCGCGCGGGTGTCACGTCAGGCTGGCACAATCGCGCTGCACCGCTCCGTCCCCGTTCGTTCGCCCCATCCGCTCGCCCCATTCCGAACACACTATGGCCACCTCCAGAAAATCGGTAAAAGCACCGCACCGCGCTTCGGCATCGGAACCCGTTGCCGATCGCGCCGCGTTGCAGGCAACGCTTGGCCGGATTCAGAGTCTGTTGCCCACGATGGGCGCTGTGGCGCAGCGCATCGGTGAGTTCGTGATCCGCCATCCCGGCGACGTCGTGCATATGTCCGTCAGCGAGGTGGCCGAGAAGACTGATTCCAGCGAAGGGAGCGTGGTTGGTTTCTGCAAGCTGCTCGGCGCCACCGGTTTCCAGCAGCTCAAGATCTCGCTGGCGCAGGAAATCGTGCATCCGGTGCAGTACATTCACGAGGACCTTTCCGAGGACGACAACGAGGACGTCGTCGTCAGCAAGATCTTCCACAGCAACATCCAGACGCTGAAGGATACGGAGTCCATCCTCGACGTGGCCGCGCTCAAGCAGGCGGTGAAATTGATCCGACGTGCCAAGCGCGTGGAGATCTACGGCATTGGCAGCTCGGCGGTCATCGCCGACGATGCGCACTACCGCATGCTGCGCATCGGGCTGCATGCGACCGCGGTGACCGACTCGCACGTGCAGGCGATCAGCGCCTCACTGACCGGGCCCGATGTGGCGGTGTTGACGATCTCCCATTCAGGCAGTACGCATGAAACCGTGCTGGCGACGCGACTCGCCAAGGAGGCTGGCGCGCGCACCGTGTGCATCACCAACTTCGGCAAGTCGCCGATTCAGGAATACGCGGACGTGATGCTGCACACCATGGCGCGCGAAACGCGTTTTCGCACCGAGGCCATGACCAGCCGGCTGGCGCAGCTGGCAATCATCGACACGCTGATCGCGTGCCTCGCGCTGAGCGACTACGAAACCTCGGTGGCGACCTTGCGCAGCACCTTCGACGTGTTGTCCACCAAGCGCTACTGACGCTTCAATCGCGCTCCTGCACGTCGTGCGGCAAGGTCCGCCGCACGGCGCAATCGCGTTCGAGCAAATGCGCGATATCGCAGGCATCGGCGTCCGGTGCGCTTCCCACTAGTAGATAAGGCATACCGAGGCGGCACGCGCCGAGCGCGTCGGTGGCGAGGTTGTCGCCGATCATGGTTACCTGATGCGGTGCCAGCGACAGTTGTCGCAAGCCGTGCAGGTACAGCTGCGATTCAGGCTTGCCGATGATCTGTGGCAAGGCGTGTGTATTGCACGCCAGCACGGCGCGCAGCAACGCCCCCGTTTCCGGCACTGGCACACCGCCCGGTCCGGGATGTGTGAGGTCGCCATTGCTGACCACCAGCTTCGCGCCGCGATGAAGTTCCTCGCTGATACGGCTCAGAGTCTTGTAGCCAAAGCCGATATCGCGCGCTAGCAGCACGACCTGCGCGTCGTGATCGACCAGCCGGACGCCACATCCGGCGGCATAGTCCAGCAGCGCCGCCGAGGCGCACATCAACACGCGCATCCCCAGATAGCGGGAGACGATATGGTCCACGGCCAAGACGCCCGCGAGAATGATCTCCTGCGGCTCCACGGGCAGATCCATCGCCTGTAGTCGGCGCGCCAGCGTCTGCGGCGTATCGGTCGAGTTGTTGGAGACGATCACGTAGCGCGACTTCCACTGCCGTAGCAACGTCTGTGCACCGGGGACGATCTCGCTGCCGCGTATCAGCGTGCCATCGAGATCGAGCATCAGGCCCTGGCTCGTGGCTTGCCAGCCGTGGGGGTTGGATGCGGGCGGTTCCGCGGCAAGCGCGGACCGGCTCATGGCGGTCTGAATGGAAGCGGTCATCGAACGGCGTGGCGGGGCCAGCGGCCCAATGTTGGTGCCCGAATCCTATCTGAGCTAACTTCAATTTGCAAACATGATTCAGTGAGAAATATTCATTCTCCTGTCATCGTTGCTCCCTACGCTCTCGTCTGTCAAAGCGGCAAGACCATCGCCGCGCTCTGAACCCTATTCAGGAGTCCTCATGAAACAGCACCTCTTGCAGGCGCGTGGCCTCGTCACGTCTGTCGTATTGAGTATCGCGCTGGCCGCCTGTGGTGGCGGTGGCGAAGACAGCAGCCAGCCCGCCGCGCCGCCAACCACACCGCAAGCGCCCGCACAGCCGCCGGCCGCCACGCCGCAGTTGCACTGCGCGCCGTGAACCCACAACCCTGACATCGCCTGGACCGCACCATGACTCGATCGAACCTACCCGACGACAGCTTCGGCTCGCCCGAACAACTCGCACGCCGCAAGTTCCTGCGCGTTGCCGCCCAGACCGCCGGCGCGGTCTCCGCCATGGCCATGCTGCCCGCTTCGATTCAGCGCGCACTGGCCGTGCCCGCTGCGGTCGACACCGGCACCATTCAGGATGTGAAGCACGTCGTGATCCTGATGCAGGAGAACCGCGCATTCGATCACTACTTCGGCACGATGCGTGGCGTTCGCGGCTACGGTGACCGCTTCCCGATTCCGCTCGCGAGCGGCAAGGCGGTGTTCAACGAGTCCGACGGCACCAAGGAAGTCCTGCCGTACCACCTCGACAAGAACATCATGAACGCGATGTTCGTCCCCGGCACGCCGCACAGCATGCCGGACGCACAGGCCGCATGGGGGCAGGGCAAGATGGGCCTGTGGCCGAAGTACAAGGGCGGTTCGTCGATGGGCTACTACCGTCGTGACGACATTCCGTTCCAGTACGCGCTGGCCGAAGCCTTCACGATCTGCGACGCGCATTTCTGCTCGGTGGCCACCGGTACCGATCCCAACCGCATCATGTTCTGGTCGGGCTCCAACTACGATCCGAACCTCGGTCGTCTGGGCATCAACTGCACCGACGCGAACTCCGAGCCCGTCAACCAACGCTGCTGGATCACGGGCGCACTGCCGACGCCGGGCTACACGTACGCCGGCTCGTCGTTCACGTGGGACACGCTGCCCGACGTCCTCGAAAAGGCCAGCGTGAGCTGGCGCATCTATCAGGACCCGAACAACAACTGGACCGGTGCGATGCACGGCGGCCTGGCGTTCAAGTCCTTCCGCGAATGCGCGCCCGGATCCCCGCTGTACGAAAAGGGCATGAAGAAATTCACGCTCGCGGATCTCGAGCAGGACGTGATGAACGACCAGCTCCCCGAGGTATCGTGGGTACTGCCCTGGCCGGCGGTGTCCGAGCATCCCGGCGGTGGCGGAAGCCCCGCGCAGGGCGCCAACTATATTTCGCAGGTGCTCGACGCACTGACGTCGAATCCCGAAGTGTGGAGCAAGACCGTGTTCTTTATCTCGTTCGATGAGAACGACGGCATGTTCGACCATCTGCCGCCGCCAGCCGTGCCGTCGTACAACGCGAGCGGCCAGCTGATGGGCAAGTCCACGGTAACGCTCGACGGCGAGTATTTTTCGGACCCGACGCGCAAGTACCTGAATGCGGCGGACACGATCAGCGGCACGCTGCGTCCGTGGGGCCTTGGTCCGCGTGTGCCGCTCTACGTGATTTCGCCGTGGAGTCGCGGCGGCTGGGTCAACTCGCAGGTGTTCGATCACACCTCGGTCGGCCAGTTTCTGGAGAAGCGCTTCGGCGTCGACGTCAAGGCGATTAGCCCGTGGCACCGCGCGGTCTGCGGCGACCTGACGACGGTGTTCGACTTCGTGAACCCGAACGACCCGTCGCTGCCGACACTCCCGGATATGAGTGGCTACGCTGCGCTCGAAGCCCAGCAGAAGACGTTGCCGACAGCGAACCCGCCGGCCACGCCGCAGAAGCTGTTTCAGGAGCCTGGCGTGCGGTATTCGCGTGCGTTGCCCTACGAGCTGCACACTAGCGCGCGCGTGGGTGCGGATGGCAACGTCACGTTGCTGTTCAGCAATACCGGCAAGGTGGGCGCGGTGTTCCACGTCTACGACAAGAAGCACCTCGACCTGATTCCGCGTCGCTACACCGTGGAGCCCGGCAAGATGCTGTCCGACGTATGGAAGGCATCGGCCGATGCGGGCGTCTATGACCTGTGGGTCTATAGCACCAACGGCTTTGTGCGCACGTTCGCGGGTAATACCACGGGTGGCCCATCGCTCGAAGTGCAGGTCTGCTACGAGCCCAGCGCCGGCAACCTGTATGTGAAGGTGTCGAATACCAGCGCGGTCGCCGTGGACGCGAACATCACCACCAATGCCTATCGCACCGACGGCCCGTGGCCGCTGAGCGTGCCGGCGGGCGGCGTGGCGCAGCAGGTGTGGTCGATCGAGCCGAATAGCAATTGGTACGACTTCACGGTGACCGCTACCAACTTCTCGCGCCGCTTCTCGGGGCGCATGGAAACGGGTGCGCACAGCGTGAGCGATCCGGCCATGGCGGCGCATCTCGTCTGAACGTCGGTTTCTTCCTGACCGGCGCGAACGGGTCGCGCCGGTCTCTCTCGTCGACTCCCTCGACCCCCTCGATCCTCGAGCAAGGTATGAAAAAAATATCCCTCGCAACCGCCTCCGGGCGCGCGTTGCTTACCGCGCTGCTGGCTGGCTTCGGCATGAGCGCGCAGGCCGGCACCGGCAATATGGCCACGGGCACCAACGCCGGCCTCAATGTTACCGGCAGCAACAATATCGCCAACGGCGCAGGCACCGGCAACAACGTCAGCACCAACTGGAACCTTGGCATCGGGGAAGGCGCGGGCTCCAACGTCAGCGGCAAGAACGCCAATCAGGCGATCGGTTATTACGCGGGTACCAACGTCAACGGTGGCTGGAATCAGTCGATCGGCCGCAGCGCCGGTGAGAACGTCACCGGTGACTACAACGATTCGATGGGTTTCTGGGCGGGCACCGACACCAAGGGCAGCAGCAACGCTGCGTTTGGCACGAACACTGGCCGCAATGTGACCGGCAGCAACAACTCCGCGTTTGGCGCGGAGGCGGGCCGCAATGTCACGGGCAACGGCAACCTCGCGCAAGGTATGAACTCGGGGCAGGGCGTGGTCGGTAACGCGAATCTTGCGCAGGGGCAGGACGCGGGGCAATCCGTCAGTGGCGACAACAACCTCTCGGCTGGCGCATATGCCGGTAGCGGGACCAAGGGCAACGCCAACACGGCGAGCGGCCTGGGTGCGGGTCGCTTTGTGGTCGGTGACAACAACGTTGCCACGGGTGTGGGCGCGGGCATCGGCGTGCAGGGCAATGACAATGTCTCGATCGGCTCCAACGCCGGCCGTGGCGTGGTGGCTGACAACAGTGTGTCTATCGGATCGAACTCGGCGGCGGCGACCCACAGCGTCGCAATGGGAACGGGCGCGACCGCGTCGGCCGCCAGCAGCGTTGCAATGGGCGCTGGCGCGTCGGCGGCGGCAGGCAACAGCGTGGCCATGGGCGCCGGCGCAACCGCAACGGCAGGCAACAGCGTCGCGCTGGGCGCAGGCGCAACCGCCACGCGCGGCGCGCAAACCGGTTATGCCGCCTACGGCATGGCCGCGCCGCAGAACTCGAGTGGCGAAGTCAACGTCGGCAACCGCCAGATCACGGGCATTGCCGCGGGCAGCGCCGACAGCGATGCCGTGAACGTGCAGCAGTTGCGTGAAGTCACCGGTCAGGTGGCCAATGTCGAGCAAGGCATGGCCAAGCTCAATACGAGCATCAACGCGCTAAGGGGCGAACTCCGCGCCGGCGTGGCCGCGGCCATGGCCACGGCAGCATTGCCGCAATCCTATGTACCGGGCCGCAGCATGGTCTCGATGGCCAGCGGCACGTGGGGCGGCGAATCGGGCTACGCACTGGGCATCTCGCACGCATCGGAGAGCGGCCGCTGGGTGGTCAAAGGCGCAGCAAACGGATCGTCGCGCGGGACATATGGTGCGGCGGTGGGGGCTGGGTATCAGTGGTAGGCGTCGCTAGGGGCGCGGGGCGATCGGGCGCATCGGGCACATCGGTGATTCGTTAGCTATCGCGAGATCCGACGAAAGCTAACGCCCGAGCCGCGCCTCGTGCTGGCTCGTTTGCAGCACAGATGTTGTGTATGTGGTCATTGCGAGATACAACAAACGTGTTGTATTATCGGCTTGCCCCCAAACCAAAAAGGGGGATGCATGAAGTACAGCGAGTTCCGACGCTGGCTTATCAGGCAGGGCGCAACGTTCGAGAAGCACAAAGCCGGTTCCAGCCACTACCGAGTCACCCTCAATGGCAAGACAACGATCTTCCCCGATCACGGAGCGAAGGAAATCGGTACCGGCCTCGTCGAAGCCATCAAGAAGCAACTCGGTATCAAATGAGGCCCCCTCGACCCAGTTGCCTGCCACCTATGACAGGAGTTCCTATGTTTGCATATCCTGTGACGCTGAAGCCCGATGACAATGGCACCCTGCTGGTTACGTTCAAGGACGTACCGGAGGCCATCACGGTGGGTGAATCGGAAGACGATGCCCTGACACAAGCCTTGGACGCGCTCGAAGCGGCGTTCGAAATCTACTTCGCAGGGAAGCGGCCGATCCCTATGCCCTCCAAGCCCAAGCGCGGTCAAAGCGTTGTCCAATTGCCGGTGCTGACAGCCGCCAAGGTGCTACTCGCCAACGAAATGTTGGCGCAGAAGGTACGCAAGTCGGACCTGGCACGCCGGATGGGGATCAATCAAGTTCAGGTGGATCGAATGCTGAAGATGAAGCATGCGACGCGCGTTGAATCACTTGAAACAGCGCTTGGCACACTAGGTCGGCATCTGGAGGTAAGCCTCGTTTGAGCACGGGCGCCGTACGCCCAGAGTAGGGATTGTCGCCCTTCGGTCCCCCGCGTACGATGCGCGCAGGGTTGCGTTACCGAAGTCAGAACATAGAAGAATATGGCGACACTTATTCCTTCCCTTGGGTCAGTCACGTCGCGTATGACCGGCGGCGAGCGGCGTTTTGCCGAGCGCCTGGAGATCAAGCTCGAGGACGATTACCTCTGCTGGTACGACGTCACGATCGGTGAGAAAACACGGAACCCCGACTTCATCGTGTTTCACCCGAGCCGGGGCATGCTTGTCCTGGAGGTCAAGGATTGGAAGCTCGATAGCATCCGCGAGATCAATCAGCGTGATGTCATGCTGCTGACGAATCAAGGGTTGGTGGCGGCGATGAACCCGCTCGAGCAGGCGCGGCAGTTCATGTTCTATCTGACCGGCCTGTTGCAGCGAGACCCCACGCTGGTATGGCCATCGGGGTCTTTGAAGGGCAAGCCATTTTTTCCGTACGGGCATGGCGTTGTGTTGGCCAACATCTCACGTGCTGACTTCGATAAGACCAACCTCGGCGATGTCATCCCGTCGCATCTCGTGATCTGCCAGGACGAGATGTATCCGAAGGTGGAAGCCGAGGCGTTCCAGCAGCGTCTGTGGGACATGTTTCCCCACAAGTTCACGCACAAGCTTTCGCTGCCGCAGATCGACCGCATCCGCTGGCATCTGTTTCCGCAAGTGCGATTACCCGAGCAGCGCGCATTGTTCTCCGATAGCGACACGGCGCCGCAGGATATTCCAGACATTCTTGGTGTGATGGACCTGCAGCAAGAGCAGCTGGCGCGCAGCCTTGGCGAAGGGCATCGCGTCATCCATGGTGTGGCGGGGTCGGGCAAGACGTTGATACTCGGATACCGCGCCGAGCATCTTGCAAAGATCGTGACGCGCCCGGTGCTGGTGCTTTGTTATAACAAGACGCTTGCGGCCAAGCTGAGCGCGACGATGGTAGAGAAGGGCATCGACGACAAGGTGCATGTCAACAATTTCCATGCATGGTGCTCGCGGCAACTGGATGCGTACCATGTTGAGCGGCCAAAGGGTCCGGCCACGGATGCGTTGTTCGAGGCGATGGTGACCCGCGTCATTGAAGGCGTAGATGGGAAGATGATTCCATCGGGCCAGTACGACGCTGTGCTCATCGATGAAGGCCATGACTTCAGGCCGGAGTGGTTCAAGCTGGTCGTCCAGATGGTCAATCCGGAGAGTAATTCCCTGCTCGTCATGTATGACGACGCGCAGTCGATTTATGGTGGCGCGAAGAAGCCAAAATTCAGCTTCGCGAGCGTGGGTGTGAAAGCCTCAGGCCGTACCACCATCCTCAAGCTCAACTACCGGAACACGCAGGAAATTCTGTCTGTGGCTCGCGCTGTGGCAGGCGAGTTGCTGAAGTCGCACGAAGCCGGCGAGGACGAAGCGCCGACTGTTCCGCCGGTGGGTGCGGGGAGAAGAGGGCCCAAGCCTCTCCTGCTCGAGTTGCCGTCGTTCAAGGCCGAAGTCGAACGCATCGCCGAGGTTCTTCGTGACGAGAACAGGACCGGAACACCGTGGTCGCAAATGGCCGTCCTGTATCGCCATTGGGATATGGCAGCCGAGGTGGTTGGTGTTCTGCAGCGATGGGACATTCCGTTCGAATGCCCTCAGATGAGCAAACGGTTCACGCCCGGCGCGGACAGCGTGAAAGTTGTGACCATGCATAGCAGCAAGGGGCTGGAATTCCCACTCGTTTGCATCCCGGGTACGGGCATGCCCCACAAGAAGGAAGAGTCGCCGGAAGCGGAGGCGCGCTTGCTCTATGTGGCCATGACTCGTGCCACGCGGCAACTAGTCATGACTCATGGCGCCGGTTCACGGTTTGGCGAGAGCCTTCGTGAGGCGCTCGAAGCGCTTGACTAGCTTTATCTGATACGTTGGGGGCGGGGCAGGGGCGTAGCGCGCGGGGTTCAGCGAACCGCCGCGCGTGAATCGGAAGTAACTGGAGCCGACCTCAGGCCGTCGTATCGACGTTGTTCCCTACCGCGCTGGCGCCTTGCTGCTGAATCGCCTCTGCCAGCTTGCCCATGGCCTGTTGCAGGGCGCCGTTCAGCATATTGGCCTGCGCCTGCAGGCCGCCGAGCGCGTTGGCCTTGCTGCGTTCGTCCATATTGCCCGCCTGGATGCTCTGGATCTGCTGCATCACCACGGCCAGCTGTTTCTGGATCTGCGCGATCTGTTCCTTGATGGTCTTGAGGACCACCGAATCGTTGCTGTCGTCGCTGCCTTGCGCGGCACCGTCGGCGCCTGCTGCGCCGGCGGACAGCTTCGGGCCCTGGATACGGGGGCTGTGGTCGGTTTCGCGCGTGGTGGTGCCCGTGGTGCTGCCGGTGGAGGAGCCGGTGCCCGCGCCGGCGTCATCCACGCCGGCCACTTTCTCGGTGTCGACGGTGGTTGCTGGCTGCCTGGCGGCCTGCTGCGCGGCGATCGTGTCGCGCGGCGTGATGAGTTGCGGCGTGATGTTGCTGAGGCTGGCGCCGGAGATGCTGGTCATTTTATTGTCATCCTGTCGGGAGAGGTGCCTGTCATGGAGAACGGCAGGAAATTGCCAAAACTTTAGTGACCACCTCACGCTCCAATCACGGGTCCAGTGCTGACATATTGCTGTCATATCGTTGCAATGTGGCAGCAATACAGCGCGAGGGTGCGGCGGCGCCTCCGAAGTCCCTTGGCCCCGGCATCTGTCACAATCCCGTCCGTGGCGCCGATTTTCGCGCCGCGCGCTAACCCGATCGGATTTAACCCATGTCCTCATACCTTGGATTCGGTGGCATCGGTCTGCACGTCATCGTCGCGATTTTCTTCGCCGTCCATGCGGTGCGTACCCACCAGAACATGTACTGGCTGTTGCTGCTGTTCATCTTCCCGGGCCTCGGCAGCATCGTCTATTTCTTTGCGATCTACCTGCCGAGCCTGCGGCAGACCCGCGGCGCGCGTGCCGCCGGGCGGGCCATCCGGCAGATCGTCGATCCGAACCGCGCAGTGCGCGAAGCGCGCGACGCCTTCGATCGCGCGCCCACCGTCGATGCCCGCATGCGCCTGGGCGCCGCGTTGCTCGATGCCGATAACCCGGCCGAGGCGCTCGGGCACTATCAGGCGGCCGCCAATGGTCCGTTCGCTTCAGATCCCGCGTTGTTACTCGGGCTCGGCCGCGCGCAATTCGCTACGGGCCAGTACACGGACGCGCGGCAAACACTCGAGCGGTTGTTCGACGTGAATCCGATCTCGCGCGAGCAATCCGATTCCACGCTGCTGTATGCACGCACATTGGCCGCACTGGGCAGCGAGAGCACTCGTGCCGCATTCGAGCAGGCGTTGACCAATGCCAGCGATGTCGCGGCGCGCTGCCTGTTCGCGGACTGGCTGATGAAGCAACCCGATGCGGCCGATCGCGAACGCGCGAAGGCGCTATACGCCGAGATCGTCCACGACGCGCGCCATTGGCCGCGTCATGCCCGCGAGCACAATCGCGAATGGCTGCAGCGCGCGCAAGCGGCGCTGGGCTGAATGTTTTCACGCGCCCTTGGCGCATTCTTCCGCAATATGACGCTTCTGAAACGCAAATCGATCGAGGCTGTGGCCTCCCGCCGCCCCGCGCGGGGCACCCGCGACACCCATGGCACACGCGACACACATGGCACTCGCACCACCCGCGAACCGCGTGCTTCGCGCCACGACTTCCACGATGAAACACGCATGACGCCGCGCTTCGCGCCGGTGACGTTCTCCGAGATGGATGGCGTGCGCTATCTCCATTTCGGCACCGAGTGGGTGCAGGGTGCAATGCGCCTGCGCAAGCCCGATGCGATCGAGCTCGAGTACGCACAGCAGATGATGGCCTGGCTGCTGTTCCAGTCGCCATCCGTGGAAGGCTTCCACGTGGCGCAGCTTGGCCTGGGCGCCGCGGCGCTGACCAAGTTTGCGTATCGACAGTTCGCGCGTGCGAAGGTGACGGCGGTCGAGCTCAATCCGGCCGTGATCATCGCCGGGCGCAGCATGTTCGGCCTGCGTGAGGACGATGCGCGGCTGACGGTGCGCGAGCAGGATGCCTGGGACTATGTGATGGATCGCGAGAACACCGCGAGCATCGATGCGCTGCAGGTGGATCTGTATGACGCCACCGCGCGCGGCCCCGTGCTCGACACCACCGCGTTCTACAACGCGTGCCGGCGCGTGCTGAAGGCGCCGGGCGTGATGACGATCAACCTGTTCGGCGATCACGATAGCTTCCCGAAGAACATCGTGCGCATTTGCGATGCGTTCGACAATCGGGTGCTGGTGTTTCCGGAAGTCCACGACGGCAACATCATCGCGATGGCTTTCAACGGCCCGCGCATCGATGTGTCATGGGAAACCATCGAGGCGCGAGCCGAAGTGGTCGAGGCGACCACCAAGCTGCCGGCGAAGGACTGGGTAAAGAAGTTGCGCGCGGCGAATGCGGGTCAGGAAGATCGGCTGGTGATCTGACCGACCATCATTCCTTGTGGAAGAACTGCGCGAGGGACCATTCGTCCGTGCGGGCTTCGTAGCGGACGCCCTTGCGCATGGCCCACATGGCCAGCTGACTGTGCGAAGGAATAATCGCGTGGTCGTCGAGCGCGAACCTGGCGGCCGCGCGCGCGTTATCCTCGCGCGCCTTGTCGCTGCTGACCGTGGTCAGTGAAGTCTCGATCAGCTTGTCCAGCTGCGGATTGCTGTACTTGCCCCAGTTCCATGTGCCGTAGCCGGTCTGCGGATTCGGCGTGCCGGTAATCGAGCGCAACGCCACGTCCGCGGCCGCGGAGCCCCAGCCCAGCATCTGGAACGAGAACTCGCCCTGACGCGCGCGCGTGAAGTAGGCCGCCACCGGCATCGTTTCCACCTTGGTTTGAATGCCGATACGCGTAAGCATCGCGGCGGTCGCCTGGGCCACCGCGTTGTCGTTCAGATAGCGGTTGTTGGTAGCATGCAGCGTCAACCCAAAACCGTTCGGATAGCCCGCGGCGGCCAGCAGCTTCTTCGCGCCCTCGGGGTCGTAGCCATCGGGCTTGGTGCCCGGATGCCCAAAGATCTGCGGCGACACGATCGACGAAGCCGGCACCGCCAGCCCCTCCATGATGCGGCTGACAATCGCGTCGCGGTTCAACGCCTTGCTGATCGCGGCCCGCACGCGCGGATCCTTGAACGGATTCTTGCCGAGGGGCTTGCCGGCCTTGTCCGTGACAAACGGCGAATCGTCGCGCGACTGGTCCATCTGCCAGAAGATCGTGCGCCACGACACCTGCTGCTCGATGCGGTACTTGGTGTTCTGTTTGAGGCGTGCCACATCGGCGGCCGGCACCGATTCGATCACATCCACATCGCCCGACAACAGCGCCGCCGTGCGCGCGCCGTTGTCGGTCAGGATGCGGAACGTCACGCGATCCCAATCGACCTTCGGTCCCCAGTAGTCGGGATTGCGCGCCATCACGATTTCCTGCCCGCGCGCAAAGCGCACGAACTTGAACGGGCCGGTGCCGACCATCAGCTTGCCCGAGTCGAACTCCGTCTGCGTCAGCGTGGCGGCAGCCGCCTTCGGCATGATTGGCACGCTGTTCAGATCGTTGGCGAGGTTCGCGTAGTTCGACACGTTCATGGTCAGCCGCACCGTGAGCGCATCGGGGGTGTCGATGCGTGCGATCGGCTTGGTGTAGCTCGTGAAGGTGCCGGGGCTGTTGACCAGTTTGGCCGGGCGCTCGAGCGAGGCCTTGACGTCGGCGCTCGTGAACGGCGAGCCATCGTGCCATTTCACATTCGGCCGCAGCTTGATCTCCCACGTGGTGGGATTCAGTGGCTTCCACGACAGCGCGAGACCCGGGATGTAGCGCGCGTTCTTGTCCAGGAACACGAGCGACTCGAACACGTGCAGCGCGATGGCGTTGTTTGGCCCCGCGTTGTTCCATTGCGGATCCATCGACGTGACATCGGCGGCGAGGCCGACGCGCAAGTCTTCGGCATGTGCCGCGTGGAGCGGTACCAGCGCGGCAGTGCCGAGTGCGATCGCCGCGGCGGCGCGCGCAAACCGTTGGCGGACTTGGTCGTAGATCTTCATGGCAAGCTCCTCTGCGGTCGTCAACTCGGCATTGTGCCGCCAAACTTACATCGATGCGAGCGCGGTGGTTGTGCGATCGCCGCTTGATTGCCGCCCGTTTGTTGACCGGATGCCAGTAAAATCGGCGCCCATGTTCGCCAATTCCCGCACCATCGCCTCCGCGCAAACCGGTATCCACGACCACCTGGCCGCGCGCGTGGCACGTCATCTCGCCGAGCCGTTCCGCAAACCGATCGGAGAGGCGAGTCGTCTCGCCTTGGACGAAGCGCTATCCGCATGGCGTCGTGCGGGTGACGTGCCGCTGATACTCGACGCCGGATGCGGCGTTGGCGAGAGCACGCTGCGGCTCGCGCAGGCGTATCCGGACCATTTCGTGATCGGCGTCGATCAGTCGGAGAAGCGGCTGACCGCGGGCAAGGACTGGTGGGAAGGGGATCTGCCCGGCAACTACCACTGGGCGCGCGCGGATCTGGTCGATGTCTGGCGCATGCTTGCGGCCGAGGGCGTGCCGGTGGCGCGCCATTACGTGCTGTATCCGAACCCGTGGCCAAAGATCGGGCACCTCGGGCGGCGCTGGCAGGGGCACGCGGTCTTCCCCGCGCTGGCGGCCTGCGGCGATTATCTCGAATGCCGCAGCAACTGGAAGATCTATATCGACGAATTCGCGGCCGCGCTGGCGATCGTGGGCCGTCCGGCGGTGACTACCGCGTGGCAGCCAGAGGTCGCGATGACACCGTTCGAACGCAAGTACGGCGCGTCAGGCCACGACCTGTGGCGTTGTGTGAGCGAACGATAAGCGGAAAGCGGGGGAGCGGGGGAGGGCGGAAAGGGGGGCATCCCCCTTCCGTTTAATGAAATAACGGCTGCTGCGTCGGCGCGTCTTCCGGCAACTCCGCATGCACGATCTCGCCAGAGCGATCGGCGTACAGCGGCGTGCCGCAATCCTCGCAATACTCGGGGTCGAACAGCGCGGCATGGCGGAAGATGTCTTCCACGCCAACGTTGCGCAGTTCCTCGCAGATCTGCTCGAGCGGATTGCCCTTTTCCTCGGCATCCACCTCGCCCGCCTCGCGGCCATACACTGGCCACACGATGCCGTAGATCACGTCCTTCTCGCCACGGATCGTAAAGCCGACGCGGTATTCCTCGACCACTTCCTCACCGAACGATGCCACCACCGCGGCCAGTTGCCCGGCCGGCATATCGAGCGTGCCGCTCAGGTAATTGACGGCCGCGCGCACGGTCAGCGGACGAATGCTCTTGTCGGACTCGCGGCAGGACAGGAAGAACGCATCCGGCAACAACAGTTCGAATTCGCAACCGGGCAGCATCATCGCCACCGAAGGCTGGACCTGGGTGCGCCACTGTTCGAGGCACACCGAACGCTCGGCATGGTGCTCCTTGGCATCTTCCTGCCAGCGGAACAGCGCGCCTTCGTGCGGCGCCACCACCACGGCCAGCATGTAGCGCGGATCGGCCAGAATCGGCGCGGTCTCGGGCAGGTCGCGCAGATCGACCTTCGGCACCGCGCCGGCCAGCGCGGCGGCCGCCAGCTTGTGCGTCAGCGCGAATGTATCGCTGTGCGTGCGCGGCAACTGGTCGATGCTGTAGAGATACGGCGACAGGGCGACCTTGGTGCCATTGGCCAGCACATGGGCCTGCATATGGACAGTCAGGGTCTGGGCCACATCGGCCTTGAGCGCGCCCGACGGAATCGCGTAGCGCGTATGGGCCAGGATCGGCGCGGCGACCAGCAGCGCGTCGTAGCGCACGCCGTCCACCTCGATGGTCGCCGACTCGGCGAGCGTCTCGGCCTGTTCCGCCAGCACGTCGGAGGCGTCGGCATTGTGCTTGAACAGGTGTTCGAGCGCCGCGTCCAGCGCGGTCTGGCTGCCATTCTTCAACAGCCGTCCGAGGCGCTGAGAGAGACGGCGCTCCCAATAGCCGTCCTCCATGCGGCTGCCCGAGGCGTCGAGCGCCAGTGCATCGGCCACGAGCCGTTCGGCATCGGGCGAGAGTCGGGGGGAAGCCTTGGGACGAAAACCTGCCATAGATAGAAACCGTCTGTTTTTGCGTAAAACGGTATTCTACTCGCTGCGTTGGCAAAAGAAGGGGTTAGGTGAGGGTTCCCGCCTCATTCACGCCCGGCGGCGTTTGGTTACTTCTGCGGCGCCGGTGCGGCCGGTGCATGCGTTTCAATGCCGTGCTGCTCGCCGGCGATGGAAACGTCGTCACCACCCTTGGTGAGCAAATAGAGCGCGGCGCCCGCGACGACGACGAATGCGATGACAATCTTGACCATGCTGCTGTCTCCTGGCTAATCGTTATATTGGCAGGAGGCAGTCTGGCAGTGCGGGCTTGCGTGGAACTTACGCGGCGGATCGGGGAAATCCCTGAGGAAAAAAGCCCCTCTCCCCGGAACAGGGAGAGGGGCTTTACTGCCCGGATCGTGAAGATCAGGCGGCCAGCAACTGGCGCAGCACGAATGGCAGAATGCCGCCGTGGTTGTAGTAGTCCACCTCGATCGGCGTATCGATGCGCAGCAGCACCGGCACACGCTGCACATCGCCGTTGGCGCGATGGATCACCAGCACCACATCCTGCTGCGGCTTCAGTTCGCCCTCGATCCCCTCGACGTCGAACGTCTCGGTGCCGATGATGCCGAGCGACTGCACGCTGTCGTCGCCCTTGAACTGCAGCGGCAGCACGCCCATGCCCACCAGGTTCGAACGGTGGATCCGCTCGAAGCTGCGCGCGATCACGGCCTTTACGCCCAGCAGCTGCGTACCCTTGGCCGCCCAGTCGCGCGACGAACCCGTGCCGTATTCCTCGCCACCGAACACCACCGTGGGCGTGCCCTCGGCGACGTATTTCATCGCGGCGTCGTAGATCGACATTTCATCGCCGGTCGGCTGGTGCAGCGTAATGCCGCCTTCCACGCGCGAGCCGTCGGCCTTCGGTGCAATCATCAGATTCTTGATACGCACATTGGCGAACGTGCCGCGCATCATTACCTCGTGATTGCCGCGGCGCGAGCCGTAGCTGTTGAAGTCAGCCTTGAGCACGCCGTGCGACAGCAGGTACTTGCCCGCGGGCGAAGTGTCCTTGATCGAGCCAGCCGGCGAGATATGGTCGGTGGTCACGGAGTCCCCGAACACGCCCAGCGCGCGCGCGCCGCGCACGCTGGCGCTGGCGGCCTTCGGCTCGATCGCAAAGTCCTGGAAGAACGGCGGTTCGGCGATGTAGGTCGAGGTCGGCCAGTCGTAGACCTGACCGGTCGTGCCCTTGATCGCGGCCCACAGCGGGCTCGGATCCTTGACCTTGTCGTAATTGTTCTTGAAGACCTTGGCGTCGAGCGCGAACTTCAGCAGCGCATGAACTTCCTCGGAAGTCGGCCAGATGTCGCCGAGCCACACGTCCTTGCCATCCTTGCCCTTGCCCACGGGCTCGGTCATCAGGTCGCGCGTCATCGTGCCGGCAATCGCGTACGCCACCACCAGCGGCGGGGAGGCCAGGAAGTTGGCGCGGATGTTCGGGTGGATACGTGCCTCGAAGTTACGGTTGCCGGACAGCACGGCCGCGGCCACGAGGTCGTTCTTGACGATGGCCTCGTTGAGCGGGGCGGTCAGATCGCCCGCGTTGCCGATGCAGGTCGTGCAACCATAAGCCGTCACGCCGAAGCCGAGCTTCTCGAGGTACGGCAGCAGCTTCGTCTTGGTCAGGTACTCGGTCACCACGCGGCTGCCCGGGGCGAGCGAGGTCTTGATGTGCGGCGCCACGGTCAGGCCGGCTTCCACCGCCTTCTTGGCCAGCAGGCCGGCGGCCAGCAGCACGCTCGGGTTCGACGTGTTCGTGCACGAGGTGATCGCGGCAATCAGCACGTCGCCGTTCTTCACCTTGACGCCATCCGAGGTCTCGTACTGCTTGGTGAGTTCCTCGGTCTTCTTGTTGAAGCCATTCTCCGCCACGGGCTTGACGAACAGCGATGCGAACTGGCTCTTGACGTGACCGATCTCGATGCGATCCTGCGGACGCTTCGGACCCGCCAGCGACGGTGCCACGGTGCCGAGATCGAGCGAGAGGTTCACGCTGTAGTCGATGTCGCCGGGACCCGCCACGCCGAACAGTTCCTGCGCGCGGAAATAGCCTTCGAACGCGGAGATTTCCTCGTCGGTGCGGCCCGTGCCCTTGAAGTAGTCGATGGTCTTGCCATCGACCGGGAAGAAGCCCATGGTCGCGCCATACTCGGGCGCCATATTGCCGATGGTGGCGCGATCCGGCACGGCGATGTTCGCGGTGCCTTCGCCGTAGAACTCGACGAACTTGCCCACCACCTTCTCGCGGCGCAGCATCTCGGTAATCGTCAGCACGAGGTCGGTGGCGGTCACGCCTTCGCGCAGGCGGCCCTTGAGCTCCACACCCACCACGTCCGGCGTCAGGAAGTACACCGGCTGGCCCAACATGCCGGCCTCGGCCTCGATGCCGCCCACGCCCCAGCCCACCACGCCGATGCCGTTGATCATCGTGGTGTGCGAATCGGTACCGACCAGCGTGTCCGGATAATAGACATCGCCCTTCTTGTGCACGCCGCGCGCGAGGTACTCGAGGTTGACCTGGTGGACGATGCCGAAGCCGGGTTGCACCACGCCGAACGTGTCGAACGCCTGCATGCCCCACTTCATGAATTGATAGCGCTCGTTGTTGCGCTGGAACTCGAGCTCCATGTTCAGATCGAGCGCCTTCTTCTCGCGGAAGTGGTCGATCTGCACCGAGTGGTCGACCACGAGGTCAACCGGCACCAGCGGCTCGATCTGCTTGGGGTTCTTGCCCATCTTCTCGGCCACGTTGCGCATGGCGGCGAGGTCGGCAAGCAGCGGCACGCCCGTGAAATCCTGCAGCACCACGCGTGCCACCACAAACGGGATCTCGTCCACGCGATCGGCGTTCGGCTTCCAGTGAGCCAGCTGCCGCACGTGTTCCTCGGTAACCTTCTTGCCGTCGCAGTTGCGCAGCACCGATTCGAGGACCAGTCGGATCGAAACGGGCAGGCGCTCTATGGCGACGCCGAGCTCCTTGCCCAGCTGGGGCAGGGAGTAGAACTGGCCGCTACTGTTGCGGCCAATCTTGAACGACTTCAGGGTATTTTTGAGATTGTGGGGCATTGCCTGACTCCAATGAAGGAATGACGCGCTTGCTTTGACTTACGGCTAATTCGGCTTCTTGTTCTTGAAAGACCCCGATGCGCGCCGGAGGTTCGTCATCGGGCGCGCACCGTTACTGCAGACACTCATTGTGCGCGAGGCGAAGAAACTCCGCCATGCGGCACGCCATCGTGACAGCTGCTCACGATGGCGGAACTACGGTAATTGCGTTTTTACTGCTTCGGTGCGACCAGTGCTGCCGGTTGTGCCTGGGCTTCCGGTGCGGGCGCCGCGGGCGGCGCGGCCAGCAGCGGCGTGGCCACCGGGGCGCGCAGCGCGCCAGCCACCGTCGGGGCGGCGCCGCCAGCCTGCATGTCGGCGTTCTGGCATTCGTCGGCCAGGCGCTGACCCAGGTTCTTGTTGAACAGCATCGCCTTGCTCGGGATCACCACGAGGTCGAGGCCGCTGCGGGCATCGAAGTAGCGGTCGGCACCAGTCACGGTGGCCTGACGCGGCAGGCGGTATTCCTTGGCTTCCCAGTTGACGACGATGATTTCGTCACGGCGCATGTCGCCGCCGATATAGAGCACGTTGCCCAGCTCGCATTGCCACTTTTCACCGTTCGGCGTCACGGGTGCGGCGGCAACCGGGGTGGCCTTCTTGGACGTGGACTTCTTGGCGGGCGCCTTCTTGGTCGCGGCCGGTTTGTTGGCGGGGTCCTGGGCCAGCGCGACGCCGGCGGTCAAGGTCATGGCGCCAATGCAGGCTGCGAGCACGAGGTGTTTCATTGCTGTTCCTTTTCGGATATCAAAATAGTGGACCGCTAATCGATGGGGCGCGGGGAGGGGCAGTTACATTCCGCCGCTATTCTCTACGATTTGCACAGGCCGGCGTACTACATCACAGGTTGGTTACACAATTGCACAGAATCAGCGCGGTTACGAATCACTTCGGTGTTTCCATGTGCGCGACACCGGCATTTCCGCCCCGTTTTCAGGCGAAAAACAATTCGGCCGCGGCCCCAGGCAACGCGGTGCCGGTAGCCTGCGCGCGCTGCAGCAGAGACCAGTAGTAGCGATAGCTCGCGCGGTCATGGAGCTGGCCGTCGTGGCGGATCGGCGCCCAGTTGTTCCGGTGCGCGGCCAGCAGGATCTCGCTGGCCACGCCGATCTCCGCATCGCTGGGCCGGAAGGCCGCGACGATCGGCGCGATCTGGCCCGGATGGATGCTCCATTTGCGCAGGTACCCGAACTCCGTGCGCGCCCGCAGCGCATCGTCGCCGGCGCGCTGCGGCATCTGCACGTCGGTGCTCACATTGTGCGAGGGCACTTTGCCGTGACGATGACAGGCCGCGGAAATCTCGAGCATCGCGCGGCGGATCAGTGGCTGCTCGAATTGCTGCGGCGAGCGCATGGCCTCGCCGGGGATTGCCCCATGATGCGCAGAAACAAAATCCATGAGGCCGAACGATAAACACTCCACCTGCACCAGCGCGGCGATGTCGAACGCCTGCTCGAGCGCGGCATGCGTTTCAATCAGGACGTGAATCGGGATATGGCGCGCGATGCCGGCAGTGCGCGCGGCATGGTTGACGTGATCGGTCACGCGGGCGACTTCCACCACGTCCGTCACCTTCGGCACCACCACATAGGCCAGCCGCGCGCCAGCGGCGGCCACCAGTAGGTCGATGTCGTCGCGCCACGACGCGTGGGCGGGGTCGTGAATGCGTACGCCGACGCGGTTGAACGCGTTTTCGGGACTGTTGATCAGCTGCGCGCAGAGCGCCGCATGTTCGCGTTCCTGGCCGACGGCGGCGCCGTCCTCGCAGTCGAACGTGATGTCGAACACCGGGCCAAGCTCTTGTTGCAGGCCCAGCGACTTGCGCATGAGCTTCTCGCTGCCGGCATAGTGGTCACATACCGGCAACTGGACCGGTATCGCTTCGCCCTGGAACAAGACCTCGGATGGATGCACGTTGAATGAATGAAAAAAAGGTCAAATGAAAAAAACCGGGGCCCGCGTCGATTCGTGAAACCTGTGAATCGATGCGGAGCCCCGGTTCGTCATCGGAGACGACTGGCGATCAGCCCAGCAGATGCTGCACGCCGGCACGCTCTTCTTCGAGTTCCTTGAGCGTGATGTTGATCTTCTCCTGGCTGTAGGCGTCGACTTCGAGGCCCTTCACCAGTTCGTACTTGCCGTTGGCCGTGGTCACCGGGAAGCCGAACATCGTGTCCTGCGGAATGCCGTAGTCACCGTTCGACGGGATACCCATGGTCACCCACTTGCCGTTCGAACCAAGCACCCAGTCGCGCACGTGGTCGATGGCGGCGTTGGCGGCCGAAGCTGCCGACGACAGGCCACGGGCCTCGATGATCGCCGCGCCACGCTTGCCGACGGTCGGCAGGAACACGTCGTTGTTCCAGGCGTGGTCGTTGATCAGATCCTTGACGTTCTTGCCGTCAACGGTGGCGTAGCGGTAGTCCGCGTACATGGTCGGGCTGTGGTTGCCCCACACGAACAGCTTCTCGATCGACGACACCGGCTTGCCGGCCTTGGCGGCGATCTGCGACAGCGCGCGGTTGTGGTCCAGACGCAGCATCGCGGTGAAGTTCTCGCGCTTCAGGTTCGGTGCCGACTTCATGGCGATGTAGGCGTTGGTGTTGGCCGGGTTGCCGACCACCAGCACCTTGACGTCGCGGCTCGCCACTTCGTCCAGGGCCTTGCCCTGCACGGTGAAGATCTGGGCGTTGGCTTCGAGCAGGTCCTTGCGCTCCATGCCCTTGCTGCGCGGACGGGCGCCCACGAGCAGTGCCACGTCGGCGTCCTTGAAGGCGACCTTGGGATCATCGGTGATCACCACACCGGCCAGCAGCGGGAACGCGCAATCTTCCAGTTCCATCACCACGCCCTTGACGGCGGCTTGCGCTTGCGGAAGGTCGAGCAGTTGGAGGATGACGGGCTGGTCTTTGCCGAGCATGTCGCCATTGGCGATGCGGAACAGCAGGGAATAGCCGATCTGGCCAGCGGCGCCGGTTACTGCGACGCGCAAAGGGGCTTTAGCCATGAGAAAGTCTCCAAACGATGAAAGGGGTATCACCACAAACGGGTATCACCACAAAGGGGTGTCGCCACGGGGCAGGCGGCCATCCGCCGACAAGGCGTAAGTCTACTACTGCTATGTGGCGCGCCGCATCAGACTACTGCATCCGAATTAGTCGTAAGTGCAGGTCAAAAGCGACGGCGCGGGGCTGCGCGAGTGTAGGACGGGCCGCCCGACCCTGTCAATAATATGTCTTATATAAGACATAAGACATTTCATAGTTCGCTGGACGCGTTTCGCGCTTTTGTGGTGAAATCCGGGCTATGTCAACCCTGCCCACGCCCCTGGCCGCCGCGACCGCAAATGGCGCGCCGGATTCCGGCGCCGCTCCGTCCACCGGTTCGTCCGCTGGTTCGTCCGCTGGTTCGTCCGGAAGTGGGGCGCAGTCGCCTGCGCCCGCGGCGTCCGCCTCGCCTCCCACTCAGCCGTCTCCCACGTTCAGCCCGCTGTACCAGCAGATCAAGGCCCTGATCATGCAGAGCCTGCAATCCGGCGACTGGAAGCCGGGCGACATGATTCCGAGCGAGATGGAGCTGGCCGCCCGCTACAAGGTCAGCCAGGGCACGGTCCGCAAGGCCATCGACGAGCTGGCCGCCGATAACCTGGTGGCGCGCCGTCAGGGCAAGGGCACGTTCGTCACGACCCACCATGAGGATGTGGTCAAGTTCCGCTTTCTGCGGCTGGTGCCGGACGAAGGGGAGCCGCACTATGGCGCCAGCCGGGTGCTCGAATGCAAGCGCCTGCGCGCTCCCGCGGAGATTGCGCGGCTGCTGGACCTGCGCACCGGCGACAGCGTGGTGCAGATCCGCCGCGTGCTGACGTTCTCGGGCGAGGCCACCGTGCTGGACGAGATTTGGTTAGTGGGTGCTAGCTTCAAGGGCCTGACGGCTGAGAAGCTCACGGAATGGAAGGGCCCGATGTATGCGTTGTTCGAGGCCGAATTCGGCACGCGCATGATCCGGGCGACCGAGAAGATTCGCGCGGTGGCTGCCGACGAGACGGCGGCCACGCTGCTGTCCGTGCCGGCCGGCTCGCCGCTGCTGTCCGTGGAACGGGTGTCGTTCACGTACGGCGACCGCCCGGTGGAAGTTCGCCGCGCGCTGTATGTCACAACGCGCCACTATTATCAGAATGACCTGAGCTGAAGGGTGGGATTACCCTGCTCAGGGATGGTGCGCGCGGAGGTTTCGTGCGATTGTCGCGCACCCCGGGTTGGTGCGTGATAGGTGAAAATTATTGGTGCGCTGCGCAACAAAGGCGCTAAAATCATGTGGATTTGCCCCAGTGCATTCCTCTGTATGCAGTGCTGAAACGCATGAATCATCGTGACGCGGTGACCGGCGCCTGGCAAGGGGTAATGGCAGTTTTGTTCTTTGGCAGTTCTTTTCTTTCCGCAAATGGGGTCTCGCATGGCTGAAGCCGTCAAACAAGCCAGGCCGGAGTACCGGAACATCCATGTCTCGCAGCTCGCGCGATACAGGTTGCCCTGGGCCGGCAAGGTATCCATCCTGCATCGCGCAAGCGGTGCATTGATGTTCCTCCTCCTTCCGTTCGTTCTGTTCCTGTTTGAACAGAGCGTGACGTCCGAACTCAGCTTCGCCCGATTCTCGAGCCTGATGTCCAACGGCTTCGTGAAGCTGGTCGTGCTGGCCCTGATCTGGGGTTACCTGCATCACTTCTGTGCCGGTATCCGCTTCCTGCTGCTCGATCTGCACGTGGGCGTGTCCAAGCCCGCTTCTGGCAAGTCTGCCATTACCGTGCTCGTCGTCAGCCTGCTGCTTACCCTGATTTTCGGGCTGAAGCTTTTCGGCCTGTTCTGAGGAGAGTACTCAAAGTGGCAAATAACAATATCGGTCCCAAGCGCCTCGTCGTCGGCGCGCACTACGGTATCAAGGACTGGCTTGCGCAGCGCGTGACTGCGGTGATCATGGTGGTGTTCACCGTGGTCCTGGCCATCGCCTTTCTCGCCTTTGGCAACCCCACGTATGAAGGCTGGGCAGGTCTCTTCGCCAATCAGTGGATGAAGATCCTGACTTTCCTGACCATCCTCTCGCTGCTGTATCACGCCTGGATTGGCGTGCGCGATATCTGGATGGACTACGTCAAGCCGATGGCCGTGCGCCTCGTGCTGCAAGTACTAACGATTCTGTGGCTCGTCGGTTGCGCGGGCTACGCTGCTCAGATTCTCTGGAGGGTGTAATAAATGGTCGCAGTCAAGACTGGATTGCCGCGTCGTCGATTTGACGTGGTCATCGTCGGGGCGGGCGGCGCTGGGATGCGCGCATCCCTCCAGCTCGCGGAAGCCGGCCTCAACGTGGCCGTGCTGTCCAAAGTTTTCCCCACGCGTTCGCACACCGTGGCCGCCCAGGGCGGCATTGGCGCCTCGCTCGGCAACATGAGCGAGGACAACTGGCACTATCACTTCTACGACACCATCAAGGGTTCCGACTGGCTCGGCGACCAGGATGCGATCGAGTTCATGTGCCGGGAAGCGCCGAAGGTCGTGTACGAGCTCGAGCACTTCGGCATGCCGTTCGACCGCAATGCCGATGGCACGATCTACCAGCGTCCGTTCGGCGGCCACACGGCGAACTACGGCGAGAAGCCGGTGCAGCGCGCCTGCGCCGCGGCCGACCGTACCGGCCACGCGCTGCTGCACACGCTGTATCAGCGTAACGTCCGCGCCAAGACCCACTTCTTCGTCGAATGGATGGCGCTGGACCTGATCCGCGACGAAGACGGCGATGTGCTGGGCGTGACCGCGCTGGAAATGGAAACTGGCGAGGTCTACATCCTCGAAGCCAAGACCACGCTGTTCGCCACGGGCGGTGCCGGCCGTATCTACGCCGCCTCGACCAACGCGTTCATCAACACCGGTGACGGTCTGGGCATGGCCGCTCGCGCGGGTGTGCCGCTCGAGGACATGGAGTTCTGGCAGTTCCACCCGACCGGCGTGGCCGGCGCGGGCGTGCTGATCACCGAAGGCGTACGCGGCGAAGGCGGTATTCTGCGTAACAAGGATGGCGAGCGCTTCATGGAGCGCTATGCCCCGACGCTGAAGGATCTGGCGCCGCGTGACTTCGTGTCGCGCTCGATGGACCAGGAAATCAAGGAAGGCCGTGGCTGCGGCCCGAACGGCGACTACGTGTTGCTCGACCTGACGCACGTCGGCGCCGAGACCATCATGAAGCGTCTGCCGTCGATCCGCGAAATCGGCGTGAAGTTCGCCAACGTCGACGCGATCAAGGAACCGATCCCGGTCGTGCCGACCATCCACTACCAGATGGGCGGCATTCCGACGAACATCCACGGTCAGGTGGTGGCGCCGAAGAACGGTAACCCCAACGACGTCGTCAACGGTTTCTACGCGATCGGCGAATGCTCGTGCGTGTCGGTGCACGGCGCCAACCGCCTGGGCACCAACTCGCTGCTGGATCTGGTGGTGTTCGGTCGTGCCGCCGGCAATCACATTGCCGCGAGCGCGCTCAAGCAGAAGGAACACAAGCCGCTGCCGGCCGATGCCGCCGACCGCGCGATGTCGCGCCTGGCCAAACTGCAGGCCTCGTCCTCGGGCGAGTACACGCAGGACGTGGCCAACGACATCCGCCGCAACATGCAGTCGCATGCGGGCGTGTTCCGTACGCAGAAGCTGATGGACGAAGGCGTCGAGCGCATCCTCGAAGTGGCGGAGCGTGCCGACAACATCCACCTGAAGGACAAGTCGAAGGTGTTCAACACCGCGCTGGTGGAGTCGCTCGAAGTGGCCAACCTCGTGGAAGTGGCCAAGGCCACGATGATCTCGGCCGCGGCGCGCAAGGAATCGCGCGGTGCACACGCACACAGCGACTTCCCGAACCGTGACGACCAGAACTGGCTCAAGCACACGCTGTTCTACAGCGAAGGCAACCGCCTCGACTACAAGCCGGTGAAGATGGAACCGCTGACGGTGGAATCCGTTCCCCCGAAGGCTCGTACCTTCTGACCATCGCATCGTAGAGAAAACAGGACCCACAGAAATGAAGCGTATCTTCGAAGTCTACCGCTACGATCCGGACAAGGATGCCGCGCCGCGCATGCAGACCTACGAGGTCGAGCTGGACGGTCACGAGCGCATGCTGCTGGACGCGCTGGTCAAGCTGAAGAAGCTGGACGAGACCATCTCGTTCCGTCGTTCGTGCCGCGAAGGCGTGTGCGGCTCGGACGCGATGAACATCAACGGCAAGAACGGTCTGGCCTGCCTGACCAACCTGCGCGAGTTGCCGGATCGCATCGTGCTGCGTCCGCTGCCCGGCCTGCCGGTGGTGCGTGACCTGATCGTCGACATGACGCAGTTCTTCAAGCAGTACAACTCGATCAAGCCGTTCCTGATCAACGACGAGCCGCCTCCCGAGAAGGAGCGTCTGCAGTCGCCGCAGGAACGTGACGAGCTGGACGGCCTGTACGAGTGCATTCTGTGCGCGAGCTGCTCGACGTCGTGCCCGTCGTTCTGGTGGAATCCGGACAAGTTCGTCGGCCCGGCCGGCCTGCTGCAAGCCTACCGCTTTATCGCGGACAGCCGCGACCAGGCTACCGGCGAGCGTCTGGACAACCTGAACGACCCGTATCGCCTGTTCCGCTGCCACAGCATCATGAACTGCGTCGATGTGTGCCCGAAGGGTCTGAACCCGACCAAGGCCATCGGCAAGATCAAGGAACTGATGGTTCGCCGTTCGGTATAAGGCGACCCTGAAGGCCGCCAGGCCCGCTCGTGAGCGGGCCTGGCGGAAGCGGTCTACACTGTGTTTCGCTGTGTGACGTCTGGCGGTATCGATGTCCCGCGGTCGATGTAAGTAGTAAGCGAAGTAGTAAGCGACATGCAAGGCTTGACGGTTATCGTCGAGGCTCGCGCGCCGCAGCATGAAGGCTGACCATGAGTCTTACCACCACTTTCTCCCATCAGGCTGATCCGCACAAGCGCGCGCGGCTTCGCTGGCGTGCCCGCCGCGGCCTCCTGGAGAACGACATCATCGTCGAACGATTCTTCAACCGTTACGAGGAAAGCCTGTCCGACGAGGATGTGGCCGCACTCTCCGAGCTCTTCGAGCTCAGCGACAACGATTTGATGGACCTGCTGCTTGCCCGCAAGGAGCTTGACGGTGAGCTCGACACGCCCCCGATGCAACGGGTGATTGGCCTGTTGCGAACGGTCTGAGTTTGGTCAACATATTATTCACAAGCATTTGAAGGAACCGACATGACGCCGTCCGATGTGAAAGCCACGCTATCGTTTTCCGATGGTTCCCCCAGCGTTGAGCTGCCGATCTACAAGGGCACTGTTGGCCCGGACGTGATCGACATTCGCAAACTGTACGGTCAGACCGGCAAGTTCACGTACGACCCGGGGTTCATGTCGACCGCCTCCTGCAACTCGAAGATCACCTACATCGACGGTGACAAGGGTGAGCTGCTGTACCGCGGCTACCCGATCGAGCAACTGGCCGGGAAGTGCGACCACCTCGAGACCTGCTACCTGCTGCTGAAGGGCGAGCTGCCGAACGCCAAGCAGAAGGAAGATTTCGTGAACACGGTGATGAATCACACGATGGTTCACGAGCAACTGCAGTTCTTCATGCGCGGTTTCCGCCGTGACGCCCACCCGATGGCCGTGCTGACGGGCCTGGTTGGCGGCATGAGCGCGTTCTACCACGACGCGATGGACATCGACGATCCGCAACAGCGCGAGATCTCGGCCATCCGCCTGATCGCCAAGATGCCGACCCTGGTCGCCATGGCGTACAAGTACAACATCGGCCAGCCCTACATCTATCCGCAGAACGACCTGTCGTACTCGGGCAACTTCCTGCGCATGATGTTCGGCACGCCGTGCGCGCCGTATCACGTGAACCCGGTGCTCGAGCGCGCGCTCGACCGCATCTTCATCCTGCACGCCGACCACGAGCAGAACGCATCGACCTCGACCGTGCGTCTGGCCGGTTCGTCGGGCACGAACCCGTTTGCCGCCATCGCCGCTGGCGTGGCCTGCCTCTGGGGCCCGGCCCACGGCGGCGCGAACGAAGCCGCGCTCAAGATGCTGGAAGAGATCGGCAGCGTTGACCACATCAACGAGTTCATCAAGCAGGTCAAGGACAAGAACTCGGGCGTGCGCCTGATGGGCTTTGGCCACCGCGTGTACAAGAACTACGATCCGCGCGCCAAGCTGATGCGCGAAACCTGCCACGAAGTGCTGAACGAACTGGGCCTGCACAACGACCCGCTGTTCAAGCTGGCCATGGAGCTCGAGAAGATCGCGCTCGAGGACGAATACTTCGTGAGCCGCAAGCTGTACCCGAACGTGGACTTCTACTCGGGTATCGTGCAGCGCGCACTGGGCATCCCGACTTCGCTGTTCACCTGCATCTTCGCGCTGGCACGTACGCCAGGCTGGATCTCGCAGTGGGAAGAAATGATTACCGATCCCGAGTACAAGATCGGCCGTCCGCGCCAGCTGTTCAACGGCGCCTCGAGCCGCGACGTGCCGGATATGGCCAAGCGCTGATCGCATCCGCTGTCGTACCAAAAGCCCCCGACCTCGGTCGGGGGCTTTTTTTTGGCTTGTTGGTTTTCCTGCGTTTGTTGGCTAACGCAATTTAATGCGCACCACAATCGTGATAACGCCAATTTGAGCCTTATTCTGCTGTTGAAGGGTTGCAAAACTCAGCATTTATTGTGCAAATTTCCGCATTATCAGGAATCTTTGCTTCAAGCTGGTGCAACTTCTCCCTATAATGGCGACTGCTTTGCCGACGGCACCCGGGCCACCCTTCCGGTTGCGCCGTGCCGGCCAGGCGGGGCAGGCGACGCGCTTGCGCAAGAGACATGAAGGACACCCGGGCACCCCGGGTGTCAGCAATGCCGGGCCCCGCACCTCTCCATTCCTTCGCTGGCCCGCATCCCTCCGTTCGCTTGCGCGAGTCAGGCCGACTCTGCCCGGTAGACCCATACATACCCAGAACAGAGGAGCTCCTGATGACGACTTCCCGTCTTACGTCCATTTCCGTCGCCGCTGCCATGGCGACGGCCGGCCTTTTCGCTGCGACCCAGGCCAGCGCGGAAACCGTCAAGATTGCCATCGCCGGTCCGATGAGCGGCGCGGTCGCCCAGTACGGCGATATGGTGAAGGCCGGCGCGCTGACCGCCATCGAACAGATCAACGCGGCTGGCGGCGCCGGTGGCAACAAGCTCGAAGCCGTGCTGATGGACGATGCCTGCGAGCCGAAGCAGGCCGTGGCCGTTGCCAACAAGATCGTCAGCCAGAACATCCGTTACGTGATCGGCCATGTGTGCTCGGGCTCGACGATTCCGGCCTCGGACATCTACGAGAACGAAGGCATCGTGATGGTGACGCCGTCGGCCACCGCGCCGCAGCTGACCGAGAACAAGAAGCGCAAGTTCATCTTTCGCACGATCGGTCGCGATGACCAGCAAGGCCCGGCCGCCGCGCAGTACATCATCGGCAAGGTCAAGCCGAAGAAGGTCGCGATCCTGCACGACAAGCAGTCGTACGGTCAGGGCATCGCCAGCTCGGTGCGCAAGGACCTGGAAGCCGCCAAGATTCCGGTGGCGGTGTTCGAAGGCATCAACGCCGGCGACTCCGACTACTCGGCCGTCATCACCAAGCTGAAGTCGCAGGGCGTGGACTTCGTGTACTTCGGCGGCTACCACCCGGAAATGGGTCTGCTGCTGCGCCAGGCGCGCGAGCAGGGCGTCAAGGCCACGTTCATGGGTCCCGAAGGCGTGGGCAACAAGGACGTGACCGCGATCGCCGGTCCGGCTTCCGAAGGCATGCTCGTGACGCTGCCGGCCGACTTCTCGGCCGATCCGGCCAACGCGGCGCTGGTCAAGGCCTTTGCCGACAAGAAGCGCGATGCCAACGGCGCGTTCCAGATGCCGTCGTACGCCGCGGTGCAGATCATCGGCGACGCGATCGCCGGGGCCAAGAGCACCGACCCGACGAAGGTGGCCGCGTATATGCACAAGAACGCGTTCCAGACCCCGATCGGCAAGGTCGAGTACGACGAGAAGGGCGACCTGAAGGCGTTCAAGTTCGTCGTGTACACGTGGCACAAGGACGCCACCAAGACGGCCGCGAACTAAGCGCCGTGGCTTGATCCTTCGCACGGAAGACACCCCATCCGCCCGTCTGTACGACTGGGGCGGGCGGGGTGTCGTCGCATCGCCGGCTCCCCATCGGGCGCGCGTGCGATGCATCCTTCGATGCACGACACACGCGCACCATGAATGAATTCCTCCCACAGTTCACCCAGCAGCTGGTCAACGGCCTGACGCTGGGTGCGATCTATGCGTTGATCGCCATCGGCTACACGATGGTCTACGGCATCATCGGCATGATCAATTTCGCCCACGGCGAGATCTACATGATCGGGGCCTATGTGGGCCTGGTCACGCTGACCGCGATTGGCGCGCAGGCGGGCTACCCGCTGCCTCTCGTGCTCGGCGCGGCACTGATCGTCTCGGTGGCGGTCACCGGCCTGTACGGCTTTGCGGTCGAGCGCGTGGCGTACCGCCCCTTACGCGGCGGACCACGGCTGGTGCCGCTGATCTCGGCCATCGGCATGTCGATCTTCCTGCAGAACTATGTGCAGATCGGGCAGGGCGCGCGCGACGTGTCGGTGCCGCAGCTGATCTCGGGCGCCATCGAATTTCAGATGGGCGGCGACTTCGTCGTCACGGTGCCGTATTCGCGCCTGCTGATCGTTGGCGTGACGCTGGTGCTGATGATCGCGCTGACGCTGTTTATCGGCCGCTCGCGCATGGGCCGTGCCTGCCGCGCGTGCGCGGAAGATATGCGCATGGCCAACCTGCTCGGCATCGATACCAATCGCGTGATCTCGTTCACGTTCGTGCTGGGCGCGATGCTTGCCGCGGTGGGTGGCGTGCTGATCGGCCTGACCATCGGCAAGCTCAACCCGTATATCGGCTTTATCGCCGGCATCAAGGCGTTCACCGCGGCCGTGCTCGGCGGCATCGGCAGCATTCCGGGCGCGATGCTCGGTGGCGTGCTGCTGGGTCTCGCCGAAACCTTCGCCACGGGGTATATGCCCGCCGAGTACAAGGATGTGGTCGCGTTCGGCCTGCTGATCCTCGTGCTGCTGTTCCGTCCCACCGGCCTGCTCGGCAAGCCTGATATCGAGAAGGTGTAATCCGATGACTCATTCCCTCAAGAATGCCGTCACCGCTGCAGTGATGACGGCCATCCTCACGATTCCGATCCTCGGCCTGCAGTTGAAGCTCGAGGGCTACAAGGTCGTGCTCGAGCCGCACTGGCAGCCGGTGTGGCTCGCGGTAGGCGCGGTCTTCCTGTTCCAGCTGTTCCGTCCGTTTTTTGCCCGGGCCGGGCGCGCGATCAAGGTGCCCGCGCTCTCGTCACTCTCGTCGCGTATGCAGCTCGGCACGCGCGAGCAACGCGTGGTGATCTGGGTGCTGCTCGCGGTCGGCCTCGTGTTTCCGTTCTTCGGCTCGCGCGGCGCGGTCGATGTGGCAACGCTGGCGCTGATCTACGTGATCCTCGGCCTCGGGCTCAATATCGTGGTCGGCTATGCGGGCCTGCTCGATCTTGGCTACGTGGGCTTCTACGCGGTGGGCGGGTACACCTACGCGCTGCTGAACCAGTACTTTGGCCTGACGTTCTGGGAGTGCCTGCCGCTCGCGGCCGCGCTGTCGGCGACGTTCGGCTTCGCGCTCGGATTCCCGGTGCTGCGCCTGCGTGGCGACTACCTGGCCATCGTCACGCTCGGCTTTGGCGAGATCATCCGCCTGCTGCTGAACAACCTGACCAGCCTGACCGGCGGTCCGGACGGCGTGTCGGGCATTCCGAAGCCGAGCGTGTTCGGCATCGAGATGGCGCGCAGTGCAAGCGTGGAGGGCACCAGGACGTTTCATGAGCTGATCGGCCTCGACTACAGCGGCCAGCACATGGTGATCTTCCTGTACCTGCTGGCACTGCTGCTGGTGGGCTTTACGCTGTTCGTGACCAGCCGCCTCGTGCGCATGCCGATGGGCCGCGCATGGGAAGCGTTGCGCGACGACGAGATCGCGTGCCGCTCGCTCGGCCTCAATCCGACGCGCATCAAGCTGTCTGCATTTACGCTCGGCGCTTCGTTTGCCGGCCTGGCGGGCGCGTTCTTCGCGGCGCGGCAGGGGCTGGTCAATCCGGAGTCGTTCACGTTTATCGAATCGGCGCTGATCCTGGCCGTAGTGGTGCTCGGTGGCATGGGCTCGCAGCTCGGCGTGATCCTCGCCGCGCTCCTGCTGACGGCGCTGCCCGAGATGGCGCGCGGGTTTGCCGAATACCGCATGCTGATCTTCGGTCTGGTGATGGTATTGATGATGATGTGGCGTCCGCAGGGCCTGCTGCCCGCGAGCCGTCCGCACGTGGAGTTGCCGCGATGAGCGCCGAACTGCTGAAAGTATCGGGTCTGCAGATGCGCTTCGGCGGTCTGCTGGCCGTGGATGGCATCGACTTCGATGTGCGTCGCGACGAGGTCTTCGCGATCATCGGCCCCAATGGCGCGGGCAAGACCACGGTGTTCAACTGCGTCGGCGGCTTCTACAAGCCCACGGCCGGCGACGTGTCGCTCGAGGGCGCGCCGATCGCGGGCCTGTCGAGCCATCAGGTGGCGCGGCGCGGACTGGTGCGCACGTTCCAGAACATCCGGTTGTTCAAGTCGCTGACGGTGGTGGAGAACCTGCTGGTGGCGCAACACCTGCAGGTGAAATCCGGCATTCTGCGCGGCCTGTTTGCCACGCCCGCATATCGTCGCGCCGAACGCGAGGCGCTCGAGCGTGCCGCGGTCTGGCTCGAACGCATGAACCTGACGGCGGTGGCCAACCGCGAGGCGGGCACGCTGTCATATGGCCATCAGCGCCGGCTCGAGATCGCGCGCTGCATGATCACGCAGCCACGCCTGCTAATGCTCGACGAACCCGCGGCCGGTCTCAATCCGCAGGAGAAGGTGGAGCTGCAGCAGCTGATCGACGCGCTGCGCCACGAGTTCAATATCTCGGTGCTGCTGATCGAGCATGACATGAGCCTCGTGATGGGGGTGTCCGACCGCATCCTCGTAATGGAACACGGCCGGCCGATCGTGATCGGCAAGCCGGAAGCGGTGCGCAACGACCCGCGCGTGATCAAGGCCTACCTGGGAGAGGACTGATGCTGAAGCTGGAACAAGTCCATACCCACTACGGCGCCGTGGAGGCGCTGTCGGGGGTGTCGATCGAAGTCAACAAGGGCGAGATCGTCACGCTGATCGGCAGCAACGGCGCCGGCAAGACCACGCTGATGATGACCGTGTGCGGCTCGCCGCGCGCGTCGAGCGGCCGTGTGCTGTTCGAAGGGCAGGACATCACGGGCCTGGACACGCATCGCATCATGCGGCTGGGCATGGCGATCTCGCCCGAAGGCCGCCGGGTGTTTCCGAGCCTGACCGTGCTCGACAACCTCAAGATGGGCGGCTTCTTTGCCAATCGTCATGAGATCGAGGCGGGCATCGCCCACGTGTTCAAGCTGTTTCCGCGTCTGGAGCAGCGCGCGGGGCAGCGGGCGGGCACGATGTCGGGTGGCGAGCAGCAGATGCTGGCGATCGGCCGCGCGCTGATGAGCCGGCCGCGCCTGCTTTTGCTCGACGAGCCGACGCTCGGGCTGGCGCCGCTTGTCATTGCGCAGATTTTTGACATCATTCGCACGATCCGCGCGGAGGGCGTCACAGTCTTTCTGGTCGAACAGAACGCCAACAAGGCGCTGCAGGTGGCCGATCGCGGCTACGTGCTGGAGACCGGCCGCGTGGTCCTGGCCGACACCGGTGCCAATCTGCTGGCCAACGACCGCATCCGCGCCGCCTATCTAGGTGGCTGAGTGGGTGGCTGAGTGGGTGGCCAGGCGCCATCTTTTCGCCAACCGCGAAATCCCCCTTTCGCCAATCACATTACAGCCGGAGTGCCCAATGGGCCCCGGCTGGCCGCTGCCTTTTCACGGTACGTGGCATAATCCATTGCGATGTCAAGCAATCGCCGTTGCCACCTAAATGGCTGCACAATCGCGGTGACATCGCCGTAAAAAACAATCCCCTGCAAACCACATTGCGGATCGGTGCCGTCCCTTGCCCGGACGGTGGCGGTTCGCCCCCCGCATCATGGCCAAGACGCTCTACGACAAACTCTGGGATGACCACACCGTCCACGTCGAGGAAGACGGCACCACGCTGCTCTACATCGACCGACACCTGCTGCATGAAGTGACGAGCCCGCAGGCGTTCGAGGGACTGAAGATCGCGTCGCGTCCGGTCTGGCGCATCAGCGCCAACCTGGCCGTGTCGGACCACAACGTGCCGACCACCGATCGCACCGAAGGCATCGCCGACCCCGTGTCGCGCCTGCAGGTGGATACGCTCGACGCCAACTGCGACGCGTTCGGCATCACGCAGTTCAAGATGAACGACCACCGTCAGGGCATCGTGCACGTGATCGGCCCCGAGCAGGGCGCCACGCTGCCCGGCATGACCGTGGTCTGCGGCGACTCGCACACCAGCACGCACGGTGCGTTCGGCGCACTGGCGCACGGCATCGGCACCTCCGAAGTGGAGCACGTGCTGGCCACGCAGACGCTGCTGGGCAAGAAGGCCAAGAATATGCTGGTCAGCGTGGAAGGCAAACTGCCGCGCGGCTGCACGGCCAAGGACATCGTGCTGGCAATCATCGGCAAGATCGGTACCGCGGGCGGCACCGGCTACACCATGGAATTCGCGGGCTCGGCGATTCGCGACCTGACGATGGAAGGCCGCATGACCGTGTGCAACATGGCGATCGAAGCCGGCGCGCGCGCGGGCCTGGTCGCGGTGGACGACGTCACGCTCGAATACGTGAAGAATCGCCCGTTCGCGCCGCAGGGCGTCGAATGGGATCAGGCGGTGCGCTACTGGAGCACGCTGCATACCGACGCGGGCGCGCATTTCGACAAGGTGGTGCAACTGCGTGCCGAGGACATTCGTCCGCAGGTCACATGGGGCACGTCGCCCGAGATGGTGGTCAGCATCGAGGACCGCGTGCCCGATCCCGAGAAGGAAAAGGATCCGGTCAAGCGCGGCGCGATGGAACGCGCGCTCGAGTACATGAACCTCGAGCCGAACGTGCCGATGGACGCGATCAAGATCGACAAGGTCTTTATCGGTTCGTGCACCAACAGCCGCATCGAAGATATGCGCGCCGCCGCGTGGGTGGTGCAGAAGCTCGGCCGCCGCGTGGCGAACAACGTCAAGCTGGCCATGGTCGTGCCGGGCTCGGGCCTGGTCAAGGCGCAGGCCGAGCGCGAAGGGCTGGACAAGGTGTTCAAGGCCGCTGGTTTCGAATGGCGCGAGCCGGGTTGCTCGATGTGCCTGGCGATGAACGCCGACCGTCTGGAACCGGGCGAGCGCTGCGCCTCCACCTCGAACCGCAATTTCGAGGGCCGGCAGGGCGCCGGTGGCCGCACCCATCTGGTGAGTCCCGCGATGGCCGCTGCCGCGGCGATCGAGGGCCATTTCGTCGATATCCGTAAGCTCGGCTGACCCCGGGCGCTCCCATCCCATCACTGTCTACGGTTATTTCGAAAGGCTTGAAGATGAAAAAGATCCTGATCGCGCTGCTGGCATTCGTCGGCATCCTGCAGCTGGCAGGCTGCAATACGGTCGCCGGTTTCGGCAAGGACACCCAGGCTGCTGGTCACGCGCTCGAGCGCGCCGCCAACAAGTAACGCGTAGCCATCAAGCGAGGCATTCCGCATCATGGATAAATTTACGGTTCACAGCGGCCTGGTTGCGCCGCTCGATCGCGAGAACGTCGATACGGACGCGATCATCCCGAAGCAGTTTCTCAAGTCGATCAAGCGCACGGGCTTTGGTCCGAACCTGTTCGACGAATGGCGCTATCTTGATGTCGGCCAGCCCGGCCAGGACAGCACCAACCGTCCGCTGAATCCGGACTTCGTGCTGAACCAGCCGCGCTACCAGGGCGCGTCGGTCCTGCTGGCACGCGACAACTTCGGCTGCGGCAGCTCGCGCGAGCACGCGCCGTGGGCGCTGGCGCAATACGGCTTCCGCGCGATCATCGCGCCGAGCTTTGCCGATATCTTCTTCAACAACTGCTACAAGAACGGGCTGCTGCCGGTGGTGCTGACCGCGCTGCAGGTGGACCACCTGTTCAACGAGACCAACGCGTTCAACGGCTACAAGCTGACGATCGATCTCGACAAGCAACTGGTCATGACGCCGGATGGCACGAGCTACCCGTTCGACATCACGCCGTTCCGCAAGTACTGCATGCTGAACGGCTTCGACGATATCGGCCTGACGCTGCGCCAGTCGGACAAGATCAAGACCTATGAAGCCGAGCGTCTGACCCGCATGCCGTGGCTGGGCAATCGCGTGGTCGGCTGACCTCTCAACGCATACGTACAGGAATCAGAAAGATGAAGATTGCAGTCCTGCCGGGCGACGGCATCGGCCCCGAAATCGTCGCGGAAGCGGTCAAGGTACTTGGCGCGCTCGACGAAAAGTTCGAACTGGAAACCGCGCCTGTGGGCGGTGCCGGCTACGAGGCCGAAGGCCATCCGCTGCCGGACAACACGCTCAAGCTCGCGCAGGAGGCGGACGCCATCCTGTTCGGCGCGGTGGGCGACTGGAAGTACGACAAGCTCGAGCGCGCGCTGCGTCCCGAGCAGGCCATTCTCGGCCTGCGCAAGCACCTGCAGCTGTTCGCGAACTTCCGCCCGGCGATCTGCTATCCGGAACTGACCGGCGCCTCGAGCCTGAAGCCCGAGCTCGTCGCCGGTCTGGATATCCTGATCGTGCGCGAACTCAATGGCGACATCTACTTCGGTCAGCCGCGCGGTCTGCGCGAGGCGCCGGACGGTCTGTTCAAGGGTGCGCGCGAGGCGTTCGACACGATGCGCTACAGCGAGCCCGAGATCCGCCGCATCGCCCACGTGGCGTTCCAGGCCGCGGCCAAGCGCGGCAAGAAGCTGTGCAGCGTGGACAAGGCCAACGTGCTGGAGACGTTCCAGTTCTGGAAGGACATCGTGATCGATGTCAGCAAGGAATATCCGGACGTCGAGCTGTCGCACATGTACGTGGACAACGCGGCCATGCAACTGGTGAAGGCGCCGAAGAGCTTCGACGTGATCGTCACCGGCAACATGTTCGGCGACATCCTGTCGGACGAGGCGGCGATGCTGACCGGCTCGATCGGCATGCTGCCGTCGGCGTCGCTCGACGCGAACAACAAAGGCTTGTACGAACCGTCGCACGGCTCCGCGCCGGATATCGCGGGCAAGGGCATCGCCAATCCGCTGGCGACTATCCTGTCGGCGGCCATGATGCTGCGCTACTCGCTGAACAAGGCCGAGCAGGCGGACCGCATCGAAAACGCGGTCAAGAAGGTGCTGGCACAAGGCTTCCGCACGGCCGATATCCTGACGCCGGGCTGCAAGCAGGTGGGTACGCGCGAGATGGGCGAAGCCGTTCTGGCGGCGCTGTAAGTTCGCCGCGGGTTGTAGCGGGAGTGGGTCAAATGGCCCGCCCCCGCAGTATTTCCCTGCGGCATCGCCGCAAAATATCGTGTAGACTCGCCCGCATGGCCATCTTCCAGTCCACCCCGACTGCACTCTCTATCGCTGTCTCCGCCACCCGCGGATCGACTGGCGTGGAGTCGCATGGCCCGGCGATTACCGCAACGACGATTAAAAGCATTACCAAAGCGATCCCCTAGATCGTTCGTCGTGCCTGCCCGTCTTCCCCGCGCAGCCACGCCGGGCGAGGAAAATGGCGGGGAAGTTCAAATCACATCCGAGGTTAGTCATGATTGTAGGTCTCGTCGGTTGGCGAGGAATGGTCGGTAGCGTCCTGATGCAACGCATGCAGGAAGAGCGCGATTTCGACCATATCGAGCCCATTTTCTTCAGCACGTCCAACGCTGGTGGCAAGGCCCCGGCCATGGCCAAAAATGAAACCACGCTCAAGGACGCGAACGACATCGAAGCGCTGAAGAAGTGCGACGTGGTGCTGACCGCCCAGGGTGGCGACTACACCAACGATGTGTTCCCGCGTCTGCGCGCGGCCGGTTGGAACGGCTACTGGATTGACGCGGCCTCGTCGCTGCGCATGAAGGACGACGCGATTATCGTGCTCGATCCGGTGAACCTCGGCGTGATCAAGGATGCGCTGAAGAAGGGCGTCAAGAACTTCATCGGCGGCAACTGCACGGTCAGCTGCATGATGATGGGCCTTGGCGGTCTGTTCCAGCACGACCTGATCGAGTGGATGACCTCGATGACGTATCAGGCCGCGTCCGGCGGCGGTGCCCAGCACATGCGCGAGCTGCTGACCCAGTTCGGCACGCTGAACGCCGCGGTCAAGCCGCTGCTCGACAATCCGGCCTCGGCGATTCTCGAGATCGACCGCCAGATTCTGGCGACCCAGCACGGCCTGTCCGGCGAAGAGACCAAGCAGTTTGGCGTGCCGCTGGCCGGCAACCTGATTCCCTGGATCGACAAGGACCTGGGCAACGGCGTGTCGCGCGAGGAGTGGAAGGGCGGCGCCGAGACCAACAAGATCCTGGGTCGCGGCGAAGGCTTCCTGGGCGCGACCGGCGCCACGCCGATCGCCGTCGATGGTCTGTGCGTGCGAATCGGCGCAATGCGTTGCCATTCGCAAGCGCTCACTATCAAGCTGCGTAAGGATGTGCCGCTCGACGAGATCGAAGGCATGTTGGCCGCCAACAATCAGTGGGCGAAGGTGGTGCCGAATACGCGTGAGGCCAGCATGACCGACCTGACGCCGGCCGCTGTCACTGGCACGCTGACGATTCCGGTGGGTCGCCTGCGCAAGATGCAGATGGGCGGCGAGTACTTGTCTGCCTTCACGGTGGGCGATCAACTGCTGTGGGGCGCGGCCGAACCGCTGCGTCGTATGCTGCGCATTCTGATCGAAGCCTGACCTTCTGACTGCCTGGGCCGCTTTCGTTGCGGCCAGGCAACAGAATCGGCCGCTTTCCGAGCAACGCCGCGCCCGTGCGCGGCGTTGTTACGTTCCGGTGCGTTTTTTTCGCAGGCTTGCGTCACAATACAGCCGGCATTCGCTTGGCAGCGGGGGTCTACGTCGCTTACCGCGCCAGGCTTTTTGGGGTCGGGTTAATTCTGTTCATTAGAAAACAAACGGAGCACGGGGTGAGTGTGAACCTACATCGCCGGAAAGATGCGCCTACTGTCCGTCAGCGCTGGTCAACGCTGGCCGTGACGGCTCTCGGTCTGCTGCTCGCGCAGCCGGCCGCGTATGCCGCAGGGTTTGGACAACTACGGGTCCAGTCGAGTCTGGGGCAACCGCTCCAGGCTGAAATCGATATCAGTGGCGTTGCGCCTGAAGAGGCCGAGAGCCTCGTCATCAAGCTGGCATCGCCGGCCGCGTACGCGCGGGCCGGCCTTACGTACCTGCCGTCCGTCGGCAGCGTGCGCGTCAATGTCGAGCGTCGTCCGAATGGCAGCTATGTGGCCTTCGTGCGCTCGAATCAACCGATCAGCGAGCCGTTTGTCGACATCCTCGTCGACATGACGTGGGCCAGCGGCAAGGTGACGCGCGCCTACACATTCCTGCTCGATCCGGCCGGCAGCAAGCCCGCGCCGCAGTCGTTCGCGCCGACTACGGTCGTGCAGGCGGCGACGCCGGACGCCTCGCCGGCCGAGAATGCTCCCGCTCCGCTGGCTACGCCGACGCCGTCGGCCGCACCGATCGCCGGTGCGGAGTCCGCGCCTGCGCGCCAGCCGGCTCGGCCGCAACCCCAGCGTCGTGCACAGCAACCCGCGCCGCAGGCGGCGCCGGCCGACAATGCCGCGCCGGGCAGCTACACGGTCCAGCGTGGCGACACGCTGTACACCATCGCCGGTGACGCAACGCAGGGGGCCGAGTCGGTCTCGCTGGAGCAGATGCTGCTGGCGCTGTACCGCAATAATCCGAACGCGTTCATCGGCGGCAATATCAATCGCATCAAGTCGGGTGCGGTGCTCAAGGTGCCGTCGCCTGAACAGGCGCAGTCCGTGAGCCCGCGCGAGGCGCGCCGCGAAGTGATCGCACGCACGCAAGGCTTCGACAGCTATCGTGCGCGTCTGGCCGCCGCCGCTGCCGCCAAGTCCGTGGAAGGTGGCACGGGTCGCGAGCAGTCCGGCGCGGTGACCGCGCGTGTGCAGGAGCAGGCCGCGCCCGCCGCTGGCCCGCGCGACGAGCTCAAGCTCAGCAAGGGCGATCAGGGCGCGCAGGCCAAGGCGAATGCCCAGGCCGAGGCCAAGATCGCCAGCGACCGCAAGCTCAAGGACGCCGAATCGAAGCTCGCGCAGCTCGAGAAGAATGTCAGCGACATGCAGCGCCTGATGGAGCTGAAGAACGCGGAGATTTCGAAGCTCGCGCAGGCGAACGACGCGGCCAAGGATGCCGCCAAGGCAACTGCGGCTGCTACGGCGACCGCCGCGGCCACGCCCGCGCCGGCACCGACCGTGGTGCCGACGGAACCGCCGAAGGCCGATGTGGCCGCGACGGGCGCCGCGACCGGTGTTGCCGCGCCAGCGGCTCCGGCAGTCGCACCGGCAGTGGCAGCCGCCGCTTCCGATGCGGCCGCTCCCGGGGCGACGGTGGCGACCGTGACGGCCGCCGCGGCTTCGGCGCCGCAGGCTGCCGCGTCGAGCCCTGCTGCGACCGCCGCACCCAAGCCAGCCGTGCGGCCGCCGCAACCGCTGCCGCCCGAGAAGTCGTTCCTCGACGATCTGCTCGAGAATCCGATGCTGCTGCCGGGCGCCGGTCTGCTGATCGCGCTGCTGGGTGGCTACGCCATCTATCGCCGCCGCCAGAAGCAGAAGGCCACGGAAGGGCATGGCTTCGGTGACAGCATCCTGTCGCAGGAAAGCACGGTGATGGCCGGTGGCCATTCGCTGTTCGGTGCGGCCGGTGGCCAGAGCGTGGACACCTCGCAGCACAGCGTGTTCGGTGCGGACTTCCGCATCGGCAGCAATTCGGCTGATGCGACCGAGGTGGATCCGATCGCCGAGGCCGAGGTTTATATCGCCTACGGGCGCGACGTGCAGGCAGAGGAAATCCTGCGCGAAGCGCTTCAGCAGAATCCTGAGCGCCAGGCCATTCGCCTGAAGCTCATGGAGATTTACAGCACTCGTCAGGATGTGGAAGGTTTCCGAGTGATCGCAGAAGAAATGTTCGCCCAGACTGGCGGACACGGCGCGGACTGGCAACAGGCCGTGGAGATGGGCCGCAAGCTCGATCCGAGCAATGCGTTGTATTTGACGGTAGCGCCGGACACGGCTGGCGATCAGGACACCCGGACGCCCGCTGCGGACCAGTGGCGCACGCAGGACCCCGCGTCGAACCTGCAGCAGCCGCCCCCGGTGGCCACGCTCAGCGATATCGCGCTGCCGCTGGACGGCTTTCCGGCACCGGCGGCAGGGGAGCCCATCGTGGCGCCGCAGTCGGCCGCACTGGCGTTCGGTGGTGCTTCGGGTGCTCAATTCGGCGCCGAGCTGAATACGCCGCAGCCGGCGTCGATCGATATGCTCGATGAGAGCCTCGATCTGCCCGAATCGGACGCAGGCCAACGCCTGACGGCCTCGTTCGACGCGCCCGCGCTGGATACCCCGACGCGTTCGCGTCCGCTCGAGTTCGACATGTCGGGCCTTTCGCTCGACCTGAACGCGGGTGGCGATGCGCTGGCGAAGGACACGGTCCGCGAGGACGCGCCCGCACCGGTGCGCGTGCCGCAACTCGACGAAGCGACGATTCCGCTGCCCGCGCCGACGATGCTGCAGGACGGCAGGCTCGTGGAGCCGATCGACCTGTCGCGCGTCACGTCCGAACACCGCAGCGAGGATACCAACGGCGTTGCGCCGAGTACGCTCTCGTCGGTGGGCATGGATGGTGGCCGCGACATGCAGATCAAGCTCGATCTGGCACGCGCCTACATCGAGATCGGCGACAAGGAAGGTGCCCGCGAACTGCTGCAGGAAGTCGTGGACCAGTCGCAGGATCCGCTGCAGGCCGAAGCTCGCACGCTGCTGCGCGACGTGGCCTGAAGGTAAGCAACAGAAGGCTGGGCGCAGAGTCTTGAGCGCCTGAGTCGCGAGCGCACTACGCGCTGCGTTATCATTGAGGTCCGCGAACGATGCGCCGGAAGCGTTCCTTCCGGCGCATTTGTTTTTAGCGCCCTGATCGAACCTCATGAACCGCATCGCCATCGGTCTCCACTACGACGGAGCCGCTTTTTCGGGCTGGCAGTCCCAGCCGCATCGCAATACCGTACAGGACCACCTCGAGGACGCGATCGAGCGTTTTGCCGGCGTGCGCCTGCCGACCACGGTGGCCGGCCGCACCGATGCCGGCGTGCATGCGCTCGGGCAGGTGATCCACTTCGATACCGAACTGTCGCGCGACCGCTTCTCGTGGGTGCGCGGCGTCAACGCGTTCCTGCCGCCATCCATTGCGCTGCAATGGGCGCTGCCCGTAGACGATGGCTTTCATGCACGTTTTCTGGCATACGAGCGCACGTATTACTACGCGCTCTACACGGGGCCCAATCGCGTGCCGCTGGTGCATGGCCGCGCCGGCTACCTGATGCTGCCGCCGGGTCGGGGGCTCGACGTCGACGCCATGCGCGAGGCCGCAGCCTGTCTGCCCGGCGAGCACGATTTCTCGTCCTTCCGTGCGGCCGAGTGCCAGGCGAAATCGCCGGTCAAAACGATGTACGACGTGACCATCGAGGCGGACGGCGCCTGGCTGTTCGTGCGCTTCCGCGCCAGCGCGTTCCTGCATCACATGGTGCGCAACCTGATGGGCAGCCTCGTTGCGGTGGGGCGCGGGCGCTATCCGGCGAGCTGGATGGCTGAACTGCTGGCCGCGCGCGATCGTAGCCGCGCGGCACCGACCTTCATGCCCGATGGCCTGTACCTGGTCGGCGTAAAGTATCCTGAGCCTTACGAGCTTCCGGCGGTAGATACGTCCGCCAGCCTCTTCCATGGAGTATTTGCCGATGACGGCGTCTGACAGTTCGAACGCCCCCACGCCCGTGGCGATGCCCTACCGCACGCGCATCAAGATCTGCGGGCTCACGCGCGAGCAGGACGTTGCCGCCGCGGTGGACGCCGGCGCCGATGCCATCGGCCTGGTCTTCTATCCGGGCAGCCCGCGCTACGTCGAGGTGGCGCGCGCGGCGGCGCTGGCCGAGCGCGTGCCCCCGTTCGTGTCGGTGGTGGGTCTGTTCGTCAACGCGGACGCCGAGGAAGTGGCGCATGTGACCGAGCGTGTGCCGCTGACGCTACTGCAGTTCCATGGGGACGAGACGCCACAGCAATGCACGGACATCGCGCGGCGCTGCCGGCTGCCATTCATGCGTGCCGCCCGTGTCCGTCCGGGCCTCGATTTGGTAGAATTCGGCCATCAATACGCCGATGCTGCCGGTCTGTTGCTCGATGCCTTCGTGGAAGGGTACGGCGGCGGCGGCCACGTCTTCGACTGGACCCTGATTCCCCCCCAATGGCTCCCGCCTGCACCGACCGGGTCTCCGGTCAGCCCGGCCGCAAACGACGCTCCTCGCATCGTTTTGAGTGGTGGGTTGAACGCGCAAAACGTCACTGAGGCGGTCGCACGCGTGCGACCCTACGCCGTCGATGTCAGCAGCGGCGTGGAAGTTGCCAAGGGCGTCAAGGATGCCGCCCGTATTGCCGCGTTCGTGCGCGCGGTCCGCTCCGCGGAGGCTGGGTGATCAGGCCGATGGCCTGCACTCACATCCCCACACCTCCGCCCAAGTCATCAAGTCCCCGCGCGCCGCGCCGGGACCCTCTCTAAAGAGACTGGACATGTACGATCTGCCCGATTCCCGCGGCCACTTCGGCCCCTATGGCGGTGTTTTTGTTTCCGAGACGCTGATGCATGCGCTCGACGAACTGCGTCAGGCCTATGCGCATTACCAGAAAGATCCCGAGTTCGACGCCGAGTATCGCCGCGAGCTCAAGCACTTCGTCGGCCGCCCGTCGCCGATCTATCACGCGGAGCGCTGGAGCGAGATGCTCGGCGGCGCGCAGATCTTCCTCAAGCGCGAGGATCTGAACCACACCGGTGCGCACAAGATCAACAACGTGATTGGGCAGGCGCTGCTTGCGCGCCGCATGGGCAAGAAGCGCGTGATTGCCGAGACCGGCGCGGGCCAGCATGGTGTGGCCACGGCCACCATCGCGGCGCGCTTCGGCATGGAGTGCGTGGTGTACATGGGCGCGGAAGACGTCAAGCGTCAGGCCGCCAACATGTATCGCATGAAGCTGCTGGGCGCCACCGTGGTGCCCGTCGAAAGCGGCTCGCGCACGCTCAAGGATGCGCTCAATGAAGCGATGCGCGACTGGGTGACCAACGTCGAGTCCACGTTCTACATCATCGGCACGGTGGCGGGTCCGCATCCGTATCCGATGATGGTGCGCGACTTCCAGTGCGTGATCGGCGAGGAAGCCAAGGTGCAGATGCCCGAGCTGACCGGCCGTCAGCCCGACGCGGTGATCGCATGCGTGGGCGGCGGCTCCAATGCGATGGGCATCTTCTATCCGTACATCGAGCACAAGGACGTGCAGCTGATCGGCGTGGAGCCGGCTGGCGATGGTATCGAGACCGGCCGTCATGCGGCGTCGCTCACGGCCGGCGTGCCAGGCGTACTGCACGGCAACCGCACGTACCTGCTGCAGGATGCCAACGGCCAGATCATCGAGACGCATTCGGTCTCGGCGGGCCTCGACTATCCGGGCGTCGGTCCCGAGCATGCATGGCTCAAGGACAGCCAGCGCGCGCAGTACGTGAACGTTACCGACGACGAAGCGCTCAAGGCGTTCCACGACTGCTGCCGTATCGAAGGCATCATCCCGGCGCTGGAGTCGAGCCATGCTATCGCTTACGCGTGCAAGCTCGCGCAGACGCTGCCCAAGGACAAGCTACTGCTCGTGAACCTCTCGGGCCGTGGCGACAAGGACATGCACACCGTGGCCGAACGCTCTGGAATCCAGTTCTGATGCAAGCTGCCGACCCGACTGTTGACGTGCTCGACACGCCCAACCTGCGCCTGCACCAGGAAGACATGATCGAAGGGCTCGCCCGGATTCCGGACGGTTCGATCGATCTCGTCGTCGCCGACCCGCCTTACGGACTGGGCAAGGACTACGGCAACGATTCGGACCTGCTTTCCGGGCAGGCCTACCTCGACTGGTCCGTGCGCTGGATGGACGCGCTGATTCCGAAGATCGCGCCGCGCGGTTCGCTGTACCTGTTCTGCACGTGGCAGTATTCCCCGGAGTTGTTCGTCATGCTCAAGCAGCGCATGACGATGATCAACGAGATCATCTGGGATCGCCGCGTGCCGAGCATGGGCGGCACCACGCGCAAGTATTCCTCGGTGCACGACAACATCGGCTTCTTCGCACGCCAGCGCGACTACTACTTTGATCTCGACCCCGTGCGCATTCCGTACGATGCCGAGACCAAGAAGGCGCGCAGCCGCCCGCGTTTCGAGGGCAAGAAGTGGCTCGAGGTCGGCTACAACCCCAAAGACCTGTGGAGCGTGCCGCGGATCCATCGCCAGGACCCCGAGCGCGCCGACCATCCCACGCAGAAGCCGCTCGAGATCGTCGAGCGCATGGTGCTGGCCAGCTGCCCGCCGGGTGGCCTCGTGCTCGATCCGTTCTCGGGCAGCGGCACCACGGCCGTCGCATGTCTGCGCCACGGCCGGCGCTTTGTCGGGTTCGAGATCAACGAGACCTACATCGAGGTGGCCCGCCAGCGCGTGACCGCGACGCAGCCCGCGCTGATGCCTGTCGCCGATGACGCGGTTGCCGATGAGGCAGCGGTTGATGCGAAGGAAGAGGGCGCACAGGCCGAGGCATCCAATACTACCGACGCGGCCAACGACGACGTTGCGTCCGCGAGCGGCACCCTAATCTGAGGACCGACATGTCCCGCATTCAGAAAACGTTCGCGGCCTTGGCCGCGCAGAACAAGAAGGGCCTGGTACCGTTTATCACGGCCGGCGATCCCGCCCCGGCGCTGACCGTGGATCTCATGCACGCGCTCGTGGCCGGTGGCGCCAATGTGATCGAGCTCGGCGTGCCGTTCTCCGATCCGATGGCCGATGGCCCCGTGATCCAGCGTGCTTCCGAGCGCGCGCTCGCGCAGGGCGTCACGCTCGCGCATGTGCTCGAGTGGGTGGCCGAGTTCCGCAAGACCGACGGCGACACGCCGGTGGTGCTGATGGGCTACGCCAATCCGGTCGAGCGCATGGGGATCGAGGCCTTTGCCGCCGCCGCCAAGGCAGCCGGCGTCGACGGCGTGCTGATCGTCGACTATCCGCCCGAGGAGTGCGAAGCGTTTGCCGCGCTGATGCGCGCCAATGGCATCGACCCGATTTTCCTGCTCGCGCCGACCAGCACCGATGCCCGCATCGAGGCCGTGGCGCGCGTGGCCAGCGGCTACCTGTACTACGTGTCGCTGCGTGGCGTGACCGGCTCGGCCGCGCTCGACCTGGACAGCGTGGCGCAGCGCATTCCGCTGATCAAGCGTCATGCGAACCTGCCGGTGGGCGTGGGCTTCGGCATTCGCGACGCGGAGAGCGCGCGCGCGATCGGCGAGATGGCCGATGCGGTGGTGATCGGCAGCCGCCTGGTGCAATTGCTCGAAGATACCCCGCGCGCGCAAGCTGCCGAAGCGTTGCGCGCATTCATCGCCGACATCCGCGTCGCCCTCGATCGCTGAGCGTATGTGACGGCACGACGACGCGTGAAGCCACTAATTGTGCTTCATGCGTCGCAAAAGCTTCGAATCGCTTCGGCGGGGGACCCCCGCCGTGGTAAATTCGCGGCCTGAATTCCGTAAGGAGCTTTCATGAGCTGGTTGGATAAACTCCTACCTCCCAAGATTCAACAGACCGACCCCTCCACCCGCAAGGGCATTCCGGAAGGTCTCTGGGTCAAGTGCCCCGCGTGCGAAGCCGTTCTGTATCGGACCGACGTCGAGGCCAATCTGCATGTTTGTCCGAAGTGCGATCACCACATGCGCATTCGTTCGCGCGAGCGCCTCGATGCGCTGCTCGACGCCGAAGGCCGCTACGAGATCGGCCAGGAAATCGTGCCGGTCGATGCGCTGAAGTTCAAGGACACCAAGAAGTATCCGGACCGTATCAAGGCCGCGATGGACGAGACTGGCGAGACCGATGCGATGGTCGTGCTGGGCGGCGCCATCCATACGATCCCCGTGGTCGTGTCGTGCTTCGAGTTCGAGTTCATGGGCGGTTCGATGGGCTCCGTGGTGGGCGAGCGCTTTGCGCGTGGCGCCCAGGCGGCGCTCGAGCAGAAGGTGCCGTTTATCTGCATTACCGCCACCGGTGGCGCGCGCATGCAGGAAAGCCTGCTGTCGCTGATGCAGATGGCCAAGACCACGGCCATGCTGAACGAGTTGTCGAAAGCCAAGCTGCCGTTTATCAGCGTGCTGACCGACCCCACGATGGGCGGTGTGTCGGCGAGCTTCGCGTTCCTGGGCGATGTCGTCATCGCCGAGCCCAAGGCTCTGATCGGCTTTGCCGGTCCGCGCGTGATCGAGCAGACCGTGCGCGAGAAGCTGCCGGAAGGCTTCCAGCGCGCCGAGTTCCTGCTGCAGAAGGGCGCGATCGACATGATCGTCGATCGCCGCAAGCTGCGCGCCGAGATCGCGCAACTGCTCGCGTTGCTGCAGAAGCAGCCGGCAGACGCGGTGGCCTGACAGCCGCCGCCGGCAATACGGAATGGCGCGGGCAGTTGACGCGCCGTTTTTCATTTGGCGCGACAATACGGGTCCGCGTGCGCCGGCACTCGACACGTTTCCGCCGGTCCAATGCTTGTACTTATCCTCCGCAGTCCGCTGACCCGCTGAAATGCCCATCTTTCATAACCTCCCCGACTGGCTGGCCCATCTGGAAACCGCGCACCCGGTCGGTATCGACATGGGCCTGACCCGCATCACGCGCGTCAAGGAAGCCCTCGGCCTGCGCATCGACGCCGTGGTCTTCACGGTGGGCGGCACCAACGGCAAGGGTTCGACCTGCGCGATGCTCGAGCGTATTCTGCTCGAGGCGGGCTACAAGGTGGGCTGCCATACCTCGCCGCATCTGATCTCGTTCAACGAGCGCGCGCGGGTGAACGGCGAGTTCGCCACCGACGCGCAACTGCTGCCGCATTTCGAGGCGGTGGAGCGCGCGCGCACGAGCTTTGCCGATCCGGTCAGCCTGACGTACTTCGAGTTCACCACGCTCGCGATCATCCATCTGTTCGCGCACGCGGGGCTCGATGCAATGGTGCTCGAGGTCGGGCTGGGCGGGCGCCTCGATGCCGTCAACGTGATCGACACCGACTGCGCGGTCATCACGAGCGTCGATATCGATCACACACAGTACCTTGGCGACACACGCGAGAAGATCGGCTTCGAGAAGGCCGGCATCTTCCGTCCGCACGTCCCCGCGATCTGCGGCGATCCGCTGCCGCCTCAGTCGATGATCGCGCACGCTGAAGAGATCGGTGCCGACCTGTGGCTGGTCGGCCGCGATTTCCAGCATCAGGCGTCCAAGGGACAGGAGCGCCAGCAATGGGACTGGAGTAGCCGCGAGCGCAAGCTCAACGGGCTTGGCTACCCGGCGCTGCGCGGGGCCAACCAGTTGCTGAATGCCTCGGCCGCGCTGGCGGCGCTGCAGGCCATGCGGCCGCGGTTGCCGGTCAGCGCGCAGGAAGTGCGCAATGGGCTGGCGTTCGTCGAGTTGCCGGGCCGCTTCCAGGTCATGGCAGGGCGTCCGACCGTAATTCTGGATGTGGCGCATAATCCGCATGCGGCGGCCACGCTGGGCCAGAACCTCGAGAACATGGGGTTCTTTCGCTACACCTATGCGGTGTTCGGCGCGATGCACGACAAGGACATCGCCGGCGTACTGCAGCACCTGGGCGACAAGGTCGACCACTGGTGCCTGTGCGACCTGCCCACCGAACGCGCGGCCAGTGCGGCTGAGCTGCTCGAGACGCTCGAGGGTACAGGCTTTCACACCGGACCGGATAATTCGGCCACGTGTTTCGCAAGTCCGGAACTCGCGTATCGGGACGCCCTGAGCAGAGCCACTGAGGATGATAGAATTCTGGTCTTCGGATCGTTCTACACGGTTGCAGGCGTATTGGCATATCGGGCCACGCAGGCAAATTAACTGATCGACCTCGAACCATTTCTCTGGGCATCCATGGGCCTGCTTTCGCTGTTCTCGTCCCGCAAGTCGGGCAAAGAGTCGACGGGCAACTCGACAGGAAGAGACGCATCTTCCGAGCGCGGGCGGCGTTCGCGCACCGATTCTTCCACGGCCTCACGTGGCCGCGCGTCGAGTGCGTCGAGTGAGTACGCCGACGACACCCTCGATCCCGATTTCCCGCAGAAGCAACGCGCGCGCCGGCGTCTGATCGGCGCGGTGGTGCTGCTCGCCGTGGCGATCATCGTGCTGCCCATCATCTTCGAACACAAGCCGCGCCCGGTGTCGGAAGACATTGGCGTGAAGGTGGCCAACGGCCAGGCGCAGAGCCAGAAGCCGAAGGTCGAGCCACGCAAGGCCGACCCGCTGCCACCGGCGCCCGCCGCGGCACGCAATGACGCCGCGCTCGATGCCGGGGAAGAAATCGTCAATGCCGCCGTTGCCAGTCCTTCGAGCAGCGCCGCCAAACCTGCCGACGCGAAGCCGGCCGAGGTGAAGGTCGCCGACAAGCCGGCTGAGGTGAAGGCCGCCGCCAAACCGGCGGACAAGGCAAGCGGCAGTGGCAAATACCTGATTCTGATTGGCGCGTTCGCTTCGGAAGAGCGCGCGAAGAACTGGCTGGCCAAGCTCAAGGAGAGCAAGGTGCCGGCCTATGTGGAAAAGAAGACGCTCGCCGATGGCGAGCGCAACCTGTTGCGCGCGGGACCGTTCAGTGACCGCGAAGCCGCCGAGGCGGCTGAAAAGCGCGTGCGGGCCATTGGCCTGACGTCGAAGCTGGTGGAACAGTAAGCGCCGGTTGCAGCAATCATTGCAAGCCGACCGACCGGCCCCATCTTCGAGTAACGCGCGGTTGTCCGCATGACAGGCATGGCATTGACCTTTTTTGACTACGGCGTGGCCTTCATTCTGGTGGCGTCGGCATTGATCGGCATCCTGCGTGGGCTGGTGCGGGAGCTGCTGGCCCTGGTGGGCTGGATAGCGGCGCTGGTGGTCGCGTATCACTTTGGTGCGACGGTGGCGGGCTGGATGCCCGAGTCGCTGCCGGGTGGACAGTTGACGCGCACGGCGCTGGGCTATGTGGCGGTGTTTCTCGCGGTATGGATCGGTGCTGCGCTCGCGGGCACGGTGCTGGGCCAGTTGCTCGAAACGACCGGGCTCAAGCCCGCCGATCGCGGCCTGGGACTGATCTTCGGGCTGGCGCGCGGCGCGTTATTGATCATGGTGATCGTCACGGTGGCGAGCCTGACCAAACTGCCCGAGGAACCGTTCTGGCGAGACGCGGTGTCGCGGCCCTACGTGACGCAGGCCATGCAGGCCGCGCGGCAGTGGCTGCCACCGGAGCTGGCCAGGTACGTGAAGACCTGATCATCGATTTCCGGAACCCGCATCACGGTTGGGTTCCGAACAACGCGGGTTCGCTCTCAGGGCGGGCCGCGCCCCTGAATTTTTGCGATTTTTTGCATTCCGTTGGGAGCTTGGCATGTGCGGTATCGTCGGCGTTGTCTCTACTTCGCCTGTCAACCAATTGATTTATGACAGCCTGCTGCTGTTGCAACATCGCGGGCAAGATGCAGCTGGCATCGCCACCGCCAACGGCAGCACCTTCCACATGCACAAGGCCAACGGTCTCGTGCGCGATGTCTTCCGTACCCGCAACATGCGCGGCCTGCCCGGCGCGGCCGGTATCGGCCAGGTACGTTATCCGACCGCGGGTTCCGCTTCCAGCGAGGAAGAGGCGCAGCCGTTCTACGTGAATGCCCCGTACGGCATCATGCTGGCGCACAACGGCAACCTGACCAACTGGCGGCAGCTGCGCGAGGAAATGTTCCGCCGCGACCGTCGCCACATCAACACGCATTCCGACTCGGAAGTGCTGCTCAACGTGCTGGCCGACGAACTGCAGCGCGCGAGCAACGGCAATTCGCTGGACCCCGAGCTGATCTTCCGCGCGGTGGCCGGCATGCATCGCCGCGTCAAGGGCGCGTACGCGATTACCGCGCAGATCGCGGGCTACGGCATGCTCGCCGTGCGCGATCCGTTCGGCATCCGTCCGCTGTGCCTCGGCAGCGTCGATACGCCGACCGGCAAGGAATACATGGTCGCATCGGAGTCGGTGGCGCTTGAAGGCATCGGCTACACGATGGAGCGCGACGTGGCGCCTGGCGAGGCGATCTTCATCGACCTCGACGGCAAGATGTACAACAAGCAGTGCGCCGACAATCCGATCCTGACGCCGTGCATCTTCGAATACGTGTACCTCGCGCGTCCTGATTCGTGCCTGGATGGCGTGCCCGTGTACGACGCGCGTCTGCGCATGGGTGACTACCTGGCCGAGAAGATCCGGAAGGAGATCTCGACCGGTGACATCGACGTGGTGATGCCGATTCCCGACTCGAGCCGTCCGGCCGCGATGCAGGTGGCCAACAGCCTCGGCGTGGATTATCGCGAAGGCTTCTTCAAGAACCGCTACGTGGGCCGCACCTTCATCATGCCGGGCCAGGCGGTGCGCAAGAAGTCGGTGCGTCAGAAGCTCAACGCCATGGGCGTGGAGTTCAAGGGCAAGAACGTGCTGATCGTCGATGACTCGATCGTGCGTGGCACCACGTCGTTCGAGATCGTGCAGATGGCGCGCGACGCCGGCGCCAACAAGGTGATCTTCGCGTCGGCGGCGCCGCCCGTGAAGTTCCCGAACGTGTACGGCATCGACATGCCCACGCGCAGCGAACTCGTGGCCCACGGCCGTACCGACGAAGAAGTCGCGCAGATGATCGGCGCCGACAAGCTCGTGTACCAGGACGTGGAAGCGATGAAGCAGGCCGTGCGCGACATCAATCCCGCGCTGCGTGACTTCGATGCCTCGTGCTTCGATGGCCGCTACATCACCGGCGATATCGATGAAGCCTACCTCGAGCGCCTCGAAACCGCGCGCAGCGAAGCGGATCGCGAAGGTGCGAACGCGAGCGGCGACACCGAGCGTTCGCAGCTGCATCTGCAGCGTTCGGGCGCCCACGAGTAATCGATACCGATAAGACGATGAGCGAACCGTTCGACCTCAATGGCCTTGGCATCGACACGCTGGGCGTGCGCGCCGGCACGCTGCGCAGCGAATTCCACGAGCACTCGGAGGCGATGTACCTGACCTCCAGCTTCTGCTTCGGGACCGCGGCGGAAGCCGCCGAGCGCTTTGCCAACTCGGAAGAAGGCTACACGTACTCGCGCTTCACCAATCCCACCGTGGCGATGTTCCAGTCACGGCTGGCCGCGCTCGAGGGCGCGGAGGCGTGCCAGGCCACGGCCTCGGGCATGAGCGCGATTCTGTCGGTGGCACTGGCCACGCTGCAGTCCGGCGACCATATCGTGAGCTCGCGCTCGATCTTCGGGTCGACGATGACGCTGTTCAACACGGTGCTGGGCAAGTTCGGCGTGGAGACCACCTATGTCGATGGCGGCGATCTGGCGTCATGGCGTGCGGCCGTGCGTCCCAACACCAAGCTGTTCTTCCTCGAGACGCCGTCGAACCCGCTGACCGAAGTGGCGGATATCGCCGCGGTGGCCGATATCGCGCACAACGCGGGCGCGTTGTTCGTGGTCGATAACTGCTTCTGCTCGCCGGCACTGCAGCAGCCGCTGAAGTTCGGCGCGGATGTCGTGGTGCATTCGGCCACCAAGCATATCGATGGCCAGGGCCGCGTACTTGGCGGCGCGATCGTCGGCACGCGCGACTTCATCATGGGCAAGGTGTTCCCGTTCGTGCGGACCGCGGGCCCGACGCTGTCGGCGTTCAATGCGTGGGTCATGCTCAAGGGCATGGAAACGCTGGCGATCCGCATGGAGCGTCATTCGTCGAACGCGCTCACGCTGGCCGAGTTCCTCGAATCGCATCCGGCCGTGGCGCGTGTGTACCACCCGGCGCTGAAGTCGCATCCGCAGTACGAGACCGCGAAGCGTCAGCAGAGCGGCGGTGGCGCGATCGTGTCGTTCGAGCTCAAGGGCGCCACGCCCGAGCAGCAGCGTGCCAACGCCTGGCGTGTGATCGACAACACGAAGCTGTGCTCGATCACCGGCAACCTCGGTGACACGCGCACGACCATCACGCACCCGTACACCACCACCCACCTGCGCGTCGCCCCCGAAGCGAAGGCCGCGGCGGGCATCGGCGAAGGCCTGATCCGTCTGTCGGTGGGCCTGGAGTCGATCGAGGACCTGAAGGCAGACCTGCTGCGCGGACTGGGTAACTAAGTCCTTGGGTTTGCTCCCCTCTCCCTCTTGGGGGAGAGGGGCCGGGAGAGAGGGCTCGCTTTTCTCACTTCAGCATGCGCCGCCGCAACATCACCAGCGCCACGATCAGCGCCACCACCGCATAAGCCACCAGCACCCCCACATGCAACGCCGCATGCTGCACCGGCGTGCCCAGCATCAGCGGCCGGATCAACGCCACCGCATGCGATAGCGGCAGAAAGCCCGTGGCCGTACGCACGCCTTCCGGCAACTGCTCGAGCGGAAAGAACACGCCGGACAGCAACAGCATCGGCGTAATCACCAGCGTCTGGTAGAACATGAAGAAGTCATAGCCCGGTGCAAACGCGGTGACGATCATCGCCAGGCTGGCGAACGTGATGCCGGCCAGCACGATCACCGGCAATGCCATCAGCGCGCCCGGCATCTGCGCGTAACCGAGCGCGCTCGCCACCAGCATGATGGCGGCACCCGACAGCACGGCCTTGCTGGCGGCCCATACGATCTCGCCCAGCACGACGTCGCCCAGCGTCAGCGGCGCGTGCATGATCGCCTCCCACGTGCGCTGGACATGCATGCGCGAGAACGCCGAGTACATCGCCTCGAAGCTCGCCGACATCATCACGCTGGAGGCCGTGGTACCCGCGGCAAGAAACGCGATATACGACACGCCGTTGACCTGGCCCACCAGCAGACCCAGCCCGAGCCCAAGCCCGAACAGATAGATCATCGGGTCGGCAAGATTGCCGATCATCGACGGAATCGCAAGCTTCTTCCACACCATGAAGTTGCGATACCACACCATCATCCAGTTGCGCGCGTTACGCGGCAGCAGCGGCTGAGGGTAGTGCGTGTGGATGGCGGCGGGGCGGGCTACCGCGGCCACGCCAGTATTTTGGGGATCCTGTTCGCTCATCTCAATCTCTCATGTCGCGGCCGGTCAGCTTGAGGAACACGTCCTCGAGATTCGCGGGCCGGTGCAGGTAGCGGATGCCCGCGCGGCCGTGCAAGGCGGCCAGCAGCGGCGCGGGCTCGCGCACGTAACAGTACAGCGTCTCGCCTCGCATCTCGCAGCGCTGGCCGAGCGGGCGGACCACTTCGTGGATCGGCTCGAGCTCATCGCCATAGATCTCCACGACATCGCACCCGATCTCGCTGTCGATCAATTCATGCGGCTTGCCTTCGGCAATCTTGCGGCCGTTGTCGATCACGCACAGGTGGTCGCACAGCCGTTCGGCCTCTTCCATGAAGTGCGTGGTGAGCAGAATGGTTTTGCCCGCGGCGATCAATGACTTCAGGCGCTCCCAGATCAGATGGCGCGCCTGCGGATCGAGGCCCGTGGTGGGTTCGTCCAACACCAGCAGATCGGGATCGTTGATCAGCGCGCGCGCCACGGTCAGGCGCCGGCGCATGCCGCCGGACAGATCGCGCACCTGCGCCTTGGCGCGATTCTCGAGCCGCGCGAACTCGAGGAGCTTCGGTACACGTTCTTCGATCACCGCGGACGACAGCCCGAAATAGCGGCCGAAGATGCGCAGATTCTCGATCACCGAGAAATCGGGATCGAGATTGTCGAACTGGGGCACCACGCCCACGCGCATGCGTGCCTGCGGCGCGCGCTGCGGAATCGGCTCGCCGCATAGCGTGAGTGTGCCGGATGCAGGGGTGGTGAGCCCCAGCAGCATGCGCAGCGTGGTGGTCTTGCCCGCGCCATTGGGCCCGAGCAGGCCAAAGCACTGGCCTCGCTGGACTTCGAGGTCAAGGTCGTCGACCACGACGGTGTCGCCGTAGAGTTTGCGCACCTTGCGCAGTTGAAGGATGGCGGTCAAGGCTGGCCTCGTTGGAATGCAATACCCGCCATTATGCCGATCGTCCCGTGACGCAATGCAGCACCAATAACATTGGCAGGGGACATGCAGACATCGACCGGACTTTGTACTACGCTGTGGCGACGACAACGATCCATACAGGGGCAGACGCATGTCATTCGAACACTGGCTCGCCTTCGTGCTCACGAGCATCGTGATCCTGATCATTCCGGGGCCGACGATCCTGCTCGTGATCGGCGATGCGCTGGCCCATCGTGGCCGCAGCGCCTTCGCCACCGTGGCGGGCGTGGCCGCAGGGGACCTCACAGCGTTCACGCTGTCCATGGCCGGCCTCGGCGCCGTGCTGGCGGCGTCCGCAACGCTGTTCACGGCCCTCAAGTGGGCAGGCGCGGCCTATCTCGTGTATCTCGGCGTCCAGGCGCTACGCACGGCAGGCAAGGCCCACGCGATGCAGGTGTCGTCGCAGGCCGGCAGCGGGCGCCAGCGCTTTGCCAAGGCGTGGCTCGTGACCGCGCTGAATCCGAAGAGCATCGTGTTCTTCGTGGCGTTCGTGCCGCAGTTTCTCGATCCGCATCTCGGGTTCTGGCAGCAGGCGGTGGTGCTGATCCCGACGTTCGTCGTGATGGCGAGTGCCAATGCCATGGTCTACGCGCTGCTGGCGCGTTCGCTGGCCACGCGACTGACCACACGCCGCGCGCAGTCGAATGTGCAGCGCGCGGGCGGCATCACGCTGATCGGCGCGGGTGCGCTGATCGCAGCCAGGAGCTAGTCGTCATCACACGAAAATCGAGGCGAAAAAAAACCGCCAGAAGCCTGGCGGTTTTTCTTTTTGCTGACGCGAATCAGTACAGCTTCTTCGGCAGCATTTGCATGCGGAGACGCTTGCGCAGGCGCGATTCAGCAGCCTTCTTCTTGCGCTTGCGCTCGGTCGTCGGCTTTTCGTAGGCCGTACGGCTCTTCAGTTCCACGATCAGGCCAGTCTGCAGAATGGCGCGACGGAAACGACGCATTGCAACTTCAACGGGCTCACCCGGTTTCAGAACGATCTTAGTCAACTCAGTCCTTCAGGAAATGCCGCAGCAGCGGCGGTTCATGCGGGGGGAAACGTCGTCGCTGTCCGGCTCCGGAGCCATCGGCGACTGAGGTATGCACGCTGCGACAAAGTCGCGGTGCCCCCCGAGGACCTGCAAGAGAGTAATCGGGGTGTTCGAGCCAAATTTTCCTACGTAGGTAAAAACTTGGCGGCCTACCTGTTTCCTTGGATATTGCGCAAGTAATACGCCGGTAAGCTTTTACAGGTTTACGGGTCAAGCGTCAAGTGAAAGCGCCTTTCAACGCCTTCCCGCAGGCTACAAGTGTCGAAGTCTGCCTTCGGCGCATTCCACATGTTTCGGCGGCCGACGATGGACGGTCGGAGCGGGCACGTCTAGCTTTCAGTTCATGACGGACGACGCGCGAGGAAGTCATGGGTAGATCGGGAATGCGAAGCACGCTGTGTGGCGTGGCCATGGCGGGCCTGCCCACCAGCATGCACGAGGTGCCTGCAACGTGGTCAGCGCGCGTTGTGCTGAACAGTGCGCACGACGCGGCGATGCTCGCGCGCGTGGCGGGCCATTATGGGCTCGCGGCCGGGTCAGAATCTGGCGACCGGCACGAGGTGGCAGTGGTCGAGCTGGGTGCGCATGCGCTGACGGCGCTGCGCAATGCCGGTGTCGCGGTCGAGGTGGACGAAATGGAGACCGCGCGCATCGCGCGCTTTCAGGCGCAGCAAGGGCCATCCCATGCGTCGCCATCTACGCCGTCGCGCAGCCAGCGCAGCGCGGTGCCCAATGCCTTCCATAGCGTGTCGGCCTGTTACCGCGGCGTGTCTCGCATCCAGACGGACATGGAAGAACTCGAGCGGCACTATCCGCAACTGGCGCGCGTCACGCTCGTTGGTCAGACCTGGAGCCAACGGCAAGCCACCACACTGCGCGATCTCGCGACGCGGGTCCTGCCGGCGCGCTGGGCGGCGGCATTGCCAGATCGCTTCGGTCGTGGGCGCCGCTATGGCATCGTGGCGCTGGTGCTCGGCAATCGCATGGCGCTACGGCGCAGGGCCATGCCGCGCATGGTCATCACCGCGGGACTGCACGCGCGCGAACTCGCGTCGTCGGAGGCGGCGATGCGGTTCGCCGAATGGTTGGTGCGGGGTTACGGTCAGGATGCCACCGCGACCTGGCTGCTCGACCACAACGAGTTCCACTTCGTCGTGCACGCCAACCCCGATGGACGTGCAATGGCGGAGCAGGGCGTGTTGGCGCGTGGCGGCGGCTGGCGCAAGAATCTCAACGTCGTGGACGGACACTGCAGTACTTCGCCCGTCGACTCGGGTGTCGATCTCAATCGCAATTTCGTGCACGGATGGGGCGGCAATAGCCCGCACGCGTCTTCAAACGATCCGTGCGACGAGACGTATCGCGGGCCAGCGCCGCTATCGGAGCCCGAGTCGCAGGCGCTTACCCAATACATCGCCGGAATTCGCGGCGACGATGGCGAATACCACGGAGGCGTCCTTCGCGATCTGCGTGCTGAACGGAACGATGGAGATGGCAGCAACGTAATGCGGGCCGACTACCCCGGGCCGGCCGACTACCCCGGGCTCTACGTGGATCTGCACAGTTTTGGCGGATGGATCCTCTGGCCCGATGGCGGTGGAGGGGTTTCCGCGCTCGCGCAGCGCATGGCGTGGCACACGCGCTATCGTGCAACGCAGCGTCTCCACTATCCGGTGGAGGGCGAGTCGACCGCGATGTTTCGCGCCGCGCTCGGCGTGCCTGCGCTGGTGGTGGAGCTCGCGAAGTCGTTTTACGAGCCCTGCTACGAATTCCAACGTACGACGCTGCCGCCCGCGCTCGATGCCCTGCGCTATGCCGCCCGGACGCTGCGCGCGCCCCGCATGCTGGCGCGCGGCCCCGACGTGACCAGTGTGCGGCTTTCGGCGGCGCGCGTGCGGCAGGGCGAGGTCGTGACGATTGCGGCCACTCTCGACGGCGATCGTTATCGATACGATCGCGGCTTGCGCGGCCAGCCCGCCGTGCCGCGCAATCTGCCGCGGCGCGTGCTCACCGCGCATGCTTCGGTGCGCGTCATGCCGGATGACGCCAGCGTCCGACCGATCGCGCTACGTGTGATCGAACGACGGGGCGCGGCGGCGGAAGTATCCGGCACGCTGGATACCACGCATCTGCCGGCAGGGCGGCATCTCGTGTTCGTACAAGGGGTGGGATGGGGTGGCGTACGGGGTGCGCCCGATGCCGTGTTTCTCGACATCGCACCCTGATGACGGGGTGGGGATCGATGAGCAAGGCAGAAAAGAAAAAGCAGAAAAGAAAAAAGGCCGATGCGCTTGCATCGGCCTTCGTTCTGTATTGGGTGGCTCCCCGACCTGGGCTCGAACCAGGGACCTACGGATTAACAGTCCGGCGCTCTACCAACTGAGCTATCGGGGAACAGCTGAGAAAGAAATTATAACCAGCTTCTCTTCGTTTCGTCAACAACTTTTTGACGTTTTGATTTCCGTCGGAAGCCGCGGGTGAAACTCTGGTTCGCTGCCAGTCCTGCTCAACAGCGAGGCCGCATTATAGCGACGCTTTTTGATTTGTGCGACAAAAAAACCGCCCGGAGGCGGTTTTTTTTGCGATCGATCGAAGGATCAATCAAACACCGGCGAATCGACGCCGAGGATCTTATGCAGCTTCGGCGAAGTCGTCGTGTACTGCATGTGGATCTTCTTCTCGGGGAAGATGTACGGCGCGGCGCCGAACGCTGCCAGCGCGGCTTCATGGAAGCCCGACAGGATCAGCTTCTTCTTGCCCGGATACGTGTTGATGTCGCCCACAGCGAAGATGCCCGGGATGTTCGTCTCGAACTTCTCGGTATCCACCTTGATCTGCTTGCGTTCGAGGTCCAGGCCCCATTCGGCGATCGGGCCGAGCTTCGGCGACAGGCCGAAGAACACCAGCAGATCGTCGAGCGGCAGGCGGCGCGTCACGCCGTCGGCGCCGGCCACCTTGACCTCGGTGAGCACGCCGTCCTTCTCTTCGTAGCCGGTGATCTGGCCGACCAGGAACTGCATCTCCATCTGTTCGCACAGATCCTTCATCTTGGCCACCGAGGCCGGCGCGGCGCGGAAACCATCGCGACGGTGCAGCACCACGATCGACTCGGCCTTGCCGTGCAGATCCAGTGCCCAGTCGAGCGCGGAGTCCCCACCGCCGACGATCACGAGGTTGCGACCATGGAAGCGACCCGGTTCCTTCACGCGGTAGAACAGTTGCTTGCCGTCGAACTTGTCGATGCCTTCAACCTTGACCGTACGCGGCTGGAACGAACCCACGCCCGCGGCGATAAAGATGGTCTTGGTCAGGAAGCGGGTGCCGAGCGAGGTCTCGACGAAGAAGCGGCCGTCTTCCTGGCGCTCGACGATCGCGACTTCCTGGCCGAGGTGGAAAGTCGGCTCGAACGGCTCGATCTGCTTGAGCAGGCTGTCGGTCAGTTCCTGGCCTGTGCAGATGGGCACGGCGGGAATGTCATAGATCGGCTTGTCGGGGTAGAGCTCGACGCACTGGCCGCCGACTACCTTGAGCGAGTCGATCACGTGCGCCTTGATCTCGAGCAGGCCGAGTTCGAAGACCTGGAAGAGACCGACCGGGCCGGCACCCACGATCAGCGCGTCGATTTCCAGCGGATGGCCGCCGGTGTTGCCACCGTTGCCTTGCTGGGTCGCGTCGGCCACGGGATTGGGAATGCTCAAGTCCATATTCGTCCTGATACGTTGTGGGCACCGAAGTGCCCGGCATTGCGGGAAAGCGCGTGGGGACGGCTTTCGTCTATCGTGTTAGAAATTACCGCTGCAGGTATTGCAGCTTGTCGGTGACGTCCTTCCACTCTTCGGCTTCGGCCAGCGGGGCCTTGGTCTTGGTGATGGACGGCCAGAAGCGCGCGAGGTCGGCGTTCAGGGCGATGAAGTGCTGTTGATCGCCAGGCACGTCTTCCTCGGCGTAAATCGCGTTCACCGGGCATTCGGCCACGCACACTGCGCAATCGATGCATTCGTCGGGGTCGATGGTCAGAAAGTTCGGGCCTTCGCGGAAACAATCGACCGGACACACATCAACGCAGTCGGTGTAGCGGCAACGGATGCAGGAGTCGGTGACAACGTGAGTCATTTCGGTTCCAGAAAAACGGGTCGGTCTTCGATGGGAAGCAATATGGCCACTTATCGCCGGACGAGCGCCGGCCGTGGCCTTTCAAAGACCGCTATTGTAGCTGAGCCATCCGGCAAGGATAGCCACTCTATATAGCCAGGTAAGACAGTTTTCTTATTTCTTTATGTGAACCGAGCGCAAAAGTGTCCCAAAAGAGCCTGAAACCCGCGCCAGATCGTGCATTCCGGAAATTTGGAGAGTGATTCCAGCCTACTATTCCCTTATATTTCCCGGGTCTTTTGCCCCGCTCTGGAGTTCAGTTCGATGCCGTTTTCCGCCTGCGGGCGCCGTCACCGGTGGCCGGTCCTGCTGTCCACCGCCATGCTGCTTGCCCTGCCCGCCCTGAATGTGGCGACAGCCTCGGGGCAATCGCTGGCCGTGTCGAACACCAACGACAGTGTGGTCGCGCGTCTGGTCGCGCAGCGTGCCCGCAGCGATCAGCCCGTCGCGCTGTCCACGCTGACGTCGTTCGAATGGGATAGCTTCAGCGTGATTCGCGCGCCGGCCGGCGAGAGCATGGCCAACTGCGGGCGGCAGGGTTTCCTGCCGTGCGGGCCCGAGTTGCGGCCCGCCCCGGACAGCGTGATTCAGGTGCTGCGCTTCGAGCGCAATGGAGAGTTCGTGTACGAGGAGCGCATCATGGCCGCGTCGGGACGCTTTGCCGAACCGCTGCCGACCGCGGTGCCGCGTCCGCAGGCCACTCTGGTGTCGTGCCCGGGGCAGGGCAGGCAACCGTTGTGGTGTCTGCAGCCACACGGTCCGCGCCCGGCGCAGCGCTTTCTGGATGGCGGCTGAGGGGCGTCCTCCGCGGGGACATCGGTTAGGATGTCTGCCTCGCGCATTGCTCCCGCCACGCCCCGTTCGTTATGATCATTCGCTCGCTGCTCGACACCGACCTGTACAAATTCACGATGATGCAGGTGGTGCTGCACCACTTCCCGCAAGCGCAGGTCGAGTACCGGTTCAAGTGCCGCAACAAGGTCGATCTGACGCCGTATGTCGATGACATCCGCGACGAACTCGCGCAACTGTGCGAGCTGCGCTTCACGGAGGAAGAGCTCGAGTATCTGCGCGGGATGCGCTTTATCAAGAGCGACTTCGTCGACTTCCTCGCGCTGTTCCATCTCAATCAGAAGTACGTGACCGTGGAACCCTCGGCCGCCGGCAATGGCGAGATCGACATCACGATCCGCGGCCCGTGGCTGCATACGATTCTGTTCGAGGTGCCGCTGCTCGCGATCGTCAACGAGGTGTATTTCCGCCGCACGCAACCCGAGCCCGATCTGGCCGAAGGTCGTCGCCGGCTGGAGGCCAAGCTCACGCTGCTGCAGGCCGCGCCGTATGCGGATTGCGTGATCGCGGACTACGGCACGCGCCGGCGTTTCTCGGGCGACTGGCAGGAAGAGGTGCTGCTGACCGCGCGGGATATGCTTGGGGCCCAACTGGCGGGCACGAGCAACGTGCATTTCGCGCGGCTGCACAACATGACGCCGCTTGGCACCATGGCGCATGAATACCTGCAGGCGTGCCAGGCCCTCGGGCCGCGGCTGCGGGACTCGCAGGTGTTCGCGCTCGAGAACTGGGCGCGCGAATATCGCGGCGATCTCGGCATCGCACTCTCGGATACGTACGGCTTCGACGCGTTCCTGCGCGACTTCGATCTGTACTTCTGCAAACTGTTCGATGGCGTGCGCCACGACTCGGGCGATCCGCTCGAATGGGGCGAACGCATGCTCGCGCACTATGCGGACAACCGCGTCGATCCGCGCGGCAAGACGCTGATCTTCAGCGACAGCCTGAACATTCCGAAGGTGATCGAACTGTACGACCGCTTTCGCGGCCGCTGCCGGCTCGCCTTCGGCGTGGGCACCAATCTGACCAACGACCTAGGCTACACGCCGCTGCAGATCGTCATCAAGATGGTGCGCTGCAATGGCCAGCCCGTGGCCAAGCTGTCGGACACGCCCGAGAAGACGATGTGCGACGACCCTGGCTATCTGGCCTATCTGCGACAGGTGTTCGCGGTTCAGCGCACGGCTTAGGAATATTCACGACGGACCGCGCAAGCGGCGCGTTTGTGATGGGCCGGGCAGGCCTATAATCGGCCGAACGATTTTTCCTGATGCCCGACTCTTCTCCCGACGACCATGGACACCACTGCCGCCCGCGACCGAATTCTTGCCCGCATCCGCGCCGCCCAGGGCCGTTCGCCCCAGGTGGGGCCGGGCGAGCGCGAGGCCGTGGCCGATTACCTCGAGCGTCATCCGCGCGGCCCGCAGCCCGCGCTGGGCGATGACATCACGCAAGTGTTCGTCGAGCAGGCGCAGAAGATGGCCTCGACCGTCGATCGCGTCGCCACGCTGGCCGACGTGCCCGCCGCGGCCGCGCATTATCTCGAAGGACTGAGCTTGTCGCGCCGGGCGATCGCGTGGGAGACGCTTGGCGAGCTGCCGTGGCAGGCGCACGGTCTGGACGTCGAGGTGCGTCCGCCCCTGCGCGATGCGCAGGGAGATCTCGATCATGGCGACCTGGTCGGCATCACCGGCTGCTTCTGCGCGATTGCCGAGACGGGCTCGCTGATGCTGTTGTCGGGCCCGCAGACCTATGCCTCCGCGGCACTGCTGCCGGAGACGCATATCGCGGTGGTGCCCGTGTCGCGCATCGTCGCCAATCTCGAGGCGGCATTTACGCTGATGCGTACCGAGCGTGGCCAGCTGCCGCGCGCGACCAATGTCATCAGCGGGCCGTCGCGTACCGCTGATATCGAGCAGTCGCTGGTGCTTGGCGCGCATGGACCGTACCGCGTGCATGTGATTCTCGTTGACGACGTGTGACGCGCCGTAGGTCTTCGACTTGAACGCTCGAATTGAAGTTATTGCGACTCCATTTTGAGACCTGTCTCATAGGGGTTTGCTTTACACTGGGCCTTCCTTACGTCACAGGGAAGGCCTGCCAATGCGGCTGATTTTCTCGCTTCTTTTTTCGCTCGCGCTCGGAATGCCGTCGCTCGCGCTCGCGGCGGACGTCGATGGCGCCACGCTGTCCCCGCTGTGGGGACTCCCGTTCGCAGGCATCCTACTCTCCATTGCGCTGTGCCCGCTCGTGATGCCATCGGTATGGCACCACCACTACGGCAAGATCGCGGCGGGGTGGGGCGCGCTGTTCCTCGTGCCGTTCGCGGTTGCATTCGGCGCGCACGCGGCCGTCGCCAACGTCGTGCATGCGTTGTTCGCGGAGTACCTGCCGTTCATCGTGCTGCTGACCGCGCTCTATGTGGTGGCGGGTGGCATCTGCGTGCGCGGCAATCTGCATGGCTCGCCGAAGCTCAATACGTTCCTGCTCGGGCTCGGCACCGTACTGGCCAGCGTGATGGGCACCACGGGCGCGGCGATGCTGCTGATTCGCCCGCTGCTGCGTGCCAACGACAATCGCCGTCACGTCGCGCACGTGGTGGTGTTCTTTATCTTCCTGGTGGCCAATGCGGGTGGCGCGCTGACGCCGCTCGGCGATCCGCCGCTGTTCCTGGGCTTTCTGAAGGGCGTCGATTTCTTCTGGACGCTGCGCCATATCCTGCCCGAGACGCTGCTGCTGTGGGTCGTGCTGCTGGCGCTGTTCTACGTCGTCGACCGCCATTATTGGCGCAACCGCGAAGAGCAATTGCCGCGCGATCCGACGCCTGACACGGCCGGCATCCGCCTGGAAGGCAAGGCGAACTTCGCGTTGCTGGTGGCGGTGGTGGGGCTGGTGCTGATGAGCGGGCTGTGGCAGCCGGGCGTCGTGTTCGACCTCATGGGGACCGAGGTGCCGCTGCAGGCCGCGATACGCGATGGCATGCTGATCGTGGTGACGCTGGTATCGCTTGCGGTGACGCCACGCAGTGCGCGCGTCGGCAACGAATTCAACTGGGAGCCGATGCTCGAGGTCGGCAAGCTGTTCGCGGGTATCTTCCTGACGATCATCCCGGTCATCGCGATGTTGCGGGCCGGCACCGACGGCGCGTTCGCTGGCGTGATTCGCCTGGTCAGCGATGCCAATGGGCAGCCAATCGATGGCATGTACTTCTGGGCGACGGGTATCCTGTCGTCGTTCCTGGATAATGCCCCGACGTATCTGGTGTTCTTCAATACCGCGGGCGGCGACCCGGCCACGCTGATGACGCGCGATGCGTCGACGCTCGCCGCGATTTCCGCGGGTGCGGTATTCATGGGCGCCAACACCTATATCGGCAACGCGCCCAACCTCATGGTCAAGGCGATTGCGGAAAGCCGCGGCGTGCGTATGCCGAGTTTCTTCGGCTACATGGCATGGTCCGGGGCAATTCTGCTGCCGATCTTTTTCGTGATGACATTCCTTTTCTTCCACGTGTGAGCGCTATGAAGCCATCCATCCTCGTGACGCGCGCGATCTATCCCGATGTGATCGATCGCCTGGCGCAGTATTTCGATGTCGACAGCAACCAGGAAGACGCGGTGCTCGACGCCGCCGCGCTGCATGACCGGCTGACCGGGAAGGCGGGCGTGCTCGCCAACGCGGCGGACCGTATCGATGGCGCACTGGCGGCTGCGTTGCCGCAGCTCCGCGCGGTATGCAACATGGCAGTCGGCTACAACAACCTCGATGTGCCCGCACTGACCGCGGCCGGTGTGGTGGCCACCAATACGCCCGACGTGCTGACCGAAACCACGGCCGATTTCGGCTGGGCCTTGCTGATGTCCACCGCACGGCGCGTAACGGAGTCCGAGCACTATCTGCGCGCGGGCAAGTGGGAGCGCTGGAGCTACGACATGCTGGTGGGCATGGATATCTTCGGCGCGACGCTCGGCATTCTCGGCATGGGCCGGATCGGGCAGGCTATCGCGCGGCGCGCGGCGGGTTTCGGCATGCCGGTGATCTATCACAATCGCAGCCGTCTGCCGGCAGATACCGAGCAAGCGCTCAATGCGCGTTACGTCGGCAAGGACGAGCTGCTGGCGCAGGCCGATCATCTGATTCTGGTGCTGCCGTACAGCCCCGAGAGCCATCATGCGATCGGCGCGGCGGAGCTGGCGAAGATGAAGCCGACGGCCACGCTGATCAACCTCGCGCGCGGTGGCATCGTCGACGACGCCGCGCTCGCCAGTGCGCTGCGCGCGCGCACGATCTTCGCGGCGGGGCTCGACGTGTTCGAGGGTGAGCCGAGTGTGCATCCGGACCTGCTGACGGTGCCCAACGTCGTGTTGACGCCGCACATCGCGAGTGCCTCCGAGAAGACGCGGCGCGCGATGGCGAACCTCGCTGCTGACAACCTGATCGCCGCGCTCGATGCGGGCCCAAACGCCGGGCATCCGCCTTCGGTCATCAACCCCGACGTACTGCCACGTCGCCGCTAAGCGCTGCTCAAGGAATTTATGGACTGGCTGCAAATCCTGACGTTCTTCGTCGCGTTGATCGGCGTGGCGTTGCTCGTCGTGTTGCTGGCACGCACGCGTGCCTCGTCGCCAGACGCCGAGCTTGCGCGCCTGCTTGCCGCGCACCTGGCAGAACTGCGCGGCCAGGTGCGTGACGATGCCTCGCGCGGCTTCGAGCGCGTGGAGCGCGAGCTGCGCCACGAGATCGACGAAACCGCGCGTGCAAGTCGGGGCGAAGCCGGCCAGCAGATGATGCGGTTGCAGCAGGCGTTGCTATCGCAACTGACCGAGATCGCGCGGCTGCAGAACAACCAGATCGACACATTCGCGCAGCAGCTTGGTCGACTGACCGAATCGAACGAACGACGGTTGATCGAGGTGCGCGCGACCATCGAACAGAAGCTGCGCGATATCGAGACCAACAATGCCACCAAGCTCGAGGAGATGCGGCGCACGGTGGACGAGAAGCTGCACGCGACGCTCGAGCAGCGCCTTGGCGAATCGTTCAAGCTGGTGTCCGATCGGCTCGAACAGGTTCATCGCGGGCTTGGCGAAATGCAGATGCTGGCGCAGGGCGTCGGCGACCTCAAGCGCGTGCTGACCAACGTAAAGACGCGCGGCACGTGGGGCGAAGTGCAGCTGGAGATGTTGCTCGAGCAAATGCTGACGGCCGAGCAGTACGGCAAGAATGTCGAGACCGTGCGCAATTCGGGCGCGCGCGTTGAATTCGCGATTCGTCTGCCCGGCAGGGACGTACATGGCGAGCCGGTGTGGTTGCCCGTCGATGCAAAGTTTCCGAAGGAGCAGTACGAGCGACTGGTCGATGCGCAGGAGCGCGGCGATGTGGATGGCGTGACGGTGGCGGGGCGCGAACTCGAGGTGGCGTTACGCGGCGAGGCGCAAAAGATCGCGGAGAAATATCTGTCGCCGCCGGCCACGACCGACTTCGCCATCCTGTTCTTGCCGACCGAGGGGCTTTATGCGGAAGTGTTGCGACGGCCGGGGTTGACCGATCTGCTGCAGCGAAACTATCGCGTGACCGTAGCAGGGCCGACGACGCTGACCGCGTTGCTCAACAGCTTGCAGATGGGGTTTCGCACACTGGCGCTGGAGAAGCGTTCGAGCGAAGTCTGGGAAGTGCTTGGTGCGGTCAAGACCGAGTTCGGCAAGTTTGGCGAGGTATTGGCCAAGACGCGCGACACACTCGTGCGCGCGGCGCGCAATATCGAACAGGCGGAAGTGCGCACGCGGCAGATGGAGCGCAAGCTGCGCAATGTCGAGGCGCTGCCCGGAGAATTGGCGGAACAGCTACTGGGAACGACGCAGCCGGAAGCGGGCGGGCCCGCTATGGAGTCCGCAGGGGGCGCTGCGGAGTTACCCAGTACCTCCACTACGCCCTCAGCGGAGTAATCAATCCTGCCGCGTTAGTTCACGCACGTGAACTTCGATACCACCGAAACGGGCGGCAACCCAGTTGTAGGCCTTGCAGCCCAGCCACAGCAGGCCGAAGCCGATCAGCGCGTTGAGGATGAGAGCCGTGAATACGGTGATGCCCGGCAGGTCGCCATAGCGGATGAAGGCGACGAACAGCCCCATCGCCACGATCGGCACCGAGAAGCACAGATAGACCAGCACCAGCGCGCGGGCGGTCTTCACGGGGTGGAGGTATGCAATCTCCTGATTCATGACGGCGATATAGCGGCGATATGGGGGTGAAGAGAGGAGTACGGTGAGTACATATTTTCGTGCTGCAAGTGTAGCGACTGAGATTATGGCCGCATAGCCCGCTAATGGGCGGCATGCGTAATTCAAAGGTTTGATGTCGTAACCCCGCCAGCGAATGCTGCACAAAAACGACAGATTGTCGTGCGCCGCTATCGATCATCGATTTTGGTGATCAATATGACGGATCCATGTCAGACGAGGCCATCGAACGGCATCACGTTGACGGCGCCGCCGGCCGCGATCGTCTCCTCATCGTGGCCCAGCACGATAAAGCAATTGGCTTCGCTCATCGAGCGGAGCACGCCGGAACCCTGCTGTCCGGTGATGCGAACCTCCCACTCGCCATCGGCGCCGCGCACAAGGAGACCGCGCTGATATTCGGTGCGTCCAGGCCGTTTGCGGATCGACCCCGCGCTGCGCACGCGAAACAGCGGCAGCGGCGGCACCTCGGCACCCATCTGGCGATGCAGTGCCGCGCGCACGAAATGGTAGAACGTGACCATGACCGCCACCGGATTGCCGGGCAGCCCGAACAGCAGCGCATCGCGACCATCGGACGTGATACGGCCGAACGCCATCGGCCGTCCCGGACGCATCGCGATCTTCCAGAACGTGACCTCGCCGAGCCGCGCCATGGTCTGCTTGGTGTAGTCCGCTTCGCCGACGGAGACGCCGCCCGACGTAATGATTGCATCCGCGTTCTCGCACGCGCTGCGAAACGCCTGTTCGAGCGCGGCCGGATCGTCGCGTACGACACCCATGTCGATCAGATCCACATGCAGGCGGCTCAACATGCCGTGCAGCGTGTATCGATTGGAATCGTAGACGCAGCCCGGATCGAGCGGTTCGCCGACCGAGCGCAGTTCGTCGCCCGTGGAGAAGAACGCCACGCGCAGCCGGCGCCGGACCTTGACTTCGGGGATGCCGAGCGACGCGAGCATGCCGATATCGGCCGGGCGCAGGATGCGGCCGTTCTGCAGGGCGGCCTGGCCGCGCGCGAGATCCTCGCCGCGGCAGCGGCGGTTGTCACCGGCGCGCACTACATCGGCGGCAAACCGGATGCGCTGGCCGTCGCCGAGCACTTCCACGAACTCCTGCGGAATCACGGTATCGCAGCCGGCCGGCATCACCGCGCCGGTCATGATGCGCACGGCCTGCGTGGCGGACGGCGCCAGCTCGGTGGCATCACCCGCATACGACGTGCCTACCACTTCGAGCATCACACCATTCGTGCCAGCGCTGGCCAGTGCGGCACCTGCAAACGCGTAGCCGTCCATCGCCGAATTGTCATGCGCGGGCACATCGATCGGCGAGACCACATCCTCAGCGAGCACGCGATCGAGTGCGGACCGGATCGCGACCTGCTCGACGCCGCGGATCGGCTCGATCACGTCGGCGATGATCGCGCTCACCTGATCGACGGTCAGCGCGGCGGGATCGTAATCGGACAGGCAAGAGATGACGGATTGCAGGGAAGGCATGTGTGGTGTCAGCGCGCTTCGTGCGCGCGCAGTTCGTCCAGTGTGTTGATGTTGGCGAAGGCGGCGGCGTCGTCGAACGGCACCTCGACGAGCCGATGGCTTGCCATCCAGGTCTCGACCTTGCGGCCACCGCGATCCAGATAGTCGCACAGACTACCGCGCGCGCTGGCGGGCACCAGGCAGAACGTCGGCTGCGGCTGGCGACGACCGTCGTCGCGGATGGTGACTGGCATGGCGATCTCGGCCTGCGCGGCATCCACCGCCTGCGCGAGTCGCGCGACAAGATCGACTGGCAGGAATGGCGTGTCGCACGGCGACATGACCAGCCATGCGGTTTCGCAGCGCGCAAGCCCGGCCAGCAGTCCAGCCAGTGGGCCATCGAAACGCACTTCGGTACCGGCCTCGCCGCCACCCGTGTCGTCACTCACCACGGGCACGCCGAACGCCGCATACGTGTCGAGATTGCGATTGGCATTGATGAGCTGGGCACCGGTCTGAGGCGCGAGCCGGTGCAGCGTATGCAGCGCCATGGGTACGCCGTTAAGCGGTTGCAGGCCCTTGTCGATGCCGCCCATGCGGCTGCCGCGGCCGCCGGCGAGGATCAGTCCCGTGATGTGCGAGCGTTCGATCATGACGTGGCCATTAGTCAGCCACCGATATAAGACATCTCGATCTTCTGTTCGGCGCGCGCCAGCCGCACGGCGGGATCACCGCGCTGCTCCGAATAGTTGTCGGTACGGTCGCGCCAGATCTGCGCGATCGCGTTGGAGATCTCGAGGTCGCTATGGCCGCCGCGCAGCAGCGCGCGCAGGTCGTAGCCCTCGGTCGCGAACAGGCACTGGTAGAGCTTGCCTTCGGTGGACAGGCGGGTGCGGCTGCAGTCGCCGCAGAATGCATGCGAGACACTCGAGATCACGCCGATCTCGCCGCCGCCGTCGCGGTAACGCCAGCGTTCCGCGGTTTCGCCAGTGTAGTTGGCGGTAATCATCTCGAGCGGGAACGCGTCGTCGATGCGACGTACAACCTCGTTCGATGGCAGCACCTCGTCCATCTGCCAATGATTGCTCGCCCCGACGTCCATGAATTCGATAAACCGCACGATGATGCCGGTATTGCGGAAATGGCGCGCCATGGGCACCACCTCGGCGTCGTTCGTGCCACGCTTGACGACCATGTTGACCTTGATCGGCGCGAGGCCCACCGACTGTGCGGTCTCGATGCCGTCGAGCACATCGCGCACCGCGAAATCGACATCGTTCATGCGCCGGAAGGTCGCATCGTCGATCGCGTCGAGGCTGACGCTTACCCGCGTCAGACCCGCGTCGCGCAGCGCGCGCGCCTTGCGGGCGAGGAGGGAGGCGTTGGTTGTCAGGGTCAGATCGAGCGGCTTGCCGGACACGGTCTCGATGCGCGCGAGCATCTCCACCAGCCGTTCGATGTTCTTGCGCAGCAACGGCTCGCCGCCGGTCAGGCGAATCTTTTCCACGCCATGCGCGACGAACAGCCGCGCGGCGCGCTCGATTTCCTCGAAGCTCAGCAGCGCCGAATGCGGCAGGAAGGTGTAGTCCTTGTCGAACACCTCCTTCGGCATGCAATAGACGCAGCGGAAGTTGCAGCGATCGGTCACCGAGATGCGCAGGTCGTGCAGCATGCGGCCACGCGTGTCCGTCACCAGCCCGGTGGGCGGGGTGAGCCGCGCCGGAATGGCAGGCGTCATCGAACGGTATCGATGGTCGCGCAGGTCGAAGATCGGAATGACGGTGTCGGTCATGGGCGGGGGCGCTTGCCGCGACACAGGCCGCAGCTATGGTGCCATTCTAGCCGACACCGTCCAACTACCGTGCCGGGGCGGGCGTACACCTGAGGTTACAGATCAGGAGTACAGATGTTGCGGCGCCAAAAGAAAAACCGGCAGGCCTTGCGGCGCTGCCGGTTCGTCCGTGCCGCACGACCGCCCGCATGGGGCGAATCGGGCGGCCGCGGTGGCGCGTTACTGTTGCTGTTGTTGCTGCTGCTGCGTCGATTCCTGCTGACGGCCGCCGGTTTCAACCATGACCATCGGACCCTGGGGTAGCGGCGGCAGCGGCTTGCGCTCGCGCGGCGCGCGCGGTGCCGGCGCGACGCGGGCAGCGGCTTCCTGCGCGGCGCGATGCTTGCTGTCGTCAGTCTGCACCCACTGCAGGCCGGCTGCGGACAGCATCGGCTCGAGCGTTTCCGCGGTTGCGCGGCCAGTCGCGGCTGCGGGAGCCGCCACAGGCGTGGCAACCGGGGTAACGGCCGGAGCCGCAACCGGAGCAGCGATCGGTGCCTCGATCGGTGCAGCCACAGGAGCGGCGGTCACTTCAGGCGACGCGACGACCGGTTCCGGCGTAACGACCGCTGCCACGGGGGCAGGGGCCGGAGCCTCTACCGGTGCGGCGGGAGCAGCGACCGGGGCGGCGGCCGGAGCCGAGTAGCTAGCGGTTACAGGCTCCACTTCCGGCGTGACCGGGGCAAACACGGGTTCCGGTGCCACTGGGGCCACCGGGGCCGACGGCAAGGCCACTGCGGTAGCCGGTGCCGGCTCTGCCACAGGTTGCGCTGCCACGACCGGTTGTGCCACTGGCTGCGACACCGGTTGTGCCGCGGGTTGCGGCGCCACGGGGGTGGCGGTCTCGAAGTACTCGGACTCGGTCTCGGTGACGCCAGCGGCCACTTCGGCCAGGTTGCCGACATTCTCGCCATCGGCACCTTGCGACTCGTCACGCTCGCGACGATAGCGGTTACGGCCGCGACGGTTGCGGCGGCGGCGCTCTTCGCCCTCGCCACCTTCCGTTGCAACACCGTCCGCACCTTCGGCGCGCTCGAGCGCATCGGTGGCTTCTGCCGCGTCAGCATCCTGCGCAGTGTGGGCAATCGTCGTCGGGGCCGACTGAATGGCCTCGAACGCGGTTTGCGGAGCTGCCACGTCGGCGTTCAGTTCCTCGGTGTTCTCGCCACGCTCGCGTTGGCGTTCGCGCTGGCGCTCACGACGTTCCTGATTGCGTTCGCGGCGGCTGCCGTCCTGACGGCCGTCGGTACCTTGGGCGGCGTCTGCCTGACGCGCGATAGCCGGGGTGGCCTGCGCATCGCGCGGCGCACGGGCCGGGCGTTCGCCACGTTCACCGCGCTTCTCCGCACCCTGCTCGGCGCGCTGGTCGCCTCGTTGCTCGCCACGCGCCTCGCGCGGTTCGCGTTGCTCCTTCTCGGGACGCTGGCCACGGCCCTCGCCACGTTGGCCGCGTTCACCGCGCTCGCCACGTTCACCACGGGCTTCGCCGCTACGACCCTGGCCACGGCCTTCGCCGCGCTGGCCACGTTCACCGCGCTCGCCACGCTCACCGCGTTCACGGCGACCTTCACCACGACCTTCGCGACCTTCACGGCCCTCACGCGCTTCACGGCCTTCGCCGCGTGCCTGCGCCGAGCTGGCGGCCTTCACCGGTTCCGCTGCGGGAGCGGCCGGGCGGGCGCCAAACAGACCCTTGAGCCAGGCGATGAAGCCACCGCTGGCCACCGGCTGCGTGGCCGGCACCGGACGTGCGGCGGCCGACGCGTCCGGACGCGGGGCGCGTTCGGCGCGGGGCACCGAGACGGGCGCCGGTGCGTCGGGCGTGATGCCCTTGACGGCCGCTTCCTGACGCGGACGCGCATCTTCCTTCTTGCGGCTGCTGTAGCTCGTGTCGGCTTCCAGCTCCTTGGCCGCGGCTTCCGCCATGCGATAGCTGGCCGTGGCGTCCTCGAGGCGCGGGTCGTCGTGACGCAGGCGTTCGAGCTTGTAATGCGGGGTCTCGAGGTGCTTGTTCGGGATCAACAGCACGTTGACCTTGAACCGCAGCTCGATCAGGTTGATTTCCTGACGCTTCTCGTTGAGCAGGAAGGCCGCCACTTCCACCGGCACCTGGCAGTGGATTGCCGCGGTGTTCTCCTTCATCGCCTCTTCCTGGATGATGCGGAGCACCTGCAGCGCGGACGATTCGGTATCGCGGATATGGCCGGTACCGTTGCAGCGCGGGCACGTGATGTGCGAACCCTCGGACAGCGACGGACGCAGGCGCTGGCGCGACAGCTCCATCAGGCCGAAACGGCTGATCTTGCCCATTTGCACGCGTGCGCGGTCATGGCGCAGCGCATCCTTCAGGCGCGTTTCCACGTCCTTCTGGGCCTTGCCGGACTCCATGTCGATGAAGTCGATCACGATCAGGCCGCCCAGATCGCGCAGACGCAACTGGCGGGCGATTTCGTCGGCAGCCTCGAGGTTCGTGCGCAGTGCCGTTTCCTCGATGTCCGCACCCTTGGTAGCGCGGGCCGAGTTCACGTCCACCGAGACCAGCGCCTCGGTGTGGTCGATCACGATGGCACCGCCCGACGGCAGCATCACCATGCGGGAGTATGCCGATTCGATCTGGTGTTCGATCTGGAAGCGCGAGAACAGGGGGACGTCGTCGCGGTACTTCTTCACGCGACTCATGTTGTCCGGCATCACCACGCTCATGAAAGCGCGCGCCTGTTCGTAGATCTCGTCGGTATCGATCAGGATTTCGCCGATATCGGGCTGGAAGTAGTCACGGATCGCGCGGATCACGAGGCTCGATTCCAGATAGATCAGCAGCGGGGCCTTGTTGTCGCCGGCGGCGCCGTCGATGGCCTTCCACAGTTGCAGCAGGTAGTTCAGGTCCCACTGCAGTTCCTCGGCCGCGCGGCCGATGCCAGCGGTCCGGGCGATGATGCTCATGCCGTCCGGTACGGACAGTTGACCCATCGTTTCGCGCAGTTCCTGACGGTCTTCACCCTCGATGCGGCGCGACACGCCACCGCCACGCGGGTTGTTCGGCATCAGCACGAGGTAGCGGCCGGCCAGCGAGATGAACGTGGTCAGGGCAGCGCCCTTGTTGCCGCGCTCTTCCTTTTCCACCTGGACGATCAGTTCCTGGCCTTCATGCAGCGCGTCCTGAATGCGCGCATTGCGCACGTCCACGCCTTCCTTGAAAAATGCACGGGCGACTTCCTTGAAAGGCAGGAAGCCGTGACGCTCTTCGCCGTAGTTCACGAAGCACGCCTCGAGCGACGGCTCGATGCGCGTGATGACGCCCTTGTAGATGTTGCCCTTGCGCTGTTCGCGCCCGGCAGTTTCGATGTCGATGTCGATCAGCTTCTGACCATCGACGATCGCGACGCGCAATTCCTCTTGCTGCGTCGCGTTAAAAAGCATGCGTTTCATCGCAATACCTCACTCCTGTGTCGCGCGGGGCCAAAAAAGCAAAAGGGGCCCTACGCGCAACGATTCATGGAGCACGCGAGGAAAGAGAGCAGGGTGGGAGAATTGCCAGGGCACCAACGCGCAAGACATGCGCGCCGGCAGGGCACGGGTGAGTGGAGAGGCGATGACGTCGAGGCAGTCGTCCGCTGGCAGGGAGGGGCACCGAACGTCCTGCTCCTCATGCAGCGACTCCGGCGAACTCCCGGATGCCAGCGGCGGCGCGGCCAGCACTGCATGCCTTCGGCATGCGTGCCTCGCACCGCGGCTGGCCGGGCGGCCCAGACGCGTCAAAGAGCAAGTTTTTCGGACACGGCAGATGAAACCCTCGCCTACCTGACTCCTCCTTCTGTCTCCTTCTGGGCGCGCTGGCTGCTTCTTCTAGTTCTGCGACCGGGCGCCGTACATCAGGAGTGTGTCATGCCGACGCGACGCCGGCATGACAAGTCAGGTGGCAGGTCAACCTGCCGGCCGGCATCGGATTCCCGATACAGGCGGTCTTCTCTCACCATTTGCGGATGCCACCGGGCATCCGCATCCAAATTCTGATCTACCTGATAGCTCTGTTCCCACGTGCCCGCCGTCTTCACCGAAGCCGCCTGTGGGCGACTTCCTGCGCGCCGGCGTGGCGCGTGCGTGCTGCTGATGCCGTCATTCACCTATCCGGGGCGCGCGAATATATGCGAGTTTGCGCGGGACGGGCCGGGCTGGCGGCAACCCGAAGTGTAAAATGCGGAATGTCGCAAAGTCACACTGGCTTTTGCGTTGCTGGCGTCTCGCCGGCAACAGCGGGGAAATTATATTGAAAATGAATGAGTTACGCCATCAAATTGAAAAGGAACCGCGTTCTACGTCGAACGCGCTCCAGGTGGCGTATGTAACGATCGACGAAAGTGGCGAAGGCCAGCGTATCGACAACTTCCTGCTGAAGGTGTCACGCGGGGTGCCGAAGAGCCATATCTATCGCATCCTGCGTTCGGGCGAGGTGCGTGTGAACAAGGGGCGTATAGACGCTACCTATCGATTGAAGATTGGCGATATCATTCGGATCCCGCCAATGCGGGTGGCGGAACGTGCCACCACGACCGAAGCGCCGCCGAGCGAATTCCCGATTTTGTTCGAGGATACGCACCTGCTGGTGCTCGACAAGCCGGCTGGCGTCGCCGTTCACGGTGGTTCGGGCGTCGCTTTCGGCGTGATCGAGCAGTTGCGACGCGCGCGGCCCGAGGCCAAATTCCTCGAGCTCGTACACCGGCTCGACCGCGAAACCTCCGGTGTGCTGGTGCTGGCCAAGAAGCGTTCGGCGCTGGTTCATCTGCACGAGCAGATGCGCGGGGAAGGCATGGATAAGCGTTATTTCACGTGCGTAGCCGGCGAGTTCAATAATCAGCGCCAGCACGTCAAGCTGCCCCTGTTCAAATACAGCACCGCGGAGGGTGAGCGGCGCGTGCGGGTGCAGGACGACGGTCTGTCGTCGCATACGATCTTCAACCGGCTGGAGGTGCTGCCCGGTTTTACGCTTCTCGAAGCCGAACTGAAGACCGGGCGCACGCACCAGATTCGCGTGCATCTGTCTCACTCCGGTTTCCCGATCGTCGGCGACGACAAGTACGGCGACTTCGCGCTGAACAAGGCGCTGGCCCGCAGCGGGGCGCGGCCGGGTATCAAGCGCATGTTCCTGCATGCGCACCGGCTGACGCTCACGCATCCGGTCACGGGCGAACCGCTGACGGTTTCCGCGCCACTGCCGCGGGAGTGTGGCGATTTTCTGCAACAATTGCGAGAGCCCGGCGCGGCGGCCTGACGCCCGCGACGCGGGCAGCCTCTTCCAGAACAAGGACCCCAATGGCCAGGCAGCGCTTCGACCTGATCGTGTTCGACTGGGATGGAACCCTCATGGATTCCACGCCCACCATTGCCAAGTGCATTCAACTGGCCAGCCGCGATCTGGGCCTGCCGGTGCCTGACGACAGCGCCGCCAGCCACGTGATCGGCCTGGGCCTGAAGGACGCGCTGTCCTACGCCGTGCCGTCGCTCGACCCGGCCGACTACCCGAAGCTCGCCGACCGCTATCGCTATCACTTTCTGACGCGCGACGCGGACCTGGTGCTGTTCGAGGGTGTGCGCGAGATGCTGGAAGCATTGCGTGCCGAGCACTACTTTCTGGGCGTGGCCACCGGCAAGACACGGGTCGGGCTCGAGCGCGCGCTTGCGGCCACCGGGCTCGGCAAGCTGTTCGACGCCACGCGCTGTGCCGACGAGACGTTCTCCAAGCCGCACCCGGCCATGCTGCACGAACTGACGCGCGAACTCGGTCAGGACGTCGAGCGGACGGTCATGATCGGCGATACCACGCACGACCTCCAGATGGCCGCCAACGCGGGCGCCCATGGCCTTGGCGTGTGCTACGGCGCGCACCCGGAGGATTCGCTGCGCGCGATGACGCCGGTGCACTGCGCGACCTCGATCGCGGACCTGCACGACTGGCTGCTGGCCCATGCCTGATCCAAGCAGCGCGCGGCAGGTCTGCGCGTCAGGCGACCTCGTGGATGGCGGCACCGGTGTGCGCTTCACGGTAGCCATGGCGGCACGCGAGATCGGCGCCTTTGTCGTGCGCTACGACGGCGTGGCGCACGGCTATCTGAATCAATGCGCGCACGTCCCGATGGAGATGGACTGGCAGGAAGGCCAGTTTTTCGATAGTGCGGGCCTATACTTGATGTGCGCGACACATGGCGCGGTTTATGCGCCAGACACCGGTCAATGCGTGGGCGGCCCTTGCCGGGGCGCCGCGCTGGCCAAACTCCGGATCGAGGAACGTGACGGCGCTGTCTACTGGCTGCCGGAGCCGCCTTTTTTCCCGCCCGAAGGTCAATGAAAGACGGGCGACCCAGATTGAACTCAACGAGTCCACTGCATGACAGAACAGCAAAAACCGCCGGTTGATCCGCTTTCGACGGGCTCGTCCTCGTCTACGTCCCCTTCTTCGTCTGAACGCGCGACGCCCGGCGACGCGGAGCGGCTGGACGTGGCGTCCGAGGCCGCGCATCCGCTTGATAACGATCTGCGCGCAGGCGACGAAGCCGCGCGCCGCGAGGCCGACGCCCGCCGCGCCCGTATGGCGGGCAAGGGCGGCACGGCGCCGGTCGGTGGCGACGGCACGCGCTGGGAACGCGACGTGCTGGAGCGCGTGCTGATGGCCACGCTGCGCGAGCAGCGCGCGGCCCGGCGCTGGCGCATCTTCTTCCGTTTTCTCGGGCTCGGCATCCTGGCCCTGATCCTGTTCGCGGTGTTCGACTTCAAGGGCGATGGCGCGCTGAGCACATCGGGCCGCCACACCGCGATGGTCACGCTCGAGGGCGAGATCGCGGCGGGTACGCCGGCCAGTGCCGAGTCGATCAATGCCTCGCTGCAGGCCGCGTTCGCCGATTCCACGGCGGCGGGCGTGATCCTCAAGATCAACTCGCCGGGCGGATCGCCGGTGCAGGCCGGCATCATCAACGACGAGATCCATCGCCTGCGCACGCTCTATCCGAGCAAGCCGTTCTACGTCGTGGTGGAAGAGATCTGCGCTTCCGGTGGCTACTACGTGGCCGCCGCGGCTGACAAGATCTATGTGGACAAGGCCAGCATCGTCGGTTCGATCGGCGTGCTGATGGACGGATTCGGCTTCACGGGGCTGATGGAGAAGCTGGGCGTCGAGCGGCGTCTGTACACGGCCGGCTCCAACAAGGGCATGCTCGATCCGTTCTCGCCGCAGGTGCCGCGCCAGAAGGCGTACGCCGAGACCATGCTCAAGGAGATTCACCAGCAGTTCATCAACGTGGTGAAGGAAGGGCGTGGCGATCGCCTCAAGGACGACCCCGAGCTGTTCTCGGGGCTCTTCTGGTCGGGCGAGCGCGCGGTGGAACTGGGCCTGGCCGATGGCGTGGGTAGCGCCGACTATGTGGCGCGCGACCTGTTCAAGGCCGAGGACATCGTCGACTACACGGTCAAGGAGAACATCGCCGAGCGCGTGGCCAAGCGCTTTGGCGCCGCCATGGGCAGCGCGGCGATGAAAGCGATGATCTTTGGCGGCGCCCGCGTGGACGCGCTGCGCTAACGCCTCAAGCAGCCAGTAACGAGAAGATCGCCGGACGCTTATGCAGCGCCAGCCGCTCCGGCGTCCACGCCGAGAGCGGCAGCGTGACGATCGACTCGGTCGGCAGCGTCAGGTCCACCGCCACCGATAGCAGCGTGGTGCCGGCGCAATGCTGGCGCAGCGCCTCCAGCAGCGCCCCGTTGCGGTACGGGGTTTCGATCCACACCTGGGTTTGGCGGTCCTTGCGCGAGCGCGCTTCCAGCTCGCGCAGGCGGCGCGCGCGATCACTCGGATCCACAGGCAGGTAGCCATTGAACGCAAAGCTCTGGCCATTGAGGCCGGAGCCCATCACCGCGAGCAGGATCGAACTCGGCCCGACCAGCGGGCGTACCGTTACGCCGCGGCTGTGCGCCAGCCTCACCAGATCGGCGCCGGGGTCGGCCACGGCCGGCACGCCGGCCTCCGATAACAGGCCACCATCGCGACCGGCGGCAATCGGGTCGAGCAACGCACCGAGCGCTTTGGCAGGCGTATTGACGTTGAGCTCGCGAATCTCGATCTGCTGGATCGGCTGGGCCAGCGGCGACGTTTCGCCGAGCTTCTTCAGGAACGCGCGCGCGGTCTTGGCATTCTCGGCCACGAGGTAATCGAGGCGCGCGGCGATCTGCTGCACGCCAGCGGGCAGCACGGCCGTCAGCGGGTCGAATTCGTCGCGCTTGCCGAGCGTGTTCGGCACCAGAAATAACGTACCGCTCATGCGACGCTCCCGATCAGCGGAAAGCCCGCCTGGCGCAGCATATCGATCAGCGCGATCAGCGGCAGGCCAATCAGCGCGGTGGGATCGTCCGACTCGACGCGCGCCAGCAGGGCGATGCCCAGGCCCTCGACCTTGGCGCTGCCGGCCACGTCGTACGGCGTTTCCAGCCGCAGGTAGGCCTCGAGCTCGGCGTCGGGCAGATCGCGGAACGTGACCAGCGTCTGGACGTCGGCCAGTTGCGCCGCGCCGGTGCGGGCATCGAGCAGGCACAGTGCCGAATGGAACGTGACCGTGCGTCCGCGCATGTGCTGCAGCTGCGCAAGCGCGCGCTCATGGGTGCCGGGTTTGCCGAGTTGCGCGCCATCGAGCGTGCAGACCTGATCCGAACCAATGACGAGCGCATCGGGATGGCGGGCCGCGATCGCTTCGGCCTTGCGGCGCGACAGCCGCAGTGCGGTGGCTTCCGGCGACTCTCCGGCGAGCGGCGTTTCGTCGATATCCGGAACGGCCACGTCGAAGGGGATGCGCAGACGCGTCAGCAGTTCGCGCCGGTACGGCGAGCTCGAGCCAAGGATAAGTGGGGGCCGGGCGGGGTGTGACATATCAGTAACTATTTGAAGCAAAAGAAAAAGGCCGGTCGCATGCGGATGTGATTCGAGGTCCGCGTGTAGACGCGCCTGGTTGGTTAACTTTGCCGTGACGAAGAAAGCGTCGTATAATCGCGCGTTTAGCTGCTCGCGTAGACAGGGATTCAGCATCATGAGTCAGCCGACCCCGCCCACTAGTACTTCTGTTACTGCTGTGGCATTCGATCTGCGCGAGACCGACATCTTTGCGTTTTGCCGCAAAGGTGGCAGTGCCGAAGGCGACATCGCGGTGCGCGATTTGCCGCGCATCTTAGCCGAGACCGCGAAGGACGCGCCAGCGACCGCAGCCGACGAGATCTTCCACTATACGGTCGACGGTTTCGTCAGCGAGGAAGCAGGGGAGCCCGGTGCGCCGGCAGTCCAGCGTCTGTATCTCGACGTGACGACGACGGGCCGCGTGTGGCAGGACTGCCAGCGTTGCCTGGCGGCGTTTCCCGAGCCCATCGACACCGATATGCGTTTTGAGGTCATGGCCAGCGAGGAAGAGGCGGACGCCGTGCCCGACGAAGATGAAGAGGTGGATGTCATCGTCGGTTCGCGCCGGTTCTCGGTGCTGGCACTGATCGAGGACGAGGTGTTGCTGGCGTTGCCGGTAGCGCCGAAGCATGACGTTTGTCCGGCTGTGCACGAGGCGCTCGTGACCGGTGCGGACGGCGAGGTGGAGCCTGAGGCGCCACCGGAAGAGGAAAAGCGGCCATCGCCCTTCGCGGCGCTGGCTGGCCTGAAGACGACGAAGCACTGATCGAGGGATCTTGCAGTCAGTCAACGGGTAGTAAGTTGCAGCACCCGGCCGGGCCCCGGCTACGCCTTGTGCAGGGTGCGTGTGTTAATATCGCAAAATTCTCGAAGGAGTCATCATGGCTGTTCAACAGAACAAGAAGTCGCCGTCCAAGCGCGGCATGCATCGTTCGCACGACCATCTGTCGGCTGCGCCCCTGGCTGTCGAGCCGACCACCGGCGAAGCGCATCTGCGTCACCACGTGAGCCCGAACGGCTACTACCGTGGTCGCAAGGTCATCAAGACCAAGAACGACTGACCAAGTCGTCTGGCGTGACCCTGAGTCTCGCTTGCGCACGTTGTCAGGTATGAAACAGGAAAGCGGCAAGCTCGTTGCCGCTTTTTTGTTGGGCGCTCGGGCTTCACGCCGCGCGCGCCCCTGCCGCAACGTATCCGCGCGTCCGGCTGGTTGCGTCCCCGCAAATCGCCAGGCTGCACAACGGCCGCTGGTGGTACAGTGCGGCGGATGCCGGCGCGTTTTCCTTATCAGGAAACAATGACGATCAAGCTCGCCATCGACTGCATGGGCGGCGACCACGGCGTGTCCGTGACCGTACCCGCAGCGATCAGTTTTCTATCGCGTCACGACGATGCCGAGATGGTACTGGTCGGCTTGCCCGACGCCATCGAAGCGCAGCTCAGGAAGCTGCATGCGCTCGATCACCCGCGCGTGACTGTCGTGGGCGCGACCGAGGTCATCACCATGGATGATCCCGTGGAAGTGGCGTTGCGCAAAAAGAAGGATTCCTCGATGCGCGTCGCCGTGACGCAGGTCAAGGAAGGCCGTGCGGGCGCATGCATTTCCGCGGGGAATACCGGCGCGCTGATGGCCGTCTCGCGTTACGTGCTGAAGACGCTCGAAGGCATCGAGCGTCCCGCCATCGCCACCACTATTCCGAACGAGCAGGGTTGGGGTACTACCGTGCTCGATCTCGGCGCCAATGCCGATTGCGAACCGCAGCATCTGTTGCAGTTCGCGCGCATGGCCGAGGCGATGGTCGCGGTGGTCGATCACAAGGCGCATCCCACGGTCGGCCTGCTCAATATCGGCGAGGAAGTGATCAAGGGCAATGAAGTGGTCAAGGCCGCGGGCGAACTGCTGCGCGCGTCCGAGCTCAACTTCTACGGCAACGTCGAGGGCAACGACATCTTCAAGGGCACCACCGACATCGTCGTCTGCGACGGCTTTGTCGGCAACGTCGCGCTCAAGAGCAGCGAGGGCCTGGCAAAGATGATCGGCAGCATGATCAAGGAAGAGTTCACACGCTCCTGGTTCACCAAGCTGCTGGCCGCCATCGCGATGCCGGTGCTCAAGCGTCTGTCAAGCCGGCTCGACCCGGCGCGCCACAACGGTGCATCGCTGCTTGGCCTGCGTGGTCTTGTGATCAAGAGCCATGGCTCGGCCGATGCCCGGTCTTTTGAATGGGCGATAAAACGCGGGTATGATGCCGCCAGTAATGGCGTCATCGACCGTATTGCCAAGGCTTTTGCCAATAAGGCCGGGGCCACGAGTACCACTGCTGGCAACCCTGCCGGCGGCCCGGAGACAGACTCGCCCGATCCTCATTCCAGCAAGCATGCCGCCTGACGTGCCCTCCGACATGGCGCCGGCACGCCCGGCCAGGGAATACGTTCGCGGACGCCGGCCAGGCACGCGGCCGTCCCGACATTAGGCGGCGGCCCGGACCTCACGATCCGACACTACATGACCAAGTACGCAAAAATCATCGGTACGGGGAGCTATCTGCCTCCGCGGCGCGTCACCAATCAGGAACTGGCTGCCCAGCTCGCGGAAAAAGGTGTGGAGACCAGCGACGAGTGGATCGTCACGCGTAGCGGCATCTCCGCGCGCCACTGGGCCGAACCCGACGTCACGAGCAGCGACCTCGCCGTCAAGGCCGCCGAGCGCGCGATCGAAGCCGCCGGCATCGACCGTCAGGACATCGACCTGATCGTGGTGGCGACGTCCACGCCCGACTTCGTGTTCCCGAGCACGGCCTGCCTCGTGCAGAAGAAGCTCGGCATCACCAACAACTGCGCGGCCTTCGACATGCAGGCCGTGTGCTCGGGCTTCGTGTATGCGCTGGCCACGGCGGACAAATTCATCCGCAGCGGCTCGCACCGCAACGTGCTGGTGATCGGTACCGAAGTGTTCTCGCGCCTGCTCGACTTCAATGACCGCACGACGTGCGTGTTGTTCGGCGATGGCGCCGGCGCCGTGGTGCTGACGGCCTCCGACGAGCCGGGCATCCTGTCCTCGGCGATGCATTCGGATGGCAGCCACGTCGATATCCTCTGCGTGCCGGGCAATGTCTCCGGTGGCAACATCACGGGCAACGCGTTCCTGCATATGGATGGCCAGGCCGTGTTCAAGCTCGCGGTGACGGTGCTCGACAAGGTGGCGCGCGAAGCGATCACCGCAGCCGAGATGCAGGCGGATCAGATCGACTGGGTGGTGCCGCATCAGGCCAACATCCGCATCATGCAGAGCACGACGAAAAAGCTGGGTCTCTCGAACGAGCGCATGGTTGCCACGGTGCACGAGCACGGCAATACTTCGGCCGCGTCGATCCCGCTGGCATTCGACGTCGCGGTGCGCGATGGCCGCATTCGCCCGGGTCAGACCGTGCTGATGGAAGGCGTGGGTGGTGGCTTCACGTGGGGTGCGGTCTTGCTGCGCATGTAAGATGCGGGCCGCGCGCTGGTTTGTGCGCCCTCGATGGGCGGGCACCAGCGCGCCAGCCAACGGATCCCGATCACTGAGATCACAAGGAAAGAATCACCGATGACATTCGCATTCGTATTTCCCGGCCAGGGCTCGCAGGCGGTCGGCATGCTCAATGCCTTTGCCGACAATGCGGTCGTGCGCGCGACGCTGGAAGAAGCTTCCACCGCGCTCGGGCAGGACATCGGCCGCCTGATCGCGGAAGGTCCCGCCGAAGAACTGAACCTGACCACCAACACGCAGCCGGTCATGCTGACCGCCGCGGTGGCGGTGTACCGCGCGTGGCTCGATGCGGGCGGCGCCCGTCCGGCGCTGGTCGCCGGCCACAGCCTGGGCGAGTACTCGGCGCTGGTGGCCGCGGGCGTGATCCCGTTCGCCGATGCCGTGCCGCTGGTGCGCTTTCGCGCGCAGGCGATGCAGGAAGCCGTGCCGGTGGGCGAGGGCGGCATGGCCGCGATTCTCGGCCTGTCCGACGACGATGTGCGCGCGGCCTGTGCCGAAGCCGCGGCAGTCGGCGTGGTCGAAGCCGTCAACTTCAATGCGCCGTTGCAGGTCGTGATCGCGGGCCACAAAGGTGCCGTGGAGCGTGCCTGCGAGATCGCCAAGGCCAAGGGCGCCAAGCGCGCGCTGTCGCTGCCGGTGTCCGCGCCGTTCCATTCGTCGCTGCTGAAGCCGGCGTCCGATCGTCTCAAGGAGCGCATGGCGAGCCTGACGTTCGCGGCGCCGCAGATCCCGCTGGTGAACAATGTCGATGTGGCCATCGTCAATGATCCCGAGCAGATCAAGGATGCGCTGGTACGCCAGGCCGCGGCGCCTGTGCGCTGGGTCGAGTGCGTGCAGAAGATCGCCGCCGAAGGCGTGACGCACGTGATCGAATGCGGCCCCGGCAAGGTGCTGGCCGGCATGACCAAACGTATCGACGGTAACCTCGTCGGCGGCGCGATCTTTGATCCGGCGTCGCTGCAGGACACGCTGGCCCTGCTGAAATAAGCCAAATAACAAACGAGCAACGCAAGATGAGCAAGCTTCTCGACAATCAGGTTGCGCTGGTCACCGGCGCCTCGCGGGGCATCGGCCGCGCCATCGCGGTGGAACTGGCGCGTCAGGGCGCGTACGTGATCGGTACCGCCACCAGCGAAGCGGGTGCGGCCGCGATCGGCACGTACCTGGCCGCCGATGGCCTGAAGGGCACCGGCGCGGTGCTCAACGTCAACGACGCCGTGCGCTGCGAGTCGCTGATCGAAGAGGTCGTGAAGACCCATGGTGGCCTGAACGTGCTGGTCAACAACGCCGGCATTACGCAGGACCAGCTGGCCATGCGCATGAAGGACGAGGACTGGATCAACGTCATCGACACCAATCTGACGGCCGTGTTCCGCCTGTCGCGCGCCGTGCTGCGCCCGATGATGAAGGCGCGTGGCGGTCGTATCATCAATATCACCTCGGTGGTCGGCTCGACCGGCAACCCTGGCCAGATGAACTACGCGGCGGCCAAGGCCGGCGTGGAGGGCATGACCCGCGCGCTCGCGCGCGAGATCGGCAGCCGCAATGTCACGGTCAACAGCGTGGCACCGGGCTTCATCGATACCGACATGACCAAGGTCCTGTCGGAAGAGCAACACGCCGCGCTGAAGGCGCAGATTCCGCTTGGCCGTCTGGGACAGCCGGAGGATATCGCGCAGGCGGTGGCGTTTCTCGCAGGTCCGCAGGCCGCGTACATCACGGGCACCACGCTGCACGTGAACGGCGGCATGTACATGAATTGATTGAATTACCCGGTTTCTGCGGCTTCGAGGGAGAAGCCGAACGAAGCCGGGCGTAGCAGTCGTTTTTTAAACCAAACGGGCGCGATTCTTGCAAAGGACTTGCGAAGAGCAGCAAGCGAATTTTTTGCGGTCCAAACCTGCTAAAATGCGCCCACTTTTTGTCGAACTTCCCTGGAGGGTTACATGGACAATATCGAACAACGCGTCAAGAAAATCGTGGCTGAACAGCTTGGCGTGGCCGAGGCAGACATCAAGAACGAATCGTCGTTCGTGAACGATCTCGGCGCCGACTCGCTGGACACGGTTGAACTCGTGATGGCGTTGGAAGATGAATTCGGCATGGAAATTCCCGATGAGGAAGCCGAGAAGATCACGACTGTGCAGCAAGCGATCGATTACGCTACCGCACACGTCAAGGCCTGAGCCTGTCGTCTCTGCTACCGTCTCGGTATTCATTCGAGCCACAGAAGGCACGGCGGCCGGCCAGTCCGGTCCGTCAAGCTGCTTTCTGTGGCTTTCGTCTGTTCGACGAAGCAGAAACGGAAAGATCTCCGCAGGGGATCGCGCAGTATTTCCGTTCCGCTTCACGTACTCGTAGGAAAAGATAGTGAGCCGTCGTCGCGTCGTCGTCACTGGGCTTGGCCTTGTGTCTCCGGTTGGAAACACGGTCGCCGAAGGCTGGGCCAATGTGGTTGCTGGCAAGTCCGGCATCGCCACCATTACCAAATTCGATCCGTCCCCGTTCGCCTGTCAGTTTGCCGGTGAAGTGAAGGGCTTCAATGCGGAGGATTACATCCCCGCGAAGGAAGCCCGGAACATGGATACCTTCATCCATTTCGGCATCGCCGCGGGAACCCAGGCGCTGCGCGACAGTGGCCTGGAGGTGACGGAAGCCAACGCCGAGCGTATCGGTGTACTGGTTGGGTCCGGCATCGGCGGTCTGCCGATGATCGAGGATACGCAGATGGTGCTGGCCAATCGTGGCCCGCGTCGCATCTCGCCGTTCTTCGTGCCGGGTTCGATCATCAACATGATCTCGGGCCACCTGTCGATCATTCATGGCGTCAAGGGCCCGAACATCGCGGCCGTTACCGCCTGCACGACCGGCCTGCACAGCATTGGACTGGCCGCGCGCCTGATCCAGTACGGCGATGCGGACGCGATGCTCGCGGGTGGCGCCGAGTCGACCGTATCGCCGCTGGGCATTGGCGGCTTTGCCGCGGCCCGCGCGCTGTCAACGCGTAACGACGATCCGGCGAGCGCTTCGCGTCCGTGGGACAAGGACCGCGACGGCTTCGTGCTGGGTGAGGGCGCAGGCGTGCTGATGCTCGAGGAGTACGAGCATGCCAAGGCGCGTGGCGCGCGTATCTATGCGGAGCTGACCGGCTTTGGCATGAGCGGTGACGCGTTCCACATGACTGCCCCGAGCACGGACGGTCCGCGCCGCTGCATGGTCAATGCGCTCAAGGATGCCGGCGTCAATCCGGACGAGGTGCATTACCTGAACGCGCACGGCACGTCCACGCCGCTTGGCGACAAGAACGAGTCCGAAGCTGTGAAGCTCGCGTTCGGCGACGCTGCCTACAAGCTGGCTGTCAATTCGACCAAGTCGATGACGGGCCATCTGCTGGGCGGTGCCGGCGGGCTGGAGTCCGTGTTCACGGTGCTGGCGATCCACAACCAGATCTCGCCGCCGACGATCAACCTCGTCAATCAGGATCCGGAGTGCGATCTCGACTACGTGGCCAACACGGCACGCGAGATGAAGATCGATGTTGCCGTAAAGAACAACTTCGGTTTTGGCGGCACCAACGGCACGCTTGTCTTCAAGCGCGTCTGACACCGCTCCCGCGTGCACGTCGGCGCCCTCCGTCTTCGTATGGGGGCGCGCCGCGTGCTCCGGCATGCACCATTCATTTCCCCCGCGCGACGCGCGCGTCACGTGCAAGGAACGTTTCTTGCGCAGTGATGGTCACATGATGCACTGCGCAATACACGGCAGTTTCGCGAACGTAGGTAAAATACAACGCTTGTCGTGACGACGAAACCAAGAGATACACTGCAGGTGAACTATTCGTGAGCGAACGCGAAGCCGATCAGCTTCTTGTTGAACGCGTCCAGCAGGGCGACAAACGGGCATTTGAATTGCTGGTGACGAAATATCACCGCAAGATCATTCGCCTGATCTCGCGCCTCGTACGGGACCCCGCCGAAGTGGAGGATGTGGCGCAGGATGCCTTTATCAAGGCATATCGCGCCTTGCCCCAATTCCGGGGCGAATCCGCTTTCTACACGTGGCTGTACCGGATTGCGGTCAATACCGCCAAGAACTATCTGGCGACCCAGGGACGCCGCCCGGAGGCCTCCAGCGATATTGACGCCGAAGAGGCTGAAACTTTTGCGGACGGTGAACAACTAAGGGATATCAATACGCCGGAGTCGATGCTCCATACGCGGCAGGTGGCCGAGACGGTCAACCGCGCAATGGAGGCGTTGCCGGAGGAATTGCGTACCGCCATCACGCTGCGCGAGATCGAAGGTCTGAGTTACGAAGAGATCTCCGAAGCGATGGCGTGCCCGATCGGCACGGTGCGCTCGCGGATCTTTCGCGCGCGGGAAGCCATTGCCGAGAAATTGCGGCCGCTGCTGGGAACGGCAGAGGGCAAGCGGTGGTAGTGAAGAATGTCGTGCAGCCAGCGTTGCAGCCTATTCCTGCATCGATAAACGACAAGCAGCAGTACGGGATTTATCGGTGTTCAATGGAATTTCTTGGGGTTGGAAATGGGTCAGGCTCATAAGCAGTCGGTTCATGTAGTGGAAGCATCGGAGCAAATCTCCGTATTGATGGATGGCGAGCTGGCGCCGAATGAAGTCAACGCGGTGCTCGACCTCGCCAAGGGCGAGCGTGGCATGGCGGACTGGACCACCTATCAGCTCATCGGCGACGCGCTGCGCTCCGAAGAACTCACGCATGTCGGTTCCACCGATGCGTTTCTCGCGCGCTTTTCCGCGACGCTGGAAGCCGAGCCGCACGTGCTGGTCCCCGCGGTTGCCGCGGCCAGCCGTCAGCGTATGCTCGTGCGTCCGTCGTGGGTGCGCCGCGTGATGCCGGGAACGGCGATCGCGGCCGCAGTCGCGGCGGTCAGCTGGGTCGTGGTGCCGCAGATGCGTGGCCCCGCCGATATCGGTGCGCCGGATGCCGTGATTGCGCGTGCGGAGCAACCCGCCCCGGCGGCTGCGACGGTCGCATCGGTGGCTGCCAAGCCTGCCCCCGGTGGCGCGCTGGTGACGGTTGCGGCCGACAGCTCGCAGATGATCCGCGACCCGCGTCTCGATGAGTATCTGCGCGCGCACCGTACCTCGGTAGCGACCGATGCCTTCGTGCCCACCATGCGCACGGTGGCGAACGGCGCCAATTTCACCCAGGACAACTCGCAGGAATAATGCCGGACATGCTTAAAGGACACACGCCTGCCAACGTAGCAGGCGGTTACGGAATGAAGGGCCTGCGCAGGTCCTTTTTTCTGGCCTTGTGTCTGACTGCTGCCGCAGCGACTGCGCAGCCGTCCGACAGTACGCTGAACCGCCGTGAGGCCACCGCGTGGCTCAACAAGATTCACCGTGCGGCGCAGCGCGAAAACTACGTTGGCACGCTGATTTATCAGCGTGGCAGCGTCATGCATGCCTCGCGCATCCAGCACTACAGCGACCTCGTGCACAACGAGTACGAGCGCCTGGAAACGCTCGACGGCAAGCCGCGTGAAGTGCTGCGTCAGAACGACGTGGTGCACAGTCTGATTCCCGAAGCCAAGCTCGTGGTCGTGGAGAAGCAGGAAGCGAAGGACCGCTTCCCGGCGCTGCTTGCGACGAACAAGACCGACGTGCTGGATCTGTACGACATGCGCAAGCTGCCGGCGGAGCGTGTGGCTGGGGTCGAGTGTGAGGTGTTTGCGCTTGAGCCTCATGACACCGCGCGTTATGCGGTGCGCTTATGGGCGGACAAGAATTCGGGGTTGCTGATGCGCGCACAGACGCTGGGCGAGAGCGGCAAGGTGCTCGAGCAGGTAGCGTTCTCGCAGGTCGATATCGGTGTGCCTTCCGAGAAGCAGCGTATCGTCACGGCGATCAAGAACTCCAGTTCCTGGAACCACTACGAGGTCAACTATCAGGCAGCCAATCTGGCTGACGAAGGTTGGACCATCCACCCGCCGCTCAAGGGTTTCCAGAAGATTCGCGAAGTGCGTCGCCCACTCGGCGAATTGCGCGCGCCGTCGCAGGACGGCAATCGCGGTCAGGTATTCGAGGTGCTCCAGGTCGTCTATAGCGATGGCCTTACCGGTTTGTCGATCTTTATCGAGCCGGTCTCGGAGCAGCGCGTGCGCCGCGAGGGCGTGGCGTCGCTTGGCGCGACCCAGGTGGTCGTGCGCCGCGTGAACGATTACTGGATCACCGTCGTCGGCGAGGTGCCCGCCGCCACCGTGAAGCAATTCGCGGCGGCCGTGGAATTCCGCCCGCCCAAGACGGTACACTGAGCCGGTTTTTGGGGCGTCCCAGCGACGCCCCTCGCGTTCTTCTCGCTGCGTTTTTCTCGTTGAGTCCCCGGGAGTTGTCGATGATGATGAAATCTCCATCCGTGGTGCGAACCATGGTCATGGTGGCCATGCTCGTGTTTGGCCCGGCTATTTCCATGTCCGGCCATGCACAGGCCGCGGCATCGAACTACAACCTGCCGGACTTTACCGACCTGGTGGAAAAGGCCAGCCCCGCCGTCGTGAATATCCGCACCACCGAGCGCGTGCGCGCGCGTGGCAACGGCGGTACGCCCGACGATGACGAGATGGCGGAGTTCTTCCGCCGGTTCTTCGGCGTGCCGATGCCTGGCGCGCCGACGCCGCCGGGCGGTGGCGGCAACACGCCGCGCCGCGGGCAGCCGCCGCAGGGCGAAGAGCAGAGCCGAGGTGTTGGCTCGGGCTTTATCATCAGCCAGGATGGCTACATGATGACGAATGCCCACGTGGTGGCCGATGCGGAAACCATCTACGTGACGCTGCCGGACAAGCGCGAGTTCAAGGCCAAGCTGATCGGCTCCGACAAGCGCACCGACGTGGCGTTGATCAAGGTGGAGGCCACTGGCCTGCCGCGCCTGAATCTTGGCGATTCCGACAAGATTCGTCCGGGCGAGTGGGTACTGGCCATTGGCTCGCCGTTCGGGCTCGACAACAGCGTGACCGCGGGCATCGTGTCGGCCAAGGGCCGGGACACCGGCGACTATCTGCCGTTCATCCAGACTGACGTGGCAGTGAATCCGGGTAATTCGGGTGGTCCGCTGATCAACCTGCGTGGCGAAGTCATTGGCATCAACTCGCAGATCTACAGCCGCAGTGGTGGCTACATGGGTATCTCGTTCGCGATTCCGATCGACGAAGCGATGCGCGTGGTCGAGCAACTCAAGACCTCGGGCAAGGTGACGCGTGGCCGCATCGCGGTGGCGATTGGCGACGTGACCAAGGAAGTGGCCGACTCGCTGGGGCTGGGCCGTGCGCGTGGCGCGCTGGTCGGCAGCGTCGAGCCGGGCGGTCCTGCGGAGAAGGCCGGTATCGAGGCCGGCGACATCATCCTGAAGTTCAACGGCCGCGATATCGAGAAGGCGTCGGATCTGCCGCGCATGGTGGGCGATATCAAGCCCGGCACGCGTGTGCCGCTGCAGTTCTGGCGCAAGGGCCAGACGCGCGACGTCTCGATCACGGTGGCCGAGCTCGAGCCCGACAACGCCAAGGTGGCGCGCTCGCGCGGCGGCGACAAGAAGGGCGGCGAGGACGGCGCGGGTCAGGCAGCCAAGCCCAACGCGCTTGGCCTGGTCGTCAACGACATCCCCGAGGCACGCCTCAAGGAAATGAAGATCAAGTCGGGTGTGGAGGTGGAAACCGCGGATGGTCCGGCATTGCGTGCCGGGATTCGTCCGGGCGACGTGATCCTGCGCCTGGGCGATTCCGATGTGACCGGCGCACGCCAGTTCAACGATCTGGTCAAGTCACTCGACAAGAATCGAATCGCGGCGGTATTCGTGCGGCGCGGCGACGCGACGCAGGTGCTGACGTTGCGCCCGAACGGTCAGGCCCGTTAAATCGGGTACGGGCGGGTGCGGGCGCACCCGTGGGCGCCATGGCTGGCGATGGCCGGCGATGGCGCGCAATGCGGGTGAATGACCGCACATCGATTGGAGCCCCGTTCAGAACGTCGCGCCGACTGGTGCGACGTTTTTTATTTCAGTGGCCAGGTGCGGTGTGCGTCGCCCGCCGTGGCGGGCCAGAACCCATTTGATGTCACGGAACCCTTTGAAAGTACGGTAAAATCGCGTTTTGGCGCGATGGTTGCGCCGCCCGGACCCGCGCGACACCGGCCCGGGGCGATCCCGCTCGAAACCCCAGCATCCCGGCCGCCAGGTCGCGCCACGCTTCCCTGAACTGTTTAGATGGACCATATCCGTAATTTCTCGATCATTGCCCACATCGACCATGGGAAATCCACCCTGGCCGACCGGATTATTCAGCTATGCGGGGGCCTTTCCGATCGCGAGATGGAAGCGCAGGTGCTGGACTCGATGGACATCGAGAAAGAGCGCGGCATCACCATCAAGGCCCAGACTGCCGCGCTGAGCTACAAGGCGCGCGACGGCAAGGTGTACAACCTGAACCTGATCGACACGCCGGGGCACGTCGACTTCAGCTACGAGGTCAGCCGCTCGCTGTCCGCGTGCGAAGGCGCGCTGCTCGTGGTCGATGCGTCGCAGGGCGTGGAAGCGCAGACCGTTGCCAACTGCTACACGGCGATCGAACTCGGCGTGGAAGTGGTGCCCGTGCTCAACAAGATTGATCTGCCGCAGGCCGATCCCGATAACGCGATCCAGGAGATCGAGGAAGTTATCGGCATCGACGCGCACGACGCGACGCCGTGCTCGGCCAAGACTGGCCAGGGCGTGGAAGACGTCATCGAGGCAATGATCGCCAAGGTGCCGCCCCCCAAGGGCGATCCGAGCGCGCCGCTGCAGGCGCTGATCATCGACTCGTGGTTCGACAACTACGTAGGCGTGGTGATGCTCGTGCGCGTGGTCAACGGCATGCTGCGTCCCAAGGACAAGATTTTGCTGATGGCCACCGGCGCGCAGCAACTGGTGGAGCAGGTCGGTGTGTTCTCGCCGAAGTCGATTCCGCGCGACGCGCTGTCGGCTGGCGAAGTGGGCTTTGTCATCGCGGGTATCAAGGAGCTGAAATCCGCGAAGGTGGGCGACACCATCACCACCATGGCACGCAAGGCCGAGGCGCCACTGCCGGGTTTCAAGGAAGTGAAGCCGCAGGTGTTCGCGGGTCTCTATCCGGTGGAATCGAACCAGTACGAGGCGTTGCGCGAATCGCTCGAGAAGCTGCGCCTCAACGATGCCTCGCTGCAGTTCGAGCCCGAAGTCTCGCAGGCGCTCGGCTTCGGCTTCCGCTGCGGCTTCCTTGGGCTGCTGCATATGGAGATCGTGCAGGAGCGGCTCGAGCGCGAATTCGACATGGACCTGATCACGACCGCGCCGACCGTGGTCTATCAGGTGCAGATGCGTGACGGCAGCATGGTCACCGTGGAAAACCCGGCCAAGATGCCCGATCCGAGCCGGATCGAGGCGATCCTGGAGCCGATCGTCACGGTCAACCTGTACATGCCGCAGGACTACGTGGGGTCGGTGATCACGCTGTGCACGCAGAAGCGCGGCACGCAGATCAACATGAGCTACCACGGCAAGCAGGTACAGCTCACGTACGAAATCCCGATGGCCGAGATCGTGCTCGACTTCTTTGATCGATTGAAGTCGGTGTCGCGCGGCTATGCGTCGATGGACTACGAGTTCAAGGAATATCGGGCGTCGGATGTCGTCAAGGTGGACATCCTGATCAACAGCGACAAGGTGGATGCGCTGTCTGTAATCGTGCACCGGTCGAACTCGCAGTATCGCGGCCGTGAAGTGGCGGCGAAAATGCGCGAGATCATCCCGCGCCAGATGTACGACGTGGCCATTCAGGCGGCCATCGGCGCGAACATCATCGCGCGCGAGAACGTGAAGGCATTGCGCAAGAACGTGCTGGCCAAGTGCTACGGCGGCGATATCTCGCGTAAGAAGAAACTGCTGGAGAAGCAGAAGGCCGGCAAGAAGCGTATGAAGCAGGTGGGTACGGTCGAGATTCCGCAGGAGGCGTTCCTTGCCATCCTGCAGGTTGACGACAAGTAAGAACACAAAGAAACCGAAAATCAAAACGCCGTCATGAATTTCGCCTTGATCCTTTTTGTGCTGGTGGTCATTACGGGCATTGCCTGGGTTGCCGACAAGCTCGTTTTCGAGCGGCAACGCCGCAGCGTGGCGCAGCTGGCGCTGGCCGAGTTCGATGCGAACCGCGGTCAGCTGGCGACCACGCACGGTGGCGCGGAGCTCGATACGTCTCGGGCGCGGCTGGCCGAAGAGAAGATGCGCCAGCCCTGGTGGCTCGAATATTCGGCGAGCTTCTTCCCGGTGATCCTCGCGGTATTCGTGCTGCGCTCGTTCGTGGTGGAGCCCTTCAAGATTCCGTCGGGCTCGATGATCCCGACGCTGCTGATCGGTGACTTCATCCTCGTCAACAAGTACGACTACGGCATTCGCCTGCCGGTGATCAACAAGAAGATCATGAACGTGGGCGATCCGCAACGGGGCGACGTGATGGTGTTCCGTTACCCGAAAGATGAATCGCTCGACTACATCAAGCGCGTGATCGGCGTGCCTGGCGACGTGGTCAAGTACGAAAACAAGCGCCTGACGATCAATGGCAAGCCGGCCGAGTATCAGCCGCTGCCCGATTACCTCGACGAAGAGCGCCTGACGTATTCGAAGCATTTCACCGAGACGCTGCCCGGTGGTCCGTCGCACGGCATTCTCAACGACGCGGATCGCCCGGCGTTCGTGGCCGGTGCCGATCCGGATTTTCCGTTCCACGAGAACTGCACTTACAATCAGCAGGGGCTGACTTGCAAGGTTCCGCAAGGTCATTATTTCGTCATGGGTGATAACCGTGACAACAGCCTCGATTCGCGGTATTGGGGGTTCGTACCGGATCAGAATGTAGTGGGCAGGGCATTTGTGATCTGGATGAATCTGGGCAATTTCGGACGCGTGGGAACGTTCAAATAGCAGTTCTTTCGCGTCGCGCAAAACACTCACATAAAACGAGGGAAGCGCAATATGGGTCAATGGGTCAATATCAACAGGAACAAGCGGTCTCGTGGTGTGATGTATAAGTCACGAGGCTTTTCGGTGTGGACATTGCTTATCGTGATCGTCGTGCTGATCTGCGGCATCTTGCCCGCGGTGAAGTCGATCCCGAGTGTGCTCGAGTACTTTTCGGTGAGGCGAGCCGTGACCTTTGCGAAGGATCACGCCGCAAACCGCAAGGAAGTGGCGGGGTACTTCGACAAGCAGGCCCAGATCGACCAGATCTCTTCCATCAAGGGCGAAGATCTGGACGTGCAGGAAGATGAAGCCGGTCGCGTGCGCGCGATCGATTTTTCGTACCGGACCGAGATTCCCGTCTACGGCGCCGTGAGTCTATTGATTACCTATTCGGGAACGCAGCACTGACATGAACCTCGACGCCTTGCAGCAACGACTCGGCTACCGATTCAGCAAGCCCGAATTGCTGCAACAAGCGCTGACGCACCGCAGCCACAGCGCACAGCACAACGAACGCCTTGAATTCCTGGGCGATTCGGTGCTCAACTGCGCCGTGGCGGACATGCTCTACGGCATGTTCGGCAAGCTCGACGAAGGCGATCTGTCGCGCGTGCGCGCCAATCTCGTCAAGCAGCAGGCGCTGTACGAGATCGCCCAGATGCTGCAGCTGTCCGAAGCACTGCGTCTGGGCGAGGGCGAGCTCAAGAGCGGCGGCTTTCGCCGGCCGTCGATTCTTGCCGATGCCCTTGAAGCCATCGTGGGTGCGGTGTTCCTCGATGCGGGCTTCGACGCCGCGCGCGGGCTGATCCGCAAGCTGTATATCCCGATCCTCGAGCAGGTGGATCCGCGCACGCTGGGCAAGGATGCCAAGACGCTGTTGCAGGAGTACCTCCAGGGTCACAAGATCGCGCTGCCGCAGTACAACGTCGTTGCCACCCATGGCGCCGCGCACAGTCAGCAGTTTGAAGTCGAATGCACCGTGCCTAAACTGGAAGTGAGCGTGTTCGGTACGGGCGCTTCGCGGCGTGCGGCTGAACAGGCAGCGGCCAAGCTTGCGCTCGATGAAGTGCAGAAGCTCGTGCCGCAGCTGCTCAAACGCAGCCGCGCCGAGCGTACCGGCAAGACACGCAAGCAACCGGTGCCGCCCGATCCCCAGTTGTCTCTCAGGTTGAAGGAATGACCGAATTACAGCCTCCGTCGCAGAATGCGGCGGGCAACCCCGATGCCCCGGCGTTCCGCTGCGGCACGGTAGCCATCGTTGGCCGTCCGAACGTCGGCAAGTCCACGCTGATCAATGCATTGGTCGGCCAGAAGATCAGCATCACGTCCCGCAAGGCGCAGACCACGCGCCATCGCCTCATCGGTATTCAGACCACCGACGACGCGCAGTTCGTGTTCGTCGATACCCCTGGCTTCCAGACGCGTCACGCGAGTGCGCTCAATCGTTCGCTGAACCGCGCGGTGACCTCCACACTGTCGTCGGTGGACATCGTGCTGTTCGTGGTCGAGGCCGGTCACTACGGTCCTGACGACGAAAAGGTGCTGGCGCTGCTGCCGAAGAACACGCCGGTGCTGCTGGTGACCAACAAGCTCGATCGCCTCGGCGAAGGGCGCGCCGAGATCATGATGCCGTTCCTGGAGAAGATGGGGCATCAGTTCCAGTTCCGGGAAGTGGTGCCGATGTCGGCCAAGACGCGCGATCACATCGATCGGCTGATGGCGATCATTCGTCCGTACCTGCCGGAAGGCGAGCCGATGTACGACGCCGATGCGATGACCGATCGCAGCGAGCGCTTCCTCGCCTCCGAGATCATCCGCGAAAAGGTGTTCCGCTGGACCGGCGACGAGTTGCCGTACACGAGCACTGTGCTCATCGACAAGTTCGAGACCGAAGGCCGCCTGCGCCGCGTGTTTGCGACGATCCTCGTCGAACGCGATGGGCACAAGGCGATGATCATCGGCAACAAGGGCAGCAAGCTCAAGCAGATCTCCACCGAGGCGCGCCTCGATATGGAGAAACTGTTCGATGGCAAGGTCTACCTGGAGATGTTTATCAAGGTCAGGAGCGGCTGGGCCGACAACGAAGCGGGACTGCGTGCCTACGGATACGAGTAAGCGGCATGGCTGATGCACGCCGCGGCGGCGGGAGCGCGCGCCGCGCGGATCCGATTGCCGAGGATGCGGCCGAGTTGCTTGCCACGCAGACGACGCAGAGCGTGCCATCGATGAGTGCCTCCGTGGCGCTCGGGCGCGAGATGATGGATCGCGCGATGCGCATCGTGCCGGCCCGCACCGAGTTGCGCGTCGCCAACGAGACGGGCTTTGTGCTGCATGCCTATCCGTATCGCGAGACCAGCCTGATCCTCGACGTATTCACGCGCGACCATGGCCGCATGGCGATGGTCGCGAAGGGTGCCAAGCGTCCTCACTCGGCACTGCGCGCGGTGCTGCAGCATTTTCATCCGATCTCCCTGTCGTGGAGCGGTCGCGGCGAGGTCAAGACCCTGACCAAGGCCGAGTACGTCGGCGGCATGCTGCCGATGTCCGGCGATGCGCTGCTGTCGGGCTTCTACCTCAACGAACTGGTGCTGCGCTTCTGTCCGCGCGAGGATGCCCATCCGGCACTGTTCAAGCACTACATGATCACGCTCACGCGGCTGGCGCATGGCGAAGCGGCGGGGCTGGTGTTGCGCAGCTTCGAGCGCGTGCTGTTGCAGGAGACCGGCTTTGCCGTGGCGTTCGATCGCTGCGCGGGCACCGACGAACGCGTGCAGCCGGGGCTCGACTACGTGTACCAGCCGGAACGCGGCGTGCGTCGCGCGCAGGTGAGCGATCCGTCGAGCTGGCCGGTGATCGCGGGGCAGACCCTGCTCGATATGGCGCAGGACGATTACACGCGCGCGCAGACTGTGGCGCAGAGTCGTGGCCTGATGCGGTTCCTGCTGCATTATCATTTGCAGGGCGCGCCGCTGAAAACGCGGCAGATCCTGATCGACCTGCAGTATCTTTGATCCCTGCAGTTCTCCTGAACCTGAAGACAGCATGATTTTCCACGCGAATCCCGGTGTCATCGACCTTGGCATCAATATCGACCACGTGGCCACGCTGCGCAACGCGCGCGGCACGGTCTATCCCGACCCGATTCAGGCCGCGCTGCAGGCCGAAGAGGCTGGCGCGGACCTGATCACGCTGCATCTGCGCGAGGACCGCCGTCATATCCGTGACGCGGATGTGCGCGCATTGCGGCCGAAGCTGGCCACGCGCATGAACCTCGAATGCGCGATCACCACCGAGATGCTGGACATCGCCTGCGAGATCCAGCCGCAGGATGTCTGCCTGGTGCCCGAGAAACGCACCGAGGTCACCACCGAGGGCGGCCTCGATGTGGTGGGGCATTACGCACAGGTGGAGGCCGCCTGCCGCCAGCTGGCGGCGGCGGGCATTCGCGTCTCGCTGTTCATCGATCCGGATGCCGAGCAGATTGCGGCGGCCAAAGCGGTGGGCGCGCCGGTCATCGAGCTGCACACCGGCCGCTATGCCGATGCGCACGATGCGGCCGAGCAGGCGGTGGAACTCGAGCGCGTGGCGGCGAGCGTGGTGGTTGGCGAGAACCACGGGCTGATCGTGAATGCGGGCCACGGCCTGCACTACACCAACGTGCAGCCGATTGCGGCGCTGCCCGGCATCAAGGAACTCAATATCGGCCATGCGGTGGTTGCGCATGCGGTGTTCGTGGGCTGGCAGAACGCCGTGCGCGAAATGAAGGCCATCATGGTGGCCGCGCGCCTTGGCACCCGCTATGCAGTCAAGGAAGCCGCCGCCTCCGCGTTCGCAGGAAAGAACGCGTGATCGCCGGCATCGGCACCGACATCATCGAAATCGACCGCGTGCGCGGCGTGATGGAGCGCACGCGCGGCCGCTTTGCCGAGAAGATTCTCGGCGCACGCGAACTCAAGATCTATCACGCACGCAAGGCACGCTCGGAAAAGCGCGGGCTCGCGTTCCTGTGCACGCGCTTCGCGGCCAAGGAAGCGTTTTCCAAGGCCATCGGCCTGGGCATGCGCTGGCCGATGACGTGGCGCGCGATGGAACTGGTGAACCTGCCGTCCGGCGAGCCCACGCCGGTCTGCTCGGGCGAGCTGGCCGAGTGGGTACGGGAACGCGGCCTGACCATTCGGGTCAGTGTTAGCGACGAACACGCCTTTGCGGTCGCCTTTGCGGTCGCCGAGCGTGGCGTGCCATCCAACGAATCCAATCAGACGCTATGAACAAGAAGACCTCCGGCAAGCGGCCGGGCCCGGTAGTGCTCGACGTGGTGGGCAAGCAGCTCGATGCCGACGATATTCGCCGCATCGAGCATCCGCTCACAGGTGGTGTGATCCTGTTCGCGCGCAACTTCGAATCGCGCGCGCAACTTGAGGCGCTGACGCGCGCGATCCGCGAGGTGCGACAGGATGTACTGATCTGCATCGACCACGAAGGTGGACGCGTGCAGCGCTGCAAGACCGATGGCTTTACGCATCTGCCGGCTATGGCGAAGCTGGGCGCGTTGTGGGACCAGGACGTGCTGGCCGCGACCAAGGTCGCCATCGCCTGCGGTTATGTGCTGGCGGCCGAGTTGCGCGCGTGCGATATCGACCTCAGCTTCACGCCGGTGCTGGACCTCGACTATGGCCGTAGCGGCGTGATCGGCGATCGCGCGTTCCATGCCGATCCGCGCGTGGTGACGATGCTCGCCAATCATCTGACGCATGGCCTGCTGCTGGCCGGCATGAGCAACTGCGGCAAGCATTTCCCGGGGCATGGTTTCGTTGCGGCGGACTCGCATGTGGCGGTGCCCATCGACGAGCGTCCGCTCGACGAGATCCTGGAGCAGGATGCGCGGCCCTATGACTGGATGGGCCCGGCGCTCGCGTCGGTGATGCCCGCGCACGTGATCTATCCCGCGGTCGATGCGAATCCGGCGGGCTTTTCGCGCTTCTGGCTGCAGGACATCCTGCGCTCGCAGCTCGGCTTCGAGGGCGTGATCTTCAGCGACGATCTGAGCATGGAAGGCGCCAGTGTGGCCGGTACGGTCACGCAGGCCGCGCGCGCGGCGATCGATGCCGGTTGCGACATGGTGCTGATCTGCAATCATCCGGAACGCGCGGACCAGTTGCTGGCGGAACTCGATGCCCGCATCGGCAAGGCCTCGCAGCGCCGCATCCGCAAGCTGTTTGGCCGCCGCAAGCCGCTCGACTGGAATCGTCTGCAGCAGGAGGCCGAATACCGCTCGGCGCTGGCCCTGCTCAAGAGTCACGATCTGATCTCGTAATACGCGAGCTTCGTCACCGACGAAGTGCAACAAAAAAGGCAGCCGAGGCTGCCTTTTTTGTGTGCAAGCGAAACTTAGTTCGCGCGGCTGCGGTATTCGCCAGTGCGCGTGTCGATTTCGATCTTGTCGCCGATGTTGCAGAACAGCGGCACCTGCAGTTCGAAACCGGTATTGATCTTGGCGCCCTTGAGCACCTTGCCCGACGACGTGTCGCCCTTGACGGCGGGTTCGGTGTAGATGATCTCGCGCACGAGGGTCGTCGGCATATCCACCGAGATGGCCTTCTCGTTGTAGAACACCACTTCCACCTGCATGCCGTCTTCGAGGTAGTTCAGCGCGTCACCCATGCTGTCCTTCTCGACTTCGAACTGGTTGTACTCGGTGTCCATGAACACGTACATCGGGTCAGCGAAGTACGAGTAAGTGCACTCGCGGCGCTCCAGCATGACCACTTCGAACTTGTCGTCGGCCTTGAACACCGACTCGCCCGGTGCCTCGGTCAACAGGTTCTTGAACTTCATCTTCACGACGGCGGAGTTACGGCCCGACTTGTTGTACTCGGCCTTCTGCACGACCATGGCGTCCGTGCCAATCATGAACACGTTGCCGACGCGGAGTTCCTGTGCGGTCTTCATCTGAACTATTTCCTGAAAAAGTCTGTCCGGGGGTGGATGCATCCCCGGAAAAGCTTCGGGAGGCTCGCCACTGAAATCAACCGAGGATTGTACCCGAATTTCGCGACTGAGCTTCGCAAAACGACACCATGTTGGCGGCCAGATCCCCCAAGTGCTGGAGTTGCCGCTGCCAGTGATCGACGCCGGTAGCCAGCGCCGGCAATTGTGCGCGGAAGGCCGCCCATGCCGCCTGCTGTCGGGCAGGGTCCCGGTAGTCTTCGTAGCCGTTCCATGCGTGGCATAGCCCGGTCATGGCGGCGGCGGTCTCGCCCGCCACGCCGATGCGCGAGAAGCGCGCCAGCCATGCATCGAGCTTCACGCGATGGGCTTCGTCGTCCTGAGGGTAGATGTGCCACACCAGAGGCCGCGCGGCCCATAAGGCCCGGACCAGCGAGTCCTCGCCGCGCACGAAATTGACATCGCACGCCCATAGCAGGTCGTCGAAGCGCTCCTGCCGCACGAACGGGATCACGTTCAGGGTCAGGTTGCCGTGCTGCCCGGGCTCACCAACCGTGATGCTCGTGCCCAGCCACTGCGCGACCTGCTGCGCGGCCAGCCCCTGCGGCACCAGGCACTGCACCGGTTCTGCACCATCGCGCCACTGGGCCAGCAGCGCCGGCAGCATCGGATTGGCGTAGGCGAACAGGCTGACGCGCAGCGCGCCGGCCACCGGCTGAACGCCGAGCCGATGCCAGAGCGCGGACTGCGCGGCGGGGCTCGAGACGAACGCGTCGCGCTGCGCGCCAAGCAACGCTTCGCGCAGCAGCCCGCCCGTGTCGTGCGCAAAGCCGGGGAAAAAGAAATGCTTGACGAGCGGCAGGCGCGGATGCGGCGACGTCATGCGGTGATGCTCGCCAACCCAGTCCTCGGCACTCAGGTATTCCAGATTGAGCCACACCGGCTTGCGCGGCGCGGCCGCCATGCGTTGCAGCAGCGCGAATGGCAGGTCGCAGGCGAACGCTTCGACCACGACGTCGTGGGGCGCGAAATCGGCTTCGACCGGGAAGTCCTTGTCGGTGCCCGGCTGCCATGGCCGGACTTCCACGCCCGCCAGCTGCTGCAGGGGCGAGGCGGGATTGATCTCGGGCGCCAGCCGCGCAAAGCTGTGCAGGTCATCGACCCAGAGCCGCACCGCGTGGCCGTGTTCCTGCGCAAGCTGGCGCGCGAGGCGCCAGCAGACGCCGATATCGCCGAAGTTGTCGACGACGGTGCAGAAGATGTCCCAGGAGCGGATGGTCATGACAGAGGTGCGCGGAGAATGCTCTAAACTTGCGATTCTAGAACGTCCCCAGCCCCACCTTCATTCGAATCCGATGCCCGAGCAGGATCCCGTCACGCCAGCAGAACCCGCCGCCATCCAAGACCCCCCCGCGCCTGGTAGCAATGCCGCCGAGGGGGCAGAGGAGCCGGCAGCCGTGTTCGATGCGCGGCCGATCATCGCGCGCCTGCCCGGTTTGCCCGGGGTCTATCGCTATTTTGATGCCGGCGGCAACGTGCTCTATGTGGGCAAGGCGCGTGACCTGAAGAAGCGCGTCTCGAGCTATTTCAACAAGACGCAGCTGTCGCCGCGGATTGCGTTGATGGTCGGCAAGATCGTGCGCATCGAGACCACCGTGGTGCGCACGGAAGCTGAAGCGCTGCTGCTCGAGAACAACCTGATCAAGGCGCTGGCGCCGCGGTACAACATCCTGTTCCGCGACGACAAGTCGTATCCGCTGCTCAAGCTGACCTCGCACAAGTTTCCGCGCATGGCGTACTACCGCGGCGCGACCGATCGCAAGCATCAGTATTTCGGACCGTTTCCGAGCGCGTATGCGGTGCGCGAGAGCATGCAGATCCTGCAGAAGGTGTTCCAGCTGCGCACCTGCGAAGACACCGTGTTCAACAACCGCACGCGGCCGTGCCTGCTGCATCAGATCCATCGCTGCACCGCGCCGTGCGTGAACGCGATCAGCGAAGAGGATTACGCACGCGATGTGAGTAATGCCGCGCGCTTTCTGCAAGGGCACGAGAACGAGGTGCTGGCGGCGCTGCAGGGCAAGATGGAAGCGCATGCGATGCAGCTCGAGTTCGAGCAGGCGGCCGCGGTGCGCGATCAGATCGGCGCACTGTCGACGGTGCTCAAGCGGCAGGCCGTGGAGGAAGTGGGGCAGGCGCGCGATATCGATATTCTCGCGGTAGCCGTCGAAGGCGGACGCGCATGCGTGAACCTGGCGATGGTGCGCGGCGGTCGGCATCTGGGAGACAAGGCTTACTTCCCCGCGCATGCCGAAGAGGCGGCCGTGATCGTCGAGGATGGCGAGGACGGAGAGGAGGCGCTGGAGCTCGCAGTTGCCGACGCGCCCGAGGGCGCTGCCGTCGCCGATGGTGAAGGGGTGGCTGAGGGGCCAGTCGAAAGTCAGGCCGAAGCTGGGCCGGCAGGTGCCAGCGCCGCAGCGTCCGGCGTGCGCTTATCGGTCGACCGCATCGCCGCGCGCGTGCTGTCGGCATTCATGATTCAGCACTACCTGGATCAAGGCGCGCCGCCGATCGTCGTGGTCAGCCACCTGCCCGCCGATGGCGCGGTGGTGGAGGCGCTGTCGATGCAGGCCGGCCGCAAGGTCGCGCTCGTCCGTCAGCCGCAGGGCCAGCGGCGCGCGTGGCTCGAAATGGCGCAGCAGGGCGCGGCACTGGCGTTATCGCGGCGGCTTGCGGAGCAGGGCAGTCAGCAGGCGCGCACGCGTGCGCTTGCCGAGACCATCGGTCTCGAGCTCGAGGACCTGGCCACGCTGCGCGTCGAATGCTTCGACATCAGCCATACCGCCGGTGAGGCAACACAGGCATCGTGCGTGGTGTTTCACCATCATGCGATGCAGAACGGCGAGTACCGGCGCTACAACATCAATGACATCACGCCCGGCGACGACTACGCGGCGATGCGTCAGGTGCTGACGCGCCGCTACCAAAAGCTCGTGGAGCAGATGCAGGAGGACGCGGGCGCCGAGCCTGCGGTGGCAGTCGCTGAAGGGGATGGCGCGGCGGACGCGGTGGAGGCGGCCGACCAGAAAAGCTCGCGTATGCCGCGCATCGTGCTGATCGATGGTGGCAAGGGGCAGGTCGAGGTGGCGCGTCAGGTGTTTGAAGAACTAGGCCTCGATATTGGCTTGCTGGTCGGTGTGGCCAAGGGCGAGGGGCGCAAGGTCGGGCTGGAGACGCTGGTGTTCGCGGACGGGCGGCCGTCGCTCGAACTCGGGCAGGGCAGCGCGGCACTGATGCTGGTGGCGCAGATCCGCGACGAGGCCCACCGCTTTGCCATTACGGGCATGCGGGCCAAGCGCGCCAAGGCGCGCACCACCTCGCGGCTGGAGGAAATTGAAGGCGTGGGCGCACGCCGGCGGCAGAAGCTGCTCACGCGCTTCGGCGGCCTGCGCGGCGTGGTCGCGGCCAGCATCGATGAGCTGGCGAGCGTGGAAGGTATTTCGCGCGGATTGGCCGAAGAGATCTATCGACAGCTGCATTGATCGCTACCGTGCGGCACGCGAACAAGTGTGAAGATCGCGTGCCGAAAGTTGCGAATTGGCATGCGATGGCGGAAATCGGCGACAATCGCGGCATTCCACCTTGACCGAACCGGCACACGCCGTCGCCCTCCGCTCCATGCCACTGAACATTCCCATTCTGCTGACCTGGCTTCGCGTGGCCATGATTCCTCTCGTCGTGGGCGTCTATTACCTGCCGGAGGCGTGGATGCCGATGCCAATGAAGAATGTCACGGCGGCAACGTTCTTCATCATCGCGGCGGTGACCGACTGGCTCGATGGCTTTCTGGCCCGACGCTGGAATCAGACTTCGGCATTCGGTGCGTTTCTCGATCCGGTGGCGGACAAGCTCATGGTGACCGCTGCGTTGCTGTCGCTGCTGGCGCTGGGCCGCGTGGCCGATCTGATCGCGCTGGTGATCATCGGTCGCGAGATCACGATCTCCGCGCTGCGCGAGTGGATGGCGCAGATCGGCGCATCGCGTAGCGTGGCCGTGAATTTCCTCGGCAAGCTGAAGACCATGGTGCAGATGATCGCGATTCCACTGCTGCTGTTCCATGACTCGCTGTTCGGCTTCGATGCATCGGTGCTTGGTGCCTGGATGATCTATGTTGCCGCGGTGCTCACGCTGTGGTCGATGATCTACTACATGAAGCTCGCCTGGCCGCAGATTCGCGAGCGCGCCAATGTCGTGAGTGGGGCACGCACGCAAAAGTAAATTCGATGCAAAAAGTTGTTGACGAGCCGATTCGATATTGCAATAATCTCGTTCTCGCTGCTGACGACGAAAGCGAATCGCGCAAGATTAGCTGGTTTTAGTGTCGTAATGAAGCAAGATGATGCGTAGTTAAAAGGTATTGCGCGATTGTCTGCTTTTCGGTAGTATGCAGGACCCTGCGGGAGTAGCTCAGTTGGTAGAGCGCAACCTTGCCAAGGTTGAGGTCGCGAGTTCGAGCCTCGTCTCCCGCTCCAGGTTTAGTTGTTCGACGGATGGCATACGCTGTCGGGCATGTAGTTAGCAAGTCGTATGCGGGAGTAGCTCAGTTGGTAGAGCGCAACCTTGCCAAGGTTGAGGTCGCGAGTTCGAGCCTCGTCTCCCGCTCCAAATCCCCAAGGCGGGGTGGCAGAGTGGTTATGCAGCGGCCTGCAAAGCCGTGTACGCCGGTTCGATTCCGACCTCCGCCTCCAAGTGTTTGCCGATCGGCGTCGCGAAAGCGACGCCGTTTTGCATTGGTGCTCCGTATTCGCTCGACATTTGCGCTGGGTTTGCGCTGGGTTTGCGCAGTGTTCGCTCAGGTGCCGATCGCCGGCGCTGCGGCACGCAGATACTCGCTGAACGCCAGCAATCCCTGCGTCGGGTATTTATCCTGATGGACCACCAACTGCAGCGGCCGAATGACTTTCGGCAAACCTTCGCGCAGCGGCATCAGCAGACCGCGTTCGATCTCATCACGCACCACGTGCAATGACAGGCAGCTCACGCCGAAGCCGCTCATGACCGCGCGCTTGATGGCTTCCGCATTGCCCAGTTCGAGCGCATAACGCAGGGTGCCAAGCACCGGTACCAGTCGTGACTCGATGATCTCGCGTGTGCCCGAACCCGGTTCGCGCACGATCCAGTCGGCTTCCCGCAGCATGTCGTGCAGGGTCTCCGGCTGCTCCGCACCCATCGCGAGCGGATGCGATGGGCCCACCACCACCACCATTTCATCGTCACACCAATGCACGCTGCGCAGTTCGCGCTCGTGGCTTGTGCCTTCGATCAGACCGATATCGGCTTCGAACTGCAACAGGGACTGCAGCACGTCGCGTGTATTGCCGATGCGCAGGTCGAGCGTGCAGGGCGCCGACTGCGCGTTGCGGAAGCCTGCCAGCAGCGTGGGCAGTAGATAGCTGCCGATGGTGTTGCTGGCGGCGATGCGCAAGGCCACGCCGCTCTGCGCGGCGAAGCGTTCGAGTTCGTGCGCCTGATCGAGCAGCGAGAGTGCGCGTGGAAAGAACTGCCGGCCCGACTCGTTGATGCTGAGGCGCCGCGCCACGCGATCGAACAGGGGGCCGTAGAGCGCGCGCTCGAGTTCGGCGAGCGAGGCGCTGACCGCCGATTGCGACATCGACAGCGCTTCCGCCGCGGCAATCGTGCTGCCGTGCTGGGCCACGGCCACGAACACGGAGAGTTGGCGGAGCGTCAGGCGAAGTGGGCGGTATTCCATGGGATCTATCGATAAATCAGTTAAGACATAACGATATTACCCGTTTTACTGATTGAGAGGCGAACACTACGCTTACGGGCAACGATGCAGATTTCCCCCACCTGCCATGTCCTCGAACCCGATTCCCGCTCCTGCCACATCACACCAATCCACGTCCCCCGCCACGCCCGCCGCGCCAGTCGGGCCGACCTGGGCGATGCGTCTGATCGCGCTGTTGCCACTCGGCGGCATCGCGTGGCTGATGATGACGCTGGCAGAGCATCCGGCGGTGTCGCGCTACGGTCTGAGCGCGCTCACGCTGGCCATGTGCGCCGGCATGGTGGCGGCCAACACGATGCCGCGCCATTGGCTGGCGCCGCTGGGTCCGGGCATGCAGCTTGCGCGCCATCATCTGCTGCGTCTTGGTGTGGCGCTGTATGGTCTGCGGCTGACGTTCGGTGCCATCGCCGCGCTCGGTGCCGCCGGCGTCGTGGTGCCGCTGACAATGCTGGTAGCGACTCTGCTGCTCGGTACCTGGGTCGGGACGACGTGGTTCGGCCTGTCGCGGCGTGAAGCGATTCTCGTGAGCGCGGGCAGCGCGGTGTGCGGTGCGGCGGCGGCCATCGCCGTGTCGTCCGTGGTGCGGACCGATGATCGTCAGACGGCGGTGGCGGTTGCCACCGTGGTGTTGTTCGGCACGGTCGGCATGTTGCTGTATCCGTGGTTGTATGAACTGGCGACACAACACTGGCATCTGGCCATCACGGAACGTGCCTTTGGCATCTTCACTGGCGCGACGCTGCATGAGGTGGCGCAGGTCATCGCATCGGGCAAGATGGTCAGCGATGCGACCGCCGATGCGGCGGTGGTGGCCAAGATGGTGCGCGTGCTCGCACTGGGTCCACTACTGCTGATCATGGCGCTGTGGCCGCAGCGCAGCGAGGGCGGCACCGAGGGTGGCAAGTGCGAGGCGCAGGCACCGCAACGCGACTGGCGTGCGCTGCTGCGCGCGGTGCCATGGTTCGCGCTCGGCTTCGTGGCCGTAATGGCGCTGAACTCGGCGCAGCTGGTGCCGCAGGACTGGAAGACGCCGCTGATCGCGCTCGATAACTGGCTGCTCGCGTGCGCGATGCTCGCGATTGGCCTGCATACGCGTATCGGGGATCTGCTGCGCGCGGGCCGCAAGCCGTTGGGCCTGGCTGCCGTGCTGTTCCTGTTTCTGATGGTGGGCGGTGCGCTGCTTTGCTACGTCGTGATCTGAACCAGGTGATTGAAGACGAGGGGGCGAGGGGGCGAGGGAGGTTGCTGGTGCGAGGATGGTGCGGCCGACGGGGGTCGAACCCGTAAGCCCGTAAGAGCGGCAGATTTTAAGTCTGCTGAGTCTACCAATTTCTCCACGGCCGCATGGCAAGCCCGACATTGTGGTGGCTTAGCCGCGACTCTGCAAGCTCGCGCTGGTTCCCGGACGTTCATCGCGTGCAAGTGACGTCGCTGTTACCGGCGGTAACAATGTAGCGAGTGCGGTTGCACCTGAAAGTTTACCGAGCGCTAAAATACGCCTCATCAAAGCTCACTTTACGAGGCAACGATCATGAAACGCTGGTTCCTTGCAGCATTTGGTGTGGCCGCCGCGCTGGCGTCTGGCGCTGCAATGGCCCGTGTGAACGTGGATCTCGCGATCGGCGTCCCCGGTGTCGTCGTTGGCGGCCCTCCCGCTTACTACCCGCCCGCGCCTGTCTACTACGCCCCGCCTCCGCCGGTCGTGGTGGCGCCTGCTCCCGTCTACTACGGCCCGCCGCCTGTGGTGGTGCGTCCGGCTCCGGTCTACTACGGCCCGGGCTACTATCGGGGCCCCCGTTACTACTACGGCCCTGGCTATGGCGGTGGCTACGGCTATCGCGGCCACGGCGGTTACGGCGGTGGCCATCACCACCATCACTGATTGAAAAATCGGTATCGTGCAAAGAGCCCCTGCGGGGGCTCTTTTGTTTTGGGCGCACGGTTTCTTACGGCACCGCGTCAGTGAATTCTGACATTCGATGAATGAAGATTGCGCGTGTCGGTTCCGGGAAAAATTCGTCGCTCAATTTATTTGATCAGACCGATCAATCACACTGGCTGAGACGGTCAGGGTTTCCACCTACACTGCTTTCGTGACATCGCTGCTGCACTGCAACGATGCCGTGTCACCAACGACAGCACAAAGAGGATTCCCAAATGACTATCAAACGCATCGCTACCGCAGCTGCTTCCGTCGCGCTTCTCGCACTGGGTGCGGCCTCCGCTTCAGCCTTTGCCGCTCCTGTGAATGCCGACAACCTGTTTGCCGCCGCTGGGCGTGTCTCCGCACCCGATCCGTACACCGACGGCGCTCGTATCAGCAATCGCGATGGCTACGTTCCCGATGGCGCTCATGGCCAGGCCGATCCGTTCACCGACGGTTCGCGCGTGACCGATCGTCGCGACTCGTTCACCGACGGCGCCTGAGCACGGTTTCATCCCGATCGGAAAAGCCCGCCATCTGGCGGGCTTTTTTTGTGCGATGTTCGCGAGCGGCGGCACGATCGATGGCGCATTGCCACGGGTACCCCGCACACTGCACGATATACTGCGGCCTCGACCTTGATGACACACCTTAGGAGAGGGTATGCAGCAAAAGACCGTACTGACAGCTGATGACGTGAAGAAGATTGTTGCGGCCGCGGAGGCGGAAGCCAAGCTTCATAGCTGGGCTGTCACGATCGCCGTGGTGGACGATGGCGGCCATCCGCTGGCTCTGCAACGACTCGACGGCGTGGCACCGATCTCGGCATACATCGCCACCGAGAAGGCACGCACGGCCGCAATGGGTCGCCGCGAGTCCAAGATCTACGAAGACATGATCAACAACGGTCGCTACTCGTTTATGACCGCGCCGAACCTGCAAGGCATGCTGGAAGGCGGCGTGCCTATCGTCGTCAATGGCCAGTACGTCGGTGCCGTGGGCGTGTCGGGCGTGAAGTCGACCGAAGACGCGCAGATCGCGCGCGCCGGCATCGCCGCACTCGGCGTCTGAGCTGAAATGAAAAACCCCGCGGACGCAATGTCCGCGGGGTCGTTGTCGCTCGGATCCGGAGCCCTTACTTCGTCAGGATCAACTTCCCATAGCGCGTGATGCGCAGCGTGTAGGTGTCGCCGTTATGCAGGATCGGCAGCGTCGTCGCGCCTTGCATCAGCGATTCCAGCGCCATGGCCGGTGCCGTCGTTTGCGGGGCGGGGGCCACGGTCTCCGCGCGCATCAGCGCTTCCAGGCGGGCGGGCAGGGCGGCAACCGCGGAGCGGACCGAAGCCATGGCCGACGGTGCCTCGCGACGGGGCTGCTGCGGGGCAACCTCCACGCGACGAAGCGACAGACGGCGACGCGAGACTTCTCGCGGTTGCTGCATTGGCAGGCTGAGAGTGCTCATGTTCTTCTCCGCAGATTGATCCCCGAATGGATCCAGTGATCGATTGAAATGGGTCGTTGGGCGCAAGCCTCAGACAGCGAATGGTTGCGCGATGGAATGGATCTTAAATGAGAACCGTTATCATTACAAGCGTGTTCACATGCATTTACACGATTGTTTGATCGCGCACCAGGAAACAAAAAAGGGCATCCATGTGGATGCCCTTTTTCGGGGTGCGAAACCTGCCTGAGCGTGCTCAGCGCTTGGGTTCGGTGATGAAGCCGATCTTGCCCAGGCCACCGTGCTGCGCGGCGGCCATGACTTCCGCCACCGCCTCGTAGCGAACGTCGCGGTCGGCGCGCAGATGCAGTTCCGGCTGCGGTTCCATTTGCGCAGCCTGCGCGATGTTGGCTTCCAGCGTGGGCTGATCCACCTCCTGCTGGTTCCAGTAGACCTTGCCGGCCGCATCGACCACCACGTTGATGTTCTGTGGCTTGGTGTCGTTGGGCTGGTTGGTCGCGCGCGGGAGGTCGATCTTCACCGCGTGGTTGATCACGGGAATCGTGATGATGAAGATGATCAGCAGCACCAGCATGACGTCGACCAGCGGCGTCATGTTGATCTCGCTCATCACTTCGTCATCGTCCCCGTCGAGCGTGCCGAATGCCATGATGTATTCCTTGTAGCTGGCCGTGCGGCTCAGTTCTTGACCGCGAGGCGCACCGCAGCGTCGTCAGCGGTGGCACCGCGCGTGTTCAGACGCAGGCGAGCACCGGTGATGAAGTAGGCGTGCAGATCGTGGGCGAAGCGGTTGAGCTTCGAGATCACCGACTTGTTGCCGCGCGACAGCGCGTTATAGCCGAGCACGGCGGGAATCGCCACGGCCAGACCAAACGCGGTCATGATCAGCGCTTCGCCCACCGGGCCGGCTACCTTGTCGATGGTCGGCACGCCCGACGCGCCAATATTGATCAGCGCGTGGTAGATGCCCCACACCGTGCCGAACAGGCCGACGAACGGTGCGGTGGAGCCTACCGAGGCCAGCACGGCCAGGCCCGACTGCATGCGTGACACGGCCTCGTCGATCGAGCTCTTGAGCGAGCGCGTCAGCCAGTCCGAGATGTCCATGGCGTCGTGCAGCTGCGGCTGGCTGGCGCGGTGATGTTGCGCGGCTTCCTTGCCGGTCAACGCGAGCATGCGGAACGGATTGCTGTCGTTCGAGCCGAGCGTTTCCAGCGCGTGATCGAATTCGTCCGAGTGCCAGAAGTGCTTCTCGGCGCCGTGCGCCATCTTCTTGAGGCGGAACAGATCCCACGCCTTCGTGAGAATCACGATCCAGGACAAGAGGGACATGACGAGCAGAATGAGGGCGGTTGCACGCATGACGAAATCGCCTTGCGTCCAGAGGTGAGAGAGTCCGATTTCCTGCATGGTTGATCCTGATAAGTCTGTGTTTGAGGTTCAGGGGGTGCCGGGCACTTGCTTCAATCCGACACTTACTTCAATTCGAAATTGATCGGCTGGACCGCGGTGACCGAGATCGGCCGGCCATTGTCCATATAGGGCTGGCAGCGCATGCGCCGCACCGCTTCGAGAGCCGCTTCGTCCAGGCGCGACGAACCGCTCGACTGCGTGATGTTCGACTTGGAGATGCGGCCACCTTCGTCGATCGTCAGGCGAATCATCGTCGTGCCGGTTTCGTTGAGGCGAATCGACTGACGCGGATAGGTCGGTGCCGGCTGCGAGCATTGCACCTCGCCAATACCGATCGCGCGCGGGGCGGCGCTGACCGGCGCGGGCGCAGGGGCGGGCTCGGGTGCGGGCGGGGCCGGCGGTGCGGGCGGTGCCTCGATCGCGTTCGGCGACGGGGGCAGCGACGGCACGGGCTCCAGCGTCGGCTTTGGCGGTTGCGGCGTCGGGCGCGGCGTCACCACCTTCACCTGCTTCGGCGGCGTTTCAGGCTTGGCCTTCGGCGGCTCCGGGGCGGGCGGCGCCTTCGGCGGCTCCATCGGGATGATATGCGCGATGATTTCCGGCGCGATGATCGCTTCTGTCAGTTTGCGGCCGAGACCGCTCTGAATCAGATACAGCAGCCCCGCGTGGAATAGCAGAACAGCAACGGTGATCTTGAGAAAACGTTGATCGAACATGTGAAGGGCAACACAGGGGTGCCGTGTGTATCCATCGCGTCAGTGTTACTTGCGATAGAACAGGATCAGCGAGATGCCACAACCAACCAGCAGGCTAAGCAGCAGTTCCATGATAACGCTCCAAAAAGACTTCAGAGAGGCGCTTCGAAAAGACACTCCGTAAAAAACGGGAATCCCAAGGGGAAGAGCCACTCTGGGGCGGCGTTATCAGCGCGATAGTATAAACGCAAATGATTCTTATTTGTTGCACATTGTGCAATGCACCCGGCACATCATTCCGACAGCATCGTGCGTGGCCGATTCTTCAGGGCCAGCCACGTACCGTAGACGGCAAACGTCCGTGCGACGCGCCTCGCACGGGTTCTCGCGAATGCCACGCAAACTGGAAAGCGCGCTAGGATTAACAGACTGCGAGAAAACACCGCGAACGTAACCGGGGCGGGCAGGCGCGCTGCGCTGTGGTCCGCCGGCCGCCCCCGAGCGAAGGGAACTGGCATGGACTTCACACGCTTCGCCGAAGACGATCGCTCCACGCTGCTCCGTCCCGGGACGAGCGCGTCGAGTTCCGCGCTCGACTGGATGTGCGCGCAGTTCGCGCTGCGCGTGGTCTGCACACTGGGCCCGCGCTTCAACCTGCGCAGCAACATCAACGACGTGCTGACCGTGAGCGCGCAGGAAATGGTGTGGCCGTACGGCGTGGTCCTGCGCGTCCAGCGCTTCCTGGCCGCGCGCTGCGCCGACATGCCATCGTGGAAGGGCGCGTCGCGCCTGACGCCCGAAGAATTCCTCGACCGCCATGGTCAATGGAACAGCGCGTTCGACGAAAGCGCGTTGTTCTACTACCTCGACGAATACGTGAAGCACCACGCGAAGGACATGTTCGCGGTGTTCGACGCGTCCGCGGCATCGATCGCCGGGCGGCTGCAGGGCGAGCGCGTGTTGCTGGTCCGCAATATCGACATGCTGAGCCACGTGCTGAACCTGCCCGAGCACGAGCGCAAGCTGCTGCTCTACGCCGCGCTGGCCAAATACAAACGCGATCTGCGCGCGGTGATGGTTGACTGCAAGGTGGCGCACAGTCAGGAGGCGTTCCAGATTCTGGCGGGGCTGACCGGCGCCAGCGCCGCGGACGTGGCGATGTCGTTGCGGCCCGGCTCGCGGCTGGAGACGCTGAACCTGATCGAGCAGCCGCTGCCCGAGAACAGCGTGACCGACCTCGGCGACCTGATGCGTTTGTCCGACCGCCTGCTGCACGTGTTGCTGGGCAACTATGCGACCGAAGCCGAGATGATGGCGGTGTTCACGCGGCCGGCGGCGGCGCCGACGCTGGGCACCGGCGACTATCCGCACGTGGAGACCGATGCGCGCTATCTGTCCGCGCTGCTCGGCAATGCCACGCGGCAGAATGCCGCGGGCGTCAACGTGCTGATCTACGGGCCACCCGGAACCGGCAAGACCGAGTTTGCGCGGTTGATCGCGCGCGAGGCCGGGTGCGAGCTGTACGAGGTGGATTGCCTCGATCGTGACGGCAACAGCCTGTCGGGGCGCGACCGCTATCGTTCGCTACAGGTTTCTCAGGCCTTCCTGCGAGGGCGGCCGCGCACCGCGCTGTTGTTCGACGAGGTGGAGGACGTGTTTCCGGGCAGCGCGCGCGAACTGATGAGTCTGTTCGGTCAGGAGGACACGCGGGCATCGGTCAACGGCAAGGCGTGGGTCAACCAGACGCTCGAGCAGAATCCGGTGCCGGTGATCTGGATCTCGAACTCGATCCGGCAGATCGACCCGGCCTATCTGCGGCGCTTCCAGTTTCATCTGGAACTCAAGATTCCGCCGCCGCTGGTGCGCGAGAACATCATCCGCAAACACCTTGGCGCGCTCGACGTGAGCGATGCGTTCATCGCCACGCTGGCCGCGCGCAAGACGCTGACGCCAGCGCAGGTGCAATCGGCGGCGCGCTTTGTCGAGCTCGCGCGGCCCAGCGTGGAGGAGCCGACCGAGGCGTTGATCCTGCGGCAGCTCGAGCATGCCGATCGTGCAATGGGCATGCGGCCGGAAGCCGAGGCGCGCCCGGTGGTGACCCACTACCGGCTCGACAACCTGCACCTCGAGACGCGCTTTGCGGTGGACAAGATCATTCAGGCGCTGGGCGCGCGTCAGCGCGGCACGCTGTGCTTCTATGGGCCGCCGGGCACCGGCAAGACCGCGTTGGCCGAACATATCGCGAGCGCGCTCGACCTGCCGCTGATGATTCGCCGCGCCTCGGACCTGATGAGCAAGTACGTCGGCGAGACCGAGCAGCAGATCGCCGCGATGTTCGCGCGCGCGGAGGAAGATGGCGCGGTGCTGCTGCTCGACGAAGCCGACAGCTTTATGCAGAGCCGCCAGCGTGCGGTGCGCAATTACGAGGTGTCGGAGGTCAACGAGATGCTGCAGGGCATGGAGCGTTTCAACGGCATCTTCATCTGCACCACAAATCTGTTCGATCGCATCGACGAGGCCGCGTTGCGCCGCTTCTCGTTCAAGATCCGCTTTCTGGCACTGGAGCCCGCGCAGCGCGTGCGGATGTTCGTCGAGGAGGCGCTCGAGGGCGACGAGGCGGGGCTGACCGATGCGATTCGCGCCGAGTTGCAGTCGATGGACTGTCTGACGCCGGGCGACTTTGCCACGGTCAAGCGGCAGGTGGCGGTGCTGGGCGAGGCGCTGACCGCCGATGAGTTTCTGGCGCAGCTACGGCAGGAGCATGCGGTCAAGCCGGAGGTGCGGCAACATCGGCCGCTGGGCTTTACGCAGTAGTTTACGCAGCAGGGCGGTCGGTCCCGATCACCACGGTTTCGGCCTCGGCATCGACGCCGAGCAGTGCCGCGGCCATCGAACGCAGGTGCGCGGCATCGCGCGTGGACACATAGCGATCGCGCGGCGCGGCATCGGGTGCCGCGGCCAGATCGAACTCGGCGAGCTTGCGCGCGAGCTGGCGTGCGATGGCCACGCCGGTATCGACGATGGCGAGACGCTCGCCAACCATCTCGCGGATAGTCCGCGTCAGGAACGGGTAGTGCGTGCAGCCGAGCACCAGCGTATCGGCGCCGGCGTCGAGCATGGGCGCGAGCAGCGTTTGCAGGCGCGCTCGCATGTCGGGGCTGGAGATATCGCCTTGTTCGATCAGCGGTACGAGGCCGAGGCCTGCTTCGCATACGAAGCGGCTGTCCTGCTGCAATGACGTGAGCAGGCGGTTGAATTTGTCGCTCTTGAGCGTGCTGGCGGTGGCCAGTACGCCGACCACCTTGCTATGACTGGCCGCGGCCGCGGGTTTGAGGCCCGGTTCCACGCCGATGACCGGCAGTGTGGGGAAGCGCGCGCGCACTGCCTGCACCGCATGCATGGTCGCGGTATTGCAGGCGATGACCAATGCCTTGCAGCCTTGCGCGATCAGCCAGTCGCACGCTTGCAGCGTGCGCGCTTCGACGAATGATTCGGGTTTTTCGCCGTAGGGCGCGTGGCGCGAGTCGGCGACATATAGCAACGATTCGTGCGGCAGCAGCGCGCGGATCTCTCGCAGCACGGAGAGGCCGCCGAGGCCGGAATCGAAGACGCCGATCGGGGAGGACCCTCTCCCGGCGGGAGAGGGTTCAAGCGGAGAGGTCAAGCAGCTATCAGGCGGTGGCGACGGGGATCTTGCCGATCTTGGCCTGCCATTCCGCGGGGCCGGTCTTGTGGACCGACGTACCGGTGCTGTCCACGGCGACGGTCACGGGCATGTCCTTGACGTCGAACTCGTAGATGGCTTCCATGCCGAGATCTTCGAAGGCCAGTACCTTGGCGCCACGAATCGCCTTCGACACCAGGTAGGCGGCGCCGCCCACGGCCATCAGGTAGGCCGACTTGTGCTTCTTGATCGCTTCGATGGCCACCGGGCCGCGCTCGGCCTTGCCGATCATCGAGATCAGGCCGGTTTCCGCCAGCATGGTCTCGGTGAACTTGTCCATGCGCGTGGCGGTGGTGGGGCCAGCCGGGCCGACCACTTCGTCGCGCACCGGATCCACGGGGCCGACGTAGTAGATCACGCGGTTGGTGAAGTCGATGGGCAGCTTCTCGCCCTTGGCCAGCATGTCGGCGATGCGCTTGTGCGCGGCGTCACGGCCGGTCAGCATCTTGCCGTTCAGCAGCAGCGTCTGGCCCGGCTTCCACGAGGCGACTTCCTCGGGCGTGAGCGTGTTCAGGTCGACGCGCTTCGAGGTTTCGGTGTCCGGTGCCCATTCCACCTTCGGCCAGGCCGACAGGTCCGGTGCTTCCAGCTGGGCCGGGCCGCTGCCGTCAAGCGTGAAATGCACGTGGCGCGTGGCGGCGCAGTTCGGGATCATCGCCACCGGCTTGGAAGCCGCGTGGGTCGGATAGCCCATGATCTTGACGTCGAGCACGGTGGCGAGGCCGCCCAGGCCCTGCGCGCCGATACCGAGCGCGTTGACCTTCTCGAACAGCTCGATACGCATCTCTTCGATCCAGTCCTTCGGACCGCGCGCGATCAGGTCCTGGATGTCGATCGACTCCATCAGCGATTCCTTGGCCATGACCATGGCCTTCTCGGCGGTGCCGCCGATGCCGATGCCCAGCATGCCGGGCGGGCACCAGCCGGCGCCCATCGTCGGCACGGTCTTGAGGACCCAGTCAACGATCGAGTCCGACGGATTCAGCATCACGAACTTGGACTTGTTCTCCGAGCCGCCGCCCTTGGCCGCGACCTGGATATCCACGGTGTTGCCGGGGACCACTTCGTAGTGGATCACGGCCGGGGTGTTGTCCTTGGTGTTCTTGCGACCACCTTCGGGCGGGTTCACGATCGATGCGCGCAGCACGTTGTCGGGGTGCGTGTAACCGCGACGCACGCCTTCGTTGATCATGTCCGTCAGGCCCATGGTGGCGCCGTCCCAGCGCACGTCCATCCCCACCTTGACGAAGATCGTGACGATGCCGGTGTCCTGGCACAGCGGGCGCTTGCCCTCGGCGCACATGCGGCTGTTGGTCAGGATCTGCGCGATCGCATCCTTTGCGGCCGGACTCTGCTCCAGCTCATAGGCGCGGCCCAGGCTGGTGATGTAGTCCATCGGATGGTAATAGCTGATGTACTGCAGGGAATCGGCGACGCTCTGGATGAGGTCTTCTTGCTTGATGACTGTCATTTTATGGGGAGGGGCTGCGGGGAAACACAGCCCGGGATGATACACCGAGCGCGGCCCGGCTGCCCGGTTGCATACACGCGTAGACAGTGCCAGGGTCGCCCCGATGTGGGCTCGGGGCGACATCGGGCGGCGATGGGCCGCCCGGCGGGTGTCAGTGGTCGGCGGTGGCGGGCGTGGCTGGGGTGCCGGCCGCGTCGTGGGGCATTGCCGGGTGCGACGTCATGCGGTCCACCCACGCCATGGCGACGGCGGAGAACAGGAACGCCACGTGGATGATGACCTGCCACATGATCGTATGGGTCGTGCGCTGTTCGGCGTCGATGAACGTCTTGAGCAGGTGGATCGACGAGATACCGATCAGCGCCATCGACAGCTTGACCTTGAGCACGCCCGCGTTGACGTGGTCGAGCCATTCCGGCTCATCGGGATGGTTGTCGATGCCGAGGCGTGAAACGAAGGTCTCGTAACCGCCGACGATCACCATGATCAGCAGGTTGGAGATCATCACGACGTCGATCAGCCCGAGCACGACCAGCATGATCTTGGCCTCATCGAAGCTGCTCGCGTGCGAGACCAGATGCCAGACCTCGATCAGGAAGTGATAGACGTAGACGCCCTGCGCGACGATCAGGCCGAGATACAGCGGCAGTTGCAGCCAGCGCGAGGCGAAGATGATGCTGGGGATCGGACGCAGCCGAGGAGTGTGGGCCATTGTGAAAACGGGAGTTGGATGGCAGACATTCAGAGCGGCGTCGATTGTACCGTCTGATGCTCGTTTTCCCTATCGTTAATCCGAGCGCAATGTCGTGACGCCGAGGCTATCGTTTGTGATGGGAGGCTGTGCTAGCCTAATGGCGACAACTGCACATGCGCGCGCGGCCAGGGTTCCAGCATCAGGTGGAACAGTCAGGACAGTCAGGTTTAAGTAAGCCGCCGGGCGTACCTTGCAGCCAAAAGCATTCCATCCAGAACCAGGAGACAACCTCATGTCCGCCATCGAGTCGGTGATGCAGGAGCATCGCGTATTCAATCCGCCGGAGTCGTTTGCCAAGACCGCCGCGATTCCCAGCATGGAGGCCTACCAGGCGCTGTGCGACGAGGCCGCGAAAGACTACGAGGGTTTCTGGGCACGTCACGCGCGCGAATTGCTGCACTGGCACAAGCCGTTTACGAAGGTGCTCGACGAGAGCAACGCGCCGTTCTACAAGTGGTTCGAGGATGGGCAGATCAATGCCTCGTACAACTGCCTCGAGCGCAATATCGAGAAGGGCAAGGGCGACAAGATCGCCATCGTGTTCGAGGCCGACGACGGTACCGTCTCGCGCGTGAGCTACAACGAGCTGCTGGCGCGCGTCAGTCGCTTCGCCAATGGCCTGAAGGCGCTCGGCATCAAGAAGGGCGATCGCGTCGTAATTTACATGCCGATGTCGGTCGAGGGCGTGGTGGCCATGCAGGCCTGCGCGCGCATCGGCGCCACGCATTCGGTGGTATTCGGCGGGTTCTCGGCGAAGTCCCTGCAGGAACGTCTGGTGGATGTGGGCGCGGTGGCGCTGATCACCGCCGACGAGCAGATGCGCGGCGGCAAGGCGCTGCCGCTCAAGGCGATTGCCGACGAAGCGCTCGCGCTCGGTGGCTGCGAGGCCGTGAAGCATGTGGTGGTGTATCGCCGCACCGGTGGCAAGGTGGGCTGGACCGAAGGCCGCGATCGCTGGATGGAAGACGTGGCAGCGGGTCAGCCCGATACGTGCGCGCCGGAACCGGTGGACGCCGAGCATCCGCTGTTCGTGCTGTACACGTCGGGGTCCACCGGCAAGCCGAAGGGCGTGCAGCACAGCACGGGCGGCTATCTGCTGTGGGCGCTGATGACGATGAACTGGACGTTCGACATCAAGCCCGACGACCTGTTCTGGTGTACCGCGGACATCGGCTGGGTGACCGGCCATACCTACATTGCGTATGGCCCGCTGGCGGCCGGCGCGACGCAGATCGTGTTCGAGGGTGTGCCGACGTTCCCGAATGCTGGACGTTTCTGGGACATGATCCAGCGTCACAAGGTATCGATCTTCTACACCGCGCCGACCGCGATCCGCTCGCTGATCAAGGCCGCGGAAGCCGACGAGAAGGTACATCCGCGCCAGTACGACCTGTCGAGCCTGCGCCTGCTCGGTACGGTGGGCGAGCCGATCAATCCCGAAGCATGGATGTGGTACTACAAGAATATTGGCGGCGAGCGTTGTCCGGTCGTCGATACGTTCTGGCAGACCGAGACCGGCGGGCACATGATCACGCCGTTGCCGGGCGCCACGCCGCTGGTGCCGGGTTCGTGCACGCTGCCGCTGCCGGGCATCATGGCGGCGATCGTCGATGAGACCGGGCAGGATGTGGCAAACGGCAGTGGTGGCATTCTGGTCGTCAAGCGTCCGTGGCCGTCGATGATCCGCACGATCTGGGGCGATCCGGAGCGCTTCAAGAAGAGCTACTTCCCCGAAGAACTCGGCGGCAAGCTGTACCTCGCCGGCGATGGCTCGATTCGCGACAAGGAGACTGGCTACTTCACGATCATGGGCCGCATCGATGACGTGCTGAACGTGTCGGGGCACCGCATGGGCACGATGGAGATCGAGTCCGCGCTGGTGGCCAACCCGATCGTGGCCGAAGCCGCGGTGGTCGGGCGTCCCGACGATATGACCGGCGAGGCGATCTGCGCGTTCGTGGTGTTGAAGCGCTCGCGTCCGACGGGCGACGAGGCCGTGAAGATTGCCGCGGAGCTGCGTAATTGGGTGGGCAAGGAGATCGGCCCGATCGCCAAGCCGAAGGACATCCGCTTTGGCGACAATCTGCCCAAAACGCGTTCGGGCAAGATCATGCGCCGTCTGCTGAGGTCGCTGGCCAAGAACGAAGAGATCACGCAGGACACGTCCACGCTCGAGAATCCGGCGATTCTCGATCAGCTGAAGCAGGCGCAGTAAGTCCGCAATAAGTCCTCTCTGCGTGCAATGCGCCAATGCGCGCCATGCGCCCCTCTGCCGCGATGCGGGAGAGGGGCGTTTTCCTGCTTGCCGAATATCGCCTAAGCCTCATGCGCATTGCCTATGTCTGATCTCCAGTCGCGATTCCGCCGTCGGCTGTTGCTCTACTACAGCCTCTTCACGCTAGGGCTGCTCGGCTTCGTCGCGATGATGGGCCTGCTCGAGCATTCCAACGCCGATGCGTTGTGGCTCGGCTATGTGTTCCTGTTCGTCACGATCGCGATCTATGCGTGCATCGGGCTGATCTGCCGGACTTCCGACCTCAACGAGTACTACGTCGCGGGACGGCGTGTGCCCGCGATGTTCAACGGCATGGCGATTGCCGCGGACTGGATGAGCGCGGCGTCGTTTATCGGGCTGGCGGGCATTCTGTTCGCATCGGGCTATGAAGGGCTTGCCTATGTGATGGGCTGGACCGGCGGCTATTGCCTGGTTGCGTTCCTGCTGGCGCCATACCTGCGCAAATACGGCGGCTATACGATTCCCGATTTTCTGGCGGCGCGTTATGGCAATGGCAAACCGGGCGGAAATATGCCCGTGCGCGCGATTGCGGTGCTGGCCGCGTCACTGTGTTCGTTCGTCTATCTGGTGGCGCAGATTCAGGGTGTGGGGCTGATCGTCACGCGCTTTATCGGCGTGGAGTTTGCGGTGGGCGTGTTCTTCGGGCTCGCGGGCATTCTGGTCTGCTCGTTTCTCGGCGGCATGCGCGCGGTGACGTGGACGCAGGTGGCGCAGTACATCATGCTCATTGTGGCGTTTCTGCTGACGGTGTCGCTGATCGCCTGGAAGCATCATGGCGAGGTGCTGCCGCAGGTCAGTTATGGCTCGCTGTTGAGCCAATTGGACAAGCAGGAGCAGGAGCTACGACAGGCGCCGGCCGAGAATCAGGTGCGCGAGATTTTCCGGCGGCAGGCGGGGGCGCTCGACGAGCGCATCGCGCGGCTGCCGCAGTCGTTCTTCGAGGACCGCGCGGCGCTCGATGCGCGTTTGCTGGAATTGCGCGAGCGTAATGCGCCGCTGCGCGAGATCAAGACCGTGGAGCGCGAGCGCGCGACTTTTCCGGTTGATGCGGCCGATGCGCTCCAGCAATGGACGCTGCAGCGCGACGAGGCGCTGGCACGCAGTCAACCGGCCACGTCGTCGACCGAACCGTATCCGGCGGCCACCGAGGAGGAGCGTCAGAGCAAGCGATTGAATTTTGTGCTGTTGGTGTTCTGTCTGATGCTGGGCACCGCGAGCCTGCCGCATATCTTGACGCGACTCTATACGACGCCGTCGGTGCGCGAGAGTCGTAACTCGGTGGCGTGGGCGGTGTTCTTTATCGCACTGCTCTATGTCTCCGCGCCGACGCTTGCGGCGCTGGTCAAGTACGAGTTCTTCCACCATCTGGTTGGCACGTCGTATGGCGATTTGCCGCAATGGGTGGTGCAGTGGCGCAAGGTCGATCCACCGGTGTTCGGCATCAAGGATGTGAACGGCGATGGCATCGTGCAGTGGGCCGAGGTGCTGATCCAGCCCGACATGATCGTGCTGGCGGCGCCGGAGATTGCGGGGCTGCCGTACGTGATCTCGGGTTTGATCGCGGCGGGGGCGCTGGCGGCGGCGCTGTCTACCGCGGATGGTCTGCTGCTGACGATCGCCAATGCGCTGTCGCACGATGTCTACTATCACATGGTCGACCGGCAGGCGAGCCATCAGCGGCGCGTGACCACGGCCAAGATCGTGCTGCTGGGGGTGGCGTTGTTCGCGTCGTACGTGACATCGCTGCGGCCGGGCAATATCCTGTTCCTGGTAGGCGCGGCATTCTCGCTGGCGGCGTCGAGCTTCTTCCCGGTGCTGGTGCTGGCGATCTTCTGGCGCCGCACCACGGCGGCGGGAGCGGTGGCCGGCATGGCCACGGGGCTGGCGGTCGCGGTCTATTACATCTTCGTCAACTATCCGTTCTTTACGCGCATTACGGGCATCTTCGGCAACCGCTGGTTCGGCGTGGACCCGATTGCATCAGGTGCTTTCGGCGTGCCAGCGGGGTTTGCGGCGGCGATCATTGTGAGCTTGATTACGCCACGGAATGCGCCGGTGATCGACCGGCTGGTGAGTTATCTGCGGCGGGGGTAGGGCGGCTCTGGACAAGCCATGCGGCTCTGCTATAATCGCCGACTTCCCGGAGAGATGGATGAGTGGTTGAAGTCGCACGCCTGGAAAGCGTGTATAGGTTAATAGCCTATCAGGGGTTCGAATCCCCTTCTCTCCGCCAAGAACATGTATCAAAGCAATGCGAAGCCGTCCATCTGGACGGCTTTTTTATTTTTGGTTCCATTGTTCCGATGTTCTGTAAGGCGTTGTGCGGGGGGGCAATGGCGAGGAGGAAACGGTCGCGAATCAAGCGGTAGTTTCATCACCAAACGTTACAGAACCGAGGTTGTGGCGTTGGTATCCTTGGCCCTCAAAACAAGGGAGAAGAGTATGAAGCCGTTGCTGTTGATCGTTGCCGCCTGCGCCGTGTTGTTGAGCGGTTGCGTTGTTGCGCCGTACCCCCATGACGAACCGGCGGGCGGGCCGGGCTGTCCGCCGGGGCAGGCGAAGAAGGGCAATTGCCGCGTGGATCAGTACGGCAACGAGTCCTTCTGCCCGCCGGGCAAAGCGAAAAAGGGGCAATGCTGATCGGATCGTGCGGACGCGACGGCCTCTGTAGTCTTTGTCAGAACATTCAATGCCCGCGCCATGCGGGCATTGTCGTTTCTTGCTTCATATTCGAATCGCTCATGGAAGCAGAGGGGCCCCAAGGTAGTCCTCGGAGCCCAGCGCCGGCCACGTAGTCGCGACCCATTTGAGTGCGCAGGTTAGCGGGGCAGACTCATCTTCGCAAGCTTCACTGCCCGGCCGCTCTGTGTTTGTCGGTTCTTTGACGACGCTCGTTGCAATTCGTTTTTCGCCGATGTAAGTCGTGTAGAAATAAGGGAACAATGCGCGGCTGTCGAACTAGACGTGCAGATAAGCGCAACCCACTGATGCAAGCCATTGACCCACAAACTCGAGAGATGAACTACGCCAACCGGCTCATCGACATGATGACGCAACGGTTGCCGGATGACTTTGAAGTGCGCCGTATTGAAGCCAGCCTGAATCGGCTGCGGCAGCAGCCGGGTAGTGATTTGGCGACGTGCTTTCATGCCATCTCGCTGGCTCGAGTTCTGCGGATGGATCGCGATGGAGCGCTCGATGCCGCACGGAATGCGGTGCACATGAACCCGGTCTCTCCAGCGCTGCACATCAACTTGATCAGCACCTTTCTCCATCTTGCCGAAATTGATGCGGCGGCCAAGGTTGCGGACCGATGCCGTGGCCGCTTTAGGGGCGATCTTCAAGTGCTGACGGCGATGCTGCTTGCTTATGTCTACGCGTTCCGGTTTGAGGATGCTCTCGCCGTGTGTCAGGAAGGCAGTGGACGTCGTGATCACGCGCCCAGATTCAATGCTTGCGCCTTTGATACCAGCGTCGTCGAGAACCTGATGCGGCTTCGCGATGAACATGGCTATACAGAGGCGACATTGCAGGAGGTTTTCAATGTTGCAGTGGGGGTGCTCGTAGATGCGGGTGCGGGGCCACTGCGATTTTCGCGCGCCATCATGCCTGATGGCTCCGTCATGCATCATTTTCATGTGGACCGCTCTGTGAAGGAGTGTGCCGCGCTGGACTGGGCTATTGCCGACCGCCTTGTTGAGCGGTTCGACAAGACGGGGTCTGAGCTTATGAGTCTGTGCTGCCTTCCCGTGACGACGTACCACGATCTTCAGCCTGGGGCCGCAAAATGACCGTCAGCGCAACGGACTTCGAGCGTTTCGCGCGGCAACTGATTCAAGGGGTCACGGAGATCGAGTGGCGTAATGGTGCGTCGCGCCTTTACTACGCGGCTTACCATGCGTGCCAAGCGCAGGCACACCGCTGTCCAGACAATAGCAATCTGAAGATGGGCTCGCACGAGGCATTGATGAAGCGCTATGAGCTTCAGGAAGGCTCGTATGCCAAGTCGATTGCCTACATTCTGCTCGCAATGAAGCGCATCAGATGTCAGGCCGACTACGACATCAGTGCCGAGTTCGCGAAGGACGCGGCAGAGAAACAAATGACGCATCACCAAAATCTGTCGGCGAAGCTGCGCGCTTTCGCTCAACAATTTGGGGATGCGTCGACGACGGCCGAAGCGACCGTTTGATTGCTTGAGCGCGGTGACTACCGCAACAAATTCGTCTTCGCCAACTCCACCAGTTCATCCGCGCGGCCGTTCATTACGGCTTTTAGCGCCCATAGGCTGAAGCCTTTTACTTGCTCTGCTTTGAGTGCGGGTGGCATGGCCAGTTCTTGGGTGTTGGTGACTACGTCCAGCAATGCGGGGCCGTCATGGCGTAGGAGTTTGTCGATGGCTTCGGGGAGGTCTTTGGGGTCGTCTACGCGTTGGCCGAAGATGCCTATCGCGCGGGCCATGGCGCCGAAGTCGGGGTTCTCTAGCGTGGTGCCGGTTTCCAGCAGACCGGCGGCTTTCATTTCCAGGGCGACGAAGCCCAGTACGCTGTTGTTGAAGATCACCACTTTCACCGGCAGCTTTTGCTGCGTGAGCGTGAGGAAGTCGCCCATCATCATGGCGAAGCCGCCGTCGCCGGACATGCTGATGATCTGGCGTTGCGGATAGGCGGATTGGGCGCCGATGGCCTGTGGTAGCGCGTTGGCCATCGAGCCGTGGGCGAGCGATCCGATCAGGCGGCGTTTGCCGTTCATGCGCAGATAGCGCGCGGCCCAGATCGTCGGGGTGCCGACGTCGAACGTGAAGACCGCGTCTTCGGACGCCTTCTCGCTGAGTAGTCTGGCGACGTGTTGCGGATGGATCGGCTTGCGGCCGCTGTCGCCGCTGGCGAGGTCGTCGAGTTCCTTGCGGGCGGTGCGGTAGTGCTTCACGCAGGCATCGAGGTGGGCGCTGTCGGTCTTGGCGGTGAGCAACGGTTGCAGCGCGTCGAGCGTCGCGCCGACATCGCCGACCAGACCGAGGTCGAGGCGCGTGCGGCGGCCCAGGTTTTCCGCGCGGACATCGATCTGGATGATCTTCGCGTGCGACGGATAGAACTGGCGATACGGGAAGTCGGTGCCGAGCATCAGCAGCGTGTCGCAATTCTCCATCGCGTGATAGCCTGAGCTGAAGCCGATCAGCCCAGTCATGCCGACGTCGTACGGATTGTCGTACTCAATGTATTCCTTGCCGCCGAGCGCATGAACGATCGGGGCCTTGAGTGTTTCCGCGAGCTTGACGACCTGGTCATGACTGCCCGCGCAGCCGCGCCCGCACAGCATCGTGATCTTGCCGGCGTCCTTGAGCATGCCGGCCAGCACGGACAACGATGCACCGTCGGGCACCACCACCGGTTCTTTCGGGATCAACGCAGCGGGCGCGGACATCCCGGCCGAGACTTGCCGCAGCGCAACGTCCCCGGGAATCACGATGACCGCGACACCGCGTTTGCCGACCGCGGTACGGATCGCGGTCTCCAGCACTCCCGGCAGTTGCTCCACGCTGGTCACGAGCTCGCAGTAGTGGCTGCATTCGCGGAACAGGTTCTCCGGATGCGTTTCCTGAAAGTAGTTGCGACCGATCTCCGCGCTCGGAATATGCGCGGCAATCGCCAGCACCGGCACGCGCGAGCGATGGCAATCGAACAGCCCGTTGATCAGATGCAGGTTGCCGGGCCCGCAACTCCCCGCGCAGACCGCGAGTTCGCCGGTCAGATGCGCCTCGGCACCGGCCGCAAACGCGGCGGCTTCTTCGTGGCGCGTGTGGATCCAGTCGATGTCCTCGCGTTTGCGCAGCGATTCCGTGATGCCATTGAGGCTGTCGCCGACCACGCCGTAGATGCGTTGCACGCCAGCATTGGCGAGGACGGCGGTGATCAGATCGGCTGCGAGGGTGGTGGACATGCTGGCTCCTTGATGACAGTGCGGGATGTCGGTGTGCGTCAAAGGTGATCTGGAAGGTACGACGCGTGAAAACGCGCCGGAGTTCCGGTAGCACGATGTATCACTGTAGTGCGTGTGAATGTGAGACGCGAATCTGAGACATTGGCCGCACAGCGTGCCGGACGTGAAAAAAGCGGACTTCTTTCGAAGCCCGCTTTTTTTCGCAATCGCCGCAACCGGTCAGCCAGACCGGCTTGCGTCACCGCCGGGTATCCGACGCCAACCCATCAGGCGCCAACCCATCCGACGCCAACCCATCAGGCGCCAACCTGCACGCCGGCCGAGGAGGTGGACTCCTCCTTGAACAACCGCTTGGAGGACGCGACGTGTTCCGCCAGTACGGGTCGTAACACGACGAGGGCGAGAACCGCCGCGGTCAAGTCCATCGCGGCGACGGTGTAGAGCACCGTCGACCACGTGCCCGTGGCTTCCATCATCAGGTTGCCGATCGGTACGAACAGTGCGCCGATACCCTTGGCCGTGTACAGCACGCCGTAGATCTTGCCGATGTGCTTGGTGCCGAAGGCATCGCCGGCCAGCGCGGAGAACAGCGAATACACCTCGCCCCACGCCAGGAACACGACTCCGGACAGGATCAGGAACGCGTACGGATTGCTGCCGAAATAGCCCAGCGCGATGATGCCCAAACCTTCGAGCGTGAACGCGATGACCATGGTTTTCTCTCGGCCGATGTTGTCCGAGATCCAGCCGAACAACGGTCGCGAGATACCGTTCATGATCCGGTCCAGCATCAGCGCGAGCGGCAGTGCCGCCATCACGAAGAAGTGGAGGTCGACCTTGAACTCCTTGACGCCGAGATCCTTGGCGATGACGCCGAGCTGTGCCACGGCCATCATGCCGCCGGTGACCACGAGCACGAACATAACGAGCATCAGCCAGAACAGCTTGGTGCTCATCGCCTCCTTGAGCGTGTAGTCGCGCGTGGCCTGCGCCAGCTTGCTCGACGCACGCACCTCGGTGGACTTCGGGGCGCGCAGGAACCAGGCCGCGATAAACGCGATGGAGCCCTGCAGCAGACCGAAGAACAGGAAGGTCTCCTGATAGCCGGCGGACTCGATCATCGACGCGATCGGCAGGATGGTGGCCGCGGAGCCAGCACCGTAGCCGCCCGCCGTCAGGCCGACCGCAAGACCGCGCCGATCCGGGAACCACTTGAGCGCGTTATTGATACAGGTGGCGTAGATCGAGCCCACACCGATGCCGCCAACGGCCGCGCCAAGGTAGAAGCCCATCAGCGTGGTGGCCTGCGCGTTGATGACCCATGCGGCGCCGATCATGATCGCGCCGAACGCGACCATCAGCCGGGGCCCGAACTTGTCGATGAAGTAACCCTCGATCGGCGCGAGCCAGGTCTGCACGAGCACGAACAGCGTGAAGGCGACCTGAATCTGCGCGCGCGGCCAGCCGTAGGTCTCCTCGATTTCCGGTACGAACAGCGTCCAGGCGTACTGGATGTTGGCGGTGGCGATCATGCAGACCACGCCGGCGATCAGTTGGTACCAGCGCTTGGAGTCCGACGACTGGTTGGGCGAGAGCGTTGCCGAAGGGTTACTCATGGCGTGCTCCTGTTTGCGTGAATACTGCGGGGAAAAGTCTGGACACTGGCATTTTGATGTCTCCTATTTATTGATGGCGAGACCCGCTGATGGATTGGAATCAATCGGAATCAATCGGAGTTCAGGCGCGGAGTAAATCGCGCCACTCGCCTTTTATGTGAATGCATAGGAATTGAAATGAGCATTCCTCAACCAAAATCACTGCCGCATTCCCTTTGGGCAAAAAGGGGTCCTGACCGCTCCATTGGACGGTTGCTGCCTCGATGCGGTACTGCGAATTTAAAATGCGAGGGGAACGGCTACACAGTATGTGATATACCAGCGAACTTCAAGAGGAAGGCACGGCAGGGTTTTCACCAAATGCGGGGCATTATTCCGGAATTAAATGGATATTATCTGTTCAGACGAATCCGGAATAAATTGGCAAAAAAAATGCCCACAGACGCGTCTGCAGGCTGAGTCGTGCTGTGTGACACCAGTCCACGGCACGTTTCTACGTTATAAATGAAATGCGTGCGCCGAAAGGAGGTTTTTTCATTACATTTTGGCAATGTAAGGAGGGGTATTAACATTACAAAATTGTCATAATCCGAACATTACAAAATTGTCATTTTCAGGTCGGGGAATGAAAGGGCGAAAGTAAGGGCGAAAGTAAGGGCAAAAGGAAGGGCGAAAGAGGGCATCTGTTCTGCTGCATTGCGGCGGACCCAGGGTTATCGGAGGGGGCGTATTGCATCGGCGCGTCTGGCATGGCGCACCTCGGCGCGTGGGCCGAGCGCGATGTTCGTTTGCGAAGCGGGTAAGTGTTGACGCCGGCACCTGCGGTGGAGGTCGGCCCTAATGTGTTCGAATGACTGCTGCATATACGCAACGAAAGCGCAGCGAAACGCAACGAGAACGCCATCGTAGAGCGCCGGCTCGAGACCGGACGCATCGGAACGACGAGGCTGCATGCTACCCTTCAGCCTTTGCCAAGAATGCCGTTATTGGACTATCTGGCTTTGGAGAAATGTAGTGAGCCTCCTGTCCAACTTTCCTGCCTCTCTCGCGATGGATCATATTGGTGAACGCTTCGCCGAGGCCGATCTCATCACAAATCGTGAAGAGCGATGGGCCGCCCAGGCGGTGATCGCGCTCGACACCGGTGATCTACATCTCGTGGGTCTGGTCCTGTTCAAGGCGATCCAGGAGTACGGTCTCTATCAGTTCGCGGAATTGGTCGGCGAAGCGCCGATTCGTCTGCAGCGCCTGTGGATGCCCGGCGTGCTGACGTCGCTCGAGCGCGCCATCGAACTGTTCACGGCACTCGGCGTGCGTCTGCCGATCGAGCCGTATCACGCGACGTTGCTCGCGAACTATCCCGCCTCCGGGGCCTCGATCCACTGACTGCGGCGAATTCCGCCACATTGCGCGGACGCCAGCGATGGCGCCGCGCGCTAAGATGGCGGCCGTTCGTATCGCGAGGAGTGCGTCATGGATCGGCTGTCTCCCATGGAGACGTTTGTTGCGGTGGTGGAGGCAGGTTCGTTCTCCGGTGCCGCACGACGGCTCGAGCTTGGGCAACCCGCGGTATCCAAGATCATCGCGCAACTCGAGCAGCGGCTCGGTACCCGGTTACTGCTGCGTTCTCCACGCGGCCTGACCCCGACCGATGCCGGCCTGCGCTTCTACGAGCATGCGCGCCGCGCGATCGACTGCGTCGATGAAGCCGAACAGGCCGTGCGCGATGCCTCGCAGTCCCTCTCGGGACGCTTGCGGGTGTCCTCGACGGTGACGTTCTCGCGCATTCATCTGCTGCCCGCCCTCAAGACTTTTCTCGCACGGCACCCGCAACTTGAACTGGACCTCGCGCTCGAAGATCGCGTGATCGATCTGATGGCAACGGGGACCGATGTCGCGCTGCGCATGGGCAAGCTCGATGACTCGGACATGATCGCGCGCAAGATCGCGGAAAGTCCGCGTTATGCGCTGGCCACGCCAGCCTATCTGGAAGCCGCCGGCATACCGATGGTGCCGGGCGACTTGCAGCAGCATGAAGCGATCATCTATTCGACAGGTGGGAGCGGCGGAGACACATGGGTTTTCCGGCGCGATCCTTCCGTCAGTCGCGACAGCAGCGTCACCGTGACGCTCGGCGGTCGTGTGCGCGTGAGTGCGGCCGAAGGGTTGCGCACTGCCGTGCTCGCGGACATGGGGATTGCCGTGGCCTCCGAGTGGATGTTCACGGCGGAACTGGCCTCTGGGCAGGTGCGTCGTGTGCTGACCGACTGGCAGCTGCCCGCGATCGACCTGTGGGCCGTGTTTCCCGCGGGCAGGATGGTCACGTCGAAGGCGCGCGCGTTTGTCGCGTTTGTGGAGGAAACGCTGGCGGCGCAGTCGCCCCGCCAGTTTCCAGACGCTGAACCGAACGCCGGTGCCAGCGCCAATTCGGACGTCAATTATCCGAGCACCGGAAAAAGCGCGGACGGATCCGGGCGGTGCGTGTAGTCGGGGTTGACCTCGGCATAGCGCACGATTCCGTCGGTGCCGATGACATAGCGCGCGGGGATCGGCAGCGTCCAGCTCGGGTCGCCATTGAACGCCGGCAGATCACTGCCGAGCGCCTTGTAAAGATCCACCAGGTAGTCGGGCATGGCAAAGCGCAGGCCGTAGGTTGCGGCGACATCGTTGTGGGTGTCGGCCAGCACGGGGAAGTTCAGCGAATTGACGCGCACGGCCTTGCGGCTATTGACGGGAAGCTGCGGCGAGATGGCGACGAGCTTCGCGCCACGCGCTTCGATCTCCGGCAATGCCTCGTTGAGCGCCTGCAACTCGAGGTTGCAATACGGGCACCACACGCCGCGATAGAACGTGACCACCAACGGTCCCTGCCGCAGCAATTCTTCCGACGACACATCGTTGCCGTTCTGGTCCTGCAACGTAAAGGACGGCGCGCGGTCACCGACGCGGATGGCCCGCTCGGCCTGACCCGAGGCGACGAGTTCGGCCGTGGCGCGGTCCATGATCGGATGAATTTCCGCGGGGGCGTTGTAGGGAGGCTTGCCAGCGCGGAAGTCGGCTTTGAAGGCGTCGAGTTTGTCTTGCAGTGACATGGTGAATCTCCGGTGAAGTCTGAGGCGAGCCGTGTGGCTCGGGTGACTTCATCTTCGGAGATCGGCGGGTCGTGCGGTAGGCGGCACTTTGGAATGGAAGCCATTCCTGCAAGGCATACGGCCCAATACGGTCCAATATGGTCCCCAGCTGGGACGCCGGGTTCAGTTGCTTGCGTAGGGAAACTCGTACTTGCTGCTCATCTGCGTGAGGACGTCGCGCGTACGCGCGAGCTCGGCATCGAGCCGCCGCGTCAGGAACGCGAACGAGCCCGTGGTGGCGCCGTTGCTGCCAGACGCAGCAGCGATCGCTCCGGCGGCGATGTGCCCCTCTGCCGGTGCCTCGGTCTCCGGCGCACTGCCACTCTCGAGCGAATCCGCCAGCGCGAGCATCGTGCTGCGAATGCCGTGGTCGTCCTCGCGCGGATGGTCGGCGTTGGCATCGACCGCCGCCATCAACTCCAGCGCGCTGATGCAGACGCGCGCCGCATGCTGGATCTCTTCGAGCTGTGCCGTGGGTACGTCGGTCTCCTTGGCGACCGACGGAATCAGGCTGCGCAACTGCACGAGCTGCATGCCGAGTTGCAGCATGTCCTTCTGCAGCGTGGCCGGGTCGACACCGCCGCGCTGGACGCGCGCGTGCACCGCGGCGCTGGCGCGCAGCAGCGCGGCCAGCTTGACGCGCCATGAGTACGAGGCGTACGCGGGTAGCGCGAACGAGAACACCAGTGCGACCACGGTGCCGATCAGCACGTCGACGGTTCGCCAGAGCGCGTCGTACACATCCTGGTCGCCGTGACCGGCGGTGATCACCACGGTGATCGCGGTCAGCAGCGCGATATAGCCGCCCTTGCCGATCGCGTGATACGCGCAATATCCGCACACCAGTGCCATCAGCACATAGGTCAGCAGTGGCCAGTGGAGCAGGTAGGACTGCTGCACGATCAATATCAGGCCGATCATGGCGCCTAGCAGCGTGCCGACGCCGCGTTCCGCCGCGCGGCGGCGGATATTGCCGTGGTGCTGCAGGCCGCCGATGACGACGAGCACGGTGATGGACGCCCATTCGCCGTGGGGAATATGAATACCGGTGGTCAGCGCGATCGAGACCAGCAGCGCGAGCGCCACGCGAATCGCGTGAAACAGGCGTGCCTGGCTGTAGCGGCGATTGGGATCGAGCAATACGTTGGTGGTTTTGCGGAAAGCGTCTCGCATGATCGGCGATGGGTGAAGAAGGGCGGAGAAGGATCGCACGGTAGTAACCGGAAATCCCAGTGTAGAGCATGCTTCATGCCAGCGGCCGATTGAGGAAATGCAGAAGGCTTTGGCGGAAGGCACGGTTCCGCTCGCCAGTATGGGGCAGCATGGCTTGTTCGCGTGCGGGTGTGCCACCAGAATGGTCCCATGTCTTTCCCGCAGCGGGGCGTCGGCCCCGGAACCCACTCATGAATGCCGATCTGATCGACGCCACCCTGGTCGACGCCACTGCCGCCGCATCCCTTGCCCGTCAACGCGTAGCCGTGATCGGCGCCGGGGGCGTGGGGCTGTCCGTGGCCGCTTGCCTGGCGCTGGGCGCGCGGCATGACGTGGTGCTGTGCGCGCGCGCGCCGATCGAGGACATCGGGATCGACGCCGCCGAAGGGTCTCGACGCGTGCCGGTGCGTACGCTGACCGATCCCGCGCAGGCCACCGCTGTCGACTGGGTTCTGCTGTGCACGAAGGCGCAGGACACTGCTTCCGTGGCGCCGTGGCTCGCGCGACTGTGCGCACCGGGCACGCGCGTGGCGGCGTTGCAGAACGGCGTCGGACATGTGGAGCGGGTGGCACCATTGTTGCCGCTTGCGCCGCGCGCGGCAGCGGCCGCGGTGGTGCCGGCGGTGGTCTATTTCAACGCGGAGCGCCTGGCGCGCGATCGCGTGCGCTTTGGCGAGGCGGGCGACCGCCATCTGTCGGTGCCCGACGACGAGGGTGGGCGCGCGTTATCGCGGCTGTTCGAAGGGTCGCGCATGAATGCGCGTCCGAACGCGGACTTCATCACGCTGCAATGGCGCAAGATGCTGCTCAATGCGGTGGCCAATCCGATTACCGCGCTGACGCGGCAGCGGATGGCTGTGCTCCACCATAGCGATGTGCGCGCGCTGTGCATGGACGTACTGGACGAGGCGGTGGCGGTGGGGCGGGCATGCGGCGCGCGTTTTGCCGACGACGAGGCCGCGAACATGCTGGCCACGCTGCTGGCGCTGTCACCGGCGTTCGGCACCTCGATGTATGCGGATTGCATGCATGACCGGCCGCTGGAGGTGAATGCGCTGACCGGCGCGATCGTCGAGACCGGCGCGGCGCTGGGCGTGCCGACACCGGTCAACCGTACGCTGCTTGCGTTGCTGCGCGCGATCAGCGATGCCAGCGCGGCGGCGCGGGAGGCGTCGACGCCGGGGCAGCGCGCCGCGGCATGAGGCGGTAATGCGTCGTTAGCTAGTCGCCGCCTGCCATGCCGTCCGCGCACACGACGCGATTGCGTCCCGCGCGCTTGGCGTCGTACAGCGCTTCGTCCGCGCGCGCATAGGCGTTGACAAAGCTCGTGCCGCGCGCGTTGCAGCTGATGCCGAAGCTTGCCGTGACCGGCGCCGTCAGCGGTGCGGCAAAGATATGGTCGGCGATGCGCACGCGCATCCGTTCGGCCAGCACGATCGCTGCGTCGCAGTCGGTGTCGGGCAGCAGCGCGGCGAATTCCTCGCCGCCCACGCGGCCCAGCAGCGCGCCTTCGGGCATCGCGTCGCGCAGGCAGGCGGACAGGCAGGCGGTGACCTCGCAGATCACGACATCGCCCACAGGATGCCCAAACGTGTCGTTGAGCCGTTTGAAGTGGTCGATATCGAGCACGATCAGCGCCAGCGTGCCCTCTTGCAGCGCAGCCGTCGCGCGCTCGATCACGGCGCCGCGATTGAGCGCGCCGGTCAGCGTGTCATGCGTGGCGCGATATTCGAGTTCCTGCGCGAGTTCCTGCAACCGCTGGTTCAGCCGGTTCATTTCGAGCTCTTCCCGGTCACTGCGCCGGATCAGCCGGCGTGTCTCGCGCAGCAGGCGCTCGTAATGGCTGATCAGTTCGCCGAGCGTCGCGCGATAGGAACCCGCGCCCGCGTCGGCATCGAGGTAGATGCCGCGCGCGCGCGCGAGTGCGCTGTTCTCGGTGTCGAACAGATCGGGTTCTGCCATGACGGCGTTCGGTAGCGCGTTCACCCGTTCGTGGTGATGTGGTCGGTAAAGCCGAGCGTGGGGAAGTCCGCGTGCAGTTCCTGGCCGAATTCGAGGATGGTGTCGTCGTCCTCGTCATGGAACCAGTTGACGGCCACGCGATTGCCGCGCTGCGCGGCGTCGTCCAACGCATCGAAGATGCTGAACAGAATCTTGGTGCTCGAGCTGTTGAAGTAGGTGAGCGCGACATTGACGGTGATGTCGACGTCCTCGCACAGGTTCAGGTATTTACGCAGGCGCGTCAGCGCCTCGCCGTAGAACACCGCGGCGTTCTCGGGGTACGACTCGCCCTTCAGCGACAGCGTGTGCGTCTGGAAGTCGAAGTTGACTTCCGGGGAGGCTGGCGTGGCGGCAATGAACAGGTTTTCCATGGCAGATGCTTCCCGATGGCGTCAGATCGTGGCGACGAGCTGGAACATCGTCGAGACCGGGTCCGCGTCGATCGGCTGAAAGTGGTATTCGAGCGGTGCGCTGGCGTCGCGGGCCATCGTCAGAAAACCGAGTCCCGCGCCCTTGCTGCCTTCGGGCGTCTCCGCACGGAGCGTCTCGCGATAGGCGGCCTTGATTTCGTCCAGTGTCATCGTGCGCAACGGCTCCAGTGTCGCACGCAGTTGTTCCACCCGTGCGGTGGCCACCGGGTTCGAGCAGATCAGGCGGTAGTGATCGTCCACGCGGCTGATGCAGACCGAACCGTGACGCAACTGGCCATCGTCCTGGGTAGGGGGCGTCAGCGCGTCGGACGAATAGTGCACGATATTCTGCGCCATCTCAACGAACGACGAAAACAGCTTGCGGCGCGTGCCGCCGTCCGCGCCGCTGACTGCCAGCTGGAGACGTACCGCATCGGACATGGCGGCGATGATGTTCTGCGAGAAGTATCCGACGTAGTAGAAGATCACGTTGCGTTCCCGGGCCTCGGCGAAGAATGCCCCATATTCGGTATCGATCGAGGTATTGGTAATGACGGTCATGGCAGGCTGTCAGGTTGTCCGGGCTAGCGGACGCGAAAGCAGAAGTAGGTAAGGTCGTCTCGGCGGCGATTGTCGCCCTGCCACGCCAGGTGTGCGTCGAGCACGCCCTGGCTCAGCGCCGCGGTGGACAGGTCGCGGCCGGCGCGCAGCGCTTCGCGCACGCGCCGCTTGCCGAACGCGATTTCCTTTGGTCCGCCGATCTGATCGATCAGGCCATCGGTGGTGACGAAGACCACGGAGCCTTCGCGTGTGTCGACGTGGCGGTTGGGCCAGGCGTAGTCCACGGCGGTATCGATGTAGCCCACGCCCTTGCGCTCGCCATCGATCACGTGGTCTTCGGCCTCGCCCGGATGCAGCACGAACAGCGCGCAGCGCGCGCCCGCGAAGGTCAGCCGGCGCGTGGCATTGTCGAACCAGAAGAACGCGGCGTCCATGCCGTCGTTGGACTCGGCGGTCATGGCGTCGCTGCCGTCGGTCTGGCCGAGCATCTGCTTGATGCCGCGGTTGACGGTGGCCAGCAGCGCGCCGGGGTCGCGCGGGCCGCGTGGTCCCTGTTGCTCGATGGCCTGCGCGAGCAGCGACGAGGCGATCAGCGTCATGAATGCGCCCGGCACGCCGTGGCCGGTGCAGTCGGCCAGTGCCGCGAACCAGCCGTCTTCGAACGCCACGAAATGATAGAAGTCTCCGCCAACGACGTCGCGCGGCTCCCACACCAGCGCGGCGTCGGGCAGCGTATGCGCGAGCGCTTCGCGCGAGGCACGCAGCATGGCACGCTGGATGATGCTCGCGTAGTCGATGCTGTGCATGATCTGGCGATTGCGCTCGGCCTGAATGTCGGCCACCACGCGCATCAGCTGCAGGCCGTGGCCCACGCCGAGAAAGCGTCCGTCGCGGGCGATGATGAAGCCGTCCGTGAGGGCCTTTTCGCCGTACTCGACGGTGCGGAAGGTCAGCGCCTCGATGCTCATCGCGGCATCCACGATCAGTGGCTCCTTGTCCATGAACGCGATGCAGCTCTTGCGGTTGTAGAGCTCGCGGTGATACGGCTTGCTCATCTGCGAGAGGAAGATCGAGCGGTTGATCAGGCCGATCGGGCGGTCGTGTTCGGTCACCGGCAGCGTGGCCAGTTCACGGTGCTCGGTGAAGACCTCGAGCACATCCTGGTTGGTGTGATCGGTGGTGACGAACGGAGTGCCCACGCAGAGATCCTCCGCGCAGGGCTGCCGGAATCGCGGACGGGCAGCGGAGGAAGCGGGCGAGACGCTGGACATGCCGAGCCAATGGAGCCATGGGAACGCGGCAGATTGTAGGACTCCAGGATGTCGGATGGATGACGAAATCGGCAGAAAACGGCCGGATTTGGCCCTACTGTGGGGGGATTGCGGGCGTAAACATGCTTGCGCGAAAGATGCGGGGGAATGCCCTCTCCCCCGGCCCCTCTCCCCGGGGGAGAGGGGAGCAAACCGTTGGCATGCGCGGGCTTAGAACGGCAGGGCGCCTACTGCCGACTGTGGTGGTACCGGCGGGAACGCGATCAGGCCGTTTTGCTTTTGCAGGGCGTATCGCACGTACACGCCGGCGTACCACTGGCGGTAGTCGCGCGCGTTGTCGAGGCCCAGCGTGCCGCCGACGAACAGTTGCTGCGCGGCCTGGTATTCGACCGAGCCGACCAGGTTGTACGCGAGGCCCGTCTTCGACTGGCCCGGATAGACCGCCGAGGTCTGGTTGGTGAGGCCCTGGCTGTTGGCCACCGCCACTGCCGAATTGGCTGCGGCCTGCGCGCCGGGGTTGGTGGGGAAGTAGTCGGCATCGTCCTCGCGGAACGCCTGAATACCCAGCGCGCCGCGCACGTGATAGGCCATGCGTCCCGAGCGGCCCGAGAGCGCGAGTGGCACCGTGACCGCGAAGTAAGTCTGCGGGCTGAAGTAACCACCGTGGCCGACCGTGAAGTAGCGCAGGTTCTCGCTGTAGCCCATCGACGTGAAGTTGATGCCCGACATGAGCCGTTGCGCTTCGTCGTCGAGCAGGCGCATGTAGAAGCCGCCGCCACCTTCCCACTTGTTGTTGCGTTCGACCTCGTGGCCGGCCAGCACGCTGTAGCCGCCATAGCCATAGATGCCGAAGAAGCCGTCATCCCAGCCGAGATCCGCGCGGCCGCCGCTCTGCATGACGCCGCCCCAGGTGACGCCGGTACGTTGGTCTTGCGCGCCCGCATACGACAGCAGGCTGTCTGTGACGGGACGGCGCGAGCCCGACAGTGCCAGCGTGCTGCGCTGGGTGAGCGGGAAATTCACGCGTCCGCCCGCGGTGACATCGGTGTAGCGGAAGCCCAGCGGGGTCGAGCCCACGTCGAGGTTGAAGCGATCGCTCTCGTAGGCCAGACCCAGCGCGACACCGAAAGCGCTCTGCGAGCCCGCGGAGGTGGACGGCAGGTGCTGGTTGAACAGGTTGTTGCCGGTGGCGGGCACCGTGTACGCGAGCGGACCGCCGCCGAAACGGCTGGCGCTGTTGTAGTCGCCGCCGAGGTTGCCGGCATCGAGCGCAACCGGCGTGACGCGGCCGATCAGCTTGCCGTCGCCCACGGCCTTCTTGCCTTCGGCCACGACCTGAAGCTCGGTCAGCTGGCTCATGCCCGAGTCGCCATTGCGGCCACGGAGCATCGGGCCACCGGCCAGCGTGGTGGTGCGCTGCTGCTCGATCTCGCGCAGTTCATCGAGCGCGGTCCTGGGGCCGGTGCGTGGCTGGGTGTCGTCGGCGTCCGCGAGCCATGGCAGGCGCGACTGCGCGCCATAGGGTTGCGGGGCGGCGGGTTGTGCTGGCGCCGCGCTGGCGTAAGCCTGCGGCGAAGCGTAGCCGGGTTGCTGCGCCGGCGCGTTCTGCGCATAGCCCTGCGGTGAGGCGTAGCCGGGCGGCTGTGCGGCCGCGTTCTGCGCGTAGGCCTGCGGTGGCGCATAGCCTTGCGCAGCCGGCTGCTGATATCCGGGCTGCTGATATGCGCCTTGCGGACTACCCGGCCGCGGATAGCCGGAAGCCTGTGCGTAAGCCGGTTGCGGGTACGCCTGCGGCACCGTGGCGGGCGTCTTGCCGCGCGCGGCCGTGGTGGTCTTGCCGCGTGCCGCGGCGGGGTAGTAAGCCGACGGCGCCTGCATCGGCATGGCGGCCTGACCGGCATAGCCCGGCATCGCACCAGTCTGGCCCGCGGAGACTGGCATCGGCACGTAGGGCTGTCCCGGCAATGTCGCAGCCACCGGCATCATGCCCATCTGGGGCTGCGCCGAAGGAACGTTTGCCGTCGCCATCTGCGGGACCGCCGCATAAGGCGCGGCCGAACCCGGCGGCGGCAATTGCGAGGCCTGCCGCTGGCCCGGCATGCCGACAAACGGATTGGGCGGCACGCGGTCGAAGCCCGAGCCGGGCGCGCGCGTGCCACTGGCGAGCGCCGTGCCTGCCGCACTCTCGGCGGCCACGGCCTGACGGAAATACTGTTCCGCCCTGGCATTCTTCCCCTGCGCGCGATACAGGCGGCCGGCCGCGGTGAGTACTGTCGCCGAGTTCGGCGATTGCTGCAGGGCCGGTTGCAACGCCTGTTCGGCCCAGCGAAATTCCTTGGCGGCCGTGGCAGTGCCGATCGCGGCCAGTCGCAGATCAAGGTTGTTCGGCTCGCGCGCCAGCACGCTCTGGTAGATGTCCAGCGCCTGCTTGTTCTCGCCGGCCTGCGCATACATGCGCGCGAGGCTCGCGCGCACGGCACTGCTGCCGCCGCGCTCGGACAGCGCGGGCGCCAGCATGTCGTACGCGGCCACGAGGTCACCGGCTTCGGTAAGCGCATCGGCCTGACGCACGATGTAGGCGACGCGCACGTCGTCATAATCGCGGCGCTGCTGCGTGGTCATCTGCGCGCTCGCGAGCTGGCGCAGCAGCCCTGCCAGCTCCATGTCCTGCCGCGTCTTGAGCAGAATGCCCGCGTATTGCAACTGCGTGCCGACGTCGGGCAGCACCGAGCGGCTCATCGCGCCACGCATCAGCGACAACGCGCGCTGGTCGTCGCCGGCATCGGCGTAGCCCTGTGCCAGCGCACCGGTCAATTCGGGATCGCCCTGCGCAAAGCGTTCGGCCTGTTGCAGCACGTTGAGCGCGGCCACCTGCTGGCCGGCAGTGGCCAGTCCGCTGGCACGCGCCGCTTCGGCATGCACCCACAGTCGGCGCTGCAGCGTGCCCATGTCGGCGGTGCGCTGCGCCGCGGGAATCTGTTCAAGCAGATCGAGGCCACGCTGCCACGCGCTGGTTTCCGAGGCGAGCAGGGCGCTCGCATAGAGCGCCTCCACATTGTTCGGCGCGGAGGCCAGCAGGTTGTCCATCACGGTACGCGCCTGCTCGGGCATGCCCATCGCCACGTAGTTGCGCGCCACGTCGAGGCGCACCCACGGATTGGTGGGGTCGGCAGCCATCGCGTCTTCAAGCAAACGCCGCGCGCTGGCGACATCGCCCGCCTGCAGGGCCTGGCGGGCCTGGGCACGCGCCTGATCCGCGCGCAGGCGGCCGACCGAGCCCACCTTGTCGCGCTGCGTGGGCGTCATGCGCTCGACCAGCGCGAGCGCTTCCGTGCTCTTGTTCTGCGCGGTCAGCACGCTGACGAGCCCGCGCGTGGCATCGGGATTGTCGGGCTGGCGTTGCAGCACGCGGCGGTATGCGGCTTCGGCCTGCGCGTATTGACGATCCTCGGCAAGCAGATCGGCCAGTGCCACCTGGGCGCTGGTTTCGCTGGCGTCGAGCCGCACCGCGCGTTCGAGTAGCTGGCGCGCCTGAGCGCGATTGCCGGCCTCGCGCGCGGCGGTGGCCTGCTGCACCAGCAGCCAGTACTGCGCGCTGTTCTGCGCCTGCCGATAGCGCGTGCCCGCGCCGTTGCGCGCGGCGCGCTCGAGAAAGTCGTTCGCTTCCGCGAATTTCTCCTGCTTCAGGCGCAGCACGCCCATGCCGCCGAGCGCGTCGGCATCGTTGGGACGTTGCGTGAGTACGCTCTGAAAGCGTTCGGCCGCGCGCACCTGATCGCCGGCGTTGAGCGCGGCAAAACCCTGCTGCACCACCGCGCGCAGCGGATCGGCCGCGGGCGTGGCGGCACGCTCGGTTTCGCCTTGACGTGTGATGGCGTCGAGCTTCGCGCGAATCGTCGCGTCGTCGGGATGCGTGGCGAGCCACGCCTGATAATACGGCGCGTCGGCGGGCCGGCCGCCGAGCCAGTTGAGCGCGCGGCGCCAGCCTTCGGCCGCCTGCGCGCCGACGTCGGGCCGCGTGGCGAGGGTTTCGAGCTGGCGAATGCCATCGCGTCGCGTGGCGTCGCGATAGGTCAGATGTTGCGCGAGCGCGAGTTGCGCGCGTGCATCGGCGGGATTGTTGCGCGCGATCTGTTCGAGGCCGCGTCGTGCCTGCTCCCACCCCTGCGCGGTGCCGCCCAGCGTCTGGTAGTACTCGAGCGCGAGGTCGCCCTGCGGCACGGCGCCGCCCGCGGCCTGTTCGTAGCGCTTGACCGCTTCCTCAGGCTGGCCGCTACGCGCAAGTTCGCGCGCCTGTTCCACCTGCTGGCGTGTGCCGGCCGAACCGCGCTGGATCGACTGCGCAAGCTGCTTCGAGAGCGCGGAGTTCGGCTGCACACGATTGAGTCGATCGAGATAGCTACGCGCGCTATCCGCGCGCCCGGCTTCGAGCTCCGAGACGCCCATGCCGTACAGCGCCTCCGGCTGGTTCGGGTCGAGCCGCAGGATCTTCTGCCAAGATTCGGCGGCGCGATCGGCGCGGCCGCGTGCCTGCCAGTACTTGCCCTGATCGACGAGCACCTTGACGGGATCTTCCTGCGCGCCGGCCGCCGCGGCCAGCGTGGCCAGCAGACCGAACATCAGTGAGCGTGCTGGTGCGGCCGTCCGTCGCCAACCTCGTGGCCAACCTTGTCGCCGCGCTTGCCGCCGCGCGCTCAGGTCGTCTTGCCGCGACATGCGCCCTCCCGCTTTGCCGATTGGTCCCACTCCATCTCCAGTTGCCCCGAGGGGCTAAAGCTATAGCGGCCTTCCAGATGCGCAAGGCCGAACAATCCCAGCACGGTGTCGTAATACGCGGGCGCGGCCGGCCCCGGCGGTGCATCCACCATGGCCTCGGCGCGCGTGCGTTGCGCGGCGAGGGCAGGGGCGAGGTTTGGTAACCCGGCGGCCTTGAGGAACGGCAGCAGCGCGGCCGAGAATCCGGGCGGGCCATTGCCCTCGAGCGCGCCGGTGTCCGCGTGCATCTTCTCGGGCGGCGCTGCACGACCCTCCATGCGTTGCGCGTTGGGCAGCAGCGCGCGCATCAGCGTGCGGCTCGCGCTATCGGCCGAAGGGGTCATGCCCGCCCACAGGTAGACGCGAATCGCGTCGTAGCTGCTGACGTCGCCCTTGACCGGATCGGTGACAAAGCCCACCAGATCTCCACCGGCCCGATAACCGGACCAATCCGGCACGATGCCTTGCTTCGCCACCGCTTCGATGAACTTCGGCGTCTGCGTCGCGAGTGCACCCCATGGGCCATTGCGATCGAAGGACGCGAGCCGGCGCAGCACCGGCACTGGCAGATAGCTGGCGTTGAGCCGATACGTGCGCGGGCCGTCGGGTTTGCCGTCGACGAAACCCTGCGGTCCCGGCAACAGCATCGTGCCGAAGTCCGGCAACGTCGTGACCTCCTGCTTTGCCACGAGGCCGAGCAATGCATGCGCGGCCTCGCCGTATGCGGGCACCTTCCACACGCGCGCGGCCTCGGCCAGCGCATAGGCGAACCACAGGTCGGCATCCGACGCCGGATTGGCATCGATGACACCCCACGAACCATCGTTGCGGCGCCCCCACTGCCACGCGGGCAGCTTGTCGGTGAGATTGCCACCGCCGAGGTTGGCAACGCTCCATCGCCACAACCGATCGAACGTGAGGCGGTCGTTGGCGATCAACGCGAACACCATGCCATACGACTGACCTTCCGATGTGCTCTGCTGCTCGCGCGTGGACGGATCGAGCACGCGACCGTCGGCCTGCACGAAGCGCGCCACGAACTGCTGATAGAGCGGCCACGGGCAGCGTGCCGAGGGCGGCGCGCCGGCGGGCGGCCTGCGCGCGGCAGACGCCCCTGCAGTGGCTGAATCGGCTGCGCACGCAGTCAGCGGCGCGGCCAGCAGCGCGGCCCCCGCCGCACCCAGCCGGGCCAGTTGTGCAAGCAGGCGGCGGCGCGCACGATCCGCCATCATGCCTGCCCCGCCTTGCGTCGGCGCGCGAGGCTGCGCAGCGACAGGAACAGCAGGGCCGCCAGCAATAGCGTGGCACCACCGACCATCAGCACGAGCGCGAGCGGCCGCTGCGACAGATACCACTGCAGCCATGTCCACGGCGCCAGCCGGCCCACTTCATACGTCTGCTGCGCGGCGAGGCTGTTCACTTCCTTGCCGCGCACGAGCACAAGGCTGCCTTGCACCTCCTTGAGGCGATCCGGATCGAGCAGTGCATCGGTGACGTTGTGCAGACCGTTGGTCGTGTTGCTCGTGACCACCACCACACTGCGGCCCGATTGCAATGGCGACTCGAAGCCGGCGAGCGCGGCATCGGTGCCCGCGCTGCTGATCGAGAGCTGCGTTTCCGCGCGCGCGTTGCGCGTGCCGTCGGCACCGTTCCACCAGCCCAGGATCGACGAGTACACGTCGGTGAGCGTAAAGCGCTTGGTGTTGCCGGTCAGCGAGACCGGCATGCGATCCGCCCATTGCGTGAGTAGCGGCTGTCCCTGCGTGGTGCCGATCACGAGCAGGTCGCGTCCGGCCACCTTTGCCACGTCTTCAGGACTCGTCACCGCCACGCCAGTGGCGGGGTAGCCAGTGGATTCGCCCATGCGGCCCAGCAGCGTCAGGTAGGTCGAGTAGTCGTCGGCGGACGGCTGCGACGGCAGCACGACCGCGCTCTCCGACAGATCCGCGAGACGCGTGAACGGAAAGCCGCTGTTACCGAACACGGCGAGGTCTGGCAGCGAGATAAAGTGGGGCAGGCCCGAGACGTCGATGGTCGAGTCCGGGTCGATCGCACCCTTCACGTTGTCCAGCAGCACATCCTTGCACGCGCCCTGCTTGAGGTAGTCGTAATAGAAGTGGAACTGCAGCTGCGACTGCGCGGGCAGCATGAACAGCGGCAGGTCGATACGGTGATGCGCGGGTGCGGAGCCGTCCGGCAGCACGCTCTCCAGCAGGCGCGTGGCGCGACCCTGTTCGTCCTTGAGCGCACGTAGCGGATAGGCGCGCAGGAACTGGCGGTTTACGTTGATATTCAGCGTCGACTTGTCGACGGTGGGGCGCGGCGTGTAGCGATACTTGAGATCGATCGGAACGCCTTTGTTGCGCCAGCCGAACAGGTCGGGCGGCAGGCGGAAACCCACGCGCACGAGGTCGGGGTTGTAGCCCGACACGTTGAGGTCCGCCACGGGCGTCAGTTCGCCAAAGCGCACGGCGCGGTCGCTACGCAGCCAGTTGGGCGCGTCGTATGGCTGGCGCGGCGTGACGTCGTCGAGCTTGGTGATGGTCGCACGCGGTCCCGACAACGCGCGCGCGCCGAGCGTGAGTGCGCGTGCCGCGACCTTGAGGTCCGCGCTGTTGGTGCCCATCACGAGCAGCAGCTTCGACGACGGATCTGACGGGTTCGGCACGATCGCCAGCGACGGTCCATCGACAGCGGGCATCTCGATGCCAGCCGGACGCTCCTGGCTCGTGGCAAACACCACCGCGTTACCCGACGTCGGCACCTGATTGAGCGCGGCGGGGAAGGTCGCGCCGCGATAGCCGGCCAGCGCGCCGAACCATGACGACACCGCGCCCGCGGCCTCGAGCGTGGCTGGCGACGGCGCACCCGCGAACACGAACGGCAGGTTGAGCTGGCGCACGTCGCGGCGGTCGAAGAACGGCAGCGGCAGCAGCGACAGCTCGTTGGCCAGCGCCACTGGCGTCACGGTCAGCTCGAGCACGCTCGCATTGCTGACGGTCGCCCACAGGCTCGAATGGAACGGGTCCTCGCACTCGGTGGTGTAGTGGCCGATCAGTTGGAGATTCAGGCGATTGAACTCGCTGATCAGGCGTGGCTCGAGCGAGACTTCGCGGTCGAGGCTGGTGCCGGCAGTCTCCTTCGGCACCGGTACTGTGGCGGCCACCTCGCCGTTGATGATCACGTTGATATGCGACAGCGCGGGAATCAGCGACGGCGAGTAGTTATAGCGCAGCTTGAGCTTCGCGGCCGTGACCACCTCGTCGGCACGCACCGAGAACGGCACGCCGTTGATGCCATCGACGCCGCGTAGCTGGAACGGCGCATCGGCACCGAGCTGCTTGAGCGTGACCGCGAGCGTGCGCGCCGCGCCGCGCGCGGGCGGGGCGGCTGGCAGCGGGGCGTTCGACAGCGGTGCCATGGCCGCGGCGGTGCCGGTGGAGCGCGGCGAGGTGTCGGGCAGCGGCTGGGTCTGCGCCAGCAAGGTCTGGGCGTGCGCGGGCACCATGGCCGGCAGCAGCGTCAGGCAGGCAAGCGCGGCCGCCAGACGGCGTGGCATGACGTGGTGACGGCGCGTCGGGCGATGAGTCACGGACGTGGCAGACATGGCAGACGTGTCGGACGTATAAGGCGTCATCAATCGAGAACGAATGGGTTCGGGTTCCGGCGGGCCTCGGTATTGAGGCCGCTGGTCATGCGTATGTGTCGATCAGCGACCCACTGGCCCGCCACTGGCGGAGGGCGTGGCGGGCTTGCGGCGAAACAGATGGCGCATCTCGCGACTCAGGTGGAACATCACGTTCTGAAAGCCCATCAGGCCGATACGGAAGATCTGGCTGGCGGCCATGCGCGGCGCATCGCGGCGCTTGTTGCCCCACGAGTCGATCCACGCATCGGCGCGCGAGAACGTGCATTGCACGAACGCCATCTCCTCTTGCGGCGACATCGCGGCGAGTTCGAGTCCGGTATGTCGCGCGCCATGGAACACGACGCGCGCGGGGAACGTATGCTCGGCGTTCTGCAGGTAGAGCGAGATATGGACCGCGTCGCCGATGCTGGCCGGTACGCCCTGCGGCAGGCGGATGCCAAGCCCGCCTTCGGCAAAGTCCACGGTTTCGCACACATACGCGCGGCCGTCGGCGAAGCGCAGCGTGGCCGGCAGTTTCATCGCCACGCGATGGGCCACGCGGATCTGGCGCGACTCGCTGGCTACCGCGATCGATGCGCCCAGGATAATCAGGTTGTAGATGGTCCAGATCAGGTTCAGCACGACCGTGGTGGCCTCGTGCGTGTTCCACACGGCCAGCCGTCCGATGCCAATGCCCACGCCGATCAGGTTCGCAATCAGCAGGATGAGATACGGCCGCGAGATGATCCAGTCGAAGTACGCTTCCTCGATCACGCCGCCTTTCGGCGTCACGTTGAACTTGCCGGCCGCAGGGTTGAAGAACGCGACCATGGTCGGCCGCATGATGTACCACGCGAGCACCGACTCGTAGACCTCGTTCCAGAACGAATGCCGGAACTTGCCCTGCACGCGCGAGTTGGTCATGTTGGCGTGCAACAGGTGCGGCAGCGCGAAGATCGCGATGGTCAGCGCGGGTGCCTGAATCACGTGCGCGCCGAAGAGGAGATAAGCCAGTGGCGCGGTCAGGAACACGAGCCGCGGCAGGCCGTAGAAGAAATGCAGCATCGCGTTGAGGTAGCACAAGCGTTGCGGCAGCTTCAGGCCCGGGCCCAGCAGCGGGTTGTCGAGCCGGCAGATCTGCGCCATGCCACGCGCCCAGCGGATACGCTGCCCGACGTGGCCGGACAGGCTTTCCGTGGCGAGGCCGGCCGCCTGCGGAATCGCCAGATAGGCGGTGCCGTAGCCCTTGCGGTGCAGCTTGAGCGCGGTGTGCGCGTCCTCGGTCACGGTCTCGATCGCGATGCCGCCCACTTCGAGCAACGGCGCGCGCCGGATGACCGCGCACGAACCGCAGAAGAACGTACCGTTCCACAGGTCGTTGCCATCCTGCACCAGACCGTAGAACAGCTCGCCTTCGTTCGGTACGTCCTGGAACGTATTGAGGTTCTTCTCGAACGGATCGGGCGAGAAGAAGTAGTGGGGCGTCTGCAGCATCGCGAGCTTGGCATCCTTGATGAACCAGCCCATGCAGACCTGCAGGAACGAGCGCGTGGGGATATGGTCGCAGTCGAAGATCGCCACGTACTCGCCGGATGTGTTCTTGAGCGCCTCGTTGATATTGCCGGCCTTGGCGTGCCGGTTGTGATTGCGCGTGACGTGCGCCACGCCCACTTCCTCGCAGAACGCGCGGAATTCCTCGCGGCGGCCATCGTCGAGCACGTAGACGTTGATCTTGTCGCGTGGCCAGTCCAGCGACATCGCGGCGAACACGGTCGGCTTTACCACCGACAGCGGCTCGTTATAGGTGGGGATGAAGATATCCACCGTCGGCCACGTCGTGCTGTCCTTCGGCATGGCCGCGGGCTTGCGGTTGAGCGGCCACGCGGTCTGAAAGTAGCCGAGCAGCAGCACGAGGAACGCATAGATCTCGGCCATCACCAGGCCGATGCCGAACGCCGCATCGATCCAGCTCTCGAAACCGATGGTCTCGGTCAGGCGCCAATACATATAGCGGCTGGAGGCGGCGATCGACAACAGCACCAGCATCAGCGTGGCCAGATGGCCGCGCACGCGGTTCAGGTAGATAGCCAGCGCGAAGCTGGCCGCGGCGAACGCGATCTGCTGATAGAAGTCCAGCGGCACGCTGATGACCAGCGCGAACATGAACAGGCCGGCCAGCAGTGCGATGGTGCGGAAGATCGTGTGATCCCAGACGGGCAGCGAGATAAAGCGATCGATCAGCCGGTGGACCACGCCCGCGCCGGAGCGCGCGCGGCGCCGGGCCGACGCCTTTTCCCGTGACGACTGCGATTTGCCTTTGGGCTTCGCTTTGGTCTTCGCACTCGCGCTCACGCGGTATCTCCCGGGGCGGTGGTCAGCCGTTGGCGCAGCCATGCCGCGCAGCGCTGGATATCGTTGCCGGCCTGGCTGTGCGGGCTGTATTCGAACACGCTACGGTCGTAGGCCAGCGCTTCGGGCACGGCCTGATCCTGATGCACGACCCCCAGCACGCGACTGCCCAACTGCTCGCGCAACACCTGCACCACGTCCTTGCCCAGCTTGCGGCTCACATCGACCTGATTGATCACATGCACCTGACCGAGAAAATCCGGGCGGTTCGCGCAGTAGGTATGGATCAGGTCTTCCATCAGCGGCAGCGTGGCGTACGACGCGGCATCGGCCAGCGTCACGGACACACAGATGTGCGCGCAGGTCAGCGCCTGGCGCATATAAGGCGACGGGCCCGGCGGCGTGTCGATGACGACCACGTCGTTGCGGCTCAGGCCCAGCGCGTCGAGCTGGCTGCGCAGCCAGTTGGGATGCGTGGCCAGATGTTGCTCGAAGCGGGAGCGGTCGAGCTCGGTCAGGCTGCCGAACGGCAGCACCAGCACGCGTGAACGGCCTTGATAGATGCTCTCGATCCAGCGTTCGCCCGCGAGCGTCGCGCGCGCGTGGCCCGCGACTTCCTGCGGCGCCATGCCGAAGTGCAGGCGCAGGGCGTTCTGCGGGTCCAGGTCGACGGCCAGCACGCGTTCGCCGGCCAGGGCGAGCGACTCCGCAAGATTGGCGGACAGCGTGGTCTTGCCCACGCCGCCCTTGGCGGATACGACAGCAATAATCTTCACGAGCGATTCAGTCGATCGAGGAACGAACGGCGAACGGGGGTGCGTTCGGCCGGGGCTGATGCTTCCGCACGGCCTTCGAGCCGCGCGAAAACGCTTTGTAGATTGCCCGACGCGGGTGCCACCGGGCGCGGCTGCGCGGGGGCTTCTCGCGGAGGCAGGGACGTTGCCGGCTGCCACAGCGGCGCGGCGGTGGCGGGAGCTGCCTGCACTTCGCGGGGCGCTGCGGGCGACGCGATCGGGGCCGCCACAGAGGTTGTCGCAGGGGGTGCCACAGGGGTCGCCACGGGGGGTGCCGCATACGGTGCCGGCGCGGCGAAGCGCGAGGCCATGCCGCCATCGGCAGGCGCGGCCGGGCTGGCCGGGATGCCGGACGTCAGCGACGACGCCTGCACCGGCGGCGTCGGCAGCGATTGATCGGCGCGCATGGACGCCAGCAATGGCCAGCGGTCGCGCGCTTCCGTCGCGGCGTCTTCGCGCACGATCTCGCGATAGGTATCGGTGCGTCCGCCGAAACGGTCGAACAGTTTGGTGAGGTCGTCTGACTGGCTCATGGCAATTTACTTTCCTGGCGGCTGCCGCCGGACACACTCCGGCATGCGGTCGCGCCAGTCATCGTCCGAATCGAAACTCCACACTTCCCGTGGCATCGACAGCCGATTGCTGCGACACCTGAAGCGCATCTGAAGAGCCGAGCGTACGGAACCAGTGCTGATAGGCGCCTTGCAGAAACGCACTGCTCCACGCATCGGATGACTCGCCGAACGCGGTGCGCAGTGGCGCGCAGTGATGACGGATCACCAGCGCGTCGCCGTTGTCCTCGATGCCGGTCCAGCCCCAGTCGACTTCGAGCCATACTTGTGCAATGGCGCGCTCGAGTTCAGCGAGTGACTCGCACGGGCCGAGGTCGAAACGTTGGGCAAAGCGTGCACCAATTCGCGCCATGAATTCGCGTGCGCCGGCCGGACTCATCTGCGCCACGAGCTCTTCGCCGAGCACGCCAAGAAAGTCTCGCCACTGTGTTGCGCAGTGGCGCTCGGTCAGGTATTGAAGGGCCGCTTCGTTCACGTGAGCATCCAATCTTTTGCCGGAGGCGGCGTTTTTGATGTTGTCCGAATTAGTGAGCACTTGCAAAGGAATTGAAATTAATACATAGGGCGTGCACCGCGCCCTGTTTCAAGAATGCAACAGCTAATGAGCGAAGTTGAGATCAGACTTAAGTGCCATGCTGTTTTTGCATGAAGCGTGCCGGTGACGCGTGAAAGAATGTGGCCCATTCTTTGTGCAGTCTTCACTTAAAAGCGCCATGACCGAACCTGTCGTTTATCTCAATGGGGACATGCTGCCCCTCTCCGAAGCGCGCATCCCCGTGCTCGACCGCGGGTTTATCTTTGGCGACGGCATCTACGAAGTCATCCCGCTGTATGACGCCAGGCCATTCCGCGCGCAGCAGCATCTGGCGCGCCTTCAACGCAGCCTCGCGTCGATCGGCATCCCCGATCCGTTCTCGGCCACGGAATGGCTCGCGTTGATCACGCGCGTGGTGACTGCCAACGCGCTTGGTGATCAAATGGTTTACATCCAGGTCACGCGCGGTGTGGCGAAACGTGCGCATGCGTTCCCGAAGGAAGTGACGCCGACCGTACTGATCATGACCAACCCGCTGGTGCTGCCGGCAGCGGCATTGCGCGAGAAGGGTGTGGCGTGCGTGACGATGGAAGACCGCCGCTGGCTCAACTGCCAGATCAAGTCGGTCTCGCTGCTCGGTAATGTGCTGGCCGCGCAACATGCGGCCGTAAACGGCGTAACTGAAACCATCCAGTTTCGCGACGGCTTCCTGACCGAAGCGTCGTCGTCGAACGTCTGGGTGGTGAAGGGCGGACGCGTGTCGGCACCGCCGAAGGACAACCTGATCCTCGAAGGGATTCGCTACGGTCTGATGGAAGAGTTGTGCGCGGCGATGGATATCTCGCTGGAGGCGCGTCGCATTACCCGCGACGAAGTGTTCGGCGCGGATGAGCTGATCATCTCGTCGGCGACCAAAGAGATCCTGCCCGTGGTCACGCTCGATGGCAGCACGATCGGCACGGGCCAGCCGGGTCCGGTGTTCGCGAAGCTGTATGCGGGCTATCAGGCCGCCAAGCTCGCTTCGAGTGACGAATTAACCACGTCCTGACCGCGATGTGACCCTCAGCGGCACGCGTGCTACGATGCCCGCGGGCGAACTGCTGAAGGAGGCCAGCCATGGCCAAGCGCGGACGTAGCCGTCGTGTCCTGAAGGAAGAAGTCAGCCGGCGGGTGCATCAGATCGACGAAGTGGCCGAGGACGGCGCGCATATCCGCGTGCCCGATCCCGTGCCGCACGCGCGTGATGCGCGCGGGCGCAATTGGGACATGCCGCACTTTGGCAATGCGCGCGGATACGAGGCCAGCATTCGTGCGGTGGTGGACGATGTGCGCGAGGAGTTCGACCTCGACGACGAGGCCGACGGGCACGTGTCGCGTACGCCGAATCCATTCGAATAGGCGTTCAGTCCACCGTCACGATGATGGCCACGCGCCGGTTCTCGGCGCGACCCGTCGCGGTCGTGTTGTCCGCCACCGGACGCGACTTGCCAAGCCCCCGCACCTCGATGCGTTCGCGCGTGAGGCCCGCCTCGACCAGTAGCTTCGCCACCGCCACCGCGCGCCGGAACGACAGGCGCTGGTTGTAGTCGTCGGTGCCGACATCATCGGTATGCCCATCCACGCGAACATGTTCGATGCCGGCCCGCGACAGCGCGCGCCCGACATCGAGCACCGCGCACTGCCGCGTGCTCGTGACGGTGTCTTCGTCGAAGCCAAACAGCACCTTGTGCGGCAACCCCAGTTCCCACCCCTGTTCCGTCAGCGCAAAGCCCTGTTCCTTCAACACGGTGACCTGTGCCGGGCTCAGCTTAGGCTGCGGCTGCGGGGGCGGCGTGGTCTGGCAGCCGGCCATGCCGACCAGGCAGGCCAGCGCGCAGACGAGCAGGGTCATGGCGAGCCAGGGTTGGCGCGCGAGCGGGAGTGGCATCGGTGACGACTCCTCAGACCAGGGTGTCGGGCGGCGTTGGCTCGGCGCTGCGCCACGTGGCGCCCGAGTGCCGCTTGGCCCCGTACATCGCAACGTCGGCCGCATGGAGCAGCCCCTTGGCGCTGCGCGCGTGCACCGGGTAGATGGCCAGGCCGATGCTCATCGGCGCGACGATGGTGCCGCCAGCGGGCAGCATCAATGGCGACTGCATGGCCTCGAGGATATGCTCGGCGATCTCCGCCGCATCCTCGGGCTGACGCAGGCCGGTGGCCAGCACCGCGAACTCGTCGCCGCCCAGCCGTGCCACGAGGTCCGTCTCGCGCAGGCAGCCACGCAGGCGCTGGGCAATGCCGATGAGCACGGCATCGCCGGCCGCGTGGCCATGGCGGTCGTTGATGTTCTTGAAGTCGTCACTGTCTAGGTAGAGCACGGCGGTATGCTGGTTACGCGCGGCGGCACTGCGTACGGCGAGTTCCAGTGCCTCTTCGAAGGCCGCGCGGTTGAGCAATCCTGTCAGACCGTCGTGCGTCGCACGGTGCGCGAGCGAACGGTTCTCGTGCTGCAGCTGGTTCTGCCATGCCTCGAGTTCGTCGAGCAGACCGTTGAAATCCTCACCCAGCGCATTGAGCTCGGCAATGCGCGCGGGCGGCATGCGCTGGCCAAACGCGCGTTCGGAACGCACCGCATGCGCCACGCGCATCAGGTTGCGTACCGGGTCGATGATATGCACGATCATGCGGCTCGACATGTAGTGCGCGCCGATCGCCGTCAATAACAGGCAGGCGAGCAGCCCCAGCGTGCCCTGCACGAGGAAATGCAGTAACGCCACCGGATCGCCCGCCACCTCGACGCTGCCCACGCGCTGGGCCTCGTGATAGATCGGCTGCTCCACCGGGCCCGAGGTCAGCAGGTCGCTGGCGATGCGTCGCAGCGCGGGAAAGCGCTGCGTATCCTCATGTTGCCAGATGGCCAGTTGCTGATGGTCGCGATCGAACACCTTTGCCACCGCGAGATCCTCGCTGGCCGCGATGGCCGATAGCGTCTCCGTGGTGGCCGCGGTGTCGCGGAACACGACCGGCGCTTCCACGGTATAGGCGATGGAGCGCGCCACGAGCCGCAGGTTGTGATCGGCGTAGGCGCGCAGCGCGGTCAGGCCGAGCGCGGTCAGCGATATGCCGGCGGTGCAGACCGCGATCAGCGCCACGCTCAGGTGGATGCGTCGCAGCGTGCCATATAGCGTCGGCCGAGCGTGAGGCGCGGTGGCCTTGCGTGCCGGCAACGCGGTGGTCGTCGTTGTCGCCCCACTCGTCGATGAGGACGACGCGGTCGAGGGCGGCGGAGGGGGCGTGCGCGGCGCGTTCATGATGCGGGTGTCTTGCGCCGGCCGAGCTGCAGCACGCCCGGGTGTACATGAATGCCGCTGCGCGCGATCGAATCCAGATTCACGCGAAACGACACCTGATTGTCGCGAATATTCAGGCAGAACATGCTGCCTGCCTCGCACTCGAAGTCTTCCTCCGCGATCACCAGTACCGGCTTGCCGGCAAGTTCGTCGGCCAGGCGTTTGCGGCGCGCGTCGGACACCGCGCCGACGTACAGCGCATCGCAGCCGGGCGTGAGCGCATCCGTCATCAGATCGACGCGGCGCGACTCGACGAAGCGGCCCGAGGTCAGCGCGCCGCCTTCCATCAGCTTGCCCGCATAACGCGTGCCGGTGTCGACGCAGAGCCGCACGGTATCGCGCTCGGCAGGCCAGCGCGCGTAGCTGAGCAGGCTCATGACGACGCGCGCCACCGCGTCCTGGCGCGTGATCGGGCCGCCGGACGGCGACGTGGGCGCGGAGGATGGCGCGAGTGGCGCCCCCGTGACGGCGGACCCCTGCGCGAACGCGGTCGTGGACGGCATTGCCGTCTGCGCGGTCACGAGTGCCAGCGCCAGACCGGCGCGGCAGAAGAAGAGGGCGGCCATGTCGAGGGATGGGCGCGTAGCGCCAGTGCGATAAGAAGCGATAACGAAAAACAAATGATTGGTAATGGCACTGGTGTGACGGGGACGACCGCTATCGTGTGTACGGCGGATACGATAGGCGCCGCTCTCTGGCGGCGTCGGTGGTCCAGAACACGCAGGGCCTCATTGCTGTTTCGGCGCGACTCGCAAAAACTGTAGACCGAAAATCCTGCGCCGGGGATCGATTCAAACGCGCGAGGCAGGCCCCGCCTCAGTTTCCCCAGTAATTTCCCGATACCCTTTCTTACATCGAAGCATCGCGGCGATGGCTAGACTGCCATCGAATGCTTTGAATACAAGACAACAACCAAAGGGTTTGCATGCTTTCTCGCCGTATGTATCGACGTCCTTCCATCACGGTGGCCGCTGCCGCGGCCGTGCTGACCGCCGTTTTCAGTACCGTGCTCGCGCCGTCGGCGCACGCGCAGGTCAACGTCAGCATCGGCATCAATACGCCGCCGCCGGCGCCGATCTACGAGGTCGTGCCGGGGCCGCGGCCTGGCTATGTCTGGCAGCAGGGTTATTGGGGCTGGGATGACCACCGCCATCGCCACCACTGGCACAAGGGCCGCTGGGCGCATGGCCGGCCCGGCTATGTCTACCAGTCGCCGCACTGGGTGCAGGGCGGCAATGGCTGGGTGATGCGGGGCGGCGGCTGGAATCGCGGCCACGGGGGCTACCAGGGGCATCCGGGATACGGCTACGGTGGGGGGCATGGTTATTACGGCGGCCCGGGGCGCGGTCATGGCAATGGGCACGGGCACGGACACGGCAACGGGCACGGTCATGGCGGTCACGGCGGGCACGGTCATGGCGGTGGCCATGGTGGTGGCCATGGTGGTGGACACGGCGGCGGCCATGGTGGCGGAGGTCACGGCCGCTGACCGCAGCGTGCGGCCATGCTAGGATGCCCGCAGCCGTCAGCCATGACGGCCGCAGGGGTCCGAACATGGAGGCATGACATGACGAAGCAGGTCTTCTCACGCGCGCAATACCTCGACATCCTCAACGACAGCCTGCGCAAGCACCCGGGCTGGCAGCCCGGCATGGCGTTCGTGTTTCTGCCGCCCGGCGCGGATGCGGGCCAGGCCTCGGGTGTGGGCTGCACGGGCCCGCTGGAGGCGATGCCGGTCTATTGCGAAATCGAGCGCGTGGCCTCGGGTCTGATCGAGGTCAGCAAGTAAGGTTGGCCGCCGAGTACAATGGCGCCCTCGATTAGCTCTGCTGGGAATATACGACCGTGAAAAAAACGGATCTCGAAAAGAACAAGGGTCTCAAGATCGCGCATGACATGAAGCATGCCGCTTCCGTGCGCGGTGGCGCTGCGCAGGCCGAAAAGATCGATCGCCGCGAGCAGCGTCGGCTGGATCAGCAGGCTGGTCTGGTGCCGTTCGCCTGCAAGCTGGACGGCACGCTGGCCGCCCGGCTGCAGGAACTGGCCAAGGATCACGCGGGCGGGATCAACGGCCTGATGAACGAAGTGGTAACAAAAGGTCTCGCGGACTGATCAGTCCTCGTCTTCCTCGTCGAGGAATTCGCGGCGCAGCATCCAGTTGGCGATCGCTTCGTCGCAGACCTTCTTCAGCTTGCCTTTCTCGGGCAGCTTGTCGAACAGCTGAAAATTCACGAGTGCCAGGCCGGCATCGGTGATGTAGAACAGCCGGTCGGGTTCGTCGTAATGCACGACGCGTCCATCGATGCTGCTCTCGTCGCCGCCGACGGGCATGTCCTCGAGTTCGACCACACGGCACGTGAAGCGCGGGCTGCTCGTGTGCGTGAGGTACTCGAATTCGTCGTGCGTGATGTCGCCGCCCTTGTCGGCAGCGATGGCGAAGCCCCAGATAAAGCGGGGCATCGGCAGATCGGACAGGTCATCAATCTCGTCCATCTCGTCCATGGTGTTCTCCGTGATGCGATAGCCGGCATTATCGCCGAGTTATCTCACCGCGTGGCAGTTCGCGAATACCGGCGGTGCGTCCGGCGCGGCCATCAGGTCGCGCAGGTTGCCATCCTCCCCCTTGGTCCACCACTCATAGCGGCCCGCGACGTAGCGCGCGCCGGAGCCACTCATCACGTTGACGAACACTTTCGGCTTGTCGTCGACACGCATCAGGGCCAGCTGGTTGTCGGCGCTGTTGAGGTACCGCACGGCCACGCGCTGGCCGTTGTCGCACTGGTAGGACACGGCCCGGTTGTCCTGAAAGCGCAGGTTGTCGAGCCGTGGCTGCGCCGCCGCGGGGGCGATCCCCATGAGGGTCAGCGTGGTCAGCGTCGCCAGCATGACCGGCGTGACGAGCGCGAAGCGGGTACGTGCGTGCATGTCCATCCCTCCTATTCGAGCATATAGCCCCTGGCCAGCGCGCCGAACGACGCCACCTCGGTCTCTTGCCAAGTGGCGTCCTGGCCGAGCTCCTCGGCCAGGATCTCGGCCACGCGCGGCGCGCCGGCGACCGCCGCGCGCGCATCGAGGAACAGCGCACGATTGCGCCGTGCCAGCACATCCTCCACACGGCGCGCGAGTTCATGACGCGCGGCAAATCGCACGTGCGCGGCCGTCAGGCCTGCCGCGGGCACGAGAATGTCGTCGTTGCCCGGCAGCGCGCGCAGCAACGGCAGGTCCGAACCGTAGTAACGGTCCGGCGAGCCAGTGTTGGCCGCGGGCAGGTCTGCCGGCAGATTCGTCGCGCCGTGCAGCGGCAACTCGGCGGTGACGCCCGGCGCGGCCTTGAGCAGTTGGCGCTGGATCGCGGTTTCGATGACATCTTCGGCCATCTTGCGATAGGTGGTCCATTTGCCGCCGGTTACGGTGATCAGGCCCGCCTTGGAAACCAGGATCGTATGCTCGCGCGACAACGATGCCGTGGACGATTCGCCAGTAGCCTTGACGAGCGGCCGCAGCCCGGCCCACACGCTGGTGACGTCCGCGCGCGTCGGGTCGCGCGAGAGATAGCGCGAGGCGGTCTCGAGGATGAAGTCCACATCGTCGCCGCTGGCGCGCGGCTCCAGCGGCAGGTCCTGCCGCGGCGAGTCGGTGGTACCAACGATGGTGTGGCCGTTCCATGGCACGATAAACAGCACACGGCCGTCGTCGGTCTTCGGCACCAGGATCGCGCGATCGCCGGGCAGGAAGCTGCGTGGCAGCGTCAGGTGCACGCCCTGGCTCGGCGCGACCATGGTGCGCGCCTGGCCGTCTTCCATCTGGCGGATCGCATCGACCCACACGCCGGTGGCGTTGATCACGCAGTCCGCGCGCAGTTCGAACGTGGCATCGCCAATCGCGTCCTGCACGGTCACGCCGGTGATCACGCCGTTCTTCTGCTGCAGGCCGCTCACGCGCATGTAGTTGAGCGCCACGCCACCGACATCGAACAGCGTGCGCATCAGCGCGGTGGCCAGACGGGTGTCGTCGAACTGCCCGTCGAAGTAGAGATTGCCGCCGCGCAGCGGCCGGCCACCGACGTGCTCGGCCAGTGTCGGCGCCGCGGCCAGTGTTTCGCGATGGTTGAGCCAGCGGCTGCCCGACAGGTTGAGCCCGCCCGCCAGCATGTCATATACCTTGAGGCCGATGCCGTAGAACGGCTGGTCGAACATCTGATAGGCCGGCACCACGAAACCGAGCGGCCACACCAGATGCGGCGCGTTGCGCGCGAGCAGGCCGCGTTCGTGCAGCGCCTCGCGCACCAGGCTGATATTGCCCTGGGCCAGATAGCGGACGCCACCGTGCACGAGCTTGGTGGCCTTGCTCGACGTGCCCTTGGCAAAATCGGCGGCTTCCAGCAGCAGCGTGCGATAGCCGCGCGAGGCGGCATCGACGGCGGTGCCGAGGCCGGTGGCGCCACCGCCGATGACGATGACATCCCAGCGCGGCTCGCGCTCGAGCGTGGCGAGCAGTTCGGCGCGTGACGGGGGTTGGACGGAGGGGGCGGTTATCGGCATGACTTCAGTAACATAGAAATGATCGGTGTTCAGGAGGCGTTGGCGACGGAATCTTCATCGTCGTCGCGAGCCCAGTCGCGTGCGCGCGCCACCGCGCGATGCCAGCGGCGCAGGCGTTGCGCGCGCTCGTCGGCGGAGAGCCGCGGCTCGAAGCGCCGCTCCATCTGCCATTGCTGGCGAATTTCCTCGGTATCGCTCCAGTAGCCGGTGGCAAGGCCAGCCAGGTAGGCGGCGCCGAGCGCCGTGGTCTCGGTCACGCGCGGGCGCACCACGGGCGTGCCGAGCAGATCGGCCTGCATCTGCATCAACAGGTCGCTGCGCGACGCGCCGCCATCCACGCGGAGTTCGGCGAGCGGCAGCCCCGCGTCCTTCTCCATGGCCTGCAGCACGTCCACGCTCTGGAACGCGATCGACTCGAGCGCCGCGCGTGCAATATGCGGACGGCCCGTGCCGCGCGTGATGCCGACCAGCGTGCCGCGCGCGAAGGGGTCCCAGTGCGGCGCGCCCAGACCCGCGAACGCGGGCACCAGCACCACGCCTTCGGTGTCGTTGCACTGGCGCGCAAGCGCTTCCGCCTCGGGCGCGCTCTCGATGATCTTCAGCCCATCGCGCAACCACTGGATCGTGGCGCCGCCCATGAACACACCGCCTTCAAGGCAGTATTGCGTGTTGTTACCGTGTTGCGGACCCAGTTGCCAGCCGATGGTCGTCAGCAGCCGGTTCTGCGAGGCCACGGGTTTGTCGCCGGCGTTCATCAGGATGAAGCAGCCGGTGCCATAGGTATTCTTGGCCATGCCCGGCGACAGACAAACCTGACCGAACGTGGCGGCCTGCTGGTCGCCCGCGATGCCCGCGATCGGAATCGCGGTGCCGAACAGCCGTGCGGAGGTGTGCGCCACCTCGCCACTGGACGGTGCCACTTCGGGCAACAGGCTTTTGGGAATATCCAGCACCTCGAGCAGCGCGTCGTCCCAGCGGAAATCGTTGATGTTGAACATCAGCGTGCGCGCGGCATTGGACACGTCGGTCACATGGCGCTTGCCCTCGGTCAATTGCCAGATCAGCCAGCTGTCGACGGTGCCAAAGGCCAGCTCGCCGCGTTCGGCGCGCGCGCGGGCGCCTTCATAGTTGTCGAGCATCCAGCGCAGCTTGGTGCCGGAGAAGTACGCGTCGATGATCAGCCCGGTCTTCTGCTGGAACATCGGGCCGTGGCCGTCGTTCTGCAACTGCTCGCACAGCGGCGCGGTGCGGCGGTCCTGCCAGACCAGCGCGCGGCCGACCGGTTCGCCGGTCTTGCGATCCCACAGCACCGTGGTCTCGCGCTGGTTGGTGATGCCGATCGCGCGCACCTGCGTGCCGCTGACGTTGGCGGCGGTGAGCACCTCGTGCGCGACCGCGAGCTGCGATTGCCAGATCTCGTACGGATCGTGTTCGACATGACCCGGATGCGGATAATATTGCCGGAATTCGCGCTGGGCGATGCGTACCACGTTGCCCGCGTGATCGAACAGGATGGCGCGCGAGCTGCTCGTGCCTTGGTCGAGCGCCAGAATATAAGTGGGCTGTGAGGACGTGGTGGTCATGCTGCCCCCGTCGAAATCGAATCGAACATGTCAGGAATGAATGAAGAGCTTGTGGGGCTGGTTGAACGCACGGTGAGCGGCGTGGCCGCGCGCAGCCCGTTCGATGCGGCGGCGCATCTGCGGTTGATCGTCGAAGGCTGCCACGTGGGCTGGTTGCCGCGCAGCCATGCCGTCACGCTGCGCGCGATGCATGCGGCCGCGAACGACGGTCTGGAATGGGTCGGCGCGGAAGCCCACGGCACCATCGCGCTGCTGCCCGGTTGCCACGACTTTGCAAGCCGCAGTGCCGCGCTGGCGGACCTGGCCCGACGGCTCGCCGACGCGGGCCATGTGCGTGGCTGGCGCAACGAACTGTTCGCGGTCACGCCAGCGCTCGATGCGCCTGCGTTCGCGACCATCGAACGCGCGGCGGCCCGGTTTCTGGGGCTGCTGACGTTCGCCTCGCACCTGAACGGGATCATCGAGACGGCCCCCGAGGGTCCGGAAGCCAGGCCCGCGTTATGGATTTCCCGCCGCAGTCCGAACAAGGCGACCGATCCCGGCATGTGGGACAACCTCGTCGCGGGCGGCATGCCGCATGGCAGCGAGCCGCTGGAGACGATCGTGCGCGAATGCGACGAGGAATCTGGCATTCCCCCCGCACTGGCCGCGCGCGTCGAGGCGCATGGCGTGATTGAAGTCCTGCGTGATATTCCCGAAGGCGTGCAATGGGAACAGGTGTTCGTATATGACCTGATGCTGCCGGCGGACTTCGTGCCGGTCAATCGCGATGGCGAGGTGGCCGAGCATCGGCGGATCGCGCCGGCGGCATTGCTTGCTATCATGGCGGACCGCGCGATGACCGTGGACGCTACGCTGGTGACTCTCGATGCGCTCCGGCGGCGCGGCTGGGCCTGAGCTTTCGGCCTCACGAACCCCGCGGTCTGCCCTGAACCCAATCGCCTACGATGAGCAACACCGGATTTATTCTCACTATCTCGTGCCCGGACCAACCGGGCATCGTTCATGCCGTTTCGGGCCTGCTGTTCCAGCACGGCTGCAATATCGTTGACTCCGACCAGTACGGCGATGCGTTCACCGGCCGTTTCTTTATGCGCGTGCATTTCAGCACCGCGGCCGGTGGTCCGGAACTGGCCACGTTGCGCGATGCGTTCGCGCCGATCGGCGACCAGTTCGGCATGCAGTGGGAACTGTTCGATGCCTCGATCAAGCCGCGCGTCATGATCATGGTTTCCAAGATCGGCCACTGCCTGAACGATCTGCTGTTCCGTGCCAAGGTCGGCGGGCTGCCGGTCGAGATCGCCGCGATCGTGTCGAACCATCGCGACTTCTATCAACTGGCCGCGTCCTACGACGTGCCGTTCTTCCATCTGCCGCTGATGAACGCGTCCGGCGACCAGAAGGCCGCGCAGGAGATGCGCGTGTTCGAAGTCGTGCGCGACCAGAACATCGACCTCGTCGTGCTGGCGCGCTACATGCAGGTGCTGTCCGACGACCTGTGCCGCAAGCTGGCCGGCCGCGCGATCAACATCCACCATTCGTTCCTGCCGAGCTTCAAGGGCGCCAAGCCGTACTACCAGGCGCACGATCGCGGCGTGAAGCTGATTGGCGCGACGGCCCATTACGTGACCGCCGACCTCGACGAAGGCCCGATCATCGAGCAGGAGATCGAGCGCGTGGACCACAGCATGGACCCCGACCAGCTCACCGCCGTGGGGCGCGACGTGGAATGCGTGGCGCTCGCGCGTGCCGTCAAATGGCATGCGGAACATCGCATCCTGCTCAACGGCCACAAGACGGTGGTCTTCAAGTAAATCCAGTCCCGACAGGCGCGCCACGGCGCGCCGGTTAGCGAATCCGATAGCAAACCTGACAGCGCGCGCGCCCGCGCGCTTATTCGGGGTCCGCGACCACACAGTTCACTCCACTTTCGCCCAGCATCTGCACGAACGGATCGCGCAGCGGCTCGTCCGTGAACAGACGATCGATGCAGGTGAGCGGCGCCAGTTCCACCATGGCCTGGCGGTTGAACTTGCTCGCATCGGCGGCCAGCCAGATCTCGCGCGAATGCTCCATGATCGTGCGCGCCACCTTGACCTCGCGAAAATCGAAATCGCGCAGCGTACCGTCGGCCTCGATGCCCGAGATGCCGATCAGCCCGATATCCACCTTGAACTGACGGATGAACTCGACCGTGGCCTCGCCGATGATGCCGCGATCGCGCGAACGCAGCACGCCACCCGCTACGATGACTTCGCAGTCGGGGTTGTCGGCCAGGATATTGGCCACATGCAGGTTGTTCGTAATGACGCGCAGCCCGCGGTGATGGATCAGTGCGCGCGCAATTTCTTCGACCGTGGTGCCGATGTTCAGGATCAGCGAGCAGCCGTCCGGCACCGCCGCCGCCACCGCGCGTCCGATGCGCGCCTTGCCGTCGGCATTGAGTAACTGCCGCTGCCGGTAGGCAATATTCTCGGTGGTGGAGTTCTCCATCCGCACGCCGCCATGAAAGCGGGTGAGCATGCCATTCTCGGCGAGCAGATTGACGTCGCGGCGGACCGTTTGCAGGGTCACGCCGAACTTGCGCGCAAGGGCGTCGATGGAGGCGAAGCCCTGGCTGCGCACCTCTTCGAGCAGGGCAGTCTGGCGGGGATTGAGGATCATGCGGCCATTCTAGAACAAACAGAAACGAAAACAAATGATGCGCCGCACAGTTGTATTACGTTCGCTTTTTTGCTAAAACGAGCAGGACACTACAAATAGTGCATTTCACCGCCCTCGGCCACGCGTTTCGGGTGTGATGAATAAAGCATAAGAAAAAATTGGAGACTGGATGCAGCTAAGCCTGGAAGGCATTGCGCAGCATGTAGGTTCGCAAGCCTATCTCTATCCGATGTCGCTGACGCCGGTACCCGGCGCAGTCACCATCCTGCTGGGCGCGACGCAGGCCGGCAAGACCTCGCTGATGCGCGTGATGGCGGGGCTGGACAAGCCGAGTGCGGGCCGCGTGCTGGTCGATGGCGTGGACGTGACCGGGGTGCCGGTGCGCGAGCGCAATGTCTCGATGGTGTACCAGCAGTTCATCAACTACCCGTCGCTGACGGTGTTCGACAACATCGCCTCGCCGCTGCGGTTGCGCAAGACCGGCCGCGACGACATCGCGCGGCAGGTGCGCGAACTGGCCGCGCGGCTGCATATCGACCATCTGCTGCAGCGCTATCCGGCCGAATTGTCCGGTGGCCAGCAGCAGCGCGTCGCGCTGGCGCGTGCGCTGGCCAAGAATGCGCCGCTGATGCTGCTGGACGAGCCGCTGGTCAACCTCGACTACAAGCTGCGCGAGGAACTGCGCGAGGAACTCGCGCAACTGTTCGCGCATGGCGACGCCACCGTGATCTATGCCACCACCGAGCCGGCCGAAGCACTGCTGCTCGGCGGCTACACCGCGGTGCTCGATGCCGGCGAACTGCTGCAGTACGGGCCCACGCCGCAGGTATTCCACTATCCGGACTCGCTGCGCGTGGCGCGCGCGTTCAGCGATCCACCGATGAATCTGATCGCGGGCACGTTCACGGCCGGCCGCGTCACCTTGCCGGGTGGGATCGCGGTGGCGGTGCCCGACGTCGGCACCTACGAAGGTGATGTGACGGTGGGCATCCGTGCCGCCGCGCTGCGGCTCAAGCCGGGGGGTATCGAGGGGGGCGACGGCAGTGTCGAGTTGCCGGGACGCGTGGCGCTGGCCGAACTGTCGGGCTCCGACACGTTCGTGCACGTGGACACGCCGGCCGGCAATCTCGTGGCCCAGTTCGCGGGCGTGCTCGACTTCGCGCTCGGCGCGCAGTTGTCGCTATACCTCGACCCCGCGCACCTCTATCTGTTCGATGCCGCCGGCGCGCGCATTCACGCGCCGCGCCGTCCGGGCGCGCTCGCCGACGTGGTCAGTACGCCGATCCTCAGTACGCCGAACAACACGTCACCTCACGTTTCCGGAGTCTGACATGACGCGCATCGATCTCGACCTCGCGCATGCCTACGTACCGGACCCGCAGCGCGACGAGGACTACGCGCTGCTACCGCTGCGTTTCACGTTCGAGGACGGCGGCGCCTATGCGCTACTGGGACCATCCGGTTGCGGCAAGACCACGCTGCTGAATTGCGTATCAGGGCTGCTGCGGCCGTCGCAGGGCACCATCCATTTCGATGGCAAGGACGTTACGGCGGCGTCGCCGCAGGCCCGCAATATCGCACAGGTGTTTCAGTTCCCGGTCATCTACGACACCATGACCGTCGGCGAGAACCTCGCGTTCCCGCTGCGCAACCGCGGCGTGCCCGCCGCGCAGGTAAAGGAGCGCGTGGGCCGCGTCGCGGAAATGCTGGACCTGTCGTCGTCGCTCGACCGCCGCGCGAGCGGGCTGGCCGCCGATGCCAAGCAGAAGATTTCACTGGGTCGCGGCCTGGTGCGGCAGGACGTGTCCGCGATTCTGTTCGACGAACCGCTGACCGTGATCGACCCGCATCTGAAATGGCAGCTGCGGCGCAAGCTCAAGGAGATTCATCACGAGTTCCGGCTCACGCTGATCTATGTCACGCACGATCAGACCGAGGCGCTGACGTTCGCGGATCAGGTGGTGGTGATGTCGCGCGGCAAGGCGGTGCAGGTCGGCTCGGCGGAGGCACTGTTCGAGAAACCCGCGCATACGTTCGTCGGGCACTTTATCGGCTCGCCGGGCATGAACTTCCTGTCGGCCGCATGGCGCGATGGCGCGATCGAAGTGGAGGGTGACGCGAGCGGGCGTCGCTACACGCCGCCGCTCGCACCGCATATCGCGGCCGCGCTGCAGGCCGCGGGCACGTTCCGCATTGGCGTGCGGCCGGAATACCTGAGCCTGTCGGGCGAGGGCGATCCGCTCGCGATGCCGGTGCGCGTGGCGCGCGCGCAGGATATCGGCACGTACTGGCTGGTCACAGCCACCGTGGCGGGTGCCATGGCAAACACGGGCGAGGGCGCCACGCTACGCGCCCGCCTGGGTACCGAAGCCGCGGCGCTGAACGCCGGCGATGCCGCCTGGCTTGCAGTGTTCAACCGTCATACCTGCTACTACGTCAACGAGGAGCTGGTGCAATGAAGCCCGTCAACCAGAAGGCCTGGCTGCTGGTTCTGCCCGTGGTGATCTGCGTGGCGTTCTCGGCCATCCTGCCGCTGATGACCATCGTCAACTACTCGGTGCAGGACATCATCTCGCCCGAGCGCCGCGTGTTCGTCGGTACCGAATGGTTTGCCACCGTGCTGCGCGACGTCGAGTTGCACGATGCGCTGCTGCGTCAGCTCGGCTTCTCGCTGGCGGTGCTGGCGGTGGAAATTCCGCTCGGTATCCTGCTGGCGCTGTCGATGCCGGCCAAAGGCTGGCGCGCGTCGGCCACGCTCGTGATCATCGCGCTGTCGCTGCTGATTCCGTGGAACGTGGTGGGCACGATCTGGCAGATCTTTGGCCGTACCGATATCGGCCTGCTGGGCGCGTCGCTCGCGGGCATGGGCTTTGACTACAACTACACGGGCAGTGCCATCGATGCCTGGGTGACCGTGCTCGTGATGGATGTCTGGCACTGGACGCCGCTGGTCGCGCTGCTGTGCTACGCAGGGTTGCGCGCGATTCCCGATGCGTACTACCAGGCCGCGCAGATCGACGGCGCCTCGCGCTTCGCGGTGTTCCGCTTTATCCAGTTGCCCAAGCTGCGTGGCGTGCTGATGATCGCCGTGCTGCTGCGCTTTATGGACAGCTTCATGATCTACACCGAGCCGTTCGTGCTGACCGGCGGCGGACCCGGCAACGCCACCACGTTCCTGTCGCAGTATCTGACGCAGAAGGCCGTGGGGCAGTTCGACCTGGGCCCGGCGGCGGCGTTCTCGATCGTGTATTTCCTGATCATCCTGCTGACCTGCTTCGTGCTCTATAACTGGATGCAGCGCGCCGGCACCGCCGGCAGCGAGGAGGTGCCCCATGGCTGAGAAACTACCGGGACAACGCGCCGGGGCCTGGCGTCCGGTGTTCCTCACGATCTACCTGTTGTTCGCCATCGTGCCCATCTACTGGATGGTCAACATGTCGTTCAAGACCAACGAGGAGATCGTGTCCACGCTGTCGCTGTGGCCCGCGACGTTCACGCTCGAGCACTACGTGACCATCTTCACCGATGCGTCGTGGTACTCGGGCTATATCAACTCGATGATCTACGTCGCGCTGAACACGATCATCTCGATCTCGGTCGCGTTACCGGCCGCGTATGCGTTCTCGCGCTACCAGTTCATCGGCGACAAGCATGTGTTCTTCTGGTTGCTGACCAACCGCATGACGCCGCCTGCCGTGTTCCTGCTGCCGTTCTTCCAGCTCTACACGACCATGGGGCTGATGGACACGCACCTCGGCGTGGCACTGGCGCATCTGGTGTTCAACGTACCGCTGGCGGTATGGATTCTGGAAGGCTTTATGTCGGGCGTGCCGCGCGAGATCGACGAGACCGCCTATGTGGACGGCTATTCGTTTCCTCGCTTCTTCCTGACGATCTTCCTGCCGCTGATCAAGGCCGGCGTGGGTGTGGCAGCGTTCTTCTGTTTTATGTTCAGCTGGGTGGAGCTGCTGCTCGCGCGTACGCTGACGTCCGTGAACGCCAAGCCGATCGTGGCGACGATGACGCGCACGGTGTCGGCTTCGGGGATGGACTGGGGTGTGCTGGCCGCGGCCGGTGTGCTGACCATCGTGCCGGGCGGCATCGTGATCTGGTTCGTGCGGCACTACATCGCGAAGGGCTTCGCGATGGGCCGGGTCTGAGGGAGGGCGATCTATGCTGAGCTGGATGGTATGGACCACCCCGGTGGCCGTGTTCTTTGCAAGCGTGGTGATCATGCTGATCGGCATGACGATCTGGGAAATGCGCTCCCCCACGGTGTTGCGCAAGGGCTTTCTGCCGATTGCGACCACGCGCGGCGACCGGTTGTTTATCGGGCTGATGTGCGCGGCGTGGATCAACCTCGCGTGGGTGGGACTGGGCGAGAAGATGCAGACCTGGTTCTCGCTTGCCGAGGCGCCGTCGGTGTGGGTCAGCGCGGGTATCTCGCTGCTGGTGTTGCTGTTGATCATGCGCAAGGGTTAAGACTCCTGCGTGGGTTATGTGTGTTGCAGTTGCCATATTAAAAATGGGCTGTGCCGCCTGTCCCTTCCCCGGGGGCGCCATCCCAGAAACAGAAATCGGGGAAGGGGGTTCCTGAGGAGACATTGATGAAACAGCACGTAAAGTTGGGGATGTCGGCCCTGGCATTTGCGGCCGCGCTAGCATGCGGGCACGCATGGGCCGGTGAAGCCGAAGCGAAGAAGTGGGTGGACAACGAGTTCCAGCCATCGTCGCTGAGCAAGGACAAGCAGCTTGCCGAGATGAAATGGTTCATCGACACCGCGGCCAAGCTCAAGGCCAAGGGCGTCACGCAGATCAGCGTGGTGTCGGAAACCATCACGACGCATGAATACGAGTCCAAGACGCTGGCCAAGGCGTTCGAGGAAATCACCGGCATCAAGGTCAGTCACGACCTGATCCAGGAAGGCGACGTCGTCGAGAAGCTGCAGACGTCGATGCAGTCCGGCAAGTCGATCTACGACGGCTGGATTTCCGACTCGGACCTGATCGGTACGCACTATCGCTACGGCGCGATCCTGCCGCTGTCCGACTACATGGCCGGTGCCGGCAAGGAGTTCACGAACCCGGATATCGACCTGAAGGACTTCATCGGCACCAAGTTCACCACGGCGCCCGATGGCAAGCTCTATCAGCTGCCGGACCAGCAGTTCGCCAACCTGTACTGGTTCCGCGCGGACTGGTTCGCGCGGAAGGATCTGCAGGACAAGTTCAAGGCCAAGTACGGCTATGACCTCGGCGTGCCCACCAACTGGTCCGCGTACGAGGACATCGCCAACTTCTTCTCGAACGACGTGAAGGAGCTCGACGGCAAGAAGGTCTATGGCCACATGGACTACGGCAAGAAGGACCCGTCGCTGGGCTGGCGCTTTACCGATGCATGGCTGTCGATGGCGGGTACCGCGGACAAGGGCCTGCCGAACGGCATGCCGGTGGACGAGTGGGGCATTCGCGTGGGCACGGACAAGTGCACGCCGGAAGGCGCCTCGGTTTCGCGTGGCGGCGCCACCAACAGCCCGGCCGCGGTCTATGCGCTGACCAAGTACATCGACTGGATGAAGAAGTACGCACCGCCGCAGGCGATGGGCATGACCTTCTCCGAAGCCGGTCCGGTGCCCGCGCAGGGGCAGGTGGCGCAGCAGATCTTCTGGTACACGGCCTTCACGGCTGACATGACCAAGAAGGGCCTGCCGGTGGTCAACGCGGATGGCTCGCCCAAGTGGCGCATGGCACCGTCGCCGTATGGCCCGTACTGGAAGCAGGGCATGCAGAACGGCTATCAGGACGTGGGCTCGTGGACGTTCTTCAAGAACACCGATCCGAACCGCCTGGCTGCCGCATGGCTCTATGCGCAGTTCGTGACGGCCAAGACCGTGTCGCTGAAGAAGTCGCTGACCGGCCTGACGTTTATTCGCGATAGCGACATCAACAACGAGTACCTGACCAAGAACGCGGCCAAGTACGGTGGCCTGATCGAGTTCTACCGCAGCCCGGCGCGCGTGGCCTGGACGCCGACCGGCACCAACGTGCCCGACTATCCGAAGCTCGCGCAACTGTGGTGGAAGAACGTGGCCACCGCGGTGACCGGCGAAAAGACGCCGCAGGCCGCAATGGACACGCTTGCCGAAGAGATGGATCAGGTGATGGCCCGCCTGCAGCGCGCCGGCATGAGCCAGTGCGCGCCGAAGCTCAACCCGAAGAGCGATCCGTCGAAGTGGCTGTCTTCGGACCACGCACCGTGGAAGAAGCTCGACAACGAAAAGCCGAAGGGCGAAACCATCGCGTACGACAAGCTGCTGCAAGCCTGGAAGGAAGGCCGCGTACGGTAGTGGCTTAGCAGGTGAGCCCTCTCCCCTCGGGGAGAGGGCTCAAACCGTAAATGTTGCCGGCGCGGTCGGCGAAGCATGCCGCGCCTTGCCGCAACGCTTGGCCTCGTAAAGCGCCATATCCGCCCGCATAAACAGCTCGCTGATCGAACTCCCGCCATGCGGCTGGTGCAGCGCGCTACCCACACTGGCCGTCGCCACAAACGGCTGATCGCCGATCACCAGCGGGCGCAGCGCCGCCTGCACCACCGTGCGCGCGAGCCGGTCCACCGTGCCTGGATGGCCAACATTCTCGAGAATGATCGCGAACTCGTCGCCGCCAATGCGCGCGACCGCATCGCCCTTGCGCACGCAATGGCTGAGTCGTTCCGCAAACGCCACCAGCAGCCGATCGCCGATCGCATGCCCATGCGTGTCGTTGACGGCCTTGAAGTCATCGAGATCCACCAGCAGCAATGCCGCGCGTTGCCCATTTGCATCCGCCCGCGCCATCACGTCGGCCAGCCGGCGATCGAAACCCTTGCGGTTGAGCAGTCCAGTCAAATGGTCCGACAGCGTCTGCGCCTCCAGCTGCCGTAACCGCGCGCGCTCATCGGTGACATTGCGCGCGAACATATGCAGCCCGGTCAGGGCATCGCGTGCCTCGTTCCATGCGGGTTGATAGGTGACCTCGAACCACGCGCCGTCCGCGCATTCACGCGTGACAGTCACCGCTTCACCGGCACGCGCCTGCGCGAGGAACGGCTCGTTGGCCACATATTCGCTGGTGCCCCACAACTCGCGCACCGTGAGTCCCACGATCTGGGCAGGTGCCAGCCCGAAGTGGTTTGCATAGGCCTGATTGACATAGGCAAACCGTTCCGACGCATCGATGAATGACACATAGTCGGGCACATGGTTGGCAATCGCCTCCATGCGCTTCTCGCTGGCGTCGGCGCGATCCTTGGCGGCTTCGAGCGCACGCTCGCGCTCGGATAGCTGATGCATGACCTCAGAGAACGCGGTAGCCAGCTCGCCGATCTCGTCCTCGCTGTCATGCTGGAGTTCGGCCACGGCCGTGGGGCGCGTGGCGAGCTGACGCACCGTGCGATGCAGGTGCTCCAGCGGCGCGAGGATATGCCGGATCAACAGCCACATCAGCGCGCCCGCGACCAGCAGCGACATGACGCCAGCAATCACCGCGCGCTGACGAATCTCGATCAACGGCGAAAACGCTTCCTGCGCCGGGAGCACCGCCACCACCTGCCAGCCATTGGCCTCGAGCGCATGCCGCGCGACGATGGGTTGCTTTGGCGCGAACCACTCCCATGCGGACTTGGGTTGCTCGGCCCCGCAGGACTCGCCCTCGGCGCGCGCGGGTTGCAGTACCGTGCCGGCCACCGGATGCAATGCGTAGCGCGGATTGGAAGGGGCCGAGACCAGGCAGTAGTAACCGGTCACGCCCACGCGGCTGCGCGAGAGCTCGCGCAGGAAGTTGTGCCCGTTGAGGTTCAGGACGCCCGCGACCACGGCGCGCAATTCGCCCTTGGGGCCATGAAGCGGCACCGCCAGAATCACGCCCGGTGAGTTGGAATAACGGCCCTGGATCAGATCCGAGACGACAAACGGGGCACCCCTGAGAATGGCGCGGAAATATTCACGTTCGCTGACGTTGGCTTTGTAGCCCTCGGGCACGGCAGTGCTGAACGCAAGCGTGCCGTCGGGCCAGGCCATGAGTACTGCGTTGAAGCTCTCGGGCATGTCCACGGCGCCCGTGGCGAGACGGCGCAACTCCGTTGCCGGCCGCGCGAGGGCCGGCTCGAGCTGTTTCGCCAGCCGGCGCAGTACGACCTCGCGCGACTCGAGCTTTTCATCGAGTTGCTCGGCGACCATCTTGACACGCGTATCCTGCTGGTCCTGAAGCAGACCTTTGAGGCTTTCGTACGCGTAGTACTGCGAGAACCCTGCGCTGACCACAAGGACCAGCGTGGCCACGAGCGCAGTCGCAAGAGCCATCCGGTACTTCAGAGAGTGCCGCATGTTTATGTTCTTTTTCATGCGCGCTCAGGCCTCAGGTATGGCAAGCCTTGCGCGCACTGACCCGTTCTTTTGGTGCCAGGGCTTTTGTGCTGCAACCCGCCCGTTTCTTGGCACTGGTTGGCAGCGTAGCAGATGTGCACCCGCGTAAACGCGGACTAATCCAAATGGATGTGTCCGATCGCACGCTAAGTGCATGGTGCGATACCGAGGTTTTGGCGTCTGTCCGATGGTTGCCTACCATCGTGTGGGGCATCGTCCCTCGAAGTGAATTACCATCCATATTTCCCAGAAGAGGAACCGGTTCCAAATGTCCACTCCATCCGCTCCATTCACCTTGCTCGACGCTGCGGGCGCGAGCCGCAAGCCTTCCGCCTGGCAGGACGCCGTGCTGGTGGTCGTCGATCACCAGCAGGAGTACGTCGATGGCCGCCTGCCGCTGGTCGGTATGCCGTCGGCCGTCGCGGCCTGCGCCGAGCTGCTCGCGTTGGCGCGCGCGCATGGCACGCCCGTCGTGCATGTGGTTCACCACGGCAAGGCCGGTGGCGCGTTCGATCCTGCAACGCGATTTGCCAGCCTGATCGAGGGCCTCGAGGCGCGCGACGACGAGACGACCGTGGTCAAGCACCTGCCCAACAGCTTCGCGGGTACAGAACTCGCCGCCAAGCTGGAGGCGCTGGGCCGCAAGGAGCTGATCGTCGCGGGCTTCCAGACGCATATGTGCATAAGCGCCACGGTACGGTCCGCGCTCGATCACGGCTATCGCTGCACGCTGGTGGCGGCGGCCTGCGCCACGCGCGATCTGCCCGATCCGCTCGGTGGCGAGCCGTTGCCCGCCGCGGAACTGCATCGCGTGACGCTGGCCGCGCTGCATGACCGCTTTGCCACGGTGGTGGCGGACGCTTCGGTCTGGCGTTGAGCGACGACGAGTGTGAGGCTGGGGCTGCCGGCTCAGGCATACTAGCGGCTTCGCAAATTTGACCGGCCCCGGCCGCGGCTCCTCCGCATGAAGCGCATTCTCGTCATCAAGATCACCTCGCTGGGCGATATGGTCCACACGCTGCCGCTGATCTCCGATCTGCGCCGCGCATATCCCGAAGCGAAGATCGACTGGGTCGCGGATGCCTCGTGCGCGGACATTCCGAGCTGGGCCGTCGGTGTCGATCGCGTGATCTCGCCGCCGTTGCGCGGCTTCAAGAAGCAGCGCAGCCTGCGTAATCTCGGCGGCATTCTCAAGGCCGTGCGTGCGTTGCGGCGCGAGAAATACGATGCCGTGGTCGATGTCCACGGCGTTATGAAGAGCGCGATCGTGGCGCGGCTGGCGCGGTCGCCACGCCGCTATGGCTATGGCGCCGAGTTCCTCGGCGAACCGCAGGCCGTGTTTGCCTATACCGATATCTTCGGGCCGCATGGCGACGCCACCTGTCGGCACAAGATGCGTATGGTCGTCGCCAACGCGCTTGGCTACGAGATCGAACCGCGCGAGCACAACGCGCTGCGCGTGCCGGCGCCGGCCACTCCGCTTAACGCCGATGGCGTGCCGCGCTGCATGTTGTTCCACGCGACGTCCGCCGAGATCAAGAAATGGCCGCAGGCCAGCTGGATCCGCGTGGGGCAGGAGCTTGCGCGTCGCGGCTATCGCATCCAGCTGCCCTGGGGTTCCGACAAGGAGCGCGCGGAGTCCGAGGCACTGGCCGCCGAGATTCCTGGCGCTGAGGTGCTGCCGAAGATGACCATCACCGAAGTCGCGCAACGTGTGGACGCCTCGGCGCTCGTGGTCGGCATGGACACTGGCTTCGTGCATCTGGCCGATGCGCTCGGCAAGCCGTCGGTGATGTTGTTCACAGCCACCGATGCGAAGCACTTCGGTATTCATACGCCGGGGCAGTCGCTCTCGATCGGCGATCGTGGCGCGCCGCCGACGGTCGAGGACGTGCTCGCCGCGGTCGACCATGTCACCGCGCCTCAGGTGGCCGGGTCTGTGGGGGCCGCGGGGTCCAACAAGGCGCAGTCCCCGGCGTAATGCCAGTATTCGAAGCGCAGCACCGTCAGGCCATCCGCGCTCGTTACCACATCCAGCACATGCGGCACCTGCCGCAACCACATCAGCGATGAATAGCGTGCCACACCGGCCAGTCCGGCCGGTGGCGGCAGCCGCTCGCCATGACGCAACGCGAGCCGCAGGATATGCACGGGCACGAAGTGCACACGGTCTTGCATACGGGCGAGCGCGGGTTCGGTGTAGAACAGTGGTTCCTGCGATAGCGCCATAAAGTGCTGACGCAGTGTGCCCACGGCGTCGGGCGGGACCGGCGCGCCGCTGCCGATCACATCGAGCGGTGTCATGCCGCGCACGCGCGAGGTCCAGAGCCCGCCGACCACCAGCACGGCATCGCGCATGTCGGGCTCGGGCAAGAACGCATGACAGGCCCATACCGCGATGACGTCGCCGTCGAGGTTCATCAACTGCCCGCGCCGCGCATGGGCGCGCAGGTAGCCGATCACACAGCCGAGCTCGTCGTCGTAGACGGGCAGGGCGTCGCACGGCAGTCGCCGCGGCCGCACCTCGAAGATGCCGGCCGCCGCGGGATAGCGCCCGGTCCACGGTAGCGCCTGCGCGCAGGCTGCATCGATCGCCCACATCCGGTAAGCACTCCATGGCCTTGAAAAGACCTTACGCTATACCGGTGCGGCCGCGTTGCCGATCGCTATCGCCTGAATTCGCTCCGCTTGTTGCGTGTGGCGATCTCGTGTGCATTAACGAGGTCGAATCATCTCGAACTTGTCGCCGGTCTGCGCATACTCGGCGCGATAACCGGCGCGCATGATTGGCTGCGCGAGGAACGTGTCGAACAGGCCGTCCTTGAGGAACTCGTCGCGGATATGCACGCCAACCACCTGGCCCAGCACCAGCCAGTTGGACATCGCTTCTCCGTCGATGTTGGTCAGGCGAATCACCTGCATGACCTTGCACTCGAGCGCCGCCGGGGACTCCGCCACATGCGGCACGTTGACACTATGGCCCGCAACCGGCGTGAGGCCCGCGAGCGTAAATTCGTCGACATCGCTCGGCACGGTGGCCGAGGTGGCATTCATCTTTTCCGCCAGCGACAGGCTGGCCATGTTCCACACGAACTCGCCGGTGGCTTCGACATTGCGGACCGTATCCTTGTAGCCCTCGCTCGAAAAGCCAATGACCGGCGGATTGCCCGCGAACGCACCGAAGAAGCTGTACGGCGCAAGATTGAAGCGGCCTTCCGCATCGCGACTGGAAATCCAGCCAATCATGCGCGGCGCCACGATGGCCTTGAACGGATCATGCGCCAGACGATGACCCTCTTCGGGCCGGTAGAAGTGCACGCCGGCGGCGCGCGTGGAATCGGTCATGGAAATCTGCCCGTGGGTCGAGAAAGTCATTAGTCTCGCACGGCTCGCCGACGCCCGCCCAAAAGCAAAGGCCCCCGGATTTCCGAGGGCCTGCTTAACACGATGAACGATCTAAACAATCGCATAGGGGTTTAGCCTCCGCCAAGGATTTGCTCGATGGTCTGTCTCAACAGATGGGTTGGGCCCGTGACGAGGACCCACGCAATGCCGGTCACGCCGGCGGTCAGTAGCACGGTCACCAGATTGGCGACGATGCTTTCGACGACGCGATGCCGGAAACTTCGCCCTCGTGCCGAGGCTGCTTTCCAACGTTGCCCGTTTGGTTGTGCGGTCTCGGCGATCTGCAGGAAAGCCTCGAGCATGCCGACAGCCTGCTTGCGATACTGTTCGATCTGAGATGGCATGCCGGAGAACGCGGCGAAGCGCTCTGCAATCTCCCGATCCGTGGGCTCAGCGCCATCGTGCGTCGCCCGGAATGCCTGGATCCATTCCAGCTTCTGCCGCTTGTAGAGCGTATAGGCCACCATGCCCACGACGTCGTCATCGGCGTCGACGAGGCGTGGAAAAACCGGGCTGTATTGTCGTGGCATGGAAGCGGGTGGCCCTGTGCTTTCACTCGGGCGTCCTTGCATTCCGCATCCTCTCGTCGTGGAGGCGCACCGCGAGCTTGAACATCCGTCGCGCCTCTTCGAATGTCAGCTTGATACTCCGCGCTCGCGCCGCGACCTCGGGTGGGCAGGAGTCCAGGTACGCTTCCACTTTGCCGCGGCGAATAACATCGCAGGCAAGCAGGACACGTTCACGGTAGGTTGGGTTCTCTCTCATTTGGTTTGCTCCACTATCCATCGAGCCGCCCCATGCAACTCGCCACCGAGTCTACCAATCGCTCTCCCTCCCTTCTCTCGTATCTCTACGAATCTTCACCGCTCCATTTGCCTGGTTTGCGTGCGAGCGGTGCTTGACGGCTTCACGGTCGCGGTCGACACTCACGGCATTTCGGGGCGGCGGCTGGCGTGGATGCCGAGTCGAAGCTGCACGCTACGTAGGAGAAGGGGTTGTCATCTGAAGCAGGAACGCCGGGCGGTGAGCGCAGCGGCAGCGATGGGAAAGAGCGGGCCCACGAGGTCGGCGACGCGGAGCGAGCCGCGCTCTATCGGGTCATCGCGTTGCGGCGCGACTGCCGTCACTTCACGCCCGGTCCGCCATTGCCCGACACGCAGCTCGAGCGGTTGCTGCATGCGGCCAACCAGGCGCCCTCGGTTGGCCTGATGCAACCATGGCGCTTCATGCGGCTGAGCACCCCCGCATGGCGCGAGCGTCTGCTGCCACTGGTGGACGCGGAGCGCCTCGCTACCGCTCAGGCACTGGGAGAGCGCGAAGCCGAGTTCCTGCGCATCAAGGTGGAAGGCATCCGCGATTGCGCGGAGCTGCTCGCCATCGTATTGCCCCCCGACGACGGCACCGTGTTCGGCCGCCGCACCATGCCGCAGGACATGGCGCTCGCGTCCGCCGCCTGCGCCGTCCAGAACCTGTGGCTGGCGGCACGTGCGGAGAACCTCGGACTCGGTTGGGTATCGATGTTCGACCCACAGGCGCTGGCCCGCATGCTGCAGCTACCTGAAGGCGCTCGGCCGCTCGGATTGCTGTGCCTCGGACCGGTGCCGGCGTTCTACGATGCGCCGATGCTCGAAGAGCTCGGCTGGCGCCACCGTCGTCCGTTGCGGGAGATGCTGTGGGAGCCGACGCAGCACGCCTGAGGCGCGTGCGTATGTCGGCGCAGCATCGGCGCAGAAACAAAAAAGCCAGCGCGAGGCTGGCTTTTTGGCATTGAATTTGGTGGGCGGTGCAGGGTTTGAACCTGCGACCCCTGCCGTGTGAAGGCAGTGCTCTACCACTGAGCTAACCGCCCAATCGGGTTGCTGCGAAGTTGTTTTCAACCTGCAGACTTCCGCTTGGGTTTCCCCCTCTGGGTTTCCCCGGGTCTGTCGCTGCGCGCTGTGCGTGCTGCGAAGAAACGAGATTATGCAGATCTGACAGTATCTTGTAAAGCCCTTTTGCCAACTTTTTTCACTGCACCGTAGTGGGGGCGGGCAGTTCTCCGGCGACGTCTTTCCACACCGTCTTGCCCCCGCTGGCCTTGTCCAGTTCCTTGAGCACCGTCGCGTGCGCCGACAGTTCGTCATCGGTGGCGAGGAGCACCGGCAGCGTCAGCACCGACAGATCGGCGCTGGCGGCCGCCACGCCAGTCCCCGTGCTCGTGTCGATCATGTCGATGACCAGCGAGTTCTGGCCGCGCGTCATGGCCAGGTACACCTCGGCCAGCAGTTCGGCATCGAGCAACGCGCCGTGCAGCGTGCGGTGCGCATTGCTCACGCCCAGGCGGTCGCACAGGGCATCGAGCGAGTTGCGCTTGCCCGGGAACATCTGGCGCGCCTCGCGCAGCGTGTCGATGACGCCGCCGATGCCTTCGCGGAACGAGGTCAGTCCGGCCAGCTTGAACTCCATCTCCAGAAAGCCCATGTCGAACGCGGCGTTGTGGATGATCAGCTCGGCGCCCTGCACGAACTCGCGGATGTCGTGCGCGACCTCGGCGAACTTCGGCTTGTCGGCCAGGAACTCGAGCGTGATGCCGTGCACGGCGATCGCGTCCTCGTGGATATCGCGTTCCGGATGGACGTAATAGTGCAGGTGACGGCCCGTCAGGCGCCGGTTGACCATTTCGACGCAGCCGATTTCGATCAGGCGGTCGCCGGCGTTGGCATTGAGGCCGGTGGTTTCGGTATCGAGGATGATCTGTCGCATGGGCGGGATTCTAACGGATGGCCGGCGCGCGGATGGAGCGAACGCCGTTCAATTCAGCTACCGATCGAGGCCACGCCACGGTTGGCCAGCGCGTCGGCACGCTCGTTCCCCGGGTGGCCGTTGTGGCCACGTACCCAGTGCCAGCTGATCTGGTGCGGCTGCACGAGCTCGTCGAGCTGCTGCCACAGATCCGCGTTCTTGACCGGCTTCTTGTCGGCGGTCAGCCAGCCGCGCGCTTTCCAGCCGCGGATCCATTCGCTGATGCCTTTCTGCACGTACTGGGAATCCGTATAGACCTTGACCACGCACGGCCGCTTGAGCGCGCGCAGCGCCTCGATGACGGCGGTCAGCTCCATGCGGTTGTTGGTGGTCGGGGTTTCGCCGCCAAACAGTTCTTTTTCGCTGTCGCCGGCAACCAGCACCGCGCCCCAGCCGCCGGGGCCGGGGTTGCCCTTGCAGGCGCCATCTGAATAGATCGTGACTTCTTGCATGAATTCCTGAATGAGCTCGAATGAGGCGGGACGCCGGCGTCAGCGATCCTCGCCGGGCGTCTTGCCATGGGTGCCGGTGGGCGTGGCCACTGGGGCGGAAACGGGGGCCAGCGCGGGCTTGGAGGTCTTCCAGCTCGGGCCGACCAGGCGGATATTGCGCACGCGCTTGACGGCTGAGATCATGTAGACCGAGCCGAAGATCGGCCACCAGCGGTCGCCGGCCTTCTCGAGGAACGCCATGCGCTGGAGCCAGCGGTCGGTCCGATAGGGCGGACAATAACAGCCAAAGCGGCCGCGGATGATATCGAAGCCGAGCAGCTTGAGCCAGTCCTTGATGCGCACGAAACCGGTGGTCTGCGCGTCGCTCGGCAGGAACGGCGAGGCGCCGAGCCGGTTCAGCCCCTGCCGCGCGCCCCACAGGCTCATCGGGTTGAAGCAGGTAAGCACGATGCGGCCCTCGGGCATCAGCACACGCGATACCTCGCGCAGCACTTCGTGCGGATCTTCCGAAAACTCGAGAATGTGCGGCAGCGTCACCAGATCGATGCTCTGCGTCTCGAACGGCAATTCGTCAAAGCGGCACAATAGCTGGCGCGTGTCGGTATGGCCCGCGCGCGGGCCGTGTGGGCCGGCGCGGCCGTCGAGCGCCAGCGCGGAGAACGGCATGCGGTTCTCGCGCAGGGTATCGATCGCCGGCAGGCCCATCTGGACCGCGTGGTAGCCAAAGATGTCCACCACGGTCCGGTCATACTGCCGGCTTTCCCAGTCGAGCATGTATTGCCCGGGAGGTGAGGCCAGCCAATCTTCCCAATTTATAATCGGACGGTTGGACATAAGGAGCACACATGTTGAAGGTGGAGCCGATCCCCGCATTCCAGGACAACTATATCTGGGCAATCCACGACGGGCATAGCGTTGCCATTGTGGACCCAGGTGAAGCCGCGCCCGTCGAACGCTTTCTGGCGGATCGCGGGCTGGCTCTGGGCGCTATTGTAATCACCCATCACCATGGAGATCACCAGGGCGGGGTCGCGGACCTGCTCGCGGCGCATCCAAACGACCCCGCTGGCGCCCCGATGCCCGTGGTCGGGCCGGGCGGCGAACGCATCGGCGGCCGCACGCAGGCCGTGCGGGAAGGCGACACCGTGGCGCTGCGGCATCCGGCGCTGGCGCTGCGCGTGCTCGATGTGCCTGGGCATACCGCCGGCCACGTGGCCTACATTGGGGATGTGGACGGTCCCGCCCTGTTTTGCGGCGACACCATGTTCGCGAGCGGCTGCGGGCGCCTGTTCGAGGGGACTCCGGCCCAGATGTTGGACTCGCTGGACAAATTTGCGGCGCTGCACGGCGACACCCGCGTGTATTGCGCGCACGAATACACAACCAGCAATGTGAAGTTCGCGCGTGCCGTGGAGCCGGGCAATGCCGCGCTGGCCGCGTGGTCGGCGCGTGTGGACGCGCTGCGCGAGGCCGGCCAGCCCACAGTGCCGACGACGGTGGCGCACGAGCGCGCGGTCAATCCGTTCCTGCGCTCGCGGGAGCCGTCCGTGCGGCAGGCCGTGCAGGCGCAGGGCGGCAAGGCTGGCCAGATTGGTGCAGGGGAGGCAGATGACGCGGCCGCCTTCGGCGCGCTGCGGGCCTGGAAGGACAACTTCCGCTAAGCCCTCGCGGAGGGCGTTGGAATGAGGCGCTTGCGGGCGGGGCGCCTCGATGCAATCAAGCCGACGGGGAAAATCTCATTGACGCGTCCCCGTCATTTCCATAGCATCATGCAAACTTTTTGGCGTCACTTTCCGAGAACTTAATGAAATTTGGTCGACTTCTGGCGGTTTTTGCATGTGCCGCGCTGTTAGCAGCCTGCGCCAGCACACCGACCCCGCCCACCGGCGCCTCTGCCGGCGCCTCGACCGCCCTGGTGGACAGCAGCAAGAAGGATCCGCTCAATACGCTCAACAGCACCGGCAACGCGGGCAGCCTGTCGAGCACCACTGTGATCAATGTCGATGAGGTCAGCGTGGACTGGATGCGCGGCCCCTCGACCGATATCTGGGACCGTATCCGTCGCGGCTTTGCGATGCAGGACCTCGAAGGCACCCTGGTCGATGACCGCACGCAGTGGTACGCGGTGCGTCCCGAGTATATGGAGCGCATGGTTGGCCGGTCGAGCCGGTACCTCTATCACATCGTCGAGGAGCTCGAGCGGCGCAAGATGCCGACCGAGCTCGCGCTGCTGCCGTTTGTCGAGAGCGCGTTCAATCCGCAGGCGGAGTCCACGGCCAAGGCGGCCGGCATGTGGCAGTTCATCCCGAGCACGGGCAAGAGCTATAACCTCAAGCAGAACATGTTCCGCGACGAGCGGCGCGACGTGCTGGCGTCCACCGACGCGGCACTCGACTACCTCGGGCGGCTCTACGACATGTTCGGCGACTGGCATCTGGCGCTGGCGGCGTACAACTGGGGCGAGGGCGCGGTGTCGCGCGCGATCGCGCGCAATCAGGCGCGTGGCCTGCCCACGGACTACGCCAGCCTGACCATGCCGAACGAGACGCGCTACTACGTGCCGAAGCTGCAGGCGGTGAAGAACATCATCGCCAATCCGGCGGCCTATGGTGTGCGGCTACCCGATATTCCGAATCATCCGTACTTCGTCACCGTCACCACGTCGCGCGATATCGACGTGGCGCTCGCGGCCAAGCTCGCGAACATGCCGCTCGACGAATTCAAGGCGCTCAACCCGTCGTTCAACAAGCCGGTGATCCTCGGCGCGGCGAACCCGCAGATCCTGCTGCCGTTCGATAACGCCGAGCGCTTTCAATTCAACCTCAACACGTATCGCGGCGGGCTCTCGAGCTGGACCGCGGTAACCGTGGACAGCCGCGAGCGCGTGGAATCGCTGGCGGCGCGCCTGAATATCGATGCCGACACGTTGCGCGAGATCAATCGCATCCCCAAGGGCATGCGGCTGAAGGCCGGCTCTACGGTGATGATTCCGCGGACCGGGCCGCACGATCAGGACATCAGTGCCTCACTGGCGGAAACGGCGATGCTCGTGGTGGAGCCCGATGTGCCCGACGCGCAGCGCATCGTCGTCAAGGCCGGGCGCCGCGATACCGTGGCCAGCGTCGCGCGCCGGTATAACGTGTCGGTGCGTCAGGTGCAGGGGTGGAACAAGCTGTCCGGCAGCAAGCTCGTGTCCGGCCAGAGCCTCGTGCTGATGGTGCGTCCGTCGGTGGCCGCGCGGGCCGCGGCCGAGCCGGAACCGCAGCAACGCGTGGATGCCCCGGTGGCCAGGGGACGTGCCACGCGCGTGACGCGCGAGGTGCAGGCCCATGGCAAGGCCAAAGCCGAGCCGGTGCGTCGCGCCGTCGCGGAGCCGGCGTCGCGCAAATCGGCCGCGCCTGCCAAGGCAGCGCCGGCGCGGGCGACAACGCCAGCCAAGCCCGCGGCGAAAGCCAGCGCGCCCAAGCGCGGCACGCACTGAGGCGTTTTTATTTGAGGGAAGTACCACGGAACGCGCGCCGCACTTGATTAGGATCAATCAAGTGCGACGCGCCGCTTCGACATCGGGCACTCACACATGCGGATGTCGCTCTGACGATCACTTCGTCCACAGGAGTCGACATGTCGCGCAGGCGTTTCACGTTGTTGTTGCTGACGTCCACCTCGGTCACCATGGCCGCGTCGTGTGCCCCCACAGTAGTCCTGCCACCCGGTATGGCGGCGAACCCCGCCGCGATCGGTGGGACGCCTCCCGCAGCGGTCACGGACAAGGTTGCGACCCGCCCTGTCGTGGCGAAACCCACAACGTCACCGCCGCCGTTTCCACAACTCGTCGCGCATCGTGGCGGCACGAAGGACAAGCCCGAGAACACTCTCGTCGCCATCGAGAGCGCCCTGGCCAATCATGCCGACATGATCTGGCTAACCGTGCAGCTGAGCGCGGATGGCGTGCCGGTGCTGTATCGCCCGACGGATCTGGCGAGCCTGACCGATGGCAAGGGACCGGTGGCGGGCATGACCTTCGCGCGGTTGCAGTCGCTCAACGCTGGCTGGACCTTCACCGACTCCGCTGCCGGGCAGCCGGCCGTGTATCCCTATCGCGCGCACCCCGTGCGCATGCCGTCGCTGCGTCAGGCGTTGCATCACATCCCCGCGACCGTGCCGGTGGTGCTGGACATGAAGGCGCTGCCCGCTGAAGCGCAGGCCGAGGCCGTGGCGAAGGTGCTGCAGGAGGAGGGCGCGTGGGGCCGCGTGCTGATCTACTCGACGGAAGCCGCCTATCAGCGCGCCTTCTCGCAGTACCCGAAGGCGCGGGTGTTCGAGTCGCGCGACGCCACGCGCAAGCGGTTGGTCGATGTCTCGCTGGGTGGTCGTTGCGATGCGCCCGGTAATGGCACGTGGGCCGGCTTCGAGTTGCGGCGCAACGTGATCGTCAGTGAAACCTTCACGCTGGGGAAGGCCGAGACGCCCGCGGTCGCGGCGCTCTGGAACCCGCGCTCGGTGGCGTGCTACCGCTCGCGCAATGCGGTGAACCTGGTTGCCTTCGGGGTAAACGACGAGGCCGCTTATTGTGAGGCAATGCGCCTCGGGCTCGATGCAGTCATGGTAGATTCTCCAGCACGAATGAGCGCGATACGCGCCAGACTCCAGGCGTCGCCGGCACCTTGTGCGCCGACGATGCCGAGCGCCCCAGACAAGTAAGCCTGCCGGTTCGTCACGCGTGGTCATCTCATGCGCTGATGGGCAAGTGCGGGCACGTGCGGGCAACACAGTAGGCCACGCAGGAGGAGACCATATCATGACGTCAAGCCATGCCATGCACGCGCGTTCGCTCGCCGACCCGCAGGGGTTCTGGGCCGAACAGGCCGCGCGCATCGACTGGGAAACGCCGTTCGAGCGCGTGCTCGACGACAGCCACGCGCCGTTTGCGCGCTGGTTCGTTGGCGGCCGCACCAATATCTGCCACAACGCGATCGATCGTCATTTGCCGACGCGCGCGCAGTCCCGCGCGCTGGTTTATGTATCGACTGAAACCGGCGAGGAGCGCATCTACACGTACGCGCAGCTCCACGACGAGGTGGTGCGCATGGCCGCCATCCTGCAATCGCTCGGGGTGGAGAAGGGCGATCGCGTGTTGATCTATATGCCGATGATTCCCGAAGCGCTGTTCGCGATGCTCGCGTGCACGCGCATCGGCGCGATCCATTCGGTGGTGTTCGGTGGGTTTGCCTCGGTCAGCCTGGCCGCGCGCATCGACGACGCTCGCCCGCGCGTGATCGTCAGCGCGGACGCCGGCTCGCGTGCCGGCAAGGTGGTGCCGTACAAGCCGCTGCTGGACGAGGCGATTCGTCTGGCATCGCACCAGCCCGAGAAGGTTCTGCTGGTCGATCGCCAGCTCTCCGACATGCCACGCGACGCCGGGCGCGACGAGGACTACGCGGCATGGCGCGAGCGCGTGGCGGGTGCCGAGGTGCCGTGCGTGTGGCTCGAGTCGAACGAGCCGTCGTACGTGCTGTACACGTCTGGCACCACGGGCAAGCCCAAGGGTGTGCAGCGCGATACCGGCGGCTATGCGGTGGCGTTGGCCACATCGATCGAATACATCTTCTGCGGCAAGCCCGGCGACACGATGTTCACCGCATCGGACATCGGCTGGGTGGTGGGCCACAGCTATATCGTCTACGCGCCGTTGCTGGCCGGCATGAGCACCGTGATGTACGAGGGCACGCCGGTGCGGCCCGATGGCGGCATTCTGTGGAAGCTCGTGGAACAGTATGGTGTCAACATGCTGTTCACCGCGCCTACCGCGATCCGCGTGCTCAAGAAGCAAGATCCGGCGTTGCTCAGGCGGCATGATCTGTCGAGCCTGCGGTTGCTGTTTCTGGCCGGTGAACCGCTCGACGAGCCTACCGCGCGTTGGATTCAGGACGGTATTGGCAAGCCCGTGGTGGACAACTACTGGCAGACCGAGTCCGGATGGCCGATTATCGCGATTCAGCGCGGTGTGGAGGCGTTGCCCGCCAAGCTCGGTTCGCCCGGTGTGCCTGCGTACGGCTATGACCTGCGCATCGTCGATGAGGTGACTGGCGAGGAATGTCCGCCGGGGCAGAAGGGTGTCGTTGCGATCGACTATCCGTTGCCGCCGGGGTGCATGAGCACGCTATGGGGCGATGACGACCGCTTCGTGCGTACCTATTGGACGGCGGTGCCAAATCGTCGTAGCTATTCGACGTTCGATTGGGGCGTGCGCGACGAGGATGGCTACGTCTTTATCCTCGGGCGGACCGACGACGTGATCAACGTGGCCGGGCACCGGCTCGGCACGCGCGAAATCGAGGAGAGCCTGTCCTCGCATAACGGCGTGGCCGAGGTGGCGGTGGTCGGCGTGCAGGATGCGCTCAAGGGGCAGGTGGCGATGGGCTTCTGCATCGCCCGCGACGCCGCGCGCACGGCCACGCCGGCGGACCGCGTCGCGCTCGAGGGCGAACTGATGAAGACCGTGGACCAGCAACTAGGCGCCGTGGCGCGCCCGGCACGGGTCTACTTCGTCAACGTGCTACCGAAAACGCGATCGGGCAAGCTGCTGCGCCGTGCCATCCAGGCCGTCGCCGAGGGCCGCGACCCGGGCGATCTCACGACGATCGAGGACCCGACGGCGCTGGAGCAGATCAAGGCGGCGATGGCGGAGTAACCAGTATTTGCCCGGACCTCCGGGCAAATACTGGTTGCCATCACCTCAGCCTCATCCTAATATTTTAAGCATAAACTATTCAATCCTAATGTAAATGACCCATCCGTAACGCGGAGCGTCAACCGCAGGAGGCAAGAGCGATGCGCGTGCTGTGTATCGGCGGTGGCCCGGCCGGCTTGTATTTCGGGCTGCTGATGAAGCTGCAGAATCCCGCCAACGACGTGGTGATCGTCGAGCGCAACCGGCCCTACGACACGTTCGGCTGGGGTGTCGTATTCTCCGATGCCACGCTCGAAAATCTCCGCCAGGCCGACCCGGTCAGCGCGCGCGAGATCGATGCCGCGTTCAATCACTGGGACGATATCGACATCCATATCGACGGCCGTACCATCCGTTCCGGCGGTCATGGCTTTATTGGCATCGGCCGCAAGAAGCTGCTCAATATCCTGCAGGCGCGCTGCGAAGCGCTCGGCGTGCGGCTCGTGTTCGAGACCGACGTCATCGACGACCAGGCGCTCGCACGTGAGTACGACGCCGACCTCGTCATTGCGTCCGACGGTATCAACAGCCGCGTCCGTACCCGCTATGCGGCATCGTTCGCGCCCGATATCGACACCCGCCAGTGCCGCTTCGTCTGGCTTGGTACACACAAGCGCTTCGACGCCTTTACGTTCGCGTTCGAACGCACCGAGCACGGCTGGTTCCAGGCGCATGCGTACCGTTTCGACGACGACACCTCGACCTTTATCGTGGAGACACCCGAGTCCGTGTGGCAGGCGGCGGGGCTGGCCGACATGAGCCAGGAGGAGGGCGTCGCCTGGTGCGAGCGGCTGTTTGCACGCTATCTCGACGGTCACAAGCTGATCAGCAACGCCACGCACCTGCGCGGCTCCGCCAGCTGGATCCGCTTTCCGCGCGTGATCTGCAAGCGCTGGGTGCACTGGAACACGTTCGACCACGGCCGCCGCGTGCCGGTGGTGCTGATGGGCGACGCCGCGCACACCGCGCACTTCTCGATCGGGTCGGGTACCAAGCTCGCGCTCGAGGATGCGATCGATCTCGCGGAGGAGATCGGGCGTGATGGCGGCACCGTCGACACGCTGCCCGATGCCCTGAATCGCTACGAAGCCACCCGCAGCGTCGAAGTGCTCAAGATCCAGAACGCCGCGCGCAACTCGACCGAGTGGTTCGAGAACGTCGGCCGTTACACGGGCCTGGCGCCCGAGCAGTTCGCCTACTCGTTGCTGACGCGCTCGCAACGGATCTCGCACGAAAACCTGCGCGCGCGTGATGCCGCGTATGTCGGCGGTTATGAGCAATGGCTGGCGGAGCGTGCGGGCATCGCGCAATCCGTGCCGCCCATGTTCACCCCGTATCGCGTGCGCGGCCTCACGCTGAAAAACCGCGTGGTGGTCAGCCCGATGGCGATGTACTCGGCCGTCGATGGCGTGCCGGGCGACTTCCACCTGGTCCACCTCGGCGCGCGCGCGCTTGGCGGCGCCGCCATGGTGGTGGCGGAGATGACCTGCGTCTCGCCCGATGCACGCATCACGCCTGGATGTCCCGGGCTGTGGAACGACACGCAACGCGATGCATGGCGCCGCATCGTCGATTTCGTGCATGCGAACGGCGACGCGCGCATCGCGATCCAGCTGGGCCATGCGGGCCGCAAGGGTTCGACGCAGGTGGGCTGGCAGCAAATGGACCATCCGCTCGCGCATGACAACTGGCCGTTGGTGTCGGCCTCGGCGTTGCCCTACCTGCCCGGTGTTTCACAGACCCCGCGCGCGATGACGCGCGACGACATGACGCGCGTGCGCGACGATTTCGTGGCCAATGCGCGGCGCGCGGCCGAGGCGGGTTTCGACTGGCTCGAGCTGCATTGCGCGCACGGCTATCTGCTGTCGAGCTTTATCTCGCCGCTGACCAACCAGCGTGAGGATGCTTATGGCGGCCCGCTGGCCAATCGCCTGCGCTATCCGCTCGAAGTGTTCGGCGCCGTGCGCGCGGTGTGGCCCGAGGACCGACCGATGTCGGTGCGCATCTCCGCGCATGACTGGGTCGAGGGCGGCATTACCGCCGACGATGCGGTGGAGATCGCGCGCGCGTTCCACGCCGCGGGCGCGGACATGATCGATTGCTCGTCGGGGCAGGTCAGTGCGGAGCAGGCGCCGGTCTATGGCCGCATGTACCAGACGCCGTTTTCCGACCGCATTCGCAACGAGGCCGGCATCGCGACGATCGCCGTGGGCGCGATCTTCGAGGCCGATCATGTCAACGGCATCATCGCGGCCGGGCGCGCGGACCTGTGCGCGATCGCGCGGCCCCATCTGGCCGATCCCGCCTGGACGCTGCATGAAGCCGCGCGCGCGGGCTATCGCGATATCGCGTGGCCGCACCAGTACCTAGCGGGCAAGCAACAGCTCGAGGCCAACCTCGCGCGCGCGGCGGCTGCCACGTCCGCGCCCGAGCATTGAGCGGCGATATGAACGCTACCGCGAAGACCGTCGCCGTGAATGACGCCACTTTCCCGTCGCCCACGTTGGCCAACCGCCACGCGCTCGTCACGGGCGGCAGCCGCGGTATCGGTGCCGCGATCGGGCGGCGCCTGCTTGCGGACGGCGCAGCCGTCACGCTGCTGGGCCGCGACGCCGCCAGCCTCGATGCCGCTGCCACGGCATTGCGCGCGGTGCCCGGCGCACCGATGTGGGGGCGCGTGTTTACCGTCGTGGCCGATATCACCGACGCCGACAGCGTTGCCGAGGCCATGGCACGGGCCACGCAACAGGCAGGCCCGATTCACGTACTCATCAACAACGCCGGCCAGGCCACCAGCGCCCCGTTCGGCAAGACCGACCTGCAAGCCTGGCGGCGCATGCTCGACGTCAACCTGACTGGCACCTTCCTCTGCACGCAGGCCGCGTTGCCGGCCATGCTCGAAGCCGGCTGGGGCCGCGTGGTCAATGTCGCCAGCACGGCGGGGCTGGTCGGCTACGGCTACGTCAGCGCGTACTGCGCGGCCAAGCACGGCGTGATCGGACTCACGCGCGCCCTCGCGCTCGAACTGGCCACCAAGGGCGTGACCGTCAACGCCGTCTGCCCCGGCTATACGGAGACCGACATCGTGCGCGACGCGGTGGCGAACATCGTCGGCAAGACCGGCCGCACCGAGGCGCAGGCCCGCGCGGAGCTGTCGTCCCGCAATCCGCAACGACGACTCGTGCAACCGGAAGAGGTGGCCGATGCCGTCGCATGGTTGTGTCAGCCCGCCGCCGCGGCGATCACGGGTCAGGCCATCCCAGTCGCGGGCGGCGAAGTCATGGCGGGATAAAAGCAAAAGGAGCGAGACACGACATGAGCGATACCCCCTCACACCCGATGCACCACCACAAGCACGACCTCGCGGGCTACCAGGCCGAGCATTTCCTGTGGTCGGCCTCCGCCGACGGCAAGGTGGGCACGATCACGCTGAACCGGCCCGAGCGCAAGAACCCACTCACGTTTGACGCGTACGCCGAACTGCGCGACCTGTTTCGCGCGTTGACCTATGCACGCGATATCAAGACGGTGGTGATCACCGGCGCGGGCGGCAACTTCTGTTCGGGCGGCGACGTGCACGAAATCATCGGCCCGCTCACCCGCATGACGATGCCGGAGCTGCTCGACTTCACCCGCATGACCGGCGATCTGGTCAAGGCCATGCGTGCCTGTCCGCAGCCCATCATCGCCGCAGTGGATGGCGTATGCGCGGGCGCCGGCGCGATGATGGCGCTCGCGTCGGATCTGCGCCTCGGCACCGCGCAGGCAAGAACCGCCTTTCTGTTCGTACGCGTGGGCCTCGCCGGCGCCGATATGGGCGCGTGCTCGCTGCTGCCGCGCGTGATCGGGCAGGGCCGCGCGAGCGAGCTGCTCTATACGGGCCGCGCGCTGACCGCCGATGAAGGACTCGCATGGGGGTTCTTCAACGCGCTGCATACCCCCGACGCACTGCACGATGCCGCCCACACGCTGGCCGCGCAGATCGCGGCGGGCCCAACCTTCGCGCACGGCGTCACCAAGAAGCTGCTGCATCAGGAGTGGAACATGGGACTCGACGAAGCGATCGAAGCAGAGGCCGAAGCCCAGGCGATCTGCATGCAGACCCGCGACTTCCGTCGCGCGTACGACGCCTTCGTCGCGAAGCAGAAACCAGTATTCGAAGGCGACTGAGCGCAAGCGAAAGGGGAGAGCACGCATGGCCGACCGGACCTACCTCGAACTGCCGTTTCTCGACGACGCGCATCGCACGCTCGAGTGCGAGCTCGACGCATGGTGCACGCAGTCGCTGCACAGCATCGATCACGCCGACACCGACCGCGCATGCCGGCAGCTGGTGCGCGCGCTCGGTCAGGACGGATGGCTGCGCTACTGCGTGCCGGCGTCATACGGCGGCGCACTGCCGGCATTGGACTCGCGCGCGCTATGCGTCGTGCGCGAAACGCTGGCGCGGCACGACGGGCTGGCCGATTTCGCGTTCGCGATGCAGGGATTGGGCTCCGGCGCCATCACGCTCGCGGGCGACGACGCGCTGCGCGAACGCTATCTGCCGCGCGTGGCACGCGGCGAAGCGATTGCCGCCTTCGCGCTGTCGGAGCCCGAGGCAGGCTCTGACGTCGCGGCGATGCAATGCCGCGCCACACTCTCCGCCGACGGCAGCCACTATGTGCTCGACGGCACCAAGACGTGGATCTCGAACGGCGGTATCGCGGACTTCTACTGCGTGTTCGCCCGCACAGGAGAAGCTGGGGGTGACCAACGCGGGTCGCGCGGCATCACGGCATTCGTGATCGATGCCGACACGCCGGGCCTGTCGATCGCCGAACGCATCGACGTGATCGCTCCACATCCGCTCGCCACGCTGCGCTTCGACGGTTGCCGCGTGCCGGTCGCGCAACGGCTCGGCGAAGCGGGGCAGGGCTTCAAGGTCGCGATGATGACGCTCGATATTTTCCGCGCGTCGGTGGCGGCCGCCGCGCTCGGCTTCGGCCGCGCGGCACTCGACGATGCGCTGGCGCGCGCCACGTCGCGCGACATGTTCGGCGGCAAGCTCGCCGACCTGCAATTGACGCAGGCGGCCATCGGCGATATGGCCACCGCCATCGACGCCGCCGCGCTGCTGACCTATCGCGCGGCATGGCTGCGCGACGTGCGGCAGGTACGCACCACGCGCGAGGCGGCCATGGCCAAGATGGTCGCCACGGAAAACGCACAGCAGGTGATCGACCGTGCGGTGCAGATCTTTGGCGGCCTCGGCGTCAAGGTGGGCACGCGCGTGGAACGGCTCTATCGCGAGATTCGCGCGCTACGCATCTATGAAGGCGCCACGGAAGTCCAGAAGCTGATCATCGCGCGCGAGACGCTGCAGGCGTTCGCCCATTCCGAAGCCCCGACCCGGAGGCCCGCATGACTACAACTGCCACCACTGCGGCCACCACCGCGGCCACCACTGCGGCCACCACCGCGCATGTCGATACGTTCGCGCGCGACCGCCTGCCGCCACGCGATGCGTGGCCGGCCTTTGCATTCAACGCGGACACCGACTATCCCGCGCGCCTCAACTGCGTTGCGGCGCTGCTCGACCGCCATGTGGACGAAGGGCGCGGCGACCGCATCGCCGTGCGCCACGCGCAGGGCGCGGTCACGTACGCCGAGCTCGCGGCGCTCGTCGATCGCATCGCGCATGGGCTCGTGGGCGAGATGGGGCTCGTGCCCGGCAATCGCGTGCTGCTGCGCGGACCGAACAATCTGATGATGGCCGCAAGCTGGCTTGCGGTAGTCAAGGCCGGGATGATCGCCGTGCCGACCATGCCGCTGCTGCGCGCGAAGGAACTGAAGCAGATCATCGACAAGGCACAGGTCTCGGCCGCGCTGTGCGATGCGCGACTGCGCGACGAACTCGATGCGACGCTGCACGTGGGCGGCGATTACCATTGCCCGTCGCTGACCACCGTGCGCTACTTCAACGGCGAGGGCGATGACGCACTGGAGACGGTGATCTCGCGTCAGCAGGACAAGGGGCCGTTCCGCGCCTGCGACACGGCCGCCGACGATATCTGCCTGATCGCCTTCACCAGCGGCACCACGGGCCAGCCCAAAGGCACGATGCACTTTCAGCGCGATGTGCTGGCGATGTGCGACACCTTCCCGCGCCACGTGTTGCACCCCACGCCCGACGACGTGTTCTGCGGCACGCCGCCGCTGGCGTTCACGTTTGGCCTCGGCGGCCTGCTGTGCTTTCCCTTGCGGATCGGCGCCAGCACCGTGCTCGCGGAGCGGCTCACGCCCGAGACGCTGCTCGCGCTGATTCAGACGCACCGCACCACCATCGTCTTCACCGCGCCGACGTTCTATCGCCAGATGGCCGTGCTCGCGCTGCAGTTCGATCTGAGCAGCTTGCGCAAGAGCGTCTCCGCCGGCGAGGCGCTGCCCGATGCCACGCGCACCGCCTGGCGTGCGGCCACTGGCATCGAGATGACTGATGGCATCGGCGGCACGGAGATGATGCATATCTTTATCTCGAGCGCGGATGCCGAGGTGCGCCCCGGTGCAATCGGGCGTGTGGTGCCGGGTTATGAAGCCCGCATCGTTGACGACGACATGCAGCCCGTGCCGCCCGGTACGCCGGGCCGCCTCGCGGTGCGCGGGCCGACGGGCTGCCGCTACCTCGACGACGCACGTCAGCACGCGTATGTGCGCGATGGCTGGAATCTGCCTGGCGACACCTTCGTCGCCGATGCCGACGGTTACTACTTCTATCAGGCGCGCTCGGACGACATGATCATCTCGGCCGGCTACAACATCGCGGGACCGGAAGTGGAGGGCACGCTGATGCAGCATCCGCTGGTCGCCGAGTGCGGCGTGGTGGGTGGCCCCGACGCCGAGCGCGGTCAGGTGGTGACCGCGTACGTGGTGTTGCGCGAGGGCGTGCCCGCCAGCGACGAGACGCGCGCGGCGCTGCAGGAGCACGTGAAGCGCCAGATCGCGCCGTACAAGTATCCGCGCCGTATCGAATTCGTCGCCGCGCTGCCGCGCACCGAAACCGGCAAGCTGCAGCGCTTCCGCCTGCGTCAGATGGCCGAGGGGCGCGCATGAACGATGTGTTTCGCAACACGGTGCAGGTGCGCTTCGGGCATTGCGACCCCGCTGGCATCGTGTTCTACCCGCGCTACTTCGAGATGCTCAACGAGCTGGTCGAGGACTGGTTCGCGCAGGCGCTCGACTGGCCGTTCGATGTCATGCATGCGATCGACCGTGCGGGCGTGCCGACGGCTGCCCTCGACTGCCGCTTCCACGCGCCGAGTCGTCTCGGCGACCGGCTCACGCGCGATCTGCGCGTCGCGCATCTCGGAGAGTCGAGCTGCGTGCTCGACATCCGCTTTGCCGGCCCCGATGGCGATACGCGCCTGACCGCGACGCCGCGGCTGGTGTGTGTGAGCCTTGAAGACCTTGCGCCGCGGCCACTGCCCGCCGGCGTGCGTGCGGCGATGCGCGCATTTCAAACCACGGAGACCCACGCATGAAGACGCTGCAACCGCCCGGCTGGGCCCCCCCGCGTGGCTATGCCAACGGCATCATGGCCGACCTGCAGGTCGGCAGCCGCTTGTTGTTCGTCGGCGGCCAGATCGGCTGGAATGCCAGCAACGTGTTCGAGACCGATGACTTCGCGGGGCAGGTCGCGCAGGCGCTGCGCAACGTCGTGGCCGTGCTGGCCGCCGGCGGTGCCGGGCCCGAGCATATTGCGCGCATGACCTGGTATGTGACGGACCGGGGCGAGTACGTGGACGCGTACCCGGCCATCGGGGCTCACTACCGCGAGATCATCGGGCGCCATTACCCGGCCATGACCGCCGTGGAGGTGTCGGCGCTGGTCGAGCCCCGCGCGAAGGTCGAGATCGAAGTGACCGCTATCGTGCCGCCGCCGGCCGTGCCATGAGCGTCGCCAAGTCCTTGAAAACTTGAGAAATTGGGCGGCGCGAGATATAATTCGAAAGTTTCGCTTTCAGAACCCTTCACCCTAGCGCCTACCGCCAACTACCGGAAACCAACCTTCCGCCGCTCCTTCGGCTCGTCTCTGACCTTTGCGATGTTTTTCCCGATCGCGCGTGGTTTGCACTCACTGCGAACATCCGTGCTTTTGTGATGAAAAAGTCGCTCTGGACGACGATCACGAGCAGGACGCGTTGCGCAGGTCGGGCACGGGGTGAATCCAGCAGGAGCCTACCCGTGTTACCGTCTTTTCCGTCCGCCATCCTCGCGCTTGCAGACGGCACGGTCTTTCGTGGCTATTCCATTGGCGCTTCCGGCCATACCATCGGCGAAGTGGTGTTCAACACCGCCATCACCGGTTATCAGGAAATCCTCACCGATCCCAGCTATTCCCGGCAGATCGTCACGCTGACGTATCCGCATATCGGCAATTACGGCGTGAACGTTGAGGATGTTGAAGCCACGAAAGTCCATGCCGCCGGCCTGATCATCAAGGATCTGCCGATCCTGGCCTCGAACTTCCGCAAGCAGCACACGCTCGGTCATTACCTCAAGCAGGAGAAGGTCGTTGCCATCGCCGGCATCGACACGCGCAAGCTCACGCGTATCCTGCGCGAGAAGGGCGCCCAGAACGGCTGCATCCTGGCCGGCGAGGACAATGTCCAGAAGGCCATCGATCTTGCTCGCTCGTTCCCCGGCCTGGCCGGCATGGATCTGGCCAAGGTCGTGTCCGTGCGCGAGCCGTACGTGTGGACGCAGTCCGAGTGGTCGCTCGAGTCGGGCTACAGCACGCAGGACAAGCCGCAGTTCCACGTGGTCGCCTATGACTACGGCGTCAAGTTCAACATCCTGCGGATGTTGGCTGCGCGTGGCTGCAAGGTCACCGTGCTGCCGGCTCAGGCCACCGCCGCCGACGCGCTTGCGCTGAATCCGGACGGCATCTTCCTGTCGAACGGCCCCGGCGATCCGGAACCGTGCGACTACGCGATTGCCGCAACGCGCGAATTCATCGCACGCGGCATTCCGACGTTCGGCATCTGCCTGGGCCACCAGATCATGGCCCTCGCGGTGGGCGCCAAGACGCTGAAGATGAAGTTTGGCCATCACGGCGCGAACCATCCGGTCAAGGACCTCGACGACGGTCGCGTCGTGATTACCTCGCAGAACCACGGCTTTGCGGTGGATGCGGACACGCTGCCGTCCAACGTGCGCGTCACGCATACGTCGCTGTTCGACGGTTCGCTGCAGGGTTTCGCGCTGACCGACAAGCCCGCGTTCTGCTTCCAGGGTCACCCGGAAGCATCGCCGGGTCCGCACGACGTGGCTTACCTGTTCGACCGCTTCATCAAGTTGATGCAGGACGCGAAGCAGTAAGCCCGGAGAAAGTGAGACAGACGCGATGAACGCCTTCATGCACGCCAATCTCGGCATTACCGATTTCTGGACCTTCCTGCTCGGTACGATTTTTATCGTGCTGCTGCCGGGGCCGAATTCGATGTATGTGCTGTCGGTCGCGGCCCAGCGCGGTATCCGTGTGGCCTACCGTGGCGCGTGTGGCGTGTTCCTCGGCGACGCGATCCTGATGGTGCTGTCGGCCGCGGGCGTGGCCTCGCTGCTGCAGGCCAGCCCGGGGCTGTTCCACGTCGTCAAGTACGTCGGCGCGGGCTACCTCGCATGGATCGGCCTGCAGATGCTGCGCGGCGCGGTGCGCGCATGGCAGCGACGCGCGGAGCCGGTAGACGCGGGTGCGGCGGGTATGGCGGCGCAGGCGGCGATGGAAGGCGGCGTGTTGTCGTCGCCGAATCCGTTCCGCAAGGCGCTCGTCATCAGTCTGTTGAATCCGAAGGCGATCCTGTTCTTCATCTCGTTCTTCATCCAGTTCGTCGATCCGCATTTCGGCTACCCCGCGCTGTCGTTCGTCGCGCTGGGGCTGGTGTGCCAGGTCTGCAGCTTCGCGTACCTGACCACGATCATCCTCGTGGGTGCGCGGCTTGCGGACGCGTTCCGCCGACGTCGCCGCCTTTCGGCCGGCATGACGAGCGGCGTGGGCGCGATGTTCCTTGGCTTCAGCGCCAAGCTGGCCACGGCCACCCTGAACTGACGAGCGGCCATATCCTGATATCCGGCGCGGTGCGCGACAGTTTCGCGAACCGGCCAACAAAGAGAGCGTGCAATGCCAAAACGCACAGACATCAAAAGCATCCTGATCATCGGCGCGGGCCCCATCATCATCGGCCAGGCGTGTGAATTCGACTACTCCGGCGCACAGGCCTGCAAGGCGCTGCGCGAGGAAGGCTTCCGCGTGGTCCTGGTCAACTCGAACCCGGCCACGATCATGACGGACCCGAGCACGGCCGACGTGACCTACATCGAGCCGATCACGTGGGAAGTCGTGGAACGCATCATCGCGAAGGAACGTCCCGACGCGATCCTCCCGACTATGGGCGGCCAGACCGCGCTGAACTGCGCGCTGGACCTGCATCGCCATGGCGTGCTGGACAAGTACAACGTGGAGCTGATCGGTGCCTCGCCCGAGGCCATCGACAAGGCCGAAGACCGCCAGAAGTTCAAGGATGCGATGACCAAGATCGGTCTTGGCTCGGCCAAGTCCGGCATCGCGCATTCGATGGACGAGGCGATGGCCGTGCAAGGCCGCATCGCGCAGGAAACCGGCAGCGGCGGCTACCCGATCGTGATCCGCCCGTCGTTCACGCTGGGCGGCAGCGGCGGCGGCATCGCGTACAACCGCGAAGAGTTCGAAGAGATCTGCAAGCGCGGCCTGGACCTCTCGCCCACGCGCGAACTGCTGATCGAGGAATCGCTGCTCGGCTGGAAAGAGTACGAGATGGAAGTCGTGCGCGACCGCAACGACAACTGCATCATCATCTGCTCGATCGAAAATCTGGACCCGATGGGTATCCACACGGGTGACTCGATCACCGTGGCCCCGGCCCAGACGCTGACCGACAAGGAATACCAGATCCTGCGTAACGCCTCGCTGGCGGTGCTGCGCGAGATCGGCGTGGACACCGGCGGCTCCAACGTGCAGTTCTCGATCAATCCGGTCGATGGCCGCATGATCGTGATCGAAATGAACCCGCGCGTGTCGCGTTCGTCGGCACTGGCCTCCAAGGCCACGGGCTTCCCGATCGCCAAGGTCGCGGCCAAGCTGGCCGTGGGCTACACGCTCGACGAACTCAAGAACGAAATCACCGGCGGCGCGACCCCGGCGTCGTTCGAGCCGTCGATCGACTACGTGGTCACCAAGGTGCCGCGTTTCGCCTTCGAGAAATTCCCGCAGGCCGACAGCCACCTGACCACCCAGATGAAGTCGGTGGGCGAGGTGATGGCCATGGGCCGCACGTTCCAGGAATCGTTCCAGAAGGCGCTGCGCGGCCTCGAGGTCGGCGTGGACGGTCTGGACGAGAAGTCCACGGACCGTGACGAAATCATCGAGGAGATCGGTGAAGCCGGTCCGGACCGTATCTGGTACGTCGGCGATGCGTTCCGCCTGGGCATGTCGCTCGAGGAAGTCTACGCGGAGACCGCGATCGACCCGTGGTTCCTGGCCCAGATCGAAGATCTGGTGAAGACCGAAGGCCTGGTGCGCGCGCGCACGCTGGATAGCCTGTCGGCCGTCGAGCTGCGTCACCTGAAGCAGAAGGGCTTCTCGGACCGCCGTCTGGCGCGTCTGCTGAAGACGGATTCCAAGGCCGTGCGCGAAGCCCGTATCGCGCATAACGTGCGTCCGGTCTACAAGCGTGTGGACACCTGCGCCGCCGAGTTCGCCACCAACACCGCGTACATGTACTCGACCTACGAGGCCGAGCATGGCGAGTGCGAAGCGGACCCGACCGGCAACCGCAAGATCATGGTGCTGGGCGGTGGCCCGAACCGGATCGGGCAGGGCATCGAGTTCGACTACTGCTGCGTGCACGCGGCGCTCGCGCTGCGCGAGGATGGTTATGAAACCATCATGGTCAACTGCAACCCGGAAACGGTATCGACCGACTACGACACATCCGACCGCCTGTACTTCGAGCCGCTGACGCTCGAGGACGTGCTCGAGATCGTGGACAAGGAAAAGCCGGTTGGCGTGATCGTGCAGTACGGCGGCCAGACCCCGCTCAAGCTCGCGCTCGATCTGGAAGCCAACGGCGTGCCCATCATCGGCACGAGCCCGGACATGATCGACGCCGCCGAAGACCGCGAGCGCTTCCAGAAGCTGCTCAACGAACTCGGCCTGCGCCAGCCGCCCAACCGCACCGCGCGTGCCGAGGACGAAGCGCTGCGCCTGGCCGAGGAAATCGGCTACCCGCTGGTGGTGCGTCCGTCGTACGTGCTGGGCGGCCGCGCGATGGAAATCGTGCATGAGCCGCGCGATCTCGAGCGTTATATGCGCGAGGCCGTCAAGGTATCGAACGACTCGCCGGTGCTGCTGGACCGCTTCCTCAACGACGCGATCGAGTGCGACGTCGATGCGCTGAGCGATGGCCAGCGCGTGTTTATCGGCGGCGTGATGGAGCACATCGAGCAGGCTGGCGTGCACTCGGGCGACTCCGCGTGCTCGCTGCCGCCGTACTCGCTGGCACAGGAAACGGTCGACGAACTCAAGCGTCAGACCGCCGCGATGGCCAAGGCGCTGAACGTGATCGGCCTGATGAACGTGCAGTTCGCGATCCAGCAGGTCGATGGCAAGGACACCGTCTACGTGCTCGAGGTGAACCCGCGCGCATCGCGCACGGTGCCGTACGTCTCGAAGGCCACGGGCCTGTCGCTGGCCAAGATCGCCGCGCGCTGCATGGCCGGCCAGACGCTGGACTCGCAGGGCATCATGTCGGAAGTGGTACCGCCTTACTTCAGCGTGAAGGAAGCGGTATTCCCGTTCAACAAGTTCCCGGGCGTGGATCCGGTGCTTGGACCTGAAATGCGCTCGACCGGTGAAGTCATGGGCGTGGGCAAGGTGTTTGGCGAGGCGCTGTTCAAGAGCCAGCTCGCGGCCGGTTCGCGTCTGCCCGAGAAGGGCACCGTGCTGATCACGGTCAAGGACAGCGACAAGCCGCGCGCCGTGGGCGTGGCCCGCATGCTGCACGACCTCGGCTACCCGATCGTGGCAACGCGCGGCACGGCCTCGGCGATCGAAGCGGCCGGCATTCCGGTGCGCGTGGTCAACAAGGTCAAGGACGGCCGTCCGCACATTGTCGACATGATCAAGAACGGTGAACTCGCGCTGGTCTTCACGACTGTCGATGAGACACGCACCGCGATCGCCGACTCGCGTTCGATCCGTATCGCCGCGCTTGCCGGCCGGGTGCCGTACTACACCACGATCGCCGGCGCGCGCGCCGCGGTCGAGGGGCTGAAGCACATGCAGAGCCTCGAGGTGTACGACCTGCAGAGCCTGCACGCGTCGTTGCCCTGAGCGCCATTCCCGCCGGTTACCCAACGCAACCCACCGTTTCACCGGGTTGATACCGGCGGGCTTATTGGCCTACACTACGTCGAATTCGCCGTTCGGTGAGTGTTGCATTTGCGCATCACCGAATCTCATCTGAAAGCCGCGGTCGAGCGGAAGTGCCTTTCGCCAGTCATTGCAAAGGTACGGTTCCGGCTCCGCTGCGGCTCATTTTTTTGTTGAACGAGACATGAGCACCATTCCGATTACCAAGCGTGGCGCGGAACTTTTGAAGGTAGAGCTGCAGCGCCTCAAGGCCGTCGAACGTCCCGCGGTGATCAACGCCATCTCCGAAGCGCGTGCGCAGGGCGATCTGTCCGAGAACGCCGAGTACGATGCCGCCAAGGAAAAGCAGGCGTTCATCGAAGGCCGCATTCTGGAAGTGGAAGCCAAGCTGGGCGCCGCGCAGATCATCGACCCGACCCAGCTGGATACCGATGGCCGCATCGTCTTCGGCGCGACCGTCGACCTCGAGGACCTCGAGTCCGGCAAGAACGTGAGCTACCAGATCGTCGGCGACGACGAAGCCGATATCGATTCGGGCAAGATCTCGGTGAGCTCTCCCATCGCGCGCGCGCTCATCGGCAAGTTCGAGGGTGACGTGGCGACCGTGCTGGCCCCGGGTGGCGAGCGCGAATACGAAGTCGTTACCGTCCGCTACGTCTGACGGGCGGCCGGCTGTGTTCTCGTCCTCGTATTCGAATCTGCCGCCGCTTCCGCACCGCATCTTCCTGCTGCTGACCGTTGTCTGGGCGGGGAGCCTGTGGACCATCGGCTATATGGTCGCCCCGACGCTGTTCTCGGTGCTGCCGAGCCGCGAGACCGCCGGCATGATCGCTGGCCACCTGTTCCGCACCGAGGCCATCCTCGGCGTGACGATCGGTGTGCTGCAGCTCGTGCTGTGCAATGTGATGATCCGCCGTGGCGCGGCACGTTATCGCGCGCTGCGCTGGATCGTGCTGGCTATGCTGGTATGTGTGCTGGCCGGGTATTTCGGCGTGCAGCCTTTTATGGAAGGTCTGCGCGTCAAGGCTCAGGCCGCCGGCGTGGGCGTATCGGAATCGCAGTACAAGTCGCAGTTCGGCATGCTGCACGGCGTGTCGAGCGCGATTTACCTCGTGCACAGCGTGCTTGCGCTGGTGCTGGTATGGCGCGCCGCGGCGCCGCGCTCGGCGGGGGAGTGATTAGGGGTTGGGAGGCGCTAGCAAAACGAAGCGAAGCGCTCCTGGCTAGGCGCGCGGCCGCAGACAGTACAAATGGTACGGCAAGGCCGCGCAACGACGCCAGGATCGTTTTGCTAGTGCCTCTTTAGCCTAGGGATTTCTTCTTTTGGCTGGCCGGACGGGCGCGCGAGCGCTTGACGGTGCCGCCCGCGGTGACACGCTCGTTACCGAGCACGGTCACCTGCTTGCGCGTGGGGCGGCGATTCGGCGCGGCGCTCGGCTTGCGGATCGTCACGGTGCGCGGCGCGCTGCCGGTACCCGGGGTGCGCTTGATCTGGCGGCGGCCGAGGTCGTCGGGCTGGTTCTCCTTCAGGCGGGCCGGACCCGGACGCCAGACTACCAGCAGTTTGCCGATATGTTGGATCGGCGCGGCGTCGAGCTCGTCGCAGATCGCATCGTAAATGGCAATACGCGCATCGCGTTCGTCGCCAAAGACGCGGATCTTGATGAGATCATGTGCCGCCAGGCTGCGGTCGATCTCGGCCAGAACCGCGCGCGTGAGGCCTTCCGCGCCGATCATCACGACCGGATTGAGGCCATGGGCACGGGAGCGGAGTTCGGAACGCTGGGCGGAAATCAGTTGTAGAGCGGACATGGGATCTGCAGTGGCAAAGTGGCGCGTATTATCCGCCAAAACCACACCCACCGGCGGTAAACATCAGGAAAAAGGGACAGGTTCCTGCGCGAGGTCATGAAATGAGTCATGAAAGCGCGCGGGGAACCGCACAGCATGGCCAAGAACAAGTTCAACCAGTCGTGGCTGCACGACCATATCAACGATCCTTACGTCAAGATGGCCCAGCGCGAGGGATATCGCGCGCGGGCCGCCTACAAACTCAAGGAAATCGACGAGCAGGACAAGCTGATCCGGCCGGGTGGGGTCGTCGTCGACCTCGGCGCGGCACCGGGCAGCTGGAGTCAATATGCGCGTAACCGCCTGGCGGCCTCGCCGCGCGCGAAAGACGGGAAAATCGACGGCGCGGTGATTGCGATCGATCTTCTGCCAATGGAGCCCGTGGCTGACGTCACTTTCATTCAGGGCGATTTCCGCGAGGAGTCGGTATTCCGGGAGCTGGAAGCGGTGGTGCTGGAAGCTTCTGGCGGATCGAGAATCGACCTTGTTATCTCGGATATGGCCCCCAATTTGTCAGGTGTGGCCTTTGCCGATGCCGCGCGAATCGAGTATCTGTGCGATCTTGCGCTGGAATTTGCCCAGGCCCATCTGAAGGCGGATGGAGCTTTGCTGGTAAAGTGCTTCCACGGTAGCGGCTACAGCCAGATCGTGGAGAAGTTCAAACGCCAGTTCAAGGTGGTCGCAAAGCGCAAGCCCAAGGCGTCGCGCGACAAGTCGGCGGAAACCTTTATTCTTGGGCGACATCTGAAAACAGTCGATTGAGACACTATCGACGCCATAGTTTTAGGTTTCACCCCCAGGAACGGGCGCTGCATTACAATGCAATGCAGCCATCCCGTTGGCAAGGCATTTGCAAAGGAGTTCGGCCTTGAATAACAACCTGTTTCAAAAGGCGGCAATCTGGCTCGTGATCGCGCTGGTATTGTTCACCGTCTTCAAGCAGTTCGACAAACCTCGCGCCCAGGACGGCGTCACCTATTCGCAGTTCATGGATGACGCGAAGAATGGCAAGGTGAGCCGCGTCGACGTGCAGGGCCGGAACCTGGTGGTCTCACCGAAGGAAGGCGCCAAGTACACGATCATCTCGCCGGGCGACATCTGGATGGTCGGCGACCTGATGAAGTACGGCGTACAGGTTACCGGCAAGGCCGACGACGAGCCGAACGTCCTGGTTCAGGCGCTCTACTACCTCGGACCAACCCTGCTGATCATCGTGTTCTGGTTCTACATGATGCGGCAGATGCAGGGCGGCGGTAAGGGCGGTGCCTTCTCGTTCGGCAAGTCGCGAGCGCGACTGATCGACGAGAACCAGAACGCGGTCACCTTCCAGGACGTCGCCGGTTGCGACGAAGCCAAGGAAGAAGTGGTCGAGCTGGTCGACTTCCTGAAAGATCCTCAGAAATTCCAGAAGCTGGGCGGACGCATTCCGCGCGGCGTACTGCTGGTGGGCCCTCCGGGTACCGGCAAGACGCTGCTGGCACGCGCCATCGCCGGCGAAGCCAAGGTGCCGTTCTTCAGCATCTCCGGTTCGGACTTCGTTGAAATGTTCGTCGGCGTGGGCGCGGCCCGCGTGCGCGACATGTTCGAGAACGCCAAGAAGCAGGCCCCCTGCATCGTGTTCATCGACGAAATCGACGCGGTTGGCCGTCATCGTGGCGCCGGCATGGGCGGCGGTAACGACGAGCGCGAACAGACGCTGAACCAGATGCTGGTCGAGATGGACGGCTTCGAGGCCAACTCGGGCGTGATCGTGATTGCCGCGACCAACCGTTCGGACGTTCTGGACAAGGCGCTGCTGCGTCCGGGCCGTTTCGACCGCCAGGTCTACGTCGGTCTGCCGGATATCCGTGGCCGCGAGCAGATCCTGAAGGTCCATATGCGCAAGGTGCCGATCGGCAACGACGTGGACGCATCGGTGATCGCGCGTGGCTCGCCTGGCTTCTCCGGCGCCGACCTCGCGAATCTGGTCAACGAAGCCGCGCTGTTTGCCGCACGCCGTAACAAGCGCGTGGTGGATATGCAGGACTTCGAGGACGCCAAGGACAAGATCTACATGGGCCCGGAGCGCAAGTCGACGGTCATGCGCGAAGAAGAGCGCAAGGCGACGGCTTACCACGAGTCCGGTCACGCGGTGGTGGCGAAGCTGCTGCCGAAGGCCGATCCGGTCCACAAGGTCACCATCATGCCGCGCGGCTGGGCACTGGGCGTAACCTGGCAACTGCCGGAGCACGACAAGTATTCGAAGTACAAGGACAACATGCTGGACGAGATTGCCATTCTCTTCGGCGGCCGTGCGGCAGAGGAAGTCTTCCTCCATGCCATGAGCACGGGAGCGTCCAACGACTTCGAGCGTGCCACCAAGATCGCTCGCGATATGGTGACCCGTTTCGGTATGAGCGACTCGCTCGGCGCGATGGTCTACGTCGATACCGAGCAGGACGGCATGTTCGGCAAGCTGTCTTCGAAGACCGTGTCGGAAGCCACGCAGGTGAAGGTCGATAGCGAGATCCGCCGCATCATCGACGAGCAATACGCGCTGGCCAAGCGCCTGCTCGAAGAGAATCGCGACAAGGTCGAAGCGATGACCAACGCGCTGATGGAGTGGGAAACGATTGACGCGGATCAGGTCAACGACATCATGGCTGGCAAGCCGCCGCGCCCGCCGCGTGGTGTGTCGGGTCAGAATGGTGGTGGCAATACGCCTTCGGGCGGTTCGCCGGTGACCCCGCCGACCAACGCGCCCGCGACGGCCTAACGCCCCTCGCGAGGACAAAAAAAGCCGGTGCCTTTGCGCACCGGCTTTTTCTTTTGGTAATCTCCCGCCGATGAGCACTTCCGTTTTCCAGTGCGGGCGCTATCGCTTCGCTCGTGACCATCGCCCGCTAGTCATGGGCATTCTCAATGTCACGCCGGACTCGTTCTCCGACGGCGGCCGCCATGCCTCGCGCGACGCGGCGCTGCGGCACGCGGAGCAGATGATCGCGGAGGGCGTCGATATCATCGACATCGGCGGCGAATCGAGCCGGCCCGGTTCCGCGGCGCTGCCGCTCGACGAAGAGCTCGCGCGCGTGATGCCAATCGTCGAGGCGCTGCGCGACTGCGGCAGGCCGTTGTCGATCGACACGTACAAGCCCGAGGTCATGCGCGCGGCGCTGGCGGGCGGAGCCGATCTGATCAACGATATCTGGGGTTTTCGCATGCCCGGCGCGGTGGAGGCCGTGGCGGCAGGCGATGCCGGGTTGTGCGTCATGCACATGCAGCGCGACCCGCAGACGATGCAGGAGGACCCGCATTACTCGGACGTGGTGGGGGAGGTGGCCGACTTCCTGCGGGAACGGGTGTCAACCCTGCGTACGGCGGGCGTGAGCGAGGAGCGCATCTCGCTGGATCCGGGCTTTGGCTTTGGCAAGACACCGGATCATAATCTCCGTCTGCTCGCGCAGATGTCGCGGCTCGCGATCGATGACCTGCCGATTCTGGCGGGGTTGTCGCGCAAGTCGACGCTCGGTGCGATCATCGGGGGCAAGCCGCCGATACAGCGCGTGGCCGCGAGCCTGGCGGCCGCGGTCTGCGCCGCGGAGCGCGGTGCCTTTATCGTGCGCGTGCACGACGTAGAACAAACGGTGGACGCCCTGAAGACCTGGTGGGCGATCCGCCACGAATCGATTGCCGCCGCTCGGTGGCAATGGGAGAACGAGAACACATGACACGCAAATATTTCGGGACCGATGGAGTACGGGGCAGGGTCGGCGAATCGCCGATCACGCCGGATTTCGTGATGCGCCTCGGCTATGCCGCGGGCAAGGTGCTGGCGCTGAGCCAGAAGACCTCGCAGGGCAAGCCGACGGTACTGATCGGCAAGGACACGCGGATCTCGGGCTACATGCTCGAGGCCGCGCTCGAGGCCGGCTTTACCTCGGCCGGCGTCAATGTGCTGCTGACCGGCCCGCTGCCCACACCGGGCGTGGCCTACCTGACGCGCGCGCTGCGTCTGGCCGCGGGTGTGGTCATCTCCGCGAGCCACAATCCGTACTACGACAACGGCATCAAGTTCTTCTCGTCGAATGGCGACAAGCTGCCCGATGCGGTCGAGTCGCAGATCGAGGCCGCGCTCGAAGAGCCGATGAACTGCGTGCGCTCGGACGATCTGGGGCGCGCGCGGCGTATCGACGATGCCGCCGGCCGCTACATCGAATTCTGCAAGAGCACGTTCCCGTACGAACAGGATCTGCACGGTCTGAAGATCGTGGTCGACTGCGCGCATGGCGCCGCGTACCACATCGCGCCGCACGTGTTCCATGAACTCGGCGCGGACGTGCTGTCGATCGGCAACCAGCCCGATGGCCGCAACATCAATGCCGGCTATGGCGCGACCGCGCCGGACAAGCTGGTCGAAGCGGTCAAGGCGCATGGCGCGGATCTGGGTCTGGCCTTCGATGGCGATGCCGATCGCCTGCAGGTGGTCGATGCCTCGGGCCGTCTCTACAACGGTGACGAACTGCTGTACGTGATCGTGCGCGATCGCCAGGCCGCCGGTCAGACGGTGGAGGGCGCGGTGGGCACGCTGATGACGAACATGGCCGTGGAGCTCGCGCTCAAGCGGCTGGGCGTGTCGTTCGTGCGAGCGAACGTGGGCGACCGCTACGTGCTCGAGGAACTGAACCGCAACAAGTGGACGCTCGGCGGCGAAGGGTCGGGGCACCTGCTCTGCCTCGACCGGCACACCACCGGCGACGGCATCGTGTCGGCGCTGCAGGTGCTGGCCGCGCTGCGTCGCAGCGGCAAGACGCTGGCGCAAATGCTCGATGGCGTGCGCCTGTTCCCGCAGACGCTGATCAACGTGCGCGTGGAGAAGGGATTCGACTGGAAGACTCACGCCGGTCTGGCTGCTGCGCGCGCGCAGGTGGAACCGGAGCTGGAAGGGCGGGGTCGCGTGCTGATCCGCGCGTCGGGTACGGAACCCGTGGTGCGCGTGATGGTGGAAGCGGAACAGGTGGAAACTGCCGAGCTGGCCGCCCAGACACTGGCAAAGGCGCTGCAATCCTGAGCTCAAACCCGTAAGTTACGCATGGCGCGTTTCACCGCGCCACGCACCGAAGGCCAGCCCCGCGCTGGCCTTTTTTATGGCGGCAATATTCAATTAACCGCCGTCGCTTGTCACCCGCCAGAGGGGTTGCGTCCAGTGCGCCCGCAACCCGCAAACCGCCATTTGAAGCCACTTAAGAAGAACATTGCGGGATGTCATGGAACTGTCATATAGACCGCATAAAGTTCGACTTGTCAAAAATTTGTCATTCCCCAACCATGTTCTCTGGAGGACATATGAAGCTGGTCAAGACTGCCGTAGCAGGCATCGTTTCGTTGGTAGTGGCGGGTACTGCGTTCGCGGCGGAAATTACCGGTGCAGGCGCCTCGTTCCCGGCGCCCGTGTATTCCAAATGGGCAGACGCCTACCAAAAAGCAACGGGTAACAAGGTCAACTATCAATCGATCGGTTCGTCGGGCGGCCTGAAGCAGATTGGCGCCAAGACGGTCGATTTCGGCGCATCGGACGCCCCGCTGAAGGACGACGAACTGGCCAAGCAAGGTCTGGTTCAGTTCCCGACCGTGATCGGCGGCGTGGTGCCCGTGATCAACCTGCAAGGCGTGAAGCCGGGCGAACTGGTGATCACCGGCGAAGTGCTGGCGAACATCTATCTGGGCAAGATCAAGAAGTGGGACGATCCCGCGATCGCCTCGCTGAACCCGAAGGTCAAGCTGCCGGCTCAGGACATCCTGCCGGTGCGTCGCGCCGACGGTTCGGGCACGACCTTCATCTTCACGAACTACCTGGCCAAGGCCAGCGCCGACTGGAAGAACTCGGTGGGCGAAGGCACGACCGTGAACTGGCCGGGTGGCGGCACGGGCGGCAAGGGTAACGAAGGCGTTGCCGCTTTCGTGCAGCGTCTGAATGGCGCGATTGGCTACGTCGAGTATGCCTACGCCAAGCAGAACAAGATGACCCACCTGAACATGAAGAACACGGCCGGCGAAACCGTGCAGCCGAGCGACGACGCGTTCCGCGCCGCCGCCGCTGGTGCCGACTGGAGCAAGACGTACTACCAGATCCTGACCAACCAGCCGGGCAAGGGCGCATGGCCGATCGCTGGCGCTACCTTCATCCTGGTGCAGAAGAGCCAGGATAAGCCGGCGCAAGGTACGGAAGTGCTGAAGTTCTTCGACTGGGCCTACAAGAGTGGCGGCGCCATGGCGACCGACCTCGACTACGTGCCGCTGCCGGAATCGGTCGTGAGCCAGATCCGCAACACGTGGAAGACGTCCGTGAAGGACGCTTCGGGCAAGGCGCTGTACTAAGCCTTACCCACTGGCCGGGCCGCATTCGTATTGCGGTCCCTTCGTTGCGGCTTATCCGCGCGGCCCGGCCAGGGTCCACCTGGGTTTCATCGCTCCTTCGGTTTCAACGCAACCTGACATCCACCATGGCGACTTCGTCCGATCTTCCGGCCGTACGGCCACCAAGCCGCACCGGCGACATTCTGTTCGGCGGCCTGACCCGCGGCGCCGCCATCGTGACGCTGCTGCTGCTGGGCGGCATCATTGTCTCGCTCGCCATCAGCGCGTGGCCTTCGATCAAGCAGTTCGGCATCGGCTTCCTGTGGAATGCCGAGTGGGATCCGCCCGCCGACGTGTACGGTGCACTGGTGCCGATCTACGGCACGATCGTGACCTCGCTGATCGCACTCATCATCGCTGTGCCAGTCAGTTTCGGCATCGCCCTGTTTCTCACCGAGTTGTCGCCGGCCTGGCTGCGCCGACCGCTCGGTACCGCCATCGAGTTGCTCGCCGCAGTGCCGTCGATCGTGTACGGCATGTGGGGCCTGCTCGTGTTTGCGCCGATCTTCGGCGAGTATTTCCAGAAGCCGCTGTCCGCGACGATCGGACAGGTGCCGGTCATCGGCAAGCTGTTCCAGGGCGCGCCGCTGGGTATCGGCCTGCTGTGCGCGGGCGTGATCCTGGCGATCATGATCATCCCGTACATCGCCTCGGTGATGCGCGATGTGTTTGAAGTTACCCCCGTGCTGCTCAAGGAGTCCGCGTACGGCATCGGCTGCACGACGTGGGAAGTGATGTGGCGCGTGGTGCTGCCCTATACCCGTGCCGGCGTGATCGGCGGCGTGATGCTGGGCCTGGGCCGCGCGCTCGGTGAAACGATGGCCGTCACGTTCGTGATCGGCAATACCAATCTGCTCGACAGCCCTTCGCTCTTCGCGCCGGGCAACAGCATTACCTCGGCGCTCGCGAACGAGTTTGCCGAAGCTGGTGCCGGCCTGCATACCGCCGCGCTGATGGAACTGGGCCTGATCCTGTTCTTCATCACGTTCGTGGTGCTGGCCCTTTCCAAAGTGCTGCTGCTGCGTCTTGCCAAGAACGAGGGGGGCAAATGAACCAAGCGAGTCACGCCATGGCGTCTTCTTCCATTCCGGCGGTCCGCGCCGATTCCGAGGTCGTGCGCACGCGCCTGCAAAGTTCGCGCCGCCGCATGAACATGTATGCGCTGACGGCTTCGCTGGCGGCAATGGGTTTCGGTCTGTTCTGGCTGATGTGGATCCTGTGGACCACGGTCTCGCTCGGCATCGGTGGCCTGTCGTGGGATCTGTTCACGCAGATGACGCCGGCGCCGAACACCGCCGGTGGCGGTCTGGCCAATGCGATCTTCGGCAGCTTCGTGATGGTGGGGCTGGCTACGCTGATCGGCACGCCGCTCGGCATCCTGGCTGGTGTCTATCTGGCGGAATACGGCCAGAAGAACCTGCTGGCCAGCGTCATCCGCTTTATCAACGACATTCTGTTGTCGGCGCCGTCGATCGTGATCGGGCTGTTCGTGTACGCGATCGTGGTCGTTCGCATGGGCCATTTCTCGGCCTGGGCCGGCATCTGCGCGCTGGCGCTGCTGCAGATCCCGATCGTGGTGCGCACCACCGAGAACATGCTGAACCTCGTGCCGAACGCGCTGCGTGAAGCCGCGGTGGCACTCGGTACGCCGAAGTGGAAGATGGTGATGTCGATCACGGTCAAGTCCTCGTACGCGGGCATCATCACCGGCGTGCTGCTGGCGGTGGCGCGGATCGCGGGCGAAACCGCGCCGCTGCTGTTCACCGCGCTCTCCAATCAGTTCTGGACCTCGGACCTCGACAAGCCGATGGCCAACCTGCCGGTGACGATCTTCCGCTTTGCGATGAGCCCGTTCACGGAATGGCAGCAGCTGGCCTGGGCCGGCGTGTTCCTGATTACCGTTGGTGTGTTGGCGCTGAATATCATCGCGCGCATGCTGTTCAAGAAATAATCGAATTCAAGCGAGACACGAGCATGACCTCTACTGTCATCGATATTCCCGATACCGTCCGCAGCAAGATCGACGTCCGCGACCTGAACTTCTACTACGGTCAGTTCCACGCGCTCAAGCACGTCAACATGTCGATTCCGGACCGCAAGGTCACGGCGTTCATCGGACCCTCGGGCTGCGGCAAGTCCACGCTGCTGCGTACGTTCAACAAGATGTTCGCGCTGTACCCGGAGCAACGCGCCGAGGGCGAGATCAACATGGACGGCGAGAACCTGCTGACCAGCAAGCAGGACATCTCGCTGCTGCGCGCGAAGGTCGGCATGGTGTTCCAGAAGCCGACGCCGTTCCCGATGTCGATCTACGACAACATCGCGTTCGGTGTGCGCCTGTTCGAGAAGCTGTCGCGCTCGGAGATGGACGATCGCGTGGAATGGGCACTCTCGAAGGCCGCGCTGTGGAACGAGGCCAAGGACAAGCTGCACCAGTCTGGCTACGGCCTGTCCGGCGGTCAGCAGCAGCGTCTGTGCATCGCGCGCGGTATTGCGATCCGCCCCGAAGTGCTGCTGCTGGACGAGCCGTGCTCGGCGCTGGACCCGATCTCGACGGGCCGCATCGAGGAACTGATCGCCGAGCTCAAGGATGAGTACACGGTGGTGATCGTGACCCACAACATGCAGCAGGCCGCGCGTTGCTCGGACTACACCGCATACATGTACCTGGGCGAGCTGATCGAGTTCGGCGAGACCGAGAAGATCTTCATCAAGCCGCACCGCAAGGAAACCGAAGACTACATTACCGGCCGCTTCGGCTGAGCCCCCGGTCGTCCGGGATTCGTTGCGAGGCAACGCGTAACATACGCATTAGCGGCCAGGAGAACACCATGACTGACAAGCACCTGTCGACCCAGTTCGACGCCGACCTCAACGCCATCAACACCAAGCTGCTGCAGATGGGCGGGCTGGTGGAGTCGCAGATCGAATCGGCCATGCGCGCGCTGGCGGACTTCGACGGCGAAATGGCGGATCGCGTGATCACGCGTGAACAGCAGCTCAACGCGCTCGAAGTCGAGATCGACGCGGACTGCGGCAACATCATCGCGCGCCGCCAGCCGACCGCACGCGATTTGCGTCTGGTGATGGCGATCTCCAAGACCATCACGAATCTCGAACGTGCGGGCGACGAGGCGGAGAAGATTGCCAAGCGCACCAAGCACATCATGGAAGACGCTGCCGCGCACATCATCAACTATTCCGAAGTGAAGCTGTCGGGAGAGATGGCGATCACGCTGCTGCGCCAGGCACTGGACGCGTTCGCGCGCCTGGACACCGTGGCGGCGGCTCGTATCGTCAAGGATGACAAGGCGATCGACGACGAATTCCGTGCATTCGTGCGCAAGCTCATTACGTACATGATGGAGGATCCGCGTACGATCTCGGTGGCGCTCGATTTCCTGTTCATCGCCAAGGCGGTGGAGCGGATCGGCGACCATGCCAAGAATATCGCGGAGTTCATCATCTACATCGTGAAGGGTACCGACGTTCGCCACGCATCCCGCGAAGACATGGAGCGGGAAGCGTTGAGCTGACGCGGTACGAGACTGACGAAGCGGAGAAAAATTACATGCCAAGCAGTATTCTCGTTGTCGAGGACGAACCGGCGATCGCGGAACTGATCGCCGTCAACCTGCAGCACGCGGGACATTATCCAATCCGGGCCTACAACGCCGAGCAAGCGCTGTCGCTGATGAGCGACGTGCTGCCCGACCTCGTGCTCCTGGACTGGATGCTTCCGGGCAAGTCGGGTGCGACCTTCGCCAAGGAGTTGCGGTCCAACGATCGCACCAAACAGATTCCGATCATCATGCTCACCGCGCGCAGCGAGGAGCAGGACAAGGTCATGGGGCTCGAAGCGGGCGCCGACGACTATGTGACCAAGCCGTTCTCGCCGAAGGAACTGCTGGCGCGCATCAAGGCGGTGCTGCGCCGCCGCGCGCCGCAGCTGACCGACGACGTGGTGGCCATCAATGGCCTGCGACTGGATCCGGCCACGCATCGCGTGACGGGTTCGGACAACGAAGGCCCGCTCAAGCTCGACCTCGGTCCCACCGAGTTTCGGCTGCTGCACTTCCTGATGACGCATCCGGAGCGCGTGCATAGCCGTTCGCAGTTGCTGGATCAGGTGTGGGGCGACCATGTATTCGTGGAAGAGCGGACCGTCGATGTCCATATCAAGCGCCTGCGCGCCGCGCTCACGCCCGGTGGCTACAGCAACATGATCGAAACGGTACGGGGCAGCGGTTATCGCCTGGCCCGCTCGCCGAGTCATTGAGTTGCATCAATGAGAAGTACCTGGCGCCATCGCATCATGCATCGAGCGGGCGGCGATGGCGCCTTGGGAATCCGCCTTATGTCGCCGGGTTTCAATCCATGGCACACTCCGTCGCAAACGCGGCGCGAATGTTGAACGCCGCCTGAAGCCGTCCGATTCCCTCATCTCCGCATGAATATCATCTGGGCCCGATCCGCGGCCGCCCTGATCAGCCTTGCCGTCATCGCGGTGGGGATCTATCTCTTCGCTGGTGCCTTGCCGGCGTTGCTTGGCCTGTGCGCGATGCTGTTCGCGCTGCTGGGCTACTACCTGTTCCAGATCAACCGGCTGTGGAAGGTGCTCGACGCGCCGGCCTATGGCGAGATTCCGAGCGCGCTGGGCATCTGGGGTGAGGTGTATTACCGCCTGCACCGGCTGGTCAAGCGCTGGCGCACGCAGGTGCTGCAGGTGGAACAGCAGCATACGCGCTTCATCCAGGCGATTCAGGCGTCGCCGTATGGCGTGCTGATGCTCGACGACGCGGATCAGATCGAATGGTGCAACGGTGTGGCCGAGCAGCATTTCGGGCTCAATGCGCGGCGCGACGTACGCCAGCGCATCACGCACCTGATCCGCCGGCCCGAGTTCGTGCATTACCTCACGCGCGAACGTTATGACGAGCCGCTGGTCATGCGCGACATGGGCGAACACAAGCGCAACGTGACGGCGGTGCAGATCCTTCCTTATGGCGAAAGCCGCAAGCTCGTGCTGACCCAGGACATCACCAAGGTGGAAAACACCGAAGCCATGCGGCGCGATTTCGTCGCTAACGTCTCGCACGAGCTGAAGACGCCGCTGACCGTGCTGACCGGTTTTCTGGAGACGGTGCGCGATCTGCCGGTGTCCGAGGAGGATCGGCAGCGCTATATCGACATGATGCTGGTGCAGTCGATGCGCATGCAGCGCATCGTCGAGGATCTGCTGGCGCTGGCCAAGCTCGAGAGCGATGCGCAGGCGCCGACGTTCGACCACATCAACGTGCCAGCCCTGGCCGCGCATCTGGTGCATGACGCCGAAGCCCTGTCGCAGCAGCGTCATCGCGTCGAGGTGGATATCGACAATGGGGTGGTGCTGCGCGGCGCCGAGCTCGAGCTGCTGTCGGCGCTCGGCAACCTGGTGTCGAACGCGGTGCGCTACACGCCCGACGGTGGCCGCATTGCCATTCGCCTGAAGTTCACCGATGGCCATTCGGTATTCTCGGTCAGCGATACCGGCCTCGGCATCGCGCCCGAACATATTCCGCGGTTGACCGAGCGCTTCTATCGCGTCGATCGCAGCCGTTCCCGCGATACCGGCGGCACGGGCCTTGGGCTCGCCATCGTCAAGCACGTGCTATCGCGCCATCACGCGGACCTGCGCGTGACCAGCGAGCTTGGCCGAGGCAGCACGTTCCGCATCATCTTTCCGGCGGACCGCAGTGGGTACGAGCCTGCGGACGCGACGCGGCAGGTGGCCTGACCGGAGCACAGGCCGCGCATAACGAGGCCGCGCCGCGCTAGGTACAGCGGCCTTCCCCCGTCGGCAGCGAGGATGTGGGCGGCTCCGCCGACGGGTCGTTCGCCGGACGGCCGTGCGCAGCCTGACTCTGGGCGGGATCCGTTACCACGTAGTCGAGCCGGCATTGCTCGCGCGCGCCGGGACCCCATGCCACCGTCAACGTGCCGGTATCGGCCGTGAGGCCGCGCACCAGCGCGCGCCCGCCTTGCGCCACCACGCCGAGTTTTCGGCCTGCCGCATCGATGACGTCGGCACCAAACGGCAGTGGCCGATCCTCGGCGGTACGGCCGCGGATCAGCACCGGTGGTCCCGTTCGTTCCATGTCGAAACGTACGGGGATCACCGCCCCCGCGGTTGGCGCGATGTGGTGCAGTGCTTCCTTGAGTTCCACGCTCAACGGCAATCCGTACGGATCGAGCTCGATCGCATTGCTGGCGAACGGCTGCAGGTTGGAGATCACCGCGCGGCCCCATAGTCCGACCCGCGCGCCGCTTGCATTGGCAAGCCGCGCACCGGCCGCGTCGTCGGCTTCCACGACCGCCAGTGTGTCTCCGTGCACCGGCGATGCCGCCAGCCCGCCGCCATAGCCGACGATCACGCCGGTGATACCGCCCCCCACCTGACGATACGAGGCAGACGCGCTGGCGTTGCCGTTGATTGTCGCCATGGACGAGACGTAGGTGACGTTGCCACTGGCACCGAGCGCCTCGCGCATGCCTTGATCGCCAGCGGCAGCTTGATAGCTCGCGGTGATGCCGTACCCCAGCGCATCGTCGCGGCCGGCGGCGCCACTCAGGCTCTGCTGTGCCAGCATGGCGCCGTGCGGCTGGTAAGTCAGCGAGGTGCTGGAGTAGGGGGCGTGGCCGCCGAGCCCCAGCGGAATGCCGAGCGTGAGCATCAGGCGGCTGTCCCATCTGCGCAGGGTCACGTCGAACTGCCGCGAGGCCGACAAGCTGTAGCTCAGACGCCCAAAGCTGTTGGTGTAGCCGATCTGGAACTGGGCATCGGTGCCACTTCGGTACCGGTACCTTTGCACCGAACCCGACAGATAGAAGGTGCCGAAACCGCGTGACAACGGTTGGTGGACGGTGGCTTGCACGCGGCTGTGCGGCAACGCGGCGGCCGCGATGCCGTGCGGCGAGGCATCGCGGCGTGCCACGGCCTCCGCAAGCGTGAGGTAGCCGCTGCCAGTCTGGTGATAGGCCGTCAGTGACAAATTCGTGCCGGGCTGCGTCAGTCGCTGGTTGTACGTGGCACGCCAGCGCTGTCCGTTGAGCGCCTGCCCGCGCGCAATACTGGCAAACGATTGCGCGAGATCGAACGAGAGCGCGCCGTACTCGCTATTGAGCGCCAGGCCACCCGCCAGCGCCGCATAGTCTCGCGCGGCGCTCACGCCGCCATAAACGGTGGCGAAGTTGCTCAGGCCATGCTGCACTATCGCCTGCACGACCCACGGCGTGCTGTCGAGCGAAGGATTCCGATATTGGCCCGCACTCAGGGAGAAGCGAGTTACCCCGGGGCGCAGCGCACGGATCGTCGATGCAAACGGGACGCGCCACGAGCGGATGCTGCCATCGGCCTCGGTCACGACGATGTCGAGGTCGCCGCCGTAGCCCGTGGCATAGAGGTCGTCGACCTCGAACGCGCCGGGCGCCACCGTGGTCTCGTAGAGGATATTGCCGCCCTGGCGGATTTGTACGCGCGCATTGGTGTTGGCGATGCCGCGTACGGTCGGCGCAAAGCCGCGCTGCGATTCCGGGACCATGCGATCGTCGCTCGCGATCTGCACGCCGCGATAGCCGACACTGTCGAACAACGTACCGTCGGTAAAGCCGTCGCCGATGGTCAGGCGCGCGCGCAACGGCACGATGGCGCGTTGCGCGTAGGTCTGCATGGTCGTGTATGGCAAGCTGCTGGCGAGGCTGCCGCCCAGGTTGCCACTCAGGTTGCCGACATGTCGCAGGCGCCAGGGGCCCGCGTTGAGCCCCATATCGAGGCCGACATAGGCCTGCACGGACGAAGAGGGACTCGACGCCGCATCGGCAATGCGCGCGCGATAGACGCTGGCGTCGTAGCGGAGGATCGCGGCGGGAACGCCATCGTCCCAATATGACGGGTCGAGGTGGCCCCGCGCCTGTCTGGCGAGCGCGACCTGCGGCACGGTGACGTCCAGGCGCAGGTCGCTCATGTCGTAGTAGGCCGTGCCGCCTTCGACCAGCGCCGGCAGCGGATGGCAGGTCTCGTCGGCGTGTGCGAGCGTGGCGGCCGCGGTGGACGACAGGCGCGACAGATCGACGCCCAGTCGCTGCAACAACGCCCGGTCGAAGCAGGCCTGTATCGTGGGCCCATGCGCATCGGCAACCGCCAGGCGTACGGACACGCGCCCGAGCCGCTGTTGATTGACGTAAAGCGTGAGGTGATGGATGCCGGCCTGCACGGGATTGCCGTAGGCAAAGCGCGTGGTGTCGATGCGCGGGCCATCCCCGTACAGAAAGCCGCTGTGAAAGTCGATGGCGGCGAGAGCGGTGTCGGCGCGCGCGGACGTCAGCGCGGTGAGAACCACGATGGCCGTCGCGGCCAGCGTGACTCCCATGACGCGCATCGGGCCACCGTTACTCCGCCGCAGCTTGCGACAGTGTCGCTTCGATGTAAGAGGTGCCACCGTAGTCGTTGATGACGCCGAAGCGTACACGCGTGCCAGCACCGATGCGCGCATGGCCGTGCGATCCGTGCGATCCGTGCAATCCGTGCAATGGAAACCGCAGCGTCCCGCCGGGCGCGAGCATGCCGCCTTTCTCGTTGGTCGCGGACTCGTTATCCGCGGCAACGGAAATCTCGGAAATCGTTACGTGATAGGGCGTGGGATTGATCGCCTCGACCGCCAGCGCGCCGTTCACGCGGGCCGCATGCCAGGTCAGCCGCGCGGGGGCGTCCCGCACGTCCCCTTTGAGATCGGTGGGACGGAAGAACAGCTTGATGCGGGAGCGAAATGCCATCTGCAGCAGGTTGGCATCGGCCGTGCCGGGCGTCGGTTTTGGCGGTACCTCCAGCACGTTGAGATAGAAGACCGACTCACGCTCGCGCGGCAGCGGCTCGCCGGCATGAACGATGCGCAGGGTCTGGCCCTTGCCCGGATCGATCCGGGCGATGGGCGGCGTCACCACGAACGGTACGTCGATCGACGCGGGTGATGCCGCCGGATCGCCGTGATCGATCCATATCTGAGTCAGCGCCGGCAGGTTGCCGTCATTGGCGAGCCGGACCGTGGTCTCGGCGTCCGCGGCGTGATAGATCACGCGCGTGCTGCCGATGACCACGGAGGCCTGCGCGGTCTGATGGCCAGCGACCAGGGCGAGGGCGAGGGTGGCTCGCCGCAGGGCGAATGCGAATCGGTGCGGCATAGGGTCGCCGAGGGCAGGGCGCGATGGCGAGTGGCCAGCGGCTTCAGGGGTACACGAGCGTGTAGACCACGCGCGTGGTGGCGGTGCCGCCCTGAGCGGCCCCCTTCACGGCGACATATTGCGCGCCGTACGTCAGCGTAGCATTGCCCGTGGCATCGATGGAAACCGGATTGGTGCCCTGGCTACCCGGGGCGAATCCGGCCTTGATCGGCGTGCCGTCGGCGTTGAGGAGCGCGATCTGCACATTGTCGGCTGAGCCGCTGATGTTGTCCAGAATCAGATTGCCGGTCGTCGTGTCGGTCGTGGGACCGCTTTCGAAGTAGGCCTGGACGTTGCCGGACGTCGGGGTGCATGCGCTCAGCTGAAGCGTGAACATCGTGCGGCCCGCGGTGCTGCCGGGCGTCTTCAGGGTGCTGGCGGAGACGGTCGGCAACGCGACGGTGAAGTCCACTGGCACGGCACTGTTGCCGTTGATGCTGCAGGTCTGCGCAGTGACCTTTCCATTGAAGGTGATGGTGCCGCTATAGGCGTGCGCGGGCGATGTCAGCAGGGCGCCTGCACCAGCCAGCAGCGCCGCGGCGCGCAGCAGAGAAATACACAGCGAAGAAATGACCCTTGCGTTCATGAGATGGCGATCCGTGAGAGAGACATCGGCAGTCTATGAACATCGATGCCGGCGCCGGATGATCTCAACAGATCTTTGCCATCTCCCGTTACGAGGGGTGCGCCGCTATCCCGCGAACATGTCCAGCAGCTCCACCTGACTCACGAGCGATTTCTTTGCGCGCGACGGCTTGCGCGCGTATTCACCGTCCGGTTGCATGATCCACGCCGACGCGTTGTCGCGCAGATGCACCTGCAGGCCTTCCTTGATCACGCGCGCCTTGAGCTTGCGGTCGAGGATCGGGAACGCCACCTCGACGCGGCGGAACAGGTTGCGGTCCATCCAGTCCGCGCTCGACAGGTAGAGCACATCGTCGCCGTCCGCGCGGAAGTAGTACACGCGGTGATGCTCGAGAAAGCGGCCGACGATCGAGCGGACGGTGATGTTCTCGGACATGTCGGGCACGCCCGCCCGCAACGCGCAGACCCCGCGTACGATCAGGTCGATCTTCACGCCCGCGCGCGAGGCCTTGTACAGTTCCTCGATGATCGTCGGCTCCAGCAGCGCGTTCATCTTGGCGATGATGCGTGCCCGCTTGCCGGCGCGCGCATTGCGGGCCTCGTTGCGGATATGGTCCACGAGGTTGCTGTGCATCGTGAACGGCGACTGCCACAGATGATTGAGGCGGATCGTACCGGCGGTACCGGTCAGCAACTGGAACACGTGATGCACGTCCTCGCAGATTTTCTCTTCGGAGGTGAGCAGGCCAAAGTCCGTGTAGAGCCGGGCGGTGCGCGGATGATAGTTGCCGGTGCCCAGGTGCGCGTAGCGGCGCAGCTGCACGGTCTTGCTCTTGGTACCGTTCTTGCCGTCGCCTACCTCACGCCGCACGATCAGCAGCATCTTGGCGTGGCACTTGTGACCAACCACGCCGTAGACCACATGGGCGCCCGCGGACTCGAGCCGCTCGGCCCAGTTGATATTGGTTTCCTCGTCGAAGCGCGCCAGCAGTTCCACCACGACCGTGACTTCCTTGCCGTTGCGTGCCGCGGTCATCAGCGCTTCCATCACCGCGGATTCGTTGCCGGTGCGGTACACCGTCTGCTTGATGGCGACCACATTGGGGTCGGCCGCGGCCAGCTGCAGCAGGTCCAGCACCGAGCTGAAGCTCTCGTACGGATGGTGCAGCAGCACGTCCTGCTGGCGAATCACGTCGAACATCGGGACACCGGGCGGAAACGCCTTGACCGGCGTGGCCACGTGCGGTGGGTACTTGAGCGTGGGGCGATCGATCAGATCGGGAATCTGCATCAGCCGCACGAGGTTGACCGGTCCGCTCACGCGGTACAGGTCCTGCTCGGTCAGGCCGGACTCCAGCAGCAACCGGCGCGACAGCGCGGCAGGGGTGTCGGACGATACTTCGAGCCGCACCGTATCGCCGAAGTGCCGCGTCGGCAGTTCACCCTGCAGGGCCTCGCGCAGGTCGGTGATGTCATCCTCGGAGACGAACAGATCAGAGTTACGCGTCACGCGAAACTGGTAGCATCCCTGCACTTCGATGGCGGGAAACAACTCATGCACGAATGCCTGCATGAACGACGACAGCATGACGAAGCCGAACGGATAGCCGGAGAGCTTCTCGGGCATCTTGACCACGCGCGGCAGCGCGCGCGGCGCCTGCACGATGGCGAGGTCCGCCTCGCGGCCGAACGCGTCCTTGCCGGACAGTTCGACCACGAAGTTCAGGCTCTTGTTGAGCACGCGCGGGAACGGATGCGCGGGATCGAGCGCGATCGGCGTGAGGACCGGCCCGAGTTCGCGCACGAAGAAGTCGCGCGCCCAGCCGCGCTGCGCGTCGGTCCACGTGCCCATCAGGTGGAAGTACACCCCTTCCTGTTCGAGCGCGGGGAAAATCACGTTCTGCAGCATGTCATACTGCGAGGCAACCAGGCGCTGCGTGCGCTCGGTGACCAGATGATAGGTCTGCAGAAACGACAGTCCATCGGGCGTCAGGCCCGATGCGTTATCGCGAATCTGCTCCTTGAGACCCGCCATACGGATTTCGAAGAACTCATCCAGATTGCTGGATACGATACAGATGAACTTGAGCCTTTCCAGCAACGGAACGTTGGGGTCGGCGGCTTGTGCCAGCACACGCGCGTTGAACTCAAGGATGCCCAGCTCGCGGTTGAGAAGGGTGCCGGGCGCAGTCGTCGACATGGTCATGAATCTTCTTTTGATAATTTGACGACTTTTCCATAGTTGTGTGTCAGTTCCATGACACATTGGATTTGTCATGATGACGACATGACAAGGACATAATTTACGGGGTTTGGTGCGAAGCCGCTATCGGGCGCTTCCCCACGCATCCCCGCGCAACAGAACGCAATGACACAGACACCACGCCTGCTGGCCGCCGTAGACATGGGCTCGAACAGCTTCCGCCTGATGATCGGGCGGGTGGACGAGACGCCCACGGCTTCCGGTCCCGCCAGCCAGATCTTTCAGGTCGACGCCCTGCGTGAGCCGGTACGGCTCGCGGCCGGCCTGACGCCCGACAAATACCTCGACCAGCCCGCGCGCCGCCGCGGTATCGATGCGCTGCGCCGCTTTGGCGATCGGCTGCGCGATTTCTCGCCGGAGCACGTGCGCGCGGTGGCCACCAACACGCTGCGCGTCGCGCGCAACGCGCCGGAATTCCTGATCGAGGCCGAGCACGCGCTGGGCTTCCCGATCGAAGTGATCGCGGGCCGCGAAGAAGCGCGCCTGATCTATCTGGGCGCCTCGCACGACGCACCGGCGTGTCAGGGTAATCGACTCGTCGTCGATATCGGCGGTGGCTCCACCGAATTCATTATCGGCAGCGGCTATCAGTCGAAGTTGATGGAAAGCTTGTATATCGGCTGCGTCTCGCATAGCCGTCAGTTTTTCCCGAGCGGCAATGTCGACGAGTACGCGATGAAGCAGGCCGAGCTGGCCGCGCGCCGCGAGATCCAGGTGCTGGTGCGCCAGTATCGCGCGGCGGGCTGGCAGCAGGCGGTGGGCTCGTCGGGTACCGCGCGGGCGCTGGCCGAGCTGATCGAACTCAACGGCATGAACGACAACCCCGCCGAGCATGGCATTACGCGCGAAGGGCTCGAGCGGCTCAAGCGCGCGCTGGTCAAGGCGGAGAACGCCAACCGCGTGAAGCTCGCGGGGCTCAAGGCCGATCGTATTCCGGTGCTGCCGGGCGGGCTTTCGATCATGCTGGGCGTGTTCGCCGAGCTCGATATCGAACGCATGGATGTGACCGACGGCGCGTTACGCCTCGGCGTGCTGTATGACCTGCTGGGTCGCAGTCACCACGAGGACATGCGTACGGTCACGGTGGATCAGTTCATGCGCCGCTATGCGGTGGATCGCGCGCAGGCGGAGCGCGTGGGCGCGGCCGCGCGGGAGCTGCTGGCGCAGTTTCCCGACCCGCCGCCCAACGAGCGTCGCGACGACAATCTGGCGCTGCTCGGCTGGGCCGCGAGCCTGCATGAGATCGGCATGTCGATCTCGCACGGCGGGTATCACAAGCATTCGGCGTATATCGCCACGCATGCGGACATGCCGGGCTTCTCGAAGACCGATCAGGCGCGGCTGGCTACGCTGCTGCTGGGTCATGCGGGCAAGCTTGGCAAGCTGTCGGGCAGCGGCAAGTTCCTGGACTGGCGCATGCTGTTCAGCCTGCGCCTGGCCTTCGTGCTATGCCGCCGACGCTCCGACGCGAAGCTGCCGGACATCCGCGTTAGCCAGCGTTCGGATGCGCTCGACGAAGGCTTCGAAGTGCGCCTGCCCAAGGTATGGATCGACGCCAACCCGCTGGTCGAATACAGCCTGGCGCAGGAAGCCGACGAGTGGCAACGCATCGGCAAGCGCTACAAGGTGGTGTACGTGTAAGAAAAACGCCGCGCGAAAAGCGCGGCGTTTTTTTACTTCAACCCCAGGAAGTGACGGGCATAGCGCGGGTTCATGTCGCGCACGCGCAGCAGCGTGAGGAAGTCCGCGACGTTGAAGTCGGGATCCCATGCCGGCAGGCCGCAGATCTTCGCGCCGAGGCGCAGATAACCCTTGATCAGCGCGGGCGGATCCACCTCGAGGGTCTGGTTGAGGTCTTCCACCGGTAGCGGCACGCGCGGAAACGCGTGGTACTCGATCGGTGCGAGCGAGCTCTCGGCGAACTGGCGATAGAGGCTGGCCGCATAGTGACCGCCATCGCTCATCGGCACGCTTGCGCAGCCGAGCAGCGACTCCAGGCCGTACTTTTGCAGGTACTCGCCCAGACCGCCCCACAGGGCCATGATCACGCTGCCGCTGCGGAAGTCGCGATGCACGCACGAGCGGCCCACTTCCAGCATCTTGGGGCGCAGGTGATTCAGGCGTACGAGGTCGAATTCGGATTCCGCATAGAGGCAGCCGATGCGCTTGGCCTGGTGCGGCGGCAGCGCGCGGTAGGTGCCAACCACCTTGAGCGTTTCCTGATCGCGCACGATCAGGTGGTCGCAGTAGGCGTCGAACATGTCCACGTCCATGTCCGGCGTGGTGGTCTGGAGGCGCGCCCCCATTTCCTCGGCGAAAACTTTGTAGCGCAGGCGCTGGGCTTCTTCTACCTCGTCCTGATGCCGTGCCCACGCCACGCTGAAAGCAGGCGCCGCATGTGTCGAATCGGATTGACGAGGAAGACGCCTCCGCGCCGAGTGGCCATTCTGGCCAGTCGGCAAGGAGTCGAAGATCGGCTGGGTAGGCGTCGGAAGGTCTCGCATTGTGTGTCCTTTCGGTGTCCTTTCGGTGACGAAACGGTTCGAAACAATGTAGGGACGCCCAGTGACAACGCCGTGGCACGGTTGTGACGATTCCGTGACCAGAATCGCGTCGTGTGGGTGTTTGATCCGACTCTAACCGGCTTGCAAGCCACGCGCCACAAGCAAACCTTCAAATGTGAAGTTTGCGATACAGATTTGTGACACCCGCGCGTGCGAAGTCGAACACTGCGCGGCGCTCAGAGAAAATCGGGATGGATGACGGCGCGCAACACCACCTGGGCGTCGTCGTAGCGGGTCCGGCCGGTCAGCCACCAGACCCCGCTCTTGCGCACGCTCCACGGGATATCGCGGCCAGCCAGCAGGCGGCTGGCCACGCGTCCGAGCCAGGGCTGATGCCCGACCACGACGACGGTGCCGTCAGCGTCGGGCCAGCCGACGGCGGCCAGCACCTCGCTCACGTGGGCGCCAGTACCCAGTGCCGGCAGGATCTCGACCTCGCCGGACAGCGCGGCCGCGGTCTCGCGTGCGCGCACGGCGGGGCTGCAAACCACACGGTAGGGGGTAGGGAGGTGATTGCGCAGCCATTTGGCTGACGCTTCGGCCTGTTTGTGTCCGCGCGAGGTCAGCACGCGCTGGAGGTCCGCATTGCGGGACAGGCTCATTGCCGCGGGGAGGTCTTCCGCCTCGGCGTGGCGCCACAGTATGAGGTTCATGAGCAGACGGTGGCCGATCGAAACCTGAGTATGGTCAGGCACCTCGCCCCGCGCAAGAGGGGCGAGCCATTAGGGACGAGCCATTAGGGACGAGCCATTAGGGACGAGCCATTAGGGACGAGCCATTGCCACATGAGGGAAGCGGTGGCACTGTTCGGCGCACCACTGCGGCGTACCACTGCGGCATACCAAAGCAAAACGGGCCGCCGGAGGTTCGAAGAACCTGCGGGCAGCCCGTCAGTCTGCGGCGCGGCAATGTCACGAGGGTGACAACGCCAGCCGCGAGAGGGGATAACTCAGTGGACGCGACTCAGGACTTGTGGCGGAAGTTGATGCGGCCCTTGGTCAAGTCGTAGGGCGACATTTCCAGGGTCACGCGATCGCCGGCCAGAATCCGGATGCGGTGCTTCTGCATCTTGCCCGAAGCGTAAGCCCAGATTTCGACGCCGTTTTCCAAGGTGACGCGATAACGGTTGTCGGGCAGGGCTTCCGACACTACGCCGCCAAATTCGATGAGTTCTTCCTTAGCCAATCTTGTAGTCCTTTGCTTGCAGCCAAAGGCTGCGCGAGTTGAGTGAGATACTGCGAGCGCGCGCCATAATCAGGCGCGACCCGGCGTCGCCGAGGAAATCGTGGAGGGGAGGGCCCAGCCGATGTTCCGGGCTGGTCTGCTGCGGCTGCCGATCTTGGCGGTGCTAGGCTTCCGGGCATGCTCACAGACCCCGGAACTGACTACGCGATTGTATCACGGCGAGGGCAAGTGCGCCTGAGCCAGCGCGGGCTGGATGCCATGCTGCAACGCGCAAGAAAAAAGGGCCTGCGCGTTAGCACAGGCCCTTTTTTCTTCCTACTCATACTGGTCGGAGCGATAGGATTCGAACCTACGACCCTCTGATCCCAAATCAGATGCGCTACCAGGCTGCGCTACGCTCCGAAGCCGGCGATTGTAGCCCGCTGGGTGACCGCGGGTCAACCGCAAAGTTGATCCGATGTGAAGTGCGTGCTCCGGCGCAGCGCGGCACCCTGCTGAAGATGGGGCAGATTTTGGCTTGACTTGGTGCGTCGCACTGACATAATCCGCGCACAACGACATGACGGCCCACGCAGGTCGCAACAGCAGGGCGGCGTGGCCACGCGGAGCTAGCGACCGCCCTTGTGAACGGGAAAGAAGATGTTTCAGTCGCAGGTGGTGGTGCTGATCGCAGGCTTGTTCGCGCTGCAGATGGCGGTGGTTTGCGCCGTGCTGCGGCGCTCGCCAGGGATGGGGCGCAGTGGCCTGAGTTCATGGGCAATCGGTGACCTGATCGTGACCCTGGCGGTCGTGCTGCTCGCGGCCCACGTGATGCGTCCCGCCTGGCCGCTCGACGCCGTGCCCGAGCTCGTGCTCACGGCCGGCCTTTCGATGATGGTCTACGGCACGCGCCATTTCGTCGGCCGTCCGGGCCGCGGCATGGTGCTGCTGGCGCTCAATGTGCCGGGCCTTGCGGCGCGCGCCGCGCATGCGGTCGAACACGGGTTCTCGCCCGCGACCCCCGCGGTTGCCGCGTTGCCCGAGCCCGCCGTGGCGGCACTCACGCTGGCCGCGTCCGTCATCCAGATCCTCCTATTGCTCGAGCTCGTGCGCATCACGGTGCCGCGCGTGCCGCTCAAGCGCGGCACCGGCCGGCTGGCCGCGTTGTCGCTGATCCTCGTGGCGCTGGCCTGCACGACGCTGATCGGTGTGCTGATCGCGCCCGCGGTGGTCATGCTCGTCGATCATCGCCATCTGCCGGCGGTGACGTCGCATGACGGCATCATCGTGCTGCTGGTGTTCGGCATGGTGGGGCTGTCGGTGAGCTTTGCGCTGATGGCGCACGATCGTCTGCGCCGCATGCTGGAGCGTCGCGCGCGCCATGACGATCTGACCGATGTGCTGTCGCGCGGCGCGTTCTGGGAGGAACTCGAGGCGACGTGCAAGAAGGCGGAGCGCGCGAAACAGCCGGTGACCGTCGCGTTTGTCGACCTCGATCACTTCAAGGCGATCAACGATCTATACGGCCATCTGGCGGGCGACAGCGTGCTGCGTCATTTCGCGGGGCTGCTGCGTCGGAATGCGCCGCCTCACGCGGTCATCGGCCGTCTGGGCGGCGAGGAATTCGCCATCGTGATGCCCAACACCACGATGGAGACGGGCCGCGCCGCCAGCCTGCGTCTGAACAGTCTGGTGCGCGCCACGCCGTGCCCATCGGACCCCGATCCGATTGCCTACACCGTCAGCATCGGCATGGCCGAGCGTCGCGAGGGCGAGAACGCCGATGCCGTGATGCGCCGCGCGGACCGCGCGCTGTATGACGCCAAGCTGATGGGCCGCAACTGCGTGTCCTCGCATGACAACGGCGACGCCCCGGGCATGCCGCGCCGCCCGCGGGTGCGCGAAGACGAGCGTGGGGGAGAGCATGCCTCCCCGGACGGCGCGATCAAGCGGCAGCCGTGAGTGACCAGGGGTCACAGGCAGGGATAGCGAGCAGGGATCGTAAAGACCGTAAAAGCGGCGCCAACCTTTCTGGTATGGCGGCGTGTGCGGTAGAATGCGGGCCTCTTCTGCAGGCCGCCCTTAGCTCAGTTGGATAGAGCACTCGCCTTCTAAGCGAGCGGTCAGAGGTTCGAATCCTCTAGGGCGGGCCACCTATCTACGGTGGCGAGGTAACGGCGTGCGAGTAACGGCGTGATTAATCCGGGGAATGCGGGAATTCTGGGGAGTCAAGCTTCGCCGGGACCTTCGGTGGTACCAGCCCTGCAATCAGCCAGAGGCGCGAAGCCTTGTCATAGGCGCGTCGATGAGCCGGGTCCGCAATCAGCCATTGCATCAAACGGCTGCGTTGGTCTTCATCGAAATCCTCGGCACCGTGTTCCCGCTGCACCCATTCCCACGCGATCTGCCAATTCGCGTCGTCTTGATTTTGTGTCATGCGTCGGAAATCCAAACAGTTCTGCTCGGATTCTGACACGACGCCGCGCACTTGTCGTCACCAATTTTCCTGCTGCGGATTTCGGCGTATTACGACAGATCAGTCGGCATACATCAGGTTGCGACAACCCTCGATGGCCCGCGCGGCATCGGCCAGCAGCGCGTTGACCAATCCCAGCGCACAGTCGAGACGTTCGGCGATCTGCCGCTGCGTCAGGCCGTGGATGCGGTAGAGCTCATGGGCATGCCGCGTTCGTTCGGGCAGCTTGGACAGTTCGCGGTCGATCGCGCAGAGCACTTCGTAGTCCTGCAGCGATTTCTGCGGCGAAGCGGCCGCGCGTAGCTCAATCGTCTCTACTTCGATGTCGTAACAGCGATAGGACGACTCGAGCGTCTGGCGGCGGCAATGATCGAGCGCCAGGTTGCGCACGACCTGGCAGCAATAGCACAAGGGCCGCTGAATCGCGCCCAGACGTTCGCAGTCGGACAAGCGAATCCAGGCGTCCTGCAGGATGTCTTCCGCGGCTTCGGGGCTTCTCACGATGCCATGGGCAAGGCGCCTGAGCTGCGCGCGATTCCCCAGAAAAACTTCCGCCAGTGTTTCCGCCGGGGCGAAGACGGAGGCGCTCGTCGACATGTTGGTCTCCCTTGATGCAAATTGGACTGAACCATTGCGTTGCTTTCACAAGGTATGACGGAGCACCGCCGGAAATCTGCCAACTATTTTTGGGTGCGGGAGAAAAATCTAGAACTCGATCCTGGCGCTGAGCTTGAACGTGCGCGGAGCGCCTTGCGTCAGATAGGACGCGCTCGTGAGCCAGTACGCCTTGTTGGTGAGATTGTCGATATTGAACCGGACGACCGTGCGGGCGCCGCCGAGGCGTCCTTCGTAGCGGATGCCCGTGTCGAACAGCGTGTAAGCGGGCACCGTCGCGGTATTGGCGGAGTCGATCGGCCGCGCGCCGTAGTACTGCAGTCCGCCGGTGAGCGTCAGCCCGGTGTCGCCGAGCCGGTATTCGGTATAGAGCTTGGCCTGCTGGCGCGGTGTGCCGTCCACGCGCTTGCCGGCCAGCGTCGGATCGCCGGTCTCGTTTTTGGCATCGAGGAACATCACGCTGCCGATCAGTTGCCAGCGTGCCGTGAGCCGCGTCTTCGCCAGCAGCTCGAGGCCGTCGTAGCGGGACTCGCCATCCTGCGTGAAGACGTTCTGCGCCGTGGTGTAGGTAAGGCCGCGCTGGATGCGGAACACGGCAGCGGAGGCGTACCACCGCTGCCGGTCCACCTTGACGCCGGCCTCCACCTGCCGGGTCTTCAGCGGGGCAAACACTTCCTGAGCGTTTGCCGCCGTCAGCGGCGCGGTGGCGCCTTGTTCCAGCGCCTCCATATAGCTGCCATAGATCGAGAGCGCGGGCAGCGGCTTGAACACCACGGCCCCCGTCGGCGTATAGGCGGTCTTGTCATACCCGTTGATGCTGTCACGGAGACCATTGCGCCGGAGGCCGGCGATCACATCGAGATGCTCGCCGATATGGAGCGTGTCCGAAGCGAACACCGCGCGTTGCGTGGTATAGCTGCCCAGCGTGTCGGCGGGCGGCGCCTCGAGGTGCGGATTGTCGAAGCTGCCGGGGTTCGCGAGGTTGCCGGTGCCCAGCACCGCCTCGTTGGTCACGCTCGAGAAGTACGTGCGAATGCGGCCGTACGAGGTACCGAAAACCAGTTCGTGGCGAATGAATCCGGTGTGCACGGTGCCCGTGACCAGGGCCTGCACGTCGTCGGTGTCGAACTGGTCGGTACCGCCATATTGCACTTCGGTGTAGTCGCCCACGCGGTTCACGAACATCGAGCCGTTCATATAGACGCGCTCCATCGTGGACCCGCGATAGCGCAGGCTGGCTTTCCAGTTTTCGGCGAACGCCCAGCTGACATCGGTGCCATAGACCCTGGCGCGTGTTTCGTAGCTGGTGAACGGCGAGAAAATCCGCCTGCTGCCCGGAATCGCCGGCGGGGGCTGCGCCACCGCGAAGTCGGTTTCACTGCCGCTCGCGTTCGGGAAGATGCCCCAGCTCGACGAACCCGTGACGCGCCGGTTGACGGTCAGCACGTCCGCACCCCACACCAGATTCGGCAGCACGCGCCAGTCCACCGCCAGCGACGCGGAGCCCCGTTCGACGCGCCCACCATGCTTGACATAGCTGTCACCCGTTTCGCCGACCACGTTGACGCGGTAGCCGAAGCGATCGTCCGTGCCAAAGCGTCCGCCCAGATCGCCGCTCAATAGCATCGTGCCGCTGTCCGTGATCGAGGTCAGGACGTCGCGCTTCGGGGTATCGGTGGGCCGTTTGCTGATGAAGTTGACGATGCCACCGGGCTGCGCGAAGCCATACAGGAAGCCGCTCGCGCCCTTGAGCACCTGAATCTGCTCGAAGTGTTCCACCGGTAGATCGCCGCTCCATCCGAAGATGTTGAGGCCGTCGATCTTGCGCCCACTCAGCAGATCGAGCCCCACACCGCGAATCGCGATCTGCGACGACAGGCCGCCGATGTTGTTGCTGATCGGCGTGACGGAGGCATCGGTTTTCAGGGCGTCGACGAGCGACGCGGCCTGTTGATTGTCCAGTTGATCGCGGGTAATCACCTCCACGCTGTACGGGAGGTCAACGATCGCGCGATGGCCCATCGCCCCGAGGTCGACCGTGGTGGCACGGTAATTGTCATCGCCGCTGGCGCCAGGTGCGGCCGTCACGGTCACCTCGGCCAGCATGGAGATGGGCAACGGCGGCGGCACCTCCGGAGCCGGTCCGGTGAGGGCGCTTGGACGCAGCCAGTAGCCGCCGCCCGCGGTCGCGACGGCCTCGAGCGGCTGTCCGCTCAACAGTGCGCGCAGTGCCTCGGGGACGGTATAGGTGCCACGCAAGCCGTCGCTATGCATCGATGCCGCCATTGCGGGATCGATCGCAATCGGCACGCCGGCGGCGGCACCGAATTGCGCGAGCGTGACGTCGAGTGGGCCGGGCGCGATATCGAAGCGCTGCGCGGAGCGCGGGCCGGTTTTGTCGCTGGCCTGATCCGTGACGGGGGCCGTGGTCGTTGCGGTCTGCGCGATGGCGCCTGGCGCAGCCGACGCCATCAAGGCGCCGGTGCCCGCCATGAGGAACGCGCGCAGGGTGCCGTGCAGCCTGCGCGCGCGGGGCTGGTCGGCAACGCTGCGGCGGCGCGCACCACGATTGGAGTGACGAAGCACTGTACTGCCGAAGCTAGCGAGGAAGGACGGTTACCCAATAGGGCGTGATCGCTCGGGTGCGGACGGGTACGGCTTTCGCCAGCAGCATCAGCGCGGCGTCGGTGTCATCCAGCGGAAACGCGCCGGAGACGCTCAAGGTGGCAAGCGATGGGTCGCAGCGCAGCACCCCGCGACGGTATCGCGCGAGTTCGGCGATGAAATCGGGCAACGGCATCCGGCGCGCGAGCAGCATGCCGTCGAGCCAGGACCGGCTGGCGAGGTCGAGGGTTTCAGCGGTGCCCACGGCCGTCGCGTTGAAGCTGGCCTGCTGCCCGGCCGACACCTGCGCGGGCGTGCTGCCGGCCACGGGCGCAATGCGGACCGCGCCTTCGGTTACCGCCACGGAGATCGTGTCGGCACGGCCACTGGCGGTGCCAGCGGAGACATCGCGCACCACGAAGCGCGTGCCGAGCGGGACGATATCGCCAAATCGGGTGGCCACGCGCAGGGGCCGATGCCGTGCGTCCTTCGCCGTGTGCACGGCAATCTCGCCGGTCAGCAGGCGAATGGTGCGGGTGTCGCGGTCGAATGCAACATCGATCGCGGACGCCGTGTTGAGCGTGACCACCGAGCCGTCGGGCAACTCGATGGTGCGCCGTTCGCCGGGCCCGGTCGACTGGTCCGCGGCAAGACGGTCATAGCGACCGGGTTCGGATAGAAGCCAGGTACCACCGCCAAGCATCGCCAATGCGCCGATGCCCGCGAGCGATTTGACCATGTCGCGGCGGGAGCGCTGCGTGGCGCTCATGCCCAATGCGTGACGGGCCACGGCAGGCGGTACGCCCGCCATGCCATCGCGAATGCGCAGGTTGATCGCGCTGATCATCTCCCAGGCCGTCTCATGCTCGGGATCCGCGGCGCGCCAGCGGGCGCAGGCCACTTCGTCAGCGGCGGTCGCCTCGCCCGATTGGAAGGTTGTCATCCATACAGCGGCCTGCTCGATGACTTTGGCATCCGGCGCGCCCATCAGCGGTGGACCAACTGGCACAGCTGTACGTAGGCGCGGGTCATGGCTTTCTGCACGACGTTGACCGTCACTTCGAGCTGCTCGGCGATTTCCTTGTAGGCCAGGCCGTCGATCTGCGACAGCAGGAAGATCTCGCGCACGCGCGGCGGCAGCCGGTCGAGCGCACGGCTGATCTCGGTGAGGGCCTCCAGCACCAGCGCGCGCGTCTCCGGGGAGGCCACGGTGGCTTCCGGATGGCAGGCCAGCGCGTCCAGATAGGCGCGCTCCAGCGCCAGACGACGGAAATAATCGGTGGTCAGATTGGTCGAGACGGCCGTCAGGTACGCGCGCGGCTCCCGCAGCGACTCGGCGTCGCCGTGCTTGAGCAGGCGCGCGAAGGTGTCGTGCGCCAGGTCGGCGGCATTGTCCACGTTACCGAGCTTGCGCGACAGCAGGCCAACCAGCCAACCGTGATGGCTGCGATAGATGCTCGCGAAAGCGTGGCCCGTGCTTCCGGCCGTATCTGTCAATGCCATGGTGACAATCCCGTCGCGACGCCGCGCGTTTGGAGTTATTGCGAACGATTTGCATTCTAGTTGTGGTTTAGAGCGTACGCAAGTGACGGGAAATGTCCAAAAAATCACAAGGTTATCGGCTGGAAGGTGATTTTCCAGCCGATAACCGTTACTCACCGATCAGAAGTCCAGCTGCGCGCTGAGCTTGAAGACGCGCGGGGCGCCTTGCGTCAGATACGACGCGCTGGTCAGCCAGTAGGCCTTGTTGGTCAGGTTGTCGATATTGAAGCGGAAGGTGGCACGGTTGCCGTTGACGCGCGTCGTGTAGCGGACGCCGGCATCGAACAGCGTGTAGGACGACAGACGCACCGTATTGGCCGGGTCGATCGGACGCGCGCCGTAATACTGGACGCCGCCGGTCACCGTGAAGCCGGTATCCCACAGGCGGTATTCCGTGTAGAGCGCCGCCTGCTGCTTGGGCGTGCCATCGACGCGATTGCCGTTGATCCCTTCGGCGGCGCTCTCGTTCTTGGCATTGAGGAACAGGACCGTGGCGCCGATCAGCCACTGCGGCGTGGGGCGGATCTTGCCGCCGATTTCCAGACCGTCGTAACGCGCTTCGCCGTCCTGCGTGAACAGGCCTTCGGAGGTGGTGTACGTCAGGCCGCGCTTGATGCGGAACACCGCGGCGTTGGCCGACCAGGTGGAACGGTCCGCTTTCACGCCGACTTCATACTGCTTGCTCTTGAGCGGGGCGAACACCTGATTGGCATTGACGGCCTGCAGCGGTGCCGTGGCGCCTTGCTCCAGCGATTCCACGTAGCTGGTGTACGCGGACAGCCAGTTGGTCGGCTTGAAGATGATCGCGCCGGTGGGCGTGGTCGCGCTCTTGTCGTAGTCGTTGACCGTGTCCTTGATGTTGTTGCGGCGCACGCCGACCACGAGGTCGAGGTGTTCGCCGACGTGCATCGTGTCGGAGACGAAGAACGCGCGCTGCGAGGTGTAGCTGTTCAGCGTATCGGCCGGTTCGGCGCTGAGGTGCGGATTGTCGAAGGTGCCAGGATTGGCCAGGTTGCCCGAGCCCAGCGTGGCGAAGTTGAAGATGCTGGACGTGTACGAACGAATGCGGCCATACGACGCGCCGAACGTCAGGTCGTGGGTGACGAACCAGGTCTTGACCTTGCCCTGCACCAGGCCGAGCACGTCGTCGGTCTTGAACTTGTCCGTGCCGCCGTACTGTTCTTCCGTGTAGTCGCCCGCGGCATTGGCATAGATCGAGCCGTTGAGGTAGATCCGGTCCATCATCGAGCCGCGGTAGGCAATGCGCGCCTTCCAGTCTTCGGCGAAGCCCCAGTCGACCGCGGTGCCCCAGACCTTGGCGCGCGTCTCGTAGCTCGTGAACGGGGAGTAGATGCGCTTGCTGCCGCGGATGGGCGAGGGCGCTTGCGCCACGGCGAAGTCGTCGTTGAGCCCGGTGGCGTTCGGGAACAGGCCCCAGCCCGACGAACCCTTGACCACGCGGTCCATGCCGAGGAAGTCGGCGCTCCACACCAGGTTCGGCATGATGCGCCAGTCCAGCGCGACCGATGCCGAGCCGCGCTTGATGCGGCCGCCATCGTTGACGTAGCTGTCGCCCGCCTCGCCGACCAGCACCGTGCGATAGCCGAAGCGGTCGTCCGGGCCGAAGCGGCCGCCGACGTCGCCGCCCAGCAGGAACTGGCCGCTGTCCGTGACGGACGTGAACACGCTGCGCGTCGGCGTGTCGGTGGGGCGCTTGCTGACGAAGTTGACGATGCCGCCCGGTTGGCCAAAGCCATAGAGGAAGCCGCCGGCGCCCTTCAGTACCTGAATCTGGTCGAAATGTTCCAGCGGCAGGTCGCCGCTCCAGCCGAAGATGTTCAGGCCGTCGATCTTGCGGCCGTACAGCAGATCCAGCGGAATGCCGCGGATGGCGATCTGCGAGGACAGGCCGCCGATATTGTTCGAGGTGATCGACACCGACGCGTCATTCTTGAGCGCCTGCACCAGCGACGTGGCCTGCTGGTTGTCCATCAGTTCGCGCGTCACCACGTCCACGCTATAGGGCGTGTCGAGCAGGGACTTGTTGCCCATCGCGCCGAGGTTGGTGTTATCCACGCGGTAGAGACTGTCCGTTGCGGTGGCGCTGACCGTCACGGGCGGAAGCGTGGCGACGGGACTGGCTGCCGGCGACGTTGCGGTGGCCGCTTCCTGTGCGTGCAGCGCGCCTGCCGTCAGCGTAAGGCCGAGCACGGCGCCGTGTACGGCGAGGGTAAGTCGGGACAGCCGGAATGGCGTCAGGCCCGTTGCCAACTTCGAGGTGGTTTCCATTGATTGAATAGTTATGGCTTGGTGGATGAAAAAGCTGGTTGCAGGGGCGGCGCCGCTGTCTTGCTCCCCAAGACTTGCGGCTTCGTCCGCTGCGCCCGTCTGAAAAAAATCGGCTAGTTGCGTTGGAACGCCCGCGCGAGCGCGGTGGCGATATGGGTGCGCATCCGCGCGGTTTCGTCCACGACGTTGCCGAGGCGGCCAAAGTCATGGACCACGCCCGGCCAGGTCACCGCTTCGGCGGCAACGCCGGCGGCCTGGAGCCGACGCGCATAGGCGTGGCCTTCGTCGACGAGTGGGTCGAACTCGGCCAGCAGGATCACGGCAGGCGCGAGGCCGGCAAGATCCGGCGCTTCGAGCGGGGCGAAGCGCCAGTCCGCGCGGTCCGCCGGCTGGCGCAGGTAGTGGCCGAACATCCATTGCAGGGTTTGCTGCTCGAGCAGGAAGCCGCTGGCATAGCGCTGGTGCGAGGCCGAGTCCTGATGCGCGCTGGTGCAGGGGTAGAGCAGGAGTTGCAGCAACGGTTGCGGCGTGCCCGCGTTGCGGGCCGCGATGCAGAGCGCCGTGGCGAGCGTGCCGCCCGCGCTGTCTCCGCCCACCGCGATGCGGGCGGGGTCGAGGCCCAGCGAGCTGGCGTTGGCGCGCAGCCATGCCAGCGCGTCTTCCGCATCCAGGAAAGCGGTCGGGAACTTGTGTTCGGGCGCCAGCCGATAGTCGATGGCCAGCACCGCGCAGCCGGCCTCCTGGGCGAGGTCGCGGCACAGCGAGTCGTGCGAATCCAGCCCGCCGACCACGTAGCCGCCGCCGTGAAAGTACAACAGCACGGGCAAGGGCGCGGGGGCACTGCCCCGGTACAGCCGGGCCGCCAGTTGATGGCCATCGCGCGCTGGGATGCTCAGTTCCTCGGTATCCACCTCGCTGCCGGGGCCGTCCAGCGCCTGCGTGGCGGCGTCGTAGACCGCGCGGGCTTCGGCGGGCGTCATGGCGCTCATGGCACGGCGTTTCTGGTCCCCCAGGGCCGCAAGTTCCAGGAACGCTTCGAGATCGGGATGCAAAGGCATGTTATTTCGCGGTGCGATGACATTATTTCCGGCGCAGTCCGCCGGCCTGAGTCCGGTGAATGACGCCAATCCAGAACCATGACGAAATAGGAATTATTTTGTTCATGCACGATCCGGGCGTTTGAACAGATGGCGCGGCTGGCCGTCTTCTCCATGCGATCAACGGAATCGGCGAACGGGCGGGCAGTCATGTTTTTTGGCGGACGGCAACACAGAAGGTGGGCGGGACTGGCGGCAGCGCTGCTGAGTTGGGTTGGGCTGGCGGTCGCCGCAGGTGGAGAGTCGGTGGAGATCCGCCGGACCACCGACGGCATTCCCCACGTCCGCGCCGGCGACTGGCGCGCACTGGGCGTCGGGGTGGGCTATGCGCAGGCGCAGGACGCGCTGTGCACGCTGGCGGAGGGGTTCGTGACTTTTGCCGGCGAGCGCTCGCGCTATTTCGGTGCAGAGGCGCGCCCGGCGCGCAATGCCACCTTCGGCCGTCCGGGCAATCTCGAGCTCGACGTCTTCTTTCGCAGCTTTGCGGACGATGCCGTGGTGGCGCGTTACGAAGCGGACCAGCCGCGTGAACTCAACGCGCTGATCGAAGGCTTTGCCGCTGGCTATAACCGCTATCTGCGCGCGGCCAGCGCCGCCCGGCCGGTGCCCGCCTGCGTGGCAGCGCCATGGGTGCGCCAGATTTCAGCGCGCGATATCTACCGACGCATGTATGCCGCGCAGGTCGCGGCGGGGCTGGCGCGCTTTATCCCGGAGATCGCCAACGCGAAGCCGCCGGGTTTGACGCCCGCCAGCGCCGCAACCGAAGACGATGCGGGCGCGTTACAAACGGTAGAAGCGCTACAGGCGCTACAGGCGCGCCTGGCGATCCCGATCGGCGATCAGCCTGGGCTTGGCAGCAATGCCATGGCGTTCGGCGGGGCGGTGACCGGCGGGCAGGGTGGCGTGCTGCTGGGCAATCCGCACTGGTTCTGGGGCGGCCCGGATCGCTTCTATCAGATGCATCTGACCATCCCGGGCAAGCTGGACGTGGCGGGGGTGGCATTCCTCGGCATACCCGTGGTGATGATCGGCTTCAATGCCAATGTCGCGTGGAGCCATACGGTATCGGCCGCGCGCCGTTTCGGGCTGTTCGATCTGACGCTTGATCCCGCGGATCCCACGCGCTACCGCTGGCATGGCGAGAGCGTGCCGATGGCAGCGCGCGAGGTGTCCATCGACGTCAAGGGGGCGGACGGGGTGGTGCGCGCGGTCCGGCGTACCGTGTATCGCACGCGCTTTGGCCCGGTGATCGATCTGGGCCGGCAGCACGCGGCGCTCGGCTGGGGCGATGCGCGGGCGCTGGCGATTCGCGACATCAACGCCGACAACTTCCGCATCTTTCGCAATTTCTTCTACTGGAATCAGGCGAAGTCGCTGGACGACTTCATTGCGATCCAGCGTCGCGAGGCGGCGGTACCGTGGGTCAATACCGTGGCCATCGGGCGCGGCGACCCTCGCGTCTGGTATGCCGATGTGGGCGCGGTGCCCAATGTCCCCGATGCCCTGCGCGCGCGCTGCGCCACGCCCACGGCGCGCGCCTTCGCGGCCGTGGATCCGTTGACGCCCGTGCTCGATGGCAGCCAGCCAGATTGCGACTGGCAGGCCGATGCGCACGCCGTGCAGACCGGTGCGATGCCGCCTGACGCCATGCCCTCGCTGCTGCGCGACGACTACGTCGCCAATATGAACGACAGCTACTGGCTGACCAATCCGCGGCAGCCATTGGAGGGCTTTCCGCTGGTACTGGGCGGCGAGCGTCAGGCGCTGAGTCTGCGCAGTCGCCTTGGTTATCGCATCGCGAACGACATCGCCAATGAGGGCGCGCTGCCAAAGCGCTCGGCCGCAGCGGTGGCGCGGGCGCTGATGACGCAGGCGCTGGACGCGCGCGTGTTGTCCGCGGAATTGTTCAAGGACGAGTTGCTGGCGCGCGCCTGCACGCCGACGAGCGACGCTTGCGAGACCCTGACGCATTGGCGTAACGAGGGCGGAACGCACGATCGTGGCGCGCTGCTCTGGTCGACGTTCTGGACCGGACTCGCCAAGCCGCCAATGAACAAGTTCTATCGCGTGCCCTTTTCCGCGGACGACCCGTTGCACACGCCGCGCGCGCCGGCGGCCGCGATGGATGGCGATGACGCGGCGCGCGCGCTGAGCACGGCCGTGCAGACACTCGCGCGCGGCGGCTCGGCGCCGGGCACACCGCTCGGTGCCGTGCAGTACGTGCGCACCGGTGGCACACGTGTGCCGCTGTATGGCGGCTGCCAGGAGATGGGCTACTTCACGGTGCTCTGCAATGCCGATCACAGTCCCGTCATGGGCCCCGATACGCACGGCAACAGCTATCTGCAGGTGGTGTACTTCGGCGCGCGTGGCGTGGAAGCGCGCACGTTGCTCGCGCATGGGGAGCGGGACACCGCGGTCGACAACGGCCCCGGCAGCGCACCTGTGGCGCGCTATGCGCGCAAGGACTGGCTGCGGTTTCCGTTCCTCGAGACAGACATCGCGCGCGATCCGCATCTGCGCCGCACGACACTGGTCCCCTGAAGACCATGCCGCCAGCAAGGCACCTGAACAGATCGCGCGTTGCTTCGTCTTAGACAGCGAAGACCCGCCCGCGGAATGTCGTGGCGGGACCGCATTGTTCCAACCAACGAGGATGCCGCATGTCGACCAGTTGCTTCGACCGTGAAGACGAAACTTTTATCGTGCTGGTGAACCAGGAGGACCAGTACTCGATCTGGCCGCACTGGAAGGCAGTGCCCGGCGGCTGGACCGCCGTGGAAGGCATCAAGGGCGACAAGAAGACCGTACTCGAGTATGTGGAGAAGACGTGGGTCGATATGCGCCCGCGCTCGCTCCGCGAATGGATGGAGCAACAGACCGCCGGCGCGGCGAGCTGAACGGCATGCGTGAGCCGCTGACCCTGTTGTGCCTGCCATGCGCGGGCGCGAGTGCCACCATGTATCTGCGCTGGCGCCGCACACTGCCAGCCTGGGTGCAGGTGGTGCCGGTGGAGTTGCCGGGGCGCGGTGGCCGCATCGCGGAACCGTTCGTCGAGGATTTCGAGGCGATGGTGACGCGGCTGTGCGAAGAGCAGCGCGCCGCGCTGCAGGGCCGTTACGCACTGTTCGGCCACAGCATGGGCGCATTGCTGGCCTATGGCATCGCCCGGCGTCAACTGGCGCGTAACGCGCCGCTGCCGCTGGCGCTGATGTTGTCGGGCAGCCCCGCGCCCACGCAGCGCGATACCGAGCGCTTTGCCCACAAGGATGATGACGCCGCGCTGATCGCCGATCTGCGCCGTCAGGGCGGCACCCCCGAAGAAGTGTTCAAGAGCCCGGACCTGATTCGCCTGACGCTCGATGTGCTCGGTGCCGATTATCGCGTGTGCGAAAGCTTCAGCCATGCGGCCCCGGGCAATCTGCCGGTGCCGATTCACGCGCTTGCCGGGCGGCAGGATCCCATCTCGGCGGAACGCATCGAGGCCTGGCGCGAGGAAGGCACGGCGGGCTTCACGCTCGACTGGTTCGACGGCAATCATTTCTTCGTGCGCCACGATGAGCCGCAAGTGCTGGCGACCGTGGCGCGGCGGCTGGCGCAGAGCGTGCCGGAGGGCAGCCCCGATGCAACGCGTGCCATTGCCTGACCTGCGCGGCACCACGCCGGGCGCGATCGAAGTGCATCGCGTGGATCTGGCGCTCGATCGCGAACCGGCAGAGGCACTGATGCAGTTGGACGCTGCGGAACGCGTACAGGCCGGGCGCTTTGCGCGTTGCGAGGATCGTGTGAGATTTGCCACCACGCGCGCTGCGGTGCGCGGGCTGCTGGCACGTCGGCTCGGCTGCGCGCCCACACAGGTACGGTTTGCATATAACCGGCACGGCAAGCCGCACGTCGCGGATCTGCCGGACCTGCCATTCAACGTGACGCATGCCGGTGCGCATGCACTGATTGCCATCGGCGATGGGACGTGCATCGAGGCGCTCGGCATCGATATCGAACTCTGCCAGCGCACGGGCGATGCGATGTCGATCCTCGACGTGGCCTTTACCGCGTGCGAACAGGCCCGCATCCGTGCCGCGGCCGATCCGCTGGCCGCGCTGTATCGGCACTGGTCGGCCAAGGAGGCGGCACTGAAGGCGGTGGGCGTCGGCGTGGCTGAACACCTGCATGCGCTGACGGTGGACCCCGAGCACCACCAGAACATCGTCGTCAGCAGCCGGTTGGCTGGCTGGACATCTCTTCAAGCCATGGCGCTAGCCATGCCGGGCGGCTACGTTGCCGCGCTGGCCTGGCGCCTCAAGGAGCATTCATGCAAGACATCATGACCCGCTTCGAACGGCGGGCACCCGCCGGTTCCGATCTGCCCGTACTGATCTCGCCGTCGATTTCGGGGCAGTCGCTGCTGTCGGGCCTGGCGCAGTTCCGCGACCCGATCGAGACCGCGCTGCACATGGTGGGCGGCGTACTGCTGCGCGGCTTCGAGGTGCCGTCGGTCGACGCCTTCCAGCAATTTGCCGCCGGCTTTGGCCATCCGCTGCTCAAGTACGAGTTCGCTTCCACGCCGCGCAGCGCGGTGTCGTCGTCGGGCATCTATACCTCGACCGAGTATCCCGCGCATCAGCATATTCCACTGCACAACGAACAGGCCTACACACGCGAATGGCCGATGAAGATCTGGTTCCATTGCGTCACCGCTTCGCCCGAGGGCGGAGAGACGCCGATCGCGGACAGCCGTGCCATCTACCGTCGCATGCCCGTGACGATCCGCGAGCGCTTTGCGCCCGGCATTCTGTACGTGCGCAACTATGGCGAGTTCGACGTGCCCTGGCAGACGGTGTTCAACACCGCGGACCGCGGCGAGGTGGAAGCGTTCTGCCAGCGTGCCGGTATCCGCTGGGAGTGGAAGGACGACGATGAACTGCGCACCACGCAGTTGTGCCAGGCGGTGGAGAAGCATCCCGTGACCGGAGACATGGTGTGGTTCAACCAGGCGCACCTGTTTCACGTCTCGAACCTGCAGGCGGAGGTGCGCGAATCGCTGGAAGACCTCGTCGGCGTGGAGAACTTGCCGCGCAATACGTACTACGCCGATGGCTCGCCGATTCCGGATGCGGTGTTCGACGAAGTGCGCGCGGTGCTCGACGCGGAGACCGTGTCGTTCCGCTGGCAGGAGGGCGACGTGCTGATGCTCGACAACATGCTGGCCGCTCACGCGCGCGCGCCGTTCAAGGGACCACGCAAGGTGGTGGTGGCGATGGCGGAGCCGCACGGCAATCTTGGCCGTTTCTGAGTCGGGGCAATTCATGCATACACAGCAGCTTACGGAGCACGGCCCCGTGGATTTCGTTACCCATCTACAGGCACTGGCCGCGCAGCGGCCCGAGGACGATGCGCTGATCGTGGCGAAGGACGACGGCAGCGGCGTGGCGGAAGCACGCTTCACATACGGCGCCTTTACGCAGCGCACGCGCGCGCTTGCCGCGACGCTGCAACGTTATCGCGGGCTTGGCGAGCGCGCGCTGGTGATGCTCGATAACGACGAGCACTACGCGGTGTCGATGTTCGCGTGCTTCTTCGCGGGCACCATCGCGGTACCGGTGTTTCCGCCGGAATCGGCGCGGGCGCTGCATCTGGCGCGGCTCACGGGCATTGCGGCCGATGCGCGCGCGCGCATCGTGCTGACGACGCATGACATGGCTGCGGCGATCGCGTCGGCTTTCGATGCGACCACCGGGTCTGCCGTTACCGTGATTGCCGTCGATACGATCGATCCCGCAGCGAGCGACGACTGGCAGCCGTTCACGCCGGCCGCGAGCGACATCGCCTTCCTGCAATACACGTCGGGGTCGACATCCGCGCCCAAGGGCGTCATGGTGAGCCATGGCAACCTGATGGCCAACGAGCGCGCGATTCAGCAAAAACTGGGCGTGGGCCCCGATGACAAGTTCGCGGTGTGGGCGCCTCTGTACCACGACATGGGCCTGATCGGCGGGCTACTGCAGCCGTTCTACACGGGCATTCCATGCGTGCTGACGTCGCCGCGCTTCTTCCTCGAGCGTCCGGTGCGCTGGCTGGAGATGATTGCGCGGCATCGCGCCACGCTGAGCGGTGGCCCCGACTTCGCGTACCGATTGTGTCTGGATCGCGTCAAGGACAGCCAGATCGCCGCGCTGGATCTTTCCAGCTGGCGGGTGGCGTACACGGGCGCCGAGCCCGTGCGCGGTGACACGATGGAAGCTTTCGCGGCGCGCTTTGCACCGGCCGGGTTCACGCCCGACGCCATCTACCCGTGTTACGGGCTGGCGGAGTCCACGCTGTTCGTCACCGGTGTTACCCGCGGCGCGGGCATGACCACGCGGGCCTTCGACGCGGCGCGCCTGGCTGGCGGTGACGGCGAACCCGCGCAGCAGGAAGCGGGCAGCACGGTGCTGGTGGGATGCGGCACCGTCGCCGACGGCCATGCGCTGCGAATCGTCGGCGAGGCAGGCACGCCGCTCCCGGAGGGACGCATCGGCGAGATCTGGGCCAGCGGCGACAGTATCGGTACCGGCTACTGGGAGAAGCCGCAAGAGACCGCCGAAACGTTCGTCGAACGTGACGGCGCGCGCTGGCTACGCACCGGCGACCTCGGTTTTCTGCATGCGGGTCATCTGTACGTGACTGGGCGGCTCAAGGATCTGATCATCGTGCGCGGGCACAACCTGTATCCGCAGGATCTGGAGCGCGCGATCGAGGCGGACGTCGACGTGGTGCGCAAGGGACGTGTGGCCGCCTTTGCGGTACAGCGCGACGGCAAGGAGGGCATCGGCGTCGCGGCCGAGGTATCGCGCAGCACGCAGAAGCTGATATCGCCGCAGGCGCTGGTGGAAGCGATGAGCGCTGCTGTGAGCGAGGTATGCGGCGAGCCGCTAGCCGTGGTGGTGCTGCTCAATCCGGGCCAGATGCCGAAGACGTCGAGCGGCAAGTTGCAGCGCGGCGCCTGCCGGCGTGGGTGGGCGGCGGGCTCGCTCGATGCCTATGCCACGTTCGAGTATGGCAAGTTGAAAAGCGGCGAGGCTGCTGCGACCGCATCCGCGGCAGGCAGCGACACGGCGTTGGACGAGACCGAGCAGACGCTGGCGGACATCTGGCGCGACGTCCTGCGCTTGTCTACCGACGTCGCCACCGAGCGCACCACTCACTTCTTCCTGCTAGGCGGCAACTCGCTGGCCGCTGCGCAAGTGGTGGCGCGTATCGGCGCGCATTGGCATATCGACGTCACCGCGGCGCTGTTGTTCGAACAGCCGCGCCTTGGCGATTGCGCCGCCGCCATCCGTGCGCGCGTGACTACCGGCGCGCGCGACGCGCAGGCTGCTGTGGTGCCATGGCAGTGCGCTGCCGAAGATGGGCCGCGCCCGCTGTCCCATGCACAGCAGCGCCAATGGTTCCTGTGGCACCTGGAACCATCCAGCACCGCCTATCACGTGGCGGGCACGCTGTCGCTGACGGGGCTGCTCGACGTGGCGGCGCTGCGCGGCGCGCTGCAGCGCGTGATCGAACGGCACGCCTCGCTGCGCACGGTGTTTCAGTCGGGCGCGAATGGCGAAGGGCAACAGGTAGTACTGCCGTCGCTGGCGATCGACCTCGAGGTTGTCGATCTGTCGCTGCTGCCGGCGGCCGAGCGGGACGCCGTTGCTGCCGAACAGGCCGCGCAACTGACGGGCCAGCCGTTCGATCTCCTGCACGGTCCGCTGCTGCGCGTGGCGCTGCTGCGCATGGGGCCCGAGCAGCATCGGCTGGCGGTGGCGATGCACCATATCGTTTCCGATGGTGCCTCCATGCGCATCTGGATCGACGAACTCGCGCGCGCTTATGCGGGCCTGCACGAAGCGACGCCGCCGCGCCAAGCCTACGCGGACTATGCCGCGTGGCAGGCGCAATGGCTCGCGACCGGCGAGAGCGATCGTCAACTCGCGTACTGGCGCCAGCAGCTCGGCACGACGCATCCGGTGCTGGCGCTGCCAGTCGATCGTCCGCGTGAAGCGGTGGCGCGGTATCAAGCTGCCGTGCAGGAGATCGAGATGCCGGCGGACCTGATGGCGCGCCTGCGCCAGACGGCGGCATCGTATGACGCCACCGTGTTTATGGCGATGCTGGCCGGGCTGCAGACGCTGCTGTACCGCTACACCGCCCAGCAGGATGTGCGCGTTGGGGTGCCGGTGGCCAACCGCAATCATCCGGGCACCGAGACGCTTATCGGCATGTTCGTCAACACGCTGGTGCTGCGTAACGAGGTGAGCGACCGCATGCCGCTGACAGCGGTGCTGCGTCACGCCCGAGGCAGCGCGCTGGAGGCACTTGCGCATCAGGACCTGCCGTTCGAGCAACTGGTGGAAGCGCTGCAACCGCAGCGGAGCCTGAGCCATAGCCCGCTGTTTCAGGTGCTGTTCAACTACCTGAACGAGGACTACACCACTTTCGAGCGGTTGACGGGCCTGTCGGCCAGTGGCGAGCCGATAACGGGGCAGGCCGCGCAGTTCGAACTGTCGGTGGAGGTGCGCGAGCGCGCCGCGCGCGGCACGTCCATTCGTCTGATCTACGCGCGGGAGCTGTTCGACCCCGCGACCATCGCGCGCTTCGGCGAGCGTTACCTGCGCGTGCTGCGTGCACTCGCTGAGCAGCCGGACAGCGCGGTGGGCGACGTGGCCCTGTTGAGCCAGCCGGAGCAGGACCAGCAGCACGCATGGGATCGAGGTCCGGTCATCGAGGTGGGCGAGCCCATCGTGCACGCGCGCTTCGAGCAACAGGTGGCGCGGCAGCCGGACGCCGTGGCGCTTCGCTTCGACGACGTGGTGCTTGACTATGCCACGCTCAACGCGCGCGCCAATCGGCTCGCGCATCATCTGATCGGCCTGGGCGTGAGGCCCGAGACGCGCGTCGGTATCGCGATGACGCGTTCGGTGGAGATGGTGGTCAGCCTGCTGGCCATCATGAAAGCCGGTGGCGCCTACGTGCCGATCGATCCCGACTATCCGGCGGATCGTATCGCCTACATGCTCGAAGACAGCGCCGTGAGTCTGCTGCTGACGCAACAGCACCTGATCGCGACGTTGCCGGTGAACGACGCGCTATCGCTGCTGGCCGTGGATGCGCTGGAGCCCGCGTTGGCGACGCAGCCGACCGGCAATCCGAACGTGGCGCTGCATGGCGAGAACCTCGTCTACCTGATCTACACGTCGGGTTCGACTGGACGTCCGAAGGGCGCCGGCAACCGCCATCGCGCGCTCTGCAACCGGCTCGCATGGGGGCAGGCGCATCAGCCGCTGGCAGCGGGCGATACGGTGCTGCAGAAAACGCCGTTCAGCTTCGATATCTCGTTCTGGGAGTTCTTCTGGCCGTTGACGACCGGTGCCACGCTGGCGGTGGCCGGTCCGGGCGATCACCGTGATCCGGCCCGGCTCGTCGCGCTGATCGCGCAGCACCGCGTGACCACCATTCACTTCGTGCCGTCGATGCTGCAGGCATTCATGGCCCACGATGGCGCGCAGGCATGTCAGGGTATCCAGCGCATCGTCTGCAGCGGCGAGGCCTTGCCCGCGGATCTGCAGGCGCGCGTGCTCGCGGCGTACCCGCGCGCGACGCTGCTCAATCTCTATGGTCCCACCGAGGCCGCGATCGAGGTCACGTACTGGGATTGCCGCAACGATGGTGCGGCCACGGTGCCGATCGGCAAACCTATCGCCAATCTGCGTACGCATGTGCTCGACGGCGCGCTGAACCGGGTGCCGAGGGGCGTGGCCGGTGAGCTGTATCTGGGCGGTGGCGGACTGGCGCGCGGGTATTGGAATCGTCCCGGGCTGTCCGCTGAACGCTTTGTTGCCGATCCGTTCGATCCGGCCGGTGGCCGTCTGTATCGCACGGGCGACCTTGTGCGCTGGCGTGCCGATGGCGAGATCGAGTATCTCGGCCGCATCGATCATCAGGTGAAGGTGCGCGGGTTCCGCATCGAACTGGGTGAGGTGGAGGCGGCGTTGCTGGCGCTGGAGGGTATTCGCGAAGCGGTGGTGGTGGCGCAGCAGATGGGTACCGATCAGCGGCTCGTGGCCTATATCCAGGGCGATGCGGTCGATGTTGCGGGCCTCAAGGAAGCGCTCGGTCGCGTGCTGCCGGACTACATGGTGCCGTCGCTGATCGTGCCGCTGGACGTCATGCCGCTGAACAGCAATGGCAAGGTCGATCGCAAGGCGCTGCCTGCGCCGGAAGCGGTCAGCCTCCAACCGTACGAGGCGCCGGCGGGCGAAATCGGGCAGGCGCTGGCGACCATCTGGTCCGAGGTGCTGCGTCTGGAGCGGGTGGGCCAGCACGACAATTTCTTCGATATCGGCGGCCATTCGCTGTTGCTGATTCGTGTGCACCGTCTGCTCGAGGGCCGCCTCGGGTTAAAGGTGCCGCTGATGGACCTGTTCCAGTATCCAACCATTGGCGCGTTGACCCGACACCTCGAGGACGATGGTGACGGCGCACAGGCCGACGCGGACAGTCGTGAGCGGGCGCTGCGTCAACGCGGCGCGCGGCTGCGTCGGGGCCGTGCCGCCGCGGGAGTCAACTGATGCGGCGCTACGAAGCATTGCCCGACGCCACCGGGCTGGAGATCGCGATCGTCGGCATGGCCGGGCGGTTCCCGGACGCGCCCGACGTGGACGCGCTGTGGCGCAATATCCGCGATGGCGTGGAGTCGGTGTCCACGTTCAGCGATGCGGACCTCGATGCGGCTGGTGTGCCGTCCGCCGTGCGGGCGGATGCGGCGTACGTCAACGCGGGCGTCCGCTTTATGGGCGCCGATCTGTTCGATGCGGCGTTCTTTGGCTATTCGCCGCGCGAGGCGGAATCGCTCGATCCGCAACAGCGCATCTTCCTCGAATGCGCGTGGCATGCGCTCGAACATGCGGGCTACGATGCCTCGCGCTTGACGGTGCCGGTGACGGTGCCGGTGGGCGTTTATGCGGGTTCCGGTGCCAATCTCTATCTGATGCGGCATCTGCTGCCGCGTTGCGAGTTGGGCGCGGGTGCCGGCATTGCCGAGCTGATCGGGCTGATGAACGGCAACGCCAACGATGCGCTGAGCACGCGCGTGGCGTACAAGCTGAATCTGCGCGGTCCGGCCGTAACGGTGCAGACCGCGTGTTCGACGTCGCTGGTGGCGGTGCATATGGCCTGCGAGGCGCTGCTATCCGAAGCCTGCGATATGGCGCTGGCAGGCGGCGTGTGGCTGAACCTGCTGCAGGACGCGGGCTATCGTCATCAGGCCGGGGCGATCTTGTCCTCCGACGGTCATTGCCGTGCGTTTGATGCCAGTGCCGACGGTACCGTGCTGGGTAGTGGCGCCGGCATCGTCGTGCTCAAGCGGCTGGCGCAGGCGCTCGAGGATGGCGATACGATCCACGCGGTGATTCGCGCCACGGCCATCAATAACGATGGCGCGGACAAGGTTGGCTATACCGCGCCGAGCGTGGCGGGGCAGGCTGACGTCATTCGCACCGCGCAGACGCTGGCTGATGTGTCGCCCGATTCGATTGGCTATGTGGAAGCGCATGGCACGGGCACGACGCTCGGCGATCCGATCGAGATCGCCGCGCTGACGCAGGCGTTTCGTGGCGGCAGCGCGCGTCCGCAATCGTGCGCGGTGGGGTCGATCAAGACCAATATCGGCCACCTCGACGCCGCCGCGGGCGTGGCGGGACTGATCAAGACCGTGCAGGCGCTGCGGCACCGTACGTTGCCGCCCAGCCTCAACTTTACGCAGCCGAATCCCCGCATCGACTTCGCGGCGAGCCCGTTCTACGTCAATACCCGCGCCGCGGCTTGGCCCGCTGGCCCGACTCCGCGTCGTGCAGGGGTGAGTTCGTTCGGCATGGGCGGTACCAATGCGCACGCGGTGCTCGAGGAAGCGCCGCCGCTGCGGCGTGCGGCCTCCGCGACCTCCGCGACCTCCGCGACCTCTAACGTGTCGCCGCAGCTGTTGCTGGTCTCGGCACGTAGCGATGCCGCCGTGGCGCAAGCCGCTGGCGCGCTGGGCGAGCATCTTGATCAGACGCCGGACCTCGCGCTTGGCGATGTCGCTCACACGCTCGCGGTGGGGCGTCGTCGATTTGCGCATCGTGCCGCCGTGGTGGCGTCCGATCTCGGGGCCGCCGCGCAGAGCTTGCGTACGCGCATCGCGCCGGACTACGTCAGTGGATCGGTATTGTCGGTGCAGCCCTCGGTAGCCTTTCTGTTCCCGGGGCAGGGCGCGCAACACGTGGATATGGCGCGCGCGCTGTACGAACGCGAGCCGCTGTTTCGTGCCACCGTGGATCGCTGCTGCGAGGCGCTGCGTGCCCCGCTGGGCGAGGATTTGCGTGCATGGCTCTATCCCGATGCCACGCTGGCAACGGAGGCCGCCGCGCAGTTGCAGCGCACGGCGCTGACGCAGCCGGCGCTGTTCGTCATCGAATATGCGCTGGCCACGTTGTGGATGGCCTGGGGCGTACGCCCCGATGCCATGCTCGGGCACAGCATCGGCGAGTACGTGGCCGCGTGCATTGCCGGCGTTTTCTCGCTCGACGATGCGCTGACGCTGGTGGCCGCGCGCGGCAAGTTGCTGCAGTCGACGGCGCCAGGCGCGATGCTCGCCGTCACGCTGCCGGAATCGGCGCTGGCACCGTATCTGGAAGGCGGCTGCGATCTTGCGGCGGTGAATGCGACCGCAAGCGACGCGTCGCTATGCGTGCTGTCCGGCACGCCGGCTGCTATTGCGGAGGCGGAGCGGCGCCTGACCGCCGAAGGCGTGGCGGTGCGCGCGTTGCACGTCTCGCATGCGTTTCACTCGGCGCTGCTCGACCCCGTGGTCGGCGAGTTCGAGGCGCTGGTCGCGCGCATGACGCTGAGCGCGCCGACCATCCCGTTCATCTCCAACGTCACTGGGCAATGGATCACCGAGGCCGAGGCCCGCAGCCCTCAGTATTGGGCGCGGCATCTGCGCGGCACGGTGCGCTTCGCCGATGGCCTCGACACGCTGCTGGACAAGGCCGATCGCATTGCCTTGGAGGTTGGCCCCGGCGATACGCTGGCGTCGCTGGTCAAGCGCCATGCCAAGGTCGGCACGCGTCCCGTGCTGGCGACGCAGGCGCATCCGAAGCGCGCGGACTTGCAGGCCGATCAGCCGCTTCGTTGCCTGGCGCAGCTATGGGTGGCAGGCGTCGATATCGATGCCGCGTTGGCGGCGCGTGCGTTGCCGGCCGATGGTCACCAATACGGCCGCGTCCCATTGCCCACGTATCCGTTCGAACGCCAGTCCTACTGGGTACCGCTTCCCGATGCGACGGACAACAAGCCAGCCCGCTCCACGACAGGGCCGCGCGACATCGCAGACTGGTTCCATGTGCCCGTGTTCCGTCGCTCGGTCTTGCCGACGATTGGTCAGGCCAAGGGTTGCACGCTTGTGCTTGGCGATGCGGGCAGCCTGTCGGACCGTTTGCTGCAAAAGCTGGCGTCGCATAACGCGGCGCGGGTGGTCAGCGTCGCGGCGGGTGCCGCGTTCGCCCGCGTCGACGCCCATCATTACGTCGCGCGCCCCGATTCCGCGCAAGACCTCGAACAGGTGCTACGCGCCATCGACGGCAGCGACATCGCGCACGTCTGCCATCTGTGGAGCCTCGGTGGCAACGGCTATCGCAGCGTACTGGCACTGGCACAAGCCCTCGATGCGACGGCGACACAGGCGGCCGTGCTGGTCGTCACCGATCAACTTGCAGACGTCACCGGCACAGAGGCGCTCGACCCGGAACGGGCCATGCTGCTGGGCCCGGCGCTGGTTATGCCTCAGGAAATCGCAGGGGTGAGCTGCCGTCTGGTCGACGTCGAGCTGCCTGCATCGGGTAGCGCCGCCGAAACGCGCCTGGTCGCTCAGCTTTGCGCGGAGCTGCATAGCACAGGAGATCACGCCGCCGATACGCTGCTCGCCTACCGCGGGCCGCATCGCTGGGTCCGCCACTACGAGCCTGCGGCCGATGCAGGCACCGCGCCGGCAAGGCTGCGTCAGAGCGGCGTCTACCTGATTACCGGCGGCCTTGGCGGCGTGGGCATGGCGCTTGCGCGGCATCTGGCGTCCCACTGGCAAGCACGGCTGGTACTGGTGTCGCGTCATGCGGATCGCGACGATGCACCAGTATGTGAGGGCGCGGAGATTCTGCGGATCGCGGCCGACGTCACCGATCCGGCCTCGATTCGTGCCGCTGTCGCGCAGGCACGCGCGCATTTCGGCGCGCTGCACGGCGTGATCCACGCGGCCGGCGCCGTCGGCGACGGCATGATCGCGCGGCGATCCGAGGCGATCGCCGAGCAGGTGTTCGCACCAAAGATTGCCGGTACGCGCCATCTGATGGACGCGCTCGATGGCGACGCGCTGGACTTCCTGGTGCTCTGCTCATCGCTGGCCAGCATCGCGGGTGGTATCGGCCGCGTCGACTATGCCGCGGCCAATGCCTACCTCGATGCCTACGCCACGCTGCAATGGCGCACGCGTGGCTATCCGGTGATTGCCGTCAACTGGGACGGCTGGCGCGACATCGGCATGGCGGCTGGCATCGCCTTGCCCGACGGCGTGGGCATTGCGCCGGAACAGGGCGGCATGGCGCTCGAGCGCATCGTCAACGGACCTGCCGTGGCGCAGATGGTGGTGGTGACGACCGACCTCGAGAGCCGCCTGCGCGGACTCGATGCCGACGCGCTGGACGCCATCGACATCGGACAGCCCACCGCGCGCCCGCGTCATCCGCGCCCCGCGTTGCAGACGCCGTTCGTCATGCCCGCCGACGACCTCACGATCGGCCTGGCCGATCTGTGGGGCGACCTGCTCGGCGTCGATGGCGTGGGGCTGCACGACAACCTGTTCGAACTGGGCGGCGATTCGCTGCTCGCCATCCAGTTGCTCGCCCGCGTGCGGGCCGCGTGGGGCGTGAACGTGCATCCGTCCGCGTTCTTCCGGGAGCCGACCCTCGACGCGCTCGCGCTCCTCGTCGAGGGCCTGCTGATCGATGCCATCGCCACCGCTGATCCCGACGAGCCCGATGAGCCCAATCCGGTGCGGGAAGCCGCGCCTGCCGCAACCCTTTGACGCTAGCCAGCCCTTCGATATGCACGATCTTTCCGCTCGACGCGCCAGCCTGAGCCCGGCGCAGCTCGCGTTGCTACGCCAGCGCCTGCGTGGTGGTGGCGGCGCCGTGTCCACCGACCCCGGCATCGTGCCGCGTCCCGCCGATACCGCGATTCCGCTCTCGTTTGCCCAGCAACGGCTATGGCTCGCGTGGCAGCTGGACCCGCACAGCACGGCGTATCACCTCTGTGGCGGCCTGCGCTTTGCGGGCACGCTCGATGCCGATGCGCTGCGCCAGTGCATCGAAGCGATGGCCGCGCGCCACGAATCGCTGCGCACCGTGTTCCGACCCAATGCCGCGGGCGAACCCGAGCAGATCGTGCAGCCCACGTCCACGCTCACGCTGGAATGGGGCGTGACCGAGTTCGCCGGCGCGGATGGGCTGCAGGCTGCGGTACGCCGCATCTGCGATACCCCATTCGATCTGGCGCAGGGTCCGCTGATGCGTGCCGTGCTGTTCAAGACCGGCGATGCCGCGTACGAACTGATCGTGGTCATGCACCACATCGTCTCGGATGCATGGTCGACGCAACTGATCCTCGACGAGCTGGCCCGCGCCTATCGTGCGCGGCTGAGCGGCGCTAACGCATCGCTGACGCCACTGACCATCCAGTACGCGGATTACACCGTGTGGCAGCGCCAGTGGCTCGCCGAGGGCGAGGGCGCGCGACAGCTCGACTACTGGCGCACGCAGCTTGGCGGCGAGCATCCCGTGTTGCAGTTGCCGACCGATCGTCCGCGCCAGGCTACAGCAGGCTATCGCGCGGCGAATCATGTATTTGCGTTGCCGGCCGAGGTGCTGGCGCAGGCGCGGCAACGTGCGCAGACGGCCGATACCACGCTGTTCGCGGTATTGCTGGCGGCCTTTCAGGCGTTGCTGTCCCGCTATACCGCGGAGACGACGATTCGCGTCGGCGTGCCGTTCGCCAACCGCAATCGCGCGGAAACCGTGGGTGTGGTCGGCTTCTTTATCAATACGCAGGTGCTGCAGTCCACGGTTGGCATGCGGACCACGCTCGCGGCGTTGCTTGCGCAGGTGCGGGAGGCCTCGGCCGGTGCGCTGGCCAATCAGGACCTGCCGTTTGAACAGTTGGTGGAGGCGCTGCAGCCCGAACGCAGCCTGAACCATCACCCACTGTTTCAGGTCATGTTCAACCACGTGCGACGCGATGCGCGATCGCTCGCCGAATGGCCGGGGCTGACGGTGACGCGGCTAGACCTTGCCCATCACGCCGCGCAGTTCGAGCTGATGCTGGAGTCGATCGAACAGGAGGACGGGCAAGTCCAGCTGACGTTGCGCTATGCCGTCGAGTTGTTCGACGAAGCCAGTGTCGCGCGCATGGCTTCGCACTATGAGGCTTTGGTGCGGGCGTTGGCAGCGAACCCCGACACGATGATAGGCGACGTGAAGTTGCTGTCCGCAGCGGAATCCGCATTGCTGCGCGAGTGGAGCGAGAACACGACGGTCCACGAGGCGGTGGAACCTGTGCATCACCAGATCGAGCGCCGCGTGCGTGCGCAACCAGACGCGGTGGCGGTAGTGTTTGGCGACCAGTCGCTGACCTACGCCGCGCTCAATGCACGGGCCAATCGCCTCGCGCATCGTCTGATCGCGGAGGGCGTGCGCCCCGATATGCCGGTGGGCATTATCGCCGAGCGCTCGATCGAGATGGTGGTGGGCCTGCTCGCGATCATGAAGGCCGGCGGCGCTTATGTGCCGATCGACCCCGAGTATCCGCGCGACCGTATCGCGTACATGATCGAGAGCAGCGGCATGACGCTGCTGCTGGGCCAGCCGCATCTGCGGCAACCGGGCGTGGCGTGGCTGTCGTTAGAAGATAACGACGATAGCGCAGACCACGATCCGCAGGTGCCGCTGCATGCCGAGCATCTTGCCTACGTGATCTTCACCTCGGGCTCGACCGGCAAGCCGAAGGGCGCAGCCAATCGCCATGGCGCGCTGAGCAACCGTATCGCATGGATGCAGCAGGCCTATGCGCTGACCGCGCACGACACCGTGCTGCAGAAGACGCCGTTCAGCTTCGACGTCTCGGTCTGGGAGTTCTTCTGGCCGCTGATGATCGGTGCACGACTTGTCGTGGCCAACCCGGGTGACCACCGCGATCCGGCCCGGCTGGTGGCACTGATCCGCGCGCATAACGTCAGCACGCTGCACTTCGTACCCTCGATGCTGGGTGCTTTTATGGCGCACGACGGCGTCGACGCATGCACGAGCCTGCGCCGCATCGTGTGCAGCGGCGAGGCATTGCCGGCAGAGGTGCAGGGGCAAGTGCTCGCGCGCCTGCCGCGGGCCGCGCTGTACAACCTCTATGGCCCGACCGAAGCGGCGATCGACGTCACGCACTGGACCTGCCGCGATGACGGGCAGAGCCAGGTGGCGATCGGCCAGCCGATCTCGGGCATCCGCACCTATGTGCTGGACGGCAGCCTGAACCTGACCCCACGCGGTGTGGCGGGCGAGCTGTACCTCGGCGGGATCGGTCTCGCGCGCGGCTATCTGGGTCGTCCGGGCCTGAGCGCGGAGCGCTTCGTCGCCGATCCGTTCCAGACCGGCGAGCGTCTGTACCGCACCGGCGATCTGGTGAAGTGGCGCGCGGATGGCCAGATCGAGTATCTGGGCCGCATCGACCATCAGGTGAAGATCCGCGGGCTGCGGATCGAGCTGGGCGAGATCGAGGCGCAACTGCTGGCACAGCCCGAGGTGACCGAGGCAGTGGTAGTGGCACGCGACGGCACGCGCCTGATCGCGTATGTCGCCTGCTGCGCGCCGTTCGATGCGGAGACGATGCGGGCACGGCTGGGCGGCGTGCTGCCGGACTACATGGTGCCGGGCGCGCTGGTGGTGCTGGAGCGACTGCCGCTGAACGCCAACGGCAAGATCGACCGCAAGGCGCTGCCCGAACCGCAGGCGCAGGCGCGCACGTACGAGGCGCCGCAGGGCGAGGTGGAGCAGGCGCTGGCGGCAGTGTGGGCGGAAGTGCTCGGCGTCGAGCGCACCGGGCAGATCGGTCGCCACGACAACTTCTTTGAACTCGGTGGCCACTCGCTGGCGCTGGTGCGCGTCAACGCGTTGCTGACCAGCCGCCACGGATGGGACGTTCCCATGCGTCAGCTCTTCGATCATCCCACCATCGCGGCCCTTGCGCCGCATGTCACTGCAGAGCAGGGCGCCGGTCAGGGCGACCGGCAGCAGCGCCTGTCCCTGATGGATAGCCTGCTCAACGAACTCGAGGTGTAAGTCATGGCATTGGAAGCACAGCAGATCGCCCGCCGCGTCGCGGCGCTGGCGCCGCAGGCGCGTCGGGAATTCCTGAAGAAGCTCGAGGCGGCCGGACTGAGCGCGGCGGAACTGCCGATCGTGCCGGCCGATCGATCCAGCACGCTACCGCTGTCGCATGCGCAGCGCGGCATGTGGCTGACCTGGCAGCTTGATCCCTCTAGCCCCGCGTATAACCTGCCCGGCGCGCTGCATCTTGACGGTGCGCTCGATCGCGACGCGCTGTTGGCCAGTCTGAACCAATTGGTAGCGCGGCATGAGATTCTGCGCACGGTGTACGAGGCTGGCGTCGATGGTGAGCCAGTGCAGCGTGTCTTGGCCGAAGCCCTTGTGGACATGCCAAATCACGATCTGCGCGACAACGCGCAGTCGCTGCAAAGCGAGCTCGACGCGTTCTGCGCCACACCGTTCCAGTTGGACGCGGCCCCGCCGTTCCGCGCGGCGCTGTTCCACACAGGCGACAACCAGCATGTGCTCGCGCTGGCGATTCACCATATCGCCGCCGATGGCTGGTCGATCCGCATCGTGATCGACGAGCTGCTCGGCGCGTATGAGGCCATCGTGGCCGGCCGACCGCTGACGTTGTCGCCGTTGCCGCCGATGCCGATTCAATACGCGGACTTCGCAGTGTGGCAGCGCAACTGGTTCGATGCCGGCCTGCTCGATCGTCAGCTCGCATACTGGACCGAGCGCCTCGGCGACGAGCATCCGCCCATCGATCTGCCGTTCGATCACGCCCGTCACGCGAACCCGACCCAGCATGCCGATGCCTTGCTGGCGGAGGGCCGTCATATGGTGAAGCTGCCGGTTGCACTGAGCGACCAGCTGCGTGCATTTGCGCGGGAGCAGGGCGCGTCGCTGTTCATGGTCATGCTGGCGTTGTTCAAGGTGACGCTGCATCGCTATAGCGGGCAGGCTGACGTGCGCGTCGGCGCGCCGATTGCAAGCCGGCAGAAAGCGGAAACGCTGGGGCTGGTCGGATGTCTGCTCAACGTGCAGGTATTGCGCACGCAGCTCGACGTCGGTCAGGGCTTCGCCGCGCTGCTGGCCAGTGTGCGTGACACGGTGCTGGATGCGCAGGCGCATCCGGACCTGCCATTCGAGGCATTGGTCGATGCGTTACAGCCCGAGCGGCAAGCGGGCGTGCATCCACTGTTCCAGGTCAAATGCACACAACAGGAAGATCGGCCGTCGACCCTCACGGCTGGTGGCCTGCAGATTCGCGTGCAGGAACTCAGCGGCGGTCGCGCCCACTTCGACCTCAGCTTCGACTTTACCGATCGCGGCAATGGTGGCAATGGTGGCGATGGCGGCGATGGCATCGAGGGCGTGCTGGCCTACGCCGCCGCGCGCTTCGACGAGGCGACGATCGCGCGCTTCGCCCGCGCGCTGGTCGGCATTGCCGAGCAGGCGATGCAGGCGCCCGAGCTGCCGCTGGTGGCTTACCGCGTGCCGGGCGCGCAGCCGATGCTGTGCGGCCCCACGGAGTCCTTCCCCGCGCACGATCTGCTCGCGTTGTGGGATAACGCCGTACGCACCGTTCCGCAGCGCGACGCGGTACGTCATGAAGATCTGCACTTCAGTTACGCGATGCTGGACGCGCATGCCAATAGCCTTGCCAGCGCGCTGCGGGCGCGCGGCGTGGGTACAGAGGCGCGCGTGGGTATCTTCGCCGACCGTTCGTGCGAGTTCGTGCTGGGCGTGCTGGCCGTGCTGAAGGCGGGCGCCACCTATGTACCGCTGGACCCGCAGCTGCCCGCCGAGCGGCTGGCCTATCAACTCGAGAACAGTGGCGCCGCGTTGCTGCTGGCCGCGCAGACGCCGCCGTGGCAGGTGGTGGTGCCGGTGATGGCACTGGGCTTCGAGGCGTCGCCTTCGGCGGTGGCCGGGTCGTGGCCGGCGGTGGATGCGAACCAGGCTGCGTACATCATCTACACCTCGGGCTCGACGGGGCAACCCAAGGGCGTGACGGTCACGCGTGGTGCGCTGACGAATTACGTGCAGGCGGTATTGCAGCGGATGGAGCTGCCCGCCGAAGCAAAGAGCCTTGCCATGGTTTCGACCGTGGCGGCCGACCTCGGCCACACCAGCTTCTTCGGCGCGCTGTGCAGCGGTCGCACGCTGCATCTGATCGCCCGCGAGCGCGCGTTCGACCCCGATCGCTTCGGCGCATATATGGCCGAGCATCGCATCGACGCGCTCAAGATCGTGCCGAGCCATCTGCAGGCGCTGCTTCAGGCCGCCACGCCGGCCAACGTGTTGCCACGCCGGCTGCTCGTGGTGGGCGGCGAGGCCACGCATTGGGAGCTGCCTGATCGCATACGCGCATTGCGTCCGGAATGCCGCGTGATGAACCACTACGGGCCATCCGAGACCACGGTCGGGGTGCTCACGCAACCGGCTGCCGACGCGGGTCGGGTGGTGGCGAGCCTGCCGATCGGCAGGCCGATGGCCAATATCCAGGCAATGGTGCTCGACGCCGACCTCAATCCGGTGCCGCAAGGCGTCGCCGGCGAGTTGTATCTGTCCGGCGCGGGGCTGGCACGCGGCTACGCCGCACGCCCGGGGCAGACCGCCGAGCGCTTCGTCGCGCATCCGCAGTACCCCGGCGCGCGCATGTATCGCACCGGCGACAAGGTTCGTCTGCTCGGCGATGGCAGCATCGCGTTCCTGGGACGTGTCGACGATCAGATCAAGATTCGTGGCTATCGCGTGGAGCCGGGCGAGGTCCGCCGCGCGATCCTGATGTTGCCGGGTGTGTCGGCAGCCGAAGTTCTGCCGATGGCCGCCAGCGACGGTGCGGAGGGGGACGCTAACCGCATCATGTTGTGCGCGTACGTGGTCGGCGAGGATGCCGAGGCCACGCGCATCCGCGCCAGTTTGTCCGCATTGCTGCCGGACTATATGGTGCCGGCCTCGATCGTGCGGCTCGATGCGCTGCCGCTGAACGCCAACGGCAAGATCGACCGCAAGGCGCTGCCGCAACCCGCGCGCGACAGCGGCACGACGTACGAAGCCCCGTGCAACGCGTTCGAGCAGACGCTGGCCGATATCTGGGCGGAGTTGCTCGGCGTGGAACGCGTGGGGCGGACCGACAACGTATTCGCACTGGGCGCCGATTCGATCCTGAGTCTCAAGGTGGTGGCCCGCGCGCGCAAGCAGGGCATCAAGGTATTGCCGCGCCAGTTGCTCGAGCATCAGACGCTGGCGGACCTGTCGCGCGTGCTGCAGCCCGAGGCGGCGGTCGCTGCGACTTCGGCGCAGGCACCCATCCCTCGACTAGCTGATCGCTCGGCCGCGCGTCCGTTGTCTCACGCGCAGACGCGTCAATGGTTCGTCTGGCAGATGGACCCGCACAGCACCGCGCATCATATTGCCGGCGGCCTGAGGTTGCGTGGCCGGCTCGACGTGGCGGCACTGCGTGCCAGTCTCGCGGCGGTGGTGCAACGTCACGAGGCACTGCGCACGGTCATCGAAGCCGACGCCGAAGGCATGCCCCTGCAACGCGTGCGCGAGGAGGTGGTGTTTGACCTCACCACGTACGACGCCGTCGACCTGATCGCGGCCAATGCGGAGGCGGCGCGCATCGCCCTGACGCCGTTCGCGCTCGATGGCGGCACGCTGATTCGCGCGGGCCTGATCCGGCTCGCGGATAACGATCACATCCTGGTTGTGGTCATGCACCACATCATCTCGGATGGCTGGTCGATGCGCCTGATCGTCGACGAGTTCGTGCAGCGCTACCGCGCGGAGCTGGGCGAGTCCGTGCCCTCGCTGCCGCCGTTGGCACTTCATTACGCGGACTATGCAGTCTGGCAACGGCAATGGCTGGAGGACGGCGAGCAGGCGCGTCAACTGGGCTACTGGACCACGCAACTTGGCGACGAGCATCCCGTGCTGCAGTTGCCAACCGACGCGCCGCGTCGCGCCGCCGATGGCTATCGCGAAGCGCGGCATGAGGCGACGCTGCCGCGCGACCTCGTGCAGGCGCTGAGCCGTACCGCGCAGGCCAACGGCGCCACGCTGTTTATGACGCTGCTGACGGCGTTCCAGGCCTTGCTGAGCCGCTACACCGCGCAAGGCGATATCCGGGTGGGGGTGCCGATTGCCAACCGTCATCGCGCGGAAACGCAGGATGTGGTCGGCTTCTTCGTGAACACGCAGGTCATGCGCCTGCAACTGGGTGCGCGCACCACGCTGACGGAGGCGCTGGCACAGACGCGCGAGGCCGCGTTGGGTGCGCAGGCACATCAGGATCTGCCGTTCGAACAACTGGTGGAAGCGCTGCAACCTGAGCGCAGCCTGAATCATCATCCGCTGTTTCAGGTCATGTTCAATCACCAGCGCGATAGTCGCGCGGTACTGGCGCGGCTTTCGGGGCTCACGGTCGAGCCGCATGCGGTAGGTGAGCAGGCGGCGCAGTTCGAGCTGGTGCTGGACAGCATCGAGCAGGACGATGGACAACTGAAGCTGACGCTGCGCTACGCCGCCGAACTGTTCGAACCGCGCACGATCGCGGCCATGGCGACGCATTATGAAGCGCTCGTGCGTGCGCTGGCCGAGCGGCCCGAAACGCCGGTGGCTGAGGTGCCGTTGCTCACGGCTTCGGAGTCGACGTTGTTGCGCGACTGGAGCGAGAACACCGCCGTGCATGAGGCGGTGGAACCTGTGCATCACCAGATCGAGCGCCGCGTGCGTGCGCGACCGGATGCGGTGGCGGTAGTGTTTGGCGACCAGTCGCTGACCTACGCCGCGCTCAATGCACGGGCCAATCGCCTCGCGCATCGTCTGATCGCGGAGGGCGTGCGCCCCGATATGCCGGTGGGCATCATCGCCGAGCGCTCGCTTGAGATGGTGGTGGGCCTGCTGGCCATCATGAAGGCCGGCGGCGCTTATGTGCCGATCGACCCCGAGTATCCGCGCGACCGCATCGCGTACATGATCGAGAGCAGCGGCATGACGCTGCTGCTGGGCCAGCCGCATCTGCGGCAACCGGGCGTGGCGTGGCTGTCGTTAGAAGATAACGACGATAGCGCGGACCATGACCCACAGGTGCCGCTGCACGCGGAGCACCTCGCCTACGTGATCTTCACCTCGGGCTCGACCGGCAAGCCCAAGGGCGCAGCCAATCGCCATGGCGCGCTGAGCAACCGTATCGCATGGATGCAGCAGGCCTATGCGCTGACCGCGCAGGACACCGTGCTGCAAAAGACGCCGTTCAGCTTCGACGTCTCGGTCTGGGAGTTCTTCTGTCCGCTGATGATCGGTGCACGACTTGTCGTGGCCAACCCGGGTGACCACCGCGATCCGGCCCGGCTGGTGGCACTGATCCGCGCGCACGACGTCAGCACGCTGCACTTCGTACCCTCGATGCTGGGTGCCTTTATGGCGCATGACGGGGTGGAAGCCTGCACGAGCCTGCGCCGCATCGTATGCAGCGGCGAGGCGTTGCCAGCGGAGGTGCAGGGGCAAGTGCTCGCGCGCCTGCCGCGGGCCGCGCTGTACAACCTCTATGGCCCGACCGAAGCGGCGATCGACGTCACGCACTGGACCTGCCGCGATGACGGGCAGAGCCAGGTAGCGATTGGCCAGCCGATCTCGGGCATCCGCACCTATGTGCTGGACGGCAGCCTGAACCTGACCCCACGCGGTGTGGCGGGCGAGCTGTACCTCGGCGGGATCGGTCTCGCGCGTGGCTATCTGGGTCGTCCGGCGCTGAGCGCGGAGCGCTTCGTCGCCGATCCGTTCCAGACCGGCGAGCGTCTGTACCGCACCGGCGATCTGGTGAAGTGGCGCGCGGATGGCCAGATCGAGTATCTGGGCCGCATCGACCATCAGGTGAAGATCCGCGGGCTGCGGATCGAGCTGGGCGAGATCGAGGCGCAACTGCTGGCACAGCCCGAGGTGACCGAGGCAGTGGTAGTGGCACGCGACGGCACGCGCCTGATCGCGTATGTCGCCTGCTGCGCGCCGTTCGATGCCGAAACGATGCGGGCACGGCTGAGCAGCGTGCTGCCGGACTACATGGTGCCGGGCGCGCTGGTGGTGCTGGAGCGATTGCCGCTGAATGCCAACGGCAAGATCGACCGCAAGGCGCTGCCGGAGCCGCAGGCGCAGGCGCGCGCGTACGAGGCGCCGCAGGGCGAAGTGGAGCAGGCGCTGGCGGCGGTGTGGGCGGAAGTGCTCGGCGTCGAGCGCGCCGGGCAGATCGGCCGTCACGACAACTTCTTCGAGCGCGGTGGCGATTCGATCGTGAGTCTGCAGATCGTGTCGAAGGCGCGCCGCGCTGGGTGGAAGATCACGCCGCGTCAGATGTTCGAGCGCCAGACGGTGGCGCAGCTCGCGTCGGTTGCGGAGGCTGTTGCGTCAGGCCACGCCGCGCCGGGCTACACCGCCGCGCAGGGCGAGGTCCCGCTGCTGCCATTCCAGGCCGCATTTTTCCAGCTGGACCTGCCCGTGCGCGACCACTGGAATCAGGCCGTGCTGCTGCGGAGTGCCGCGCCGATCGAGGCCGGGGCTCTCGCGCGCGCACTGTCTGCGGTGGTCGAGCATCACGACGCGCTGCGCATGCGCTTTGTGCAGGAGGGCGAGGTCTGGAAGCAAACGTGTGTGAGCGCCGAGATGAGCGCCGAGATGAGCGACACCACCGGACTGCTTTGGCAACGCACGGCGGCGAGCATCGATGATGTTCCCGTACTGTGCAACGCGGCGCAGCGCAGCCTCGATATCGGTCGCGGACAGCTGCTGCGCGCATTGCTGATCGACGTCGGAGGCGAGCAGCGGTTGCTGCTGGCGATCCATCACCTTGCGGTGGATGGCGTGTCGTGGCGCATTCTGCTCGACGATCTGCAACACGCGTATGCACAGAGCACGGCCGGCACGCCGCCAGCGGCGCTTGCACTGCCGGCACGCACCGCCAACCTTCAGGACTGGGGCAATGCGCTGCGGACCTACGCCGACCGTCATGGCGACGAGCTCGCCTACTGGCAGTCCCTGCAAACGGTGCCGGCCGCGCTGCCGTGCGACCATCCCGATGGCGCCGCCATCGTCGCCACGCGCCGCAGCGTGACGCTGCAACTCGATCGTGCCAGCACCGAAGCGCTGCTGCGGCAGGCGCCGGCCGCCTACCGCACGCAGATCAACGATATCCTCCTGACCGCGCTGGGGCGCGCGCTGTGCGCGTGGACCGGGCAATCGAGCGTGCTGGTGGATGTAGAAGGTCACGGTCGTGAAGATCTCGACCATCTCGATATCTCGCGCACGGTCGGTTGGTTCACCAGTCTCTACCCGGTGGCATTGCAGCCCGTCGGCGAGATCGGCCACGCGCTGCGCACCGTCAAGGAATGTCTGCGCGCGGTGCCCGGCAACGGTATCGGCCACGGCATCTTCCGCGCGCAAGGCGCCACGCTGCCGCGCGCGCGGGTCGTGTTCAACTACCTCGGCCAGTTCGACACCGCCTTCGGCGAAGCGTGGAAGCCCGCGGCGGAATCTGCTGGCGACGTGATGGACGGTGGCGCCGCGCTGATGCACGACATCGCCATCAATGGTCAGGTCTATGACGAGGTGTTGCAGCTCACGCTGCATTACAGCGGCGCACGGTATCTGCAAGACACCATGGAGGCGCTGGCCGAAGGCTTCCGGCACGAACTGGAGGCGACGATTGCGCATTGCCTCAGTGGCGTCCAGGGTGTCACGCCCTCGGACTTCCCGCTGGCGCGACTGACGCAGTCGCAGCTCGACCGCATTGCCGTACCGGCGGCCACGCTGCAAGACCTCTATCCGCTCTCGCCGATGCAATCGGGCATGCTGTTCCACAGCGTGTACGAAGCCGATGCCAGCGGTGCCTATCAAGGCCAGTTGCGCGTCGATATCGATGGGCTGGACGTGGCCCGGTTCCGCGCGGGCTGGCAGGCCGCCTTCGACCGGCACGAGATCCTTCGCTCGGGCTTTCTGCCGGGCGACACGCCGTTGCAATGGGTGGCGCGACAGATCGAGGTACCGCTGGTTGTGCACGACGGCGCAGCCGATATCGATGCACTGGCTCTGGCCGATCGCAGCAAGGGCTTCGATCTCGCGCAGCCGCCGCTGATGCGCCTGACGCTCGTGCGTACGGGCGCGGATCGCCATCATCTGATCTGGACGCATCACCATCTGTTGCTCGATGGCTGGAGCACCTCGCAGTTGCTGGGCGAGGTGCTGAGCCACTATGCCGGCCACACGCTGCCCGCGCTCACGGGGCGCTTCCGCGACTACATCGCGTGGCTGGGCCAGCAGGACGTCGGCCAGTCCCAGACCTACTGGCGCGAGCGGCTCGCCGCGCTCGACATGCCCACGCGCGTGGCGGAGGCGCTGCCGCAGTCCACCGCACGCGCCGGCTACCGCGAGTATCCGCGCGCGCTCGATGCCAGCCAGACCGCAGCGCTCACCGCATTTGCACGCACCAGCCGGGTCACGCTCAATACGCTGATCCAGGGCGCATGGGCGCTGCTGTTGCAGCGCCTGACCGGGCACGATACGGTCTGCTTCGGCGCCACCACGGCCGGCCGTCCGATGCAACTGACTGGCGCCGATCGCATGGTCGGGTTGTTTATCAATACCGTGCCGGTGCTGGCGCAGGTCCATCCGGGCCAGCCGCTGTCCACGTGGATCGCGCAGTTGCAGGCCCAGGGCACCGCCTCGCGCGAGCATGAGTACCTGCCGCTGCACGATATCCAGCGCGCGGCGGGGGCTGCGGGGAAGGGGTTGTTCGACACCATCATCGTGTTCGAGAACTACCCGATCGACGAAGCGCTCGCGCGTCAGGACAGCGGCCTGCGCTTCCACAACGTGCATTCGGTCAACGGCAATCACTATCCATTGACGCTGCGGGTGAAGACTGGTGACACGTTGCGCTTCGATTATCTGCACGACCTCGCGCATCTGGACGAAGCCATGGCGGAGCGCGTCGCTGGCCAGTTTGAAGCGCTGCTGCTGGGCATGGCTGCGGCCGGGCCGCAGGCCGTGCTGGGTACGCTGACGCATGACACCACAAACGGGCCGACCGGCGAAGCCGCTCCCGCCGATTGGGCGGCCGACGTCCTCACGCTGTGGCGCCAGTCGGTACAACGTACGCCGACGGCGCTGTCAGTCGCGGACGAGATGCGGCAGCTGACCTTCGCCGAACTCGACCAACTGAGCGATGGCCTCGCACACGCATTGCGCGCGCACGGCGTGCGGCACGAGATGCGCGTGGCCGTCCATGCGCAGCGCCGCGTGGAACTCGTGCTCGGACTGCTGGCCGCGCTGAAAGCGGGCGCCGCCTACGTGCCGCTCGACCCCGCGTTGCCGCAGGCACGTCTGGCCTATCAGATCGCGGACAGCCAGGCCGCGATCGTGCTCGACGCGGAGGACTTGTCGTGGGCGCCGGACGTTCCCGTGCTGTCGTTGCGGCAGGCATGGGAGGTAACGGCAGCAGCAACGCTACCGCAGACCACTCACCCGCATCAAGCCGCTTACCTGATCTACACCTCGGGCTCCACCGGACAACCGAAGGGCGTGGTCGTGAGCCACGGCGCGCTGGCCAACTACGTGCAGGCGGTGCTGCGGCGCATGGATCTGCCCGAGGCGGCGCGCAGCATGGCCATGGCTTCCACGGTGGGTGCCGACCTCGGGCATACCGTGCTGTTCGGCGCGCTCTGCTCGGGCCGGCTGCTGCATCTGCTGGCCGCGGAGCGAGCCTTCGATCCGGATCGCTTTGCCGACTATATGCGCCGGCACGAGGTGGATGTATTGAAGATCGTGCCGGGCCATCTACACGCGCTGCTGAGCGCCCAGCGTCCGCAGGACGTGCTGCCGCGCCATCGGCTGGTGGTGGGCGGCGAAGCGACGCGCTGGCCGCTGCTCGATCGCATCGCCGAGCTGAGCCCCGGCACGCGTGTGATGAACCACTATGGCCCGACCGAGACCACGGTCGGCATTCTCACGCAGGAAGCCGCCGAAGCCGACCGTGCCGCCGCGACGCTGCCGGTGGGCCGTCCGCTCGCAGGCAACGCCGCCTATGTGCTCGATGCCGGCCTCAATGCGGTGCCGCCTGGCGCCGCGGGCGAGCTGTATCTGGGCGGTGCGGGTCTGGCGCGCGGCTATCAGGGCCGTGCCGCGCAGACCGCCGAGCGCTTCGTCGCCAGCCCCACTGGCAATGGCGAGCGGCTGTACCGCACCGGCGACCGTGTGCGTGTGCGCGAGGACGGCAGCCTGGAGTTTCTGGGCCGCGTCGACGATCAGGTCAAAATCCGCGGCTATCGCGTCGAACTGGGCGAAGTCGCGCTCGCGCTGCTGGCGTTGCCCGGTGTGGGCAAGGCCGAGGTCATCGCGCGCGATGCCGAGGACGGACGCGCGCAACTGTATGCGTACGTTGTCGCAAAGGACGGTACCGCTCTCGATACCGCCAGCCTGCGCGAGCAATTGGCCAGCCGCCTGCCGGAGTACATGGTGCCTGCCGCGATTGTCGCGCTCGATGCGCTGCCGCTCAACGCCAATGGCAAGGTGGACCGTCGCGCATTGCCGGAACCCACGTTCCAGCAGGCCGACAGTTTTGCCGCGCCGGAAGGCGAAGCGGAAGCCGCCATCGCACAGGTATGGGCCGAAGTCCTGCGTGTCGAACGCATCGGCCGTTACGACAATTTCTTCGAACTCGGCGGCGATTCGATCCTCACGCTGCAAATCGTGGCGCGTGTGCGTCGACGTGGGTGGAAGCTCACGCCACGGCAACTGATGGAAGGGCAGACCGTAGCCGCAGTGGCTGCGGTGGCCACGCCCGTCGCGGCGGCGCCCGCTGCCAAGACCGTCGAAACTTCGGACGAGTGGTTCCCGCTCACGCCAGTCCAACGCTGGTTCTTCGCGCAGCAGTTTGCCAATGCCAGCCATTGGAACCAGTCGCTGATGCTGGAAAGCACAGCCCCCGCCGACGCGGCGCTGGTGCGCCGCGCAGTGGCACATGTGGCCGATCATCACGATGCACTGCGTCTGCGCTTTGCGCAATGTGACGGCAGGTGGCAACAGTCGATCGGGCCGATCGGTCAGCTTGCGTTCGAGCACCTCGACCTGCGCGCCGCGCAAGACTCCGCCGCAGCCATCACGGAAGCCGCCAGCACCGCGCAGCGCAGTCTCACGCTGGCGCAGCCGTTCAAGGCGGTCTGGATGGATCTCGGATCGTCGGGACGACTGTTGTTGGCCGCTCACCATCTGGTGGTGGATGGCGTGTCGTGGCGCGTGATCGTGGAAGATCTGCAGGCCGCTTTCGCGCAGCTCGAGTCCGCACAGGCGGTGCAGTTACCAGGCAATGGTGGCGTGCTGCGCGCGTGGACCGTCATGCTGGAGGCGCACGCGAATAGCGAAACACTGCGGACCGAGTTGCCATACTGGCAACGCACGCTCGCCGGCGACAACACGAGCCTGCCGGCCATCGCCGGCGGCTCGAACCACGTCGCCGATGCGCACGCGCTTAGCGTGACGCTCGGTGCGACGCGCACGCGTCAGTTGCTGAACGAGGTGCCGCAGGCCTATCGCACGCAGATCAACGACATCCTGCTGGCGGCATTGGCGCGCACGTTGTGCGAGTGGGATGGGCGAGAGAGCGTGCTGATTGAACTCGAAGGCCATGGCCGAGAGGAGCTGGATAACAGTCGCGACAACGACGGCCTCGATCTGTCGCGCACCGTGGGCTGGTTCACTACCTTGTTCCCGGTGCGGATCGCGCCCGGCAACGCGGGACCCGGCGCTACCATCAAGGCCGTGAAGGAGCAATTGCGCAGCGTGCCGCGCAAGGGCATCGGCTATGGCGTGCTGCGCTATATGACCGAGGCCGGCAATATGCTCGGCGACCTCGGCTATCCGCAGGTCACGTTCAACTATCTGGGACAGTTCGACCAGACCTTCGACACGAAGGGCGTCTGGCGTGCCGCGCGCGAGCATGCCGGCGTGCAGCGTGCGGCGGACAGCGCGCGCCGGACCTGGTTCGACATCGGCGCCGTCGTGCATGACGGGCAACTGAGCCTGAGCTGGTCGTTCAGCCGCGCGCTGCACGACACCGCGACCGTGCAAGGTCTGCTCGATCGGTTCCAGTCGCACCTCGACGCATTGATCGCGCACTGCATCGATGGCGCGCACGGTGTTACGCCGTCCGATTTCCCGCTGGCGCAACTGTCGCAGGATCAGCTCGATGCGCTGCCGATGTCGGCGGGCACGGTGGCGGACCTGTATCCGCTGTCGCCGATGCAGGCCGGCATGCTGTTCCACAGCCTGCTCGAGCCAGAGGGTACCGCGTACCTCAATCAACTGCGCTTTGCCTTCGAGGGCCTCGATGTCGAACGCTTCCGTGCCGCCTGGCAAGCGGTATATGCGCACCACGATGTGTTGCGCACGGGCTTCCTGCCCGGCGAGCCGCCGCTGCAATGGGTCGCGCGGTCCGTCACGCTGCCGCTTGTGGAACTCGACTGGCGCGGGCAGGGCGCGGCGGAATGCGAGGCCGGGCTCGAGGCGCACGCCGCCGCGGAACTGGCACGCGGCTTCGATCTGTCGGCGCCGCCTTTGATTCGTCTGGTGCTGATCCGCACCGGCGACCGTACGCATCATCTGATCTGGACTGGGCACCATCTGCTGCTGGATGGCTGGAGCACCTCTCAATTGATGGGCGAGGTCCTGCGCGCGTACGCCGGCCAGCCGCTGCAGGCGCAGAAGGGACGTTATCGCGACCATATCGCGTGGTTGCAGGCGCAGGATGCCGATGCCGCGCGCCGCTTCTGGAGCACGCAGCTGGCACGTCTGCAGGGCAACACCCATCTGGCCAAGGCGCTGCCGCTCGCCGCCGAAGCGGCTCATGGCAAGGGGCTGCATACACGCGCGCTGGACGACGCCGCGACGAGCGCGCTGACCCAGTTCGCGCGACGCGAGCACATTACGCTGAACACGCTGGTGCAGGGCGCCTGGGCCTTGCTGCTGCAACGGTACACGGGGCAGGCATCGGTCGCGTTCGGGGCGACGGTCGCTGGTCGCCCCGGCGAACTGGCTGGCGCGCAAACCATGCTCGGGCTGTTTATCAACACGTTGCCGGTGGTCACCGCGCCCGCACCGGGCCAGCGCGTGGGGGATTGGTTGCGCGATGTGCAGGCGCAGAATATTGCCTCGCGCGATTACGAGCACACGCCGCTGTACGAGATTCAGCGTTGGGGTGGACAGAGCGGCCAGGCGCTATTCGACTCGGTACTGGTGTTCGAGAACTATCCGGTCGATCAGGCTTTGCGCGAAGCGCTGCCCGGCGGCATGCAGGCTACCGTTACGCATCGCCGCGACGAGACCAGCTATCCGATGACCGTGTCGGCGTTTGCGGATCCCACGCTGACGCTGCAGTTTGGCTACGACCGGGCGCTGTTCGACGATGCCACCGCGGCGCGCGTGGCCGATCACACGGTGCGTCTGCTGGAGGCGCTGGCGCAGGAAGGCCATCATGCGGTGGGAGCGGTGGCGGCGCTTTCGGCCGACGAGCGCGAGCAACTGACGACGTGGGGCAGCAACGATGCTCGTGCCACCGAGATCCCGCTGGTGCACGAAGCGGTGCAGGTGCATGCGTGCCTGCGCCCCGATGCGCTGGCGGTGCTGGTTGAGGATGACGCGGAAGGGCTGGACTATCGCACGCTCAATCGCCGTGCCAATCGCGTCGCGCACGCGTTGATCGCGCAAGGCGTGCGTGCGGACACGCGCGTAGGGCTGGCCGTGCCGCGCTCGGCCGATATGGTGGTCGCACTGCTCGGTATCCTCAAGGCAGGCGCGGCCTATGTACCGCTCGACCCCAACTATCCGGCCGAGCGTCTGGCCTATATGGTCGAGGACAGCGGTATCGGCTGGCTGATCACCGACAGCACGGTACGCGACCGTTTGCCGCGAGCCAATCTGCTGGATCTCGACAGGCTGCTGGAATACCCGCACGAGCACGATCCGGATGTCGCGGTCCACCCGGACCAGCTCGCCTACGTGATCTACACCTCGGGCTCCACCGGCCGTCCCAAGGGTGTGGGCATCTCCCACGCCGCGCTGGCCGAGCATGCGCAGGTCTCGATCGGCTTCTTCGGCCTGACCGCGCAGGACCGCATGCTGCAGTTCGCTACGCTGAACTTCGACGGCTTTGTCGAGCAGCTCTATCCGCCATTGTGCGCGGGTGCGGCCGTGGTGTTGCGCGGCCCGCAGCTGTGGGATAGCGAGACGTTCTATCAGCGCCTGATCCAGCAGCGCATCAGCGTGGTCGATCTGACGACGGCCTACTGGTTCCTGTTGGTGCAGGACTTCGCACGGCAGGGCCGACGCGACTACGGCGCGCTGCGACAGGTGCACGCCGGTGGCGAAGCGATGCCGCCGGAGGGCCTGCGGGCCTGGTGTGAAGCAGGCCTCGATCACGTGATGCTGCTCAATACCTACGGCCCGACCGAGGCCACGGTAACGGCCACGGTGCTCGATTGCGCGCCATACGTTGAAGGTGCGCCGCTGCCGGTGCAGATGCCGATTGGCACGCCGCTGTCTGGGCGTCGTGTGTACGTGCTCGACGCACAGTTGCAGGCGACACCTGCTGGCGTGGCGGGAGAACTCTGCATCGGCGGCGATCTGCTGGCACGCGGCTATCTGGGCCGCGCGGGGCTGAGTGCCGAGCGCTTTGTGGCGGACCCATTCGATGCTGATGGTGGTCGCCTGTATCGCACCGGCGATCTGGTCCGCTGGACGCGCGCGGGCGAGCTCGAATATCTGGGGCGCATCGACCATCAGGTGAAGATTCGCGGCTTCCGCGTGGAGCTCGGGGAAGTGGAGGCGCGCCTGCTGGCGCAACCGGGCGTACGCGAAGCGGTGGCACTCGCGCAGCCGGCACCGGGAGGCGGCCTGCGACTGGTCGGCTACGTATCGCCACAGCCGGGCAGCACGCTCGATGCCGACGTCCTGCGTCAGGCGTTGGCAGCGGTGCTGCCCGAGTACATGGTGCCGGCGCCGCTGATGGTGCTGGAGAAGTTGCCGCTGAATCCGAACGGCAAGGTGGATCGGCACGCGCTGCCGGCGGCGGACGCGGTGCAGACGGTGTCAGAACCCCCGCAGGGTGAAGTGGAAGAAGCGCTCGCCGCAATCTGGGCCGATGTACTCGGTGTCTCTGCCGTCGGCCGTCACGACAACTTCTTCGCGCTCGGCGGTCATTCGCTCGCCGTCCTGCACACGCAGTCGCGCGTGCAGCGCACGCTCGGCGGACATCTGCCCCTCAAAGCCTACTTCGAACACGCGACGCTGAGCCGTCTGGCCGGCGTCCTGCAAGCCCATCTGACCGAAGGTGCCGCCACGGAAGCGGCCGGTCTGAACGAGATCGACGATCTCCTTGCCTCTCTGGAGAATTGAATGGACCCACGGAAACAGGCCCTCGCCGAACGATTCATCGCGCTGCCCGCCGATAAACGCAAGGAATTCCTCGCCGCGCTGCGCCGTCAGGGTATCGACTTCGGCCTGCTGCCCATCGTCCCTGCGCCCGCGGAGGAACGACTCGCACTGTCCTCGGCGCAACAACGGCAATGGTTCCTGTGGCAGCTCGATCCCGGCAGCGCCGCATACCATATCGCCGGTGCGCTGCGCCTGCGCGGCCGGCTCGACATCGACGCGCTCGAGGCCAGCTTTCAGGCCCTCGCCGCGCGCCACGAATCGCTGCGCACGGTGTTTCGTGCCGGCGCCGATGGGCTAGCGGAGCAGGTGATCCAGCCCGCGGTGACATTGCCAGTGGCCCGGCTGGATCTGGGTCATGTGATGACGAGCGAGCGGGAAGCGCAGGCACGTGAGACGGCATTGCGCCTGACGCGGGAACCGTTCGATCTCGGGCAAGGGCCGCTGATGCGTGTGGCCGTGCTGCGCCTGGCGGACGACGAGCATCTGCTGGTCGTGACCATGCACCACATCATCTCGGATGGCTGGTCGATGCAGATCATCGTCGACGAGTTCGTGAAGCTTTACCGCGCGCGCGTGCAAGGGACCGCGGCAGAACTGGAGGCCTTGCCCGTCCAGTACGCTGACTTCGCACTGTGGCAGCGCAACTGGCTGGAAGCCGGTGAACGCGATCGTCAGCTCGCGTACTGGCAGGCGCGACTGGGTAACGAGCATCCTGTGCTGCAATTGCCGGCCGATCATGTGCGCCGCGCCGCGGCCAGCTATCGTGCCGCCAAGCATGCGTTCGATATCCCCACGCCACTGGTGGCCGCGTTGCGCCAGCGCGTGGCGGAGAGCGGCGGCACGTTGTTCGCGGCACTCCTCGGCGGCCTGCAGGCGCTGCTTCATCGCTACACCGGACAGCACGATATCCGCGTGGGCACGCTGGTCGCCAACCGCCAGCGCGCGGAAGTCGCGGGCATGGTCGGGTTTTTCGTCAATACGCAGGTGTTGAGCAACAAGCTGCGTGCGGACATGCCGCTGGAGACGGTCCTCGATCAGGCCCTGAACGGCGTGCTGGAGGCGCAGGCGCATCAGGATCTGCCGTTCGACACACTGCTGGACGTGCTGCGCCCCGAGCGTGGACTCTCCGCGAATCCGCTGTTTCAGGTCCTGATCAATCATCAGCAGGAGGACTACCAGCCGAGCCACGATCTGCCCGAACTCAATGTGGCGGGGTTCGACCTCGGCGCCACGGAAACGGACTCGCGCTTCGAACTGATGCTCGATACGGTCGAGCGCGCCAGCGGCATTGTCGGCGTACGCATGACTTACGCGGCCGATCTGTTCGACGCTTCCACCATCGACCGGCTCGGCAGCCACTATATGGCCATGCTGCAGGCGCTGGCCGACGCTCCGGCTCAGGCGCTGGGCGAGGTACCGCTGCTGTCGGCGGACGAGCGCGAGCAACTGACGACGTGGGGCAGCAACGATGCTCGTGCCACCGAGATCCCGCTGGTGCACGAAGCGGTGCAGGTGCATGCGTGTCTGCGCCCCGATGCGCTGGCGGTGCTGGTGGAGGATGAAGCGGAAGGGTTGGACTATCGCACGCTCAATCGCCGTGCCAATCGCGTCGCGCACGCGTTGATCGCGCAGGGCGTGCGTGCGGACACGCGCGTAGGGCTGGCCGTGCCGCGCTCGGCCGATATGGTGGTCGCACTGCTCGGCATCCTCAAGGCAGGCGCGGCCTATGTACCGCTCGACCCCAACTATCCGGCCGAGCGTCTGGCCTATATGGTCGAGGACAGCGGTATCGGCTGGCTGATCACCGACAGCACGGTACGCGACCGTTTGCCGCGAGCCAATCTGCTGGATCTCGACAAGCTGCTGGAATACCCGCACGAGCACGATCCGGATGTCGCGGTCCACCCGGACCAGCTCGCCTACGTGATCTACACCTCGGGCTCCACCGGCCGTCCCAAGGGTGTGGGCATCTCCCACGCCGCGCTGGCCGAGCATGCGCAGGTCTCGATCGGCTTCTTCGGCCTGACCGCGCAGGACCGCATGCTGCAGTTCGCCACGCTGAACTTCGACGGCTTTGTCGAGCAGCTCTATCCGCCATTGTGCGCGGGTGCGGCCGTGGTGTTGCGCGGCCCGCAGCTGTGGGATAGCGAGACGTTCTATCAGCGCCTGATCCAGCAGCGCATCAGCGTGGTCGATCTGACGACGGCCTACTGGTTCCTGTTGGTGCAGGACTTCGCACGGCAGGGCCGACGCGACTACGGCGCGCTGCGGCAGGTGCACGCCGGTGGCGAAGCAATGCCGCCGGAGGGCCTGCGGGCGTGGCGTGAAGCGGGGCTCGGTCACGTGAAGCTGCTCAATACCTACGGCCCGACCGAGGCCACGGTAACGGCCACAGTGCTCGATTGCGCGCCATACGTTGAAGGTGCGCCGCTGCCGGTGCAGATGCCGATTGGCACGCCGCTGTCTGGGCGTCGTGTGTACGTGCTCGACGCACAGTTGCAGGCGACACCTGCTGGCGTGGCGGGAGAACTCTGCATCGGCGGCGATCTGCTGGCACGCGGCTATCTGGGCCGCGCGGGGCTGAGTGCCGAGCGCTTTGTGGCGGACCCATTCGATACAGCGGGAGGACGTCTGTATCGCACCGGTGATCTGGTCCGCTGGACGCGCGCGGGCGAGCTCGAATATCTGGGGCGCATCGACCATCAGGTGAAGATTCGCGGCTTCCGTGTGGAGCTCGGGGAAGTGGAGGCGCGCCTGCTGGCGCAACCGGGCGTACGCGAAGCGGTGGCACTCGCACAGCCGGCACCGGGAGGCGGCCTGCGGCTGGTCGGCTACGTATCGCCACAGCCGGGCAGCAGCCTCGATGCCGACGTCCTGCGTCAGGCGTTGGCAGCGGTGCTGCCCGAGTACATGGTGCCGGCGCCGCTGATGGTGCTGGAGAAGTTGCCGCTGAATCCGAACGGCAAGGTGGATCGGCACGCGCTGCCGGCGGCGGATGCGGTGCAGACGGTGTCCGAACCCCCGGAGGGTGAAGTGGAAGAAGCGCTCGCCGCAATCTGGGTCGATGTACTCCGCCTCAACGCAGTTGGTCGTCACGACAATTTCTTTGCACTCGGCGGTGACTCGATCCTGAGCCTGCAGATCGTGTCGCGTGCGCGACTGGTTGGCTGGGCGGTCACGCCGCGCCAGATGTTCGAGCAGCAAAGCGTGGCCGCGCTGGCCACCGTCGTGCAACGACGGAACGATACCGAAGGCCTTGCCCCTGCACCCGCAGTGGTGCGCGGACACCTGGCCGACTACCTGACGCCAGCGCAGATCGCCGGCCTCGATTTCGGCGCCGACGAGGTGGAAGACGTCTACCCATTGTCCCCGACGCAGGAGGGCATGCTGTTTCATACGCTGGAGGCGTCCGGCAGCGGTCTCTATATGAATCAGCGTAGCGTGCCGGTGCGCGGTCTGGATCCCGCGCGATTGGAGGCCGCCTGGCTCGCGATGGTGCGCCGTCATCCGATTTTGCGCACCGCGTTTGTCTGGCAGGAAGGCATGGCACGCGCGGTGCAGGTGGTGCGCCGCGACGTTGCCACCGGCATCACGCTGCTCGACTGGCGCGGGCAGGCTGATATGCAGGACGTGCAAGCACGCCTGACCACGCTCGCCGACGAGGAGTTGCGTCGCGGTTTCTCGCTGCAGGCGCCGCCGTTGTCGCGCGTGTGTGTCGTCAGGCTCGACGACGACCAGTACCAGATCATCTGGACCGAGCACCATATGCTGCTCGACGGTTGGGGCGAGACGCGCCTGATGGGCGAATGGCTGCAATCGTACGCGGGCGAGGCACTGGGCGAACTGGCGCCGGGCTATGGCAACTACGTGCGCTGGCTCGGTGAGCAGGACCCTGCCGTGGCCGAAGCGTTCTGGCGCCAGACGCTGCGTGAGGTCGAGGGCCCGACACTGCTGGCGGAGGCAGTGCGTGCGCCGCAGGGAGAGCCCGCCTACGACAAGATCTATACGCATCTGGCGCCCGACGCCACACGCGCGCTGCAGGACTTTGCCCGGCGCGAACGCGTAACCATGAATACCGTGGTGCAGGCCGCCTGGGCGCTCACGCTGCAACGTCATCTGGGCCGCAGGCAGGTGGTGTTCGGCGCCACGGTCGCCGGCCGTCCGCCGTCGCTGGCCGGGTCACAGGAAATGATGGGCCTGTTTATCAATACGATTCCTGTACCGGTGTCGATGCCCCCGGCCACGCGGCTCGGCGACTGGCTGCGTGAGTTGCAGGACCTCAACCTGAATCTGCGCGAGTTCGAGCACAGTTCGCTCGCCGATGTGCAGCGCTGGCAAGGCTCCTCGGGCCGGCCGCTGTTCGATACCATCATCGTGTTCGAGAACCATCCCATCTCGCAAACGCTGCGCAATGCCGCGAGCTATGGGCTGGAATTCGGCTCGGTGGCCAGTCAGTCGCTGACCGGCTATGCGGTGGACCTGCAGGTGATCGTGCAGGACAGTGGCATGGAGATCGAGTACTGCTGCGCGAGCCATCAGATTCCCTCCGCCTTCGCGGAGGCGTTGCGCGCGCAGATGGAGCAGCTGCTTGCGGCGTTCGGAGTGCTCGCGGCGTTCGGCGCCGCTGCGCAACGGCCGCTGGGCGAGCTCACCTGGCTGACACCTGACGCCACGCAGTCGCTCGAGGCGCAGGGCCGCCAGGCGCTGGCGCTACCGGGTGCCGACACCGTGCCCGCACTGGTGCATGAATCCATCGCCGCGCATGCGACCACGCGCCCCGACGCCATCGCCGTGCGCATGGGCGACGATGCGCTCAGCTTCGGCGAACTGAATCGGCGCGCCAATCGCCTCGCCCATGCGATGCTGGCGCGCGGCATCACGCACGAAAGCCTGGTCGGCGTGGCATTGCAGCGTTCGCCGCAGATGATCGTGGCGTTGCTCGCGGTGTTGAAGACCGGCGCGGCATACGTGCCGCTGGACCCGGCCTATCCCGCGGATCGTCTTGCGTACATGATTGGGGACAGCCGGCTCGCGCTGCTGATCACGCAGGACGCTGTCCGCGCGCGGCTCGGCCTCGACGCACTCGCGCCTGACGCGACGGTGCCGGTGCTGGACCTCGACGCGACGTTGGCCGACGGCGAGTCCGGCACGCTGGCGGACCACGATCCCGACATTGCCGTGCCACGCCATGGGCTGGCCTACATCATCTACACCTCGGGTTCCACCGGCCGCCCGAAAGGCGTGGCGGTATCACACGGGCCGCTGGCCATGCATTGCCGCGCGACGTCACGCATCTACGCGATGACCACTTCGTCCTGCGAGATGATCTTTATGTCGTTCTCGTTCGACGGTGCGCATGAGCGCTGGCTTACCGCGCTGACCACCGGCGCGAGCATCGTGCTGCGCGACGACGAACTCTGGACGCCCGAGCAGACCTATATCGCGCTGGGCCGCTACGGCGTGACCCATGTCGCGTTCCCGCCCGCGTACCTCGGTCAGATTGCCGAATGGGCGGTGGGACGCACGGACATCCCGCCTGTCGAGGTCTACGTGTTCGGTGGCGAGGCCATGCCGCGCGCCACCTACGACCTTGTGCGGCAGACCCTGCGGCCGCGCTATATGCTCAATGGCTATGGCCCGACGGAAACCGTGGTCACCCCATTGATCTGGAAGACCCCGGCCGACAAGGCGATCGACTGTGCCTACGCGCCGATCGGCCGGCCCGTGGGCGAGCGCACGAACTGGGTGTTGGACGAAGATCTGCGTCTGGTGCCGCCCGGCGCCGTGGGCGAGCTCTACGTCGGCGGCGAAGGCGTGGCGCGTGGCTATCTGCGGCGTCCGGACCTGACCGCGGAGCGCTTCGTGGCCGACCCGTTCTCCACCGATGGTGGCCGGCTCTATCGCACCGGCGACCTCGTGCGCTGGATGGAGGACGGCAATGTCGAGTACATCGGTCGCGCGGACCATCAGGTGAAGGTGCGGGGCTTCCGCATCGAGCTTGGCGAAATCGAGGCGCGCGCGCGTGAAGTGCCCGGCGTGCTCGATGTGGCCGTGGTGACCCGCAGCGGTCCGTCGGGCAACCAGCTCGTCGCCTACCTCGTGCCACTGTCTGGCATCACGAGCGGCGATCTGGTGGAACGCGCGCGGGCGCAACTGTCCACGCGCCTGCCCGAATACATGGTGCCCGCACACATCATGGTGTTGCCCGCGTTGCCGCGCCTGATCAGCGGCAAGCTGGACCGCGCCGCGCTGCCCGAGCCGGAGGTCAAGGCCGAGGCGGTCTACCAGCCGCCGCGCAACGACGTCGAACAGCGCATGACCGAGATCTGGCAACAGGTGCTAGGCGTCGAGCGCGTTGGGATTACCGACAACTTCTTCGAACTCGGCGGCGACTCGATCCTGAGCCTGCAGGTCATCTCGCGCGTGCGCAATGCCAAGCTGGGCATCGCGCTCAGTCTGCGCGACCTCATGCGCCACCAGACCATCGTGGCGCTGATGGCGCGCGAGGAAGCGCAGCCAGCGGTGGCCATTGTGACCGGCCGCGCCGAAGGTTTGGTCCCGTTGATCCCGATTCAGGCGTGGTTCTTCGAAACGTCGATTCCGCACCGCCATCATTACAACCAGTCCGTTTTGCTGCGCGCGGAGCGTCCGCTCGTCGATGCGCATCTGCAGCAGGTGACGGCATGCATCGCGCAACGCCACGACGCGTTGCGCCTGCGGTTTGCGCAACAGCCCGACGGCACATGGGCGCAGCGCTATGCCACGCAGGATGCCGAGGGCGTGCTGTGGACGCGCGACGTCGCCAATGCCGACGACATCGCCGCGGCGAGTGATGCCGCGCAACGCAGCCTGAATCTGGAGAATGGTCCGCTCTGGCGCGTCCTGCATATGCGCCATGCCGATGGCGGCGCACGCCTGCTGATCGTCATCCACCACCTGGTCGTGGACGGGGTGACGTGGCGCATCTTGCTGGATGAACTGCAGACCGCCTATCGCCAGCTTGCTCAAGGCGAATCGATCGTGTTGCCGCCGCTCAGTGTCCCGTTCAAGGCATGGGCGGAGCATCTGCAGGCGAGGGCGGCATCGCCCGCGCAACTGGCGGAGGCGTCTTACTGGCAAGCTCAGGTGCGCGACACGGCCGACTTGCCACGCGACAACGCCGATGCGGAAGCGCTGGTCGCCCAGACCACCTCGGCTCGCGTGGTATTCGATCGCGACATCACGGCCCGCCTGTTGCGCGCGGTGCCCGCTGCCTTCAACACCGGCATCGAGTCGCTGCTGCTGGCCGCGCTGTCGCGCGTCATCGCCCAATGGACCGGCCACGCCGCCACGCTCGTCAACCTTGAGGGCCATGGACGTGAAAGCGATGAGGCTGGTCTCGACCTCAGCGCTACCGCCGGGTGGTTCACGAGTGCGTATCCGGTGCGTCTGACGCAGGGGCAGGGCAGCGTCGAGGACACCATCGCCGCCACGCGCGACACGCTCCGTGCGGTGCCTGGCAAAGGCATCGGCTATGGCGTGCTGCGCTACCTGAGCACCGACAGCGCGATCCGTTCGGCCTTGCGCGGCGCCGAGCCGCGCATCACGTTCAACTATCTGGGGCAGTTCGACCAGACCTTCAGTGAGGACTCGGCGTTCGCGCCGGCCACGGAAGCGGCGGGCGCCATGCGCAACGAGGCAGGGCCGCTCGCGAACTGGATCGAGATCGTGGGCCGGGTCTATGACGGCCAGTTGTCGATCAGCTGGATCTACAGCGACGCGATGTTCCGGCCGGCCACGCTGGAAGCGCTCGTCGACGCGTACCAGCGCGAGCTGGAGGCTTTCGCCCGCCTCGGGGAGGCCGCGATCGAGGCATAAGGCAGGCAGGGGGGCGGGGGTGGGAATAAGGCGCTGGCAAGTCAGCGATCGAATTCCCCTCCGTTCCCTAGGCGATTTGCGATGCCGGTTACGGGAAAGGCAAGAAATGTGACATCATTGGCAATGATTCTCATTCGCCTTTACATTGGCGAAAATGACACGGAGACACTGTCAATGTCGATGCTCGCACCTTGCCAGACGCTTGCCGCAGTATTTATCGATAACCGGGCGCAGTTGCGCCGGATCGCTCAAGGCATCGTTCGCAGCACGGAAACCGCCGACGATATCGTCCAGGACGCCTGGCTGCGCATCGCCGACGCCGAACGCCTGCGCAATGTCGAGCGCCCGTTCTGCTATTGCTGTCAGGTGGTGCGCAACCTCGCGCTCGATCACTGCCGCCGTCAGGCCCTCGAGGCCACGTATCGCATCTTCGATATCGAGGTGGAGCATATCGACCAGCCCACGCATGCGACCCCGCAAAAGCTGTTGCTCGACGCCGAGATCCTTGCCGCCATCGAGCACAACCTTTCGAAGCTGCCAACGCGCACGCGTCAGGCCTACGAGCTATCGCGCACGCGCGGCATGACCCAGCGTCAGATTGCCGTGCAACTGGGCTGCTCGCTGGGTCTGGTCAATGCGATGCTTGCGGACGCGGCACGCGCCATCGAAGCGTGCCGCGACCTGCTGGTGGATTGAGTCGCGAGGCTCAGATTCGCGCGGCGTAGGCCACGTTGCGCCGGCTCGGGCCATGATTGCCCAAAGGGGCAGGGGGCACGTTGCCAAGGGGAGCGGGGCTGAGCGCCGCAGTAATCTCGCCGGTACGCACGGCCGTCACCGACAGCAGCGTGTCGCTCAGACCATGGCTCGACTCGCATGCACCCTGCAGGAAGATGCCGGGCCGGAACTCGGCCGGCGTTGACACGCGATAGTTGCGGTCCACCGCGATCTCGCCCACCCAGGGCGCCAGCGATGCGAGCAGATCGCGATGCTGGCGCCGCTCATAGCCGGTGCCCAGTACCACGAGGTCATACTCGTTGGATTGGTTGGCGTGGCTGGCTTCAGGGCCGGCGTCCAGATCCTGCAGTTCGAGGCGAATGCTGCCGCCCAGATCCCGCGCGCCGAGCACCTCATGCCGGCGCAGGATGCGATGACGCTCCTCGCCGCGCACACGCTGCTCGTAGCACACGTTGAAGATCGTCTCGATGATGGCGAGGTCCGGCGCGGAGTAGTTCGCATGCCAGTAGCTGCGCAACATGGCATCGCGTTCGTGATCGGGCCGGTGATAGACGTGGTCGACGAACTCGGCGTTGAAGACCTCGTTGACGAACGGGCTGTTGTCAGACGGGCGAATGGCGTGCCCACGCATGATCAGGTCGATACGGGTCGACGGGTAGCGGCCATGCAGATCCATAAACAGTTCCGCCGAGCTCTGGCCCGCGCCGATCACCGCGATGCGACGCGGCTGCGCATGCTCGCTGATGCTGCGCAGATAGCGGCTCGAATGGAACACGCGCGGGCTGCCACGCAGCGGTGCGAATACCTCGGGAATATTGGGCGTGCCGCCCACGCCCACCACGAGGTTGCGGCCCAGGCGCTCGCGCAACTCCCCATCGCGCGTGCGCGACCGCACCCGCAACAGTGCAACCTGTCCGTTCTGCACCTCGGGCACCACCTCGACCACCTCCTCGCCATAGGCGCAGCGATCTTCGAAATGAGACGCGGCCCACGCCAGATAATCGTGAAACTCGTGGCGGCTCGGGAAGAAGGTCTTGAGGTTGATGAAATCCTGTAGCCGGCCTTTTTCGTGCAGATAGTTGATAAAGGTGAACCGGCTCGACGGATTGCGCAGCGTGGCCAGATCCTTCAGAAACGAGATCTGCATATGCGCATTATCGAGCAGCATGTCCTGGTGCCAGGAGAACGCAGGCTGCTTCTCGAGGAAAACGGTCGAAAGCGCCTGGCCACCGTGGTTTTGCTCTTCCAGCGCAATGGCCAGCGCAACGTTGGAGGGGCCGAAGCCGATGCCGATCAGGTCATGAACTTGCATAGGAGGTCGTGGCGATGAGGTCATGGGGTTTTGCGGGGGTGTCCTGCAGGCCATCCGGGGTCTGCGGCATCCAGAGGGCTTCACCGAAGAAGCGCTCGCGCAACAGCACGCCGAGCACGGCGCGCTTGTGAGGAAAATCGAACTCCTTGATCAGCGCATAGCCGCAACGGCTCAGGCTCTTGCGCATCTTCAGGTTGTCGGCGCGCGGCTCGATGACGACGCGCTGGGTCCGGCAGTCGTCAAGGAACAGGTAATGCGAGATCGATGGCATCCACGCGGTCAGCCACTGTCGTCCGCGGAAGCGCGCCTCGCCAACCAGCACGTGCCAGCCGCGATCGTAGTCGGTGGCATCGCAGAACGGCGCGATGCGGTCTTCGCGCGCCCAGTACGTCTCGAAGTAGCCGAAGGGGACGCCGTCGAAGCAGCCGATCAGCCCTGTCGCATGCGGGTCCGCCGCCACGCGTTCGAGGTAGGCGCGCTGGTGTGCCGCATCGCCTTCCTCCTGCCAGAAATGCGCGACGACGGGATCGTTCATCCAGCGGTGCAGCAACGGGACGTCCGCTTCCACGTCCACCGCGCGGAACGTCAGGGTCTGACCGAGCCATGGAATCTCACGCGCATAGACCACACCCTGTTGCTTGGGCGGGCGTCGTGGATGGCGCTTGCCATCGGACATCACGTGCACCTGCGGAAACGGCTCGCGTGGCGCGGCAAGCCATGGGGCAGGGCGTTGCCACTGCATCATGAGTTCCGCGCTGGGAGTAGATAGTTGGGTGTCCATGCCCGTAGAAGACGACCGGCGCGCGTGAATGTTCAGGAATTTGCGACGTGTTCATAAATTCCCAGACCTGAACATTCGGTGGACGGCTTCGTCTAGCGTATGTCCGGTGCGCTGCGCCGTCTTGTGCCGCCGCCGCGGCAACGGAATCTCATGCGATCGTCTCATCGTCCCGCTCTAGAAGTGTTTCGCCTGCTTAAACCATTCCTGGCGTGGATCGCGCTGTCCGCCGTCACCGGCATGGGTGCCGGGGTCGCCACGGTAGCGCTGCTGTCGACGATCAATACGGTACTGAACCGCCAGGGTGGCATGGCTGGCGGCCTGTTGCTGACGTTCACTGGGCTTTGCGTGGTGGCGCTGGTGGGACGTGCCGTGTCCGACGTCTCCACCAACCTCGTGGGTCAGCGCCTCGTCGCCAGCGTGCGCACCAGCCTCGCACGCAAAATTCTGTCGGCGCCGATCGATGCGCTGGAGCGATATCGCACCCATCGCCTGATGCCCGTGCTGACGCAGGACGTCGATATGATCAGCGACGTGGCATTTTCGCTATCCGCCACCGTGATTTCCTGCGCTGTCGTGACGGGTTGCCTGACCTATCTCGCGATCCTGTCGCTGCCGCTGTTCGGCCTGCTGGTGGTCATGCTGGTGATCGGCGCGGGCATCCAGACGCGGGCCATGTCCCATGCGATGTCGGGATTCTGGCAGGCGCGCGATCACGAAGAACAGTTGCACAAGGCGTTCCGCGGCATCAGCGAGGGCGCGAAGGAATTGCGCATGCATCGCGCGCGCCGCATGGGCATTCTGAGCGGGCAGGTGGAGCGCATCGTCGAAGCCATTCGCCAGATCAATCGACGTGCCATCAATACCTACGTCGTGGCCACCGCCTTCGGCTCGGCGTTGTACTTTCTGCTGATCGCGGTGATTCTGGGCTGGGCCGCGATGCGCAACGTGGAGCCGAGCGTGCTGAGCGGCTTCGTGCTCGTGCTGCTGTTTCTGAAAGGCCCGGTGGACCAGATCGTCGGCGCGCTACCCGGCATCGGGCGTGCCAAGGTCGCGTTCGCGCGCATCGCGGACCTGTCCGCGCGCTTCGCCAACCCGGAGCCGCACCTCGTGCTCGAGCAACCGCCGGCCGAGGTCCATTTCCATCGCGCCATCGAGATGCGCGGCGTGCGCTATGCCTTCGACGCCGCGGACGGCGTGCAGCCATTCGTGCTCGGTCCGATCGACCTGACGCTACGTCCGGGAGAGCTGGTGTTTGTGGTGGGTGACAACGGCTCGGGCAAGACCACGCTCATCAAATTGCTGCTCGGCCTGTATGCGCCGCATGAAGGCCAGTTGCTGCTCGATGGTGTGGTGGTGTCCGCGCAGACCCGCGACGATTATCGCCAGTTGTTCACCACCGTGTTCGCGGACTTCTATCTGTTCGAGGATCTGGTGGCACAAGGAGGCGCTCATGCGGGGGGGATCGCGGCGTTACCCGAAGCGGCGATTCCCTATCTGGAGCGACTGGAGATCGCCCACAAGGTGCGCGTCAAGGACGGCGCATTCAGCACGCTCGATCTGTCCACGGGGCAGCGCAAGCGGCTGGCGCTCGTGCATGCCTATCTTGAGGGGCGGCCCGTGCTCGTGTTCGACGAATGGGCGGCGGATCAGGACCCGACGTTCCGCCAGCTCTTCTATACGGAACTGTTGCCCGAGCTGCGCAACCGGGGCCACCTGGTTATCGCGATCTCGCACGACGACCGGTATTTCCATCTGGCCGATCGTGTCATCACGATGCAGGCGGGCCGGATCGTCAGCCAGGAAGGTGTGCAGGAGAAAAATACCGTCAACGTCGCTGCCGCGTGAGGACCCATGCTTGCTCTGGATGACGCGCAGGATCTGCGCGAACAACTGACTGCCGCGGGCGTCAAGCCCACCCCCAAGCTGTTGAACGTACTTGGCGTGCTGGTCGAGATCGGCGATGGCTGGCTGTGCGGCGAGGATATCTACCGCCGCATCCTGCGGCGTGGCGATTCGCCGTCGCTCAGCATCGCCACCGTGTACCGGCAATTGAAGCTGCTCGAAGCCCACCGGGTCGTGGTCCGGGTCTGGCATGAGCACGGGCGTACCCCGCGCGCGGTGTACCGGCGCCGCGTCGTGTCGCCACTCGAACAGAACGTCCGTCTGCGCGGGGTATCGCAGGGGGAATGGGTCACGATCGACAATGCGGCGAAGCGCGATCTGCTATTGCAGGCGCTGGAACAATGCGGCTTTCCCGATGCGGGCCATTGGGAGATCGAGATTGGTGTGCCGCAGTCGCAAGAGGAGCAGCGGTGTTGAATGCGGTCAAGCAGGGCGGCCGGCATCGCTGGCTGTTGGCCGCGGTAGCGATCGGCATTGCCGCGGCCGTCACCATGGGCCTTACCCATCGGTCCACACCGCCACGCGAGTTCGCCGAAGTGAGCCTCGCCACGATCGAATCGAGCGTGACTGCGCTGGGCGTGCTGCAGCCCCATCGCTATGTCGATGTTGGCGCGCAGGTGTCCGGGCAGATTCAGAGCATCCATATTCAGCCGGGCGAGGTCGTCAAGCAGGGGCAACTGCTCGTCGAGATCGACCCCAGCGTGCAACAGGCCACCGTGGATGCTGGCCGCGCGTCGCTGAACGCGCTGCGCGCGCAGCTGGCGGAGGCGCGGGCCCGTCATCGACAGGCCGCTCAGCAACTGGCACGTCAGCACCGGCTCGCGGCGGAGGATGCCACGCGCGAGGAAGATATGCAGGCTGCCGAAGCGGATCAGGCCACCGCTGCCGCGCGCATGGACAATATCGCCGCGCAGATCGCCCAGACGCAGGCCACGCTCAAGGCGGACGAAGCGCGGCTGGGTTATACGCGAATCTTTGCGCCGATGGCGGGCACCGTGGTGTCGGTGGAGGCGCGCGAGGGGCAGACGCTCAACGCCACGTACCAGACGCCGAACATCCTGCGCCTGGCGGACCTCGGTACGATGACCGTCTGGTCCGAGGTGGCGGAAGCCGACGTGCGCCGCGTCAAAGCCGGCATGCCGGTCTATTTCACCACGCTCGGTGGTGACGGCCGCCGCTGGCAGGGCAAGGTCCGCCAGGTTCTGCCCGCGCCGCCACCGCCGCCAGAGAAGGCTTCGGGCGAGGCGACGGGCAGTACGCCCAAGACCGCGGGCAAGGTGGTCGTCTACACCGCACTGTTCGATGTCGGCAATGAAGACGGCGAGCTGATGCCGCAAATGACTGCGCAAGTCACGTTCCTCGAAGCCACCGCGCGTGATGCCGTGTCGGTGCCGGCCGCGGCGCTGACCCCCGCGGAGGGCCCTGGCCTCTATACCGTGCGCGTGCTGCATGCCGATGGCCAGGTGGAGTCGCGCAAAGTCCGTGCGGGCGTGCGCAACCGCTTCCGTGTGCAGGTGCTGGAAGGGCTTCGCCCGGGTGAGCGCGTGCTGGTCGAGGCCAGTTCGTGACGACGGTCAACACGCCGCTGATCGCGCTGCGCGGCATCCGCAAGTCCTATGGTGGCGGTGGCCATGGTGCCCCCGCCACCGACGTGTTGCGCGGCGTCTCGCTGGAGATCCACGCTGGGGAATTCGTGGCGATCGTCGGGGCCTCCGGCTCCGGCAAATCGACGCTGATGAATATCCTCGGCTGCCTGGACCGCCCGTCGTCGGGCCAGTATCTGTTCGATGGCCGGGACGTCTCCGCGTTCGACGCCGATGCCCTGGCATGGTTGCGCCGCGAGGCATTCGGCTTCGTGTTCCAGGGCTACCACCTCGTGTCCAGCGAGACCGCGCGTGAGAACGTCGAGATCCCGGCACTCTATGCCGGCACCCCCGAGGCAGAGCGGCGCGCGCGTGCCACGTCGTTGCTGGAACGACTGGGCATGGGCGCGCGGCTCGACCACAAACCAAGCCAATTGTCGGGTGGCCAGCAACAGCGGGTGGCCATCGCGCGCGCGCTGATGAACGGCGGGCGCATCGTGCTGGCCGATGAACCCACCGGGGCGCTGGACAGCGCCAGCGGCGCCGAAGTCATGGCGCTGCTGCGCGAACTCGCCAGCCAGGGCCATACGGTCATCCTGATCACGCACGATCGCGAGATTGCCGTGCAGGCACCGCGCGTGATCGAAGTGAAAGACGGGATGGTCACGAGCGATGGCGGTCCGGCCGAACGCGTGGGCAGCGCGCCTTTCGTGCGCACCCACGGCGCCCATGGCCAGGCCAGTGCCATCGCTGATCTGCGCGAAGCCATGCGCGCCGCATGGCGCGTGATGTGGGGCAATCGGTTTCGTACGAGTCTGACGTTGCTTGGCATCGTGATCGGCGTGGCGTCGGTCATTGTGATGCTCGCAGTCGGCAACGGCTCCCAGCAGAAAGTCATGGAAGACATGGAAACCTTCGGCTCGCGCACGATGTTCGTGGCGGCGAACCCGGTCTCGTCGCGCGAGCGCGGAGCCCCGTTGACGCTCGACGACGTGCGCGTGATTGCCGACACGCCAAACGTCGAAGCGGTTGCGCCCTATATCGAAGACCGCGTGGTGGTGCAGCGCGGCAGCGTCGACCACAACACCGAAGGCGGTGGGACGACGCTCGAGTTCAGCAAGACGCTACGCTGGCCGGTGATCGAAGGTGCCATGTTCGACGAGGTCGACGAGCGGCAGGTGGCCAAGGTGGCGGTGATCGGCCAAACCGTGCGCAAGCGGTTGTTTGCTGATGGCAGCAACCCGGTGGGGCAGGACATTCTGGTCGACAAGGTCCCGTTTCAGGTGATCGGCGTGCTCGCCGCGAAAGGGTCTTCTGGTGGTGAGGATCAGGACGATCGCGTGGTGGTGCCGCTCTCCTCGGCGATCTCGCGCTTGTATGGACATCCCAATCCGACATGGATCGCCGTGCAGATCCAGGACACCGATCGCGCCAGTCAGACCGCCGGGCAGATCGAAGCGCGCCTCGCGGTCCAGCGCCGGTCCCGCGACGTACGCATCTGGAATCAGGCCGAGGCCATCCGCGTGCAGATGGCAACCGCGCAGACGATGACGGTGATGCTGGGGTTGATTGCCGCGGTGTCACTGGTAGTGGGCGGCATCGGCGTGATGAACGTGATGCTGATGACCGTGCGCGAACGCACGCGCGAGATCGGCATTCGCATGGCCACCGGCGCGCGTCAGCGCGACATCCTGCGCCAGTTTATGGCGGAGGCGATGCTCGTCACCTCCGTCGGCGGCGGCATCGGTCTGCTGCTTGGGCTGGTCACGGTGCTGGGGCTCAAACTGTTCGGCGTGCCGGTGTTGTTTTCCACGGCGGCGTGCGCGCTGGCATTCAGCTTCTCGGTGCTGACCGGTCTTATCTTCGGCTTTATGCCGGCCCGCAACGCCGCGCGACTGGATCCCGTCGTCGCCTTGACGGGAGAGTGACCATGCATCGCAAGCGGTGGCGTCACGTGTTCTATCGCCTGTTGCGCGCGCACGTCTGGGCGAGCATCGCAGTATTGGCAGGCTGTGCCATTCAGCAAGTCCCCGCATCGCGTGCAGTGGCGATACCCGAGGTGTGGCAGCTCGGGCAGACGGAGCCGAACGCCACGATGCCGCGTGAATGGTGGCGCGGATTCGGCAGCCCCGAACTCGACGCGCTGGTGGCGCAGGCACTGGAGCGGAGTCTGGACATCGACGCGGCCATTGCCCGCGTGGAACAGGCGGAGGCGCGCGCCCGCATCGCCGGCGCGCCACTGTGGCCGCAGTTGAATGCCACCGCGGATATCAATCGGGAGGGAAGCCTGGGCGGCAACCGCGCCACGCAGGGCAACGCCTATAACGCCGCGTTCGTCGCCACTTACGAACTGGATTTATGGGGACGCTACCGCGCCGAGCGCGACGCGGCACGCAAGGATCTGCTGGCCGCACGTCTCGATCAGGACGTGGCGCGCCTGACCGTTGCGGCGAGCGTCGTCACAGTATGGCTCAAGAGCCGCGAGCTTCAGGAGCGGATTGTCATTGCCGAGCGCAATCTGGCGAACGCCGAGCGTGTGTTGCGGCTGGTGGAAGCGCGCGCAAGGTCCGGCGCCGCGCTGCAACTGGAACTCGCGCAGCAGCGCGCGCTGGTGGCCGCCCAGCGCCGCACGATCCCCGCGCTACGGCAGCAGGAAGAGGCGGCACGCACCGCGCTTGCCGCACTGCTGGCGGAGCCGGCACCCGTCACGCTGACGGCGCCCGTAGACCTGGGCGCACTGCAAGTGCCGCTGGTCGCCGCCGATCTGCCGTCGACGCTGCTGGAACGCCGCCCCGATATTGCCGCCGCGGAGGCGCGCCTGGCCGCCGGCGACGCCAACCTCAACGCCGCGCGCGCGGCGATGTTCCCAAGCGTGACCCTTGGCGCCGGACTCGGGGTGTCCAGACTGCAAGTTGGCACGCTGTTCGAAGGCCCGATCTATACGCTCGCCGCCGCACTCACTGCGCCCATCTTCCAGGGCGGCCGTCTGGCCGGCACACGCGACCTCGCCGCGGCAGAGCGCCACGCGCTGCTGACGCAGTACCGCAAGACCATCATCGATGCGTTCGCCGACGTCGAGGTGGCTCTCAGCGCCGCTCGCGGCACCGACGCCGAGGCACAAGAGCAGCATGTGGAGCTGGAAGAAACCCGACGCGCCACACAACTCTCCGAAGCCCGCTATCGCGCTGGCGCGGACACCCTGCTGGTGCTGCTGGACAGCCAGCGCGCCTTCTATGCCGCACAGGATCAGGCGGTACGCCTGCTACAGGCGCGTCTGCAGGCGCGGGTCATGCTGTATCGCGCCTTCGGTGGCGGCTTTACCGACTCCGTCCGAAACTAGCTTTTTTCGGACGAAGTCGCCACCGAATTTGAGCGGTCACGATGACCTTTCCGCATTCACAGGTTCACGTTTCGTGAAGCGCTGCGAACAAGCGTGAATCCACCTTCTTCCCCGGACTGACGGCTGCTATATCGGTAGGGCGCGGACATGCGCACGACGAGATTGGCTTACCAGATGGCTTTCAGGAGCGGTGGACATGGCGAAGGTGCTTTGCGTTCTGTATCCGGACCCGGTAACGGGCTATCCCCCCAAATACGCACGGGACGATGTGCCGAAGATCGAGGCATATCCCAACGGGCAGACCGTGCCTTCCCCGCAAAGTCCGCTGGGCTTCAAGCCCGGCGAGATGGTCGGTTGCGTGTCCGGCGAGCTTGGCCTGCGGCCCTATCTGGAGCAACACGGTCACGAGCTGGTGGTCACGAGCGACAAGGACGGTGCGGACTCGATGTTCGATCGGCACCTCGTGGACGCCGACGTGGTGATCTCGCAACCGTTCTGGCCCGCGTATCTGACGGCCGAGCGCATCGCGCGCGCAAAGAAGCTCAAGCTCGCGCTGACCGCGGGTATCGGGTCCGATCACGTGGACCTCAAGGCGGCGGCCGAGCACGGCATCACGGTCGCGGAGGAGACGTACTCCAACAGCATCAGCGTGGCCGAGCACGTGGTAATGATGGTGCTGTCGCTGGTGCGCAACTATCTGCCCGCGCATCAATATGCGGTGAACGGCGGATGGAATATCGCGGATTGCGTGAGCCGCAGCTACGACCTCGAGGGCATGCATTTCGGCACGATCGCTGCCGGGCGCATCGGTATCGCCGTGCTGCGCCGCCTGAAGCCGTTCGACGTCAAGCTGCATTATCACAATCGTCATCGGCTCGCGCCGGAGGTCGAGGCGGAACTCGGCCTGACCTATCACGACTCGCCGCAGTCGATGGTCAAGGTGTGCGATGTGGTGAATCTGCAGACGCCGCTGTATCCCGCCACGCAGGGCATGATCGACGAGAAAATGCTGTCGCAGTTCAAGCGCGGCGCCTATCTGATCAACACCGCGCGCGGTGCGCTGTGCGATCGCGATGCCATCGTGCGCGCGCTGCAGTCGGGTCAGCTTGCCGGCTACGCGGGCGACGTCTGGGCGCCGCAGCCGGCACCGGTCGATCATCCGTGGCGCACGATGCCGCGTCAGGGCATGACGCCGCATATGTCGGGCAGCTCGCTGTCCGCGCAGGCGCGCTATGCGGCCGGTACGCTTGAAATTCTCGAATGCTTCTTCGAGGGACGGCCGATCCGGCCCGAGTACCTGATCGTCGATGGTGGCAATCTCGCGGGGACCGGGGCCAAATCGTACGGGCTGAGCTGACACTTCCGCGCCGTCATCTCGCGGCACGGCACCGCACGGCAATCAGCCGATGGTGTCGTGCCGCAGGTGGTCGCGCAGGCTGCCAATCAACGTACGTGCCTGTTGCAGATCCGCGGTGCCGTAGCCTTCGGTGAATCGTCCAAGCACGCCCGCGAGCGCGGACGCGGCCTCGGCGTTGCGGCCATGCTCGCTCAGGAGCTGGCTATAGCTCGTCATCGCGCGCAGTTCCCACGACAGAGCCTGGCTTTCGCGCGCGGTGCTGAGCGAGCGCAGGAAGCAGGTCTCGGCATTCTCGTGGCGCGCGTCCACGCGCCACAACTCGCCCTTGATGCGCAGCAGCTCCGCCAGGCACCAGCATTCCCCACTGCTGACGGCCGAGGTGATGGCCGCGTCGATGGTGGCATGCGCTTCCGCCAGATGCCCCGCGGCACCCAACCCCTGAGCCAGCGCACCGAGGAATGCCGGAAAGCGCAGCCGGAATCCGCATATGTCGAGCTCGTCGAGCGATTCGCGTAGCAAGGCAATGCCGCTACGATCGTCCAGCGCGATGCGCAACAGCCCGTCGAGGGCGACACTCAACGCATTCCAGTAACCGATAGGATGCAGTGCAAGATGTTCGCGCAACAGCGTCAGGCCATGACGCGCGCCATCATAGTCGCCCACGTGCAGGGCGATCGAGCACGTGGCATGGACCAGCGCGTTCGAGATCGACAACGCATGCTCGGTCATCTGCGCATGCGTGAACGCATGCCTTGCCGCCGTTACGGCGCGATCCGGATAGCCACGCAGCCATAGCACGTTGGACAGCGTGCCGTAAGCCGCGGCGCGCTGGTCAAGCTGAAAGCGCGCGATATGCGAGCGGCGCGCGGGGGTGACGTAGGCCGAGAGCATGCGCTCCAGATGGCTTTGCGCGCGCGTCTGATCGCCGAGGTAACGCAGCGACGTCGCCGTCATGCGATCGACGCCGTACTGCGCCGACTGATCACCGGTTTCATCGGCGAGCTTGCGGAACCGCGCTTCGATCTCCAGCGCGGTGCGATGTTCGCCGCGATAGGTGTGATAGACCGACAGACCCCATAGCGCGCGCAGCCGATGCTCGGCATCGCCGGTGCGTTCGGCGAATTCCAGCGTTTGCTGCCACGCCGCGCCCGCTTCCGGGGTGGAGCCCGTGGCATACAGCAGCGCCGCCGCGAGCGCGCCGGTCAGCTTCATCGCGACCACCGGATCCGCTTCCGCATCGACCCGCAGCAGGGCCCGGCGCACGAACTGCTGGCATTCCTCGTACAGCGACAGATGCATCCACAGCGGAATCGCGGCGAGTGTCAGCGCGATGGCCATGTCCTTCGTCATGGCATCCTCGGCGGCGAAGGCCCATCGCAATGCGCTGCGCACATCGTCGATCTTGCGATGATGATCGTGCAGCCATTCGTCGGTCGGCCGCTTCTCCCCTTCCGCCTCCGCGCTCGCCAGCCGCTGCATGGTCAATTGCGCGTGATGTTGCAGCCAGAGGTCGAGTTCGTCGTGTTCGAGCAGTTTGTGCTGACCGTAGGCCCGCGTGGTATCGAGCAGGCGGTAGTGCACGACGTCGAGGCTGAGGTCGGCAACGACAAGCGACTTGGCCACCAGCCGGGCCAATCTGTCGATGATGCACGTTGCCGCAGGCAACGCTGTAGCGCCGTGATGCAGGCCATGCAGCGCCACCGCCGACTCCAGCGTGAAGGGCGCGACAAAGACCGACAGGCTGCGCAGCAAGGCCTGCTCGTCGGCGGGCAGCGCGTTGTAGCTCCAGTCGAGCGCCGCGCCCAGCGTGCGATGGCGGGGCAAGGCGCCGCGGCGATCCTGCCGCAGCACACGGAAGCGATCGTCGAGCAGCAACTGGAGCTCGCGGATGCCGAACGCGTCCACGCGCGTCGCGGCCAGTTCGATCGCGAGCGCGATGCCGTCGAGCCGCCGGCAGATGTCGGCGACGATCGGCGCATCCTCGTCGCGCAGGCGGAAGTCGTCGACGCATTCCGCGGCACGCCGCACGAACAGGTCCACTGCGGCATAGGACAGCGCCTGGTCGGCGCTCAGTGTAGGCGACGGTGGGGGCAGCTCCAGTGGATGGAGGCGATGAACGCATTCGCCGCGCACGCGCAGCGTCTCGCGGCTGGTGGCGAGGATGCGCAGTTCCGGTACCGCATTCAGCATGCGCTCGATATGTGCCGCCACGTCGTCGATGACAAGCTCGCAGCTGTCCAGCACCAGCAGCGTGGGGTGTCCGCGCAACGCCAGCGCCAGCGCCCGCACCACGGTGGCGAGGCTGTCGCCCCCCTGCAGCGTGAGGCCGATCGCGGCGGCAATCGCATGGCCGACAAAGCGGCTGTCGGCCAGCACGCCGAGGTCGGCAAAGCGAACATCCGCCTCGTTGCGCGCAGCCACCTCCTGCGCGACGCTGAGCGCGACCGTGGTCTTGCCGATGCCGCCGGGGCCGAGCACCGTCACCAGACGATGGTGCTGCAACTGGTGTCCGATCGCGGCAATCGCCTCGTCGCGGCCCACGACGCAGGTGGTCAGTGCCGGCAGTCGCGAAGGTGGCGCCGCCGGCATGGGCGATTGCATCGGCGAGGTGCCGCTGACCACCGGCGAGACGAACCGGTAACCGCGTCCCACCACGGTGGCGATATAGCGCTGGCCATCCTGACCGTCGCCGAGCGCGCGCCGTAGCGCGGTCATGTGCACCTTGAGATTGCTTTCCTCGACCACGGTGTGGGGCCACGCGCGCGCCATCAGCTCGCCCTTGAGCACGAGTTGGCCGCTGCGTTCGGCCAGCGCGGCCAGCAACTCGATTGCGCGCGCGCCCATATGAACGGGCGCATCGTGCTTCAGCAGCAACTGTTGCGCGGGATAGAGCCGGAACGGTCCGAACGTGAACACCGACGCGCTGGCGAGGTCCTGCGTCGGGGATGGGAGGGGAGAAGACTTGGCAGAGTCGAGGGTCACAGTACGCCGAGACAGTGATGGTCTGTCAACGCCACGCGGGGCAGCGCGAGCATCCTCGCAGTATAGGAGAACGGTGCTACGGCAGTATCTGAGGTGTACGTCGCGCAGGGGGGCGTAATCGCTAATCAGCCTGCCATGACCAGCCACTGCCCTGACCGCCATCTTGCCCTCGTGCCCAGGGATGCGCCGCCTGCGCGCGGCCGCACAGTTGCACACCCGCATGGCGCGGCCAGTAGGGGTCGTCGAGGATAGCCTGATCGATGGCCACGAGGTCGGCATCGCCGGTGCCGATGATCGCCTCGGCTTGCTCGAACCCCGTGATCGATCCGGTCGCGATCACCGGCAGCCCGGTTTCCTGCTTGAGCGCGCGCGCCAGCGGCACCAGATAGCCCGCGCCGTATGGCACGTCCTCAGCCGCGAGCAGGCCCCCCGCGCTGACGTAGATGACGTCGCAACCCTGCGCGGCCAGGCAGCGCACCAGCACGCTCGACTGCTCGACATCCCAGCCTTGCATGACCCAGTCGCACGCCGGGATGCGGCACGCCAGCGGCCGCCCGGGCGGCACCACCTCGCGTACCGCGGCAAATACCTCGAGCACAAAGCGCAACCGATTCTGCAACGTGCCGCCATAGAGGTCGTTACGCCGATTGGAGAGCGGCGACAGGAACTGGTGCAGCAGATGCCCACCAGCCGCGTCGAGATAGACGGCGTCGATGCCGATGCGAACGGCACGGCGCGCGGCGGCCACAAAGGCGTCGCGAATAGTCCGCATGTCCTGATGATCGAGGACTTCCGGCAGCACGTGACCGTGGTCGTACGCGAGTGCCGATGGCGCGAGGGTCTGCCAGCCGAGCGCCGCGGTGGGCGCGATCTGCGCGCCGCCGTTGGCGGGCAGATCGAGAGAACCCTTGCGTCCGGCATGACTCAGCAGAATACCGATCGGCATGTCCGACCAGCGCCGCAGGCTCTCCAGCGTGAGTCCCATGGCCGTTTCCGTCATGGCGTTCCACAGGCCCAGATCCGCATGGGTTGCGCGCCCGTCGGGCAGGACCGCGGTATGTTCGATCGACAGTAACGCCGCGCCCGACAGCGCCAGCCGTCCGAGGTGAATCAGATGCCAGTCGCTCATGCAACCGTCGATGGCGGCGTATTGCCGCATCGGCGCGATGACGATGCGATTGGTCAGTTCGAGACCGTCGACGATGACCGGGCGCAGCAGCCGCGGCCGGCGCGGCGCGCGACCACGCCGGCACGCGTGGCGCGGTGACATGACCGGTGCCATGGCAGGTGCGCGTACGTTGGCGGCAAGCGTGGATGCAGCGGCTGCGGGCAATCCGGCCGCGGGCACTCCATTACAAAGCTTGGCGGTCATTGGGACCCCTCGATTCATGGTCGGCTGTACGCTGGGCAGATTGCTGCCGCGATCACTTTCACCAGCCTAGGGGAGTGCACGGCACCGTATGGGTTAAACGTTGTGAATTACCGTGACGCCTCACTCATTGGGGTTACAGCCCGGGTTGTAGTCGAGTAGCCGCATACGTGCGCGTGGTGTCGAGCAGGCGCAGCGTGGTCTTGCCGTCGATGGCGCGCACCGCGATCAGCGACTTTTCGATGAGATCGGCGATGGACTGCGTGACCGCCATCGTGCCGCGCGTATCGCCCTCGTCCACCGCTGCCGCGACCGCCGCGTCGATCGTGAACTCGTCCGTAAAGGTGGAGAGGCGATGGAGCACCCTGCGGTCACTGGCAGGCAGCAGGTGGCAACTCCAGTCGAGCGTGGCTTCCACGGTCCCGTGCCGGGCCGGGGCATCGCGCCGCCCGCGCCACGACAGCATCAGCTGATTGCCGAGCAGCTCCGCCACACCGTCGATGCCATACAGCGCCACGCGACTGGCCACCAGTTCGATCGCCAGCGGGTTGCCATCGAGCCGGCGGCAGATGCCGGCGACGACCGCCGCGTGCCGGTCTGCCAGCGCGGCGTCGTAACCGCCTTCCATTGCCCGGTCCATAAACAGCTGGACCGACGGAAAGGCCATTGCCTGCTGCGCGGTCAGCGGTCCGGCAAGGGGCGGCAGACCCAGTGGCGGGATGGCATAGATACGTTCGCCGTTCACGCGTAGCGCCTCGCGGCTGGTGGCCACGATCCGCACCTCCGGGGCGCATAAGACAAGTTGTTCGACGAAGTGCGCGACGTCGTCGATGACGTGCTCGCAATTGTCGAGCACGAGCAGCATTCTGCGCGCTGCAATCGTTTTCAGCACCTGCCCCGTGAGGGCATCCCCGGTGTGCGTATCGATCTCGAGTCCGAACGCGCGGGCCAGCGTCTCGCCGAGTTGGGCACCTTGCTGCGGGCCATGCGCGACGGCACTGAAGTCCACGAAGCAGGTGGCACCGGCGAACTCGCGCATCGCATGGCACAGCAGGACGGCCAGCGTGGTCTTGCCCGCGCCGCCGGCACCCACGACTGTCACGACCCGCGCGCAGCGCAGCGCGCGTGAAAGCTCGCCAAGGTGCTCGCAACGGCCGATGGCCTGACTGAGCGGTGCCGGTGCCGCGCGCCAGAGGCCACAACGATGCGTGTCCGGGTTGGTGTCGTCGCAACCGCTGTCGTCAGGGCGCATGACGGGCAGGTTGGTGAGCGGTGCAACAAAGCAATAGCCGCGGCCCGACACGCTCGCGATGTATTGCGTACCGTTCTGGCCGCAGCCCAGCACGCGTCGCAGCTTGGCCATCTGCACGCGGACGTTGGATTCCTCCACCACGAGTTCGGGCCAGGCCAGCGCCATCAACTCGCGATGGGACAGCACCTCCCCCGGACGCTGGACCATGGCCACCAGCATGTCGAACGCGCGGCTGCCCATCGCTATCGCCGCGCCGGCACGTTCCAGAATGCGCGACTGCGTATAGAGTTGGAAGGGCCCAAACGAATAAGTCTCGCTCATTGATGATCCTGTACGGCTGGCCCGGGAGAAGTAGACAGAACGTTCCCGTCCTCTGGCTTTTGTTTTAAACGTAGCGGCCGCAAGACGTGGTTAAGCTGGGTTAATTTCAGTAAAAGGGATGCGGAAGACTGTCGGCTTCCAGAGTGTCGCCGCCACCGTTCACCACTGTTCACCAGCGTTAACGGGCGATCGCGACAGGGGCGTGCCACATTGAGATCGCACCGGCGGCAACACCGAGCCGGGCGCGCACTCATCGCAGCACATCCACCCTGGAGATTGAAATGAGCATCCGCGACACGTTACCCAATGGGCCGCTCGGCTTTGGCGCCGCTCCGCTCGGCAACATGTTCCGCCAGATTCCGGACGCCGAGGCCGAGGCGACCGTCGACGCGGCCTGGGAACTGGGGACACGGTATTACGATACGGCGCCGTTCTATGGCGCCGGGCTTTCCGAGATTCGCCTGGGGCAGGTGCTGTCGAAGCGCAAGCGCGACGAGTACGTGCTCAGCACCAAGGTCGGCCGGCTGATCCTCGACGAAGTCGAGACCGGCAAGCGCGAGTTTGGCGAGAAGGGCGGGCTATTCGAACATGGCCGTCCCAACAAGATCGTCTACGACTACACCGAAAGCGGCGCAATGAAGTCGATCGAGGACAGCCTCAAGCGCATGGGCGTCGATCGGCTCGACTATGTCTGGATTCACGACATCGCCAAGGACTTCCATGGCGATGGCTGGCTGCAGCAGTTCGAGACCGCCCGCACCGGCGCGTTCCGCGCGCTCAGCAAGTTGCAGGAGCAGGGCGTGATCAAGGCGTGGGGGCTCGGGGTCAATCGCGTCGAACCGTGCGAACTCGCGGTCGATCTCGAGGAACATCGGCCGACCGCGTTGCTGGTGGCCGGCCGCTATTCGCTGCTCGATCATGCCTCGGCGTTGCAACGGCTGATGCCGGCGTGCGAGGCAAAGAAGGTGGAGGTGGTGGTCGGCGGCCCATACAGCTCGGGCGTGCTGGCCGGCGGTACGCACTTCGAGTATCAGAAGGCCTCGCCCGAAATCCTCGCCAGGGTGGAACGCATCCGCGCGCTCGCGGACCAATACAAGGTACCGATCAAGGCGGCGGCGCTGCAGTTCTCGCTCGCGCATCCGGCCTCGGTGGCGGTGATTCCGGGCGCCAGCAAACCAGAGCGCATCGCCGAGGATCATGCGGCGTTGAAAGCGGTCATCCCGGCGGAATTCTGGCGCGATCTGCGCAGCCAGGGTCTGGTGTCGCCGGAAGCGCCGTTGCCGATCGATCGCTGATCCTCAACCCGAACGAACGTCCGAACGTCTGAACCTCATGGAGAGATGACATGGCCAAAGCATCGACGAGTATCGAGGTCGCGGTAGCACCCGATGCCGTCTGGAACCTGATCGGTGGATTCGATTCGCTGCCCGACTGGCTGCCGTATATCCCGAAGAGCGAGCTCTCGGAGGGTGGACGCGTGCGCCACCTTGCCAATCCGGATGGCGATCCGATCGTCGAGCGGCTGATCGCGTTCGACGAGAAGCAGCGCACCTACAGCTACGCCATCCTGAAGGCGCCGTTTCCCGTGACCAACTACCTCTCGACGCTGCGCGTCGTCGCCGTCGATAGCGGCAGGAAGTCGCGGGTGGAATGGTCGGGCGAGTTCACGCCGAACCCAGGCGTGACCGATCAACAGGCGAGCGCCATCTTCCAGAAGATCTACGAAGATGGTCTGGAGGCGCTGGGGAAAGGGCTGGCCTCAAAAGCCGCCTGATACCGCCGCCATCGAGCGCAATCGAGTGTTGCCCCGCAGCGTCACCCCAGTGACGCTGCACAGCCTTACTGCGACTTCGTGCCCGCGTCGCTCATCGGCTTGGCCATCGGCTTTTTCTGTGGCTTTGTCTTCTTGGTAGCCTTCGCGTTGTCGTCCACGAGTGCGCTGCCCGTACCTTGCCTGGCACCCTGCGTGTACGGATCGAACTTGTCGCCGGCGCGGTTTGCGTCCGGGGTGTAGCCGTCCCGGTTGCTGATGCGCTCCGGATCGTTGCCCGTGGCGGCGCCGCTACCAGAACGGTTGTATCGGTCCTGCGGCGTGCCGGCGAACGCGGCCCCGGCGGCCCCCGCGGTGAGCGCTACGACTGCCGCCAGCGTAATGAGAGTTTTCATATCAAGGCTCCTGCCAGTTGAGGTTGTGCGCCGCTTCCCGAGTGAACGAGCGGCGGCGCTAGTGGGAATCAGGCCGCTACCCGTTCGACGGGCGCCGCGGTCCGGTGCAGCAGTACAGGGATCGACTTCGATGTCGGCGTATTGCAGACGTCCGCGACGCTGTCGAGCGGCACCAGTGGATTCGTTTCTGGATAGTAGGCGCCAATGCAGCCACGTGGAATGTTGTATTCCACGAGCAGAAAGCCTGGCGCGCGCCGCTCGACGCCGTCATCCCACACAGTGGTGAGATCGACCCATTCCCCGGCTTTGAAGCCGAGCATCGCCAGGTCGTCGCGGTTGATAAACACCACCCGGCGCTGGCCGAACACGCCGCGATAGCGATCGTCGAGCGCATAGATGGTGGTGTTGTACTGATCGTGCGAACGCGTGGTCATGAGCACCATCGCGCGCTCGCCAAAGCGGGCCTGCGCGCGCCGGATCGGTGTGTCCACCACCAGCGGATTGACGAGGAACTCGGCCTTGCCAGACGCGGTATCCCATTCGCGCTCGCGTGCCGCAATGCGCATATGGAAACCACCCGGATGGGCGATGCGCGCGTTGTACTGTTCGAAGCCTTCGACCACGGCCTCGATCTTGTCGCGGATGCGGCTGTAGTCCTGCGCATACCAGCGCCACGGAATGTTGTCCTCGCCAAGCGTCGCGTTGGCCATGTTCGCGACGATCGCGGTCTCGGACATCAGCGCGGGCGTGGCGGGTTGCTTCATGCCATACGAGATATGCACCATGGCGACCGAGTCTTCCACGGTCACGCCCTGTGCGACGCCACCCTGCATGTCGATCTCGGTGCGGCCGAGTGTCGGCAGGATCAGCGCGGCCTTGCCGTGAATCAGGTGGCTGCGATTGAGCTTGGTGGCGATATGCACCGTCAGGTCGCACGAGCGCAGCGCATCCCACGTAATCTCGGAATCGGGCGAGGCCATCGCGAAGTTGCCGCCCAGCGCAATAAACACCTTGACCTTGCCGGCGCGCATTGCCTCGATGGACTCCACCACGTCGTAACCATGCTCGCGTGGCGGTTCAAAGCCAAACACGCTGCCGAGCCGATCGAGGAACGCCTGCGTCGGCTTCTCCTCGATGCCGACCGTGCGATTGCCCTGCACGTTCGAATGCCCCCGAATGGGGCACAGGCCAGCACCTTCGCGGCCGATATTGCCGCGCATCATCATCAGGTTGGCCAGCAACTGGATGGTCTGCACGGAATGCTTGTGCTGGGTCAGGCCCATGCCCCAGGTGCAGATCACGCGTTTGCCGCGCACGTAGATCAGCGCGAGCCCCTCGATTTCCTCGCGCGGCACCCCGGACTCGGTCTCGATGGTCTCCCACGCTTCCTTGCGCAGATCGTCAGCGAATGCCTCAAAGCCATTGGTGTGGCTGGCGATGAAGTCGAGGTCCAGTACGCGTTCACGATTGGCCGCCACCGCTTCGTCATCGAGCTCCAGCACGCGCTTGGCCACGCCCTTGATCAAGGCAAAATCGCCGCCGAGCTTCGGTTGCACAAAAACGGAGCAGATATTGGTGCTGGACATCGTCAGCATCTCGACCGGGCTCTGCGGATTGGTAAAGCGCTCGAGCCCGCGCTCGCGCAGCGGATTGATCGATACCAGCGTCGCGCCGCGCTTCGCGCATTCGCGCAGTTCCCCGAGCATGCGCGGATGGTTCGTGGCCGGATTCTGGCCGAACAGCAGCAGCGTATCGGCAGTCTCGAAGTCTTGCAGCGTCACCGTGCCTTTGCCCACGCCCACCGCGAACGGCAGCCCGCGGCTGGTCGCCTCGTGGCACATGTTGGAACAATCGGGGAAATTGTTGGTGCCGTACGCGCGCGCGAACAACTGATAGAGAAACGCGGCTTCGTTGCTCGCGCGGCCGGACGTATAGAACGCTGCCTGATCGGGCGACGGAAGGCTGCGCAGCTGCTCGCCGATCAGCGCGAACGCGGCGTCCCATGCAATCGGGCGATAGGTGTCGGTCTGCGGATCGTAGACCATCGGCTCCGATAGCCGCCCGTGCTGCTCGAGCTCGAAATCGGTCTGCTTCATCAGCGCCTCGACGGTGTTGGCCGCGAGGAATTCCGGCGTCACGCGTTTGCTCGTGGTCTCCGCCGCCACGGCCTTGACCCCGTTCTCGCAGAACTCGAACGTCGACGCATGCTCGCGATCGGGCCACGCGCAGCCCGGACAGTCGAAGCCGTTGGGCTGGTTCTGATAGAACAGCGCACGGTAGTTCAGACCGTTGACGCGCTCGCGCAGCAGGCTGAGCGCAACATATTTGATGGCACCCCAGCCCGCGGCGGCGTGGGTGTAGGGGGCAATGCGCGGCTTTTCCTGACTCATTTCTGCGCTCCGGGGACGTGGGGTCGGCGGGCTTGCGCCAGCACATGTGGCTCATCATGCGACCGACATGCCGCCTGCCCTGTCACACAGTCGTGCGCGGTTTCAAGATCGCACGCTTTCAAGCGACGGCGTAGCTGACGCGTCCCTGCCTTCAGACAACATAGAGCAGCCATGCAGCGGCCGCGAGGCCGCTTTGCATCATTTCACGGTACTTAACCGATGGCAGCGATCGGTTGACGTGCCGGTTGACGTGCCCGCTGCCATGCGCGTTGCCATGCCCGGCTTTGCGGCCTACGCTGAGTACGCCAACCATGGCGTCCCCAGAACAGGAAGAACGACATGCTATCGACCGAACACAAGCAAATCGTCACGTCCACCGTCCCGCTGCTCGAAGCAGGCGGGGAGGCGCTGACCTCTTACTTCTATGACCTGCTGCTGAAGGAACGCGCTGACCTGCGTGGCATGTTCAACAGCGCGCATCAGGCCAGCGGCGCACAGGCGCGCGCACTGGCGGGCGGGGTGCTCATGTATGCGAAACATATCGATCAGCTCGACGCGCTGGGCGAACTGGCCGGGCGCGTCGTCAACAAGCACGTGTCGCTGCAGGTGCAGCCCGAACACTATCCGATCATTGGCGAATACCTGTTGCGCTCGATCCGGGAGGTGCTCGGGTCCGAAGTGGCCACGCCGGTCGTGCTCGAAGCATGGGGTGCCGCGTACGGTCAGCTTGCCGACATGCTGATCGCGGCCGAGCAGGACATGTATGGCAGCCAGGCCGCGACGGTGGGCGGATGGCGCGGCTTCCGCACCTTTCGTGTGGCGGAGCGCGTGGTGGAGTCCGCGGAGATCGTCTCGTTCTATCTGGAGCCGACCGATGGCGGGCCGGTCATGGTCAACGCGCCGGGGCAGTACATCGCGATACAGGTCGTCGTCGATGGCGCGCCGCTGCGTCGCAACTATTCGCTATCGGCCATCTCCGACGGCAAGCGCTACCGCATCAGCGTCAAGCGCGATCCCGGTGGCGTGGTCTCGGGATTCCTGCATGAGCACGCGAAGGTTGGCGATACCGTCGAGTTGACCGCACCGGCCGGCGTGTTCCAGCTGGTGGAGGGCACGCGCCCGCTGGTGCTGATCGGCGGCGGCGTCGGGCAGACGCCGCTGATGGCGATGCTCGAGGCCGCCACGCACCATGGCGCGCGCGATATCTATTACGTGCACTTTGCGCGTAACCCGGCGGTGCAGGCGTTTCGCGCGCGGGTGGAAGAGCTGGCGGCCGCGTGTCCGCGCGTGAAGTTTGCGCTGTTCTACGACGAGGATCCGTCGGTACCGGGCGGGCTTGCACCGGGGCGCGTATCGCGCGAGCTATTGGCAAGCGCGCTGCCGGCCGAGCGCGATGTGGATGTCTATATCGTGGGGCCGGCACCGTTCATGACCAGCGTGATCAAACTGCTGGTGGAACTCGGCGTGCCGGCGGACCGTTGCAATACCGAGTTCTTCGGGCCGCATCAGGAGATGGCGCTGAATTGAGCGCCGGCTTATGCAGCCAGTCCGTTGCCGATCAGCCAGATCGCAATCGGAAACGTGACCAGCGACGCCACGGTGCTGGCCAGGATCGTGGTGGCGGCCTCGCTGCGATAGGCGTTGGCCTCGTTGGCGAACATCGCGGCGATAGTCGCCGAGGGCAGGGCGGTCAGCAGGATCATCTGCTGCGCATACACGCCCCTGACTGACAGCAGTATCGTCGCGGCGATCATCAGCGCGGGGTGGGCGAACAGCTTGAGGCCCATGTTGGCCCATACCTCCCGCGAGAGGTTCAGGCGCACCGACGACATGATCAGGCCGAGGGCGAACAGCGACACGCCCGGCGTGGCCTTGCCGATCAGGTTCAGCGATTCGGCGGCCAGTGGCGGCAGCTTGATCTGCAGCAGCGACATGGCGATGCCGATGGCCGGTGCCCACAGCAGCGGGCGGCGCACCGCGCTTAGTACGCTGTCGGCGAAGGCCCGCGCACCGCCACCGTTACCAGCGGCGATGGTCAGCAGCGTGGTCGTCAGCGGAATCATCACGAGGCTCGCCACGATGTTCAGCACGAGCACCGAGTAGAGGCTGGACGGCCCGAACATCGCGCCGAGAATCGGAATGCCCATGAACGCGGCATCCGGAAAGCCGACCACGAAGCCCTTGAGCGTGGCAGCCTTCAGTTCGCGGTGGCGCAGCCAGCCGATCACGAAGGTAATGCCGTACATGCCCATCAGGCCGATAAACGTGGCGATGACGAAACGATAGTCGAGCAGTTGCGCGCGCGGCGTGCTGGCCATGCCGGCCAGCAGCAGCGCTGGGAAGATGTAGTTCAGCACCAGTTTGCTGATAAGCAGACTGTCCGTGTGGGTGAGCTTGCCGCGCTTGCCGGCAACGAAGCCGAGCACGATGACGAAGGCCACAGGTACCAGTGGTCCTGCAATATGTTCCAGCATGATGGTCTCCTCCGGGAGGATGGGTTCAGGCAATCCGATAATCGCGGATCACCTCGGGTATCGGCTCGAGACCAAGGCCCGGACCTTGCGGTACGTCAATGGCACCCTGCCGCGGCAGGATCGCGTCGCCGTACAGTTGCGCTTCCATGTCGAAGTAGCGCCATTCGACGATGGCATTGCGGCCACCCAATGCGGCGCTGGCATGCACGCTCGCGAGTAGCCCGGGGCCGTCGTAGAACGTGTGCACCATGACTGTGGTGTTGTGGGCCGCGGCCAGCGCATAGATCTTGCGCAGCTCGGTGATGCCACCCATCTTCGCGGGGCTCGGCTGGACGAAGTCGACCGCGCCCGCCGCCAGCAGATGCTGGAAGTCCATCAACGTCGAGGCGTTCTCGCCGGCCGCGACCGGGATGCCGCCGTCGCGCCGTACCTGCGCGAGGCCCGCGTAATTCTCGGGCGGCCACACCGGCTCTTCGAGCCAGCGCAGGTTGTAAGGGCGCAGCTTCTCCGCCATGTCCAATGCCTCGCGCACGGACCACGGCGCATTGACGTCGAGCGTGATCTCGATATCGTCACCGGCCGCTTCCCGCGCGGCGCGCACCGCGGGCACTTCGATCTCGTGCAGCTTCAGATGGCGGAATCCGTCGCGGATCGCGCGCTGCACGTTGATGCGCACGAGCTCGGGATCCGTGTAGCGGCTCAGGCTTGCGTAAGCACGCAGCGAGGTGGCGTCGGTGCCGCCGAGCAGCTGATGCACAGGCTGGCCGGCCGACTTGCCCGCGATATCCCACAGCGCGATATCGATCGCGGACAGGCTGTGCAGGAACGCGCCGCTGCGGCCGAATACGTGGAACTTCTTCTGCATCTCGACCATGATCCGCTCGATCTGGGTGGCATCGCGGCCAACCAATTCGGGCTTGAGGATGGTGTCGATAACGATGCGCGCCGGGGCCACCGTATGGAAGCCGAACGTTTCGCCCCAGCCGACCAGACCGGTATCGGTGGTCACCTTGACCACCAGCGAATCGGCGGTCTGCAGGCCGCGCTTGCCCCACACGGCGTCGTCCGACTTGCCGCCCGCGCTGAACGGAATGCGTAGAGGGATGGTTTCGATGTCTGCGATGTTCATGATCTCGTTCTCCTGATGTCCGGTGGCCCATGGCCGGGCCGCTGCTTGACGTCCAATTTAGGCGGGGACGCCCTGGCTTTGCAGGGGACATAGGACGAATGAGAATTGCACGATAGGAACAAGTGCGGCGGAATCAAGCCCCGCGACTTGTTCCGCCGCGTATCAATTCATGTTCTGCCGCATCCATTTATCCGCGCGGTCGCCGTACCTATAGTTCGAGCCACACGGAACCGATGCGAAAGCATCTCGAGAGGCACGATCATGAACAGCATGGCATTGCGAATTGGAATGTGGGCCGGACTGATGGCCGGACTTGTCGGGGCGATCCCCAGTCACGCGCACGCGGCGGGTTTGTCGCCGAAGCAGAACGGCGCGATCCGGCAGGAAGATATCAAGTGGTCGTCGTTTCCGGCGTTCCCGAAACGGGCTCAGCTATCCGTGCTGGTGGGCGACCCCACGCAGGCCGGGCCCTATGTCGTACGCGTCAGCGTGCCGGCCGGTGTGAAGCTCATGCCGCATGTGCATCCGGAAGACCGCATCTACACCGTGATCTCGGGCGTCTTCTATATCGGCCTCGGCGACGAGTTCGATCCGCAGAAGCTGGTCGCTTACGGCCCCGGCAGTGTAATCGTGCTGCCGGGCGGCACGCCACATTTCCACTGGGCACGCTCGGGCGGCTATGTGACGCAGGTCACCGGCTATGGCCCGCTGGGCATCGACTACGTGCATGCCGACGACGATCCCCGTAATCAACATTAATCGCAAAGCAGGACTATGGAACTCGAACTGATCTACATCGGCGACCCGATGTGCTCGTGGTGCTACGGCTTCGGCAAGGAGATGACGGCACTGCGCGCGGCACTGAGCGAGCGCTATCCCGAGATGCCCCTGCGCATTCTGGTTGGCGGCATCCGCGCCGGTGCCACCGATGTGCTGGACGACGCGGGCAAGCGTTTTCGGCTTCAACACTGGGCGCGCGTGGAGCAGGCCAGCGGCCTGCCGTTCAATCGCGAGGCGTTTCTGGCGCGCACCGGCTTTGTCTATGACACCGAGCCGATCTGCCGCGCGGTGGTCACCGCGCGTGGGTTGGTGCCCGACGCGGATCTGCTGAGCGTGTTCCGCGCGCTCCAGCATGCGTTCTACGTCGATGGACTCGATACGACCGACGGCAAGGTGCTGGCCGGGGTGGCGACGCAGGCGTTGGCGCGGCAGGGCCGTGACGTGACGGCCGAGGCGTTCCTCGCCGCGTGGAACAGCCAGGCCGTGATCGACGAGACCGCGCAGGATTTCCGCACGGTGCGCCAGTGGGGCGTCAACAGTTTCCCTGTGGTCGTGCTGCGCGCGGGCGACAACCTCTATCAGGTTGCCGCGGGCTATACGCCGGCCGATGCACTGGCCAATCAGTTCGAGCAGGTCCTGAAAGGCGCGCGCGCCGGCGCCTGACGGTTGTATCCGGGCCCGGCCGCCGATCTTGCAGCCGGGTCGCATAACGCTTTCGCGTTTTGCCGCATGATCTTTCCGTATGGAACGAAATATGATGTGATTGGCCGCTGTTTTGCCTGATCGCCTTGCGTAATTGCCTTTCAAAATCGCCTTGCGAAAATGCACTGCGGCGTTCCCTCGGACGATTTCGACTGTTTGGAGAGCGTAATGAAATACCGCAAGCTTGGCAGGACCGGGCTCGACGTTTCCGCCCTGTGCCTCGGCTGCATGACCTATGGCGTGCCCGAGCGCGGCACGCATCTGTGGACGCTGAATGAAGAGCAAAGCCGCCCGCTGATCCGCCAGGCCGTGGAGGCGGGTATCAATTTCTTCGATACCGCCAATGTGTATTCGGACGGCACCTCGGAGGAAATCGTCGGCCGCGCGCTCAAGGACTTCACGCGCCGCGACGAGGTGGTCATCGCCACCAAGGTCAACGGACGCATGCACAAGGGGCCGAATGGGGCCGGGCTGAGCCGCAAGGCGATCCTGCAGGAAGCCGACAACTCGCTGCGCCGCCTTGGCGTCGATTACATCGACCTGTACCAGATTCACCGCTTCGACTACGCGGTGCCGATCGAGGAAACGCTGGAAGCGCTGCACGACCTCGTCAAGGCCGGCAAGGTACGCTACATCGGCGCGTCGTCGATGTTCGCATGGCAGTTCGCGACGATGCTGCATGTGGCCAAGGCCAACGGCTGGACGCGCTTCTCGACCATGCAGAACTACGTGAACCTGCTGTACCGCGAGGAAGAGCGCGAAATGCTGCCGCTGTGTCAGGCGGAAGGCATCGGCGTAATCCCATGGAGCCCCCTCGCGCGCGGCCGCCTGACCCGCCCGTGGGACGAACAGACCAGCCGCGCCGAGACCGACGAGTTCGGCAAGACCCTCTACGCCGAAACCGCTGACGCCGACCGCAAGGTCGTGGAAGCGGTAGCCCAGGTCGCCAAGACCCGCGGCGTACCTCCGGCGCAGGTAGCACTGGCATGGGTACTGGCCAAGAACGTGATCTCCGCCCCCATCATCGGCGCCTCCCGTCCCGGCCACCTGACCGACGCCGTCGCCGCATTAGAGCTGACCCTGACCACTGAGGAAATTGCCAAGCTGGAAGCCCCATACGTCCCGCACGCGGTCGTGGGTTTCTCCTGACGCGCATCAACGCGCCGAGCCGTTAGCTTCTCGGACGCATCAACCGCCAACGGTTTGCTCGCCCTGCGGGGAGAGCGCCGGCGCATCAACCGCCAACGGTTTGCTCTCCCAGCGGGAGAGCGCCGGCGCATCAATCGCCAATGGTTTGCTCCCCTCTCCCCAGCGGGGAGAGGGGCCGGGGGAGAGGGGAGATAACAACTTTCCTATTGTGTTCTCCCCTCTCCCCCGGGGAGAGGGGCCGGGGGTGAGGGCACACGACGCCTCAATCAAACCACCGCCTGCCAAATCAGCAAAATATTCAAACCAACAATCAACACCGCCGCCGCCGAAGCCCCCACCAACACCCCACGCTTCAACGCAAACTCCCCCATCACCGCGCGCCGCGAGCCCAACACCAAAAGCGCCACCATCGGCAACGGCAACGCCATACTCAACACCACCTGACTCGCAATCATCGCCTTGGTGACATTGCACCCCAGCGCCACAATCGCAAACGCCGGCGCGATCGTAACAATCCGCCGCACAGCCAGCGGAATCCGCACCCGCACAAAACCCTGCATGATGATCTGCCCAGCCATCGTGCCAACGACCGAACTAGACACCCCCGAAGCCAGCAATCCAACCAGAAAAATCACCGCCGCCCCACCACCAAGAATAGGAATCAACGTGTGATACGCCACGCCGATATCGTCAATCGCCGGCGCGGTCTTGTGAAACACCGTAGCCGCCATCACCACCATCGCCATATTCACCAGCGCCGCAGCCCCCAACGCCAACACCACCTCGCGATTGGAAAACGCAATCAGCCGCCGCCGCTCGCCGACGTTAGCCGTCACCGCACGGTTTTGCGTCAGCCCCGAGTGAAGATAGAGCGTATGCGGCATGATCGTCGCGCCAACAATGCCCACTGCAAGCATCAACGCATCCTTGTCCCGCAAATGCGGCACCACCGAATGCACAGCCACCGCCGCCCAGTCCGGCGGCGCAATCATCAACTCGCACACGTAAGTGGCACCAATCACGGTAACCAATAGCGCAATCGCAATCTCGAGCGGCCGAAACCCCCGCGACTCCAGCGCCAGCAGCCCCCATGTCACCACAGCAACGATGCCCATCGCCGCCAGCATCGGCAGATGGCACAACAGCGAAAGCGCAAGCGCACCACCGAGAAACTCTGCAAGGTCCGTGGCGATCGCCGCGATCTCCGACGCGACCCACATCGCCAGCGATACCTGCCGCGGGAAGTGTTCACGACACAGCTCCGCGAGATTGGCCCCGGTGACAATGCCCACCTGCGCCGACAGCGCCTGAAAGAACATCGCAATCAGGCTCGACAACAGCACCACCCACAGCAGCTCGTAGCCATAGCGCGAGCCCGCCTCGATATTGGTGGCAAAGTTGCCGGGATCCATATACCCGACCGAAGCGATCAACGCCGGGCCGACAAACGGCAGAAACGCGCGCAACCCATTGCGACGCCCCTCGAGCGCCGCGCGCATCGAGCGCGACGTTCTTTCGGTGATAGAGAGCGGGGCGGCCTGCCCCAGGCTGGTACTGGTCGTCGTCATCGGTGGCACGGCATGTTCCCCCTGTCATGTGTGGCGCCTGCTTCTGCTTATGTGCGAACGGCGGCGACCCTTGCGAGAAAGATCGCCGCCGTCCGTGGTGATACGTACAAGCCAGTACGTACAAGCCAGTACGTACAAGCCAGTACGTACAAGCGATAGCTCACTCGGGCATGATGTCCGGGCGGCTGGTTGGGAACTGCGCCAGCGTCGCGGCATCGATGTTCAGCGTCTGCATGACCATCTCCGGCGGCGTATGTGCAAGCCAGTCGGACAGGCCCACTTCGGCGAAGTGATCGGCCTTGAACACCTCGACCATGATCAGGTCCGTATTGCCCACGTTCTGCACGTAGTGGCCCAACCCCTTCTTCACATAGCCGATATCGCCTGCGTTGAAATCGGCGGTCATCGCCTTGGGGCCGGTGTCGAATACGGTCATGCGACCCTTGCCCTTGATGTAGTACTGCCATTCATCCGCATTCGGGTGCCAGTGCAGTTCGCGCAGACCACCGGGCTTCACCGTGACCAGCGCGGCGGCAACGTTCTGCGAGATCTTGAAATTGCGGCTGTCGGCGATCTGCACCTGCCCACCGCGCGTCTTCTTCACGGGTACGGAATCGGACAGCGAGAACACCACCGGCAGCGCCGGCGGGCCCTTCTTCGAGGCAGAGGCGCGTTGCGCGGCGGCCAGCGGACCCGGCTCCTTGCCCTGGAAGATCCACAGATTATCGACGGGGATATTCTTGAACGCTTCCACCGGCACGCCAAAGTTGGCGGCCAGCACATCGGGCGGCGTATGCGCGATCCAGTCGGTCAGCAGCAGCGTGTTGAACTCGGACGCCATACCGTTATCGAACGCGATCAGAAACTCCGCGCCCGTGGTGCCAGCACCCTGCAGCGAGTGCGGCAGGCCCGGCGGGAAATACCAGAGGTCACCGGCCTTCACGTCCTGCACCGACGGACGGCCTTCTTCATCGAGCGTGGTAATGCGGCACTTGCCGTCGAGCATGATCGCCCACTCGGCCTGCTGGTGCCAGTGCATCTCGCGAATGCCACCAGCGGTCAGGCGCATATTCACGCCCGAGATATCTTTCGAGATCGCAAAGTCCTCCTGCGTGACCTCGCGCGCCCAGCCACCGTCCTGAATACGCTTGTGCGCATTGTTGAACGAGGCCCAGAACAGCGCCATGCCGTTGACGTCGGTCGGCGGCGCATTCTGGAACGAAGGGAACTGTTCTTCGAGCGCGGGGCTGTGCGGACCCGGATCGGTCAGGCCCTGCTTGTTGCGTGCATTGATCGCGCCTTCGGGCGGGCGGTCGGGATTGCCGAAGGAGGCCGCGTGCGCGGTGGCGGCTGCGGCGGCGAATGCGGTGGTCGCAGCGCCGATCATTACCTTGCGTCTGTTCAGATCAGTCATGTTGTTCTCGCTGGAGGAGGGATGAATTCGGACTCTTATCGGCAGTGATGAAGAGTTGAATTCAGTATTGGCGCGAGGCACTTTCGTCCGACTGACCGAACAATTACAAAACCGTCACTATGTGGCGCGCACTGAAAAGCTTTACGTGAATGCGGAAAAAAGCGGGCGACAATGCCCCTTCAGGTATCACTCGGGTATCTGTCAGGTAGCGATGTAACTCACCGCCACCTTGCGCAGCAGTGCACCAAACGCCGTTTCCAGCGGCGAGCGCGCGCGGTCATTGCTGTAGATCAGCCCCGTCGTGCGTGTCGGCCGCGGGCTTTCGAGCGGCACCGTCTTCAGCGGCGAGTCCGGCGTGAGCGCATAACGCGACAGGATGGTCGGCGCGCCGGTCTGGCGCACGAGGTTCAGCAATGATGGAATCGTGCCGGACTCGATGATCACGTTCGGTATCGTCCCCGCGGAGATCAACGCATCGTCGATGATTTGCCGCGTCTTGTAGCGCGTGGACAGCATCACCATGTCGCGGCCATGCAGCTCGATCATGCGCACGCGCTTGCGCCGCGCCAGCGCATGATCGGCCGGCAGAAACAGCACGAGCTCTTCGTCGCACAGCGGCTCGAACACCATGTCGTGCGCATCGGTGGGCTGATACGCGATGGCCAGGTCGATCTCGTCCGCGCGCAGCGCGCGAGTCATATCGGCGAGCGTCAGTTCCTCGATGGTCACGCGCACGTTCTCGTGCTGCTGCCGGAACAGCAATACCGTGCGCGGCACGATCGCGAGGTTGAACGTCTGCGACGTGGCAATGCGCAGATGTCCCGACAACGTGGCCGAGGCCTTCAGCAGCGCGGTACCGCTATCGAGCGTCTTCAGCGCCTCGATCACCCTCGGCAGAAACAGCATGCCCGCGGCGGTCAGGCTCACGCGCCGTTCGGTCCGTTCGAACAGCGCCATATCCAGTTCGTTCTCGAGTTGCTTGATCTGATGCGACAACGTCGGTTGCGTAACGTGAACCTGCGCGGCAGCCGCCGTGAAGTTCAGCCGCTCGGCGAGCGCGACGAAGTACCGCAGATGCCTCAGTTCCATGGTGGCTCCGGCTTGGTTTGGTTCTGGTTTGGCTATAGATCGTGTCGATGATTAACATACAAATAATCTACTTTGTCAATTCTGGTGGGCTCCTTAGAATCCGTTCAAACAAGACAGGAGGAGACATGAGAATCGGCAGGCAGGACGACCCGCATACCGCCATCTGCATGGCCGATGCGGACACCATCACGATCCGCGGCAAGGATCTGTGCGATGACCTCATCGGCAATATCGGCTTCGCGGACTTCTATGTGTTTCTGCTCACTGGCGCCACGCCCACGCCGGCACAGAGCCGGCTCGTCAACGCCGCGCTCGTGGCGATTGCCGAGCATGGCCTGACGCCGACCGTGCAGGCCGCCCGCATGACATACGACGCCGACCCGGCCGCGCTGCAGGGCGCCGTGGCCGCCGGCCTGCTCGGCGCGGGTACGGTGGTGATGGGCACCTCGGAGCTCTGCGGCCGCTTTCTGCATGACATCGTCACCACACACGCGGCATCGGGCGACACGCTCGACGCTGTGGTGCAGAGCAAGCTCGCGGCACGCAAGGCGGCCGGGCAGACCGTGCCTGGCTACGGCCATCCGCTACACGCCGGCGGCGATCCGCGCACCGCGCGGCTGCTTGCACTCGCTGAAGAACTGCAGGTTCAGGGCCCGTATCTCGACGCGCTGTTCGCGGTCGAGCGGCTGATCCCTTCGGTCTACGGCCGTCAGCTTCCGATCAATGCCTCGGGCTCGATTCCGGCCGTGCTGCTGCAGGGGGGCTTCCCGCTCGGCGCGCTCAAGGGCATCCCGATCCTCGCCCGCACGGCCGGGCTGCTCGCCCATCTGTTCGAGGAATCGACCCGGCCCATTGGCTTCCTGATGGCGGACTACGCCGATCGGGCGATTGCCTACGACGGTCCCGCACGCTAGCGTCAAGAACATATGCAGTGGGTGCAACGACGCCCACGCGCCATCCAGAATAAGAGGAGACAAGATGAGAACCATGCCGATGACCATCGCACCAACCCGACGCAAAACGCTGTTCGTAAGCGGTATGGCCGCCTGCCTCGCCACCTGCGCGCTCGCGTTCGTGGCCCCGGCGCGTGCCGAATCCGGCAAGACCACACAAGTCATCGTGCCGTACTCCGCAGGCGGCACCACGGACCGCATCGGCCGTCTGGTCGCGAACAGCCTGTCGCAGGAACTCGGCGAACCATTCGTGGTGGTGAACAAGCCCGGCGCGGGCGGCACCCTCGGCACCGCCGAGGTCGCGCGCGCCAAACCGGACGGCTACACGCTCGGCGTGGTATTCGACTCACAGGCGGTCAACCAGCACATGTTCCGCGCGCTGTCGTATGACACGTTCAAATCGTTCACGTACGTGACGCTGGTCGTCTCCGCGCCGCACGTACTCGTCACGAGCAAGCCATACGCATCGCTCCCCGCGCTGATGCAGGCCGCCAAGGCGCGACCCGGCACGGTGTCGTTCGGCTCGACGGGGCAGGGCACGTCGAACCATCTGTATCCGTTGCTGCTCGGCAATCTGGCCCATGTGGATCTGCTGCCGGTGCCGTATCAGGGTGGCGGCGGTTCGTTCCTGCCGGATCTGCTGTCGGGCCGCTACGACATGGCCTCGGGCACGCTCGGTTACTTCCTGCCGTATATCAAGGATGGCCGCCTGCATGCGCTCGCTACCGGCGGGGTCAAGCGCTCGCCGCTGTTGCCGAACGTGCCGACCGTCGCCGAAACCTATCCGGGCTTCGAGGCCTCGTCCTGGGTCGGCGTGATTGCACCGGCCGGCCTGCCGAAGGAGGTTGCCGACAAGCTGCGCAACGCCATCCGGCGCGCGTTCAATGCGCCGGCGCTGAAAGAGCAACTGCTGGCTGAGGGCTACGACATCGAGGTGTCATCGTCGGACGACTTCGTCGCACGCGTGCGCGCGGAGTCCGATCGCCTTGGCGCGCTGATCAAAGACAAGAAGCTGGGCGAACAATGACAGGGATGGCAGAACACCACACCGATACTCCGGATGCATCGTCGCTGTTGTATTCGGCGGGCGGCGTCGGCGACATGATCGTCAACGCGCTCGAACGGCACGGGCCACGCACCGCGTTCGCATGCCGCGGCCACACTGTCACCTATGCACAGGTGGCGGAGCAGATCAGCCGCACGCTGCAGCATTTCGAGGCGATCGGCTTGCGGCGCGGCGACGCGATCATGCAACTCACGAGCAACCGGCACGAGATGTTCGTGATCATGGCGGCCGCATTCATTGGCGGCTATGTCTCGGTGATCCCGAACTACTCGGGCAGCCTCGATGATCATCGGTACATGCTGGAAGACAGTGGCGCGGTACTGCTGATTGTTGATGTGGCACGCACCGCGCGCGGGCAGGAACTTGCACGCGGCGCGCAGCACGCGATCCGGCTGGCGTCACACGATGCCGTGCCCGGCCTGCCGGATTTCTGGCGCGAGATCTCGGGCTATACCCCGCGTCCGCTGCAGGCATGGGAGGCGCCCGATGACAATATCCGCCTGATCTACACAGGAGGCACCACGGGCGTGCCCAAGGGCGTGATCACCGAGAGCCGCGCGCTCGCGTTCGCCTCGCTGCTGCATATCGCCGAACAGGGCTTCGATATCTCGACGCGGTTGCTGGTGTCGTCACCGCTATCGCACGGCGCGGGCGCGCTCGTGATTCCGGTGCTGGTCAAGGGTGGCACCGTGGTCGTCCATGACGGCTTCGATGCGGACCGCACGCTCGATGCCATCCATGCTGGCGACGCGACCACGCTGTTCCTCGTGCCGACCATGCTGTACGCGTTGATGGACCATCCGCGCATCGCGTCGATCAACCTCGGCGGGCTGCGGCGCATCATCTATACCGCCGCGCCAATCTCGCAACGCCGCCTGGCGCAGGCACTCGCGCTGTTCGGGCCGATTCTGCATCAGAACTATGGCCAGACCGAGGTGCCCGGCACCATCCTCTCGCTGACCGCGGAAGATCACCTGCATCCGCGCGGAGACAAGCTGACATCGGCAGGCAAACCATACCCGTGCGTGGCGGTGCGACTGGTCGATGACGCGGGCAACACGCTGCCGCGCGACGGCGGTATCGGCGAGCTATGCGTGCGCGCGCCGCATGTCACACGCGGTTATTGGAACAAGCCCGAGGCCACACAGGAATTGCTACGCGATGGCTGGCTGCACACGGGCGACATGGCCTATCAGGACCGCGACGGCTACTTCCATATCGTCGATCGCAAGAAGGACATGATTATCTCGGGCGGCTTCAATATCTACCCGCAGGAACTCGAGAACACGCTCGGCAGCCACCCGGCAGTCGCCAGCGCCGCGGTGATCGGCGTACCCGACGAAAAGTGGGGCGAGGCAGTGAAGGCGATCGTGGTACTCCGCGCCGCCGCCAGCGCAACGGCGGAAGAACTGATCGCCTTCGTCAAGGAACGCAAGGGCCCGGTCATGGCCCCAAAGACGGTGGAATTCACCGCCGCGCTACCACTGACCCCGCTCGGCAAGATCGATAAGAAGGCGCTGCGGGCGGGTTACTGGGACGGACGCGGCAGCGGGGTAGTCTAGGTTTTCTCCCTTCTCCCTCCGGGGAGGCGCGCACGCATCGTATGCCAACGTCTCGCTCCCCTCTCCCTCAGGGAGAGGGGTTGGGGGAGAGGGTGAAATCAAATCTACCTATTGTTTTCTCCCCTCTCCCTCGGGGAGAGGGGCCGGGGGAGAGGGCACACGCCCTTACCCAATCTGTTGCACCACCGACCGCGACAACTCATCCGCATACCCGTGGTTCACGTCCCGGTGGCCACACTCATCTTCCCGCACCGCCAGCACCACCTCACGCAGCCGTGCCGTCGGGGCCAGGTTCCAGTAAGCAATCGCCAGATCCGGCGCGGGTACATTCTCCACGCGGCCCGCGTCGATTTCCTCGAGGTACAGCGTGTAGCTGATCACAGCCTGTTCCTCGAAATAACCCACCAACCGATGCGCAGTACGGGCCGAGACCAGATACAGCAGGAAGAACGCCACAAAGAACACGGCCTGCACGATCAGGATCACGGCACGCTCGAACCAGCTGGGCTTGGCAATCTCGACAAAGGTCATCAGATGCATGCGCTCGTTCTCGGCCTCGTCGAGCAGCGTGCGAATCCAGTTATGGTCGTCGATCATCCAGCGCAGGCACTTCAGGTGCACCAGCATCGCGCCCACCATGCCCGGCACGGCCGCCACGGTCTCCAGCACGATCGCGCGGTTGCCATAGCGCTTGGCGAAGAACGTATCGGCAAAGAACCGTAGCGTCAGCGTGATACCTAGCGCGACGCGATCGGAAAAATTATGCGCGTCGCGATGCATGTCGAGGTTGCGAGATTCGTCGTGGGCACTACCTTGGGTTTCCATGATGCACTCCGTTGGATGGATCGTTGTCGTTTAATATGCATCCAAGATACATCTTTAAACGCACCCTCGCAAGAACATTTTGCTGCTGCGCAACAGAAGCAACCCTCTAACCCAGAAATCCCCACCAGGCCGAGCCCAGCAACAGCACAGCCATCAGCCGGTCGAACCGCTTCATCCAGTCCGCCGAACGCAACAGCCGCGCGGCCGCCGCGCCCAGACAGGCCCACAGGAACATGCAGGGCAGGGCCACGCAGAAGAACACCAGCGACAGCAGCGCCACGTCATGCGTCTGGTCGGCGCCATGCCCGGCAAACAGGCTGACTACCGCAATGCCCATGACCCACGTCTTGGGATTGACGATCTGCAACCCGGCCGCACCGGTAAAGCCCAGCGGCCGCGCGGCCGGCGCCGCGCCAACCTCGACCTGCGTGGGCGCGCTGCGAAACAACTGCCACGCCATGCGCGTCAGCCATAACGCGCCGGCCCAAGCCATCACACGCTGAATGTCAGGATGCTGTGCCAGCGTATGACCGATACCAAGCCCGACGACCAGCACCAGCAACGCGGCGCCGCCGCAGCCACCGAGAATCATCGGCACCGATGCGCTCACGCCGCGCCGGGCGCTGTTGGAGAAAACAAGAATATTGGTCGGTCCAGGCGTGATCGACGCCACGAACGCGAACAGGAGAAAGGGGAGCAGGGCGGGATTCATGCGCCCAGTATTGCGGCGCGGACTAGCGCAAGTCTGGAACGTTTGAGCAGCGCTGCCGATAGTGCGCGGGCGTCATGCCATACGCGCGCCGAAACCAGCGTCCGAGGTGGCTCTGATCGGCGAACCCGGAAACCGCGGCCGCATCGGCGGGCGTGGCACCCACCGCCATCAAACGCCGCGCATGCGCCAGACGCAACTGCACGAGGTAGGCATGCGGTGCCAGCCCAAACGCCGCCTTGAACGCGCGCGTCAGGCGATAACGATCCACTCCGGTCGCACGCGCGAGGTCATCGAGTCCGATGTCCTCCGCGGCATGATCATGCAGAAACTCCCGCGCCCGGTGTGCCACCACCGGAAGTCGCGGATCCTGCGCGATCCGCTTGCGCCAGTGCAGATGCGTAGTCAGCCGGTCGAACAGCGTATCGAGCGCGGCCTCGCGCACCATGCGCAGTTCGGGATCATGCGTCGCGCGAAACGCATCGGTCACGGCAGTCACCAGCGCGGCATCGGGCATCAGCGTATGGGTGACGCTCGGCTGGAAGCGCTCGGGCATCTCGGGAAACAGCGCGCGCAGACGCGTATCCATCATGCGTGGATCGAGGCACAGGATCGAATAGGTAAAGCCATCGGGCGCCACCGCATGGCCGTCGTGCACCTCGCCGGGCTCGAGCATAAAGACCTGCCCAGGCGTGCTGCTGACCAGCGACTTGCGGCAGTGGAACTGCTGAATGCCCTGCTCTGTGTAGCCGACCATGTAGTAGTCGTGCCAGTGCGGATCGTACGCATGCCCCTCGAAATGCGCGCGCAACGTCTCGATCCCCGAGGCAGCGTCGTGCCGGAGGTCGATCCAGTTGCGGGAAGAGGGGGCGGTGTCCATCGGGCGATGTTAACCCGAGTCGGGCGGGCCCGTCTGGAACGTTTGTGCAGCACCCGCAGGGCCATATCCACGACTTATACCCGGATATCGAGACCCTATTTTTCCTTTGCACGCGCGCGTCCCACACTGACTCCACCCCCCAACCGGACAAAGTAGGAGAAAGTGATGGCGAAGTTGTTATACAGAGTGGTATCTGCCTGTGGCGCACTCGGTTACGGATTCCCCGACGCGTCGCTGATGCGCGCGCTGGAAGGCCGCATCGACGCGGTGATCTCCGATGCGGGCTCGATGGATGCCGGTCCGTACTACCTTGGCACCGGCCAGGAGTACTTCGAACGCGAAGCGGTCAAGGCCGACTTCCACAATATGGTGGTGGCCGGCGAGCGCATCGACGGCCCCGTGATTCTCGGCAGCTGCGGCATGGCCGGTGGCCGCCGCAATCTCGAATGGATGCTTGAGGTAGCGCGTGAGGTCTTCGACGAACTCGGCGTGCGCAATCGCCAGGTCGCCGTCATCGACGCCGAACTCGACCCCACGATGGTCCTCGACGCCCTGCGCGCCGGCCAGCTTCAGGCCACCGGCAAGGGTCCGCAACTCGACGAAGCCGCGCTGCGCGAAAGCACCATCGTCGGCCAGATGGGCATCGCCCCGCTGATCACCGCGCTCGACGGCGGCGCCAAGTACATCTTCGCGGGCCGCTCGTGCGACGTGGCGCTGTTCGCCAGCGACATGATCCGCCACGGCATCGACGCCGGTCTGGCGTACCACGTCGGCCACGTGCTCGAATGCGGTGCGCTGGCCTGCGACCCAGGCTCACCCTCTGACTGCCTCGTCGCGGAAATCTATGACGACGGCACCGCGGTGTTCGTGCCCCTCGATCCCGCGCGCCGCTGCACGCCATACTCGATCGCCGCGCATTCGCTATACGAGGAAAGCCATCCGCAACTTCAGTTCTACCCGGAAGGCATCCTCGCCATGGCGCAGACCGAGTTCTTCGCCCGCGACGCGCGGACCGCCGGCATTCGCCACAGCCACTTCGTGCATGCCGGCAAGCCATGGCCGCTCAGCATCAAGCTCGAAGGCGCGCGTCGCCTGGGAGGACGCCGCGTATCGTTGCTGCATCTTGCGCCCGCTGACCTCGCGCGCGTCCCAGCCGATGTGCCCGTCTACGGCCGCAACGGCGTGCAGACCCAGCCCGTGCCGGCCAACACGTACGAACTCGGCATCCTGATCGAGACGCGCGCGGCCACGCCAGAAGCGGCCGAGAAGCTGGCCAGCCTGCTCACGCATTACCTGATCCACTATGGGTATCCGGGACGCAAGGCCACGGCTGGCAACATCGCGTATCCGCTCTCGCCAAACCTCATCAGCTTTCAGCGCGATGACGGCAGCTACGGCGCGGTGGTGCCGAGCGGCACGCGCGATCCCGTGTTCCTCGCGAACTATGCGCAAATCAAAGACGCAGTCATCGGTCTCGTGCGCGCACAGTTTCCCGATGCGCTCGCGCAGGCAACGTTCCGCTTCGTCGAGGCCGATGCCGAACGCCCGGTCGCGCTCGTGCGCACCATCGACCGCGATCCCGCGCGCCTTGCCCAACGCCACACGGCCGAGGTGGCGCGCGCCCTGGGCGGTGCCACCGCCGGCGCGGCATCACTGCGCGATCTCGATGCCGCCGATGCCTACGAATGGACGCTCTATCATCTGCTGCTCGACGAACGCGTGATCCGCGACATCATGTTCCCGATCACCTACTACCGCGCCGACGGCCGCCAGTGGACGCGTACCGGCGAGGCACGACCGGTCTATCGTGATATCGGCGAGCGTGGCTATCGCGGCAACCTCGACGACCGCACGTTGTCGCTCATCGCTAATGCGATGCCAGCTTCGGCAGCGATGGCAGCGATGGCAGCGGAAGCGGAGCAGGGCACAGCGCAGCGCCTGCTCGACATGGCCTTCGTCATCCGCAGCAAAGATGCCGGCATCAACCGCCTGACCTTCGATATCGTGTTCCACTCCACCGTGGAGTACGAGGCCGCGTTGCGCTCCAACGCGTTCTACGCGCCCAACGTGGCGGCAGTGCTTGGTTTGCCTGCGGCGGATGTGGTCGGTACCTACTTCGTCGATAGCTGTCAGGCTATCAAGATCACAATCGATCGCCCCAATATCTCGGCATCACCCGATGAGCGCGATGTGTTTGGCGCGCAGCAGCAGGCCACGCTCGAAGCGATGATGATCGGCGCGGTGACGCCGGTCCTCTCACTGGCCTGATTCGACCAGCGCCGTGTCGTCCCCGGGATGCTCGCGCAGATGGCGGTGCAGGAACGCATCCAGCAAATCCCGCACAGCTTCCGCGGCAGGAGTAGGGGGCGTGGTGCCCGAAGCGAGAATCGCGGCAGTCAGCGTGAACGGTGGCACCAGCGGCGTCGCCACCAGAGCCTCGTGCCCGGGCGCGATCGACAGATCGCTCGCGGGCAGGATCGCGGCGCCGACACCCGCGAGTACCGCGGACATCATGCCGTTGAATTGTTCGGTCTCCGCCACGACGCACGGCGTGATACGCCGCTCCGCAAACATGCGATCGATCGCCGTGCGCGCGACATTGGGGCCGATCGGCAGCACCAGCGGCAGCTCGGCCAGCGTATCGATATGCACTGGCGTGTCCTCATCGACCTGCGTAGCCAGCCGGATCAGCGACATCCGCCGCCGAAACAACGGCCAGCGGCGCAACTGACCGTCGATATTGAGGTCGTCGTCAAAAGCCAGTGCAAGGTCGAGCGTACCCGCGTGCAGGCGCTCGCGCAGTTGCATGCTCGGTGCGGTAGTGAATTGCAGCGCGACTTGCGGCAATTGCGCGCGGCAGGTCTCGATCAACCCGCCAGCCAGGCCCGACGCGAGCGTCGACGACATGCCGAGCCGCACCACACCCTGGGGCGCCGCATCGAGCGAGCGCAGCAGATCGGGCAGGCGATCCATCTGCTGCAGGATTGCGCTGGCCTCCTTGTACAACAGCTCGCCCGCGGGCGTGGGCCGGACGCCGCGCGCACTGCGATGCAGCAGCGTGACCCCGAGCTCCTGCTCGAGGTCCGCGATCTGCTGGCTCAACGCGGGTTGTGCCACATGAATCAGCGTGGCCGCGCGCGAGAAGCTGCCCGCATCAACGATCCCGACGAAATAGCGCAGATGCCGTTGATGCATAGCCGAGGCCGCCTTATGAGTCGTTGCGAGTCGTATCAGACAAGACCATGCCGTTGCAGCCAGTCCAGCACGATCGTGGCCAAGTCGTCGCTATTGTCGTCGGCCATCAGCGCATGTGTGTTGCCACGAATGCCGCGGGCGGGCAGGTCGATCCACTCGCTGTCACCACCGGCCGCGCGCAAGGCGTCATGCCAGCGCCGCACGTTCGGTACGGAATGCACCCAGAACGCATGCCGGTCGAGGTAGTCTCCCCACAGGAACAGATGCGGCACGTCGCGCAGCAGCGCGGCATCGGCTTCGTCCGGGTCAGGCGCGCCGGAAGGTTCGAGCGATATCACGGCCCTGACGCGCGTGGGCGCGTGCAGCGCCGCAGTCAGGCCAAAGTTGCCGCCCTGGCTATGCGTAATGACAATGCTCTCGCCGAGTTTCGCCAGCAGCTGATCGTAGGCCGCTTGCGTGCGCGCATTGTTGCCCTCCCAGCGCGGCACGCACTGGCACATGAACGTCTCCATGTACACGGCATCGAAGCGGGCATCGGGATGGGGCTGGCGTCGGGCGGGGTCGGCGTGCCACGAGCCGGGTGGCCCGAAGCGGAAGGTCTCCTCCCACGCTTCGCGCGCGGTACGGAAGAACGGTGCGCCGTCGTAGATATCGGGATAGGGCGCCCAGGAGGCACGCCCGCGTTCGACGGCGTCGGAGACATAGACATCGAACCCCGCGCGCAAAAAGAACATCTGCCAGCCGGGCCGGCCGTCGGGTGTGGTTTCCCAGTTCACGCCAGTCATGCCGCCACCATGCCAGAGCAGCAACGGGAGAGGGCATTTCGGCGCGCTCAGGCGCACGTACTGGACGTACATCTGTCCGACCATCAACTCGCCGTTGGGATCGATCTCGTGGATGGGACCGCCGCGGGTGCTGACGCGCTGCCGACGGGGCAGGCCGGAAAGGGTCTCCATGGTGCCGCCGATGTGAAAACTGCCGATCTCGCGAACCGCAATACTGGTCACATCCGCAGCCATGGTGATCTCCCAAGCGTTGCGAATCGAAGGGCATCACGCACGGCGGCACCCTTCGTCGGTCTACCTTACTGCTTGCTGCTTACTCCTCGTCGACGCTGGCGCCAACGATATTGAACCCACCATCCACGTACGTGATCTCGCCGGTCACGCCGCTGGACAGATCGGACAGCAGGAACGCCGCCACATTGCCAACTTCATCGACGGTCACGTTGCGGCGCATCGGCGCCACGTTCTCGAAGTGGCCGAGCAGCTTGCCGAAGCCCTTGATGCCCGATGCTGCCAGCGTCTTGATCGGACCGGCCGAGATGCCGTTGGCGCGAATGCCGCGCGGACCGACCGACGACGCGAGGTAACGCACGCTCGCTTCGAGCGATGCCTTGGCCAGGCCCATCGTGTTGTAGTTCGGCACGACGCGCTCGGAGCCGAGGTAGGTCAGCGTGACCAGCGACGCCTTGTCCGACAGCAGCGGCAGCGCGGCCTTGGCGAGTGCAGGGAAACTGTAAGCCGAGATGTCGTGCGCGATCTTGAAGCCTTCGCGCGACAGACCTTCGAGGAAGTCGCCGGCGATGGCTTCGCGCGGTGCAAAGCCGATCGAATGCACCAGACCGTCGAATTTCTCCCAGCGTTGCCCCAGATCGGAGAACAGCGCCGCGATCTGCTCGTCGCTGCCGACGTCGCATTCGTAGATCATGTCGGAGCCGAATTCCTTGGCGAAATCGGTGATGCGGTCCTTGAAGCGTTCGCCGACGTAGGTGAAGGCCAGTTCGGCGCCTTCGCGCTTGCACGCCGACGCGATGCCGTAGGCGATCGAGCGGTTGGACAGCAAGCCAGTGATCAGGATCCGCTTACCTGCCAGAAATCCCATTGCGTTCTCCAAGGTGTAGTGTCGTGTAATGTCTTGCGGGCATGCTTCATGCACGCGCATGCCAAAGGGAATGTCCGGATGGCTGGTAGCTATCCGGACCCATGTAAAATTGTCGCACATCTTTGCCTGGCCTCTGGCTGCCAGGTCGTTCGGATATTCTTGGAGGTCTGCATCGGGATGCTGATTCGCGCACGTTGGCCGCTCCAGGCGGCAAGGCAGTATTTCCGTCGTGACGCGGTACTGCAGTGGGGGCTGGCACTTATGCTGGTGCTGGCCTCGGGTTTTCCCCTATCGGGTTATGCGGCGCATGGCTTTGCGCTGCACGGCGATCTCAAGTATCCGGCCGATTTCAAGCAATTCGACTACGTCAATATCAACGCCCCGCAGGGCGGCACGCTGACGCTGGCCAACCCTGACCGGCGCACGAGCTTCGACAAGTTCAACCCGTTCACGCTCAAGGGCACGTCCGCGCCGGGCCTGAACGCGCTGATGTTCGAGTCGCTGCTGATCAGCAGCGCCGATGAAACCGCCAGCGCCTATGGCCTGCTGGCGGAGGATATCGCCGTCGCGCCGGACGAAATGTCCGTCACCTTCCGCATCCGCCCCGAGGCGCGTTTCGCCAATGGCGACCCGGTGCTCGCCTCAGACGTCAAATATTCTTATGACATGCTGATGGGCAAGTGGGCCAGCCCCGGCTACCGCAGCATGTGCATGGATGTGAAGGCGGTGGTGGTCACCGGCGAACGCACCATTCGCTTCGACTTCAAGCAGCGCAACGGCGAGTTGCCGCTGATCGTCGGCTCGCTGCCGGTGTTCTCGAAGAAATGGACCGCCAAGGTTCCTTTCGAAAAGCTTACGTTCGAAGAACCCATCGCCAGCGGCCCGTACGTGATCGAGCGCTACGATGCCGGCCGCGGCATCACGTTCAAGCGCAATCCGGCCTACTGGGGCAAGGATCTCGCGGTACGGCGCGGCACCTTCAACTTCGCGCGCGTGGTGTACCGGCTCTACAAGGACGAAACCGCGCGGCTGGAAGCGTTCAAGGCCGGCGAATTCGACGCCATCGTCGAATACCGCGCCAAGAACTGGGCCAAGAGCTACGACGGCCCGCGCTTCCGCGATGGCGACCTGATCAAGACCGAGTTTCCGCACCGCAACGGCGCCGGCATGCAGGGCTTCGTCATGAACATGCGCAAGCCGGTCTTCCAGGACGTGAACGTGCGCAAGGCGCTGATTCTCGCCATGGACTTCGAATACCTGAACCGCCAGTTGTTCTATGGTGCGTACAAGCGGCTCGATAGCTGGTTTTCCAACAGCGAACTGGCGGCGAGCGCCACCTATGACGGCAGGCCGGGCCCCGGCGAAATGAAGCTGCTGGAACCGCTGCGCGCCGAACTGCCGCCCGAGGTTTTCGGCCCGGAGGTCGTGCAGCCCACCACGAATGCGCCGCGTTCGCTGCGAGACAACCTGCGCGAGGCGCGCCGCCTGCTCGCCGCCGCCGGCTGGACCTACTCCGATGGTGCGCTGCGCAACGCCAAGGGCGACGCACTCGTGTTCGAGTTTCTCGACGACGGCGGCGCCATGAGCCGGGTGATCACGACCTACGTGCGCAACCTGCAGACGCTCGGCATCGAGGTGCACCAGCGCACCACCGACTTCGCGCTCTACCAGAAGCGGCTCGAGGACTTCGATTTCGACATGGTGTCGATCCGCTTCCCGGACTCGCAGAGCCCCGGCAACGAGCTGCGCGACCGTTTTTCGTCCGAAGCGGCCGCCATGCCGGGTTCCGACAACCTGTTCGGCCTCAAGTCGCCGGCGGTGGACAAGCTCGTGGATGCGGTGCTGCACGCGGAGTCGCGTGGCGAGCTGATTACCGCGGGCCGCGCGCTCGACCGTGTCCTCATGCACGGGTACTACATCGTGCCAAACTGGTACAGTGCGTCGCATCGGGTCTCGTATCGCAAGAGCCTGGCGTATCCGAAGCAACTGCCGTACTACTACACGGCTGAGGGCTGGGTCCTGAGTAACTGGTGGCGCAACGATCTGCAGCAGGCCACGCAATAGTGGCTGCCGCAGTGAGCCATGCAATAAGCGCGCAGCGCAATCGACGACGGCCATGATCGCCTATCTTCTCAAACGTATTCTGCTGATGATCCCGACGCTGATCGGTGTCATCACGCTCACGTTCATCGTGATCCAGTTCGTGCCCGGCGGCCCCGTCGAGCAGATGATGATGGAAATGAAAGGGCGCGGCGGCGCCGGCGAAGCCAGCGGTGGCGGCGCCGAATATCGCGGCCGCCGCGGCGTGGATCCCGAGAAGATCAAGGAGATCCAGGCGCTCTACGGCTTCGACAAGCCGCCGGTCGAGCGCTATTTCCTGATGCTCAAGCGCTTCGCGAGCTTCGACCTCGGCCAAAGCTACTTCCAGCACCGCAGCGTGTGGGAGCTCGTGAAATCCAAGCTGCCGGTGTCGATCAGCCTGGGTTTGTGGACCTTCTTCCTCAGTTACCTGATCTCGGTGCCGCTTGGTATCTCCAAGGCAATTCGCGCGGGCAGCCGCTTCGACGTCATCAGCAGCCTGATCGTGCTGGTCGGCTATGCCATTCCGGGCTTCGTGCTCGGCGTGCTGCTGCTGGTGCTGTTCGGCGGCGGCACGTTCGTGCAGTGGTTCCCGCTGCGCGGCCTGACCTCCGACAACTGGGAGCAGATGTCGATGATGGGCAAGGTCATGGACTACCTGTGGCATCTGGTGCTGCCGATCACGGCCTCGGTCGTGGGCAGTTTCGCGGTGGTCACGATGCTCACCAAGAACGCGTTTCTCGAGGAAATCCGCAAGCAGTATGTGCTGACCGCGCGCGCCAAGGGCCTGGCCGAGCGCCGCGTGCTGTGGAAGCACGTATTCCGCAACGCGCTGATCCCGCTCGTCACCGGATTCCCGGCCGCGTTCATCGGCGCATTCTTCACGGGTTCGCTGCTGATCGAGACGCTGTTCTCGCTCGACGGCCTGGGCCTGCTGTCCTATGAAGCGGTGCTGCGCCGCGACTATCCGGTTGTGCTCGGTACGCTGTACCTGTTCACGCTGATCGGCCTGGTCACGCGGCTCATCTCCGATGTCTGCTACGTACTGGTGGATCCCCGCATCCATTTCGAAGGGATGCCCCGATGACCGTCCACGCGCCTGGCGCGCTCCCACATTCGCTGCCACACTCGATGTCGCCACGCCAGCGCGCGTGGCAGCGCTTCCGCCACAACCGGCTCGGCTACTGGAGCCTGATCCTGTTCGTGCTGTTGTTCGTGTTCAGCATGGCCGCCGAGGTACTGTCGAGCGACCGGCCGCTCGTGGTGCGCTACAAAGGCGAGTTTTACTTCCCGATCATCAAGGTGTACCCGGAAACCACGTTCGATGGTGATTTCCCGACGCGCACCGACTATCTCGATCCGTTTATCCGCGAGCGCATCACCACGCATGGCAACTTCGCGGTGTTCCCGCCGAACCGCTACTCGTACGACACGCTCAACTACTTCGCCAAGGAGCCGAACCCGGCCCCGCCTTCGTCCGATAACTGGCTCGGCACCGACGACCGCGGCCGCGACGTGCTGGCGCGGCTGCTGTACGGCTTCCGCGTATCGGTGCTGTTCGGGCTGGCGCTGACCATCCTGGGCGTGCTGATCGGCACGCTGACGGGCGCGCTGATGGGCTTCTTCGGCGGCCGCTTCGACCTGATGTCGCAGCGGGCGATCGAGGTCTGGAGCTCCATGCCGGAGCTGTACCTGCTGATCATCTTCGCGTCGATCTTCGAGCCGAGCCTGAGCCTGCTGATCATCCTGCTGTCGCTGTTCGGCTGGATGGGTTTGTCCGACTACGTGCGCGCCGAGTTCTATCGCAACCGCTCGCTCGACTACGTCAAGGCCGCGCGCGCGCTGGGGCTCTCCAATGCGCAGATCATGTGGCGCCATATCCTGCCCAACAGCCTTACGCCGGTCATCACCTTCCTGCCGTTCCGCATGAGTGGCGCGATTCTCGCGCTGACCAGCCTCGACTTCCTCGGTCTCGGCGTGCCGCCGACCACGCCAAGCCTTGGCGAATTGCTCGCGCAGGGCAAGGCCAACCTCGATGCGTGGTGGATCTCCGTCTCGACGTTCGCGGTGCTCGTCATTACGCTGCTGCTGCTGACGTTCATGGGCGATGCGCTGCGCGATGCGTTCGATACGCGCATGGGGCTGGCCCAGCAGCGCGGCCGCGTCAAGCCCAAGGTGCCGGCCGGGGCCGCACCGACGGCGGAGGTGGTGTCATGAGCCTCGCCGCACCATTCCAGCAACCGGGCGCACAGCCCGGCGCCATCGCGGAACCCGTGGCCGCGCCGGCCCCGGGCACCAGGCTGATGTGCGTGGAAAACCTGTCGGTGACGTTCGGTCACGGCGACCACGCCACGCGCGCCGTGCGCGATGTCAGCTTCGACCTGCGCGCGGGCGAGCGCTACGCGCTGGTCGGCGAATCCGGCTCAGGCAAGACCGTCACCGCGCTGGCAATGCTGCGCCTGGTCGAGGACGCGCACTACGAGGGCGCGATCCGCTTCGAGGGGCGCGACCTGCTCGACGTCTCGGACCGCGAGATGCGCGGCATCCGCGGCTCCGAGATCGCGATGATCTTCCAGGAGCCGATGACCGCGCTGAACCCGCTCTATACGATCGGCAACCAGATCGTGGAGACGCTGGCGCTGCACGAAGGCCTCGACCGCCGCGCCGCGCGCGACCGCGCCATCGCGCTGCTCGAGCGCACCGGCATCAGCGACGCGGCCAACCGCTTCAACAGCTTTCCGCACCAGTTATCGGGCGGCCAGCGCCAGCGCGCGATGATTGCCATGGCGCTCGCGTGCCGGCCCAAGCTGCTGCTGGCCGACGAGCCCACCACGGCGCTCGACGTGACCATCCGCGTGCAGATCCTCGAATTGCTGCGCGACCTCCAGGCCGAATACGGCATGGCGGTCATGCTGATCACCCACGACCTCAACCTCGTGCGCGCGTTCGCGCAGCGCGTGGGCGTGATGGAGAAGGGCGTGCTGGTCGAGACTGGCGAGACCGCTCAGGTCTTCTCCAATCCGCAGCACCCGTACACGCGCAAGCTGATCGACAGCCGTCCGAAGCGCGAGGTGTTGCCGCTGGTGCCGCTGGCGCCGGTGCTGCTCAACGTGCGTGGCCTGTCCGTCAATTACGCGCGCAAGAAGCCCGGCATCGCGGGCTGGTTCGTCAAGGATCAGTTCCCCGCGGTCAAGGACGTCGGCTTCGAGCTGCGCGAGGGCGAGACCATCGGCATCGTGGGCGAGTCCGGCTCCGGCAAGACCACGCTCGCGCATACCGTGCTGGCCCTGCAGAACAAGAGCGCCGGGACCATCGACTTCCTCGGCAGCGACCTGCATCAGTGCACGCGCAAGAAGCGCAGTTCGCTGCGGTCGCGCATGCAGGTGGTGTTCCAGGATCCGTTCGGCTCGCTGGCGCCGCGCATGACGATCGAACAGATCGTCGGCGAAGGGCTGGCGCTGCATCAGCCCGGGCTGTCGCGCGAAGCCATGCGCGAGCGCGTGATCGAAGCCCTGCGCGAGGTCGGGCTGGACCGCACCGCGCTGGGCCGCTATCCGCACGAGTTCTCGGGCGGCCAGCGCCAGCGTATCGCGATCGCGCGCGTGCTGATCCTCAAGCCGCAGGTACTCGTGCTCGACGAGCCCACCTCGGCGCTGGATGTCTCCATCCAGCAGCAGGTGCTCGCACTGCTGTCCCAGCTTCAGCACAAGTACAACCTCAGTTATCTGTTCATCAGTCATGACCTGGCCGTTATCCGCGCGATGGCGCACCGGGTGCTGGTCATGAAAAACGGCGAGGTGGTCGAGGCGGGGGAGACCGAGTCGGTACTCGGCGCGCCGCAACATCCATATACGCGCAAGCTGATGGCCGCTGCCGCGCTCGGTGCCAGTTGAATGATGTGCGTCGCAGCATCCCAAAACGCGTGCCTTCAGCACGCGTTTTTTATGCGGTCAACGAGAAAGAAGATGCGTTTTTCACGCTAGCTCATTGATTCGCATAGTAAATCGACGAAGTTTGTAACGATCTTTGACAGATCAACGGGATAGCCTTTAAGATCCCGCGATACCTTATTTCGGGGGTGGTTCGTCCGTTGCATACGTGACCAACAATGAGTCGCGACGCACGGCGATGGTGCAAACGGTAACCAGTTGGTAACAACTTGATACCGGAAAGTGACCAGACCGTACTTGCAGGGGGAGTAAAGCCTCGATGGCCTGCTTCTTGCGTACGAACCGCCCTGATGTTTATAGCCTGTCCGGTGATGTCCGACATCCCGGTCAGACATGTCCGACTCATCAGGAGAACCAATGCAGCGAACGGTACTTCATTCCCTGGCGCGTATTGCCATCGGAATTGCCTTTGCCTGCGGTGCGACTGTGTCGAATGGTGTGCTGGCGGATACGGTGTTCAAGGATCCCGACTCCCGTGTGGAAAACCGTGTAGATAGCGCGGATTCGCACGTGGAAGGCAAGCGTGGCTTGCTGTCGTCGATGATGAACTCCACCAGCACGGTGGCCAGCAAGGCTGGCGACCTCGTCATGAACGCGTTGGGCCTGATCGGCGTGCGTTATCGCTTCGGCGGTAACAGCCCCGAATCCGGCCTGGACTGCAGCGGCTTCGTCCGCTACGTGTTCAACGACACCTTCGGCTTCATGCTCCCGCGCCGCTCCGTGGAAATGAGCCAGGTAGGCACGACGGTGGCGGTCAACGACCTTCGCCCGGGTGACTTGGTGTTCTTCAATACGATGCGCCACACGTTCTCGCACGTCGGTATCTATATCGGCGACAACAAGTTCGTGCACGCACCGTCCACTGGCAGCAAGATTCGTGTCGATGACATGCGCGCGAGCTACTGGGTCACGCGTTACAACGGCGCACGCCGTATCGACGAGTCGGCGCAGGGCGCGGGTGAGAGCATCGGCAACATGGTCGAGACGCTCAAGCGCTTCGATCCGGCTGCTCAGGGCCGCTCGCTGTATGGTGGCTGATTCGGGTGGCTGATTCGGGTGGCTGATCGTCAGATCGCTACCACGCAAACAAAAAGGACTGCCTCGGCAGTCCTTTTTGTTTGGTGCTCCGTTTGGTACTCCGTCAGTCAGCTTGACAGAAGGTGTCACCCCACCAACGAGGGGTGACACGCCGTGTCAGCTTATATGACAACCGTCGTCATTTCACAAACGCACGGCTGACTCGCGTTCACTGCGCCACCACAGTGCTGACCGCACCCACAGCTCCGGCGGGCCGCTGACGCGCCTGCGCAAGCTTGTCGCGCAGCGAAGTCAATACGGCGGCCGTAGCCACCTCACCGGCCAGAATCGCGCGGTTGCGCGAGGTAAAGTCGCTGCCCGCCATATCCGGCAGGTCCGGGCGAATCACCACGTCCGCGCGCGCCAGCGCCATGCGGTTGATCGACTGCCCCATGATCGCCGTGGTCTGCAGCAGTACGCCGCTCTGCCCACCGTTTTTCTGCGAAGCCGGGTCGGCCGAGATATTCACCGCGATCACGAAGTCCGCGCCCATCTCGCGCGCGGCATCCACCGGCACCGGCTCCACCAGCCCGCCATCGACGTAGTCATGTCCCTGAATCGCGACCGGCTGGAACACGCCCGGCACGCTGCTCGACGCGCGCACGGCCTGCCCGGTATTGCCGCGCCGGAACAGAATGCGTTCGCCGGACTGCAGATCGGTGGCGACGATGCCGAGCGGCAGCTTCATCGATTCGATCGGGCGTTGCTTCACGAGCCGGTTCACATAGTTCTGCAGCGCCTCGCCCTTGAGCCAGCCGCCGAAGCGCGTGCCGAACGGCAGCGCCCAGTCCGCGATGGTCGCCTCGTCCATGGACAGCGCCACCTTGTTCAGCGCAAAGCCATCCATGCCCGAGGCATACAGCGCCGCCACCACCGAACCGGCACTGGTGCCGGTGACGATATCGGGGTGAATGCCTTGCGCTTCCAACGCCTTGATCACGCCGATATGGGCAAAGCCACGCGCGGCACCGCCGCCCAGCGCCAGGCCGATGCGAAGCGGGCGGGGTGGCACGGGCGGTGTCGTGACCGTCGGCGTGGTAGCCACTGGCGTCGTGACCGGTTTGGGGCCGAAGCTGCAGGCGCCCAGCAGCAGCGCGGCAGGCGCGGCACCCAGGAAATGGCGTCGTTTCATGTGGGAGGAGTTGTCCAGCGAAAGTGATGCGCGTGCAACTGGTACGCATGTGGCGCCCCTGCGTGGGCGAGAGGCTGCCGGTTGAGACCGCATGCAGCATAAATGATTCCGCAGGCCCGTTGCTATAATGCGGCATCTATTGCATCCGGCCTGCGCGCATCCGCGCGCGGGCCTTTTTGTTTCCCGAGCCCATGACACAACGCGTCCGCACCCGCTTCGCACCGAGCCCGACCGGCTTTATCCACCTCGGCAATATTCGCTCCGCGCTCTACCCGTGGGCATTTGCCCGCCGCATGCGGGGCGACTTCATCCTCCGCATCGAGGACACCGATGTCGAGCGCTCGTCGCAGGAAGCCGTGGACGTGATCCTGGAGGGCATGGCCTGGCTCGACCTCGATATCGACGAAGGTCCGTTCTACCAGATGGAGCGCATGGACCGGTATCGCGAGGTCGTGAAGCAGATGCTCGACGCCGGCCTGGCGTATCACTGCTATATGAGCACCGAGGAACTCGACGCCCTGCGCGAAGCGCAGAGAGCCGCGGGCGAAAAGCCGCGCTACAACGGCTTCTGGCGTCCGGAGGCGGGCAAGGTTCTGCCGGAACCGCCGGCTGGCGTCACGCCGGTGGTGCGTTTCAAGAATCCGATTGGTGGCAGCGTGGTGTGGGAAGACGGCGTCAAGGGCCGCATCGAGATCTCGAACGACGAGCTCGACGACCTCGTGATCGCGCGTCCGGATGGCACGCCGACCTACAACTTCTGCGTCGTGATCGACGATCTCGACATGAAGATCACGCATGTGATCCGTGGCGACGACCACGTCAACAACACGCCGCGCCAGATCAACATCATTCGCGCGCTCGGCGGCACGCCGCCGGTGTACGCGCATTTGCCGACCGTGCTGAACGAGCAGGGCGAGAAGATGAGCAAGCGCCATGGCGCGATGCCCGTCACCGGTTATCGCGATGAAGGCTATCTGCCCGAAGCCGTGCTGAATTACCTGGCCCGCCTGGGCTGGGCGCACGGCGACGCGGAGATTTTCTCGCGCGAGCAGTTCGTCGAATGGTTCGACCTCGAGCATCTCGGCAAATCGCCCGCGCAGTACAACCCCGAGAAGCTGGCCTGGCTCAACAACCACTACATCAAGGTGGGGGACAACGCGCGCCTGGCCACACTGACGCAGCCATTCATCGAAGCGCTTGGTGGCACCGTCCAGGGCGCGCCGCTCGCCGACGTGATCGCGCTGGTCAAGGATCGCGCCAACACGCTCAAGGAAGTCGCGCAGACCGCGCTGCTGTTCTATCGCGGCGAACCGCAGCCGGATGCGGCGCTCAAGGCCGAGCACCTGACCGACGAGATCCGCCCGGCGCTGACCGCGCTGGCCACGCAGCTGGCCGCGCTGCCCGAGTGGAAGCGCGAGGCCATCGGCGCCACGTTCAAGGCCGTGCTCGCCGAGTTCGGCCTGAAGATGCCCAAGCTCGCGATGCCGGTGCGCCTGTTGGTGGCGGGGCAGCTGCAGACGCCGTCGATCGACGCGGTGCTGGAACTGTTTGGTCGCGACACCGTGCTGAACCGGATTCGCGCAGGCCTCTGAGCATGAAAAAAAGTCTCGGCAGGGGCTTGCGCTCCGGCCGGGACTTCAGCATAATCTCGTTCTCCCTGCAGCGCGGTTGAAAAACAAAGCGAGCTGACCGAGATTCGCGATTATCGGGTTGTTATACGCAGTAATGCGGGCAACTAGAAAAAGCGAACGAAGTTAAAAAGGGGGTTGCAAAAAACCAAGACTGTTATATAATCTTGGCTTCGCTTCGAAAGAGGTTGAGAACGAAGCGAAATGCAGATTGCAGTACGATTTGCAGTAAATGGTGGTTGCAGTATTATGGGGCTATAGCTCAGCTGGGAGAGCGCTTGCATGGCATGCAAGAGGTCAGCGGTTCGATCCCGCTTAGCTCCACCAAGATACGTTGAAGTGTTAAAGCAGTAAAAAAACACTTCACAAACGTAGCGAAGTTAGTTAGAATAGCGGACTTCGCAGCGTCAGACAGAAAATTCGTTGCAAAACAAGTTTCTGTCCCCTTCGTCTAGAGGCCTAGGACATCACCCTTTCACGGTGAGTACAGGGGTTCGAATCCCCTAGGGGACGCCAAATAGCAGAACGTAACCAAACGTTCAGCCAGGCGTCTCAAGCGATAGCTTGAGGCGCCGACGAAATTGGAGTGGTAGTTCAGTTGGTTAGAATACCGGCCTGTCACGCCGGGGGTCGCGGGTTCGAGTCCCGTCCACTCCGCCAAAACTAAGCCCGCTTGGATAATTCCAAGCGGGTTTTTTCTTTTCCGCATTCTCTTCCCACAACGCCTCCCAGATAATCGCCGGAGTCCCTTCTCGTACGTGTGGAGATAATCCCTGCACGCCGGTTACGCGTACGCCCGCACATGATTCACACGGGTGCCGAGATAATCAGCGGTCGTCGCGACTCACGCGCATGAAATACTGCACGAGCAGGGCGCCGGCAATGCCGAGGCTCACACTATTGGCCAGCCAGAACCCACCGGCGCCGTGCGTGAATGCCGGTGCACCCGGAATCAATCCAAAGCCCAGCAGATACCCGCCGCCGAGGCCAACGCCCCATAGCGACGTGGCGTAGATCAATGTCGGGATCAGGGCGATCTTGTACGCGCGCAGGATGAATGCGCTCATGACCTGTACCGCGTCGAACGCCTGGTAGCAGGCGATAAACGCCATCAGCGGCAGCGCCTTGGCGATGACGGCGGGGTCGGTCGTATAGAGATGGAGCAGCGGTTCGCGCGCGAACCATAGCAGCGTGCCCGTGATCATCGCCAGTCCCGCAGCCAGCCGGATGCCGCGCCAGGAGATGCGGCGCGCGGCGGCGCGGTCGTGCGCACCGATCGACTGGGCCGCCAGCGTCGATGTGGCAATGCCGAGCGACAGCGGCAGCATATAGGCCACCGCACCGAGGTTGGCGATGATCTGATGGCCGGCCAGCGTGACGAGCCCGAGCCGCGTGATGAACACCGCCATCAGCGTGAACGAGGTGATCTCGATCAGATAGGTCAGTCCCATCGGCACCCCCAGTCGCAGCAGGCCGCGGATGCGATCCCAGCGCGGACCCTCGCAGGTACTGAAGATGCCGAGCGGGGCATAGCGGCGATCGAAGCGGAGAATCAGCAGGCCGACCACGAACCAGCAGTAGCTGATAAGCGTCGAGGCGAGCGCGCAGCCGGGCCCGCCCATCGCCGGCACGCCCATGCCACCGTGGATAAACCACGCGTTGAGCGGCACCTTCAGCGCCAGGCCGAGCAGTTGCAGCGCGGTGACCATGATCGGCCGCGACAACGCGTTGTTGAGCGCCTGATAAAGGCGGAACGCAAGCGCGGCGGGCAGGCCGAAGGCGACCAGATGCAGATAGTGCGAGGCCTTGTCGACGAGTTCGGGCGAGGCCTGCGCGAAATGCAGCAGCGGGGCGGGAAACGCGAGTAGCAGGATGCCCGGGATTGCGAGTGCCGCGCCGAGCCATGTGGCCTGTCGGACCTCGACGCCGATCTCGGCCAACCGGTTGGCGCCATAGAGTTGCGCGGCGATCGGCGCGAGCGCCTGCAGCACACCCATCAGGCTGATATAGATCGTGACGTAGATCGAGCTCGCAAGCCCGACGGCGGCGAGGTCGGCCGCGGATACGCGGCCCGCCATCACGGTGTCGATCACGCCGAAGGAGACCAAGGCCAGCTGCCCGACGAGCACCGGCGCCGCAAGGTGCACGATGCGGCGAACGTCCTGCATGGCGGTGGTCATGTCAGGGCTGGCGCGGCAGTCGGCGTGGGCGCGTCGGATGCGGAGGCGCCACCACCGGCGGCGCTTCGACCAGACGATACATGCGGAAGCGCTCGTCGCGATCGGCGGGGCGGCGGCCCTCCCAGATCAGGCGCCATTCGTAGTGCGAGAGATTGCTCGGCGCGCCATAGTCCACCGCGTCGTGACGCAGCAGAATGTCGCAACCATCATTCGGCCCGCCAAAGCGGATATGGCCGAAGTACGCGAACGACGCGAGCTGCGCGTTGCCCATGCGGATCGGCTGCACGCACTGGTAGGTCGGCGGCAGCGCGAGCGCCGCGGCCTGCGCGACATCGCGATAGGTCTTGCCATAGTTGATCGACGGCAGCCACAGCGTCATCGCGATGACCCACATCAACGTGGTGCCGGCGGCCGAGATCACGACCGGGCGCCAGATCTGCTTGGGCGCGCGCGACAGGCGCCAGCGCACTACGAGCACCCAGCAGGCGGTGACGATCAGCGCGCAGATCACCGCGCTGATCGTGAACGAATGCTGGAAGCCCGGCAGTTGGCGGAACACGTTGTTGGCGATCTTCGGCGGCCAGCCCGTGGTCTTGGCGATCCACAGGAACCACACGGTACCGCCGAAGATCGTGAACAGCAGCAGCGCGAACCAGTCGATCGCGTTGATCGCGCCGCGCGTCAGGGTGGGCAGCGCGAACGCGGCCAGCACAGCCATCGGCGGCAGCAGCAGGATGAACTGCACATCGCCGGCCTGGCGTTGCGACACCAGCAACAGGAACAGCAGTAGCAACAGCGAGAGCGGCAGCGCGATATGGGCGGCACGACGCATGCCGCGCCACGAGAACCACGCCCACGCGGCGATCGGCCACACCGGCCACGAGAACAGGAAGAAATTGCGCGCGATAAAGCCGAGGCTTTGCGACGACGGGCCGCCATAGTTGCGGCGGTCGTAACGCGTCCATTCGCGGATGAACGACACGGCTTCATCGCGTTCCGCCGCGCCAAAATAGGTGGCCGCCAGCCATGCGCCGACGATCGCCAGCGCCAGCGGCAGGCCGATCGTCAGCAGCTTGCGCAGCGGCACCGGCTTGCACACGGCACCCGCGACGATAGCGGCAACGAACAGCGCGATCGGCAGGATCGGTCCGCTGGACAGGCACAGCGCGCCGAGCGCGAGGCCGACCCACAGGCTGCCCTGTACCGGCTTGTCGAGGCTGCGCACCAGGCCGTACAGCATCATCGCGATAAAGCTGACCTGACCGACCTGCGGCGTGGTTTCATGGCCGCGCATCGCCAGCCCCACGCAGGCAAGCAGGATCAGCAGCGCGCCATCGGCCAGCGCACGGCCATAGTCGCGCGCGTCGGGCTGACCACCGAACGCGTACGCGAACGGCTGCACCTCGTCGCGGCGGCCCAGCAGATACGTCGCGTACCAGACGAACGCGCAGGTCGCGAAGTAGAACAGCAGCGTCGACAGTCGCGACGCATCGGGCGCGCCGAGCCAACCGCCGAACAGCTTGATCATCAGCCCGCCGACCCAGAACACCAGCGGGCCATCTTCACCGAACGGCCGTCCGGCGATATTGGGCATCAGCCAGTCCTGCGTGCCACCGCTGGCGAGCTGCCACATCACGCCGAAGCCCGCGGCATCCTCGTTCTTCCAGGGGTCACGGCCGAACAGGCCGACCAGGCCATACACCACGCAGATCGCGAGCAGCAGCACGCGCGGCAGCGCACCGGTGTTGGCGGCGGTCAGTTGAACGGGGGAGGAGGACTTCGCTGGACTCATCGCGGAGGGAGGACCAAAAGCAAAGAGGCAGCCGATGCTGCCTCTTTGTCTGCTGCGCGCCGCCGGGGCATCTGTCCCTGCTGGCGCGGCTATGGCTCGGAAGAGCGTGCTCTTCGCAGCGATTACTTCTTGACGCTGGCGAGCTTGCTGCCGAACTTCTGACGGAACTTCTCGACGCGGCCGGCCGTGTCCATGATCTTCTGGGTGCCGGTGTAGAACGGGTGCGATTCCGACGAAACTTCGATCTTGGCCAGGGGGTATTCCTTGCCTTCGTGCGTGATCGTGTCGCGGGTCTGGATCGTCGAGCGCGTCACGAACTTGAAGTCGTTCGACACGTCGTGGAACAGAACTTCGCGGTAATTGGGGTGAATGCCTTCTTTCATGGTGTTTCCTTTCTGGTTGGGTAGCCAGTCCGCTGATCAGTCGAATGACGACGAGCGAACCACTTGCCGATAACGGGCAAACCGGGATTATGACAGAAAAACAAGACCCTGGGCAATGCTCATGGCATGGCTTTGCCGGGATCCTGCCGATAGAACGTAGCCAGCGCCTCGTATACGTTGGGCCAGTGCTGGCGCAGCCCGTAGGGCTCGACAAAAAATGACTCCGACGCCACCGCGAAGAATTCCGTCGGCGCCTCGGCGCCATAGGGGTCAATGACGCGCATCCGTGGCGGGAGGCGTTCGGGATGGTCCCATGACCGTTCCGGCACCGCGTCGCAGGCATCGGCAAACGTGTCGTACTCGGACAGGAAGTCTTCCGCCCACCGTTCGGCGTCGACGTCCGGATGCAGCACGCGCGAGAACGGCGGCACGCCGTCGGCCTCGCCGTCGAGCATATCTAGCTTGTGGGCGAACTCGTGGATGACCACGTTGTAGGTGTCGGGGAGGTCGCCGTCAGCACTCATCCCAGCGCCGGGCGTGCTGACATCGGGCCACGACAGGATGACCGGGCCATGCTCCCACGCTTCGCCGCTGGCTTCTTCCTCGACGCCATGCACGAGGCCGTATTCGTCCTCGACAGTCTTGCGGATCAGGAACTCGCCAGGGTAGAGCACGATGCTGCGCCAGCCGCGATACCAGGCCATGCCCAGTCGCAGGATCGGCACGCAGGCCTGCACGGCGACGCTGACCACCATCTCGTCGGACAGCGGCAGGTCGTGCGCGGTGGAGTATTCCTTGTCGGCGATAAACAGCGTGGCCAGCTCGCGTAGCGCGGCGCGATCGTCCTCGCTGTAACGCGCGACGAACGGCAGCGACGCGATCGTCTGCGCCCACAGCGCATCGGGAATCGCGTAGTGCTCGAGCTTGCGCGCGCGGGAGCGCCGGCGCAGGAATTGCGAGAGCTTACCGAACATAGCCTCGTCTCAAGAAAAAACGCCCCGAAGGGCGTTTCGTCCGTGATCAGCCGCCGCGGCGCATCATGTCGAAGAACTCTGCGTTGTTCTTCGTCGGCTTCATCTTGTCCAGGATGAATTCCATCGCCTGCACTTCGTCCATATCCGAGATGAACTTGCGCAGGATCCAGATCTTCTGGAGGATTTCCGGCTTGATCAGCAGTTCCTCGCGGCGCGTGCCCGACTTGTTCAGGTTGATCGCGGGGTAGACGCGCTTCTCGGCCAGACGGCGCTCGAGGTGCACTTCCATGTTGCCCGTGCCCTTGAACTCTTCGTAGATCACGTCGTCCATGCGGCTGCCGGTTTCGATCAGCGCGGTGGCGATGATGGTCAGCGAACCGCCTTCCTCGAGGTTACGCGCAGCGCCGAAGAAACGCTTCGGGCGTTGCAGCGCGTTGGCGTCCACACCACCGGTCAGCACCTTGCCCGAGGCTGGCACCACCGTGTTGTAGGCGCGGGCGAGACGCGTGATCGAGTCCAGCAGGATCACCACGTCGCGCTTGAGTTCGACCAGGCGCTTGGCCTTCTCGATCACCATTTCGGCCACCTGCACGTGGCGGATTGCAGGTTCGTCGAACGTCGACGCCACCACTTCGCCGCGCACGGAGCGCATCATTTCGGTCACTTCTTCCGGGCGTTCGTCGATCAGCAGCACGAACAGATCCGCTTCCGGATGGTTGTTGGCGATCGCGTGCGCGATGTGCTGCAGCATCACGGTCTTGCCCGACTTCGGCGAGGCCACCAGCAGCGCGCGCTGGCCGCGGCCGATCGGCGCAATCATGTCGACGATGCGGCCGGTGATGTTCTCTTCGGCGCGGATGTCGCGTTCGAGCTGGAGCGGCCGGTTCGGATGCAGCGGCGTCAGGTTCTCGAACATGATGCGGTTCTTCACCGCTTCGGGCGGCTGCCCGTTGACCTTGTCCACCTTGACCAGCGCGAAGTAGCGCTCGCCGTCCTTCGGTGTACGGACTTCGCCCTCGATCGTGTCGCCGGTATGGAGATTGAAGCGGCGGATCTGCGAGGGGCTGATGTAGATGTCGTCAGTGCTGGCGAGGTACGAAGTCTCCGGCGAGCGCAGGAAACCGAAGCCGTCGGGGAGAACTTCCAGCGTGCCATCGCCGTAGATGGTTTCGCCCAGCTTGGCGCGCTTCTTCAGGATCGCAAACATCAGTTCCTGTTTGCGCATCCGTTGTGCGTTGTCGATCTCGAGCGTTGCCGCCATTTCGAGAAGCGCAGACACGTGAAGCGATTTGAGTTCTGTCAGGTGCATAGACGAGGGGTACAGAAGGCAGTAGGGGAAGCCACTTGGATGCCCGGATGAGGTGCCCGAAAAAGGAAAGCGGGGCGAAACCTAGGCGAAACCGGAACGGAACCGAAGCGGAAAGGGGAGAGGTATGAGCGAACGCTCGGGGAAATTGTTGGAGGCATCTTAGCACAATCCTGCCGGCGCGCCAGAGTTGGCGCACGCACGCGGAATCATGCCTTCGTATGATGCCCCCTCGTCAGGAGGGGGCACCCTCGGTCGAATGACCGGTCAGGCCAATTACAGGTTGCCGTCGAGGAACGCGGTCAGCTGCGACTTCGACAGGGCGCCGACCTTCTGGGCGGCGACCGAACCGTTCTTGAACAGGATCAGCGTCGGGATGCCGCGGATGCCGAACTTGGCCGGCACTTGCTGGTTCTCATCCACATTGATCTTGGCGATCTGCACCTTGTCGCCGTAGTCGCGCGCGACTTCGTCGAGGATCGGGGCGATCATCTTGCACGGACCGCACCACTCGGCCCAGAAGTCCAGCAGGACGGGCTTGTCAGACTTGAGAACGTCGGCATCGAACGACGCGTCGCTTACATACTTGATTTGTTCGCTCATGGCGGAAAACCTCAGGTTTCGCTCAAATAATGTTGAAGGCGGGAACTGCGATGAGTTCGGGCTATCTGGCCTGCTCGATACCATACACGAGATTCCGTGGACTCGCCGGAGGGCAGTTAAGCCACCGGAAGCCATCCTCGAAACCGATATGTTATCAGTTTGTCCAAATTCAAGACCCTCGCTGGAACCCGCACCGGGCAAGGCACTCACACCCCAATTGTGCCGCGAATGAGCCCCGCCTGTGAAACATTGTTTTAATCGATTCAAGAGATTTGACCAATCGCATTGCAGCGATACGGCAGTTTGGCGACCGCAGGGATTTCCCTGAATATGGGGCGGCAAGCATGCTCTAGAATGCACTTGTGTAACCATCTGACGAGGCTGCCTGACATGACTCCCGACTCCCCCGAATCCCGCGAGCGAGCAGTGGAAGACAAGCCCGACGTGGCACATCTTGGCGACGCCCTCGAGCATCTGAACACCGCCGTCGAATCCAACAGCATCGCCACCGGCGCGGCCAGAGGCCTGGTATATAGCGTGATGGAAACGCTTGGCACGCTGATTGGTGACCCCGACCTGCCGGAACATGCGCGCTCCGGCTATGAAGGCCTGATGGAGACGGCGCGTGAGATTCGCGCCCGAATTGAAGGCCACGACCATTGAAGGCCACGACCATTGAAGAGAGCGTTCAGGGGAGCATCGAGGGCGGGTAGTTGACGTACCATCCCCCGAAGCGCGACCTTTGCGTTCTTCCCCGGGCGTGCGATCATCGCCCGGGACTTCCCATCTTCCACAACCTTCCGCGCCCGACTCCGACCGGCCCGCGGTGTGGCACGACCGGTCGCCGACCTCTGGCCGACCCCTCGTGTGCACCGCGGGCCGGCTGTTTGACATGACCCGGCTTCAGTTTCCTCCCGGCCCCGCCTTCCTCGAGCAGGCCGCCGCCTCCACCTGGCACTTTCTCGACCTCTGCGGTCCGCTCGCGGCGGCCGCGCATGTGGTCGTGCCTACGGCCGCGCAGATTCCCGGCGTGCGGGCCGCGCTCGATGCCGCCGCGCGCGCGCGGGGCACGCCTCGGCTGCTGCCGCGGGTGGTGACGCTCGGCCACTGGCTGCTCGATCTGCCGCCCGATCTCGATACCGAGCCGGTACCGGTGCGCAGTCATGCGGCGCGGTTGCTGTCGGTGCAGCAGGCGATTCGCTCGCAGGACTGGCTGCGGCAGTCGTTCGGCGCGCAGACCGAGGCCGCCGCGTGGGGGCTGGCGCAGACGCTGCTGTCGATCAGCGACGAGCTGAGCGCGCGCTGGCTCGAGGATGCGGCGGTGCGCGACGACGACGAAATTCCCGGCGACGATCGCGCCGAGCTGCTGCAGGGCGCGTTGGAACGGACCTATGCGCATCTGTCGGAGCGTTTTCTGGGGCAGGAGGCGCAGATCGTGCTGGCGTTCTGGCAGCAGTTGTCGGGGCCCGACGATCCGTTGCCGGCGCGGCGTCGCGCGCTGCAGCGACTGGCCGCGATGATCGACGGTCCGGTGATCTGGATCGCGCCAACGCCGCCGGTGCCGCTGGAGGCCGTGTTCCTCGCGCGCGCCGGCGAGCAGGTGCCAACGCTGGAGATCGGCTATGACTGGTCGGGGCAGGCGCAGGAGGCCGAGCCGGACTGGTACGGCACGCTGCTCGCGCTATGGCCCGAGGCCCGCCGCGCCCCGGAAGGTGATGACGGCGAAACCGGCGCCGGCCATGGCTCGCTGCCCGAACAGCTGCCGGCGCGGCGTCCCGCCGTGCGCGTGATTGGCAGCGCGCGCTTCGAGGACGAGGCGATTGCCGCCGCGGGTCAGCTGGTGGCGTGGCTCAACGAGGGCCGCCGGCACGTGGCGCTGGTCGCGCACGACCGGATCGTCGCGCGGCGCGTGCGCGCGTTGCTGGCACGCGCGGGCGCGCCGGTGCGCGACGAGACCGGCTGGAAGCTGTCGACGACGCGCGCGGCCGCAGCCTTGATGCGCTGGTTCGACGTACTCGGCCGCGACGGCGACACCGGCGCGCTGCTGGACCTGCTCAAGAGCCCGTTCTGCCTGCCCGACGCCGCGCATCGCGGCGCGGCCATCGCGCTGATCGAGCGACAAATCCGCCGCGAGACGATTACCGGTGGCTGGCAGCGACTGCGGCATCTGCTGGCGGCGCGTGATGACGAGCTCGACGACGGCATCGATGATGGGATCGGCAGCGTCGTCGACCCCGATGCGGCCACGGCAAAGCGCGCCGAGCGCGAAGCGCGCGCGGCGGCGCGGGCGATGATCGCGCAGTTGGCCGACGAAGCCGCGGCATGGCCGCGCGGGCATGCGCAGCAGCCGCTCGCGATCTGGCTGACGCGGCTCGACGCGACGCTCGATGCGTTGTCGATGCGCACGGCGCTCGCCGCCGACGATGCGGGCCGGCAAATGCTCGATGCACTCGCGCGGCTGGCCGAACTGCCCGCCGACGAAACCGGCGCGCATGCCACGCTCGCGCAGCACGAATTCCGCGCGATGCTGTCCGCGATTCTCGAATCGGTCGCATACAAGGAACCCTCCGCGCCCAGCACGTCGCGCATCACGATCCTGCCGCTCAACGGCGCCCGCATGCGGCGCTTCGACGGTGTGGTGGTGGTCGGTTGCGACGACGGGCAACTGCCATCGAGCGCGGCAGAGCTGATGTTCTTCTCGAACCAGATGCGCCGCGAGCTGGACCTCGAAGACCGCGAGGCGCGCTTCGCCCAGCAGGCGCGCGACCTCGCCGAGGTGCTGCTCAACAACGACGACGTCGTGCTGACCTGGCAGAAGGTGGGCGCACGCGGCGAGCCGCATCACGTATCCGGCTGGATCGAACGGCTCTCCGCATGCTGCCGGCGCGCGGACGCCCCGATCGAAGCCAATGCCGCGCCGCGACTGTTCGAGGCGGAAGCACGCCCGGCCCGTATGCCGGCGCCGAAGGCACCGGAGCGCGTGCCCGCACGCTGGAGCGCGGCGGCGTACAACATGCTGCGTCGCTGCCCATATCAGTTCTTCGCAGGCCGCATGCTCGGACTCGCGGGCCTCGAGGACATGAGCGACGACCTCGAGAAGCGCGATATCGGCAATCTGCTGCATCGCGTATTGCATCGCTACCACCAGGAAATGCGCGACCGCGACGAGCGAGACCCCGAACGCCGCCTGGCGCGCCTGCGCGAAATCTCAGAGCACGAGTTCGAGTCGCTGATCCGCGACGACGGCAATGCGCTCGGCTACTACTGGCGCTGGCGCGAGGTGCTGCCCTCCTACGTGAAATGGCAGGCCGCGCGCGAGGCCGAGGGCTGGTACTGGCAGGGCGGCGAGGTGGACGTCAGCGTCGATATCGCGATGGAAGACGGCGTGCCGCTGCGGCTGGCCGGCCGCATCGACCGCATCGACGTGGGCCCCGACGGCAGCCGCGCGGTGCTCGACTACAAGACACAAAGCGCGCTGCGCCTGCGCAAGAAGGTCGACGACGTCGAGGAGGACTGCCAGTTGCCGTTCTATGGCCTGCTGCGCGCCGATGCGCACGCGGGCAGCTGGGTCGCGCTCGAAGGCGTGAAGGAAGGCGACAAGGCTGGCCCAGCGGGACAGCAGCGCGAGGTCGACCTCCCGGACTTCGACGGCGCCGTTCACTGGCTCGCGTCGCAGTTGCGACAGGACGTCATTCGCCTGCGGCGCGGCGCCAAGCTCGCGGCGTTCGGCGATGCCTCGGCATGCACCTATTGCGAAGCGCGCGGCCTGTGCCGCAAGGGTTTCTGGGAATCCACCGCGGTTCCTGAACTGACAGACGGTGACCTGACATGACCGCAAACGCTTATCTGCGTGACGGCCAACCCGTTGCCGAAACCGAATTCACCCGCGCCGCGTGCGACCCATTGCGTTCCGTTGTGGTGGAAGCCTGCGCGGGCAGCGGCAAGACGTGGCTATTGGTGGCGCGACTCGTGCGCCTGCTGCTGGCCGGCGCGCAACCGCACGAAATCCTCGCCATCACGTTCACGCGCAAGGCGGCCGAGGAAATGCGCGAACGCTTGCTCGAAGTGCTGTCCGAACTCGCCGGTGGCAGCGACACCGCGGTGATAGAAGCGCTGACCATGCGCGGCCTGTCGCCCGACGCCGCGCGCGAGGCATTGCCACGCGCGCGTCAGCTGCATGCGCAAGTGCTGGCTTCGCCCGGTCGCATGGCGATCGACACGTTCCACGGCTGGTTCGGCACGCTGTTGCGCGGCGCGCCGCTGTCGTCGGGCATTGTGCCCGGCGCGATGCTGCGTGAGGACGCGCTGCGCATGAAGCGCGAGGCCTGGGCGCCGTTCTGGCGCGGCCTGGCGCAGCCCCAGTATGCGGATCTGCGCGCGGCCTACGCGGAGCTGGTCGATGCCATCGGCGAGTTCCAGGCGCGTGCCTTGCTCGATCGCATGTTCCACGCACGCAGCGAATGGTGGGCCTTGCGAGAGGGCGGCGATCCCGCAGCCAAGCTTGCGGCCGACCTCGGCGACGATGCGGTGACCGACGTCTTGGTCGAGGCCTTGAGCGACGAAAGCTGGCTCGACGATTGCCAGCGTCTGGCGTCGCTGCTCGGCACGGGCGGCAAGACCGAGCAGGGCCATGCAAGCGCCCTCGGCGCCGGGCTCGAAGCGATTCGCGCATGGCAGGCCGCCGGGAGATTGCCCGGCGATAGCGCGGCCGATGCGTTCGCGCGTCTGCGCGCGGCCTTCTTCACGCAGGCCGGCAAGCCGCGATCGCTACGGCGCACGGCCGCGTTGGTCAAGGCCGCCGGCGGTGAGGGCGCAGTGGAGGATGTACTCGCCAGCCATGTCGAACATTGCGCGCGGCTCGACAAGATTGCCGCGCGCCGTTGCGAGGCTGCGGTGCTCGCGGTCAACCTCGCGCTGTACACGCTCGGCGATGCGCTGCTCGAACGCTATCAGCAGTACAAGAGCGAGGCGCGCGCGATGGACTTCGCCGACCTCGAGTGGCTCGCTGCGCGGCTGATGTCCGACGAGGAAACCGCGACCTATCTGCAAGTGCGGCTCGATGCGCGCTACCGACATTTGCTGCTCGATGAGTTTCAGGACACCAATCCGCTGCAATGGCGCATTTTGCAGGGGTGGCTGGCCGGATATCAGGGGCTGGCGGAGCGGCCGACGGTGTTTCTGGTGGGCGATCCGAAGCAGTCGATCTATCGCTTCCGACGCGCCGATGCGCGGCTGTTTGGCACCGCAAGCGCGATGCTCGAGGCCGAGTTCGGCGCCACTGTGCTGCGCACCAACCGAACGCGCCGCAATCGGCCCGAGGTGCTCGACTGGGTCAACGCGGTGTTCGATGCCGGCCGCGCGGAAGGGCGTTATCCGCTGTACGAGACCCAGACCACAGCGCTGGATGGACCGGGCGGGCCGGTGTGGCAGTTGCCGCTGGTCGAGGCGCCGGAGGAAGATGATGTTGATCGTCCCGCCGATGGCAATGAATCGGATCACGATGCCAACACTGCGCAGGCCGAAGCCAACACCCATCGCGACACGCTGCGCCAACCACGTACGCAGCAGGGCGACTCGCTGCGCTTCGAGGAAGGCCGCCGCGTGGCAGCGTGGCTCCATCACATCCGCGACACCGTGCCAGTCCGCGACGGTTCGAATGAGCGCCGCGCCAACTGGCGCGACATCCAGCTACTGGTCCGACGCAAGACACATCTGGCCGACTACGAACGCGCGTTCCGCGAGGCCGGCATTCCATGCCTGAGCCCGCGCCGCGGCGGACTGCTGGCCACGCTCGAGGCACTGGATATCTCGGCGCTGCTGGCCTTCCTGATGACCCCCGAATCGGACCTCGACCTCGCGCACGTGCTCAAGAGCCCGATCGTCGGTGCGTCCGATGACGACCTGCTGCTGCTGCTGGCCGGTGCCGAAGCCACACGCGGCTGGTGGGCGCGCATCGAGGCGACCGGCATACCGCCCGAAGCATCCGACGCGGTGCGCGGCGGCGTGGCACGCCTGCGCGCATGGCTGGCGCTCGCGCCGCACAAGCCCGTGCACGATCTGATCGATCGTATCTATCACGAGGGCGAGATTCGTCGGCGCTATGCGGAGTCCGCACCCACCGCGATTCGCGAGCAGGTGCTGGCCAACCTCGATGCGTTCCTGAAGCTGTCGCTCGACCTCGATGGTGGTCGCTATCCAAGCCTGCCGAAGTTTATCGACGAGTTGCAGGAGATTCGCCGCGGCGATGAAGACGAAAGTCCCGACGAAGGCGGCATGGGCGAGTCGGTGGAGGAGGGCGAAGCCGAGCCAGAAACCGATGGCGACAGCCAGCTCGACGCCGTGCATATCCTCACCGTGCATGCGGCCAAGGGTCTGGAGGCGCCGTTCGTGGTGCTGCTCGACGCCAACCACAGCGACCCCGCGCCTGATCGAGGCGGCATTCTCGTCGATTGGCCGCCATCGTCGCGCGTACCCGCGCATTTCTCGGCCTATGGCAAGCGCGCCGAGCGCGGCCTGGCGCGCCAGCCGATGTTCGACGCCGAGACCGCGCTGGCCGAGCGCGAGAACTGGAACCTGCTGTATGTGGCAATGACGCGCGCACGGCAGGGCTTGCTCGTCAGCGGCGTAAAGGGCCGCGCCAGCAAGGAGAGCAAGGAAGGCGCCAATACCGAGATCGCGGGCAGCTGGTATGTGCGGCTGGCCGCGGCGGGCGTCGGCGAGGAAGTGGATGCGTATCCGGCGACGACAACACGCGCCGATGCCGATGTGGCCGCTGCGGCCGACGAACGCGTACGCTACACCGATTTCCGCGAACGCTTCCGCGATGCAACGGTGTCGATCTCCGCCGAAGAAGCGGCGATGGCAGGCCTCGACGACGATGATGAGGACGACGACGGCATCGTGTTCGACGCCGCCGCCGCGCGTCACGGCGAGCTTGTGCACGCGCTGCTCGAACGCATCACGCGCTATCCGCAGGCATTCGGCAGTGTGCCCGATGCCGAGACCGTGCTGCGCTGGTTTCCCGCAAGCGGCGCGGGTGCGCCCGGCGCGCGTGAACAATGGCAGGAGCAGATCGTGCTGGCCGTATCGGAAGCCGCCGCGATGCTGAAGGCCCCCGCGCTGCGGCCACTGCTGTTTCCCGGCGAGGCCATCTCGGCCCGCAACGAAGTGGAACTCTACGACGCGCGCGGCCGCCTGCTGCGGATCGACCGACTGGTCGAGTTCGAAGATCGCGTGGTGATCGTGGATTACAAGCTGCGCCTGCTACCGCAGGAACACGCCGCCTACGGCGCGCAGCTCGCGCGCTATGTGGCGGCCATCACGCCGATGTTCCCGGGCAAGCGCATCGAAGCGGGCGTGGCCACGGCCGAAGGCGAATGGATCGACGCGTCGGCATTGCGGCCAGTCGTGCAAGGCGGGCAGGGATCGCTATTCTGAAGAAGAGTAAGCTTGGAAGGTGTCTGAGACGCGTTTGCAGGGAAACCTGCAGGCGGCGAGCTTGAACAGCTAGGACGCTTGAACAGCTAGGACTGAACAGCTAGGACTGAACAGCTGGGACAGAAGAAGGGGGACGAGCCTGACCCTCGGCACTGGCGGAAAACGGTTGTGGCTGCTTCGTTCCCGACCTGACCAGGTTGACCGCGCCACCATGCGAGGAGGCCCGTCCGACCGGCATTGTATCTCAAGCTGCGAAACCGAGGTTATGTTTTCTCCTTCGCCCCGCGAGAAGCGAGGCGGAACAGGATCGATACATGAACGCCAACGAACAGATTCTCCATGGCGGGCTGGCCCCGCAGGACATCTCCACCGAGGTGTTGCTGGAAAAGTATGCGAAGGGTGAAGAGGCCACCATCGCCGATGTGCGCGACCGTGTGGCGCGCGCGCTGGCCGAGGCCGAAGCACCGGCGCAGCGCGAGATGTGGGCCGCGCGTTTTCGCTGGGCGCTCGAGAGCGGGTTCGTGCCCGCGGGCCGTATCAACTCGGCCGCGGGCACCGGCATCCAGGCCACGCTGATCAACTGCTTCGTGCAGCCCGTGGGCGATGCCGTTTCCGAATCGGAAGGCGGCAAGCCGAGCATCTACACGGCAGTGGCGCAGGCGGCGGAGACCATGCGGCGCGGCGGCGGCGTCGGCTACGACTTCTCGGCGATCCGGCCCGCGGGCGCGTTTGTGCGCGCCACGCATTCGCGCGCGTCGGGGCCGGTCTCGTTTATGAGGGTGTTCGACGCCTCGTGCGCGACCGTGGAATCCGCGGGCGCGCGTCGTGGTGCGCAGATGGGTGTGCTGCGCTGCGACCACCCCGATATCGAGGCCTTTATCCACGCGAAGGATCGCGGCGAGCTGACCAACTTCAATCTGTCGATCGGCGTCACCGATGCGTTTATGCAGGCGGTGGAAGCCGGAGAAGACGTGGAGCTTGTGCACGAGGCCGAGCCGGCGAAGGAGACGATCGAGGCGGGCGCCTACCGTCGTGACGACGGCCAGTGGGTTTATCGGCGCGTGCCCGCGCGGCAACTGTGGGATCAGGTCATGCACGCGACCTACGATCACGCGGAGCCCGGCATCCTGTTTCTGTCGCATATCAACGCCGACAACAACCTGTATTACTGCGAAACGATCGAAGCGACCAATCCGTGCGCGGAGCAGCCGTTGCCGTCGTACGGCTGCTGCTGCCTGGGCTCGATCGACCTTACGCAGTTCGTGCGCGAACCGTTCACGCCGCGCAGCGGGTTCGATTTCGCGGCGTTTGCCGAGGTGGTACGCGTGTCCACGCGCATGCTCGACAACGTGCTCGATATCACGTACTGGCCGTTGCCCGAGCAGGAGGCGGAGGCGCGCGCCAAACGCCGCGTCGGGCTTGGTTTTCTCGGGCTCGGCAGCGCGCTGGTGATGCTGGGCCTGCGCTATGACAGCGAGCCCGCGCGCGAGGTGGCCGCGCGCATCTCGGAGACCCTGCGCGATCAGGCCTATCTGGCCTCGGCGGAGCTGGCGGCCGAGAAGGGCGCGTTTCCGCTGTTCCGCGCCGAGGCGTATCTGGCGGGCGGCTTCGTGAAGCGCTTGCCCGCGCATGTGCGCGAGGCGATCGAGAGTTATGGCCTGCGCAATTCGCATCTGTTGTCGATCGCGCCCACGGGCACCATCACGCTGGCGTTTGCCGACAATGCGTCGAACGGTATCGAGCCCGCGTTCTCGTGGACCTACAACCGCCGCAAGCGCCAGGCCGACGATACGTACGAAGTGTTTGAGGTGGCCGACCATGCGTGGCGCCTGTATCGCCATCTGGGTCACGATATGGCGCAGTTGCCGGAAAGCTTCGTGACGGCGTTGCAGATGTCCGCGCTCGACCATATGCGCATGCTCGAGGCCGTGCAGCCGTATATCGATACCAGCATCAGCAAGACCGTGAACGTGCCCGAGGACTATCCGTACGAGGCGTTCCGGAATTTGTATCTGGAAGCGTGGCGCGCGGGGCTCAAGGGGTTGGCGACCTATCGGCCGAACAGTGTGCTTGGCGCGGTGTTGTCCGTGCCACCGACGCCTGCGCCGGTCGTCGCTGGCACGGCTGGCACCGGCGTTACTACTGCAGCCGATGACGATCCGCTGCTGCGCCAGTTCAACAGCCGGCCGCTCGGCGATCTCGAGGGCGTGACGTCGAAGGTCGAGTACATGACCTACGAGGGGCACAAGACCGTTTACCTTACGGTCAATTTCCTGCGCGTATCGGGCGTGGTCGGCGGTGAAGTCGTGACGATCGAGCGGCCGATCGAGTTTTTTATGCCGGCGGGGCAACGCACCGAGGGGCAGCAGTGGATCACCTCGACCATGCGGCTGTTGTCGATGGTCGCGCGTTCGGGCGGGCCGGTTGGCAAGGCGGTGGCCGATATGCGCAATGTGGTGTGGGACAAGGGCACCGTACGCTATGGCACCTTGACCCGGCCCGACGGCACCGAGGTGCCGCGCTTCCACGACTCGGAAGTGGCGGCTATCGGCTATGCACTGCAGAACATTCTGATCAAGCGCGGGTTCCTCGATCAGGGAGGCGGCGCCCTGCCGGTCGCGCGGCTGGCGGCGCGGTTGGCGCAACGCGAGGGTGGGCTGACGGGCGGGGCGGGCGACGGCGCGGGCGGTTCGGCCGGCGGTGCCATCGGCCTGGCGAGTGGCCCGGCGCTGCCTGCTGGCGCGCCGGGCGTGGGTTCCGGCAAGCCTTGCCCGGAGTGCGGCGCGCACGCGTTGCATCGGATCGACGGCTGCGCCAAATGCGCGAACTGTGGTTATGTGGGGGAGTGCGGCTAGCGGGTCTCATATAGCCGGGATCGGGGCCCTGCCATTTTGCTACAATCGCCGCCATGAGTTACCAAGTTCTAGCGCGCAAATGGCGCCCCAGGGATTTCACCACGCTGGTCGGACAGGAGCACGTGGTCCGCGCGCTCACGCACGCGCTGGAACAGCAACGGCTGCACCACGCCTATCTGTTCACCGGCACGCGCGGGGTCGGCAAGACCACGTTGTCGCGGATTCTGGCCAAGGCGCTCAACTGCACCGGTATTGACGGCCACGGCGACATCACCGCCCAGCCGTGCGGCCAGTGCAAGGCCTGCCAGGAAATCGACAGTGGGCGGTTCGTCGACTACATCGAGATGGACGCGGCGTCCAACCGTGGCGTCGATGAAATGGCGCAGTTGCTGGACAAGGCGGTGTACGCGCCGACGGTCGGCCGCTTCAAGGTCTACATGATCGACGAAGTGCACATGCTCACCAACCACGCCTTCAACGCGATGCTGAAGACGCTGGAAGAGCCGCCCGGTCACGTCAAGTTCATTCTCGCCACCACCGATCCGCAAAAAATTCCGGTCACGGTGCTGTCGCGCTGCCTGCAGTTCAACCTCAAGCAGATGCCGCCGGGACATATCGTCTCGCACCTCGACAATATTCTTGGGCAGGAAGGCATTGCCCACGATGGCAATGCGCTGCGCCTGCTCGCGCAGGCGGCCCACGGGTCGATGCGCGATGCGCTGTCGCTGACCGATCAGGCCATTGCGTATAGCGCGGGCCAGGTGTCCGAGGACGCGGTGCGCGGCATGCTCGGCGCGATCGACCAGAGCTACCTCGTACAGTTGCTCGACGCGCTGGCGGCCGAAGACGGTGCCACGATGATCGGCATTGCGGACTCGATGGCGGACCGCAGCCTGTCGTTCGCGGGCGCGCTGCAGGATCTTGGCTCGCTGCTGCACAAGGTGGCGCTGGCGCAGGCCGTGCCGGCTTCGGTGCAGGAAGAATGGCCGGAGGCCGGCGACGTGCGCCGGCTCGCGGCGCTGTTCGACGCGCAGGAAGTGCAGTTGTTTTACCAGATCGCCAATATCGGCCGCAACGAGCTCGCGCTCGCGCCCGATGAGTACGCCGGCTTTACGATGACGCTGTTGCGCATGCTCGCGTTCCGTCCGTCGGCCACGCCGGTGCCGGTGTCGGGGCAGAGCGGTGGCGGCCAGACCGCGCGCCCGCGGCCAGCCAGCACGGTGGCACCGGCAGCGCCGCCCGCCATGCGCGTGGCGGCGGAAGCCGCGCCGGCGACTATCGCCGCATCGGATACGACGCCGGCAGAAAGTGTCGTGGCCACGGAGCCTGGCGCTACCGCTGCACCCAAAGCCGCCGAGGCACCTGTCAGGACTGCGGCGCCCGCATTGCGCGAAACCCCTGAAGCTCCCGAAGCGGTTGCGGCTGCGGTACCCGATGCCGCCATGTCGCCGGCTCGCGCCGCGCTGATGGCCGCGCGTCAGGCCACGGCCGGCCGTGGCGGGCGTCCGGTAGCGCCGATGGCGACACCGACGTCGAAGCCCACCGCGCCGCCGGCCCGTCCGGCCGCGCAACCGCTGCGCCCACCGGCGGCCAATCGTCCGGCTGCGGCTGCCGTGCCGGTGCCGACAGAGGCCGCCCCGGCTGCCGAGCCGCAGGAGCGTCCCGCTGGCGTGAATGAACGGACCGGCGGTCGCGCCAATGAGCGTCCGGTCAATGCGCCGCAGCGCGCCGCGCAGACTAACGACGTACCGCCGTGGGAAGCTGCCGGTGGCAGCGATGTGCCACCGTGGGAAGAGATGCCGCCGGACCTGCCGTTGATCGGCCCGTACGACAGCGATCCCGGGTTCGATCCCGGCATGATGTACGACACGCAGGACGCGCCCCCGCAGGGCAACGGACAACGGGCCTCGCGCGAGCGTGGGCAGTCGTCGTCCGGATCGTCAGCCAAGGCGCCCGCGGGCAACGTGACGCCGCAGCCAGCCGCGCCGGCAGTGCCTGCCGCACCCGCCAGGCCCGCCACGTTCGAGGCCGATGCCGAGGGCACGCCGCCGGTGTTCACCAGCGAGTGGCCCGCACTGGCCGCAAGCCTGCCGTTGCGGGGCCTGGCGCAACAGCTCGCCTATCAGAGCGAGCTCGCGCGCGTGGTCGGCCGCGTGGTGTACCTGCGCGTGCCGGTGGCCGCGATCGCCGAGAACGGCGTGTCCGACCGCCTGCAACAGGTACTGAGCGAACATTTTGGCGCGGCCGTGCGCGTGCAGTGCGAGATCGGCGCGGTCAGCGCCACCGCCGCCGCCGCCGATGCACAGGCCCGTGCCGAACGTCAGCGCGAGGCCGAGGCCAGAATCGACAGCGACCCCTTTGTGCAGGGGCTGCTGCGCGAATTCGGCGGACAGATCGTGCCTGGCTCGATCCAGCCACGCGCCGCCTGACACCAGACAACAGGGCGGCCGCGACAACATCGGTACGGCTGCCCATCACCACTCACACGAACAAGGAGCATTCCATGATGAAAGGTCAACTGGCGGGGCTGATGAAACAAGCCCAGCAGATGCAGGAAAACATGAAGAAGATGCAGGATCAGCTCGCGCTGATCGAGGTCGAGGGCCAATCCGGCGCCGGTCTCGTGAAGGTGCTCATGACCTGCAAGAACGACGTCAAGCGCGTCACGATCGATCCGAGCCTGCTGGCCGACGACAAGGACCTGCTCGAGGACCTGGTGGCCGCGGCGTTCAACGATGCCGTGCGCAAGGCAGAAGCCACCACGCAGGAAAAGATGGGCTCGATGACTTCGGGCATGCCGGGCCTGCCGCCTGGCTTCAAGCTCCCGTTCTGAGCATGAGGGCTGCGCCCCCGACCTCGCTGCAGGCGCTGATCGAGGCGCTCAAGGTTTTGCCAGGCGTTGGACCGAAATCGGCCCAGCGTATGGCTTACCACCTGCTCCAGCACGACCGTGACGGCGCGCGCAAACTCGGCGACGCGCTGCGCGGCGCCGCCGATGGCATTCGCCACTGCGCCCGCTGCAACACGTTCACCGAGCAGGAGATCTGCGAGACCTGCCGCGATGAAGACCGTGACGCATCGTTGCTGTGCGTCGTGGAGACGCCTGCCGATCAGATCATGATCGAGCAGACGCTGACCTTCCGCGGCCAGTATTTCGTGCTGATGGGGCGGCTTTCGCCGCTCGACGGCGTGGGGCCGCGCGAGATCCATCTGGACCGCCTGCTCGCGCGGGCAACCGAGCCCGAGCTGGGCGGCCCGGTGTCGGAGGTCATCGTTGCGACCAACTTCACGACCGAAGGCGAAGCCACCGCGCACTATATCGGCGAAATGCTGAAGTCGCGCGGGCTCAAGGTGTCGCGCCTCGCGCGCGGCGTGCCGGTGGGTGGCGAGCTCGAATACGTCGATGCGGGCACCATCGCCCGCGCGGTGATGGATCGCCGCAGCCTTTAGCCGCCATCTGTAGCCGCCATCGCTCTCGCTACGTAACGCTCCCCCACGTCACGGCCGCCGCCCCGCCAACTTCCGCTCCCATGAATCTCGCCCGCTTCGACCTCGTCACGCTTGGCCTGTTCGTCGCCGTCGTGCGTCATGGCAGCATCTCCGCTGGCGCACGACAGTCGCATCTGGCCGTGGCGGCAGCAAGCAAGCGCATCTCGGATCTCGAGACCGCGGTGGGCGCGCCGCTGTTCTTCCGGCATGCGGCCGGCGTGCAGCTGACCGAAGCGGGGCAGGCGTGCTACCACCATGCGCTGACTATCCTGCAGGATGTGGAGCGCATGGCTGGCGTGATGTCCGACTATGCGTCGGGCGTGCGCGGGCAGGTGCGCGTATGCGCCAATACCTCGGCCATCACGCAGTTTCTGCCCGACGATCTGGCCGAGTTCATGCGCCAGCATCCGACCATTCGTATCGAACTCGAGGAGCAGAACAGCAGCGATATCGTCGCCGCGCTTATCGAGAATCGCGCCGACGTGGGCATCTTCGCGGACCGCACGCCTTGCGCGGGGCTGGTTACGGTGGAGTATCGCCAGGACGAACTGGTCATCATCACGCCGCACGGGCATCCGCTCGCGCAACGCGGACCGGTGAGGTATGCCGATACGCTCGACTACGACTTCGTGAGCCTGCCGCAGGTGACCTCGCTGGCAGCGCGGCTGCTCGAGGAAAGTAGCCGGCTGGAGCGGCCGTTCCGGCTGCGCATTCAGGTGCGCAGCTTCGACGCGATGTGCCGCATGGTCATGGCCGGCCTGGGTGTGGGCGTGCTGCCGCGCATCGCGGCCGAGCCGCACGTGAAGTCGATGGGCCTGTCGCTGGTCTCGCTGCAGGACCCGTGGGCGCGCCGTTCGCTGTTGATCGGCATGCGCGACCCGGCCGCGCTGACGGTCTCGGCGCGGCTGCTGATCACGCATCTGTGCGGCGACCGCGCACCGTTCTAAGTACCGTCCTAAGCGCCGTTCAAAACGCGCCAAACGGTGCGTTTCCCCCTCCGTCTCCGCGTTTTCCCTAACCTTCGCGTTCCGAGAAAGCCCGCTTTCCCGATTGCCGATTCCGTCGCCGCCCCTCGCGGGTGCACACTCGGTCCCGAATTACCGGAGACCAAGACATGGCGCGACAGATTCTCGAAGGCATTCGGGTCCTCGAACTGGGACAGCTGATTGCCGGCCCGTTCGCGGCCAAGACACTCGCCGACTTTGGCGCACAGATCGTCAAGGTGGAGCCGCCCGGGCAGGGCGACCCGCTGCGCAAATGGCGCATGATTCACGAAGACACCTCGGTGTGGTGGGAAGCGCAATCGCGCAACAAGCAGTCGATCTGTATCGACCTGCGCCAGGCCGAAGGCCAGGCCCTTGTGCGCAAGCTCGCCGCCGAAGCGGACATCCTGATCGAGAACTTCCGGCCCGGCACCATGGAGAAATGGGGCCTCGGCTGGGACGTGCTGCATGCCGACAATCCCAAGCTGATCATGGTGCGCGTGTCGGGCTACGGCCAGACCGGTCCGCGCAAGGATGAACCGGGTTTTGCGGCCGTGGCCGAAGCCATGGGTGGCTTGCGCCACCTGACGGGCGAACCGGGCCGCGCCCCCGTGCGCGCCGGGCTGTCGCTCGGCGACACCATTGCCGGGCTGCATGGCGCACTCGGTGTGTTGCTGGCCCTGTATGAGCGCGATGCGCGCGGCGGGGTGGGGCAGGTCATCGACGTGGCGCTCTACGAATCGCTGTTCAACCTCAGCGAAAGCCTGTTGCCCGAGTACTCCGCGTTTGGCGCGGTGCGGCAACCGGCCGGCGGCGCGCTGCCCGGCATCGCGCCTTCGAATGCGTATCCGTGCGGCTGTGGCGACTACGTGCTGATCGCGGCCAATGGCGATGCGATTTTCCGCCGGCTGATGCAGGCGATGGGACGTCCCGACCTTGGCGAGGATCCCGCGCTCGCACAGAACGACGGTCGCGTGAAGCGCGTCGAGGAAATCGATGCGGCCATCGCCGCATGGACGCGCACGCAGACGGTCGCTTCGGTATTGGAGATCCTGCGCGAGGCGCAGGTCCCGTCCGGTCGCATCTATACGGTCAAGGACATCGCTGAAGATCCTCACTACCGCGCGCGCGGCGTGATCGAGTCGGTCACGTCCGCCAAGGGCCTGACCGTGGAAGTGCCCGGCGTGATGCCGATCCTGTCGGGCAATCCCGGCGCCATCCATGACCGCGCACCGACGCTCGGCGAGCATACCGATTCGGTGCTCGCGCAAGCAGGCCTCGATGCCGCGGCCATTGCCGACCTGCGTGCCCGGGGAGTCATCGCATGAGTGCCAACGCCTACAAGCTCGCGGGTCCGGCCCGCGTGGAAATCAACGATGTGGCGCCGCGTGACGGCCTGCAGATCGAGCCCGTGGTGGTGCCGACCGAAGGCAAGGTCGCGTTCGTGAATGCGCTGTCGCATTGCGGCTTCGCGCGCATCGAGGCCACCTCGTTCACCTCGGCCAAGGCGATTCCCGCGCTGGCCGATGCGGAAGCGGTGATGCATCAGATCGAACGCGTGCCCGGCGTGCGCTACACGGTGCTGGTGCCGAACCTGCGCGGACTCGAGCGTGCGCTGTCGTGCAACCCCGATGAGGTCAATCTCGTGATGTCGACGAGCGAGACGCACAACCGCGCCAACCTGCGCATGACGCGTGAACAATCGCGCGCGCAGTTGCTGGCGATGATCGCCGAAGCCGATCGTGCCGGCGTGCCGGTCAACGTGTCGCTGTCGACGGTGTTCGGCTGCCCGTTCGAGGGCGAGGTCAGCAGTGACGACGTGATGGCCTTCGCTCAGACCTTTGCCGATGCTGGCGCGGCCGGCATCACGCTGTGCGATACCACCGGCATGGCCTATCCGAATCAGGTGGCCGCGCTGTGCGAGGACTTTCAGCGGCGTCTGTTGAGGACGGGCCTGACCATCCATCTGCACAACACGCGTGGCATGGGGCTGGCCAACGCGATGGCGGCCTGGCAGACCGGCGTGACGCGCTTCGACGCGGCGGCCGGCGGCCTTGGCGGCTGCCCCTACGCGCCCGGTGCCAGCGGTAACGTCAGCACCGAGGAACTCGTGCATATGTTTGCCTCGATGGGCGTGGACACCGGGGTGAACCTCGGCGCGCTGCTCGACATCGTGGCGAATCTGCCGACGCTGGTCGAGCGCGAGATCTCGAGCCAACTGCTGCGCGCGGGACCGCGCCTGCGCACGCACCAGCCACCGGCCTGGATGGCCGAACATTTTCAGGGTCAGTAGATTTTCCTCACAAGCTTGAACAAAGACATCAAAGACTTTCGGAGACAAGACATGCAACGCAAATTCTCATTCGTGGCGCCCGTAGCGGCGCTGCTGGCGGCAGGCGCCGCGCACGCGCAGGACGGCAACTATCCCAACCGTCCGATCACGCTGGTCGTGTCGGCCGCCGCGGGCGGTACCACCGACATCGCCGCGCGCATGATCTCCGAGCCGCTGTCGAAGGCGCTCGGCCAGCCCGTGGTGGTGGACAACCGTCCGGGCGGCAACGGTGGCATCGCGGCTTCCGTGGTGCAACGTTCGAAGGCCGATGGCTACACGCTGCTGCTGCAGTACTCGGGCTTCCACGTGATCACGCCGCTGCTGACCAAAACCTCGTGGGACCCGGTCAAGGACTTCATGCCCGTGGCCAACGTGCTGTCGGCCCCGCAGGTGCTGGTGGTGCGGCCGTCGCTGCCGGTCAAGTCGCTCAAGGAACTGGTGGCCTATGCCAAGGCCAACCCGAACAAGCTCAACTACGCGTCGTCGGGTAACGGTTCGTTGCAGCACGTGTCCACGGAGCTGCTGAACCAGATGGCCGGCATCCAGATCACGCACGTGCCGTACAAGGGCACGGGCCCGGCGATGACCGATCTGCTGGGTGGTTCGGTCGATCTGACGATCACCACGCCGCCGCCGCTGATGGGCCATATCGCGGCCGGCAAGCTGCGTCCGCTCGTGGTCACGAGCAAGGAGCGTCTGCCGAGCCTCAAGGACGTGCCGTCGGCGCCGGAAGCCGGTTACCCCGACCTCGACGTGTCGTCGTGGTTCGCCATGTACGCACCGGCCGGCACGCCCAAGCCCGTGATCGACAAGCTGACCGGCGAGATCGACAAGATCATGAAGACCGAGGCGTTCCGCAAGAAGGCCGAGGAACTCGGTGCCGAGGCCAAGTACATGAACCCGCAGCAGCTCGACCAGTACCAGAAGGCCGAGCTCACGCGCTGGGGCAAGGTCATCAAGTCCGCCGATATTCACGCGGAATAACTTAAGTATTGATCCCGATGCGGAGAGGGCGCCACTCGCGTAGCATGCGAGGGGCGCCCCTTTGCATTCTGGCGGCCGTCCATGAAGACAGGTAGGAGACAAGAACATGTACAACAAGAGATTCTGGAAGCAACTGCTGATCGCGCTGGCGTTGTTCCTCGCCGGCTGGTTCACGTTCGGCTATGCGCTCGCGCAAGGCAAGCCCGAGAAACCCAAGGTCACCGTGGCAGTCGGCGGCAAGAATCTCTTCTACTATCTGCCGCTGACGATCGCCGAGCGTCTTGGCTACTTCAAAGATGAAGGGCTCGACGTCGAGATCGTCGACTTCGCCGGTGGCGCCAAGGCGCTGCAGGCCGTGGTGGGCGGTAGCGCGGACGTGGTGTCGGGCGCGTACGAGCACACCATCAACCTGCAGGCCAAGGGCCAGCAGTATCAGGAATTCGTGCTGCAGGGGCGCGCGCCGCAGATCGTGCTGGTGGTCTCCAACAAGACCATGCCGAACTACAAGTCGATCGCCGACCTCAAGGGCAAGAAGATCGGCGTGACCGCGCCGGGTTCCTCGACCAACATGATGGCCAACTTCGTGCTGGCCAAATCCGGACTCAAGCCGTCGGACGTGTCGTTTATCGGCGTGGGCGCGAGCGCCGGCGCGGTGGCCGCGATGCGCTCGGGGCAGATCGACGCGATGGCCAACCTCGATCCGGTCATCTCGATGCTGACGCAGAAGAACGAGGTGAAGATCGCCTCGGACACGCGCACGCTCAAGGATACCGAAGCGGTATTCGGCGGCAATATGCCGTCGGGCTGCCTGTATGCGTCCACGGCCTTTATCCAGCAGAATCCGAACACCGTGCAGGCGATGACCAACGCCATGGTGCGCGCGCTCAAGTGGCTGCAGAAGGCGGGACCGTCCGATATCGTCAAGACCGTGCCGGAGAGCTACCTGCTGGGTGACCGCGCGCTCTATCTTTCAGCGTGGGAGAAGGTGCGGGAGGCGATCTCGCCTGACGGCACCATGCCCGCCGACGGTCCGCGCACGGCGCTCAACACGCTGCAGCAGTTCGACCCGGAACTCAAGGGCAAGCCGATCAAGCTCGAGAACACATACACCAACGCGTTCGTGCAGAAGGCCAACGCCAAGTACAAGTAAGACGGAACCTTCCACGGCCCGGCCCGCCCGCTGCTGGAGCGGGCCTTTGCATTTCTGCGAGTCCCATGACCACGCCAGCCTTATCCCTCGAGAACGTGACCTGCACGTTCGTCTCGCGCGACGACCGCACGCAGCGCTACACCGCGGTACGCGATACCACGCTGACCATCGAGCCCGGCGAGTTCGTCTCGGTGGTCGGTCCCACCGGCTGCGGCAAGTCGACGCTGCTCAACGTCAGCGCGGGGCTGCTTGCGCCATCCACTGGCACCGTGCGCGTATTCGGCGCGCCGCTGGAAGGCATCAACACGCGCGCGGGCTACATGTTTCAGGCCGAGGCGCTGATGCCGTGGCGCAATGCGCTCGACAACGTCATCGCGGGCCTCGAATTCCGTGGCATGCCGGGCGCGCAGGCGGTGGCGGAGGGCGAGGAGTGGTTGCGCCGCGTTGGCCTGGGCGGGTTTGGCGACCGCTATCCGCACCAGCTGTCGGGTGGCATGCGCAAGCGCGTGAGTCTCGCGCAGACACTGATCCTCGACCCCGACATCATCCTGATGGACGAACCGTTCTCGGCGCTCGACGTGCAGACCCGCCAGCTCATGGAGAACGAGGTGCTCGACCTGTGGGCGGCCAAGCGCAAGGCCGTGCTGTTCATCACGCACGACCTCGACGAAGCGATTGCGATGAGCGATCGCGTGGTGGTGCTGTCGGCGGGGCCGGGCACGCGTCCGATCGGCGAATTCAATATCGACCTGCCGCGCCCGCGCGACGTGGCCGAGGTCCGCAACCAGCCGCGCTTCGTGGAACTGCACGCGGCCATCTGGGACGTGCTGCGCGAGGAAGTGCTCAAGGGCTATGCGCAACAGCGCAAGGTCGCCTGATCCCGCCGCACAGAAAACAATATCGACATGGCTCTCCGACCCAATTCTCCCGGCATGCTGCGTGTATGGCAGCTACTGGTCCTCGTGGTGATCCTCGGCGCATGGCATCTGGCCACGCGCTCGCAGCAGGTCGCGTTCTTCTTCGGCGAACCGTTGATGGTGGCCCAGCGCATCTGGAGCTGGTTCATCACCGAAGGCGATATCTACAAGCACCTCGGCGTGACGCTGATCGAGACCGTGCTCGCGTTTGGTATCGGCACCGCGGCAGGCCTTGGTGTGGGCCTGTGGCTCGCGCTGAGCCCGATGACCGCGGCCGTGCTCGACCCCTACGTCAAGGCCATGAACTCGATGCCGCGCGTGATCCTGGCCCCGATCTTCGCGGTCTGGTTCGGCCTCGGCATCTGGTCCAAGGTGGCGCTGGCTGTTACGCTGGTCTTCTTTATCGTGTTCTTCAATGTGTACCAGGGCGTCAAGGAAGTGAGCCCGGTGGTGCTGGCCAATGCGCGCATGTTAGGCGCCAACCGTCAGCAGCTGCTGCGCCACGTGTATCTGCCGAGCGCGACCAGCTGGGTATTCTCGTCGCTGCATACGTCGGTGGGCCTGGCGTTCGTGGGCGCGGTGGTGGGCGAGTACCTGGGGTCCGCCAGCGGGGTTGGCTATCTGATCCTGCAGGCGGAAGGCACGTTCGACATCAATACCGTGTTCGCCGGCATCGTCGTGCTGACCGCATGCGCGCTCTTGCTCGACTGGGTCGTGGGACGTTTCGAGAAGCGGCTCATGAAGTGGCAGCCGCAAAGCGGAGAAACCGAGAAGCTGTAGTCGGAGGGGAGTCCCTCTCCCGCAGGAGAGGGACGCGACATTGTTACGGCACGATGACGATCTTGCCCGTCACCTTGCGTGCTTCCATGTCCTTGAGCGCCTGTGGCGCCTGCTCGAGCGGATAGCGCGCCGAGATATGCGGGCGGATCTTGCCTTCCTTCATCCAGCCGAGCATCTGCGCCATGTTGGCCTGATTGTGCTGCGGCTCGCGGCGCGCGAAGTCGCCCCAGAACACGCCCACCAGCGAAGCCCCCTTGAGCAGCGCGAGGTTCAGCGGCATTTTCGGGATTTCGCCGTTGGCAAAGCCCACCACGAGATAGCGGCCGCGCCAGCCGATCGAGCGGAACGCGGGCTCCGCATAGATGCCACCCACCGGATCGTAGATAACATCGGGGCCCTTGCCGTCGGTCAGCGCCTTGACGCGCTCGCGCAGATCCTCCGTTGCGTAGTTGATCACCGCATCGGCACCATGTTCTTTGCATACCGCCAGCTTGTCATCGGTGGAGGCCGCGGCAATGACGCGCGCGCCGAGTGCCTTGCCGATCTCGATGGCCGCCAGTCCCACGCCACCGGCCGCACCGAGCACCAGCATGGTCTCGCCCGCCTTGAGCTCGCCACGATCGACCACCGCATGATGCGAGGTGCCATAGGTCAGCGTAAATGCGGCGGCGGTCTCGAAGTCGATACCGGGCGGCATCGGCACCACGGCCTTGGCGGGGGCGCGCGCCTGCGACGCGAACGCGCCGTTGCCGAGGTAGGCGATCACGGCATCGCCCGGCTTGACGTGCGTCACGCCCGCGCCCACGGCATTGACCACACCCGCGAGCTCGGAGCCCGGCGAGAACGGCAGCGCGGGCTTGGCCTGGTACTTGTTCTGGATGATCAGCACGTCGGGGAAGTTCACGCCGGCCGCCTTCACGTCGATGATCACCTCGCCATCGCCGGGCACGAGGTCCGGCAGCGTTTCGAGGACGAGCGAATCGGGTGGGCCCCAGGCCTTGCACAGTACGGCTTTCATATTGTCTCCAGAGTGGGTGTGAGCGAATTGCCGGTACGCGGATGCGGGCCAGTGTAACGCAAAAATCGGGCAAAATAGCACGACCGTTCTGTTTGCTGTTATGCCGCATTTTTGCGGCGTATTGCCACCTTTGGGGCCGCTTTGCTCGGGTACAATCGCGGCCATGCATATCCTTCTCGCCAACGACGACGGTTACCTCGCGCCCGGCCTGGCGGCGCTGCACGCCGCCTTGACGCCGCTCGCGCGCGTCACGGTCATCGCGCCGGAACAGAATCACAGCGGCGCTTCGAATTCTCTGACGCTGCAGCGGCCGCTATCGGTCTTCGAGGCGCGCGAGGGCGTACAGAAGGGTTTTCGCGTTCTCAATGGCACGCCGACCGACTGCGTGCACGTCGCGCTTACGGGTCTGCTTGAAGATCGGGCAGACCTGGTGGTCTCGGGCATCAATCAGGGCCAGAACATGGGCGAGGACGTGCTGTACTCCGGCACCGTCGCCGCGGCGATCGAAGGTTATCTGTTCGGTATTCCGTCGATTGCGTTCTCGCAGGTGGACAAGGGCTGGGAGCACCTCGACGCTGCCGCGCGCATCGCGCGCGAGGTCGTCGAACGCGTCATCGCCGCGCCGCCCGCATTGGAACCTGCAGCCCCGTTCCTGCTTAACGTGAATATCCCGAGCCTGCCGTACGAGCATCTGCGCGGACTGCGCGCGACGCGTCTCGGCAAGCGGCATCCGTCGCAGCCCGTGATCACGCAGGTCAATCCGCGCGGCGAGACCAATTACTGGATCGGCCCGGCCGGCGATGCGCTCGATGCCAGCGAAGGCACCGACTTCCACGCGACCGCGGAAGGCTTCGTCTCGCTCACGCCGCTGCAGCTCGACCTCACGCATCGCGCCCAGCTCGCGCAACTCGGTCAATGGCTGGAGCGCAATTGACGCGCCGGCCCGTTCGCACTGGTGCGCCATCGGTCGATGACATGGTGGCCCGCGCTTGCCTGGCGCGCATGACCAAGCGTGACCCGCGCGCATGACGACGCCGCGACGATCCCGCTTTCCGCTGCCGCTCGATGCCGTGGTCGAGCGTAAGCCCGCGCCCGAGCGTACCGCCGGCATGCCCGCGATCGAATCGGCACGCAAGTCCGCGGTGCCGATCGTACCGGCTGCGCAGACGCCGCCAAACGCGCTCAAGCCGCTGAATTCTGCCGTGCAGCGCGGCCGCAAGCCCGCGCTGTCGTCCACCACGCCGCAACCGTTGGCATCGCCCACCAAGCCGGGCAGTGCCGTGGAGGCGCGCGCCTCGGCAGCAACCGCGGGCGGGGGCGGCATGGCCTCCGATCGCGCGCGCGGTGCGCTGACCGCGCGCCTGCGCGCATCGGGCATTCGCGACGAACGCGTGCTGCGCGCGATCGGTACCGTGCCGCGTCATTTGTTCATGGAGCCGGGCCTGGCCTCGCAGGCGTATGAAGATGCCGCGTTGCCCATCGGCTATCAGCAGACCATATCCAAGCCATCGGTGGTGGCACGCATGATCGAACTGCTGCGCGAGGGGCTCGCCCCCGACCAGCCGCTCGCGCGCGTGCTCGAGATTGGTACCGGTTGTGGCTATCAGGCGGCCGTGCTGAGTCTCGCCGCCGATGAAGTTTTCTCGATCGAACGAATTCGTCCGCTGCATGAGCAGGCCAAGGCGAACCTGCGGCCACTCCGCTTGCCTAACGTGCGGCTTCACTACGGTGACGGCATGCTGGGTCTGCCGCAGGCGGCGCCGTTCTCGTCGATCATTCTCGCGGCCGCGGGCATGGAGGTGCCCGAAGCCTTGCTGGAGCAGCTCGCGATTGGCGGCAAGCTGATCGCGCCGGTGGCGGTGCCCGCGGGTGCGGGCGGCCAGGGCGGCGCACAGCAGCAACTGCTACTGATCGAGCGTCTCAACCGGCATCGCTTTCATCGAACCGCGCTTGAAGCTGTTTTCTTTGTGCCCTTAAAATCGGGCACCATCTGAGTCGAACTATGCACAACAACGTGAATTCGGAACATTTCACTCGCGCAGGACAGGTTCTCGTCGTCACCGCACTGGCTGCGCTGCTCGGCGCCTGTGCCAACTCGCCCATGCCAGCCCCCGCGCCTGTGGTCGACCGCACATCCACGGCCGGAACCGCGAGCGCTGCACCGCTCGAACCGGCGCCGCCCGGTTACTATCGCGTGAAGCGCGGCGATACCCTGTATCGCATCGCGCTGGAAAACGGCCAGTCCTATCGCGATGTCGCCGCGTGGAACAACCTCGGTAACGTCAATCAGATCGAGGTGGGTCAACTGTTGCGCGTGATGCCGCCAAGCGCGGATCCGAATGCGACGGCAGGTGTGGCCACAGTGCCGGTGAATTCGGGCAACGTGCAGGCCCAGCCGATCGATGCCACGCGTCCGGTCGGCACGCCGATGTCGGCCGCATCCGCAGCCGCGGCCCCGGTAGCCACCACGCCTGCACCTGCTGCCTCGGCACCTGCGGCGGCCTCGTCGGCGGTGGCCGATGCGTCGATGCGCATGGCATGGCCAGCGAGCGGTCAACTGATTGGAAAGTTTGATGAAAAAGGCAATAAGGGCATCGATATTGCCGGCAAGAAGGGTGATCCCGTATTGGCCGCGGAGGAAGGTAGGGTGATTCACGTAGGCCCCTTGCGCGGCTACGGGAATCTTGTCATCATCAAACACAATGAAACGTATCTCACCGCATACGGGCATAACGACAAGGTGCTGGTGGCAGAGCAATCAACGGTTCGCAAGGGCCAGAAGATTGCCGAAATGGGTAACAGTGATACTGACAGGGTCAAGCTGCACTTCGAGGTTCGAAAGAACGGAAAACCGGTCGATCCAATGCGGTATCTGCCGCCACAGTGAGGTTTCATGCCACGCCAGAAAACTGTTTCATCCGGAGTTGTCAGCAGGACCCGTCGTCCCAAGCAGCCGGAAGGAAAGGCTGGCGTGGTGGCGCAGACTGACGACTCTGCCGATGCTGAGGTAGTGGCCGCGCTCGACACCGAGATGCTCGACGGTGATCCCGCCGCCGATATGGTGCCCGCGACCGACGAGCCCATCAACGCAGGTTCACGCGCGGGTTTGCGCGAAGCGAGCTCGCGTGAAGAGCCCGTCGCCGATGATGCCGACGACGATGAGGACGAGGACGACGAGGAAGAAGAGGGCGCGGCCGAACCCGCCGCCGAGCCGGACGACTTCCGCACGGTCCTGCATACCGAACTCGCCGCCGATACGGTTCAGCACTATCTCAATCGCATCAGCATCAAGCCGCTGCTGTCCGCACCCGAGGAACTCCATTTCTCGACGCGCGCGAAAGAAGGTGATTTCTCCGCGCGTCAGGTCATGATCGAGCGCAATCTGCGCCTCGTGGTCAGCATTGCCAAGGGTTATCTCAATCGTGGCGTGCCGCTGCTCGATCTGATCGAGGAAGGCAACCTCGGCCTGATGCATGCGATCGAGAAATTCGATCCTTCGCGTGGCTTCCGTTTTTCGACGTACGCCACATGGTGGATCCGTCAGAGCATCGAACGCGCAATCATGAACCAGGCACGCACGGTACGCCTGCCGGTGCATGTGATTCGCGAACTGAATCAAGTCCTGCGCGCCAAGCGCCACCTTGAAAAGGGTGGCACCGATGGCCGCGACGCCAGCCTCGAGGACATCGCCCACCTGCTCGGCAAGACGCCGGACGAGGTGCAGGACGTGCTGGCACTCAATGAACACACCACCTCGCTAGATACGCCGTTCGATCTCGATCCGGGCTCGAGCCTGCTGGATTTCCTGTCCGACGAGCATAACGCCGCGCCGGATCAGGAAGTCGCTCACCGCGAGCTGGAAAACCTGATGAAACTCTGGCTGGCACGCCTGTCGGAGAAGCATCGCTATGTGGTGGAGCGCCGCTTCGGCCTCAATCACATCGAGCCGGCCACGCTCGAGGAGCTGGCCGAGGAAATGGGTCTGACCCGCGAACGCGTGCGCCAGATCCAGCAGGAAGCGCTGGTCAAGCTCAAGCGGCATTTCGCCTCGCAAGGTGTACGCAAGGACGCTGTTTTATGACCCCTGTGCTGGTATTCGACATCGAGACCATTCCCGATGTCGCCGGCCTGCGCCGTTTGCATGACCATCCCGCCTCGATGAGCGACGCCGAAGTCGCCGAGCATGCCTTTGCCGCCCGCCGGGAAAAGACCGGCTCGGACTTCCTGCCGCATCATCTGCAGCGCGTGGCCGCGATTTCCTGCGTGCTGCGCCGCACGCAGCGTGACGGGTCGGCATCGTTCCATGTCGGCACGCTCGGCACCGTCGAGGACACCGAGGCCACGCTGATCCAGAAGTTCTACGAACTGATCTCGCGCTATAGCCCGCAGCTCGTGTCGTGGAACGGCGGTGGCTTCGATCTGCCCGTGCTGCACTATCGTGGCCTGGTCAACGGCGTGTCCGCGCCGCGCTACTGGGAGATGGGCGAGGGCCGCGAGGATGACAGCCGCGACTTCAAGTGGAACAACTACATCAGCCGCTATCACATGCGGCATCTGGACCTGATGGATCTGCTGGCGATGTACCAGCCGCGCGCGAGCGCGCCGCTGGACGACCTCGCCAAGTTGTGCGGATTCCCGGGCAAGATGGGCATGGATGGCAGCAAGGTGTGGGAGGCCTATCAGGCCGGCCAGCTCGACGCGATTCGCGCGTACTGCGAGACCGACGTCGTCAACACCTACCTCGTGTACTGCCGCTTTCAGCTGATGCGCGGCGGCCTGTCCGCACGCGAATTCGATCGCGAAGTCGCCTTCGTGCAGGAATCGCTGGCCGAGCTGCCGGGCGAGCAGTGGATGGAATATCTGCGCGCTTTCCAGGTACGTCCGCTCAGCGGGGAAGCCGAGGACGACGAGTCGGAGTCGTTCTGAGTTACATATCGAGGCTCAGGTGAATCGGCTGATGGTCCGAATTCGCCGTGTTGCCGTTGACCTCGCAGTATTTCACGCGATCCAGCAGGTTCCCCGTCACGAACACGAAGTCGCATGCAAACGGCGGCTCCGTCCATTGCTCGCGATCGTATAGCGCGCAGGTCGGCGCATGTGGCGTGCCGGGATGTGTATGCACCCAGGCGTCGTGCCACGCAGGGGTGCGATCGCCGGGTTGGTCATTAAAGGGCGCGAGCATGTGCTGGTACGCGACGTCATCGGTCTTGCTGTTGAAGTCGCCGCAGAGAATCGCCTCGGTGGGGCGCGGCTCGGGGGCAAATGGCCCCGGCTTCTGATCGCTGCGTCCCGGATGCCGCGCGTGCGCACATGCTTCGGCATGCCACAGGCGCAAGGCCTCGGCCTGCGCCGAGCGCTGCGTCTGCGAGTAGTACTCCAGGTGGGTGCTGATCACGCGCACGCGCCGCGCGCCAACCTCGAGTGTCGCCTCCAGTGCCACGCGCGGCATCGACGGGACGCTCGGGTCGGCCGGCCATGGCAACGCATGGCGAAACACTTCACGGATCGGCAGTCGCGTTGCGATGACGTTGCCGAACTGGCGCGGCCCGCCATCGTTGCCGCGGCGGTCCACGCCCGGCGCGAACAGGATCTGGTAGCCGGGCAGCAGGGCCGTGAGCTCGGCCACCTGATCGCGCTGTGGGCCACCGGCCATGTCAGTGAACCCGCGCGTGATCTCCTGCAGGCAGATTACGTCGGCGTCGGCCATGTCGCGCAGCGTGGCCACCGTGCGGGCCAGATCGACCCGGCCGTCCGCGCCGCGGCCCCATTGAACGTTCCAGTTCAGCAATTCCATCGTGTCTCTCCAGTCGACTGGACTACAATCGCGCATTCGCAAAACAATACGCCAGGTCCCGCAGGTGTCTCAATCCGTGTCCGTCCCGCATGATCAGGGCGAGGCCGCGCCGTCAGGTGTCGCGTCCGCCGCATCCCCAGCCGCCGTGCTCGCTGCCCCCAACGTTGCCCCCAAGGCTGCCCGGGCCGAGTCCGTCGTCGTCATCGACAGTCTCGACATGGAAGCGCGTGGCGTCGGTCGTCTCGTCAACGAAGACGGCACCCAGGGCAAGGTGATCTTTGTCGAGGGCGCGCTGCCCGGTGAAACAGTGAGCTATCGCAGCTTCAAGCGCAAGCCGAGCTACGAGCAGGCGGCGCTGGTCGAGATCAAGAAATCTTCGGTGGATCGCATAACGCCTGGTTGCCAGTATTTCGGCCTCTGTGGCGGCTGTTCGATGCAACACCTCGACTCGCGCGCGCAGATCGCGATCAAGCAGCGCATTCTCGAGGACAACCTGTGGCATCTGTCGAAGGTGCGCCCCGACGTCGTGTTCCGCCCGATCGCGGGCCCGGATTGGGGCTATCGCTATCGCGCGCGGCTGACCGTGCGCTACGTGGCCAAGAAGGGCACGGCGCTGGTCGGTTTCCATGAGCGCAAGAGCAGCTATGTGGCGGACATGACGTCGTGCGAAGTATTGCCGCCGCATGTGTCAGCATTGTTGGTGCCGCTGCGCGAACTCGTGACGGGCCTGTCCATTCGCGATCGCATGCCGCAGATCGAGATCGCGGTCGGTCATGACATCACCGCGCTCGTGCTGCGTATCCTCGAGCCGCTGACCGACGAGGACAAGGACCTGCTGCGCGCATTCGCGGATCGGCATGGCGTGCAATTCTGGCTGCAACCGAAGGGCCCGGACACCGTGCACGTGTTCCATCCGGCGGATCGCGAACTGGCGTACACGTTGCCCGAATTCGGTATCCGCATGCCGTTCAAGCCGACCGATTTCACGCAGGTCAATCATCAGATCAACCGCGTGCTGATCGGCCGCGCGCTGCGCCTGCTCGATGCGCAGCCGACGGAGCGTCTGCTCGACCTGTTCTGCGGCATCGGCAACTTCACGCTGCCGCTCGCGACGCAGGGCACATCGGTCATGGGCATCGAGGGCAGCGAGGTGCTGACCACACGCGCGCTGGCCAACGCCGAGTACAACGGACTCGCGCACAAGACGTCGTTCGCATGCCGCAATCTGTTCGAGGTAACGGGCGAGGATATCGCCGCGCTGGGCCGTTTCGACCGCTGGCTGGTCGATCCGCCGCGCGAGGGCGCGCTGGCCGTAAGCAAGGCGCTGGCGGAGTTGCACCAGCAGGGCAGTGACGTGCTGCCGCAGCGCATCGTGTACGTGTCGTGCAACCCGGCCACGCTCGCGCGCGACGCGGGCCTGCTTGTGCACGAGGCGGGCTACAAGCTCAGCGGCGCGGGCGTGGTGAACATGTTCCCGCACACCTCGCACGTGGAATCGATCGCGGTATTCGATCGTGTATAAGCGATCGTGTATAAGCGATCGCGTACAAGCGATCGTCATTCAGCGAACAGGCATAAAAAAACCGGCCCGAAGGCCGGTTTTTTATTGCCCGGAGGCAGGTCAGTCGCGGTTGCCGCCGAAGATGCCGAGCAGTGCCAGCAGATTCACGAACACGTTGTACACGTCAAGGTAGATCGCGAGCGTGGCCGTTACGTAGTTCGTTTCGCCGCCATTCACCACGCGCTGCACGTCGATCAGGATGAACGCCGAGAAGATTGCGATGGCGATCAGCGACACGGTGATCATCAGCGCCGGCAGATGCAGGAAGATGTTCGCGACGGAGGCGAGGATCAGCATGATCACGCCGACCATCAGGAACTTGGTCATGCCCGAGAAATCACGCTTGCTCGTGGTGGCGATGGTAGCCATGGTCGCGAACACCGCGGCGGTGCCGCCGAACGCGTACATGATCAACGCGGGACCGTTCGAGAAACGCAGCGTCACACCGATCAGGTTGGACAGCCACAGGCCCATCACGAACGTGAAGGCCAGTAGCAGCACGACGCCCATACCGCTGTTCTTGGTCTTCTCGATGGCGAACATGAAGCCGAACATGACCGCGATGAACAGAATAGCCGAGATGCCCGGGCTACCCGCGATCAGCGTGAAGCCGCCCATGGCGACGCCCAGCCAGGCGCCGAGCACTGTCGGGATCATCGACAAGGCGAGCAGCCAGTATGTATTGCGCAGGACCCGGTTGCGCGCGACCGCGGCATTGGCGCCCGAGGCGCTGTTGCCGAAGCTGTAGGTATCGAGCCTTTCGTTCATGGTGACTCCTGTCTAAAAGTGGTGTGGCCGGGTGGCCCCGGCGCGGCACAATCCGAATGTCGCACCGCGTCAGTTGAATTGCAAGGGGCGCCCGCCATCTATTACGGCAATGTAATGGTGGAGCGCGGGTTGCGCCCAGCTTCGCTTCGGACGCGAGTATCGCGCGGTTTTGTCTTAACAACCATACCTGGCGAAGCTTGTCTTGCAGATTCGAACACATTTGACGCCGCGCAAGGTAAAGTGTTCCCGATATGTGATTTATATAACACATCGAGCGGACGCGCAAAGATTACAAGCGATCACAGTGCAACCCCGGTTGCCCCCGCTCGAATCCGTCATGGTCTCGTGCTAGAATTGCACGTTTATTCCTTTAGTAACCCCTTCATTTTTCGGAGTTTTTCATGGCGATCGAACGCACCCTGTCGATTATCAAGCCGGATGCCGTGGCCAAGAACGTTATCGGCCAGATCTACGCCCGTTTCGAGGCCGCCGGCCTCAAGATCGTTGCCGCCAAGCTGGTTCAGCTGTCGCGTAGCGAAGCCGAGCAGTTCTACGGCGTGCACAAGGAGCGTCCTTTCTTCAAGGACCTCGTGGACTTCATGGTTTCGGGCCCGGTGATGATCCAGGCTCTGGAAGGCGAAAACGCCATTGCCAAGAACCGTGACCTGATGGGCGCCACGGACCCGAAGAAGGCCGACAAGGGCACCATCCGCGCCGACTTTGCCGACAGCATCGACGCGAACGCCGTGCACGGTTCGGACGGTGCGGAGACCGCCGCTGCCGAAGTGGCATTCTTCTTTGCTGGTCTGAACGTTTACAGCCGCTGATCGTCCCCGGACATCGCGCTGAACCCCACGCTGGAACTGTAGTCATGAACGATCTCGTCAATCTGCTCGATCTGGATGCGGACGCGCTCACCGCTTATTGCGGCGAGCTCGGCGAGAAGCCGTTCCGTGCGCGTCAGTTGCAGCGCTGGATCCACCAGTTCGGCGCCAGCCGCTTCGACACCATGTCGGATCTCGCCAAGTCGCTGCGCGAAAAGCTCGCGACGCGAGCCGAGATCCGGGCACCGTCCATCATCGCCGACAACGTGTCGAGCGACGGTACGCGCAAGTGGCTCGTCGATGTGGGCGCCGGCAATGCGGTGGAGACCGTGTACATCCCCGAGGAAACGCGCGGCACGCTGTGCGTGTCCTCGCAAGCGGGGTGCGCGGTCAACTGTCGTTTCTGCTCGACCGGCAAGCAGGGGTTCTCGCGGAACCTCAGCACGGGCGAGATCATCGGCCAGCTCTGGATGGCCGAGTTCGCGATGCGTGAGCACCTGGGCCGTGGTCCCAAGGATGAGCGCGTGATCTCGAACGTCGTGATGATGGGCATGGGTGAACCGCTGCTCAATTACGAACAGGTCGTGCCGGCCTTGCGGCTGATGCTCGACGACAACGCGTACGGCCTGTCGCGCCGCCGCGTGACGGTGTCCACCTCCGGCGTGGTGCCGATGATGGACCGGCTGTCGAAGGATCTGCCCGTGGCGCTCGCGGTATCGCTGCACGCCTCCAACGATCCGCTGCGCGACATGCTCGTGCCGCTGAACAAGAAGTACCCGCTGGCCGAACTGATGGCGGCATGCCGCCGCTACCTCGAGTTCGCGCCGCGCGATTTCATTACCTTCGAATACTGCATGCTCGATGGCGTCAACGATGGCGTCGAACATGCGCGGGAGCTGTTGAAGCTCGTGGCCGACGTGCCATGCAAGTTCAACCTGATCCCGTTCAATCCGTTCCCGGAATCGGGGCTGAAGCGCTCGAATAACGAGCAGATTCGCCGCTTCGCCCAGGTGCTGATGGACGCGGGCATCATTACCACGATCCGCAAGACCCGCGGCGATGATATCGACGCCGCGTGCGGCCAGCTGGCCGGCGAAGTCAAGGATCGTACCCGTCTGGCCGAGCGCGGCAAGTTCGGCAAGATCACGCCACTGGTGCCGGTCTATACCGGCAAAGCTCGGGAGGCTCGCCCCGCATGATGCGTCTGATTGTCACGGCCCTGCTGGGGCTGTTGGTTCTGTCTGCCTGCACGCTGCCGCCGCCTCCGCCGCAGGGTATCACCACCGCTTCCGATCAGACCGAGGTCAGCCGCCGGGCAACGATTCGCCTGCAACTGGCGATGGGGTATCTGGAAGCCGGGCAATATTCGGTGGCGCTCGACGAAAGCAAGCAGGCGATCGCGGTCGATCCGAGTATGGTCGATGCGTATCACGTGCGCGCGCTCGCCTATATGGGCATGAATGAACGCGCGTTGGCGGAAGACAGCTTCCGCACCGCGCTGTCGCTGCGTCCCAACGACGCCGACGTGCTGAACAACTATGGCTGGTTCCTGTGCCAGAACAATCGTTCGAGCGAAGGCCTGCCGATCCTGCGGCGCGCGGTGGAAGCGCCATCGATCACCGGCCCGGTCAAGCCGCTGATCAGCCTTGGTGTGTGCGAACTGCGTACCGGTGATAGCGACGGCGCGGAAAAGACGCTGCTGCGCGCGCTCGGCTACGACCGCGTCAACCAGGCGGCAACCACCAATCTGGCGCTGGTCTATTACCGGCGTGGTGACTACGCCCAGGCCCAACAATTTATCGGACGCGTCAATAACGGCCGGACCCCGACCGCGCAATCGCTTTGGCTGGGCGCGCGCATCGCGCATCGGCGCAGCGACGCGACGGGACAGAAGGCGCTGGTGGGGCAGCTGAGGAGTCTGTTCCCGGATTCGCGCGAGGTGACCGCCTACGAACAAGGAGCATGGGATGAGTGAACAGGAGCGTGCCGCAAGCCAGACCGCCTTGGGCGTCGTGGAGACCGATCGTGACGCCGTGGCGCGCGAGATCGGCGCACAGCTCAAGGAGGGGCGCGAGGCGCAGCGCTTGTCGCTCGAGGACGTGAGCGCGCGGCTCAAGGTGGCGGCGCCCAAGCTCGCGGCGATCGAGTCGGGCAACGTGTCGAGCCTGCCGGACGTGACGTTCGCCAAGGGCGTGATGCGCGCCTATGCCCGCACGCTTCATATCGATATCGACCCGTTGCTGGGGCGTTATCACGCACAGGCGCAGACCGCGCCGGTGGCGGAGATCACGCGTCGGCACGAAGGCTCGCTGAATCAAGCGTTCGACGATCGCAAGCGCTTCGGCTCGAGCACGTCCAGCGGCAGCGGTGGCCGGGTGATCTGGTTGCTTCTGGTGGTGGCGGGGCTTGCCGCAGGTGGCTGGTTCGGCTACGACCACTTCAAGGCGTGGCTTGATGCGCGCAGCCAGCATGTGGCGGAAGTGTCCGCCAGCGAAGAGGCGGCGACGCAGACGACCAGCGATGGCACCGTGACCGCGACGCTGCCGACCGTGATGACCGGCAACGATTCGCCGGCACCGTCGGAAGCGCCCGCCGTGACCACGCCCGTACCGCCCACGACCGCTGCGACCTCAGCGACCTCAGCGACCGCCACGCCATCCGCGCCATCCGCGCCGACCACGGCCAGCGGCATGCCGCTGGCGACCGGTGGCGCGTTGGCGCCGAGCGTGAAGGACGTGCCCGCACCGAGCGCCGCACCGGCGCCCGCCGCGGCGGCCACGGCCGCCACCGCAATGCCGGCAGCGGCAGCCGGTGGCGATGTCGAGTTGCGTTTCTCGGGCGATACCTGGTACGAGGTTCGCGACCGCAACGGCAAGGTGGTGCTGGGTGGCACGGCCAAGGCCGGCGACGTGGTGGCCGGTGCCGGCGCCGCGCCGTACAAGCTCGTGATCGGCAACGTGAAGGGTGTCGAATCGGTGCGTCGTAACGGCGCACCCGTGGATTTCAAGAGTGCGGACCGCAACAACGTGGCGCGCATGACGCTGCAGTGATAACGCTGTCGTCATGACGTTGCAAACACGCGCGGTCGGTGCAAACCGTCAAGCATGCAAGGTGGTAATGCGATGAATCAAGAGGCTTTCCAGCCCGTTCTTCCGGGTCCGTTGCCGCGTCGGCAGTCGCGCCAGGCGCGCGTGGTGTGGGGTGACAATGTCGTCCTGATCGGTGGTGGCGCACCCGTGCGCATCCAGTCGATGACCAACACCGATACCGTCGACGCGATCGGTACGGCCATCCAGATCAAGGAACTCGCGCGCGCGGGCTCCGAGATCGTTCGTATCACGGTGAATACGCCCGAAGCGGCGGCCGCGGTGCCCGCGGTGCGCGAGCAGCTCGACCGCATGGGCGTCGATGTGCCGCTGGTCGGCGACTTCCACTACAACGGCCACACGCTGCTGCGCGACTATCCCGCGTGCGCGGAGGCGTTGTCGAAGTACCGCATCAACCCGGGCAACGTGGGCAAGGGCGCCAAGCGCGACACGCAGTTCGCGCAGATGATCGAGATGGCGTGCCGCTATGACAAGCCGGTGCGTATCGGCGTGAACTGGGGCAGTCTGGATCAGGATCTGCTGGCGCGTATCATGGACGAGAACGCGCAACGCGCGCAGCCATGGCCCGCGCAGAGCGTGATGGTGGAAGCGCTGATCACGTCGGCGATCGAGTCCGCGCTCAAGGCCGAGGAAATTGGCCTGCCGGGCAACCAGATCATTCTGTCGTGCAAGGTCTCGCAGGTGCAGGAACTGATCGCGACGTATCGCGAACTCGCGCGCCGTTGCGACTACGCGCTGCATCTGGGCCTGACCGAAGCCGGCATGGGCAGCAAGGGCATCGTGGCATCGACGGCCGCGCTGTCGGTGCTGCTGCAGGAAGGCATCGGCGACACGATCCGCATCTCGCTGACGCCGGAACCGGGCGCGCCGCGCGAGAAGGAAGTCTACGTGGGGCAGGAAATCCTGCAGACCATGGGCCTGCGCAACTTCACCCCGATGGTGATTGCATGCCCCGGCTGCGGCCGTACCACGAGCACGACGTTCCAGGAACTGGCCGCGAGCATCCAGTCGTATCTGCGCGAGCAGATGCCGGTCTGGAAGACCGAGTATCCGGGCGTGGAAGAAATGGACGTGGCCGTGATGGGCTGCATCGTCAACGGTCCCGGCGAGAGCAAGCATGCCAACATCGGCATCTCGCTGCCGGGTTCGGGCGAATCGCCGGCGGCGCCGGTGTTCGTTGACGGCGTCAAGGTGAAGACGCTGCGCGGCGAACGCATTGCCGAAGAGTTCCAGGCGATCGTGGATGAATACGTGCGCACGCACTACGGCGCCAACGCCGTGCGTGCCGCCATTGCTTAAAAGAAGAAATGACTGAGAAGACGGAGAAGGTGCGCGCGTTGCAGGGTGTGAAGGGCATGAACGACATGCTGCCCGCCGACGCGCCGCTGTGGGAGCTGTTCGAAAGCACCGCGCGCTCGATGCTGCGTGCCTATGGCTACGAGCAACTGCGCACGCCGATCGTCGAGCAGACGCAGCTGTTCGTGCGCGGCATCGGCGAGGTGACTGACATCGTCGAGAAGGAAATGTACTCGTTCACCGATTCGCTGAACGGTGAGCAACTGACGCTGCGTCCCGAAGGCACGGCGGCTGCGGTGCGCGCGACGATCGAACACAACCTGCTGTATGACGGCCCCAAGCGCCTGTGGTACACGGGCCCGATGTTCCGTCACGAGCGTCCGCAGCGCGGCCGCTATCGCCAGTTCCATCAGCTTGGCGCCGAGGCGCTGGGCTTTGCTGGCCCGGACGTGGATGCGGAGATCATCCTGATGTGTCAGCGTCTGTGGGACGACCTTGGCCTGACCAACGTTCGTCTGGAGCTCAATTCGCTGGGCCAGGCGCACGAGCGCGCGGCGCATCGCGAGGAACTGATCAAGTACCTCGAGGGCTTCCAGGACATCCTCGACGAGGATGGCAAGCGCCGCCTGTACACGAATCCGCTGCGCGTGCTGGATACGAAGAATCCGGCGCTGCAGGAGATGGCCGCCAACGCGCCGAAGCTGATCGACTTCCTCGGCGAGGAGTCGCTCGCGCACTTCGATGGTGTGCAGCGGCTGCTCAAGGCCAACAACATTCCGTTCAAGATCAATCCGCGTCTCGTGCGCGGGCTCGATTACTACAATCTGACTGTATTCGAGTGGATTACCGATAAGCTTGGCGCGCAGGGCACGATCGCCGGCGGTGGCCGTTACGATCCGCTGATCGCGCAGATGGGCGGCAAGTCGGCGCCCGCATGCGGCTGGGCCATGGGCATCGAGCGCATTATCGAACTGATGCGCGAAGAGAAGCTCGTGCCCGACGTCGAAGGTTGCGACGTGTACGTGGTGCACCAGGGCACTGCCGCGGCCGAGCAGTCGATGATTGCCGCGGAGCGCCTGCGTGACGCGGGCCTCAACGTGGTGCTGCATGCCACGACCGATGGCAAGAGTGGCAGCTTCAAGTCGCAGATGAAGCGGGCCGATGCCAGCGGCGCGTCGTTCGCCGTGATCATTGGCGAGGACGAAGTCGCCAAGGGTGTGGCACAGGTCAAGGAACTGCGTGGTGCGGGTGCCGAAGGCACCGGTGGCGCGCAGGAAACCGTGCCGGCCGAAGCACTCGTGGAACATGTGATCGATCGGATGGTCAATGCCATCGAGAGCGATGACGACGAAGACGACGAGCAATAATTCAATCAACGCGGGTGATGTCTCGACATGGCTTACGATCTAGAAGAACAGGAACAGCTTGAGAGCCTCAAGGCCTGGTGGAACCAGTACGGCAATATCGTCACGTGGGTTCTGATTGCGGGCCTGCTCGCGTTTGCGGCATGGGGCGGCTGGAACTACTGGCAACGTTCGCAGGCGCGCGACGCGGCGCTCCTGTATGAACAGGTGACCAAGGCCGCCGAGGCGCGCGACGCCGATCGCGTCAAGCGCGCGGCAACCGACCTCGAGTCGAAGTTCGGCCGTACCGCCTACGGTCAGATGAGCGCGCTGGTCGCGGCGAAGACGCTGTACGACGCGGGTGATCTGGCTGGCGCGAAGGCGCAGCTGCAGTGGGCGATCGATCATGGCGACGGTGACTACGTGCACCTCGCGCGCGTGCGCCTGGCTGGCGTGCTGCTCGACGAAAAGGCCTACGACCAGGGCCTCGCGCTGCTGAAGACGGACCCGCCGGGCCCGTTCGAGGCGCTCTATGCCGACCGTCGGGGCGACCTGCTGGCCGCGCAGGACAAGCGCGACGACGCGCGCGCCGCGTATCGCCGCGCGCTCGACAAGCTGGGCGCCGGCGATGCCGGCATGCGCCAGGTCATTCAGTTCAAGCTCGACGCGTTGGGCACGGCCTGAGTCGGTGGCCGTTTGATCGCACGTTTTTGATCATCACCTCATTGCAAACATCAACGCCAATCGAGCCATACAAGGGGATCGCATTCTCATGACGTCATTGCTACAAGCAGCCACGCAACGTTCGACTCGCCATGTGTCCCGCCATGTCGCGCGTGCGCTGACCGCTGGGGCCTGCCTGGGCGTGCTCGCCGGTTGCTCCCTGTTCGGCAAGGAGAACAAGCATCCGCCCACCGAGCTGAAGCCGGTGGCTGCCACGTTGTCGGTCAAGCAGGCCTGGACCGCTGACGTGGGCAAGAGCGGCCCATTCGTGATGGCGCCGGCCGCCGCCGGCAACAACGTCTACGTGTCGTCGCGCAGCGGTAACGTGATGGCCATCGACGGCAATTCTGGCCGTACGGTGTGGAAGGCCAAGACCGATATCGATCTGACCTCGGGTCCCGGTACGGATGGCAGTGTCACGGCAGTCGCGGGCGAGAAGGGCGCGGTGTATGCGTTCGATACCAGCGGCAAGCAGTTGTGGAAGAAGCAGGTCAATGGCGAGGTCCTGTCCGCGCCGCTGGTCGGCAACGGCCTCGTGATCGTGCGCACCACCGACACGCGCGTGCTGGGCCTTGACGCGCAGACCGGCGAGCGCCGCTGGATCTACCAGCGTTCGCAGACGCCGCTCAACCTGCGCGCGGCCATGGGCATGACGTTCGCCGGCGACGGCGTGGTGATGGGCTTCCCGGGTGGCAAGCTCGGCGTGCTCGCACCGGGCAACGGCGTGCTGCGCTGGGAGTCCGCGGTGTCGTATCCGAAGGGCGTGTCCGAGATCGAGCGCCTGAACGATGTAACCGGCCAGCCCGCGGTCAATGGGCGTCAGGTGTGCGCCACTACGTTCCAGGGTCGCATTGCCTGCCTCGAACTGGCCAATGGCCAGCCGCAGTGGGGCAAGGATTTCTCGTCGCCAACCGGCGTCGCGCAGGATGATTCGACGCTGTTCGCCAGCGACGAGTCGTCGACGGTGTATGCGTTCGACCGCCAGAATGGCAACGAGCGCTGGAAGAACGATCAATTGCGTTATCGCAGCCTCGGCGCGCCGACCGCGCTGGGCCGCTCCGTCGTGGTGGGTGACTACGACGGTTTTGTTCATTTCCTCTCGCGTGAGGACGGCCAGATCGTGGCCCGCATGAAGACCGACGGCAGCGCGATCAGCGCCGCGCCGGTGGTGGCGGGCCAGACGCTGGTGGTGCAGACCCGTGACGGCGACGTCTACGGCTTCGTACCGAACTAAAATATGTAAAGCGTCTTGGAGACGCTAGCTTCTCGCCCGTGCCCGTCCGTGCTCCTGTCGCGCGGATGGCACCAATCCGGTAGCATGATTCCGGTCGTGCCCGCCTTCGCGGTTTGGACCGTGGCGCCCCGCATCGTCTGACCGGGCCGCGCCCGACAGGAAAACCTCCCCGCTGCACCCGGTCTCCCCGGTGCGCGGCGGGATGTCGGATCAACATGACTCCGGAGTCGGGGCGGCATATGCCGTCCCATTTCCCGTTTATTGCATGAAACCAGTGATCGCACTCGTCGGCCGCCCGAACGTGGGCAAGTCGACGCTATTCAATCGGATGACCCGCTCGCGTGACGCGCTTGTCGCCGATCTGCCGGGCCTGACACGGGACCGCCATTACGGCGAGGGCCGTATCGGCGAACGTCCGTTCATCGTCATCGACACCGGTGGCTTCGAGCCCGTGGCCAAGGAAGGCATCGTCGCCGAGATGGCCAAGCAGACCCGCCAGGCCGTGGTCGAGGCCGACGTGGTGATTTTCCTCGTCGATGGTCGGCTCGGCCTCGCGCCGCAGGATCGCGTGATCGCGGACTACCTGCGCAAGACCGGTCGCCGCATCATGCTCGCCGTGAACAAGGCCGAGGGCATGAAGTACACCTCCGTCGCGGCCGATTTCTACGAACTCGGCATGGGCGACCCCTACGCGATCTCGTCGACACACGGCGATGGTGTGGCGGAACTCGTCGATGAGGCGCTCGACCTCGCGGTGCAGGAACGGCCAGAACTGGCCGAGGTCGACGACGCCGCCCAGCGCGGCGTGAAGATCGCGATCGTGGGCCGGCCGAACGTGGGCAAGTCCACGCTCGTCAATACGCTGATCGGCGAAGAGCGCGTGATCGCGTTCGACATGCCGGGCACCACGCGCGACGCGATCTATGTGGAATTCGAGCGGGGCGGCAAGCCGTACACGCTGATCGATACCGCGGGTCTGCGCAAGCGCGGCAAGGTGTTCGAGGCGATCGAGAAGTTCTCGGTGGTCAAGACGCTGCAGTCGATTGCCGATGCCAACGTGGTGGTGCTGCTGCTCGATGCGCAGCAGGATATTTCCGAGCAGGACGCGCATATCGCCGGCTTTATCGTCGAGTCGGGCCGGGCGCTGGTGGTGGGCGTCAACAAGTGGGACGGCCTGGATGGCCATTCGCGCGACCGGATCAAGCACGACCTCGAGCGCAAGCTGCAGTTTCTCAGTTTCGCCAACTTCCATTTCGTTTCCGCACGGGAACGGACCGGTATCGGCGCGCTGCTGCGCTCGGTCGATGACGCCTATGCAGCGGCGATGGTCAAGCTGCCGACGCCGCAGCTGACGCGCGTGCTCGAGGAAGCCGTGGAGTTCCAGCAGCCGAAGCGAGTGGGCACCTCACGCCCGAAACTGCGTTATGCGCACCAGGGCGGGTCCAACCCGCCGATCATCGTGGTGCATGGCAATGCGCTGTCCGGCGTCGCCGAAACGTATCGCAGATACCTTGAAAATCGGTTCCGTACGGCCTTCAAGCTCAAGGGTACCCCCCTTCGAATCGAATTCCGCACGAACAAAAACCCATTCGTCGACTCGAAGGAATGAGCCTCGATGGTGCCTGAGGGCTTGCTTTGCCGGCGCGGGCAAGATTCGTTTGCGTTCGTTTGGAACTGCGGCTAAATTCACGGATAGCAGGGGGTCCGCCCCCTGCGTGTGTTGAGGCCAAGCTGGTACCGTTTTCATCTTTGCTTTGATCTTTTTTGGCGCGATCTTGTGCCGATGACTTGAACCGGGGACTTCCGTCCCCATGATCCATCACTAAATCTATAAATTTGGAGTGTGCCATGAGCAACAAAGGGCAATTGCTACAAGACCCGTTCCTGAACGCGCTGCGCAAAGAGCACGTGCCGGTTTCCATCTACCTCGTTAATGGCATCAAGCTGCAAGGCAATATCGAGTCGTTTGACCAGTACGTCGTCCTGCTGCGCAACACGGTGACGCAGATGGTGTACAAGCATGCGATTTCCACCGTTGTGCCGGCCCGCGCCGTCAATTTCCGGGTGGATGACGCTCCCGAGGGTTAATCCCGACGGTTTCGTCATATGCGGCCGCATTCCGGTGCGGTCGCATGGTTGTCCCTGCAAGTGTTTCACCTGCGTAGTTTTTCTTCGACCACAACGTCGATCGCCCCACCGACCGCTGTGCCGACCGCCGTGCCGACAGTCTTCCGGACAGTCTTCCCATCGGCGACCGTCGTCCCTCCTTTAGACGCTCCGCGTCCACCCGCTTGCAACCCAAAGCTACCTCCAATACCGAGCCGTCGCGCGCCATTCTGGTCGGCGTGGACTTCGGCAAGCATGATTTCCAGGAAAGCCTGGCCGAACTCGCACTGCTGACGTCGACGGCGGGCTCCGTGCCCGTGCACACGCTGACCGGCAAGCGCCCGCGCCCCGACCCGTCGCTGTTTATCGGCTCGGGCAAGGCGGAGGAGTTGCGGCAGGCTGCGGATGCGCTCGACGCGGACGTGATCGTGTTCAACCACGCATTGAGCCCCGCGCAGCAGCGTAACCTCGAACGTTTTCTGAACCGGCACGTGATCGACCGCACCGGGCTGATCCTCGATATCTTTGCGCAACGCGCGCAGAGCCACGTGGGCAAGGTGCAGGTGGAACTCGCGCAGGTTCAGTATCAGGCGTCGCGCCTGGTGCGCGCATGGAGCCATCTGGAGCGGCAGAAGGGGGGTATCGGCATGCGCGGCGGTCCCGGCGAGCGTCAGATCGAACTCGACCGCCGGATGCTCGACGAGCGCGCCAAACGGCTCAAGAATGACCTTGCGCGGCTGCGCCGTCAGCACAGCACGCAGCGGCGCGCCCGCGCGCGCAACGATACGTTGAGCATTTCGCTGGTCGGCTATACCAACGCGGGCAAGTCGACGCTGTTCAACGCACTGACCAAGGCGCGCGCGTATGCGGCCGACCAGTTGTTCGCGACGCTTGATACGACGTCGCGGCGCCTGTTCCTGGAGGGACTGGGCAATGTGGTGCTGTCCGATACCGTCGGCTTTATCCGCGATTTGCCGACGCAGCTCGTGGAAGCGTTCCGCGCCACGCTCGACGAAACCGTGCATGCGGACCTGCTGCTCCATGTGGTGGATGCCTCCAGTGGCGTGCGGCACGAGCAGATCGAGCAGGTGAACCGCGTGCTCGCGGAAATCGACGCGTCGGACATCCCGCAGATCATCGTCATGAACAAGATCGACGCGGCACCAGAACTGCTGGAAGCCGGTCCGCGCATCGAGCGCGACGAAGAGGGCGTGCCCACGCGCGTGTTCCTTTCCGCGCGCGAAGGACTGGGTCTCGATGGCCTGCGCGAGGCCGTGGTCGAGGTGGCCAAATGGCTCGCCGCGCGCCCTCCGATGCCCCCGGAATATGACCCGCGCCTCGATGAAGTGCCGCTCGACGGCGAAGATCATGGCGATATTGCGTAAATGTGATCAGGATGGCTGCTAGAATCCACCTGTTCACAACTTCCCGGACCCGTGCACTTCATGCCCCAGTTCTCCCGGAATCCTGACTCGCACTACGCGCCTGGCGCGCGGCGGCCCCATCCGCTGCTGCGCGCGGGCTGGCAACGCCTGCGTGCCATCTTCTCGCTGAACGACCCCCGCTGGGGCCGCAACGGACAGGACGACGAAGACAAGGACAAGGACAACAACCGCCAGCAGAACCAGCGGCCGCAGGACGGCCCGCCGGATCTCGACGAGCTCTGGCGCGACTTCAACCGTCGCCTGAACGGCCTGCTCGGCCGCAAGGACAATGGCGGCGGCGGTGGCAATCCGAACGTTGGTGGACCGCGCACGCCGGGCAAGGGCCCGGGGATTGGCGTCGGTGTGCTGATCGCCGCGGTTGTCGGCATCTGGCTCGCCAGTGGCTTCTTCATGGTGCAGGAAGGCCAGACCGCGGTGATCCTGCAGTTCGGCAAGTACAAGTACAGCGCGGGCCCCGGTATCAACTGGCGCTTCCCGTGGCCGGTCCAGTCGGCAGAGGTGGTTAACCTGTCGGCGGTGCGTTCGGTCGAGGTGGGCCGCGCGACGTCGATCAAGGACACGAACCTGAAGGACTCGTCGATGCTCACGCAGGACGAGAACATCATCGACGTGCGTTTCACGGTCCAGTACGACATTCAGGACGCCAGCGAATATCTGTTCTTCAACCGCACCGATCGTGGTGGCGATGAAGAACTGGTGACGCAGGCCGCCGAGACCTCGGTGCGCGAGATCGTAGGCCGCAACCGGATGGACTCGGTGCTCTACGAAAACCGCGAGCAGATCGCGCAAGGACTGGCGAAGTCGATTCAGGCGATCCTGACGGCGTACAAGACCGGTATCCGCGTGATTTCCGTCAACGTGCAGAGCGTGCAGCCGCCTGAGCAGGTTCAGGCCGCGTTCGACGACGTGAACAAGGCCAGCCAGGATCGCGAGCGCGCGATCAGCGAAGGCCAGGCCTACGCCAATGACATCATCCCGCGCGCCAAGGGTACCGCGGCGCGTCTCAAGGAAGAGGCCGAAGGCTACCGTTCCCGCGTGGTGGCGCAGGCCGAGGGCGATGCCTCGCGCTTCCGCTCCGTGCAGACCGAATACGCGAAGGCACCGCAGGTGACGCGCGACCGTATCTATCTGGAGACCATGCAGCAGATCTACACCAACTCGAGCAAGGTACTCGTGGACGTGCGCCAGGGCAGCAATCTGCTGTACCTGCCGCTGGACAAGCTCGTGTCGCAGGTGCCTGGCGCCGCGGCGCCGTCCTCGCCGGCCGCCGCGCCGGGCGCGGCGGTGCCTTCGGTGCCCGACACGTCCTCGGACATCCGGTCGCGTGAAGCATTGCGCAACCGCGATCGCGATTCGCGTTAAGGAGGAGACCGTCATGAATCGACTGATTTCCTTCGCGATTGGTATCTTCATCGTGCTGGCCGTGGCGTCGTCCATGCTGTTCGTGGTCGATCAGCGTCAGTACGCCGTGGTCTTCGCCTTCGGCGAGATCAAGCAGGTCGTGCGCGAGCCGGGCCTGCACTTCAAGCTGCCGCCGCCGCTGCAGAACGTGGTCTTCATGGACCGCCGCCTGCAGACCATCGACGTGGCCGCCAACGAACGTTTCCTCACCGCCGAGAAGAAGAGCATGGTGGTGGACTGGTTCGTGAAATGGCGCATCGTTGATCCGCGCAAGTTCTTTGTCGCGTTCGGCGGCAATGTGCGTGCCGCGCAGGACCGCATGACGCAGCGTATCGATTCGGTGGCGCGCGAGGAGTTCGGCAAGCGCACCGTGGCCGATGTGGTGGCGGGCGAGCGTGACAAGGTGATGCAGAACATCCGCACCGGCATGGCCGACTACGCGCAGTCCGTCGGCGTGGAGATCCTCGATGTGCGGTTGAAGCGTGTGGATCTGCTGCCCGCGATCAGCGAATCGGTGTATCGCCGCATGGAGGCCGAGCGTAAGCGCGTGGCCAACGAGCTGCGTTCGACCGGTGCCGCCGAGGGTGAAAAGATTCGTGCCGATGCCGATCGTCAGCGCGAGGTCGTGCTGGCCGAGGCGTATCGCGATGCGCAGGTCATCAAGGGTGACGGCGACGCGAAGGCTTCGCAGCTGTACGCCGATGCCTTTGGTCGCGATCCGAGCTTCGCGCAGTTCTGGCGCAGCATGGAGGCGTACCGCAGCACGTTCCGCGACAAGCGCGACCTGATCGTGCTGGAGCCCAACTCCGACTTCTTCCGCTATATGCGGTCGTCGGGCGGCAGTGCTCCGGCACCCGCACCCGCGCCGAGCAAGAAGTAGGGTAGCCGGCAGTTCCCGGCAACAGGCGACGAAACCCCGGCCCGTCCGGGGTTTTGTCCGCCCGGCAACGTATGACAGTTTTTGTATGAGAAGCACCATGTCGAACCACTGGCTCCTGCCTGAAAATATCGCCGACGTCCTGCCGTCGGAGGCGCGCAAGATCGAAGAACTGCGCCGCCGCATGCTGGATCTGTTCCGCACCTATGGCTACGAGCTGGTCATGCCCCCGATGCTCGAGTACCTCGAGTCGCTGTTGACGGGGACCGGCCACGATCTGGACCTGCGCACGCTGAAGCTCGTCGACCAGTTGTCCGGCCGCACGCTGGGCCTGCGCGCCGACATCACGCCGCAGGTCGCGCGTATCGACGCACATCTGTTGAACCGGCCGGGCGTGACGCGCCTGTGCTACGCAGGCAACGTGCTGCATGCACGTCCGGCGGGATTCCACGCCACGCGCGAACCGATTCAGCTCGGCGCCGAGATCTATGGTCACGCCGGCCTCGAGGCCGACGTCGAGGTCCAGGAGCTGATGCTGGCGGCGCTGCAGGTGGCGGGCCTGACCGATGTGCGACTGGATTTGTGCCACGCCGGTATTCTCGGCGCGCTGCTGGAAGGGCTGCCATCGATCCGCAAGATCGAGGACGCATTGTTCGCCGCGCTGGAAACGAAGGACGTGTCCGCGCTGCGCGAGCTGACCGCTGACATGCCCGAGACCGAGCGCGACGCGCTGCTGGCGCTTCCGACGCTGTACGGTGGCGTGGAGGTGCTCGACCGCGCGCGCGCGACGCTGCCGGCGAGTCCGACCATCGGCCGCGCGCTCGATGAACTCGCGGCGCTGGCCGCGCGCGTGAGCGGCGCCAGTGTCAATATCGACCTGGCCGATCTGCGCGGCTATCACTACCACAGCGGTGTGATGTTCACGGCCTATGTGGCGGGCCTGCCCAATTATGTGGCGCGCGGTGGGCGCTACGACAAGGTGGGTGAGGCCTTCGGCCGCGCGCGCCCGGCCACGGGTTTTTCGCTCGACCTGCGCGAAGTTGCGGCACTGTCCCCCGTGGAAGTGCGCGCGCTCGCGATTTTCGCGCCGTGGGATGCCGATCCCGCGCTGCGTACGGCCATTGCCGCGCTGCGTGGCAGTGGTGAAATCGTGATCCAGTCGTTGCCCGGCCATACGCACGAGCTCGACGAATTCAACTGCGATCGCCAGCTCGTACGCCAGGGTAACGCCTGGGTCGTCGTGCCGCGCTGAGCCTCGCATTCCCGCCCCTCTCCCAGCGGGAGAGGGGGCATACACTCGTCTCTTGCATGCTCGCGGGAAGCCCAAAAATCGGGCATCGCCATGCAACGAGAGTAGAATACGTTTTTAACCTTCTGACCAATTGAACATGTCCGCATCCGCAGTAAGCCAGGGACGCAACGTCGTCGTGATCGGAACCCAGTGGGGTGACGAAGGCAAAGGGAAAATCGTCGATTGGCTTACCGACCAGGCAAAGGGCGTGGTGCGGTTTCAGGGTGGCCACAATGCAGGCCACACGCTGATCATCGGCGGCAAGAAGACCATTCTTCGACTGATCCCGTCGGGCATCATGCGCGACGGTACGGTCTGCTACATCGGCAACGGCGTCGTGCTGTCGCCCGAAGCACTGTTCCGCGAGATCGAAGAGCTCGAGGCCGCCGGCCTGCAGGTACAGAACCGCCTGCGCATCTCCGAAGCCACCACGCTGATCCTGCCGTACCACGTTGCCATCGACAAGGCGCGCGAAGCGCGTCGTGGTGCCGCCAAGATCGGCACGACCGGTCGCGGCATTGGCCCGGCCTACGAAGACAAGGTCGCGCGCCGCGCGTTACGCGTGCAGGATCTGTTCGATCCGAAGGCGTTCGCAGATCGTCTGCGCGAGAACCTCGACTTCCACAACTTCATGCTGACGCAGTACCTCGGCGCCGAGGCACTCGACTATCAGCAGATCCTCGACGAGACGCTGGCCTATGCGCCGCGCCTGAAGCCGATGGTCGCCGACGTGTCGGCCGAGCTGTACGCGGTGAACGCCGCCGGCGGCAACCTGATGTTCGAAGGCGCGCAGGGCACGCTGCTGGACGTTGATCATGGCACGTACCCGTACGTGACTTCGAGCAACTGCGTGGCCGGTGCCGCGTCGGCTGGCGCGGGCGTGGGTCCGGGCCGTCTGAACTATATCCTCGGCATTACCAAGGCGTACTGCACGCGCGTGGGTGCGGGTCCGTTCCCGAGCGAGCTGTACGACAACGACAATCCGTCGCGTCAGGATCCGGTGGGTGTGCGCCTGGCCAACGTCGGCAAGGAATTCGGTTCGGTGACCGGCCGTCCGCGCCGCACTGGCTGGCTCGATGCCGCCGCGCTCAAGCGTTCGGTGCAGATCAACGGCGTGTCGGGCCTGTGCATGACCAAGCTCGACGTGCTCGACGGTCTCGAAACCCTTAAGCTGTGCGTCGGCTATCAGCTCGACGGCAAGACCGTGGATATTCTGCCGCGCGGCTCCGACGCCGTGGCCGCTTGCGTGCCGGTGTACGAAGAGTTCCCGGGCTGGAACGAGTCGACGTTCGGCGTGAAGAGCTGGGACGCATTGCCGGAAGCGGCGCGCACGTACCTGAAGCGCGTCGAAGAAGTGGTCGGTATTCCGATCGACATGATCTCGACCGGTCCCGATCGCGACGAGACCATTCTGTTGCGTCACCCGTATCAGGTGGCGTGATGTAGTACGTGGCGTGAAGCCACCATAAGAACGACCGCGGCGTCATGAGCGTCGTGGCGATTCCCAAGCATTCGGCCCGCTATTGCGGGCCGAACGCATTATCGGTCAGCACACGACTGAGAGAAAAAAGAGCACAACATGAACCTGCCTACCAATGATGAAGAGAACCTGTGGGTCTCGTGGGATGAGTACCATCGCCTGATCGCGCGGCTGTCGCTGAACGTGCACGAGTCCGGCTGGAAGTTCGACAAGATCCTCTGTCTGGCGCGCGGCGGTCTGCGCGTGGGCGACCAGATGTCGCGCATCTTCGACGTCCCGCTCGCGATCCTCGCCACCAGCAGCTACCGCGAGGCGGCCGGCACGCAGCAGGGCGAGCTCGATATCGCGCAGTACATCACGATGACGCGCGGCGAGCTGTCGGGCAAGATCCTGCTGGTCGATGACCTCGTGGATTCGGGCATCACGCTCGAGCGCGTGGGCCGTCATCTGAAGGAGCGCTACCCGGCCGTGACCGAGGTGCGGTCGGCGGTCATCTGGTACAAGGCGTGCTCGAAAGTCGAGCCGGACTACCACGTGACGCATCTCCCCTCGAACCCCTGGATTCACCAGCCGTTCGAGGAGTACGACACGCTGCGGCCGCACAACCTCGCGGCCTGGCTCAAGCGCGGCAAGCGCGCCAGCCTGCTGGATGACGACAGCGCGGCTTAATAGCCCACCGTGAAACGCTTGCGCGTATGGCGCGGCGTTTCCGCTTCATCGATCATCGCGATCGCGTAGTCCTCGATCGAGATCGAACTCTTGCCCGTGGCGTCGATGAGCAGGTCGTCCTGACCGAGGCGGAACTTGCCCGTGCGCTCGCCGGGCAGCAGCAGTGCGGACGGCGACAGGAAGGTCCAGTCCAGTTCCGCTTCGCCTTTCAGCGTGTTCAGGAATTCGCGGCCCGCGAGTGCCTCGGACTTGTACGCAGCCGGGAAATCCGGCGTATCGACGATCTGCACGCCGGGCGTGCCGAACAGGCTGCCCGCGCCTCCCACCACCAGCAGACGTGTCGAGTTGCCTGCCGCCTGACCCGTTGCCTTGACCGCATCGATGATGCGGCGCGGATCGTTGTTGAGAAACTTCAGTGAACTGATCACGACGTCGTGCCCGGCGAATGCCTGCGCCAGTGCGGCGGGCTGGTTGACGTCGATGTTCTTCGTGGTCAGTCCCGCGCGTGCGGGCAGGCTTTCGGCACTGCGCGCGAGGGCGGTGACGAGGTGGCCGCGTTGCAGCGCTTCATCGGTCAGGCGGGTACCCACGTTGCCGGTGGCACCGAGAATGGCGATCTTCATGGCTTTCCTTGTTTAATATGAAACTGCATTGGTTACACATTAGGGCAAAAAAATCAGCGCTTGCGGCGCTGCCCGGCACGCTCGACATCCGCGAGCATGCCAGCGATCGTGACTTCCGCGAGCGCCGCGTCCATGGCCGATTGCGCGCGGTCGGCAACGTTGCGCAGCGCGCCCGTGATCTCGCGGCCGACCAGGCACGCCGGATTTGGCGCGCTCTGATGCAGCGTGATCAGCGCGCTGGTCTCCACGGCCCGAAACACCTCGAGCAGCGTGATCGACTCGGCCGGCCGCGCGAGCAGCGCACCGCCGGTACTGCCCATCGTGGTCGACACGAAGCCGGCATCGGTCAGCGCGCCAATCAGGCGGCGGATCAACGCGGGATTCGTGCCCACACTGCCCGCGATCATTGACGAGGGCAGTGGCTCCTTTGCCTGCGCGAGCAGGGTGAGGATATGGACGGCGACGGCGAAACGGCTGCTGGTGCTCATGCGGGAAGTCCGGGGTCGAACCCCAATGTGAAACCATGATAGTTACAGATCGGCGGCGCTGTCAAGCGCGAAGCATTCCGCGCGAGATAATGCCGGAATCGCCACTGATTACTGATACACTCATTCACGATGCATTCAGGTGTTCCTGATGCAGACCGATATAAGAGAGAAGAAGGGAGTTTCGGATTGACGAGGATCAGCAGAGTAAAGGGAGTAAGGGCCGGTGAAAATATCGGCACAAACAAAAAACCCGCAAGCTCGAAAGCATTGCGGGTTCTCTGCAGGAATATCCTTGGTGCCCAGGAGAGGACTCGAACCTCCACAGTGTTGCCACCGCTAGGACCTGAACCTAGTGCGTCTACCAATTCCGCCACCTGGGCAGGTGTCGAAACAACCGAAGCGGCCATTATAGCGACCGTATAACGTTTGTCAAATAGTTTCCAAAATTGAATCAGAACAACTATCCGATCCCAAGCCGGGAAGAAATCCTCGGCGTGCTCAGAACTTCGGGGTCGCCGCAGTCGGCAGGCGATATCGCCAAGGCCCTGTCTGTCACGCGCAAAGAGCATGACGGCTTTCAGAAGCGCCTCGCCGCCATGGAGCGCGACGGTCAGATCGAACTGAACCGCAAGGGCCGCTACGAGCTCGCGCACCAGCCGAATTTCGTGCTCGGTCGTGTGCAGGGCCATCGCGATGGCTTTGGCTTCCTGATTCGCGACGATGGCGAGGATGACATCTTCCTGCCCGAGCGCGAGCTGCAGAAGGCCATGCACAACGATCGCGCGCAGGTGCGCGTGATCGGTTACGACCGTCGCGGCCGCCCGGAAGGGCAGATCGTCGAGATCGTGGAGCGTGCCAACCGTTTCGTGATCGGCCGCCTGCTGTCCGAAAACGGCGTGCTGGTGGTGGCGCCTGAAGACAAGCGCATCGGTCAGGACATCCTGATTCCGCCGAAGTCGCAGGGCAAGGCGCGCGTGGGCCAGGTGGTGAGCGTGGAGCTGGTCGAATGGCCGGATCGCTACGTGCAGCCCGTGGGTCGCGTGGTGGAAGTGATTGGCGATATCGACGATCCCGGCATGGAGATCGAGATCGCGGTGCGCAAATACGGCGTGCCGCATGCATTCTCGCCGGCCGCGGCCAAGGAAGCGCAGGCGCTGCCCGACGTGGTGCGCCAGTCGGACCTCGAGCATCGTATCGACCTGCGTGACGTAGCGTTGGTGACGATCGACGGCGAGGACGCGCGCGACTTCGACGATGCCGTGTACTGCGAGCCGGTGAAGATCGGCCGCACCAAGGGCTGGCGCCTGATCGTGGCGATTGCGGACGTGTCGCACTACGTGCGGCCGGGCTCGCCACTCGATGCCGACGCGCTCGATCGCGCGACCTCGGTCTACTTTCCGCGCCGCGTGATTCCGATGCTGCCGGAGAAGCTGTCGAACGGGCTGTGCTCGCTCAATCCGCAGGTGGACCGTTTGTGCATGGTCTGCGACGCGGTGATCACGAGCAAGGGCGAGGTAAAGGCTTATCAGTTCTATCCGGCGGTGATGCACTCGGCCGCGCGCCTGACCTACAACGAGGTCTGGTCGGTGCTGTCGAACACCAAGGGCCCCGAGGCCCACAAGCGCAGCGAGCTGGTACCGCATCTGCAGAACCTGTACGAGCTGTTCCAGGTTCTGCTGAAGGCGCGCCGCGAGCGCGGTGCGATCGACTTCGATACCACCGAGACGTATATCGTCTGCAATGCGCAGGGCAAGATCGAGCAGATCCTGCCGCGCACGCGCAACGACGCGCACCGCCTGATCGAGGAGTGCATGCTCACGGCCAACGTGTGCGCGGCCGACTTCCTCGAGCGCTTCAAGCATCCGACGCTCTACCGCATCCACGCGGGCCCGGGCGAGGAGAAGCTGAAGAACCTGCGCGAGTTCCTGAAGACCGCGGGCCTGTCGCTCGGTGGCGGCGACAAGCCGCAGGCGTCCGACTATGCCGAGGTCATGAACAAGATCAAGTCGCGCCCCGATGCGCCGATGCTGCAGACGATGCTGCTGCGTTCGATGCAGCAGGCCGTCTACAGCCCGGACAATATCGGCCACTTTGGCTTGGCCTACGAGGCCTACGCACACTTCACGAGCCCGATCCGGCGCTATCCCGATCTGCTCGTGCATCGCGCGATCAAGGCGGTGCTCGCGCATACGAAGTACCTGCCGGCCTTTGCGCAGGGCACGGAGTTCAACACCGCGGTGTCGCCGAAAGCGCGCCGCATGCAGGCCAAGGATGCCGAGCAGCGTGCCGAGAACACGGCCGCGCGCGCGCGGCGCAACGAGGCCATCTGGGATGAACTGGGGCTGCATTGCTCGGCCAACGAGCGCCGCGCCGATGAGGCCTCGCGCGACGTTGAAGCCTGGCTCAAGTGCTACTTCATGCGCGACAAGCTTGGCAGCGATTTCGCGGGCACGGTCAGCGCGGTCACATCGTTCGGTATCTTCGTGCAGCTCGACGAGCTGTATGTCGAGGGCCTGGTGCACGTGACCGAACTGGGCAGCGACTACTTCCAGTTCGACGAGGCGCGCAACGAATTGCGCGGCGAGCGTACCGGTATTCGCTATCGTCTGACGGACCGCGTGCGGGTGCAGGTGTCGCGCGTGGACCTCGATGCGCGCAAGATCGACTTCCGTCTGGTGCAGGAGCCGTCGGCCAAGTCCCTGCGGGCGCGCGTGACGAGCCCCGAGGCGCAACCGCGTGTGCCGGCCGCGCATGCGGTGCCGGCGCGGAAGAAGGGGCGCCAGCTCGCGGCGCTGCTGGGCGGCACGTCGAAGCCCGAGGAGTCGTTCGACGAGACGCTCGATCGCGTGATCGAGGAACAGCCGGTGTTCGAGGCCGTGATCACGCCGATCAAGCCTCACCTCGGCAATGCCGGTCATGGTGGCCATGGCGGCCACAACACGCGCCAGGCGCCCGGCGGCAAGCCGGCCAAGCGCGCGGCCAAGCCCAAGCCAGCCCATCTTGAAAAGCCGCACAAGCCCGCGAGCAAGACACGCGGCGCCAAGACGGCCGCCAAGGGTGCGGCGAAGGGCCCGCGTCCGGCACGCAAGCGTTAATGTTTGCGCCCCTCTCCCTCTGGCGGAGGGAGAGCGGGTGAGGGCAGAGGCGCCACGTGCGTCTACGGCCTTCACCCGCATCCCAACCCTCTCTCCCAGGGTGCGGGGCCGTGGTTTTTCGTTGTTTCGCGGGATATCCAATACAATCCCGCCATGGCCAAGCAAAAACTCCTGATCGGCTTTCACGCCGTCACCGCACGCCTTCGTCAAGACGCGAAGGGTGTTTCCGATGTCTATATTGAAGCCTCGCGCCGTGACCGGCGTATGCAGGACTTCGTCAAACTCGCCGAGAGCCTCGGCGTGCGCCTCCATCCCGTCGATGCCGATCGCCTGCGTGGCATGGCGGGCACCGACCGTCACCAGGGCGTGGTCGCGCGCGCGGAAGAGGTCTCGCTCGCGCTGAACCTCGACGAACTGCTCGACGGTATCGAAGGCACGCCGCTGCTGCTTATCCTCGATGGCGTGACCGACCCGCACAACCTCGGCGCGTGCCTGCGCGTGGCCGATGGCGCTGGCGCGCACGCAGTGATTGCACCCAAGGATCGCAGCGTGGGCCTCAATGCAACCGTGGCCAAGGTGGCCAGCGGCGCTGCCGAGACCGTGCCCTACATCACCGTGACCAACCTCGCGCGCACACTGCGCGAGCTGCAGGAGCGCGGCATCTGGGTGGTTGGCACGACCGACGATACCGAGAAGTCGCTGTACGACATCGACCTCAAGGGCCCGATGGCGATCGTGATGGGCGCGGAAGGCGAGGGCATGCGCCGCCTGACGCGGGAGACCTGCGACGAGCTGGTCGGCATTCCGATGGCGGGTGGCGTGGAAAGCCTCAACGTGTCCGTCGCCAGCGGCGTGTGCCTGTACGAGGCGGTACGCCAGCGGCGGCTGCCGCGCTGAGCGTCATGGATGATCCAGCGCTCGGGCACCCGCTCGACCCTGCAGTCGACCGGGCTCGCGCGCTGATCGATGCGGCGCGGCAGATCTTCGTGCTGACCGGCGCGGGGATTTCCGCCGAGTCTGGCGTGCCGACGTTTCGCGATGCGCTGACCGGACTGTGGGCGCGCTTCGATCCCGAAGAGCTCGCCACGGAGTCCGCGTATCGGCGCCAGCCCACGCTGGTGTGGCAGTGGTATGAGCATCGGCGCGCGCTGGTCGCGGCGACGCAACCGAACCCGGCGCATCACGCGCTGGTGCAGCTTGCCGCGCGCAAGCCAGTGACGCTGGTCACACAGAACGTGGATGGATTGCACCAGCGGGCCGGCAGCGAGCATGTGGTGGAGCTGCACGGCAACCTGTTCGCAAGCAAGTGGCTCGATGGCTGCGGCCGCTGCGATACGGTTGATCCGGTCCCCGGTGAGCCGCCACATTGCGCGCTATGTGGCGCGATGATGCGGCCCGGCGTGGTGTGGTTTGGCGAGGATCTGCCGCGTGTGGCGCGTTATCGCGCCGAATACGCGGCCGAGCACTGCGATCTGTGCCTGGTGGTCGGCACGTCGGGGATGGTCTATCCGGCGGCCGCATTGCCGGGCGTCGCGAAGGACCACGGCGCGCAGGTGATCGTGGTCAATCCGCAGCCTTCGGTGCTCGACCAGACCGCGGATATCGTCCTCGCGGGCGCGGCAGGGGAGATTCTGCCGCGGTTGTGGCCACAGGCGTAGCCACAAGCCCCAAGCGTTACTGGCGCGTCAGTTCGCCAATCAAGGCTTCCAGCTTCACCGCATCGGCCGCGAACAGCCGGATCCCTTCGGCGAGCTTTTCGGTGGCCATCGCATCTTCATTGAGTTGCCAGCGGAACGCGGCCTCGTCTGCCGCGATGCGGGCGATATTGGCCCCATGCGCGTGGTCGAGCGACAGCTTGCGTTCGAGCGTCACGCCCTCCACGTTGAGCTGCTCGAGCAGTTCGGGGCTGATGGTCAGCAGATCGCAGCCCGCGAGCGCAATGATCTGACCGGTGCCGCGGAAGCTCGCGCCCATCACCTCGGTCTCGTGGCCGAATTTCTTGTAGTACTCGTAGATTTGACGCACCGAGCGCACGCCGGGATCGTTGTCGCCGGCATTGGCCGCGGCATCCCACTTGTCGCCTGCCTGCTTCTTGTACCAGTCGAGAATGCGGCCGACGAACGGCGAGATCAGTTGGGCGCCGGCTTCCGCGCAGGCCACGGCCTGCACCAGCGAGAACAGCAGCGTCATGTTGCAGCGAATGCCGTCGCGTTGCAGCACTTCCGCCGCGCGAATGCCTTCCCACGTCGACGCGATCTTGATGAGCACGCGTTCGCGCGCGATGCCGCGCTGCTCGTACAACGCGATCAGGTGGCGCGCCTTGTCGACGGTGGCGGCGGTGTCGAACGACAACCGCGCATCGACTTCGGTGGACACGCGGCCCGGCACGATCGCGAGGATCTCGAGGCCGAACGCGATCAGCAGCTGGTCCATCACGGCGTCCTTGCCCGCGCCACCGTGGTCGCGCACCGCGGCTTCGAGCAGCGGACGATATTCGGGCTTCTGCACGGCCTTGAGGATCAGCGACGGATTCGTCGTGGCGTCCTGCGGCTTGTACTGCTTCATCAGCTGGAAGTCGCCGGTGTCGGCCACCACCGTCGTGAACTGCCTCAGTTGTTCGAGCTGGGTCATGATCGTGCGCGCGCGGTTGCGTGTTGAAGTTGCGGGTGAGGGATCGGGGCATTGTACCGTCGCGTGGTATCTGCCTGACAGAGGGGAATGTCCGACAGACGCGTAGCCTCGATCCGCTACACTACGCGTTTTCCCTCAAAGCAACTGGCTGTTGTCATGACTCAGGACGAACTCAAGGCGCTGGTGGCGCAGGCCGCCGCGGATTATGTGAAGCAGGAAGTGCCCGAGGGCGCGATTCTCGGCGTGGGCACCGGTTCCACCGCCAATCTGTTCATCGATGCCGTGGCCACGTTCAAGGAGCGCTTTGCGGGCGCTGTGTCGAGCTCCGAGGCTTCCACTCGCCGCCTGCAGCAGCATGGCTTCGAGGTGCTGGACCTCAACGAAGTCGATGAAATTCCCGTGTACGTCGATGGCGCCGACGAGATCGATGCCAGCGGCGCGATGATCAAGGGCGGCGGCGGCGCGCTCACGCGCGAGAAGATCGTGGCCTCGGTGGCGGCGCGCTTCGTCTGCATCGCCGACGGCAGCAAGCTCGTGGACGCGATGGGCAAGTTTCCGCTGCCGGTCGAGGTGATTCCGATGGCACGCGCGGCCGTGGCCCGCAAGCTGGCCGCGCTCGGCGGCCAGCCGCGCCTGCGCATGACGAAGGAGGGTGGGATCTACAAGACCGACAACGGTAATGTGATCCTCGATGTCACCGGCCTGACGATCACCGAGCCCAAGGCGCTGGAGCAGCAGATCAACCAGCTCCCGGGCGTGGTGACGGTCGGCCTGTTCGCGTTGCGTGGGGCCGATGTGCTGCTGCTCGGCACCTCGGACGGCGTGCAGCGGACCGATTACTGATCCGCGCGTGGCGTAGACGTCTTTTTGCCTGGACGTTTCACGCTACGTGGCACGACCGTGCGTTGTCGATGGCAGATGCCCATCTGATCGAGCGATGACACTGGTGCGGTCGACTGCAACGCATAGGCCATCGTGCTGGCGTCCAGCGGCAGGAATGCCTGATGGCGCTGCGGCGTCCAGCGCACCCAGCTGAGACCCTTTATCGCGTTGGCCGCCCCACGCGCCGCCACACCTCCCGATCCGGTCGCGGTGGGTGCCGACGCAACGGTTTGCCACGCCTGCACGGGACGGTTCATGTCCCGGTTGCGGACGGAAGGCCCGGTCATATCCAGCGTTTCCGTCTGCAGCGTGCCGCGGTAGGCATGGCTGCCGGTCTGCGGGTCGGGTCGCATGGCCGGATGCTGGCAGCGCCAGCGGCCATAGGGCAGCGTCGACGCCACAGACTCGCCCGTGCGCATGACGATGCTGCCGATACCGGCTCCGGGTACCTCGCGCGCGGTGTTTGCCACATAGAGCGTCAGATCCTGCGTGGCATCACCGGTTTTGCCCGAGACGTACATCCTGCCACCCGGCTTGCCATCGGTGATCACCGCAAACGCGCCGGGCCAGCGCGTCTGGTCGGCGGGTTCGAGCTTCTGCACGAACGCGCCGCTGCCGGCGGCCGGTGCCAGGCAACCGTCATCGTTGCATGGCCACATCGCGCCCGAACGTTCAATGCGGAACTGGCCGGTGTCGAGCCCGAGTTTTGTGTTGCCCGCCGCGCGTGACGGCGTGCCGGCTTCCTGATGCCGCACGAACGTGTAGATGCCGGCGATCGACGCCAGCGCTGGCAAATCCTGCGCCGCGGTGGCATGCAAGATGCCGGCGAGCCGCGCGGTGCGCGCGGGCAATGCGAGATTCGGCAGCCCCGAGATGCCGCCGCTCAGCCGGTCGTCGTTGCGGGTGAAGCGCAGGGCGGCGCCGCGCAGGCGGCCAACCACTGCCTCGGACGGCGGATCGCTGGCGTCCGCCGCGAACTGACGGACCGTCGATTCCCCATACCGGGTGGTGTAGTTGCCGACGATCGTACCCTGGAGGCCAAACGGCGAGTCCTCGAAACGTACCTGCACCTGGCCGGCGTTCGGCGCATCCACCGTGACCGCCACGGTGCCGCCGAATGACAGCGGGCCGCGATAGGTGATTGGGGTGGTTGGGGTGGCTGGCGCCTGCTCGATGGCCTGCGCCAGACTCACACTCGTGGTAGCCACGATGGACAGCACGCCTACGACCAGATTTCGCACTAACGTCATGTTTCGCACTCCTTCCTGTTGAAAGAGCGCAAGGGTGCGATCGTCAGACGATTCCGAGTTTGATGTTTATCAAGATGTGCAAAGGCGCGGCGCGCAGCCTGCTTACTTTCGGAAAAGGATGAGTACTGGCCGCGCGTGGCATGGTGTTATGGCCAAAAAAAAGGTGCCCGCAGGCACCTCTTTTTATACGGCACAATCAGGCCGAGGGCGGCGGCACGTAGCCGGCGGCCTGGTCGGCGCCGTCGCCGAAGAAATACTTCTCGGTCTGCTTGAGCAGGTACTGACGCGCGCGCGTGTCTGCCATGTTCAGGCGGTTCTCGTTGATCAGCATGGTCTGGTGCTTGAGCCAGCCAGCCCATGCTTCCTTCGATACGCCTTGCCAGATCCTCTTGCCGAGTTCGCCCGGCAGCGGCGGGAAGTCGAGGCCTTCGGCTTCCTTGTTCAGCTTGATGCATTGGACCATGCGGGCCATTTCGAACTCCTGTTTTCGTGGGCGCTAATGTGGGCGCTATTGTAGCCAAGGCTGGTGATGACCGGCTTTGTCCCTGTGCGCCTTACAGTTTCTTCATCAGAACCATCGACTTGCGCTGCCAGTTGTAGAGCTTGCGCTTGTCTTCGGGCAGGTCGTCCACGGTGGCGTGCACGAACCCGCGTTTGAGGAACCAGTGTTCGGTTCGCGTGGTAAGCACGAACAGGCGCTCGAGGCCCAGCGCGCGGGCGCGGCGCTCTATGCGCTTGAGCAGGCGCTCGCCATCGCCGGTGCCCTGAGCTTCCGAGGACACTGTCAGGCACGCCATCTCGCCCATGTTCTCGCGCGGGAATTCGTACAGCGCAGCGCAGCCGAACAGCACGCCATCGTGCTCGATGACCGAGAAGTTGCCGATATCGCGCTCGATCAGATGGCGGCCGCGCGGCACCAGCGTGCCGTCCGCTTCGAGCGGCGCAATCAGTTGCAGGATGCCGCCCACGTCATCGAGCGTCGCTTCACGCAGGCTCTCGAGGTCGGAGTCGGAGATCATCGTGCCCACGCCGTCGTGCAGGAACAGTTCGAGCAGTACGGAGCCGTCCTGCGCGAACGGAATCAAATGCGCGCGTGGCACGCCGCCCTTGAGTGCCTTGACCAGATGCTGGAGGTAATAGGCGACGTCGGGCGGCAGATGGTTGTTCTGCAGCCGCTCCACGGCGGTGCGCAGCGACAGCTCGGGGATCAGCTTGCCAACCGGGTCGGGCACGCCGGGCACTTCGGTGATAAAGATCAGCTTGTCGGCACGCAGCGCGCTGGCGGTGGCGCTGGCCACGTCTTCCATCGACAGGTTGAAGGCCTGGCCGGTGGGGGAGAACCCGAGCGGCGACAGCAGTACCACCTTGCCGTGTGACAGCGACATGCGCATGGACTCGCCGTCCATCTTGCGCACGAGGCCCGTGTGCTGGTAATCGACGCCGTTGACGATGCCGACCGGGCGCGCGGTGATGAAGTTGCCCGAGATCACGGACAACTGCGCGCCGGCCATCGGCGTGTTGGGCAGGCCCTGGCTGAACGCGGCCTCGATATCGAGGCGCAGTTCGCCGGCGGCTTCCTTCGCGCATTCGAGCGCGGCGTTGTCGGTGATGCGCACGCCGTCGGCGTAGCGCGACTCCACGTGGCGCAGCGCGAGCTGCTCCTCTACCTGCGGACGCGAGCCGAACACGAGCACGATCTGCATGCCCATGGCGTGCAGCAGCGCCACGTCGTTGACGAGCGCGTTGAGCACGCCGGCCTTGACCAGTTCGCCGCTGAAGGCGATGACGAAGGTCTTGCCGCGGAACGAATGGATATACGGCGCGACGGCTCGGAGCCAGTCGACAAATTGCTGGCGATCGGGGCCGGAGGCATCGGTGTCGGCGCTGGCGGCCGAAGACGGAATCGGCGTGGCTGGCGCGGAGACAGGCGAAAGGGCGGGGGACAGGGTGGGCGCGGCGGGGGGCTCCGCAGGCTCTGGAGATGTGTCGGTTCGTGCGTTCATGCGCCGGATTATAATCCCGGCCAATGTCAGCACAACGTCCCGTTAAGCCTCCCGGCAAGCCATCGCAGCCGGCCGGCACGCCTACCCCCGAATCCACCGCCCAGCGCCCGCCCGCGCGCGGACCCGCGCCCGGCCAGCCGGCCGGCGAACCACGCGCGCCGCACACGCCCCGTGAGCGCCGCCCGGCCCCCGATGGGTCGGCCGAGCGCGCTACCGCTCAGCCAGCGCGTGAGCCGCGCGACCCACGCGAGCGTGGCGCGGCGCCCCATGGCACGGCTGGGCGCGAACGCGCATCCGGCCAACCGGCGGGTGGGTCGCGCAACCCACGCGAGCGTGGCGCGGTGCCCAAGGGCGCGGCCGAGCGCGAGCGCGCATCCGGTCAGCCGGCGGGTGAACGCCGCGAAGCCCGCCCGCCGCGTCCGCCGCGCGAGGCTCGTCCGCCACGGCTTGCCAATCCGTTGCCGCCGATCACGTTCCCGGAAGCGCTGCCGGTTTCCGCGCGCCGCGATGAGATCGCGGCCGCGTTGCTGGCCAATCAGGTGGTGATCGTGGCCGGCGAGACCGGCTCCGGGAAGACCACCCAGTTGCCCAAGATCTGCCTGTCGATCGGGCGCGGCCCCGCGCGCGCGGGCAGCGATGGCCAACCTGACAAGGTCGGCGGCGGCCTGATCGGCCACACCCAGCCGCGCCGGATCGCGGCCACCTCCACGGCCAAGCGGATCGCACAGGAACTCGGCTCGCAGGCTGGCGAACATGTCGGCTATCAGGTGCGCTTCAACGACACGATGTCGCCGGGCGCGTCGATCAAGCTGATGACCGACGGCATCTTGCTGGCGGAAACGCAGAACGATCCGCTGCTGCGCGCGTACGACACGATCATCATCGACGAGGCGCATGAACGCAGCCTCAACATCGACTTCCTGATCGGCTACCTGCGCGAGATCCTGCCGAAACGGCCGGATCTGAAGCTGATCATCACGTCGGCGACAATCGACGCCAAACGCTTCGCCGAGCATTTCGCGCACGGCGGCAAGCCCGCGCCCGTGATCGAGGTCAGCGGCCGCCTGTATCCGGTGGAGCTGCGTTACCGGCCGATCCGCGAGGACAAGCCCCCCGGCGCCGCCACGCCTGCGGCGCCCCCTACGTTCAAATCCGCGCAGGCGAAAGAGCGCGACCTCTACGACGGCATCGTCGATGCCGTGGACGAGCTATGCCGCCTGGGCCCGGGCGATGTGCTGGTCTTCCTGCCCGGCGAGCGCGAGATTCGCGAGACCGCCGAGGCGCTACGCAAGCACCATCCGCCGCATACCGAAATCCTGCCGCTGTTCGCGCGGCTGTCCGTGCAGGAGCAGGAGCGCGTGTTCCGGCCTTCGGGCGCGCGCCGCATCGTGCTGGCCACCAACGTGGCCGAAACCTCGCTGACCGTGCCCGGCATCCGCTACGTGGTGGATACCGGCCTCGCGCGCGTCAAGCGGTACTCGTATCGCAACAAGGTGGAGCAACTGCAGATCGAACCGATCTCGCAGGCCGCGGCCAACCAGCGCGCGGGCCGTTGCGGCCGGGTGGCGGACGGCGTCTGCATCCGGCTGTACGAGGAGAGCGACTTCGCGGGCCGGCCGCGCTTCACCGATCCGGAAATCCTGCGTTCGTCGCTGGCGTCCGTGATCCTGCGCATGAAGGCGCTGCGGCTCACCGATATCGAAGCATTTCCGTTTATCGAGCCGCCGCTGGGCCGCGCGGTGGCGGACGGCTATCAGCTGCTGCAGGAACTTGGCGCCGTCGATGACGCCAATCAGTTGACCGGCATGGGCCGGCAGTTGGCCAAGCTACCGCTGGACCCGCGCGTGGCGCGCATGATCCTGGCCGCGCGCGACCAGCATTGCCTGCGCGAAGTGCTGATCATCGCCAGCGCGCTGTCGGTGCAGGATCCGCGCGATCGCCCGCAGGAAGCGCAGGAGGCCGCCGATCAGGCGCATCGCAAGTTCTTCGACGACAAGTCCGACATTCCGTCCGAGTTCCTCGGCTGGGTCAAGTTGTGGAAGTGGTTCGAAGACGCGGTGACGCACAAGAAGAGCAACAAGCAGTTGCAGGACCAGTGCCGCGCCAACTTCCTGTCGCATCTGCGGCTGCGCGAATGGCGCGACGTGCATTCGCAACTGCTGACCACGGTGGCCGAGCAGGGCTGGCGCCTCAATGAGAGCGAGCCGACCTACGAGCAGGTACACAAGGCACTGCTGACCGGGCTGCTTGGCAATATCGGCTGCAAGATCGACGAAGGCGAGAAGGGGCGCGATACACGCGGACGCGAGTATCTGGGCGCGCGCGGCATCAAGTTCCATCTGTGGCCTGGTTCGCTGATCGCGAAGAAGGTGGGGCGCTGGATCATCGCGGCCGAGCTGGTCGAGACCAGCCGGCTGTTCGCGCGCACGCTGGCGCGCGTGGAACCCGAATGGATCGAGCAGGTGGGTAGCCATCTGCTCAAGGTCAGCTGGAGCGATCCGCATTGGGAGAAGAAGGCCGGCCAGGTGCTCGCGCTCGAACGCGCCACGCTGTACGGGTTGGTGGTCTACCAGCATCGACGTATCCACTACGGACCGATGAACCCCGCCGAGGCACGCGAGCTGTTTATCCGTCGCGGGTTGGTGGAAGGCGAGTTCGAGACGCGGTTGCCGTTCTACGCGCACAACCAGCGCCTCGTGCGCGAGATCGAGAACCTCGAGCACAAGTCGCGCCGGCAGGACGTGCTGGTCGACGACGAGCTGATCTACGCGTTCTACGATCGCGCGATTCCGGCCGATATCTACAACCAGGTGTCGTTCGAGAAATGGTACGAGGCAGGGGCCACCAAGGACCGCAAGCTGCTGTACCTCAACCGCGACGAACTGATGCGGCACGAGGCGGCAGGCATCACCACGGACCTGTTCCCGAAGACGATGGCGGTCGCGGGCGTGGACATGGGTCTGACGTACCATTTCGAGCCCGGCAGCCATCGCGACGGCGTGACGCTGACCGTGCCGCTGTACGCGTTGAACCAGGTGCGCCCCGAGCGCGCGGACTGGCTCGTGCCCGGCATGATCAAGGAGAAGGTGCATCTGCTGCTGAAGTCGCTGCCACAGAAGCTGCGCCGCCATTGCGTACCGTTGCCCGACTTTGCGGCGGGCTTCGTGACGCGGCAGCCGTTCGGCGAGGGCGATCTGCTCGACGTGCTGATCACCGATATCCGCGCCGAGACCGGCACCATGATCAAGCGCGCGGACTTCAAGCTGGAGACGCTGCCCGCGCACCACACGATGAACTTCAAGGTCATCGATGAACATGGCCGGCAGCTCGACATGGGCCGCAACCTCGCGCAACTGCGCGCGGAGTTCGGTGGGCAGGCGCAGCAATCGTTCCAGACCATCGCCGCGAGGGATGTGCCTGCTGCCGAGGCCGGTCAGTACGAGAACCTCACCTCCTGGTCGTTCGGCGAATTGCCCGAGCTGCTCGAGATTCGCAAGGGCAACCAGACCCTGTTCGGCTACCCGGCGCTTGTCGATCATGGCGATCATTGCGACGTCGAGGTCTTCGACGATCCGCAGGAAGCCGTGCGCGTGCATCATGCGGGCCTGCGCCGGCTGTTCGGGCTGCAGCTGCGCGAGCAGGTGAAGTTCATCGAGAAGAATGTGCCCAACCTGCAGCAGATGGCCATGCAGTTCATGACGCTGGGCACGCAGGAGGCGCTGCGCGAGCAGATCGTGCAGGTGGCGCTCGATCGCGCATGCCTGCAGGCGCCGCTGCCGCGCAACGAGGCCGAGTTCAACACGCGCAAGGACGAAGGGCGCGCGCGGCTGTCGCTGCTGGCGCAGGAGATCGCGCGGCTGGTCGGCAGCATCCTGGCCGAATACGCGGGCCTGCCGCGCAAGCTGCTACAGGCCAAGCCTTATGGCGCCACGTATCCCGACATGGAGGCGCAACTCGGGCGATTGATGCACAAGTCGTTCGTGGTCGATACGCCGTACACGCAGCTCGTGCACTATCCGCGCTACCTCAAGGGCATGGCGATGCGCGTGGACAAGCTCAAGGGCGATGCGGCGCGCGACAGCCAGCGCCTGCAGGAGATGACCCCGCTGATCCAGCAATGGCAGCGCGCGGAGCAGCAGATGCGCAAACAGGGTCGCGGCGCCACCGATGTGAAGCTCGACGAGTTCCGCTGGATGCTCGAGGAGTTGCGCGTCGCACTTTTTGCGCAGGAATTGCGAACCCCTGTGCCAATGTCGGTCAAACGTCTCCAGAAGGTGTGGGAGTCCATGCAGCGTTGAGCGCACGTGAACGTAAGAAATTATGTGGCGTCATCGAAAAGTGGCGCCCGAACGTTAGAATGCGCGATTCGTCATCGGTGAAGTCTTCAGTGAACGGTCTTATGCTCGTCGGAATGGGTATGCGTCGGATAGGTCAGGTAGTGGCTGGCGCTTTGGGCGCTTTGGCCGTAGGTTTGGTTCTGTCCGCGCCAGCGCGGGCCGAAGTCGTCGTTGTGCTCAATTCGGGTGATGCAACCGTCACGCTGATCGACAAGGACACGCAAAAGGTCCTGGAGACCTTTCCGGTCGGCAAGGAGCCGCACCATCTGATTGCCACGCCCGACGACAAGTCGCTGATCGTGGCCAACGCGGTCGGCAACGACCTCGTGTTCGTCGATCCGGTCACGGGCAAGGTGCAGCAGCGCGTGCCCAATATCGACGATCCGTACCAGATCGGCTTCTCCCCGGACCAGAAGTGGTTCGTGGCGACCGGCAATCGACTCGATCGCGTCGATGTCTACCGCTGGGACGGCCACGCGCTCAAGATCGCCAAGCAATTCCCGCTGGGCCGCACGCCGAGCCATATCGCGTTCACCGCGGACAGCAAGATCGCGTTTATCACGCTGCAGGACTCGAACCAGATCGCGGCGATCGACCTGACCACGATGACCGTGATGTGGGTCATGGAAGCAGGCTCGGCGCCCGCGGGCGTGTGGGTGACGCCCGACCAGAAGTATCTGCTGGTCGGCATGACCGGTGCCGACTACGTGGCCGTGATCGACTGGCACACGCGCACCGTGGTCAAGCAGATCCAGACCGGCAAGGGCGCGCATAATTTCCGCGCGGTGGGTGATCGCCGCCATCTGTTCCTGACCAATCGCGTGTCCGGCACCATCAGCATCATCGACCAGCAGACGCTGTCGAAGGTGGGCGACATCACGGGCCTGCCGCCCGGTCCCGACGACATGGAGCTGACCGCCGACGGCAAGACGCTGTGGGTCTCCTGCCGCTGGTCGCGTTCGGTGGCGCTGGTCGACGTGGCCACGCGCAAGGTAGTCAAGACGATTCGCGTGGGCAAGTCGCCGCACGGCATCTACTTCCGCACACGCGCGCCGCTTTACTGATTCTTATCGTCTCTGACGACTCATCATGCGCAAGATCCTCACGGTGTTGACCTCGGTGGCGGCCACAATCTCGGCCGCGGCCGCGATGGTCTTCGCCGGGCCCGCGCAGGCCGCCGACGCCTGCCGCGCCGGCACGCTGTACCTGACCTTCGACACCGGCAGCATGAGCCAGGCCGAGCTGATCGCGCGCACGCTGCGCAAGCACCATATCCGCGCGACGTTCTTCCTGGCCAACGAGCCCACGGTCAACCACGACAGCTCGCTCGACCCCACGTGGGCGCCATACTGGAAATCGCTGGCCGCCGACGGGCATGTCTTCGGCAGCCATACGTTCGATCATGTCTACTTCCGCGCGGTGCGCGACGGCAAGGTGATCATGCGCCCGCAGTTCGGCGCCGAAGGCGGCAAGGACGTGGCGATGACGGCCGATGCCTTCTGCACGGAACTGCGCCGCAGCGCGCAGGCCCTGCAATCGATGACCGGGCAGCCGATGGCGCCGCTGTGGCGTGCGCCCGGTGGCCGCACCTCGCCGCAGACATTGCAGTGGGCCGAGCAATGTGGCTTCCACCACGTGGCTTGGGCCCCGGCGGGCTTTCTCGGTGACGAGCTATCCTCGGAGAAATTCCCCAACGACAAGCTGCTGGCGCGCGCATTGCGCGACCTGCGCGACGGTGACATCACCATGGCGCATCTGGGCATCTGGTCGCGCAAGGATGCGTGGGCGCCGGCGGTGCTGGATCCGTTGCTGACGGGGCTGGAGCAGAAGGGCTTCTGCTTTGCCACGCTGCGCGAGCATCCTCAGTACAAGGCGTGGTTCGCGCAGCCGAAGAAGGATGGAGCACGCTGATGTGGGACGCGTTCACCAACTGGATGTCGGGCTGGATCGGACAGGTCGAGGGTGCCGTGTTCCAGGACGTCGTGCTGCCCGTGGTCTACCACCTCGGCTTCGGTGGCTATGCGGAAGAGGCGTTCACGGGCACGGAATGGCTGCTTGCGGGCATCGTGCAGATCATCGTGATGATCCTGATCCTGGGGCCGCTGGAAAAGCTGCGTCCGGTGGAAGCGGTGACCGATCGCCGCGCGATCCGCGTGGACATCCTGTACACGGTGATTCACCGGCTGGGGCTGTTCCGGCTGGCGATGTTCTTTCTGCTCGACCCGCTCAGCGACCTGATCGAGGGACACCTGCGGCTGCTGGGCTGGCAGCGCGTCAACGTCGAGGACTGGTGGCCCGCGCTGACGGCCTCGCCGCTGGTCAGCTTCCTGATCTATCTGGTGCTGTTCGACCTCGTCGACTACTGGTATCACCGGTTCTCGCATACCTATCGCTGGTGGTGGAGCCTGCATGCGCTGCATCACAGCCAGCGGCAGATGACGCTGTGGAGCGATAACCGCAATCATCTGCTCGACGACATCCTGCGCGATACCGTGTTCGCGGTGATTGCGCTCGCGGTGGGCGTGGAGCCGTCGCAGTACATCCTGCTGGTGGCGCTCTCCCAGTTGCTGCAAAGCCTGCAGCACGCCAACCTGCGCGTGCATTTTGGCGCGCTCGGCGAGCGGCTGCTGGTGTCGCCGCGTTTTCATCGCACGCATCACGCCGTCGGCCTTGGTCACGAGACGGCGGGCAAGGCCGGCAAGCCGATGCGCCTGGGCGGCTGCAACTTCGGCGTCTTGTTTCCATGGTGGGATATGATGTTCGGCACCGCGGTGTTCACCGATCGGTATTACCAGACCGGCGTGCGTGACCAGATGCCGCCGCCGACGGGCAGGAACCGCGACTACGGTCGCGGCTTTTTCGCGCAGCAGTGGTACGGCGTCAAGCGGCTGCTGCGCCTGCACTGACCCTCTTACGTAAGGCCGGCGCATGAATGACATCCTCCGCGCTTTCGGGCGCGCCCTCGTCAGTCAGTTCCACCCACGCATGCTGATGCTGACCGTGCTGCCATTCGTGCTGGCCACGGTGCTGTGGGGCGGGCTCCTGTGGTGGGGATGGGAGCCGATCATGGGCACCACGCGCGCGCTGCTAGAGGGCTCGGCTTTCACGAGCTGGATCTATGCGGCGCTCGAGTGGATGAACCTGCAGTCGCTGCGCTCGGTCATCGCGCCGTTGTTCGTGCTGACGCTGGCGGTGCCGCTGGTCATTGCCTCGATGCTGGTCTTCATCAGCCTGTGCTCGGTGCCGGCGGTGGTGAAGCATCTGGAGCGCAGCTATCCCGATCTGGCCAAGTCACGCGGTGGCAGCGTGTTCGGCAGCGTGGTGGCGTCGTTCGGCAATACGTTCGTGTTTCTGCTGCTGGTGATCGTCACGCTGCCGCTGTGGCTGATTCCGCCGTTTTTCGCGTTGATTCCGCCGGTGCTGTGGGGCTGGCTGACCTATCGCGTGATGACCTATGACGCGCTGGCCGAGCATGCCACGGCCGAGGAGCGCAAGACGCTGATCAAGCGCCATCGCGGCGCGTTGCTGACCATCGGCATCGCGGTAGGCCTGCTGGGCTCCGCGCCGACGCTGCTGTGGGTGTGGTCGGCGATGATCATCTTCCTGTTTCCGGTCGTGCTCGTGGGGACGTTATGGCTCTACGTGCTGATCTTTATCTTCTCGGCGCTGTGGTTCGGGCATTTCTGCCTGCGCGCGCTCGCGCAGCTGCGCGCCGAACGCCTTGCCACGGCGCCATCGCCGGCGCCGGGCGGCGACATCATCGATCTGGCGCCGTCCGATATCCGGCGCATTGAACCATCCTGAAGCGGGGGCAAACATGGGTTTTGGCCTGATCGTCATCGGTGACGAGATTCTGTCGGGGCGGCGCGAGGACAAGCACATGCGCCGTGCCATCGAGCTGATGGGCGCGCGAGGTATCGCGCTCGACTGGGCCGAGTACATCGGCGACGACCGCGTGCGCATCACGGCCACGCTGCGCCGCACGCTGGCGACCAGCGACGTGGTGTTCTGCACTGGCGGCATCGGCGCCACGCCCGACGACCATACGCGCCAGTGCGTGGCGGCAGCGCTTGGCGTACCGCTGGCGCTGCATCCGGAGGCGCGCGAACTGATCGCGCAGCGTATCGTCGAGACCGCCGAGGGCGACCCGGTCAAGGCCGACCTCGAGCGGCCCGAGAACCAGCATCGTTTCAAGATGGGCGAGTTCCCGGTGGGCGCGCGCATCATCCCCAACAGTTACAACCGCATTCCAGGTTTCTCGGTGGCGGACCATCATTTCATGCCGGGTTTCCCGGTGATGGCGTGGCCGATGATGGAGTGGGTGCTCGATCATCACTACTCGGACCTATTCCACCTCGCGCGCGAGCAGTCGCGCGCGTTCTACGTGTTCGAAGCACCGGAGTCGACGCTGACGCCGCTGATGGAGCAGGTGGAATCGACCTTCGACGGCATCCGCGTGTTCAGCCTGCCGTCCGTCGGTGACGTCAGCCGTGGCGACCGCTTTGCGCGACGCCATATCGACCTCGGGGTCAAAGGCCCCGAGGAACTCGTGGCCCCCGCCTACGCGATGCTGCTGAACGGCGTGCGGGCCATGGGCTTCGAGATCGTGGAACAAGGCTAGACGCGGGGCTAGCCAGCGTCCAGCCAGGTCGGTCGGCGCGGGGCAGGGTGCCTCAGGCGCCGTGCCACGGCAGGCCGCGGAAGCACCAGCCTTCCACGGCCTTGCGATGGTAGTCCGTGTCGCGCGGGCCCTCGAACCCTTCCAGGACATCCATCGCCAGCTTGAAACCGGCTTCCGTGGCCACGCGCGCGGCATGCTTCGAGCGCGCGGCGCTACGGCACAGGAACAGCACCGGTGTGTCGACGCCCACCCGGGCGCGCAGTTCGGCCACAAAGTTCGGATTCTGCACGCCGCCCGGGTAAGTGGACCATTCGACATGCGCGAACTGGCTGTCCGGCACATCCACACCACCGACCCAGTCGAGTTCCGCCTGCGTGCGCACGTCCACCAGCACCGCCGACGGATCGGCCTGCAGCAGCGCATAGGATTCCTGCGGGGTGAGGGCGCCGTAGTACGCAAGCTGGTTCTGCTGCTGGCGCGCCTTGGCGGCCTGAAGAAGTTCGTCGCGGGTAGTCATGGTGAGAGCGAGTCAGGTAGAAAGAGTGTGCCCGGGGCACGGTTTCGGCGCTATTCTAGCGCTCCGGGCACCCCGATATTCGCAAGCGCCTCGTTGCGGTGCATAAGCACCAAATAAGTGCTATTACACTGGTCATGCACCATAATGGTGAGATGGCTCAGTGCACTTTTAGCGGGATTCGCGCTTGCGTAGTTGGTTTCTGTTGGCATGCTTTCTGCTAACATTCCTCGTCCCTTTTGGGGTGGTTCCCACAGCTCAGATTCAGCCGAATTTCCAGGAGATAGGCATGGCCCAAAGCGTTGCAGATGTAATGAAGCTTGTGAAGGAAAACGACGTCAAGTTCGTCGATTTCCGCTTCACGGATACCAAAGGCAAGGAACAGCACGTCTCGGTGCCGACGTCGCATTTCGACGAAGACAAGTTCGAAAGCGGCCATGCATTCGACGGCTCGTCCATCGCTGGCTGGAAGGGTATCGAAGCTTCGGACATGCTGCTGATGCCGGATTCGAACACCGCTCACATCGATCCGTTCTATGAAGAGCCGACGCTGGTGCTGACCTGCGACGTGGTGGAGCCGTCCGACGGCAAGGGCTACGACCGCGACCCGCGTTCGATCGCCCGCCGCGCGGAAGCCTACCTGAAGAGCTCCGGCCTGGGCGATGCCGCCTACTTCGGTCCGGAACCCGAATTCTTCATCTTCGACGGCGTGACCTGGAACGTCGACATGCAAGGCTGCTTCGTGAAGATCGAATCCGAAGAAGCCCCGTGGTCGTCGGCCAAGACCTTCGAGCACGGCAACAGCGGTCACCGTCCGGGCAAGAAGGGCGGCTACTTCCCGGTTGCCCCGATCGACACGTTCCAGGACATGCGTTCGGAAATGTGCCTGATTCTCGAATCGCTGGGCATTCCCGTTGAAGTGCACCACCACGAAGTGGCTGGTCAGGGCCAGAACGAAATCGGCACGCGCTTCAGCACGCTGGTGCAACGCGCCGACTGGACGCAGCTGCAGAAGTACGTGATCCAGAACGTCGCGCACACCTACGGCAAGACCGCCACGTTCATGCCGAAGCCGATCGTTGGCGACAACGGTTCGGGCATGCACGTGCACCAGTCCGTGTGGAAGGATGGCCAGAACCTGTTCGCGGGCAACGGCTACGCCGGCCTGTCGGAATTCGCGCTGTACTACATCGGGGGCATCATCAAGCACGCTCGCGCGCTGAACGCCATCACGAACCCGGGTACCAACTCGTACAAGCGTCTGGTGCCGGGCTTCGAGGCTCCGGTCAAGCTGGCCTACTCGGCTCGCAACCGTTCGGCTTCGATCCGTATTCCGTACGTGGCCAACCCGAAGGGCCGTCGCATCGAGACCCGTTTCCCGGATCCGCTGTGCAACCCGTACCTGGGCTTCTCGGCACTGCTGATGGCTGGTCTGGACGGCGTTCAGAACAAGATCCATCCGGGCGAAGCTGCCGACAAGAACCTGTATGACCTGCCGCCGGAAGAAGACGCGAAGATCCCGACCGTCTGCTCGAGCCTGGATCAGGCGCTGGAACACCTCGACAACGATCGCGAGTTCCTGACGCGCGGTGGTGTGTTCTCGAATTCGATGCTGGACGCCTACATCGACCTCAAGATGGAAGAAGTCACGCGTTTCCGCATGACGACGCACCCGATCGAGTTCGACATGTACTACTCGCTGTAAAGCGAGATCGTGCCGGATTGTGACCTGGGTGACCGGGTTGTGATCGGGCAACAGTAGCACCAGAAAGGGGCGGCCTCGGCTGTCCCTTTTTGTTTGGAAGCGCAGGATGCTCGCTAGAATGGGGCTCTTTTCATAATAACGGGGTCAATGTCCATGAACGCTTTTTGGGATGCCGCTGGAGGTGAGATCGCGCATCGGGTGCCGGCGCGGCCCGGGCGAATGCTCGCGCACCAGTTTCGTGTCGTTTTCCCCATTGTGGGGCTTGCGCTGGTGCTGGCGGCGTGGAACTTGCCGGCCGCCGCGCAGTCTTCCGACGTGTATGTCTGCGCTGGGCCGAACGGCGTGCCCGAATATCGCAACGGCAACGCGGGCAAGAACTGCAAGAAGCTGAGCCTGCCCGATGTGGTGACGGTGCCGGGCGGGGCGCGTCCGCAGGCTAACCGTGGCACGGGTGGTGCGGGTACTTCCGCGTCGTCAACGTCGTTCCCGCGTGTGGACGGTGCCACGCAGAAGAGCCGCGACGGCGAGCGCCGTGGCGTGCTGGAGCAGGAGTTGCAGAGCGAAGAGGCCAAGCTGTCCGCGTTGCGCGCCGAGTACAACAACGGCGAGCCGGAGCGGCAGGGCAACGAGCGCAACTATCAGAAATATCTCGATCGCACGGCCTCGCTGCGCGACGACATCGCACGTAGCGAAGCCAATCTGGCATCGCTGCGGCGCGAGCTATCCAACTTGAAGGACTGATCTCATGCGTCGCCTGATTCGCGGGGTTTCACGTAAGGTAATCGGAGTGGATCGTGGGTCCGACCGCGCCCAGGACGATCCCGCGACGCAGGGTGAGCAGCCCGCCAACGTCGTGCCCCTCGGGGACGTGGCGTTTCACCCGGGCCTCGACGTGATTGCCAACCCGGTGCTGCTGGTGCGCGGCCCAGGGCTCAACGTGGTGTACGCGAACCCGGCTTCCGAGGCCGCGTTCGCGATGTCGCGGCGCGCGATGGTGGAGCTGACGCTGCCGGATTTGTTCGGCGAGCTGGAAGAAGTGCGCAGCATGATCGAGAGCGTGACCGCGCGGCAGGTCGACGTGCGGCGGCAGGACCTGCTGTTGAAGCCGCCGTTGCAGGAGCCGCTGCACGCGCACGTGGTGATCGGCGCGATCGAGGGCCATCCCTCCACCGTGCTGGTCGAGCTCATGCACAACGAGCAGAAGCTGCGCAGCGATCGCGAGGAGCGCCTGATCGACCTGACGTCGGCCAACAAGGAGCTGATCCGCAATCTGGCGCACGAGATCAAGAACCCGCTCGGCGGCATCCGCGGCGCGGCGCAGTTGCTCGAGTTCGAGCTGCCGGAACGCGCGCTGCGCGAGTACACGCAGGTGATCATCAAGGAGTCGGACCGGCTGCAGACGCTGGTGGACCGGCTGCTTGAGCCGCATCGCCATCCGCATATCGTGTCGGAGCTCAATATCCACGAGGTGCTCGAGCGCGTGCGCTCGGTGGTGCTGGCGGAATTCCCGAATGGGCTCGAGATAGTGCGCGACTACGACGCGAGCCTGCCGGACCTGCGCGGTGACATGGAGCAGCTGATCCAGGCCGTGCTCAACATCGTTCATAACGCCGCGCAGGCGCTGCACGAGCGCATCGCGCGCGGCGATGCGCAGATCGTATTGCGGACGCGCGTGGCGCGTCAGGTCACGATTGCGAAGCGTTTGTACAAGCTGGCATTGGACTTGCATGTGACTGACAACGGCCCGGGCATCCCCGAGGACATACGCGAACGCATCTTCTATCCGCTGGTATCGGGACGGGATGGCGGTAGCGGACTCGGTCTCACACTCGCTCAAACCTTCGTGCAGCAGCACGAGGGCTTGATCGAATGCGAGAGCCGGCCGGGCTTTACCGACTTCCGTATTCTGCTGCCGCTCCACTAGTCGCCTGCCGGCGTGTCGTGCGAGCGAAGCGGGCCCGCCACCAGCGGGATGACGGGAGACCACATGACACCGAGCAGACAAGCGACGCACATGAAGCCGATCTGGATAGTCGACGACGATCAATCAATCCGCTGGGTCCTCGAGAAGGCCCTCGCACGTGAAAGCCTGCTCTCCCGCAGTTTTACCAACGTACGCGACGTGCTCGCGGCGCTGGAGGACGACGAGCCGCAGGTCCTCATCTCCGATATCCGCATGCCGGGCGGCTCCGGCCTCGATCTGCTGCAGGCGCTCAAGGCGCGTCATCCGGGTCTGCCCGTGATCGTGATGACCGCGTACTCGGACCTCGACAGCGCGGTGGCCGCGTTCCAGGGCGGGGCCTTCGAATACCTCGCCAAGCCGTTCGACGTGGACAAGGCGGTGGAGCTGATTCGCCGCGCGCTCGAGGAGAGCCTGCGCGAGGAAGAACTGGAAGACCGCCTGGTCGATGCGCCCGAGATTCTCGGTCAGGCGCCGGCGATGCAGGATGTGTTCCGCGCGATCGGTCGTCTTTCGCAATCGAACGTCACGGTGATGATCACCGGCGAGTCGGGTACCGGCAAGGAACTCGTCGCGCGCGCGCTGCACAAGCACAGCCCGCGCGCGAACGGTCCGTTTATCGCGCTGAACACGGCCGCGATTCCGAAGGACCTGCTCGAGTCCGAACTGTTCGGCCATGAGCGCGGCGCGTTCACTGGCGCGCAGACCATGCGGCGCGGCCGTTTCGAACAGGCCGAGGGCGGTACGCTGTTCCTCGATGAAATCGGCGACATGCCGTTCGATCTGCAGACGCGTCTGCTGCGCGTGCTGTCGGATGGCAATTTCTATCGCGTGGGCGGCCACAATCCGCTGCGCGCCAACGTGCGCGTGATTGCGGCCACCCACCAGAACCTCGAGACGCGCGTCAAGGAAGGGCTGTTCCGCGAGGATTTGTTCCACCGCCTCAACGTGATCCGGCTGCGTCTGCCGCCGCTGCGCGAACGGCCAGAAGACATCACGCTGCTGGCGCGTCATTTCCTGCAGAAGAGTGCCAAGGAACTTGGCGTGGAACCGAAGCGCATGTCCGACGAAGCGCTGGCTTATGTCAGCACGCTGCCGTTCCCGGGCAACGTGCGGCAACTCGAGAACCTCTGCAACTGGCTGACCGTGATGGCGCCCGCGCAGACCATCGAGGTCAAGGATATGCCGCGCGAGATGATCGGTGGCGGCGTGCCGGATAGCGGGGCGCCGACGCGCGCGCCCGAGCGTTCGAGTGGTGGCGCGGGTAGTGCCGACTACGAAGCGATCGAGTCCGGCGACTATGCGATGGGCAGCGACGGCGACACGATGGTGGCTGCTCGTCCTCTGAGCCCGGTCAATGTCATGCCGGGTCTGGCCGTGCCGGCGTCCGCCGCCGCGGTCTCCGCGAGCTGGGAAATGCTGCTGGCCACGGAGGCCAAGGCAATGCTCGAGGCCGGGCAGCCCGACGTGATGGACGCGCTGACGCGACGCTTCGAAAAAGCCGTCCTCGAAGCCGCGCTCGGCGTCACCCGCGGCCGCCGCGTCGAGGCCGCCACCCGCCTCGGCATCGGCCGCAACACGATCACGCGCAAGCTGCAGGAACTGGGCTTCGATTGATCGGGGCCCCGGCGGCTGCGACCGGGGCACGCCCGGTTTGCTCCCTCGGCCTCGTGGGCGAGCGGTCGCGACTGAGCCACTCTCGGTTTGCTCCCCTCTCCCTTGGGAGAGGGGTCGGGGGAGAGGGTGAAAGCATAAGTAACCAATTGTTTTCTCCCTTCTCCCTCGGGGAGAGGGGCCGGGGGTGAGGGCACACGGCGCGTCAGCGCGCCGCCAGCAGCAATTCCACCATCTCCGCGAATCCCTCGCCGCCGGCGGCCTCCGTGACGTACGCGGGTGCCACCGGCAGCAATGGCAGCACCTCGCGCACGTTCGCCACACCCACCGACAGCGGAAAGTGCCCGAACATCGCCGCATCGTTGGCCGAGTCGCCAATGAACAGCCACTGATCGCGCCCGGCGTTCACCTCGTCGATCTCCCCGCCAAGCAACTCCTCCACACACAGCCGGCTCATCGACAGCTTGTCGTGCGCGCCGAACCAGCCGTTCACATGGATCGAGCTGACCGTCGCGGTCATGCCTGCCGCGCGCATCATCGCGGCAATGCGCGCCACCGCCTCCGCGGGCAGCTTCGGCACATCCTCGGCATGGTCGATCGCGAGGTCGGCCGCATGCCACGCCTGATCCGACGCCAGCGCGCAGCCAGGCACGGCCCGCACGATCTCGTCGCCGAGCGCGTGGATGCGCGCGAGATTGCGCGCGCGCGTCTCCGCGTCGTCGAGGTATCGCGTCACAAGCTTGCCCTCGCGCAGGTGGCAATAGAACGCGCCGTTCTCGCCAATGATCGCGTCCACGGGCCACAGCCGCGTCAGGATCTCGGCCCAGGCAATGCAGCGTCCGGTGACCGGAATCACATGCAGACCGGCGCGTTTCAGGCGGTCGAGCGCAACATAGGTGGCGGCGGGCAGGGCACCGTTGGTAGTCAGCGTGCCGTCGATATCGGTCAGCACGCCACGAACGCGGCGCAGGGCCGCGGCAGGGAGGGAGGCGATGGGTTGCATGGCCGCGCATTGTACGCAAACGGATTGGAAACTGCGCGCACATGGGCGAACCGGCTTTCCTGCGCCGTCAAGCGCTTTGTGTCGTAAAAAAGCTGCAAGATTTCTGTCACAAACCGGGTTTGTCCGGTTTCCTGCGCGAGTCGACCGGCGTAACATCCCGCTGACACAAAAAATGCATAGATTCAGTCGCTTTTCGCCGATTGATGACAGCCTCAGGAGAGTCGCAGATGTCCTTCCCGCGCAATATGTTGAAGTTCGCTGCCGTGGCCATGCTGGCCGTGGCGGGCACCGCCCATGCCGCCGTCGAGATTCAGTGGTGGCATGCCATGGAGGGCGCCCTGAATGAAAAAGTCAACGACATCGCCAACAAGTTCAACGCTAGCCAGTCCGACTACAAAGTTGTCCCGGTAAACAAGGGCAACTACGACGAGACCATGGCCGCAGGTATCGCCGCGTTCCGTGCCGGCAGCCCGCCGGCGATTCTGCAGGTGTTCGAAGTGGGCACGGCCACGATGATGAGCGCCAAGGGCGCGATCAAGCCGGTCTCGACGGTGATGAAGGACGCGGGCGAGAAGTTCGACCAGTCGGCCTACATCCCGGCCGTGGCGGGTTACTACACGTCCTCGAAGGGCGAGATGCTGTCGTTCCCGTTCAACAGCTCGACGACGGTGTTCTATTACAACAAGGACGCCTTCAAGAAGGCGGGCCTCGACCAGCCGCCCAAGACGTGGCCGGAAGTCATGCAGTACTCGGCCAAGCTCAAGGCTTCGGGCGTGAACTGCGCGTACACGACCGACTGGCAGGGCTGGGTGCACCTCGAGTCGTTCTCGGCCTGGCACAACACGCTGTACGCGACCAAGAACAACGGTTTCGGTGGCACCGATGCGCGCCTGGCCTTCAACAGCCCGCTGCACGTGAAGCACATCACGAACCTGCAGGACATGGTCAAGAAGGGCTACTTCAGCTACGGCGGCCGCAAGGCGGAGTCGCAGGCCAAGTTCTATAACGGCGAATGCGCGATGTTCACGGGTTCGTCGGCCTCGCTGGCCAACATCCGCCGCAACGCGAAGTTCCAGTTTGGCGTCTCGACGCTGCCGTACTACCCGGACGTCCAGGGCGCGCCGCAGAACACGATCATCGGCGGCGCTTCGCTGTGGGTGATGGGCGGCAAGAAGGCGGAAGAGTACAAGGGCGTGGCCAAGTTCTTCACGTACCTGTCGCGTCCGGAAATTCAGTCGGACTGGCACCAGGCCACCGGCTACCTGCCGGTGACGATGGCCGCGTACGAACTGACCAAGAAGTCGGGCTTCTATGACAAGAACCCGGGTGCCGACGTGTCGGTGCAGCAGATGGTCGTGAAGACCACCGACAAGTCGCGCGGCGTGCGCCTCGGCAACCTCGTGCAGATCCGCACCGTGGTGGACGAGGAGCTGGAATCCGTGTGGGCCGGCAAGAAGGAACCGCAGGCAGCGCTGGACAACGCCGTCAAGCGCGGCAACGAACTGCTCGAGCGCTTCCAGAAGACCGTCAAGGAATGATCGCCGGCGCGTATCGCGCCAGCATCGATCCCTTGTAGTCGTCGTCATACCCGCAGTACCAGCAGCACCGGTCGGGCCGCCTCGCGCGGCCCGATTCGCCCTGATAGTTTCGGTTTCAGAATCAGATTCCAATGGAAAAACGCGTTGTTTTCCGCTCACCGTGGTTGCCGTATCTGCTGGTGTTGCCGCAGATCGCCATCACGCTGATCTTCTTCTTCCTTCCCGCCGGCCAGGCGTTGTGGCAATCGCTGCTGCAGCAGGATGCCTTCGGCATCAACCTGGAATTCGTCGGGCTCGACAATTTCATGGTGCTCTGGAACGACCCGCTCTATATCGAGTCGTTCCGCATCACCGCCGTGTTCGCGATCGGCGTGACGCTGGTGGGCCTTTCCACCGCGCTGCTGCTCGCGTACTTTGCCGACCGCGTGCTGCGCGGCGCCACGGCCTACAAGACGCTGCTGATCTGGCCGTACGCGGTAGCTCCCGCGGTGGCCGGCGTGCTGTGGATGTTCATGTTCAACCCGACGCTCGGTATCGTCTCGTACGGTCTGCGCGCGCTCGGCGTGAACTGGAACTTCCTGCTCGATGGCAACCAGGCGCTGCTGCTCGTGGTGCTGGCCGCCGCGTGGAAGCAGGTGAGCTACAACTTCCTGTTCTTCCTGGCCGGGCTGCAGAGTATTCCGCGCTCGCTGATCGAGGCCGCCGCCATCGACGGCGCCGGCCCGTGGAAGCGCTTCTGGTCGATCATCTTCCCGCTGCTGTCGCCGACCACGTTCTTCCTGCTCGTGATCAACATCGTGTACGCGTTCTTCGACACGTTCGCGATCATCGACGCGGTAACGCACGGTGGTCCGTTCAACTCCACCAACACGCTCGTGTACAAGGTGTTCCACGACGGCTTCCGCGGCATGGACATCGGTGGCTCGGCCGCGCAGTCGGTGGTGCTGATGGTGATCGTGATCGCGCTGACAGTAGTGCAGTTCCGCTACGTCGAGCGCAAGGTTCAGTACTGAGGTCGCCATGGTAGAAAGACGCCCCATTCTCGATATCCTGACCCACGTGGTGCTGATCCTCGGCATCGCGGTGGTCGCCTTCCCGGTCTACGTGACGTTCGTCGCGTCGACGCTCACGGCCGAGCAGGTGCTGGACGCACCGATGACGTTGCTACCGGGTGGCCACTTCTTCGAAAACTATCGCACGGTCCTGTTCTCCGGCGTGGGCGAATCGGCCTCGCCGGTTACGACCATGATGAAGAACAGCCTGATCATGGCGCTCGGCATCGCGCTCGGCAAGATCGCGATCTCGATCATCTCGGCGTTCGCGATCGTGTATTTCCGCTTTCCGATGCGCAAGCTGTTCTTCTGGCTGATCTTCATCACGCTGATGCTGCCGGTGGAAGTGCGGATCCTGCCGACCTACAAGGTCGTGTCGGACCTCGGCATGCTCGACAGCTATTTCGGCCTGACGATTCCGATCATCGCCTCGGCGACGGCAACGTTCCTGTTCCGCCAGTTCTTCCTGACCATTCCGGACGAGCTGGCCGAGGCCGCGCGCATCGACGGCGCGGGCCCGCTGCGCTTCTTCTGGGACGTGGTGCTGCCGCTGTCGCGCACGAGCGTGGCGGCGTTGTTCGTGATCCAGTTCATCTACGGCTGGAATCAATACCTGTGGCCGCTGCTGATTACGACGCAGAAATCGATGACGCCGGTAGTGGTGGGCGTCACGCAGATGATCTCGCGATCGGGCGATGCGGCTACCGACTGGAATCTCGTGATGGCGACCGTGATGCTGGCCATGGTGCCGCCGGCACTCGTGGTGCTGCTGATGCAGCGCTGGTTCGTCAAGGGTCTCGTGGAAACCGAGAAATAAAATACGCGGCAGGAAACTACTCATGGCAAGTCTGACCCTTCGTAACGTTCAGAAAACCTATCCCGGCGGCACGCAGGTCGTGCACGGCATCGACATGGACATCGCCGACGGCGAGTTCATCGTGATCGTCGGCCCATCGGGCTGCGGCAAGTCCACGCTCCTGCGCATGGTGGCGGGGCTGGAAACCGTCACCGGTGGCGAGATCCACATCGGCAGCAAGGTGGTCAACGAGCTGGAACCGGCCGAACGCGATATCGCGATGGTGTTCCAGAACTACGCGCTCTATCCGCATATGAGCGTGTACGAGAACATGGCCTACGGCCTGCGCATCCGCAAGATGAGCCAGGCCGAGATCGACCAGCGCGTGAAGCACGCCGCCGGCATTCTCGAACTCGCGCCGCTGCTCGAACGCAAGCCGCGCCAGCTTTCGGGCGGCCAGCGCCAGCGCGTGGCGATGGGCCGCGCGATCGTGCGCGAACCGGCGGTATTCCTGTTCGACGAGCCGCTCTCGAACCTCGACGCCAAGCTGCGCGTGCAGATGCGCCTGGAACTCAAGGACCTGCATCGTCGCCTGGGTACCACGAGCATGTACGTGACGCACGATCAGGTGGAGGCCATGACGCTGGCCGATCGCATGATGGTGTTGAGCGGTGGCCGCGTGGAGCAGATCGGCACGCCGCTCGAGGTGTATGCCAAGCCCGCCAGCACGTTCGTCGCCGGCTTTATCGGCTCGCCGCCGATGAATCTGGTGCCGGTGACGCGTAATGGCAACGGTGGCGGCAGCAACGGCGGTGAAGCGCAGATGCGCGTCACGCCCAAGGACGCATCCGCGCAGAGCACCGCCACGCTGGGCCATCTGCCGATGGGGCTGCATCTGCCCGAGCAGGCGCTGATGGGCTTGCGTCCCGAGCATATCGAAACCTGCGCCGCGTCGGAGGCGATTGCCGAGGTGGACGTACGCGTGGTGGAAGCGCTCGGCGCGGATTCCTACGCTTACGGCTCGCTGGGCGGTCAGCCGGTGGTAGTGCGCCTCGAAAGCCACAAAAACGTGCGTGCCGGCGACAAGCTGCCGATCACCACTTCGGCCGAGCACCTGCACTTCTTCGATATTTCGTCGGGCAAGCGCATCGAGGCACTGGCATGACCACCCCCTCGACCACCCCAGCACGTGTCGATTTCGCCAATTGGCCGTATCCGAGCCATGTGGCCCATCGTGGTGCCGGCAAGCTGGCGCCGGAGAACACGCTGGCGGCGTTTCGCCATGGCGCGTCGTTCGGTTATCGGATGTTCGAGTTCGACGTCAAGCTGTCCGGCGACGGCAAGCCCGTGCTGATGCACGACGCCACGCTGGACCGCACCACCTCCGGCCACGGCCGCGTGGATGCGCTGACGCTCGGCGAGATCGCCGCGCTGGACGCCGGTAGCTGGCACAGCCCCGCGTTCGCGGGCGAGCCGGTGCCCACGCTGGCGGCCATCGCGCGTTACACGCGCGCCAACGGCCTGCTGGTGAACATCGAGATCAAGCCGGTGCCCGGCGACGAGTACCGGACTGGCGCGGCCGTCGCGCTGGACGCGCTGTCCCTGTGGGAAGGGGCGGCGGTACCACCGTTGCTGTCCTCGTTCTCGGAGGCGGCGCTGGAAGCCGCGCGCGAGGCCGCGCCCGAGCTGCCGCGCGCGCTGCTGGTCAAGAAACTGCCAGCCGACTGGCTCGACCGCCTGGCGCGCCTGGGCTGCGTCGGCCTGGACGCCAACCACAACGAACTGAGCGCCAGCATCATCGCGCAGGCCCATGCCGCTGGCTACAAGGTGCTTTGCTACACGGTCAACGACCCGGCACGTGCCGCCGAACTGTTCGGCTGGGGGCTCGATACCTTGATTACCGACGCCGTGGACCTCATTGTCCCGGCATGAGGGAAGGGCACGTTGGCCCAATGTCACAGTGCGGACCGTTGGAATTTTGCATAACGAAAAGTACGCACTGTATGTAGGAGAACGTGCTATTCTTTCGCGAGTGAAGACTTAGGTCCTTCCCCGCACAACTTGTACAGTTGTTTGCAATCCGCTAACCGGTCAAGCCGTGTCGCGGAAGGTTGATGAACCCGCTTAACTCCGGGGTACCCGGAGAATAGTGAGCGCCCCATGATGCAGCAGTATCAGAGCAATTCGTACCTCTTCGGTGGCAACGCCCCATACGTGGAAGAGCTGTACGAGGCCTACCTCCAGAATCCCAGCTCCGTCCCCGACAACTGGCGCGCGTATTTCGACGCGATGCAGAATGTCCCCGCGGTCGACGGTTCCAATTCCCGTGATATCCCCCATGCGCCGATCGTCGCCTCGTTTGCCGAGCGCGCGAAGCAGGGCCCTATCAAAACCATCGTTGCCTCTGCCGACTCCGATATGGGTCGCAAGCGCGTCGCTGCCACGCAGCTGATCGCCGCTTACCGCAACATCGGTACGTACTGGGCGGACCTCGATCCGCTCAAGCGCCAGGAACGTCCGCCTCTGCCGGATCTGGATCCTGCTTTCTACGGTTTCTCCGAAGCCGACCTCGACATCGTCTTCAACGCCAGCAACACGTACTTCGGCAAGGAGTCGATGAGCCTGCGCGAGCTGCTCAATAACCTGAAAGAGACGTACTGCGGCACGATCGGTGCCGAGTTCATGTACGTGAGCGATCAGGCGCAGAAGCGCTGGTGGCAGGAGCGTCTGGAAACGACGCGTTCCAAGCCCGTGTTCACGCTGGAAAAGAAGAAGCACATCCTGGACCGCCTGACCGCAGCCGAGGGCCTCGAGCGCTTCCTCCATACGAAGTACGTCGGCCAGAAGCGCTTCTCGCTCGAAGGCGGCGAGAGCTTCATCGCGGCGATGGACGAGATGATCCAGCACTCCGGCAGCAAGGGCGTGCAGGAAATCGTGATCGGCATGGCCCACCGTGGCCGTCTGAACGTGCTGGTCAACACGCTGGGCAAGATGCCCGCGGATCTGTTTGCCGAATTCGAAGGCAAGCACGTTGACGATCTGCCCGCCGGCGACGTCAAGTACCACAAGGGCTTCTCGAGCGATGTCTCGACCGAAGGCGGCCCGGTTCACCTGTCGCTCGCGTTCAACCCGTCGCACCTGGAAATCGTCAACCCGGTGGTCGAGGGTTCGTCCAAGGCGCGCCAGGAACGCCGCGGCGAAGCCGGCCACAAGGAAGTGCTGCCGGTGCAGGTGCACGGCGATGCAGCCTTCGCGGGCCAGGGCGTGGTGATGGAAACGCTGAACCTCGCGCAGACCCGCGGCTACGGCACGGGCGGCACGATGCACATCGTGATCAACAACCAGATCGGCTTCACCACCTCCGATCCGCGCGATGCACGCTCGACGCTGTATTGCACGGACGTGGTCAAGATGATCGAGGCACCGGTGCTGCACGTGAACGGTGACGATCCTGAAGCGGTCGTGTACGCGATGCAGCTGGCCGTGGACTTCCGCATGGAGTTCAAGAAGGACGTCGTCGTCGACATCATCTGCTTCCGCAAGCTGGGTCACAACGAGCAGGACACCCCGGCTGTCACGCAGCCGCTGATGTACAAGAAGATCGGTCAGCATCCGGGTACGCGCAAGCTGTACGCCGACAAGCTGGCTGCTCAGAACCTCGTGCCCGCCGATTTCGGCGACGAGAAGGTCAAGGAATACCGCGCCGCGATGGATGCGGGCAAGCACACGGCCGACCCGGTCCTGTCGAACTTCAAGAACAAGTTCGCAGTGGACTGGATGCCGTTCCTGAACCGCAAGTGGACCGACGCCGCCGACACCGCCGTGCCGGTGACCGAACTGAAGCGCCTGGCTGAACGCATCACCACGGTGCCTGAACACCTGAAGCTCCACCCGCTGGTGGAAAAGGTGGTCAAGGACCGCGCCAACATGGGCCGTGGCGACCAGTCGCTGGACTGGGGCATGGGCGAACACCTGGCCTTCGCGTCGCTGGTGGCCTCGGGCTACCCGGTCCGTATCACGGGTCAGGACGCAGGCCGCGGCACCTTCACGCACCGTCACTCGGTGCTGCACGATCAAGGTCGTGAGCGTTGGGATGCCGGCAGCTACGTGCCGCTGCAGAACGTGTCGGAAAACCAGGCGCCGTTCACGGTGATCGATTCGGTGCTGTCGGAAGAAGCAGTGCTCGGTTTCGAGTACGGCTACTCGACCGCCGAACCGAACGCGCTCGTGATCTGGGAAGCCCAGTTCGGCGACTTCGTCAACGGCGCACAGGTCGTGATCGACCAGTTCATCTCGTCGGGCGAAGTGAAGTGGGGTCGCGCCTCGGGCCTGACGCTGATGCTGCCGCACGGCTACGAAGGTCAGGGTCCGGAACACAGCTCGGCCCGTATCGAGCGTTTCCTGCAGCTTTGCGCGGACCACAACATGCAGGTCTGCCAGCCGACCACGCCGGCTCAGATCTTCCACCTGCTGCGCCGTCAGATGATCCGTCTGTTCCGCAAGCCGCTGGTGATCATGACGCCGAAGTCGCTGCTGCGTAACAAGGAAGCGGTGTCACCGCTGTCCGACCTTGCCAAGGGTCACTTCGAGACGGTCATCCCGGATCACGAAGAACTCAACGCCAGCAAGGTCAAGCGCGTCATCATGTGCTCGGGCAAGGTCTACTATGACCTGACCGCGACCCGCAAGGAGCGCGGCGCCACGGACACGGCGATCATTCGTCTGGAACAGCTGTATCCGTTCCCGCACAAGGCTGTGGCCGCGGAACTCAAGAAGTACCCCGGCGCGACCGAAATCGTGTGGTGCCAGGATGAGCCGCAGAACCAGGGTGCCTGGTTCTTCGTGCAGCACTACATCATGGAAAACATGACGGAAGGCCAGAAGCTCGGTTATGCGGGTCGTCCCGCGTCGGCATCGCCGGCGGTGGGCTACTACGCAAAGCACAACGAGCAACAGAAGGCACTGCTCGAAGCAGCCTTCTCCAAGCTCAAGGGCTTTGTTCTGTCCAAGTAATCGGCGACGGCGGATCGCGGTGGCGCAAGAAGCGCCGCCACGACCGCCGTCTGCTTAACCCCACACGCATACATCGAGGAATTTCCCAACCATGGCTATTGTTGACGTCAAGGTTCCGCAGCTGTCCGAATCGGTCGCCGAAGCGACCATGCTGAACTGGAAGAAGAAGCCTGGCGAAGCTGTCGCTCAGGACGAGATCCTGATCGAAATCGAGACCGACAAGGTCGTGCTCGAAGTGCCGGCACCGTCCGCTGGCGTGCTGTCGCAAATCATCAAGAACGATGGCGACACCGTCGTGGCCGATGAAATCATCGCCAAGATCGACACCGCAGCCACCGCTGGCGCCGCCGCGCCCGCCGCAGCCGCACCAGCTCCGGCCGCTGCCGCCCCGGCCCCGGCTGCCGCCGCACCGGCTCCCGCTGCTGCCGCTGGCGCCGTCGCCATGCCTTCCGCCGCCAAGCTGCTGGCCGAAGGTGGCCTGTCGGCCAGCCAAGTGACCGGCACCGGCAAGGATGGCCGTATCACCAAGGGCGACGCGCTCGCCGCGACGTCGGCTCCGGCGCCTGCCGCCAAGGCCGCGCCCGCACCGGCACCGGCCAAGCCCGCGCTGGCACAAGTGTCGGCACAGGTTGACTTCGCCGCGCTGGGCGACCGCCCGGAAGAGCGCGTGCCGATGAGCCGCCTGCGCGCCCGTATCGCCGAGCGTCTGCTGCAATCGCAATCGACCAACGCCATCCTCACCACGTTCAATGAAGTGAACATGAAGCCGGTGATGGATCTGCGCAACAAGTACAAGGATCGCTTCGAGAAGGAACACGGCGTGAAGCTCGGCTTCATGTCGTTCTTCGTGAAGGCCGCCGTGCACGCGCTGAAGAAGTACCCGATCATCAACGCTTCGGTCGACGGCAACGACATCCTCTATCACGGCTACTTCGACATCGGTATCGCTGTGGGTTCGCCGCGCGGTCTGGTGGTGCCCATCCTGCGCAATGCAGACCAGATGAGCCTGGCCGACATCGAGAAGAAGATCGCCGAGTACGGCGCCAAGGCCCGTGACGGCAAGCTGTCGCTGGAAGAACTGACCGGCGGTACGTTCTCGATCTCGAACGGCGGTACGTTCGGCTCGATGCTGTCCACCCCGATCATCAACCCGCCGCAATCGGCCATCCTGGGCGTGCACGCCACCAAGGATCGCGCCGTGGTGGAAGACGGTCAGATCGTGATCCGCCCGATGAACTACCTGGCCATGTCCTATGACCACCGGATCATCGACGGCCGCGAAGCGGTGCTGGGCCTCGTGGCCATGAAGGAAGCGCTGGAAGATCCGGCACGCCTGCTGCTCGATCTGTAAGACGATCGTCTCTGTAGTCTCTGTCTAAAGCGCCCGCGTGGAAGCCGGCCGTCCCTGATCGGACGGCCGGACGCGGCGCGCAAAAGGAATTTCCATGAGCAAACAATTTGACGTGCTGGTCATCGGCGCCGGCCCTGGCGGCTATATCGCCGCGATTCGTGCCGGCCAGCTCGGTCTGAACGTGGCGTGCTGCGAAGGCAACGCCTACGACGATCCCAAGGGCGAAGCGCGCCTGGGCGGCACCTGCCTGAACGTGGGCTGCATTCCCTCGAAGGCACTGCTGGCCTCGTCGGAAGAATTCGACAACGCCCAGCATCATCTGGCCGACCACGGCATTACCGTGGGCGACGTCAAGGTGGACGTGGCCAAGATGCTCAAGCGCAAGGATGACATCGTTGGCAAGATGACGAAGGGCATCGAGTTCCTGTTCCGCAAGAACAAGGTCGCGCTGCTCAAGGGTTATGGCAAGTTCGTCGGCAAGACCGCCGAGGGCTTTCAGGTGGAGATCGCTGGCGAGGTCGTGACGGCCAAGCAGGTGATCATCGCCACGGGTTCGAAGGCGCGTCATCTGCCGGGCATCCCCGTCGACAACAACCTGATCAGCGACAACGAAGGCGCGCTCAAGTTCGGCGCGGTGCCGAAGAAGCTGGGCGTGATCGGCGCGGGCGTGATTGGCCTGGAGCTCGGTTCGGTATGGCGCCGCCTTGGTGCCGAAGTGACCGTGCTGGAAGCGCTGCCGACGTTCCTGGGCGCCGCCGATGAAGGCGTGGCCAAGGAAGCGCAGAAGCTGCTGACCAAGCAGGGCCTGAAGTTCAACTTCGGCGTCAAGGTCGAGGAAGTCAAGCCGGGCAAGGACAATGTCACGGTGCGCTACACCGACAAGGACGGCGCGGCGCAGACGCTGGAAGTCGATCGCCTGATCGTGTCGGTGGGCCGCGTGCCGAATACCGACAACCTCGGCCTGGAAGCCGTGGGCCTGGGCGTGGATCAGCGTGGCTTCATCGAGGTGGACGACCACTGCCAGACCAAGGTGCCGGGCCTGTGGGCCATCGGTGACGTGGTGCGTGGCCCGATGCTCGCGCACAAGGCGGAAGACGAAGGCGTGGCCGTGGCCGAGCGTATCGTCGGCCAGAAGCCGCATATCGATTTCAACACGGTACCGTGGGTCATCTACACGTTCCCGGAAATCGCGTGGGTCGGCAAGACCGAGCAGCAACTCAAGGCCGAAGGCCGCGAGTACAAGTCGGGTCAGTTCCCGTTCATGGCCAACGGCCGTGCGCTGGGCATGGGTCATTCGGAAGGCTTCGTGAAGATGCTGGCCGATGCCAAGACCGACGAGATCCTGGGTGTGCATATCATCGCCGCCAACGCATCGGATCTGATTGCCGAAGCCGTGGCCGCGATGGAATTCAAGGCTGCGAGCGAAGATATCGGTCGCGTCTGCCATCCGCACCCGTCGATGTCGGAAGTCATGCGCGAAGCCGCGCTGGCGGTCGACAAGCGTCAGCTGAACATGTAAGGCTCACGCCTTTCATGCCAAGCCGTTCCGGCGCGCCGTATCTGGGAGTTCCCAGGGCGGCGCGCCGTTTTCACTTGCAGCGCCGGCACCCTGTGCGGAGCGCGCCCCGAACAGCATGAACGTCACCGAGTATTACGAGCAGGAACTGAAGCAGCGTGGCTACCAGTCGGACGAGGCGCAACTGCGCGCGGTCGCGCGGCTGCAGCAGTGCTACGACGAATGGGTCGCCTACAAGGCGCGCCGCGGCAACGCACTGAAAAAGCTGCTCGTGCACCCCGAGGTGCCCAAGGGCGTCTATCTGTGGGGCGGGGTGGGGCGTGGCAAGTCGTTCCTGATGGACAGCTTCTATACGTGCGTGCCCGTGGTGCGCAAGACGCGGCTCCATTTCCACGAATTCATGCGCGAGGTGCATCGCCAGCTCGAGGAACTGCGCGGCCGCGCGGATCCGCTCGACGAACTGGCCAAGCGCATCGCGCGCAAGTACCGGCTGATCTGCTTCGACGAGTTCCACGTCAGCGATGTGGCCGATGCGATGATGCTGCACCGTCTGCTGGACCAGATGTTCGCCAACGGCGTGCAGTTTGTGATGACGTCGAACTATCGGCCGGACCTGCTGTATCCGGACGGGCTGCATCGCGATCGCGTGTTGCCGGCGATCGCGTTGCTGGAGACGAAGCTCGATGTGCTGAACGTCGATGCCGGTATCGACTACCGCAAGCGCGCGCTCGAGCAGGTGGAGGCCTACCACACGCCGCTGAACCGCGAGGCCAGCGCGGCGCTGCGCGATGCGTTCGTGTCGATCGCGGGCGTGGCGGACGAATCGCCGATCCTGCATATCGAACATCGCGAGATCAAGGCGCTGCGCCGTGCCAATGGCGTGGTGTGGTTCGATTTCGCAACGTTGTGCGGCGGTCCGCGTTCGCAGAACGACTATCTGGAGCTGGCTTCGCAGTTCCACACGGTGATTCTGTCGGATGTGCCCAGGATGACGCCACGCATGTCGTCGGAAGCGCGCCGGTTCACGTGGGTGATCGACGTGTTCTACGATCACAAGGTCAAGCTGCTGATGTCGGCCGAGGTGCCGGCGGACGAGCTCTACACCGAGGGCCAGATGGCCGGCGAATTCCACCGCACGGTCTCGCGCATCATCGAGATGCAGTCCCGCGAATACCTCGAGTCCGCGCGCCGCACGGCGGATACGTCGCTGACCTGAGGGTACGCTTGACTCTCCGTTGATCTGCATCAAAGCGTGACAGCAGGGCGCTACCTACTATGCCGTAGGTAAAAAGAGCGCCCCATGTCCCTTGCATGCTTCCATTGCGGCCAGCCAGTCGGCTCCGGCGGGCCGCTCTCTCCCCCCCTGTCCATTCCGCTCGATGGCACGCCCAGAGCATTCTGCTGCGGCGGCTGCCTGACGCTTGCCCGCACCCTGCATGCGGCCGGATTCGGTCACTTCTATGGCGACGCCGCGCGCTTCGCGCGGCCACTCGAGGGCTCTGCACGGGACGAGGCGGCGCTGGTGTGGGCGGCTTACGACGCGCCCGAACTGCGCGCGCAATTCGTACGGCCGGTCGGCAATGACGAGGCCGAGATCACGCTGGCGCCCGAGAACATTCGCTGCGCGGCGTGCGCATGGCTGATCGAGCAGCACCTGCAGCAGTTGCCGGGCGTGGTCTCCGCGGTGGCCAACGTGGCCACACGGCGCGTGGTGGTGCGGTGGCGCGTGGCCGCGCATTCGGTTGCCGACCTGCTGGCCGCGCTGGCCGACATCGGCTATCTCGCGTGGCCATTCGAACTGGGCCGTGGCGACCGCGAGGACCGCCGCGAACGCCGCGCGCTGCTGATGCGCGTGGCCGTGGCCATGCTCGCGATGATGCAGGTCATGATGTACGCGTGGCCGGTCTATACCTACGAAGCCACCATCGACACGGGCCTGCTGACGCTGATGCGCTGGGCCAGCTTCGCGCTGACGCTGCCGGTGGTGACCTACTCCGCATGGCCGATTTTCACAGGCGCATGGCGCGATCTGCGCCGCCACCGCGCGGGCATGGACGTGCCGGTGGCGATCGGCGTGGCGGCGGGCTTTATCGCCAGCACCGTGGCGATGCTGCGCGATGGTGGGAAGGGTGGGGGCGAGGTCTACTTCGACTCGGTCACGATGTTCGTGGCCTTTCTGTTGCTGGCACGATATCTGGAACTACGCGTACGCCAGGCCTCGCGCAGCGGCGCCGAAATGCTCGCGCGCCAGTTGCCGGCTACCTGCGAGCGGGTGGCAATGCGAGAGGACGTGACAGATGGCGTGGCGGACGCCGGCGGCGCGGACGCGCGCGGGTTGGAACCCAGCGGCACCGGTGAGCGCATTCCGGTGGCGCGGCTGCGCGTGGGCGATCGCGTGCGCGTGAAAGCGGGAGACGTGGTACCCGCGGACGGCACCATCGTCGCGGGCGCGAGCGAGTTCGACGAGGCGCTGTTGACCGGCGAGTCGCGCCCGGTGCCGCGTGGCGTTGGCGCAACGGTGCTGGCAGGCAGCTACAACAGCACCAGTCCGGTGGAGTTCGCGGTGACGCGCATCGGCGCGGCGACGCGGCTGGCGGAGATCGTGGCGGTGCTGGACCGCGCGCTGACCGACAAGCCACGTATCGCCGCGCTGGCCGACCGAGTGGCCGCGTGGTTCGTCGCCACGCTGCTATTGCTCGCCGCGCTCACCGGCGCGGTCTGGGCGCTGTGGATCGATCCCGCGCGCGCGTTGCCGGTCACGGTGGCGGTGCTGGTCGTGAGCTGTCCGTGCGCACTTTCCCTGGCCGCGCCCGCCGCGCTGGCCGCCGCCGGCGCCGCGCTGTCGAGGCGGGGGCTGCTGATGGTGCGTGGCCATGCCATCGAGACGCTCGCGCGCGTGACCGACGTCGTGCTCGACAAGACCGGCACGCTGACGGAAGGGCGCTTCTCGCTGGTGGCGACGGAGGTATTCGGCGCGCTCGACGCGACGCGGTGCCACGCGCTGGCCGCCGCCATGGAACGCGACAGCGAGCACCCGATCGGCCGCGCGCTGCGGGCGGCCGGCACGGGCGATATCGATGCGATGCCGCTCGATGCGCGGCGCAACGTACCGGGGCAGGGCATCGAGGCCACGCTGGGCAAACGGCGCCTGCGGCTCGGCAACCACACGTTTGTCACCGCGGCAATCAACGCCGCGCCGGCCATGCGGACCACGCAAGCTACGCAGGACGCGCCGTCGCCCCAACTCACCGAAGCCACCCCCATCTGGCTCGGTGACGAGCAAGGGCTGCTCGCGCGCTTCCAGCTCGCGGACGTGGCACGACCGCAGGCGGATGCGCTGCTCCGCGGGTTGCGTCGGCTGGGGGTGCAGGTGCACCTGCTATCGGGCGACCACGTCGACGCGGTGCGCGGGTGGGCGCAACGCTTCGGCATCGCCAGTGCGGCGGGCGCGCGCACGCCCGAAGCCAAGCGCGACGATGTAGCGGCGCTGCAGCGCAAGGGCGCCGTGGTGCTGGCCGTCGGCGATGGCATCAACGACGCCCCGGTTCTCGCGCAGGCTCATGTCTCGATCGCGCTCGGCAGCGGCGCGCCGCTCGCGCAGGCCGGCGCGGACGCGGTGCTGATGCACGACCATATCGCCACCATCGCCACCGCGATAACGGTGGCCCGCCGTACGCGCCGCGTCATGCGGCAGAACCTCGCGTGGGCCTTCGCCTACAACATGGTCGCCATTCCGCTGGCGGCCACCGGTCACGTCACCGCCTGGATGGCCGGCATCGGCATGTCGGCGTCATCGCTGCTGGTGGTGCTCAACGCATGGCGCCTGCTGCGCGTCCCACACGAGGACTGACGATGGAAATGCTCTACCTGCTCGTGCCGCTGAGCCTCGTGCTGGTGCTGCTGATCGGCGGCTCGCTCTGGTGGGCGCTGCACGCCGGCCAATACGACGACCTCGACCGCCCCGCCGAGGCGATCCTGCTCGATAACGATCGCCCTGACGATCGTCCCCGCCAAAGCATGACTTCACACAACACCCCCCAAAAAAGTTCATCGCAATTTCCTCAAAGTTGACCGAGGTCAACGTCGGGGCAGTGACGTTTTACTAAAGTCACTTCGTCATCGGGGTTTTTCTCATATTTCGCTTTTGGGGGTCTGCATGGAAGTCACCACCGCTGTGCCGCGCACAGAGCTGCGGGCAAACGCGCGCCCGGACGCGCGCGCGGATACCTTCAACTACGGCGTGGTGCGGCAGTTCGCGATCATGACCGTGGTCTGGGGGATCGTCGGCATGGCCGTCGGCGTGCTGCTGGCAGCGCAGCTGATCTGGCCGGATCTCAACTTCAACACGCCCTGGCTGTCGTTCGGCCGGCTGCGCCCGCTCCATACCAACGCGGTGATCTTCGCGTTTGGCGGTAGCGCGCTGTTCGCGACGTCGTACTACGTGGTGCAGCGCACGTGCCAGGCGCGGCTGTTCTGCGGCCCGCTGGCCGCGTTCACGTTCTGGGGCTGGCAGGCCGTCATCGTCGCGGCCGTCATCACGCTGCCGCTGGGCATCACGAGTTCGAAGGAGTACGCCGAGCTCGAATGGCCGATCGACATCCTGATCACGCTTGTGTGGGTGGCCTACGCCATCGTGTTCTTCGGCACGATCATCCGCCGCAAGACGCGCCATATCTACGTGGCCAACTGGTTCTTCGGCGCGTACATCCTGACCATCGCGCTGCTGCACATCGTCAACAACATCGAGATGCCGGCCTCGATGTGGAAGTCCTACTCCGCGTACGCGGGCGTGCAGGACGCCATGGTGCAATGGTGGTACGGCCACAACGCGGTGGGCTTCTTCCTCACCACGAGCTTCCTCGGGATGATGTACTACTTCATCCCCAAGCAGGCCGAACGCCCGATCTACTCGTACCGGCTGTCGATCGTCCACTTCTGGGCGCTCAACTTCACCTACATGTGGGCCGGTCCCCACCACCTGCAATACACGGCGCTGCCCGACTGGGCACAATCGCTCGGCATGGTGTTCTCGCTGATCCTGCTCGCGCCGTCGTGGGGCGGCATGATCAACGGCATCATGACGCTGTCGGGGGCCTGGCACAAGCTGCGCACGGACCCGATCCTCAAGTTCCTGGTCGTCGCGCTGTCGTTCTACGGCATGGCCACGTTCGAGGGCTCGATGATGTCGATCAAGACCGTGAACGCGCTCTCGCACTACACGGACTGGACCATCGGCCACGTCCACTCGGGCGCGCTGGGCTGGGTCGCGATGATCTCGGTGGGCTCGCTCTATTACATGATTCCACGCCTGTTCGGCGAGAAGCAGATGTACAGCGTGCGGCTGATCGAATGGCACTTCTGGATCGCCACGATCGGCGTGGTGCTGTACATCGCCTCGATGTGGATCGCGGGCGTGATGGAAGGCCTGATGTGGCGTGCCACGCAGCCCGACGGCACGCTCACCTATGCGTTCGTCGAGGCGGTCAAGGCCAAGTATCCGTTCTATCTGATTCGCCTGCTCGGCGGCCTGTGCTTCCTGTCGGGCATGCTGATCATGGCCTGGAACGTGTACCGCACAACCGCCGGCCGACGCGTCGTGAACGCACCCATCCCCACCGCGCTGGCCGCGCAAGTCACCGCGCACTGACCGGGAAGGAGCCTGAAGATGTCCTCACAACAACAACGATTCTGGTCCCACGAAACGCTCGAGAAGAACGTCGGCTGGCTGATCCTGGCAACGATCCTCGTGGTCAGCATCGCCGGTCTCGTGCAGATCGTGCCGCTGTTCTTCCAGCATTCGACGACGCAGCCCGACCCCGGCATTACGCCGTACTCACCGTTGCGGCTGATGGGCCGCGATATCTATATCCGCGAAGGCTGCGTGGGCTGCCACTCGCAGCAGGTGCGCACGCTGCAGGCGGAAACCGAGCGCTATGGCCACTTCTCCACGGCCGGCGAGTCGGTGTTCGATCATCCGTTCCTGTGGGGATCCAAGCGCACCGGCCCGGATCTCGCGCGCGTGGGCGGCCGCTATTCAGACGACTGGCAGCGCCTGCACCTGCGTAATCCGCGCGACGTGGTGCCCGAGTCCGTGATGCCCTCCTATGCGTGGCTGGAGAAGACGCCGCTCGCCACCGACAGCATCCAGGCGCGCATGCATGCGCTCAAGCGACTCGGGGTGCCGTACACCGAGGAAGAGATTGCGAAGGCGCCGGATGCGCTCGCGAGCAAGACCGAGGAGGACGCGATGGTCGCGTATCTGCAGGGCCTCGGCATTAATCGCCGCAACGTGCGTATCGATAACGGCGTTGATGGCAGCGCGCCGCGCAAGGAGTAACGCCATGGCCATGCTGACCGCCATCGTTACCGCGATCTCGATGCTGGTGTTTCTCGGCATCTGCTGCTGGGCGTGGTCCAGGCCGCGCCAGTCCGCCAATCTCGAATCGGCATTGCTGCCTTTTGCACTGCCGGACGAAACGACAACCTCCCCAGCGGGGGAACCCCGAACATGAGCGATTTCACTTCCGGATTCTGGAGCTACTACATCTCCGCCATCGCACTGGTCGGTATCGTGTGGTGCGCATGGCTGCTGCTGTCGCAACGTCGCATCGCCAAGCCGCCCGCGGCGGGCGCGGCCGTCGACGATACCGGTCACGTCTGGGACGGCGACCTGCGCGAACTCAACAATCCGCTGCCACGCTGGTGGATGTGGATGTTCCTGCTGTCGTGCGTGTTCGCGCTGGCGTACCTCGTGCTGTATCCCGGTCTCGGCACCTACGGTGGCGTGCTCGGCTTCTCCTCGCAGGGCGAGCTGGCCGCGCAGCGGCAGGCCGCCGAAGCCAGGCAGCATGCGATCTACGCGAAGTACATGAAGATGGACGTGAAGGGCGTTGCCGCCGATCCCGAAGCACGCGAGATCGGCCAGCGCCTGTTCCTCAACTACTGCGCGCAATGCCATGGCTCCGATGCGCGTGGCAGCCGCGGCTTTCCGAACCTGACCGATACGGACTGGCTGTACGGCGGCGATCCGGACACCATTCGGCAGACCATCACCAAAGGCCGTAACGGCATGATGCCGTCGTTCGCGGCAGCCGTCGATGGCAAGCTCGCTGGCGACGTCGCACAGTACGTGCGCTCGCTGTCAGGGCTGTCCTACGATCCGATTCGCGCATCACGTGGCGAGAACACGTTCAAGACCACGTGCGCGGCCTGCCATGGTGCTTCGGGCAAGGGTAACCAGGCGCTCGGCGCGCCGAATCTCTCGGACAACGTCTGGCTCTACGGCAGCTCGGAGGGGACCATCGTCGAAGCGATTCTCAAGGGTCATGAGGGCCATATGCCCGCGCACGAGGAGATCCTGACGCCGGAGCGCATCCAGATGCTGACCGCGTACGTGTGGGGCCTGTCCAATACGGATGGGGCATCGAAATGAATGACAACAGCTGGCGGCCGATGGCGATGCCCGGATCGGAGAGTTCCGACGAGGCGCTCTACGAGGTCCGGCGCAAGATCTATCCGCGTTCGGTCACCGGTGCCTTCGATCGCTGGCGCGTCTGGCTCGTGGTGTTCACGCAGCTGATTTTCTACGGCACGCCGTGGCTGCAGTGGAACGACCGGCAGGCCGTGTTGTTCGATCTCGGCGCCCGCAAGTTCTATATCTTCGGGCTGGTGCTGTGGCCGCAGGACGTGATCTACCTGTCGGTGCTACTCGTTATTTCGGCGCTCGCATTGTTTCTGTTCACGGCGATGGCTGGCCGGTTGTTTTGCGGCTATGCGTGTCCGCAGACGGTCTACACCGAGATCTTTCTCTGGATCGAACGCCGGATCGAAGGCGACCGCTTTGCGCGCATCCGGCTCGATAGCGACCCGTGGTCGCTGCGCAAGCTGCGCCTCAAGGCGACCAAGCATGCGCTGTGGATCGTCATCGCGCTATGGACCGGTTTCACGTTTGTTGGCTTCTTCACGCCCATTCGCGCGCTGGGCGGACAGGTGGCGAGTGCCGGGCTGGGGCCGTGGCAGACGTTCTGGATGTTGTTCTACGCGTTTGCAACGTGGGGCAATGCAGGCTTTATGCGCGAGCAGGTCTGCAAGTACATGTGTCCATATGCGCGTTTCCAGAGCGTGATGGTCGATCGCGATACCTTCGTGGTCACGTACGACGTCGGTCGTGGCGAGCCGCGCGGCAGCCGTGGCCGCAAGAGCGATCATCGCGCGGCGGGCCTCGGCGACTGCGTGAATTGCAGCATCTGTGTGCAGGTGTGCCCGACCGGCATCGACATTCGCGAAGGGCTGCAATACGAATGCATCGGTTGTGGCGCATGTATCGACGCGTGCAATCAGGTCATGGACAAGATGAGCTATCCGCGCGGACTCATCCGCTACACGTCGGAGAACGCGATGCGGCAGGGGCTGTCGCCGGCCGCGGCGCGCCGGCGTCTGCTGCGGCCACGCGTGTTCGTGTATGCCGGCATCTGGCTTGCGCTCGTGGCGGGGCTGGCGGTATCGCTGGCGCTGCGCGCGCCGCTCAAGGTGGATATCCTGCGCGATCGCGGCGCGCTGGCCCGCGAGGTCGACGGCCGCTGGATCGAGAACGTCTACCGGCTGCAGCTGATCAACACCACCGAGGCGCCGATGCAGGTGCGCGTGCAGGCGAACGGCCACGACCTTGCGGGCATCATCATCGAGTATGACCGCGCGGCGGAGATTCTGGCGCCCGCGTCGAACCGGCTCGTGCCGGTGCGCATCCGCGTGCCGATCGAGGCCGCGCGGCAGGGGACGCACAAGATTGACGTGGTAGTGACCAGCGAACAGAACGGCCACCAGGTGGCCGAGATCGATCAGTCCACCAGCTTTATCGTGCCGCGAGAACTTTAAGGAGATTCCATGCAGACGCAACAAGGCAGGCCGTGGTGGAAGGAGCCATGGCCCTGGCTGCTGATGAGTGGGCCGCTGCTTGCGATGATCGGCTGCGGCGTAACGATCTGGCTGGCCGCGCAGCATGCGGACCGGCCCGTCGAGGAGGCCGTGCATCGGGGCCTGGTGGTCAATGCGGTCAATGCGGTCAAGGCCGCCGCCGACGCTGGCAACGCGAGGCAGCCATGAAGCTGCGCTGGCTGATGTGGGTGCTATGGCCCGCGTTCATGGTGGCCGGCGTCGCGACGGCCGCGGTATTCTCGCTGATCGATCCGAGCGACCTGACGCTGTTCGGTCATCCGCTCGAGGCATCGCGCGAGGCGGTCTACACGGTCGGTTTTCTGCTGGCGTGGGCGTTGTGCGCGGTGTCGAGCGGGTTGACGCTCTACACGCTGCCGGCTCCGCTGGCGGAGACCGATGAGATGGAATAGGCCGAGGTGAGCTGAATGCGCGCGAACGGGCCGTCAGCAGGTGCGACTGTAGATCTGCCGGAGTCCGTCGACATCGACGAGCTTTACATGACGCTGGCGGATCTGGATCAGTCCGGCCTCGGCGAAGCGCGAGAACAGTCGGCTCACGGTCTCGAGCTTGAGGCCGAGATAGCTGCCGATTTCTTCGCGGCTCATGCGCAGCACGAATTCGGTGGACGAGTAGCCGCGCACGGACAGGCGCGTCGAAAGGTTGATCAGGAACGCAGCCAGACGTTCTTCCGCTCGCATGGAGCCGAGCGTCATCAGCATCATTTGGTCCTGCGAGATCTCGCGGCTCATCAGGCGCAGGAACTGTTGCTGCAGCGAGGGGAGTTCGCTCGAGAGCGAGGTCAGGTCATTGAAGCGGACCACGCAGACTTCGGTGTCCTCGAGTGCGGACGCATCGGAGGCGTGCTGCATCTCGCTGAGACCGTCGAGGCCGACGATCTCGCCGGGCAGATGAAAGCCCGTGATCTGCGAGCGGCCGTCTTCCATCGTGATATGCGTCTTCAACGTGCCGAAGCGCACCGCGTAGACCGCGGTCAGCGGGTCGCCCATGCGATAGAGCGTCTCGCCCTTGTGCACGCGAAAGCGTTCCTGCACGAGCGTATCGATCTTTTCGAGGTCCTGCTTGTTCATGCCAACAGGCAGACAGAGTTGCCCCATCGCACACGTGGAGCAACGGGGAGACATCTCGGTGATCGGGATGGGCGTGAGCAATTGAGACCTGTCGGTGAAGCGCGCTCGCGGGGGCACGATGAATGCATTCTAGCGTGCGCGCCTAGACGAAAGCGAGGAACAGTTGATATTTGAGGTACTTTTCAGCGTATTCCTATTAGCGTTGCTGGGCGGCATCCATTGCGCGGCGATGTGTGGTGGCATTGCGCTTGTCGTGTCGAGCGCGAGCACCGAGACGGCCACGCCGGTGCATCTCATCGCGCGGCAACGCATGCACGCATGGCGACGCGCGTGGTGGCGCGACACACTCGCGTTGCACGCGGGACGTGTATCGACGTACGCGTTGCTTGGTGCGCTGATGGGTGCGATCGGCACGCTCGCGTGGAAGCATGACGTGCTGCCATTGCAGCGATCGCTGTTTGCGCTGGGCAGCGCCATGCTGATCGGTACAGGCCTCTGGTTGATGATCGGCGGCGCGGTGCGCATGCCATGGCTCGAACGGGTGATCGCGCGCGTGGCGGCTGCCTTCGGTGACAACGTCGGAGGCAGTGGGCGATTGCGTGGAGGCCTGCGTGGGGGGTTGCGTGGGGTGTGGGCCGGCATCGGCGCGCTGCCTCGACGCTATATGATCGGGCTCGCGTGGGGGCTGGTGCCGTGCGGCATGGTCTACGCCGCGCTCGGGTTGGCGTTGCTGGCGGGCAACGCGGCATCGGGGGCGCTGGTGATGACCGCGTTCGGTCTCGGCACGTTGCCTAACCTCGTGGTGCTGTCCGGATTTGCGGGTTGGCTGCGCCGGCAGGCACGCCGCCCGGCGGTGCGGATGCTGGCCGGGCTGGCGGTGGCGGGTTTCGGGCTGGCCGGGGTGGCCCGCGCGGCGCTGCTGCCGGAGATGCTGGCGCGGCACGGTTTCTGTCTGGTGTTCTGAGCCCCGGCATCGTCGTCGGGGGGATATTTCATGCCGGTTGTTAGGGCTTGCACGGGGGGCGGGTTGCGGTAGCCCCCGGATATGCCATACAATCGCCGGAACCACGGTATCGCGCACGTAGTCTTTTGTGGCGTCCGCGGCATCGTCAGTGTGATGCCCCTCATCCGGGGGGATATCCAGGGATCCAGGCGAAGGCCTGCCGGATCCACCCCCACGGTACTTCCGGTTCACAAGATCTGGTTCAAAAGACCGGGCAACGCCGTGGAGTGGTCCATCGGCCGGCCACGCCGGGCGCCGGACAATCTTCTGCCGGATCGACTCGGCAAATCGATGCATCAAACGAAGTGCACGGCTCTGGTGCGACAGGCATGCGAGTTGGCTGCGCGACGAGATGGCGGTGGTAATCGGCCGCTGAATCCGAAATCTCCCGTGCTTCGGGACTTTGTCCGGAAGCAGGTGCAATACAGGCTGCACGCAATCACATGAATACCCAAGAGGCGAAGATCGTCCTCGAGACCGCGCTGATCTGCGCGCAGGAGCCGCTGCGCGTGAACGATCTGCGCAAGCTGTTTGCCGACGATGTCGGTGCCGACACCATTCGTGTACTGCTCGAGGAGCTGCGCCAGGATTGGTTGCAGCGCGGTGTGGAACTGGTTGCGCTGGCAAGCGGGTGGCGGTTCCAGAGCCGTCCCGAGATGCGCGAGTATCTCGACCGCCTGAATCCGGAAAAGCCGCCCAAGTATTCGCGCGCGGTGATGGAGACGCTGGCGATCATCTCGTACCGGCAGCCCGTGACGCGTGGCGATATCGAAGAGATTCGCGGCGTGACGGTGAGCACCGAAGTGGTCAAGAAGCTCGAGGATCGTGGCTGGATCGAGGTCATCGGCCATCGCGACGTGCCGGGCCGTCCGGCGTTATACGCCACGACCAAGGCGTTCCTCGACGACCTGGGCCTGCGCACGCTCGATGAGTTGCCGCCGCTGGAAGATGCCCAGGCGCAGGTGCAGGCAGCGCTGCTGGACCAGCAGCCGATCGATTTCGAAGACATTGCGACGGCCAATCCTCAGGTGGGCGTGGCGGTGAGTGCCGACGAAGAAGCGTTCGCGGACTCACAGGCAGATTTACCGACAGACACGCAGGCGGACTCGCAGGCAAGCGTGCAAACCAATCAACAAGCGGGAAGCGATGGGGTAGCCGAAGCGGAAACCGCAGCGGAAACCGAAGCGGCAACTGAAGCCTCGGCTGACGAAGCCAAAGCTGACGAAGCCGGGGCTGACGAATCAGGGACGCCCACGCTTCACAACGGTCAGGATGACGAGGCGCCTGTGGAACAGGCGAGCGACATTCCTCTGGACATCGACGCGTCTGCCGGGGAGGCATCCCCGGCGTCGCCAGACGGCACCACGCCGCATCTGGCCGAGGACGATGAGCGCGTGTCCAACTGAACAACATGCAACATCCGATAGTGAAATATTTTGTCTGATTCCGTTGATCAAGACGTCCGCCAGCCGGACGACGCCGGTGCGCCGGATGCCGCCGGCTCGGACGGTGCGCCGCGCCGCAAGGGGCTGCGCCGTGGCCTGCGCAATCTGGTGGCTTCGCGCCGGCAGTCCGCACAGGATCGCGAGCCCGGCCGTGCGGAAGCCGCCGGTAGCGAAGGCGATGCGGGCGCCACGGGCAACGTGAGCGGCGATCCCGCCGCCGTGCCCCGCGAGCCACGTGCCCGCGGACGTCGCAAGCCTGCTGGTGCCGCGGTCGCGGCCACTGGCGAAGGTGCCGACGGCAATCAGGCCGCGGCGGGTCAGGGTGGTGCCGGTGACGAAGGTGGCGCGCAGGCGCAGCCTGCCGGTGGCAGCGGCAATCGCAAGCGCCGCCAGCAACCCCAGCGCAAGGCCGCATTGGTCGATGGCGAGGCAGCACGTCCCGCCGGTGGCAATGCCCAGGGCAAGCGCGGCAGGGGTGGCAACAACCGCGGTCAGGGCAACCCGCAAGGGACGCCGTCCGGCCAGAAGACCGGTGGACGCGGTGAGCGTGGCGAGCGCGCCGAACGTGGTGAGCGTGGTGAGCGTCGCGGTGACCGGCCAGCAGGCAAGGGTGCCAGGGGCGGCCAGGCGGGGCAGGGCGCGCAGGGTGGTCAGGGCGAGGACAAGCTGCTCGTCAAGCCGAACAAGCCCGTGGCCGGCGCCGAGGATCTGTTCCGTTTCGTCATCTCGGAGCAGTACGACAGCGAAGACACGGTCGTGCCGCGCACCAAGGCCAAGCCCGTGCGCGAACTGTCGGCCGACGACGATGCGCCCAAGCTGCACAAGGTGCTGGCCGAAGGTGGCCTCGGCTCGCGCCGCGAGATGGAAGAGCTGATTCTGCAGGGCCGCGTGTCCGTCAATGGACTGCCCGCACATATCGGCCAGCGCATTCTCCCGACCGATCAGGTGCGTGTGAATGGCAAGCTGATTCACCGCAAGATCTCGAGCAAGCCGCCGCGCGTGCTGCTGTATCACAAGCCGTCGGGCGAGATCGTGAGCCAGTCCGATCCGGAAGGCCGTCCGACCGTGTTCGACAGCCTGCCGCGCATCAAGACCGGCAAGTGGGTCGCGGTGGGTCGTCTCGACTTCAACACCGAAGGTCTGTTGATCTTCACGACGTCCGGCGATATCGCCAACCGCTTTATGCATCCGCGCTATGGCGTGGAACGCGAGTACGCGGTGCGCACGCTGGGCGAACTCGCCGAGATCGATCGTCAGCGTCTGCTGCACGGCATCGAGCTCGATGACGGCGAGGCCAATTTCCTGCGTATCGCGGATGGCGGTGGCGAGGGCGTGAACCAGTGGTATCACGTGGCGCTGACCGAAGGCCGCAACCGTGAAGTGCGCCGCATGTTCGAGGCGGTGGGCCTGACGGTGTCGCGCCTGATTCGTACGCGCTACGGTCAATTCCTACTGCCGCGCGGCCTCAAGCGCGGCCGCTGGCAAGAGCTCGAAGCCGCTGACGTGCGCACGCTGATGGCCGGTATCGGTCTGAAGGCGCCGGGCAAGGGTGAGCAGGCACCGAAGGGCGGCGCCACCAAGGTGGGCGGCCGCAAGGCGCGTACCGAAGCCGCCATCGCGGGCATGCCGATGGTCACGGGCATGGACGGGCTGCCGCGCTTCGAGAAGAGCGGTCCGCGTGGTGGCGGCAGCGGCGCTGGCCGCGGTCAGCCGGATCCGATGCAGACCTCGATGGGTTACATCCCGACCGGTCCGGCACCGCTGACGTCGCATACGACGAAGCTTGGCGGCGGCCAGGGTGGCATGCGCGGTGGCCAGGGCGGCATGCGTGGCGGCCAGGGTCCTATGCGAAGCGGTGGCATGGGCGGTATGGGTGGTATGGGCGGCGGCATGGGTGGCGCGGGCGGCCTCGGTGGTGGTCGCGGCGGTCGTTCGCAATCGCCCCGTCGTGGTAGCGGCGGTGGCGACGTCAACGGCAATGTGATGCCTAAAGCCGCCAAGGGCGGCGGTGGTAGTGGTGGCGGCGCCGGTGGTGGCGGTGCTGGCGGTGCCCGCCGGCAGCGTGGCCGGGGCGGTCACGGCGGCGGTGGCGGCCATGGCGGTAATCGCTGAGCAGCCTGCCGCACGCGGCGCCCGTCAGGGCGTCGCGGTCCGCCGCACTGCACGCGGCGTCCAGCAGGCTTTTGCCTTTTGGACATAATCCGCGTATAATCAAAGTCTATTCAAAGTGTCATCCTCCAGACGGGGATGGGCGAATGATGGGCATTGCGCCCATTTTTTTTTGGTCGCCCGTTTTTAGTTGTCCGTCGCGCTACACGGGGGATGCAGACACCGTTGGGCAGCAATGTCGCCGGTCCGCCGGCATCCAGCTGGTACGAATTTGCAGCTGGTACGAACTTGCAGCTGGCTACGAATTTGAAGGTTCTTACTCGGGATTACAGTGCATCTGGCAGATTTGATCGAAACCACCCTTAACGGCATGGGCTACGAGTTGGTTGAGCTTGAGCGTGCCCCGCAGGGCCTGTTGCGTGTTTTTATCGATCAGCCTGATGGAATCGTCATCGAGGATTGCGAGAAGGTCAGCCGTCAGCTGACGCACGTGCTTACCGTCGAGAACGTCGACTACGACCGACTGGAAGTATCGTCGCCTGGTCTCGACCGGCCGCTGAAGAAGCTGGCTGACTACGTCCGCTTCGCCGGTACCGAAGTTCGCGTCACGCTGCGCCTTCCGGTCAATGGCCAGAAGAATTTCGTCGGCATCCTGCAGCAGCCCACAGGTGAGGACGGGGCCGAGAAGATCGGCCTGGAATTCGAAGGCAAGGACGGCCCGGCATTGCTGGAATTCGCCATATCCGACGTCGACCGCGCACGGCTCGTGCCCGTCATCGACTTCAAAGGAAATCAAAGAAAAGGGAACAAGCAATGAGCCGCGAAGTTCTGTTGCTCGTCGATGCGCTCGCGCGTGAAAAGAACGTCGACAAGGATGTGGTATTTGGCGCGCTGGAGGCGGCACTCGCTTCCGCGACCAAGAAGCGGTTCGAGGAAGATGTCGATATCCGCGTGGCGATCGACCGTGAATCGGGCGAGCACGAGACGTTCCGCCGCTGGCTGGTGGTTCCCGATGAGCAGGGCCTGCAGGAGCCGGACAAGCAGATTCTGCTGTTCGAAGCACTTGAGCAGAATGCGGATGCCCAGCTCGAGGATTTCGTCGAAGAGCAGATCGAGTCGGTGGAATTTGGCCGGATCGGCGCGCAGGCTGCCAAGCAGGTCATTCTGCAACGCATTCGCGATGCCGAGCGTGAGCAGATCCTGAACGACTATCTTGATCGTGGCGAGAAGGTGATGACCGGTACGGTCAAGCGCGCCGACAAGAAGGGTTTGATCGTGGAGTCCGGACGCGTCGAGGCGCTGCTGGCACGGGATCAGATCATTCCGAAGGAAAATCTGCGCACCGGCGACCGCGTCCGCGCGTATATCCTGAATGTGGACCGCGCCGCGCGCGGCCCGCAGATCGAACTCTCGCGCACCGCGCCCGAGTTCCTGATCAAGCTGTTCGAGAACGAAGTGCCCGAGATGGAACAGGGCCTGCTCGAGATCAAGGCGGCTGCGCGTGATCCTGGTGTTCGCGCGAAGATCGCGGTGGTGGCGCACGACAAGCGCATCGATCCGATCGGTACCTGCGTGGGCGTGCGTGGCACGCGTGTGACGGCCGTTCGGAACGAGATCGGTGGCGAGGCGGTGGACATCGTGCTGTGGTCGGAAGATCCGGCGCAGTTCGTGATCGGCGCGCTGGCGCCGGCACAGGTCCAGTCGATCGTGGTCGATGAGGAAAAACACAGCATGGATGTGGTGGTCGACGAGGAAAACCTCGCCGTCTCCATCGGTCGCAGTGGTCAGAACGTACGCCTGGCGTCGGAGCTGACTGGCTGGCAGATCAACATCATGACGCAGGAAGAATCGGCGCTTAAGCAGGCTGAGGAAAGCGAAGTCGTACGCAAGCTGTTCATGGCCAAGCTGGACGTGGACGAGGAAGTGGCGGACATCCTGATCGAAGAAGGCTTCTCGACACTAGAGGAAGTCGCTTACGTCCCCATCAATGAAATGATGGAGATCGATGCATTCGATGAGGACACCGTCAACGAGCTGCGCAACCGCGCACGCGATGCGCTGCTGACGATGGAACTGGCCCGGGAAGAAAAGGTGGAAGAGGTGTCGCAGGATCTGCGTTCCCTCGAAGGCCTGACTCCCGAGCTGATCGGCAAGCTGGCCGAAGGCAGTATCCACACGCGCGACGATCTGGCCGAACTGGCCGTCGACGAGCTGGTCGAGATGATTGGTGTTAGCGAGGATGACGCCCGCGCACTGATCATGAAGGCACGGGAACATTGGTTCAACTGAGGGACACGGCCGGAGAGTTTTCCGGTCGCGCGCTTTCCGCAACAAACTGTCCCGACGTAGAAACCAAGTATTGAAAGGGTTTGAATGGCAAGCACAACAGTTGCCCAACTGGCCGCAGAACTGAGCCGCAGCGCAGCTGCCCTGCTGGAACAATTGCAGGCAGCTGGGGTGGGCAAGGCGACGCCTGAAGACATCATCACTGAATCGGACAAGACCCGGCTGCTCGATTACCTCAAGCGCTCGCATGGTCAGGCTGATGACAGCGCTCGGAAAAAAATCACGCTGACGAAGCGTGAAACTTCCGAGATCCGCCAAGCCGACTCCACCGGCAAGACTCGTACCGTGCAGGTCGAGGTGCGCAAGAAGCGCGTCCTGATCAAGCGTGACGAGGCTGGCGGCGATTCGCATGGGGATGGTGCCGATGCACATGAGCTCACTGCCGAACAGGCGCGCCTCGAGGAAGAGGATCGCCGTCAGCAGGAAGAGCAGATGGCGCGTCAGGAAGCCGAACTCAAGGCACGCCGCGAGGAAGCCGAACGCGACGAAGTTGAACGCCGCGCCAAGCAGGAAGCGCTGGAGGCCGAACAACGCCGCCAGGCCGAACTGCTGGCCCGCAAGGCCGAGGAAGAAGCCGAAGCCGCGCGTGCCGTGGCGGACGCCGCCGAGGAAGCCGCTCGCACGAAGGCCGAAGAGGACAAGACTCGTCTGGCCGCCGAACGCGTGGAAGCGCAGAAGGCTGTCGACAATGCGAAGGCCGCCGCGGACACCGCGCGTATCGAGCAACAGGACGCCGCACGTCGCCGCCGCGAAGCCGCGGAAGCGGAAGCGCGCGCGATCCAGCAGATGCTCAATGCGCCGCCGCGCGTGCTGAAGGCACCGTCGGAACGCAAGGCCGAGGAAAAGAAGGCCGAGCAGACCGGCACGCTGCACAAGCCTGTGAAGGCGCCGGGCACGGAAGTCAAGAAGGACGACAAGAAGGCGCCGGCCACGGCGGGCGCCACCACGACCACCACCACTACCGCTGACAAGAAGGGCAAGGTCGTCAAGGCCGGCACTTCGTCGACGTGGCAGGACGATCAGCGCAAGAAGGGCACCGGCCTGAAGACGCGCGGCGATTCGTCGGGTGGCGTGGGCGGCTGGCGCGGTGGTCCGCGCGGCCGTGGTGGCAAGCATCATGCTGACGACCGCAGCAACTTCCAGGCGCCGACCGAACCGGTGGTGCGTGAGGTGCACGTGCCCGAGACGGTTTCGGTTGCCGACCTCGCCCACAAGATGGCGGTGAAGGCGTCCGAGGTCATCAAGCAGATGATGAAGCTCGGCCAGATGGTGACGATCAACCAGGTGCTGGACCAGGAAACCGCCATGATCGTGGTGGAAGAAATGGGCCACAAGGCGTTCGCCGCCAAGCTGGACGATCCGGAAGCGCTGCTCGACATCGGTGGAGAGGAACAGGTCACAGCCGAACTGCTGCCGCGTCCGCCGGTGGTGACCGTGATGGGTCACGTTGACCACGGCAAGACGTCGCTGCTCGATTACATCCGCCGTACCAAGGTGGCTGCGGGCGAAGCGGGCGGGATTACGCAGCATATCGGTGCCTACCATGTGGAAACCGAGCGTGGCGTGATCACGTTCCTGGACACCCCGGGTCACGAGGCCTTCACGGCCATGCGTGCACGCGGTGCCAAGGCAACGGATATCGTGATTCTGGTGGTGGCCGCCGATGACGGCGTGATGCCGCAGACCAAGGAAGCCATCGCTCACGCGAAGGCGGCCGGCGTGCCCATCGTGGTGGCGATCAACAAGATCGACAAGCCCGAGGCGAACCCGGACCGCGTGAAGCAGGAGCTGGTGGCGGAGCAGGTGTTGCCGGAAGAGTACGGTGGCGATTCGCCGTTCGTGCCCGTGTCCGCCAAGGCCGGTACCGGTATCGACGAACTGCTGGAGCAGGTGCTGCTGCAGGCCGAAGTGCTGGAACTGAAGGCACCGGTCAATGCACCGGCCAAGGGTCTCGTGGTGGAAGCCCAGCTCGACAAGGGCAAGGGTCCGATCGCGACGATTCTGGTGACGAGCGGCACGCTCAAGCGCGGCGATGTCGTGCTGGCGGGCAGTGCTTATGGCCGTGTGCGCGCCATGCTGGACGAAAACAGCAAGCCGACCAAGGAAGCAGGTCCGTCGATCCCGGTGGAAATCCAGGGTCTGTCGGAAGTGCCTGCCGCCGGTGAGGAAGTGCTGGTGCTGCCGGACGAGCGCAAGGCGCGCGAAATCGCGCTGTTCCGTCAGGGCAAGTTCCGCGACGTGAAGCTGGCCAAGCAGCAGGCGGCCAAGCTGGAGACGATGCTGGAGCAGATGAGCGAAGGCGAAGTTCAGTCGCTGCCGCTGATCGTGAAGGCCGACGTGCAGGGTTCGCAGGAAGCACTGGTGCAATCGCTGCAGAAGCTGTCCACGGATGAAGTCCGCGTGCAGATCGTGCACGGTGGCGTGGGTGGCATCTCCGAGTCCGACGTCAACCTGGCGGTGGCATCGAAGGCGGTCATCATCGGCTTCAACGTGCGGGCTGATGCCGGCGCGCGCAAGCTGGCCGAGCACAACGGCATCGATCTCCGTTACTACAACATCATTTACGATGCGGTGGACGAGATCAAGGCAGCGATGTCGGGCATGCTGGCACCGGAAAAGCGCGAGACCACGATCGGTCAGGTGGAAGTGCGTCAAGTCTTCCGCGTGCCGAAGATCGGTGCAGTGGCCGGTTGTATGGTCACCGACGGTCTGGTCAAGCGGAACTCGCTGGTGCGCGTGCTGCGCAACAACGTTGTGATCCACAGCGGCGAGCTCGATTCGCTGAAGCGCTTCAAGGACGATGTCCGCGAAGTGAAGCAGGGCTTCGAGTGCGGTCTGTCGATCAAGAACTTCAACGACGTTCAGGAAGGCGACCAGCTCGAGGTGTACGAGATCACGGAAGTGGCACGTACGCTGTAACAGCGGCAAGGCAGTGGCGGGCATGTCCCGCCACTGTGTTTTTGTAGTAGCGATACAAGTAGAACTAACAGGTTTCGATGGCCAAGAAAGGCACGATTTCTTCCCGCAATATCCGGCTCTCCGACCAGATCCAGAAGGAACTGGCCGCGATGATCCAGCGCGAGCTTCGCGATCCGCGCCTGGGGCTGGTAACGCTCCAGTCGGTGGCGCTGACGCCCGATTACGCGCACGCCAAGGTTTACTTCACGGTATTGGGCGCCGAGCCCGAAGTTGCCAGCGCCATTCTCAGAGAGAAGGCTGGCTATCTGCATTCGCTGTTGTTCAAGCGTTTGCACATTCATACCGTTCCCACGCTCCATTTCCATCACGACACGTCGGTCGAACATGCGATCGAGATGTCGAAGCTGATCAACGAAGCCAACGCCACGCGCGCGAAGGACGACGAGTAAGGCTGCCACTGGCGCCTTGCTTTACTGTCGCATCCGGCGTGTGCCGTGCGGTACGCCCCACCTCCGATGACCGATTCCCAAGCCACCCGTCCGCCCAGGCTGCCGCGCCGCGACGTGCATGGCGTGCTGTTGCTCGACAAGCCGTTAGGGCTGTCGTCGAACGATGCGCTCGTGCGCGCGAAGCGTTTGCTGCGTGCGAACAAGGCCGGGCATACCGGCACGCTCGATCCGCTTGCGACCGGGTTGCTGCCGCTGTGCTTTGGCGAAGCGACCAAGTTCTCGCAGGATTTGCTCGAGGCGGACAAGACCTACGAGGCGGTGGTGCGTCTGGGGCGGACCACGACCACTGGCGATGCCGAGGGCGAGGTGGTGATCGAGCGCGAGGTGCGTGTCGACCGCGCCGCGCTCGATGCGGCGGTTGCGCGTTTCACGGGCGTGATCGAGCAGGTGCCGCCGATGTATTCGGCGCTCAAGCGGGATGGCAAGCCGTTGTATGAGTACGCGCGGGCTGGCGAGACCGTCGAGCGCGCGGCGCGTACCGTGACGATTCATGCGTTGGGGGTGCTGGCAGTGGCGTTGGATGACGCTGCGGCGCCGGCATTTACGATGCGCGTGACGTGCAGCAAGGGGACGTATATCCGCACGCTGGCCGAGGATATCGGCGAGGCGCTGGGGTGTGGCGCGCATTTGACGGCATTGCGGCGGACGGCCGTCGGCGATCTGACGCTGGATGGCGCTGTGACGCTCGAGCAGATCGATGCGGTGGCCGACGACGCGCGGCCCGCTCTGTTGGCGCCGGTGGACGCGTTGTTGCAGCGGTGTGCACCGGTGATGCTCGACGAGGCGGCGATGGGGCGGTTCTTGCAGGGCCAACGCATCGCGCGCCGCGATTTGCCAGCCGAGGCAGAGCTTGTCGAGGAGGCGCTGGTGCGCGTATATGGCGGGCAGCCTGCGCGCCTGCTGGGCGTCGCGCGGATGCGCGAGGGCGCCCTGCGCCCCGAGCGGTTGGTGAAGCTGTAGTTGTCGATGCGCCGTGTGCCCTCACCCCCGGCCCCTCTCCCTGAGGGAGAGGGGAGCACACCATTCAATGCGCGCCGGCGGCGTCGGCGCTGCCCGCGCCTTTGGCGCGTTTCGTCAGCCAGACGAACACGATCAGCACGAAGAACAGTACGCCCGAGATCCAGAAGATGTCGTTGGCGCCCAGCATCGAGGCTTGTAGCGAGATGTTGCGCTCGATCACGCCCATGGCCTGGGCGCGGCTCATGCCCATCTGCATCAGCTGGTCGAGTTGCGCCACGTAGGTCGGGTTGTACGGGTTGACCTGTTCGATCAACTGCGCGTGATGCAGCGCGGCGCGGTTTTCCCAGATGGTCGTGGAGATCGACGCGCCGATTGCGCCGAACGTGATACGCACGAAGTTCGACAGCCCCGACGCGGCCGGGATTCTTGCGGGCGGCTGTCCGGAGAGGATGATCGACGTCAGCGGAATAAAGAACATCGCCATCGCGGCGCCCTGGATCAGCGTGGGGATCATCAACGTGCGGGTATCGACACCAGTGGTGAAGCCCGAACGCATCAGGCTGACGATGCCGAACGTGATAAACGCCGCGGTGGCGACCCAGCGCGCATCGACCTTCGGCAGCGCGCGACCGATGATTGGCGACAGGATGATCGCGAAGATCCCGACCGGCGCCATCACGATGCCGGCGTCGGTGGCGGTGTAGCCGACGATGGTCTGCAGCCACAGCGGCAGGATGACCAGGTTCCCAAAAAACAGCCCGTATGCAACCGAGATTGCCACCACGCCCGCGGCGAAATTGCGTCCGCCGAACAGGTGAATATCGACGATCGGATGCTTCTCATACCACTCCCACACGACGAAGAACAGGAAGCCGACCACCGCGGTGATCGTGAGCGCGACGATAAACATCGAGTGGAACCAGTCGAGCTCCTTGCCCTTGTCAAGCATCAGCTGCATGGACCCGACCCAGATCACAAGCAATGCCAGGCCGATGCGGTCGATCGGCAGGATGCGCGTGGGCGTCTCGCGCTCGCGGTAGATCGCCCACGTCGCATACGCGGCACCGAGACCCACCGGGATATTGATGTAGAAGATCCACGGCCACGTCATGTTGTCCGAGATCCAGCCGCCGAGCAGCGGCCCCATGATCGGCGCGACCAGCGTGGTCATGCCCCATAGCGCGAGCGCCATCGAACTCTTGGCGGGCGGATAGCTTGCCAGCAGCAGTGACTGCGACAGCGGAATCATCGGGCCGGCCACGGCGCCTTGCAGGATGCGCGCGGCGAGCAGCGTCTCCAGATTGGGCGCCACGCCGCACAGCCAGGACGACAACACGAACAACAGGATCGACGTGACGAACAGCCGCACCGCGCCGAAGCGCGTGGTCAGCCAGCCCGTGAGTGGCACCGAGATGGCGTTGGCCACCGCGAACGACGTGATGACCCAGGTGCCCTGATTGGGCGCTACGCCGAGATCGCCAGAGATCGCGGGAATCGATACGTTGGCGATGGACGAGTCCAGCACGTTCATGAACGTGGCCAGCGACAGCGCGATGGTGCCGATGACGAGCTTGCCGCCGGACAAGGGAGCCGGCGGCGCGGCCGCTGCATTGGCGCTCGCCGGCGGCGATGGCGGGGCACCGCTACGGTCGCCGTCGGCGTTGGCGATGAGGGTATCGGCCATGGCGCGCGATCAGGCGTGCTTGGCCGACGGACGCGAGGCGTCAGCCGGTGAGGGCCCGCGTGCCGGGCCGGTTGCCGGAGACGGCGGTACCACGGGCGCCCCCGCGGGAGCGGCGGCCACGCGTCCGCCATTGTTGAGTGCGACGATGCGCGCGATCAGCGTGTCGGCATCCTGCGCCACCTTGTCGTAGACCGCGGTTTCCATCGGTCCACGCGTGATAGCGGACACCATCGCCGCGCCATTTTCGTTGCGCACGTCGACGCTGACGGTCATCGACAGGCCCACGCGCAGCGGATGGTCCTTGAGCTGCCGCGCATCGAGCGCGATCCGCACGGGCAGACGCTGCACCACCTTGATCCAGTTGCCGGTCGCGTTCTGCGCGGGCAACAGCGAGAACGCGGCGCCGGTGCCCGCCGAGAAACCTTCCACCTTGCCGCGATAGGTCACCTTGGAGCCGTACACGTCGGCCTCGAGTTCGACCGGCTGGCCCACACGCATATGCGTGATCTGGACTTCCTTGAAGTTGGCGTCGACCCAGACCTGATCGAGCGGCACCACGGCCATCAACGGCGTGCCCGGCGCCACGCGCTGACCCACCTGCACCGAGCGCTTGGCGACGTAGCCGGTGACGGGGGCGGGCAGCGTGGAACGTGCGAACGCGAGATAGGCTGCGCGCAGATTGGCGGCCGCGCGCTGCACGTTCGGATGCTTCTCCACGGTGGTCTGGTCGGTCAGCACCTTGTTCGAGGCGAGTTGCTCTTGCGCGGCGAGCAGCGCGGACTCGGCGGCCTGCAGCGCGGTGCGCGCATGAGCGATCTCCTCGGTGGAGACCGCGCCCGAGTTGGCGATGGCCTGGCGGCGCGTAAGGTCGTCACGCGCCTTGGCCACATCGGCCTGCCGCATCGCGACGGTGGCCGCGAGCGAGCCATTGTTGACGTACAGCGTGCGAACCTCGCGCACGGCCTGCGCGAGCTGCGCTTCCGCCTGTTCGAGCGAGACCTGCGAGTCGGCGCGATCGAGCTGGATCAGCGCCTGGCCCGCGGTGACGAGCTGCGTGTCGTCGGCGGCGATCGACACCACGGTGCCGCCCGCGAGCGGAGTCACCTGCACGACGTTGCCGGCGACGTACGCATCGTCGGTGTTCTCGAAGTGGCGGGCGTAGAGACCCCAGTACAGGCCGTAGCCGATGCCGGCCACCACTACCACGGCGGTCAGCGCGATCAGCAGGCGCTTGCGCTTGTGGTTGTTCCCGTTGCCATTGTCATTGCCGGCTGCGGTCGGGGCGGGTGCGGCTTGCGCGTCGTTGCTCATATTGGTCTCTTGCGTAGGCGTTCGTATGTGCGGGGAGGGCGTGGCTCAGCCCTGTGTGGGCCGTGGCTGCTCCGGTGCGGTGTAGCCGCCGCCGAGCGCCTTCATCAGGCCGATCTGCAGATCGAGCCGGCGCGCCTGCAGGTCGGTGGAGAGCCGGCGCTGCTGCAGCACCGTGCTCTCGGCATTGAGCACGGTGAGCTGCGTGCCAAGTCCGGCCCGATAGCGCGTGATGGCCAGTGAGTAGGCGTGCTCGGCGAGGTCCAGTGCTTCGCGCTGCGTAACGAGCTGCTGATCGACGCTGCGAATGCTGGTCACCGTATCGGCGGTCTCGCGCAGCGCATCGACGAGCGTCTGGTTGTAGCTGGCCACGGCGATGTCGTATTGCGCGTAGCGGCCCTTGAGGTTCGCGCGCAGACGCCCACCCGCGAAGATCGGCAACTGCACCGCGGGGCCGAAGCCGAACGTGCGGCTGATGCCCATCAGCAGGTTGGACGGATCGAGCGAGGCCACGCCCGCGTAGGCGCTGAACGTGATATCCGGCAGAAATTCCTTGCGCGCCACACTCACATCGCCGGCAGCCGCTTCCACGCGCCAGCGCGCGGCGACGATATCGGGGCGGCGGCCGAGTAGACCGATGGCGAGGTCGTCGGGCAGCGTCGGCGTGGCATGGGCCAGCAGCGTCGGCTTGGTGATCCGCAGGCCGCGATCGGGCCCCTTGCCAAGCAGTGCCGCAAGCTGGTTGCGGGCGAGCGCGATGTCTTCATCGATGCGTTGCAGATCGGTCTGCGCCGCGGCGACGGTGCCGCGTGCCTGCGTGGTCTCCACCTGGGTGTCGAGCCCAGCGGCAAGGCGCTGTTGCGACAGGTCAGTCAGGGTGCGGCGCTGCGCGATCGCGCGCTCGGCCACGTCGCGCTGCGCGTATAGCGCGGCCAGACGGTTGTAGTTGCGCGCGATGGCGGTGGACAGCAGCAGTCGCGATGCCTGGCTCTCGGCCTCGGCGGCGTGGTCTTCCGATAGCGCGGCTTCCAGCGCCGCGCGATTCTTGCCCCAGAAGTCGAAGTCGTAGTCGAGCCCGAACTGCATGCGCGATGCGTTCTGCCATGATCCGGCCAACGGTGTGCCCGCGAACAGGTCCGTCGAGGAGAACCGCTGACGCACCACGCTGCCTTCGAAGTCGATGCCCGGGTACAGCGCGGCGCGCGTGGCCAGTGCCATCGCGCGTGTGGCCTGCACGCGCGCGAACGCGGCCTGCAGGTTCGGGTTGTCTTGCGTGGCTTCTTCGACGAGCGCGTGCAGTTGCGGGTCGCGGAACTGATCGACCCAGTCCTGCGATGGCCATTCGCCGTGGCCGGCCGGCAATACCTGGGCGCTGCCCTGTGCCAGTGTGTCCGGCGTGGTTGGGGTCTGCGTGCTCTGCGCATCGCCGAACGCGGCGCAGCCGGCCAGTATCGACAGCGTCAGCACCGACAGCACCAGCACGGGCAGCGACTTCAGCGCGGAAGTAGGGCTTGGATTCATGATTTGTAGTGGTCCTGATGGTTGTCGATCACGCGCTGGAGCAGGCCGCGCAGCGTCTCGATTTCCGCCGTGGTGAATCCATCGAAATGGCGCCGGAGCACGTCGCAGTAGATCGCCGGCAGCTTGCCGACGAGCGCCTCGCCCTCGACGGTCAGCGACAGATCGACCACGCGGCGGTCGTCGTCGCGACGCGTGCGCGCGATCAGGCCGCGGCGTTCCAGACGGCTCAGCAGGCGCGTAATGGAGCCCACATCGGTGCCGAGTTCGCGGCCAAGGTCGGTCACCGTATGTGCCTCGCCTTTCGCGAGCATCATCAGACAGCTGGCCTGCGCATGCGTGACGCCCAGATCGCTGACGTGCTGTTCCACGCCGTAGGCGAGCCGGCTCTTGGCGCGCGCGAGCACATAGCCGATGCTGCCGCCCATTTCATAGGGCTCGGGATCGAACAGATCACTGGAGGAGGAAGGAGGTGCCGGAGAAGTCATTGCTTGCCACTGCAAAGGTTGCCGGGGCAAGGGTAGGCATGTGATCTGGGCGCTGCAATGCCCACAATGCGACATTGCACGATTAGCAATAAAAGGCACGGATTTGCCCGGCCGCTCCCAGACAGCATCTGTATGCGCAGATAGATCGCTTCGTGCGCTGCAGCATGCTAGAATGTTGGGTTATTTTTCGAATGCTCCGAATTCGGGGGACGCCTCAATGACCCGCGCTATCCGCAATATCGCCATCATCGCTCACGTCGATCATGGCAAGACCACCCTGGTCGACCAACTCCTGCGCCAGGCAGGCACCTTCCGCGAGAATCAACAGATCGCGGAACGCGTGATGGATTCGAACGACCTGGAAAAGGAACGCGGGATCACGATCCTCGCGAAGAACTGTGCCGTGGAATACAACGGCACGCACATCAACATCGTCGATACCCCGGGACACGCGGACTTCGGCGGTGAAGTGGAGCGCGTGCTGTCGATGGTCGACGGCGTGCTGCTGCTGGTCGATGCCGTCGAAGGCCCGATGCCGCAGACGCGTTTCGTCACGCGCAAGGCGCTCGCGCTCGGCCTCAAGCCGATCGTCGTGATCAACAAGATCGACCGTCCGGGCGCGCGTCCGGAGTGGGTGATCAACCAGACCTTCGATCTGTTCGACAAGCTGGGCGCCAGCGACGAGCAGCTCGACTTCCCGGTGATCTACGCCTCGGGCCTGAACGGCTATGCCGGTCTGACCGACGCCGTGCGCGATGGCGACATGAAGCCGCTGTTCGAGACGGTGCTGAACAAGGTGCCGGTGCGTGATGACGATCCGGACGGTCCGCTGCAACTGCAGATCATCTCGCTCGACTACTCGAGCTACGTCGGCAAGATCGGCGTGGGTCGTATCTCGCGCGGCCGTGCGCGCCCGCTGCAGGATGTGGTGGTCAAGTTCGGTCCCGAAGGCAATCCGATCAAGGGCCGTATCAATCAGGTGCTGAAGTTCGTGGGCCTGGAGCGCGAGATCGTGGCCGAGGCCGAAGCCGGCGACATCGTGCTGATCAACGGTATTGAAGAGCTCGGTATTGGCTGCACCGTGATGGCACCGGACGCGCAGGACGCGCTGCCGATGCTGAAGGTGGACGAGCCCACGCTGACCATGAACTTCTGCGTCAACACGTCGCCGCTGGCCGGCCGTGAAGGCAAGTTCGTGACGAGCCGTCAGCTGCGCGAGCGTCTGGACCGCGAGCTCAAGTCGAACGTCGCGCTGCGTGTTGCCGAAACCGGCGACGACACGATCTTCGAAGTGTCGGGTCGCGGCGAACTGCACCTGACGATTCTGCTGGAAAACATGCGCCGCGAAGGCTACGAGCTGGCCGTGTCGCGCCCGCGCGTGGTGTTCAAGGAAATCGACGGCGTCAAGAACGAGCCGTACGAACTGCTGACCGTGGACGTGGAAGACGGCCACCAGGGTTCGGTGATGGAAGAGCTGGGCCGCCGCAAGGGCGAACTGCTCGACATGGCTTCCGACGGCAAGGGTCGTACGCGTCTGGAGTACCGGATTCCGGCACGTGGCCTGATCGGCTTCCAGGGTGAGTTCCTGACGCTGACGCGCGGTACCGGCCTGATCAGCCATATCTTCGACGACTACGCGCCGGTGCGCGAAGGCGGTCTGGGCGATCGCCACAACGGCGTGCTGATCTCGCAGGACGACGGCGATGCCGTGGCCTACGCACTGTGGAAGCTGCAGGATCGCGGCCGCATGTTCGTGAAGCCGGGCGATGCGCTGTACGAAGGCATGATCATCGGTATCCACAGCCGCGACAACGACCTCGTGGTCAACCCGATCAAGGGCAAGCAGCTGACCAACGTGCGCGCGTCGGGTACCGACGAAGCGGTGCGTCTGGTGCCGCCGATCCAGATGTCGCTCGAGTACGCGGTGGAATTCATCGCCGACGACGAGCTCGTCGAGATCACGCCGAAGAGCATTCGTCTGCGCAAGCGCCATCTGAAGGAGCACGAGCGCAAGCGTGCTTCGCGCGAAGGCGCATAAGCGTTTGGACGCTGACGTCCTGCTCCGGTTGGGGCGGGATGGAAAGGGCGGGGTGCTTCGGCACCTCGCCTTTTTTTGTTGGGCGTGCCAAACCAAAAGCCGGCCGCAAAGCAAGAAGCCGCGCAAAGCAAAAAGCCGGAGATCCTTGCGGATTCCGGCTTTTCAAATTCGGTGGTGGGGCGTGAGTGACTCGAACACTCGACCTACGGATTAAGAGTCCGCTGCTCTACCAACTGAGCTAACGCCCCAACGAAGAACGAGATTCTAGCAAGCACCTGCGAACGTTGCAAGCCCACCTCGCCAACATTTTTATAGGCGCGGACATTCATTACAATGCGCGGCATGCACGCACGTGTCCTGCGCTATCTCGATGAAGTCGTTCGCCGCGGATCGATCCGCCAGGCGGCATTGCATCTGCACGTTGCACCGACTGCGGTCAACCGGCAGATCCTCGATCTCGAGGCCGACCTCGGTGCGCCGCTGTTTGAGCGCATTCAGCGACGGCTGGTGCTGACTCCGCTTGGCGAAATGGTGGTGACGCACGCGCGCCAGACGCTGCGCGAACACGAGGCGCTGCGCGCGCGCATCGCGGACTTCCGGCATGCGCGGCGCGGCGTGGTCACCGTTGCGGCAACCGCGGGTCTCGCGGGCGCGTGGATGCCATCGCTGGTGCACGACTTCCGTCAACGTCATCCGGGCATCGCGGTGCGCGTGGCCGATCTGCCCGTCGAGGGCATCCTGCGGGCGGTAGAGCACGGCGATGCCGATCTCGGACTCGGTTACGACCTGCCGGCGCTGCCTGCGTTGCGCGTGGTCGCGGGGAGTCACTGGCAGATCGGCGCGGTCGTGGCGCCGGGGCATCCGCTTGCGGCGCAGACGGTCACGACGCTGACCGAGTGCGTGGGCTATCCGCTGCTGTTGCCCGCGCCGTCGCTGTCGATTCGCGCGCTGATCGATGGCGCGCTTGCCGCAGCCGCGCTGGAGGTGGTGCCGGTGGTGGAGTCGACATCGATCGAGCTGCTGCAGCGGCTGGCCGCCAGTGGCGGCGGGGTGGCGCTGCTCAATCCGCTCGACGTGATGGAGGCGCGTGCGCGTGGCGCGGTCGCGTTCGTGCCGCTGCGCGATACAGGGTTGCCGCGACAGACGCTGCGGCTGGTGACGCGCACGCGCGGCGAGGCGAGTCCGGCGGCGCAGCTGATGGCCGATGCCATGGCGGCGGCCATGGGCGCGTTGGAACGTTAAGCATCGAGCAGGGTGTGCGCATTTTGTGGACACCTAGCGCGGAAATCGGCGCTTCCTTCGCTGGCGTGCGTGGGCCTAGACTGTTGACATCATTGCCCAGTGAGTTCCTCCATGCCCCTGATCCTGCAGAACGCCGACGTGCTTGTCACCATGGATGCGCAGCGCCGCGAGATTCCGCGCGGCGCGCTCGTCGCGGACGGCCCGTCTATCGCATGGGTTGGCCCGACCGACGAACTGCCGCGTGAATGGCGCGAGCGTGCCGACGCGGGCGACACCGAGGTGATCGACATGGCGGGCCACGTGGTGATGCCGGGCCTCGTCAATACGCATCACCACATGTACCAGAGCCTGACGCGCGCGGTACCGGCCGCGCAGGATGCGGAGCTGTTCTCGTGGCTGACGAATCTCTACATGATCTGGTCGCATCTGACGCCAGAGATGATCGCGGCGTCGACACGCACCGCGATGGCCGAGTTGATGCTGTCGGGCTGCACCACCACGAGCGACCACCTGTACCTGTATCCGAACGGCGCGCGGCTCGATGACGCGATTGGCGCGGCGCGCGAGATGGGTATGCGCTTTCATGCGGCGCGCGGCTCGATGAGCGTCGGCCGCAGTCAGGGTGGCTTGCCGCCCGACGTCGTGGTGGAGTCAGAGGCCGCGATCCTGCGCGACAGTCAGCGGCTGGTCGAGCAGTATCACGATGCCTCGCGCCACGCGATGCTGCGCGTGGTGCTGGCGCCGTGCTCGCCGTTTTCGGTGTCGCGCGACCTGATGCGCGAGTCCGCCGCGATGGCGCGGCACTATGGCGTTTCTCTCCACACGCATCTGGCCGAGAACGACAACGACGTGGCGTACTCGCGCGAGCGCTTCGGCATGACGCCGGCTGAATATGCGGAGGATCTCGGCTGGGTGGGGCGCGACGTGTGGCACGCGCACTGCGTAAAGCTCGACGAGGCGGGCATTGCCTTGTTCGCGCGCACCGGTACCGGCGTCGCGCATTGCCCGTGCTCGAATATGCGGCTGGCTTCAGGCATCGCGCCGATTCGTACGATGCGCGATGCCGGCGTGCCGGTGGGGCTCGGCGTCGATGGCAGCGCGTCGAACGATGGCGCGCATATGCTGGGAGAGGCGCGGCAGGCGATGCTGCTGCAGCGCGTGGGGTATGGCCCCGCGGCGATGAGCGCGCGCGAGGCGCTGGAGATCGCGACGCTTGGCGGTGCGCGCGTGCTGAATCGCGATGATATCGGTGCGCTCGCGCCCGGCATGTCGGCCGATGTGGTGGCCTTCGATATGTCCGGCGTGGGCTATGCGGGCGCGGGGCACGACCTGGTGGCGGCGCTGGTGTTCTGCACGCCGGGCAACGTGTCGACCAGCGTGATCAATGGGCGCGTGGTGGTGCGCGACGGGCGATTGAATACGGTGGATCTGCCGCATGTGCTTGCCGATCATCGGCGGCTCGCGCGTACGCTGTTCGAGCGTGCCCAAGTCTCATGACGATTGATGAGCGGGCGGTATAAACAAAAACGCCGAAATCCTTGGGATTTCGGCGTTTTGAATTCGGTGGTGGGGCGTGAGTGACTCGAACACTCGACCTACGGATTAAGAGTCCGCTGCTCTACCAACTGAGCTAACGCCCCAACGAAGAACGAGATTCTATCATCAATTTCGCACTTGTCAAATCTCGCGCAAAAATTGCGCGCATGACCATGACATCGACACATGCGCGTGCATGGTTGACCTGCGGTAGCGTTATCGCACGCCCGCGCATCATGCTTTCTCCGCGTGAGTTGCGGGTCATCGCACACGACTTGGGGCGAGCCATGTTAGGATGCTTCTCCACTTGCATATGGAGGGCTGTGATGATGGAAATCAAATTCCAGGAGCAAGAGCGCTACGACATCAACAACGAGGGACTGCTGTTCCACGCGCTGGTCGATGGCGCACAAGTGACGTGCGTGGTGACGCGCGAAGCGCTGTGGGAAGGCTTCAGTGCCGACCAGGTGCTGTCATTGGAAGAAGCATTCCGCGCGGGTCGCGAGACCATCGAACGCGCGGCGGTAGTGCTGATCGAGCAGGGCGTGCCCCAGCCGATCGTCGTGAAACGCGCACACGTGGCGCCGGTGTAAGACGCGCAGTCTTGCGCCGCTGCCGGTTACGGCAACGACGCGACCCTCCTGCGCCGGCATCGGCTCCGTATTCACATCGGGCCAGCCGGCGTACCTTGTAGATCTGCTTCCCCTGCGCTTCCCCTACGTTTTCCTTACGGCGTTTTCGCGTTGCAAGCGTTGGCATCTTCCTGCGCGCGATAATCTGGCCCGCCGGGACGGCCCGCGCATTCCTCGAAAATGCGGACGTGGCATTGCGCACAGATCTCGGGCGATAGCTGCGCGATAATCGTGTGCAGCGCTTGCCGCTTGGTCGGAAAGATATGGTCGGGTCCGAGCTTGTCGGTGAAGCCCGTCTGTGCCCACGTGTCCAGCACCTGCGTGCGCGGACGGTGGAAATAGAGATCGCCCCCGGCGGCACGGCGCTCGGACAATTCAGATTCCCACATCTCGGCACCGGCCAGATCGATGAAGTTCATGCTCTTCGTCATCGCCAGCAGATGCGTCTGATCGGCATTGACCGTGCGCAACCAGTGCAGGCGGTCGGTCACGTACTGCACCGCGCCGAAGTAGATCGCGCCTTCCATGCGCAGCAGCTTGAGCTGCGGGCACTCGGGTTGCGGACGATGCAGTTCGTCGAGCGGCGTAAAGCGCCGGCCCGGATCGTCGGCGTCCGGCACAAGGCTGCGCACGGCGGGACGCGAGGTGCGATAGAGATACGCGACCAGCGACAGGATCGTGCCGAGCAGTACCGCCATCTCCAGCCGAATGACCAGCGTGGCGGCGAAGGTGCCGATCGCAATCGCAAACTCGGTGCGCGAGAGTTGCGCGATACGGCGCAGCCGCGTGAGGTCGAGCAGGCCCCACGCGACGAGCAACAGCATCGCGGCGATGGCGGCATGCGGGATCTGCGCGAGCACGGGCGCGCTGACCAGCACGAGCACCACGAGCAACAACGCCGAGAACACGCTCGCGAGCGGTGTGCGCGCGCCCGCATCGTAGTTCGGCATCGAGCGATTGAGCGAACCGCAGGCGATGTAGCTCGAGAACAGGCCGCCCGCGATATTGGCCAGGCCCTGGCCGATAAATTCGCGATTGGCGTCGATATGCTGGCCCGAACGCAATGCCACGGCCTTGGCGATCGAGATCGACTGGCCGAGCGCGACGATCGTCAGTGCGGCGGCGATGCCGAGCAGATCGGGCAGGGCGCTCCAGCTAAGGTCGGGCACCTGGAACGGCGGAAACGCCGAGGGGATCGGACCAATCACGTTGACATGGCGTGCGTCGCCCCATCCGCTCGCGTTGAGCACGAGCGCGGTAGCGTAGCCCGCGAGCAGGCCAATCAGCATAAACGGCAGCCGGCGCGCCACGCGCCGCACGACGAGCGTCACACCGAGCGTGACCGCGCCGACCGCCACCGCATTCCAGTTGATGGTGTCGAGGTTCTCGAACAGGAAGCGCACCACGCCGAAGGCGCTGGTGCCGGTAGGCACGGCCAGGCCGAACAGGTCCTTGAGCGCATAGAGCGCAATAAGTGTCGCGGCGCCGCAGGTAAATCCGAGCAGAACCGAAGGCGAGATGAAGTTGGCCAGCGAGCCCAGCCGCAGCACGCCGACGCCCAATTGCAGCACGCCGACCAGCATCGTGACGGCGAGCGCCAGGGCGATATAGCTGGGACTGCCCGCGAACGCGACCGGACTCAGCATCGCGAACAGCGCGAGCGAGTTGGCATTGGTCGGGCCGGACATCACGTGCCAGCTGGAGCCGAACAACGCGGCCACGATGCAGGGCACCACAGCGGTGTAGATGCCGTACTGCGGCGGCAGGCCGGCCAGCGTCGCGAAGGCGACCCCCTGCGGTAGCACGAGCACCGCGCCGAGCAGGCCGGCGATCAGGTCCGCGCGCAAGGTCGCGGACGTGACCCGCCGCGTCCACGGGAACAGACGGCGCAATCCGTGCTCGCCAGCCGCGGGGATCATGCGAGGTCGAGCGTGGCTACCACCGGTGTATGGTCGGAGGGCTGCTCCCACCGGCGCGGCTCCTTGTCGATGGCGCATTCGGTGCAACGCTGCGCGAGCGCGGGCGACAGCAGGATATGGTCGATGCGCAGGCCCGCGTTACGACGGAAACCCATCATGCGGTAGTCCCACCACGAGAACATTTTCTCGGGCTGCTCGAACATGCGGAACGCATCGACGAGGCCGAGCGTCACCAGCGCCTTGAACGCGTCGCGCTCGGGCGGGGAGACCAGGTTCTGGCCTTCCCATTTGGCGGGGTCGTGCACATCGCGGTCTTCCGGCGCGATATTGAAATCGCCGAGCAGCGCGAGCTTCGGGTAGCGCGCCAGCTCACCCTGGATCCACGGCGTAAGCGCGCGCAGCCAGTCGAGCTTGTAGACGAATTTGTCGGAGTCGAGGGCCTGGCCGTTGGGGAAGTACGCGCTGATCAGCCGCACGTCGCCGTAGGTCGCGGCCACCACCCGTTGCTGCGCATCCTCGAAACCGGGGATGTTGCGCACGACATCGATGGGCCCGGGCATGGCGCCGTCGCGCGCGACGATCGCCACGCCGTTGTAGGTCTTCTGGCCGGTGTAGACGCTATGGAAGCCGGCGTTCTCGAGCTCGGCCAGCGGGTACTTGTCGTCGGGCAGTTTCAGTTCCTGCAGGCACAGCGCGTCGATGGGCGTGCCGGCCGCATCCTGCGCGGCGAGCCATTGCAGTACCTGAGGCAGGCGGACCTTGAGGGAGTTGACGTTCCAGCTGGCGATTCGCATGTGTGGGGGGAGTGCGGAGGATATGACGCGATTGTATAAGAACCGTCGCGCCCCTCCAGCGACAATTCATCCGACTATTCTTCCGCGCCGGACAGGTCGAGGCCGCCCTGGCCCATCAGGTCGTAGCCGTCGAGGATGGCGTAGGCGATTTCCGGATGGCGTTCCATGCAACGGCGGATCGCGGCCGGAATATTCTGCTTGGTCTTGCGGCACAGGCCGGGCTGGTCCGCTAACTGGATATGGATGCCGCGCGTGGTACGGACCTCGCGCGCGCTGGGCGTGATCGTGACCGTAATGCCCAGCTGGGCGTGCATGCGCTCTTCCATCTTGCGCAGGTCGGCCAGGCTCGAGAGATTCTCGAGCCTGTCGACGAGGCGTTTCTCTTCTTCGCGCGTGAGCCGCAGGATGCGGAGGTCCGCGCTCGGATCCGCGAGCAGCGCCTCCCGATCGCACACGCATGCGCCCGGAGGACACTCGGTGCGGATCGGGAAGGGCAGGTTCATGCGCGGGGCATGAAGGCGTTATGCCGACACGCCTTCAGCCATGCCGCCGTGACGCAGCAACGCGTCGATCTGCGGCGCGCGGCCGCGGAACGCGACGAACGACTCCATGGCCGGACGGCTGCCACCGACCGACAGGATCTCGCGGTGGTAGCGACGGCCAGTCTCACCATCGAGCACGCTGCCGGACAGTTGCGCCGCTTCCTCGAACGCCGCGTAGACGTCCGCGGACAACACCTCGGCCCACTTGTAGCTGTAGTAGCCCGCGGCATAGCCGCCCGCGAAGATATGGCTGAACGTGTTCGGCCAGCGCGACAGCGGATGCTGCGGCACCACGTGCACGCGGTCGTTGATCTCGCGCGACAGCTCGAGCACGGACTTGCCACCCTGCGGGTCGAAGTCGGTGTGCAGATGCATGTCGAACGACGACAGCACGATCTGGCGCAGCGTCATCATGCCGTTCTGGAAGTTCTTGGCCGCGAGCATGCGGTCGAACAGCGCGCGCGGCAGCGGCGCGCCGGTCTCGACCTGTTGCGTCATGCCGGACAGCACCTCGTACTCCCAGCAGAAGTTTTCCATGAACTGCGACGGCAGTTCCACGGCATCCCATTCCACGCCATTGATGCCCGATACGCCGAGGTCGCCCACCTGCGTGAGCATGTGGTGCAGGCCATGGCCGAACTCGTGGAACAGCGTGATGACTTCATCGTGCGTGAACACCGCGGGCTTGTCGCCGACGGGCGCCGAGAAGTTGCAGGTCAGATATGCCACCGGCGTCTGCACGGTACCGTTGTCGCGCTCCTTGCGGCCGCGGGCGTCGTCCATCCAGGCACCGCCACGCTTGCCTTCGCGCGCATACAGATCGATGTAGAACTGCGCGAGCAGCGCGCCCTGCGGATTGACCACGCGGAAGAAGCGCACGTCCTTGTGCCACGTCTGCGCCTGATCCGGTTCGATACGTACCGTGAACAGCTTCTCGATCACGCCGAACAGGCCCTCGAGCACCTTGCCCTCCGGGAAGTACTGCTTGACCTCGTGTTCCGAGAACGCATAGCGCTGCTGGCGCAGCTTCTCGGATGCATAGGCCACGTCCCACGGATCCAGCGTGTTCAGACCGAGTTCGCTGGCGGCAAACGCGCGCAGTTCGGCCCAGTCCTTTTCCGCGTACGGGCGCGCCTTGACCCCGAGCTCGTCGAGGAAGCGCAGCACGTCGGCCGGCTTGTCGGCCATCTTGGGTACCAGCGAGACTTCGCCGTAGTTGTTGTACCCCAGCATCAGCGCTTCTTCACGGCGCAGCGCGAGCTGGTCGCGCATGTTCGTGGTGTTGTCCCAGTCGGCCTGGCCGCCACCGAACTTTGTGCCGAGTTCGGACGCACGCGTCACGCTCGCTTCATACATGGTCTGGCGCAGCGTGCGGTCGTCCGCGTACTGGAGCACCGGGAAGTACGACGGGAAATGCAGCGTGAATTTCCAGCCGGATTTGCCGTCCTTCTGCGCGGCCAGTGCGGCCGCTTCCTTGGCATCCTCGGGAACGCCGGCGAGGCGCGATTCGTCCTCGATGAACAGGGCGTACAGGTTGGTCGCGTCGAGCACGTGGTCGGAGAATGCCTTCGACAGCTGCGCCTGTTCTTCCTGAATCTGCGCGAAGCGCGGCTTGCGGTCTTCGGCCAGTTCGGCACCGCCCAGACGGAAACCGCGCAGCTCGTTCTCGAGCAGTTGCTTGCGCGCGGGGCTCAGGCCCGCGAATTCGGGGCCGGCGGCCACGGCCTTGTACTTGTCGTACAGCGCGAGGCTCTGGCCCAGCGACGACCAGAACTCGGTCATGCGCGGCAGGTTCTCGGTATGGGCCTTGCGCAGTTCCGGCGTATCCGCCACGGCGCTCAGGTGGCCGACCACGCCCCAGGCGCGGCCGAGCGGCTCGGTCGCGGCTTCCAACGCTTCCACGGCGTCACGCCAGGTGGACGGGGTGGCGGGATCTTCGGCGCGATCGACCGCGGCCTGGGCCTGGCTCAGCAGCACGTCCAGCGCGGGCCCGATGTGCTCGGGCCGGATCTCGGCGAAACGCGGCAGGTCGGTAAAGTCGGCCAGGGGATTGTCTTGCAGGGAGGTGACGGCTTTTTCCATGGCGGTTCTCGCGATGATCGATGAGGGTCAGGACCTTGGCCGCGCCCTCGGGCGCAGCGCATATGTGCAAGATGAGGCCTGCGCGGCGAAATTTCCAGTATGTGTTTTCAATCGCGCCGTTAGTCGGCCGGTCAGGCGCCGGCGGCGGCGCGCTCGGCGGCTTCCAGCGTATTGACGAGCAGCATCGTGATGGTCATCGGGCCCACGCCGCCCGGCACCGGCGTGATATGGCCGGCCACCTCGCGCACACCCGCGAAATCGACGTCGCCGCACAGCTTGCCGGCGTCGTCGCGGTTCATGCCCACGTCGATCACCACCGCGCCCGGCTTGACCATATCGGCAGTCAGGATGTTGCGGCGGCCCACGGCGGCGACGATCACGTCGGCGTCGCGCGTGTGCACGCTCAGGTCACGCGTCTTGCTATTGCAGATGGTAACGGTGGCGCCGGCCTGCAGCAGCAGCATCGCCATCGGCTTGCCGACGATATTCGAAGCGCCGATCACGACCGCGCGCGCGCCGCGCAGCGGATATTGGATCGACTCGAGCATCTTCATGCAGCCGTACGGCGTGCACGGCCGGAAAATCGGCGCGCCGGTCATCAGCGCGCCCGCGTTGGCGACGTGGAAACCATCGACGTCCTTTTCGGGCGCGATCGCCTCCAGCACCTTGTGGCTGTCGATGTGCTTCGGCAACGGCAATTGAACGAGGATGCCGTGGATTTTCGGATCGCTGTTCAGGGCGTCGATGCGCGCCAGCAGATCGGCTTCCGTCAGGTCGGCCGGATAGCGGTCCAGCGACGAATAGAAACCGTTGTCCTCGCAGGCCTTGACCTTGTTGCGCACGTAGACCTGGCTGGCGGAGTCCTCGCCCACCAGCACCACGGCCAGGCCGGGCTGATGACCGCGTTCGGTCAGGCGGGCGGCGCGCTGGGCGGCTTCGGTACGGATGTGCTTGGCAAGGGCGTTGCCGTCGATCAGTTGAGCGGACATAGGGTGGGCTAGGCTGCAAATGGTAAGTCGGGGCGTCGTCGATAGCGACGAGGCGCGGGCCGGCGCGGGCCGGGATGGGCACGACCGGCGAGATAGGCGAATTATAAGGGTTCGCCCGGCGGTCCGTGGCCATGGCGGCGGCCGACCCTCGCCGGCGCGGGGTTGGTTGAAAACAATTGGAAATATTTGAATGTGATTTTCTTAAAAATATTTCCGATATGCGCCTGCAAATTTCTGTGAAGAATCCCGAGGACGGCGGGATTGAATGGACAATGGCCTCGACGCGCCAACCGTGGCAGGCGCGTAGGAACGGAGGGAACGGCGGTTTGCATTCCTTCTTATGTTGCCATTCAGTTTCACTCTGAAACTACTGAGGATTAATGATGAATAACGTCAATCAGATTCGCAAGATGAGCCTCGAGCAGGCGCACCGTGTGGTGGGCGGCGCTCCGGCTTCGGCGCCGGCTGCTGCCAACCGCGCCACTGCGCGCAACACGACGATCGTGAACGTCTACGTTCGCCGCGGCAAGTGGGGTTGATGCGCCACGCGTCTTGACGCCGGGCCAGCCGTGGCAGCCACGGACATGCTAGTGCTTGTCTGCCGCGATGGCCTGGCCGGGCCATCCCTCCCGCGTGGCGAGGGGGATGGCGGTCCTGAAGGGATCGCGGCGTCTACGCGGGATCCCTGTCATTGCCATTGGAAAGTGATGCAGATAGCTCTAGCGATATCGCTTGGCATGGGGGTGACCGGGGAGGCGGTGCGGAACCGGTTTCGACGCGGCGCCGCGTGGGCGCAGGCGCGTTTCTGGCAGTGTGCCGACATCGGCCTCATGATGCGGCTTTGCCGCCTGCCCGTAACACCCGGCGTACGGGCCTTGCGCGACCGCTTGCGTGGGGTCACGTGCGAGCGCCTGCGTCGGGAACTGGTGGACATGCCGGACGGTATCGGCTATCCGGTAGCGATGCGGCGCCGCACGATGCTTGATGCGGCGGTCTGCAGCGCCGCGCCCAGCGTCATGCCGATGCTCGAGGCGTGTGCCGCGCAGCTCGACGAGGCCATGTTGCGCGCGTCCCGGCGTGGCGTCCCGCCGGTCCTCGCGCCGCTCCACGTGTGTTCCGATATCACCGCCACGGTCGTGGCCGCGCTGACCACGCCGCGGCGCACGCACGTGTTCTCGATCTACGGGCAGGAGCGGATCGGGTTCATGGAGGCCCGGCACCTGCAGGCGCACGGCATTACGGTCATCCAGCATGCCCCCGACGCGTCGCCCGGCGCCCATCGCGCGATCATGCGCGAGCTGCGCGAGCGGGCCGCGAATCTCGTGATTTTTCCCGACATCCTGCCGCAGTTCTCGGAGGCGTATCTCGGCTACCCCATGCGCACGCGTGACGTCAGCCTGTTCGGCCGTCAGGCACGCCTCCACGTGGGCGCCGAGACCTTCGCTCGCATGGCGGGCGGCGGCATCCTGCCGTTCTACGTCCATTGGGAGGCCGATCGGCTGGCCATCTGCATCTTCGATGCCTGTGACGATCTTGACGATGTGGCGCGCTGCCTGGAGCAGGCGCTGCGCGCGCATGGCGACCAGTGGCTGCTCTGGCATTACGCCTCGCTGTTCTATTTCAACGACAGCGCGGAGCGTTGAACATGTCTTCATTTGCCAGCTTGCGCGCGATGTTTGGCGCCGTTCAGGGGCTGCATCCGATCGAGCCGGTCTACCAGGGTGAAACGTCGGAATGCGGCCTCGCCTGCATGGTCATGCTGCTGAGGTCGCTGGGGCGGGAGGCATCGCTGGCGGATCTGCGCGCGCGGCATGGCGCGCCGCTGGTCGGCATGTCGCTGGCGGACCTCGCCGAGGCGCTTGCCGCGCATGGCGTGCAGGCGGATGCCGTCTGTTTTCCGCGCGACGCGCTGCGAGAACTGCCATTGCCCGCGATTATCCACGTGGGCGGCAACCATTTCGTGCTGGCCATGCGCGGCGGCGGCCCGCGTGTGCAGGTGTTCGATCCTGCAGTGGGCATGCACGTGATGCATGCCTCGGAACTGGCCAGCGTGGCCTCCGGCTACGCGCTGGTGCTGGATGAAGCCGTCCGGCCATGGCCGCGGGCTGCCGATGGCCACCGGCGCGCGCCAATCGACATGCTCGGTCTGGCCGGCGGGGCACGGCTGGTCGCGCTGATGCTTGGGGCCGGATTGCTGGCGTTCCTGACGCCGCTGTTCGTGGGCCTGACGGTCGACTGGATGCTCGAGCGCGACAACTTCGAGCTCTACGAGAGAGTTGCCGTGGCCTATGCGCTGGCGCTGATTGGCGCCTGCGCGCTCGATCGCCTGACCGCGCGCGCAATGTTGCGGCGCTGCGCGGGCATGGGCACCCACGCGATGACCTACGGCTTTGGGCAGTTGCTCGGCAACCGACTGCGCTATTTCTCGCGCCGCAAGCCCGGCGATATCGTCGAGCGCCTGGTGGCGTACGGAGAGGCCGCGCGTGATCGCACGCAGCTTGCGAATACGATGCTCTGCGTGGCGGTGATCGCGGCCGTGACCGTCGGCATCATGGCATGGCTGCAGCCGGCGCTGGCGCTCGTCAGCATGTTCGGCATGATCGTGACAGGGCTGCTGACGCAACGCTACGTCATGCAGGCGCAGGTCATTCGTATGGAAGAGGAGGTCGCTGGCGCCGATCAGCGCCAGTTCCTGCACGAGAGCGTGTCGGGCATTACCGCGCTGAAGTCGGCCAACATCCTGCGTGGGCGCGGTATCGCCTTCACGCAACTTGCGCAGCGCGTGACCTCGGCATGGCGCGCGGGCGGAGACCTCGAACTGCGCCAGCGCACGGCCTACACGTTGATCGGCGGGGTGGAACTGATGATCACGCTTGGGATCGCGGGTCGGGCCATCATGGCCGGCGACCTGACCTTCGGCGGCTTCTATGCGTTTGCCTTTTTGCGGCAGATGGCGATCGGTGCCGTCGGGCAGATCTATGGCGCGTGGCTGTCGGCGCGGTCGAACCGGGTAGCCGAGGCGCGTGCGCGGGACATCCTCGAGCATGACAAGGATGCGGGCGCCGCGCGCGCCGGCGACGCTGGCGAGCCTGCTCCCGAAACGATCGGCGTGCAGGGGCTCTGCATGCGCCACGATGGGGGGGGCGCAATACTGAGCGACGTGGCGCTGGAGATTCGTCGCGATGAAAAGGTGGCGGTCATTGGCCCCTCCGGCGCGGGCAAGACTACGCTGCTGATGTTGTTGTCGGGGCTCGACCGGCCCGACGCGGGCGTTGTGCGCATCGACGGTGCCGAGGCACCGGACTGGGAGGCGCTACGCGCGTACTGCTACTTTCAGACGGCATTCGACACGCTGTTCAGCGGCTCGGTGGCGGACAACATCACGATGTTCGCCGCAAAGCCGGAGTTCGGCACCTGCGCGCGCATTGCCGACGAACTGGGATTGGCCGCACGGCTGGCGAGCCTGCCCGCGGGTCTCGGAACGCTGATCAGCGAAGCCACGGCGTCCCTTTCGGCGGGCGAGCGGCAGCGGCTGCTGGTGGCGCGCGCGTTGTACGCGCGCCTGCCAGTCCGCATCTTCGACGAGCCGACTGCGAATCTCGACGCCATGAGCGCGGGGCAGGTCATGCGCGCGATTACGGCCTGCGAGGGTGCGGCCATCGTGGTCACGCACGATCGCAGTCTGTTGCCGCTGTTCGATACGGTGTACGAGTTGCGGCAAGGCGCATTGCACTGTGTGCATCGATTCGCGCATCAGCGCGCGCGCTGAGAATGGCGTTGGAGAACATGCATGTGGGGTGGTGGTGATTACATGATGCGAGCATTCTGTCGGCCGTCGTGGGGCCGCGTGCTGACTGCCTGCGTGGCGATCGCGGTCCTTGTGGCAATCGCCGTGGCGGGCACCGTGATCTGGCGCAGACTGGCTTTGGATGCGCCCCCAGCGCCGGTCGCCACTGTGACGCGCGGGGATATCGAAGAGATCGTGCTGGCCACCGGGACCATCGTGCCGCTGCGGCAGGTCAATGTCGGGGCGCAGGTCAGCGGCCAGCTGAAAACCCTTGCCGTGCGGGTGGGCGACCGCGTCGAGCAGGGGCAGCTGCTTGCGGAGATCGATCCGATCCTGCAGCAGAACGAGCTGAAACGTGCCGAGGCGGCGTTGACGCATGCGGAGGCGCAGCGAACCGCGCAGCTGGCGCTGTTGCGCCAGCATCGGCTGGCGCTGAAGCGCGAACTCGCCATGCGGAAGGCCGACGCGAATACCGAGGCCGACCTGGAAGCGGCCAGCACGCAGGCCGACACGACGGCCGCCAATGTTGCCGCGCTCGATGCCACGCTACGGCAGGCGCGTATCGCGGTGGAGTCGGCCGAGGCCAGCCTGGCCTATACGCGCATCGTCGCGCCGATGGCGGGGCAGGTGATTTCCGTCGTCGCGGAAGCGGGGCAGACCCTCGTGGCGGCGCAGATGGCACCCACCATCCTCGTGCTGGCGGATCTGGATGAAATGCTCGTCAAGGCGCGTATTTCCGAGGCGGACGTGGTGCGGGTGCGAACCGGGCAAGGGGGATGGTTCTCGATTCTCGGCGCCCCGCTGCGGAAGATCCCCGTCGTGCTGCGGAGCATTTCGCCGGCGCCTCCGGTCACGCCGGGCAGCGATGCCGCGACGGCAGGCGGGCAGGGCGGCGCGATCTATTACCACGGCGATTTTCTGGTGGCCAATGGGGACAACGCGCTGAAGCCTTCGATGACCGCACAGGTCTCGATCGTGACGGGCCGCGCGCCCGGCGCGTTGCGCGTGCCGGCGGCCGCGGTGAGCGGCCCCGATCAGAACGGGCGGTACACGGTGCAGGTGGTGCGGTACCGCGCGGACGGTACGATCGCGGGAGGGGAGACACGCGAAGTGGAGATTGGACTGAGCGATCATGTCTGGGTCCAGATCGTCCGCGGCGTGGAGGAGGGCGAGCCCGTGGCAATCGATCCGCAGGGCGAGGCGAAGGGGCAGGCGTGACACAGGCGTTGCTGGAGCTACGCGCGGTATCGCGTGCCTACCGGATGGCCTCGGACCGCGCCGATGGCGCCGGAGGCTCTGCCTGGACTACGGCGCTGCATGCTATCGACCTCGATATCCGTGCGGGGGAGATGGTGGCGATCATCGGGCATTCGGGGTCCGGCAAGACCACGCTGCTCAACCTGCTTGGCTGTCTGGATCGGCCAACCGGCGGTACCTACCGGATTGGCGGACGCGACACGCGGTTGCTCGATGCCGATGCGCTGGCAGCGTTGCGCCGTGACACGTTCGGGTTCGTGTTCCAGCGTTACGACCTGCTGCCCGCACTCACGGCGCTCGAGAATGTCGAGATGCCAGCGGTGTATGCGGGCGTGAAGGCCGATGTCCGGCGCGAGCGCGCATGCCATCTGCTCAGGCGTTTCGGGCTCGGTCCGCGCCTCGGGCATTTTCCATCGCAGCTCTCGGGTGGGCAGCAGCAGCGGGTCAGCATCGCGCGCGCGCTGATCAATGGCGGCTCGGTGATCCTGGCCGATGAGCCCACCGGAGCGCTCGATCGCGCGAGCCATGAGGAAGTGCTCGCGCATCTGCGCGCGTTGCATCGCGAGGGGCATACGATCGTCATCGTGACGCATGACCCCGCGGTGGCCGCGGTGGCCGAGCGTGTGGTGGAGCTCCGCGATGGCCGGGTGGTGAGCGACCGTCGTGTGACGGGCGAACGCGCAACCGGTAGTGCGCGCGTCGAGGCGTCGCGACCCGCGCGTGGCGATGCCGCGGCTGCGCTGCAGCGCCTGCGTGTCTCGCTGGCCATGGCATGGCGCGCGATGCTCAGTCACCGCCTGCGCGCGGTACTGACGATGCTCGGCATCGTCATGGGCATTGCCGCGGTGATCCTCGTTACGGGTCTCGGCGAGGGAGCCAAGCGGCGTGTGGTGGATGACCTGCGCGCGTTCGGCGCGCATACCGTGGATGTCTATCCCGGCAAGGACTGGAACGACGATGACGCGGCCGGGCGCCGCGCGCTCGGCGAGTCCGATCTGCCACTGCTTGCGATACAGCCCTACACTGACAGTATCAGTCCCGTTGTCGCGGGCTCGGCCGCGGTACGCGTCGGCAGCCGCACCGTGCGCGTCACGTTGAGCGGTGTGGGCGCGCAATACTTCCGGGCCTCGGGCGCGGCGATGTCGGCCGGTACTGCGTTCTCCGCCAGCGACGTGTTCCGGCAGGCGCAGGTCATCATCATCGATGCCACGCTTGCCAGGCGCCTGTTTGGTCCGGAGCGCGATCCGATCGGCGAGACCGTGCTGGTGGATCAGGTGCCCTGCCGCGTGATTGGCGTGGCGCGGACGCGCAAGGCACTGTTTGCGCCAGAACCCGCGCCGGAGGCCTGGTTGCCGTACACGACCCAGATGTACCGCTTCCAGGCGCGCGACTATTTCGATGCCATCAAGATCCGACTGAAGCCTGGGCAGGGCGCATGGCCGCCGCGCGATCTGGAACGCATACTGACGCGGTTGCACGGGCGCAAGGATTTCTTCGTCATGGTGAGCGACCATTTCGTGAAAAAGGTCGAGGCGACCGCGCGCACGCTGACGCTGCTGGTATCGGGGGTGGCGGTGATCGCGCTGGTCGTGGGTGGCGTCGGTGTGATGAACATCATGCTCGTGGCCGTGAGCGAGCGCACGCGCGAAATCGGTATTCGCATGGCGCTCGGCGCGCGACGGTCCGATATCCAGCAGCAGTTCCTGATCGAGGCGGTGCTGCTATGCATGACCGGCGCACTTGCGGGCGTGGCCTTCGCGTGGTGCGTGGGCATGGTCATCGGGTGGATGCAGAGCGAGATCTCGATGGTGTTTTCGCCGTGGGCGATTGCCGGTGCCTGCGGCACCGCGATTGCCGTCGGTATCGGCTTTGGCTACGTGCCCGCGCGCAATGCGGCGCGGCTGGTGCCCGTCGTGGCGCTGGCTCGGGGCTGAGACGATGCGTTCCCTAGCGTATTCGACCTGGTTGGCGCTGCCCCTCGCGCTGTCGTGCGCGGCCTGCGGCAGCCTGCTGCGCACGCCATACGAACCGCCGGCGTCCATGCTGCCGCCGGCATGGGAGGCGCCGGTGCCGGCCGGCGCCACGCTGGCCACGCCTGATGCACAGTGGTGGCGCGCGTTCGGCGATGCACGGCTGGACGCGCTGATCGCGCTGGCGCTCGCGCGCAATGCGGATCTGGCGCTGGCCGGCCTGCGCATGTACCGCGCGCGCCTGGAGGCGGGCGCCGAGGATGCGCGCGACATGCCGTCTCTCGATCTGCGGACCGGCGCCAGTACCAAACGCAACCTCAAACACGGTGGCTCGAGTGTGCGCGGCTATGAAGCCGGGCTGGCGCTGAGCTACGACGTGGATCTGTGGGGCAAGCTCGCCCGCACGCAGGAAGCCGCGGCGTGGCGCGCGGCCGCGAGCGCGTTCGATCTGCGGGCGACGCGGCTGGCGCTGATCGGTGAGGTGGCGACGTTGTACTGGAGCGTTGCCGAGTTGAATGCGCGCATCGCGCTCGCGCAGGCGGACCTCGTGGATGCGGAGCGTGTGCAGGCGCTGGTGACCGCGCGCCGACACGCGGGCGCTGGTTCGGCGCTGGAAGTCGCGCTGGCGGAGCGCGATAAGGCAACGAACGCGGCGGCGCTCGAGCGCCATCTCCAGCAGCGCGACAGCCAGCGCCTGTCGCTGGGCAAGCTACTGGCGGAGCCGGTGCCGGCGGAGGCGGCCGCAGCCTATGCATTGCCGGCGGCCGATCTGCCGGAACTCGCGCCGGGTTTGCCTGCCACGGTGCTGGCGCGGCGCCCCGACGTCGCCGCCGCGGAGGCGCGCATACGCGCCACGCTGAATCTCTATGACGCCAGCATCGCGGATTTCTATCCGAAGCTGACGCTCACCGCCGATGCCACCGGCCGCAGCAGCGATCTGGGTCAGCTGTTCTCGAATCCGCTCGGGACGCTTGGCGGTGGCCTTGTGATGCCTTTGCTGAAATGGCAGGCGCTGCAGTTGTCGTCCGAGATCGCGCGCGTCAACCACGACGAAAGTGTCACGACGTACGGGAAGACGCTGTATGCAGCGCTGGTGGAGGTGAACCAGGCGCTGGTGGAGCGCGATAGCCTCGGGCGCGAAGCCGGCCAGATGAGGGCCGCGCAGGACGCGGCCACGCGCGCGGAGGCGCTGAGCCTGGCGCGCTACGTGGCGGGCAAGGGGACGTTACGCGCGGCGCTGGAGGATAGCCGCGCGCGCCGTGCGGCGAGTGCGGCGGTGCTGACCACCCGTGTAAATCAATTGCGCGCGCAGATGACGCTGTTCCGCGCGCTGGGCGGCTGAGCGACGTCCGGTCAGCTGTTGCGCGAGAGCGCCAGGCGCAGCAGGTCCGCCACCGTGTTCACGTTCAGCTTTTCCATGATGTTGGCGCGGTGCGCCTCCACCGTCTTGATGGAAATGCCCAGATCGTCGGCGATCTGCTTGTTGAGGCGGCCGGCGACGATGCGCTCGAGCACCTGCTGCTCGCGCGTGGTCAGCTTGCCCAGCAGATCCTTGGCCGCGCGCTGCTCGCGGGCGGCCGAATGGTCGGTGCGCGCCTTCGTCAGCATGCGTTCCACCAGCGCGCGCAGTTCGGATTCATCGAACGGTTTCTCGATGAAATCGACGGCGCCGCGCTTCATCGTGGATACCGCCAGCGGCACGTCGCCGTGGCCGGTGATGAAGACGATCGGAATGTCGATGCCCTCGGCCAGCATGCGCTCCTGCAGTTCCGGGCCGCTCATGCCCGGCATGCGCACGTCGAGGATCAGGCACGAGACGTGTCCGGAATCATAGGCCGAGAGGAATTGTTCGGCACTGTTGAAACTGCGAACCTGATAGCCATTGCCTTCGAGTAGCCAGGTCAGGGAGTCGCGCATCGCTTCGTCGTCATCGACGATGAATACGGTCTCGCCACGATGAGGCGTTGGGGAAGGCGTTGCTGTCATGAGGTCTCCTGGCAAGGGTCGTTTGGAGCGAAGTGTAACCGCACTGTAAGGTTGCGCGATAGCCGTATAGCGAACTGGTTGTCGCCCAATGAGCACGTCGTGATTATTGCTCACTTGGCGCCGTGTGGATCGGCAGCGTGATCTTGAAGGTGCAGCCGATGCCGTCCGGGTTGTTTTCCACCCAGAGCCGACCCTGATGGGATTCGATGATCGAGCGGCAGATATTGAGGCCCATGCCCATGCCGTCCGACTTGGTGCTGAAGAACGGTTCGAACAGCCGCTCCTTGGTCGCCTCGTCCACGCCCGGGCCCTGGTCGATCACGTCGATGCAGCAGCACTGGCCGAATTCCATCGGTTCCACGCGTGCGTGCAGGCGCACCACGCCGGCCGCGCGCATGGCCGGCAGTTCGGCCATCGCTTCCACCGCGTTCTTCAGCAGGTTCACCAGCACCTGCTCGATCAGCACCGGATCCACATACAACAGCAGCGGCGGGGCGGGCAGGCGCGTGAGGATGGTCGCGCGGCGGCGCGTGGCCTCGAGGTCGGCCAGGCCCACGGCGTCGGCGACGATGTCGTGCAGCGACGCCTCGCGCCGCTGGGGCTGGCTGCGCTTCACGAAGCCGCGGATGCGGCTGATGATCGTGCCGGCGCGCACGGCCTGCGCCGAGGTCTTCTCGAGCACCGGAATCAGGTCTTCGGGCGTGCTGCGGCCCGAATGGAGCCGCGCCACGGCGCCCATGCAGTAGTTGTTGATGGCCGCGAGCGGCTGGTTGAGCTCGTGCGCGAGCGACGACGCCATCTCGCCCATGGTGGTCAGGCGGCTGGTGAACTGCAGCCGTTCCTCGTGCTGGCGCGCCATTTCCTCGGCGGCCTTGCGCATGGTGATGTCGGTGGCGATCTGCATCTGCGCGAGGTGGCCGTCCACCCACTGGATATAGCGGCGCCGCACTTCGAACCACTTCTGCATGTCCGGCACGAAGACTTCGCGCGCGTCGGACGCGTACGGCATGAGCTCGGACGCGGGCAGGCCGGCATACGCATCGACGTAGTCGGTGCTGTCGCTGGACATCTGCTCCTTGTCGAAGTCATCGCCGGCCAGCTTCAGGTGGCCCTCCGCCTCCCAGCCGAACAGCTGGCGGTAGTAGCGGTTGGCGAACAGCAGCTCGGCCTTGTCGGTGGCCAGCACCGATACCGCGGCGTCCAGGCTCTCCAACACCGTGGTGAAGCGGTCATGCGCGGCCGCGAGCTCTTCGCGCGCGCGCTTGGGCTCGGTGATGTCCGTCATCGAACTCATCCAGCCCGTGTGACGGCCGCGGCTGTCGACCAGCGGCGACACGTACATACGTGCGAAGAAGCTGCTGCCATCGCGGCGCATCACGCGCATCTCGTAGCCGGTGGCGGGGGACTTGCCCTGCAGCGTCAGGTCGATCTGCTTCTGCATCTCCTGCTGATCGTTCGGCGGCCAGTAAGGGAAGGGCGGCATGCGGCCGACCAGATCGTTCTCCTGCCAGCCGGTCATGCGGCAGAACGCCGGATTGACGTAGGTGATGCGGCCATTGAGGTCGAGCGCGCGCAGGCCGATCAGCATCGAGTTTTCCATCGCGCGCCGGAACGACGTTTCGGCCAGCAGCGCGCGCTGCGCCTCGGAGCGGCGACTGGTATGGCGCCACATGCTCCACAGGCTCCACAGCAGGAAGCAGGACAGCCCCACCACGAGCCACAGCAACATGTTGTTGGGCAGGTTGGACGGGGGCGGATAGGCATCCGCGCGCAGCGAGAGCGAGTGGCCGGGCGGGTCGAGCAGGACTTCGTACGACAGTGCATTGCCGGGCACCGGCCGCACCGAGGTGCTCGCGCGTGTCTGATTGTTCTTGTCGATCAGCGAGAAGCGGTAGCGCTCGGTCAACTCGGGCGGCAGCAGATGGGTCAGGATGCCATTGATCGAATACATCGCGCCGAGCGTGCCGAGGAACTCGTTATCGCGCACGATCGGCACTTCCATCAGCATGAAGCTGTCGCCGCGGTCGTTGATGAGCGGGCGCGAGTAGACCACGCGCTGGGTCTCGCGCGCGGCGTCGAAAGTGTCCAGCACTTCAGGCTCGAGCGGGTGATCCTGCGTCTCGCGCAGGCGGCTCGCGAACTCCGACGTCGACGGCAGCGACCAGCGTCCGCGCCGCGTGGCGTCGAGCCAGTTGATAAAGACGATCTCGGGGTTCTCGCGCAGGATCTCCTGCGCGGCGGTGCGATAGGCCCCCTGGTCGAGCTGCGCGGCGGCGATATCGCGCGCCAGCGAGGCCAGCTGGTCCTGATTGCTCAGCAGCGACAGCCGCACGCGCTGCTGCGCCCAGGCGGCGTCCCGATAGAGCGCGTCGCGTTGCTGCTGGCGCTCGGTCTCGTGCAGGGACCACAGGATGACGCCCATGGCCACCGTGAACAGCACGATCGCCACCAGCGGGATGAACATGAACCAGCTGGTCGCGACGAGATTGCGCCAGCGCAGCCACCACAGGCCGCGCGGCGCGCCGGCATACGGTCCATTGGGGCCATCCGGCACGTCGTGCGCGGCGTGGACTTCATGGACCTCCGCGTGCGCGGCATGTGACGCATCACCACCGGGGCGGGCAGTATCGGCGGCAGAAGGCGGGAGCATCGCGGCGCGCAGGCCAGAGAGGAGTCGTTCGAAGAACTGCATAGGGAGGCGGGACAACTGATGGCGCAGTGTAGCGGCAATATTGCGGTGCGTCGCTTGGGGAAACCATCTACCGAATGCAGCACTTCCCTCGGAAGTATCTGATTTGCCGGCAATTTCATGATGCGCCGCAATGCGGATTCTGGTGCACTGCGGCATTATTTCACATTATAAAAAACGAATCCGTAATCTGAAAATTTCGCTTGCAAGCCGCTCCTGTGCTTCCATAGAATCGCTTCGACCCAACAATGCGGGCGGTTTTCGAGCGCCTGCCGCACTCTGAACCACAACCCAGAGGCCGACCCCCCGCCTACCCGGCGGCGCGGGCAGGAATTCACCCAGGAGACAGTCATGTCAGCCGTACCAGAGCAGATCCTCGGCGCCAGCAGCGCCAATGACGCAGACCCCCAGGAAACGCATGAATGGCTCGACGCCCTCCAGGGTGTCATCGCCGCCGAAGGTCCCGAACGCGCGGCCTTCCTGATCGAGAAACAGATCGAATACGCACGCGTGAACGGCGTGAACCAGCCGTTCCATGCGGAGACGCAATACATCAACACGATTCCGGTCGAGCTGCAGGCACGCATCCCTGGCGACCAGGACATCGAGCACCGCATCCGTTCGTACACGCGCTGGAACGCGATGGCGATGGTGCTGCGCGCGAACAAGCACACCAACGTCGGTGGCCACATTTCGTCGTTCGCTTCGGCCGCGACGCTCTATGACGTCGGCTACAACCACTTCTGGCGCGCTCCCACCGAAGAGCTCGGCGGCGACCTCGTATTCGTGCAGGGCCACTCGGCGCCTGGCGTGTACTCGCGCGCGTTCCTGCTGGGCCGCCTGACCACCGAACAGCTCGACAACTTCCGCCAGGAAGTGGACGGCAAGGGCATTTCGTCGTACCCGCACCCGTGGCTGATGCCGGACTTCTGGCAGTTCCCGACCGTGTCGATGGGCCTTGGCCCGATCATGGCGATCTACCAGGCCCGCTTCATGAAGTACCTGGACAGCCGTGGCCTGGCCAAGGCCGGCAACCGCAAGGTCTGGGCCTTCCTCGGCGACGGCGAGACTGACGAGCCGGAATCGCTCGGCGCGATCGGCATGGCCGGCCGCGAGCGTCTGGACAACCTCGTCTTCGTGATCAACTGCAACCTGCAGCGCCTGGACGGTCCGGTGCGCGGCAATGGCAAGATCATCCAGGAACTGGAGTCGGAATTCCGCGGCGCCGGCTGGAACGTGATCAAGGTGGTGTGGGGCAGCCGCTGGGACCAGCTGCTGGCCCGTGACACCAAGGGTCTGCTGATGAAGCGCATGATGGAATGCGTGGACGGCGAGTATCAGACCTTCAAGTCCAAGGACGGCGGCTACGTGCGCGAGCACTTCTTCAACACGCCGGAACTGAAGGCCATGGTGGCCGACTGGACCGACGACGACATCTGGCGTCTGAACCGTGGCGGCCACGATCCGCACAAGGTGTACGCCGCCTACAAGGCCGCGAGCGACCACAAGGGGCAGCCGACGCTGATCCTGGCCAAGACCATCAAGGGCTATGGCATGGGCGACGCTGGCCAGGCCATGAACGTGGCCCACCAGCAGAAGAAGATGCCGGTGGAGTCGATCCGCAAGTTCCGCGATCAGTTCCTGATTCCGGTGCCGGACGACCAGCTCGAGAAGGTGCCGTACCTGACGTTCGAGGAAGGTTCGAAGGAACTCGAATACATGCGTGCGCGCCGCATGGATCTCGGTGGCTATCTGCCGCAACGCCGCAAGCAGGCCGCGCCCCTGGCCGTGCCTGAGCTGAAGGCCTTCGAGGCGTTGCTCAAGGCCTCGGGCGAAGGCCGCGAAGTGTCCACCACGATGGCATTCGTGCGGATCCTGAACACGCTGCTGAAGGACAAGCAGATCGGCAAGCATGTGGTGCCCATCGTGCCCGACGAGTCGCGCACGTTCGGCATGGAAGGCCTGTTCCGTCAGGTCGGCATCTGGAACCAGCAAGGTCAGAAGTACGTCCCCGAGGACCATGACCAGCTGATGTTCTACAAGGAATCGGAAACCGGTCAGGTGCTGCAGGAAGGCATCAACGAAGCCGGCGCGATGTGCGACTGGATCGCCGCCGCCACGTCGTACTCGACGCATGGCGTGCAGATGATTCCGTTCTACATCTACTACTCGATGTTCGGCATCCAGCGTATCGGCGACCTGTGCTGGGCCGCGGCCGACATGCGCTCGCGCGGCTTCCTGCTGGGCGGCACGTCGGGCCGTACCACGCTGAACGGCGAAGGCCTGCAGCACGAGGATGGTCACTCGCACGTGTTCCACGCCGCGATTCCGAACTGCATTTCGTACGACCCGACCTTCCAGTACGAACTGGCGGTGGTGATGCAGGACGGCCTGCGCCGCATGTATGCCGAGCAGGAAGATGTCTATTACTACCTGACGGTGATGAACGAGAACTACGAGCACCCGGAAATGCCGGTGGGCGCGGAGGCCGACATCGTCAAGGGCATGTACCAGTTCCGCAAGGGCGTCGAGAACAGCAACGCGCCGCGCGTGCAACTGCTGGGCTCGGGCACGATCTTCCGCGAGGTAATCGCCGCCGCCGACCTGCTGAAGAAGGACTGGGGTGTGGAATCGGATCTGTGGGGTTGCCCGAGCTTCACCGAACTGGCCCGCGAAGGCCAGGACGTCGAGCGCTTCAACCTGCTGCACCCGACCGAGACGCCGCGCGAGTCGTTTGTCGCGCAGAAGCTCAAGGGCGTGCGTGGTCCGGTGATTGCCTCGACTGACTATGTGCGCGCGTTCGCCGAACAGATCCGTCCGTTCGTGCCGCGTCGCTACGTGGTGCTGGGCACCGACGGTTTCGGCCGCTCGGACACCCGCGAGAAGCTGCGCCACTTCTTCGAGGTGGACCGTCACTGGGTCACGCTGGCCGCGCTCAAGGCGCTGGCCGACGAAGGCGCGATTGGTCGCGAGAAGGTGGCCGAGGCCATCAAGAAGTACAACCTCGACCCGTCCAAGCCGAACCCGATGTCGGTCTGATATCCCGCACAACACGCCAAAACAACGCACGAACCCCCGCAGCGCGGCCCCGGCCGCCTTGCGGCGCGGCGACATGACAGATTCGCGCGGTGGGAGTAATCTCGCCCGCTACATCTGTCGTTTGTCGCACGTGCCGGCTGCCCAGGAGAGACACTGAATGAGTCAAGCGATTGAAATCAAGGTGCCGGATATCGGCGACTATGACGCCGTTCCCGTCATCGAAGTGCATGTGAAGCCCGGCGACACGATCAACGCCGAAGACGCGCTGGTCACGCTCGAGTCCGACAAGGCGACCATGGACGTGCCGTCGCCGCAGGCCGGCACGGTCAAGGAAGTCCGCATCAAGGTGGGCGACAACGTCAAGGAAGGCTCCGTGCTGGTGATGCTGGAACCGGCTGGCGCCTCCGCACCGGCTCCGGCCCCGGCGGCGGCTGCCCCGGCACCCGCAGCGCCCGCGCCGGCACCCGCTGCCGCCGCACCGGCGCCCGCTCCCGCACCGGCCGCTGCGCCGGCCGGTGGTGGCGGCATCATCGAGGTCAAGGTCCCCGATATCGGCGACTACGACGCCGTGCCGGTGATCGAAGTCCACGTGAAGGCGGGCGACACGATCAACGCCGAGGACGCGCTGGTCACGCTCGAGTCCGACAAGGCCACCATGGACGTGCCGTCGCCGCAGGCCGGCACGGTCAAGGAAGTCAAGGTCAAGGTCGGCGATAACGTCAAGGAAGGCGTACTGCTGCTGATCCTGGAAGGCGCTGGCGGCGGAGCCGCCGCCCCCGCACCGGCGGCTGCGGCAGCTGCGGCGCCTGCTCCGGCACCTGCGGCCGCACCGGCCCCGGCTGCGGCCGCAGCGGCTCCGGCGGCATCCGCACCGGCACCCGCTGCCGCGCCCGCACAGGGCGTGACCGGCAAGGCCGCACATGCAAGCCCGTCGGTGCGTCGTTTCGCGCGCGAGCTCGGCGTGGATGTGTCGCGTGTGGCCGGCACCGGCCCCAAGGGCCGTATCACGCAGGAAGACGTGCAGGGCTTCGTCAAGGGCGTGATGAGTGGCCAGACCGCGGCGCCTGCTGCCGCGGCCGCAGGCGGCGGTGGTGGTGGCGAGCTGAATCTGCTGCCGTGGCCGAAGGTTGACTTCAGCCGCTTTGGCGAGTTCGAGAGCAAGCCGCTGTCGCGCATCAAGAAGATCTCGGGCGCGAACCTGCATCGCAACTGGGTGATGATCCCCCACGTCACGAACAACGACGAGGCCGATATCACCGAGCTGGAAGCGTTCCGCGTGCTGCTGAACAAGGAAAACGAGAAGTCCGGCGTCAAGGTGACGATGCTCGCGTTCCTGATCAAGGCCACGGTCGCGGCGCTGAAGAAGTTCCCGAACTTCAATGCCTCGCTGGACGGCGACAACCTCGTCTTCAAGAAGTATTTCAATATCGGCTTCGCGGCCGATACGCCGAACGGCCTCGTGGTGCCGGTGCTCAAGAACGCCGACACCAAGGGCGTGATGGAGATCAGCAAGGAGATGGGCGAGCTGGCCAAGGCCGCGCGCGAGGGCAAGCTCAAGCCGGACCAGATGCAGGGCGGCTGCTTCTCGATCTCGTCGCTCGGCGGCATTGGCGGCACGCATTTCACGCCGATCATCAATGCGCCGGAAGTCGCGATCATGGGCGCGAGCAAGTCGGCCATGAAGCCGGTCTGGGATGGCAAGCAGTTCGTGCCGCGCCTGATGCTGCCGCTGTCGCTGTCGTATGACCATCGCGTCATCGACGGTGCCGATGCGGCGCGCTTCAACGCGTTTATCGGCCAGTTGCTGGCGGACTTCCGCCGCATCATCCTCTGAGCGTGAACGGAACCGGCGCGGGCACAGTGCTTACAGTGCTCGCTCCGGTGCCGCGCTCCGGCGAACACCCGCAGATATCCGATTCCGGAGGCCAGCCATGACTACCTGTGTCGTTGTCAGGAAGGGCACCGAAGTGGCCATCGCGGCCGACGCGCTGGTGACGTTCGGCGATACGCGGCTGTCGCGTGCCTACGAACGCAACCAGAAGGTCTTTCCGGTGGGCGACAGCTTTGTCGCGCTGGCCGGTACGACCGCGCATTTTCCGGTCATGCGCAGCCTGTTGGTGGGCATGGGTGAAGAGTGCCGGCTCGGATCGCGCGACGACGTGTTCCGCACGTTTCTCAAGGTGCACGAGAAGCTCAAGTCCGAGTATTTCATCAATACCAAGGAAGACGATGACGACCCTTACGAGTCGTCGCAGATCGTTTGCCTGATCGCCAACCCGCATGGCATCTACGGCGTGTATTCGTACCGCGAGGTGTTTTCGTTCGACCGTTTCTGGGGCATTGGATCGGGGCGCAACTATGCGCTCGGCGCGATGCACGCGGTCTACGACCGGCCCGACTTCGGCGCCGGTGACATCGCGCGCGTGGGTGTGGATGCAGGCGTGGAGTTCGACAAGAGTTCGGCGGGACCCATCGACGTGCATGTGGTCGCGCTACAGGATGTGGCAAGCCCGGCAAACAACAACGAAGGCGCGGCCTGAGCCCCGGCGGGGCGGCGCGCATTTGAGGAGCTAAGCATGAGTGTGACCGAAATCAAGGTGCCGGATATCGGCGATTTCGACGCGGTGGAGGTAATCGAGGTGCTGGTCAAGGCCGGCGACACGGTGGAAGAGGAGCAGTCGCTCATCGTCCTCGAGTCCGACAAGGCCAGCATGGATGTGCCATCGTCGTCCGCCGGCAAGGTGGTCGAGATGCGCGTGAAGGTGGGCGACAAGGTGGCCAAGGGCACCGTGATCTGCACGGTGGAAGTCGCCGCGAGCGCGGCCGCGCCGGCTGCTGCGGCACCGGCTCCTGCTGCTGCGCCGGCTCCGGCAGCCGCTGCCGCACCGGCCCCGGCTGCCGCGCCGACCGCCGCCAAGCATTCGGGTAGTGCCGATATCCAGTGCGACATGCTCGTGCTGGGCGCGGGCCCCGGTGGCTACTCGGCGGCGTTCCGCGCGGCCGACCTCGGCATGAATACCGTGATCGTCGAGCGTTACGCGACGCTCGGTGGCGTGTGCCTGAACGTGGGTTGCATTCCGTCGAAGGCGCTGCTGCATAACGCCGCGATCATCGACGAAGCGAAGGCACTTGCCTCGCATGGCGTGTCGTTCGGCGATGTGAAGATCGATCTGGACAAGCTGCGTGGCTACAAGGAATCGGTGGTCGGCAAGCTGACCGGCGGTCTCGCGAGCATGGCCAAGATGCGCAAGGTGCAGGTGGTGCGCGGCTTCGGTACGTTCCTCGATCCGTATCACCTGGAAGTGCAGGAAACCGAGGGCGACGGCCAGGCCACGACTGGCAAGAAGACCGTCATCCAGTTCAAGCAAGCGATCATCGCGGCCGGCAGCCAGGCCGTGATGCTGCCGTTCATCCCGAAGGATCCGCGCATCGTCGATTCGACCGGCGCGCTGGAACTGCCGAGCATCCCGGGCAAGATGCTCGTGATCGGTGGCGGCATCATCGGCCTGGAGATGGCGACGGTGTACAGCACGCTGGGCGCGCGCATCGACGTCGTGGAAATGCTCGATGGCCTGATGCAGGGCGCGGACCGCGACCTCGTCAAGGTGTGGGACAAGATGAACAAGCATCGCTTCGACAACGTGATGCTCAAGACCAAGACGGTCGGCGTGGAAGCGAAGCCGGACGGGATCTACGTGAAGTTCGAGGGCGAGGCCGCACCGGCCGAGCCGCAGCGCTACGACTTCGTGCTGGTGTCGGTGGGTCGTACGCCGAACGGCAAGAAGATCGGCGCCGAAAAGGCTGGCGTGGCCGTGACGGATCGTGGCTTTATCGACGTCGACAAGCAGATGCGCACCAACGTGCCGCATATCTTCGCGATTGGCGATGTGGTTGGCCAACCAATGCTCGCGCACAAGGCCGTGCACGAAGCGCACGTGGCCGCCGAGGCCGCGCATGGCGAGAAGGCTTACTTCGACGTCAAGCAGATTCCGTCGGTGGCCTACACCGATCCGGAAGTGGCCTGGGCCGGTCTGACTGAAGAACAGTGCAAGGCGCAGGGCATCAAGTACGGCAAGGGCGTGTTCCCGTGGGCTGCGTCAGGCCGCGCCATTGCCAATGGCCGCGACGAGGGCTTCTCCAAGCTGATCTTCGACGAGGAGACGCATCGCATCATCGGCGGCGGTATCGTCGGCACGCATGCGGGCGATCTGATCAGCGAGATCTGCCTGGCGATCGAGATGGGCGCCGATGCCGTGGATATCGGCAAGACGATCCATCCGCACCCGACGCTCGGCGAGTCGATCGGCATGGCGGCCGAGATCTATGAAGGCGTCTGCACGGACGTCCCGCCGCCGCGCAAGAAGTAAAGCCGTACCTGCGAGCCGGCATGCACTGTCGGCTCGCATGCCACGCCTCGTAATGGGGCGTGGCACGGTGTCTCGCACCGTTCTTGCGCCAGCAGTCCTTTCTCTTCGCGTCCGGCGCACGCACCCCCTGCAACAACCAACTCCCTGATTCAAAAGAAAAATATCGGTCGATCGCGGCTAGATTCGTGCTTTGGCACGCCGGTTGCTTTGTTGGGTTCAAACTTGAATACAAGATGGAACCCAAACAAACATGGCTCGCTTCGCTCCGATCGCCACACTGCTGGCGCAATACGCAGACGGCTCGCTGACCCCCACGCAATGCGTGAACGAGGTGCTGGCGCGCATCGAAGCGGCAGATCGTCCCGAAGTCTGGATTCATCGCGTCACGCCTGACGCGCTGCTGGCGCGTGCGCGCGAGCTGGAAGCACGCCTCGCGCGCGAGGGCGGGGCGCTGCTGGCGGCGATGCCGTTGTTCGGCGTGCCATTCGCGGTCAAGGACAACGTCGATGTGGCCGGCTTGCCGACCACGGCCGCGTGCCCGGCGTATGCGTACGTACCAACGGAAACGGCGTTCGCGGTGGAGCAGTTGCTCGCGGCCGGCGCGATTCTGGTCGGCAAGACCAACCTCGATCAGTTCGCGACGGGCCTCGTGGGCACGCGTTCGCCGTACGGCGCGGTGCGTCAGATCGATCAACCGGATCGCGTGTCGGGTGGCTCCAGCTCGGGCTCCGCGGTGGCGGTGGCGGCAGGGTGTGTGGCGTTTTCGCTTGGTACCGATACGGCCGGCTCCGGTCGCGTGCCGGCGGGCTTCAACAATCTGGTCGGGCTGAAGCCGACGCTCGGCCTGGTGAGCAAGCGCGGCGTGGTGCCGGCGTGCCGCTCGCTGGACACACTCTCGATCTTTGCGCACGACGTGGCCGACGCCTGGCGCGTGCTCGCGCAGATTGCCGTGTTCGATGCGCGCGATGGTTATGCGCGTCAGGTGCCCGCGCTGGGTTTGCCGCGCGCGGCGTTGCGCGTGGCGGTGCCCGACGCGGTGGCGTTCGACGGCGATGCCTTGGCCGCGGCCGCGTATGCGCAGACCCTGGACGCGGTGCGGGAGCAACTGGGTGTGGTGCCCACTACCGTGCCGTTCGCGCCGCTGCAGGAAGCGGCGGTGCTGCTCTATGACGGTCCGTGGGTGGCCGAGCGTCGCGCGGCGCTGGGCGCGTTCTTCGACACGCATCGCGCGGAGATCGATCCGACCGTGGCGGCCGTGATCGGCAAGGCCGATCGTTACAGCGCCACCGATGCGTTCCAGGCGCAATACCGTATGGCCGAATTGCGCCGCGAGGCCGAGGCGATGTTCGCGTCGATCGACGTGCTGGTGGTGCCCACCACGCCCACGCATCCGACCATCGCGGCGTTGCGTGATGATCCGATCGGCGTCAACAGCCAGCTCGGTCGCTATACCAACTTCGTCAATCTGCTGGACCTGTGCGCGCTCGCGATACCGGGTGTGCGTCGGGCCGATGGCCTGCCGGCCGGCATTACGCTGATCGGACCGGCGGGTGCCGATCAGCGCCTGGCCGTGCTGGGCGCTCGCATCGCGGCATTGTTTGCCGACAACAATGACACACCCGATGAGGCCGGTGCCGCCATCGCCGACTTGCCGCTGCCCTACGCCGAACCCACCGTCGCGGTGGCCGTGGTCGGCGCGCATCTGCGAGGCCAGCCGCTCAACTGGCAACTGCGCGAAGCTGGCGCGCGGTTGCAGGCCAGCACGCGCACCGCGCCGCAATACCACCTGTACGCGCTGGCCGGCACCACGCCGCCCAAGCCGGGTCTTGCGCGTGCCGCCGCCGGCAGTGGCAGCGCGATCGAGGTCGAGGTGTGGGAGCTGCCGCTGCGCACCTTCGGCAAGTTCGTTGCCGATGTGCCCGCGCCGCTCGGCATCGGCACGCTCGAACTCGAGGACGGTCGCCATGTGAAAGGCTTTATCTGCGAGCCGGCCGCGATTGCCGACGGTGCCGGCGCGCGCGATATCACCGCGTTTGGCGGCTGGCGCGCGTACCTCGCAAGCCTGACTCCGGCCGCAACAGAGCGCGCCGGCGCATAAACGCATCCCCGACACGATCTTCCCAAGACAAACACTCCATCTCACCTGCCCGAGACCACGACATGACCCATCGCCGCGACTTCCTCAAGCAAGCCAGCCTGCTGACGCTCGGCACCGCGCTGCCCCTTCAAACGCTGCTCGCCGCCGACAAGCTGACCGTCGGCGTGCTGTACGTCGGCGCCCGCAATGACTTCGGCTACAACCAGGCGCAGGCCGCGGCCACCGCGATCCTGCGCAAGCTGCCGAATGTGAAGGTGGTGGAAGAAGAGAACGTGCCCGAGACCATCGCGGCGCAGAAGACCATGGAGGCCATGATCCAGCAGGACGGCGCCACGCTGATCTTCGCGACTTCGTTTGGCTACTTCGATCCGCACGTGCTCAAGGTGGCGGCAAAGTATCCGAAGGTGCGGTTCGCCCATTGCGGCGGGCTGTGGAAGTCTGGCAATCCGGCCAATATCTCGAGCTATTTCGGCTATATCGACGAGTGCCAGTATCTGGACGGCGTGGTCGCTGGCCATATGAGCAAGAGCAAGAAGCTCGGCTTTGTCGCGGCCAAGCCGATTCCGCAGGTACTGCGCAATATCAACGCGTTCACGCTTGGCGCGCAGTCGGTGGATCCGTCGATCACCACGCACGTGATCTTCACCGGTGACTGGTCGATGCCGGTCAAGGAGGCGGAAGCCGCCAATGGCCTGATCGATCAGGGCTGCGACGTGCTGACGTGTCACGTCGATGGCCCGAAGGTCGTGATCGAGACCGCGGAGAAGCGCGGCGCGATGAGTTGCGGTTATCACGCGAGCCAGGCCGCGCTCGCGCCCAAGGGTTACCTGACCGGTGCCGAGTGGGACTGGGCCACGCCGTACAAGTCGCTGACTGCCGATGCGCAGGCCGGCAAGGTGCCGCCCAACGTGCTGCGCGGTGGCCTGCGTGAAGGCTACGTCAAGCCGTCGCCATACGGTGCCAAGGTATCGCCGGCCGCGAAACAGGCGGCCGATGCGGTCAAGGCCAAGATGATGGCCGGCCAGTTCGCGATCTTCAAGGGTCCGCTCAAGGACAACAAGGGCGGCGTCGCGATTGCGGCCGGCACCAGCCTGGCGCAGACCGACTACGTGCTGGAGAGCATGAACTACCTCGTCGCCGGCGTGGTGGGTCAGGGTTGAAGCGGTAGGCCATGATGCAGGAGCGCCCAGATGCCTGACGCCAGCTCACCCATCGTCGCCGATCCGGCGGCAGGCTCGATTCCCGCCACGCGGTCGCGCGCGCCGCTGTTCACGCTGCTCAACGCGATCTTGCCGGCATTGCCGACCGTGCTCGCGCTGGTCGGCACGCTGCTGCTGTTCTCGCTGTTTCTGCTTGTGCAGGGCGCGCCCGCGCTCGAGGCGTTGTCGCTGATCTATCAAGGCGCGTTCGGTACCTCATTCGCGTGGCAGAACACATTGATGCGTGCGGCGCCGCTGATGCTGACCGCGCTCTGCGTCGCGTTGCCCGCGCAGGTCGGGCTGATCGTGATCGGCGGCGAAGGGGCGCTGGCACTGGGCGGTCTGGCGGCTGCGGTATTGCCGCAATGGCTGCCGGCCGGCACGCCATGGCCCGTGATGGTGACCGCCATGGGCGCTGTGGCAATGGTGGCCGGCGGCGCATGGATCGGCCTTGCCGGATTGCTGCGTCACTGGCGCGGCGTCAACGAGACCATTGGCAGCCTGCTGTTGTCGTATATCGCCATCGCGCTGTTCAAGCAACTCGTGGAAGGGCCGTTGCGCGATCCGGCCAGTCTCAACAAGCCATCGACATTGCCGCTCGCCGATGCCGCCACCATCGGCACGTTGCCCGGCATGGACGTGCATTGGGGGCTGTTCTGGGGCGTGCTCGCGTGCGTTGCCGCATGGGTGCTGGTGCGCCATGGCACCACCGGGTTTGCGATGCGCGTGGCCGGCGGCAATCCGCGCGCGGCGCGCCTCGTGGGTCTGCCGGTGCGCCGGCTCGCGTTGCTCGCATGCGTGCTTGGCGGCGGCGCGGCCGGTCTTGCCGGCATGTTTGAAGTCGCGGCGGTGCAGGGCAGCGCCAATGCGGCGCTGCTGGCCGGCTATGGCTACGGCGGCATCCTCGTTGCGTTCGCGGCGCGTCAGAACCCGCTCGCGATTATTGCGTGCGCACTGCTGATCGGCGGTATCGAAAGCAGCGGCAGCCTGCTGCAGCGGCGACTCGATCTGCCCGATGCGACCACGCTCGTACTGCAGGGCCTGCTGTTCGCCAACCTGCTTGCGTGGGAAGCGCTCGGCGGCCGCATCGTGGCCTGGCGTCTGCGCCTGCAGGCACGCACACAGATCGCGGACACCCCCGCCATGGAGACCCGTCATGCCTGATCTGCAATCGCCATGGATAGTGCTGGTGCTGTCGCTGGTCAGCGGCGCGATCCGCGTCAGCACGCCGTATCTGTTCGTCAGCCTCGGCGAATGCCTGACCGAGAAGGGCGGCCGTGTGAACCTCGGGCTCGAAGGCATTCTGGTATCCGGCGCGATGAGCGGCTACGCAGTCGCGTATCTGTCCGGCTCGCCGTGGACCGGTGTGCTCGCGGCCGCGGGCGTCGGGCTGCTGCTCGGCTGCCTGCACGGGCTGGTCTGCTCGCTGCCGCGCGTATCGGATATTGCATTCGGCATCGCGCTGATGCTGCTGGGCACCGGCCTCGCGTTCTTTCTCGGCAAGCCGTTTATCGCGCCGCAGGCCCCGATGCTGCCGTCGCTCGAACTCGGCAAATGGACTGGCACACCGCAGCTCGAACAGGTGCTGCGCATCAACGTGCTGTTCGTCGTGGGTGTGGCGCTGGCGTTTGCGTTGCAATGGGGCATGCGTGCCACGCGCTGGGGCCTGACGTTGCGCATGGTCGGCGATCACGCCGAGACCGCGCGCGCGATGGGCTATCCGCTGACGCGCATCCGCGTGGTGGCCACCGCCATTGGCGGTGCGTTCGCGGGCGTAGGTGGCGCGTATCTGTCGCTGGTGTATCCGGGCAGCTGGAACGAAGGGTTGTCGAGCGGACAGGGCCTGATGGCCGTCGCGCTCGTGATCTTCGCGCGCTGGCAACCCTTGCGCTGCCTGTGGGCCGCGTTGCTGTTCGGCGCCGCGGGCGCGCTCGGGCCGGCGCTGCAGGCCATCGGCGTGACCAGTGGCTACTACCTGTTCAATGCCGCGCCCTATGTGCTGACCCTTGTCATCATGATCATCAACTGCCGGCCCGATCGCGCGCTTGCGGGCGCGCCGGGTGAACTGAGTCTGACGCGCTGAGCGCGACGTTGCTATCGAGAGCCAAACACCATGAACATTGCCAACTCCCGCACGATCGAAGCCAAACCTTATCCGTGGCCGTACGACGGCAATCTGCGTCCCGACAACACGGCGCTGGTGATCATCGACATGCAGACCGACTTCTGCGGCTTCGGCGGCTATGTGGACCGCATGGGCTACGACCTGTCGATGACGCGCGCGCCGATCGAGCCGATAAGCCGCGTGCTCGCCACCATGCGCGCGCAGGGTTTCACCATTATTCATACGCGCGAGGGTCATCGGCCCGATCTGTCGGATCTGCCCGCCAACAAGCGCTGGCGCAGTCGTCAGGCCGGCATCGGCGGCGTGGGCATCGGCGATGATGGTCCGTGCGGCAAGATCCTTGTGCGCGGCGAGAAGGGTTGGGAGATCATCGACGAACTCGCGCCGCTGCCGGGCGAGATCATTATCGATAAGCCGGGCAAGGGCTCGTTCTGCGCGACGGATCTGGAGCTGATTCTGCGCACGCGCGGCATCGATAACCTGGTGCTCACAGGCATCACCACCGATGTCTGCGTCCACACCACGATGCGCGAGGCCAACGATCGCGGCTTTGAATGCACGATCCTCGCCGATTGTTGCGGCGCGACCGATCGCGGCAATCACGAGGCGGCGCTGCATATGGTGACGATGCAGGGCGGGGTGTTTGGCACGGTGTCCGACTCGCGCGCGCTGCTGGCGACGCTGGAAGCCTGACGTGGCCGGGCTGACAACCGCCGGGTTGACGGCGCGGAACATGATCGGTGGTATCCCGGTCGATGCGAATGCGGGCGGGCTTGGGCTCGAGGTCATCGGCGCGTCGAAGTCGTTCGGCGCGTTCCGTGCGCTCGACGACGTCTCGATTCGCGTGGCGCCCGGCACCATTCACGCGCTGCTTGGCGAGAACGGCGCGGGCAAGAGCACGCTGGTCAAGGGGCTGGTTGGCTACGGTGTGCTCGACGCGGGCCAGATCGTGGCCGACAAGCGCGAAGTGCGAATCACCTCGCCGCGCGATGCGCAGGCGTTGCGCATTGGCATGGTGTATCAGCATTTCACGCTCGCGGAAGGGATGTCGGTCGAGGAGAACCTGTTGCTCGCGCGCGGGCAGTTGCCGTGGCGTATCGACTGGTCGCGCGAGCGTGCCGCGCTGCGCGAGTTCATGACGCGTATGCCGTTCCGGTTGCCGCTCGATGCACCGGTGTCGGCGCTTGCTGCCGGCGAGAAGCAGAAGCTCGAGATTCTCAAGCAGCTCTACCTGCGGCAACGCTTTCTGATTCTTGACGAACCGACCTCGGTGCTGACGCCGCAGGAGGCCGACGAGGTGCTTGGCCTGATGCGCGCGCTGACCTCGCGCGGCGAACTCACGGTGCTGATGATCACGCACAAGTTCCGCGAGGTGATGGCTTATGCCGATGATGTGACCGTGCTGCGCAAGGGGCGGCAGGTCGGGACGTGCAAGGTGGGCGGCGATGCGTCGGATAACGCCGATCTGCCGTCACGCCTTGCGGCACTGATGATGGGCACGGAAGGTACGGTCACCGATCGCCGCGCGCTTGCGCACGACGGTGCGGACCGCGCCACGCGCAAGCCCGTAGCCGCCGATGCCGCGGTGCGGCTCCAGGTCGAGCACGCGACCGTGATCGATGGCCGCGGGCATCCCGCTGTGCGCGATCTTGGACTGGCGGTGCGTGCCGGAGAAATCCTCGGTATCGCCGGCGTATCCGGCAATGGCCAGCGCGAGCTGGTGGAAGCGCTGACGGGCCAGCGGCCGTTGCGGCAGGGCGCGATGCGCGTCGGTGGCGCGCCGTATCACGCCACGCGCGAGCAGATGCGCGCGCAACGCGTGTTCGCGATTCCCGAAGAGCCGCTGCGCAATGCCTGCGTGCCGGGTATGAGCATTGCCGACAATCTCGCGTTGCGTGACTTCGATCGCGCGCCGCTGCGCCAGCATGGCTGGCGCTTCAATCGCCGGGCCACGCGTGAACGGGCCCGCGCGCGCATCGCCGAGTTCAACGTCAAGCCGCCGGTGCCTGATCGGCCGATCGGTACGCTCTCGGGCGGCAACGTGCAGCGCGCGGTGCTCGCGCGCGAGCTGGGCCAGCCTGTGGACTTGCTGATTGTCGCCAACCCGGTGTTCGGCCTCGACTTCGCGGCCGTGGCCGATATTCACGCGCGTCTGCTCGCGGCACGCGATGCAGGCGCGGCGGTGCTGCTGATCAGCGAGGACCTCGACGAGTTGCTCGCGCTCGCGGACCGCATCGCGGTAATCGCCGAAGGGCAGATCGTGTTCGAAGTCCCCGCCGGCGACGCCGATCGCGAGGTGCTGGGCCGCCATATGGCGGGGCAACACGAGAGCGATGATCATCACAACCTTCAAACATGTCCGACCTGAGCCTCCCTCCGCCCGCCATGCTGACCGCCGCCGCGCTGCCGGCACCGTTCGTCTTCGACCCGCGTGAAACGGCGCTCGTCGTCATCGATATGCAGCGCGATTTCATCGAGCCCGGCGGCTTCGGCAGTTCGCTCGGCAACGATGTGACGCTGCTGTCGGACATCGTGCCGACCGTGGCCGCGTTGCTCGCGCATGCGCGCGCGGCAGGTTGGTTCGTGGTGCATACGCGCGAATCGCACGCGCCCGACCTGTCCGACTGCCCGCCCGCCAAACGCGAGCGTGGCGCGCCGAGCCTGCGGATCGGCGACCCCGGCCCCATGGGCCGCATCCTGATCCGCGACGAACCGGGCACCGCGATCGTTGCGGCGGTCGAGCCGGTTGCGGGCGAGCTCGTGATCGACAAGCCGGGCAAGGGCGCCTTCTACGCAACGGGTCTCGCGAGCGCACTGCGCGAGCGCGGCATTCGCTATCTCGTCTTCGCGGGGGTGACCACGGAAGTGTGCGTGCAGACCTCGATGCGCGAGGCCAACGACCGTGGCTACGACTGCCTGCTGGTTGAAGACGCCACCGCGAGCTACTTCCCCGAGTTCCGCGACGCCACGTTCGCGATGATCCGCTCGCAGGGCGGCATCGTCGGCTGGACCACGCCGCTGGCCGCGCTGGTCGCGGCCACCTGACCACCCACGCACACCGCAATGTCACAAGCCATGGAAATCAATCGCCCCGAAGTGGTCGCACAGGTCGCGGCCGCATTCGAAGCCTACGAGCGCGCGCTCGTCGATAACGATGTGAATGCGATGAACGCGCTGTTCTGGGATACGCCGGAGACGGTGCGCTACGGCATTGCCGAGGTGCAACTCGGCGGCGCCGCGATCCGCGCATGGCGCGAGACCTGCGAGCCGGTACCGCGCTCGCGGCAGCTGCACCGCACGGTCGTCACGACCTTTGGTGATGCGTACGCCACGGTCAGCACAGAGTTCACGAGCGACGCCACGCCGCTACTGGGCCGGCAGATGCAGACCTGGGCCAGGCTCGACACCGGCTGGAAAATAGTGGCCGCGCACGTAAGCCTGATCGAGCCGCCGCAAGAGAAGGCTTAGCAGTCGAGGCGGAGCGAACGCTTGAATACCAATGGTTTTCTCCCCTCTCCCTGGAGGGAGAGGGGCCGGGGGTGAGGGCACACCGTGCATCACTACCCGCAGAGGCGAAAAAAAACCCGGCCGTCGCATTGGGACACCGGGTTCTAACGATACCGTTGGAGTTCAAGCCACGCAGCACTGCATGGCCGGGGTACCGAGGAGACGTGGTTACGGGATGAAGTCCATCCCCGTTGGCAAAACGCGCGAAGCTGACATCACGCGCTTTGCCAACGGACCGGCCGAAGCCGGTCGTGCTGGCGAGACCTGGATCAATCAGACTGCCGGAGCAGCCGACTTCTTGGTCGCGGTGCGGGCCGTGGCGCTGGCTTGCTGAGCAGCCTTGCTAGCGGCGGTCGCGGCAGCCTGGAAGTTGCTTTCGGCAATTTCCACAGCTTGCTTCGTGGCCTTCTGGACCGACTCGTAGGCGTTGTTCGCCGCCGAGATGGCCGTCTTCACGATCGCGACGGTCGATTCCGAACCGGCCGGTGCGTTCTTGGCGAAGTTGTCGACGAGGGCTTGCACCTTCTTCGAACCTTCGGCCAGTTGGGTTTCAGCCACCTTGGTGAACTCGGTCTGGGTTTCCGAAGCGATTTCGTACAGGTGACGGGTGTAGGCGAGGGTCTTTTCCGCGACCGGCTGAACCAGCGAAGCTTGAATAGCCAGCAGTTCCTGCGCGTCCTTGGCCGACAGTGCCTTCTTGGCGTTATCGACGTTCTCGGCGAAAGTGGCCTTGACCACTTGCAGGTTCAGCTCGACCAGCTTCTCAACGCCTTCGAAGGCCTTGGTGGTCAGACCGAACAGGGTCTCGAGGTTGGCTTTTTGTGCTGCTGCAACTTGTTCCGGGGTAAGGATCATTGCTGGTCTCCAGTGGTGAAGTGGTGAGCTTCTAAGGTAAGCAAATTGAAAACTAGGTCGCCCAGATGTCAGAGCCATGAAGCTACTGAGTTCGTAGCAGCCGCCTCATCGCCAGCCCGAGCGTATTTTTTGCTTTTGGCACCTTTGATCACCCTTACCGAATTTCGGATCTCTCGCGAGTCTCTCGAATCTCGCCTCGGGTTAACCATTGGTGCGCCGCAACAATTCCTATTCTAAGGGTTGTCTCATTGGAGTCAAGCGCTTTTTGTGCAACGCACAAAAGATAACCGCACAAACCGGCTCGCAGGGGCATCGATCGCCACCTATACGGCGTTGTATAAGGGTTTATCCCGATCAAGAAAGCGCGCCGCACGATGATGCGACGCGGGAATTTCAAACGGTTCCCACCCGCCCCGAGTCCGCGTCCGCGCCGCCAGGGCAGCGGTGCTACCATCGCGGGCTATGCTCGCTTTCTACGCCGACCACTTCGTCCTGCCGCTGCCCCCGGGGCACCGTTTCCCGATGCGCAAGTACAGCATGCTGCGAGACGCGGTCATGACGGAAGTGCCGGATATTGCACTGCACGAGGCACCGCGCGCGGACGACGAGGCACTCTCCCTTGCGCACGATGCCGCCTATATCGCCGACGTCTCGGCCGGTCGGCTCGACCCCGCCCGCCAGCGCGAAATCGGCTTCCCATGGTCGATAGAGATGGTCGAGCGCTCGCGCCGCTCGGCGGGCGCGACGATCGCAGCCTGCCGCACCGCGTTCAAGGAAGGCATCGCCGTCAACCTCGCGGGTGGCACTCACCATGCCTACGCCGACAAGGGCGGCGGCTTCTGCGTGTTCAACGACGCCGCCATTGCCGCGCGCATGCTGCAGCGCGATGGCCTGGCGCGGCGTGTGGCGGTGATCGACCTCGACGTGCACCAGGGCAACGGTACCGCCTCGATCCTGCGTGACGATCCCACCGTATTTACGCTCTCGCTGCATGGCGAGAAGAACTACCCATTTCGCAAGGAAGCCAGCGATCTGGACGTGGGCCTGCCCGATGGCTGCGACGACGAGACCTACGCGCAGGCGCTGCGCGGCGCGCTCGACACGCTGTTCGCGCGCCTTGCCCCGGATCTGCTGATCTATCTGGCGGGCGCCGATCCGCACGAGGGCGATCGGCTGGGCCGGCTGCGCCTGACCATGGCGGGCCTGGCGCAGCGCGATGCGCTGGTCTTCGACGCCGCCTTGACGCGCGGCCTGCCGATCGCGGTGGCCATGGCCGGCGGCTATGGCAATCAGATCGAGGACACCGTGGCGGTGCATCTGCAGACCGTGACGCTGGCGGCGCGCCATCAGGAACGATGGCGCACCCGGCAGAAGGCGGCTGCGGCCGCAGTGGCGGTGTCGTCCGCGGTGTCGTCGGCAGTGTCGTCCGCGGTGTCGTCATGAGCACGCGCGATACGGTGGCGCTCGGCGCTTCGGGTAGCGCGGCCGGTGGCGCGGCAAATCGCCTGTGGCTGGCGGCCATGCCGTGGCTGTTCGTGGCGCTGTGGAGCACGGGCTTCGTGGTGGCCAAGTACGGCCTGCCTTACGCGGAACCGATGACGTTTCTGTTCCTGCGCTTCGTCGGCGTACTGATCCTGATGGTGCCGTTCGTGATCGTCGCGCGCGTGCCCTTACCACGGCACGAGGGTGGCGATATCGACTGGCCTCGCATCGGCCATATCGCGGTGTCCGGGCTGCTGCTGCAGGCGGGCTACCTCGGTGGTGTCTGGGCGGCCATGAGCCTCGGCATGCCGGCCGGATTGTCGGCGCTGATCGTCGGCATGCAGCCGGTGCTCACGGCGATGGTGGCCACGCGCATGGGAGAACGCGTGCGGTTCCTTCAATGGCTCGGGCTGATACTCGGCCTCGTGGGCGTCGGGCTTGTCGTATCCAGCAAGCTCAGCACGCTCGGGCTGTCGCTGACGAGCCTTGGGCTTGCGGTGGGCGCGCTCGCGTCGATCACGGCCGGCACGCTGTACCAGAAGCATTTCTGCCCGATGTTTGACCTGCGCATGGGCGCCGTGATCCAGTTCGGTGCAGCGGCGGTCGCGTGCGTGCCCTTTATGTTCGCGTTCGAGACGCGCGAGGTGCATTGGAATCTTGCGCTCGTCGCCTCGCTCGCGTGGTCGATCGTGGCGCTCTCGCTCGGTGCGATCTCGCTGCTGTTCCTGCTGATTCGACGCGGCGCGGCCATGCGGGTATCGAGCCTGATGTATCTGACCCCGCCGACCACGGCGGTGATGGCATGGCTGCTGTTTGGCGAGCGCTTCACGCCGATCGCGGCAGCTGGCATGGCGGTTGCGGCAGTGGGCGTGGCCCTCGTGATCCGCCGGCAGTGACTACTCTAAAACTAGCAAGGAGACCCGACAGCATGGCCACCGCACCCGAAGTCGATACCGTTGACCGCGCGATCGTCACGCGCCGCTCGATTCGCGCGTTTCTCGACACACCGGTCCCGCGCGAGACCATCGAGGAGATTCTCTCGGTGGCCAGTCGCGCACCTTCGGGCACCAATGCGCAGCCTTGGCGCGTCTATGTACTGGCCGGCGATGCGAAGGTGCGGCTGTGCACGGACGTGTTGGCCGCGTACGACGATCCTGAACGAGACACCAAGTATCACGAGGAATATCCGTACTATCCGCGCGAGTGGGTCAACCCGTATCTCGCGCGTCGGCGCAAGGTGGGCTGGGACTTGTACGGGCTGCTGCAGATCGGCAAGGAGGACAAGTCGCGCATGCATGCGCAGCACGCGCGCAATTTCCAGTTTTTCGATGCGCCGGTCGGCATGATCTTCACGATCGACCGGATCATGGAGCAGGGCAGCTGGCTCGACTACGGCATGTTCCTGCAAAGCATCATGGTGGCCGCCCGGGCGCGCGGGCTCGATACCTGTCCGCAGGCGGCCTTTACGCAGTTCCATAGTGTGATCCGCGCGCATCTGCGGATGACCGAGGATGAAATGGTGGTGTGTGGCATGGCGCTCGGATATGCGAATCCCGACGCCGCCGAGAATCAGTTGATGACTGAACGTGAACCGGTTGATGGGTTCGCGCGTTTCCTCTCGTGACCGATTGGAAGCTCAGGGTGTGGCGCGCGTGGCCGATAAACAGGAATGGCGGTCGGCCCGCGATGTTTGCAGAGCGTTAAATGTGATGCATCGAGTTCATTTATCGTAATACGGAATGTCTGCGAAATCGAACTTTAACGAGCTTCTGTAAGTCTTTAATCTTGCTAAGAATTTCTTTATTTCCTAAACTAGCGCCATTCCTGATGCCGCGTTGCACAGACCCATGTTCCGGACCGATTTCTCTCTATTTCGCCCCTTCAGCCCTGCGCGGCTGAATACGCTTGCAACGGCTGCGCTGGTGTCGCTGGCCTTGCTGGCCGCGCCCGTGGCCAATGCCGCCACGTCCAAATCCTCCAAATCTGCTCAATCGTCCGGTAAAACGGCAAAAAAGCCGGTAAAGGCCACTAAATCGTCGGCGAAGGTTGCTGCCGTCAAAGAGTCCGCCGCTCCGGCCCGCAAGGTGATCGTGCTGCGTAACGGCAAGCGCCAGGTGGTGGCGCAGCGCGTGGCACCGGTCCGCGCCGCGTTCATTCCGGCCAAGCCGACGCTGGGCGAAGCCATGGGCCTGCGCGATACCGAGGACGCTCTGGCGTTGCGGTCATCGGTGGCGCTGGTGATGGATCAGGGCACCAACGAGGTCCTGTTCCAGAAAAATCCCACCGCGGTGCTGCCGATCGCCTCGATCACCAAGCTGATGACCGCGCTGGTGGTGATGGACTCGCGCCTGCCGATGGATGAAGTGCTGACCGTCAACGAGGAAGATCGCGACCTCGAGAAGCACAGCAGCTCGCGCCTGCGCTTTGGCACGCAGCTCACGCGTCACGAACTGCTGTTGCTGGCGCTGATGTCGTCGGAGAATCGCGCCGCGTCCGTGCTCGGTCGCAGCTATCCGGGCGGACTGCCCGCGTTCGTCACGTCGATGAACCGCAAGGCCCGCGAACTCGGCATGAACGACAGCCACTTCGTGGATTCGAGCGGCCTCTCGAGCAGCAACGTCTCGAGCGCGATGGATCTGGCGCGCCTTGTCAACGCGGCCTATCGCAATCCGACCATCCGCGAGTTCTCGACGCAGACCGAGCATGAAGTGAACGTGCTCGGCCGCACGCAGCATTACGTGAGCACCAACCGCCTGGTGCGCGGCGGCAACTGGGAAATCGGCCTGCAGAAGACTGGCTTTATCTCCGAGGCCGGTCAGTGTCTGGTGATGCAGGCCCGCGTCAACGGCCGCAACGTGGTGATGGTGTTCCTGGATTCCGTCGGCAAGCTTTCGCGCTTCGCCGATGCCACGCGCGTACGCGACTGGCTGGAGCACGCGCCGGCGGTGCAGGCACCGCACGCGTTCCCAAACTCCCCAAACCTTACGCAGGGCCCTAGCAATCCGCACGCGGTCCTGGTCTCGCAGCAGGCACGCGGCATCTGACCTTTTGCCGCAGCCAACTTGAAGACGCGCCGGAGCCGCAAGCTCCCGGCGCGTTTTTTTATGCTCATGACAATCCCGACGATTCTGAATCTTTCCGAAGCCGCCGATGTGGATCAGGCTGCGGCTGCACTGGTGCTGGCGTTCGATACCGACCCGTATATGCGCTGGATGTACGACGGCCCGCAGGGCTACGTGCATGGCAGTTTCGCGCTGTTTCGCGTGCTGGTTGCGGAAGCGTTGGCTGCGGGCGGTGCTCAGACTATCGGCGCCGATGCTGCGCCCGTGGCGGGCACTGCGCTGTGGCTGCCGCCCGATGCCGAGGGTGACGACGCCGCGATCGAAGATGTGGTGCGCAGCACTGTGGACGCTGCGCGGCGGCCGTTGCTTGGCGAGATGATTGGCCGCGTCTACGAGACGCGGCCCACCACGCCGCACTGGTATCTGTCGTCGCTTGGTATCGATGCCGTCGCGCGCGATCAGGGCCTTGGGTCGCGCCTGCTCGCGCACGGTCTGCGTGCCTGCGATGACGACCATTTGCCTGCGTGGCTATGGTCGTCGAACCCGCGCAATCTGGAGTTCTACGGCCGTCACGGTTTCGAGGCGTTGGCCACGGTACGTGTCGGCGACGCGCCGCCGCTGTTTCCGATGCTGCGTGCGGCGCGTTGAGGACCCGCTAAGGACCCGTTGAGAGTCTCCTGACGATCAGTGCGCGGTGGCTTCGCCCGCGCCGATGCCGGTCTCGGAGCGCAGTTCCTGCGCTTCAAAGCCTGCCTTGTCCACCGCCGCGCGGCGCGACTTGTCGGTCACGGAGAACAGCCAGATCCCGGCGAAACCAATCGTCATCGAGAACAGTGCGGGCGAGGTGTAGGGGAACGGCGCGCTCTTGAAGTGGAACACGTCGACCCATACCGCTTGCGACAACACCGTCAGGATCACCGCCGACAGCAAGCCGAGGAAGCCGCCGATCATGGCGCCCCGCGTGGTGCAGCCGCGCCACAGCACCGACATGAACAGCACCGGGAAGTTTGCCGAGGCCGCCACGGCAAAGGCGAGCGACACCATAAATGCGATGTTCTGCTTCTCGAATACGATGCCGAGTACCACGGCCACGATCCCAAGAATAATGGTCGTGATCTTGGACACGCGCAGTTCCATCGCGCCCGATGCCTGACCCTGCTTGAACACCGTTGCGTAGAGGTCGTGTGAGACGGCCGTTGCGCCGGCCAGCGTCAGCCCGGCCACCACGGCAAGGATCGTCGCAAACGCCACGGCGGAGATAAAGCCAAGGAACACGTTCCCGCCCACAGCGCTGGCCAGATGCACGGCCGCCATATTGACGCCGCCGAGCAGCTTGCCGCTGCCGTCCTGGAAGCTCGCATTGGTGCTGACCAGTACGATGGCGCCGAAGCCGATGATAAACGTGAGAATGTAGAAATACCCGATCCACGTCGTGGCCCAGAACACGGACTTGCGTGCTTCCTTGGCATTCGGCACCGTGAAGAAGCGCATCAGAATGTGTGGCAGGCCCGCGGTGCCGAACATCAGAGCGATACCGAACGAGATGGCCGAGATCGGGTCTTTGATGAAGTTGCCCGGGCTCATGATCGAGTCCTTCTTGGCATGCACTTCAACGGCCTTGGCAAACAGTTGCTCGGGGCTGAAGTGAAATTGCGCCAGCACCATGAACGCCATGAACGAGGCGCCGCCCAGCAGCAGGCATGCCTTGATAATCTGCACCCAGGTCGTCGCGGTCATGCCGCCGAACAACACATAGATCATCATCAGCGCGCCGACGATGACCACGGCCACCCAGTACTCGAGTCCGAACAGCAACTTGATCAATTGCCCGGCGCCGACCATTTGCGCGATCAAGTAGAACGCCACGACCACCAGCGTGCCCGATGCGGCGAACGCACGGATCGGCCCTTGCTTGAAGCGATAGGCGGCGACGTCGGCAAACGTAAAGCGACCCAGATTGCGCAGTCGCTCGGCCATCAGGAACGTGATGATGGGCCAGCCCACCAGAAAGCCGATCGAATAGATCAGGCCGTCGTAGCCGCTGGAATAAACGGCCGCCGAGATGCCGAGGAACGACGCCGCGGACATGAAGTCACCGGCAATCGCCAGGCCATTCTGAAAGCCAGTAATGCCGCCACCGGTGTAGAACGCGGCCGCGGACTTGGTCTTCTTGGCGGCCCACTTGGTAATGAACAGCGTGCCGATAACGAACACCACGAACATGCCGATCGCGGTCCAATTGGTGGGTTGCTTGACGGCCTGGCCGAGGTCTCCACCGGCCGCGAAGGCCCCGGTCGAGATCAGCAGCGCGAGCGCAGGCAGGGCGGTGGAAGCGCGCATGGCGCGATGCGTCTTCATGCGACCTCCCGCTTGATCTTCTCGGTCAGATCGTCATACACGCTATTGGCGTGACGCACGTAGAGCCCGGTAATCACAACGGTGAAGATGATCACGAACAGGCCAATCGGCATGCCCCACGTCATCACACCATTGCCGACGCGCGCGGCCAGCAGTTCCTTGTCGAACGCAATCAGCAGCACGTAGCCGTAGTACACCACCAACATCACGGCCGTCAGCGCCCAGGTGAGCCGGCCACGACGTTTGATCAGATCGCGATACTGCCGGCTGGCCTTCAGCCTTTCCATCACATCTTGTTGCATGCTGTCTCCTGCATGTGTCTATCACCGTGTGAGCACGGAATGGCTACACGGTAATGGGCGCCGCTTACCCGGTTCTTACAGGGTGAATTGCGCGATGCAGGGGTAAACGTGAGGGGGAATGAGCGACCCATCTGCCAATGGAGGCGGCTCGGTCTACGTCGCAGTAGCAAGCCGTGGGTGCGCTTGATCCGATCGCGTAGGTCGGAAGCGCTCGACGGCTGTGGTAGGCGTAACGTGGTAGAGCCTCTACCGGAAGCGCGTTAGCTCAACGCGTTCACTGGCGATGCCATCGCGATTGGCGCAAGGGAAGAGCTCACTCGATACTCAAAGAGCGCGACGTTTGATACAACAACAATTGCCTTGCGGAGGACCTCGCTAATCGTCCGGACAACGATCACTCCACTAACTGCCTTGCCTTTCGCGAGATTCAGAATGACCCATCCCATATAGTTGGCGAGCTGTCCGATTGGCGGGATATATCAGCCGATGGTGATTGAACCGTACCACCCATTCCAGCGCGGCCAGCTCAACGGATTCACGCGTCTTCCATGCACCACGACAATGGACCAGTTCAGCCTCGTACAGGCTGTTGATCGTCTCCGCCAACGCGTCGTTGTAACTGTCTTCCCGGCTGCCAACCGACGGTTCGATAGCAGCCTCGGCCAAGCGCTCGCCATGGCGATTTCTGATGTACTGCGACGCGCGGTGGGAGTGGTGGATGAGAGATACATCTTTGCCGGGTTGGTGAGCCACCATTTTCAACGCGGTGAGTATCTCTATGAACATTAGCCCGCATGAGAATCTGATTGATGCTCTATTGGCTTATGCATTCGTCCTCTCGAGGAGAGGTGTCGGAGTGGAGGTTCGCAACCGGGGTGTTCGTGTCATGTCTCCCGACATCACATCCATGCCTTACAACAATATGCAAGCGTAATTACAGTGCGTCCAGTCAAGCCGTCGCGACCTAGAAAATGGGCGAGGTAAAGTGTTCCCGCGAGCACTGTTTTCGTAGGAAATGCTAGCATCACCTCCATTTTTAATGGAGGTGATGGAGATGTATTTTGGTAACTCGCCGGACAACGAGCAGCATCGACGCCAGGCTGACGCCTTAGAGGCCGCGGCAAGCGGAGCTCAGCAAGCGTCTGCGATCGCTGCTGAGGCTGCACGCGCGGCCAAGACCTCCGCCCGAGCAGCTTGGGTACAGGCGGTTGGATCACTGCTAGGGCTTGCTATCGCGATTGCGATACCTTTCTATCAAAATCACCGCGATGCTGAGAAGGCGGCGGAAGCGGATCGCGCCAAAGAGCAAGCTGTCTGGATTCAAGTTCGGAATTCGGCCATTGATGTGGTCGATATCCTCATGGATGCGAAACGCCAAATTTCGACTATCAGGGCTGGCACTCAACTCGCCTACCAACTTCCAGTCTGGCAGTTTGAGGATGCACGCCAAGGCATCCGGAGGACTCAAGTTCAACTGTCAGATGACAAGGCGCTTATGATGCTGGCCGACATCCGTCAGTCGCTGGGCGAGGTAAAGATAATTCTCATGCCACTCGATGGTAAAGGAGCCGACGTGGTGGCCACAGATCCGATGCTGCAATGGATCGAGGGCGCAATTAAGCGGGTATCTGCGATGGGAGATAAGGCGAGCCTCTCTTCTGGCAAGTACGATTCGCCCGTCCATCAATGATGGACGCAGACATTCTCCCCCGTAAGGCGCGGCCTTTGTCGACGTCAGCCGGTCAAGCGACGGTGAGCAAAAGCCTAGTACAGGCAACCAGGACTCTCGCAGCATGACTAAGTGAGGCGAAGTTGATCATCACCAGTTTCGGATAGAGCATCCCACGATGAACTCGAAAATCACTGATCTCTCGATCCAGACTTTGCTCGGATCTGACCTGGGCGCCTACCGCGCGGAGACGTCGCTTGCGCATACCGCCACGCTTCAACTTAGGACACAAACAGAGGCATTGCGTCTCGCCATGGGCCCCACGGACGCAATGCGTCGCTTTCTTGGAGAGATGAATCTGGTCTCGCCCGTTAGCGACACGCTGAGCAGCTATCACCAGCTTGCGAACGAGCCTCTCTGGCACGCCCAGGAGGCAGCTCGATCCGTTTCGGCAGCGTTCGCCCAGCAGCTTGAATCAATGAAAGCCGCCATCCGCCCAGCTACGGAGGTGTTGGCGAGTTTCTCGGCCCATCGCGCGACTTTCAATGCATTGCTCGCACCGTCAAACTTCGCTGTAAATCTCCAAGACCTGCTTAGACAACGTACTGGTGACGCAGTTTTCGAGCAGGCACAGAGACTGGGGCGACCCTACGATGAGCTTCTACGGGCGCTCGAACAGTTTAAAGAACCGGCTAGTCTTGCAGCGCTTCACACTTTCTCCGACAGCATTGCCAACGCTACCGAACTAGCTTGCTTTGAACATCTGGGCGTCGACTTGGTCGACGGCGAGGCTGACTCGGGGCTGCGCCAACGTGCAGCTAGCGCGATTCAAGCTATCACGGCAGACGCCGAAGCACAGCCTTCGCTCCAAGCAGCCGTAGATCAGATCATCGCAGCAATTAAGGCGACCAAAGAGCCGGCCGTCCAGAAGGTGCTTTGGCTCGTGCTCCTTCCGCTCTTCTTCATGCTGCTAGGCGCATTCCTTACCCCTTACGCCGATTTCCATATCAAGCAGCTGCTAGAGGCAAAGTCAAAGCAAGGGGCAACGAAGGTCGTGAAAGAGGCTGCCCGCGAGGCGATCGGGGATGTGAGCGTGCTGCGGGACTATCGCTTCATCGGGACGAAACTCTTGATAGTTCGTTCAGCTCCGAGCGCGAGGGCGCCGCAGCTTGGTCAGCTTCGTTTCGGGTATCTAGTTCGGATTCTGCAGCGAAACGGAGATTTCACGCTCATTTCCTGGCGAAACACCGATAGCAATGTCGAAATCCAAGGCTGGGTGTTCTCGCGCTACTTGAGGCGCTTCGACTAGCGGCAGCGGCCAACTGGACATGGGCCTTCGTGTAAAGGGAAAGCGCCGATTGTGGTCGCGTTTTTTCGACATGCCGGAGCGCATGGCGTGCAGATGGTCTAAGCGGCCCGTGCTGTTTCAATGCCGACTTGGCGCATCGCCTCCAGAGTCTTCCCAAGAATTTTTTGCCGATGAATCGCCAAGTATCTATGTTGCTCTGGGTAAAAGGCGCCCAAATTAAACCCCTCTGGCACTCCACAAGCCTTTAGCCCTTTGGTCGAACGATGGACCCGTCGCGAGTGTCAGTTGCTCGCTCTTCGTCACGAGCAATGGCTACAGCGTCGCGTAGGTTTGCGCGAAGCATCTCGATGCCGCCGACGTACCCGCCAAGTGCTTCGGTGGCACGTTCCTCGATCTCCGCGGCAGATGTCAGTCGCTCCGACACCAACGCGCGAATGTCTTCCCGATCGTTTTCAGCCAAGCGTGCGATCTTGCTGACGGCGAGATCGGTCGGGGAGAGGACCCGGACCCGAATTTGCTTGAGACCAAGGTCTACCGGAATAGAGTCTTCCTGGTAGTCCTCGTGCATCAGCGCGAAGGTGGGGTTGTAGTTGGTGTCCAGATAGATCGCCTGGGTAACGCCGTTCTCCAGCTTCACGTCCACGAGCAAGTCCTGCGGCAGCATTACTCGACCAGCAAATTCAGCGTCGACATCGGTTGTCACGCGGCTGGCCGTGTACAGGTGAACAGCCATTCCGCCTGCGAGGTAGACGGTCAACGGCTTTTGCAACGATAGACGTCCTTCGAGTTGCGTCATCAGTTCCCGAAGACCCTCGGCGAGTGCGGTGTGGGTGTAAAAACCGTCGGGCATATCAGACGCGGCGCAGCTGCATGGTCAACATGTCGCGGAGACGCGGCACGCTCAAAACCCACCCATTTCGAACCACATCGCCGCTGGCGACAAGATCGGAGGGGTGCTGGCTGAAGTAGGACTCGCTGGCGGTCAAGAGCCTGTCCGCCTCCGACGGCATCCGCGGCCGAAGGATCATCGACGCGAGCCGAAACACGTTTGCCTCGCGTTGGTCGCTAGCACGCGCGAGCTCACCCTTCGCCGCGGCAGTGCAGCGGCTCAAAAGAGTTTGCTCAACATCTCTAGCCGACATCGCAGTGCTCCGTTCAAAGGCGGTCTGAAGGCCACAATCCGAATCACTTTACCGCTTAACATCGACAATCTCAAACATGTGGGCATGTTCGTTGAAAATGTGGATCATGCAACACATTTTTCCGTAATTTTGTTTGGCGTCGTCGCGAATGACGCCAACATCGAGCGTGCGTCGGCCGCACATAGCCGCTCGGCATCGACAGTCGCGCAGAATCGTCCGCCCGGCGCGACGCCGAGCGAGTAATTCTGGTTGGGATGAGAGGATTCGAACATCCAGTAATCGACGAGATATGAAGGGTTCCCGGGCGGTTGGGCGGCTGGCCCGGCGACTGGGGACCGCCTAAGAGAAATTGGTCGCCTCCGCCTCTTGTACACTGCCTGAATCCCTGTGCTATGCCTTGAGTGCCTGCTATGAGCCAGCTTCCGCCGAGTTTGCTTCAATCCATTATGGCTAACGCGCTTTCTGCCCCGCCACTCCCTTCCAGTGCTGGCGCGATGTGGGTATATGTCATCAAGCGATTTCAGGCATTCTCGACCAACCTTGATTTGACGCCGGCTCAACTCAGCGAAGGTCGAAAAAAATTCGAAGGCGTCGTGTCATGCTTAAATACCGCCTATTTCGGCACCGCCTCCACTACCGACAACGCTTTCTTTATCGGCTCTTGGGCTAAAGACACGCACATACGTCCGCCACGAGACGTGGATTTGTATTTTATCCTTCCTCTCTCGGTTTATCAGCGATACGAAGCTTATGGCGGCTGGATAAACAAGCAATCTGCACTATTGCAAGAGGTAAAGGGTAAGTTGCTCGCCAGTTTCCCGAGAAGTGATATCAAAGGTGATGGGCCTGTTGTTATGGCTGCTTTTGATAGCTATAACGTCGAGATCGTTCCGGCCTTTCGGTATGATGACAAGGAAGTGTCCTACTACGTATGTGATACGAAGAACGGTGGGAGCTATAAGAAAACGATGCCTTGGCATGAAGTGGCAGAAATCAAGGGGGCTGATTCTCGAAACAATTCCAATGTGCGTCCGTTGATCCGAATGCTCAAATGTTGGCAGGCATACTGCTCCGTACCGATCAAATCGTTTTACCTTGAACTTCTCGCAGTTGAATTTCTGGATCAATGGGCGTATCGATTGCAGAGCTATTATTTCTACGACTGGATGTGTCGGGATTTCTTCGCGTGGATGACTGGAAAGGCGAATTCGTTCCTGAATGCACCGGGGACCTTTGAGTTGCTTTGGCTCGGAGATGATTGGAAGTCCAGAGCGGAGAGCGCATATGGCCGCGCCGCAAAGGCATGCGATTTCGAGAGGGTGAATGATATGGCTAGCGCAGGTACAGAGTGGCAGAAGGTTTTCGGTTTGAATATTCCAAAGTATGTCTGATGGATAACCGCATCCAAGAGATCGTTGTCGAGTGTCAGAGGCAGCAGGAGTCGTGCACATACACATCGACCGCCCTTTATTCATGGCTGAAAGAAGTCCGCGTCTATCGCGTTGGTTTTATCACACTTCCAATCGTTTTCGGTTCTGTGGCTAGTGCCAAGATTCTTCTTAAGGGCATGGAGTATGAATGGGTGACAGCCGTAGCGGCGCTGCTGGCGGGCTTGTTCCCAGCCATATTTAAGGCGCTCGATTTGGACGTAAGCATAAAGGCTATGTCCGACTCGGCCCATCGCTTTGAAGTGCTGCGTGATCGTTTTCGCCAGGCCGCCTTTATCGGGGCAACGAAACAAGTCACGGAGCTTGAGGAAGAGTTTAGGGAATTAATGGCTCGGATGGATGAAGCGCGGAACTCAAGCCTCGCAATTCCCGAACGACATTTCAACAAGGCCAAGACGAAAATTGAGGCAGGGCACTACGAATTTGGCGCCAACAAGAATTCGCAGCCTTCCCGGTTGAAGGACCCCCCTTGAGCTAGCTGGCCGCCTCAAGCCGCTTTTGAGGCGGCCAGCGCCTTCTCTACGGGCCAACCCGCTGCGAGACGATTGTAGAGCGCGGAGTAACGCGTACCCTGTCGGGTGGCCCATTTCGTCACCGGCAACCGCTCGCCTAGATGCTCCATAAGCCCGGTCCTTAGCTGATTGCCCTCAATCTGGACCCAAACCCGTACGGCAGTGAAGTCGACGAAGAGCGGTGCTCGTTGGCAGCTGTTCGGCTAAAGCGGTCATTGAGGGTGGTCCAAGACCGGTCATTGCGTTCGGCAACCTCGGACAGCGCGACGACACGCCCCGTCTTCCAGGGTAATGCGGTGGGTGTTGGGCTTGCTGCGGGCTTGCTGTTTTGGTGTGATCCAAGTGCAATTGCTCGTCTAACGGTGTCAATAAAGAGTCAACCCTTATGACGCCAAAGGGGCTTCATGTCTCGTGCTGGTGCCACTCCGGTACACCCTCGTGATACTTGCTGCCGTGTGCTATTAATCCTTAGAAGTCGGCCTTACTGGCCGATGGCCTTGGGTTGCCATCCACATAGATGACCCTCAGCCCCTCGGCCTCTGCTGCAATGACCTTCTGCTTGAAGTTATCGAGCCTTGCATCCGACGCCCCGCCGTTGTCGATTACAAGATAGATGCCACGCTGAGCGCTCTCGGCATCTTTGTAGATGGGCAATTGCTTCTCAAAGCCGTGTACAAGCTGCGGATTGCTTGTCAGCTTGATCTCGACGAGCACTTGTCCCTGGAAACCGCTACTGACCTTGAAGTCCACCGGACCGCGTCCTCCATCGCTTTCCGGGGAAAGGGCGAGGTCGTTCGCCCGGCAGTAGGCGGATGCCACTCCAAAGAACAGAAGTTGCGCGGCCGACTCATGCTTGCGTCGGCCGCCTTTGTCGTAGAGCAGCTTGCAGAGTTGATTGTCTTCGAGAAGTTTCTTGAAGTGACGGCAGATGGCAAGAACTACGGATTCGACCTCATCCAAAGTCGGTTTCGCCGCAAGCTTTAGGGGTAAGGGTTCTTTGCTGACCAATTCCCGCGACGCCCTATACCACGCGACTTCACCAGACCGGTCCTCCAAGAAATCATACGGGTCTCGATGACCTTCCATGTATGCCTTGAGTACGTCGCGTAGCCCTTCGGGATGCTGAATGAGAGTCCGTCGCAGTGCATGCTTAAGATCGGTCGTAGATGCTTTACTCCATGAGTCGCCAACGATCCGGTTCATCTCATCGCGTACCTCGTCATTCTGCTGCGCGATCCAATATATATCGCCGTACTCCTCGGCCTCGGGGAGGTCCCGTAGAACATCTTTGGGCACCAATATCACGGCGTTGCCTGTAACGGGGCTTTTAGGCATGTCCTCCTTAGGCTCGCCTTTTACCACAGGTAGAGCCTCCATTGGTACGCCACAATCGCTGCATACCCGTTGCGTGAAAGCTATGAGGTCCTTAATAATTATTCGAGCGATCATGTCGCTGATGCGGTCTGGGCCGATGTTCTTTTCGAATGCCCCGACAAGCTCGAATAGCGCGGGATCGTTGACACCCGCCGAAACAATCTCGTGCATGGTGCCAAGCAACTGTGCTCTCAGCTTTGGCCCCATTCCGCTCCCACCAGTGCTGTCTTTGGCGTAGCCGATGCAAAGACCGTTCACCTCTGGGAATGTGAGGCTTTTGTCAGCCGTGCGCCAAAAAACGTCGCCGAACTTCTGAACTGCCGCGATTACCCGTAAGACGTCGCCAAAGTGAGTTGATACTCTTTCGTAGCTCTGCGCAAGTTCTGGCGTCGTGGTCTTGCGAAGCAAGCTCGGATCAATGAAGAGTCGAGTGTCTACGCTTAATACGGGATCAAAGGCGCCCGTGGCGTCGAAATTTTCGATAGATATTCCGAAATAGTCTGCGAAACTCAGAACCACGAAGCCCTCCCGCGTTGCCAATTAAATGATGAGCAATCCGACCATAGCATCGCGGCCTCGATTTGGGTATCGGTCAGGGTGGGGGGGTGGGGAGGGATTATCGAATGGCGCCCGCTCCCGGGGCGTCACAGATTTTCCCGAGATTTTTCAGGGACGCGAAGCATCGAGCCGCTTCGCCGTCGCGACAGGGGGGGAAGCCTACCCGGTCGAGGGCGTCTTTGAATGTCCGCAGCGACATTTTTCCGGTGTAGCTGAACACCTTGATCAACGTCGCGGTCAAAGAAGAGCTGATCGAGGTCGAGCCGTGTTTCCTAGCTGTAGTGGATCGGAACTCCCGTGATCCCGCGTCGCTCAGGAATCGCACAAAAGCGGCTCCGTGCGCTTTGCTGAGGGAGGTTAGGTGGATGGTGCCTACGGCTTCCTCAAACATCTCTCGCCGCGCTCCGCTCGCTCAATCGCGTTGGGCTTTGCGTTCGTGCGCTGTCGCCAGAGCGGTTCGACGTCCCGACGCGTCTTCGAGGCACTGCCGCGCGTAGGCAGACTGACGCGTACGGCATCGCGCTCGTCGTGAACTGGTTGCGTGAGCGGTTCAGGGGTCTCTACGGCTTCGCCTTAACCTCGGCTTGCTCTAGCCCGCCACGCCTTAATGGCGGCCCGCTGCATAAATGCATGAGCGCCATTCGAGCGGGTGGAGTGCCGAGATCCCCTACGATGCCCAGTTCTCGCAGCTTCTCCTGGGCGAAACTCTCTGCCTAGGTCAAATCGCCTAGCGCGGTATTGGAGCCGAGTTCGTCAGCCACGAGCAATGCCATGGCGTAAAGCGGGTTCTCATCCTCGTCTACAACGACGTGGGCGCCTCCGGCGTCGGGAATATCTTGGCGACCGCCTTTGGTGATGGTGGCTAAGTCGTCGGCTTCCAGCAGGCGGCGCTCTATCTCGCGGGCTAGATAGTCATCCAGTCGGGGCGAGAAGGGGATCGTCTTCGGTGCGGCCTCGCGGCGCAGTGTCTCGAATTTCTCTTGAAACTCAGCAATGATCCGGTGGGCTTTCGTGGCCGGCTATAACTCGGCAGGAGCGTTGGCCCAGCGCCGGATCAAAGCAACTTGCCGGGATTCATAATGCCCGCCGGATCGAAGACGCGCTTGATTTCGCGCATCAGGCGCAGTTCGAGGGGATCTTTCGTATGCAGGAACGTATCGCGCTTGAGTTGTCCGATGCCGTGCTCAGCGCTGATGCTGCCGCCATAGCGCACCACTTCGTCGAGCACCTCGTCGGTGAACGCTTCGCCTTGCGTCGCGGCCCAGTCGCGTTCGGCGCCGGCGGGGCGGGACAGGTTGTAGTGCAGGTTGCCGTCACCGAAATGGCCGAAGATAAACGGTCGGATCTCGGCGCTGCGCGCGCGCAGGCGCGCTTCCATCGACACCATGAACGCCGGGATCTGCTCGATCGGCAGCGAGATATCGTGCTTGAGGTGCGGACCGTCGGCGCGCTGCGCTTCGGAGATTTCTTCGCGCAGCTTCCACAGTGCGTGCAGTTGCGCGAGCGAGGCGGATACCACCGCGTCGAGGCACAGTTCGCGTTCCAGCGCGTCGCCGATCACCTGCTCGAGCAGCGCGTTGAGCGCGGCCTCGTCGGTACTGTCGGCCAACTCCATCAACACATACGACGGATAACGCTGCGCGAACGGTTCCTGTACGCCCGCCGCATGCGCGAGCACGAGGTCCACGCACGCGCTGGTAAAGAATTCGTACGCCTGCACGCGCGCGCCGCAACGCTCGAACAGCAGCTCGAACAATTCGAGCGCCTGCCGTGGCGACTCCACCGCGGCCAGCACCACGCTGCGCGTATCGGCGCGCGGGAACAGCCGCAGCGAGGCGGCCGTGATCACGCCAAGCGTGCCTTCCGCGCCGATCAGCAATTGCTTGAGGTCGTAGCCCGTATTGTCCTTGCGCAACGTGCGCAGGCCGTTGAAGACTTCGCCATTGGGCAGCACCGCCTCCACGCCAAGCACGAGCTCGCGCGTCATGCCATAGCGCACCACGTTCACACCGCCGGCATTGGTCGACAGGTTGCCGCCGATCTGGCACGAGTCCTCGGCCGCCAGCGACAGCGGCAGCAGCCGGTTGGCTTCAGCGGCGGTACGGCGCAGATTGCCGAGAATGCAGCCCGCTTCCGCGACCATCGTGTTGGCGATGGTGTCGAGCGAACGCACCGCGTTCATGCGATCCAGGCTCAGCACCACGTTGACCGGCTGGCTGTCGGGCGTGGCACCGCCGCAGAGTCCCGTATTGCCACCGCGCGGCACCACGGGCACGCCGGCCTGCTGGCACAGCGCGAGCGCGCGCGACACCTCATCGACGGTGCGCGGCCGCACCACGGCCTGCGCGTGCCCGCGATAGATGCCACGCCAGTCGGCCAGCCATGGCGCGATGTCGTCGGGGGCGGTAAGAACGGTATCGGGGCCGAGCGCTTCCGTCAGCCGGGCGGGAAAATCGGTACTGGACATGGGCAGGAGCGTGTTGCGGAAAGGAAGAGGGGCGCTCCTTTCGTACAGAGCGCCCCTCGCATTGTGGCAGACGCTGGCCCGCCGTGTGACTTGGCGGGTCGGGTCGAAGGGTTAAGCTAAGGGTTAAGCCGATGGGTTCAGCGAAGCGTGCGTGGCGTGATGCGCGAGCGCGCCGCCGTGGCCCGCGATGCCGCCTTCGGTCGCGTAGCCCATACCGCGCGAAATCTGCAGCGCGGTGTCCTTGAGGTTCTGCAGCCAGCTGTCCTGCAGCCGATCGGACGGTGCCGACAGCGACAGACCGGCAACCAGGCGCCGCGAGTCGTCATAGATGCCTGCGGCAATACAACGCACACCGAGTTCGAGTTCCTCGTTGTCGCGCGCATACCCATTGGTGCGCACCCAGTTCAGTTCGCGCTCGAGCTTGGTCAGATCGGTGATCGAGGTGCGCGTATGGCCCGCCAGGCCCGTGCGCGTGGCGTAGCTGCGCACGCGTACCGCTTCGTCCGCGGCGAGGAACAGCTTGCCGACCGAGGTCAGGTGCAGCGGCGCGCGGCCGCCGATCGCGCGCACCACCTGCATGCCGGAGCGTTCGCTGTACGCGCGTTCGATATAAACGATCTCGTCGCCCTGGCGCACCGACAGGTTCACGGTCTGGCCCGTGACGCGGTGCAGCGCGCGCATCGGCGCGAGGGCCGCATCGCGCACGGAAAGACGCGCCTTGACGAGGTTGCCGAGCTCGAGCAACCGCATGCCCAGGCGGTAGCTGCCGGGGTCGGAACGGTCGACAAAACGGCACGCCACCATGTCGTTGAGAATCCGGTGCGCGGTCGAAGGATGCAGGCCGGTAGCCAGCGACAACTCCTTCAGGCTGACCGGATCGGCATGCTGGGCGAGGGCGTCGAGCAGCGTCATCATGCGTTCGATGACCTGGATGGAGGTCTTGCCCGGCGACTTCTCTGCTTCTGCCATGAGTGAAATGTTGCCCTGCGGCAATTTTTAAGCGGTTGCCTGATTCTATCTCGCATTGTGAAAATTTCAATAGGTGAAATGTACAGGGACGAGGTAAAGGCCTTCTATACAGATGAGCGGGATTGGGCCCGTACCTGAATAACTTCATCCGCGCGATGCCGCCCGCGCGGCATAATTGCGGGGTTTCGGGTCTGGAAAAAAGGAAAACGATGCGAGTCGGGCTGTTCGCTACCTGCCTGGTGGACCTCATGCGTCCGGAGATTGGGTTCTCGGTACTCAAGCTGCTGGAAAACGCCGGCTACGACGTGATGGTGCCGGAGGCGCAGACATGCTGCGGCCAGCCGGCCTACAACTCCGGGGAGCGCGCGGTGTCGCGCGACCTGGCCGAGAAATTCCTGCGCGAGTTCGAGATGTTCGACTACGTGGTGGTCCCGTCGGGCTCGTGCGGCGGCATGATCCGCCATCACTATCACGACCTTCTGCGCGACGACCCCGAACTCCACGGCCGCTACGAGGGCCTGCGCGAGCGCGTGTTCGAGCTGACAGACTTTCTGGTCAACGTCGCCAAGGTGCAGACGCTCGATTCAGGTTTTGCCGGGCATGTGACCTACCACGACTCGTGCTCGGGCCTCCGCGAACTGGGCGTCAAGCAGCAGCCGCGCGAGTTGCTCGGCAAGCTGCCCGGCGTAACGCTGACCGAGATGAGCAACTGCGAGGCGTGCTGCGGGTTTGGCGGCACGTTCTCGGTCAAGTACGGCAATATCTCGACGGCCATCGTCGACGAGAAGTGCGCCAATATCAAGGCAAGCGGCGCCGATGCGGTCGTGCTGGGCGACCTCGGCTGCATGCTCAATATCGAAGGGCGTCTGCGCCGTTCCGGCGACGACCGCACGCGCGTGCTCCATATCGCGCAGGTGCTGGCCGGCGACGCATAACAACACGAGACGAGCCCCCACGATGCAAGTCCACAGCATGGAATTCAAGGCGCGCGCCGGCCAGAAACTGGCCGACCAGCGCCTGCAGCAGAGCCTCAGGAAGCTCTCGACCAAGTTCGTCGCCGGGCGCGCGGAGGCGATTCAGGCGATCGACTTCGAAGCCACGCGCGCCGCGCTCAAGGAGCGCCGCAATCGCGCGCTGGAAAACCTCGACGTATGGCTCACGACGTTCGAGGAAGCCGCGACGAAGCGCGGCGCCACGGTGCTCTACGCGGAAACCACCGCGGATGCCGCCAAGCTCGTGGCCGATATCGCGCTCAAGCATGGCGTGAAGAAGGTCATCAAGTCGAAGTCGATGGTGACCGAGGAGATGCGCCTCAACCAGGTGCTCGGCGAGATGGGTGTGCAGAGCATCGAGACCGATCTCGGCGAGTACATCCTGCAGATCAACGATTCGGAGCCGCCGTCACACATCATCGCGCCGGTGATCCACAAGGACAAGGACGAGATTGCCGATCTCTTTGCCAGGGTCCACAACAAGCCGCGCCTGACCGATGTGTCCGAGATGACGCGCGAAGCGCGTGGCGTGTTGCGACCCGAGTTCCTGTCGGCCGACATGGGCGTGACCGGCGGCAATTTCGTGATTGCGGAGACCGGTTCGGTGGCCGTGGTCACCAACGAGGGCAACGAAGGCATGTGCACGATCATGCCGCGCGTGCACGTGGCGGTGACCGGCATCGAGAAGGTGCTGCCGACACTCGAGGATTTGTCCACGGTCATGCGTCTGCTGCCGCGTTCGGCCACGGGGCAGGCGATCTCGAACTATTTTTCGCTGCTGACCGGTCCGCGCGCGGAGGGTGAGCAGGATGGCCCCGAGCATATGTACTTCGTGCTGGTCGATGGCGGCCGCAGTGGCCTGATCGGCGGCGAATTCCAGGAGATGCTGCGCTGCATTCGCTGCGGCGCGTGCATGAATCACTGCCCGGTGTATCAGAAGATCGGCGGCCATGCGTATGGCTGGGTCTATCCGGGGCCGATGGGCAGCGTGCTGACGCCTAGCTATGTGGGGCTCGCCAATGCAATTGACCTGCCGCAGGCGGCCACGCTGTGCGGCGAATGCAATCGGGTCTGTCCGGCCTCGATTCCGCTCTCCGACCTGTTGCGCAAGCTGCGCGAGAAGCAGATGGAGCGCGGCCTGCGGCCATGGCAGGAGCGCTTTGCGCTGCAGGCGTGGGGCTATGTCGCGAAGCGACCCGCGCTCTATGCGTTCGCCACGCGCATTGGCGCGCGGTTCCTGTCGCGGCTCGGTGGTCGCAGCCGCCTGATCGGCAGTCTGCCGATGGCGGGCAAGGGCTGGACCGAAACGCGCGATATGCCCGCGCCCAGCGGCCGTACGTTCCGCGAGCTGTACAAGGAGAGGAGGGCGCGCGCATGAGCGGCAATGCCACATCCCTTGCTTCCATGCGCGATGCGCTGGACCGCCATCTGCGCGGCGAGTTGTCGGTAACAGCTCTAGTCGGCGCCTGGCGCGAAGCCGCGCCGGCACTGACGCTGCCGCCGATGTTCGGGCAGGCCATGGAAGAACTGCTGCGCCGGCTCGAGATGTCGGCCGCATTCGCGCAGGACAGTTGCTCGTTCTCGAGCACCGCGATCACCGATCAGCTGAGCCGCTGGCTCGACAAGGCCGCGACGGCCTGATGGGTTGATGGTGTGAGCATCGACATCGTTGCCCGGCAGGCAACGATGTCCTCCCCAACTTGCTGTTGCTCGAACGCATGCGCGCCACAACAATCCGTTACACACGACGCCCACCCCATACACCCGATATATCGCAGGGCGCGGAAGAACGGAGAGGAAGAGGATGCGCAATACCCCCAGTGCTTCTATCGCTTGTATCGCCCGTGGTCTGTTCGCCGCGGCCGGCCTGATCGGTCTGACCGCGCTGACGAGCGCGCACGCGACCGAGGCCTTCCCCAACAAGCCCGTATCGATGCTCGTGGCGTTTCCGCCCGGCGGCCCCGCCGATGTGGTGGCGCGCGCGATGCAACCGGCCATGGCGAAAGTGCTCGGCCAGCCCGTGGTCATCGAGAACCTGCCCGGCGCGGGTGGCGCGCTGGCGATGCAACGGCTGCTGAGCCGTCCCGCCGATGGCTACACGCTGATCATGGGCTCGCCGAACGAGGCCATTCTCACGCCGCTCGCGCTGGCCAGCGCGAAGTACAAATCCGAAGAGCTCGCATTGGTCGCACCGGTGTCGAACCACCCACTGGTGGTGATGACGCGTAACGACCTGCCGTACACCTCGCTGGAGCAGATCATCGCGGCGGGCAAGACGCCCGGCGCGCAGAGCCTGACGTTCGGCAATCCGGGCTACGGCACCATGTACCACATCGTGGCCGAGTACATGGCCAAGGCCACCGGCGCCAAGGTGCTGCAGGTGCCGTACAAGGGCGCCACGCCGATGCTCGCGGACCTCACCGGCCACCAGATCGATATGACGATCCTGCCCAATATCGGCGCCTCCACGCAGTTGCTCGAGTCGCGCAAGATCAAGGCGGTGGCGGTGCTCGACAGCCAGCGCATGCGCAATCTGCCCGACGTGCCGGCGATCGGCGAGACGCAGGTGGCGAAGAAGTCCGAGTTCGTCTACTCGATCTGGATCGGTGTGATGGCGCGCGCCGGTATGCCCCCCGAACGCGCGCGCGTGTTGCTCGAGGCGTCGCAGCAGGCATTGCGTTCGCCCGAGCTGATCAAGGCGCTCGAGTTGTCCGGCGTGCGGCCGCTGCCGCCGCAAACGCTCGAGACCTCGGCGAAGTTCTACGCCGACGAGACCGACAAGTTCCGCAAGATGGCACGCTCGGTCGAGCTCGTGCCGCAGTAACGCGTACGACATCAAGGAGACCGCATGAACATCCTCGTCGCAGGCTTCCAGCACGAAACCAACACGTTCGCGCCCACCATGGCGAGCTACGAGAGCTTTGTCCGTGGCGAGGATTTTCCGGCGATGGTGCGGGGCGACGCGGTTTATGACCTGCTGAACGTCAATGTGCCGATCAGCGGATTCATCCATCATGTACGCGCCCATGGCCATACGGTCACGCCCGTGATCTGGGCTGGCGCGGGGGCCTCGGCCCATGTGACCACCGACGCGTACGAGCGCATCGCGGGCGAGATCGTCGAAGCGGTGAAGGTGGGACACGCAGCCGCAAGCTACGACGCCATCTACCTCGACCTGCACGGCGCGATGGTCGCGCAGCACGTCGATGATGGCGAGGGCGAGCTGCTCGCGCGCATTCGTGCCGTGGTCGGGCCCGAGATGCGTATCGTGGTCTCGCTCGATCTGCACGCGAACGTTACCGAGCAGATGCTGACGCTGGCCGATGCCACGGTTGCGTATCGCACGTATCCGCACGTCGATATGGCCGACACTGGCCGGCGCGCGGCCGAGTTGCTGCTGGAGATCGAGCGTCTTGGCACGCGTCCCTATCGCGTGGCGCGCCGCGTGCCGTTCCTGATCCCGGTCAACAGCATGTCCACGATGATGCAGCCGACGCAGGGCGTGTATGGGTTGTTGGAAGTCCTCGAACAAGCGGCGGCACCCTCCGCGGGGTTGTCGCTGTCGTTCGCGCCGGGCTTTCCCGCCGCCGATTTTCCCGAATGCGGCCCGGTGGTTTGGGGGCATGGTTTCGATCGCGGCAGCGTCGAGCGCGCGGTGGAGGCGCTGCTTGCGCGCATCTGCGAGCCGGAAGCGCAATGGGCCGTGTCATTCGAGGCGCCCGATGTGGCGGTGCGCCATGCCATGACGGTGGCGCAAACCGCGACGCGCCCCGTGATCCTGGCCGATACGCAGGACAATCCCGGCGTGGGTGGCGACGGCAACACGATGGGCATGCTGCGCGCGTTGCTTGCGGCCGGCGCGGAGGACGCGGCGATTGGCATCGTGTGCGATCCCGCGGCGGCGGCGGCCGCGCATCACGCCGGCGTTGGCGCGAAGATCGAGATCGCGCTCGGCGGCTGCCCGCAGGTCGCGGACGACGCGCCGCTGCGCGCGACGTTCGAAGTGGAAGCGTTATCCGACGGCAAGTTCGTCTACGGCGGACCGATGATGCACGGCAAGGCCGCCGATATGGGGCCGATGGCGCGACTGCGCATCGATGGCGTGCTGGTGGCGGTGAGTTCGGCCAAGGCGCAACTGCTCGACCGCAATATGTATCGCGTGGTCGGCATCGAGCCCGATCGCATGAAGATTCTCGTCAACAAAAGCTCGGTGCACTTCCGCGCGGACTTCGCGCCGATCGCCGAGGAGATCCTCGTGGTGCGCGCGCCGGGTCCGTTTATCGCCGATCCGGCCGAGCTGCCGTGGCAGCATCTGCAGCCCGGCATGCGTCTTAGCCCAAACGGACCGACGTTCTAGACCTTCTGCGTAACGACCTCGCGCAGGAAACGCGCGAGCACCGGATCGAACAGTGCCGGTGCCTCGCGAAACGGCGCATGTCCCGTGTCGGGCAGGCGCAGGCAACGGTCTTCCCATAGATTGGCGTAGGCCACGCTGTCCACGTAGTCGAGGTTGACGAAGCGATCGTTGGCGCCGTTGACCACCGCGAGCGGCACCGGCAGCGATGCCACCAGCGCGCGCTGATCCACGCCGGCACCCGCGCGCGCGGCTTCGAACATGGTCTTGCGCGCGAGGCCATCGGCCCGCGCGATGGCCGCACGCAGCTCGGGACTGAAGCTGTCGCCGAAAATCGCGTGGCCGAAGGTCTCGATGTCCTCTCCCGAGAACTCCTGCTGGCTGCCGAGCCGCATATGCGGCGCTGGGATAAAGCCCGCCGACATGTCGCGGCCCACCGGTGGTGTGCCGCAGATCATGATGCCGCGCACACCGCGGAAGTGCGCGGCAACCTCGAGCGCGATATGGCCGCCGAGCGACCAGCCCACGAGCACCACGTCGTCGACGCCCAGTTTCGCCAGCAACTCGATGGTCGCATCGGCAAAGCCGGGCCGCGTGTACGTGCGCACGGGATCGATGGCGTTAGAGGATTGGCCGTGACCGGGCAGGTCGAACGCGAGAAAGCGGTAGGGCTCGGCCACTTCGCCCTGCATCTGGTGGCGAAACACGGCGCGGCACGAGGAGTTACCGTGAATCAGCACCACCGGCTGCGAGCCGTGGCCGGATTCTTCCAGCGCGATATGTCCGTGGGAGGTTTGGAGCAGATATTGGCGTGACATGGTTGGTACTCGCCTAAGGTAACAAATGAGGCAACAAACGAATACCAACCATGCTAACTACCGAGCGGCGCGCCGATTTTCATCGGGCCACGGATCTTGCGTAATGCAAGCCGCAGGGGAAGACTAACTCAGCCCAGCAGCAGGGCGTCGTCGTCGAGCTGTTCGTGACGCGTCTGCTCGAACATCTTGAGCAGATCCGGCACATCGAGCCCCTTGCGCTGGTCGCCCGAGACATCGAGCACCACCTGACCCTGATGCAGCATGACCGTGCGCTGGCCGTAGTCGAGCGCCTGGCGCATGCTGTGCGTGACCATCATCGTGGTGAGATTGCTCTCCTCGACGATGCGCGCGGTCAGCTCCAGCACGAACGCGGCGGTCTTCGGATCGAGCGCGGCCGTGTGTTCATCGAGCAGCAGGATGCGCGACGGCTGCAGCGACGCCATCAGCAGGCTCACGGCCTGGCGCTGGCCGCCTGACAACAGGCCGATGCGGTCCGTCAGGCGATTCTCGAGCCCGAGGTTCAGCAGGCGCAGCTTGTCGCGGAACAGTTCGCGCGAGGCCTTGTTGAGCGCGCCACGAAAACCGCGACGCGTGCCACGTGCCATCGCGAGCGCCATGTTCTCTTCGATCGTCAGCGCTTCGCAGGTGCCCGCCAGCGGGTCCTGGAACACGCGCGCGACCAGATGCGCGCGGTCCCAGGCGGGTTTGCGCGTGACATCGGTGTCGTCGATCATGATGCGGCCGGAATCGACCATCTGATCGCCGCTGATCGCATTGAGGAACGTCGACTTGCCGGCGCCATTGGAGCCGATCACGGCTACGAACTGACCGCTCGGAATATCGAGGCTCAGGCCGCGCAGCGCGCGCATTTCGATCGGCGTGTCGGGATTGAAAGTGAGCTTGAGGTCGGATGCACGCAACATATCAGGCACCTCCTTTCTTGCGCGGGAACAACTTCTTGCGCGTGGCGGGCAGCACCAGCGCCAGCGTTACCAGTGCGGCAGTCACGAGGTTCAGATCCTGCGCCTTGAGGCCGATGAAGTCGCTGTTGAGTGCCAGCGCGATAAAGAAGCGATAGAGAATCGCGCCGAGCACCACCGCGAGCGTGACCCACACGAGCTTGCGTGCCGGCAGGATGGTCTCGCCGATGATCACGGCCGCCAGGCCGATCACGATCGTGCCGATGCCCATCGAGATATCGGTGCCGCCCTGCGTCTGCGCGAACAGCGCGCCCGCGAGCGCGACCAGCGCGTTGGAGAGCGCCATGCCGGCCAGCGTCGCGCGGCCGGTGGCGATGCCCTGCGAACGCGCCATGCGTGGATTGGCGCCAGTGGCGCGCATGGCCAGACCGAGCTGCGACGCAAAGAACCAGTCGAGCGCGAGCTTGGCGACCACCACCACGATCAGCAGCAATGCCGGACGCAGCACGTAGTCGGGCAGCCATTCGGGCTGCAGGATCGTGAACAGCGTGGGCTCGGTGATCAGCGGCACATTGGGACGACCCATGATGCGCAGGTTGATCGAGTACAGCGCGATCATCATCAGGATACTGGCGAGCAGATCCATGATCTTGAGGCGCACGTTGAGCCAGCCCGTGATAAAGCCGGCGACCGCGCCCGCGACGATGGCCAGCGCGGTGGCGAGAAACGGATCGTGGCCGGCGGAGATCATCGTCGCCGCCACGGCACCGCCGAGCGGAAAGCTGCCGTCAACGGTCAGGTCGGGGAAATTGAGGATGCGGAACGAGATCAGCACCCCGAGGGCGACGAGGCTGAAGATCAGGCCGATCTCCATTGCACCCAGAAGCGAGAAGAGGGACATGGGGAATCCTGTAGCAGGTCCGGCTGCGGCGCAGGGTCACTGCGCGAAAGATCCGGAGCAGCCCCGCCGGATCGTGCCCGGCAAGGCGGCGAAGCAGAGCGGCGGGGCGGGGCGCGCGTGGGCGCCCCGCTTGTCAAGCTCGGTTGCGCTTACTTGATGACGGTCTTGGCTTCCTTGACCAGCTCCGGCGAGAGCGTGACGCCCTGCTTGGCGGCGGCGCCGGTGTTCACGAACAGCTCGAGGTTGTCGGAGGTCTGCGAGGCGATCGCGCCGGGCTTTTCGCCCTTCAGGATGCGCACCACGATGCGGCCGGTCTGGTGACCGAGGTCGCTGTAGTTGATGCCGAGCGCGGCCACGGCGCCACGCTTCACGCTGTCCGTATCGGCGGCCACGAGCGGAATCTTCGATTCGTTCGCCACCTTGACCAGCGCCTCGTAAGCAGACACCACGTTGTTGTCGGTGTTGGTGTAGATCACGTCGACCTTGCCGGCCAGGCTCTTGGCGGCCGGGCCGATATCGACGGTGCGCGGGGCCGCGGCTTCCTTCAGCGTCAGGCCCTGCTTGGCCAGCAGCTCCTTGAGCTCCTTGACCACCACCACCGAGTTCGCTTCACCGGGGTTGTAGACCATGCCGACGGTCTTGGCCTTCGGCACCACGCGCAGGATCAGGGCTACCTGCTTGTCCAGCGGCAGCTTGTCGGAGACGCCGGTCACGTTGGTGCCGGTGGGGCCCCAGGCCTTTACCAGTTGTGCCGCCACCGGGTCGGTCACGCCCGAGTACACCACGGGCACGGACTTGGTGGCCGCCACCACGGCCTGGGCCGAGGGCGTGGCAATGGCGACGATCGCGTTCGGCTGGTCGCCGACGAACTTGCGCGCGATCTGCGCGGCCGTGCCGGTGTTGCCCTGCGCGCTCTGGTATTCCCACTTGAGGTTCTTGTCGGCGTCGTAGCCGGCGCTCTTCAGTTCGTCACGCACGCCATCGCGAATCGCGTCCAGCGCGGGGTGGTCGACGATCGACAGTACCTTGACGGTCTGGGCGTGGACAGCGCCGCCGCCCAGCAGCGCAAGCGCGGTGGCCGCACCGAGCACGGTGCGCAGAAAATTCGAATGGGCAGATGCCTTGAGACGCAGCATGTAGTTGTTCTCCGCCGAAGATGGGATTTTGTTTTCAGGAAGCCCGAAAGCATACCATTTTCGGCGGCCGGCTGGCCCTGTTTTAGTGCGGCAGTGCGGCATATCGTGCCGGAATTCACTCCGGCACGCGACGCTAAGCGCAGTTTATTGCGTGGAAATGCCGTTTTCGGCCCGATTCAACACTCCGCGCCGGAGCGCGGTCGAGCCGGGGCCGGTCAGCGCAGTGCGTTTGCGCAATCGCGCACCAACGCGGGGCCGCGATAGATCAGCCCGCTGTACACCTGCACGAGCTGCGCGCCCGCATCGATCTTGGCGCGCGCGTCGCTGCCGCTGAAAATGCCACCGACACCGACGATCGGCACCGCATCGCCGACCACCGCGCGCAACGCACGCACCACGCGCGTCGACGCCTCGAACACGGGGCGGCCCGACAGGCCGCCGGCTTCTTCGGCGTGGGGCAGGCCCTTGACCGCGTCGCGCGAGATCGTCGTGTTGGTGGCGATCACGCCATCGATGCCATGACGCACGAGCGCATCGCCGATATTGCGCACCTGATCGTCGTCGAGATCCGGCGCGATCTTGAGCGCGAGCGGTACGTAGCGCTTGTGCTGATCGGCCAGGCGCTGCTGCGCGGTGCGGAGCGTCGACAGCAGGCCATCGAGTTCGCTGGCGCCCTGCAACTGGCGCAGGTTCTTGGTGTTCGGCGACGAGATATTGACGGTGACGTAGCTAGCGTGCGGATACACGCGCTCGAGGCAGTACACGTAGTCGTCCACCGCGCGTTCGATCGGCGTGTCGGCGTTCTTGCCGATATTCAGCCCAAGCACGCCGCCGGAAGCTTTCCAGCGCGAGGCTTGCACGTTGGCGACGAAGGCATCGACGCCGCCATTGTTGAAGCCCATGCGGTTGATCAGCGCATCGGCCTGCGGCAGGCGGAACATGCGCGGACGCGGATTGCCGGGTTGGGCGCGCGGCGTGACCGTGCCCACCTCGATAAAGCCGAAGCCGAGCGCGGCCAGGCCGTCGATATACGCGCCATCCTTGTCCAGGCCAGCGGCCAGGCCCACCGGGTTCGGAAACCGCACGCCCATCACCGTGCGCGGGTCGTCGGCGATGCTGTTGCCGATGCAGCCGCCCAGACCCATGCGATGCGCGCGCAGCAGGTTGTTCAGCGTGAAATGGTGGGCATCCTCCGCATCCATCGAGAACAGGGCGGGGCGGAACAGGGGATAGAGCGCGTTGAGCACGGGGCGAAAGACGCGGCGGGCGCCGCGAGGGAGTTCAGGTCAGGGCGGCATTGTACCGGGAGGCGCAAGCCGCTCCGCGCCGCAGGGCTCCATATCACCTCACGGCTGGGGCGTCGGCGCTTCCGTCGTATCTTCGGCAGCCGGCTCGAATGCCTGCCACTGATTGCCCGTTAGGATCTGCAGCGGCCGGAAGCGCGACTTGTATGCCATCTTGCGGCTGTCGGCGATCCAGTAACCGAGGTACAGGTGCGGCAGGCCAAGTTCGCGGGTCTGATTGATCTGCCACAGGATGTTGTAGGTGCCGTAGCTCGCGCCGACCTCGAGTGGGTCATAGAACGTGTAGACCGACGACAGGCCGTCGTCGAGGACGTCGATCATGCTGACCATGCGCAGCCGCCCAGCCTCGGGCGAGTCCGGCGGTTCGCGGAACTCGACCAGCCGCGAGTTCACGCGGCTTTGCAGCAGGAATTGCTCGTACTGGTCGCGGCTGTCCTGATCCATGCCGCCACCGGCGTGACGCAGCGACTGATACTGCAGATAGAGCGCGTAGTGCTCCTCGACGTAGGTCAGCGGCGCCACCAACGCCTGCAGGCTCGCGTGCTGGCGCAGGGCGCGGCGCTGACTGCGGTCGGGCCGGAACTCGTCCACCAGCACGCGACATGGCGTACACGCGTGGCATTCGTCGCAATAGGGGCGATACGTGAAGATGCCGCTGCGGCGGAAGCCGGCGCGCACGAGGCGCGAATAAACATCGGCGTTGATCAGGTGGGCGGGCGTGGCCACCTGCGAGCGGGCCATACGGCCGTCGAGGTAGCTGCAAGCGTATGGCGCTGTTGCATAAAACTGCAGCGCGGATAGCGGAAGTTCCTTGAGCTTGCTCATGGCGTCAAATCGGGCGTGGTGAGCCTGAACGCAGTCTAACAGAGGTCAGGCCGCAGCCCACGCCCAATGGTTCAGCACCGATTTGTCGAACTGCCACGTCTCGATTTCCGGCAGCGCCGCGGCCGCTCGCACGTGGGCGAGAAAGTCCGCGCGGCTGATCGGGCCGGCGCCGAGCGAGGCCAGATGGTCGGTTTCCTGCTGGCAGTCGATCAGCGTCACGCCATGGCCGATCAGGAACGCGCATAGCGCCGCGAGCGCGATCTTCGACGCATCGGTGCGATGCGCGAACATCGATTCGCCGTAGAACATGCGGCCGAGTGCCACGCCATACAGGCCGCCCACGCGCTCGCCCTCGTACCAGGCCTCCACCGAATGCGCGAGCCCGTTGCGATGCAGGGCACTGTAGGCCGCGACGATCTCGTCGGTGATCCACGTGCCGAGCTGGCCGTCACGCGGCGTCATCGCGCAGGCGCGCATCACCGCGACAAAGTCGTCATCGGCGCGAATCTCCCACGCGGGGTCGCGCAGCACACGGCGCAGGGTCTTGCGCAGCGTGACCGAGACGCGCAACGCGGTCGGGGCCAGCACCATGCGCGGATCGGTGCTCCACCACAATACGGGCTGGCCTTCGGAGTACCACGGGAAAATACCCTGGCGATAGGCCAGCAGGAGCCGTTGCGGCGAGAGGTCGCGACTGGCGGCGAGCAGCCCCGGCGCGTCGGAGGCAGGGCCCAGGGCCCGCTCGACGGGCGGAAATGGGTCCTGCGGGTCCAGCCAGGTGATCATAGGAGGTGGCGCCGCCGCGGGGGACGCATTGGGGGGCGCATCTGGCGCGACAAAGGAGCGAGCGTCAGGGCGTGACGGTGGCGCGGCTCGACAGTGGCCGCATGGGCTTGTCGATATCGAGGCTATGCAGGCGCCAGCTGCCATCGGCAATGCGACCGGCCGCGCGATCCGCGAAGAAGCAGCGCAGGGTATGAATCACGGTAGGGAATGCCAGATCGTCCCAAGGCACGTCCGCTTCGGTGACCAGCTTCACCTCGAGGCTTTCCTCGCCCGCCGAGATATCGAGATCGTCGAGCGTGGCCAGGTAGAACAAATGGACCTGATGCACATGCGGGACGTTGAGCAGCGAATACAGCTCGCCCACCTGCACGCGCGCACCGGCTTCCTCGAGCGTTTCACGGGCCGCGGCCTGTGCGGTGGTTTCCGCAACTTCCATAAAACCCGCGGGCAGCGTCCAGAAGCCATAACGAGGCTCGATGGCGCGCTTGCAGATCAGGATCTTGTCTTCCCAGACCGGGATGGTGCCCACCACGTTGCGCGGATTCACATAATGAATCGTGCCGCAGCTGTCGCACACGCTGCGGGGGCGGTTGTCGCCATCGGGTACGCGCAAGACGACCGCATGGCCGCAGTTCGAGCAGAATTTCATGAGGGACGTCCGGAAGGAATGGCGCCAAGTGTATCACCGCGCCGCCGGCCGTCCTCACCGTACTAACACTGCCCCGTACCTCACGGTTTGGCTCCCCTCTCCCTGCGGGAGGGGAGCCGGGGGTGAGGGCGGTGTCGCGCTTACTTACCCGTGGTTCCCGCCGTGCCCGGCGAGCCGGGAACCGGCGTGCCAGTGCCCGGGGGCATGGTACCCGTGCCCGGCGTCGTACCGCTGCGCGGCGTGGTCCGGCCAGCGTCGCGGTTCATGGAGTTGTCACGCGGCATGGTGCTGTCGCGGGCCTGGTCGCGTGCGTTGGTGCCGGGCGCGGTGGTTCCGCGCGCGCCTGACGGGTTGGTCGCCGGCGTATCGCCTGGACCCGTGGTGCCCGACTTCGTGCCGGTGCTCGTGCCCGGTGCGCCGCCAAGACCGGTGCCCGTGCCGGCGCTACCGCCGCCACCGCCCGCGCCACCTCCGCCGCCACCGCCCTGTGCAAATGCGGCGCCACTGACGAGCATCGCGCAGGTCAGCGCACCGGTGATCCATTTCGCTGCAGTTTTCTTGGAATTCGCCATGACATGCTCCTCAAGGAAAGTGTGATGGAGCCATGACCTGCGCAAGACGCGTTCCTGCCGCATACGGGTAGCATGCGCCGCTTCTCGCGCCGCGCGTTGCATATTGAACGTGGCAGCGATGCAGATATTGCGTGGAGAGGGGGGTGGGAGGATGTCGCAAAAACGGCAGGCAACAAAAAACCCGCCGAGCCATAAAGCGCTGAGCGGGTTGATGTATTTTTCGACGGTCGTTTAAACGCTTAAACATCAAGCGTTGGTTGCGGGGGCAGGATTTGAACCTGCGACCTTCGGGTTATGAGCCCGACGAGCTGCCAGACTGCTCCACCCCGCGTCCGTCGAAGCTGAAATTATATGTCAGCTAATTTTGCATTGCAACACATAACTTCAAACGCTCTCTTTACCGCTCACGCTTGCCATGCGGTGGCCTCGAATTCAAAGCTGTCGCGCAGTTGCAGATCGTCGCGCTGCCAGATCACGCGATCGCGTCGCACCGTGAGCATCCACGTGGTGGTCTCGCGTGGATGCGGTGCATCAAATGCGCGCGGGCTCAATACGGCGGCGGCGCGACCGTGCCGGGGATCGCGCACGGACGTGTAGCGAATCACGCCGACACCGGCCTCGCGCGCGAGGCGCGCGAAGGCCTGGCAGGCCGTGTAGTCGGTGGGATGGGTCCAGCGCGCGGCGTCCTCGTCGTCCGCGGTGAATGGCGGCGCATCCAGGGCGATACCCGGCGCATGCACGCTGACCTGGAACAATGTCTGCGCGCGGGCATCGATGCGTGGCAGGTCGGGGCTGTCCAGCAGAAAGCGCCAGCGCCAGTAACCAAGCTCCGCGCACGCGGTGCGAATTTCGTCGGCCCCGTAGAACACGCCCGGGTCCTGCGCGCCACGAAAGCGCGAGGCGCGATTGGCGTCGGTTGCGGCAGTGGGATAACGGAACGGCGTGAACATCAGATAGTGCAGCGCCCGCGCGTCGGCGGGTATCTGCGGCTTGCCGGCTTCCAGCACGCGCTCGAGCACGGCCTGTTCCTCGAGGCTGTCGACGAGCGGCATGGTCGATACCACATGCTGGGCCTCCACGGCCCGCCATAGCGTGAGCGCAAGTGGCTTGCGCTCAGATGCGACCGCGGGTGGCGTCCAGGTAGTGAACGACACGTACGAGACCTTCGGTGGTGCGGATGAGTTCGAGCGGCTTGCCGCCCAGCGCGAGATTGTCGTGGGTCAGCCAGAGACGCGCCTGCTCGTCATGGCCGAGGATGGCGTCGAGCGAGCGGAACAGGCGCACGAACAGCACACCGAACTCCCACTCCTTGCGATGCGCGTCGAGGATATAGCCGCCCGAGGCCATGCGCGACACGGAGGCGGTGCTGATGCCGAGCACGCTGGCGACCACGGCCTGGCTGATGCCGAGAAACGCGGCCGCGCGCATGACCGCCTTGGTCAGCGTGGTGCCGGGATCGGGTCCGCTGGCGGGGTCTGTCTCCGGAATCTGGCTGGCTTGCATCAAGGCTGCTCCTGGCCGCTATGTTCATGATTCGCTGTTTCTTGAGAAACATTATAGGCGGCCAGTTTCAGAAGGGAAGTCGCTTTATGCGGATCAATAGGTTTCGATATGCAGACGCCCCTCCGTGCGCAGGGCGGTTTCGATCGCGGACCAGTCCAGTCCATGCGCCGCGCACACCTCGCCAAAGGCCGCCAGTACGCCTTCCTCCATGCCTCTGAGTCCGCAGATATAGACGTAGGCATGCGCGTCGCCCAGATGCGCGGCCACGCTGGCGGCAGCCTCGCGGATGGCGTCCTGCACATAGCGGCGCGGCGCGGCCGCATCGCGCGAGAAGGCGAGATGAATATCGAGGAAGTCCTTCGGCAGCTTCTGCAATGGCCCGAAGTAGGGCAGCTCCGCCGGATGGCGCGCGCCGAAGAACAGCAGGCGCCGGCCATCGAATGCTTCGCGCTGGCGGCGCATACGCTCGGTCATCGCGCGCATCGGGGCGGAGCCGGTGCCGGTGCAGATCATCATCACGCTGGCTTCGCGATGGTTCGGCATCAGGAACGTGTTGCCGAACGGGCCCACCACCTGCACAGTGTCGCCCTTGGCGAGGTCGCACAGGAAGTTCGACGCCACGCCGCGCACGGGCTGGCCGTCGTGATCGTGCTCGACGCGCTTTACCGTCAGTGCAAGATTGTTGTAGCCGGGGCGCTCGCCGTCGCGTGGGCTCGCCACCGAGTACATACGGATGTAATGCGGCTTGCCGCGCGCATCGGTGCCGGGCGGCACGATGCCGATTGCCTGCCCCTCGAGTACCGGAAAGAACTGGTTGCCGAAGTCGAGCACCAGATGGTGGATATCGCTCGAGGCGTCGTCGGCGGTCAGACGGTAGTTGCCGGCGACGGTGGCGATGATCGGCGTGTGCACGCCGTGCAGGTTCACGTAGGGATGGGCGGCCGACCACGGCGCGCGTGGAGACGTGTGCTGGCTGGTCTCCACGGCTTGGACGGGGGCGTCGGTCTGCATGGCGCCCGCATCGGCCACGGTCGCCTCCAGGGTCGCTTCCATCGGCACCGCCGCGGGCAGCTCATCCCATTCGAGTTGCGCGTCGATCGGATACGCCTGCGCGCGCGGCATCATGCGCCAATTGTCGATCGCGCCCGTGGGACACGGCGACAGGCACGCGCCGCAGCCGTTGCAGACCTCGGCGCGCACCACATAGTTGCGGGAGTCGTGCGTGATGGCGCCGATCGGGCAAGTGTCCTCGCAGGTATTGCAGCGAATGCAGATCTCGGGATCGATCAGGTGCTGCCTGATGATCTCAGTTGAAGCGGACATAGGCAAAATCCATCGGCTGGCGGTTGACACCCACGGCCGGTGGCGCGATCCAGTTCGCATAGCGGCCCGGTTCGACCACGCGACCCATCAGCGAGGCCACGAACGCGCGATCGGCTTCGGTCGCCAGCCATTCGTGCTGCCGCGCGTTCCATTCGGCTTCGCTGATCAGCGCCCCCTCCGGCGTCACGCGAATATTCGACAGCGTCCCCAACGTCCCAATGCGGCGATTGAAGGCCTTGTGCGGCACGGTCAGGCGGAACGGGATGCCAGCCTTCTCGATGACCTTGTTCCAGCGTGCCACGCCGCCCATCGAATCGCGGATGTAGTCGTCGCGCAGCACTTCGTTGAGCGCGTTGAGCATCGGCACCTCGCGCTCGGTCAGTGTTCCGTCCTGGACCTCGAGGATGCGATAGACCTCCTGCTTGAGCACGTGATCGTCGTCACGCTTGCCTTCCTCGAAACGGCCCTTGAGCCCGGCGCTGTAGAACGTGGCGGCATTCGACGACTGGTCCGCGCCGAACAGGTCGATCGTCACGCTGTAATGGAAATTCAGATAGCGCTGGAGCGTCTGCAGATCGATCACGCCAGCCGCGCGCACGTCGGCGGGGGCGTGGATATCGCGCTCGCGCATGACCTCGCAGGTGCGCTGGATCACGCGCGACACGCCCGACTCGCCGACGAACATATGGTGCGCTTCCTCGGTCAGCATAAAGCGCGTGGTGCGCGCGAGCGGATCGAACCCCGACTCCGCCAGCGCGCAAAGCTGGAACTTGCCGTCGCGGTCGGTGAAGTACGTGAACATGAAGAACGCGAGCCAGTCGGGCGTGCGCTCGTTGAACGCGCCCAGGATGCGCGGATTGTCTTCGTCGCCCGAGCGGCGGCCAAGCAACGCCTCGGCTTCTTCGCGGCCATCGCGGCCGAAGTAGCGATGGAGCAGGTAGACCATCGCCCACAGGTGGCGGCCCTCCTCGACGTTGACCTGGAACAGGTTGCGCAGGTCGTAGAGCGAGGGCGCGGTCAGGCCGAGGTGGCGCTGCTGCTCGACCGAGGCCGGTTCGGTATCGCCCTGCGTCACGATGATGCGGCGCAGATTGGCGCGGTGCTCGCCCGGGACTTCCTGCCATGCCGCCTCGCCCTTGTGCTCGCCGAAGTGGATGCGGCGTTCGGGATCGCTCGGCGGCAGGAAAATGCCCCAGCGATAGTCGGGCATCTTCACGTAGTCGAAATGGGCCCAGCCCGACGGGTCCACCGAAGTTGCCGTGCGCAGGTACACGTCGTGCGCGTGCGAACCTTCAGGGCCCATGTCGCGCCACCAGTCGAGGAACGCCGGTTGCCAATGCTCGAGCGCGCGTTGCAGCGCGCGGTCATCGGAGAGATTGACGTTGTTCGGGATCTTCTGGCTGTAGTCGATGCTCATGGGGTTCTCCTCGGGCGTGATCAGACGCGGTCCCAGTCGAAACGGGCCTTGTTGCCGGTGCCGAACACCTTGAGCGCACCGTGCTCGCCGACCGCGTTGGGCCGGTTGAAGATCCAGTTCTGCCATGCGGAGAGCCGCCCGAAGATGCGGGTCTCCATGGTCTCGTGCGCGCCAAAGCGCAGGTTGGCTTCGAGCCCGGTCAGCGCATCGGGTGAGAGGCTCGCGCGTTCTTCCAGCGCCAGGCGGATCTCATCGTCCCAGTCGATATCGTCGGGCGCCATGGTGACGAGCCCGAGCGCTTCGGCCGCGCGCGCATCGAGCGGCGTGTCGAGGCGTGCGCGTACGGCCTCGATCGGTACCGCCTCGCCGTAGAAGCGCGCGACCAGCCGGGGCAGGCCGTTCGGCATCGGATAGCGGCCGAAGTTGGCGGTATGCACGCAGAGCCGCGGCGCGGTGTGCGGATCCACATCATCGGCGTCGCTGGTATCGAGCATGTAGCTGCGGTCCGCCGCCAGTGCGAGTTCGAGCAGGGTGCCCGCGAAGCACGAGCCTGGCTCGATCAGCGCGATCAGACTGCGCGACGAGACGTCCAGGCGCGCAAGCGTGCGGCGCAGCATGCCGATGGTCTCGCGCACGAACCAGTGCCGCGCATGCGCGTCGAGGGTTGCGTCCGCTGCCAGCACGTGTAGCGCGTCGCCGGCGGTGCGCAGGACCCAGATGCCGAGGTCGAGATGGTTGGTGCGCAGCATCAGGATGGCGTCGTCGAGTTCGCGCGCCATCTTCAGCGGCCACCATTGCGCGCCCGCGGCCACGATGGCGCCGAGGTCGGCCGGCGGTGCCGCGTCTGGCGCGCGCACCGTCAGCGTGGCGCGGCGGGCGGCGCGGTCGAGCGTGACCGTCACCGTGTCATAGGCGTAGCCATCGGCCGTGATCGTGCGTGACAGCGGCGTGAGTGCGATGCCGGTGGCGTCGGCAGGGCGGTCGCTATGCGCGGCCAGTTCGCGCGCGCGCGTTTGCACGTGTTCGGCGAAGCGCGCGGGTTTGACCACGTCATCGACAAGCTTCCAGTCGCGCGCACGCTCGCCGCGCACGCCTTCCGTGGTCAGGCAGAAGATATCGGCATGATCGCGCCGTACATGGCGCTTGTCGGTGATGCGCGTAAGGCCGCCGGTGCCCGGCAGCACGCCCAGCAGCGGCACCTCGGGCAGGCTTACCGCCGACGAGCGGTCATCGACCAGCACGATCTCATCGCACGCGAGCGCCAGTTCGTAGCCGCCGCCGGCCGTGGTGCCGTTGCAGGCGGCAATGAACTTCAGGCCCGAGTAACGGCTGCTGTCCTCGATGCCGTTGCGCGTCTCGTTGGTGAACTTGCAGAAGTTCACCTTCCACGCATGGCTCGATTTGCCGAGCATGAAGATATTGGCGCCCGAGCAGAACACGCGCTCGCGCGCGCTGGTGACCACCACGCTGCGTACTTCGGGATGCTCGAAGCGGACGCGCTGCAGCGCGTCGTGCAGCTCGATATCCACACCGAGGTCATAGGAGTTCAGCTTCAGCGCGTAGCCGGGCCGCAGGCCGCCGTTCTCGTCGACATCCATGGTCAGCGTGGCAATCGGGCCGTCATAGGCAAGGCGCCAATGACGGTAGTGGTCCGGATGACGATCGAAAGTCACCAGATCGTCATGGGCGGACGATGGCGCGCTGACCTGCGGGGCGAGAGCCGGCATGGACATTGGAGCGTCTCCTCAGTGCACTATAGTGCTTCGCATATTGCGATGAAATATAGTGCACCAATGAGGCTGACGCAACCCGTGGTTTTGCTATCCCTGGCTAAGCGCGCGTCAGTCTTCGTCGCGCAGGCGTTCGCGCAGCGCGCGCAGCGAGGTGTCGGCGTCCTGGCCGCTGGTATCGATGGCCAGATCCGCGCGCGCGTACAGCGGCGAGCGCGCCTGCAGGATGCGGCGCAGATCGGTCATGGCCTCGCGGTTGCCTTCCATCGGGCGCATATCGCCTTGTGCGACCACGCGTGCCATATGCTCTTCGGGCGAGGTGCGCACCCAGACCGTGTAGCAGTTCGACAGCAGCAGATTGAACGTGGCGGGCTCGGAGACGAGGCTGCCGGGCGTGGCCAGCACCATGGTCTCGTGATCGCGCAGCACGCGTTCGAGCGCGCGCATCTCGTAGCGCCGATAGGCTGCCTGACCGTAGAGCGAGTGGATCTCGGACAGGCTTGCGCCGGCTTCCCGCTCGATCGCGCTGTTCAGTTCGACGAACGGCATCTCCTCGGCGCCCGCCAGCGCGCGGCCGAGCGTCGATTTGCCGGCGCCGCGCAGGCCGATCAGCGCGATGCGGCGATGGCGCGCGGCACGCGAGGCCGCGGGCGAGAGCGCCTGCTGCGCGGCCTCGCGCACGCGGGCGAGGTCGTGCGCCGGCAGTTGCGCGAGCCATTGCACGAGCTGTGAAAACTCCGCGGCGCGCTGGTTCGGATGCTGGGCCGTGGGCACGACCACGCCGGCGCGACCGTCGATGCGGCGCTCCACTTGATCGTTGTGGCCCTGCGCGTCAACGTCGGCCCGTACGTCCACTTCGGCCAGCACCACGGGCAGCGGCACATCGAGCGCGCGCGCCACCTCGCGCAGCAGCAGCACGGAGGCGTTGCCGGTACCGGTTTCGAGATTGGCGAGGTAACGTTCGGAGACATCGGCCCCGCGCGCCAGGTCCTTGCGGGACATGCCGCGCGCCGCGCGTAGCGAGCGGATGCGGTCGCCGAGTTGCGTCAGATAAGGGTCGCGCACCGCCGTGGCCGCAGCCGCGGCAGGGCGATCCGGACTTTCGGGGCGGTCATCGGAATGCTGTTGCGGATCAGGGTCGCGACGCATACGTGGAGGAGGGATGGGTCACATTGGGCCGCATTATACGGCTCGGGGTGGGGCTCGGGCTGAGGGCTCGGCCACACCGGCGTCCGAAGATCGTGCCATGGGCAGCAGTTATATAGTGCATACCCTTGCTTGCATGTTAGGACATATGAAATAAAATGCATCGGAATCGATAACACAGCGCTGACGCTGGGACGCGAAGGGCCATTCACCCATCGCCCGACCACGGTCACAGGAGTGGAGACATGACGCCCCCGGTCATTGCCGAGCTGCCCCCGCGCTTCAACGCCGCGCACGACCTGCTGTCCCGTAACCTCGCCGCTGGCCGTGGCGGCAAGGTCGCCTACCTTGACGATCAGGGCGCCACCACGTTTGCCGAACTCGATGCGCGCTGCCGCGCCTTTGCGGCGGCGTTGCGCTGCGCGGGCTACCGGCGCGAGGAACGCGTGCTGCTGTGCGCGCTCGACACGATCGATTTCCCCACGGTGTTTCTCGGTTGTCTGCTCGCCGGCGTGGTGCCGGTGGCCGTGAACACATTGCTGACCGCGGACGATTACGCGTACATGCTCGAGCACAGCGGCGCGCGCGCGGTGGTGGTGTCGGGCACGTTGCTGCCGTGCATGCACGCGGCTTTCGACAAGCTCGGCTCCGCACCGCTGCCGGACGTCATCGTTGCCGCGCCTGGCGATGCGCCGCACGACGTGCCAAGCGTCAGTGCGATGGTCGTCACGATGGTCGCCCCGATGGTCCCCCCACAACGCGGCGCGCTTGAAAGCCATGCCACCGCCGTGGCCCCAACCGGTCCCGACGACATGGCGTTCTGGCTCTACTCGTCGGGCTCGACGGGCCGGCCCAAGGGCACCGTGCACACGCATGGCAATCTGTTTCATACCGCCGACCTGTACGCGCGCCGCGTGCTCGACTTGCGCGAAGACGACGTGGTGTTCTCGGCGGCCAAGCTGTTCTTCGCGTACGGCCTCGGCAACGCGCTGACTTTTCCGCTGTCGGTGGGCGCCACCACGGTGCTGATGGCCGAACGACCGACGCCGCAGGCTGTGTTCCAGCGGCTGACCGTCCATCGACCGACCGTGTTCTGCGGCGTGCCAACGCTATTCGCCGGCATGCTTGCCGCTACCGATCTGCCCGCGCGGGCGAATGTCGCGCTGCGCGTTTGTACCTCGGCTGGCGAGGCATTGCCGCGCGATATCGGCGATCGCTTCCTCGCGCATTTCGGCTGCGACATCCTCGACGGCATCGGTTCCACCGAGATGCTGCATATCTTCCTGTCCAACCGGCCCGGCGAGGTGCGCTACGGCACCACCGGCAAGCCGGTGCCCGGCTACGAGCTGAAGCTGCTCGACGAGCGCGGCGAGCCGTGCGCGCCCGGCGACATCGGCGATCTCTATATCAAGGGACCCTCGGCGGCATTGATGTACTGGGGCAACCGCGACCGCACGCGCGACACATTCGTCGGCGCATGGACGCGCAGCGGCGACAAGTACGTGCGCGACGCGGACGGCTATTACACCTACGCGGGGCGCAGCGACGACATGCTCAAGGTGGGTGGCATCTACGTGTCGCCGTTCGAGGTCGAGGCCGCGCTCGCGCAGCATCCGGCGGTGCTCGAGGCCGCGGTGATCGGCGTGACCGATGCCGAGCAACTGGTCAAGCCCAAGGCGTTCGTGGTGCTGCGGCCGGGCAGCACGTGGCATGACGGCATGGCGGCGGAGTTGCAGGCGTTCGTGAAGTCGCGACTGGCGCCGTACAAGTATCCGCGCCAGATCGAATGCGTGGACGAACTGCCAAAGACGGCCACAGGCAAGATCCAGCGCTTTCGCCTGCGCCAGCGCGAAGAGGCTACGCGGCAATCTGCGCGACTGTCGTGAACGAGGGCGGCGGCATGGCAACCGAACTGGCACGCATCCCATTCGATGGCCGGCAGATCGATATCGAGTTCGCATGGCTGCGCGCGGAACGCACGGAGCGGCCGCTCCTGGTGTTCCTGCACGAAGGCCTCGGCTCGGTCAGCATGTGGCGCGACTATCCGCGCCAGCTGTGCGAGGCGGGCGACCTGCGCGGCCTGGTCTTGTCGCGCTATGGCTACGGACAGTCCACGCCGCGGCCGCATGACGAGAAATGGGGCGTCGATTTCATGCATCGCCAGGCGCGCGAGGCATTGCCCGCGCTGTTCGATGTGCTCGAGATTGGTGCGGGCCGCCGTCATGGCGTGCCGTGGCTGTTCGGGCATAGCGACGGCGGCTCCATCGCACTGATCTGCGCGGCCAGCGCCCCCGCCATGGTGGCCGGGCTGATCGTGCTGGCACCACACATCGTTGTGGAAGAGGTGTCGGTGCGCAGTATCGCGGCCACGCGCGATCTGTATCGGCAAACGGACCTGCGCGCGCGGCTGGCGCGCCACCATGCCGACGTCGACTCCGCATTCTGGGGGTGGAACGACATCTGGCTCGATCCCGCATTCCGTGCATGGGATCTGCGTCCACTGCTGGCCGATCTCCGCTGCCCGGTGCTCGCCGTACAGGGCGAGGACGACGAGTACGGCACCATGGCCCAGATCGAGGGTATCCATCGATATGCCCCGCACGCCGCGCTGCTTAAACTCGCGCGCTGTGGACACTCGCCCCATCGTGACCAGCCGGAGCGATTGACCGAGGCGGCAGTGGCCTTTATTTCGACGCACACCTGACACATTCGGCCCCCCGATCGGGAAACCCTCGGGCGCGGCCCACTGGCTTGAGACCAACAGGAGGAAAATCGATGCACCGTCGCTCGTCGCCGTTACTGTCGCTTGCTCTTGCCACCGCGCTGGCCTGGCTGCCGGCGGGCGCCCACGCCCAGACCGTGGCCGGCAAGATCAAGGTGGGCTTCATGCTGCCCTACACCGGCACGTATGCGGCGCTCGGCACGGCCATCGAGAACGGTTTCCGGCTGTATGTGCAGGAGCAGGGCGGCAAGCTCGGTGGCAAGGATGTGGAGTACTTCAAGGTGGACGACGAATCCGATCCGGCCAAGGCCCCCGAAAACGCCTCCAAGCTGGTCAAGCGCGACCAGGTGGATGTGGTCGTCGGCACCGTCCATTCAGGCGTGCAGATGGGCATCGTCAAGGTGGCCAAGGAAAACAACACGCTGCTGATCATTCCCAACGCCGGCGTCGACGAGGCCACCGGTCCGCTGTGCGGCCCCAATATCTTCCGTTCGTCGTTCTCGAACTGGCAGCCTGGCAATGCGATGGGGCAGGTGGTGGCGTCGCGCGATATCAAGCGCGTGGTCACGCTCACGTGGAAATACGCTGCCGGCGAGCAGTCGGTCAAGGGCTTCAAGGAAGCCTTCGAAGCGAAGGGCGGCAAGGTCGTCAAGGAACTGAGCCTGCCGTTCCCCAACGTCGAGTTCCAGGCCCAGATCACCGAGATCGCGTCGCTCAAGCCCGACGCGGTGTTCGTGTTCTTCGCGGGCGGCGGCGCGGTCAAGTTCGTCAAGGATTGGGCGGCGGCCGGCCTCAAGGACAAGATTCCGCTGTTTGCGTCCGGTTTCCTGACCGACGGCACGCTGGAGGCGCAGGGCGCCGCCGCGCAAGGGCTGGAAACCACGCTGCACTATGCCGATGGTCTGAACAACGCGCGCGACAAGGCCTTCCGCCTCGCGTACGCCAAGGCGTACAAGCTGCAGCCGGATGTGTACGCGGTGCAGGGCTACGATGCGGCGCAACTGCTCGCGGCCGGAGCCAACGCGGTCAAGGGCGACATGACGCGCAAGGCGGAGGTCTACAAGGCCATGGAGGGCGCGCGCGTGGACAGCCCGCGCGGCGCGTTCACGCTGTCGAAGGCGCACAATCCGGTGCAGGACTTCTATCTGCGCAAGGTGGATGGCCGCGAGAACAAGGTCAGCAGCGTGGCGGTGCGCGCGCTCGCGGATCCCGCGCGCGGCTGCCGGCTGTAAGACAGGGATGCGGGTGGCATGGACGTCGTTTCGTTTCTGATTCAGTGCCTGAACAGCGTGCAGTACGGACTGCTGCTGTTTCTGGTGGCAAGCGGGCTCACGCTGATCTTCGGCATCATGGGCGTGATCAATCTCGCCCATGGCAGCTTCTACATGCTGGGCGCCTACCTGGCGTTCACGCTCGCCAGCCTTACCGGCAGCCTGTTCGTCGCGCTGCCGCTCGGCATCGTGCTCGCGATCGTATTCGGCTACCTGCTCGAGTGGCTCTTCTTCAGCTACCTGTACCAGCGCGACCATCTGCAGCAGGTACTGATGACCTATGGCCTGATCCTCGTGTTCGAGGAGCTGCGCAGCATCCTCGTCGGCGATGACGTGCACGGCGTGACCGTGCCCGCGCTGCTCGACGGCGCGCTGCCGATCGGCAATGACATGACGTATCCGGTCTACCGCCTGTTTATCTCGGCGGTGTGCCTGCTGGTGGCCGGCGCGATGTACTACGTGCTGCGGCACACCCGGCTCGGCATGACGATTCGCGCGGGCGCGGCCAACCGCGAAATGGTGCAGTCGCTCGGCATCAACGTTACGCTGTTGTATCGGCTGGTGTTCGCGCTCGGCGTGGCGCTGGCGGTACTGGCCGGCATGATCGCGGCCCCGGTCTCGTCGGTGTATCCGGGGATGGGCGGGCAGGTGCTGATCGTCTGCTTCGTGGTGGTGGTGATCGGCGGCATCGGGTCGGTCAAGGGCGCGCTGGTGGCGTCGCTGCTGCTGGGCTTCGTCGATACGTTCGGCAAGGTGTTCTGGCAGGATGCCGCGGGGGTGCTGATCTACCTGCTGATGGCCGTGATCCTGTTGTGGAAGCCGCAGGGCCTGTTTCGCGCGGGTTGAGGGCGAGACACCAACACCGGTAATCAAAGACCCTTCATGTCGTCGCCGCCTTCCTTCCCTCCGCTCCCTTCGCAGCCATCGACCGTGCCGCGCCGTTCCGCATGGCTCACCGCGCTGGCGTGGCTGATCGCGTTCGCGGTGCTCGGCGCCGCGCCGTTCGTGCTGACCGCGGACAGCCATCGTTTCTATATCGAGCTGCTGAGCAAGGTGATGATCATGGCGATCTTCGCGCTCTCGCTGCAGCTGCTGATCGGCTATACCGGGCTCGTCAGTCTTGGCCATGCCGCGTACTTCGCGGTGGCCGCCTATGCCACCGCGATGCTGTCGCCGCAGGGCGAGGCCGGCAATGGCTGGGTGCTGCTGCTCGGCGCGCTGGGCGCGTCCGCCACGCTTGCGATGGCCGTGGGCGCGCTCGTGCTGCGCACGCGTGGCGTGTATTTCATCATGGTGACGCTCGCGTTCGCGCAGATGGTGTACTTCGTGTTTCACGACACCGAGATCGCGGGCGGCAGCGACGGTACCTACATCTACTTCCGCCCGGAGTTCGGTCTGCTCAGCGAACGGCCGATCTCGGTCAACGATCCCACGGTGTTCTACTGGCTGGTGCTGGCCGCGCTGGTGCTCACGGTGGCGCTGCTCTCGATGCTGCTGCGCTCGCGTTTCGGTCATGCGCTGGTGGGCATTCGCCATAACGAGCAACGCATGCGCGCGGCCGGCTATGCGACCTATCGCTACCAGCTGGGCGCATTCGTTGCGGGCGGCGTGTTTGCCGGGCTGGCGGGATTTCTCTACGCGATCCAGTTTGGCTTCGTGAATCCGGAGATCGCGTCATGGCACCAGTCGGGCAATGCGATGCTGATGGTGATTCTCGGCGGCGTGGGCAGTCTGGCCGGCGCCGTGCTGGGCGCGTTCTCGTTCGTGCTGCTGGCCGAGTGGTTCAGCACGCTGACCAAGCACTGGCAACTGCTGATGGGCGGGTTCATCATCCTCGCGGTGGCGGTGCTGCCGCGTGGGCTGGTCAGTGTGCCGGACGTGCTGCGCGATCGTCCGCTGTGGCGGCTGCGCCGGCAGGGAAGCGAGGCACGGAGTGACGAGGCCCAGTCCGCGCAAGCCGCGCAGTCTGCTCAAGCCACTCAACCGGCTCAAGCCGTGCAAACCACATCCCACGGCGGCAATCACGGCGCCAGCAATGCGCACGAACGGGGGGCGACATGATCGACCTGGGCGACCCTCTGGTGGCGCCGGTGTTGCAGGCGGTGCGGCTGACGCGCCGCTTCGGCGGCCTGCTGGCCGTCAACGAGGTGGACCTGACCGTCGGCCTGCACGAGATCCATGCGGTCATCGGCACCAATGGCGCCGGCAAATCGACGCTCATCAACATGCTGTCGGGCGAACTGCCGGCGTCGTCGGGCCGCCTGTATCTGCAGGGCGAGGAGGTGACGGGCTGGGACCAGCCACGACTGGCCCGTCATGGCGTCGGCCGCAGCTACCAGCGCAACAATATCTTCCAGCCGCTGACCGTGCGCGAGAACTGTCGGCTGGCCGCGCAATCGCGCGCGCAGCGCGCCTGGCGCCTGTGGGAGCCCGCGCAGGCATGTCGCACCAGCCGTGCGCTCGCGGATGAGGCGCTGGAGCGCGCCGGGCTGTCCGAGCACGCGGGGCGCATCGCGAGCGAACTCGCGCATGGGCAGAAGCGCCAGCTCGAGGTGGCAATGTGCCTGGCCACGCAGCCGGTGGCGCTGCTGCTGGACGAACCGCTCGCCGGCATGGGCGCCGAGGAGTCCGCGCGCATGCTGGACCTGCTGCGCGGTTTGCGCGACGGGCATGCGATCGTGCTGGTCGAGCACGATATGGAGGCGGTATTCGCGGTGGCCGATCGCATCACGGTGATGGTCAACGGCGCCGTGATTGCCTGCGGCCAGCCGGGGGATATCCGCGCCAACCGCGACGTCCAGCTGGCCTACCTCGGCGAGATGGACGAGGCCGTGCAGGATGAAAGGGGCACCGCATGATGGCGGATCCGAGTGGGCGTCCGGACCTGATTGCCGCCACTGGCGTGCATGCATGGTATGGCTCCAGCCACGTGCTGCGCGGTATCGACTTCCGCGTCGGCCGGGGCGAGACCGTCGGTCTGCTTGGACGCAACGGCATGGGCAAGAGCACGCTGCTGCGGACGCTGCTCGGGCATGTGCGGCAGCGCGAGGGCATCATCCACGTTGCCGGGCGCGATCTGTCGCGCGGGCAGCCGCACGAGGTGGCGCGGCTCGGCGTGGCCTACGTGCCCGAGGGGCGTGGCATTTTTCCGAATCTGAGCGTGCGCGAGAACCTGATCATGGCCGCGCGCGCGGGCGCCGATGGCCGCCGCGACTGGGACGAGGCACGCGTGCTCGATCTGTTCCCGCGCCTGGCGGAGCGACTCACGCATGGCGGCCAGCAGTTGTCGGGCGGCGAGCAGCAGATGCTGTCGATCGGCCGCGCGCTGATGACCAATCCCGACTGTCTGGTGCTGGACGAAGCCACCGAGGGCCTTGCGCCGAGGATCGTGCGCGAGATCTGGCGCGTGATTGCCACCGTGCGAGCCTCCGGCATCGCGGCCGTGGTCGTGGATCGCAACTATCGCGCGGTGCTCGACCATGCCGACCGCGTGGTGGTGCTTGAGAAAGGGCAGGTCGTGGCGGAGGGACGGTCGGCCGAGCTTGCCGCCGGCGCCGGGGTGCTCGACCGGTTACTGGGCGTCTGACCGACGTGGAAAAGTCAGCATGTCATCACAATGTGGCGCGTACTTCCTATTCTGTCGTGCTCGCACAACATTGCCGTGGTTTCGGCAATCCGCCATGTCGGCCACCACCGAGCTTGACCTGCCCTGCGCCGCACACCATGCTTGACGAGTCGACCGTGCGCCGCGCGCGGCGCGCACCTGCCAAATCCCGTCACCAATGCGTCCGGGGAGGTGGTCGTAACGATGCACTTCCACTAGAATGGCGCGCAATTGTGCAATGCAATAGATAAACCACATCGAAGAAGGCGATAAGCCCAACGCGGACCGGAGCCGCTTGCGTGAGAGAAGAACGCGTGCCCGCTGCGTCGCGACCCATGGTCCCGGCGGCGGTGCGGGCGGGAGGCGCACACCGGTTCATCACATCCTGACCATGACCCAATCCGCAACCAGTCATTATTTCGTCGAAAGTCCCAGCACGCGCGCGCTCGTTATCGGTGCCATCGGCGTGGTGTTCGGTGACATCGGCACCAGCCCGCTGTACGCCCTCAAGGAATGCTTCAGCGCGGAGCATGGCATTCCATTCAGCCCCGATGCCGTGCTCGGCGTGATCTCGATGCTGTTCTGGGCCATGATCATCGTGGTCTCGCTCAAGTACGTCGTCTTCGTGATGCGGGCCGACAACAACGGTGAGGGTGGGGTGCTGGCGCTGATGGCGCTGGTGCTGCGCACCGCCACGCCACGCTCGCGCAAGGCGCGCGTGCTGATGATGCTGGCGATCTTCGGCGCCTGCATGTTCTACGGCGATGCGGTCATCACGCCGGCGATCTCGGTGCTGTCGGCGGTGGAGGGCCTCGAAGTCGCGGCGCCGCAGCTGTCGCACTTCGTGATACCAATCACTGTGATCATCCTGACCGCGCTGTTCCTGATCCAGAAGCATGGCACCGCCGCGGTGGGCAAGCTGTTCGGCCCGATCATGATGCTGTGGTTCGTCACGCTGGGCCTGCTCGGCGTGTACAACGTGATGCAGTCGCCCGAGATCTTCAAGGCCGTCAACCCGTGGTACGGCATCAACTTCCTGCTCGAACATTCGCTGCAGGCATTTATCGTGTTGGGCGCGGTGTTCCTGGTGCTGACTGGCGCCGAGGCGCTGTACATCGACATGGGCCATTTCGGCGCGCGGCCGATCCGTGTTGGCTGGTTCATCCTGGTCATGCCGAGCCTGATGCTCAACTACTTCGGCCAGGGCGCGATGCTGCTGCAGCATCCGGAAGCGGCCAGCAATCCGTTCTACCTGATGGTGCCGGGACCGTTGCTGCTGCCGATGGTGCTGCTGGCCACGTGCGCGACGGTCATTGCCTCGCAGGCGGTGATCTCCGGCGCGTTCTCGCTGACCAGCCAGGCGATTCAGCTCGGCTTTGTGCCGCGCATGCGCATTCGCTATACGTCGGCCGCGGAAATGGGCCAGATCTACCTGCCGGTGATCAACTGGGTCCTGCTGGTGCTGGTGATCGCGGTGGTCATTTCGTTCAAGAAGTCCGAGAACCTCGCGGCCGCGTACGGTATCGCGGTGACCACGACGATGCTGATCACGACGTTCCTCGCGGCCGTGTGCATGCGCAGCGTGTGGAAGTGGAACCCGGTGTTCGTCACGCTGCTGGGCGCGGGCTTTCTGCTGGTGGATATCACGTTCTTCGCGGCCAACCTGCTCAAGGTGGCAGAAGGCGGCTGGTTCCCGCTGCTGATGGGCAGCGCCGCGTTCTTCCTGCTGATGACGTGGCATAGCGGCCGCAAGCTGCTGCGCGCGCGTAGCCTCGAGGACGGCATTCCGCTCGAGCCGTTTATCGCCGGCCTGCTCGCGCATCCGCCGCATCGCGTCGAGGGCACGGCCGTGTTCCTGACCGGCAATACGGAGTCGGTGCCGGTCTCGCTGCTGCACAACCTCAAGCACAATCGCGTGCTGCACGAGCGCGTGGTGTTCCTGAGCTTCGTCACGCGCGATATTCCGTACGTGGACGACGATCAGCGACTAACGTGCAAGGATCTGGGCGGTGGTGTGTTCATCCTGAAGTCCGAGTACGGCTTCAAGGAAACGCCCGATGTGCAGCGTGTGCTGGACCTCGCGGCGCGCAAGCTCAATATGGAGTTCGAGCTGATGGAGACGTCGTTCTTCATCGCGCGCGAATCGGTCATTCCGTCGAAGCTGCCGGGGATGTCGATGTGGCGCGAGAGCTTGTTCGCCTGGATGCATCAGAACGGCGCCAAGCCGTCTGACTTTTTCTCGATTCCCGCCAACCGAGTGGTCGAGCTGGGCACGAAGGTAGAGATCTAAAAAAAAAGGGGCGCTTTCGCGCCCCAGTTTTTTACTTACCGCTTCAGCTTCGCGAACGCTGCCGCCATCGCGCCAGCCGGCTCCGGCTCGCGGCGGTTGTTGCCGCCACCAAAGCTCTTGCCGCCGCCGGCGCGCTGGCCGCCCCGGTCGCTACCACGATCCCCAGCACCTGAGCCGCCACCTGAGCCGCCACCCGAGCGCGGCGCAGCCTGACCCGGTTCGTCATCGAGCCGCATCGTCAAACCGATCCGATTGCGCTTGACGTCGACTTCCATCACCTTGACCTTGACGATCTGACCGGCCTTGACCACTTCGTGCGCGTCCTTGACGAACTTCGTCGACAGCGCCGAGATATGGACCAGTCCGTCCTGATGCACGCCGATATCGACAAACGCGCCGAACGCGGCCACGTTGGTCACCACGCCTTCGAGCACCATGCCCGGCTGCAGATCCTTGACGTCTTCCACACCATCCTGGAACGTCGCGGTCTTGAACTCGGGACGCGGGTCGCGGCCCGGCTTCTCGAGTTCGCCGATGATGTCGCGCACCGTCGGCAGACCGAACGTCTCGTCGGTGAACTGCTGCGCGGACAGCCCGCGTAGCGCCTCGCGATTGCCCATCACATCGGGCAGACCCTTCTTGATGTGGTCGAGAATCCGTTGCACCACAGGGTAGGCTTCCGGGTGCACCGAGGACCGATCCAGCGGATTGTCGCCGGTGTTCACGCGCAGGAAACCCGCGGCCTGTTCGAACGTCTTGTCGCCAAGGCGCGGCACTTTGAGCAGCGCCTTGCGATTCGCGAACGCGCCGTTGGCATCGCGGAACTCCACGATATTGCGCGCCAGCACCGTGTTCAGGCCCGACACGCGCGCGAGCAGCGGCGCCGAGGCGGTATTCACATCCACACCCACCGCGTTCACGCAGTCCTCGACCACGGCGTCGAGCGCGCGCGCCAGCTCGCGCTGGTTCACGTCGTGCTGGTACTGGCCTACACCGATCGACTTGGGATCGATCTTCACGAGCTCGGCCAGCGGATCCTGCAGACGGCGCGCGATCGATACCGCGCCGCGCAGCGACACGTCGAGTTCCGGGAATTCCTTGGCCGCCAGTTCGGATGCCGAGTACACCGAAGCACCGGCCTCGCTGACCACGATCTTGGTCAGCTTGAGGTCGGGCAGGTTGCGCATCAGGTCCTGCACCAGCTTGTCGGTCTCGCGGCTCGCGGTACCGTTGCCGATCGACACCAGCGCCACGCCATGCTGCTTGGCCATGCGTGCCAGCGTCGCCAGCGAGCCGTTCCAGTCGCGGCGCGGCTCGTGCGGGTAGATGGTCGAGGTTTCCAGCAGCTTGCCGGTGTGGTCGACCACGGCAACCTTGCAGCCGGTACGGATGCCCGGGTCCACGCCCATGACGGCCTTGGGGCCGGCCGGCGCGGCCAGCAGCAGCTCGTGCAGATTGCGGCCGAACACCTTGATGGCCTCGCTCTCGGCGGTCTCGCGCAGCTGCGTCAGCAGTTCGGACTCGAGGTGCGGCATCACCTTGACGCGCCAGCACCAGCGGCACACATCGGCCAGCCACTTGTCGGCGGGGCGATTCAGATTCTGGATGCCGACATGGCGCGCGATCATGCCTTCGCACGGATGCGGCACCATCGCGTCCTGCTCTTCGCCGAGGCCCAGCTTGACCATCAGCACGCCCGCGTTGCGGCCACGGAACAGCGCCAGTGCGCGGTGCGACGGCACCGTGCGGATGGTCTCGCTGTACTCGTAGTAGTCGCGGAATTTTTCTTCCTCGGCGTTTTCCTTGCCTTCCATGACGGTGGAGGTCACCAGGCCATGGCTCCACAGGTGCTCGCGCACCTTGCCGAGCAGCTCCGCCGTTTCACCGAACTGTTCCGACAGGATGTCGCGCGCGCCGTCCAGCGCGGCCTTGACGTCGGGCACGCCACCGTCCGCGGTCGGATTGCCGTTGACGAACTTGGCGGCCTCGACCTGCGGATCGAGCGTCGGATCGGCCAGCAGCGCCTGTGCGAGCGGCTCCAGGCCACACTCACGCGCGATCTGCGCGCGGGTGCGGCGCTTCGGCTTGTAGGGCAGGTACAGATCCTCGAGCGTCTGCTTGGTGTCGGCGGCCTCGATGGCGGCGCGCAGTTCGTCGGTCAGTTTGCCCTGTTCCTCGATCGAGGCCAGGATCGTCGCGCGACGCTCTTCCATGTCGCGCAGATACAGCAGGCGCTCCTCGAGATTACGCAGCTGCGTGTCGTCCAGATTATCGGTCACTTCCTTTCGGTAGCGCGCGATAAAGGGCACGGTCGCACCCTCATCCAGCAGGGCCACTGCCGCGGCCACCTGACGGGGTTGCACAGACAGTTCGGTCGCAATCAGCGAGACAATCTTTTGCGTGACGGAAGCAGGCAGGTTGGACATCGGGAAAACAGTCAGTCGAAAGCGGGGCATTTTGCCACAAGCGCGGCGACGTTCCAGTGACGTAAGGCGTGCTTTTGCATCGTTGTTCGTGAGGAGGGGCTGTGACGCGGGCCAAGGTGGGCCCGAATGCTAGAATCGCGACCATGATCGTCACCTTCCGACCGGCTGCTGTTGCCGACCTCATCCGTCCCATGCTCCGTCCCACGTCCCGTCCCGCCCGTGCTCCTGCTACCGTGCGCGGCCTGCTGGCACTGATCCTGCCAATGATCGTGACACTGGGTGCGGTATTCGCACCGATGTCGGCCGCGCGCGCGCAGGCCTCGGCGCCGCAGGCGGCTGCCGTCCCAACCGGTGCGACTGCCGGCGCGACTGCCGATGCCGCTGCCAAGCGCGACTTCGAGGGCGAACGCAAGTCCATCGGCGATGCACGCGCCTGGACCAACTACCGGTTCGCGACGGCCGAGCGCGCGTGCTACAGCAAGTTCCTGGTCAATCGTTGCATCGAACAGGCCCAGGACGTGCAGCGTGAAGAATTGCACGTGCTGCGCAAGCGCGAACTCGACGTCGGCAATGCCGAGCGCGCGGAGCGCGCCGCGACGCGCGACCGCGAGCAGGCGATTCGCAACGCCGAGTTCGAAGCCAGTCAACCGGGCCGCGCGGCCAACGAGGCCGCGAGCCGCGCTTCCTACGACCGCAAGCAGCAGGAACAGCAGCTACGCGACGCCCAACGCGCGGGCGAGGCGCCGGCGCGCACGGCCAACGCGCAGGCCTTTCAGCAGAAGCAGGCCGACTTCGATGCGCGTGTGAAGGCAGCCCAGCAATCGGGCGCCGAGCAGGCGCGGCAGCGACAGGAGAACGTCAAGGCGTTCCAGGACAAGCAGCGGCAGGCCGCCGACCGCCAGCGAGACCTGGATGAGCGCCGCGAGCGCGCCAAGCAGAATCAGAACTCGGGTGGCAACACGCCGAGCCCGTTCGGTTTCTAGGCGGAGCGGAGAGGGGGCGCCAGCGGCAACGCCGGATGACATGCATATGGACGACAACCTCAATACCGTCGCGCGGCAGATCATCGAACTGCAGATCGAGCATCGCGACCTCGACTACCTGATCGACCGTCTGTCCGACGATGCCGCGCATGACGAGCTGCAATTGCGGCGCCTGAAGAAACGGCGCCTGAAGCTCAAGGACGCGATCATGCTGCTGCAGCTCCAACTCGAACCTGATGTGCCGGCATGACCGGCGCCGTCCTCACAGAGAACTGTCCCAATAGTGTCGATAGTGTCAGAAGTTTCCGCCATGCCGCCTGACGAGGGCGGTGACCAGTCTGTCGACCTCGCCGCCGCTGATGTTGCTGATCAAGCCGGAGAGCTGCGAGCCGCGTCGGCAGACCAGCTGGCTTCGCAGTCGGCACAGCTTGGCAAGATTTTCGCCGACACCGGCACGCTTGCGAGCGCGATCCCTGGCTACCTGCCGCGCGCGTCGCAGCAGCAGATGGCCGAGGCCGTGGCCGGCGCGATCGCCCAGCACGATACGGTGATCGTCGAGGCCGGTACCGGTACCGGCAAGACCTTCGCGTACCTTGTGCCCGCGATGCTGTGGGGTGGCAAGGTCATTCTCTCCACCGGGACCAAGAACCTGCAGGACCAGTTGTTCCTGCGCGATATCCCGACCGTGCGTCACGCGCTGAACGTGCCGATCTCGGTGTCGCTGCTCAAGGGCCGCGCGAATTACGTCTGCCACTATCACCTCGAGCGCGCGCAGGCCAATGGCCGCCTTGCATCGAAGCAGGACGCCGCATGGCTGCGCGATATCGCCAGGTTCGCCAAGACCTCGGCGTCGGGTGACAAGGCCGAGCTGTCGGCCGTGCCTGAGAACGCGCCGGTATGGCAGCTGGTCACGTCCACACGCGACAACTGCCTGGGCAGCGAATGCCCGAGCTACAAGGAATGTTTCGTCATGCGCGCACGCAAGGAGGCGCAGCAGGCGGATGTGGTGGTCGTGAACCACCATCTGTTCTTTGCGGATGTGGTGCTGCGCGATACCGGCATGGCCGAGCTGCTGCCCGCGGCCAACACCGTGATCTTCGACGAAGCGCATCAATTGCCCGAGACCGCGACGCTGTTTTTCGGCGATACGTTGTCGACGAGCCAACTGCTCGAAATCGCGCGCGACGCGGTGGCGGAAGGGCTGTCGCACGCGCGTGACGCGGTGGACTGGGTGGCCCTGGGCGCGCCGCTCGAACGTGCCACGCGCGACCTGCGGCTGGCGTTCAACAAGGACAATATGCGGCTCGCGCTGGGCCAGATCGAAGCCGATCCGCGTCTGCGCGAAACGTTCTTCGAGACGCTGGACGCGGTGGACAAGGCCCTCGACGACTTTGTGGCGGCGCTGGAAAGCCAGGCGGAACGCGCGGAGTCGCTCGAGCAATGCCATCGTCGCGCGCTGGAACTGGCGCAGCGGCTCGCGGCCTGGCGCAACGACGGGGTGTCGACGCCCGCCGCAAACGCGGCCATCGCGACCATCGCGACCATCGCGACCATCGCGACCAACGCGACCAACGCGACCAACGCGGCCGAGGGCGGCGAGGGCGGCGAGGGCGCGGTAGCGGAGGACGCGGCAGGCGAGACCGCTACGGCCGCGTCGCCCGCCACCGCCGCCAGCAAGGCCAAGGACTTCGGTCCCGAAACCGTGCGCTGGGTGGAAGTCTTTTCGCAATCGGTGCAGCTACATCGCACGCCGCTGTCGATCGCGCCGATTTTCACGCGGCAGCGCGAAGGGCAGCCGCGCGCATGGGTCTTTACCTCGGCGACTTTGTCGGTCAAGGGCAATTTCGCGCATTACGCCGCGCAGCTCGGCCTCGACAAGGATCGCTCGCTGACGCTGCCGAGCCCGTTCGACTATGCGACGCAGGGTCTGCTATACGTGCCGCGCGATATGCCGCAGCCGCAGTCGCCGAACTTCACCGAGGCCGTGGTCGAGCGTGCGCTGCCGCTGATCGAAGCCGCGGGTGGCCGCACCTTCCTGCTCTGCACCACGCTGCGCGCGGTGCAGAAGGCGTCCGATATGCTGTACGACGCGTTTGCCGAACGCGGTCTTAACCTGCCGCTGCTGGTGCAGGGTCAGGCCAGCCGTACCGAACTGCTGGACCGCTTCCGCGAGCTCGGCAATGCGGTGCTGGTGGGCAGCCAGAGCTTCTGGGAAGGCGTCGACGTCCGTGGCGAGGCGCTGTCGCTGGTGATCATCGACAAGCTGCCGTTCGCGCCGCCCGATGACCCTGTACTGGCCGCGCGCATGGAAGTGCTGCAGCGCAAGGGCCTGAGCCCGTTCGCGGTGCACCAGCTGCCACACGCGGTCATTACGCTCAAGCAGGGCGCGGGCCGGCTGATCCGCTCGGAATCCGATCGCGGCGTGCTGGCCATCTGCGATATGCGACTCGTGGAAAAGCCCTATGGCCGCCAGATCTGGCAAAGCCTGCCGCCGTTCACGCGCACGCGCGAAGCGGATACCGTGATCAAGTTCCTCGAGGATCTGCGGGCATCCAAATAAAAAAAGCCTCGCGCAAGCGAGGCTTTTTTTTCATCAGAACACTTCCCACCACGACTTGTCCTTGCGGCGCTCACCGTACTTGATGAAGTCGCTGTTCGGATAGTTACGCTCCATCACGCGCGCGGTATCGTCGCGCAGATCCATCATGCCGAGCGAGTCGTACGAGCGGATCATGATGTACAGCGCTTCCTCGTTGGCCGGTGCGCCGTCATATTCCTTGAGCGACTGCTGCGCACGGTTCACCGCGGCCAGATACGCGCCGCGACGGTAGTAGTAGCGCGCGGCGTGCACCTCATGCTGTGCCAGCGAGTTGACGATGTACTGCATGCGCTGGCGCGCGTCCTCGGTGTACTTGCTGTCCGGGTAGCGCGTGACCAGCGTATTGAACGCGTCGTAAGCGGCCTTGGCTGCCTTCGGATCGCGTTCGCTGAGATCCTGCCCCGAGAACCGGCCCAGCCAGCCGAGGTTGTCGTTGAAGTTGATCAGCCCCTTGAGGTAGTAGGCGTAATCAATATTCGGGTGGCTCGGGTGCAGCTGGATGAAGCGATCGATCGCGGCGAGCGCGGCGGCGGTCTCGCCGTCCTTGTAGTTCGCATACGCGGTGTCGATCTGCGCCTGCTGCGCATATCGACCGAACGGATAGCGGCCTTCGAGCTTCTCGTACAGCTTGACTGCACGTGTGAAGTCGCCGCCGTCTAGCGCGTCCTTGGCTTCAGAATATAATTTGTTGGCCGACCAGCCGGCAGTTTCGTCGGGCTGGTCCCCAAGCAGGCCGCACGCGGTCAGCAGCACGCAGCTGCCCGCGAGCAACATGGCTCCAAATCTGGCGCGCCAATCGGCGCGCTTTGTGCTCTGCGTTCTTGTGCTCTGCAAATGCATGGGCAACCTATCCCGGATGAAAAATAGCGCCAAGCATTATAGCCCAACCCCCCAGCCCAAAAACGGCATTGCTGGGGTACCCCGCGAACGCGAACGGCTCGCACCCGCGGAATTGTCCCAATCGGACCTTGATGAGACTGATGAAATCGACGATCTCGGTGGCGACGGAAGCGGGGCCGCAAGCCCCGCCGGCGCCATGCCAGTGCAGCAGGACATGATGCCGCTGTCACTCGAGGTCGATAGCGCCGCACATGGCGAGCGCCTCGATAAATTGCTTGCACGCCACTTCAATGAATTTTCGCGCAGCCGCATCCAGCAATGGATCGAGGACGGCGCGGTGCGCGTGGATGGCGAGCCGCGGCGCGCCAAGGACTCGGTGCAGATGGGCCAGCGCATCGATATCCAGCCCCAGGCCGCGCCCGATGCGCAGGCCTTCACGGCGGAAGACGTGCCGCTGGACGTCGTGTTCGAGGACGCGGCGCTGGTGGTGATCAACAAGCCGGCCGGGCTGGTCGTGCATCCCGCCGCCGGCAACTGGGGCGGCACCGCGCTCAACGGCCTGTTGCACCGCTATCCGGCCGCCGCGTCGCTGCCGCGCGCGGGTATCGTGCACCGGCTCGACAAGGAAACCTCGGGGCTGATGGTGGTGGCGCGCACGCTCACCGCGCAGACCGACCTCGTGCGCCAGTTGCAGGCACGGACGGTCAAGCGCACGTACCTGGCGCTGGTGTGGGGCACCACGCCGGAGCGGGGCACGATCGATGCGCCAATCGCCCGCGATCCGCGCGAGCGCACGCGCATGGCCATCGTGTACACGAACAGCGGCAAGCCCTCGCGCACGCATTTCCGCACGCTCGGCACGGTGCCGCTCGGGCGTTCGAAGGTGTCGTTCGTCGAGTGCAAGCTCGAGACCGGGCGCACGCATCAGATTCGCGTGCACTTCGAATCGATCGGACATCCGCTGCTGGGCGACCCCGTGTACCACAAGGCCACGCAGCGCGGCCAGCGGCAGGCCATCCGCGTGCCGCTGCCGGTGCCGTTCACGCGCCAGGCGCTGCATGCCTACAAGCTCGGGCTCGTGCATCCCGTCACCGGTCGCAAGATCTCTTGGGAGGCGCCACCGCCGGACGACCTGCAGGCGTTGATCGATGCGCTCGACTTCGAGGGGCACGCCGGTGCCGATGATGGCGACGAAGAGGACTGGAACGCCTCCAACTATGACGCCGATGGCTTGTATATCGGCGGCACGGATGACGACGAGGATGACGAGGACGACGATGATGAGGAGGAGGAGGGTGACGGCGATGGCCGGCGCTGATGCGTTGGCCGGCGCCACAGCGGCGACCGACACCGCCGCTGGCCCGCACTGGATCGTCCCCGACTGGCCCGCGCCGGCACGCGTGCGCGCGCTCTCGACCACGCGCCACGGTGGCGTGAGCGCGGCGCCGTACGGGCTGGCCGACGGTAGCGCTGGCGGCCTTAATCTCGGTACGCACGTCGGCGACGCGCGCGAGGCGGTCGACACCAACCGCGCACGCCTCGCCGGCCGGCTGCCGGCAACGCCGCGCTGGCTCGAGCAGGTGCACGGCTGCGCGGTGGCAACCGCCGATGATGCGCAAGACACGGGCGTGCCAAGCGCCGATGCGAGCGTGTCCGCGCGCGCGGGCCATGTCTGCGCGATCATGACCGCCGATTGCCTGCCGGTGCTGCTATGCGATCGCGCGGGCACGGTGGTCGGCGCAGCGCATGCGGGCTGGCGCGGGCTCTGCACGGGCGTCATCGAGGCCACGATGGAACGCATGGCGCCGCGCGCCGGCGCCGCGCCGGAATGGCTGGCATGGCTCGGGCCGGCGATCGGTCCCTCGGCGTTTGAAGTCGGGGCGGAAGTCCGCGCGGCGTTCCTCGCAGCCGCGCTGGATCACGAGCGCGCGACGGTGGAGGCCGCCTTCGTCGCGGTGCCGGCCACCCCGGGCAAATATCTCGCCGATATCTACGCACTGGCGCGCACGCGCCTCGCGCGCGCCGGATGCGCGGCGGTTTACGGCGGCGACGCCTGCACCGTGACCGATGCCGAACGGTTCTATTCGTATCGCCGCGACGGCGTCACGGGCCGCATGGCCACGTTAGTCTGGCTGGCTGACTGAACCAGCATCGTTGGTCGCCCCTTTCCCGGCGGGAGAGGGGCTCGGGGCTTCCTGCTGTTCGCGCGCCTTGCGCCGCCGCTTGCGCGCGCCCGTACCGAGGATGTACAGCACCAACGCGACCGGCGCCACGCCATACGCGAAGAACGTCAGCACGGCCGCAACCGCGGTCCGCTCCGTGATGGCCATCATCAATGCCACGTACAGCCAGGCGATCGCTACGATATACATCGGCAATTCAACTCTTTGTGATAGACGTTTTTTCTACCGTGAGGTAGCGCTTTAGAGATAAAAACGGGGATAAAACTGCCATACGGAAGTCCGCATTGACAGGCTCTCCATTGCGAGGCAACAATGCCTTAAATGTATCGCAGCAAGCAGGGAACATTCACTCGCAGCATGGCGCCGGTCTGAATATCGAGACCGCGTACATCCGGCCTTTATGAACGGTTCATGAGCGCTTCATCATCAGTTCATGAGCAATTCAGCCGGATCAGGGGCGGGTCGGGAGACAGTTACCCCGTTCCCGTCGACTTACCAGCGTATGTTACGCAGACAGCGACGGCAGAGAGACGATTACATCATGGCAACCGGCAAAGGTGCGGCAGCTTCCACACAGGAAGGCAAGTCCCAACCGTTTCAGTTCGTGCCGGGGCCATTCGATCCAGCCGCCTGGCTGGAGTGGTCCCGTCAATGGGCACCCGATTTGACCGGCGGCACGCCGGGCGGGATGGCCGGGGCATTCCCCGGTGGTGCTTTCCCTAATGCTTTCCCCAACGCGTTCACCAATGCGTTCCCGAATGCGTTTCCTAACGCGTTCGCCAATGCATCGTTTCCGAACGGACAGTTTCCCGGTGGCGACGGTTTTCCCGGTGGTGAAGCGGTCGTACGCATGTTCCAGAACGCGTTCGCTGGCGCCAATCAGGCGGTAAAGATCGCGCCGACCCAGCTCGCGCATATCCAGCAGCGCTATTTTCAGGACTTCACGCAGCTCTGCCGCGAGGCCGCCACGGCGCAGGCCAGCGCCGCCGCGCAGGCCGGCAACGGCGGTATGGGTGGCATGGGTGGGCTCGGCAATTTCGGTAATGGCGGCAACGGTAGCACCAGTCCGCAGGCGCCGCTCAACGACCGGCGTTTTGCCAGCGACGCGTGGCGCAACAATGCGCCGTACCACTATGCCGCTGCGTTCTATCTGCTGACGGCGCGCACCATGACCGAGCTGGCCGACGCCGTCGAGGCCGATAGCAAGACGCGTCAGCGCATCCGCTTCGCGGTCTCGCAATGGGTCGATGCGATGTCGCCGGCCAACTTCCTGGCGACCAATCCCGATGCACAGCAGCGCCTGATCGAATCGGGTGGCGAGTCGCTGCGCGCGGGCGTCAAGAACATGCTCGATGACCTGACGCGCGGCAAGATCTCGCAGACCGACGAGACCGCATTCGAGGTAGGCCGCAATGTGGCGGTCAGCGAAGGCGCGGTGGTCTACGAGAACGAGTACTTTCAGCTGCTCCAGTACAAGCCGCTGACCGACAAGGTCCATGCGCGCGCGCTGCTGCTGGTGCCGCCGTGCATCAACAAGTTCTACATCCTCGATCTGCAACCCGAGAGTTCGCTCGTGCGCCATGCGGTGGAGCAGGGCCACACGGTGTTCCTCGTGTCGTGGCGCAATCCCGATGCGACGATGGCCGAGCGCACGTGGGACGACTACATCGAGCATGCCGCGATCCGGGCCATCGAGGTGGCGCGCGATATCAGCGGGCAGGACCGCATCAACGTGCTGGGCTTCTGCGTGGGCGGCACGATCGTGGCCACCGCGCTGTCGGTGCTGGCCGCGCGTGGCGAGCGTCCGGCCGCGAGCCTGACGCTGCTGACCACGCTGCTCGACTTCAGCGACACCGGCATTCTCGACGTGTTTGTCGACGAGCCCCATGTGCAACTGCGCGAAGCCACCATCGGCGGCGCCGCCGGCGCGCCTTGCGCGCTGCTGCGCGGCGTGGAGCTGGCCAACACGTTCTCGTTCCTGCGGCCGAACGATCTGGTCTGGAACTACGTGGTCGACAACTACCTGAAGGGCAAGACCCCGGTGCCGTTCGACCTGCTGTTCTGGAACGGCGACGCGACCAATCTGCCGGGTCCCTGGTACTGCTGGTATCTGCGTCATACGTATCTGCAGAACGAGTTGAAGACGCCGGGCAAACTGACGGTCTGCAACGCGCCGATCGATCTGGGCGCGATCGATGTGCCGACCTACATCTACGGCTCGCGCGAGGACCATATCGTGCCGTGGACCTCGGCCTACGCGTCGACAGCCCTGCTCGAGAACAAGCTGCGCTTCGTGCTGGGCGCGTCGGGCCATATCGCCGGCGTGATCAACCCTCCGGTCAAGAAGAAGCGCAGCCACTGGACCAACGATTCGCTGTCGGGCTCGGCGCAGGAATGGCTGGCTGGCGCGAAGGAACATGCCGGCAGCTGGTGGCCGGACTGGGACAACTGGCTTGGCAAGCATGCCGGGCCGAAGCGCGCGGCACCCACCGCGTACGGCAATGCGCATTACAAGCCCATCGAGGCCGCGCCGGGTCGTTACGTGAAAGCACGCGCCTGACACACTCGGGTGCTGCGGATGGCCGCGGCACCCACCTTACGAAACCAATTTGCACCCCTAATCGAGAGGATTTCAAATGACCGATATCGTCATCGTCTCCGCTGCACGTACCGGCGTGGGCAAGTTTGGCGGCTCGCTGGCCAAGATTCCGGCGCCCGAGCTCGGCGCGATTGTCATCAAGGCCGCGCTGGAACGCGCGGGCGTCAAGCCCGACCAAGTCAGCGAAGTCATCATGGGCCAGGTGCTGACGGCGGGCTCGGGGCAGAACCCCGCGCGCCAGGCGTCGCGCAAGGCTGGCCTGCCGGACATGGTCCCGGCCATGACCATCAACAAGGTATGCGGCTCGGGCCTGAAGGCCGTGATGCTGGCCGCCAACGTGATCATCTCCGGCGATGCCGAGATCGTGGTGGCCGGGGGCATGGAGAATATGAGCGCCGCCCCGCACGTGCTGCCGGGTTCGCGCGACGGCTTCCGCATGGGCGACGTCAAACTCATCGACTCGATGATCGTGGACGGCCTGTGGGACGTCTACAACCAGTACCACATGGGCATCACGGCCGAGAACGTGGCCAAGGAATACGGCATTACGCGCGAGGCGCAGGACGAGTTCGCGGTGGGTTCGCAGAACAAGGCCGAGGCCGCGCAGAAGGCGGGCCGCTTCGACGAGGAAATCGTTCCGGTACTGATTCCGCAGCGCAAGGGCGATCCGATTGCATTCAAGACCGACGAGTTCGTGCGTCAGGGCGCTACGCTGGACAGCATCTCCGGTCTGAAGCCGGCGTTCGACAAGGCCGGTACGGTGACCGCCGCGAATGCGTCGGGGCTCAATGACGGCGCCGCCGCGGTAGTTGTGATGTCGGCTGCCAAGGCCAAGGAACTGGGCCTGACGCCGCTGGCGACGATCAAGGCGTACGCGAACGCCGGTGTGGATCCGGCCGTGATGGGCATCGGCCCGGTGCCGGCCTCCAGGCGTTGCCTGTCGCGTGCGGGCTGGAGCGTGGAAGATCTGGACCTGATGGAGATCAACGAGGCGTTTGCCGCGCAGGCGCTGGCCGTGCATCAGCAGATGGGCTGGGACACGTCGAAGATCAACGTCAACGGTGGTGCGATTGCAATCGGTCACCCGATCGGCGCGTCGGGCTGCCGGATTCTGGTGACGCTGCTGCACGAGATGAAGCGCCGCGATGCGAAGAAGGGCCTCGCGTCGCTGTGCATCGGCGGCGGCATGGGCGTGGCGCTGGCCCTGGAGCGGTAAAAAAGCCGGAGAGGGGCATGGCCCGCGTGGGGGTGAGGACGAGAACATCCGCGCGGGCATCGATAACAGGCAACTAACGATCAATGATCGACAATAAAGCCAACTAGGAGCGAATATGACTCAGCGCATTGCATATGTGACCGGCGGCATGGGCGGCATCGGGACCGCGATTTGCCAGCGTCTGGCACGGGATGGCTACAAGGTGGTGGCCGGTTGCGGCCCGAATTCGCCGCGCCGCGAGCGTTGGCTCGAGCAGCAGCGCGCGCTCGGTTTCGAGTTCGTGGCCTCCGAAGGCAACGTCGCCGACTGGGACTCGACCAAGGCTGCATTCGACAAGGTGAAGGCGGAGGTCGGCGAGGTGGACGTGCTGATCAACAATGCCGGCATCACGCGCGATGTGGTGTTCCGCAAGATGACGCGAGCCGACTGGGACGCGGTGATCGACACCAACCTGACGTCGCTGTTCAACGTGACCAAGCAGGTCATCGACGGCATGGCGGACCGTGGCTTTGGCCGCATCGTCAATATCTCGTCGGTGAACGGGCAGAAGGGGCAGTTCGGTCAGACCAACTACTCCACCGCGAAGGCCGGTCTGCACGGCTTTACGATGGCGCTGGCGCAGGAAATGGCCACCAAGGGCGTGACCGTGAACACGGTGTCGCCGGGCTATATCGCCACGGACATGGTCAAGTCGATCCGCCAGGACGTGCTCGACAAGATCGTCGCGACGATTCCGGTCAAGCGTCTGGGTCTGCCTGAGGAAATCGCGTCGATCTGCGCGTGGCTGTCGTCGGAAGAGTCGGGCTTCTCGACCGGCGCGGACTTCTCGCTCAACGGCGGTCTGCACATGGGCTGATTGCGGCGGCGCAGCCAGCGCGGTGCACAAGCATCGCGCCAAACGCCAACGCCAAAGCGGCTCGTCGCATTGTCGACGAGCCGCTGTTTTTATTGGGCGACAGGTCTTTCCGAGCATGCCCTACCAATGGGTATGCTGCGGGTTTTCCTTAACCGTGCCCGCTTTTCATAGTGCTTCCTTGAGCATAGAATCAGGGCAACGGCGCAGTGGACGCCGATTGCGCACTGCACTTCTTGCATTGCAGCACGAGGTGTCGCGACGGGCAGCAGCGATGGTCCGGCCCCTGCCGGCATCAGCGACGACAAAGGATAGAGTACCGATGGCCACGACAAAGAAGGGCGCAGAGCGACTGATCAAGAAGTATCCCAATCGCAGGCTCTACGATACGCAGACCAGTACCTACATCACGCTTGCGGACGTCAAGCAACTGGTCATGGACACGGAAGAGTTCAAGGTGGTGGACGCCAAGTCCGGCGAAGAACTCACGCGCAGCATCCTGCTGCAGATCATTCTCGAAGAAGAGACCGGCGGCGTGCCGATGTTCTCGAGCTCGATGCTCTCGCAGATCATCCGCTTCTACGGGCACGCGATGCAGGGCATGATGGGCACGTACCTGGAGAAGAACATCCAGGCGTTCATCGACATCCAGGGCAAGCTCGCAGAGAACTCGAAGGGCCTGTACTCGGGCGAACCGTTCAGCCCCGACATGTGGTCGCAGTTCATGAATATGCAGGGCCCGATGATGCAGGGCATGATGAGCAACTACATCGAGCAGAGCAAGAACCTGTTCGTGCAGATGCAGGAACAGATGCAGAGCCAGGCCAAGAACATGTTCGGCACGTTCCCGTTCAACCAGCAAGACCCCAACAAGAAGTAAATCCCTCCTCGACGCCGAGCAGCCAGGCAGACCAACGCGCTGCCCGGTTGCTCGCGATCAAATTCCGGCTTGCACACCTTCGTTACGATCTGTCGTTTCGATCATTGACGTTGTTGAAACGGTACTCGCATGGATATCTGCTCCCCTACAAAAGCTTTGCCGCACACGCCTCCGCTGGTGCGCAAACCGGGGTAACATCGCGGTCTTTCAAGGCAACGGCGCCCGATCGGCTCGCCGGAAGCCCATAGCCAAGCCAGTGCGGTGCGGCAACTTGGACGCCGTTCTCGCATGAGCCAGCTGTATCTTGCACCGATGGAAGGGCTCGCAGACTACGTGCTGCGTGACGTGTTGACGCGCACAGGCGGATTCGACGGGTGCGTGTCGGAATTCGTCCGGGTGACGGGTTCGGTTCTTCCCAACCGGGTCTACGAGAGAGACACGCCCGAAATCCTCGACGGAGGCCGCACCCCCAGCGGCACGCCGATGGTGATTCAGTTGCTCGGCAGTGACCCTGAATGGATGGCGGCGAATGCGGCCCGGGCGGCCAGTCTGTCGCCGCATGGCATCGATCTGAACTTCGGTTGCCCCGCGAAAGTTGTCAACCGGCACGGTGGCGGCGCCATGCTGCTGGCGGATCCTGAACAGCTCAATCGAATCGTGTCGTCCGTTCGCGCGGCCGTGCCGGCTGGCATCGTTGTGACCGCAAAAATGCGGCTTGGCGTGTCCGACACCTCGCTCGCCATCGACTGTGCGACGGCGCTGGCGGAAGGCGGCGCGGCGCACCTGGTCGTACATGCCAGAACCCGTGACCATGGTTACCGGCCGCCGGCCCACTGGGAGTGGATTGCGCGGATCGACGACGCGGTGGATGTACCGGTCATCGCCAATGGCGAAGTCTGGGCAGTGGCGGACTGGCAGCGGTGCAGGGCGGTGAGCGGGTGCGCGGACGTGATGATCGGGCGTGGCGCCGTTTCGGACCCGTTCCTGGCCTTGCGTATCCGTGGGCTGATGGATCAGGCGCCTTCCGCCGAGGAGTGGCCGGCCGTGCTGGGATTACTCGACGACTACCTGAGGAAGCTGCAAGTCCGAGTGGGGGCTCGCCACGAGCACGGACGCGTCAAACTGTGGCTCAGCTATCTCAAGCGGACCTGGCCGGAAGCCGCCGAGCTGCACACCGCGATTCGGTACCTCCATGATTCGCGCGAAATTTTGGAAGTGATCGGGCGCGCTTGACGTGCCTCTGGCCACATGGCTGGGCAAGGACACCGCAAACCGGGGTAAAATCGCGGTCTTTCAAGGCGACGGCGCCCGGCACGAGCTTGCCACTGCTGCCGGAAGCCCATAGCCAGTGCGGCACGCCACCGGGGACGGTCGGACGTGCCCCGACTCCCGAATCCCCAAAAAGCAGAGCGCGGTGCCCCATGTCGTCTGAAACCAATCTGTCCAATCCTGTGCCGAAAGTCGGCTTCGTTTCACTTGGCTGTCCGAAGGCCCTTGTGGACTCGGAGCAGATCATTACGCAATTGCGTGCCGAGGGGTACGCGATCAGCGGGACCTACGACGGGGCCGATCTCGTAGTGGTCAACACCTGCGGCTTTATCGACGAGGCCGTGCAGGAAAGCCTGGACGCCATTGGCGAGGCGCTGACCGAGAATGGCAAGGTCATCGTCACGGGTTGCCTGGGCGCCAAGAAGGATGCCGCGGGCCACGACATCGTGTCGTCGGTGCACCCGAAGGTGCTGGCCGTGACCGGCCCGCATGCGCTGGGTGAGGTCATGCAGGCCGTGCACACGCACCTGCCCAAGCCGCATGATCCGTTCACCGACCTCGTGCCTGCAGCTGGCATCAAGCTGACGCCGAAGCATTACGCCTACCTGAAGATTTCCGAAGGCTGCAATCACCGCTGCTCGTTCTGCATCATCCCGTCGATGCGCGGCGACCTCGTCTCGCGCCCGGTGGCCGAGGTGATGCTCGAAGCCGAGAACCTGTTCAAGGCCGGCGTGAAGGAACTGCTGGTGATCTCGCAGGACACCAGCGCGTACGGCGTGGACGTGAAGTACCGCACCGGCTTCTGGAACGGCCGTCCGCTCAAGACGCGCATGACTGAACTGGTGGCAGCGCTCGGCGAGCTGGCCGCGCAGTACGGCGCGTGGGTGCGCCTGCATTACGTCTATCCGTACCCGCACGTGGACGAGATCATTCCGCTGATGTCGCAGGGCCACGTGCTGCCGTACCTCGATGTGCCGCTGCAGCACGCGCATCCGGACGTGCTCAAGCGCATGAAGCGTCCGGCCAATGCCGAGAAGACGATGGACCGCATTCGCGCGTGGCGCGAGATCTGTCCGGAACTGACCATTCGCAGCACCTTCATCGCCGGCTTCCCGGGCGAGACCGAGGCTGAATTCCAGACGCTGCTCGACTTTATCGCCGAAGCGGAGCTCGACCGCGTGGGCTGCTTTGCGTACTCGCCGGTGGATGGCGCCACCGCCAACGATCTGCCGGGCGCGCTGCCCGACGAGGTGCGCGAGGAACGCCGCGCACGCTTTATGGAAGTCGCCGAAGAGGTCTCGGCACGCCGCCTGCAGCGCAAGGTTGGCCAGACGCTGCGCGTGCTGGTGGACGAGCTCAATCAGGATGGTGGCATCGGCCGCTCGTCGGCGGATGCGCCCGAGATCGATGGTCTGGTGTATATCGCGCCGGCTACCAAGACCTCGCAGCGCTATCGCGCGGGCGAATTCGTGCAGGTGAAGATCACTGGCGCCGACGGCCACGATCTCTGGGGCGAGATCGCCTGATCAGGCTTTCATTTAATCCCACGAAGTTGTAGGACGATTAGGTAAAAGTACGGTCGTTCGCTTCTCGCTGCCGGGGCCGCATCTAGCGCTATACTGTGCGCCGCAACATCAATCATGGAGACAGACATGACGCGTGAAGTGGTGGTGGTAAGCGGCGTTCGTACCGCGATCGGAACGTTCGGCGGCAGCCTGAAGGACATGGCGCCGACCGACCTGGGCGCACTGGTTGTGCGCGAGGCGCTGGCGCGCGCCAGCGTGAGCGGCGATGACGTGGGGCACGTCGTATTCGGCAACGTGATCCATACCGAGCCGAAGGACATGTATCTGGCCCGTGTGGCCGCGGTGCAGGGCGGCGTGTCGATCCACGCCCCGGCGCTGACACTCAACCGCCTGTGCGGCTCGGGCCTGCAGGCCATTATCAGCGCGGCCCAGACCATTCTGCTCGGCGATGCCAACGTGGCCATCGGCGGCGGCGCTGAAAGCATGAGCCGCGCGCCATATCTGGCGCCAGCCGCCCGCTGGGGCGCGCGCATGGGCGATGCCAAGCTGCTCGACATGATGCTCGGCGCGCTGCATGACCCCTTCCACAATATCCATATGGGCGTGACCGCCGAGAACGTCGCGAAGGAATACGACATCTCGCGCAGCCAGCAGGACGAGACCGCGCTCGAATCGCACCGTCGCGCTTCTGCCGCTATCCGCGCCGGTTACTTCAAGGATCAGATCGTTCCGGTCACGTTGAAGTCCCGCAAGGGCGACGTCGTGTTCGATACCGATGAGCACGTGCGCCATGACGCGACCATCGACGATATGACCAAGCTCAAGCCGGTCTTCGCCAAGGAAAACGGCACCGTCACGGCTGGCAATGCGTCGGGCCTCAACGATGCCGCCGCTGCGGTGGTGCTGATGGAGCGCGCCGAAGCCGAGCGCCGTGGCCTGAAGCCACTCGCGCGCCTGGTGTCGTACGGCCATGCGGGCGTCGATCCCAAGACGATGGGCATTGGTCCCGTGCCGGCAACGAAGATGGCGCTCGAACGCGCCGGACTGTCGGTGGCCGACCTCGACGTGATCGAAGCCAACGAAGCGTTCGCCGCGCAGGCCTGCGCGGTGACAAAGGCGCTGGGTCTCGATCCGGCCAAGGTCAATCCGAACGGCTCCGGGATTTCGCTGGGCCATCCGATCGGCGCCACGGGCGCGCTGATCACGGTCAAGGCCTTGTATGAACTGCAGCGCGTCCAGGGCCGTCGTGCGCTGGTAACGATGTGCATCGGCGGCGGGCAGGGCATTGCCGCGATCTTCGAGCGCATTTGAGGGTCTTGCAGCACCTGGGACGTATCTTGCGGGCATTCTGCGGGTAAACTGACGGCGCATTCCTTTCCGTCGAGGTTGACCGTGTTTCGTCCTGCTCGTTTCGCTCCTTCACGTCCGTCGCTCGTAGCCGCCGCCACTGCCGTAGTGGCTTTCGCGGCGTTAGCGCTGCCCACACCGGGCAGCGCCGCCGATGGCACCTCGCTGTCGTCCGGCTCGCTTGGCATCAACGATGCGATCCGCGATGGCGAGGCGCGCCGCGGCAACGCGCTGACTACGGGCCCCGTCGGGCCGCTGGCGCCCCGTCCCGAATATGCGAAGCTGCCGGTCTATGTCGGCAAGGTCGGCGACAAGTCCGTGCGGCTGCGCGTGGGCCCCAAGACCGATACGCGCGACAGCCTGCAGGGCGAGTATTCGACCAGCGATGGCAAGGGCGTGCGCCTGTTATCGGGCGAGTGGGACAACGGCTCGTTCCTGATGGAAGAGTCCGACGACGGCACGCGCGTGTCGGGCAATTGGGACGGCCGGATCGACGAGCACGGCGCGGTGCGCGGCACGTGGACCGACGCGTTCAATCCGGCGATCGTCCTGCCGTTCGCGATTCGCCCGCTTGGCGGCTACCTCGTGATTCCCCCGTTCGATATGCGGCCCAGCAGCGGCGTCACCTACGCGCCGCCGCCGCCCAAGTCGTCGATCTCGGGATACTGACCCGCTCTCACACCTCTATCCAAGGATCGCGCTGTGTCCGACCGCTCTTCCTCTTCTCCTGACGACCAACACCCCGCGCATTTTCCGAAGACGGTTGCGGTGCAGCCCGATCTGAATATCGCGCCGGGGTTTGCCTCGTTCTCGCACGCCACGCATCGCGGTTCGACCGTGGTGTTTCGCACGCTCGCCGAACTGCGCGCATATGGCGACCCGTCCAAGACGTACTGGCGCTATGGCCTGCATGCCACGCCGACCAGCGAGGCGCTGTGCCAGCATCTGGCGCTGATCGAGGGTGGCAAGCACACGTTGCTGTTGCCATCGGGCATGGGGGCGATTTCGCTGGTGGATTTCGCGCTGCTCAAGAGCGGCGACGACGTGCTGATTCCCGACAACGTGTATGGCCCCAACCGCGATCATGCGGACTGGCTTGCGCGTGACTACGGCGTATCGGTGCGTTACTACCATCCGATGATCGGGGCCGGTATTGCCGCGCTGATCCAGCCCAATACGAAGCTGATCTGGCTCGAATCGCCCGGCTCGGTGACGATGGAAGTGCCCGACGTGGAGGCGATCGTCGCGGCCGCACGCGCGCGCGGTGTGGTCACCGCGATCGACAATACGTGGTCGGGTGGGTTGTATTTTCAGCCGTTCGACAAGGGCATCGATATCTCGGTGCAGGCGCTGACCAAGTACCAGTCGGGTGGCAGCGACGTGCTGATGGGCGCCACCATCGTGCGCGATACCAAGCTGCAGGATCGGCTGCGCCGTACACGTATGCTGATGGGGTGGGGCGTCTCCGCGGACGATTGTTTTCTGGTGTTGCGCGGGCTGCAGAGTATGCCGGTACGACTGGCCGCGCACGATCGCGCCGCGCGCGAGATTGCCGAATGGCTGCTACAACGGCCCGAGGTCACACGCGTGCTGCATCCCGCGTTGCCGCAATGCCCCGGCCACGCCGAATGGCGCCGCGATTTTTCGGGGGCGACGGGGTTGTTTTCGATCCTGTTGCACGACCGCTATTCGCGCAAACAGGTCGACGATTTCGTCGAGGCGCTCAAGCTGTTCGCGATCGGCTGGTCATGGGGCGGGGCGCATAGCCTCGCGGTGCCATATCACGTGCCGACCATGCGTGCCCCGGGCACATGGCCCCCGGCGGGCTGGGAGCATGCCGGCGAACTCGTGCGGCTCTATATCGGATTGGAAGACACGCGCGATCTGATCGCCGACCTGAAGCAGGCCATGGAGGCCACACTGGCCTGAGGCGTCTTACGCCACCGGCGCATCTTATGCGGTTGGTTTGCGCCCGAAGTGAGAGGGCACCGCCGGCGCATCGTATGCCTTCGGTTTGCTCCCCTCTCCCTCAGGGAGAGGGGCCGGGGGAGAGGGTGAAAGGTTAATTAACCAACTGTTTGCTCCCCTCTCCCCTGGGGAGAGGGGCTGGAGGAGAGGGCCGCCTTGCCTGCCTGCGGCGGTGCCCACACCGACTCAGCTGGCCCATTCCGCGACCGCCGCTGCGTGGCACGCGCCAAAGCAACATACCCCACCGCCAGCGCAATCGCGCCGATATCGAACCCAGCCACCGCCCAACGCCCGCCCAGCGCGGCGGCAAACAGGTGGTCCCCAGTCAGGATCGCATTCGACAGCGGTACCGTCAGCGACGCCAGCGCCGCCACATACAGCAGCTCGATCGCCGCCCGCACCGGCGGACGAATCAACGCCCACGCAATCGCCGCCGCGAACACTGGCCAATACACATAGCTCACCGCCCGCTCGGGCCACAGCAGTGCGGCCGGGAAGCATAGCGCCACGCCAATGCAGCAGCCAATGCAGACCCCCACCGTCGCCTGCGCGAGCAGACGATGCACGCGCGGCTGGTCGGCCTGTCGCGTCTTGCGGCGCGACTCGATCCACAGCAGGTTGCCCGAATAAAACAGGAACGCCCCCGCCAGCCCCGCCAGCAGATACACAAAGCGCACCGCCAGATCGCCAAACGTGCCGAAATGCAGCGCGTACAGCGCGCTATACAACGCATGATTGCCATCGCGCGCGCCCGGTGTCTGGTTGGCAATCAACTGGCCCGCATTGGGCTCGCCCGCCGCCGCATGAATCCCGACCGACCCGCCATTGCCCAGCGCGCGCGCGCTGTCGCCACGCACTTCGGCCACCGCATTGGCATCGCCATAGCGCTGGAAGCGAATCGCCTCCGGCGTGAAATGCTCGCCACCATGCTCACGCGCGATACGCAGCAGCTCAGCCGACGTCATCGTGGGCACCGGCCGATTGGCCGACACCACTTCCGGCGTGGCGCCAGTCACGCGCGGAATCACCTCCATCAACTTGCCGTCGAACGTCAGCACGTTGAACACCATCACGAGCACCAGCGACAGGCAGAACAGCGCGCCAGTCACCGCGAACACCATATGGAACGGCAGGCTGAACAGGCCAATCACGTTATGTGCGTCCATCCAGAAGCGCTTGAGATTGCGCCCCGGCCGCACCGCGAACAGATCCTTCTTGAGGCGCGGCAGATGCAGCAACACGCCCGACACGAGCGCCAGGCCATACAGCACCGAGATCACGCCCATGAAGTACATGCCGTTCGTGCCAAGCCCCAGTGCATAGTGCAGCGAGTTCAGAAACGCGGACAACTCGCCGGCCACCGCGTCGATGGACGTATTGCGCTGCGCGGCCGCATCGCCATCGAGGCGCGCGCCGCTCATGTGGTGCCATTCGCCCTTCTTGTCCATCCAGTAGGCGTTGAAGTCGGGCTCTTCCTTGCTGGGCAGGCCCACATAAACGCCAGCGGCGGCGTCGGGCTGCACCGCGATGAGCTTCTGCACGAACGCATCGACGGCAGGGCCATTCACCTCGACCTCGGCCGCATGATGGCCTTCGAGGCGGGCAGGGTTCTGCCAGACGTGGATCTCGTGGTGGAACACGGTAATCGCGCCCGCAAAGAACGCGATGAACAGGGCCCAGCCGGCCATCAGGCCGACCCAGGTATGGAGTGTCTGGTACAGACGGAGCGTATTGGTCTTCATCGGACGATCCTCACGAGCCGAGCGTGGAGGCGGGCGGCATCGCATGCAGCGCGCGCAGCGCCCACAACGCACCGAAACAGACGAGGTTGGCGGCGGCGAGCCACAGCCACGCCGCACGGCTCGAGCCGAACAGCAGGCTGCCGCTGATGATTCCTACCCACAGCGGCAGGGTCAGCAACACCGCGGCCACCACGCCGCCTTCCCAGCCACCCGGCAACCACAGGATGCCCAGCGTGCAGAGCGCCAGCGCGAGCGGCAGACCCAGCAACGTGCCCGCAAGCCATTTGGTGCCCATCATGCGGCCTCCTCCACGGTCTCGGCGGCGTCACGCACGCCGCGGCGATGGTTGGCCCAGGTGCCGAGGAACGGCCACAGCGACAGGCAGCACGTCAGCGTGATCAGCGTGGCGGCAATCGCCACGGCCCAGCCTTCGGGAATGCTCATGATCCAGGCGGATGCCACCACGAGCACCAGCCCGAGGATAAAGAGGGCGCGCGGCGACAATGGCCGGCGCGAAGAGGGGATCAGGACCTGGTTCGGCGCGGCCAGATACAGGCACGCGGCAGCCACCAGCCCAAGCAGGACGGCAATGCCTTGCATGAACATCCGTTCATTCGAAAACTCGGAAGCTGAAATAGTAATGATTCCCATTTGATTTCACAAGAAAATCAAGGGAATACGACAATTTTGTAATCTTTGAGGCGCAGCGACGGCGCCCCGAGAAAGTGTCGCCCTAGGCTTATTTCAGCAGTTCCAGCAGTCCGTCCAACCCGACGTGGTTGAACGCGACACTGGCCTGGGCACGCACCACGGGTTTGGCGCGGAATGCCACCGAGAGGCCGGCGATGGCCATCATCTTGAGGTCGTTGGAGCCATCGCCCATGACGATCGCCTGCGACGGATCGGCGCCGATCTGCGCGCATACCTCGCGCACCGTGCGTGCCTTGACGTCGGCGTTGACGATCTCGCCGACCACCTGGCCGGTGAGCTTGCCGTCGACGATCTCGAGCGTATTGGCGCGCGTGAAGTCGAGGCCCAGACGTGGCTTGAGCTGATCGGTGAAATGGACAAAGCCACCCGATACCAGCAGCGTGCGAATGCCGAGCGCCTGCACGCCGGCCAGCATGCGTTCCGCGCCGGGCGACAGGCGCAGGCGTTCCGCGTACACGCGGTCGAGCACCGAGGCGTCGAGCCCCTTGAGCAGCGCCACGCGGCGGCGCAGGCTTTCGTTGAAGTCGGTGATCTCGCCGCGCATGGCGGCTTCGGTGATGGCCGAGACCTCGGCCTTGAGCCCGCAGAAATCCGCAATCTCGTCGATGCACTCGATCGTGATCAGCGTCGAGTCCATGTCCATGGCCACGAGCTTGAAGTCCGACAGCTTGCGCGCGACCGGCAACACCGCCCAGTCGATGCCGCGCGGCATGCAGTACGCGTCGAGGCTCTCGTGCAGCGCGGGCGTCAGCGGCGCGCTGGTGTCGGCCACGGCGACGGTATCGCTATGCGGCACCAGCGGGGAGGCCCCGGCAAGCGCGCGCACGGCGTCGAGATCGGCGGTGGCAATCGGGGAGAGGCTCTGGAGAATCAACGGCATGGGACGAATGCGGGTCAGGTGGGCTCAACGAAGGCACTATTGTAGCCATTCGTGGCTACCCACCTAGCCATAAACGCTTACTGCACGAGCCTACTGCGCGAACTTACTGCGCGCGCAGGCTGCCCACCACCTTGTGCAGGAATCGCTCGCACGCTTCAAGCTGGTCGAGCGCGACGAACTCGTCAGGCTTGTGGGCCTGCTGAATATCGCCGGGGCCGCAGACCACCGCCGGTACGCCGATCTGCTGGAACAGGCCAGCCTCCGTCGCGTAGGCCACCTTGTTGATATCGCGATCGCCAGTCAGCGCGCGCACGAGTTGGGTAATCGCATCCTGCTCCGCGGCGTCGAGCGACGGCGCCGCCGCGATCTCGGTGATCACGAGGTCCGCATCGGCGTGCTCGCCACGCATGCGCGGCAGCAGCACATCGCCAGCGTAAGCCTGCACACGCGAAATAATGCCCTTGGGATCCACGCCCGGCAGATTGCGGAACTCGAACACGAACTCGCACAGCGCGGGAATCGTATTGATCGCGATGCCACCCTGAATGGTGCCGGTAGACGCCGTGGTGAACGGCACATCGAATGCCTGGTCGTATGGGCCATTAGCCTTGAACTCGTCGGCGATGTCGCGGATAAAGCAGATCAGCCGCGCCGCGTACTCGATCGCATTGACGCCCTTCGGTGTCAGCGACGAATGCGCGGCCTGACCCTTGACGCAGCAGCGGTACGCGTTGATGCCCTTGTGCGCGACGATGGTGCGCATGCTGGTGGGCTCGCCGACGATGCAGCCCGCCGGACGCACGCCGCGGTCGCGCAACTGCGCGAGCATATAAGGCGCGCCCATGCAGCCGACTTCCTCGTCGAACGACAGCGCGTAATGCACAGGCTCGCGCAGACGCGTCTCCAGCAGCGTCGGCAGCAGCGACAACGTGGTGCCGATAAAGCCCTTCATGTCGCACGTGCCGCGACCGTAGAGCTTGCCATCGCGAATCACGGGCTGGAACGGATCGCTGCTCCAGTCCTGACCATCGACGGGCACCACGTCGGTGTGGCCCGACAGCACGATGCCGCCATCGGTCGTGCCATTCGCGGCCGGTACGGTGACGAACAGGTTGGCCTTGTTCTGCTGCGGGTTGTAGCTCAGGTGCGGCTGCAGCCCGCGTGCCGCGAAATGATCGCGCACGGTCTCGATCAGGCCGAGATTCGAATTACGCGAAGTGGTGTCGAATTCGACCAGCCGCCTGGTCCAGTCCAGCGCGCTGAGATCGGTGGCGCGGTTGGCAACGGTGTTTTCGCGGGTCTTCTCGTTCAGAGTGTCGACTGACATGAGGGCTGGGTCCGGTTCGAATGTTTAATGGTCGATGCTACACCTCGCCGCGCGTCAGGCCAACTGGCGCAGCGTGTGCTTGATGGTCTGGGCGCGCACGGCGATATCTGGCATCTTGGCCTCGATGCGCAGCTTGTCCTGCCCCGCCAGCTTGATATGGCGGTTCTTCTGCACGAGGTCGATGATGCGAATCGCGTCGATCGGCGGATTGGGCACGAACTGAACGCTGATGCTGGCCTCGCCCGCATCGATCTTGCGTACGCCCAGCGGCGCGGCCGCGATGCGCAGCCGGTGCGTTTCGACCAGTGCCTGCGCCTGCGGCGGCAGCCGGCCGAAGCGGTCGATCAGCTCTTCCTGGATATCGTCCACGCGCTCGGCCGTCTCGCAGTTGGCGAGGCGTTTATAAAGCGAAAGGCGTTCGTGCACGTCCGCGCAGTAATCGCTGGGCAGCAGCGCGGGCGTGCCGAGGTTGATCTCGGTGGTGGCCTGCAGCGGCGCCATCAGGTCGGGCTCCTTGCCGGCCTTGAGCGCCTTGACCGCAGCGTTCAGCATATCGGTGTACAGCTGGAAGCCGATCTCGTGGATCTCGCCCGACTGCTTGTCGCCGAGCACTTCACCGGCGCCGCGAATCTCGAGGTCATGCATGGCCAGATAGAAGCCCGCGCCCAGTTCCTCCATCTGCTGGATGGCCTCGAGCCGGCGCTGTGCCTGCTTGGTCAGGCCATCGACATCGTGTACCAGCAGATACGCATAGGCCTGATGGTGCGAACGGCCGACGCGGCCGCGCAACTGGTGCAGCTGCGCCAGCCCGAACTTGTCGGCGCGGTGGATCAGGATCGTGTTGGCGGTGGGGTTGTCGATGCCGGTCTCGATGATGGTCGTGCACAGCAGGATATTGTCGCGTCGCGCGACGAAGTCCCGCATCACGCGCTCGAGCTCGCGCTCGTGCATCTGGCCGTGCGCCACCGCGATACGCGCTTCCGGCACCAGCTCGGCCAGCCGCGCGCGCTTGTTCTCGATCGTGTCCACCTCGTTGTGCAGGAAGTAGACCTGTCCGCCACGCTTGAGCTCGCGCAGGATGGCTTCGCGAATCACGCCATCTTCCTCGCGACGCACGAACGTCTTGATCGCGAGCCGCTTCTGTGGCGCGGTGGCAATCACCGAGAAATCGCGCAGGCCTTCGAGCGCCATGCCGAGCGTACGCGGAATCGGCGTGGCCGTGAGGGTGAGTACATCGACCTCGGCGCGCAGCGACTTGAGCGCTTCCTTCTGCCGCACGCCAAAGCGGTGTTCCTCGTCGATGATGACGAGCCCCAGGCGCTGGAATTTCACCTCGTCGGAGAGCAGCTTGTGCGTGCCGATCACGATATCGACGGTGCCGTCGTTGATCTGCTTGATAGCCGCGTCGATCTCTTTCTTGGTCTTGAAGCGCGACAGTTCGACGATGCGCACCGGCCATTCGGCAAAGCGGTCCGACAGCGTCTGGAAATGCTGCTCGGCCAGCAGCGTGGTGGGCGCGAGCATCGCCACCTGCTTGCCGCCGAGCACCGCCACGAACGCGGCACGCAATGCCACCTCGGTCTTGCCGAAGCCGACATCGCCGCATACCAGCCGGTCCATCGGCTTGCCCGAGGTCATATCGGCAATCACGGCCGAGATGGCCGCGGCCTGATCGGGTGTTTCCTCGAAACCGAAGCTCTCGGCGAACGTCTCGTAGTCCTTCGGCGACAGAGGGAACGCAAAGCCTTCGCGCAGTGCGCGGCGCGCGTACAGGTTCAGCAGTTCGGCCGCGGTATCGCGGATCTGCTGCGCGGCCTTGCGCTTGGCCTTGTCCCACTGGCCGGAGCCCAGGTGGTGCAGCGGCGCGGTATCGGGGTCCGCGCCCGAATAGCGCGAGATCACATGCAACTGATGCACGGGCACGTACAGCTTTGAGCCTTTGTCATAGTCGAGGTGCAGGAACTCTTCCTCGCCATTGCCCAGATCGAGCGTGACCAGTCCGTTGTAGCGGCCAATGCCGTGCTCGCTGTGCACGACGGGGTCGCCCACCTTGAGCTCGGCGAGGTCGCGCACCATCGAATCGACGGCGCTGGCCTGTTCCTGCTTGCGGCGGCCCGCACGGCGCGCGGTGCCTGCATACAGCTCGGCTTCGGTCACGAACGCGAACGATCCCGCCGGCAGCGCAAAGCCGCTCTGCAGCGGCGCCACCACGATCGAGAAGTGCGTGTCGCCAGCGAGGAACGCGGCAAAGTCATCCACCGGTTGCGGGCGCAGGCCGCTCTCGGCAAACAGTTGCAACAGCGTCTCGCGTCGGCCCGCGGAGTCCGCGCACATCAGCACCCGCGTGGCCTTGTCGAGCAGCAGCGATTCGAGGTTGACCAGCGGATCTTCGGCGCGTCGGTTCACCGAGACATCGGGCAAGGCCTTGACCGGCGGCACGTCATCCGCAGTGGCCTCCCGCTGCAGCACGAGCCGCGCGAGCGGCTTGGCGCCGACGAAGAACTGCTCCTCGGAGAGGAACAGGTCCGACGGCGGCAGCAGCGGACGCTCGCGGTCATGCCGCATAAACGTGTAGCGTTGCGTGGTATCGGCCCAGAAGCGGCGGATCGCGTCGTCAACATTGCCCGAGAACGCAAGCTGCGTGTTGGCGGGCAGATAGTCGAACACGCTCGCGCTCGACTCGAAAAACAGCGGCAGGTAGTACTCGATGCCCGCCGACGGCACGCCGTTGCCGATGTCCTTGTAGATCGGCGACTTGGTTGGATCGCCCTCGAACACCTCGCGCCAGCGGCCGCGGAACGCGGTACGCGCGGTCTCGTCGAGCGGAAACTCGCGCCCCGGCAGCAATCGCACTTCCTTGACCGGATAGAGGCTGCGTTGGGTATCGGGGTCGAACGCGCGAATGGTCTCGATTTCGTCGCCGAACAGATCGATCCGGTAGGGCAGCGCCGAACCCATCGGAAACAGGTCGATCAGGCCACCGCGCACGCTGTATTCGCCGGGGCGCATCACCGCGCTCACGTGCTCGTAACCGGCCAGCGTGAACTGCGCCTTGAGCGCGGCTTCATCGAGCCGCTCGCCCTGCTTGAAGAAGAACGTGTAGGCCGCGAGGAACGCGGGCGGCGCCAGTCGATAGAGTGCGGTGGACGCGGGCACGATCATCACGTCGCACTGGCCACCCTGGATATCGTGCAGCGTCGCCAGCCGTTCCGAGACCAGATCCTGGTGCGGAGAAAAGCTATCGTAGGGCAGCGTTTCCCAATCGGGCAGCAGCCGCACGCGCAATTCGGGCGCGAACCATGGAATCTCTTCCGCGAGCCGCTGCGCGTCGGTGGCGTTGGCGCAGACCACCGCGAGCATCGGCACCTGCGCGCGATGCGCGCGCATATAGGCGGCCACGAGCAGCGCGTCGGAGGAGCCGGTCAGGCCCGTCACGGTATGACGCATGCCGGGCTTGATCAGCGGCAGGGAAAGAAAGCCAAACGAAGCAGAAGACATACGTGGGTATCGGGCGTTGACGACAGGGGCAATGCAAGGGTCGGGCTACAACTACAGGGCTACACTGCGGGGCTACAACTGCGACTACCAGAACCATACAAACGGCGCGCTACAAAACGACGACGCCCCGCCGGCAGTGCGGGCGGGGGTCATCGGCCATGCATGCCCGCGCCGGTGGCGGCGGGCGAGGGCCATATTATAGAATGCGGACCGGCCACTCTGCTGGCCACCACTGAACTTGACCATCGCCCCCGCCGGAGAACCGTGACCGACCCTCGTTCCGACCGTCCTGACCGTAGATTCGCCCTGATTCCCTGCGCCGGCACTGGTAGCCGCGCGGGCGGGGCGTTGCCCAAGCAATACCAGACGGTGGCCGGGCGGCCGATGATCTGGTACGCGCTGGCCGCGTTTTCCGCGTGCGATGCGATCGCCGCCACAGCGCTGGTGCTGGCCCCCGACGACATGCCGCTGGAGTCGCGCTTCGGCGCGGCCACATTCGCGGGTCTGCGCTTCGACACCGCGTTTGTCGGTGGCGACAGCCGTCACGCGTCGGTGCTCGCGGGCCTGCATCACCTCGCGCAACTGGGCGCGGTGGACACCGACTGGGTGCTCGTGCACGACGCGGCCCGGCCGGGCCTGACACCCGCCATGATTCACGCGCTGGTGCGCGCGGTGGAAGCCGATGGCGATGACGATCCCGACGCCGCGATCGGCGGCATTCTCGCGGTACCCGTGCCGGACACGCTCAAGCGCGCCGAAGCCTCGGGTGGGGCGCTGGCTGGTGCCACGGGTGGTGCCACGAGTGGTCCCAAGAGTGGTCCCAAAATCGGTGTCACGGTGCCGCGCGAAGGCCTGTGGCAGGCGCAGACCCCGCAGATGTTCCGCGTGGGCGTCCTCCGCGAGGCGCTGCGCGACGCCATGGCCGCGGGCGCCGTGGTGACCGACGAAGCGAGCGCGATCGAGCGGCTGGGGCTGCATCCGCGCCTCGTCAACGGTTCGCTGCGCAATTTCAAGGTAACGTACCCGGAGGACTTCGCGCTGGCGGAGGTTCTGCTGGAAACGGGTGCGCCCGTGACATCCCCGACGTCCGGTACCCCCGGCGCGTCGCAGTAAGTTTTTCAAGATTCCGAAGGAGTTGCATTGAATCCGTTCGATATCCGCGTGGGGCAGGGCTATGACGTGCACGCGCTCGTGCCGGGACGCAAGCTGATTCTCGGCGGCGTGGACATTCCCCACGATCGCGGCCTGCTGGGCCACTCCGACGCCGATGCGCTACTGCACGCCGTCACGGACGCGCTGTTCGGCGCGGCCGGTCTCGGCGATATCGGCCGCCATTTCCCCGATACCGATGTGCAGTTCAAGGGCGCGGACAGCCGCGTGCTGCTGCGCGAATGCGCCAAGCGCGTGCGCGCGGCCGGTTACGAGATCGGCAACGTGGACGCCACCGTCATCGCGCAACAGCCGAAGCTCGCGCCGCATATCACGGGCATGGTGAACAATCTGGCCGAAGATCTCGGCATCGACCCGAAGCGCTGCAACGTCAAGGCCAAGACCAACGAGAAGCTCGGCTTCGAAGGACGTCAGGAAGGGATCGTCGCCCAGGCGGCGGTGCTGATCTGGCGTCGCGGCGGCGACGCGCAGGACTAATTCCTGGCGATTGGCGAGGGCGCCGGCGGGTCGTCGGCGCTGATCGGAAACACGTAGTCGATCAGCCGCGCCATCGCACCGCTGCGCGAGCCTGCCTCGGTGCGCTTGGAGAAGCCCATCTGCTGGCAGAGCCGATTGGCCGAGTCCATCTCCGGCATGGCGCGCACCACCAGCGCGTTGGCGCCGATATCTCGCGCGCGCTGGATGCAGATCTGCATCAGCGTATGACCGAGGCCCAGGCCGCGTGCCTGCGGACTGACCGACAGCAATCGCGCCTCGGGCTGCGTCAGCGTAATCGTGCTGCCATCGAGCGCGGGCAACGTGGCACCGGGATGGCAGAACAACACGGCGCCGCTGATGCCATGGTCGCCCTCGGCCACCCACCATTCCATGTCGGCGTTTTTAGAGGCCGCGAGCACGGATTGCATACCGCGCTGGAACGACGCGCGGCAGTCTTCCATGATCTCGAGTTCGTACTGCGCATAGGCCTGCTGCGTGACCGCGGCAATATCGCCCCAGTCATACGCTGCCGCCAGGCGGTAGCGGAAGCGAGGCGAGTCGTGCGAAGGCAGAGTGCTCATGGTGACAATGTTGTGCCAGTCGTGCAGTCGATTGTATGCCCATCGACACGCCCGCGCAGCGTGGGCGTACCCGGATGACACAGAAATAAAAAAGCCCCCTCCCGTGCGGGAGAGGGCTTGCGGTGCAAGATTGCGATGCGGCAGTTACTGCGCGGCAATCACGTTGGCGGCAGCGCCGATCACGGCGGCGATGCGGCCGACGTCGCGCAATTGCTGCGACGTCATGCCTTGTTCGTTCTTCAGCAACTGATAGTGCGACTTCACGCAGAAGTGGCACTTGCCGATGATCGAGGCGGCCAGCGCGTACATCTCGAAGCGGCGCTTGTCCACACCACCATGGGTAGCGTAGGCGTTCATGCGCAGGCCGGCCGGCTGGCTCGCCAGATCCGGATCGTCGGCCATCTCGATGTACGGATACCAGACGTTGTTCATGCCCATCAGCGCGGCCGCGGTCAGCGCGGCGTTGGTTTCCTCGGGCGACAGCACGTTCGCATTGCGAATCGCGTCAACGATTACGCGGCTCTGCGCGGCAAACGCGGCAGCCAGCGCCACACCCACGGCATCGTTGCCTTCCAGCGACGAACGCGCGATGGTGCCATCGACGTTGAGGCGGATGTCCTTGGCGTAATCGGGGATGAGGTTCTTAATCGTGGCGAGGAATTCCATTTATTTCTCCTATCGGCAAGGGCTCAAAAAACCCGCATGTAGCGGGTTTCCGCGCGTGAAGCGGTCTGGGACCTCTTCACGCGAGCGATGACTATTACAGCGTGGCGCCGCCAACAGCGCGGTTGCACGGGCACAGTTCGTCCGTTTGCAGACCGTCCAGAATACGCAGCACTTCTTCCGGGTTACGGCCGACGTTCAGGTTGTTCACCGACACGTGTTGGATCACGTTGTCCGGATCGACGACGAACGTAGCGCGCAGGGCAACGCCGGCAGCCTTGTCACGCACGCCCAGCTGATCGATCAGCGAGCCGGTCACGTCGGCGAATTGCCATTGGTCCAGCTTGTTCAGGTCCTTGTGTTCACGACGCCATGCCAGCTTCACGAACTCGTTGTCGCTCGAACCACCCAGCACGATCGCGTCGCGGTCGGCGAAGTCGCCGTTCAGCTTGGCGAAGGCCACGATTTCGGTCGGGCACACGAAGGTGAAGTCCTTCGGGTAGAAGTAAATGATCTTCCACTTGCCTTCGAACGACTTTTCGGTGATGTCTTCGAACGCCGATTGGCCGTTCTCTTCGTGGTTGTTGAAACCAGGCTTCACGCCAACGATCTGGAAGGCTTCGAGCTTGTCACCAACGGTCTTCATCAGACTTCTCCTAAATTCAGTTGAAAAGAGAGGCAAGCGATACGCGATTTGCGATCGCAACAGGGACGGATTATGCGTGGTCCTGCACCGGGCGGCCAATTGATAATCTCAAAGACGCCGATAGGCACCGCACAACGGCACCCGCCATGGCGAGGCCGGTTCCCGCTTGGGAAGGACGGAGTATGCCATGTGCGAACGCACATGGCATGACAGCGGAGGAGGGGGAATCAGGCGGCGCGCAGGGTCTGTGCCTGATTGTGCTGCCGGAAGATCGCGAGCGTGGCCACCAGGCCACAGGCAGCGGCGAACATCAGCCACAGGCCCGGCGCGGCCTTGTTGCCGGTGGCATGGATCAGATACGTGGACACCGCTGGCGTGAAGCCGCCGAACAATGCCGTGGCCAGGCTGTAAGCCAGCGAGAAACCGGTGGTACGCACCGCGGGTGGCATCAGCTCGGCCAGCGCCACGACCATCGCGCCGTTATAGCTGCCGTACAGGAACGAGAGCCACAGCTCCACCATCAGCAGGCGGCCGAACGACGGCTCGGCGACTAGCCACGTGATGGCCGGATACGCGGTCAGCAGCGTGAGGATGGTGAAGGTAACCAGCAATGGCTTGCGGCCGATGCGATCGGACACGGCGCCCATCAGCGGCAGCCAGATGAAGTTGGACAGGCCCACGCACATCGTGACGATGAGGTTGTCCACGTCGTCGAGCTTGAGCACGGTCTTGCCGAAGGTCGGGGTGTACGCGGTGATCATGTAGAACGACACCGTGGTCATCACCACCAGCAGGCAGCCGGCGATGATGATGCGCCAGTTGTCGAGCATCGAACGGTAGATCTCGCGCGGCGCCGGGCGATGCTTGCGCGCGCGGAAGGCCTCGGTTTCCTCGAGCGACCGGCGGATCAGGAACAGGAACGGCACGATCAGGCAGCCAATCAGGAACGGCACGCGCCAGCCCCAGGCATCCATCTGCGCGGGTGCGAGCGTCGCATGCAGGATCACGCCGAGCAGGCCCGCGAAGATCACGGCCACCTGCTGGCTGGCCGATTGCCACGCCACGTAGAAGCCCTTGTGGCCTGGCTTGGCGATCTCCGACAGGTACACCGATACGCCGCCGAGTTCGACCCCGGCCGAGAAGCCCTGCAACAGGCGTCCCGCGAGCACCAGCAGCGGCGCGGCCACACCGATGGTCTGATAGCCAGGCACCAGCGCAATCAGCAGCGTGCCGGCAGCCATCATGATCAGCGTGAGGATCAGGCCTTTGCGGCGGCCGTGATGGTCGATGTACGCGCCGAGCACGATCGCGCCGAGCGGCCGCATCAGGAAGCCCGCGCCGAACGTCGCGAGCGAGAGCATCAGCGAGGCGAACTCGTTGCCGCTGGGGAAGAACGTACGCGCGATGGCGGCGGCATAGAAGCCGTACACCATGAAGTCGTACATTTCGAGGAAGTTACCGCTGACCACGCGGAACACGGTGCGGAAACCGTGCTGCTGTGACGAGGCGGCGGCAGGCGTGGCGGGGGTGCTGGCTGTCATGGGAGCGTCTCTCGCCACCGTAGGGACCGATGGCATCGTTATGTGATGCCATGCAGTCTGCGCCGCGCCGCTGTCATTCCGCTGTCAACTGCCTTTCAACTAGATATCAAAGGCTGTCGAAAACCTGTCAATGCGCCCGTTGATGCGCTGCTGTGGTGCTTCAGGCGCGCCGGAAGAACGCGCTGACCACGAGGCCGCTGGCCGGCGGCTGGCGATTGGCGAGCATCAGGCGGCCGCCGTTGCGCTGCAGGATCCGGTTCACGATCGACATGCCGAGTCCCGCGCCCTTGGCTTCGCTACGCGCGGCATCGAGCCGGTAGAACGGCCGCGTGAGCAGCGGCAGCTGGGCCTCGGGGACACCCAGGCCATGGTCGGCCACGGTCATCACGGCCTCCTTGTCCTCGGTGCGCGTGGTGATCTCCACCACGGCCATGCCGGTTTCCTCGTCCTTCGCATAGCGGCGCGCGTTTTCGACGAGGTTGTCGAGAATCCGCTGCACTTCCATGCGATTGGCCATCGCCATGACCGGACCGCCGCTGCGCACGTGCACGCGCACATCGTCGTGCGCGGCGTAGACCCCCACCGCATCCTGCACGAGCGCGGACAGGTCCACCGGCTCGAGCATTTCCTGCGCGGGACGCGCGTAGTTGAGGAACTGCCCGATGATCGCGTCCATCTGTTCGATATCGGAGATCATCGCCTCGCGCGTGGCCATGTCCGCCGGCGACAGCTCGGTTTCCAGGCGCAGGCGCGTGAGCGGTGTGCGCAGATCGTGCGAGATACCGGCCAGCATCACCACGCGGTCGTCATCGAGCTGGCGCAGGTCCCGCACCATCTGATTGAAACTGTGGTTGGCCTGTGCCACCTCGCTCGCGCCGTCCTCGTTGAGCAGCGGTGCTTCCCCTCCGGTACCGATCTGCCGTGCCGCGTTGGCCAGGCGTTTGAGCGGGTAATTGACGCGCGCGGTGATAAAGGCCGCGCCGAAGATCGACAGCAGCAGTGCCGCGATGGTCCACCACAGCCACTGGATGCCCGAGACGCGTTCGAAACGTTCGGGACTGATGGCGACCCAGTAGTCGTCGCCCTCGATCTCGAAGCTGACCCACACGCCCGGAATATCGTTGACGGTGGTGGCGATGACGGTGTCCTCGCCCAGGCGTCCCCGGATTTCCTGTTGCACGAGCTGCGTCAGGAATGGGTTGGCGGTGGGCACTGCGAAGTCGTCATCCTTCTCGCGCGGGTACACCTTGATGCCTTCGTTCTGCACGAGGTCGAGCAGAAGGAACCGGCGCCGCGCGGGGTCGGAGTAGAGGAGCGCGGCACGCGTGAGCTTGACCACGCTGACGACCTGCATGGCGATCTGCTGGGCACGTGGTGCGCGTTCGAAGAGCCGATAGCTCTGGAACCAGATACCCAGCGAGATCGCCAGAAGCAGGGCGATCAGCATGAAGGTTCGCCAGAATAGCGAACCGAAGAACCGCGTTGCGGTACGGCCGAGAGCGGACGCCACGATGCAGACTGTGGACGGACCGCTTTACTTCACGCCATCGGGGATGAAGACGTAGCCAAGCCCCCAGACCGTCTGGATGAAACGGGGGTTGCCCGCATCCGGCTCGATCAGCTTGCGCAGGCGGGAGATCTGCACGTCCAGGCTGCGATCGAATACTTCGTATTCGCGGCCGCGTGCCATTTCCATGAGTTTCTCGCGCGAGAGCGGCTGGCGCGGATGACGCGCGAAGACCTTGAGCACCGAGAACTCGCCCGTGGTGAGCGTGATTTCCTCGTCGTTCTTGGTCAGCGTGCGCGTGGCCAGGTTGAGCACGAAGTCGCCGAACGCGAACGTCTCGGGCGTCTCCGACGGGGCGCCCGGCACTTCGGCCGGACCCTTGCGGCGCAGCACCGCGTGAATGCGCGCGATCAACTCGCGCGGATTGAACGGCTTGGGCAGGTAATCGTCGGCGCCCATCTCGAGACCGACGATGCGATCGACGTCTTCGCCCTTCGCGGTCAGCATGATGATCGGGGTCTGATCGTTGGCGCCGCGCAGACGGCGGCAGATCGAGAGGCCGTCCTCGCCGGGCATCATCAGGTCGAGCACCAGCAGGTCAAAGCGCTCGCGCAGCCAGAGCTTGTTCATGGCCGTGGCGTTCTCCGCTACCAGCACCGTGAAGCCCTGTTCGCCGAGGTAGCGGCGCAGCAGGTCGCGCAAGCGGGGGTCGTCGTCCACGACGAGAATCTTGTGGCTCGTATTTTCCATGGCGGTATCTTAGCGACTATCGGTTTTGCTCAAAATGGCTTAACAAAACGTTACATACTTTACCCCGTGGTATGGCGGCGTGCATCAATAGTGCATTTACACTCCGCTCACCGTTTGGGCCGGTGGGGTTTTTGCTGCCACGGGAAAACAGACCCAGGCGGGAAATCAAAACCGACATTATCCAATGAAAGTGAAGCAATACCGGCACGGGCAAACCCTGCGTCGCGCATGCGAACTCGGCAGCCGCCCTCAGCGCGCCCGGGTTGCGTCCGCTCAGGTGATGTCGATCGCCGGCCTGGTCATGGTCGTGGCCCTGCTGCCGCACACCGCGCGCGCCCAATCGGCGGGCATGGCCAATCTGCTTCATCATCCTCCCGCTCCGGCGTCTTCGGCCTCCGAAAGCCGTGTCCACACCAATCCCGCGCACGAGCGTGCCGACCAGCGCGAAGCACGCGCCCGTGCGGAGAAGTATCGCACCGAGCGGGACATGGCCGAGCGCGCGTCGCGGCAGGGCCCCGGCGGTGGCAATCCCAAGCTGTCGCCCGACGAGCGCAAGACGCTGCGCAAGAATCTGCTCGACCTCAGTAAGGAAATGTACTCCGGTGGCGGTTGAGCACCGGTTTACTGCTTCATCTGCGTTCAATCCGTCGTGCGGAAATGCCGCAGGAAGTCGACGAAGGTCTCGGCCGCAAGCTGCGCGTCTTCCGCGGTAATCGTCTCGAGCGGGTTGTGGCTGATGCCGCCATTGCCGCACCGTACGAACAGCATCGCCACATCGGTGATCCGCTGCATCATCATCGCGTCGTGGCCCGCGCCCGACGGCAATTCGAAGGCCTCGAGGCCACGTTTCTTCAGCACCGCGCCAAACTGATCCATCAGCCAGCGCGCGCACGGTGCATTGTTGACCGGCGTCACGCGCTCGACGCGCGCGCTCAGGCCGCGCCGCTGCGCGATCGCTTCGATGCCGGCGAGGATATCGGCGATGGCGGCTTCGCGAATGCCATCCTCACCCGCGCGAATGTCCATCGAGAAGACGCACGCGCCCGGAATCACGTTGCTCGAGCCGTTCGGTACCTGCAACTGGCCGACGGTGCCCACCAGCGTCGGCACCTGTGCGCATCGCGACTCCACCAGCAGCGTCATTTCCGCGGCACCGGTGGCGGCGTCACGCCGCATGTCCATCGGCGTGGTGCCCGCATGGCTCGCGAGACCTTCCACACGGACCTGAAAACGGCTGCTGCCGGCGATCTGCGTGACGATGCCAAGCGGCAGTCCGCGGTTGAGCAGCACCGGACCCTGTTCGATATGCACTTCGACAAAGCCCGCGAGCGTGGCGGGATCGACGGCGGCGTCGCGCAATGCAGCGTCATCGCCAGCACCGGTGAAGCCGGCCGCGCTCAGCGCATTGCGCATGTTGATGCCGTCGGCGTCCTCGCGGTCCAGCAGCGCGTGGTTGAAATGGCCCGCCAGCACGCTGCTGGCGAGAAAGCTGGTCTTGAAGCGCAGGCCTTCTTCTTCCGCGAAGCCGACCACCTCGATGTGGTAGGGCAGGCGGATGCCGGCCGCATGGAGGGCGCCCACCACGACGATCGGCAGCAGAATGCCAAGCCGTCCGTCATAGCGGCCGCCGTCGCGCACCGTGTCGAAGTGAGAGCCCGTCATCAGCACTTTGGGGGCGATGGCGGACGGGTCTGCCGCATAGCGGCCGATCACGTTGCCGATGGCGTCGATGCGCACCTGCATGCCCGCGTCCGCCATCCACTTGGCGAGCTGCGCCTGTGTGGCGCTATGCGCGGGCGTCAGATACGCGCACGTCAGCCCGTCTTCCATATCGGAGAAATGCGCCAGCGCGGCGGCGTAGTCGAGGATGGTCTGGCCAAGCGTGGGTGTCATGATCGGGTGCGGGAAATAGGGGGAGGGCTAGGCGAACTTCATCCACGTGCGCCATGCGATCCACAGCTTGCGCAACGGCGTCAGCGCGATGCGCTGGTGCAGCACCTGGAAGTGGCTCGCCTCGATTTCGTCGAGCAGCGCATGCGAAATCGCGCTCAGCACGAGCACGGCGCGCTGCGCGCGGCGATCCTTGCGCGGCAGCAGCGCCATCGCCTCTTGCCGCAACGCGCGGGCGCGCGCGGCCTGTTCCGTCATCAGCGCGACAAAGCGGTCCGAATGGCGCGACTGCAGGATGTCCGCGGCGGGGACTTCGAAGCGTTGCAGCGTATCGACCGGGATATAGATGCGGCCGCGGCGCGCGTCCTCGCCGATATCGCGCACGATATGCACGCGCAGCAGCGACAGCCACAGCTTTTCCGCGTGGGCGAGCGTGGCGTCATCCGTATAGCCGAGCACGCGCGCGTTGAGCCGGCCGAACGCGCCGGCCGCGCTCTGGCAGAAACGCTGCAGGCCGATCTCGTCGAGATAGCGCGACTGGTTCAGGTCCATCTCCATGCCGTCCAGCACTTCCGACATATCCGCTTCGTTCAGCGCGGCCAGATGCGGCAACAAGGCCTGCGTGACCGGATGGGCGGGCTGCCGCTGGAACAGACGGCGCACTTCGCCGCGCCACCAGTCGAGCCGCTGATGCGCCACGCCGGCGTCATGGCTGTCGTGGACGAGGTCCTCGAGCTCGCGTCGCCACGCATGCAGGGCCGTGATCGCGCGACGGCGCTCCTGCGGCAGGAACAGGAAGCTGTAATACAGGCTGGAGCCGCTCTGGGCGGCTTTGTCTTGACAATACTGATCGGGCGTCACGCCGGTCTCGGGGTTATGGGTCGCCGCGGGGGCTGCGGGCCAGCATTTAACCATACCTTGGCGTCCGCGCCACAGGATGGGGTACCTATTGTCAACCGTTCGCGCCCCCAATCACGCGTTCGGTCGCACTGGCGTTTGACGCACCTCGGGCGGATCGTTATATTACTGACCGGCAAGTTATTTACTGAATTTCCGCGCTGAGCCTGACGATCCGACTCCCGACGCCTTCTTGATGCCTCCTCCTTCCTCCGGGCCCCGACCCGAGCCTGCCGGCCATCCCCGCATGGCGGCCCAACCGTTCGCCGCGCGCCCATGGTCGCTATGGTCGCTAGGGTCGCTAGGGTCGCTATCGTCGCTATCGTCGCGCGCGGGGCTGGCGTTGCTGGTGGCGGGAGCGCTGGGCCTCGGCGGTTGCGGCAAGCCGAAGGAAGCGGAACCCGAGGTGCGACCGGTGCGGCTGATGCCACTGCATCCCGCGGCTGGCCAGACCGCGTTCGAGTTTTCGGGGGAAGTGCGGCCACGGGTGGAGTCGCGGCTGGGCTTCCGGGTCAGCGGCAAGATCGCGGCGCGCCTCGTGGACGTTGGCGCCAGCGTGAAGAAAGGGCAGCCGCTTGCGCGGCTCGACCCGACCGACCTGGCGCTGGCCGAAGCGGGCTCGCGCGCGCAGTACGACGCCGCGCGCACGGACCGCGATCTGGCCGCCTCCGACCTCAAGCGCTACAACGAACTGTTCAGTCGCAACTTTATCAGCGCGGCCGAACAGCATCGCCGGCAGGCCACTTACGACGCCGCGGTCTCGCGGTTCAATCAGGCCGAGGCCGGGCTGCGCAGTCAGGCCAACCAGACCGGATATGCGGTGCTGACCGCGGATGCCGATGGGGTGGTGACCGCGGTCGATGCCGAGGTGGGGCAGGTGGTGACGCCAGGCCAGCCGGTGATCCGCGTCGCGCAGACAGCCGAGAAGGAGGTCGCGATCGGCCTGCCCGAGGATCAGGTGGAGATGCTGCGCGCCGTGGGCGATGTCACGGTCCATACCTGGGCCGAGCCCGATCGCAGGCTGCCCGCACGCGTGCGCGAGATTTCCGCGGCGGCGGACCCGGTGACGCGCACCTATCCGACGCGCGTGTCGGTGCCGAATCCGCCGGCGGACCTGCGCATCGGCATGACCGCGGTGGTGACGTTCCTGCGGACGGCCGAGACCGCCGCCATTCGTATTCCGCTGACCGCGCTGCTGCAGGATCAGGGGCGCAATCTGGTGTGGATCTACGAGCCCGCCAAGGCCGGCGCGCAGGGTGGCGACAAGGCCGGTGGCAAGGTGCCAGAGGAAGGTGGCCGAGGCACGGTGCGCGCGGTGCAGGTGACGGTGGGCGAGGCGATCGGCAACGAGATCGTGATCCGCCAGGGGCTGACGCCGGGCCAGACCATCGTCACGGCCGGCGTCCATCTGCTCAAGCAAGATCAACTGGTCAAGCCGATGCAGAGCATAACGCCGGGCACGCCGGTCCCCGCCGCCGGCGGCGCGCCAAACTAATCGCCAACCGAGCCGGGCGCGCATGGATCATTCCCGCTTCAATCTGTCGCGCTGGGCGCTCGAGCATCAGCCGCTGACGCGTTATCTGCTGGTGGTGCTGCTGATTGGCGGGCTGCTGGCGTTCTTCCGTCTCGGGCAGGACGAAGATCCGCCATTCACGTTCCGCGTGATGGTGGTGCAGGCGTTCTGGCCCGGTGCCACGGCCGAACAGATGGCCGTGCAGGTGACCGACAAGATCGAGCGGCAACTGCAGGAAGTCCCTTACGCCGACAAGATCCGCAGCTTCTCCAAGCCCGGCGAGACCACGATCATCTTCCAGCTGGCCGACGATTCGCCATCGAAGGACACCGCGCAGATCTGGTACACGGTGCGCAAGAAGATCGGCGATATCGTCCAGACGCTGCCGCAGGGCGTGCGCGGGCCTTACTTCAACGATGAATTCGGCGATGTGTACGGCTCCATCTACGCGTTATCGGCCGATGGCTTTACGTACAAGGAGTTGCGCGAGTACGCCGACCTCGTGCGTCAGGCGCTGCTGCGCGTGCCGGCGGTGGCCAAGGTCACGCTGCTGGGCCTGCAGGACGAGAAGGTCTATATCGAGTTCAATCAGGCACGCTTTGCGCAGCTAGGGCTCGATATCAATGCGATCGCCAACCAGATCACCGAGCAGAACAATCCCACCGGCAGCGGCGTGCTGATCACGCCGACCGACAACCTGCAGGTGCGGCTCACCGGCCAGTTCGCCGACGTCAAGGATCTCGAGGATCTGGTGCTGCGCGGGCCCAATGGCATTGCCAATATCCGGCTTGGCGATATCGCGCATGTCTATCGCGGCTATATCGATCCGCCCGCATCGCGCATGCGCTTCAATGGCAAGGATGTGATCGGGCTCGGCATCTCGATGGAGAAGGGCGGCGACATCATCGCGCTTGGCAAGGAGCTGCGGCGCGTGGTCGATGGCCTGCGCGGCCAGTTGCCGGTGGGTGTGGAGATGGATCAGGTGCAAGACCAGCCGCAGGCCGTCAAGCGCTCGGTCGGTGAGTTCGTGCATGTGCTGATCGAAGCCGTGGTGATCGTGCTCGGCGTCAGCTTTATCGCGCTGGGCCTGCATACGCGTCCGCTGCGACTCGATGTGCGCCCCGGTCTGGTGGTGGCGTTGACGATTCCGCTGGTGCTGGCGGTGACGTTCCTGTTTATGAACATCTTTGGCATCGGGCTGCACAAGATCTCGCTGGGCGCGTTGATCGTCGCGCTCGGGCTTCTTGTCGACGACGCGATCATCGCGGTGGAGATGATGGTGCGCAAGCTCGAGGAGGGTTTCTCCAAGATGGAGGCCGCCACCTTTGCGTACACGTCGACGGCCATGCCGATGCTGACGGGCACGCTGATCACGGCGGCGGGATTCCTGCCGGTGGGCCTCGCACGCTCGACGGTGGGCGAGTACACGTTCGCGATCTTTGCGGTGACAGCGCTGTCGCTGGTGATCTCGTGGTTCGCGGCGGTGTACTTCACGCCGTATCTCGGCTATCTGTTGCTGAAGACGCGTACCTCCGGCGCGGGGCATCACGAGGTGTTCGATACGCCGTTCTATGCGCGCTTTCGGCGCGCGGTCGATTGGTGCGTGACATGGCGCAAGACCGTGATCGCAATTACGCTGGCGGCGTTTGCGCTGGGTATCCTGGCCTTCAAGTTTGTCGAAACGCAGTTCTTTCCCGATTCGAGCCGGCCCGAGCTGATGGTCGAGTTGTGGATGCCCGAGGGCACGAGCTTCGCCAATATGGAGGCCGAGGCCAAGCGCTTCGAGGGCGCCATGCGGCAGGATCGCGATGTGGAGAGCCTGACCACGTTTGTTGGCACTGGAGCGCCGCGCTTCTATCTGCCGCTGGATCAGATCTTTCCGCAGAGCAACGTGGCGCAGGTGATCGTGATGCCGAAGCACGGCGAGAACAGCAAGGTGCGCGATGCGCTGCGCCAGCGTGTGGTGAAGGTGCTCGCGACACAGTTCCCGCAACTGCGCGGGCGCGTGAAGCTGCTGCCGAATGGGCCGCCGGTGGCGTATCCGGTGCAGTTCCGTGTGATCGGGCCCGATGCGGCGACGGTGCGCAAGCTCGCGGACCAGGTCAAGGCGGTCATGAATGACAACCCCAACACGTTGGGCGTCAATGACAACTGGAACGAGAACGTGAAGATGTTGCGTCTCGAGATCGACCAGGACAAGGCGCGCGCGCTGGGCGTGACCACCAATGCGATTGCGCGCGTGACGCAGACCGTGCTGACTGGCGTGGCGGTGGGGCAGTATCGCGATGCGGACAAGTTGATCGACATCGTGATGCGCGCGCCGATAAACGAGCGCGATGCGATGTCGGATCTGACCAATGTACTGGTGCCGACCAACACGGGGCGCGTGGTGCCGCTGACGCAGATTGCGCGCGTGACGCTGAAGTCCGAGCCGGGGGTGATCTGGCGCGAGAATCGCGACTTCGGCATTACGGTGCAGGCGGATGTGGTGGAGGGCATTCAGGGGCCGACCGTTACTGCGCAGATCAATCCGAAGCTGAATGCATTGCGGGCCAACCTGCCGCCGGGGTATCTGATTACGATTGCCGGCGCGGAGGAGGAGAGTGGCAAGGCGGGAGCGTCGATTGCCGCGCAGCTGCCGCTTTGTATCTTCCTGATCTTTACGCTGCTGATGCTTCAGTTGCACAGCTTCTCGCGCGCGGTGATGGTGTTTTTGACGGGGCCGCTTGGCTTGATTGGGGCGGCGGCGACGCTGCTGCTGCTGCATGCGCCGATGGGGTTTGTGGCGCAGCTTGGCATTACGGCGCTGCTGGGCATGATCATTCGTAACTCGGTGATTCTGGTCGATCAGATCGAGCAGGACATCGCGGCTGGCGCGGCGCCGTGGGATGCGATCGTCGAGTCGGCGGTGCGGCGGTTCCGGCCGATCATTCTCACTGCGGCGGCGGCCGTGCTGGCGATGATTCCGTTGTCGCGGTCATTGTTCTGGGGGCCCATGGCGGCGGCAATCATGGGTGGGCTGGTGATTGCGACGGTGTTGACGTTGTTGTTCCTGCCGGCGTTGTATGCGGCGTGGTTCCGGGTGAAGCGGCCGGAAGCGCATGCGGGCGTGATGGCGGGTTGACAGGAGAAGCGCATGCCGAGCCGGCCGCCGAAAGAGAACTGGGACGATTTTCGCTATTTCCTCGCGGTGGCGCGTACGGGTACGCTCAGTGCCGCCGCCGAGCAGCTCGGCACCGAGCACACCACCGTCGCGCGGCACGTGCAGTCGCTCGAGCGGGCGCTCGATAGCCGGCTGTTCCACAAGAGCAATGTTGGCTACGAGCTGACGGAAGCCGGTCACCGGCTGATGGAGGCCGCGCAGGGGATCGAGAGCGCGCTGGTGGCCACACGGGCGGTGGCCGATGGCGGGCAGGAGATTGTCGGTACCGTGCGCATTGGCGCGCCCGACGGCTTTGGCACCTATTTTCTGGCGCCGCGCATGCACAAGCTGCTCGAGAAGAACCCTCGCCTCGAGATCGAGCTGATTGCCGCGCCGCGGCTGTTCAGCCTGGCCAAGCGCGAAGCCGATATCGCCATCGGGCTCTCCAGCGCAGAGCATCTGCGCGTGGCTTCGCGCCGGCTGACCGAGTACGGCATGTACGTCTACGGCACCCGCGCCTACCTGAAGTCCGTGCCACCGATTCGAGACCAGCAGGATCTGGCCCGGCATCCGTTTATCGGCTATATGGAAGATCTGCTGTTCACGCCGGAGCTCAACTTTATGGGCGCCACCGTGGTGCCGCTGCATCCGCGCCTGCGTTCGTCGAACCTGCTCACGCAGGTGCATGCGACGCTCGCCGGCCGCAGCCTGTGCATCCTGCCGGCCTATGTCGCCGCCAACTTCCCTGAGCTCGTGCCTGTGCTGCCCGATCAGATAGAGGTTCAGGCCACGTTCCATATGCACGTCCACGTCGATCACCAGCGCGCGGCGCACGTGCGCGAGGTAGCGCGCTTTATCGCCGACGAGGTGGATGCCCACCGCGCAACGTTTCTCGGGCCGACCCGCAAACGACGCTGACCGGCAGTCGACCGTTGTGCAAATTTGCACAACGGGTGCGGAAACGTTGCCTTGGCGCCGCATGGATGCCGACCAATAATCGGCAACATGAAAACCGTTGCGCCCGACTCCCTCACACACCGCCTGGCCTCGCCGGCCCCGCTGCGCGTCGCCTTTCAGATCGCAATGATGATCGCGATCTGGTTCGCGGCGTCCGAACTCATGCGCGTAACGGGCATCTCTATGTCACCTGGCGTCGTGGGCCTGCTGGCCGTGCTGGGGCTGCTGTTGTCCGGCCGCGGCAATGTGCGGTGGTTTCGCGATGGCGCCAACTGGCTGCTCGGCGAGCTTGTGCTGTTCTTTATCCCATGCGTGGTGGCCGTGATGCAGTATGGCCAGTTGTTCCGCACGCAGGGCGTACAACTCGTGATCGCAGTGGTGGTGGGCACGGTACTCGTGATGGCCGCCACCGCGCTGGCCGTGCATCTGGGCTGCCGGCTTGAAAGATGGCTCGCCGCCCGACGCGGGGAGGCGTCTTGAGATGGCCGCGGACTCGCACGCCTATGCCGCCGCGTTCTGCATCGTATGGACGTGCGCGCTGTACTTCGCGCTCAAGCCGTTCTATCTGCGGCGCCCACGCATCTGGCTGTCCCCCGCGATCCTCGTGCCAACGCTGACCATCGGCCTGCTGCTGACCACCGATATCCCCTACGGCGATTACGTCGCGGACACGCACTGGCTGGTGTGGATGCTCGGCCCTGCCACCGTCGCGTTCGCGGTGCCGATCTACGAGCATCGCGCGATCGTGCGGCGTCACTGGCTGTCGCTGAGCCTTGGCGTGGTGGTGGGTATGCTGGTGGCGGTGGTCAGCGCGCGCGTGCTCGCGGGCCTGTTCCATTTCAGCCCTACGGTATCGAGCAGCCTGATGGCGCGCTCGATCTCCACGCCGTTCGCGATGGCCGTGGTCGAACAGACCGGCGGCTCGACGGAACTCGTGTCGCTCTTTACGGTGATCACGGGACTGGTCGGCATGATCGCCGGCGACGTCGTGCTCGGGTTGATGCATCTGTCGCCGGTGGCCAACGGCGCCTCGCTGGGGGCGTCGGCGCACGGCTTTGGCACCGTGCGCGCGCGTCAGCGTGGTTCGGAAGAGGGCGTGGTCGCCAGCCTGACGATGGTGCTCGCGGGCGTGTTGATGGTAGTGGTGGGCCCGCAGTTCACGCACGCGGTGCTGGCGGTGTTTCCTTACTAAGCCAGTTCGAACACGACGTCCTGCGCGCCTTCCCAGAGGACCTTGGTCCCCAGCGCGCGCAGATTCTCGCGGCCTTCGACGATCGTCAGGAAGTGGTTGCCCGCGAGCTGGCCCATCTTGCTGGCGAAGCAGCAGCTGCCGTAAGCGAGGATGATCTCGGTCTCGCTGTAGCCACCGGGATAGAACAGGATGTCGCCGACCGACGGATGGCTCGTGTGGTTCTCGAAGCCGACGCCGAGCTTGAACTCGCCCAGGGGAATCCAGCAGCCTTCGCCGCTCCAGCGCACATGGATCAGTTTCTGACGGTAAGGCAGCAGCTTCATGAACGCGGCCACGGTTTCGGGCGCGTCCGGGTTGGTTTCGGCAAAAAAGGTGTGGCCAGCGGCCGTGATGCGGATTGTCGTCATGAGTCAGAGTATGGGTGCTCCCTTCTCCCGATGGGAGAAGGGAAAACCTTAGGTTTCAGGCCCAGCTTGCCAGCAGCGTCTCCGCCACGGCGATCAGGCTGCGGTCGCTGCCTTTCGGACCCAGCAGCGAGATGCCATACGGGGCGCCCGCGCGGCCGGATAGCGGCAGGCTCAACTGCGGGAAGCCGGACAGCGGCGTCAGGCACAGCATATGCGCGGCGGCCATGCGGTAGTCCTCGAACAGCTCCATCGGCGAGGTGCGCAGCGGTGCGATATCGGGCATGGTCGGCAGCACCAGCACGCCATCGTTGCCAAGCAGGCGGCCCAGATGCGCGGTGAACTCGGCACGGATTCCGTTTGAGGTCTCGAACTGTTCGGCGCTCACCTGCTTGCTGAACGCGAAGCGGCCGGCCACGTCGGAGCCGAGCTCCAGGCCATATTGCTCGATCAGTTCGCCCGAGGACTGCCATGCTTCCCAGCCCTGCACGTAGCGGAACGCCCAGTAGAGATCCGACAGCGGCCGGTCCGCCACCGTCACCGGCGTGCCCTGGCCGAGCAACGCTTCCATGCGCGCGATCGTGGGTGCCAGCGCGGCGCGCGCTTCGTCGGTCGGCAGCGGCATCAGGTCGCTGGCGATCAGCACGCGCGGCTTGGCTGGCAGCGGCGTGGCGTCGCTACCCAGCAATACGTCCGCCACGCGCGCGAACGTGCCGATATCGCGCGTGAAGAAGCCGCATGTGTCGAGCGTCTCGCAGAGCGGTTGACACAGCTCCAGCGAGATACGGCCATGCGAGGGGCGAATGCCGAAGAGCCCGCAATGGCTGGCGGGCGCGCGCACCGAGCCGCCGGTATCGGTGCCGAGCGCGAAGTCGCACAGGCCGTTCGAGACTGCCGACGCCGAACCCGACGACGAGCCGCCGGTGATGCGATCGGGCGCACCGCCGTTATACGGGCTGCCGTAGTGAAAGTTCTTGCCGTTCATCGAGAATGCCATCTCGTCGGTATGGCTCTTGCCGATGAACTTCGCGCCGGCATCCAGCAATTTCTGCACGGTGGGGGCGGTCGAGGTCTTGATGCCCGAGCGCGCGAGCACATGCGGGTTGCCACCGCCGGTCGGGTAGCCCGCCACGTCGAACAGGTCCTTGGCCGCGAACGTCAGGCCCGCGAGCGGACCCTCCGGTGCGTTGGGGACGGCGACGTCGGGGTAGGGCATAAACGCGCGGGCGGGATGAGTGGCAAAAGTCATGACAGATGAATCCTCTCTGTGGTGGCAATCATGCGGCGGCGGGTGCCGCGGCCGCCGCCGGTTCGGAAACCAGCACGCAGCTGACGCGGTGGCCATTGCCGAGCGACACGGCGCGCGGCACGTCGGTCAAACATTCCGGCCGCGCATGCGCGCAGCGCGGCGCGAACGTGCAACCCGGCGGCAGCGCGGACAGATCGGGCGGCGCGCCGCCGATCGTCTCCAGCCGCTCGCCGCGGGCCATGCCGTGTTGACGGCTTTTCAGCAGCGCATTGGTGTACGGATGACGCGCGTCGCGCATCAGCGTGCGGATCGGCCCTTCCTCGACGATGCGGCCACCGTACATCACGGCGACGCGATCGGCAATCTCGACGGCCGCGCCGATATCGTGCGTAACGAAAACGATCGACAGGCCCAGTTCGCGCTGCAGTTCGCGCATCAGGATCAGCACCTGGATCTGCACGGTGGCGTCGAGCGCGGTGGTTGGCTCGTCCGCCAGCAGGATTTTTGGCTGTGCGGACAACGCCAGCGCGATCATCGCGCGCTGGCGCATCCCGCCCGACATCTCATGCGGATAGGCCGCGAGCCGACGCTCGGGGCTCGGAATGCGCACGGACTCGAGCGCCTTCAGTGCGCGCGCCTGCGCTTCGGCCTTTGTCACCTTGGCATGCGTGCGAATGCATTCGACGATCTGCTGGCCCACGGTGTAGACCGGGTCCAGCGCCAGCAGCGGCTCCTGAAACACCATCGCCACCTTGCCGCCGCGCAGTCGCGACAACGTACGCTTGTCCATCGTCAACACGTCGGCGCCATCCACGCGGATTTCACCGCGCATGCGTGTGCGGCGTGGTGGATGCAACCGCATCATCGCGCGCAGCGTCACGCTCTTGCCGGAGCCCGATTCGCCGATCAACGCCAGCGATTCGCCGGCGCCAACTTCGAGCGATACGCCGTTGACGGCCTGAATGGTCTTGCCGCCGCCATGAAAACTCACATACAGGTCGCGCACGGCAACCACGGGATCGCTCACGCCAGCAGCGGTGGGGATATGTTCGGATTCGGTCATCGTCTGTCCTCCCATTCAGGGCGTGGCCGCATGCAGGCCGGGCGTCATGCGACGCAGCGGCAGCGAGTGGCCGCCGTCGGGCATGGCCATCAGGCACGATACGGGGTGGCCCGCGAGCGCATCAGTCAGCGCGGGCGCGCGGCGTTCGCACACGGGCTCGGCGCGCGCGCAGCGCGGATGGAAGCTGCAACCCGACGGCGGGTTGATCGGGTTGGGCGGATCGCCGGCCAGCGGCGCGGCCATCGTGCGATGGTCGGGGTCCATCGACGGCATCGACGCCAGCAGCGCGCGCGTGTAGGGGTGCGCGGGATTGGCGTAGATCGACTCGGTATCGCCCACTTCGACCACCTTGCCGAGGTACATCACCATCACGCGATCGCACAGATAGCGGATGACGTTGAGGTCGTGGCTGATAAACACATAGGTGAGGTCGAACTCGGCCTTGAGGTCGAGCAGCAGGTTCAGCACCTGCGCTTCCACCGACTTGTCGAGCGCGGACACCGCTTCATCGAGGATCACGAGGCGCGGCCGCAGCGCGAGTGCGCGGGCAATGTTCACGCGCTGGCGCTGGCCGCCCGACAGTTCGTGCGGATAGCGTCCGGCAAAGCGCGCGGGCGCCAGGCCCACACGCTCCAGCAGATAGCGCGCGCGTTCGGTGGACTCGCGCGCGCTCACGCCATGCACGCGCGGCGTAAAGGCGATCGACTCCTCGATGGTCAGGCGCGGGTTCAGCGACGAGTAGCTGTCCTGAAACACCATCTGCACCTGGCTGCGGAACGCCTTCATCGGCAACTGCGCCGAGCCCACGCCCTGCGCGTCGAAGATCAGTTCGCCACTGTCCTGCGCGGTCAGCTGCATCAGCAGCCGCGCGGTGGTGGATTTGCCGCAGCCCGATTCGCCAACGACGCCGAGCGTCTCGCCCTTGAGCACATCGAAGCTCACGCCATCGACGGCGCGCACCTCGCCGGCACGGCGAAATGGGATGGCGGACTTGAGCGGGAAATGCTTGACGAGGTCGCGCGCGATGACCAGCGGCTGGGCGGGGCCACCGACATCACGGGTGGCGACCGCAGCGGCTTCCAGAGTGTCGTTCATGTTCAGTCCTTGATTTCCATGGCCGAGCGGATGCCATCGGCCAGCAGGTTGAAGGAGATCGACGTCAGGAAGATCATGGCGCCAGGCAGCGCGGCCACCCACGGTTGCGTGTAGATGGCGGTGCGCAGCGTATTGAGCATCAGGCCCCATTCGGGTTCGGGGGGCTTTACGCCGAGGCCGAGGAACGACAGGCCCGAGGCCAGGATCATCGAGACCGAGATCAGGCTGGTGGCATAGACAAAGATCGGGCCGAGCACGTTGTTGAGCACGTGCGCGCGCACGATGGACAGCGACGACGCGCCCGAGGCGCGTGCGGCATCGACGAATTCACGCGCCCGTACCTGCGTGGTCACGCTTTCCGCCACGCGCACGATCTGCGGCACGAACACGATGGTCAGCGAGAGCAGCGCATTGCCGACGCCCGCGCCAAGCGTGCCCGACAGCGCGATGGCCAGCAGTACCGACGGAAACGCGTAGAGGACGTCGGTCAGGCGCATGATCACGGTGTTGGTCAGGCCGCCCGCAAAGCCCGCGATGATGCCGAGCGCGCTGCCGATGACGAATGCCAGCAGCACCGGCGTAATGCCCATGAACAGCGACAGCCGCGCGCCGAGCATCAGTCGCGACAGCATATCGCGGCCCAGCTCGTCGGTGCCGAGTGGAAAGTGCTCGGTACCGATCGGCTTGAGCCGCTTGAGGATCGACGCGGCATACGGATCGCTCGGCATCAGCTGCGGCGCGAACAGCGCCATGACGACTAGTGCGATCAGGATCAGCGCGGCCAGCATCGCCAGCTTGTTGCGCAGCAGGCGGCGGCCGACGGTGGCCCAGTATCCGGGGGAGCGCTGCACGGCAAGCGGTGCCGTGCGTTTGTCGAGGGTCAGGTCCATGAGGCTCTCCGCGAGTCGGATAAAAACAATCAGTTGCGCTCGATGCGCGGATCGAACAGCGTCTGCAGCGCGTCCACCAGCAGGTTCAGCAGCACGAAGAACACCGCGAGCACGAGGATCGTGCCTTGCAGCAGCGGAAAGTCGCGCTGGAAGATCGCCGAGTTCAGCAGGAAGCCGGTGCCCGGCCACGAGAACACGGTTTCGATCAGGATCGAGCCGCCGAGCAGGTAGCCCAACTGCAGGCCCATCACCGACAGCGCGGTCGGCGCCACGTTCTTGACCACATGGCGGAATACCGCGAGGTCCGACAGGCCGCGCGCGCGCAGGCCGATGATGAACTCGTTGGAGAGAATCTCCGCCACCAGCGCGCGGATCGTGCGCGCGACGATGCCCATCGGGATGACCGACATCGTGATCGCGGGCAGCAGCATGTATTGGAAGTGTTCCCAGTCCCACGCCCAGTCGCCGGAGCCACCCGGGCCCGCGCCGGTCGCGGGCAGCCAGCCGAGCATCACCGAGAACGCGATCACCAGCACCATGCCGAGCCAGTAGTGCGGAATGCTGACGCCGAGCACGGACAGGAACGAGGCGATGCGATCGGACACCGAGTCGCGCAGGTAGCCGGCGACGAAGCCGAACAGGCAACCGAATGTAAAGCCGATCAGCGTGGCCACCGAAGCCAGGCGGATCGAATTGATCACGGCCTTGGAGACCTCGCTCATCACCGGCCGGTTGGTCGCGATCGACGTGCCGAGGTCGCCGTGCAGCGCGCGCACCAGCCAATGGAGAAATTGTTCGAGAAAGGGCTTATCGAAGCCGTAGAGCGCGGTGAGCTGGCGGCGCAGGTCTTCCGACGCATCGGGCGGCAGCACCGACACGAGCGGGTCACCGGGCGCGATATGGACCAGCGAGAAGCACAGCAGTGCCACGCCGAGCAGGATCGGCAGCGCGTAGAGAAGGCGGCGGAGCAGATAGATCATCGTGGGGCCTGGTCGGGCATATCGTTATAGGTGTTGCGCCCCTCTCCGTGGCGGGAGAGGGGCAGGGGGTGCGGCAGGGTCAATCCATCGACATCGTCGCGATATCGATAAACCAGCTTTGCGGCTGCACCACGCCCTTGACCTTCTTCGAGATCGCGCGCGGGCCGACATCATGCGCGATCAGCACGAACGGCGACTCCTCGACGATGCGCGCGTGCAGCTTGGCCAGCGCGGCATCGCGACCCTTCTCGTCGAACGAGGTGCGTGCGTTCTCGATCAGCTTGTCGAACTCGGCGTTACCGAAGTAGCCCCAGTTGTTCGAGACCGGCGGTTGGGTCTTGGTGCTGACAAAGCGGACCATCGCGAAGAACGGGTCCATTGCCGCGAAGCTCACGTTGATGGCGTTGGCGCCGTGCGCGCTGGGGTCCTTAGCGCCAATGCGCCAGTTCGTGAACAGCGTGTTCCACTCCACGACGTCGAAGTCCACGTCGAAGAAGCACTCCTTGAGGTTCTGCTGCACGTACTCGTTCATCGGCAGCGGCTGCATCTGGCCCGAGCCCGATGCCGACACCTGTACCTTGACCTTGACCGGCTTGGCGGCCGAGTAGCCGGCCTCCGTCATCAGCTTGCGCGCGGCGTTCGGGTCGTACTTGATGTCGAACTTCGGGTTGCCCCACCACGGGTTGCCCGCCTCGACGATGCCCTTGGCCTCGGCCATATAGCCGCCCAGCAGCGTCTTGAGGCCCGAGCGGTTCACGCACAGGTTGGCGGCTTCGCGCACGCGCTTGTCGAGCCACGGCGAGTTCGGCGCGAACGACAGCTGCCACGGCCACATATGCGGCTGGGCGTTGGCGTAGACCTCGAAGCCGCGGCTCTTGATCTGGGCGATGGCGTCAGGCGCCGGTGCCTCGATCCAGTCCACCTGGCCCGACAGCAGGGCGGCGGTGCGCGCGTTGGCTTCCGGCATCGGCACCATCACGACCTTGTCGATCTTCGGTACGCGCTTCGGATCCCAGTAGCTGGCGTTCTTCGCGAGTTCCAGGCGCTCGCGCGGCACGAAGCGCGTCATCTTGAACGGGCCCGTGCCCGAGGCGTCGGCCGCGAAGGCCACCCATGCCTGCTTGCTGCGCTCGGCCGCGTCGGTCACCGACGCCGGCACGGCGGCGAGCTTCTTGTCCCATTGCGCGGGGGAAGCCATGAACAGGTTGGTGAGGTTGTACGGCAGGAACGAGTCCGGCTCCGACGTCACGAGTTCCACGGTCAGGTCGTCGATCTTCTTCGCGCTACGCAGCGTGGGCATGCGCGAGGCGGTCACGCCGACCTGGCTCGGGTCGAACTGCTTGGCGGTCTTGTCGAGTACCTTGTTCACGTTCCACACCACGGCATCGGCGTTGAACGCGGAGCCGTCGTGGAACTTCACGCCGGGACGCAGCTTGAACGTCCACTTGGTCTTGTCCTTGTCGTCGACTTTCCACTCGGTGGCGAGGCCCGCCACCAGCAGGCTCGGGCCGTTGCTTTTGGACAGGTCCCACGCGGTGAGGCCGTCGTACATCGGGATACCCGTGAACCGGTTACCTTCGAAGCCCTGATCGGGCTGCCCGAGCGTGCGCGGGATATCGGCGGCGGTCATGCCGATGCGCAGCGTCTTCTCCGCGGCCATGGCGGCACCGGGCAGCGCGAGCACGGAAAAGGCGAGGGCGGCTGCCGTCGTGGCTACGATCGAGCGAATACCGAAGGGGAAACCTTTTGCGTGGGAGGACGAGTGGTGGTTCACAGGCAGAGCTCCTTGAGGGTGGGGAAGGGCGTGCCTTGGAGCTAGCAAGTCATGTGCCACCGTGCGCTGGGTCGCTTGTTTTCAGATGGTCTGCTTCTTGCTGACTGCGAACCCACACTCGCACTCATCGACACAGAGAACTCACATGGACACGCTTCACACCCCCCGCATCAACGGCGCACGACTGTGGCAATCGCTGATGGACCTCGGCGCGCTCGGCGCCACGCCCAAGGGCGGCGTCTGCCGCATCGCGTTGACCGAAGAGGACAAGCTCGGCCGCGATCTGGTGGTGCGCTGGTGCCGCGAGGCGGGCCTCGACGTGCGCGTCGACGAGATCGGCAATGTGTTTGCGCGTCGCGCGGGCAGCGATCCGACCGCGCGCGCGGTGGCCACCGGCAGCCACATCGACACGCAGCCATCGGGCGGCAAGTTCGACGGCAACTTCGGTGTGCTGGCCGGGCTCGAGGTCATGCGCACGCTCAATGATCTGGGCGTGGTCACGCGCGCGCCGCTCGAGGTCGCGATCTGGACCAACGAGGAAGGCACGCGCTTTACGCCCGTGATGATGGGCTCGGGCGTGTTCGCCGGCGTGTTCGAGGCGGGCTTCGCGTGCGAGCAGGCCGACCGTGCCGGCGTCACCGTGGGCGCGGCACTCGACGCAATCGGCTATCGCGGCGCGCAGCCAGCTGGCGAGGTCCCGGGCGGCATGTTTGCCGCGTATTTCGAGGCCCATATCGAGCAGGGTCCGGTGCTGGAGGCCGCGGGCCTGCCGATCGGCGTGGTTTCAGGCGCGCTGGGGCAGCAGTGGTACGACGTGGTGGTCACCGGCCAGGACGCGCACGCCGGCCCCACGCCACTGGCCCTGCGCCACGACGCGATGCTGGCCACGGCGCGCATGATCGAAGCCGTCAACCGCATCGCGCGCGATGAGGCCCCCCACGGCCGCGGCACGGTCGGCTACGTCGAGGTCACGCCCAATTCGCGCAATGTGATTCCGGGGCGTGTGGACTTTGCGGTGGACTTTCGCAACCTGTCGCAGGACGGGCTCGACCGCATGGACGCGGCCATGCGCGCGGCGTTCGCGGGCATCGCCGATGCGGCGGCCGTGCAGGTGGAAATCCGTCAGGTGGTGAAGTTCGAACCGTGCGTGTTTGCGGCGGAATGCGTGAACGCGGTCCGCCGCGCCGCGGACCTGCTGGGCTTGCCCAACATGGAAGTGGTCAGCGGCGCGGGCCACGACGCGGTGTACGTCGCGCAGCGCGCGCCCACGGGCATGATCTTCGTGCCGTGCAAGGACGGCATCAGCCACAACGAGCTGGAGGACGCGCTACCGGAACACATCGAGGCCGGCGCCAACGTGCTGCTGCAGGCGATGCTGAGCGTGGCCGGCTAACTGGCTGAGGGGGCGCTGCCCCCTCAATGTCCAATCGACCGAGAAATCGCCCACGCACACTCCACCACCAACGGCCCCAGCTTCCGCTGCGCCTCCTCCATCGTCCACCGGCTCACCGGTGGCGACACATGCACCGCCCCCACCGCAATCCCCTGGCTGTTCACGATCGGTGCCCCCACGCCCATATCGCCAAGAAACAGCTCCTCCTCATTGCAGGCATACCCCACCGTGCGACACGCCGCCACGCGCGTGAAGATCGCATCCACGTCAGTCAACGTAGCCGGCGTGCGCGCCGCGCGCGCGGAGCGCTCGAGCATCTCGCGCGCCTGCGCATCAGGCAGCGTGCTCAGATACGCGCGGCCCGAGCTCGTGCAGTACATCGGAATCCGCATCCCCACCGGCGTCAGCACTGGCATATGTTTGGCGGTCATCAACTGCGCAACGTAGACCATATCGAGCCCCACCGGCTCAGTGAGATTGGCCGTCTCCCCGCTGGCATTCGCGAGCTGCGACAAATAGGGGCTGGCAATCGGGATCAGCGAATCGGCGGCAAGGTAGTTGTAGCCGATCTCCATCACCTTCGGCGTCAGGCGGAAACGCCGTGTCTGCGGATGCTTGTCGACGTAGCCAAGCTGCTCCAGCGTATGCACGGTCCGCTGCGCGGAGCTTTTGGTCATGCCGGTCAGCGTCGCGAGTTCCCCGAGCGTGAGCGTGCGATGGACGGCGGTGAACGCGCGCAATGCCTCCAGGCCTTTTTCGAGCGATTGGTTGAACAACGGATCGGGCGAGACCATGAGAATCAATGAAAGGGTTGAGCGAGCACCATCGTCGTGACAGCTGCACCACGATGAGCGTGTATTGCACCAAGATATGCATGTATCGATCATCGATACGAACGTAACGCGCCAATGATACCGGCTCTGCGAGTGCAATAACAAAATTTGGCGTAAACCCTAATAAATCAGCGTCTTGCGTACAGTGAAATATCACACTAGTATCACAACAACTTAAGTCATCCCGACAGCGATATTCATGACGCGATCCATCCGACTTGTGGCCAACGACCCCGCAGACGAACCTCGCCTGCCGCTGACGCCCGCGCAAAGCGGCGCGGCGCTGCGCGAGCAGGCGTACTTCGAGATCAAGCGCCGCATCATCGCGTGCGAGTTCCGCCCCGGCGAGCCGCTCAACGAGGCGCAGGTCGCCACGTTGCTCAATATCGGCCGCACGCCGGTCCATCAGGCGCTGCACCGGCTCGAGGTGGAAGGGCTGGTCCAGATCCTGCCGCGCAAGGGCATCCTCGTCACGCCGCTGTCGCTGAACGACGTGCTCGACATGATCGAAGTCCGCGCGACCAACGAGGTGCTGTGCGCCACGCTGGCCTGCGAGCGTGGGCACGACAGCGACTTCAAGGCTATGCGCGATATCGTGGACCGCTCGCCGGACCTGATCGCGCGCCGCGACATCCCCGCGCTGGCCTCGCTGGACCTCAAATTCCATACCGCCATGTCGGCCGCCTCGCGCAATCGCGTGCTGGCCGACCTGCTGCGCAGCCTGCACGAGAAGCAGGCGCGCTTCTGGTTCCTCTCGCTGTCCGACCCGCAGCACCTCGAGAACGTCTACCAGGAACACCTGGAGATCGTGGACGGGCTCGAACGCCGGGACATCCCGGCCGTGCGCGAGGCCATCCGCGAACACATCGACGAATTCCGGAAGAACATCATCCGGACACTCTGAAGCCTCAACTCTCTCGCAACAGGATTTACGCAATGCCGACACTGCAATTCCAGGTAGCCGGCGGGGGCCCGCTCGCCCTCGACATCGAACGACTGATCATCGCCGGCTGGACCGGTCGCGACGCCGACGCGGTGCAGCACCACATCAAGGAACTCCAGGACATCGGCGTCAAGCCGCCGTCGACCGTGCCGTGCTTCTACCCGCTGGCCGCCTCGCTGCTGACCACCAGCGATGTCCTCGAAGTGCCGCGCGACGACTCGTCGGGCGAGACCGAATTCGTGCTGCTGCAAAGCCAGGACGCGCTGTATATCGGTATCGGCTCCGACCATACCGATCGCAAGGTCGAGGCGTACGACGTCACGGTCTCGAAGCAGATGTGCGGCAAGCCCGTGGGTCGCGAAGTGTGGCGCTTCGACGAGGTGGCCGATCACTGGGACAGCCTCGAAATGCGCTGCTGGCGCGTGCGCGACGGCGACCGCGCGCTGTATCAGGAAGGCAAGGTCACGCGACTGCTCGACCCGCGCGATCTGGTGCAACGCCTGACCGGCGAAGACGCGCTGCCCCCGGGCACGGCGATGTTCTGCGGCACGCAGGCCGTGATCGGCGAACTGGGCCACGGCGAAGCCTTCGAGGTGGAGCTGCATGATCCGGTGCGCAATCGCACGCTGCGTCACGCGTATCGCGTGGAGAGCCTCGCCGTCGCGCCTTAAGCGACACGCCAGCACACGGCACACCGAAGCTACACAGGGCTCGATCAGGGAACCCACACGGAACCACACAGGAACGACATGGACCACACGTCAACGATCGCCGCGCTCGCGGCCGAACTCGCGGCTGGCCGTACCAGCAGCGTCGCACTGACCGAAGCCGCGCTCGCGCGCATCGCGCGGCATCAGCAGGCCGGCGGCACCGCCTTTATGCAGGTGGATGCCGAGGGCGCGCTGGCCGCGGCCCGCGCGGCCGATCAGGCGCGCGTGGCGGGCCTCGTAGCTTCGCCGCTGGCAGGCCTGCCGGTCTCGATCAAGGATCTGTTCGACGTGCGGGGCCAGGTCACGCATTCGGGCTCGAAGGCGCTGACCGGTGCGCCCGCCACCGCTGACGCGACGGCCGTGGCGCGCCTGCGTGCCGCTGGCGCGGTGCTGATCGGCCGTACCAATATGAGCGAGTTCGCGTTCTCGGGTCTCGGTCTCAATCCGCACTACGGTACGCCGCGCACGCCGCTCGACCCCGAGCGCATCGCCGGCGGCTCCACTTCGGGCGGCGCAGTGAGCGTGGCCGAGGGCATGGCCGTGGCCGCGCTCGGCACCGACACCGGTGGTTCCATCCGCATCCCGTCCGCGTTCTGCGGCCTGACCGGCTTCAAGCCTACCGCGCGGCGTGTGCCGCTCGACGGCGCGGTGCCGCTGTCGACATCGCTCGACTCGGCCGGCCCGCTCGCGCGGTCGGTGGCCTGCTGCGCGGCCGTCGATGCGGTGCTGTCGGGCGAAACGCTCGACACGCGGCCGGCAACGCTGGCCGGCCTGCGCCTGTACGTGACGCGCGATTTCGTGTTCGACGGCGTCGATGACGACGTGGCCAAGGCCTTCGACGCTACGGTCGCCAAGCTGTCGTCGCTGGGCGCGCAGATCGTGCCGTTCGACTTCGCGGCGCTGCGCAAGCTGCCTGAGATCAACGCGGCCGGTGGCCTGACCGCAGCGGAAGCATGGACGTGGCATCGCACGTTGCTGGCAGAGCGTGGCGATCAGTACGACCCGCGTGTGGCCATGCGTATCCGTCGCGGCGAGAAGCTCAGCGCCACCGACTATATCGAGCTGCTGGCCGCGCGTCGCGCGATGCAGGCCGAGGCGGCTTACCTTTTGCGCGACGCCGACGCATGGCTGATGCCGTCCGTCGCGATCCGCCCGCCGCGCGTCGATGCGCTGCAGACCGACGAGGCGTTCTTCGCCACGAACGGCCTCGTGCTGCGCAACGCCAGCGTGATCAACTTCCTCGACGGTTGCGCCGCCTCGCTGCCGCTGGGGCAGGGCATTGGTCTGGGCGTGTGCGGCCTGCATGGGCAGGATGCACGCGTGCTGCAGGTGGCTGGCGCCATCGAGGCCGCGCTGTAAACAGTCGTTCCCGCAACGCTCCAGCACAGCGTTCGCCATCTATCGCCCGAGGGCTGCGCCAACGTAGCGCAGCCCCGTGTACCACAGCCAAGGAGTAGAACCGATGTCTTCCACGTTAGCCGGCGCCCCGGGCGTCGTCGAAGGGTTGCCGCCCGCCGAACTTACCCGGCAGCGCAACGATGCGTACCGCAAGATCACGCTGCGCCTGATTCCGTTCCTCGTCTTTCTGTTCATCCTCGCGTGGATCGACCGCGTCAACGTCGGTTTCGCCAAGCTCCAGATGCTGCAGGACCTGCAGTTCAGCGAGGCCGTCTATGGCTTCGGCGCGGGCATCTTCTTCATCGGCTACTTTCTGTTCGAAGTGCCGAGCAACCTGCTGCTCGAAAAGATCGGCGCGCGCAAGACGCTCGCGCGCATCACCATCCTGTGGGGCCTGGCCTCGATGGCGATGATCTACGTCAGCACGCCCATGCAGTTCTACGCGCTGCGCTTTCTGCTCGGCATCTTTGAAGCGGGCTTTTTCCCGGGCGTGGTGCTGTACCTCACGTACTGGTTCCCGGCCGAGCGCCGCGCGCGCATCAACGGGTTGTTTATGACGTCGTTCGCGATCGCGGGCGTGATCGGCGGCCCGCTGGCTGGCTTCATCATGACCACGATGGACAATGTCGATGGCCTCGCCAACTGGCAATGGCTGTTCGTGATCGAGGGCATTCCGTCGGTGCTCGCGGGTATCGCGGTGCTGATGTACCTGCCGGAGAAGCCGGTCAACGCGAAGTGGCTGTCGCCCGCGGAGCAGGCCCTGGTCACGCGCGACGTGGAAGCCGAGGCACGCGATCCGGGCAAGCATTCGTCGCTGCGCGATGCGTTTGCCAACTCGCGGGTGTGGATCTGCGCGGCCATCTACTTCTGCGTGGTCAGCGGCAACGCGACCATCGCGTTCTGGTCGCCGTCGATCATCAAGGAGCTCGGCGTCAAGGGCAACCTGCAGATCGGCCTGATCTCGGCGATTCCGTTTATCGCTGGCACCATTGCCATGGTGCTCAACGGCATCCACTCGGACCGCACGGGCGAACGTCGCATGCATGTCGCGCTGGCCACGCTGCTGGCCGCCGTGGGCCTGACGCTGACTGGCATGTTCCTGCAAAGCGCGACGCTGGCGCTGTGCGCGCTGACCATCGCCTCGATCGGCATCCTGGCCGCATTCCCGGTGTTCTGGTCGCTGCCGTCGGCGTTCCTGGCCGGCACCGCGGCAGCGGGCGGCATCGCGCTGATCAACTCGATCGGCAATCTGGCTGGCTTCGTCGCGCCGTACATGATCGGCTGGTTCAAGACCACCACGGGCCAACTGTCCTCGGGCCTGTATTTCGTGGCCGCGCTGGAGGCCTGCGCGACGGTGCTGGTGCTCGCGTTTATCCGCGTGAAACGCTGAGCCACAAGCCTAAGCAACAGTGATCGGGGAGGGGGGCTGGATTCCCCTCCCGCGTTGCGCTACAATCCGCAGCCTTGTTTTGCGGCGATGCAATACGCCACAACGACATAAGGACCGCGAGGGTGGCGAAATTGGTAGACGCACCAGGTTTAGGTCCTGACGCCAGCAATGGTGTAGGGGTTCGAGTCCCCTCCCTCGCACCAAATCCTTCCTGCATTCCCGTCTTTTGCCGCCCTGTCTCCACGCGGGAGGGGTGCGCTCACGAACATTCCGTTGCGCCGAATTGCGGTAACGTTACGTTTGTCTCTTTTTCCTGAGCCCGACCATGTCAACGACGCTTCGCTCGATCGGGATGTTTCGCCTGATGTTCTGGGGCTGCACGGTTGCCATTCTGGTGCTTGCGCTGCTGCCGCCCTCGACGCATATGCCCACCACCGGTTGGGATAAGTCGAATCACATGCTCGCGTTTGGCACGCTCGCGGTGCTTGGCTCGCGCGCGTGGCCGGGCCGGATGTGGGTGATTTTGCTCGGGCTGATCGGGTATGGCGTGCTGATCGAGATCTTGCAGGGATTTACTCCCTACCGCGATGCCGATGCGATCGACGTGGTGGCCGATACGATCGGGGCGTTGATCGGTTTTGGCCTCAACGCCTTGATGGCGCGGATGGCGGCGCGGTCCGCCTAGCCGTCCAGCGATTCCAACGTAAACGACGCGCCGTCGTCCTGCCCCAGCAGTTCCACCAGTTTCGGCAGTGCGGCCTCCAGCTCCGCCTTGAGCGTCCACGGTGGGTTGATCACGAACATGCCGCTGCCATGCAGGCCGAGCCCGCCGGACACCGGATTCCGGACCGTCAGCGACGCGTGCACCCAGCTTTTGACCGGCAGCCGCTTCAACTGTTCGGGCAGTTGCACCGCCTCGCGCCGTTGCACCTGCGGATACCAGATCGCATACATGCCAGTGGCAAAGCGCTGGAGCCCGTCCTGCACGGCGCGCACCGTGCGCGCGTAGTCGTTCTTGTCTTCATACGCCGGGTCGATCAGCACCAGCGCGCGGCGCGGCGGCGGGGGCAGGATGGCCTTGAGGCCCTCGAAGCCATCGCCGTCGTACAGCATGACCTTGCGGCCCGCGCCACGGAAGTTGTCGCGCAGGACCTGAATCTCGGTCGGATGCATTTCGAACAACCGCAGGCGATCCGCGTCGCGCAGCATCTGCCACGCTAGCCACGGCGAACCCGGATAGTGGTTGAGCTCGCCATCGGGGTTGAGCTCGTCCACCTGCTCCAGATACGCTTCCAGCAACGATGGCAGTTCTTCTTCGGCTTCCCAGAGCGGACCGATGCCGGTCTCGTACTCGGCGTTCTTCTGCGCGTACTCATGATCCAGCGCGTAGAGCCCCGCGCCAGCCTGCGTGTCGATATACCAGAACGGCTTGTCTTTCTGCGTCAGGTAGTCGAGCAGCTGCACGATGATGGCGTGCTTGAGCACATCGGCGTGGTTGCCGGCATGGAAGGCGTGGCGGTAGCTGAACATGGCGTAATGAGGTGTGGCGGCGGCCCCGGGAATCGATACGGAGAAGGGTACAACAAGGGTGCCGGGGCGCGAGGGGCGCTATGCTACCATCCGCCGCCCGTCGCTCCTACCTGCCGCTTCCGGCTATCCATGCCCATGCCGTCGCACCTGCCACGTGTCCTCGAGCCCGCCGAGCCGATCGTTGACGACGATGGCATCCCCTATTCCCCGCGCTACGGCGACGTGTATCACAGCAGCCGTGGCGGGCTGGCGCAGGCGCATCACGTGTTTCTGGGCGGGAACGATCTGCCCGCGCGGTGGCGCGACCACCGCCAGTTCGTGATCGTCGAGACCGGCTTTGGGCAGGGGCTCAATTTCCTCGCCACGTGGCAGGCATGGCGCGACGATCCACAACGCTGCGGTCGGCTCCATTTCGTTTCCATCGAGAAGCATCCGTTCACGCGCGATGGATTGCGCCAGCTCCATGCGAGCCTCGGGCCGCTGTTGGCGCTGGCGACCACGCTGCAGGATGCCTGGCCCGATGTCTTGCCGGGCCTGCACCGGCTCGAGTTCGAGGGCGGGGCGGTCACGCTGACACTGGCGTTCGGCGACGCGGAGGCGCTGCTGCCGAAGCTCGCGGTTGGCGCCGACGCGTTCTATCTCGACGGTTTTTCTCCGGATCGCAATACCGATATGTGGTCCGACAGCGTGTTTCGTGGCCTGTCGCGGCTGGCGCGCGTGGATGCGACGCTGGCCACCTACACCGCCGCGGGCTTTGTGCGGCGTGGCCTGCAGGCGGTGGGCTTCGACGTGCGCAAGGTGCCAGGCTTCGGTGGCAAGCGCGATATGACGGTGGCGCGCTTCGCGCCCGCGTGGAAGGTCCGCCGCCATGCGCCGCCGCCTGCTGCATCGTGGCCAGATCGGCATGCGATCGTGATCGGCGCGGGGCTCGCGGGGTGTGCCGTGACCGAACGCCTGACCGCGCGCGGCTGGCGCGTGACGCTGATCGATCGCCATGCGGGGCCCGCGCGGCAGACCTCCGCGCATCGCGCGGCGGCGATGCACCCGCATATTTCCAGCGACGACAGCGTGCTGTCGCGGCTGTCGCGCGCGGGCAACCTGTACGCGCTGCGCGCGTGGCGGACGCTTGCCGCCGCGGGCCATCCGGTGCCATGGCATGGCTGCGGCGTGCTGCACCTCGGCGAGGACGCGGCGGACAACGACGCCCAGCACGCCGCGCTCGCGACGCTTGGCTTTCCGGAGACTTTCGCACGCTGGATGCCGCCCGAAGAAGCCGCCGCCACGCACGGCGCCGCAGTGCCACGCGGTGGCCTGTGGTTCGGGCAGGGCGGCTGGGTAGCGCCCCCCGATATCTGCGCCGCTCAACTCGCCCGCGCCGGCGCCGCCGTCACGACACGCTTCGGTACCGAGGCCGCGCGCATCGTGCGCGTCCCAGCGAAGCGCGCCATGGCCGAAGACACCACAGGCGCGGCCAGCACGGCACGCACGAGATATGCCGCCAGCTCCGGCGACGCCGCTGTGGCGGGCGATGCGACGCGGAGCGATGCGGCAGGCTCGGGAGTGCTGCGGGACGGCGCGGGCGCGCAGGAAATCTGGCAGGTCCTCGCCGCCGACGGCAGCGTGATTGCCGCTGCGCCGGTGCTCGTGCTGGCCAATGGCTACGAGGCCGAGCGGATGGTGCCCGCAACGTTCCGCGAGCTGCGGCGCGTGCGCGGCCAGCTCACCGACTTGCCGGCAGCGGCCGTGAGCGCGCTCGGGCGCTGGCCTGACTGCGTGGTCACCGGCAACGGTTATCTGCTGCCGCGCGCCGAGGACGGCAGCGCGCGCGTGGGCTCGAGCTACGAGCCGGAGGAGGGCGACGAAAGCCCGCTGACCGCGCGGCCCGAGGTGCACGCGGACAACCTCGCGCGCGCGGCGGCGCTGCTGCCGGATCACGCGGCGGCCCTCGGCGCGCTGGACCCGCGCGCGCTCGACGGCTACGTCGGCTTGCGCACCGTCGCGCATAACCGGCTGGCGCTGATCGGCCGCCTGCCCGACGAGGCCGATGCGTTAGCGCGCGCCGCCGCCCTGCGCGGCGCCCACCTGCGCGACCTGCCGCGGCTCCCCGGGCTGTACGCAACCCTTGCGTTCGGCTCGCGTGGCCTCACATGGGCCGCACTGGCCGGCGAAATGGTGGCAAGCCAGATCGAGGGCGAGCCGCTGCCGGTGGAAAGCGACCTCGCGGACGCTGTCGATCCGGCGCGGCTGCTGTTGCGCGCGCTGCGCCACGGTCAGGCCACAGCTGGCCCCGCTGGTGACCCTAATTCGCTGTCGGGGTAAAAACTGCCGGAAGCGAATCAAAACCATGCGATAATCCGCGTTTTCCGTCCGCACGGAGCCCGCCGGGTGCGTATCTGGGGCCGTCATGGCGAGGTCAATGACCTTGGTCAATGAGCGATCCCGAAATTGGCGCACTCATGGTGGCAGGAAACATTCCTGCAGCGGACGCGAAGTAGGCAGAGACAACAACATTTCTGGATTGGATCTACGACCATGTCGAACGTCATTGAAAATCTCGGCAAGCTGGACCGCAAGGTGACTCTGGCCATCCCCAAGGCCGAAGTGCAGAAGGAAACGCAGGAGCGCCTGGTTCGCCTGTCGAAGACGGTGAAGATGTCCGGCTTCCGCCCGGGCAAGGTGCCGATGAAGATGGTCGAGAAGCAATACGGCCAACAGGTCGAGTTCGAAGTCCGCTTCGACCGCGCCGCGCGCGCATTCTTCGACATCACCCAGGCGCAGGACGTCAAGGTGGCGGGCCAGCCGAAGTTCGACCTGAAGACCGACGGCGTCGCCGAAGACGAAGTGGCCTTCGAGGCAACGTTCGAGGTGTACCCGGAAGTCAAGATCGGTGAACTGACCGGTGCCGAAGTTACCCGCACCAAGACCGAGATCGGCGACGCCGAGATCGACAAGACCGTGGACATCCTGCGCAAGCAGCGCGTGCACTACCACGTGCGCGGCGAAGCCGGCGAGCACGGCGACGGTGGCGGCGATCTGACCGCCAAGAGCGGTGACCGCGTGACCGTGGACTTCGTGGGCAAGATCGACGGCGTGGAATTCCCCGGTGGCAAGGCCGAAGACTTCGGTTTCGTGCTGGGCGAAGGCCGCATGCTGCCCGAGTTCGAAGCCGCCGCTATCGGCCTGAAGCTTGGCGAAAGCAAGACCTTCCCGCTCGCGTTCCCGGCCGACTATCACGGCAAGGAAGTGGCCGGCAAGACCGCCGAGTTCACCATTACGCTGAAGCGCGTCGAATGGGCCCATATGCCTGAAATCGACGACACGTTCGCCAAGTCGCTCGGCATCGCCGACGGCAGCGTCGAGAAGATGCGCGCGGACATCCGCGAGAACCTCGAGCGCGAAGTCAAGCGTCGTACACACGCCATGCTGAAGGACGAAGTCATGGAAGCGCTGATCAAGGTCAGCGATCTGGACGTGCCGAAGGCGCTGGTCGATCAGGACAAGGAGCGTCTGGTCGAAATGGCCCGCCGCGACCTCGAGCAACGTGGCATGCCGAATGCCAAGGACATGCCGATTCCGGCCGACATGTTCACCCAGCAGGCCGAGCGCCGCGTGAAGCTGGGCCTGATCCTGGCCGAGATCGTCAAGGCCAACGGCCTGCAGGCCAAGCCTGACCAGATCAAGGCGGAAATCGAGGACTTCGCGAAGAGCTACGAGGACCCGAAGGAAGTCATGCGCTGGTACTACGGTGACCAGCAGCGCCTGGCCGAGATGGAAGCCTACGTGCTCGAAAACAACGTGGTAAATTTCGTGTGCGAGAAGGCCAAGGTCACGGACAAGACGGTGTCGTTCGAGGAACTGACTGCCGAGTCGAATCCGCAGCAAGCCTGATTCGCGTGAAGCGGCCGGCAAGTGCCCGCGTCGGAAGGTCGATGACCTGAAGACGCGGACATGACGCTGGCCGTCATCCCCTGAATACCTGGAGAACCTGCATGACCCGCAATGATTTGCTAGACCGTCTCGCCACGACGCAGGCTTCGGCCCTGGAGACGCAGGGTCTTGGACTGGTGCCGATGGTGGTCGAGCAGTCCGGCCGCGGCGAGCGCGCGTATGACATCTACTCGCGCCTGCTCAAGGAACGCGTGGTGTTCATGGTTGGCGAGGTGAATGACCAGACCGCAAATCTGGTTGTGGCGCAATTGCTGTTTCTCGAAAGCGAGAATCCTGACAAGGACGTATCGCTGTACATCAATTCGCCGGGTGGCTCCGTTTCGGCGGGCCTTGCCATCTACGACACGATGCAGTTCGTGAAGCCGGACGTACAGACGCTGTGCATGGGCATGGCCGCGAGCATGGGTGCATTCCTGCTTGCCGCTGGTGCCAAGGGCAAGCGTAGCGCGCTGCCGAACTCGCGCATCATGATTCACCAGCCGCTGGGTGGCGCGCGTGGCCAGGCCTCGGACATCGAGATCCAGGCCCGCGAGATCCTGTACCTGCGTGAACGCCTCAACAGTATTCTGTCCGAGGTGACCGGCCAGCCCGTGGAGAAAATCGCGCGCGATACCGATCGCGACAACTTCATGAGCGGCGACCAGGCCGTGGACTACGGTCTGATCGACAAGGTCATTACGCGGCGCGGCTGAGTGCGCCTCGGCTAGCCTACCTTGGAACGAGGCCATGTGCCTCGTTTTTTGCTTTCGAGAAACACCCGAGTCACACTCGAGTTACACCCGAGCAACACCGGTCGGCCCAATTGTTTTGGCGTATGATGCGTTTCATGCGTTTCGCGCGGAGGCCAACCCGGCTCCGTGTGGCCACACTGCTAATGACTGAATCCTATGGCGGACAAAAAAAGTTCTTCCAGTGAAAAGCTTCTGTACTGCTCGTTCTGCGGCAAGAGCCAGCACGAGGTCAAGAAGCTGATCGCGGGCCCGTCGGTGTTCATCTGCGATGAATGCATCGACCTGTGCAACGAGATCATCCGCGACGAGGCCGCCGCGTCCGAGAAGGACGCTACCGCCGCTACCCGTTCCGACCTGCCGACACCGCACGAGATTCGCGAGAGCCTCGACCAGTACGTGATCGGGCAGGAGCAGGCCAAGAAAATCCTGGCCGTGGCGGTGTACAACCACTACAAGCGCCTGAAGCACCTCGGCAAGAAGGACGATGTCGAGTTGTCGAAGAGCAACATCCTGCTGATCGGTCCGACCGGTTCCGGCAAGACGCTGCTCGCCCAGACGCTGGCCCGTCTGCTCAACGTCCCGTTCGTGATCGCCGACGCGACCACGCTGACGGAAGCCGGTTATGTGGGCGAGGACGTCGAGAACATCATTCAGAAGCTGCTGCAGAACTGCAACTACGAAGTCGAGAAGGCGCAGCGCGGCATTGTCTATATCGATGAAATCGACAAGATTTCGCGCAAATCGGACAATCCGTCGATCACGCGCGACGTCTCGGGCGAAGGTGTGCAGCAGGCGCTGCTGAAGCTCGTCGAAGGCACGATGGCGTCGGTGCCGCCGCAAGGTGGCCGCAAGCACCCGAACCAGGACTTCCTGCAGGTCGATACGACCAACATCCTGTTCATCTGCGGCGGTGCGTTCGATGGCCTGGAAAAGGTCATCATGCAGCGTTCCGACAAGACTGGCATCGGCTTTGCCGCCCAGGTCCAGAGCAAGGAAGAGCGCGACGTCAGCGAAGTGCTGCCGCAGACCGAGCCTGAGGATCTGATCAAGTTCGGCCTGATCCCGGAACTCATCGGGCGTCTGCCGGTGGTGGCAACGCTGGCCAAGCTCGACGAAGCCGCGCTGATGCAGATTCTGGTGGAGCCGAAGAACGCGCTCGTGAAGCAGTACCAGAAGCTGCTGGCGATGGAAGGCGTGGAGCTGGAGATTCGTCCGGCCGCGCTGTCGGCGATCGCACGCAAGGCTATCCGTCGCAAGACCGGCGCGCGCGGCCTGCGCTCGATTCTCGAGCAATCGCTGATGGACGTCATGTACGACCTGCCGAACTACAAGGGCGTGCACAAGGTGGTGATCGAAGAGAACACCATCACGGGCGATGCGCCGCCACTGCTGATCTACGAGGAGCAGCAGCAACCCAAGGTAGCGGGCTCGAATTGATGCGAAGGAAGGCGGGGTGGCGCATGCCAGACCGGCTCTAAAATCAAGCGGCCGTTCGCGTGAAAGTGAACGGCCTTTTTTCTTCATTTCAAACGACGAACGGGAGCAAACGCGGGTATGCTGTTCAAGAACGGGTCGCAAGTGCAGGCAGAGGCGCATGGTGAAGTGGATTATTCGGCATGTTTTTCCGATGTTTCTCCCATGTTCCTGTTCTGTGCCGAAATCGGTGATAGCAACCTTGTAATCGATTCCCGCGACCCTATTTACGCCTTAAATGACTGAACTGGGGAAAATGATGTCAGGAACACAACTCCTCCCGGCTGAGCCGATTCGCCTCCCACTGTTGCCGCTGCGCGACGTGGTGGTGTTTCCGCACATGGTGATCCCGCTGTTCGTGGGTCGCCCGAAGTCCATCAAGGCGCTTGAGACTGCGATGGAGTCGGGCAAGAGCATCATGCTCGTGGCCCAGAAGACGGCGGCGAAAGACGAGCCGACGGCTGACGACCTCTATGGGGTCGGCTGCATCGCCAACATCCTGCAAATGCTGAAGCTGCCCGACGGTACCGTAAAGGTGCTGGTCGAGGGCACCCAGCGTGCGAACATCACCGAAGTGAGCGAGGACGATTCGCACTTCATGTGCGAAGCCGTGCCCGTGCCACCCGCACCGGTTGAAAGCGCCGAGACCGAGGCCCTGCGCCGCGCGATCGTGTCGCAGTTCGACCAGTACGTGAAACTCAACAAGAAGATCCCGCCCGAGATCCTGACGTCGCTGTCGGGGATCGACGAAGCCGGCCGTCTGGCCGACACGATCGCCGCGCATCTGCCGATCAAGCTCGAGCAGAAGCAGAAGATCCTCGAGATGGTCAATGTGACCGAGCGTCTCGAGAGCCTGCTGTCGCAACTCGAAGGCGAGATCGACATCCTGCAGGTGGAAAAGCGCATCCGTGGTCGCGTCAAGCGCCAGATGGAGAAGTCCCAGCGCGAGTACTACCTGAACGAGCAGGTCAAGGCCATCCAGAAGGAACTGGGCGAAGGCGAAGAAGGCGCGGATCTCGAGGAACTCGACAAGCGCATCAAGGCCGCGCGCATGCCCAAGGAGGCCAAGAAGAAGGCCGACGCCGAGTTCAAGAAGCTCAAGCTGATGTCGCCGATGTCGGCCGAAGCGACTGTCGTGCGTAACTACATCGACACGCTGGTCAATCTGCCGTGGCGCAAGAAGAGCAAGGTCAACAATGACCTGGCGAACGCCGAGCGCGTGCTCGACGAGGACCACTATGGCCTCGAGAAGGTAAAGGAACGCATTCTCGAGTACCTCGCGGTGCAACAGCGCGTGGACAAGGTGAAGGCGCCGATCCTGTGCCTGGTTGGCCCTCCTGGCGTGGGCAAGACCTCGCTCGGGCAGTCTGTGGCACGCGCAACGAACCGCAAGTTCGTGCGCATGGCACTGGGTGGTGTGCGTGACGAGGCCGAGATCCGTGGCCACCGCAGGACCTATATCGGCTCGATGCCGGGCAAGATCCTGCAGAGCCTGTCGAAGGTCGGCGTACGCAATCCGCTGTTCCTGCTCGACGAGATCGACAAGATGGGCATGGACTTCCGTGGCGACCCGTCGTCGGCGTTGCTCGAAGTGCTGGACCCGGAACAGAACCACACGTTCCAGGACCACTACATCGAGGTCGACTTCGATCTGTCGGACGTGATGTTCGTGGCGACGTCGAACTCGCTGAACATTCCGCCGCCGCTGCTGGACCGGATGGAAGTGATTCGCCTCTCGGGTTATACCGAGGAGGAGAAGGTCAACATCGCCGAGCGCTATCTGTTGCCCAAGCAGATCAAGAACAACGGTCTGAAGGGCGGCGAGATCGAGGTGACCGAGGCCGCGATTCGCGACATCATCCGCTACTACACGCGGGAAGCCGGTGTGCGTTCGCTGGAACGCGAGGTCTCGAAGATTGCGCGCAAGGTGGTCAAGCTGCTGCTGTTGAAGAAGGAGTCGGGCTCGGTGAAGGTGGATTCCGAGAACCTCGACAAATTCCTCGGCGTGCGCAAGTACGACTTCGGTCTGGCGAACAAGGAAAACCAGGTGGGCCAGGTGACTGGTCTGGCGTGGACCGAGGTGGGCGGCGATCTGCTGACCATCGAAGCCGCGATCATGCCGGGCAAGGGCAACATCACGCGTACCGGTTCGCTGGGTGACGTGATGAAGGAGTCGGTCGAGGCCGCGCGGTCTGTGGTGCGTTCCCGTGCACGTCGTCTGGGTATTACGGACGAGATGTTCGAGAAGCGCGATATCCACATCCACGTGCCCGAAGGCGCGACGCCTAAGGATGGTCCGTCCGCGGGTGGTGCGATGACGACGGCGTTGGTGTCGGTGCTGACCGGTATTCCGGTGCGTGCCGATGTCGCGATGACCGGCGAGATCACGCTGCGTGGTGAGGTGCTGCCGATTGGCGGTCTCAAGGAGAAGCTGCTGGCGGCCCATCGTGGCGGTATCAAGCTGGTGCTGATTCCGGAAGAGAACGTCAAGGATCTCGCCGAGATTCCGGACAACGTGAAGAACGCGATCGAGATCGTGCCGGTGCGGTGGATCGACAAGGTGCTGGAGCTCGCGCTCGAGCGTAAGCCCGAGCCGCTGCCCGACGACGTGGAGAAGCCAGCCGACGTGGCTGACAAGTCCAAGTCCACGGTCGAGATGACGCATCACTGATCGCGCGCGGGTCTGTACGACCGCTGCGACGTAAAACGCCACGGGAAACCGTGGCGTTTTTTATTGCATTTTTCTTGTGCGCAAGGCTTGGCAAATCGCAAACACCTGGATTACAATCGCGGCCTCGCAACGCAAACAGCGGCAACAAGAAGTACCTGCCGAGCCGTGCGTAGCGAGATTGTGTAGTAAGACACGATTAGTACGACTAGCAGTGAAGAGAGCGGGTGCTTAGCTCAGTTGGTAGAGCGGCGCCCTTACAAGGCGTAGGTCGGGGGTTCGAGCCCCTCAGCACCCACCACCGTTCTCGATGCACTGGCACCGACACAGGAGTGGTAGTTCAGTTGGTTAGAATACCGGCCTGTCACGGCGTGGGTTGCGGGGGCGAGTCCCGTCCACTCCGCCAGCTTATGAAAAACGCCCGCAATCGCGGGCGTTTTTCATTGGTCGCCGAAACTGACAGGTATTGGGTGTCTCTCCTGATAGAATCGCGAAGTTTGACCTTCGTGCCAACCCCTTACCCGAATCAGCATGCTTGATTTCGTACGCAATAACCGGCGCCTGATGCTTCTGCTGCTGCTGGTGCTCGTCTTCCCGTCGTTCGTCTTCTTCGGCGTCGAAAGCTATTCGCGCTTCATGGACAGTTCGCATGATGTCGCGAAGGTCGATGGTCGCGCCATCTCGGTTCAGGAAGTGGACAACGTCGTGCGCGACCAGACCGAGCGCATGCGCCAGATTCTCGGCGCGAGCTACGACCCGCGCCAGTTCGAAGGCGCCGCCGCACGTCAGGCCGTGCTCGATCAGCTGATCCTGCAACGCGTGGTGTCCTCCACCGTCGCGCGCGAGCACCTGACCGTGTCCGACGCGGAAGTCGCCGCCGCGATCCAGAGCATTCCCGCGATCGCGCAACTGAAGACCGCCGACGGCAAGTTCGACGACAAGGCCTACGTGCAGCTGCTGGCCGCGCAGGGCATGACGCCGGAGCAGCTCGATGCGCGTATGCGCTTCGACCTCGCCACGCAGCAGCTCAGCGCCGCCGTGTCGACCACGGGCTTTATGCCGAAGTCGCTGCTCGACCGCCTGCTCGCCGTGCGCGACCAGGAGCGTGACGTGCAGGCACTCGTGATCAAGCCCGCCGATTTCACGGCGAAGGTCACGCCCGATGCGGCGGCACTGAAGGCGTACTACGACGCGCATACCTCGGCGTACGCGATTCCCGAGCAGGCCAAGGTCGAGTACATCGTGCTGTCGGGCGACGCGCTGGCGGCCTCGCAGACGGTGACGCCGGAGCAGCTGAAGTCCTACTACGAGAGCAATCTCCAGCGCTTCAAGACCGAAGAGCAACGCCGTGCGAGCCATATCCTGATCGCGTCGCCGAAGGATGCGCCGGCCGCCGATCGTGCCGCCGCGAAGGCGCGCGCGACCAAGTTGCTCGACGACCTGCGCAAGCATCCGGAAACGTTCGCGGACGTGGCGAAGAAGCAGTCGCAGGATCCGGGTTCCGCGGAAAAGGGCGGCGACCTCGGCTTTATGGGTCGCGGCGCGCTGGTCAAGCCGTTCGAGGACGCGATGTACGCGCTCAAGCCGGGCCAGATCAGCGACGTGGTGGAAACCGACTACGGTTATCACATCATCAAGCTCGACGAGATCAAGCCGGCCGCGGTACAGCCGCTGGAAGCGGTGAAGACCGAGCTCGAGGGTGAACTGCGCAAGCAGCTTGCGGCCAAGGCGTATCAGGAGCAGGCCGACGCGTTCGGTAACCTCGTGTACGAGCAGTCGGAAAGCCTCAAGCCGGCCGCCGACAAGTTCCACCTGCAGATCCAGACCGCCGACGACGTCACGCGCCAGCCGAACCCGAAGCTTGGCGCGCAAAGCCCGCTCAACAACGAGAAGGTGCTGAAGGCGTTGTTCAGCGAGGACTCGCTGAAGAACAAGCGCAATATCGAGGCCGTGCAGGTGAACCCGACCACGCTGGTGTCGGCACGTGTGGTGGACTATCGTCCGTCGTCGGTGCGCAAGTTCGAAGATGTCGAGGCGCAGGTGCGCGCGGCTTACGTCGCGCAGCAGGCCGCCGAACTGGCACAGAAGGATGGTGTGGCGAAGCTCGAGGCGCTGAAGAAGGATCCGGCGACGGCAGGCTTCGGCGCATCGATTACGGTATCGCGTACGCGCGGCGACAACATTCCGCCGAAGGCTGCCGAAGCGATCATGCGCGCCGATGCGCTGAAGCTGCCGGCATTCGTTGGTGTCGATCTGGGCAGCGACGGTTATGCGATCTATCGCATCAATAAGGTCAGCACGCCGACGCAGCCGAAGCCCGAGCAACGTCAGGCTGAAGCCCAGCAACTGGCGCAGCTGGTCGGTCAGGCCGATCTGAATGCGTACTACGAAAGCCTCAAGGCCGAGTCGAAGGTGAAGATCCTGCGTCCGATTGCCGCAGCTTCCTCAGACGCAAGCGAAGGGCAAGCGCAGTAACAGCGTGCAGCCCTCTCCCATGGGGAGGGGGCTGCAAGAACATCCGGCGCTATGTCTTTATCCGGCGTTATTTCCCGGCGTTGGATTTCAGCAGTGGTTTCAGTTGCGGCCACACGTTGTCCAGCAACGTGGGCTGCGCGGTCGCATTCGGGTGAATGCGGTCGTCCTGAAACCAGTCTGGGTGGGTGATCACCTTATCCAGAAAAAACGGCACCAGCGCGGCGCGATACTCCTGCGCCAGCTTCCCATACAGCGCGAAGAATCGCTCCGTGTAGTCCTGTCCGTAATTCGGTGGGATACGCATGCCGACCAACACCACACGCGCGCCGGCCTTCTGCGCGGTAGCGAGGATGTCGCGCAGATTGGCCTCGGTGCTTTGCAGCGAGAGCCCACGCAGCGCATCGTTCGCGCCCAATTCCACAATCACTACCGCCGGCTTGTGGCGCTTGATCAGATCCGGCAGGCGCGTCTTGCCGCCAACCGTCGTCTCGCCGCTGATGCTCGCGTTCACGACGCTATAATCGAACCGCTCCGTGCGCAGGCGATCCTGCAGTAGCGTGACCCAGCCGGTGCCTCGTGTGAGGCCGTATTCGGCGGACAGGCTGTCCCCCAACACCAGCAACGCGGGTCCCGCGGACACCGGTACCGACGCTGGCGCGGCCGTAGCGGCTTGCGCGGGCATCACCGATAACCATGCCGTGCCGACGCCGATCGCCATGCCAATGGCGACGCCGCATGCTACCTTGATGGCGTTGCTCCAACCACTCCCGGATTTCTTGCCCATGTCTTCTTCCATTCTCGCTGTCGAGTCACTAGGAAAGACCGTAGCTGACGCGACGGGTTCGCTGACGATTTTGCACGACGTCTCGTTTTCCGTCACGCCGGGCGAGACGCTGGCCATCGTCGGGGCCTCGGGATCGGGCAAGTCGACGCTGCTCGGCCTGCTGGCCGGGCTCGATCTGCCGAGTACCGGCGCGGTCAAGCTGCATGGCCAGGATCTGTTCAAGCTCAACGAAGACCAGCGTGCCGCGCTGCGCGGCCGCCATGTGGGATTCGTGTTCCAGTCGTTCCAGCTGGTCGGTCACCTGACCGCACTGGAAAACGTGATGTTGCCGCTGGAGCTGCGCGGCGAGACCGATCGTGTGCGCGAGCGCGCGGTGGAGATGCTCGGGCGTGTGGGTCTGAGCGCGCGGCTCTCGCACTATCCGCGCACGCTGTCGGGCGGCGAGCAGCAGCGCGTGGCGCTGGCGCGCGCATTTGTGGCGCGGCCGGACATCCTGTTCGCCGACGAGCCCACCGGCAGTCTCGATACATCGACCGGCGAGGCAGTGATTGCGCTGATGTTCGAGCTCAATCGCGATGCCGGTTCCACGCTCGTGCTGGTGACGCACGATCGCTCGGTGGCCGCGCGCTGCGGTCGCATGCTGACGATCGAAGCGGGCCGCGTCGCCAGCGATCAGTTGCTCGGCACCGAGGTCTGACGCGACAGCACCGCGCGTGCGCGGGCAATCAGCGAGCGCGTGGACGCGTCGTGCGCGCCATCGCTGACGTCACTGCCGTCGCTCCCGTCGCCTTTCAATTCACCCTCGATCGGGCGCGCGAGGATTTTGCCGAGCTCGACGCCCCACTGATCGAACGAGTTGATATTCCAGACCACGCCCTGCACGAACGTGCGGTGTTCGTAGAGCGCGATCAGCGCGCCGAGCACGTGCGGCGTGAGGTCTTCCATCAGTAGCGTATTGCTCGGACGGTTACCCTCGAACACCATATGCGGCACGCGCGCGGGGTCTGTTACGCCTGCCGCGTGCAGCTCTTCCGCGCTACGGCCGCGCATCAGCGCCTCCGCCTGCGCGAAGCAGTTGGCAAGCAGCTTGGCGTGATGGCCCGGCAGTTCGCGCGGCGGCACCAGCGGCGCGACGAAGTCCACCGGCACGATCTGCGAGCCCTGGTGGATCATCTGGAAGTAGGCATGCTGGCCATTCGTGCCCGCCGTGCCCCAGACCACCGGCGAGGTATGCGCGCGCACGTGGCGGCCATCGAGCTGTACCGACTTGCCGTTGCTCTCCATCTCCAGTTGCTGCAGGAACGCGGGGAACAGCTCGAGCGACGTCGAGTACGGCGCCATGCAGCTGGTCGGCATGTTGAAGAAGTTGCGGTACCAGATGCCGAGCATGGCCATGACCACCGGCATGTTCTGCGCGAGTGGCGCGGTGCGGAAGTGATCGTCCATCGCGCGTGCGCCGCGCAGCAGGTCCTCGAACGCATCGAAGCCCACCGCGAGCGCGATCGACAGGCCGACCGACGACCACAGCGAGAAGCGGCCGCCAATCCAGTCCCAGAATTCGAACATATTGGCGGGGTCGATGCCGAACTTGCGCACGGCTTCGGTATTCGTCGACACCGCGACAAAATGGCACGCGAGGTGGTGCTCGGGCACGCCATGGGTCAGGAACCAGTCCCGCATGCTGCAGGCATTGGCCATGGTCTCGAGCGTGGTGAAGGTCTTGGAGCAGACGATCACGAGCGTGCGTGCCGGGTTCAGGCGCACGAGCGTTTCGGCGAGCTCGGTGCCATCGACGTTCGAAACAAAATGCATGCGCGGGCCGACGCGGTCCGCGAGGTGGGCCAGCGCGCGGCAGACCATGCGCGGGCCGAGGTCGGAACCGCCGATGCCGATATTGACGACATCGGTGATGGTCTCGCCGGTATGGCCGGTCCATTTGCCGCCGCGCACGCGCTCGGAGAAGTCCTGCATGCGGCGCAGCACGTCATGGATGCCGGGCATGACCGAGACCCCGTCGACGCGGAAGGGGGCGTCCGGCAGCGCGCGCAGGGCCACATGCAGGGCCGCGCGATCTTCGGTGGCGTTGATATGTTCGCCCGTGAACATCGCTTCGCGCCGGCAGGGTACGCCGGCTTCTTCGGCCAGGCGCATCAGCAGGTCGAACGTCTCGGGCGTGATGCGGTTCTTCGAGTAATCGAGATACAGGCCAGCGGCCTCCACGGAGAAGGCCGACACGCGGCGTTCGGCATTGGCGTCGTCGAACCATTCGCGCATGGGGGTATCGCGAATGGTGTCGTGATGCTGCAGGAGGGCATTCCAGGCGTGTAGATCTGTCGGCATGCAATCTCGGGAATAGGTCGTTGGTTCCGCCCCGCGGTGATGGCGCGGGATGCGGGAGTATAGCGCTAGCTTATATGCAAACTACAGGCCGCAAACGCACGAAGTCCGTGCGTTTGCCATCGTTGTTCAGCAGGTGTCGCGCAACGATAGCAGGCAAATGTGGTTGTCCCTATCGGGCGTTGTCCGACTAGGGGTGCCATCGTGTGACAAGCTGTTACGGCGCGTCGTGAAAGTGCTCGCAACGGTTCGTGCCGGCCCGATTGTTTCAGGCCGGGGCGCCGCGCAGCAGCGCGTTCAGAATTTGACGTGCGGGACCGTACAGTTCGCTTGCGGTCATGCCTGCGGGGCCGAGCCCTGCGGCGACGAAGGCATCCGCGGCGCGGCCGTGGATCCAGACCGCCGCGCAAGCCGCGGCGTGCGTCGCCATGCCTTGCGCAAGCAGCGCGCCGGTCATGCCCGCGAGCACATCGCCGGTGCCGGCCGTCGCGAGCGCGGCATTGCCGGTGGGGTTGATGACGGGCGGTGGTGTACCCCCATCCGGCGCGGCGACGATCGTGCCTGAGCCTTTGAGCACCACGACCGCGCGCCATTGCTGGGCCAATGCCCTGGCGGCGGCCAGGCGGTCGCGCTGTACCTCGGGGACGCTGACGCCAAGCAGGCGCGCGGCTTCGAGTGGGTGCGGGGTGAGCACGCAGGGCAGACCGCTGGCGATCAAGCGTGCGGCCAGGGCCGCGTCGGCGGCGAGCAGGTTCAGGGCATCGGCGTCGAGCACGAGCGCGGGCCGGTGCTCGGCCTTGACGCATGCGTCCAGCAGCGCGGCGAGGGCGGTGGCGCTTTCCGCGCCAGTGCCCATGCCCGGGCCGATCACCAGTGCCGACATCGCGCCGGTGGCCACGCGTGCCACGGCATGGAGCATCAGTTCCGGATGCACAAAATCGGCCGACGGAGCGTTGTCGGCGAGAAAACCGATATGCACGCGCCCTGCGCCGAGGTACAGCGCGGCGCGCGCGCCGAGCAGCGGGGCGCCGGTCATGCCGACACTGCCGCCGATTACCGCGAGCTGGCCGAAGTGGCCCTTGTTGGCCGCGTGCGCGCGCGCGGGCAGCGTGGCCGCGAAGCCGGCGGGCTGATTGACGATGGCGGTCGGTACCTGCATGGGCGGATAGGCGAGGCCCAGCGGCGCGATATCGAGCGCGCCCGCGCAGTCGCGGCCGTCTAGCGTGAGCAGGCCCGGTTTGGCGGTGAGGAATGTGAGGGTGCGTTGCGCGCGAATCGCGGGCTGGCCAAGGCCGGTATCGGCAAACAGTCCGCTCGGGATATCGAGCGCGAACACCGGCAGGCCCGACGCGTTGACGTGCTCGATCCAGCGGGCCGCCTGGCCTTGCGCGGGACGATTGAGCCCGATGCCGAGCAGGCCGTCCGCAATGGCTACGCAGTCGGCGGGCCACGGTGGCAGGGCGGCGCTTTCATCCTGCGCCATCGCGAGCACCGGGACGCCCGCCGCGCGCGCTTCCGCCCAGGCGCGCGCGGCGTCCGCGGGCAGGCGATCGGGGACGCCGGTGAGCCACGCTTCCACGCGCCGGCCCGCCTGATGCAGCCGCGTGGCCGCGACCAGCGCATCGCCGCCGTTGTTGCCGGCGCCCGCGAGACATAGCACCTTGCCCGCTGGCGCATGCCGCGCGATCCAGTCCGCCGCGGCGGCACCGGCGCGGGCCATCAGCGTGAACGGCGGCAGGCTGTCGAGGCCGGCCTGTTCGATGGCGCGGAGTGTGGCCACGTCGTAGAGCGGGGTCGATGCCGTGGTGTCGGCGGCGTCGAGCGCGAACCAGTCATCAGATGCCGTGGCTGTCGCGACCGGTTCGCTGGTGGTAGCGGTGGCATGCGCCATGGACGTGGCGGTCGCGGTGGTTGTCGCCGTTGCGGCTGCGACGGCGGACGAGGTAGACGAGGCTGTATTCATGCGAGTGCGTCCAAGCGGTGCGTTGTCTGGCGAGCCTCAACGGGACTGCGCTGCCGGCGCGCTGGTCCGGTGAGGCTGGTCACGCGAGTCTATACCGCGCGGGCGTCAGCCCTTCCATATCGAGCGCGGGGCCATCGCCGGTGCCCGCGCTGGCGGCGAGCTGATCGGCGGCGATCTTGCCCGAGCCGCAGGCCATGGCCCAGCCCGTCGAACCATGGCCGAGATTGAGGAAGACGCCCGGCACCGAGGTGGCGCCAATCAACGGCGGACCGTCCGGCAGCATCGGCCGCGCGCCGGCCCACAACGTGGCATCCTGATACGACCCAGCCACCGGAAACCAGTCGCGCGCCACGCGGATCAGCGTGCGCAGCGCATCCTGACGCAGATCGAGCTTGCGCGTGCCGAGTTCGGCCGTGCCGGCCACACGCAGGCGATTGCCCATGCGCGTGATGGCCACCTTGAACGATTCGTCCATCAGCGCGCCGAGCGGGGCCTGCAGTTCATCGCGCACCATCACGGTGGCCGAGTAACCCTTGACCGGATAGAGCGGCACGCGCAGTCCCAGCGGCCGCAGCAGCGTCGCGCTGCCCACGCCCGCGCAGACCAGTACGCGATCCGCGCTCAGCGACTCCGCGGCGGCGCCGCGTTGCGTGGGCTTCAGTTCGACGACGATGCGGCCATCGGCACCCACGCGGCCGATGCCCCCGGCGCTGTCCACGCCACCACGGCGGCGATCGCCCGACGATGCACGCACGCGCGCCACGCCGGTGTCGAAGCGAAAACGCACGCCGGCGGCTTCCGCATGCTGGTGCAGCCGGCGCACGAACATCGGACAGTTGCCCGATTCATCCTCAGGTAGATGCAGGCCGCCCGCAAGCGCGGTGTCCTGCGCCAGGCCGGGCTCGATGCGGCGGCAGCCGTCGGCGTCCACTAGCGTGTGCACGACCTTGTTTTCGCGCAGTAACGCCAGTGCCGGTGCGGCAAGGTCCAGATCGCGTGCCGTGCGGAACAGCTGCAGGTAGCCACGCGATTGTTCGTAGTCGATATCGAGCTCGCCGCGCAGTTGGTGCAGGCAGTCGCGGCTGTAGAACGCGAGCCGCTGCATGCGCAGCTTGTTGGCGCGATAGCGCTCCGGCTCGCATTCGCGCAGCCAGCGCGCGATCCAGCGCCACATGGCCGGGTCGAGGCTCGGACGAAAGCGCACGGGCGAGTCGTGCCTGAACAGCATGCCGAGCAATTTGCGCGGCATGCCGGGAGCCGCCCACGGCGTGACGTAGCCCGGGGCGATCACGCCGGCATTGCCGAAACTGCTCTCCTGCGCCGGCGCGCCGCGCCGCTCCAGCACGGTCACGTCGAAGCCGGCCTGACGCAGGTACCACGCGGAGCAGACGCCGATGGCGCCGGCCCCAATCACGATAACGTGCATATTGGCTCGAATATCCCTGTCAGCGACCCCCCCGGGAAATCCGCGCTGCCCGTTATGGTGCTGCCCGTTAAGGTGCTGCCCGTTAAGGTGAGTGCGCGGTTATTTGAGTTCCTTCTGCATGACCAGATCGGGCAGCCACGTCACGATCGTCGGCCACACGGTGACCATCGCAATGGCCAGCACCATCATCATGAAGAACGGCAACGAGACTCTGGCGATGTAGTTGCTGTCCTTGCCGGTCATACTCTGCAACACGAAGAGATTGAAGCCGACCGGGGGCGTCACCTCGGCAATCTCGACGAGCAACACGATGAAGATTCCGAACCATACCAGATCGAAGCCCGCCGCCTGCACCATCGGCAGGACCGTGGCCGTGGTCAGCGCGATCATCGAGATACCGTCGAGCGCGGTGCCGAGGATGATGTAGATCACGGTCAGCACCGCGATCAGCGCCCACGGCGACAGGTGTAGCGCGGCCACCCATTCCGCCAGCGCGCGCGGAATGCCGGTAAAGCTCATGGTCACGGACAGGAACGACGTGGCGCCCAGCACGAACATGATCATCGCGGTCAGTCGCGTGGCGGACATCAGGCTGTCCCAGAACGCGCGCCGCGTCAGCGAACCACCGACCCACGCGAGCGCAAGCGAGGCCACTACGCCGTAAGCCGCCGCCTCGGTGGCGGTGGAGTAGCCGGCGATCATGATCCACGTGATAAACGCGATCAGCACGATGCAGGGCATCAACTGGCGGATCGACGCCATGCGCGCGCGCCAGCCGAAGGTCTCGGCGGCGGGAGTCTTGCTCGGATTGAGCAGGGCCCACACCACGATATAGCCCGAGAACAGCAGCATCAGCAGCAGGCCCGGCAGAAAGCCGGCCAGGAACACGCGGATGATCGAGACATCCGCGGATACCGCGTAGACCACCATCGTGATCGACGGCGGGATCAGGATGCCTAGCGTGCCCGCACACGACAGCGAGCCGAGCGTGATGCGCTCGTCGTAGCCGCGCCGTGTGAGCTCAGGCAGTGCGGATTTGGCGATGGTCGCGCAGGTGGCGGCCGACGAGCCCGAGACCGAGCCGAAGATGCCGCAGCCCAGAATGTTCACGTGCATGAGCCGGCCTGGCAGCCAGTTGAGCCATGGCGACAGGCCGTTGAACATCTGCTCCGACAGCTTGGTACGGAACAGGATTTCGCCCATCCAGACGAATAGGGGGAGTGACGCGAGCGTGTACGACGCGCTCGACGACCACCAGGAGTTGGCGAGATTGATCAGGGCTTCGTGATCGGAGAAGATGACCAGACCGATCCACGACGTGACCGCGATGGCGACCGGGATCCATGCGCCGAGCGCGAGGAACACGATCATCACGACCAGCAGGACGAGGGCAACGACGACGGTGCTCATCAGATGGTCTCCCCGAAGTCGCCGGCGGCAAGCTTGGCTTCCTGCGCCAGCTGGTAGCGCGGCTTCTGCCCACGCACCACGCGCAGCCACTCGTCGCCCACCGCGAGCAGGAAGCCCGCGCAACCGATGACCGCGAAACTTTGCGGGATCCACAGCGGAATCACGATCTGGCCCTGCGACACATCGCCAATGTCCCAGCTCTGCCACGCGAAGGTGCCGAGCGCATAGGTGGCATAGGCCGCGAACACGAGGCATACGGTCAGGGAGACCAGTTCGAGCAACCAGCGGCGGCGCGGGCCCGCGGCTTCGAGCAGCATCTCCACGCGCACGATGCCGCCATGCTGGAAGGTCTGGCCGAGCACCAGGAATGCGGACGCCGCGCACAGCCACGCGACGATGTCGTCGCCGCCGCGGAACGCCATGTTGGTCTCACGCGAGAGCGACATCATGATCATCACGATGCAGACGCCGAGAATGCAGAGCGCGCCGAGCACGGCGCAGAGATCGAGCAGCCGGTCCAGCCAGCGCTTTGGGGTGACGGGGACTTCCATATTGGCTACGGCCTAAGGCGTGAGAGTGGTATCAGGTGGAGCAGAGCGGGCGCAGGAATGCCTATGCCGGCGGCCGCGGCCGCCGGCATTCAGTCCCGCTCCATGGCGAGGACCTTACTTGCGATACGCTTCCAGAATGGTCTTGCCGTCGTCGCCGGCACTCTTCGCCCATTCATCGACCATGGTCTGGCCGACCTTCTGCATGTCACCCTTGAGCTGCGCCGACGGCGGCTCCACGGTCATGCCGTTCTTGGCCAGCACCGCGAGGTACTCGCGCGTCTTCTGCTCGGAGACCTGCCAACCGCGCTTCTCGGCATCGGCCACGGCCTTGTCGAGGGCCAGTTGCGTGGGCTTGTCGAGCGCGGCGTAGGCCTTCTTGCTGACCACGAGCATGTTCTTGGGCAGCCATGCGTCCACGGTGTAGAAGTACTTCACGCTTTCCCACACCTTGGTGTCGACACCGGTGGCGCCCGACGACATAAACGAGTTGACGGTGCCGGTGGCGAGCGCCTGCGCGAGGTCGGCGGCCTGGATCGTGACCGGCTGCGCGTTCACGAGCTCGGCGATCTTCGAGGTAGCCGGGTTGTACGCGCGCCATTTGAGGCCCTTCATGTCGGCGGCGGCGGTCAGCGGCTTGTTGGCGTAGATACCCTGCGGCGGCCAGGCCACCGCGTACAGCAGCTTCATGCCCTGGCGGTCGAGGATCTTCTCGGTGACGGGGCGCGAGGCCTGCCACAGCTTGTACGCGTCGGTGTAGCTGGTGGCGAGGAAGGGCACGGCGTCGACGCCGAACACCGGGTTCTCGTTGGCCAGCGTGGACATCAGGATTTCGCCCATCTGCACCTGACCGGTCTGCACGCCGCGCTTGATCTCGTTGGCCTTGAGCAGCGAGCCATTCGGATGCAACTGGATCTTGAGCTTGCCGCCGGTGGCCTGCGCCACGTCGTCGGACAGTTTCTGGAGGTTCTCGGTGTGCAGATTGTTGACGGGGTAGCCGGTGGGGAGGTCCCATTTGGTGTCCGCCCATGCTGCCGACATGCTCCCGAGGCCCGCCATCAGGCTTGCCGCCGCAACTGCCAATACCTTGACTCGCATCTCGATCTCTCCTGGTGTTGCTTGCGCTGTTGGTGCGCGGGTTTGACTACCGTGGCGCGCCGCTGGCTCGTCGGGCGCGCTGTGAGCGAAAACGATTTTTTGATGCAAGGGTCATGCCCAGAGTGGTGTTCATGCTGAGAATTTGCCAATAAACTGTCAAGCCATTATTGGCTCGATGTGGATCGGGCTTTCACCTATCGCCATCACAGGAGACCTTATCCATGGCTCGCAAGCCCGCGTCGGACAGTCCCGCCGCCACCAGCGCTGCTCCCGCCTCCTCGGTTACGGCGGAGATCGCGGTCGAAGAGGTGGCCACCCAGACCAAGGCGCTGTCGCGCGCGGCGGGGGTGAACATCGTGTCGTCGTCGCATCTGGTGTCCGTGCGCAGCCCCGAATTGTCGGAGTTCGAGTTCGGGCTCAATACCGCCTACAACGCTTACAGCCGCTGGGTGGTGCGTTGCATGGGCGCGGCGGGCGTGCGGGATCTGACGTTCCTCGACGTGCTGGTGCTGCACCACGTGAATCATCGCGGGCGGGCCAAGCGGCTGGCGGATATCTGCTTTGTGCTCAATGTCGAGGACACGCACCTGGTGACCTATGCGTTGAAGAAGCTGACGGGGCTGGGGCTGGTGAACGGGGAGCGGGTGGGGAAGGAGGCGACCTATGCCACCACCAAGGCGGGGACCGAGGCCTGCGCGCGGTATCGCGAGATTCGGGAGCAATGCCTGACGAGCAATTTCACCGAGGGGAGCGATGAAAACGTCGAGATCGGCGAACTTGCGCGCTTGTTGCGGGTGTTGACGGGGTTGTATGAGCAGGCGGCGCGGTCGGCGACATCGCTTTGAATTGACGGGTGGGGCTTGCACCACATTGGGGGTAGCGGGGCGGACCGGTCGCATTTGTCCGTTCCCGTCGGGTTGCGCAATGCAATATCGGGTCGTGGGCAAGGTACAATAGCGGTTTTCCGCCAGCCGGCATCCCATCCAGCGGTGCCGCCGGCCGCAGCCCCCAATCTCCTGCTTCCCGACCGCAACGATCATGGCGCATTTCTCGTGCTTCCCCGGCCCATTGGCGCTTTCCGCCTTCCGCCAGCAACGCCTTCTCACCGCCCTCAAGCAGATCGACGCCGATATCGAATCGGTGCACGGCCAGTTCGTGCACTTTGTCGATGCCAATGCACCGCTGTCGACCGACGACGCGGCGCGCATCGGCGCGCTGCTGACCTATGGTGCACCGTTCGCCGCGCAGACCGAGGGGGACCGCTTCGTCGTGATCCCGCGTTTCGGCACGATCTCGCCGTGGGCCAGCAAGGCCACCGATATCGCGCACAACTGCGGCCTGACGCACGTGCACCGCATCGAGCGCGGCATCGAGATCACCGTGATCTGCAAGAAGGGGCTGCTGCGCGGCCGCAAGACGCTGGACGCCGACACGCGCGCCGCCGTGGCCGCGCATCTGTTCGACCGCATGACGGAAACCGTGGTCGCCACGCGCGACGACGCTGCCGGCCTGTTCCAGGAGCTGCCGGCCAAGCCGCTGCAGTTCATCGACATCGCCGCCGGCCGCAGCGCGCTGGTGGATGCCAACACGGCCATGGGCCTGGCGCTCTCGGATGACGAGATTGACTACCTGCTGGACGCGTACGCGAAGCTCGAGCGCAATCCGACCGACGTCGAGCTGATGATGTTCGCGCAGGCCAACAGCGAACATTGCCGCCACAAGATCTTCAACGCCACGTGGACCATCGACGGCGTGAGCCAGGACAAGTCGCTGTTCGCGATGATCCGCAATACGCACCAGCTGAACCCGCAGGGTTCGATCGTCGCGTATTCGGACAACTCCGCGGTGATGGAGGGCGGCGTTGCCGAGCGCTGGTACCCGCGTGGTGACGACCAGCGCTATGGCCGTCACGAGGCGCTGACCCACACCCTGATGAAGGTGGAGACGCATAACCACCCGACCGCGATTTCGCCGTTCCCGGGTGCCTCCACCGGTGCCGGTGGCGAGATCCGCGATGAAGGCGCGACGGGTCGCGGCGGCAAGCCGAAGGCCGGTCTGACCGGCTTCACGGTATCGAACCTGATGCTGCCGGAAGCGGTGGAATCGTGGGAGAACGCGCGCAATGCCGCGCAGCCGATCGCCCATCGCAACCCCGACGACAAGCCCGGCGTGACCGGCAAGCCGGATCGCATCGCCTCGCCGCTGCAGATCATGATCGAAGGCCCGATCGGCGGCGCCGCGTTCAACAACGAATTCGGCCGCGCGATTCTCGGCGGCTACTTCCGGGTGTATGAGCAGAATGTCGGCGGCACCGTGCGCGGTTACCACAAGCCGATCATGATCGCGGGCGGCATCGGCAATATCGACGCCACCCACACGCACAAGAACGATCTGCCCGCGGGCACGCTGCTGATTCAGCTCGGTGGCCCGGGCATGCGCATCGGCATGGGCGGCAGCGCTGCCAGCTCGATGGCAACTGGCACCAACACCGCTGACCTCGACTTCGATTCGGTGCAGCGCGGTAACCCCGAAATGGAGCGTCGCGCGCAGGAAGTCATCAACGCGTGCTGGCAGCTCGGCGACGCGAACCCGATCCTGTCGATCCACGACGTGGGCGCGGGCGGTCTATCGAACGCGTTCCCCGAGGTCGTGGACGGTGCGAACCGTGGCGCGCGTTTCGATCTGCGCCAGATCCACCTTGAGGAATCGGGCCTGTCGCCCGCTGAAATCTGGTGCAACGAGTCGCAGGAACGTTATGTGCTGGCCATCGCGCCGGACAGCTTCCCGCAGTTCCAGGCGATGTGCGAACGTGAGCGCGCGCCGTTTGCGGTGGTCGGTATTGCCACCGAAGCGCAGCAGTTGCAGGTCGTCGATGCGCAGGTGGACGCCGAACTGAAGGAGCGCTTCCCGGTCAACATGCCGATGGATGTGCTGCTCGGCAAGCCGCCGCGCATGCATCGTGATGTCACGCGCGTGGAGCGCGAACTGCCGGCCGTGGACGTTACCGGTATTTCGCTCGAGCAGGCCGTGCATGACGTGCTGCGTCATCCGACCGTGGCGAGCAAGTCGTTCCTGATCACGATCGGTGACCGTACTGTGGGCGGCATGAACGCGCGCGACCAGATGGTTGGTCCGTGGCAGGTGCCGGTGGCCGACGTGGCCGTGACCACGCTCGACTACAAGGGCCTGGCTGGCGAAGCGATGACGATGGGCGAGCGCACACCGCTGGCCGTGATCAACGCGCCTGCGTCGGGTCGTATGGCGATTGGCGAAGCGCTGACGAACCTCGCGGCGGCGCCAGTGATCGATCTCGGCAAGGTCAAGCTGTCGGCCAACTGGATGGCTGCATGCGGCGTGGAAGGCGAAGACGCCAAGCTGTATGACACCGTGCATGCGGTGGGCATGGAGCTGTGCCCGGCGCTCGGCATCAGCATTCCGGTGGGCAAGGACTCGTTGTCGATGCGCACCAAGTGGTCGGATGACGAAGGTGGCAAGAGCGTGGCCAAGGAAGTGGTTGCGCCGGTGTCGCTAATCATCTCGGCGTTTGCCGCCGTCGATAACGTCAATCGCACGCTGACGCCGCAACTGCGCACGGATCTGGGCGAGACGGTACTGATTGCGATCGACCTTGGCCGTGGCAAGAACCGCCTGGGTGGCTCGATCCTCGCGCAGGTGACGCAGCAGGTTGGTGACACGGTGCCCGACGTCGATAACGCCGAGGACCTCAAGAATTTCTTCAACGTGATTCAGCGACTGAATCGCGAGGACAAGCTGCTGGCTTATCACGATCGTTCCGATGGTGGCTTTATGGCCGCCGTGGCGGAAATGGCCTTTGCGGGCCACTGCGGTGTGTCGTTGAACGTGGATATGCTCGCGCTCGACCCGACGCAGGAGCAGGACTACGGCGATGCCAAGAACTGGGCGGAGCAGATCGCGGGGCGCCGCAACGAACAGACGCTGCGTGCGCTGTTCTCCGAGGAACTCGGCGCGGTGATCCAGGTGCGCGCGGAACAACGCGACGCGGTGTTTGGGGTGCTGCGCGAAGCCAATCTGTCGGCATGCAGCCATGTGCTCGGCAAGCCTAACGCAAGCGATCAGATCGAGATCTATCGCGATGCCAAGAAGGTCTTCGGTGCCGCGCGCAGTGAGTTGCAGCGCAACTGGTCCGAGGTGAGCTGGCGCATCGCGCGCCTGCGTGACAACCCGGCCTGCGCCGATAGCGAATATGAGCGCGTGCTCGATGCGGCGGACCCCGGCATCAGCCCGGTGCTGACGTTCGATCCGGCGGAAGATATTGCCGCGCCGTACGTGGCCACCGGCAAGCGTCCGCGCGTGGCGATCCTGCGCGAGCAGGGCGTCAACTCGCAGATCGAGATGGCCTACAGCATGGATCGCGCGGGCTTTGACGCGCACGACGTGCATATGAGCGACCTGATCGCCGGCCGCGCGAACCTCGCGGACTTCACGGGCTTTGTTGCGTGCGGCGGCTTCAGCTACGGCGACGTGCTGGGCGCCGGCGAGGGCTGGGCCAAGACGATCCTGTTCAACGCGCAGATGGCCGAGCAGTTCGCGGCGTTCTTCAACCGCCAGGACACGTTTGCGCTGGGTGTGTGCAATGGTTGCCAGATGCTGAGCAACCTCGCCCCGATCATCCCGGGTGCGAACGCATGGCCGAAGTTCACGCGCAACCAGTCGGAACAGTACGAAGCGCGCTTCGTGACCGTACAGGTGGAGCAATCGCCGTCGATCTTCTTCGCGGGCATGGAAGGCAGCCGCATCCCCATCGTGGTCGCGCACGGGGAAGGCTTCGCCGACTTCTCGCAGCAGGGCGATATCAACGCCACCAAGGTGGCGCTGCGCTTTGTGGACAACGCTGGCAACGTCACGCAGACGTATCCGCTGAACCCGAACGGCTCGCCGCAGGGCATCACCTCGGTGACGACCGTGGACGGCCGCTTCACCGCGCTGATGCCGCACCCGGAACGCGTGTTCCGCGCATCGACGATGAGCTGGGCGCCGGAAGCGTGGAAGAACATTCCAGACGGCGGCAGCCCGTGGATGCGCATGTTCCGCAATGCGCGCAAATGGGTGGGGTGATACCTGCTGTTGCGTCGTAGACGAAAGCCCGTCGGATCGTTCCCGGCGGGCTTTTTTTGTGCCGATTTCCGGGAAAGGGCATTCGATATGAAGGACCGTATGGAGAGCAGGCGTGCGTTTCTTGCCTTTGGCGCCGCGCTAGGCGTCGTCGCTTGCACGCCCGGGCGTTCGGGTTTCAGTTCTGTGTCGGATGAAAGTGCATCGACGCCATGGCGCGCCTCTCCGGGTGCCGTGACCATCGATATGCATAGCCATGCCGGCCGTGTCACGTTACCGCGTGATCCGGCGACGGCGCCGCCTCGGCCGTTCACGCCCTTGCGTGCGCCCATGGTTGCGGGTGGCATGAACGTGATTTGTCTGGCGATCGTGGCGGATACCGCTGCCACGCGCGTTTCCGCCGATCGCAAGCGCTTCGAGCCGTGGCGCAAGCCGGAGCCGGGTGAGCTTTATCGGTTGTCGCAACTTTCGTTCGAGCGGGCGAAGGCGCTTGTCGCGCAGGAAGGGCTCGGTGTTGTCACGCATGCGGATGCGCTGAGATCTGCTGAAGGCGGGCCTCGCGTCATCATTACCTCGGAGGGGGCTGATTTTCTTGAAGGCCAGGTCGACCGCGTCAATGAAGCCTTCGAGCTGCACCAGTTGCGGCAATTGCAACTGACCCACTATCGCGTGAACGAACTGGGCGATATCCAGACGGAGGCGTCGGTGCAAGGCGGCCTGACCGACTTCGGTGCCGATGTTGTCCGGCGCTGTAATGCCCTCGGCATCGTGGTCGATGTGGCGCACGGCCCGTACGACCTCGTCAAGCGCGCGGCCGCTGTAAGCACGAAGCCGCTGATTCTGTCCCACACCGCGCTAGTCACGCGCCCATCGGCACGCGGGCGCTCGATCTCGGCGGATCATGCGCGGGCGATTGCGAGCACGGGTGGGGTGATTGGCGTATGGCCGAGCGCGGGCTCGTTCCACGATCTGCGGGAAATGGCGCATGGCTTCAAGCGCATGGCCGATGTGGTGGGTGTCGAGCATGTCGGGCTGGGAACGGACATGCTTGGGTTTATTTCTCCGCCGGTGCTGACGAGCTATGCCCAGTTGCCATTGCTCGGTAGTGCGTTGCTCGCGGAAGGGTTCTCGCAGTCGGAAACAGAGCAAGTCTTGGGTGGAAATTATCGACGGGTGTTTGAGGCTTCGTTGGCGAAAAAGGACCGGCTAACGAGCTGGCCAAAGAACTGGTGTCGTCCCTAGGCTTGCCAAAGCGTTTGCGTCATCTTGCGTCGAATGCCTGGATCCGCCTCGATTCTCGCTCCATGCAAGTCTGAAATCCGGAAGCCCATTGATTGCAGGGGGACCAGACGATTACGGGCATATGCATTACGCTCTGCCACGTGACGGCACTAGCGTCTTCAAGTCCGTAAGAGTGGGCGGCGACATATCGAAGGTAGATGCCAACATCATTCGTTCCCCAGCCGACGGAATCTGCCACGTTCACCGACGACGACGGCGTTCCATAGATGGAAGTCAGCCATTCCACCCACTGCTCGCGCTGAGCCTCGCCGTCAAAATAGGTCCGCACAGCGTAAAGTTTCCCGCGATTGAAGCAGTACTCGGTGTCACGGCTCACGACGCCTTCAATAATCGGAACGTCGGGTACGCGCCGGTAGCAGCGCCCGGTCCGTTTGACGATCCACTCGTCCCGTATGACCTCAACGTGCGGGCCCAGTGCATCAGGTCCGGCACCCCAACGTAATGGTGTTTGATAAGGATTCGTTGGTGAACAAGCACATGTCGCGATGGCCAGTGTTGTCACCATGGTTGCTTGCCGTATGGTCATTCAGTGCACCAACCTGTTGCTGAGCGCGGGAATGCCAGCTTCCGCCACGGCGATGTCCTGCTTTCACTGGGATTGGCTGCGACGCTGCTCAGGCCATGCAGCAGGAGAATGAGTCCCAGGGTGACTCGATAGACTGACGGTGCCATGCGTGACCCTTGTATTTTCTTTATGAGCGCTGCACGGGGTCAATCTAGCATCGGCACTACGGGGTGACAGCCATCGCGAAGAGGGGTGTCAGCGCCTTGCAACAGAACTGGTGGCGGCGGGGAGAGTCAAATCGTCTCGATACTTGCCGGGCTCGAGCAAGCGCTATTCGAAGATTTCATCCAGCAGTTCGGAACACAGTCCCAGCATATCGTCGGGTTCAAGCGTCCTGTCTGAGGGAATGCGTGCAGCCTCACGCAGCGTGTCCGTGACTTTCGAGAATACCTGCCTGCGTGCGTCGATGACCTTGGCGACTTCGCGCTCAGGGTAGAGGGGGACGATCACCTTCTTCCATGTCGTCGTGAGTACCTCGACCCGCGCGCCAAACAGCTCGAGCGTGTCGTAGATATAGAGGACGTCCTGAGGCCTTTTCTCCTTCTTCCGATTTTCGTGGATCAGGAGCTTCTGAGCGATGAACGCCACTGGATTAGGAATCTGGAGGCCGTCGAGCGGCTCTATTGACTTGTCATCGGAGGCAAGCGAGATTTGCCATGGCTCGATGAGCAGGAGATCCATGTAACGGAGTTTTTGTGCGGTGACGCCGGCCAGTTTGGTTGTCGCGTCCGGTTCTCCGGAGCGCTTGACTCCGCTCCCCCGCAAAGTCGTTAGGAACTCGGCATAGAAGCCCTGTTCCTCCGTTCCTAGCGTGTACTTGGAAACCGGAGGCCTGAACTCGCTTTCCAATTGTTCATGGAATCCTGCTTTCGCGAGCGCCTCCTTGATGTTTCCCTCGAACGTATCTTTGTCTCCCAACGCGACATCAGCATCTCTCGTGTAGAGCGCATCGTAAGGAGGGATGATCGCCAACGGATGCTGACGATAAAGCCGGTACGCCCAACCGCCGGCGAACACGATTTGATGTCGCCACGGCTGTAGCGCGATCGCAAGTTTTGCGAAGGCCTCCAGGTCGTTCATGTCGTATTCTCGATTAGCCTATTGATGAGTGTGTCTTCGATCAGCTTCGCCTGCTCGCGACCCCTTGCCGGATGCGAGGAGACATCAAGCCATACCTGAATCGCGTCCGTTGCTGGCACGCCATTACTGGCCACTGCCCCCCTGAAGACAGACTCGGGGAACGTTGGCTGCCGTAGGAAGAGGTCAGGCCTTTCCCCTTCACGTGCGGGTCGAATGCCTTTCCATTGCTGTCCGTCATACGAGTTGCTTAGCTTGCGGACGTACACACGCGGCGTTACGCCGGAGACGTGGCCTAGGCCAAAAGCGTCAGCGGCGCCAAACAACCCCACGCATGCTTCGTTCCGATAGCGTGTCATGAATTTTTTTAGCTGTCCGTCGTCGTTACCTTGAATGAGATATCGGAACGGCTGTTCTGGCCCGACGCGAACGGCGCTCGCTTTCCAGCGATCGAACAGCGCTTGCCGCCTGACAAGTCGGAGAGTTCTGCTCGATGACAAAAAGCCGTCCCGTCGCAATACGCTGAGAAACCGCGACACACTCATCTGAGAGACCTGAGCCGCTTCAGCCAGGTCTGCTCCATTTCCGAATTCTTTGCGAGGTGCGGATAGCATGCCGAGAGGAATCTCCGGCGCCAGGAGAACCTTCAGCATCCACTGGTTGAGGTCAGAGAATAGATTGAAGGCCTGCGGCGCAGAGACACCCCGGCTGAGCGGGCGTTCCTCGAGGCTCGTGAGTTCAGCCAATTCAACGCCTTGGAAATACCGTCTGCCGTCGGCGCCGAATAGGCCGAACGCAATGTCGGACGCAAAGTGTCCCGTGAAGTCTGAAACACGACGAATCAACGCGTCAGGCAACTCATTCACGCCTACCAAGGCCAACGGCTTAGCGTCTGCCTCGCCCTTTGCGTAAGACTGCGCTTCAAGGATGGCTTGAGCCAGCAATGCCACGACTCGGTCCGAGCGGGCCTCCGAGGCCGTTTTCACCGCAGCGATGTAATAGTGCGGGCCTCTCTTTAATGTCAGACCTGAATGGTTGTCCACTGAATCGCGGTATGCCACGTCCCAGTTGAAGTTGGTAAGGAGGTTGGCCAGCGCGAGTTCGGATGCACTCTTCATAAATGGTATCCCAAGGCCATGGTAGATATCATGGCCATGATATTTAACAGGGCCATGATAGATCGAACTCGTCGATGTTTCAATTGGACGGTCCGTATGCGCGCCAAGAGGCTCTTTTGAGTGAATTGTCCGCCCGTCTCGCAGGGAAGCATCTAGCGCTTAAATTTGCGCGGCTGCGGGCTCCATTTCACCGCGCAGACCTTTGTCAGGTTCAGGTTTGCGTCTGCCTGCATCATCGTGAGCCGGCGCCCGTCTTCCCAGATTTCCACCAGCGCCGCATAGGTTTTGCCGCGCAGGTCGAGGTACGACACATAGGAGCCATTGCAGTAGCCGCCCTCCTGCGATAGACGCTCCAGCGATTCGTTCTCCAGCAGCCGATAGCCGCTGCCGTGTTTTTCGAGGTAGGTATCGCGGATGCAGCGCGCGGTGCCGACATGCCGTTCAATGCGGAGGACTGGGTCGGCTCGGCCTGCGACACGAACGTGCGTCACGTCACCGCCATAGCGGGAATACCATTTCAATTCCTCCTCGATCGCCTTGGCGTCCTCCGGGCTGGTACCTACCTCCCAGAGTTGCTCCGCCTCGAGATCACCCTTATCGCAGGTACCCGCCATTCGATAACAGAGCGGGACCTCGTCAGCCGGCCAGGCGAAAGCAGGCAGGCGATTGTGGCGCTCGGCCTTGAGGACTTCCTTGCTTATTTGACTGCAGAGGCCATGATGATCGGCCGCGATGCTGCTCAGGCCAAAGAGCAGAAAGATGAGTGCCAGGAAGACTCGATAGACTGATGGTGCCATGCGTGACCCTTAAATTTTCTTTTTGAGCGCTGCACGGGGTCAATCTAACATCGGCACTAGGGGACGACAGCCGTCATGAAGAGGGGTGTCAAAGCCTGACAACAGAGCCGTAGGCCGAATACGCATCCGACCTACGGTGCCAATCAAACAAGCATCAGGCCGACTGCACGCGATAGCGTTCCAGCCAGTGCGCGTACGGTGCCGGCAGTACCCACGACGGGCGTTCGATGCCGAGCTTCATGGCGGTCTGGTACGGCCAGTGCGGGTTGGATAGCATCGCACGACCCACCATCACCAGATCCATCTGACCTTGTTCGACCACGCGATTGGCGATCTCCGGGTCGTCGATACCCCATGACGATGCCACCGGCAGGCCGGTTTCGCGGTGGACGCGTTCGGCGATCGGGGCCAGGAATGCGGGACCCCACGGGATCTGCGCATCGGGCGTGGAGAAGCCGACGCTGACGTTCAGCATATCGAGGCCGCCTTCGCGCATGGCACGCACCAGCTCGATCGATTCCTTGAGCGTCTGCTCGTCATTGCCGTCGTACTCGATCACGCCAAAGCGGGCCGTCAGCGGCAGGTTTTGCGGCCACACCTCGCGTACCGCAGCCAGCGTTTCCAGCAGGAAGCGACCGCGGCCGATCGCGTCGTTGCCGTAACCGTCGGTGCGCGCGTTGCCATGCAGCGAGAAGAAGCTCTGCGCCAGATAGCCATGCGCGAAATGCAGTTCCAGCCATTGGAAGCCGGCATCGCGCGCACGCACGGCGGCGGCAACGAAGTCGGCCTTTACGCGGGCGATATCCGCTTCTGTCATCGCTTCCGGTGTGTTCGGCAGATGCGCGCCGAACGCCTTGGCCGACGGACCGATGATCTTCCAGCCGCGTGCGTCGTCCTCGGGGATATGGTCGTCGCCTTCCCAAGGGCGATTGGCACTGGCCTTGCGGCCCGCATGGGCGATCTGGATGCCCGGCACCGCGCCGCCAGCCTTGATCGCTTCGGCGATACGCGCCATGCCCACGGCCTGCTCGTCATTCCACAGTCCCGTGCATCCCGGGGTGATGCGGCCTTCCGGCGACACCGCCGTGGCTTCCACGATGACAAGGCCCGCACCGCCACGCGCCAGTCCGGCGTAGTGGGACAGATGCCAGTCGTTGGTCAGGCCATCGGTAGCGCTGTATTGGCACATCGGCGGCACCGCGATGCGATTGCGCAGCGTGACGTCCTTCAGCGTGAACGGGGTGAAAAGTGCGGGTATGTTGGCAGACGTGTTGGCAGGCGTAGTCATGGAAGTTTCCTTGCGTATTGCAAGGCAGCAATCTTAACGAGGCCTCGCTATAATGAAAACCATCTCGCCGTTATCGTTCTGATAAGAGTTCGTTATGTTCAATCCGCAATGGCTGCGCTCGTTCGCGATGGTGGCCCAGACCGGCAGCTTCACGCAGGCTGCGGACCAGCTAGGCCTGACGCAGGCAGCGGTGAGCCAGCACATTCGTCACTTGGAGGACTCGCTCGGATCATTGCTGATCCGGCGACCGCGCGCGGTGGAGCTAACTCCAGCCGGCAAAGTGCTGCTCGACTACTGCGCCGACATGGAGGCCGCCAACGACCGTCTGCGCGCACAGCTCAGCAGCCATGCCGACAGCGGTGTGGTGGGGCTGATCACGCCCGGCAGCATCGGGCTGTTCTTGTATCCACGCCTGCTGGATCTGCAGGGGAAGACACCGGGTTTGATCATTCGCCACCGGTTTGCGCCCGATGCCGAGTCGTTGGAAAGCGTGCTGCAGAATCGCTTCGATGTGGGGCTGGTATCGCTCAAGCCCGACGATCCGCGGCTGACGGCGAGTCCGTTCAGCGAGGAGCCGCTGGAGTTGGTTTATCCCGCCAACGAGTGCGTGCATGGGTGGGACGATCTGCAGCGCATTGGTTTCTGCGATCACCCCGATGGCAAGGCGATGGCCAGTCGTCTGTTGAGCCGTCATTACCCCGGTAACCCGGGCGTGAGCACACTGCCATGCCGCGGCTTCAGCAATCAGGTCAGTCTGATGCTCGAGCCCGTCGCGCGCGGGTTTGGTTTTACCGTGATTCCGCGTTACGCGCGTCAGGCCTTTGCGCGGCAGGAGCAGATTCGCGTGCTGGACTGCCATGCGCCCGTCATCGATCGACTGTGGTTGATTCATCGTTCCGAATGGCCACTATCGCCGCGCGTGACGCGCGTGGTGGATTACCTGCGCACGCAGGTGCCCGCAGCCGTGTGAGAGTCCATGCGTTCTTCAACTACCCATTCGTCGTTCTATCTTCGTCGCCCGGATGGGCATCGGCTGCATGTGTCAGTAGCGGGGCCCGCCGATGGTGAGCCGTGGGTCGTGGTGCATGGTGGTCCCGGTGGGCGTTGCTATCCCGCGATGACCGCATGGTTCGACCTCGCGCGGCATCGCGTGGTGATGCCCGATCAGCGCGGCGCGGGCGCGTCGAAGCCGGCGGGCTCGTTGCGGCGCAATTCGGTGACGTCGCTGATCGCCGATCTCGAAGCCTTGCGCAAACATCTGGGCATCGCGCGCTGGGGCGTGGTGGGCGGATCGTGGGGCGCGGCGCTGGCGCTCGCGTATGCGGCGCGGCATCCGCAGGCGGTGACGCGTATCGTGCTGCGGGGCAGCTTTCTGACGGGGTGGGATGACATGCTGCGGCTGTTTTCGCCGCGGCAGCGCGGGCTGCTGATGTTGCACGGCGTGCCGCAGGCTGGCGAGCGTCTGGCGACTGCGCAGGGGACCTTCGGCGCGGTGGTCAACCGGTTGTTGCACGGCGCGCGCCACGCGCAGCATCGTCTTGCCGCAGGCTATGAGCGTGTCGAGCGCAGCGCGCTACGACTGCCGCCGGTGCGCAAGGTGCGCATGCGAGGTGACGTGCAGAAGCAGCACGAGGCGAGACGCCATCGATATCGGATTCAGGCGCATTACCTGCGCCACCGTGCGTGGCTCGGCAAGCCAGAAGTGTTACGCGCCGCGCGCGAGATCGGGCGGCAGGGCATTCCTGTGACGATCCTGCATGGCCGGCGCGATCGCGTGTGCGATCCGGGCAATGCGATGCGGCTGCAGCAGGTGCTACCCGCCGCCACGCTGCGTTGGATCGAAGCCGGGCATCTGCCGGTGGGCAAGATGGCTGCGGCGTTGAAGTCCGCGATTGCGGATGTTCCGCCCGCTGAGGGCGTCGGCCGCTAGCGCGCTTTGGCGTCGCCGCTGGCAAACGCGCGCGAGGCGGCGTCGGCGCGGAACACCAGCGGATATTCACTCGCTGTGGCATGACCCGCCAACGCCGCGCTGGCGCCATGCATCACCACCTCGCGCACGCGCGCGTGATCGGGCGACTTGTCGCAGACCGGATCGGTACGCGCCGGATCGCCCGTCAGCAGAAACGCCTGACAACGGCAGCCGCCAAGATCGTTCTCGCGCTCGTCGCAGCTGCGGCACGGTTCGGGCATCCACGCGGTGCCGCGAAAGCGCTGGAACGCATCGCTGTGATACCAGATGTCGCTCAACGATTGCTCGGCCACGTTCGGCAGCGTGAGTCCCGGCAGGCCGCGCGCCGCATGGCATGGCAAAGCGGCGCCATCGGGGGCAACGCCGAGAAACACCGAGCCCCAGCCATTCATGCATTTCTTCGGCCGCGTCTCGTAATAGTCGGGCACCACGAACAGGATGCGGCAGCGTTTGCCGATCTTCTCCCGGTAGGCCGCCACCACCGCCTCCGCTTCACGCAACTGCGTCTCGGTGGGCATCAGCGCCAGACGGTTCTCCCACGCCCACCCGTAGTACTGCGTGTTGGCCAGCTCCAGATACTCCGCACCCATCTCGAGCGCCATCTCGATGATCGCGCCCACATGCGGCAGGTTATAGCGATGCAGCACGCAGTTGAGCACCATCGGATAGCCATGCGCCTTGATCAGCGTGGCCACGCGCTGCTTGAGCGCGAACGTGCGCGTACTCGACAGAAAGTCGTTCATCTCGCGCGTGGAGTCCTGGAACGACAACTGGATATGGTCGAGCCCGGCTTCGCGCAGCGCGGCCAGACGCGCGTCGGTCAGGCCCACGCCCGATGTAATCAGATTGGTATAGAAACCCAGCCCGCGCGCATGGGCCACGAGTTCTTCGAGGTCGTCGCGCAGCAGTGGCTCGCCACCCGAGAAGCCCAGTTGCGCCGCGCCCAGCGCGCGCGCTTCGGTCAGTACGCGGCGCCATTGCGCGGTATCGAGTTCGCGATCATGGCGCGCGTAGTCGAGCGGGTTGTAGCAGAACGCGCAATGCAGCGGGCAACGATATGTCAGTTCCGCGAGCAGCCACAGCGGTGGGGCAGGTTGGGCGATCGGGGAAGAGGAGTCGGCGCGCGGCTCAGACAAGCCAGCCACGCTCGATGGCGTGTTTGACAAAGGTCTCTACCTCCGGAGCAATGCCTTCGATACCGAAGGCCTGTTGCAGTTCTTCCACCATCATGGCGACGGTATGGGCGCCGTCGCAGCGCTGCAGAATCGCGCCCGCGCTGTCATTGAGCTTGACCATGCCTTCCGGATACAGCAGCACCCATGCCTTCTGGGCCTCTTCGAACTGCAGCCGATAGAGCTTGTCGAGCCGGGGCATCTCGATGTCGTCATTCATTGAGCTGTCCTTTAATCAGGATACGCCTTTTCAATCGCATCGAGCATCGACCACAGGATGTCGAGCTTGAACTGGAGAATCTCCACCGCGCGGGTCTGTTGCTCGGGCGTGCGGAAATAGTCGAGCGTGACGCGCAGACCGTGATCGACGTCACGCTGCGCGAGGGGAATACGCGAGCGGAAGTACGCCAGGCCCTCGGGCTGGATCCACGGGTACTGATCGGGCCAGCCCGACAGGCGCTCCTTGTGAATCGCGGGCGCGAACATTTCCGTTAGCGACGAGCACACGGCTTCCTGCCACGGCGCGCGGCGCGCGAAATTCACGTACGCATCCACGGCAAAACGCACGCCGGGCAGCACTAGCTCCTGCGACCACAATTGCTCGCGTGTCAGCCCCACGGCTTCGCCGAGGCGCGTCCATGCCTCGATGCCGCCCGGTTCGGTATCGGTGCCATCGTGATCGAGAATGCGGATCACCCATTCGCGCCGCGTTGCGCGATCGGGGCAATTGGACAGGATCGCGGCATCCTTGAGCGGAATGTTCAACTGGTAGTAGAAACGATTCGCCACCCATCCGCGAATCTGTTCGGGCGAGCATTGGCCACTGGCCATGCGCCGGTTGAACGGATGATGGATGTGATAACGCGACTCCATGCCGCGCAGGCGCGCCTCGAACGCGGCCAGCGTCGCTGGAGAGATGGCAGGGAGGCCTTCAGCGGAAACGGCAGCGGAAACTTCAGCGGAAACTTCAGGAGCGGTCACAGTGCGATCTCCATGCCGTCATGGGCGACCTCGATACCATGCGCGGCCAGCTCGCGCCGCTCGGGCGAGTTCTCCACGAGGATCGGATTGGTGTTGTTGATATGGATAAGGATCTTGCGCGCCGCGCGCGAGGCATCGAGCGCGGCGATCATGCCATCGGGACCCGACTGCGCCAGATGGCCCATATCGCGCGCGCGCTTGGTCGACAGCCCCAGCCGCGGCATTTCGTCATCGGTCCAGAACGTGCCATCGACGAGCACCACGTCCGCGCGATCGAGTTCGTCACGCACTTCCGGCGACATCGCGCCGAGCCCCGGGGCATAGAACGCGCGGCGGCCACTCTTGCGATCGACGATGCGCAGGCCGATATTGTCGCCGGGCTGCGGCGTGGCGCGATTGGGTGAGTAGGGTGGCGGCTTGCTGTCGAGCGCGATGGCGTGCAGATCCACGTCGGGCAACGGTGGCACGGAGAACGGTCCGCCATCGAGCGCCAGTTCATGCGTCCGTACACCGCAGTAGTGCGACAGGATGCCGCGCAACGGAAAGCCGCGATCGAGATCGTGCAGTACCGATGGCGTGGCATACAGCGGCAGCGGCTGGCGATGCTCGCGCAGCATCAGCAGACCGGTCACATGGTCGATCTGCGCATCCATCAGCAACACCGCCGCAATGCCGGTATCGCGCGCGGCACGCGCCGGTTGCAACGCGGGTGTGGCGCGAATCTGTGCGAGCACGTCGGGCGAGGCATTGACCAGCAGCCAGTCCTGGCCATTGCCGGAAAGCGCGATCGATGACTGCGTGCGCGGCCTGGCATCGATCGTGCCGCGCCGCACGCCGTCACAGTTCGCGCAGTTGCAGTTCCATTGAGGGAAGCCGCCGCCAGCGGCGGACCCGAGTACGCGAATCGTCGTCATTGGTCCCCGAGCTGCAAAACACAACAAAAAGCCCGCCGGTAAGGCGGGCTCATGCCAGACGGATGGCGATGGCCCAAAGGCACATCGGCATCAGCGGTTGGCGATATACATCGTGATTTCGAAGCCGAAACGCAGATCGGTATAAGCAGGGGTGGTCCAGGTCATCCGTCAACTCCTTCAAGTTAAGAGATAGCAGGAACGTTAAGCATAGAACACCCGGAGCCAGTATGCATTGCTGCAATGCAATAAATCGAGGAGAGCCTTACTCGCGGTGGAAGATGCTATGGAAATCCGGCGCGCCGGTCTCGCGCACGCTCAGGTCCAGCGACCCCTCGATATGCCGCAGGTGGTCGACCATCAGCGCCTCCGCGCGCGCGGTATCGCGCCGCTCGATCGCATCGACGAGGTCCCGATGCTCGTGCTCGGGGCAGGCGGGGGCGCCCGGCCGATCGTACAGCGTGATGATCAGGCAGGTCAGCGACACCATCTCGCGCACCAGTTTTTCCAGGATCGCATTGCCGGCGAGCTCGGCCAGGAAAATATGGAACGCGCCGGACAAGCGAATCACGGCCGCGCGATCGCCGCGTGCGCGCGCCGCGTCTTCCTGGCCGATATGGTTGCGCATCGCGCGGATCTGCGCGGGCGTGGCCTCCGCGGCGAGCAGTGCGGCCAGTTCGCGCTCGACCATGCGGCGCGCCTGGAACACCTGCCGCGCTTCCTCGATGGTCGGGCTTGAAATAAACGCGCCGCGATTCGGAATCAGCGTGACGAGCTTCTCATGGGCCAGACGCGCGAACACCTGACGGATACGCGCGCGGCTTGCCCCGGTCACTTCGCATAATCGTTCCTCGACGAGCTTGGTGCCGGCCAGCAGCCGGTGCTCCATGATTGCGGTATGCAGATCGCGATAGATCGATTCATTAAGCGATTGCTCGGCGTCGGCCGCGGTATTGATGTCTTCGGCCCCGTTGCTGACATCTTCGGGTGCCGGTTTGCGCTTGGTAGCCATGAGCGAAACGATATGCCCGGCGCTTGCACCGGAATGGGGACAATTGATGGGCATATCGTACACAACAACGGCTACGGACGACGCATCATTTCAGTGCGTAGTCGGACAGCAGACCTGAATAGGCCTTCGGCAACGGCCGCGCAAAGTCCCCGCGCTTGCTCGTGGCCAGCCGCAGCGACACCAGTGCTTCGGCCATTTTCACCGCGCAGGCCACGCCATCGATCACGGGCACGCCGAGCGTTTCGCCGATTTCCTCGCACAGGTCGGTCATGCCCGCGCAGCCGAGCACGATGCAATCGCTGCGATCCTCGGCCAGCGCGCGCCGGCACTCGTCGGTGATGATGCGGCGCGCGTCGGAGCCGGGCTTTTCGAGATCGAGCACCGGCAGGTCGCTCGCGCGCACGTTGCGGCAGAAGCGTTCCATGCCATAGCGCTCCGCGAGGTGCCACGCGATATTGCAGGTGCGCGCGAGCGTGGTGACCACGCTGAAGCCCGTGCCGATCATGCTGGCCGCGTGCATCGCGGCCTCCGCGATGCCGATCACCGGCCCGCGCGCGAGCTCGCGCGCGGCATACAGCCCTGGGTCACCGAAACAGGCAATAACATAGCCATCGACGTGTTCCTGTTCGCCGAGCCGGACTTCCTCGAGAATGCCCGGCACGCTGAGCGCCTCGTCATAGTGGCTCTCGATCGAGGCCGGTCCCATGCGCGGGCTCACGGCCACGATGCGCGTGTCGCGGCCCGCCACCGCGCGCGCGCACTCGCCGATCTTGTCGGTCATGCTCTGGGTGGTATTGGGGTTGATGATCTTGAGCTTCATGGCGATGTTCAATAAGGGGAGATTCACACAAGGTGGGCACGCATCATGCGCGGTGCCAGCGCACGGTAGAGCACCAGTGCAATACCCATGCCGACGAACCAGCTGTAGTTGGCGAGACCCTGCCAGGCCGGCACGATCACGCAGAGGATCGGGATGATCGCGGACGGGATCATGGTGGCGACGGCGGCGGGGTTGTAACCCTTGCTGTACCAGTAGCGGCCCGTGGGGCGCAGCGTGTAGAGATCGTCCACGTTCACGCGCTGGCGCCGCACGAGGTAGTAGTCGGCGATCAGGATGCCGAACAGCGGACCGATGAATGCGCCAAGCACGTCGAGCGTGTAGTGGATCATCGTCGGGTGGTTGTACAGGTTCCACGGCGTGATGAAGATCGATGCCACCGCGGCGATCATGCCGCCCGTGCGCCAGCTGATGTGCTTGGGCGAGACGTTGGAGAAGTCGAACGCCGGCGAGACGAAGTTGGCGACGATATTGATGCCGATGGTGGCCGTCATGAACGTGAACACGCCAAGCAGCATCGCGAACGTGCTGTCGATATGGCTCACTGTTTCGACCGGATCGGTGATCAGCTTGCCGAACACGGGCAGCGTGGCCGAGGTGGTGATCACGGTCAGCAGCGAGAAGCCCAGGAAGTTGACGGGCAGGCCCCAGAAGTTGCCGCGACGCACCGAGCGGAAGTCTTTCGCATAACGCGAGAAGTCACCGAAGTTGAGCATCGGGCCCGAGAAGTACGAGACCACCAGCGCGATCGCCGACAGCATGACGGGTACCGCATCCCAGCCCTGGTACTTGAGGAAACTCAGCGTGAAGTTGACGTTCTCCCAGCCGGCCTTGGACACGAGCCAGATGGCCAGCGCGATCATCACCACGTACACGGCGGGGCCAGCCCAGTCGATGAACTTGCGGATGGTCTCCATGCCGGTCCAGAACACCAGGGCCTGCAGCACCCACAGCGTCATGAATGCGCACCAGCCCAGCGTGGAAAGCCCGGCGAAGCCGTGGAGCTTCACGTCCGCATACGGCGCGAGCGATGGCGCGAAATGCAGCGCGAGAATCAGGAACGCGCTGGAGGCAAGGTAGGTCTGGATGCCGTACCACGCCACCGCGATCAGGCCGCGGATGATGGCGGGAATATTGGCGCCGAGCACGCCGAACGAGGCGCGGCAGATCACGGGGTAGGGCACGCCGGTGACCTGGCTCGGCTTGGCCACGAGATTGCAGAAGAACTGCACGATCAGGATGCCGACCAGCAGCGACACCAGCACCTGCCAGCTCGAGAGGCCGAGCGCGAACAGGCTGCCGGCGGTGATGTAGCCGCCCACGCTGTGCACATCGGACATCCAGAACGCGAAGATGTTGTAGGTGCCCCAGGTCTGCTTGCGCAGCGGCGCAAGGTCCTCGTTGGTGAGCCGCTCGTCGTACCCTGGCTTGATCAAGGCATTGCTCTCGGGATGGCTGGATCCGATGGTATCGACGGCCGACGGCGCTGTCACTTGCATCATGTGTGTCTCCTGTGGCCCTGCGCTCACATGATTGAGAACAGGATTGTCTACAAAATTGTTCTTATGTGTGAACGAAGTTGTAGGTCACGGAGATTTGATTGTCAACATCAGGGCAGCCGTATGAGGGCAAGCCCTGATACGGCAAGACGGGAACTGCTGGGGGAGGTGGTCCGAGCGCCTTATTTGGTGGCGTCGGTGGGGTCTGCTGCGGGCTGGAACTGGGCGCTCCAGGGCAGGAATTTGGAGTAGAGCAGGCGCATGCGATCGGCGTCCGGCGGGACCGCGATCTCGCCGCGGATTTCCATGAACGCGATGGTCGCCTGCAGCAGCTTGGCATGTGCGTAACGATCGCGGACGGGCACATAGGCGTGGAGATTGCGCCAGCGCATGCCGGTGCATTCGACGTTGGGCATGCCCAGTGCGCAATAGATGACGCCGCGCGAATAGAGGTGCCACATATGCCAGTAACTGCTTGCCGCGGCCATCGTGCCAAGGTTCCCGATCGGTGGTGAGTGTCCGATCTTACCGGCGCCGACATGCGGCGGGAATCGCGGTGTGTGGGGTAGGCCGCATGCAATACACGAATACTGACGCAGCACAAACAGACACAAGAAAAGTTAACAAAAAAGGCCAACAAAAAAGCCAACAAAAAAGGCACCCGAAGGTGCCTTTTTGCGATGCCGCCGAACTGGCGCGTGGATCCTTACTGGATCTTCGCCTTGTCCTTCAGCGACTTCATCATGGCCTGGAACTGCTCGCGCTGCCATGCCTGGTCGCCCATCAGCATCTGCTGCAGCTGCGGCTTGACCTCTTCGAACGACGGAATCTTCTGGTCGCGTACATCGACGAGTTCGATGATGTGCCAGCCGAATTGCGTCTTGACCGGGGTATCGGTCATCTGGCCCTTCTTCAGGCCGGTCATCGCGGCCGAGAATTCGGGCACGTAGCTGCCGCTGTTGGCCCAGTCCAGATCGCCGCCGTTGGTGGCGGAGCCGGTGTCCTTCGACGAAGCCTTGGCTACGTCCTCGAACTTGGCGCCGGCCTTGATCTTGGCGATGATCGCCTTGGCGTCGGCTTCTTTCTCCACGAGGATGTGGCGGGCGTGGTATTCCTTGCCGTTACCGAACTGCGACTTGATCTTCTCGTATTGCGCGCGCAGTTCGTCGTCACCTGCGCCATGCGTCTTGACGTAGTCTTCGAACACCGCGCCGGCCAGCACGTTCAGGCGGGCCTGCTCGAGTTGTTCCTGCACATCGTCGCGTTGCGTAATGCCACGCTTGTTGGCTTCCTGCAGCAGCAGTTCGCGGTCGATCAGCATGGTGCGCGCGCGGTCCCGCAGTTCGGGATTCGCGGGCTGGCCAGTACCGGCGATCAGCTTGTCCAGCTTGGCCGAGGGGATGGGCTTGCCATTCACGACGGCGGCATTCTGGGCAAACGCAGGCAGGCAGCCAGCGGCGAGCACAGCGGCCAGGCTGAACGAGAGGACGGTAATCTTCATGGGAGATCTAGCGAAATCTAGCGGGATTGATATTCTTCGTCGGTGTATGCGCTGACCGCCAGAGCGTGAATCTGGACGGGGAACAAGCTGCGCAGCGCATCATACACCATGCGGTGACGGGTCACGCGCGACTTGCCCGCGAATTGATCACTGACAATTGTCACGTCATAGTGACCGCCGCCCGAGGCCGCGCCCGCGTGGCCGGCATGGGCCGCGCTGTCATCGCGTACGGTCAGGTAGGTGGGCTCGAGCGCCGCGCGCAGCAGCGCATCGATATGGGTGGGATCGGCTGCCATCAGTCGGGCCTCTTGTCCGTGGCGGCATCGACCACCGGTGCCTCATGCATATGGCGCGACAACCAGATGCTCTGCACGACGATAAACACCACCATGAGCCCCATGCTGCCAAACAGCTTGAAGTTCACCCAGGTGTCGGTATCGAACGTGAAGGCCACGTACAGGTTGAGCACGCCCATTGCCGCGAAGAAGCCGGCCCAGGCCAGGTTCAGGCGGCCCCAGACCGAATCTGGCAGCGTCACCTGCTTTTCCATCATGGCGCGGATCAGATTCTTGCGCCAGATCGCCGCGGACGCGATCAGCGTGACCGCGAACCCCCAGTACAGCACGGTCGGCTTCCACTTGATGAACGTCTCGTTGTGCAACAGGATCGTCGCCCCGCCGAACACCACGATGATCAGCAGGCTGATCCATTGCATCGGCTCCACCTTGCCGTGGCGAATGCGGACCCAGGCGATCTGCAGCACCGTCGCGGCAATCGCCACGCCGGTGGCCGGATAGATGCCGAACATCTTGAAGGCGACGAAGAACAGGATGACCGGAAACAGGTCGAACAGGAATTTCATGCGTGGCGTGCCCTGACAGCAATGAGGGGGTTATGTCGGATCGCGGTCGGAAGGATCGCGATCGTCGAAGTTTAACGCAGCCGAGTTGATGCAATAGCGCAGACCGGTTGGCGCCGGGCCATCCTCGAATACGTGGCCCAGATGGCTGCCGCACTCCTTGCAGCGAACCTCGACACGCGTCATGCCGTGGCTGTGGTCCGTGACTTCCTCGATAACCTCGCCGTTGATCGGGCGGAAATAGCTCGGCCAGCCGCAGCCCGCATCGAACTTGGTGCCCGATTCGAACAGCGGGGTGCCGCAGCCGACGCAGTGATAGATGCCCTGGTCCCAGTGATCCCAGAAGCGGCCCGTGAACGGGCGCTCGGTGGCGGCTTCGCGCGCCACGCGATACTCGATGTCGGAGAGTTGCTCGCGCCACTCGGCGTCGGTTTTCTTTGTGGTCATGTTCGATTCTTCCTTGTTGGCTACGACGTTGGCTACGAGGAGCAACTTACTTCAAGGCCTGACGCCCAATCCGGAGGCAGCGCCGCATAGTGCTCGGCTTCCGGTTGTTCGTCGAACGGATGGGACAGCACGGCCAGCAGTCGGTTCACTTCGCTGAAGTCCTTATCGCGCGCCGCGCGGATCGCGGTCTCCGCGAGGTGATTGCGCAGCACGTACTTCGGGTTGACAGCGTTCATCGCGACCGCACGTGCGGCATCATCGGATGACTCTTTCCGCAGGCGCGTCCGGTACTCGGCGGCCCATGCGTCCCAGGCGGCGCGATCGAGAAACAGGTCACGCACCGGCGCGTCCGAACCACCATCCTTGCCGGATATGCGGGCGAGGTTGCGCCAGAACAAGGTGTAGTCCACACGTTGTGCGTGCAGCAGCCGGAACAGCCCGGTCAGCAGTGCTTCGTCGCCATCGTCGGCCGACTGCAGGCCGAGCTTGCCGCGATAGAGCCGGAAGAACGCGGCAGCATAGCGGTCGCGGAACGGATCGAGTGCCTCGCGCGCGGTTTCCGCGGCGGCGTCGTTGGCTGCCTTCCTGGCGTCCTCGCTGTCTCCGGTGTCTTCTCGCCACAGCGGCAGCAGTGCCTGCGCGAGGCAGTGCAGGTTCCAGAAACCGATCTGCGGTTGCTGGCTGTAGGCGTAGCGACCCTGCTGATCCGAATGATTGCAGATATGGTTGGCGTCGAACGCGTCGAGAAAACCGAACGGACCGTAGTCGATGGTCAGCCCGAGGATCGACATATTGTCGGTATTCATCACGCCGTGACAGAAGCCGATCGCCTGCCAGTGCGCCATCAGGTCAGCCGTGCGCAGCGAGACTTCGCGCAGCAGCGCCTGGTATGGGTTGCCGCTCTGATCTCGTAGGGCGGGATAGAAGCGGTCGATCACGAAATCCGCCAGCTGGCGCAGCGAAGCATGGTCCTCGCGTGCGGCGAAGTGTTCGAAATGGCCGAAGCGGATAAAGCTCGGCGCCAGCCGCGTGACCACCGCGGCGGTCTCCATGGTTTCGCGTCGTATCGGCGCATCGGAGCCGACGATCGACAGCGCGCGCGTGGTCGGCACGCCGAGCGCGGCCATGGCTTCGGAGCACAGGTATTCGCGAATCGACGAGCGAAGCACCGCGCGGCCATCGGCCATGCGCGAGTACGGCGTGAAACCGCCGCCCTTGAGCTGGATCTCCCATGGACCGGTGGCCGTCTGCGCTTCCGCGAGGCGAATCGCGCGGCCATCGCCAAGCTGGCCGGCCCATACGCCGAACTGATGTCCGGAGTAGACCGTGGCGAGCGGATCGGCCCAGTCGGGCACGGCGCAACCGCCGAACGTGTCGATGAATGCTTGTTGTTGCGCGGCCTCGCGTGCGGCATCGCCGTGCCAGCCAAGCAGCGCGGCGGCGTCGGGTGCCACGCTGACGAGGTAGGGCGAGGGCAATGGCGTCGGTGGCAGCCGCGTGAAGAACCGCTCGCCAAGCGCGGCAAAGCCGGGCGCCGTGGTAAAGGGCACGGCGAACGGTATGCGTGGCAAGGCGTTGCTGGGATCTGAATTCGGGGGCATCGGGGCGGGGCGACTTTGAGAGAGATGTGCGGTCTCAGGCTAGGGAAAACGACATGTTGAGACGGCAAATGACAACCAGTATTGTACGTGCACCCGGTTTTGCGAGCTGCGGCCCAAAATTAGCACGACTGTTCGGTTTTTCGCGGGCCGTTCAATAAGATGCTGGAGACCATTGGAGACAACCATATGGCATTGATGGGTCAAATGATGGGCGCACCGTTGCTCATTTCTTCGATCATCAAGCATGCCGCGCGCTACTACGGCACCACCGAAATCGTTTCACGACGGACCGAGGGCGATCTCCACCGCTATACCTATCGAGACTGCGAGCTGCGCGCACGCAAGCTGGCGCAGACGCTGGAAGCATTGGGCGTGAAACAGGGCGAGCGCGTCGGCACGCTGGCCTGGAATGGCTATCGTCACCTCGAACTGTATTACGGCATCTCCGGCATGGGGGCCGTCTGCCATATGATCAATCCGCGCCTGTTCGCGGAGCAGATCGCCTATATCATCAATCACGCCGAGGACGAGTACGTGTGCTTCGATGCCACGTTCCTGCCGCTAGTCGAAGGCGTGGCCGCGCATTGCCCGAAGGTGAAAGGCTGGATCATGCTGGCCGACCGCGCGCATATGCCCACGGACCCGAAAGTCCCGCTGCTGTGCTACGAGGACCTGCTCGATGCGCGGGATGGCCATTACACGTGGCCCGAGCTCGACGAAAATCAGGCTTCGAGCCTTTGCTACACCTCCGGCACCACCGGCAACCCGAAGGGCGCGCTCTATTCGCATCGCTCGACCGTGCTGCACGCGTACGCGGCGGCGCTGCCCGACGCGCTCGGTTGTTCGGCACGCGACGTGATCCTTCCCGTCGTGCCGATGTTCCACGTCAATGCATGGGGCCTGCCGTATGCGGTGCCGCTGGTCGGCGCCAAGCTCGTGCTGCCTGGGCCGAAGCTCGATGGCGCATCGCTTTTCGACCTGTTCGAGCGCGAGGGTGTGACCTTCTCCGCGGGCGTGCCCACGGTATGGCTCGGCCTGCTGCAGCACATGCAGGCCAATGACCTGAAATTCTCGACCTTCCGTCGCACTGTGATCGGGGGCTCGGCAGTGCCGCCCGCGATGATCCGCGCGCTGGAAGCGCTCGGCGTCGAGGTGATTCACGCGTGGGGCATGACCGAGATGTCGCCGCTGGGTACCGTCTGCAAGCTGCTCGCGCGTCATGCGGATCTGCCCGAGGAAGCCCAGCACAGGATTCTGGAGACGCAGGGTCGCGTGATCTTCGGCGTCGACATGAAGATCGTCGATGGCGATGGCCGCGAACTGCCATGGGATGGCAAGGCATTCGGCGATCTGCTCGTGCGCGGGCCTTGGATCATCGATCGCTATTTCCGCGCCGAGACGCCCGCGCATGACGACGGATGGTTTCCGACGGGCGATGTGGCGACGATCGACCCCGACGGCTATATGCAGATCACCGATCGCAGCAAGGACGTGATCAAGTCCGGCGGCGAGTGGATTTCTTCGATCGACATCGAGAACGTGGCGGCTGCGCACCCAGCGGTACATATGGCCGCATGCATCTCGGTGCGGCATCCCAAATGGGACGAGCGACCGTTGCTGGTGGTGGTGAAGCGCGCCGGCATGGAGGTATCGCGCGACACGCTGCTGAGCTTCTTCGACGGCAAGGTCGCCAAATGGTGGATTCCCGACGATGTGGCGTTTGTCACCGAAATCCCGCTGACCGCGACGGGCAAGATGCAGAAGCTCAAGCTGCGCGAGCAATTCGCGGACTACAAGCTGCCGACCGCTTGATGCCATCGGGCGGTACGGCGGCCCCCTATAAAAATAAAGTGAAGGAGACAGGCATGACCAAGATGCGTCCGTTGGCGGCAGCCGCGGCGGTAGTGGCGGCATTCGGTTCTTCGCTGGCTTTCCCGGCAGCTGCCGAGACCGTCAAGATCGCGTTTATCGATCCGCTGTCGGGCCTGATGGCCCCGGTGGGTCAGAACCAGCTCAAGAGCTGGCAATACGTGGCCGAGGTGGCCAACCAGAAAGGGTGGGGTGGGCCGCACAAGTTCGAGGTGGTCGGTTTCGACAACAAGCTGTCGCCGCAGGAAAGCCTGACCATCCTCAAGCAGGTGGCGGACCAGAACATCCGCTACATCGTGCAGGGCAACGGCTCGTCGGTGGGCCTTGCGCTCGAGGATGCGGTGGCCAAGCACAACGAGCGCAATCCCGGCAAGGAGATCGTCTACCTGAACTACGCGGCGGTAGATCCGGACATGACCAACAGCAAATGCAGCTACTGGCATTTCCGGCTCGATGCGAACTCCGACATGAAGATGGAGGCGTTGACCACGTACCTGGCGAAGGATCCCGCGGTCAAGAAGGTTTATCTGATCAACCAGAACTATTCGTTCGGGCATCAGGTGACGCGCGCGGCCAAGGATTACCTCAAGCGCAAGCGGCCTGACATCCAGATCGTCGGCGAGGATCTGCATCCGCTTGCGCAGGTGAAGGACTTTGCGCCGTATGCGGCCAAGATCAAGGCGTCGGGTGCCGATACCGTGATCACGGGCAACTGGGGCAGCGACCTCGCGCTGCTGGTCAAGGCGGCCAAGGACGCGAATCTCACGACCAACTTCTATACGTACTACGCGACCACCACGGGCGTGCCGACCGCGATGGGTGCGGCCGGGGCCGAGCGCGTGCGCTACGTCGGCTACTACAACGCGAACAACGATGGTTTTCGCGGTGCCGACGTGATCGACGGGTTCAAGAAGAAGTACAACGACGACTTCTACGTGGTCGCGTCCTATACCGGCATCGCCATGCTGGGCAAGGCCTTCAAGGAGGCCAACTCGACCGATCCGGTCAAGGTGGCCAAGGCGCTTGGCGGCCTGAAGGTGGAGAGTATGAACGGCACCGTGGAGATGCGCGCGAGCGATCATCAGGCGCAGCAGTCGCTGGTGGTGGCCACGTGGACCAAGGTCAATGGCAAGGACGTCAAGTACGACCAGGAGAACACGGGCTACGGCTGGAAGACCAATGCGGTGCTCGATCAGTACGTGGCCGCGCAGCCGACGTCGTGCCAGATGAAGCGGCCGGGCGGTCCAGGTTAACTGCGCGGGCTAACTACGCTGGTTAAGCGCAACAGGTTAAGCGCAACAGGTTAAGCGCAGCAGGTTAAGCGGCTCTCTCCCTCACCCCCAACCCCTCTCCCGCGTCGCGGGAGGGGGGCGCAAATACGCAAGGGGTCGTCGTGGAATTCTTCGTCATATCGCTACTGAACGGCATCAGCTACGGGTTGCTGCTGTTCATGCTGTCGTCGGGCCTGACGCTGATCTTCAGCATGATGGGCGTGCTCAATTTCGCGCACGCGAGCTTCTATATGCTCGGCGCCTACCTGGCTTATTCGATTGCCGGAACGATTGGCTTCTGGCCCGCGCTGATTGTGGCGCCGTTGCTGGTGGCGGGCGCGGGGGCGCTGGTGGAGCGCTTTGGCCTGCGTACCGTGCACAAGTACGGGCATGTGGCCGAGTTGCTGTTCACGTTCGGGCTGGCGTACCTGATCGAGGAGGGCGTCAAGCTGGTGTGGGGGCTGGCGGCGGTGCCGTATCGGATTCCTCCCGAACTCGACGGACCGCTGTTCACGGTGTTCACCTCGTCGTTCCCGAAGTACCGCGCCTTCATGATGCTGGTGTCGCTGGCCATGTTGCTGGGCATCTATCTGGTGCTGACGCGCACGCGTATCGGGCTCGTGATTCAGGCCGCGCTGACGCATCCGGAGATGGTCGAGGCGCTGGGCCATAACGTGCCACGTGTGTTCATGATGGTGTTTGGCGGTGGCGCGGCGCTGGCGGGGCTGGCCGGGGTGATCGGTGGTAATGCGTTTGTGACCGAGCCATCGATGGCCGCCGCGGTCGGTTCGATCGTGTTCGTGGTGGCGGTGGTGGGTGGCATGGGATCGCTCGTCGGCGCGTTTATCGCGTCGATACTGATCGGGGTGCTGCAGACCTTCGCGGTGACGATCGATGCCTCGGCGGCCACCATCTTCGCGGGGCTCGGCATGACCGTGACCGACGCCACGCCGCTGAGCTCGCTGTGGAAGCTCACGGTGGCGCAGGTGGCGCCTGTGCTGCCTTATTTGCTGCTGGTAGTCATGCTGATCGTGCGCCCGCGTGGGCTCATGGGCACGCGGGAGGGCTGACGGATGGCAACCATGACCGGTACCACGATGCATTACCGCCCGCTCAATCTTGCGCGCTGGCTGATCTGGGGCTTTACCGCGCTGGTGATGGCGGTGCTGCCGCTGCTGTTTCCGGGCGGGTTTGCCGTGACGCTGCTGTCGCAGATGGGCGTCATGATTATTTTTGCGCTCTCGTACAACATGCTGCTCGGGCAGACCGGCATGCTGTCGTTCGGGCACGCGGTGTATGCGGGGCTGGGCGCGTTTATCGCGGTGCATGTGCTGAACATGATCGGTGCCGGCAAGGTATGGCTGCCGGTGTCGATGTTGCCGCTGGTGGGTGGGCTTGCGGGCGCGTTCTTTGGCGTGCTGTTTGGCTACGTGACCACGCGGCGCTCGGGCACGACGTTCGCGATGATCACGCTTGGCATCGGCGAGATGGTGTTTGCCAGTTCGCTGATGTTTCCGGATTTCTTTGGCGGCGAGGGCGGGATCTCGACCAATCGCGTGGTTGGCGAGCCGTTTCTCGGCATCACGTTCGGGCCGGGGCGGCAGGTCTACTATCTGATCGCGGCATGGTGCCTGGTGTCGATGATTGGCATGTATGCGTGGACGCAGACGCCACTCGGACGTATTGCCAACGCGGTGCGCGACAACCCCGAACGCGTGGAATTCATCGGCTACAACACGCAGCGCGTGCGCTACCTCGTGCTGATCCTGTCCGCGTTCTTCGCCGGCATTGCGGGCGCGCTGTCGGCGCTCAACTTCGAGATCGTGTCAGCGGAGAACGTGAGTGCGGTTCGGTCGGGCGGCGTGTTGCTGGCGACGTTTATCGGCGGCGCGGGGGTGTTCTTTGGTCCGGTGCTCGGCGCGATCGTGTTTATTCTGTTCGCGGTGGCGCTGTCGGACCTGACCAAGGCGTGGCTGCTGTATCTGGGCCTGTTCTTCGTGCTGATGGTGATGTTTGTGCCGGGTGGGCTGGCGAGCCTGATCCTGCGCCAGGTGCCGCTGATCGCGGCGGGACGCTTCAAGCGGATGTTGCCGTCCTACGCGCAGGGCGCGGTAGCCGGCCTGCTGCTGCTGGCGGCGACGATTCTGACCGTGGAGATGATCTACAAGGTACAGGTGGATAGCGCGAACGGCACCGCGATGTCGCTGTTCGGCGTCGGCTTCGATGCCGGCACGCTGGCGCCATGGCTCGTGGCGGGCATGCTGTGGGGGGTGGGCGCGCTGGCATGGCGCTACGCGGCCGCGCGCGTGCGGGCCATGCTGGAAACCGGAGGTACCGCATGACGGCGACGACTCCCGCGCTGGAACTCACCGACGTGCGCAAGCGCTTTGGCCAGACCGAAATCATTCGCGGCGTGAATCTGTGCGTGCAGCGCGGCGAGCGGCACGCGATGATCGGGCCAAATGGTGCCGGCAAGTCGACCACGTTCAACCTGATGTCGGGGCGCTTCTCGCCCACTTCAGGTTCCGTCAAGCTCAATGGGCAGGATATCGGCGGCAAGCCGCCGTTCGAGATCTACCGCATGGGGCTGTCGCGCAGCTTCCAGATCACGAATATCTTTCACCGGCTGTCGGTGTTCGAGAACCTGCGTTGCGCGGTGTTGTGGGCGCTCGGGTATCGCTATTCGTTCTGGCATCGGCTGTCGGCATTGCGCGATGCGCGGTTGCGCGCCGAGGAGGTGCTGGAACTGATCGGCATGACGCATCGTCGCCATGCGCAGGCGGGCATGCTGACGTACGCCGAGCAACGCGCGCTGGAAATTGGTATCACCATCGCGGGCGGTGCGGAGGTGATCCTGCTAGACGAGCCGACGGCTGGCATGAGCCGGTCCGAATCGGACCATGCCGTGGAGCTGATTCGCAAGGTGACGGTGGGCAAGACGCTGATCATGGTGGAGCACGATATGAGCGTGGTGTTCGGGCTTGCGGACCGGATTTCGGTGCTGGTCTATGGCGAGGTGATTGCCAGCGACACGCCTGAGGCGATTCGCGGGAACCCCAAGGTTCGCGAGGCGTATCTCGGTACCACGCTCGACGACGCGGTGGAGGCGGCATGATGGCGGCGCCGATGCTCGAAGTGGCCAGGCTCCACGCGTACTACGGCAAGAGTCATATCCTCCATGGCGTCGACCTGCGCATCGAGGAGGGCGAGATTGTCGCGCTGCTCGGCCGCAACGGCGTGGGTCGCTCGACGCTCGCCAAGGCGATTCTGGGCATGGTGCGCGCCGAGGGCACGCTGAAGCTGCGCGGCACCGATATCCTCGGCCGCCGCACGTTCGAGATCGCGCACCTCGGCATCGGCTACGTGCCCGAGAACCGCGATATCTTTCCCACGCTGACTGTGCGACAGAACCTGCAACTCGGCGAGAAACGCAACCCACACCAGCCCAAACCGCGCTGGAACATCGAGGACATGTTCGAGATATTTCCAAGGCTGCGCGAGCGCGAGCACACGCCAGCCGGCGTGCTCTCCGGAGGCGAGCAGCAGATGCTCACGCTGTGCCGCACGCTGATGGGCGACCCCGACCTCGTGCTGATCGACGAACCCACCGAAGGCCTCGCCCCGCTGATCGTGACGCAGGTAGCGGAGTTCCTGCGCACGCTGCGCGCCCGCGGCATCTCCGTGCTCCTGATCGAACAAAAGCTAGCCATCGCCCTCGACATCTCGCAACGCGTCTACGTGATGGGCCACGGGCAGATCGTGTTCGAGGGCTCCCCAGCGGAACTCAAGGGCAACGCGATGGTGCGCAAGGAGTGGCTGGAGGTTTGATTGCCAACGGGATGGTCAATCGGCCTTGAAGTCGGCCTTGCGGACGACTTCCTTCTGGCAGTTCACTTCCTCGGCAAGGGCAATGCTCGCGGGCGGCTTCAGTTTGGGGTGGTCGTGGTTGGATGTCGCAGAACGACCCTTTGGCGTCATCCGGGGCCGCCCGATTTGACGGCTGCAATCAGGCTTAATGCGGCCGCTTACTGCGCCGCCCTTGCCGGAGCCGCTTACGCGTTTGCACCTCCGTCCACCTGCAGGATCGTACCCGTCGCGAAGCCGTTGGTCATCAGGAACAGACCCGCTTCGGCAAGCTCGTCTGATCTGCCCACGCGCCCCACGGGTAGCGTGCTGCCGATCCCGTTGAGTACACCCTCGCGCACGTCTTCCGGCAGGAAGTCCCACGTCGAGCTATCGACGACCCCGGGAGAGACCACGTTGACGCGAATCGGGGCGAGCTCCAGCGCCAGCGTGCGTGCCAGTCCGTCGAGGCCACCGTTGACCGCAGCCACGATACTTCCGCCCGAAGTGGCCTTGTATGCCGCCAGGCCGCTAAAGAACGTGATGGACCCGTCCTTGGACATACGGGATGAGAGGTGGCGCACAAGATAGATCGGGCCCCAGAACTTCGAGTTCAGCATCAAGTTGATCTCGACATTGCGCAGTTCGACAAATGGCTTGAAAGCCAGTGCCGCGGCGGTCGTAACCAGATGATCGACGCGCGGAATTTGCCGTGACACGGCCTCCACTTCGCCTTCGATGCCGATGTCGGCGCAATGCGTCACCACATCGCTGCCGAACGCTGCCTGCACAAGTGCGAGCCGCTCCGTCGAGCGGCCAATGATATGCACCTTCGCACCTGCGACAACCGCCTTCCGCGCCAGCGCCAGGCCGATGCCGGAGGTGCCGCCAGCGATGACTACGGACTTGTCTTGAAGAGAAACGTTCATGATTTGGACTCCTGTCGTTAGAGATTGGATTGCCCGGCCGTGCCGACGGCGTCGTCGTTCGAGCTCGTTCGACTCAGAAATCCGAACACCGAGCCGGCCGCCAGCACCGTGATGACGGTCATGATGTGCAGGAGGTTCTGGAATGCCTCGCCATATCCACTCAGCAGGTCGCGCGGATTGACGCCGGGGAGCGTGGCAATGGCGCGTGCCATATCGCCGGTGGCCAGACGTTGTGCGCTTTCCGCGATATGTGCAGCGGTCTCACGCGTGCCAATGATGTCGCCGAGCACCGACTGCGCATACGCGGCCAGCACGGCGCTGGCGATGGCCAGCGCGATGCCTTCACCGGCGACGCGCGTAGTGTTGAAAATGCCCGTTGCCATGCCCGCGCGTTCCTTTGGCACAACGCTGATCGCGAGGCCGTCCATCAGGCCCCACGGCATCCCCGCGCCAATGCCGATCAGCAGCATCGGCATGGCCACGGCGACGCCGGTGGTGGAAACATCGATACGGCTCAGCCATTGCAGACCTACTGCCGCGATCAGAAAGCCGATACCCGACAGCACGCCGGCAGAGACCCAGCGGGTCAGAGATGCCACGATCACAGGCACAACGAGCATTGGCAGGGACAACGCAATCATCAGGATGCCGGCATCGATCTCGCTCAGACCCACCACGCCAATAAAACGCAGCGGCAGCAGGATGATCAACACGATGTAGCAGTAGCAGGTGCCGATCGGCAGCATCTGCACGCCGATAAAGCGTGGATAGCGAAACAGCGTGAGGTCGAGCATCGGACGCTGCACGCGCGACTCCACCACGATGAAGACCAGCAGCATCAGCGCGGAAGCGGCGAGCAGCGCGATGACAAACGGATCGCTCCAGCCCAGCTCCGGTGCTTCGATCACGCCGTAGGTGAAAAGCACCAGCGTCGCCGTGAAGGTGATGGTGCCCGGCCAGTCGAGGCCCTGTGCGTTGGGGTCGCGCGTCTCCCGCATGCGCAATGCGCCGAAGATCAGCGCGACGAGGCCCGTCAGCGCGGTGGACAAGAACACTGCGCGCCAGCCGAACGTGGTGATCAGCGAACCTGCAAGTAGGGGACCGAAAGCGAGGCCGATGCCGAAGCTCGTGCCCAGCATGCTGAACGCGCGTGTGCGGGCGTGGCCTTCGAACTCCTGGGCCATCGCGGCGGTACCGCCCGACAGTGCTGCGGCTGAGGCGATGCCCTGCAGCGCGCGCAGCACGTCGATCCAGAACACGGACGGTGCCAGTGCGAGCGCGAAGGACGTCAGCACGAAGAAGAACACGCCGCCCACGAACAGGCGCTTGCGCCCGTACACGTCGGCCAACGCGCCTGCGGCCATCAGGAGGCTGCCGAAGCTCAGCATGAACGCGTTAGTGATCCAGGTGAGTGATACCGCGCTGCCGCCGAGATCGCGGCCGATGGCGGGAGTGGCCACGGCGCCGCCGGAGAAACTGAGTGGCAGCACAATTGCCGCGAGACAGACGGCGATCAGCACCATTGATTGGCCACGATGTGTGCCCGTTGGAGGGGGAGTCATAAAATGGAGGAGATAAAAAGACGTTCGAATCCGCACGCTCCTCCGCATGCAGGAGAGGAGCGCGCGTGGGAGAGACAATCCGTGCAGATTTATTGTTTCGCGACGGTCTCCGGCACACCCTGCCAGCCGCCGCCAAGGGCGCGGATCAGGTTGACCGTGGCGGCCGCTTGCACGCTCTGCAGTTGCACGGCGGCACGCCTGCTCTGCAGCGCTGTGCGCTCAGCATCTATCACGTCGAGGTAGTTGACCGCACCCTCGTTGTACTGCGTGCGTGAGATGTCCGCCGCGCGGCCCGCTGCACTGACTGCATCGGCCTGCGTCTGCGTTTGCGATTCCAGGATGCGCAGATCGGACAAACCGTCCTCCACCTCGCGGAATGCGGTGAGCACCTGCTGGCGATACTTCGCCACATCCTCTTCATACACGGCCCGTGCATTGGCGAGATTCGCGTTGCGGCGGCCGCCATCGAAGATCGGAATGTTGAGCGAGGTGCCCGCGAGCGGACCGAGCAGGAATGCACGGCTGCTCCACTTGAACAGATCGCCGAGTGTGGCGGACTCGAAGCCACCGACACCGGTGAGCGTCAGCGACGGAAAGAACGCCGCCTTGGCGATGCCGATACGCGCGTTGGCCGCGGCCATCGTACGTTCGGCGGCTGCCACATCGGGTCGGCGTTCGAGCAGCGACGACGGCAGACCTGCGGGAATACGCACGTTGATGGCCTGCAGCGGCGTGGGTGTCATCGAGAACTCTGCAGGCGCCTTGCCAAGCAATACCGCAAGGCTGTGCTCGGAGGCGGCGCGCAGCCGCTGAACGGTCATGGCGTCGGACTTCGCGGTAGCCAGTTCCGAGCGCGCACGCGCGACATCGAGTTCGCTGATATCGCCCTCCGCAAAGCGGCGCTCCACCAGTTGGAGCGCTTGCTGGCGCAGCTTCACAGTCGTGCTGAACACCTCCATCTCTGCGTCGTACCCGCGCAGCGCGAAGTAGTTCTGCGCCACGTCCGCCTGCAAAGCTAGCTGCACCGAGCGAAACAGCGCTTCACTACGTTGCGCCTCGGCCTTCGATGCATCGACCGTGGAAGCCACGCGGCCGAACAGATCCACTTCGTACGAAGCACTGGCCTGCGCGCGCCACAGCGTCTGCTGCGGAATATTTGTGCCGTCGGGCTGGAGTTGCGAGGCGGCCGACAGCTTCTCGCGCGTCGGACCGAAGCCCGCATCGAGCGTCGGATAGTAGCCGGCCTTGGCCGCCTGCACCAGCGCGCGCGCTTCCTTGAGCCGTGCAGCGGCGGCCTTGAGGTTCTGGTTGGCATCCAGCGCCTGCTGCTCGAGAGCGTCGAGCTGGCTGTCGCCGAAAATGGTCCACCACTCGCCACGCGCGAGTTCCTCGGAGGGTCGCGCCGTCTGCCAGTTGCCGCCTTCACCGGGCTTCAGCTGCATTTGCGTCCAGTCGGACGAGGCCTCCTTGAACTGCGTCTGCGTCGTGGCCGACGTTGCCGGCACTTCGTAGGTTGGCGCCAGCGAGCAACCGGCAAGCACCAGCAGCGAGGCCAACAGCATCGAGCCACTGGCCAGCCAGTTATGCGATGAGGTCTTCATGATGATCTCCTGGGTTGACGTGTTACTCGGCGGAAGCAACGGGCGCTTCGCCATGCAGCGGCTGGGTATGCGTGTGATGCTTGTCGATGAGGCGCTTGCCGCCAGTCAGCTTGCGCAGCGCCACGTAGAACACGGGCGTGAGCAGCAGGCCGAACAGCGTCACGCCGAGCATGCCGAAGAACACGGCAATCCCCATCGCGCGGCGCATCTCAGCGCCGGCACCGGTCGACATCACCAGAGGCACCACGCCCATGATGAACGCGATCGACGTCATCAGAATGGGACGCAGACGCAGGCGGCTCGCTTCGATCGCAGCCTGCACGATCGTGCGTCCCTGCATCTCCAGCTCGCGGGCGAATTCAACGATCAGGATCGCGTTCTTCGCGGACAGTCCCACGAGCACCATCAGGCCGATCTGCGTGAAGATGTTGTTGTCACCACGCGTGATCCACACACCGAGCAGTGCGGACAAGATCGACATCGGCACGATCAGCAGAATCGCCAGCGGCAGCGTCAGGCTTTCGTACTGTGCGGCCAGCACCAGGAACACCAGCAGCACGCTGATCGGGAACACCCAGAACGCGGCGTTGCCAGCCAGCACTTCCTGATATGTCAAGTCCGTCCATTCCATGCTGATGCCGCGGGGCAGCGTTTCGGCTGCAATGCGCTCGATGGCGGCCTTGGCCTGGCCGGACGAGTAGCCGGGCGCCGGGCCTCCGTTGATGTCGGCGGCAGTGAAGCCGTTATAGCGGACGACCATCTCCGGGCCATACGTTGGCGAGACCGTGACCAGCGACGACAGTGGCACCATCTCGCCGGAGGCGTTGCGCGTCTTCAACTGCAAGATGTCGGCTGCCGTGGCGCGGAACTGCGAATCCGCCTGGGCGCGTACCTGGTACACACGGCCAAACTGGTTGAAGTCGTTCACGTACAGCGAGCCCAGATAGATCTGCATCGTGTCGAATACATCGGTCACGTTCACGCCCAGCTGCTTCGCCTTCGTGCGGTCCAGATCCACGTCAAGCTGTGGCACGTTGATCTGGTAGCTCGAGAACATCGGACCCAGTTCGGGTGCCTTGGCAGCGGCCTTCATGAACGCCTGCGTAGCGTCGTTCAGGGCTTCGTAGCCGAGCGAGGCGCGATCTTCAAGTTGCAACTTGAAGCCGCCGACCGTGCCCAGACCCTGCACCGGCGGTGGCGGGAAGGTGCCGGTGACTGCATCCTTGATGGCTTCTGCGAACTTCGCATTCAAGGCGGCGGCGATTTCGTCGGCGGATTCTCCCGGACCACGTTCCTTTGAGGGCTTGAGCACCGAGAAGACCAGGCCGCTGCTCGATGAGTTGCTGAGACCGTTCACCGATAGGCCCGGAAACGCGGGTACGCCGACCACGCCCGGCTGCTTCAGCGCGATCTCGGTCATCTTGCGCACCACTTCTTCTGTGCGTTCCAGCGAAGAGCCCGGCGGCAACTGGGCGATGCTTACGAGATAGTCCTTGTCCTGAGCAGGCACGAACCCACCCGGCACAACCTTGCCCATGAGGATGGCACCGGCCAGCAGGACGCCGTAGACGGCAAACATCACGGTCTTGCGCCGGATGGCACTGCCCACGCCCTTGCCGTACGAATCCGAGCCACGATGGAACACTTTGTTGAAGCGCACAAAAAACGGCCCAAGTGCCTTGTCCATGGCACGGGTCAGTGCGTCCTTCGGTGCATGGTGATCCTTCAGCAGCAGCGCGGCGAGCGCGGGGGAGAGCGTCAGCGAGTTGAAGGCTGAGATCACCGTCGAGATCGCGATGGTCATCGCGAACTGCTGGTAGAACTGGCCGGTAAGGCCCTTCATGAAGGCGAGCGGCACGAACACGGCGACCAGCGTCAGCGCGATCGCGATGATCGGGCCGCTCACCTCCTGCATGGCCTTGTACGTGGCTTCGCGTGGAGTCAGCCCTTCGCTGATATTGCGCTCGACGTTCTCCACTACGACGATTGCGTCGTCCACCACGATACCGATGGCGAGCACCAGACCAAACAGCGACAGCGCGTTGATGGTGAAACCGAAGCCGAGCAGCAGCGCGAACGTGCCGACGATCGATACGGGCACAGCCAGGAGCGGAATCAGCGACGCGCGCCAGGTCTGCAGGAACACGATCACCACCAGCACGACCAGCGCTATGGCCTCGAACAGCGTGTGGATAACGGCGTCGATGGACTCCTTCACGAACTGAGTGGGGTCATACACAATATCGGCGCGAACGTCCTCGGGCATTTCTTTCTGAAGCTCTGCCATGATGGCGCGCACGTCATCCGAGATCTGCAGCGAGTTTGCGTTCGGCTGCTGGAAGATGATGATCTGGACAGCTTCCTTGTTGCTGAGCAATGCACGCAGCGCAAATTCGGCCGACGACAGCTCGATGCGAGCCACGTCGGACAGGCGCACCACGCCGCCATCCGGATTCGTCTTGAGGATGATGTTGCGGAACTGGTCCTCGGTCTTCAGACGGCCCTGCGCATTGATCGAGAGCTGCATCGGTACATTGGTCGCCATCGGTGCGCCGCCGACGATGCCTGCCGCCACCTGCACGTTCTGCTCGCGAATCGCCTTGACTACGTCGCTGGCCGTCATGTTCTGGCGAGCCACCTTCTGCGGATCGAGCCATACGCGCATGGAGTAATCACCGGCGCCCCACAGCACCACTTCGCCGACTCCCGGTACGCGTGCCAGACGGTCTTTGATATTGATGAGGGCGTAGTTGCGCAGGTAGGTCAGGTCGTACTTGCCATTCGGTGAGACGAGGTTCACACCCATGGTCAGCGTCGGCGAGGACTTGACCGTGGTCACGCCCAGCCGCTGCACGTCTTCCGGCAGACGGGGCAAGGCCTGATTGACGCGGTTCTGCACGAGCTGCGCGGCCTTGTCTGGATCGGTGCCGAGCTTGAAGGTCACAGTGGTGGTCATGTTGCCGTCGCTGTTGGCTTGCGACTGCATGTACAGCATGTCTTCGACGCCGTTGATCTTTTCCTCGAGCGGCGAAGCGACGGTCTCAGCAATGACCTTCGGGTTCGCGCCGGGATATTGCGCGCGCACCATCACCGAAGGGGGAACCACTTCGGGATACTCAGCGCTGGGTAACTGCACCAGCGCGATGAGGCCGGCCAGCAACACCACCACCGAAAGGACGCCCGCAAATATCGGGCGATCGATGAAGAACTTGGAAATGTTCATGATGAACTCCGTGGGCGACCCCAATCAGGCCGCTGGCTTCGTGACGCGCGCAATGTCAACCATGTTCACGGCGCGGGGCTTCACGGCGTCGTTCGGACGCACGCGCTGCATGCCGCCAACCACGATCTGGTCCCCGGCCTGCAGGCCCTTCTCGACAATGCGCAAGCCATCGTGGAGGTTGCCGATCTTGACTTCGCGGTACTGGACGCGGTTGTCCTTACCCACCACCAGCACGAACTTCTTCGCCTGGTCGGTGCCTACCGCGGCGTCGTAGATCATCACGGCGTCGCGCGGCTGGCCGCCGCCGACCTTCACGCGAGCATAGAGGCCCGGCACTAGCGCGCCATCGGCGTTGTCGAAGCGCGCACGCACGCGGATCGTGCCGGACGAGACATCGAGGCGGTTATCGACCGAGACGATGGCACCCGTGCGCGAGTAGGCGCTTTCGTCTGCCAGGCCCAGTTCCACCGGCACTTCCTTCTTGCCGGTACCGCGCAGGTAGCGCAGGTAGGTCTGTTCATCGACCTCGAACGAGGCGTACATGGGAGACACCGACACCAGCGTCGTCAGCAGGGGCGCGCTGGCGCCGGTCGAGACGATGTTGCCGACGGTGAGTTCGGCGCGCGACACACGGCCCGCGACCGGAGCGACGACGTCGGTGTAGGACAGATTCACGCGGGCGGCATCCAGCGCGGCGCGCGCCGCCTTGACGCTGGCCGATGCTTCGCGAGAAGCGTTCTGCTTCTCGTCGTAGTCGCGCTTCGCGATGGCGTTGCTGCCGATCAGGCGATCCGCGCGCGCGGCGTCGCTCGATGCATAGGCGGCGCGCGCCTCCGCAGCGGCCAGTTGAGCGGCGGCGCGGTCAACCTCGGCCTGATACGGGCGTGGATCGATCGTGAAGAGCGATTGTCCTTTCTTCACCAGCTGGCCGTCCATGAAGTGCACGGCGACGATCTTGCCGGGTACGAGCGGACGGATATCGACCTTGTCGATTGCTTCGAGCCGGCCCGAGTACGACTGCCACTCGGTGATCTGCTTTGCCACGACCGGCGCGACATCGACTTCCGCAGCCTGCGGTGCGGCGGCATCGGCCTGGGCATCGGCGATGGGGCCATGGATATGGCCGAACTGGGTGGCGGCACCGAGCGCACCCAGGACGAACAATGTGCCCAGTGCGACGGAAAGCCGTTTGCGGTTGGTGTTCATGTCAAAAAACTCCCACTTGGTTCAGACGATTCGAGACGAGGTTTCGGGGCGAGTCCGCCGCTTGGAATGCAGTATGGTTGCCGCCAATAAGGGGATAAAGGATGGTTTCGTGTTTTCTTTGTGTCTAATTTGGAGACAATTAGCCCGCAGGTCGGAATGCGGGAAATGCGGCCGCTATGGGATGGCCAGGCGCCGACGCAGGAAGGTAGCTGCGTCGTCGAGCACGGCCCTGTCGCACACCAGATCGCGGTGGCACAGATCGCGGCGGCGCATCGCTTCGGTAGGCACGCCCGCCTGGATCAGGCAGCCTGCGTACAGCTCAGCCTCGGCGCGCATGGGGTCCTTCTCCGCACTGATCACGAGCGTGGGAGGCATGCCGCCGAGCCGCCGCGATTCGATCGGCGCCGCGTACGGATGCACCTGAAGCGCCATGCTGGGCAGCCACGCGCGATACTGGCGCGCGCACTCGAGCGCATCGCGCTCGGCATCACGGCTGGCGTCACACGCAATGCGCGTCATGCTTGGGTCCAGCAGTGGGCCGATCAACGCCTGCGCCGCCACTCGTATGCCACCGCGGTCACGTGTCATCGCGGCCAGTCCATTGGCGATATTGCCGCCCGCGTCATGTCCCGCTAACGCGATGCGGCGTGCATCGGCGCGGAAGGTGCGCGCGTTGTCAATGGCCCAGCGCAACGCGAGAAACGCATCTTCTGGTGCGGCCGGGAATGGATACTTCGGCGCCAGCGAATAACCGACGGATATGACCCACGCAGGGATAGACTCGGCCAGGTGCGCGGCCTGCGTCTCGGCCTCATCGAGACTACCTCCGATAAATCCGCCACCGTGGAAATAGAGCACGATGGGCAACAGGTCCTTCTCGAACGTGGGCCGGTAATGGCGCAGCACAATGTGCTGCGCGTGGCCCGAGATCGGAACCTCCAGAACTTCCAGTTTTGGGTTCATGAAAACGCCTTGTTCCGCGATGGCGGAAGCAGCGGCCGCTCGACCAGCCGCACTGTACGGCGTACCGGCGCGCAAATAATCCACTGCAAACGACCAACAGAATTCTTGTAGATGGAAAAATCGCCCGGAAGTCATGCGATACTGACCTGCCGTGCGCGCACTGGCGAGTCCGGAGGCAACTCCATGCCAGTGTCTGCACTCACCCCTGGGCAGGCAGCAAACAGTTCTGCCACCCAGTCGACGAATGCGCGCACCGGCGGCGACAGATGCCGGCTATGCGGATAGACAGCCGAGATTGGCAGCGAGGGAGGCCGGAAATCCGGCAGGACCTCAACCAGCTCGCCGCTCGCGAGATATGGCAGCGCCAGCAAGCGTGGTACCTGAACCAGGCCGAGGCCCTTGATGGCGCATTGGATATGCGCGTCGCCATCGTTGATTGCCAGTCGCGAGCGCATGCGAATATTCACCCGCTCGCCATCGACGATGAAATTGAGGTTGATGGCGCGGCCCGTGCGGCTGGAGACATAATTGACAGCGACGTGCTGCTCAAGATCGTCCGGCGAGCGCGGCGTGCCCCGACGTTCAAGATAACCGGGGCTGGCAACGGTGACGAGGTGATAGGTGCCGATGCGGCGCGCCACTAGCGTGGAGTCTCCCAGTGCGCCGACGCGGATCACGCAATCGATGCCTTCCTGCACAAGGTCCACGAATCGGTCACCAAAGCCGATGCTGAGGTCGATATCGGAAAAGCGCGCCTGAAAGTCGTCTAGCGCGGGCACTACCACGAGTTTGCCGAGCGCGCCGGACATATCCACGCGCAGCTTCCCGCGCGGTGTGCGTGTGTCAGTTGTGAGCTCGCCTTCGGCCTGTTCGACTTCGCTCAGAATGCGCACGCAGCGCTCGTAATAGGCGGCGCCTTCCGAGGTCAGACTCAGGCTGCGTGTGGTGCGATTGAGCAGGCGGATCTTCAGGAACGCTTCGAGATCCTTGACGATGCGCGTGACGGAGCCGCGCGGCAGGTTCAACGAGTCCGACGCGCGGGAGAAGCTGTTGGCTTCGACAACGCGAGTGAACACCTGCATGGCGTGGAACTTATCCATCTCGACCCTCCGACGCAATCAGCCGCCGCAGTTCCGCAGCCAGCGAGGCGATGTATGCATCGTGAAGTTGGTGCTCCAACAATGACGCTTCGAGCTGGAACACGTACTCCGCATTGGTGCCGAACGAACCGGATGCGCGCGCAATGATTGGCGCGCTTGTGCCGACCGACGCATCGCGTTCGAACAGGGGCTGCGCGGCATTGGCGACGAAGACGATCGCATAGGCGTCGGTGTCGTCCGCCAGCGTGACAGGGGCCCACGTAGGCAGATAAGCGCCGGAAATCATCTCGCGCGTCCATACGACGCGAAGCTCCTGCTCCCGGCTGAGCCGCGGCAGCTGCAGCGCCACGCCTTGTGTGGTACCTCCGGGCTCGAGCGCCAACATGCGGCCCGGAATTGCGATGCTGCCACGCCCGGCAACGCTACGAATGCTGAAGCGGCGCCGCCAGCCGTGAAGCGTCGCGAGCTCGCGACGATCGAATTCGAGCAGGGGGTTCCACATCAGCGAGCCGTAAGCGAAGATCCACAGATCGTCGCCATTGTCGGGACGGGCGGCCAGCGTCTCTGCGAGTGAAGCGTCGATGCGGCTTTGTGGCCATCGGTATTCCGGCGGAAGCTCCAGGGTGTCGAAATAGCGCCCGGACTGAAGGGATTCTCTTGTCAGCATGGGGGCCTGTCGTGAGGGGGTGCGTGTCGATACGCGAATTGTGGTTGCTGCCTTGCTGCTGATAAACTGCGCAATCTGATTTTCTTTGTCGCCTCCACGAACACAATCAACATGGTCGATCGCGTTGAAGCGCAGGTTCAGGACATCGAATCATTTCTGGCTGTAGCGCAGACCGGCAGCTTCACCCGCGCGGCGGAAGGCCTCGGCACGAGCAAGTCCAATGTGGGCAAAGCAGTGCAGCGGCTTGAAAAGCGGCTGGGCACGCAGCTATTCCAGCGCACCACCCGTGCGGTTAGATTGACCGAAGACGGCGAGACTTACCTGCAGGCCGCGCAGGCGGCATTGCAGGGATTGCGGGAAGCGGAGCAGGCGCTGGCGGCACGTCGCGCCGAGCCAATCGGTCGGGTACGGCTGGATGTACCGGCCGGCTTTGGTCGGCTATTACTGCCGTTTCTGGCGACCTTGCAGCAGCGCTATCCCAAGCTCACCCTCGAGATGGCGCTTAATGACCGCATGTCGGATCCCGTTGCCGAGGGCTGGGATATCGTCGTACGCATCGGCGAACTGCCGCCAAGTGGCGACATGACCGTACGCAAGCTCTGCAGCCTTCGACTTGGTCTCTACGCGTCTCCGGACTATCTGCATCGCAAGGGCACAATCAAGGATGTGGCCGATCTGGCCACGCATCATGCCGTGATCTTCCGTGGCCCCACCGGGCGGTTGCGGCCGTGGACGGTTTCCGACGGGGGGCGGATCCGCGAAATCTCGATGGACCCAGTGCTGGTGCTGGCGGATGGCCAGGCATTGATCGACGCCGCGGTCAGCGGTTTCGGCATCGCGCAAATCTTCGATCGAGTTGGCCAGGCCTACGTAGATAGCGGCCGGCTCGTGCATATCCTCCCCGAGGCCGATGTCGAAGGCCCGCCGGTGCACGCGATCATCCCGGTCGGCGTGAAGATGGCGGCGAAAACGCGCGCCGTACTCAATCATCTGGCCGATAGCCTGCGCGATTAGCACGGGGCAGGAGAACAAGGAGATCACTGTCGCTCGACCAGCTCTCCACGAACAACGTGGACACGCCGAGGATCAAGCCGACGCCGCCGATCGTGGAGCATCCTAGCAGGAGGGGCGTGATCAGCGTATCGATACCGGGTGCGACGGTCTGCCCGAAACACAGCTCCGCCAGCGCCGATAACGTGGACAACCCGAAGCTGCCGACCGCCAGTTGAAGCCACAGCATCGCCTTTGACAATAAACGAGTACGGCGGCGCATGAACGGCACCATTGCCTTGTCATGATCACAGGGCCGCTCGCCTACATCGCTCAGGACATTGATGGCCAAGCCATAGCGATTGGTGGCGCCAAGCAGCATCACGGTGGAAGCGTTTGTCAGAAGCGCGGGGCCCGTGATCAGCGAGAGGGACGAGACAAGGCTGGAGAGCATGGCAGTGGCACCTGAGGCGAACCCGTGCCGGCATTAAGGCGAAAGCGGGCACGGGCGCTTCAGAACTTTCAGGCTGCGAGCTTCATGGCGGCATGACGCGACACCAATTCAGCCTCGTCCTTAAGCGCCTTAGCGGCGGCAGGACGTGCGGTGATGCGGTCGATATAGGCCATCAGATGCTTCAAATGCGTGATCTCAGCGCCCGATCGTTCATGCCACATCGTTGCCCAAACATACGCGTCGGCTACGGTGAACTGCTCGCCCAGCAGATACGAGCGACCATCCGCGAGTTGCTCGTCCAGCTTGGTGTAAGCCACCACGAGCTTGTTGCGCGTCCACTCGGTACCGAACTCGGTCTGCAGCTTGCGCATCAACGGGATGTGCTTCTGAGCGATCTCCGTAGCCAGCATCGTGAGCAGTTGATCGAACTTCACACGGTCGAGCGTGCCGTGCGGAGGGATCAAGCCAGCAGCGAGCTGCTGATCTGCGAGAAAGGAAGTGATCACCACAGTTTCAGTCAGGTGCGTCTTCGCGGCATCGTCCAGCACTAACACGGGCACGTAGCCGAGCGGATTTACCTCGGCGAAGTTATCGTTAGCCGTCGTGCTCTTGTCGAATACATCGTAGTGAATCAGTTCCGGGTTCAGGCCGAGTTCGTTTGCAACGAGTTGGACGGCAAGCGAACACGTGGCTTGAGCGATGTAGAGTTTCATGATGATCCCTTAAGGTTGTATGCGACGCGGTGTGCGTCTACGGGATTCATCCTATGCGGCGGCGCTAGAGCGATAAAGATGCAGAAAAGGGTTGCTGTGTGTCCTAGTTGGAGACAATAAATGACTTCGAGCGTTAGCGAACGGCCCCGCTTGTGCGTTGCACTGCCCCTCGTGAGCTGGCACTACTTGCCGATGCTCACGGCATTCCAGCAAAAGCATCCGCGGGAATCGAGCTGGACATGTCGTTCGATAACCGAAAGATCGATATCTTGGCGGAAGGCTTCGATGCGGCACTGCGCACCGGCGAGATAGAGGACGATAGCCTGGCCTCTCGCGATCTCGGTAGTTTCCGGCTTTACCTCGTGGCCTCACCCGCGTATTTGGAGCGGCGGGGACGCCCAGCCCATCCCCGCGATCTCTCCGGGCACGATTGCATTCACTACCGGATGCCGCATAGCGGGCAAATCCAGACCTGGCCGCTGACGCAGGACGAAGGCGATACACCGCCGGTTCTGCCAACTCGCCTGATCTGCAATAACGACGCAGCCCGCCTGCAATTCGCGTTAGACGGGCTGGGGCTGACCTGCATGTCCGAGTTTTCGGTACGGGATCATCTCAACTCGGGGCGGCTGGAGCCGGTGCTCGAGCCATATCTTCGGTACCGCTATACGTTCCGGTTGGTCTGGCCAATTCAGGCCACGATCTCACCGACGTTGCGCACCTTCATCGATTTCGTTAACACCTGGTTTGCGTCGGCGCAGAATCCTGATTCGGCTTCAGGGCCTGCTATAGATAATCGGTGAATGGCCGCGCTGCAGGCTTGCCTCCCCGTCCCGCGTCGCTGCACGAAAACCGCGTGGACTCAGGGCCGCTATGCGAGCAGAACCAGTCGGCGGATGCAAGACCTATCAACGTCGGCTTCTGGCCGAACTCGGCCCTCCGTCTTCCTGAGCAAATCATCCCCGAATCCCGAATCCCGAATCGTTGCCGCTATCGTTCCCACGCGCGCTAGCCTCGGGGCACCAATCTCGTGGAGGGCATCAACAACCGGATCAAGGTGCTCAACCTCGCGGTGTATGGCTTCCGCGATGACCTCTACTTTCTCTTCAGGATCCGAGCCGCCTTCCCGGGTAATCGACGATCAACCCTTTTTTTGCCCCACAGAATGCGAATCGTCTCATCGATTTCGCACCTCCGCGGCTCGATACTGCCTGGTCGCGGCGGCACTGCATCACGGTGGCTGCCATCTTGGAATTTGCATCGGGTGGTGTCGCACTTGCCGGTCGATGCGATATCTTATAAGATCATTTATGATTCAAAAAAGAATCGATGACGCGACCTTCAGGCGGCCGTTCGCCCAGTTCGTCAAGAAGGCACGGCTGGAGTTGCAGCTTGCCATCAAAAACGAAGTGATGGCGATCTGTCGTGATCCCGGAATCGGTGAACCCAAGACTGGGGATCTCGCCGGCATCTGGGTGCACAAGTTTCGCTATCAGCGGCAGCAATATTTGATCGCGTACGGACCGGCGGCCACGGAGGGAAAGAGCGTGGCTGTGGAGTTCCTGATGATCGAGTTTTATCAGGTTGGCTCGCGTGAAAATTTCTATGACGAGCTCAAGAGCTATCTCAAAACTGCGAGGCCATCATGTCAATGACGCCGGAAGAGCTTGTCCGCCAGTTGGGCGGGATGTCGACGAAGGATCGGAGCCGGTTCTTCTCGCTGGTCGGGAAGCTGGCGTTCAAGGACGTCAGCTACTCATACGATCAGGTTTTCGGCCATCTTGCCGACGCCGAGTTGACCGCGGCGGAAGCGGCCTACTATCTTGAGGTGTCCATGCCTACGTTCCGCCGGTTTGTTCGCGACGGGAAGCTTGTCGCGGCGAGCGAGGTTGGGCGCAGTCAGTTGTTTTCCGCTGAGGCGCTGAGCAAGTTCAAGGCGCAACGGCAGGCGGTGAAAGGCTAGTCCCGCGCTGCACTGTTCCGCCGTGGCAGTTCGAACGGCATGTCTTCGTAGGCGATGAGGCGGGTTTTCTTGACGAGGCGATAGCCGAGCCAGAGGGCGGCGAAGGCTGGCACGCCGATGTAGGTGGCGAGGATCTCGGGCCAGCGGTGGGTAATGTCGGTGAAGGCCTGGTAGTTCTGGCCGGCGACGATCACGATGCAGAGGATGCCTGCGAAGATCGGGCCGAACGGGTAGAGCGGGGAGCGGTAGGCGAGGTCCGAGACTGCGTAGCCCTGTGCGAGCAGGCCGCGGCGGAAGCGGTAGTGGCTGATGGCGATGCCGAACCACGCGAAGAATCCGGTCATGGCCGAGGTGTTGAGCAGCCACAGGTACACCGTCTTGTCACCGAACAGTGAACTGAAGAAGCACAGCGCGCCGATGCCCGTCGTGACGAACAGCGCGTTCAGCGGGACGCCCGCGCGGGTCAGTTTGCCCAGTGCGCGTGGGGCGCGGCCACTGACGGCGAGGCCGTAGAGGATGCGGGTCGAGACGTACATGCTCGACGTGCCCGCTGACAGCAGGGCGGTGAGAACCACGGCATTCATCAGGCCTGCGGCGAAGGCCAGCCCGGCGTGGCGGAATACCAGCGCGAAGGGGCTCACGCCGATGTCCGTCACATCGTTGCGCAGCAGGTTGGGGTCGGTATAGGGAATCAGCACGCCGATGATCAGGATCGCGATCACGTAGAACAACAGGATGCGCCAGAACGTCTGCCGGATCGCACGCGGAATCGTGCGGGCGGGGTCGGTCGCTTCGCCGGCGGCCACGCCGACGGTTTCGGTGCCCTGGAACGAGAACCCCGCGATCATGGCTACCGCGAACATGGCGGGGATGCCGCCAACGAACGGCGCATCGCCGATCGTGAAGTTCTGCCAGCCCGATTGCGGGCCACCGCGCAGGATGCCGAAGATCATCAGCACGCCGACGATCAGGAAGATCACAATGGTGACGACCTTGATCAGCGCGAACCAGTATTCGGCTTCACCGAAGCCGCGCACCGAAAACGCATTGAGCACGAACATCAGCGCGAGAAAACCCGCGCTCCATACCACACCGGGCACGCCCGGGAACCAGTACTGCATCACGAGTTGCGCGGCGGTCAACTCCACCGCGATGGTCACCGCGAGGCTGAACCAATAGTTCCAGCCAAGTGCGAAGCCGAAGCCTTCCTCGACGTAAAGCGCGCTGTAGGTGACGAACGACCCGGCCACGGGCATATGCACGGCCAGTTCGCCGAGGCTGGTCATCAGGCAATAGACCATCAGACCGATCAGGCAGTAGGCTAGCAGCGCGCCGCCGGGGCCCGATTGGGCGATCGACGCGCCGGACGCGACGAACAGGCCGGTGCCGACCGCGCCGCCGATCGCGATCATCGTGAGGTGGCGCGCGCCGAGCTTGCGCTGGAGGTTATCGTGCTCGACGACCGGGTGCTGGTGAGCGTCCATATGGGCTGGCAAAAAGCAAAGAGCCGCGAGTCTAGCGCGACCGTTCGCAGCAGATTAGAGGGTTGCATCAAATTCCCGTGAGATTGATGGCGGAGAGTGATCCCCGCTGCATGGCGGGCCCACCAAACGCGACAACGGGCAGGTGGAAACGAGAAATTGAACGACCGTGCTATTTTGTGTATGCTTGTTCCCGCTCGCACCACACTACAAGACATCCATCCGAGACAACCGAACTCCAAAGGAACCAGCATGACAGCGCAGTATCAGGTTCAGGACGGCGTGGCCGTCATCACGCTCGACAATCCGCCCGTCAATGGCCTCGGCCACAGCACGCGGCTCGGCATCGTGGAAGGCCTGACCCGTGCGCTGGATGACGGCGCGGTCAAGGCGGTGGTGATCACCGGCGCAGGCAAGGCATTCTCCGGCGGCGCCGATATCCGCGAGTTCAATACACCCAAGGCCACGCAGGAGCCGACGCTGCATTCGGTGATCCGCGCGCTGGAAGCGTCCGCCAAACCGGTGGTCGCGGCAATCCATTCGGTGGCGATGGGCGGCGGCCTCGAGCTCGCGCTCGGCTGCAACTATCGTGTGGCCGCCAAGGGTGCCCAGATCGCGCTGCCCGAAGTCAAGCTCGGCCTGCTGCCCGGCGCCGGCGGCACGCAGCGCCTGCCGCGCCTGATCGGCCTGGAGCATGCGCTCAACATGATCGTGTCCGGCACGCCCGTGCTGTCGGAAAAATTCGAAGGCTCGAAGCTATTCGACCAGATCGTCGACGGTGATGTGCTGCCGGCCGCCGTGAAGTTCGCCCAGAACGTGGGCGCCGCCTCCGGCCCGCACCCGAAGGTGCGCGACCTCAAGGTCAAGCACGAGAACCCGGAAGGTTTCCTGAAGTTCGCGCGCAATACCGTGGAAGCGGTGGCGAAGAACTTCCCGGCACCGGCACGTTGCGTGGACGCCGTGGCGGCCTCGCTGAAGCCGTTCGAAGCCGGCCTCAAGGCCGAGCGCGAAGGCTTTATGTTCCTGGTCGGCACGCCCGAGTCGCGCGCGCTGCGCCATGCGTTCTTCGGCGAACGTGCCGCGAGCAAGATCCCCGACGTGCCGTCGGACACCCCGGTGCGCAAGATCGAGCGCGTCGCCGTGATCGGCGCCGGCACCATGGGTGGCGGCATCACGATGAACTTCCTGAACGCGGGCATCCCGGTGACGATGCTCGAAACCAAGCAGGAAGCGCTCGACCGCGGCGTGGCCACAATCCGAAAGAACTACGACAACAGCGCGAAGAAAGGCAAGCTGACGCCGGAGAAGGTGGAAGCGCGCATGGCGCTGCTGACGACCACGCTGTCCTACAACGACATCAGCGATGCCGACCTCGTGATCGAGGCCGTGTTCGAAGAGCTGGGCGTCAAAGAGGCCGTATTCAAGACGCTGGACGAGGTGATGAAGCCGGGCGCGATCCTGGCCTCGAACACCTCGACGCTCGACGTGGACAAGATCGCCGCGTTCACCAAGCGTCCGCAGGACGTGGTCGGCATGCACTTCTTCAGCCCGGCCAACGTGATGAAGCTGCTGGAAGTCGTGCGCGGCAAGGAAACCGGCAAGGACGTGCTGGCGACGGTCATGCAGGTGGCCAAGAAGATCAAGAAGACCGCCGTGGTCTCGGGCGTGTGCGACGGCTTTATCGGCAACCGCATGATCGAGCAATACAGCCGCCAGGCCGGCTATCTGCTCGACGAGGGCGCGCTGCCGGAACAGGTGGACAAGGCCGTGGAAAAATTCGGCTTTGCGATGGGCCCGTTCCGTATGGGCGATCTGGCCGGCAACGATATCGGCTGGGCCATCCGCAAGCGTCGCGCGGTGGAGCGTCCCGACTTCAAGTACTCGCAGACCGCCGACAAGCTGTGCGAGCTGGGTCGCTTTGGCCAGAAGACCGGCGCGGGTTGGTACGACTACAAGGCGGGCGACCGCAAGCCGTATCCGAACCAGCAGGTCAACGACATGATTGTCGAGAACTCCAAGGCGATCGGCATCGAGCGCCGCAAGATCTCCGATGAAGAGATCGTCGAGCGTCTGGTGTTCGCACTGGTCAATGAAGGCGCGAAGATTCTCGAGGAAGGCATTGCGTCCAAGGCGTCGGACATCGACATGGTGTATCTGACCGGCTACGGCTTCCCGGTGTTCCGCGGCGGCCCGATGCTGTACGCGGACCAGGTGGGCCTGTTCAACGTGGTGCAGGCGATGCATCGCTATGCGCGCGGCTATCACGGCGAAGCCTGGCAGCCGGCGGCACTGCTGAAGAAGCTGGCCGACGAAGGCAAGGGCTTCAACGGTTGAGGCCGGTGATTCATCCAGGAACGGGAGCGCCACGGACCATGGTCGATCCATCATGAACGCTGACAAGACCGACTGCCTGCTGGTGATCGACGTCCAGTACGACTTTATGCCCGACGGCGCGCTGGCCGTGCCGCGCGGGGATGAAGTGGTACCCGTGATCAACCGGCTGGCGCCCGCGTTCAGTCATGTGGTGCTGACGCAGGACTGGCATCCGGCCGGGCACGCGTCGTTTGCATCGAGCCATGCGGGCATGCAGCCGTTTGGCCTGACGCGGCTTGAATACGGCGAACAGGTGCTGTGGCCGGATCACTGCGTGCAGGACACGCAGGGTGCCGCGCTGCATGCCGACCTGTACGTGCCGCACGCGCGGCTGGTGCTGCGCAAGGGCCATCACGCGGGCGTCGACAGCTATTCGGCGTTTATGGAGGCGGACCGCACCACGCGCACCGGACTCGCGGGCTATCTGCGCGAGCACGGCGTGCGGCGTGTGTTCTGCGTGGGCCTGGCGACCGATTTCTGCGTGGCATGGAGCGCGCTGGATGCGCGCATGGCGGGCTTCGATGTCGTGGTGATCGAGGACGCGTGCCGCGCGATCGATCTCGACGGCTCGCTCGCCGAAGCCTGGCGCGACATGAGCGCGGCGGGCGTGGTGCGTATGACGTCAGAACAAGTGCTGGACGAGAAGCGCGCCGGACGATCCGTTCCGAACCATCTCTAAGCGATACCAAAACATTCCGAGGAGCAAGACATGAACGAGGCAGTCATCGTATCCACGGCCCGTACCGGGCTGGCCAAGAGCTGGAAGGGCGCGTTCAACATGACCCATGGCGCCACGCTGGGTGGCCATGCGGTGCAGCATGCGATTGCGCGCGCGAAGATCGAGCCGGGCGAGGTGGAAGATGTGCTGATGGGATGTGCCAATCCCGAAGGCGCCACCGGTGCCAATATCGCGCGCCAGATCGCGCTGCGCGCGGGCTGCCCGGTGACGGTGCCGGGCGCGACCGTGAACCGCTTCTGTTCGTCGGGCCTGCAGACCATTGCCATGGCCGCGCAGCGCGTGATCGCCGATGAGGGCGATATCTTCGTGGCCGGCGGTGTGGAGTCGATCTCGTGCGTGCAGCAGGAGATGAACCGCCACATGATCCAGGAAAGCTGGCTGTCGAAGAACAAGCCCGAGATCTACTGGAGCATGCTGCAGACCGCCGAGAACGTGGCCAAGCGCTACAACATCTCGAAGGAGCGTCAGGACGAGTACGGCGTGCAGAGCCAGCTGCGCGCGGCTGCTGCACAGGAAGCCGGCAAATTCAAGGACGAGATCGTGCCGATCACGGTGCTCGCGGGCATCGCTGACAAGGCCACGGGCCAGTTGCTGACGAAGGAAGTCACGCTCGCGGCGGATGAAGGCATTCGCGCCGACACCACGCTCGAGGGCGTGTCGAAGATTCGCACGGCCACGCCCGGTGGCGTGATCACCGCCGGCAACGCCTCGCAGTTCTCGGATGGCGCGTCGGCCGCGGTGGTGATGAATGGCAAGGTGGCTGCCGCGCGTGGCCTGCAACCGCTCGGCGTATTCCGCGGTTTTGCGGTGGCCGGTTGCGAGCCCGATGAAATGGGCATCGGCCCGGTGTTCGCGGTGCCCAAGCTGCTGAAGAAGACCGGCTTCAAGGTCGAGGACATCGGCCTGTGGGAACTGAACGAGGCGTTCGCGGTGCAGGTGCTGTACTGCGCGGACAAGCTCGGTATTCCGATGGATCGCCTGAACGTCAACGGCGGCGCGATCGCGGTGGGTCATCCGTACGGGGTCTCGGGCGCGCGTCTGGTCGGCCATGCGCTGATCGAAGGCAAGCGTCGCGGCGTCAAGTACGTGGTGGTGACCATGTGCATCGGCGGCGGTCAGGGCGCGGCGGGGTTGTTCGAAGTGCTGTAACCAAACGTCCCCGACCCCCAGCCACCATGTCATTGATCCTGTCGCGTCGCGATCTCAATTTCATCCTTTACGAGTGGCTCGGGGTCGAGGCACTCACGCGCGTGCCGCGTTACGCGGACCATTCGCGCGAAACGTTCGATGCGGCGCTCGACACGTGCGAGCGCATCGCCACCGAGCTGTTCGCCCCGCACAACAAGAAGAGCGACCAGCACGAGCCCGAGTTTGACGGCGACGCCGTGCGCATGATCCCCGAGGTCGGCACGGCGCTGCGCGCGTTCTGCGAAGCGGGCCTGATGGCTGCCGGACAGGACTACGAGTACGGCGGCATGCAGTTGCCAGTGGTGCTCGAGAAAGCTGCGTTTGCGTATTTCAAGGCGGCCAACGTTGGCACGAGTTCGTACCCGTTCCTGACTATCGGCAATGCCAACCTGCTGCTGGCGCACGGCACGCCAGCGCAGATCGATACCTTCGTGCGGCCGGAGCTGGCGGGGCGCTATTTCGGCACCATGTGCCTGTCCGAACCGCAGGCTGGCTCGTCGCTATCGGATATCACCACGCGGGCGGAGCCGGACGGCGACTCCCCGCTCGGGGCACGTTACCGGTTGCGCGGCAACAAGATGTGGATCTCGGCGGGCGAGCATGAGCTGTCCGAGAACATCGTGCATCTGGTGCTGGCCAAGATCCCCGGCCCCGATGGCAAGCTGATCCCGGGCGTAAAGGGGATCTCGCTGTTTATCGTGCCGAAGTACCTGGTCAATGCGGACGGCACGCGCGGCGAACACAACGACGTCGCGCTCGCGGGGCTCAATCACAAGATGGGCTATCGCGGCACGACCAACTGTCTGCTGAATTTTGGCGAGGGCACGAAGTACCGGCCTGAAGGTCAGGGCGGTGCCATCGGCTACCTCGTGGGCGAGCCGCACAAGGGTCTCGCCTGCATGTTCCATATGATGAACGAGGCGCGCATCGGCGTGGGCCTGGGCGCGGTGGCGCTCGGTTATACCGGCTATCTGCACGCGCTCGATTACGCGCGCAACCGACCGCAGGGCAGACCCGTGGGCGCGGGGGGAAAGGATCCCTCGACGCCGCAGGTAAAGCTCGTCGAGCACGCCGACGTGCGCCGCATGCTGCTGGCGCAGAAGAGCTACGTCGAAGGCGGTCTTGCGCTCAACCTGTATTGCGCGCGGCTCGTCGATGAGGAGCGTGCCTCGCAGGCGGCGGGTGAAGATGCGCGGTCGTTGTCGCTGCTGCTCGATATCCTCACGCCCATCGCCAAGAGCTGGCCATCGCAATGGTGTCTGGAAGCCAACAGCCTGGCGATTCAGGTGCATGGCGGCTATGGCTACACGCGCGAGTACAACGTCGAGCAGTTCTATCGCGACAATCGGCTCAATCCGATTCACGAAGGCACGCACGGGATTCAGGGCCTCGATCTGCTCGGCCGCAAGGTCGTGATGCAGGACGGCGCCGCGTTCCGGCTGCTGGGCGAGCGCGTGCGCGACACCATCGCGCGCGCCGCCGCAACGGGTGACGACACACTCGGCGCACAGGCGCAGGCTCTCGGCGCGGCCGCGCAGCGGCTCGCAGCCGTGACCACGACGCTGTGGTCGGCCGGCAGTCCCGAGGTCACGCTGGCCAATGCCAGTGTCTACCTCGAAGCGTTCGGGCACGTGGTGATGGCGTGGATGTGGCTCGAACAGGCCCTCGTCGCGCACGCGGCGTTGGCCGGCGCTGGCAGCGACGCGGATTTCTATCGCGGCAAGCTGGCCGCGGCCACGTACTTCTATCGCTTCGAGCTACCTGGGACCGGACCGCAATTCGACTTGCTGGCCTCGCTGGACCGAACCACGCTCGACATGCGCGATGCGTGGTTCTAAAAACAAAACAAGGGAGACACCATGCACACGATCAACCAGTTGTTCGATCTCAAGGGGCGCACCGCGCTGATTACCGGCGGCTCGCGCGGGCTCGGCCTGCAGATTGCCGAAGCACTTGGCGAGCAGGGCGCGCGGCTGGTGCTGTCGGCGCGCAAGGCCGGCGAACTGGAACAGGCGCAGGCGCATTTGCGCGCGCGCGGCATCGAGGCCGAGTGGGTCGCGGCCGATGGCGCGCGCGAGGACGATATCGCGCGGCTGGCCGATGAGGCGCTGGCCAGGCTCGGCCACGTCGATATCCTGATCAACAACGCGGGGGCCACCTGGGGCGCGCCGGCCGAGGATCATCCGGTCGAAGCGTGGGACAAGGTGATGAACCTCAATATCCGCGGACTGTTTCTGCTCACGCAGCGGATTGGCCGGCTGTCGATGATTCCGCGCCGCTATGGTCGCATCGTCAACGTGGCGTCGATCGCCGGACTGGCCGGCAATCCACCGGGCACGATGGAAACGATTGCCTATAACACCTCGAAGGGCGCGGTGGTCAATTTCACGCGCACGCTCGCGGCGGAATGGGGCGAGCACAACATCACGGTCAATGCCCTCGCACCGGGCTTCTTCCCCTCGAAAATGACGCAGGGTTCGCTCGACCGCATCGGCGTGGATGCCATGTGCGCGGGCGTGCCGCTGCGCCGTCTTGGCGATGACGAAGACCTCAAGGGCGCCGCATTGCTGTTTGCCAGCGACGCGGGCAAACATATCACCGGACAGATATTGGCCGTGGACGGTGGCGTGAGCGCGATCTGAATCCATAATGGCGGGCGCGCACGTGCGCGCCCAATGACGCAGACGCTTTCGGATCATGACGGAACACAACGGCTTTCTTCACAAGATACCTTTTCTTCTCGACCTCGGCGTGCGCTGCAACCGCATGGAAGCGGGGCAGAGCGAGATCGAGCTGGACCTGCTCGAACGCCATCAGAACAGCTGGGACATGGCGCACGGTGGCGTGCTGATGACGATGCTCGACGTCGCCATGGCCATCGCGGGTCGGTCGACCGATCCCGAAGGACGCGGCGTCGTCACGATCGAGATGAAATCGAGTTTCATGGCGCCGGGGCGTGGCAACAAGCTGACGGCGCGCGGTACCTGCGTGCATCGCACCAGCACGATGGCGTTCTGCGAGGCGGAGATCGTCGATCCGCAGGGCAAGACGGTCGCGCGCGGTTCGGGCACGTTCAAGTTCATCAAGCGCTCGCCGCCGCGGCGCACGGCGGGCACCGCCGACACCGGCGCGGACGGCTAAACCAGTCACAACAAAGAGGGGACCCATCATGTCGAATCAGCAGACCTATCAGCGCATCGTTCTGGCCTCGCGGCCGACCGATGCCGTCACGCCCGACAACTTCCGCCTGGAGAGCGTGCCGGTGCCCCAGCTGGCCGACGGCCAGGTGCTCGTGCGCAATCATTTCCTGTCGCTCGATCCGTATATGCGCGGCCGCATGAGCGAGAGCAAGTCTTACGCGAATCCGCAGCCGCTCGATGCGGTGATGATCGGCGGCACGGTGGGCGAAGTGGTGGAGAGCCGCAACCCGAAGTGGCAGGTCGGTGACAAGGTGGTGGCGATGTTTGGGTGGCAGGAGATGGCCGTCACCGATGGCAGCGGCATGCAGAAGGTGGACACCACGCATGTGCCGCTGTCGGCGTACCTCGGCTCGGTGGGCATGCCCGGCGTGACCGCGTGGTATGGGCTCAACCGCATCATCGTGCCGAAGGCCGGCGAGACCGTGGTGGTCAGCGCGGCGTCGGGGGCGGTCGGCAGCGTGGTCGGCCAGCTTGCGAAACAGGCCGGTTGCCGGGTGGTCGGCGTGGCCGGCGGCAAGGACAAGTGCGACTACGTGGTCAAGGAACTGGGCTTCGATGCCTGCGTGGACTACAAGGCCGCCGCGGATGCCAAGGCGCTGTACGCGGCCGTCAAGGAAGTCACGCCGAACGGCATCGATGGTTACTTCGAGAACGTCGGCGGCGATATCCTCGACGTGGTGCTCGCGCGGCTCAATGCGTTCGGGCGCATCGCGCTGTGCGGGCTGATCGCGGGCTATGACGGCCAGGATCTGCCGCTGAAGAATCCCCGTGCGATTCTGATCTCGCGTGCGAAGATCGAAGGTTTTATCGTCTCCGAGCATATGGACGTCTGGCCGCAGGCGCTCAAAGAGCTGGGCGGTCTGGTCGGACAAGGCAAGCTCAAATTCCGCGAGAGCATTGCGGAAGGGCTGGCAAGCGCGCCGGAAGCATTCATGGGCCTGCTCAAGGGCCGCAACTTCGGCAAGCAACTGGTGAAGCTCGCCTAGTCTGTTGCCGCAGTTCGTCGTCGCAGTTCGTCGCCACAGTTCGTTGCACTAGTCCGCGTCGTCAACCTATATTTATTGACACCCTATGCACCCGAGCCCAGCCGCAACACTCATGACTGCCCCTGCCGTGATTCATCACCTGCAGTTCGCGAGCCTGCCGAACGGCATGCGGCTGCATTATGCGAGCGCGGGCGAACAGGGCAAGCCGCTGATCCTGTTTGTGCACGGTTTTCCGGAGTTCTGGTACGCATGGGAGCGGCAGCTGGCCGAGTTCGGGCAGACCCATTTCGCGGTGGCGCCGGATCTGCGCGGGTTCAATCTCTCGGGCAAGCCGTCCGATGTGGAGAATTACCGGCCGCGCCATGTGGCCGAGGATCTGGTGCAACTGACCGGCGCGCTGGGCTACACCCGTTGCGTGATCGTGGCGCACGACTGGGGTGGGGCGGTCTGCTGGAATCTTGCGATGCAGCATCCGGAAATCGTCGAGAAACTGGTCATCGTCAACGCGCCGCATCCGTATCTGTTCGCGCGCGCGCTGACCGCGGACCCCGCGCAACAGGCGGCCTCGGGCTATATGAACTGGCTGCGCAAGCCGGGATCGGAGCAGGCGCTGGCGGCCAACGACTTCGCGCTGCTCGAAAAGATGCTGGGCGGCCATGAAGGGACGCGCCCCGCGTGGTTCACCGATGCGGTGCGGGCGCGGTATCACGCGGCGTGGTCAACGCCGGGCGACAACGACAGTCATGCGCTGACCGGTAGCGTCAACTATTACCGCGCCACGCCGATGCGACCGCCGACCGACAGCGAGCCCGCGGCGGACCTGTCGCGCTTCAATCCGGCCCGGTTTGATCCCAACTGCGCCGTGGTGAAGGTGCCGACGCTGGTGATCTGGGGCGAGCAGGACCGCGCGCTGCCGAAGACGCTCGTCGATGGTCTCGGCGATTTCGTGCCGGACCTGCGCGTGGAGCGCATTCCAGAAGGCACGCACTGGGTCATCCATGAACAACCCGAGCGCGTGAACCTGCTGATCCGCAGCACGTTGCCCTGATCGGATCGATCTATTTCAGCCGACTAGGAAAGCCGGTCGCGATAGAGCCGGTAGTTCTCGTCGTCGAAGCAGACGAACGTCACCTGCGAGATGGTGGGCGCTCGTGCCAGCGCGTCGCGCACGGCGGCAATGGCGATATCGGCCGCGCGCTCGCGCGGAAAGCCGTAGATGCCGGTACTGATATTCGGAAACGCCACCGTCCGCAGATCGTGCTCGGCCGCGAGCCGGATGCTGTTGCGATAGGCGTTGGCCAGCATGGTGTCCTCGTCCTTGACGCCACCGTGCCAGACCGGCCCCACCGCATGGATGACGTACGGCGCGGGCAGCAATCCACCCGTGGTGATGACCGCTTCACCGGTCTTGCAGCCACCGTGCGTATCGCGGATCGCGCGGCAGGCATTGCCGATCGCGGGCCCGCCCGCGCCATGGATCGCGCCGTCCACGCCGCCGCCGCCCAGCAAGCCGGCATTGGCCGCATTGACGATCGCATCGACCTCCATGCGCGTAATGTCCCCGTGCACTACCTGCAGATGTTCGCCTGTCATGTCGTCTCCTGCGCCTGGTTGGCGTATGTATGTCAAACATGTGGTGCTGCCGAATCTCTTTCAGCATAGTCGCGGAAATTGGCGCGATGGGTGCGCAATGTGTGCGATGAGGGTAATTTGGTAATCCTGCGCGCACCAATCAATGGCAGAATGACGGAAATCGAACGATCGTTCACAATTTTCCGTGCGGTGCTGGTCGTTCTGCCTTGCAGTGCTTTATGCCGTGGTCTTACACAACGTCATGTCCGCCAATCCTCTGCCGACGCCCGGCATGTCCGCGCAACCGCTCGATCCCCAGGTCGCGCAATTGCTTGACCTGATCGCGCGCGCGAAGCGTCCGCCGATCCATGCGCTGGATGTCTTCGACGCCAAGGTCGCGTACGAGAAGAGCGCGCCGATCCTCGATGTGTCGCCGCCGCCCGTGCACACGGTGGAGAACCTGCACGTCACCGCGCGTGACGGCCATCAGATTCCGGTGCGGCTGTACGCGCCGCGCGAACCAAGCTGGACCGATCCGCAGCCGCTGCTCGTGTATTTCCACGGCGGCGGCTTTACCGTGGGCAGCATCAACTCGCACGATGCATTGTGCCGGCGGCTCGCGCTCGATGGGGAGTGCCTGGTGCTGTCGGCCGACTATCGCCTGGCGCCGGAATGGCGCTTTCCCACCGCGGCCAACGATGCGTTCGACGTTATGCAATGGGCGTTCGATGAAGCAACGCGCGTTGGTGCCGATCCGTCGCGTATTGTGCTGGGTGGCGACAGCGCCGGTGGCACGCTCGCGGCGGCCTGCGCGATCGAGGCGCGTGACCGCGGGCTTGCGCCCGTGTTGCAGCTGCTGATCTATGCGGGTACCTGCGCGCGGCAGGATACGCCGTCGCATCGAGCGCTCGCAGACGGGTACCTGCTGACCGCCGAGATGATCGACTGGTTTTTCTCCCAATACCTGAGCCGACCCGAGGATCGCGACGACTGGCGCTTTGCGCCGCTCGATGGCGGTGGAGATGGGGCGGACGTGCGCGGCTGCTGCCCCGCCTGGATTGCGGTGGCGGGCTACGACCCGCTGCACGACGAGGGCGTGGCCTACGTGCGCAAGCTGCAAGCCGCGGGGGTCCCCGCAACACTGGCCGACTATCCGACCATGATTCACGATTTTTTCAAGATGGGCCGCTTCGTCAAGGCGGTGGCTGGCGCCTATGCCGATGCCGCTGGCGCGTTACGCGCGGCCTTCGCTCCCGGGGAGGCGTAGCACCTAGATAACCCCCCGACATTGCGACCCAGAATAGTTACACCGAATAACTACGCATCCGACTAGGAGACAACCATCATGCAACGCCGCAATTTCCTCGCCCGTCTGGGCATGTTCGCCTCGGTTGGCGCCATTGGCACGATCGGCCTGACCGCATTGCCCGCGCAGGCGCAGGCCGACAAGTTTCCGCAGCGCCCGATCCGCCTGGTCATCGGCTATACCGCCGGCGGCTCCACCGACGTCCCATTCCGTGTGCTGGCCGACAACGCCTCCAAGATCCTCGGCCAACCGGTGATCGTCGAGAACAAGCCCGGTGCCGGTGGTGTGCTGCCCGCGCAGATGATGCAGAACACGGCGCCCGATGGCTACACGCTGGCGCAGGTAGCCATGCCGGTGTACCGGCTGCCGTACACGACCAAGATCAACTGGGATCCGGTCAAGGACCTGCAGTACGTGATCAATCTGGCGGGTTACTCGTTCGGTCTGGTCGTGCCGGCCGATTCGCCGATCAAGACGATGCAGGAATACATCGCGTATGCCAAGGCCAATCCGGGCAAGCTGACCTACGGCACGCCGGGCGCGCTGACCACGTTGCACATCACGATGGAAGAGCTGGCGCTGAACGCTGGGGTCCAGTTCTCGCATATCCCGTACAAGGGTAACTCGGAGTCGATGCAGGCGCTGCTGGGCGGCCACGTGATGTCGGTGGCGGATACGCCCGCGTGGGCACCGTACGTCGAGTCGGGCCGTCTGCGCCTGCTGTCGACGTGGGGCGAGAAGCGCTCGGCGCGCTTCCCGAATGTGCCGACCCTCAAGGAACTCGGCCTCAATATCGTGCAGACCTCGCCGTTCGGTCTCGTGGTGCCCAAAGGCACCGACCCGAAGATCGTGCAGAAGCTGCACGACGCGTTCAAGCAGGCCATGGAGATGCCGAACTATCGCGAGTCGCTGGCCAAGTTCGACATGGAGCCGTACTACATGAGCAGCGCCGACTATGCGAAGTTCTCCGCCGATACGGTGAAGAAAGAGAAGGCGATCATCGAGAAGCTCGGTCTGGCCAAGGCACAGTAATCACAGTCATGGCCAAAAGCGATTTCCGGCATGGCATGCCATTGCGCGTGCGTTGGGCTGAAGTCGATCCGCAATCGATCGTCTTCAATGCGCATTACCTGACGTACTGCGATATTTGCGTCACCGAGTACTGGCGCGCGCTCGGCATTCGCTACCCGGAGGACGTGCTCGGCGCGCACGGCGTGGATATCTTCGTGGTCAAGTCGACGCTCGAGTATCACGCGTCGGCGCGCTTTGACGACCAGCTGGATATCCGCGGCCGCATGGCGCGGCTGGGACGCTCCAGCATGCTCTTCCGCGTGGAGATGTATCGCGGGGAAGAGCATCTGATCACGGGCGAGATCGTGTACGTGTGCGCGGATCCCGCAACGCAGAAGTCGGCGCCGATTCCAGGGCCGGTGCGCGAGATCATCGAGGCGTACGAAGTGGTCGCGCCGGACCGCTAAGGGCCGCTAACGTATCCCTTTGTATCCGGCCAAAGTCGCGATACAGCCACACACAAAAAGCCGCTTTCCAGACACGTACGGCATGAACGGCCTCCCTAGACTGTGTTGCATCCGAACCAGTCAACCGAGGAGAACGTTCATGTCGTATCGCGTCAATCGTGGGGCCGTGCAACAGAAGCCGGCAAGCCGAGTCCTGAGTCTGCATGCCATCGCCGCCGCCAGCGCCTTTGCCGCGGTCGCGTTTATCGGGTTTGCGCAGCCTGCTCATGCTGCCGACGCGGCGAAGCCCGCGGTCACCGCCAAGGCCACGCAGGCCGACGAAAGCATTCGTCCGTTCCACGTGCATGTGCCACAGGCGCAGCTGGACGACCTGCGCCGCCGCATCGCCGCGACGCGCTGGCCCGACAAGGAAACCGTGGCCGACGATACGCAAGGCATCCAGCTGGCACGCGTGCAGGAACTCGTGCGCTACTGGGGCAAGGGCTATGACTGGCGCAAGGCCGAGGCCCAGCTCAATGCGTTGCCGCAGTTCGTCACGAAGATCGATGGCGTGGATATCCATTTCATCCACGTGAAGTCGCGCAACCCCAATGCGCTGCCGCTGCTTCTCACGCATGGCTGGCCGGGCTCGATCTTCGAGTTCGTCAACACGATCGGCCCGCTGACCAATCCCACTGCTTACGGCGGTCGCGCCGAAGATGCGTTCGACGTGATCATCCCGTCGATTCCGGGCTATGGCTTTTCGGGCCGGCCCACCGAACTGGGCTGGGGGCCGGACCGCACCGCGCGGGCGTGGGACACACTGGTGAAGCGCCTCGGCTATACGCATTACGTCTCGCAGGGCGGTGATCATGGCTCGGTCATCTCGGACGCGCTGGCACGTCAGGCGCCCCCGGGGCTCAAGGCCATCCACCTGAACATGCCGGCGACCGTGCCTGGCGGGCTGATGAAGTCGATCCTGAGCGGCGATCCGGCACCGTCGGAACTCACGGCTTCCGAGCGCGATGCGTACCAGTCGCTGAGCACATTCTTCGGCCGCAATGCCGCGTATGGCGCGATGATGGTCACGCGTCCGCAGACCATCGGCTATTCGCTGACCGACTCGCCCGCGTCGCTGGCGGCCTTCACGTACGAGAAGATCGCGGCATGGAGCGATAGCAACGGCCAGCCCGAGCGAGTGCTGACGCGCGATGCGATTCTCAACGACATCACGCTGTATTGGCTCACCAACACCGGGGCATCGTCGTCGCGGTTCTATTGGGAAAACAATAACAACAACTTCAGCGCGGACGCGCAGAAGACGCGCGACATCAAGGTACCGGTGGCTATCAGCGTGTTCCCGCACGAGATCTATCGCGCGCCGGAGAGCTGGAGCAAGCAGGCCTACCCATCGCTGATGTACTACAACCAGGTGGCCAAGGGCGGCCACTTCGCGGCGTGGGAACAACCGCAGCTGTTCGCGGAAGAACTGCGCGCGGCGTTCAAGTCAGTACGTTGAGGTTAGGGGAGTCGAAGTAAGAAGGCCCGGCAATGCCGGGCCTTTTTGCGTTATCGCTGCACGACGCAGGCGGCGATGGTTGCCTCGGCTACCCGAGCGGATAGAGTTTCTCGCACCACGCGGCGCTTGCGCCCAGCGCCTTCGACAACTTTCTCGCCGCGACCAATTGCACGCGCGCGATCTCCCTGCGGTCGGCGGCTTCGAGCCGGGAAGCGGGGCCGGAGAGCGTCAGCGCGGCCATGAACTTGTCGCCCGCGCCGAACAGGGGCGTGGCGAACGCGGCCGTATAGACATCGCGCGCGCCGGAGGTGAACCACGGCAGTGGTTCCTCGCGCCGTGCGGCAGCATCGTCCTTGCCCCAGTACTTCAGCACCGACCCGATCGCTGTGTCGTCCAGCGGCAGGATCGTGCCGGGCAAGCGGGTTTCGCGCAGGCCTTCGCTGGGCTCCGCGCGGTACAGGCACATGCGCTGCTCGTCGCCATGCAGCACGTAGTAGGACGCGCTCTCGCGCGTGGCCAGTGCCAGCTCCTGCAGCACTGGCTCGATCACCGAGCCCAGCTGGAACGATTGCTCATAGAGCTTGCCGAGGTACAGCACCCGCGGGCCGAGTGCATAACGCCCATCGGCGGTGCGGGCCACGTAGCTCATGCGCTCCAGCGAATTCAACAGGCGGAAGACGGTCGTCTTGTGCATGCCGGACGCCGTGGAGAGCTGGGCCAGCGACAGGATTTCGGCCCCGAGCCTGAAGCAATCCAGCAATCCCAGCGCTTTCTCGACTGCCGCCACACCATGGTTACTCATCGTAATGGTCGGGTTGGTCCGATTGGTGATGGAGTGTCCATTGTACTGTGTACAACGACGTTTTGTACCGCGCAAGGGTTAACGACAAGTGGAGCCATCACTGTAACGGACTATAGTTGCCACACAGTAAATGAAACGACGTTGTACAGAGTACAACGCGCAGAAAGGAGACAACCAATGCGTGCGATCCGAACCCTCTATCTCGCGGCCATCGCCATGACGGCGCTGACTGCCATGCCCGCTTATGCCGCGTGGCCGGATGACCGTCCGATCGAGGTGTATGTGGGATTCGCCGCCGGCGGCGGCACCGATCTGCTGGCGCGTGCGATGGCGCCATACCTGCAGAAGCATCTGGGCGGCAAGGCACGCGTCATCGTGGTGAACAAGCCCGGTGCCTCGGGCGAGATCGCTTACGCCGCGCTGTCCCGTGCGGCAGCGGACGGCTACACCGTCGGCATCGTCTCCACGCCGTCCCTGCTGACCATCCCGATCCAGCGCAAGCCGAAGTACGAAGCCGCGTCCATCGTGCCGCTGGCGCGTGTGATCGACGACCCTGCCATGTTCGTGGTGGCAGGGGACAGCAAGCTCGCCTCGATGGCGGATCTCGTCAAGCTGCTAAAGGCCATCCCGAAGGCCTGTCGATGGGCAGTAACGGCATCGGCACCAATGGACATATGGCGGCGCTGGCGCTGCAGCAGGCCACTGGCGCCAAGGTCAATCACATCCCGTTTGCGGGCACGTCGCAGACCAAGACCAGCCTGCTTGGCCACCACATCGACGTGATGGCCATGAGCACCACCGAGTTCACCGAAGCGGACCGCGCCTCGAAGGACGTGAAGGTGCTGGCGCAGCTCGGTACGGAGCGTCGTCCCGGCCTGGTGGCGGACGTGCCCACGGCGCGCGAGCAGAAGCTTGACATCACGATCTCGTCGGAGCGCGGCTTTGCCGCGCCACGTGGCTTGCCGCCCGAGATTGCCCGACGGCTGCAGGACGCCATCGAGGCCACGGTCAAGGACCCCGAATTCCTGTCGCGCGCGGTGAACGAAGCGCGCGGCATCTCGTATCTTTCCGGCGCCGCGTGGACCCAGCACATGGCCACCCAGCGCGGCAAGTTCGAAGGCCTATGGAAGCTTGCTTCCGCACAGTAAGCACCGATCGTCAGTCCCCCATTTCAGGAGTTGTAGATGAGCACCCAAGCCAAAGCATCCCCCGCGATCCGTCGCGATATCGAGCGCGTTTCGCCAGAACTGGTCGAGCGTGCGTCCAGGTTCCAGGCCGCCATCCTTGCCGATGTGGTGGGGCGTCGCGGCACGCTCAATGCCCGCGTGCAGGGGCTGTCCCGCGCGATGAAAGTGTGCGGCCCGGCGCTGACCGTCGAAGTGCGCCCGGGCGACAACCTGATGTTCCACGTTGCGCTCGCCATCGGGCAACCCGGCGACGTGATCGTCGTGGATGGCAAGGGCGATCAGACGGCGGCCTTGTGCGGCGAGATCATGGCCACGCAGGCGCAGGCCTCGGGCCTTGCCGGTTTCGTGATCGATGCCGCCGTGCGCGATTCGCATGAACTGGCGGGTGGCGCGTTCCCGGTGTTCTCGGCCGGCACCAACCCGTGCGGTCCGACCAAGGCCATCGGCGGTCTGGTCAACTGGCCCGCTTCGGTCGCTGGCGTTGCCGTCAATCCGGGCGATCTGATCGTGGGCGATGCGGACGGGGTGGTGGTGATTCCGCGCAATGACGTCGCCGCGATTCTGGATCTGGCGCAGAAGAAAGTCGATGCGGAGGCCAAGCGTATCGCCGCGATCAAGGCGGGCGAACTGCGTCCGGGCTGGCTCGACAAGGAACTGCGCGCGGCCGGTGTGCTCGCTGAAGGGGAAGCGCTGTGAGCGCCGGCAAGAAACCCGCGCTGGTGGTCACGGGCAATGACCTCGCGCCCGAGGCGCTCGCGTTGCTGAACGACTTCGAGGTGTGCTTCGCTGGCAAGCAGTGCAGCGAAGAGACCGTGCTGGCAATGGTTGCGGAGAAGGATCCGGTCGCCATCATCGTGCGGTACGGCAAGATCGGCGCCCGCGTCATGGACGCCGCGCCTGCGCTGAAGGTCATTTCGAAGCATGGCAGCGGTATCGATGTCATCGACCAGAACGCCGCGGCCGAGCGCGGCATCGCGGTCAAGGCGGCTGTCGGCGCCAATGCCGTGGCCGTGGCGGAGCACGCCTGGGCGTTGATCCTGGCCTGCGCGAAAGCCGTGCCGCAGCTGAACGATCGCATGCGCGCGGGCCACTGGGACAAGGCTACGCACAAGTCGGTCGAGCTGAACGGCCGCACGTTGGGCATCGTCGGGTTGGGCGAGATCGGACGCCGCGCCGCGTCGGTGGGCGTTGCGCTGGGCATGCGCGTGGTCGCCTTCGATCCGTACGCGAAGTCGGTGCCGGATGGCGTGACCCGCGTGGATAACCTGTCGCAGCTCTATCGCGAGTCTGATGTCGTGTCGCTGCATTGCCCACTGACGGACGACAACCGCGGCATGATCAATCGCGAGACGCTGGCCCAGTTCAAGGACGGTGCCATGCTGGTGAACACGGCGCGTGGCGGCCTGATCGACGAGCCCGCGTTGGCCGAGGCATTGGCGAGCGGCAAGCTTCGCGCGGCGGGCCTCGACAGCTTTGCGGTGGAACCGATGCCGGTGCCGCATCCGTTTCAACAGATCCCCAACCTCATCCTGTCGCCGCATATCGGCGGCGTCAGCGATGCGGCGTATATCAATATGGGGGTGGGCGCGGCGAAGAACGTGCTCGCCGTGCTGGAAGACGCCGCGACGGCGGTATAAAAAGCAGTTGCAGGAGACAACGATGTTGCATCGCGCATTTGCATGGACGACCGCCGTCTCGGCGGTCGTATGTGGGCTGATGGCCGTGGCCCAGCCTTCGCTGGCCGCCTACCCGGACAAGCCGGTCAGAATCGTCGTGCCCAATCCGCCCGGCGGCGCCGTCGATGTGGTGACGCGAAAGATCGCGCAGAAGCTCACCCTGCAGATGGGGCAGAGCTTCGTGGTCGAGAACAAGCCCGGCGCATCGGGCACCATCGGCACGACGCAGGTGGTCAACGCACCGGCCGATGGTTACACGCTGCTGGCCAACGACAATTCCTACACCACGCTGCCGTACGTGTTCAAGAAGCTGAACTGGGATCATCAGAGCGCACTCGTGCCCATCGCACCGTTCGCGTTTTCGCCGGTGGTCGTGGGCGTCAAGGCGGATTCGCGCTTCAAGGATCTCGCGTCGCTGGTCGCCTATGCCAAGGCGCATCCGGGCGAAGTCACGTTCGGCTCGGGCGGCCCGGGCAGCTCGCCACACTTCTCGGCGGAGGCGTTTCAGCAGGCAGCGGGCATCAGGCTGATGCATGTGCCGTACAAGGGCGCTGGCGAAGCGATGGTCGGCTTGCTGGGCGGCAGTGTCGATCTGCTCGTGGTGTCCACGCCTACCGCGCTGGCGCCGGTCAAGGGCAACCAGATGCGCCTGCTTGGGATCAGCGGCAGCAAGCGCATCGATGTGTTTCCGAACGTGCCCACGTTCGCGGAGGCGGGCGTGCCGGCGTTCGGTCTGTTCAACTGGTCCGGGCTGGCCGCGCCAAAGGGCACGCCCAAGGAGATCGTCGCGCGCCTGCAGGCTGAGATCCAGAAAGCGCTGCAAGCGCCGGATATGACGCAGTTTCTCGCGCAGATGGGCTCACAACCCGGTAATCTGGACAGCGCGGCGTTCGCGCAACTGATCCAGCGCGAGACCACGCAGTGGGCCACGGTGGCGCAGAAAGCCAATATCGAAAAGCAATGACGAGACACACTCGCGGAGAACGCTGATGCAGTGGCTACAACCCCCCGTCGTGCGCGATGCCGAGGTGCTGACCCGGCTGCCCGACGCTTTTCGCCGGCACGACCGCGACAATGCGTGGTCGCTCGCCAACCGCGGCGGCGCATCGGTCGATTCGTTCCTTGAAGGCCCCGTGTGGGCGGACGGCCATCTATGGGTGACCGACATCCCTTATGGCCGCGTGTTCCGTGTGTCGATGGGCGGCGACTGGAAGCTGGTGGCGGAGTTCGATGGCGAGCCCAATGGTATGAAGCGCATGGCCGACGGCAGTTTCCTGATGACGGATTACCGCCACGGCCTGATGCGCCTCGACGCGAACACCGGCATCGTCACGCCGTTTCTGGAACGTAGAAATTCGGAACGCTTTCGCGGCGTCAACGACCTGACGTTCGATGCGGCGGGCAATCTGTACTTTACCGATCAGGGCCAGTCCGGCCTGCACGACCCCACCGGTCGCGTCTACCGCCTGGCGCCGGACGGCAGGCTGGATATCCTGATCGACAACGCGCCAAGCCCGAATGGTCTGGTCCTGTCACCCGATGAGAAGGTCCTCTACGTCGCCATGACGCGCGGCAACTGCGTATGGCGTGTCCCGTTGCAGGCGGATGGGTCGGTCAGCAAGGTCGGTCAGTTCTTTACTTCGTATGGGCCAAGCGGTCCCGATGGTCTGGCCATGCGGGCAGACGGTTTCCTGCTCGTCGCCAACCCGGGGCTCGGTTATGTCTGGGTGCTGAACCATCGCGCCGAACCTGTCGAGGTCATCCGCACGCCGGTCGGTGCATCGCTGACCAACCTCTGCTTTGGTGGGGCCGATGGCAAGTTGCTGCTGATGACCGAATCCACGACCGGGTCGATCCTGTGCGCGGAGATGCCCGAACGCGGTGCGCCGGTGCATGCGCGTTAGCCCAGCCGAAACAGCATCCGTGGCGAGTCCCTGAGCACGATCTGTCGCGTGAACGCATCCGGAATCCACTGGTTCAGCGCCGCGCGCGAGGCGTCGTAGTCGATGACGTCGCGGTGCTGCGTGTGCGGCCAGTCGCTGCCCCATACCAGTCGCGTCGGGCCGAATGCGTCGAGCAGGCGGTGGGTCAGGGCCTCGCCGAGCGAGGTGCCGGAGGCATCGGCGACGTTGCGGTACGCGGCCGAGAGCTTGACCCACACCCGGCCGGTCGAGGCCGTGCCGCACAAATAGTCGAGACCCGGATCCGAGGCCCCGAGTTCGGGATCGGGACGGCCGAAATGGTCGATGACTACCGTGCATTGCTGTTCGATCAGCGCCGGCAGCAGTGCCGCCAGATCGCCGGCGCCGCGATGGATCTCCACGTGCCAGCCCATGGCGTTGACGCGCGTCAACAGGTCGGGCCACGGGCCACTACGCAGGTCCGGCAACGGCCGCCCGATCAGGTTCAGCCGCACGCCGACCACGCCCAGCTTGTCCATATAGGCGAGCTCGCCGTGGCAGGTGCCCGGCTCGATCACCGCCACACCGCGAAACCGCTGCGGATAGCGTTTCAATACGTCGAGAAAGTAGTGGTTGTCGGTGCCGAGGAAGCTCGGCTGCACCAGCACGCTGTGCGACAGGCCGTTGGCGCGCAGATGCGAGACGTACGCGTCGAGCGTCGCGTCGTAGTCGGGCGCATGGCGCCGCTCGGCCGCCAGCGGCAGACCGCGCACGAACACATGCGCGTGGCTATCGACCGCCTCGACCGGAACGGCCTGGTCTACCCCCGCAGCCAGCCAGCGCGCGTTGTCGGGTGTCAGAACATTGCCGCCATCGGCCAGCGCGGAAGGAAGACGGTCCATCGTGCGTACGCTCCGAAAAATCAGACGCGTTGCGGTGTGGCAGTCGGTGCCACTTGCGTCTGCGGCCGCGGCAGGAATAGCGCGGCTACCACTACGAGGCCATAGGCGATACCGGCATCGATGCCGAGCGCGGTGCCCAGCGGCATCGAGTTGCCCATATGGCCGACCAGAAACGGAAACACCGCGGACACGATGCGCCCGAAGTTGTAGCAGAAGCCCACGCCAGTCCCGCGCACGCCCTGCGGATAGAGTTCGTTGAACAGCGCGCCCATCGTGGCGGGAATGCCGGCCGAGAACAGTCCGAGCGGAAAGCTCAGGAACAGCATCGCGGTATCGCTGATCGGCAGCAGGGCGTACAGATTGACGGTGATCGCGCTGGCGAGCGCGAAGAAGATCACGTTCCAGCGACGGCCGATGCGGTCCTGCAACCAGGCGCTGAGAAAGCAGCCGATGATGAACGACACGATCACCACCGACAGATAGCCACCGGTGCCGAGCACCGACAGATGCCGCTCGGTTTTCAGATAGGTCGGCAGCCACGTGGTCACCGCGTGATAGCCACCATGCGCGCCCAGCCCGATCAGCCCGCCCACGACGGTCTGACGCAATACCGATGGATGGAAAATCCCGGCGAGGATCGACAGCGTGCCAGCTTGCTGGGCCGGGCCGAGTGTCGGACCCCCGGCCGCGCGCGCCTCGCGCGGCGGCTCGACGATACCGCGCCGCAGATACAGCACCAGTCCGGCCGGAATCACGCCAATCGCAAACAGCACGCGCCACGCCCACTCTGGCGAGACATAAGAGAACACCACCGTGTACAGCAGTACCGCCGCGCCCCAGCCAAAACCCCACGCACTCTGCACGATGCCCATGGCCTTGCCGCGATGCCGCGCACGCATGGTCTCGGCCAGCAGCACCGAACCCGCGGTCCACTCGCCGCCGAAGCCGAGCCCCTGCAGTGCCTTGAGCACGAGCAACTGCTCGTAGTTCTGCGCAAATGCGCACAGGAACGTAAACAGCGAGAACCAGATCACGGTGATCTGCAGCGCGCGCACGCGGCCCACGCGATCGGACAGCACGCCGGCCAGCAACCCGCCCAGCGCGCCCCCCACCAGCGTCACCGCGCCGATCAGGCCTGCCTGACCCTTGGCAATGCCCCAGGTGGCGATCAGTGTGGGAATCACAAGGCTGAACAGCTGCGCGTCGATGGCATCGAGCGCCCAGCCCGCAAAGCAACCCCACAGCGTGCGCTTCTCGGTGGGCGAGATCTCGCGGTACCAGTTCATGGCAATCTCCTGCGCCGTGCGGGCTGCGGACCTCCACGCGCGGCAACTTCTAGATGTTCGTGCGCCCCTGAAACCAGGGCGCTGCTGGCGAGCATTCTAGGCACCTCGATATCGCGCTGCATACTATGGATATGATCGTTATTCATTGCACTCTGATATGCTCAACGCATGGATACCCGCAACCTCAAATACTTCCTCGCCGTGGTCGATGCCGGCAGCGTGACGCGCGCGGCGGAAGTGCTCGACATTGCCCAGCCGGCGTTGAGCCAGGCGCTCACGCGCATGGAGCGCGATCTCGGGGTCAAGCTATTTGAACGCACGCGCCGTGGAGCCGCGTTGACAGCGGCCGGCGAAGCGATCGTCGAAGACGTGCGGCTTAGCGTGGCGCGCATCGATGCGGCGTCACACCGCGCGCGCGAAATTGGCGCGCAGCGCGGTGGCCGGCTGACCATCGGGTTTGTGTCTGCCGCGCTGTTCAGCCTGCTGCCGCGTGCGATCGCGGCATTGCGACGAGAGGTGCCGAACATCGAACTGGTGCTGCGCGAGATGAGCAACGCGGAGCAGACCAGCGCGCTGGAAAAGGGGCTGATCGATATTGGCCTGCTGCACACGCCGGTGGCGGTGGGCGGACGCATGCGCGAAAAGCTGATCGTGCGCGAGAAGTTGCTGGCGGTGGTGCCGAGCGACTACCGTGTGGGCGACGATGGCAAGGTGGGACTCAGGGAATTGTCCGACGCAGGGCTGGTGTGGTTTCCAAGCGATCAGTTGCCCGTGATCCGGGCCGGCATCCTGAGCGCGTTCCGCAAGTCTGGCTGCGAGGCCAACGTGGTGCAGGATGCCAACCGCTCGCTGACCGTGCTGGCCTGCGTGGCGGCAGGATGCGGAGCATCGCTGCTGCCACGCTCGGTACTGGCGTTGCAATTCGCGGGGGTGAGCTTCTACGACGTGCGCGATGACGACAATCTGCCGCCATTCGAACTGAGCGCGATCTGGCCCACGCGCTCGCGGCCGACGCTGGCCGACCGCTTTGCCGCGCTGCTGGTCCCGGCGCTGGGTTCGGCGCCGGGTTTGGCGATTGATCCCGCGCCGTCAGAAGCGGACATCACGCGCGCTTGAGATACGGCTTCAGCCAGCCCAGTCCCGCCGAGGTCCCCGCGCGTGGGCGATATTCGCAACCGATCCAGCCGTCGTATCCCAGGCCGTCGATCACGTCGAACAGATACGGATAGTTGAGCTCGCCGAGATCCGGTTCGTGGCGCTCGGGCACGCCCGCGATCTGGATATGGCCGATGCCCGGGAAGTCGCGCTTGAGCTTGACCGCGAGGTCGCCCTCCATGATCTGGCAGTGATAGCAGTCGAACTGCACGCGCAGATTGGCGGCGCCGATCTGCGCGCGAATCGTATGCGCATCGTCCTGCCGGCTCAGGAAATAGCCCGGCATATCGCGCGTGTTGATCGGCTCCATCAGCACGGTAATGCCATGCGCGGCCGCCGACGCCGCAGCGTAGGCAAGGTTCTCGAGATACACGGCGCGAGCGCGCGCGCGATCCGCATCGGCGGGGACGATGCCCGCCATGACGTGCACGCGATCGTTGCCGAGCACGGCCGCGTATTCGAGCGCCTGCGCAAACCCCGTGCGAAACTCCGCTTCGCGGCCGGCCAGCGCCGCGATGCCACGCTCACCGGCGGCCCAGTCGCCCGGCGGGGCGTTGAACAGCGCCTGCACCAGTCCGTTGTCGTCGAGCCGCTGGCGAATCTCCGCGGCCGGATGCTCGAACGGGAACAGGTATTCGACGGCCTGGAAACCATCGGCGGCGGCAGCGGCAAAGCGGTCCAGGAAACCGTGCTCGTTGTACATCATCGAGAGGTTCGCGGCGAAGCGCGGCATGGGAAGTCTCCTTGTGTACCTCATGTCATGATCGGACGATTCTACTATCATGACGCCTCGTTTCGATCTCACTCGCCTTTGCCGTCATGTCCATTTCCGTCGTCGTCTGTCCCTGGTCCGAAGCCCAGGCGCGCGCAAGCGCCATTCGTTTCAACGTGTTCGTGGAGGAGCAGCGCGTGCCGCAGGAACTCGAACTCGATGAATGGGACGCGCGAAGCTGGCATGCGCTGGCGTTGCGGGACGACGGCACCGCGGTGGCGACCGGCCGTCTGCTGCCCGATGGTCATATCGGCCGCATGGCGGTGCTCGCGTCCGCGCGCGGCACCGGCGTTGGTGCGAAGGTGCTGGAAGCGCTGATGGCCAAGGCCGCCGCGCTTGGCTATGAAGCGTTGGTGCTCAACGCGCAGACCCATGCGGCGCCGTTCTATGCGCGCGCGGGTTTCGCACAGGTGGGGGAAGAATTCGAGGAAGCCGGCATTCCGCACGTGGAGATGCGCAAGACGCTCGGATAATGCGGGGCCGAGGGCAGGGCGCCCTCGGATAGTTGGCTCAGCGCGAGGCCGGCACGTTGGTGTCGCGCGACACGCCCAGCTGGCCGCCGTAACGGACGTCGCCGATCTGGCCGTCGGCGCCAAAGCTGCGTTCGCTGTAGTCGAAGCGGCCGTCATGACGGACCCGCAGCACCGTGCTCGCACGTGTGCCGTAGCTCGGCGAGCGGATAAACGCCGACGACAACACCTTCTCCCATTCGTACGACACGCCCGTCGATGGCAGTTCCGAGTCGAGCGCGCGGTGGTCATCGGCCAGCATCTGCAGGTAGGGCTCCGCACTCGCGCTTGCATCGCCGCGATCGGCCGCCAGCACTTCGCACAGCGCGCCCACACGACTGCGCACCTTGGGCCACGGCGTGTCGAGCAATGCGTTGGACAGCCCGTACAGGCCGGGGTCCAGCCGCTGCGGCTGGCGCGACGGCGACCGGTTGCTGTACCACCACAGTTCCTCCATGTCGCTCGCGAGCAGGTTGAAGCCGTTGTACATGCCGTTGGCCTGCGACAGCGTGTCCAGATAATCCTCGGGGGTTTGCTGGCCGCGCAGGAAGCGCGCCACGAGCTCGCCGCGCGAACGCGCATCGACGCGTTTCTCGGACGGCGCACGATAGTTGGTCAGCGCGGCAAATCGGGCACCCCCATGGGGTTGGTCGCGACGCGACCGGGCGTCATGCCCGCCGCTGGCAATGCCCATCCAGGTGCCCGCGTCGCCGATCACCTCCGCCAGGTCGCGACCCGCCAGCACGTGCGCGGCATCCTGCCACCAGTGCGCGGGCGCGGCGGGGCGCGCGTAGAACTCGTCGCGATTGCCGGCAACCACCAGGGCATAGTCCGGGTGCGACTGCCATGCGACCAGAATCAGGCACATATTGCTTCCCTTTTACTTCGTGCGTTTCTAAAGCATGTCCAGATCCACGAAACGCTCGGCTTGCCGCGCGCCGTGAATCCAGCCATCGAGTCCGCTCTGACGCCACAGCCCATCGAGCGTGGCATCGAACGCCGGCGGAATGTCCGCATAACACTCCATCCACGTCTGCAGGCCGTCCCGTGTCTCGGGCCTGCGCATGAGCGTACCACCAATCCCGGTTGCTTCGGCCACGGTCTCCATCCAGCGATGCCAGCGCGGCAGCGCGTCGATCGCGTGATCGTCCGGCATGCGGAAATACACAAACAGATGATCGCTCATGGCCCGTCCCAGATGTGTGTCAACCGGCCGTCTGGCCTTCGCCGGACAGCGGCACTTCGTACGGCAGCGCACGCGTGACGACCGGCGTACCATCGGCCGCGCCCAGATGCATGGGACCGCCAGCCGCATCGATCTTGAGCTCGGCCAGACCATCCCAGCCACCCTCGGGCGACGCGGTGGCGTTGACGATCATGCCGCACGGCTGCTCGGCATCGTCCGGGCGGAAGATTTCTGTAGCGGGCGCGGGGGCCGCGCCGTCGCCGTGCACGCGCCACATGCGTCGCTTGAGTGTGCCGCGATACTGGCTGCGCGCCACGACTTCCTGACCCGGATAGCAGCCCTTGCGGAAATTCACGCCGCCGATCAATTCGAAGTTGATCATCTGCGGCACGAATTGTTCCTGTGTAGCCGCGACGATACGCGGAATACCGGCTTCGATCTCGAGCCAGTCCCACACCTCGCTACCGGCTGGCGACAGTGCGCCGGAGAGGGCGGCCTGTACGGCGTCGGCGCGTTCGGCCGGCACGGCGACCTGCCAGCGCGGCTGCGCGGCCGCGTCGTGCAGGCGGATCACGGTGCTGCCGTCAGCGGCGGCCGCGGCCAGAAGTGCCTGCGGCGCCGGCAGGCCCGCGGCGGCGAGCGCCTCGGCGGCCTTCGGGCCCGCCACGCCGAGCAGGCGATACGCCGCGGAGATATCCGCGAGCTTCGCCTTTGCGCGCAGCACGAACATGGTCAGCCGCTTTTGCAACGCGGGCTGGATCTCGGCCGAGAGTTGCAGCACGATGCCCTCGACATCGCGCCACGTGAGAAAGCTGGCCTGCAGCCGACCCTTGGGCGAGCAGTAGCCCGCCAGCCGCGCGGTGGCGGGCGACAGGTCTTCGGTGGCGTTGGTCAGCTGGCCATGCAGGAACGTCGCGGCATCGTCGCCGCTCACACGGATCAGGCCGAGGCCGGCGATGGGCGCGACGATTCCCGGGCTACGCAGGGCGTCCACACTGGACGAGAGAGACGGATTGGCGTTGGCTGTCATGCGATAGGGGTGGAGTATTTGGCGCCTCCCGCATATGGGGATGGCCTGTATGTTCGACAATCGTCCGCGGCAAGGGCGGAAGGATGTGGCGTGATGGGCTCGTGAGGGCGCAGGGCTCCCGGTATTATATGGGGCTTGCGCCATGTCGGCCGGACCGAATACGAACCCGACGCGAACCCGACCCGACGGTAGGGACATGACGCCTCCAAGATACTGAATCAATGAAACGTTTCTTTTTGCGCCTGGTCGGACTGGCCGTGATCGTGGCACTCGCTGCCGCGGGCGGTTTTGCCTGGTGGGCCCATCAGCCCCTGACGCTGGCCACCTCACCGGTCGAAGTGGTGATCAAGCCCAATTCCAGCGTCGTCAGCGTGGGCCGTCAGGTCCAGCGCGGCGGCGTGCCGATCGACGCGCGCCTGTTCGTGGCGTTGGCCCGGATCACGGGGCAGGGCGCGAGCCTCAAGGCCGGCGGCTATCAATTCGCCACCGGCGTGACGCCGCTCGACGTGCTGGACAAGCTCGCGCGCGGCGAGGTCACGCACTATGTGGTCACGGTGATCGAGGGATGGGAGTTCCGCAAGATGCGCGCGGCGGTCGACGCCAACCCGGCGCTGCGCCACGATACGACCGGCCTGTCCGATGCCGACCTGATGAAGGCGATCGGCGCCGAGGAACCCTCGCCCGAGGGCATGTTCTTCCCCGACACCTATCTCTTCGCACGCGGCAGCAGCGACATCGAGCTGTACAAGCATGCGTATCGCGCCATGCAGAAGCGGCTCGCCGACGCCTGGAGCGCGCGCGCGCCGGACCTGCCGTACAAGACGCCGTACGAAGCGCTGGTCATGGCCTCGATCGTCGAGAAGGAGACCGGGCAAGCGGTCGAGCGGCCGATGATCGCGGCGGTGTTCGTCAACCGGCTGCGCAAGAACATGATGCTGCAGACCGACCCGACCGTGATCTACGGCGTTGGCGAGAAGTTCGATGGCAATCTGCGCAAGCGCGATCTGCAGACCGACACCCCGTACAATACGTACACGCGCGTCGGGCTGCCGCCGACGCCGATCGCGCTGCCCGGCCTGGCCTCGCTGGCCGCGGCGACGGCGCCGGCACCGTCGGACGCGCTATATTTCGTGGCGCGCGGTGACGGCAGCAGCCATTTCTCCAATTCGCTTCCCGAACACAATCGCGCGGTCGACAAGTACCAGCGCGGCAAATAAGACGTCTCATGCCCGCCACACACGCACCACGCGGAACATTCATTACCTTCGAAGGCATCGACGGCGCCGGCAAGAGCACCCATATCGAGTGGGTGGCCCAACGCCTGCGCGCGCGGCCCAACGCCACGCCCGTGGTCGCCACGCGCGAGCCAGGTGGCACGCCGCTGGGCGAAGACCTGCGCGGCCTGCTGCTGCATCGCAAGATGCATCTGGAAACCGAGGCGCTGCTGATGTTCGCGGCGCGCCGCGAACATATCGCCGAGGTCATCGAGCCCGCGCTCGCGCGCGGGGACTGGGTTATCTCGGATCGCTTCACCGATGCCACCTTCGCCTATCAGGGCGGCGGTCGCGGTCTGCCGACCGCGCGGCTCGAGGCGTTGGAGCAGTGGGTACAGGGCGAGCTTCAGCCCGACCTGACGCTGCTGTTCGACGTGCCGCTGGAGACCGCGAGCGAACGTCTGGCTGGCGCGCGTTCGCCCGACAAGTTCGAGGCGGAGTCGCGCGCGTTTTTCGAGCGGACCCGCGCCGAGTACCTGCGTCGCGCCGCGCAATCGCCCGGGCGATTCCGCGTGATCGACGCCACGCGCTCGATCGAGGCGATCCGTGACGAGCTTGAGAACATCGTTGCGGAATTTATTGCAACACGTTGATTTGAAACGCGTATATTGCTGCTGTGATATCAACCTCATGGGTTTGGATAAAACATGAGGAAGTGCTGCTAACCCACTGAACCGCAACGCTTTACATCGCAATGCTTTATCCCTGGCAACGAGAAGACTGGCAACGGCTGGCCGCGTTACGCGACCGGCTGCCGCATGCGTTGTTGATGCATGGGCAGCAAGGCATCGGCAAGCGCGACCTCGCCCTGCACTTCGCGCAGGGTCTGCTGTGCGAGGCACCGCGGCCCGACGGGCAGCCGTGCGGCAGCTGTGGCGCGTGCCACTGGTTCAGCCAGGGTAATCACCCCGATTTCACGGTGGTACGGCCCGAGGCGCTCGAGGGCGGCGCCGAGGGGGATGGCGACACCGAGGCTGGCAGCAAGAAGAAGGCGCCCAGCAAGATCATTCGCATGGAACAGGTGCGCGCGCTGATCGAGGCGGTGGGCGTCGGCACGCACCGCGCGGGGTTGCGCGTGGTGGTGGTCTATCCGCTCGATGCGCTGCAGACCGAAGGCGCCAACGCGCTGCTGAAGACGCTTGAGGAGCCACCGCCATCAACGGTGTTCCTGCTGGTGACGGATCGGCTCGATCGCGTGCTGCCGACGATCCTGTCGCGTTGCCGCCAGTTTGGCGTGACACGGCCCACCTCGGCGCAGGCGCTGGCGTGGCTCGGCAGCCAGGGCGTGGCCGATGCCGAGGCGCAGCTCGCGCTGGCCGGCGGCTCGCCGCTGACGGCGCTGCACGCGGCGGAAGCCGAGGAGCAGCCGCTGCAGCGCTGGCTGGTGGGCCAGCTTGGCGCCGGCGGCGCGTTCGACGCCTTGTCTGCGGCAGATCAATTGCAGAAGCTTCCGGTGCCGGCCGTGCTTGGCATCCTGCAGCGCTGGACGTACGATCTGCTGGCATTGCAGCTCGCATCGCAGTCCGATCCGGGCGGGCAGCGGGGCACAAGGTATTTTCCGAAGGAGCGCACCGCGCAGGCGCGCTGCGCGCAGGCCACCGATGCGCATCGTCTGCAGGGCTTCGCGGCGCGGCTGGTCGGTCATCGCCGGCATGAGAATCATCCGCTGGCGGCACGTCTGGTCATGGAGTCGGTGTTTCTCGACTACCGGCAGCTTTTTCGGTAGTTATCTGGTTGTTGATATTTCTATAGGCCGCACAAGCGGCCAGCCATAACCTGGGGTCAATATGAATACAGCAGTCACGGGGACGCAGCCGCGTCCTGCTCCCTCGACAGGCGCTGCCACACCGGCGTCCACCGCGGCGACCGGCCCGGCCACCACGCCCATGCCCGCGGGAGCGTCGCGGCCCAATGTGCTGTCGCTGTCGATCAAGGATCAGGCGGGGCTGTATGCCGCGTATATGCCGTTCCTCTCGCGCGGCGGCATCTTCGTGCCGTCGAACCGGCCGTTCCGGCTGGGCGAGCAGGTGTTCCTCGTGCTGTCGCTGCTGGATCGCCAGAAGTTTCAGGTCGCCGGCGAGGTGGCGTGGATCACGCCGGCTGGCACACCGCTGAAGACCCCGGGCGTGGGCGTGCATCTGCCCGACGACGACAATGGCCGCAACCTGAAGCGCGCGGTCGAGGAAATCCTCGGCAAGGCCATCGAGTCGGGCCGGCCCACGCAAACGTTGTAGTAGAACTTCAAGTTTGAACGATAGGTTGCTGTTTTTATGAGTATTTCTGAATTTACGCTGCGCCTGGCGCAGCGCGAGGACCTGCCCGGTATCGTGGCGATCTACAACAGCACGGTGCCGTCGCGCATGGTGACCGCCGATACCGAGCCGGTGTCGGTGGCTTCGCGCGAAGCGTGGTTCGACGCCCATCTGCCTGAGCGCCGGCCACTGTGGGTATGCGAGGATGCGGAAGGCCGTATGGCCGGCTGGATCAGCTTTTCGGATTTCTACGGCCGGCCGGCGTATGGCGGAACCGCGGAAGTCTCGATCTACCTCGATGAGACGCGTCGCGGCCAGGGGCTGGGTCGGTATCTGCTGGAGCAGGCCATTGCGCATGCGCCCAAGCTCGGCGTCAGCACGCTGCTCGGCTTTATTTTTGGCCACAACGAACCGAGCCTGCGGTTGTTCGCGCGCTATGGCTTCGAGCGGTGGGGTTCGCTGCCGCGCGTGGCAGTGCTCGATGGCGTCGAACGCGACCTGATCATCCTGGGCCGCCGGCTTGCGGACCAGGCCTGACCGGAGCCCCTGAGCCATGTTTGTCGATTCCCACTGCCATATCGATTTCCCCGACTTCGCCGAGCGGCTGCCGCAGTTGCTCCAGAACATGCGCGACAACCACGTCACGCATGCGCTCTGCATTTCGGTGACGCTCGAAGACTTCCCGCGCGTACTGGCGTTAGCCGAGCAGCATCCGAACCTGTACGCATCGGTCGGGGTCCATCCCGATCACGAAGAGGGCGAAGAACCCACGCTCGAACGGCTGGTGACGCTGTCCAACCACCCGCGCGTGGTCGGTACTGGCGAGACCGGTCTCGACTATTACCGGCTCAATGGCCGCAGCATCGCGGACATGGAGTGGCAGCGCGAACGGTTCCGCACGCATATCCGTGCCGCGCGGCAGACGCGCAAGCCGTTGATCATCCATACGCGCTCCTCGGCCGAGGACACGCTGCGCGTGATGGGCGAAGAGAATGCGGGCGAGGTGGGTGGGGTGATGCACTGCTTTACGGAGAGCTGGGACGTCGCGCGCCAGTCGCTGGACCAGGGCTTTCATATCTCGTTCTCGGGCATCGTCACGTTCAAAAGCGCGGCGGATCTGCAGGAAACCGCGCGCAAGGTGCCGCTGGACCGCATGCTGATCGAGACCGATTCCCCGTATCTGGCCCCGGTGCCGTATCGCGGCAAGACCAACGAGCCGGCCTGGGTACGCCATGTCGGCGAATTCATCGCCAACCTGCGCGGCATTCCCGTCGCGCAGCTGGCCGAACAGACGACGGATAATTTTTTCAATCTGTTCAAGCATATAGACAGGAATGCTCATGTTTGATGTCAAGATTGTTCGCCGGGGTTTGGCGATTGCCGCACTGACGCTGGCAGGCTGTGCTGTCGCGACGCCGGCTTCCGACATGCGCAAGGCGGTGGAATTCGACGACGCCAATACCGTGCAGAAGCTGATCTCGCGCGGCGTCGATCCGAACCTCGTGGACGATCGCGGCAATCCGATGCTGGTGGTGGCCCTGCGCGAGAAATCGAAGAAGGCGGCCGCGGCACTGATCAAGGCCAAGAACATCGACTTCGACAAGACCAATCCGGCTGGCGAGAATGCGCTGATGATGGCGGCGCTGCAGGGCGACCTCGACTCGATCAAGCTGATGGTCGATGGCGAGGAAGCCGAGATCAACAAGAAGGGCTGGGCGCCGCTGCACTACGCGGCCACCAACGGCCATAACGACGTGGTCAAGTACCTCGTCGACCATGCCGCCTATATCGATGCCGAAAGCCCCAATGGCAGCACGCCGCTGATGATGGCGGCGCGTGGCGGCCATATCGAGACGGTCAAGCTGCTGCTCGACGAAGGCGCGGACATGCGCCTCAAGAATCAGCAGGGCATGAACGTGATCGACTTCGCGCTGCTGTACAACCAGAAGGAAATCGCGGACGGGCTGCGTTCGCGCTGGATCAAGGTTTACAGCGCGGAGCCGCCCCCGCCGGTCAAGCCGGCAGCGCCGAAATAATCCCCGCTTTCCCTCGCTTTCGCTCTATACGTCGTCGGCCAGTCGTACGCCGGTGAACTGCCAGCGTTGGTGCGGGTAGAAGAAGTTGCGGTAAGTGGCGCGGATATGGGATTCGGGCGTGACGCACGACCCGCCGCGCAGCACCATCTGGCTGCTCATGAACTTGCCGTTGTATTCCCCGACCGCGCCCGCGCTCGGGCGGAAGCCCGGATACGGCAGATAGGCACTGCCGGTCCATTCCCACACATCGCCAAACATCTGCCGCAGCACGCCCGCGGTGTTCTGACGATCGGGCAGCGGACGCAGGGCATGGCCCTCGGCGAAGTTGCCCGTCGGCGGCAGGTTGCGCGCCGCATGTTCCCATTCGGCTTCGGTCGGTAGCCGGCGTTCGGCCCAGCGCGCGAACGCGTCGGCCTCGAAGAAACTCACGTGGGTGACCGGGCTGTCCGGGTCGACGGGCTGCATGCCGTGCAGCGTCATCTGCCACCACGTGCCTTCCCGCTCCTCCCAATATTCGGGCCCCTGGATGCCGTGGTCGCAGACCCAGCGCCAGCCGTCCGAGAGCCACAGGCCGGTGCTCTGGTAACCGCCGTCCTCGATGAACTCGAACCACTGGCGGTTGGTGACGGGGTGCGAGCTCAATTGATACGGTTGCAGCAGGACGTTGTGGCGCGGGCCTTCGCAGTCGAAAGCGAACCCATCGCCGCCGTGGCCGATGGCGACCACGCCGCCGGTAAAGCGAATCCATTCGGGCGCGGGGCGCGGGTCGGCGATGACCGGGGCCAGTATCTCGGGGGCGTAAGCCGGGCGCAGCGGGTTTTGCGCGAACAGATGGAGGATGTCGGTCAGCAGCAATTCCTGATGCTGCTGCTCGTGATGCAGGCCGAGCGTGACCAGCGCGGCTTCTTCATCGGTCTGCGCGTCGGCGAGCAGCGACAGCATCGCTTCGTCGACGGCTTCGCGATAGGCCAGGATTTCGTCAAGCGAGGGCCGTGTCAGCAGGCCACGTCGCGGGCGCGGATGGCGCGCGCCGACGGCTTCGTAATAGGAGTTGAAGAGAAAACGGTACTGCGGGTCGACGGGCTCGTAGTCCGGGATGCGCGCCGCCAGCACGAATTCCTCGAAGAACCAGGTGGTATGCGCCAGGTGCCATTTGGCGGGGCTCGCATCGTCCATCGATTGCACGGTGGCATCGGCGTCCGACAGATCGGCAACCAGCGCCTCGGTGGCCGCGCGCACATGGCGATACTGCGCCACGAGCGTGGGTTCCTGGACGCCGTGATGATGAGCGGTGCGATGAGCGTGTTCGGCCGCGGCAGGCAGCAGGGCTGAGGTCATGCAGGCTCCCGGGTTTCGGACTGGATTCCGACCATCATAGTCGCGAACGCGACCCCCGGCGAGCGGCGGGAACCCTGTTGAGGGTGTAGGAGGATGCTGACGTGGTGGTCTTTCCCTCTCCCGGCGGGAGAGGGAAGCTTCCGGGCGGAAGATCAGGCGGCGGCGCGGGTGCCGTCGTTGAGGGCGGCGATGGCCGTGCGGGCGGCGTTCAGGCCGGCTTCGCGGGCTTCGTTGCCCATGGCCAGACCATGTGCGCGGACCACGGTGACTTCGGGCACGCCGAGGAAGCGCAGCACGGTGTCGAGCGTGATTTCATGCAGATCCAGTGCGTTCGGGTCCTGACGCACACCGCCGCGCGACGACACCACGATCGCGCGCTTGGCGTTGGCCAGGCCCACGGGACCGGTTTCGGTGTAGCGGAACGAGCGGCCAGCCTGCGCCACGCGGTCGATCCAGGCCTTGAGCTGGCTCGGAATGCCGAAGTTGTATTGCGGGGCGCCGACCACGATCACGTCGGCGGCCAGGAATTCGGCCAGCCACGTTTCCGTGCGGTCGAGTTCGGCCTGCTGGGCGGCGGTCAGGCCGTCCTTGGGGCCGCCGAGCACCGGCAGCAGGTGGTGCGTCAGGTGGGCCGGGGCGTCCTGGTCCAGGTCGCGCACGGTCACGGTGGCGCCGGGGTTCTTGGCCACGAGGTCGGCCACCACACTGGCGGTCAGGCCACGCGAAACAGAGTTGTCGCCCAGTACGCTCGAGTCGATCTGCAGGATGTTCATGTTCGTCACTCCACATCAAAGGTTGGTTGAGACGAACAATAGCGATTGACCATTGGTAGCGGTAGTGAGGCAAAATGGAAATTATCGTTCTACCAGTGCAACGACGGCCTAGCCCAAGACACTCATGCAGGATCTCAACGACCTTTATCTGTTCGCCCAGGTGGTGCAGCACGGCAGTTTCTCCGCCGCCAGCCGTGCCACCGGGGTGCCCAAGTCGCGCCTGAGCCGGCGCATCGCCCAGCTGGAGAAGGATCTGGGCGTGCAGCTGCTGCGTCGAACCACGCGTCAGGTGCGCGTAACGCCACTCGGCGAGGCATTCTTCGAACGGTGCCGCGCCATGCTGGCCGAGGCCGAGGCCGCGCGCGAGATCGTGGAGATGGCGCGCGAGCAGCCATGCGGGCGATTGCACGTGACCTGCCCGGTGGTGATCGCGCAGGTGATTCTGGCTCCAGCGATCGGCGGCTTTATGAAGGCCAACCCGGGCATCACGCTCGAGATCGAAGCGACCAACCGTCGCGTCGACGTGATTGGCGAAAACATCGACCTCGCGCTGCGGGTACGCGATGTGCTCGACGATTCGAGCCTGGCGGTGCGCACGTTCGGCAAGAGCCAGCTGATGCTGGTGGCCGCGCCCGCGCTGCTGGACAGCATCGGCCGGCCGCGCACGCCGCAGGCGCTCGAGGGGATGCCGGGCGTCGGGCAGAAACCCCACGAGGGCAAGCACGAGTGGACGCTGTACGGCAAGGGCGGGCAGTCGATGTACGTGGCCTACGAACCGAAGCTGATCAGCGACGAGTTCGCGCTGCTGCGTGAGGCGTGCCTGGCTGGCATGGGGGTGGCGATGCTGCCGCGCATGTATTGCCGTGACGAGATCGCGCGCGGGGACCTCGAGGTGCTGCTGCCCGAATGGGATCTGCCGATGGGCGTGCTGCACGCGGTGTTCCCCTCGCGCAAGGGCGTCACGCATGCGCTGCGGCTGTTCCTCGATTTCCTCGGCGAGATCCTGCCCGAGAACGCGGAGCGCTTCGGCATGTTCAGCGTGCCACCGCCACCGGGCATGCATCGCGCGGTGGCCACGCCGCCGCCCGACTGGCATGTGGCGCCCGATTAAGACCGTCCCCGGTCTGGACACCGTACGGGCGCTGCCATCGTTCGTTGCTGCAATCTTTCGTCGCGCCATCGTGCATGGGCGCGGGTATCAGGCGATACGATGGTTCGCCTGAGCCTTTACCTTCACCCTTTACCTTCCGGTTACCGCGCACTAAGGTACTTGAGCGTGACCGCCCGAGTGGGCGATGGCGCACCGGCAGTCTTCTTTCAAGCGGTACCTTTACCTATGAGAAGGGGATGACGATGGCTCGTACGCAAGGCGATCAGGATCTGGGCAAGGCCATTCTGCGCATCGTGCTGGGCGTGCTGATTCTGCTGCACGGTATCTCCAAGCTGATGGCGGGGCCGGCATTCGTGGTGCAGGTGGTCACGCAGGCGGGTTTGCCGGAGTTCGTGGCCTACGGGGTGTATATCGGCGAGATCTTCGCGCCATTGCTGCTGATCGTCGGATTGTGGGCGCGGCTGGCGGGACTGATTGTTGCCGCGAACATGCTGTTCGCATTCGCGCTGGTGCATGCGAAGCAGCTTGGCCAGATGGCGGACTCCGGCGGCTGGGCGCTCGAGCTGCAGGGCATGTACCTGGCGGCCGCGCTCGCCGTGGCGCTGCTCGGTGCCGGACGGTTCAGCATGGGCGGTCTCGACGGCAAATGGAACTGAAGGACGCTAAGATTTATCAACCACCGCTCTGATTGGAGTGCCAACATGCTTGCGCGACTGCTTGCCTGCCTCACCCTGTCCCTGATGCTGGGCGCCTGTGCCACCGGGCCCGATATTCGTACCGACTTCAATCCGAGTACCAACTTCTCCGCGTATCGCACGTTCGGGTTCGTCGCGCGCCCGGGAACCGATCGGCAGGGCTACGAGAGTCTGACCACGCAGTACCTGAAGACCGCGGTGACGCGTCAGATGACCGAACGCGGTTACCAGTACCAGCAGGAGTCGCCTGATCTGCTGGTGAACTTCAATGCGCGGCTGCGCCAGCGCATCGTTTCCGATCCGGCGCCACTGCCGCCGCCGGGCTATATCGGCTACTACGGCTATCGTGGCGGTCTGTATGGACCGTGGCCCGGGTATGGCTTCTATACCGATACCTATACCTTCACCGAGGGCACGCTGAATATCGACCTGGTCGATGCGCGCAAGAACCAGCTGGTATGGGAGGGGATCGCGCGCGGGGCGGCGGAGGATGCCGATCCGCAGGCCAATCCGCAGGGGATCGACAAGGTGGTGGCGGAGATCTTTGCGAAATACCCGTTTAGAGCGGGCCAGTAGTTTTTCTTACCGCTACGCCAGCGCTCGCGCCACGAAGGCGTCGAGCGCGAGCGGGCGCGACCACAGATAGCCCTGACCGAGATGGCAGCCGAGCGCCTGCAGCGCGGCGCGCTGTGCCTCGGTCTCGATGCCCTCGGCGATGCATTCGAGTCCGAGGTCGAGCGCCAGCCGGATGATGTTGCGGCAGATCACGGCGCGCTGGCTACCCGCATCCACACTCGAGACGAACGAGCGATCGAGCTTGATCTGCGTGAACGGCAGGTCGGCTAGCAGCTTGAGCGTGGCGATGCCCACACCGAAGTCGTCGATGGCCACGCCGTAGCCTAATACGCGCAGGCGGTTCAGCGCGACCGACAGCGCCACCGTGTCCGCCACCGGAAAGCCTTCGGTGAGTTCGATGGTCAGCAGCCGTCGCGGCAGGCCGGTGGCCGCGACCATGCGTTCGATGCGATCGAGCACGCCGGGCCGGCAGAGCGTCTGGGCCGAGGCGTTGATGCCGATCGGGATTTCGAGACCGCTGGCCAGCAGTCGCTGTTGCACGGCGAGGCAACGCGCGGTGGCCAGGAACAGGATCGGGTCGGCGGCGTCGAGCGCTTCGAGCCGCGGGATAAACAGGTCTGGCGCGATGCGGCCGAGGGTCGGATGGTTCCAGCGGCATAACGCTTCGGCGCCCGCAATGCGGCCCGTCGCGATTTCGAACTGCGGTTGCCATTCGATTTCGAACTCGCCAGCGTCGATCGTTTCGCCATCCGCCAGCGACGCGTCATGGGGACCGCCGCTCTCGATGCCCAGGGCACGGACGGCCGCGAGGATGGCCGCGTCGTCGGGCGTGGGGCGCTCATCGTCAGTGTCGGACTGCGGTGGCGGGTCCTGGTGGCGTGCGAGCGCATCGTCGATGATGGGCATCAGCGCCGCGCGTTGCAGCGGCTTGTGCAACGCGTGCACGCGGGTAAAGCCGAGCGCGAGGACGAGGTCGCGATGCGAGTCGAGGATGTCGTCCGCCAGCGCGGTGAGCCACACCCAAACGGGTGGCGACCCTGCCAGCGCGCCCGCGCCGCGCCGGCCGAGTTCGGCGATCAGTTCGGGGCCATTGGCCACTGGCATTTCGATATCGCACAGCACTGCGTCGAATGCGGTGGCGGCGAGCCGCTCTGCGGCTTCGAGCCCATTGCCGGCGAAATCGAGATGCACGATGCCAAATTCCCGCAGCAGATCGGCGGCGACCGTTCGCTGGAACGGATCGTCATCGACCACGAGGATGCGCAAAGACTGGCAACGTAACGTGGCGGCGGTGGGCATGAGTGGCAGGGGAGGGAGGTCTGCTGCGATAGTACTCTATGGCCGACGACTCGATTGCGCCGATTGACGCCGATTGATAGTGTGAAAAGCGGGCGAGGGATTGACCGTCGCATGCATTTTCGTTGCAAACTCATGACAATCAACGCGGGCTTGTGGGGCGCATAACCGCTACAATCGCTGCCCGTAGTTTTAACGTGAATGGCGAACATGGGTTTGGGCTGGTTCGGATTGTCGACCTTGTGGATCGCGCCGCTTGTCTGGCGACTGGCGATGCGCGTGCTCGCGCGCGAGCGTCCGCTGTTCGGCCGTGGCACGCTCCGCGTGTTGCTGGGTACCGTGATCGTGCTGTGTGTGAGCGCGGCGCTCGAGTCGCTGACCGGAGGCGAGGGCGGAGGTGCGCTCGCGGGTGGTAGCGCGGGGCACGCGCTGGCTGGCGTGATCACCAATCTGCTGGGCTGGACCGCGTCGCTGCTGCTGATGCTGGCGGTGCTCGTGCTGGCCGCGCCGATGGTGTTCGGTGAAACCTGGGGCACGCTGCTGCTGTTGCGCAAGCCGCGTGCGGCGGGCGATGACGATGCCGAGGGCGCCGAGCGCAACGATCTTTACCGCGGCGCGCGTCAAGAGGCGCGGGCCAAGGCCGGCAGGAAGGTGCGGAACGAGAGCCGGGCCGAGATGCCGGCGCATGGTACGTCCGCCGGGTCTGCCGCCGGGGTGTCGATGCCGTCGGTGTCAACGCTGTCGGCATTGTCGTCTGGCTGGACGCCGGACACGGCCAGTGGCGCCACGCGGCACAAGGGGATCGAAGCGATCTCCGCGCGCAAGCAACCGACATGGCAGCCGCCCCCGCGCACGCGGCAATCGCCGCCGCAGCCCGGTGAAATCTGGATTCAGGACGCCGCGCCGGCGGAGGCCTTGAGGGGCGAGCCGGTACGTGCCACGCCAGCGCCGGCAAGGGCCGCTGTGGCTGCCGGTGTGGCCGCATCCGCGCCGGCCGCGCGCGCGTCGGTGGCGTCCGGAGGCGCGACGCATGCGCCCACGGCGTCCGCCGCGGCAGTGCGCTCGGCTGCCGCGGGAGCGGCAGTGCATGCGTCTGCTGCATCTGCATCTGCATTTGCGACGCCCGCGGCTGCGGGACGCGCGCCGACCACGTCGGCGCAAGGGGGCGCGGCGCATGCATCAGCGCTCGCCGCACGCACGCCGATGGCGGCTGGCGCGGCGGCGCATGTGTCCACGGGGGGGGCGCCGGCGGCGCGTGCCTCTTTGCCGGCGGCCACGGCAGCGGCCTCCGCTGCGTCGTCGGCTGCGTCGTCGGTTGCAGAGCGCGGCACGGTGATCAGCAGCCCGTTCCGCGACCCGCAGATTGGTTTCCGCGCGCGCATTACGACGCTGCCCGAAGCGCAGCCGCAGGCTGCGGCGCCGGCAGTTGCCGCGCCAGTCGTGGCCTCGCCTGCGCCTGCCGTTGCGGCGGTGGCAGTTGAGACGATCGCTGTGGCGGAGTTGGTAAACGTTGCCGATGTAGCAGGCGTGACTGATGCCGTCGAGGCGACCGGCTTGCCCGAGGTGGCGCCGGTGGTCGCGGCGACCGAGGTGGCCGAGGTGGTCGAGGTGGTCGAGGTGGTCGAGGCCGTGCCGGCGACTGACGGAGACGACGCGCCGAGCGCCGCGATGGCGGCGCCTACCGTGCCGCCGGTCGAGGCGCCGGCCCTCGCTGAAGCGGCCCTCGTGCCGCTGGAAGCGGGCATCCCTGATGACGCCACCGCCGCGATCGAAGCTATTCGTGAGGAAGCGCTCGAGCTGCTGGAAGAGTTGCGCGAACTGGCTGCTCGGGCCGGCGGCAGGCAATCGGCTGCGCCGGCGCTTGCCGCCGAGCCTGCCGCCGTATCTGACGCCGTGCAGCTGCCGGTGATCGAAGCCGATGCACCCGCGCCGGACGCCGCCGAAGCGGTGGTGCCCGTGCCCGCTGTGGAAACGTCTGCCGTGGCGGCGGCCGTGCAGGAAGCGGTAACCCTGCTCGCCGCCAGCGACGCCGCCGAGGTGGCTAGCGTAGCTGACGCGGCTGACATGCCCGAGGCAGTTGCAGTGGCCGAAACGCCTGACATGCCCGAGGCAATTGCCGTGGCCGAAGCGGCTGACATGCCCGAGGCAATTGCCGTGGCCGAAGCGGCTGACATGCCCGAGGCAGTTGCCGCGACCGAAGCGGCTGACATGCCTGAGGCAGTTGCCGTGGCCGAAGCGACTGACATGTCCGAGGCAGTTGTCGTGGCCGAAGCGGCTGACGTGCCCGCGGTGGCTGACGTCGTCGACGCGGCTGACGCGCACGCGCTGGTCGAATCAATCGATACCCTCCCGGCTGACACCGACGAAGGCGCGTTGCTCGACGCCAACGCGTTGGTCGAAGCCGCTGCCGTGGCGGCCAAGCCGCGCATCGTGTTGCCGGCAGTGGTGGGCAACGTCGTTTCGCTGGCGCCGCTCGCGCCGCCGCCAGCCGTGGTGCCCGTGCCGCCGCCCGCCCCCCCGCGCCCGCCCGTCGACTACCGTCTGCCTGACACCGCGCTTCTGGAGCCGACGAGCGAGCATACGCATCAGGTCTCCGAGAACGAGTTGCAGCAAACCAGCGAACTGATCGCGCAGCGGCTGGCCGAATTCAAAGTGCCGGTGTCCGTGGTCGGCGCGAGCGCGGGTCCGGTGATCACGCGCTTCGAGGTAGACCCCGCCGTAGGCGTGCGTGGTGCGCAGGTCGTCGGCCTGATGAAAGATCTGGCGCGCGCGCTCGGCGTAACGTCGATTCGCGTGGTCGAGACGATTCCGGGCAAGACCTGCATGGGCCTGGAGCTGCCCAATGCCAAACGCCAGATGATCCGCCTGTCCGAGATCGTCAGCGGCGACGCCTTCCGCGACCATGCTTCGCGGCTGGTCATCGCCATGGGTAAGGACATTACCGGCAATCCGGTGGTGACCGACCTCGCGCGCGCGCCACACCTGCTGGTGGCCGGTACCACCGGCTCGGGCAAGTCGGTGGCCGTGAACGCGATGATCCTGTCGATGCTGTACAAGGCCACCCCCGAGGACGTGCGCCTGATCATGATCGACCCCAAGATGCTCGAGCTGTCGGTGTACGAAGGCATCCCGCATCTGCTCGCACCGGTGGTCACGGACATGAAGCAGGCCGCGCACGCGCTCAACTGGTGCGTCGGTGAAATGGAAAAGCGCTACCGCCTGATGTCCGCACTGGGCGTGCGTAACCTGGCCGGCTACAACCAGAAAATCCGCGCCGCGCAGGCCGCGGACCGCAAGGTACCGAATCCGTTTTCGCTGACGCCGGACGCACCGGAACCGTTATCGACGCTGCCGCTGATCGTGGTGGTCATCGACGAGCTCGCCGACCTGATGATGGTGGCCGGCAAGAAGATCGAAGAACTGATCGCGCGGCTGGCACAGAAAGCGCGCGCGGCCGGCATCCACCTGATTCTGGCCACGCAGCGTCCGTCGGTCGATGTGATCACGGGCCTGATCAAGGCCAATATCCCCACACGCGTGGCGTTTCAGGTTTCGTCGAAGATCGACTCGCGCACGATTCTCGACCAGATGGGCGCGGAAAGCTTGCTGGGGCAGGGCGATATGTTGTTCCTGCCGCCGGGTACCGGCTATCCGCAACGCGTGCACGGCGCGTTCGTCGCGGACGAGGAAGTGCATCGCGTGGTCGAGCACTGGAAGCAGTTCGGCGAACCGGACTACGACGAGGCGATCCTCGCCGGCGATACGCCTGAAGGCAGTGGCGCCGACATGTTCGGTGACGGTGGCGGTGATGTCGAAGCCGATCCGCTTTACGATGAAGCCGTATCGTTTGTCGTGACCTCGCGCCGCGCCTCGATCTCCGCGGTGCAGCGGCAGTTACGCATCGGCTACAACCGCTCGGCCCGTCTGCTCGAGCAGATGGAAGTGGCGGGGCTGGTCTCGCAGATGGGACGCAACGGCGCGCGGGACGTGCTCGCGCCGGGCGGAGGAGACTAGCCTGTGCGACGCCTGGCGCTGCTGCTCGTGATTGCCGTGATTGGCCTGACCGTGCGAGGCGCCTGGGCGGACCCGCTCCGTGTCGGGTCGAAACGCTTCACCGAGTCGTACATCCTCGGCGAGGTGCTCACACAAACCGCGCGCACGCAGGGCGAGGCGCGGCACCTGCCGGGCCTCGGCAACACGGCGATCGTGTTCGAGGCGCTCAAGGCCGGCAGCATCGACCTGTACCCCGATTACACCGGCACGCTCGCCAACGAGATCCTGCGTCTTCCTCCCGGCGCCGATCTCGCCGCGATCAACGCCGCGCTGGCGCCGATGGGACTCGGCGCGGCGATCCTGTTCGGCTTTCAGAACACCTACGCGATCGCGGTATCCGATGCGCGCGCCGGCAGCCTGCATGCGCTGAGCGACCTCGCGCGCGAGCCAAAGCTGCGGCTCGGCCTGTCGCACGAATTCCTCGGTCGCGCCGACGGCTGGCCGGGGCTGGCGCGTCGCTACGATCTACCGCAGCGACCGATCGGCCTCGATCACGGCGTGGCCTACGAAGCGTTGGCGCAGGGCCAGGTCGATGCGATCGACATCTACTCCACCGACGCCAAGATCCACAAGTACCACCTGCGTGTGCTCACGGACCCGCTGCATTTCTTTCCGCCCTACGACGCGCTGGTGGTGTACCGGCTCGATGTGCCGCGCCGCTATCCGGCGATGTGGCGCGCGCTCGAAGGACTGGCCGGCAAGATTCACGTGGACCAGATGATCGACATGAACGCGGCCGCGGAAATCGAGGGCGAATCGTTTGCCGCGGTGGCGCGTGATTTTCTTGCAGGCCGCATCGGCAACACGCTCGCCACGCCGGTGCCGCGCCAGGGCGAAATGCGCGGCGACCTCGCGCGCACGCTGTTCAGTGCCGACACATGGCGACTGACGCAGCGCCATCTGGCATTGGTGTTCGGCGCGGTGGGCGCGGCCATCGCGGTGGGCGTGCCGCTGGGCATTCTGGCCGACCGTCGGCGCCGCATCGGGCAGGGGGTGCTGGCGCTGGTGAGCGTGCTGCAGACGATTCCATCGCTGGCGCTGCTGGCGATCCTGATTCCACTGCTGGGCCGTATCGGCGTATGGCCCGCGATGGTGGCGCTGTTCCTGTACGCGCTACTGCCCATCGTACGCAATACGTGCACGGGTCTGGAGCAGGTGTCGCCCGGCATGCGCGCGGCCGCGAGCGCGCTCGGTTTCCGGCCGCTGCAGGTGCTGCGATATGTCGAGGTACCGCTGGCCATGCCGGTGATCCTCGCGGGTGTGAAGACGGCCGCGGTGATCAGCGTGGGCACCGCGACCATCGCGGCGTTCGTGGGCGCGGGTGGTTATGGCGAGCGCATCGCCACCGGCCTCGCGCTCAACGACCACGTGCAGTTGCTCGCGGGCGCCGTGCCGGCCGCGGCGATGGCGCTGTTGATCGAATGGGGCTTCAGCCTGGCCGACTATCGTCGCCAGCGACGGATGGCGCGTCGGTAGGCCACGGTAGGAGACAAGCCGCCTACGGGTTGCACCAGAGTGGCGAACTTTGCGGTGACGAGATAAGCTGACGATCAACGCAGAACGTCGACGTTCCCTCAAAAATAAGCCATACATCGTCCATACATGCCCATGCGAGCCTCTGCCCGATGGCTGTTGTTCATCATGCTGGCCTTCACCGGTCTCGCGCGCGCCGCCACGCCCGCCGCCACGCCCGTGGAACAGATCGAACGTGGCCGGTATCTCGCGCGCATCGCCAATTGCGCGGCCTGCCACACCAACGCTGGCGGCGCGCCGCTGGCCGGTGGCTTGCCGCTGCGTACGGGCGCGGGCACCGTGTATTCGACCAACATCACGCCGGATCCCGAGACCGGTATCGGGCGATATTCGCTGGACGAGTTCGACCGTGCGGTGCGTCATGGGGTGGCGCGCGGCGGCAAGCGCCTCTATCCGGCCATGCCGTACCCGTCGTACGCACGCATGACGCGCGACGACGTGGCCGCGCTTTACGCGTGGCTGCGCGCCGAGGTCAAGCCGGTGCGCCAGGCCGACACGGCCGCGCAGATGCGCTTTCCGTACAGCCAGCGCTGGCTGTTGGCCGCGTGGAATCTGCTGTACCTCGATGACAAGCCCGTGCGTGAGGACCCGGCCAAGGGCGCCGCATGGAATCGCGGTGCCTATCTCGTGCGCGCGGTTGCGCATTGCAGCGCGTGTCACACACCGCGCGGCATGCTGTACGGCGAAAAGGGCGACGACGAGCGCAGCCGCCATTTCCTGTCCGGTGCGATCGTCGAAGGCTGGTCCGCCACTAACCTGACCGGCGATCAACTGACGGGGCTGGGCGCGTGGTCGAAGGCCGAGCTGGCCGAGTATCTGCGCACGGGCCGCAACGCCCATGCCACCTCGTTCGGGCCGATGTCGACGGTGATCTCCACCTCGACGCAATACATGGCCGATGGCGATCTCGATGCGGTGGCCACCTATCTGAAGTCGCTGCCCGGCGTGCGCGGCGAGACCACCCCGTTCCGCTACGATCCCGCCGTGGCCACGCAACTAGAGCAAGGGCGTTTCGATCGGACCGGCGCGCGGCAGTACGCGCAGTTCTGCATGCCGTGCCATGGTGCCGGCGGCAAGGGCTTTGCACGCGTGTTCCCGCCACTGGCTGGCAATCCGACCGTGGCCGATCCGGATCCGTCGTCGCTGATCAATCTGCTGCTCGATGGCGCGGTGACCGCGCGCGTGAGTACCGCGCCGACCGACTATCACATGCCGGGCTATGGCTGGACCATGGATGATCAGGAGCTGGCCAATGTGCTGACGTTTATTCGCGGCAGCTGGGGCAATCGCGCGGCACCGGTGACAGAGGCCGCGGTGGGGGCACGACGTCAGGCCATGGGCACGCCGGCCGCGGCCGCCGCGCATGCGCGCTGAATACCAGAACAAGAGACAGGCGTCATGACCATTACCCGCAGGGATTTTCTCAACGGCACCGCGCTGACGATCGCGGCGGGCCTGGCGCCATCCGCGCTGCTGGAGGCGGCCGCGCAAGGGACCAGTCAGAGGGCCGCTGCCGCGAGTGCGCCCGTGGCAGCGACCGGAAGCGCGTCGCCATATCCGCCGGCCCTTACCGGCCTGCGCGGTAATCATGCGGGCACGTTCACGCTGGCGCACAGTCTGGCGCGCGAAGGGGCCACCTATCCGACCGTGCTGGCACAGGAGTCCTACGACCTCGTGGTGGTCGGGGGTGGGCTCAGCGGGCTGGCGGCGGCCTGGTTCTATCGCCGCAAGTTCGGGGCCAAGGCGCGCATCCTGATCCTCGACAATCACGACGATTTCGGTGGGCATGCCAAGCGCAACGAATTCACCGTGCGCGGGCGCAAGCTCGTCACGTACGGCGGCAGCGCCGATATGCCGGCGAGCGCCGCGGGCAATGCCGCGGTGCGTACGTTGCTGGCCGGCGTGGGGCTCGATGCCACGCGTGCGCCGGCGTTGCCGCAGACGCCGTTCGCCGCGCTCGGCATGGGGCGCGCGGTGTATTTCGATGCCGAGCATTTCGGTCGCGATGGACTCGTCGCCGGCGACCCATTTGCCGATCTGATCGATGCGCGTGCCACTGGTGGTGGTACGCGTCCCACGCCAGACGTGTTGCAGCGGTTTGTCGATGCGGCGCCGCTCGCGGCCCAGGAGCGCGCGGCGCTGCTGAAGCTTGCGGCTGGCGAGGTGGATTATCTGGCGGGGATGGCGCCCGGCGATCGTGCGAACTACCTCGCGCGCACGCGGTATGCCACGTTCCTGCGCGAGCGTGCGGGCATTGGCCTTGGTGGCCTGCGCTTTCTGCGCAGTCGTAGCAACGATGCCTATGCGCTCGACGCCGATGGCATCTCGGTGGGCGAGGCCATCGCCATCGGGCTGCCGGCCGGTGCGGGCATGCCCGCGCCCGTGCTGGATCCTCGACTGGGCAAGTCGCCGGCTTCGCGGCTGTGGTTTGCCGATGGCAATGCCTCGCTCGCGCGCCTGCTGGTGCGCGATCTGGTACCCGGGGTAGTCTCCGGTGCAGCCGCTGCCGGCCGCCCCGAAGACATCGGGCGCGCGGCGTTCAGCTATGGCGGGCTCGATCGTGACGGCAATGCGGTGCGCATCCGGCTGGAGTCCACCGCCATTGCGGTGGAGCCCGACGTGCGCATCACGCGGGTCACCTACGGCTGGCGTGGCAATCTGCATCGGGTGGAAGCCCAGCATGTGGTGCTGGCCGGCTACAACATGATGATCCCATTCATTCTGCCGACGCTGCCGGCCGCGCAGAAGGATGCGCTGCGCGCGGAGGTCAAGGCGCCGCTGCTCTACACCAAGGTGGCGCTCGACAATTGGCGCGCGTTTGCGGCGCTCAAGGCGTGGCGCATGCACGCGCCGGCGATGGCGTACACCGATCTGTGGCTCGAGCCGCCGGTGGCCGGCAGCCCGTCCGCGCTGGCGACGCCCGATGATCCGGCGGTGCTGCACATGCTGTATGTGCCCACCGTGCCCGATAGCGGAATGAGCGTGCGCGAACGTTTTCGCGCCGGGCGCGCGTTGCTGCTTGGCACGCCGTATGACGAGCTGGAACGCGGCGTGCGCGCGCAGCTCGATCGCATGCTGGGCGCGGGCGGCTTTGTGTCGCGCGACGTGATTCGCGCGATTACCGTCAATCGCTGGGCGCATGGCTACAGCTATATGCCGAGCCCGCTGATGCCCGACGATGCGGCATTGCAGACGGCGTTGGCGCAGGCGGGCAAGGGCATTGGCAATGTGCGCATCGCCAATAGCGACAGCGCGGGCAGCCCCTCGCTGACCGCCGCCGTGGAGCAGGGCTGGCGCGCGGTGGATGGGCTGGTGGCGGTTGGCTAATGGCTTGCTCTTGCTACGACGCCTTGCGCTTCAATCGGCGATAGCCGACCACGATGCCGCTGACCGACATGGCTGTCCCGATCAGCGACAGCAGCCACATCACGATATCCCACGCCGGGCGGTGGCGCAGCAGCGCGTTGAGATCCCAGCTGTGCACCGCATGGAATAGCCAGCGATACGTGCGGCGGCTGTCGTCGGAGCGGCCCGCGACGAGGCCGGTGGCCGGGTCGATATAGGCCCACGTGCCGGCCACATCGTCGAAACGCACGCGCAGCACCGGTAGCGTGCGCGGTGAGTGATGGCGATACCAGTACGCGTCGTCATGGTGCTGGATCGCGCTGTCGGTCACCGCCGCTTTGGGTAGCAGGGTGGTGGCCGCGCGCGTGAGTTCGGCGGTCTGCCAGACCACAGGCGTACCAGTGACGGCATCGAGCGTCTGCGTGCGCCCCGCGCCATCGCTGACGAGCAGCAGCGCGCGGCCGCCGACCCATGCCATGCGGATCTCGCGCGCGTCGGGCACGCGCGTCATGACCTCGCGCCATGCCGGCTGCGGAAAGGTGGTCGCGGCGTGCCCCGCATACCGCTGCAGTGCCGCGTCGTCGAAGCCGCGTCCGCTGAACCATTGGTTGGGATTGACCGACAGCCAGCCGCTCGCCAGCCAGAACACCAGAAACAACGCCCCGGCCAGCCCGGCCACATGATGCCAGGCCATCCAGCCGTGATACGGCGACATACCGCCCACGCTGCCGTGCGCAAAGCGCCGACGCACGCGCAGCCGCAGGATGCCGATCCAGATGCCGGTCACCGCCACCACGAGGCATGGCCCCGAGGTCCACATCACGACCTGTCGCCACAACGGCGGGTCCTTGCGGATTGGCGTGAAGTACAGCCAGTGCGGCACCGAGCCGAGCCAGTTCCAGAAGCGTTCGGCCCGTTGGGTGTCGCGCATGACCTCGCCCGTGCGCGCGGAGACGTAGAGCTCGGTGCCGTGCCCATCGTCGATGGCGATGCGATGCAGCGGCCGCCAGGCATTGAGGCCATTCGGTACAGTCCACTGGTCGCGGTCGGTGGTGTCGAGCCAGTGTGCCGGGGCGCGCGCAAAGCGTTGCGCGATGGCGCGCGCGGCGTCCGCGTCCACGGCCTCGATGCGCGTGCCATCGGTGGCGTCGATCGTATGCGGCCGGCCGCGTCGGTCGACGATGCGGTACACCGGCCGGTCTCCGGCGAGTTCGAAGCGCAGATTGCGCGGGAACGCGTCGAGGCCCGCGGAGTGCATCGCGGTGTCAGGCGTCACCCGCGGCGCGGCGGCCACCAATGGCGACAACCCCGCGAGTCGCTCGGCCTCCGTCAGCGACGGAAACGCGACGTACATCATCACCACGCCCGAGACGAACCACATCGCGATCAGCACGCAGCCGGCGATACCCATCCAGCGATGGATCAGGTAGAGCCAGCGCCGGATCGCTTTCCACCCGCCGTGCATGGCGACCCTCAGAAGTAGAAGTTCGCCGACAACTCCGCCGAGCGCGGCCGGCCGAGCAGCCATTGCTGGCCGCCGTTGGCCACGGCCTCGGCGTAGTCGCGGTTGAACAGGTTGTACACGCGCAGTGACAGCGCCGCCTGCCTGGTCACGCGCCATGACAGCACCGTATCCACCACGGTATAGCTCGGCACCCGCACCGTGTTGGCATTGTCCGCATAGCGCCCGCCGACATAACGCAGGCCCGCGCCAAATTGCCACTGCGGCAGGAATGCCCACGTGAGCCAGGCGTTGGCCGCCTGCTGCGGCACGCTCGTCGGCACATTGCCCGCGCGCGAAACCAGCCGGCCACCGACTGACTCGTTGAAGTCCTCGTATCGGGCGCGCAGCACGGTGCCATTGACGTCGAGCCGCAGCCCGCGCAGCACCTCGATGCTCGCCGAGGCTTCGAGTCCGCGCGACGATTGTTCGCCCACCTGCTGCGTGATGGCAGGGTTCACCGGATCACGTGACAGCAGATCGTTCTTGCGGATCTCGTACGCCGCAAACGTCCATTCGCCACGCTTGTTCCAGAACGATTGCTTGACACCAACCTCGGCCTGCTTGCCCGTCGCAAGGTTGAAGTTGCGCTGCGCATCGGACGTGGTGACCAGCGCGCCGAGCGGATCGGTCGCGGTGGCGTACTGCGCGTACACGGCCAGGTCCGGCGTGAACTGGTACACCGTGCCCGCGCGCCACGTGGTGTTGGCAAAGGTCTTGTCGAAACCGGTGCCCGCGATCAGGTCGCCGCGCGAAAAGTCCGCATGGTCGAAGCGCACGCCGCCAATGATCGACCACTGCTGCGTGAGCGCGATGCGATGCTCGCCAAATAGCGCGTACTGCGTGGTGTGCGTGCGATAGCGCGGCGAGGTGAACACGCCCGGCGGGCTGAAGAATACGCCGGGGTTGAAGTTGTACGCATCCACCGTCGACGTACCGCCATACGGCGAATTGCTGGAGTGCGTGAAGTTGATGCGATTGACGTCGAAACCGACCGTGGTCGTGTTGTCGAGGCCGAACAGCTTGCTCTTCATCGTCAGGTCGGCACGATCGCCCACCTGTTCCTGGTCGTGCAGGATCTCGAGGTAGTCGGTGCGGCGTACCTGACCCGTGGCGGGGAGATAGCTATAGGTTTCGGCGTCGCGCCAGTGACGCTGGCTGGTCAGGTAATAGAACTGGTTGCGCACCGATACGCGCTCGTTCGGCGTCCATTCGGCCGCCAGCCGTGTCCAGCGATCGCGGTACGTGATATCGGCATCGGCAACGTTGTAGTTCTTCTTGCGCAGCGAGCGGTCGAGGCTGCCGCCCACGAGCGGCGTGCCGAGATATTCCATCGGATGCTGGCTACCGTCGTCATAGGACAGCGTCAGGTTGAAATCGCGCGAGACGTCGAGGCGCACCGCGGCGGACACCATGAGGTTGCGCGAATCGCCACGATCGACCCAGCCGGCCGAGCGGTTGTACGCGGTGGCAAAACGATAGGACAGGTTCTCGTTGACCGCGCCACCGCTGTCGAACGCGACGCGCGCGGTTTTCTGGGAGCCGCCCGTGATCTGCAACTCGTTCTGGATCGGCCCCCTGAACGGCTTCTTGGGCACCACGTTGATCACGCCGCCGATCGCGCCTTCGCCATACATGACGGAAGCCGGGCCACGCAGGATCTCGATGCGATCCGCCGACCAGGTATCGAACGGGAACGTGACCGTACCAGCCGCCACGTACAGGCGTGTGCCGTCATAGAGCTGCATCACCGAGCCCTGGCCGGCAAAGCCGCGCGCGGCCAGCGAGGTGCCGCCGTTGCCGGGCGCCGGGTTGGCGGTAATGCCGGTGGCGCGCGTCACGGCCTCGCGCACGGTCTGGTCGCCACGCTCGCGGATGGTTTCGCCGGTCAGCACCTCGACGCTCGCGGGCGTTTCCATCGGCGTCAGGCCCAGGCGGCTGCCAGTGCTGTCAGGCGTGGTGAGCGCGAGGCCCGGATAGGCCGATTCACTGACGACGACCGGCGGCAATGCGGCATCCGCGGTGGCGGTCGCGGTCTGCGCAAGGGCGTGATGGGGCAGTTGAAACGTTGCCAGCGCGCCGAGGGAAATGGCGAGCATGCGGGAGGGAAGGCAGGAAGGGATGCGCGATGCAGCGGCGCGTGCCGGCATGGCCGCAGGGCGGCGGCCGAAAGTATAAATGGCGTTGTGTTTCATCGAATGCCGGGCGACCCCGCCCGTGCTGTCTGTAACGATGATGACCACAGGCCGGTATCCGGGCTTGCAGGCTGGGACCCAAATGTCCCCGGATCGCGCCGCCTTCCCACGCGGAACATAGGCTTGTAGCGTATGGCCGCACAGTGACTGCCGGCCGCGTAAATGCGGCCGTCGTGGCGAAATCCTGATCCTGCTTACCGTTGCGGGGGCAGCACAGGCATGACCGCCGAATACTCGAGGTTTAATAACCCGAGCGTGCGCGGCGCACCTGTTTCCCGTTTAACCCAAGCCTCGCGGCATGGGCACCTGCAATCCCTGGTCGCGCGGCGTCATAACGCTATAACGTCGTGGCGGCGCGATTGGCGCGCATTGTACTGGGCTACAGACGTTTTGCGTCGGAATTGTTACCAGGGGACCGGGGGCGCGGACTGGTGGTTGCAAAACGGGGGGAGGGCGGTAAAAGGACCCGCCTGGCGGGCCCCAAAAACTTCAAGCCATGCAATCAGTTGCGTGTCGCGAATTTCTGCAGCAGACGTCCGAACTCGGAGAACTCGTTTTCGGAAAATGCTTTCAGGCGCTCATTGAGCACTTCGGGAGCAATTTCCGGGATCTGCTCGGCGACGGATCGGCCCTTCTCGGTCAGTTCCAGATTGACCACCCGACGGTCGTCGATGCTGCGACTTCGCGCAAGCAATCCCTTTTCCTCGAGCTTGTCCAGCATGCGCGTCATCAGGCCGCTGTCGATGCCGAGCATCTTGCTGATTTCGAACGGAGTGGAGGCGGAACCCCGCATCAGCGTCATCAAAATGCCCATTTGCTGACCGTTGATGTCGAGTGGCCGCAACGCGCAGTCCATCTCCATCAGCAGGCAATTACGGGCCCGGTTTAAGTGAAAACCAATGCTCTGAGTGAGCAGGAAGTTATCCCTATCGTAGTGCTTCACGGCGTCATCCCCTTAAGTCAAAAGCGGATTCTTCTCTGACCGGGCCTCGCGTAAAAGCATCGGGTCGGTATATCAGGTTGTGACTGAAAGGTCTGTGTGTTACCCGGAAAACCTTGTCACACTTGACGATTGCATCCGCGACAGCATCGCCGATATCATTTTGATCTTAACTTTAAGAAATGTGAATTAAATTTTATTGTGAGACGTATTAGATATCTTTTAATTGACGTTTTTGGTGACTTTTGTGCAATCCCCCGAATGGGTGAATAATCTGTATTTATTGTTCGAACATAATGATTTTATGTTGTAGGTTTATTACCGTTGCCCCCGCAAGCTTCATTCCGCGAAACGAAATATGCAAGGGGGCAACGAAACCTCGCGACGACGCAGGGCGTTTAAATGGCCGGCGCTGCGGGGAAATCCAGCACGGTGTCATTGACGCGATTGATCATGTTGGTGAACAGGATCGCGCTGATGGCCTGGATCGCTTCCACGATCTGACGATCGTTATAACCGGCCGCCTTGACGCGCTCGACGCTCGCCGCCGGCACCGTGCCGTGCGTGGAAACAATCTCCACGGCGAAGCGAACCAGCGCGTCGGTCCTGGCGTCGTCCGGGTAGCTGCCACGGCGCAGTTGCTGGGTCTGCTCGACCGTGTATCCGGACATCTTGCCCGTCACGGTGTGCGCGGCCAGGCAATAGTCGCAGCCGCTGACTTCGCTGACGGACAGGTTGATCGCCTCCAGTTCGCGGGCGGACAGCGTGCCCTGCTTGAGCACCTGACCGGTACCCAACGCATTGGCCAGCACGGCGGGCGCATTGCTGCCGATCGCGGCATAGGCGTTGGGGACCTTGCCGACGGCCTTCTTGATGGCGCCGAACAGTTCGGCGGTCTGGCCGGTGGCTTCGTTGACGGCGATGGTTTGCAGACGGGACATGATGCATTCTCCTGGTTTCGTTTGGGTTGCGCGATTTGTGTGATGCGCTTCCATGGACTCAATGGTAGATACGTACGCGAATCGAATGAGTTAGTATTGGCGCAACTTTTTGCTCAATCGTCTCATCGCATGGATACGCTCAGCGAGTTCGTCCGCCTGTTGTCTCCCTCCGGAACCGTAGATCTGCAATGCCGCGTGGCGGGAGCCTGGTCCGCGCACAATGAACAGGCGGCGCCTGGTCACGTGCCGTATCACGTGATACTCGACGGCAACGCCGAACTGACCGTCGGCCGCGAGGCATTGCGGCTGGTCGCCGGCGACGTGCTGCTGTTTCCGCATGGCGCCGCCCATACGATGCGCGCCATGCATCGCGGTGCGCGCAACGCGCCGACGCAGCATTTCAATGGTGTGGTCACGGAGATCCGCGTAGAGGGCGCGGCGGAGCCACTGAATATCCTGTGTGGCACGTTCATGCTCAACCCAGCCTCCACGCTGTTGCTGCGCACGTTGCCCGAGTACCTGCACGTGCCGACCGCTCATGGCGCCGCCCAGGGGGCCGACGGTGACGGCGAGCCCGAGGCCCGGCACGGCAACGAGGTGGCGTGGCTGCGTGGGCTGATCGGCATGATGCATGCGGAGTCCGATGCGCCGCGACCTGGCAGTGCGGCGATCGTCGCCGACCTGTCCACTGCACTGTTCACGGTGCTGATGCGCACGATCATGGCGCGCGGCGGCGTAGCGCACAGCCTGTTCGCGCTGATGGCGGACGCGCGCCTGGCACCCGCGATCGCGGCGATCGTGCGGGCACCGGAACAGGCCTGGACGCTGGAAGACATTGCGGCCGAGTGCAACATGTCACGGGCCACGCTGGCGCGGCATTTCACGCAGGTGGGCGGCCTGACGCCGCTCGAGCTGGTGACGTCGCTGCGCATGGAGCGGGCGGCACGCCTGTTGCGCGAGGGCAACCTGTCGGCGGCCGCGGTGGCGGAGCAGTGCGGGTATGCGTCGCAGGCGGCCTTCGGGCGCCTGTTCGCGCAGCATTTCGACGTGGCACCGGGTGCATATCGACGCGCCGAGCGCGACCGCCGCGCGCATGCGGCGGGGGCGGCGGGGGCCACCTGAGGCCACCTGAGGGCGGTCAGCGGGCTGTTTCGCCTGCGGCAAGGGACGTGGCCGCCACCTGGCGTGTCAGCGGCCATCCGGTGGCGAGCGCCGATCGCGCGGTATAACCTTCAGAGACGTTGCTTTGCTGGTTAATCGTCATTGCGGGAGGTAGCCATGGCGGCCCGTTCCATCGCGTCGTTGTCGATCAGCTTCGGCCTGGTCTCGATTCCGGTGAAGGTCTTCTCGGCCACCGAAAGCAAATCCGCGGTCGGCTTCAACCTGCTGCACAAGGGCTGCGGTTCGCGGCTGCGGCAGCAGTACATCTGCCTGAAAGAGGGCGTGGTGGTCGACCGTGCGGACATGGTCAAGGGCTACGAGTTCGAGAAGGACCGGTATGTCACGTTCACGCCGGAAGAGCTCGATGCGCTCGAAGAGGCCGCGCAGCAGACCATCGATATCGTGGCCTTTATGCCAGTGGGCGCGATCGATCCGATCTACTTCGACAAGGCCTATTACCTCGGCCCCGACAAGCGTGGCGCCAAGCCGTACAACCTGCTGGCCGAGGCCATGCGTGACAGCGGCACCTGCGCGCTGGCCAAGTGGTCGTGGAAGGGCAAGCAGTACATGGTGCAGATTCGCGTGGGCGACGATGGCCTGATCCTGCAGCAGTTGCTCTATGCCGACGAGGTCCGCTCGATGGCGGACCTGCACGTGGAGCGCGTAGATATCCAGCCGGCCGAGCTATCGCTTGCACAACAACTGATCGCGCAGAACTCGGTCGAGGGCTACGACGCGACGGCCTACGTTGACGACGAAAAGCAGCGCATTCTCGAACAGATCGACCAGAAGATCGCCGGCAAGAAGATCACGGTGGCCGCCGAGGCGCCGCCGACGTCCGGCGGCGAGGTGATCGACCTGATGGAGGCACTGCGCAAGAGTATCGGCGCCAACAAGCGCACGCCCGCGGCCGGCAAGGGTGGCGAGAAGCCCGCGCGGTCCGAGAAAACCGTCGAGAAGATCGACAAGGCCGCGGCGCCACGCAAGACCGCGAAGCGCGCGGCGGCGATACCGGCGCCGGCGGCCGCGCCGAAGCGTGCCGCGCGCAAGTGAAGCCAGGCTGCGCTCGACGCTAAAGGAGAACTGACCCGGCCATGGACGCCTACACGATGCGCGACGTCCAGGCGCTGCTCGGCATTTCGCGCACGGTGGTCACCGCGTTGATCGCCGCCGGTGTGGTGGCGCCGCGGCGCGGGCCGCGCCGCGAGTATCGCTTTACGTTTCAGGATGTGGTGCTGCTGCGTACCGCGCAATCGTTGCGCGCCTCGCATGTGCCCACACGCCACATTACGCGCTCGCTGCGGCGCCTGCAGGAACTCGGTCAGCCGGGGCAACCGCCGACGGGCGTGCGCGTGGCGGCCGCCGGCCGCGATGTGACCGTACGCGACCGGCAGGGCCAGTGGCAGGTGGATACCGGCCAGTTTGTGCTGGACTTCGACCGGCCCGATACGCGCCCCGAGCGCGGGGGCGGGCGTGCGACGGGAGCGGGCGCGGTGCTGGTGATGCAGCGTCCGACCACGCGCGGCGAGGCGGCGCGCAAGGCGTCGGCACCGGGCGCGTGCCTGCCGTCCGAGCTGGCCGACCCCGCTGAGGTGCCACAGCTCGACGCGGCGGCCGAGTTCGAGCGCGGCGTGGCCATCGAGGCCGACGCGCCCGACGACGCCAAAGTGGCGTACGCCCGCGCGCTGCAGGCCGATCCCATGTATCTCGATGCCTATCTGAACCTCGGCTGCCTGCTGTGCGACAGCGGCTGCTTCGAAGAGGCCGTCGTACTCTATCGCGCGGCACTGCAACGCCTGCCCGATCACCCGGTGCTGCACTTCAACCTCGGCGTCGCGCTCGAGGACGCCGGCCGACAGCGCGAGGCGCTGGCCAGCTATCACGCGTGCATCGACCTCGCGCCCGATTTTGCCGATGCGCACTACAACGCCGCGCGGTTGCACGAGGCGCTCGGTGATCCGCATCGCGCGATCCGTCACTACAACCAGTACCGCAAGCTCGAACCCACTGTCTGACAGGCGTCACTCCCTCGGGCGAGGGGTAGGGATGAGAACGGAGCCCCGGCAATGTGGCGGTGTAGGACGCGCGCCGACATCCGTAGCGCGCGGGCATCCTCACAATCGAGCGGGGGAACGTGTCGGAGGGATGGGATTGTTCAGGACATGGCGGGACTTTATCGGCGGAGGGCCACCTTCGCCTGCCACGCTGCTGCTCGGGCTCGCCGTCTGCGCAGTGTCGACTTCCGCCGCGCTGTGGGTCGGCGCGCGCTACGCCGACGAGGTGATCGCCAGCCGCGAGCGCGCGGTGGCGTCCGACGTGGTGGCCTCGATCACGCGCATGATCACCTCGGTGGAGGCGCACGGTAAGCGCCGCCTGGAATCGCTGGTCGGCCAGTCGTGCGCCGCCATCAGCGACGCGCTGAACGAGCGCCAGAGTTATATCCCCTATGTGCGCGCGGCCGCGACCGTCACCGAAGGCGTGGCCTATTGTTCGTCCACGCGCGGCAACGTGCGCGTGCCGCTGACCTATTACTTCGGCAAGCACCTCGACAAGGGCGGCGGCGCGGCGGGCGGGCCTCGCATCGCGCTGGCGGGGCGCACGCCGTTTCGCGACGTGGCGCCCACGCTGGTGCTGTTCGAACCTTCGCCCGCCGAGAGTGCGAGCCGCGGCGTGTTGTACCTGATCGAGGGGGTCTACGTGATCGATGCCCTTGCGCATGGGCTCGGCTTTGGCGCGGGCGTGGTCGCGGTCACCGTCGGCGGCGCATCGATCTATCACGACGGCACATTCCGCGACGCGCCGGGTCCGCTGGGCACGAGCACGCGCGTGACCTCGCCCGAGTTTCCGCTCACCGTGGCCGTGGTGGCCGCGCCGGAGTTCGTGGGGATGACGTCGCGCAAGTATGCGCTGATGTTCGGTGCCATCGGCCTGTTGGCCGGCCTGCTGCTGGTGACGATGTTCCTGATGGTGGCCGCGCCACGCCGCCTGTTGTTGCAGGCCGTGCGGCAAGGGTTGAAGCGCGACCAGTTCTTCGTGGTCTATCAGCCGATCGTCGCGGTGCGCACGCGCGCACGCGTGGGCGTGGAGGCATTGTTGCGATGGCGGCATCCGCGCTGGGGCATGATTCCACCGGGGTCGTATATCGAGACTGTCGAGTCAACGCCGCTGATTGCCGATATCACGCGCTTCGTCATGCGGCGCGTGGTCGAGGACGTGGAGCGCTACCGGCCCGCGATGCCGCTGCATATCGCGGTCAACGTGCCACCGCTGAACCTGCGCCGGCGCGGTTTCGAGGCCGAGGCCGTCGCGCTGCAGGCGCGTATGCCGCACGGCGCGGCACTGGTGCTGGAGATCACCGAGCGGCATCTGCTGGCCGATCGCGGGCAGGCGATGGAGGCGTTCGACCGCCTGCGGCGCGCGGGCATCCGGCTGTCCGTCGATGACTTCGGCACGCGCAACAGCAACCTCGATCTGATTCGAAGTTTTCCGTTCGACTACCTGAAGATCGACAGCCAGTTCACGCAGTCGGTGGACGCGGACGCCAAGGCGCTGCTGGCCAGCATCGTGGCGATGGCGCACCATTTCCGGCTGGTGGTGGTGGCGGAGGGCATCGAGACCGAGGCACAGCATGCGCTGCTGGCGGAGATTGGCGTCGATTGCGCGCAGGGGTATCTGTATCAGCGCCCGGCCAGCGCCGAGATCGTGCTCGGCGCCGATGGGGGAAACGGAGAAGAGGGTGCGGAGGGGGCTGAACGTGTCGCCGAAATGGAGACCGGGAGCGAGAGCGGTAGCGAGAGCGGTAGCGAGACCGAGCGCGCGATCGCCGGGGACGAGCGGGCGGAGGCCCGCTGATCAGCCCAACGCGCTCTGCGCCAGCAGCACGACGTTCAGCAGCACGATCGCCGCGGCGGCGCCCCAGGCGGCGACCAGCGCGCCACCGCGCACGCGCCATTCGCCCATGAGCTCGCGGTTCGAGCCGAACATCACGAGCGGGATCACAGCCAGCGGCAGCGACAGGCTCAACACCACCTGGCTTGCCACCAGCAACTCGGCCGAACCGTGCTCGCCAAACACGCCCACTGCGGCGAGTGCCGGCACGATCGCGATGGCCCGCGTGATCAGCGCCCGGCGCAGACGCGACATGCGCAAATTCAGAAAGCCTTCCATCACGGCCTGGCCGGCGAGCGTGCCGGTGACCGTCGAGTTCAAGCCGCAGGCGAGCAGCGCCACCGCGAACAGCAGGCTTGCCAGATCCGAATGAAGCAGCGGGGCGAGCAGGCGATGCGCATCGGCAAGGTCGCTGACTTCGGTCAGGCCATTGGCGTGGAATACAGCGGCCGCCACGATCAGCAACGCGGCGTTGATCAGGAATGCAAAGCCGAGCGAGCCGAACGTATCGAGGTTCACGCCGCGCAGCGTCTCGAGCATCTCGGTCTTGCGCGTCGCGCGCAGCTCGGCACGCATTTCGGGGGTCACGTCGGGCGCGCCCTCGGATGGTTCCGCGGCGGGCGCGTAGCGGCGCACCAGTGCCGAATGCAGGAAGAGGTTGTGCGGCATGACGGTGGCACCGACGATACCGGCGGCGAGCCAGAGCATGCCGGCATTGCGCACGATTTCCGCCGACGGCTTGAAGCCGCCCAATACATCGCGCCATTCCGGTTGCGCCAGCGCCAGTTGCGCGACGAAGCAGAGCGTGACGATGAGAATCAACGCGGCGACTACGGCTTCGAGCGTCCGGCGGCCTTCGCGCTGCACGGCCATGATCGCCACCGTGGCGACGGCAGCCATCAGCACGCCGACCCAGAGATTGACGCCGAGCAGCAGCTGCAATGCCACGGCGCTGCCGACGATTTCCGCGACGTCACAGGCGATGATCGCAATCTCGCTGGCAATCCACAGCACCATGCTGGTCCGGCGCGAGAATCGCGCGCGGCTCAGTTGCGCGAGGTCGCGTCCGGTCACCACACCGATGCGCGCGGCAATCCATTGCAGCAGCATGGCGACGATGCTCGAGGCCGCGATGACGAACAGCAGCTGGTAGCCGTAGCTGGCGCCGCCCGCAATCGCGGTCGCCCAATTGCCCGGATCCATGTAGCCCACCGCGACCAGCGCACCGGCACCGAGGAAGGCCAGACGCGAGCGCGGCTGGGCCACGGGGGGCCGGCTCGGCTGCAGGGTGGCGGTATCGAAGGGCGGCGGCATGTCGGGTGTCCGGTGTCTTTGTAGCGGTCAGGTGACGGTGCCACCCATGCAATACATTTTGTACACCCGCTGGCGGAAAGGCCAATTGGTAATGCCTAATGATGAAATTGATAATCATTATTATTTGACTATCGATATCACCAAATAAGCCTCACGAGTCACTATTTAGAGGGTCCCTCTCCCGAGCGGGAGAGGGAAGCTCCGAGGGTATGCCTGAGACTACGCCTGACGCTTCATGGCGGCGAGCATTTTTTCAGGAAGGAACGGCACCGTCCGCAGCCGCACGCCAGTGGCGGCGGCGACCGCGTTGGAGATCGCCGCCGGAATGGTGGCGGGCGCCATCTCGCCAGCGCCCCAGGGCGGGGCCTCCGGGCGGTCGATCAGGCTGATGTGGATGTTCGGCACATCGGGGAAACGCAGGATCGGATAGGTGCTCCAGTCGACCGAAGTCACCTTGTGCGCGTCGAAGTGCAGCTCCTCCATCAACACGCGGCTGACGGTCTGGATGATGCCGCCCTCGATCTGATTGCGTGTGCCATCGGGATTGATGATCTGGCCGCAGTCATGGCTGCACCAGATGTCGGTGACGCGGATATGGCCAGTTTTGCGATTAACCGCCAGCTCAAGCACCGTGGCCACATAAGTGCGATCGTTGTCGTAACGCACGAACGCCAAACCGCGACCACGAACGACCTCACGGGGGTCACCTTTGCGACGGATGGCCCGCGCGGTACGCGCATTCCATTTCGACAACCGCGCCACGTCCTCGAGCACCGCGCGGGCGCGCGGGTCGGGCAGATAGTCGAGCCGCCATTGCAGCGGATCGGCGCCGGCGGCCACGGCCAGTTCGTCGAAGAACGCCTCGTTGGCAAACGCATTCTGCAAGCGGCCCGGCGAACGCAGGTGAGCCGTGCGGAACGCGCTGTCGGTCACGCGATTGACCTTGGTGCTGACGTTCGGCAGCGTGTACAGGATGTCCGCATTCTTCGAGATATTGCCGGTGACATAGGCGGGACGCCTGATGCCCGACGTCACGGTGGCCAGCAGCGGAAACTCGGCGATGCTGCCTTTCTGCGCGGCCGCGAAGAACTCGGACTGCCATGCGACCGGACGCTTCTGCGCGTCGAGGCCCCCCTTGAGATCGATCACGGTCGGCGGGCTCTTCGGATCCCAGCCGTGCTCGTCCTGGCGCATCCATTGCACGCGCACCGGCGCGCCCGCAAGCTGCGATACCAGCGCGGCGTCGGCCGAGCAATCCTCGTGGCCGTTGCGGCCATAGCAGCCCGCTCCATCCAGATAGATCAAGCGAACCTTGGCCTTGTCCACGCCGAGCGTCAGCGCGATCTCGCTCTGCAGCGAGTGCGTCGACTGTGCGGCCGACCAGATCGTGCACTGGCCGTTCTGGAACTCGGCGACCGCGCACGCGGGGCCGATCGAGCCGTGCGTGTTCGGCGGAAACTCGTACGTTGCTTCCACGCGCTTGCTGGCGGCGGCGAGCGCGCCGGCGGCATCGCCCTTGTTGGCCGGCGTTTCCACGCTGGCCACCGGCAGCTTGCGCCAGTATTGATACAGCTCCGCTTGTTCGGGGAAGTGCGGCTGATCGTCCCATTGCACCTTGAGCGCGCGGGCCGCCTTGATCGCGCCCCATTCGGTGGGGCTGAGCACGGCAAGGAAGTCCTGCTTGCGCACCACGCGCACACCGGCCATCTGCGCGACCGAAGCCTCGTCGACGCTGACAAGCTTCGCGCCGGGGCCGGCCGGGCGGATCACGCGCGCATGCAGCATGCCGGGCACGCGGAAGTCCTGCATGAACGTGAACTGGCCCGTGACCTTGCCTGGGATATCGACGCGCTGGATGCTCTTGCCGATGAGCGCATGCCGGGCGGGATCCTTGAGCGGAACCTTGGGGTCGAGCGCGACCTGGATCGGCTTGCCCGCGAGCAGCTCGCCGTAGCCCACGCGGCGCGTGTTGTCGGCGGTGGCAATCACGCCATCGCGCACGGTCAGCGTCGCCGGTTCAACCTCCCATTGCGAGGCCGCACGGGATACCAGCGCGCGCCGGGCGGATGCGGCCGCGCGGCGCAGTGTGCCGCCGCCGTCCTGAATCGTCAGGCTGCCCGCGGTCTGGCCCTGATCGAGCGTCAGCAGCGTGTCGCCCATGACCAGGTCCACCTGCGTGAACGCGACGTCGAGTTCTTCGGCGACCATCTGCGCGAGCGCGGTACGCGCGCCGGTGCCGAGGTCGACCTTGCCGCTGAAAACGGTGACGCGGCTATTCGGCGCGATCGACAGCCACGCGTCGACTTCGCCCTTGGCGTTCGATGCTCGCGTGACCGTCTGCCCGGCGGCATCGACGGCGCTGACGGATTGCGCCAGCGCGTTGGAGGAGGTGGCCAGCAACGTGCCCGGCAGCGAGAACGAGACCAGCAGCCCGCCGCTTTGCTTGAGGAATGCGCGACGATCCATGTCAGGCCTCCTTGACGGGGGTACCCGCCGCGCGCTTGACGGCGCGCACGATGCGCGAGTGCGTGCCACAGCGGCAGAGATTGCCGGCGAGGGCGTCGCGGATCTGCGCCTCCGAAGGCTTGGGGTTCTGCGCGAGCAGGCCGACCGAGGTCATGACCATGCCGTTGATGCAGTAGCCGCACTGCACGGCCTGCTCCTCGATAAATGCTTTCTGCACGGGGTGGGGCTGCTCCGGCGTGCCGAGGCCTTCGAGCGTGGTGATGCGCGCATCGCCGACCGCCGACACGGGCAGTACGCACGAGCGCGTGGCGGTGCCGTTGAACAGCACGGTGCAGGCGCCGCATTGGCCGAGCCCGCAGCCGAACTTCGGGCCGTGCAGGCCGAGGTTGTCGCGCAGCGCGTAGAGCAGCGGGGTATCGCTATCGAGGTCGACGGTCTGGGTCTTGCCGTTGACCTGCAACTGGTAGGTGGGCATGGGGGGACTCCTCTTGTCATTGTTCTGTTGCGCGCGGGAGGGCACGCAGCATCGAATCTAGGCCAGTGCAGGCCCGCCGAACAGTGGAATAGACCCCTGTTTGGGAGCTCTATTTCCACCGCTCGGAAATATAGGCTTTGCGCTCGGGCTTTTCTTCCTACACTGTGCGCACTCGACAACGGCTGTTCCCTCCCGCCATGCGCATTGCGATTCCCGACGATTATCAGGACTGCGTCCGCAGCCTCGACTGCTACGCCCGTCTGGCCGGCCACGAGGTGACCGTCTACCACGACAACGTGAAGGAGATCGATGCCCTGGCGGCACGGCTGGCCGATGCGGACGCGATCGTGCTCACGCGCGAACGTACCGTCATCACGGACGCATTGCTCGAGCGCTTGCCGCGCCTGCGATTGATCAGCCAGACCGGCAAGGTGGCCGGCCACATCGACCTGCGCGCCTGCACCGCGCGCGGCATCGCAGTGGCGGAAGGCAGCGGTTCGGGCGCGGCCACCGCCGAGCTGACCTGGGCGCTGATGCTCGCGAGCCGGCGCTACCTTGTCAACGAGGTCAACCGACTGCGCGCGGGGCAGTGGCAGGGGCACCTCGGCCAGCAACTGCGTGGCCAGCGGCTTGGAGTCTGGAGCTACGGTCGCATCGGCAAGCAGGTGGCCGGTTTCGGCAAGGCATTCGGCATGAAGGTGTGGGTGTGGGGCCGCGAAGGGTCGATCGCCGATGCGCGCCAGGACGGCGTGGAAGCGGCGCCATCGCGCGAGGCATTCTTTGCCGAGAGCGATGTGGTGAGCCTGCATATCCGGCTCAATGCGGACACCGAAGGCATTGTCGACGCGACCGATCTCGCGCGCATGAAGCCGAGCGCGCTGCTGGTCAACACGAGCCGCGCCGAACTGATCGCGCCGGGCGCGCTCGCGGCCGCATTGCGCGCGGGTCGGCCTGGCTTTGCCGCGGTGGATGCGTTCGAACGCGAGCCCGTGCTCGGCGCGGACGATCCGCTGCTGCAACTCGACAACGCGCTGTGTACCCCGCATATCGGCTTTGTCGAGCGCGACAACTACGAGGCGTACTACGGCGGCGCGTTCGACAATATCAACAGCTTCTTTGCTGGCATGCCCGCAAATCTGGCCAATCCGGAGGTGCTGTCGCGTCTGCGCGGCTGACCCGCACCTCCGCCGGACACTCCTTGGGGCTACCGCGCGCAATCCGCGTGGTGGCCCTATTTTTTTGGTTTTTCGGGATATCTTTGATTCCATCGAATGGAATTAACGAGGTGTGAGAAAACGTCGATTTGCTTAACCTGATCGCATAACGACAGGAGACATTTCGATGCAACCGTTTGCCTCACGCGCCGCGCTTTCCGCTGCCGCCGCGCTCGCTGCTTTCTCGATGCTGATGGTGCCGGCGGCGCACGCGGCGGGCGGTGCATTCCCCGACAAACCGCTGCGCCTCGTGGTGCCGTTCTCGCCCGGAGGCGGTACCGACCTGATCGCCCGCGCGGTTGGTATCGGCATGGCGCAGGAGCTCGGCCAGCCGGTGGTGGTCGACAACAAGCCCGGCGGCGGCACCATTATCGGCACCGACAACGTGGCCAAGGCCGCGCCCGATGGCTACACGCTCGTGATCGCGACTTTCGCTCACGCGGTGAATCCGAGCCTGCAGCCGAAGCTGCCGTACGACACCGACAAGGCCTTTGCGCCGGTGGTGATGCTGGGGCGGTCGCCTAACGTGCTGGTGGTGCGCACGGAGAGCCCGTACAAGACCGTGCAGGACGTGATCCAGGCCGCCAGGGCGCAGCCGGGCAAGATCTCGTACGCATCGCAGGGGCCGGGCACATCCGCGCATCTGGCGGGCGAGCTGTTCAAGAGCCTGACCAGGACCGACCTCACGCATATCCCGTACAAGGGCGCCGGCCCGGCCATCACCGATCTGCTCGGCGGTCAGGTGGATCTGATGTTCGCCACCGCGTCCGCGGTGGGCAATCTGCTGGAGTCCGGCAAGCTGCGCGCGCTCGGCGTGACCACCGCGCAGCGCTCGACCAGCGCGGACCTCGCGCGCGTGCCGACGATTGCCGAGAGCGGCGTGCCGGGCTACGTGGCCGAGAGCTGGTACGGACTGTTCGTGCCGGCCGGCACGCCCGCGCCGGTCATCGCGCGCCTCAATGCGGCCGCGACGCATGCGGTCAAGTCCGATGCGTTTCGCAAGCGCGCCGAATCCGAGGGCCTGACCATCGCGCCCGGTACGCCCGAGGACTTCGCGCGCTACGTGCGCGCCGAGGAAGGGCGCTGGAGCAAGGTCGTCAAGGACGCCCATATTTCGTTGAACTGAACCCTCGCTGACCTAATTTTCCATTCGAATCATCATGAGCGACTACTCCCTGATCCAACTCGACGTGCGGGACGGCATTGCCGTGCTGACCCTCAATCGCCCCGACAAGCGCAATGCCATCAGCGACGCGATGCGGACCGAACTGATCGATGCGCTCGAGCACATCACCGCCAGCCGCGAGATTCGCGCGTTGGTACTGACGGGCAGCGGCAAGGGCTTTTGCGCGGGCGGCGACGTTGCCGGCATGCAGAAGCGCATGGACGCGCCGCCGGGGGAGGTCGGCTTCAATGGCTGGACGCGCCAGCAGCGCGTGCACCATTCGGTGGGCCTGCTGCACGACATGCCGAAGCCCGTGATCGCGGCCGTCAATGGCGGTGCCAATGGCCTTGGCGCCGATATGGCGATGGCTTGCGATTTCGTGATCGCGTCCGAGGCGGCAAGCTTTACGTGGTCGTATATCCAGCGCGGGCTGATTCCCGATGGTGGCGGCATGTACTTTCTGCCGCGCCGCACCGGACTCTCCACCGCGAAGTCGTTGATCTTCAGCGGCCGCAAGGTCGATGCGGCCGAGGCGTTACAGCTTGGCATCGCCGATCGGTTGAGTACGTCGGCCGAGGCGCTGGTTGCGGAAGCCGTGGCATGGGCGGCCGAGTTGTCGCAGGGCTCCGCCACGGCGCTGGCACTCGGCAAGTCCATCCTGAACCAGACCTTCGAGCTGACCGCCGACCAGGTGTTCGCGCAGGGCAGCCAGGCACAGGGCATCTGCTACACCAGCGCCGAGCATCGCGCTTCGGTGGAAGCGTTTCTGGCCAAGGCTGCCGCAGCCGCGGCGGCGAAGGGGTAAGGCGATGTCCATCAATCATCCGACTTCCGCCGCAACCTCCACAGCGATTGCGCGGCTGGTGCGGCCGCGCAGCGTGGCGGTGATTGGCGCCTCGGCGGACCCCACCAAGACTGCGGGCCGGCCGGTGTCGTACCTGACGCGCCATGGCTTCGATGGCGCGATCTATCCGGTCAACCCGAAGGTCGCCGCGCAATCCCTCGAGATTGGCGGCCTGCGCTGCTACGCCGATATCGGCGCGCTGCCGGAAGTGCCCGACGTGGGCATCGTATTGCTCGGTGCCGAACGCGCGCATCTGGCCGTGCGCGAACTCGCGCAGCGCGGCACCGCCGCCGCGATCGTGCTGGCGAGCGGTTATACGGAGACCGGTGAGGTGGGCGCGCGGCGTCAGGCCGAGTTGCTCGAGGCCGCCGGCAGCATGCGACTGCTTGGGCCCAACACGATTGGCCTGGTCAACGTGACCGACCGCATTCCGCTCTCGGCCAGCGGTGCGCTCGAGATGGAGAACTTTCCCGCCGGCAATATCGGTGTGGTGTCGCAGAGCGGCGGCATTCTCGGCGCGCTGCTGTCGCGCGCGGCGGCACGCGGCATCGGCCTGTCCAAGCTGGTGTCCACGAGCAACGAGGTGGACCTCGATCTGGCGGACTTCGTCGACTATCTGGCCGACGATCCCGCCACGCAGGTGATTGCGCTGTATGTGGAAAGCGTGCGGCATCCCGAGAAATTCCGCGCGGCGGCGTTGAAGGCTGCGGCCGCCGGCAAGCCCGTGGTGGCGTTCAAGATCGGCCGTTCGGAGGCCGGCGCGCGGGCCGCGGTGTCGCACACCGGCGCGATGGCCGGTGCCGATCGCATGTATGACGCGTTGTTCAGGCAAGTGGGCGTGATTCGCGCGCAGACGTTTGCCGACCTGATCGATATCCCTGCCGCGCTGGCGACGGCGCGCACGCTGCGCGGCAATCGCGTGGCGGTGCTTACCTCCACCGGGGGCGCGGGCACGCTGGTGTCCGATGCGCTCGGCGTGGCGGGCTTTGAAACTCCGGCGCCCGATGCCGAGACCGCGGCGCGCCTGCGCGCGCTGCAGAAGGGCGACCATGCCGCGCTCGATCGCAACCCGATCGACGTGACCCTCGCGGGATTGGAGCCCGAGCTGCTGCGCGGCGCGATTCGCGCGCTGCTCGCGAGCCCAAGCTATGACGCGGTGACGATCATCGTCGGGTCGTCGGCACTGGCCATGCCCGAGCTGATGGCCGATGCGATCCATGACTGCCTGCCGGAGAGCGACAAGCCCGTGCTTGCCTATGTCAGTCCGCACGCGCCCCACGTGGCGGCGGTGCTGAACCAGCGCGGCGTGCCGGCGTTCAGCGCGCCCGAGAGCTGCGCGGTAGCGTGCGAGGCGATGCTCGCGGCGAGCCGCCTGCGCACGCTGCATGACGACGTGTCGTCGCCCGTGGCACAGGTTGATGTCAGTGACCTGCCGGCGGGCTCGCTCGATGAAGCGGCGGCCAAGCAGTTATTCGCGCGCTTCGGTGTGCCGGTGGTGCGCGAGGTGGTGGTGAGCGATGCCGACGCGGCCGAAGTTGCCGCGCGGCAGTTTGGCGAGCGCGTGGTGCTCAAGATGCTGTCCACCACGATCACGCACAAGAGCGATGTGGGCGGCGTGGCAGTGGGCGTGGCGCCGGACGCGTTGCGTGCGCGCATGGAACGCATGCGCGAGGATGTGCGCGCGCATACCGGCAGCGCGCCCGAACGTTTTCTGGTGCAGGAGATGGTGCAGGGGGGCGTGGAGCTGATCCTCGGCACGCATCGCGATGCGCTGGGCACGGCGATTCTGCTTGGCATGGGCGGCGTGACAGCCGAGCTGTTCCAGGACACCACATTGCGGTTGTTGCCTGCTTCCGGTGGCTTGTCACGGGAGACGGCGATGTCGATGATCCGTGCACTCAGGACGTGGCCGCTGCTCGATGGTTATCGCGGCCGGCCGAAAGCCGACATCGACGCGCTCGCGGATGCTATTGTCGCGTTCTCGAACATGGCGGCGTCGCTCGGCGCGCGTTTGGTCGAGGCGGAGATCAATCCCGTGTTCGTGCTGCCGGCCGGTGACGGCGTGCGCGCGGCCGATGGGGTGGTGATACTGGATGCACAGCGGGCATAGTGGAGCAAACGTGATGGTGGAAGTCACTTCGGGTGGGGCGACGGATGTGGAGACGGATTTCGCGGCCGAAGCCGACGCGATCGTGGGCGGCGCCGAGGCGGCGGCCGTAGTCGATCGGCTCGCCAGCGAGGCACGCTTTTTTCTGACCGATGTCGATGGCGCGCAGATGGTATGGCGGCGGTTCGGCAGCGGCCCGGCCGTGCTGCTGGTCCATGGCGGGCACGGCAACTGGCTGCACTGGGTGCGCAATATCGAGGCACTGGCCGCGCACCATACGGTGTGGGCCCCCGATATGCCCGGCTACGGCGAGTCGGGCGATGCGCCCGGTGCCGAGTTGCCGGTGTTGGTGGCCGCGCTTGTGGCGCACTACGCGCAACTGCCTGACACCGGTGAGATCGATGTGGTCGGGTTTTCGTTTGGCGGCCTGACGGCGTCGCATCTTGCGAGCGCGTTGCCGCAGGTACGGCGGCTTGCGCTGCTCGGGCCGGGCGGCCATGCCGGCCCGCGCCGCCAGCAGCGCGCGCTGGTCGACTGGCGCCAGGCCGCCGATGCGGAGGCGCTGGCTGTGGCGATGCGCCACAACGTCGAGGCCTTTATGATCTCGGACCCGGCAAGGATCGATGCGCTGGCGTTGCTCGCGTACACCGACGCGTGCCGTCATGCGCGCTTCCGCAGCAAGCATATCTCGCGCGCGGGCGGGCTGGCCGACGCGCTCGACCGCTTTGGTGGCCCGGTGCTGGTGGCCTACGGCGAGAACGACGTGACGGCCGAGCCGGAACGCGTGCTCGAGCGCCTGGTGGCGAAGCGGGCAGGGCGCGAAGCCGCGATCGTGCCGGGCGCCGGCCATTGGGTCCAGTACGAAGCCCACGCCGCGGTCAACGCCTTGCTGCTGGACTGGCTGGCACGCTGAGCGGCGCGCGGTTTGGGCGTTGCACGCGCTCGGGCGGATTTCGGTAGACTCCGTTGCGCATCGCTCTTGTTGCGCCAGGAGATCAGCACGTGGATTCGCAGGAAGCCAGCATCCGTGCCCGGGGACGTCCCGCGAGCACGCAGGCCAACCGTTCGCTCGAGCGCGGCATCGAGATCCTGCGCGCGTTTCGCCCCGGTTCCGAGATTCTCGGCAATGGCGAACTGGCGGAACGCACCGGCCTCGCGCGCTCGACGGTCAGCCGTCTGACGCAAAGCCTCGTCGATACCGGCTTTCTGCAATATGACGCCACGCTGCGCGCGTATCGGCTCGGTGCGCCGGTACTGAGCCTCGCCCATGCGATGCGCACCGGTTCCACATTGCTGCAGGTGGCCGCGCCACTGATGCGCGACCTCGCACAGGCCGAGCATCTGAACGTCGGCCTCGCGTTGGCCGATCGCGACGAGATGGTGTATCTGGAGTCGATCCGCTACGGCCGCCGTACCTCGCTGCGCAATGTGGCAGCGGGGCAGCGTGTGCCGATGGCACTTACCTCGCTCGGCCGCGCCTGGCTGGCCGCCGCGCCGGACGAAGAGCGCGAACCGCTGATGCACCAGTTCGCGCGGCGTTTCGCCACGCACTGGGACGTCCTGCAGTCGGAGATCGACGCGTCGATCGCGCAGGTCCGCGCGCACGGCTGGTGCATCGCGAGCTGGCAGCCGGAAGTCATGGCGATCTCCACGCCGATGCGTCTTGGCCACTATCCCGTGCATGTGCTGAACGTGAGTTTGTCGACCAAGGCGTCGATCGACGAAGCGGCAACGGAACTCGCCCCCCACCTGATGCGCCTGGCCGGCGCCATCGACGCCGCCTTTGCCAGCGCGCAGGGCTAGCAAAACTGGTTGCTGACACCACGGTCCTGTCCCTGCGGTCCGCTGTTTGCCGGAACGAACCGCAGGGCAGGCCGGGCTTGCTACGGTACTACGTCACTGCGTACTACCCCTTCTCCCCCTCCCGAATTCCCAAACTCCCAAATTCCCAGTTTCCTAATGACTGATCATCCACGGTCGGCCGGCCGCATTGCCTTTGACCGCATCGGCGCGTCCCGCCAGCTTGACCGACGAGCCTGACGCACCCGACGAACAGCAGCCGCAGCCCGCGCCGTGCTGGCGCGATTCGCGTGGCGCGTGCGCGCTGCGTTCGTTGGTGGCATGCGCGGTGCGCGTGGCGGCGGACATGCTGGCGAACGCGGGCGCGGCGATCAGCGCGCGCGGCGCGGACGTGCCGCACGACGGGCACAGGCACGGATCGTCGCGGCGCGAGATCGAGCGCAGCATCGAGAAGTCGCCGCATTCGGCGCAGCGGTAATCGTAGGTAGGCATGACGGCTCCGTGCGCGAGGTCAGACGAGATCCGGCGACAGCGGCAGATCGATACCGCCCGTGATCATCTTGGTCGGTCCCGTCGCGCTCGGGCGGATGTCGAAGTCGAAGATCTGCGTCGGCAGCCACAACGTCGCGCATGCGTTCGGAATATCGACCACGCCGCTGATATGACCCTGTACCGGCGCGGTGCCGAGAATCGAGTAAGCCTGCGCGCGCGAATAGCCAAACTTCGTCATGTACTCGATGGCGTTCAGGCACGCCTGACGGTATGCCACCTGGACGTCGAGGTAGTGCTGCTTGCCAGCCTCGTCCACCGAGATGCCTTCGAAGATCAGGTAGTCGTTGTAGTGCGGCGTGATCGGGCTCGGCTTGAAGATCGGATTCTTGATGCCGTACTTGGCCATGCCGCCCTTGATCAGCGTCACGCGCATATGCACCCAGCCAGCCATCTCGATAGCGCCGCAGAACGTGATTTCGCCATCGCCCTGCGAGAAGTGCAGATCGCCGACCGACAGGCCCGCGCCATCGACATACACGGGGAAATAGACCTTGGCGCCGCGCGACAGATCCTTGATATCGCAGTTGCCGCCATGCTCGCGCGGCGGCACCGTGCGCGCGCCGGTGGCCGCGGCCGCGTCGCGCGCCTCGCCCTGTAGCTTGCCCATATGCGCGGTGGCCGCGAACGGCGGATTGGCCAGCGGCGGCACGCGTTCCGGATCGGTCGCGATAAAGTCCAGTTCGCGCTTGTTCCACGTATCGAGCATCGCCTGGTCCGGCAGGCAGCCGATCAGCCCCGGATGGATCAGGCCAGCGAAGTTGACGCCGGGAATATGGCGCGACGACGTGAACATGCCGTGGAAATCCCAGATCGACTTCTGCGCCTGCGGAAAGTGGTCGGTCAGGAAGCCGCCACCATTGTTCTTCGAGAAGAAGCCATTGAAGCCCCACAGGCTGTCGGGCTTGGCGCCGATATCGAGCAGGTCCACCACCAGCAGGTCGCCGGGCTCGGCGCCTTCCACGCCGACCGGGCCGGACAGGAAGTGCACGGTGCTGAGGTCGACGTCGCGCACATCGTCGGCCGAGTCGTTGTTCTTGATGTAGCCGCCGGTCCAGTCGTAGGTCTCGAGGATAAAGTCGTCGCCTGGCTTGACCCAGGTGGCCATCGGGATATCCGGATGCCAGCGGTTGTGGACGTTGGGGTTCTCGTACGGCGACTCGGCCAGGTCGACCTTGATCAGGGTATCCGTCATGACATGCCTCCTGTTGAAGATGGAAAATTTAGGATAGAAAAAAATCAGACCGACAGCAGTTGCCGGATGTGATCGACATCGGTGCCGTTGCGCTGCGTCTCGTGCACGAAGCGGCCGCCCTCGATGACGAACAGACGATCGGCCACGTCGAGCGCGAAGCTGAGTACCTGCTCGGAAAACACGATCGTGATATCGCGTGTGCGGCGAATCTCGTTGAGCGCGCGCGCGATGTCCTTGATGATCGACGGCTGGATGCCTTCGGTGGGCTCGTCGAGCAGCAGCACCTTGGGGTTCGACACCAGTGCACGTGCGATCGCGAGCTGTTGTTGCTGGCCGCCCGAGAGGTTGCCGCCCTTGCGACGCCGCATCTCGAACAACACCGGAAACATCGCGAAGATCTCGTCGGGAATGCGGCGCGAGGTGCCTTGTTCCATCCCCGTGAGGATGTTCTCCTCGACCGTCAGGTGGGAGAAGATCATGCGGCCCTGCGGCACGTAGCCGAGCCCCGCGCGCACGCGGCGGTAGCTCTCGTCATGCGCGACGTCGCGGCCATCGACGCAGACCTGGCCCGAGCGCACCGGCAGCATGCCGATCATCGCCTTGAACAGCGTGGTCTTGCCCATGCCGTTGCGGCCCATGATGGCCACCGTCTCGCCCTGCGCGGCCGCGAACGAGATGCCGTGCAGCGCCTCGCTCTGTCCGTAGTTCACGACAACGTTGTCGACGCTCAGCATGATTGCTCTCCTTGATGGCCCAACTCAGTGACCTAAATAAACATCGATCACGCGCGGGTCGTTCTGCACATGGTCCATCGACCCCTCGGCGAGGATCTTGCCCTGATGCATCACGGTGACCTTGTCGGCGATCTCGCGCACGAAGTCCATGTCGTGCTCGATGACGATGACCGCGCGGCCGCGGCTGATGCGCTTGAGCAGTTCAGCGGTTTGCTCGCGCTCGCGCACGCTCATGCCGGCGATGGGCTCATCGAGCATCAGCAGCTGCGGCTCCTGCATCAGCAGCATGCCGATCTCTAGCCATTGCTTCTGCCCGTGCGAAAGCTGCGCGGCCTCGCGCTCCAGTGCATCGGACAGGCCGATCTCGGCGGCCACATCCGCCACGCGCTGGCGCACCGTCGCGTCGGTCTTGAAGGCCAGCGCGCCGAACACGCCGCGGCCACGCGGGAACGACACCGCCAGGTTCTGGAACACGCTCAGGTTTTCGTAGATCGAAGGCGTCTGGAACTTGCGGCCGATGCCGGCGCGCACGATCTGGTATTCGGGCAGGCCCGTCATCTCGCGATTGACAAACTTGATGCTGCCCCCGGTCGCGCGCGTCTTGCCGCACACGAGGTCGAGCAGCGTGGTCTTGCCGGCGCCGTTGGGGCCGATGATCACGCGCAGTTCGTCGCGATCGACGTACAGCGTGAGCTTGTCGATCGCCTTGAAGCCATCGAACGAAACCGTGAGGTCTTCCACGGCCAGCATGAAGTCGGTATTGCTCATGGTCGCTCCTGTCCGTTAGCGCGTATCAGGCGGTCTTGCCGGGCACGCCCTCGGCCGGCGTTGCCGCGTCTTCGGCCGGCTTGCGTCGGATGTACTTGCTGTAGAGACCGGCCAGCCCGTCGGGAAAGGCCACCACCACGCCGATAAACAGCGCGGCCATCAGGAACAGCCACAGATCCGGAAAGCTCTCGGAGAAATAGGTCTTGCCGGCGTTGACGAGCAACGTGCCCCAGATCGCGCCGACCAGGCTCATGCGTCCGCCCACAGCCGCGAAGATCACCATCTCGATCGAGGGCACGATGCCGACGAAGGAGGGCGACATAAAGCCGACCTGCAGCGTGAACATCGCGCCGCCGATGCCCGCCAGCCCGGCGGCCAGGCAGAACACGAACACCTTGAACATCGCCACGTCGTAGCCGGAGAAGCGCACGCGGTCCTCCTTGTCGCGCATCGCCAGCAGCAGCACGCCGAGCTTGGTGCGCTGGATCCAGCGGCATAGCGCGATGGCGGCGAACAGCAGGATGACGTTGGCGAAGTACAGGATCATGCGGGCGCTGTCGGTGCGGATATCCCAGCCGAGCATGGTCTTGAGGTCGGTAATGCCGTTGACGCCGCCGGTAAAGCCCTGCTGGCCGATGATCAGCACCGAGAGAATCAGCGCGATGGCCTGCGTGATGATGGCGAAGTAGACCCCGCCGACGCGGCGCCGGAACATGGCGAACGAGACGAGGAAGGCGAGCGCCATCGGCACCAGCACCACGCCGATCAGCGCCACCGGCAGGTGACGGAACGGCTCCCACCACCAGGGCAGGGCGGTGATCTGGTTCCAGTCCATGAAGTCGGGAATGCCGGGCGTGGACTGGATCGCGGTGCTCTTGGCGTCGGACGCCTCGAGCTTGAGGAACATCGCCATGGCGTAGCCACCGAGGCCGAAGAACACGCCCTGGCCCAGGCTCAGCACGCCGCCATAGCCCCATAGCATGACCAGGCCGACCGCGACGAACGCGTAGCTCAGGTACTTGCCGACGAGGTTGAGCCGGAAGATATCGAGCGAGAGCGGCATGACGACCAGCAGCACGAGCGCCAGCAATGCGTAGCCGCTCCATGAGGACGCCGCAATCGAACGCAGACGCCCGGGCAGGGTGGAGGAGGGGGACATGTATGGCTCCGGTAGGGTCAGCGACGAGTTTCAGCGACGGACGGCGGGGGCGAACAGACCCTGCGGGCGAATCATCAGGATCGTCACGATCAGCAGCAGCGTGGTGACGCGTGCCATCGATCCGGTCATGAAGAACTCGGTAATGGACTGCGTCTGCGCGATGCCAAAGGCCGAGGCCACGGTTCCCGCGAGGCTGGCCGCGCCGCCGAACGTGACGACGAGGAACGAATCGACGATGTACAGCGCGCCACTGGTGGGGCCGGTCGAGCCGATCGTCGTGAATGCGGCGCCCGCCACGCCGGCGATGCCGCAGCCGATGGCAAAGGTCACGCGGTCTGTGCGCTTGGTATTGATGCCGGCCGCGTTGGCCATGGCGCGATTGAGCGTGGTGGCGCGCACGCGCAGCCCCCAGCGCGAGCGATACAGGGCCAGCCAGACCAGACCGGCCACGCCGAGCGTGAGAGCCATCACGAACATGCCGTTGATCGGGATATCGAGGCCTTCGGCCGGTGCCCACGAGCCCATCAGCCAGTCGGGCAACGTCGGGCTGACTTCCTTGGGGCCGAAGGTCGAGCGGAACACCTGCTGCATGCCGAGCGAGAGGCCCCACGTGGCCAGCAGCGTGTCGAGCGGGCGTTTGTACAGATGCCGGATCAGTGCCCATTCGGCAAGCCATCCGGCAAGAAAGGCCAGCACGAACGCGACGAGGATCGCGAGCGGAAAGTAGTAGGGCATCCACGACGGAGCCAGCCGTTCCGTCAGCGTGGAGGCGAGGAAGATCGTATAGGCGCCGATCGTCATGAACTCGCCGTGGGCCATGTTGATGACGCCCATCTGGCCAAAGATGATGGCAAGGCCGAGGGCCATCAGCAGCAGGACCGAGAACAGGCTCAGGCCGGCAAAACCCTGCATGAGGCCAATGTTCAGCATGTCGGACAAGTTCATGACGTATATCTCCGCGCGTGGTTGGAACGTTCCTGCAGGCTTACTGGTAACCCTTCGGGAACGGGTTCGGCGGAATCAGGTCCGGCGATTCGGCCACCACCTTGAACTGCCCGTCGAGCTGGGCCAGGCCCACGCGCGTCTTGCTCCACAGGTGATGGTTCGGATCGACCTTGACGTAGCCTTCCGGCGCGGTCTTGAGTTCGAGGCCCGGCGATGCCGCCACCACCTTGTCCACGTCGAAGCTGCCGGCCTTTTCCACTGCGGCCTTCCACAGCCACGGGCCGAGGTAGCCCGCTTGCGTGACGTCGCCGATCACGGACTTGGCGCCGTATTTGGCCTTGAACGCGTCGACGAACGTCTTGTTGTTGGGGTTATCGAGCGACTGGAAGTACTTCATGGCCGCGTAGAAGCCCGCGATGTTCTCGCCGCCGATGCCGAGCACTTCGTCCTCGGTCACCGAGATCGTCAGCAGGAACTGCTTGTCGGCGGTGATGCCGGCCGCCTTCAGCTGCTTGTAGAACGCCACGTTGGAGCCGCCCACCACGATCGCGTAGATGCAGTCGGGCTTGGCCACCTTGATCTTGTTGATCAGCGAGTTGAAGTTGGTGTGGCCCAGCGGGTAGTACTCTTCGCCCACCACCTTGTTCTTCTGGAAGTTCTCGATATGCTTGCGCGCGATCTTGTTCGAGGTGCGCGGCCAGATGTAGTCGGAACCGATCAGGAAGAAGCTCTTGGCGTTCTTCTGCTTTGCGGCCCAGTCGAGGCCCCAGATAATCTGCTGGGTGGCTTCCTGGCCGGTGTAGATGACATTCTTCGACTGTTCGAGGCCTTCATAGAAGGTCGGGTAGTAGAGCAGGCCGTTCTCTTTCTCGAACACCGGCAGCACGGCCTTGCGCGAGGCCGAGGTCCAGCAGCCGAACACGGCGGCGACGCGGTCGTTGACGAGCAGCTTCTTCGACTTCTCGGCGAAGGTGGGCCAGTCGGAGGCACCGTCTTCCTTGATCACCTTGATCTTGCGGCCCAGCACGCCACCGGCGGCGTTGATCTGATCGATTGCGAGCTGCTCGGCCTGGATCGAACCGGTTTCCGAGATCGCCATCGTGCCGGTTGCCGAATGCAGCTGACCGACAATCACCTCGGTGTCCGTCACCGCGAGCTTGGTCGTGTTGGCGGTGGCAGTGGGGATGTTGGCAGCATGGGCGAAGCCCGCCATGCCTGCCATGCCGGCCACTGGCAGCGACGCCATGCCCTGCATCAGCCGCCGCCGCTGCAGCGAAACCGCATCGCCATCGGCGAGGGAAGGGGACCCGGATTTTTCTTTGTCACGCATGATCGACGCTCCTTGGAAGCGAGGTGTGTGGATGAGACGGTGTCAGGTACTGCGGTGTTGTGATGGGCCGGATGATGCGGTGCGGCATATGCGCACGCCTATACGTCATTCAACGTACGCATACGCAGGCCAACGTTTTGCTCCCCTCTCCCCAGCGGGGAGAGGGGCCGGGGGAGAGGGCACACAACTTGCATCGAAGCGCAGTCCACTCTCCGCCCAGAGCCCTCATGTCAAGCGCCACCCAGCCCGTACAGCGCATCAGCAAGATCCGGCGCGACTACAACCGCTGGGTTGCCGACGAAACGCTCGAGGACTACGCGCTGCGTTTTGCACCAAGGTCGTTCCGCAAATGGAGCGCGTTCCGGGTCTCGAATACCGCTTTTGGTGCAGTGGCCTTCCTCGCGCTGGAAGCGATCGGTGCCGCCATCACGCTGAGCTACGGCTTCACCAACGCCATGTGGGCGATCGGCGTGGTCAGCCTCGTGATCTTTCTCACCGGCCTGCCGATCTCGTACTACGCCGCCCGCCATGGGCTGGACATGGACCTGCTCGCGCGCGGCGCGGGCTTCGGCTACCTCGGCTCCACCATCACCTCGCTGATCTACGCCAGCTTCACGTTTATCTTCTTCGCGCTGGAGGCCGCGATCATGGCGCAGGCCTTCGAGCTGCTGTTCGGCATGCCACGCCCGCTCGGCTACCTGCTATCGGCCATCGTCGTGATTCCGCTGGTGATGCACGGCGTGACGCTGCTGTCGCGCATTCAGGTATGGACGCAACCGGTCTGGCTGCTGCTGCTGGTGTTGCCGTACGCGCTGATCTACTGGCGCGAGCCGCATCTGTATGGCGAGTTCCTGTCGCTCAACGGCCGCCTGGCCGACGGCGACGGCTTCTCGTGGCACGCGTTCGGTGCGGCCGCGACCGTGGCCGCGGCGCTGATCGCGCAGATCGGCGAGCAAGTCGACTTCCTGCGCTTTATGCCGCCGCTCACCAAACGCAATCGCGTGCGCTGGTGGAGCGCGCTGATCATGGCCGGTCCAGGCTGGATCCTGCTCGGCGCCGCCAAGATGGCGGGCGGCGCGTTTCTCGCGTTCGTGGTGCTGCAGGCCGAGCTGCCGCTCGCCCATGCGCTCGAACCCACGCAGATGTATCTGGCCGGCTTTGCGCGCGCGCTGGGCTCGTCTTCGCCCGCGTGGCTGGCCGTGGTGCTCACGGGCGTGTTCGTGCTGGTATCGCAGACCAAGATCAACATCACCAACGCCTATGCGGGGTCGCTGGCGTGGTCGAATGTGTTCGCGCGGCTCACGCATAGCCATCCGGGGCGTGTGGTCTGGCTGGCGTTCAATGTGCTGATCGCGGTCATGCTGATGGCGATGGGCGTATTCGAGGCGCTCGAGCAGGTGCTGGCGCTGTACGCGCATCTGGCGGTGGCGTGGGTCGGTGCGATCTGCGGCGATCTCGTCATCAGCAAGCCGCTGGGCCTGTCGCCGCGCGACATCGAGTTCCGGCGCGCCTATCTGTTCGATATCAACCCATCCGGTTTCGGCGCGATGATGATCGCGTCGGCGCTGTCGATGCTCGTGCATCTGGGCGCGTTTGGCGATACGCTGCGGCCGGCGTCGGTGGCGGTGGGGCTGTTGTTGGCGATCGTGCTGCCGCCGCTGATTGCGTGGGCCACGCAGAGCCGTTACTTCATCGCGCGCACGCCGGTCGACTTTGGCGCGCGTCATGCGGTGATTCGCTGCGCGATCTGCCGCAATCCGTTCGAACGCGAGGACGTGGCCGCGTGCCCGGCCTATCGCGGTCCGATCTGCTCGCTGTGCTGCACGCTCGATGCGCGCTGCGGCGATCGCTGCAAGCCGGGGGCGAGCGCGCCCGAGCAGATTGCCACCGCGCTCACGCGTGTGCTGCCGGCCGGCACGCCGCCGGTGATGGCGCGGCGGCTCGGGCAGTTCTGTCTGGTGCTGCTGGGGATGGTGTTCGCGTTCGGCACGTTGCTGTGGCTGCTCTATACGCAGGAGCAACTGTCGAGTCCGCTGGTGGCCGCGTTGCCGCGCGGCGGGCTGTTCCTCAAGATCGGCGCGGGGCTGATGCTGTTTTCGGCGGTGGCGGCGTGGTGGCTGGTGCTGGCCAACGAGAGCCGCGCGGTAGCGCAGGAGGAGTCGGAGCGGCAGAACATGCTGCTGCAGAAGGAAATCGATGCGCACCGGCACACCGATGCGTTGCTGCAGAGCGCGAAGGAGGTCGCCGAGAAGGCGAATCAGGCGAAGAGCCGGTTTATCACGGGCATGAGCCATGAGATGCGCGCGGGGCTCAATTCGATTCTCGGTTACTCGCAGTTGCTGCTGCGCGCGCCGACGTTACCGCCCGTGTGTCGCGAGGATATTCGCACGATCGGCCGTGCTGGTGAGCATCTGTCGAGCCTCGTCGACGGGCTGCTCGAACTGTCGCGCATCGAGGCCGGCAAGTTGCGGCTCGAGCAGGAGGCAGTGGGGTTGGAAGGCCTGTTTGACGATCTGGTGCGTATGTTCCGGCCGCTGGCCGCCGCCCGCGGGCTGGCGTTTCACTATCGCGTGAGCGGTACGTTGCCCGCGCATGTGCATGGCGACTCCAAGCGGTTGCGGCAGATCGTGATCAACCTCGTCAGCAATGCGATCAAGTTCACGGAGCAGGGCGCGGTGACGCTGAGCGTGCGGCACCAGCGCGAGCTGGCGACGATTTCGGTGTCGGACACCGGGCCGGGGATCTCGGCTGAAGACCAGGCGCGTATCTTCGATCCGTTCGAGCGCGGCACGCCGCATGACGATCGGGAGGGGATCGGCCTGGGGCTGGCGATCGTGCGGTTGCTGGCGGACCTGATGGGTGGCGAGATTCGCGTGCGCAGCGCGCCGGGCGAGGGCAGCGACTTTACGGTGCGGCTGTATCTGCCGGCGGTGTCGGTGACCGCGACGCGGCCGTCGGCGGTGCAAAGGGTGCCGTTGCCTGACGATGCGCGGGTGCTGGTGGTGGACGACCGCGCCGCGCATCGCGCGGTGTTACGCGGATTCCTCGGGCCGCTTGGGTTGAACGTGCACGAGGTCGGCGTGGGGGCGGAGGTGATGCCGGCGGTGCGGCGGATTCGGCCCCATCTGGTGCTGCTGGATTTGAACCTGCCCGATGCGTCGGGGTGGGATCTGTTGCGGCATCTGCGCGCGCTGGACGATGCGCCGCGCGTGGTGATCGTCTCCGCCAATGCGCATGAGAACACCGAGGAAGCGCGCGCCACGCATGGTTACTTCGGCTTTGTCAGCAAGCCTGTACGCGAGGCCGAGCTACTGGATACCGTGCGGCGTGCGTTGACCACGGTTGCGACGTCCGCGCCTTCACTGCCGTGGGATGGCGTCGCGCACCCCGAGTTGGGGCGCGACCTCGTGCGCGAACTCCTGCAAATGAGCGCCACCGGACGCTGGCGCGCGCTCGAAGCGCAACTGACTGAAATGGCCGAAAGCGGCGGCGCGCTGGCGACGTGGGCATCTCGCATGCTCGCGCTGGCGCGCAGCGATGGCCATGCCCTCAACGTTTCCCTAGGCGAGGCTCTTCATGCGACCCGATCCTGAAACCCGTGTGCTTGTCGTCGACGACAATGCCGACGCGCGAGGCTTCCTGACCCGCGCGCTCGGCAGCGAGGCCATGCTCGTGCATGCCGCCGCGGACGGCAACGCCGCGCTCGATGCGCTGGCGCATTTCGCGCCCGACGCGGTGCTGCTCGATGTCGATATGCCCGGCATGGACGGCTTTGCCACCTGCGAGGCGATCATGGACCGGCATGGCGACCTCGCGGTGATCTTCATGACCGGGCTCGGCGACACGGGGCATATCGTGCGTGGTTTCGAGGTGGGTGCGTGCGACTACGTGACGAAACCGGTGGAGATCGCCGAGGTGGTGGCACGCGTGCGTTCGCATGCCAGCAAGGCACGGTTGGCCCGCAGCGCGCGCGAGGCCGTGTTCGGCAGCACGGTACCAATGCTGGCCGCGGCGGGCGGCCGTGTGGCGTGGATCAACGGTAGCGCTGTGGCACTGCTCGAGTCGGTCGGCTGGCCGCCATGCAAGGCCAACGATCCGTTGCCAGCCGGGTTGTCGCTGGCGCTGACGGAGCCGGGCGCGCCATGGCACGGCCTGCGCCTGCGCGCGCTGACGGCCGAGACCGCCGACGTCATGGTGGTGGAACTCGCCCGCGCGGACCTGCCGACACGCGTCACCGAAGCTTCGTCGCTAACCCCGCGCGAGGCGGAAGTCATGCTATGGGTCGCGCGCGGCAAAACCAACCGCGACGTCGCGGAAATTTTAGGCATGAGCCCACGCACGGTGAACAAGCACCTGGAGCACGTGTACGAGAAACTCGGCGTGGAAACGCGCACCGCGGCGGTGGCGGCGGCACAGCGAAGCTTGCTGGCCAGTTGATACGCCGCGCGCCCTCACCCCCGGCCCCTCTCCCCGGGGGAGAGGGGAGCAAACAAGAGGTATTTCTATCTCCCTCTCCCCCGACCCCTCTCCCGCTGGGAGAGGGGAGTAAAACCGCCCCTGCGGCGATCGCCTCGGGAGGCCGGGGACTCAATCACTGATGGTTTGCTCCCCTCTCCCTTGAGGGAGAGGGGCCGGGGGTGAGGGTCTCCGGCGCGTCAATCCGGCCGCCCGGCCAGCTTCAACCCCGACGATCCGCAGCCGCACGTCGCGCTATGCATATGCGCGCCCGCATCGAGCGAACCCGCGGCAGTCCCCGCCAGCGACGGCGCAGCCACGAGCGCCCGTGGGGAAGCCGCCCCACAGACCGGGCATTCACACAACCGATCGCGTTCCGCCATCGGTCGCATACGCGCGAAGTCGCCGCATTGGGCGCAACGATAGTCGTAAGTGGGCATGGCTCGTCCGAGCGAAGGGGGTGTTGGGTAACAGGCTGATAGCTTAAATCAGTCTGGCCCCCGCTTGTCGATTTCGCCATGGCGATTTCGGCAAGACACGACATTCTCGGCCGCACGCGGCATCCCACGCGCATTCCCTATAATCGCTCGCATGGAGACGAACCTTGAAAAGCGCTTTGGCTTCCTCGTGGCCGATGTCGGGCGGTTGACCGGCAAGCGGTTCGACGACCTCGCCCGGTCCTCGCTCGACCTCACGCGCGCGCAGTGCCGCGCGCTGGCGTACCTCGCGCACTACGGCGAGATCAATCAGGTGCGGCTGGCGGATTTGATGGAGGTGGCGCCAATCTCGGCCGGTCGCCTGCTCGACCGCATGGAGGAGGGCGACTGGATCGCGCGGCGGCCCAATCCGCACGACCGCCGCGAACGCATGGTGCGGATGACGGAAAAAGCCGCACAGGCGCTCGAGCGCGCGCGTCGCGTCGGCGATGTGATTGCGGAAGAGGCCCTGCGCGGCTTTACCGCGCAGGAGTCGGACCAGTTGATGGCGATGCTGCAGCGGGTACGCGGCAATCTCGTCGGAATCGTGGATCGTTGAAAGGTTACTGGTCTAAAATTGCGCTTGCCTCGTCTGCATGAAGGGCATGCCATGTTCAAGACCTTATTGATTACCGCCGCCACGCTGCTCGCGCTGGCGACATCCCCTGTGGTCGCCGCCGCCACTGGCAGTCCCGCCCCCGACGCGCCAGCAGGCGCCGACAGTGCTCTCACCGTCACGTTCGTCCATCCGGAAGCCTTCACCGACGCGTCCCGGACCGATAACTATGGCAGCGACCCGTACGTGCTGAGCGATATCCGCCGCCATCTGGAAAAGCTCGCCGCGCGACAACTACCGCCCGGCTACACGCTCGCCATCGACGTGCTGGACATCGACCTGGCAGGCTATATCGACTGGCGCCATGCCAACGGCAATCTGCGCGTGATCCGCGACGCCACGTGGCCGCGCATGACGCTCAGCTACGTGCTGCGGCATGGCGACGACGTGGTGGCGAGCGCCAACGCCCAGCGCATCAACAGCATGAGCTTCGCGTGGGGCGTCAACGTGTACGGCTACAACGATCCGCTGCGCTACGAAAAGGCGATGCTCGACGAATGGTTCGCGCGCGCGGTGGTGGTGAGGTAACGCCGGTGCGATAACGTCTGGCGCTAGCCGACAATCAGTCCCAGCCCGGGTTCAGGCTATCCGGATTGGCCAGCCGCTCGCCACGATCGAGCGTGGCGATGGCGTCCATCTCCGCCGGTGTCAGCGTCAACCGCGCGGCCGCGAGGTTAGCCTCGAGATTCGCGCGCTTCGTCGACGACGGAATCACCGCATACCCCTGTTGCATCAGCCAGGCCAGCGCAACTTGCGCCGGTGAGGCCTGATGATCGGCCGCGATGCGCTTGAGCAGGATGTCGTCCATCACCTTGCCATAGGCCAGCGGCATATACGCGGTCAGATGAATCCCTTGCTCGCGCATAAACGCGGCAAGCTTGCGGTTCTGCAGGAACGGATGCACTTCCACCTGATTGGTGGCAATCGCCTCGGCGCCCACCACATCGATGGCCTGCTTCAGCAGCGCGATCGGAAAGTTCGACACCCCGATCTCGCGCGTCAACCCGGCTTCGCGCACCGCGACCAGCGCTTCCATGTACTCAGGCAACGGCACCGCCTGCTTCGGCGACGGCCAGTGAATCAGCGTGAGATCGACCTTGTCCGTGCGCAGCTTCTGCAGACTGGTCTCGAGGCTCGCGCGCAATGCATCGCGCTGGAGATTCTCGATCCAGATTTTGGTGGTCACGTAGATCTGTTCGCGCGGCACGCTGCTCTCCGCGATGGCCTGGCCGACTTCGGCCTCGTTGCCATAGATCTGCGCCGTATCGATATGGCGATAACCGACTTCCACACCCGTAACGACCGAGTCGATGACTTGCTGGTCCTTGAGGCGGAACGTGCCGAGACCGAACTGGGGCATGCGCATGTAGCACTCCAAAAAAGGGGAATCAAAACCACTGCCGCCACTGTCGCCCCAATCGATCCTCGGAAAAACCGTGTGATTCGAATAAGATATTTGACTATTATTCAAGAATGACGCCGACGCCCGCATGAAACTCACTCTCGAAGAACTCGCCGCATTCGTGACCGTGGTCGATCGCGGTTCGATCACCGCCGCCGCCGACTCGCTGGACCAGACGGTTTCGGGCATCAGCCGCGCGTTATCGCGGCTCGAAGAGAAGCTCGACACCACCTTGCTGCGCCGGACCACACGCCGGCTGGAACTGACCGAGGAGGGCCAGACGATGCTGGCCCACGCCCGCGAAATCCTTGCCGCGGCCGAACTGGCCGAGGAACAGATGGCGCTGCGCCGGCAGAAACCCGCCGGCCGCCTGCGTGTGAATGCGGCGTCGCCGTTCATGATCCACGTGATCGTGCCGCTGGTGGAAGCGTTTCGCGGCTGCTATCCCGAGATCGAACTCGAACTCAACACCAACGACCAGATCATCGATCTGCTCGAACATCGCACCGACGTGGCCATCCGCATCGGCGTGCTGCGCGACTCCACGCTCCACGCGCGGGCGCTCGGGACCAGCCAGTTACGCGTGCTCGCGAGCCCGGCCTACCTCAAGAAGCATGGCCGGCCCAAATCGGTGGCGGATCTGGCCAATCACTGGCTGCTCGGCTTCAACCAGCCCGATCACCTGAACACGTGGCCGTTACGCAACGAGGACGGCGATGGCGTGCAGATCACTCCGAATATCTCGGCATCGAGCGGCGAAACGGTGCGGCATCTGGCGCTGGCCGGGCAGGGCATTGCCTGCCTGTCCGATTTCATGACCGAGACCGATCGCCGGGCCGGAGACCTCGTGCAGGTGCTGATGCGCGAGCATATCGAGGTGCGGCAATCGATCCACGCGGTCTACTATCTCAATACGCAGCTGTCCGCGCGCATCTCGGTGTTCCTGGACTTTCTGTCGCGGCATCTCGGCAGTGGACCGGAGGCGAATGAGTATGCGGTGGCGGGAATTCCTGGCGTGGTCGGGTTACCGAGCCGCACGCTCAAGGCGGTGCCAACCACGGGCGCCAAGCGTAAACCCTGAGCGACTGGTATACTTTCCTGTTTTTCTGCGGGCCGGGACTGACTCACTTCAATGACTTACGCCGTCAAGGAAATCTTCTACACGTTGCAGGGCGAGGGCGCTAACGCGGGCCGCGCGGCGGTATTCTGCCGTTTTGCGGGCTGCAACCTCTGGACCGGCCGCGAAGAAGATCGTGCGCGCGCGGTCTGTCAGTTCTGCGATACCGACTTCGTCGGCACCGACGGTACGCGCGGCGGCAAGTACCGCACGGCCGAGGAACTGGCCGAGGTCGTGGCCTCCGAATGGCCGCAGGGCGCGGCCGCCGCGGGCAGCAAGCCGCTGGTGGTGTGCACCGGCGGCGAGCCGCTGCTGCAACTCGATGCACCGCTGATCGCCGCACTGCATGCGCGCGGCTTCGAGATCGCTATCGAGACCAACGGCACGATCGCGGTGCCCGATGGCATCGACTGGATCTGCGTGAGCCCGAAGATGGGCGCGGAGCTGATCGTCACCAAGGGTGACGAACTGAAGGTGGTCATGCCGCAGGCTGGCCAGGACTTCGCGGCATACGAGCAACTGGATTTCCGCTATTTCATGGTGCAGGCCATGGATGGCCCGCTGGCACGGCAGAATACGGCCGCGGCGGTCGATTTCTGCCAGCGCCATCCGCGCTGGCGCCTGTCGCTGCAGACGCACAAGCTGCTGGGCATTCGCTGATCCATGACGAAACAAGTCTCCATTACCCGCCGGCTCGAATTCGATGCCGGCCACCGCATTCCGAGCCATGGCGGCCAGTGCCGCAACATCCATGGCCATCGCTATCGCCTGGACCTGACGCTGTCGGGCGAGGTGCTGCATCTGGAAGGCGCGTCCGACGACGGCATGATCCTCGACTTCGGCGACATCAAGGCGCTCGCCAACGAGCATCTGGTCAACAAGTGGGATCACGCGTTCCTGATCTATCGCGGCGACACCGCGCTGCTGAATTTCCTGCAGACGATGGACAACCACAAGACGGTCGTCATCGAGTCGATCCCGACCGTCGAGAACCTCGCGCAGGAAGCGTTCGATATCCTCTCGCCGGTGTTCAAGGACTGCTTCGGCCATCAGCTGCAACTGACGCGCCTGGTGCTGTTCGAGACCCCGAACTGCTGGGCTGAGGTGAGCGCGCCCGTGATGTTGCCCGCGCAGGACTGATGACAACGGAAGCCAGCACGCCCTTCGCTGACGAACAGGCACGCGACCGCCGTTACATGGCGGCGGCGCTCGAGGAAGCGCGCCTGGCCGAGGCGGCCGGTGAAGTGCCGGTGGGCGCGGTGGTGGTGTGGAACGACGAGATCATCGCGCGCGGACACAATCTGCCGATTCGCTCGGTGGACCCGTCCGCGCATGCGGAAATGCAGGCGCTGCGCGCCGCGGCGCGCGTGCTTGGCAACTACCGCATGCCCGAGTGCGAGCTGTATGTCACGCTGGAGCCGTGCGCGATGTGTAGCGGTGCGATTCTGCACGCGCGGTTGCGCCACGTCGTGTTCGGCGCCACCGATCCCAAGACCGGCGCGGCCGGCAGCGTGGTCGACCTGTTCGCGCAGGCCAGCCTCAATCATCAGACCACGGTCACGCGCGGCGTGATGGCCGACGAGTGCGGGCAGATGCTGCGCGATTTCTTTGGCGCGAAGCGCCGCGCTCAGAAGGCGGCGCAACGCGCGGTAACCTCTGCCGCCACGACCCCCGATCCGGAATCCGACGCATGAGCACGCACGAGACCGTTGTTCGCCTGATCGCCCCCTCGGGCTACCCGCATGACGACGCCACCGCGGCGCGCGGCTGCGCGTGGCTCGCGGACCATGGCTATCGCGTGGCCAACCCCGAGGTCCTGGCGCGCCGGCATTATCGGTTTGCGGGCACCGACGACGAACGTCTCGCCGACCTCCATGGCATCGGCACTGGTGGCCAGGGGGAACTGGTGCTGGCGGTGCGCGGGGGCTATGGCATGGCGCGGCTGCTCGATCGTATCGATTTCGCACGCATTGCCGAGCAGGCGCGGGCCACGCAGCCGGTGATCGTGGGCCATAGCGACTTCACGGCATTCCAGCTCGCGTATCTGGCGGCCACCGGCGGTGTGACGTTTGCCGGGCCGATGCTGCTCGCGGACTTCGGCCCGGACACCGTCGATGCCTATATGTGGCGCCATTTCGAGGGCGTGCTGCGCGATCCGGGCTATGAGGTCGAAGTAGCCGCGCCGCAGGCGCATGGCCAGCCGTTCTCGGGCACGATCGAAGGCACGCTGTGGGGTGGCAACCTCGCGATGCTGGGCACGCTGCTCGGCACGCCGTACCTGCCAAGGATCGAAGGTGGCATCCTGTTCCTGGAGGACATCAACGAGCCGCCGTATCGCGTGGAACGGCTCCTGCTGCAACTGCAGCAGGCCGGCGTGCTGGCGTCGCAGCGCGCGATCGTGCTCGGCGATTTCTCGAACTATCGCACCACCGAGTACGACAACGGTTACGACATGGACACCGTGTTCGCCTATCTGCAGGATCGCCTGCCGATTCCGCTGATCACGGGCCTGCCGTTTGGTCACTGCGCGCGCAAGCTCACGCTGCCGGTGGGCGCGCAGGCGCGCCTTGCCGCGCGTGCCGATGGCTTCACGCTGGCGTTCTCCGGGTATCCGGTGCGCTAGTCACCACTACGCTTACAGGGCGATTGGCCGCGCGAGTGGTAAAATCGTCGTTTATTCTTCCCGGCGCGCGCACGCGTTGCCGCGGCATATCCATACAAGGTTCCTGACGTGCTTTCTACCGCAAACATCACCATGCAGTTCGGCCCCAAGCCATTGTTCGAGAACATCTCGGTCAAGTTCGGCGAAGGCAACCGCTACGGCCTGATCGGCGCGAATGGCTGTGGCAAGTCCACGTTCATGAAAATTCTCGGCGGCGATCTCGAGTCGTCGGCCGGCACCGTGATGCTCGAGCCCGGTGTGCGCCTGGGCAAGCTGAGTCAGGATCAGTTCGCCTACGAGGATTCGCGCGTGCTGGACGTCGTGATGATGGGCCACACCGAGATGTGGGCCGCCGCGGCGGAGCGCGATGCGATCTACGCCAATCCGGAAGCGACCGACGACGACTACATGAAAGCCGCCGACCTCGAGGCCAAGTACGCCGAGTACGACGGTTACACCGCCGAGGCGCGCGCGGGCGAGCTGCTGCTGGGCGTGGGCATTCCGACCGATCAGCATCAGGGCCCGATGAGCGAGATCGCGCCGGGCTGGAAGCTGCGCGTGCTGCTGGCGCAGGCGCTGTTCTCGAATCCGGACGTGCTGCTGCTCGACGAGCCGACCAACAACCTCGACATCAACACGATTCGCTGGCTCGAGGATGTGCTCAACGAGCGCAACTCGACGATGGTCATCATCTCCCACGATCGACATTTCCTGAACTCCGTGTGCACGCACATGGCGGACATGGACTACGGCACGCTCAAGGTCTACCCGGGCAACTACGACGACTACATGGAAGCCTCCATGCAGGCGCGTGAGCGTCAGGTAGCGGCCAACGCGCGGGCCAAGGACCGCATCACGGAACTGCAGGACTTCGTGCGCCGCTTCTCGGCCAACAAGTCCAAGGCCCGTCAGGCGACCTCGCGTCTGAAGCAGATCGACAAGATCAAGGTCGAGGACATCAAGCCGTCGTCGCGTCAGAACCCGTTTATCCGCTTCGAGTTCGAGAAGAAGCTGCACAATCTGGCCGTGGAAGCCGAGGGCGTGACCAAGTCGTACGAGCGCCGCATCCTCAACGACCTGTCGATGGCGATCCAGGCCGGCGAGCGCGTGGCGATCATCGGCGAGAACGGCGCGGGCAAGAGCACGCTGCTGCGTACGCTGCTGAATGGCGCGGTCAAGGGTGGCGTGCCGGCGGAACGCGGCACGATCAAGTGGGCCGAGAACGCGAACGTCGGCTATATGCCGCAGGACACGTACGAGGAATTCCCGGAAGATCGCGACCTGATGGACTGGATGAGCCAGTGGACGCAAGCCGGCGACGACGATCAGTCGCTGCGCGGCACGCTGGGCCGCCTGCTGTTCTCGGCCGACGACATCAAGAAGTCGGTCAAGGTGCTGTCCGGTGGCGAGAAGGGCCGCATGATCTGGGGCAAGCTGATGCTGGGCCGCCATAACGTGATGGCGCTCGACGAGCCGACCAACCACATGGACATGGAGTCGATCGAGTCGCTGCAGATCGCGCTGGACAAGTACACGGGCACGCTGATCTTCGTCTCGCACGATCGCGAGTTCGTCAGTGGCCTGGCCACGCGCGTGATCGAGGTGCGCACCGACGGTACGCTCACGGACTACCTCGGCACGTACGACGAGTATCTGCAGTCGCAGGGCATCGATCACTGATCCACTGCCGCCTCACAGTTCGTCGTGCGGCGGTACCCGTTGGATCTGCGGTGCCGCCGGCAGGTCCTGCCCGATATAGAGCAACATCGTTGCACCACGGTCTTGTGCATAGGTGACAAAACTGTGGATCGCATGGGCGGCGGCGCCACGTACCGCCTCGCGCCGGTACGTGACGGGCGTCAGCGGCAGATGCGGGAACATGTTTCGCGCCGGCGTCGCAATCGCGTGGATCTCGGCGACCCCGAGGGCGAAGCGGCCAATGGAGCCGTATAGCACAGCCTGAACGGCACCCGCGAGACGAATGACCACGAACACATGGCGCACCGAACCGAGCACCGGCGGCGCGCGCGCGGCCTCTCGCACGGTCGTGATGGCCTGCTTGGCAGTCGCTGCCAGCAGGCGGACGTTTCCCGGCAGGGCGCCATCCCGGTAGGGTGTAAAAGGTAAGAGCCGCCATCCATCCAGAACTTCCACGATCTCGCGCAGCCCAGCTTGAATGGTATCGGGGTTCACGGCCTCCGGTTCCAGAACATCGAGTTGTTCGGCGCCGGTGGCGCGCCTGTCAACGATGTCATGCGTGAATCGATGCACGCCATCGGTTTGCCAGCGGGGGCCTTCCGGCGCGACGCGCCAGCGCAGTGGGGCGCCCGGGGTGGGCCATCGTGCACGGATATCCCAGCCATAGACACCGATGGATGCCGGACTATCGACGTCCATGCGAACGCCGGGGGTGGGACCGTAGGGCAGCGGCAGGTCGGCGGCCGGGACATGATCGAAATACCGGCCGGCGGTGGTCTCGAGATCGAGCGCGGCCACGGCGGAGATGGGTTGCCGCATGCGTGGGTCACTGGCGGATGTGATGGTGACATACGGCACCGGGCCATCGTCAGGCCCTAGAGCGCCATGGACGGCATCGATAAAGGCCTGCCGCAATTCTGGTGCCAGGTCCGCATAGGGAACGTCGTTGAGCCGGGCCCGGCGCACGGAATAATCGAATGTGCGCGGCATCCACGTGTAGTCCGCCGTGTTCCAGTGCGGCCGCATCATCTGTCCGAACAGCGCCAGTACCCATGCCACGCGTCGCGCGCAACGGGTGAGCGGCAGGTCGGTCCCGCGCGCGTGACGGGGGTGTTCGTTCGGGGGGGCGCCTTCGGGCATGCACGCGGATGACACGTCAGGCGTGGTGTCGGCGTGCGCCGCACAGGGGATACCCAGGAATAGTTGCGCAGCCACGCGCTGCCGCGGCATGCAGCGTACCGATGCGTCGGCGTGCGCGTGGTTTACCGTGAAGGCCGTGGTGGCGAGCAGCAGGAGCAGACGGGCAAGCATCTGCCAACGGTAGTCATGCCCGCGTCCGCCCGCTATCGTAATGCCGCGAAACTGGAGAAACGCGCGCTTCGCCGGGGCTAACGCACGACGCCCAACACGCCATGCTGCGCGAGCAATTGATCGAGTTCGCCGATGATCGCGTGCGCCGTCACGTCGCCCTTGGCCTTCAGCAGCGCCACACCGAATGTATCGCGTAGCGCGGCCAGCTCCACCAGCGTCGCCGCTTTTTCCACCTTCACCTGCAGCACATAACCTCGCAGGCCCAGATGGTGACCGATGACCTCGGTGTAGAAGTGATAGAGCTCGCGATAGCCATCGCCGCCTGCCACTTCGGCAGCGGCAGCGGCGGCGCCTGCGTCAGTGCGATCGGCGGCGGGCACGGATGCCGTAGCCGCGCTGCCCACGGGACTCGCGGACGCTGGCGCGGCCAGGTCCGACGTTTCGATCAGCCCCAGTGAAAGGAGGGTATCGACGGCGTCCTGCCCCACGCCCATGCCCCCCACCTGCTCCAGCAGGGCCGACTGGTCCCGCTCCCCGTTGACGATCAGCAGCAGCGCCCGCAGCTTGTGATCGAGCTTGCGTGCGCGCGTGCGAATCTCCTCCTGTCCCGCTTCCGTTTTGTGAAAAACCGGGTTGACCATTTCCCGCTCCTCTATTTTGTTTGTTCGCATGATCGCACCGTGCAGGCACCGGCCGCCCTCCCGGTTTGCCCGCCCCCCCGAAAGTAGGATGTCCCAATCCGCTCTACAATGGCGTGCACGACGCAAATCGAACAAAAAAGCATTGCAACGCCAATTCACCGCTGGGAGAACTGTGGCCATGCAGCAACGAGACAAGCTTTATATCAACGGCACATGGGTCAGCCCGCATGGCACGGGATGGATCGACGTGATTCAGTCCAACGACGAATCGGTGCTTGCCAGGATTCCCGAGGGCCATGCGCGCGATGCCGAGGACGCGATCGCGGCCGCGCGCGCCGCCTTCGAGGGCTGGGCGGCGACGCCCGTGGACGTGCGCGCCGGCTATCTGCGCAAGATCGCCGAAGGTCTCAAGGATCGTACCGAAGAGCTGGCGCGCCTGATCGCCAGCGAGGTTGGCATGCCACTCAAGCTCGCACGTGCGATTCAGGTGGGCGGGCCGGTCTACAACTGGGGCCAGGCCGCGACGCTGCTGGAGCAGTTCAAGTTCGAGGAGCAACTCGGCAACTCGCTGGTGGTGCGCGAACCGGTGGGGGTGGTGGCTGCCATCACGCCGTGGAATTTCCCGCTCAACCAGATCACGCTGAAAGTCGCGCCCGCGCTGGCGGCGGGCTGCACCGTAGTGCTCAAGCCGTCCGAAGTGGCACCGCTCAACGCGTTCGTGCTGGCCGAAGTGATCGAGGCCGCGGGTCTGCCGCCAGGCGTGTTCAACCTCGTGACCGGCTATGGGCCGGTGGTCGGCGAGGTGCTGGCGAGCCATCCCGAAGTCGATATGGTGTCGTTCACGGGCTCGACGCGCGCGGGCAAGCGCGTCTCCGAGCTGGCCGCGCAATCGGTCAAGCGCGTCGCGCTGGAACTGGGTGGCAAGTCGGCCTCGGTGATCCTTGACGATGCAGACTTTGAGCAAGCGGTGAAAGGCACGATCAATGCGTGCTATCTCAACTCCGGACAGACCTGTTCCGCGCATACGCGCATGCTGGTGCCGCGCGCGCGGTATGACGCGGTGCGCGAGATCGCGCGCAAGGTCGTGGCGGGCTTCACGGTCGGCGATCCGCTGACCGATGCGGGCCGGCTCGGGCCGCTGGTCTCGGGCTCGCAGAAGCAACGCGTGGTCAGCTATATCCAGCGTGGGCTCGACGAAGGCGCCGAGCTCGTGGCCGGTGGCACCGAGAATCCCGACGGGCTCGATCGAGGCTTCTACGTGCGACCGACCGTGCTCGGCAATGTCGACCCGAAAGCCACGGTCGCGCAGGAAGAGATCTTCGGCCCGGTGCTATCGATCATTTGCTACGACAGCGAGGATGACGCCGTGCGCATCGCCAACGACAGCCTGTATGGGCTGGGCGGCGGCGTGTGGTCGGGCGACGAGGCCCGCGCGTTGCGCGTGGCGCGGCGGTTGCGCACCGGGCAGGTCGATATCAACGGTGGTCCGTTCAATATGAATGCGCCGTTCGGCGGCTTCAAGCAATCCGGCAATGGCCGCGAGGGCGGCGTGTACGGGCTCGAGGAATTCCTCGAATACAAGTCGCTGCAACTGAAAAAGCAGAGCTGACCGCATGCGCTGGATCAAGAGGCTGGCCTGGCTGCTGATATCGCTGCTGGTGATCGCGACCACCGCGGTGATTGGTGGCTATGTGTGGTACCGGCAGGCCTCGCAGCCCAGTACGGCCGGCACGTTGCAGCTGACCGGCTTGCGCGACCGCGTGACGATCGTGCGCGATCGCAACGCGGTGCCGCGTATCGCGGCCGCCAACGCGCTCGATGCGTATTACGCGCTGGGCTTCGTGCATGCGCAGGACCGCCTCTGGCAGATGCAGATGAACAAGCGCATCGTGGCGGGGCGCGTGGCCGAAATGGTGGGCGAGAAGGGCCTCGAGACCGATCGCTTCCTGCGCACGCTGGGCGTGCGGCGCAATGCCGAGGCCATCGTCGCGCAGGCTTCGCCCGAGGTGCGCGCCGTGTTGCAGGCGTATGCCGACGGCGTCAACGCGTATATCGATACCCGCAAGGGACCGCTGCCACCTGAATTCCTGATCCTGCGCGCGCGGCCCGAGCATTGGGAGGCGGCCGACACCATCGGCTGGCAGACCATGATGGCGTGGGACCTCGGCGGCAACTGGACGCAGGAGGTGCTGCGCATGGGCCTGGCGCAGCAATTGCCGACCGCGCGCATCGCCGAGATTCTCGCGCCGTATCCCGGCGACGCGCCGCTGCGCACGATGGACTATGCGGCGTTCTATCGCCGGCTGGCGCCGCTCTCCACCGCGCTGGCGCGCGTCGTCGAGCAGGCGCCGCCGGGCTATGTCGAGGGCATGGGCTCGAACAACTGGGTCGTGTCGGGCGCGCATACGGCGTCTGGCAAACCGTTGCTCGCCAACGATCCGCATCTGGGGCTGCAGGCGCCGGCGCTATGGTATTTCGCGCGGCTGCAGGCTCCGGGCCTCGACGTCGCGGGGGCCACGCTACCGGGCGCGCCACTCGTCGTGCTGGGCCACAACCAACGCATTGCCTGGGGCTTTACCAATACCGCGCCCGATGTGCAGGATCTCTATATCGAGCGCGTTCGGCCCGGTCATCCCGATCGTTACCAGACGCCGGACGGATGGGCCGCGTTCGAGACGCGCACCGAGACCATCCGCGTCAAGGACGCGCCCGACGTCACGCTGACGATTCGCGCGACGCGTCACGGGCCGGTGCTGTCCGATGTGGCGGCGCCGATCGCGGCGGCGGCCCAGCCGCTCGGCGCGCAGTATGTGGTGGCCTTTCAATGGACCGCGCTGCGGGCCGACGACAAGACCTTCGAGGCCAGCCTGAAGCTTGGTCAGGCTTCGAACTGGGACACGTTCGTCGCGGCGCTGCGCGACTTCCACGCGCCGCAGCAGAACATGGTGTACGCGGACGTCGATGGCAATATCGGCTTTATCGCGCCGGGCAGGGTGCCGCTGCGCCGCGCCGACAACGACCTCAAGGGACTGGCCCCCGCGCCGGGCTGGGACGCGCGCTACGACTGGGATGGCTTTGTGCCGTTCGACGCGTTGCCGCGCAGCTTCAATCCGCCCGAAGGCATGATCGTCACCGCCAATCAGAAGATCGTTGGCAACGACTATCCATACTTCCTGACGAGCGAATGGACCGTGCCATATCGCTACGACCGCATTCGCACGCTGCTGGCCGCCACGCCGCGTCATACGCTCGACAGCTTTGCCGCGATCCAGCGGGATACCGTGTCGCTGGCCGTGCGTGAGGCGCTGCCGTTGCTGCTGGCCGCGCCAGTGGCGAGCGATGCGAAGACGCCAGCGCGTGAGCGGGCGCTGCTGGACGCGCTGCGCAAGTGGGACGGCAATATGCAGGCCAATCGCAGCGAACCGCTCGTGGTCACCGCATGGCTGCGTGAGCTATCGCGGCTGATGTTCCTCGACAAGGTGGGCGATGCGCAATTCCAGCGCCTGTGGGAGCAGCGCAACGTGCAGCAGCCGATGATGAACGCGCTGCGTGACCCCGATAGGCTCGGCGCGTACTGGTGCGACGACACACGTACCCCCGACAAGGAAACCTGTGCCGACATGATCGGCCTCGCCTGGACGCGCGCGCTCGCCGATCTCGATGCCCGCTATGGCAGCGACCCTGAAAAGTGGAACTGGGGCCAGGCCCATACCGCGCGCGCCGAGCACAAGCCATTCGGCAAGGTGCCGTATCTGTCGAGCCTGTTCAATATCCGCGTGCCGACCGGTGGCGATACCTTTACGATCGATGTCGGCCGGCACAGCCTGCGCGACGAGCGCGCGCCCTTCGAGAGCACACATGCGGCGAGCCTGCGCGCGCTCTACGATTTGTCCGACCTGCCGGCGTCGCGCTTTATGAGCTCCACGGGGCAGTCGGGCAATGCGCTTTCGCCGCACTATCGGGACTGGACCGACAAGTGGGCCGCGGTGCAGTCGATTGCAATCGGCGCGCGCCCACCCCGCGGCACGGCGTTCGAGACACTCGTGCTCCAGCCCGCCCGGCAGGCGGCTGCCAAATGATGGTTGCAGGATATGATGGCTGCGCGGATCGCGCCTGGCATCATAGATCGCCTGTGCGGCGAAAGCCGGCCTGCACCTTCAGCAGCGCAGAAGGCTCCGTGACCGCTTCCGATGTCACGGTTTGCACGCCGCGCGCCTGGCTGTACGCGAACAGTTGCTGCAGCGCGTAGGCGCCGGCCCCGCGTAACGCGCCTTCCGCCTCCGGGACAAGCACGTTGTCCGGCGCGCTCAGCGTGTCGACGATCCGCATGGTATGGTCCTGACGCTGTGCCTGCAGGATCGATACGATGGTGTCCCCGTGCCGGACGACTATAAAGATCGTGCCGTCGCTGGTTCCGCCGTGCGCGTCGCCGTGGATGTTGTGGGCGATCGATGTTGCTGTGAATGCCAGCCTTCGCCGCTCTCGTTCAGCGCAATCAGTGGCCGCCGTCAATGGCAGCATCTGCTCGTGTGCCAGATAGCTGGCGTGCCAGCGTGCCGTGGTGTCGATGATCTGTCGTAGCGCATCGACATCGTCTGTGTCGACAATCGTATGCGTGAAAGGCGTCTCGGATGCGATCCACGTACCGCCGTGCCGCACGCGGGCAACGGCCGCTTGTGGAACGTGGTCCGCGAGATCCAGCTCATACAGGCCGGTAGCTGCCGTGCGAGCGTGTGCGGCCGCGGATACGCCTCCGGCCATGTCGGCGGCCGTACAGCGCGCCGATGACGTTGCAGGCGACCACATACCCAATGTTCCGAGCGCGGCATTGGCCCCGTGAAACGCGTTGATGGCGTCGGCGCGTCGCGTGTCGATGGTACTGGTCTGCTGTCTGACCGCGCTGACGAATGTCGCCGCGTCCCGCGTATTTGCCACAGGCTCGCCGAGGTTGCCATCGGTCAGGACACGATCGATGATGCGCGTAAAACGCGCCAGATCCCACTGGCGCGGAAACAACGCCTGATACAGCGTGATGATCAACGTCGCCCGGGACAGGCAAGCGAGAGAGGGCACCGTATCGCGCTTCATGCGGGGCGCGAGGGCGTAGTCCAGCGGAATTCGGCATGCGCGCGCGGCGCCCATCATCGCCATCGGATTGCGACCGGCACCGTACACCCTCACGAGTCTGAATGGTGCGGGCGCTTCCGACGGCGCCGGCGCCAACGCCGGGTGCGACGAACTTGCGCACAGGCCGAGGAAAAAATTCACGACGCTAATCAGTTCGGGCGCCGAATCGCAGCCGAGGCTGCGTCGGGAACGCCGCGGCGACACGCCGGAATCGCCCAGACGGAAGATGGCACTCGTCAGCCGCGGAGACGTTCGATTGGCAACAACGTCCGGTACCTTGTTCGACATCAGTGCCCCGAATTTTTCCGGCCACGGCAGGCTGACGATCGGCGAGGATCGGAGGTAGCGTCGCTGGACGTCGCTTTCGATGAGCTGCACTTCATTGGAATGATCGGGGGTCAGGCTCATGGCCAGAATCACGTACCGTGTTTCCGGCGAATAGCGGAGGTGCGTCAGGATTCTTTTCGGCGCTCCGGAGATCAGGCTCGCGTGCCGTTCGTTGAACACAAGCTGGACGTTGTCTCCATGGTCGACGCGGAAGACCTTGCCTGCGTTGAGGTCGAAGGCCAGGAGGACTTGTTTCGGCTGCCGGGTTGTCCATGCCGGGCCAAAAAGCGCGGGCAGATCATAGGCCTCGCCCGACTGGATCTTGCAGCCCTCAAGGCAGTTCGGCGTTGCCCACGCCAGTTGCAGTGACCGGATGCGGCCCTGCATACCTTGGGCGCGCAACGCGTCGATGTCGACGTCGCCGGTAAATACGGCCGCACGGCCATCGCCCCATTGTTCGTCGAACACCCACGCGCGCATATTGGGCGGAATCCACATCGAGGAGATAGCGTTGTCCATGCGCTCGGGAAGCGTGCTCAACTGGGGGCCGGGGTGCAGGCATTGGAAGTGCCCCGCATGCTTTGGCTGCGCGTAGAAACATGCCACACCGGTACGCGCTATGAACGATGGCGGCGGAGCGATCCATCGGTCGGGCTCGCTCGAGGCGGCGCCTGCCGTGACGGGGGGCGCCAACAGACCGGCGGCCGCCAGCCAGGCCGACATGCCACGAATGAAAGGACGGAGTCGCGCGAGTGGTTTCATGCAAGGTCTCGTTCGTTGAGGCTGCCCCAATATATGGAGTCCCCATCCGCGGATCTATGGCGTCTTTACGATAAGTGGATTGACCCCGGATACAGCACGGATACAAAGCTGTGGCACCATGCGCTAGTACGAAATCGGAGTCGTTCTCATGAGCCAGATCGGGCGTCCCTTACGCACTGATGTCATTCAGCATGTTGCATTCGAACACCCGGGCGTCATTGGCGACGTCCTGCAGGCGCGCGGCCACACGCTGCGCGTGTTCCAGGCGGGCGTGGACGATCTGTCGACGATCGTGCGGGATCCCGCCGATCTGCTGCTGGTGCTGGGCGGCCCGATCGGCGTGTATGAATCGGAGGTCTATCCGTGGCTCGATGGCGAAGTGGACATCATCGGGCAGCGACTACGTGCCGGCGGAGCGGTCATCGGTGTGTGCCTTGGCGCGCAGCTGATCGCGCGGGCATCGGGCGCCAGGGTGTATCCGGGTACGCGTGAAATCGGCTGGGCACCGATCACACCGACGGAGGCGGGCAAGGACTCGCCGCTGGCCTCGCTCGCGGAAGCGGATTGGCAGGTGCTGCACTGGCATGGCGATACGTTCGATCTGCCGGAGGGCGCGACGCTGCTGGCTTCGACCGATGCGGTCAAACATCAGGCGTATGCGATTGGCGAGCGCGTGCTGGCGTTGCAGTTCCACCCCGAGGTGCGTGCAGGCGATATCGAGACCTGGTTGATCGGACATACCGTTGAACTCGGCAAGGCCGGCATCGATCCGCGCACGATACGCGCGCGCACGCAGGAAGTTGGAGCGTCGGTGGCGGCGGCCGGGGCGCAGGCGTTTGCGCGCTGGCTGGAGCGGGCGGGACTATAGCGGCGACTATAACGACGACGGTAACGGCGAAGGGCTCGGCCGCCCCGGATTCCCCGCGTTGCCTAGCGAAACCGGCGCGCGGTGCCCTCGGCGGTGATGCGCGCCCAGATCACGCGCTTTTCCTCTTCGCTGAAGAACACCCAGTTGCTGACCTCGGTCGCGGTGCGGCCACAACCCTGGCAAATCTCGTCGAACAGCGTCGAACAGATGCCAATGCACGGGCTATCGGGCCGATCAGGTGACAGTCCCGAACGTTTGTCCTCGGCCACGCTGGCGGCAGCTGCGGCGGCGGTGGTGGAGATCAGAGGATTGGACGAATCGGCGGGCATGCGGGTTATCGTGTAGCAACAAGCCCGCATTATACGGGCTCGACCCGCGCGGCCCGCCGACGGCCATACGCCGGTAGCGGTCAAATGCATGCAAATGGGCCAGCGCCCTCAGCCTGGCGGCGTCGTTGTCACCGTGGTCAGATCGTCTAATAGTCGAAAGCCCGCCCGCTGGTGAATGGCGGCGCTTGGCTCGGTCACCGCCTCCACGCGCACCGCGGTCATGCCGCGCTCCTTGCAGTACTTCAGGAATTCCTGCAGGGCTGCGCTGGCGGCACCGCGCACCGTGCCATCACCGTGCGGCGGCAGGACATTGGCCGGCGCGCTGACCATCAGCGTGATTTCGGCCTCCAGCGAACCGTGCCTCGGAATCGTGCCGAGCAGCATGGCCACCGGCGCGCCACGATACCGCACCAACAGGATCTCGTTATCTTCGTCGTTATCGCGTACCGCTGCCTCGATGCCCATCGCGGCGGAGAGACCGGTCGAGGCGAGAAAGTCGCGCACCGTGTAGCCGCTGCCCTCGGGACAATCGTCGCCGAGCGCTGTGCGCAAGGCGGCAGGGCGCATGGCCAGCAGATAATCGCGCTGCCACGCGTGCGCCGTGTCCACGGCCTGGCGCTGGCGTCCGAGCTGTCCCGCCTGCACCCGGGTGATTTCGAAGGCATCGCTGGCATCGACCCATTGCCCGTTGCGCCACACGCGCGGCCGGACGTCCAGCGGCGTGTATTGCTGCAGGTCGAGGTCGTATCGGCCTAGCGCCGCCGTACGCATGGTAGCGATCGAACGTTTGACGCCACCGCAGATGCCGGACGTGGATGACTGCGCGGCGTGCCCGATCGCGGTGGCACCCTCCAGGTTCATGGTGCGCACCACCGAATAGGCGCGAACGAGGTTCGCGTGATGAAAGGCCGCGAGGGCATCCGCGCGCCGCGTGTCGTTGGCACCCGTTTGCCAGCGTACGGCGTCTACCAACGCCTGTTCGGAGCTTGCGTCCGTCGCCCGAAGTCCGGTGGTGCCACGCGCGAGGATGTTGTCGATCACCGCGGTGAAGGCGTCGAGGCGCCATAGGTCGTTGAACAGGGTCTGATACATCGTGACGATCGTGATGGCACGGCTCACGCAGTAGTCCTTGTCCGGCAGCCCGAGTGGGCGTCGCCCCCACATCAGCGGTATGGCGCACGCCCGCTGTGCGGCGGCGACTGCCATCGGATTGCCGCTCACGCCGATGTTGGTCAGCAGAACAGTGTCCGACGGCGGCGATGCAAGCGGTATCGGCGTGTGCGGAAGCGGTGTCTGGCTGGGCGGTCCGGACAGCGGTGCCAACGGCTGCGGCGTCGGCGTGGTGAGCCGTGGCGGCACGGCGCGGCAATTTTTGAGGGCAATGCGCTCGCAATGGGCAGCGCGGACGCTTCGGTCGTGTGACGGTCCAACCTCGAACAGCATGCTCACCGCCCGTACCGCCATACTGGACGACGCATTGCGGACCGAGAGCACCGTGTCGACGGGCACGTCCCACGGGATATCGAGCCACGGCGTGGCCTGGATCAGGTCATGGTCGTCGGCAACCTGCATGACCACCATGGAAGCCGATTTATCGGGACGCAGCTCGATAGCGACCACGTAGTATCGGGTGCGCTTGTCGGGCAGCAGTGTCGCTTCGTCGGAAATGGGGTCGAGCATGCGTACCAGCGCCGACTGCTTGCGCAGGCGGACCGTCACGCGCGCCCCGTAGGTGACCTCGATATCGCGCCCAGGATCCGCATCGAAGACCATGCCCACATACGGATTGCCCGCGCCCGGCAGCATGTGCCCGCGGAAGATCGAAGACAGGTCGTAGGCGTCGCCGCCTGGAATAACCAGCGGCCCAAGTACAGGCGGCGGCTTCTGACGCGCGATATGGACGGAACGGATGCGCTGGAACATGTCGGCGGTCTCGAGGGCCCTGCCGTCGAGACTGCCGCGGAACGTGGCCATACTGCCGCGCCCGCGAAAATCCGTAAAGGCAGTGGCGCTCAGGGTGGCCGGAACGCGAACCGACGACGCGAAAGCGAACAGATCCGGCGTGTAGGTGCGCAGTGGCCCCGGAGGGAAACACAGTCGCTTGCTTGTGAACCGGGTGCCTCGATAAAAGCAGGCGGCGGGGCTCACCGCTACCACGGTGGCCGACTTCGCCGTAATGCCGCGCGCCTGCAGCGCTGACTCGCCGAGCGTGCCGGTTACCGCCCAGGTCGTCCCGTCGAACTCCTCCTGATCGGAAAGGTAGGCGACTGAGCCTGGCGCCACCTCGATCTTGCGCAGCGGAAAATGATCCGAAGACAGCCAGAGTCGTGCGTGGCGAGCGCGCAGCATACTGTCGTCGGGCACGCACAGATAGGGCTCGGTGGCGGTTTCGGAATCGAACAGGCAGGCTTCGGCATGGCTCGCCCGCGGGGCCATGCCAAGGACCAGAAGAGAGAGGACCGCGGTGGCAACCTGCGGAATGCGGCGCATGGCATCAATGCCGGGCTGACGGCTGCGGTTGTGGCATGGTCCATTCAAGGCGCTGAATCAGCGGCGCCAGCGCCAGCACGCCCTTTGCGGTATTGCGTACCGATAGCAGGGTGTGGGTCGGCGCCGAGTGCGGCTCCTGTACGATGTGCGTCGCGACCGGCACGTCGTGTGCGTCCGTCTGGATCAGTTGAGCGAGCAGATCGGTGCTGCCGGGCATAGCGGTGATCTGGAGCGTCAGATAGCGGGTGCGCGCGTCGAAGCGCTGGTATTCGTCACGGCGGGGGCGGCCCGTCGACACGATCATGCGACTGTTGCGCACGTCGAGCCGCAGCATGCCACCGTAGTCGACCACAAAACTGCGGCCCGCGGCCAGATCGAACGTCACGCTCGTGTGTCCCGTGGCGCCGTCCGGTGTGGTGTCGTGCATGGCATCGAGATCCCACGCATCGCTGCCGGCCACGGGGCATTGTTTCGTGCAGGCCGGGTGGATGCGCAGGACCTGCACGGCGCGAATGGCGTCATGCAGGCCATCGCGCCGCAGCGTTTCCGCGTCGACGTCGGTGTGGTATAGCGCCGCCTTGCCGAGGCCGCTGACACGCCGGAACACGGCCACACTGAAGCCCGGCGGCACGCGGATCGACGACACCGACGAGTCGAGTCGCGCCAGTCGCTTGTGCATGGGGCCGGGCCCGAGGCATTGCGCCTTGCCGTCGAATGCATCGTGTTCGTAGAAGCAGGCGGTCGCGACCACGCGGGCCGAGGCCAGCGCATGCCGCGGGATGCCCTGCGCCCGCAGTTCGGCGCCGTGCAACGATCGTCGCAGACGCCATATGCGTCCACCGAAGCCAGGACGATCGGACACGATCAGTTCCTGGCCGGGGGCCACCTCGACACGGTTGACGGGATAATGCCGCGACGCGTCCGGTTGCCCCATCGTGAGATCGACGTCCTCGTCCGGACCCAGGCAGATGCGTGCCGGCATCGCGCCGCCTGCACCGTAGTAGCCGTTGTCGCTGGCGATCAGGCAGCTGCTGCGCTGCGGTTCGTCGTGGTTCGCCAGCACTGGCGCGCTACAGGCCAGGCAAAGCGTGAGGGGCAGTAAGCGGGTTAGTAAGCGGGTTAGTACGCGGGGCAGTACGCGGGGCAGTGCGCGGGTCATCGTCGTCTTGCTCACTAGCGAGTTGCGATGCATCCAAGCTAGCGGCAAGACGAGCCATGCGAAATGGCCGATGCGCGAAATTGCGGATCAGTACTTCCAGAAGATCTGTTGCAGCGCCTTCGGATCGTTGGTGCGCGTGAGCGCCAGTGCCATCAGGATGCGCGCCTTCTGCGGCAGTTGATCGTCGGTCACGATCCAGTCGTACTTGTCATCGGGTTGTTCGCCATTGCGGATCACCACGCCGCTGCCGGTGCGCGACGCGCGCACGATCTGCACGCCCTTGGCACGCGCGGCCTTGAGCGGCTCCACCATATAGTCGCCGACGCTGCCGTTGCCGGTGGCCGCGTAGACGATGGCCTTCGCGCCATTCTTCACGGCGGCATCGATGCTGGCCGGATTGACGTTGCCGTACGCGTACACCACGGCCACCTCGGGCAGGCTGTCGATACGGTCGATGTCGAACTCGGTCTGCACGGTGTGCGGCCGCGCGGGCAGGCGGTAGTACAGCGTGCGGCCTTCCACCACATAGCCGAGCGGGCCGAACGGCGAGCGGAACGTCTCGGTCTTGAACGTGTTGCTCTTGGTCACGTCGCGGCCGGTCTGGATCTCGTCGTTGAGCACGACCAGCGTGCCCTTGCCGCGCGAGGCCGGGTTAGATGCGACCAGCACCGCATCGTAGAGGTTGAGCGCGCCATCGGCGCCGAGCGCGGTGCCCGGGCGCATCGAGCCCACCACGACCACCGGCTTGTCGCTCTTGAGCGTGAGGTTCAGGAAGTACGAGGTCTCCTCGATGGTGTCGGTGCCGTGCGTGATGACGATGCCATCGACGTCGGGCTGCTTGAGCAACTCCGAGACACGCTTGCCGAGCTTGAGCAGGCGTTCGTTGTTGAAGCTCTCCGAACCGATCTGGAAGATCTGCTCGCCCTTGACGTTGGCGACCTTGGAGATCTCGGGCACCGAGGCGATGATCTTGTCGACCGGTACCACTGCCGATTGATACGCGGCGGTGTTGGTAGCGGATGCGCCGGCACCGGCAATCGTACCCCCGGTGCCGATGATCACGATATTGGCCTTGCGCGCTTCGGTGGTGGCGCCCGGCTGGGCCGCTGGCTGCGCGGACGGCGCGAGTTGCGCCTGGGCGGATGTGGTCAGCAGGCTTGCGGACAGCAGTGCTGCCGACAGCAGCGAGAGATGAATACTGCGGGTCTTGCGGTTCATGTTCCCCTCCTTGTTAGCGGAGGCGCCGACTCTCGTGAAGCGGTGCCACCGGATCTTGGAGGGAGCACTATATCGGCAGGCGGCGCCCTTTCCAAGGCGCCATTTACCCGTATGACTACCCGCAATCCCGCGCTATCGGAAGATTCAGAACGCGTCGCCCGGCACGCGGATCCAGCCTTCCATCAGCACGCGCGCGCTGCGGCTCATGATGGCCTTGGTCACCACCCATTCGCCGTCCACGCGTTTTGCCTCGGCACCGACACGCAGCGTGCCCGACGGGTGGCCGAAGCGCACCGCCTCACGCTCGCCGCCGCCGGCGGCCAGGTTCACCAGCGTGCCCGGGATACTGGCCGCGGTGCCGATGGCCACCGCCGCGGTGCCCATCATCGCGTGATGCAGCACACCCATGGACAGCGCGCGCACCAGCAGATCGACGTCGCCGGCTTCGACCTGCTTGCCGCTCGAGGCCGCGTAGCTGGCGGGCCTGGCCACGAACGCAACCTTGGGCGTGTGCTGGCGCGTCTTGGCTTCGGACGCGTCCTTGATCAGTCCCATGCGCAGCGCGCCGGCCGTGCGAATGGTCTCGAACATCGCCAGCGCCTTGGCGTCGCTGTTGATGTCGCGCTGCAACTCGGTGCCGGTGTAGCCGATCGCCTCCGCATTGATAAAGATCGTCGGAATGCCCGCGTTGATCATCGTCGCCTTGAGCGTACCGACGCCCGGTACCACGAGGTCGTCGACCACGTTGCCGGTCGGGAACATCGAACCGCCACCCGCGTCGGGCTCATCGGCGGCCGGGTCCATGAACTCGAGCTGAACCTCGGCGGCAGGGAAGGTGACCCCGTCCAGTTCGAAGTCGCCGGTTTCCTGTACCTGACCATCGGTGATCGGCACATGCGAGACGATGGTCTTGCCGATGTTGGCCTGCCAGATCCGCACGGTGACCGTGCCGTTGCGCGGAATGCGGCTGGCCTCGATAAAGCCGTTGCTGATCGCGAACGGTCCCACCGCGGCGGACAGGTTGCCGCAATTGCCGCTCCAGTCGACAAATGGCGAGTCGATCGATACCTGACCGAACAGGTAATCGACGTCGTGACCGGGCCGCGTGCTTTGCGAGATGATCACGGTCTTGCTCGTGCTCGACGTGGCGCCACCCATGCCGTCGATCTGCTTGGCATAGGGGTCGGGGCTGCCGATCACGCGCAGCAGCAATGCATCGCGTGCGGCGCCGGGCACCTGCGCGCGTTCCGGCAGGTCCTGCAGGCGAAAGAACACACCCTTGCTGGTGCCGCCACGCAGGTACGTGGCGGGGATCTTGATTTGCGGTGCGTGAGCCATGTTGCGTCCTTGTGTATGTGCCGCTCAGGCGGTCTGCGCCGATTCGAGGAAGTCCTGCGCAAAGCGCTGCAGCACGCCGCCGGCCTCGTAGATCGAGACTTCCTCGGCGGTGTCCAGCCGGCATTGCACTGGCACTTCCACACGGTCACCATCGCGCCGATTGATGACCAGCGTCAGCTCGGCGCCCGGCTTGCGCGCGCCGATCACGTCGAACGTCTCGGTGCCGTCGATGCCAAGCGTGGTGCGGTTGGTGCCCGGTTTGAACTCGAGCGGCAGCACGCCCATCCCAACGAGGTTGGTGCGGTGGATGCGCTCGAAGCCTTCGGCGACGATGGCTTCCACGCCCGCCAGCCGCACGCCCTTGGCCGCCCAGTCGCGCGACGAACCCTGACCGTAGTCGGCGCCGGCAATGATGATCAGCGGCTGCTTGCGTTCCATATAGGTCTCGATCGCTTCCCACATGCGGGCGATCTTGCCTTCCGGTTCGATCCGCGCGAGCGAGCCGGCCTTGACCTGACCGTCGACCACCACCATCTCGTTCTTCAACGTCGGGTTGGCAAAGGTCGCGCGTTGCGCGGTCAGGTGATCGCCACGGTGGGTCGCGTACGAGTTGAAGTCTTCCTCGGGCAGGCCCATCTTCGCGAGGTATTCGCCCGCCGCGCTGTCGAGCAGAATCGCGTTCGACGGCGACAGGTGGTCGGTGGTGATGTTGTCACCGAGCACCGCGAGCGGCCGCATGCCTTGCAGCGCGCGTTCCCCCGCGAGCGCGCCTTCCCAGTACGGCGGACGACGGATATACGTGCTCTGCGGGCGCCAGTCGTACAGCGGCGGGGCCATCTCACCGTTATCCACGGTCAGCGCGAACATCGGATCGTAGACCTGACGGAACTGCGACGGCTTGACGCTTTGCGCGACGATCGCATCGATCTCCTCGTCGCTCGGCCAGATATCCTTGAGCGTCACGGGCTTGCCGTCGGCGTCGTGGCCCAGCACATCGCGCTCGATATCGAAGCGGATGGTGCCGGCAATCGCGTAGGCCACCACCAGCGGCGGCGAGGCCAGAAAGGCCTGCTTGGCGTACGGGTGGATGCGGCCGTCGAAGTTGCGGTTGCCGGAGAGCACGGCGGTCGCATACAGGTCGCGATCGATGATCTCTTTCTGGATGACCGGATCGAGCGCGCCGGACATGCCATTGCACGTGGTGCAGGCAAACGCGACGATGCCGAAACCGAGTTTCTCGAGTTCGGGCAGCAGGTTCGACGCTTCGAGGTACAACTCCACCGCCTTCGAGCCCGGCGCCAGCGACGACTTGACCCACGGCTTGCGCGTGAGGCCACGCGCGTTGGCGTTGCGCGCCAGCAGCGCGGCCGCGATCACGTTGCGCGGGTTGCTGGTATTCGTGCAGCTGGTAATGGCCGCGATGATCACCGCGCCGTCGGGCATCTGGCCCGGCACTTCCTCCCACTTGCCCGCGATACCGCGCGCGGCCAGGTCTGACGTCGGCAGGCGCTTGTGCGGATTGGACGGGCCGGCCATATTGCGGACCACCGTCGACAGATCGAAATGCAGCGTGCGCTCGTACTCGGCATTCACCAGGCTGTCGGCCCACAGGCCGGCGGTCTTCGCGTAGGTCTCGACCAGCGCCACCTGCTCGTCGGTGCGGCCCGTGAGCTTCAGGTAGTCGATGGTCTGCGTGTCGATAAAGAACATTGCCGCGGTGGCGCCATACTCGGGTGCCATGTTCGAGATGGTCGCGCGGTCGCCCAGCGTGAGGCTCGCGGCGCCTTCGCCGCGGAACTCGAGATAGGCGCCAACCACCTTTTCCTTGCGCAGGAATTCGGTCAGCGCGAGCACGATGTCGGTGGCGGTGATGCCGGGCTGGCGGCGGCCGCTCAGTTCCACGCCGACGATATCGGGCAGGCGGATCCACGAGGCGCGGCCGAGCATCACGTTTTCGGCTTCCAGACCGCCCACGCCGATGGCGATCACGCCGAGCGCGTCGACGTGCGGCGTATGGCTGTCGGTGCCGACGCAGGTGTCGGGGTAGGCCACGCCGTTGTCGGCGTGGATCACGGGCGACATCTTCTCCAGATTGATCTGGTGCATGATGCCGTTGCCGGGCGGGATCACGTCGACGTTGCGAAACGCCTTCTTGGTCCAGTCGATAAAGTGGAAGCGGTCCTCGTTGCGGCGATCCTCGATGGCGCGGTTCTTGGTGAACGCATCGGGGTCGAAGCCGCCGCACTCGACGGCCAGCGAATGGTCGACGATCAGCTGCGTCGGCACCACGGGGTTGACCAGGGAAGGGTCGCCACCGGCGTCGGCAATCGCGTCGCGCAGGCCGGCCAGGTCGACCAGCGCGGTCTGGCCGAGGATGTCGTGGCAGACCACGCGCGCGGGGAACCACGGGAAATCGAGATCGCGCTTGCGATCGATGAGCTGGCGCAGCGAAGCCGTCAGCGTGGCGGGGTCGCAGCGGCGCACGAGGTTCTCGGCCAGCACGCGCGAGGTGTAGGGCAGCTTGTCGTAGGCACCGGGCTCGATGGCCTCGACCGCGGCGCGCGTGTCGAAGTAATCGAGGTCGGTACCCGGAAGGCGCTTGCGGTAATCGGTATTCATGGCTGTGGGGCCCTCTTGATGTTCTCCCTCTCCCTAGGGAAACCTGAGGGAGAGGGGTGGGGTGAGGGTGGTTTAACGCTTCTCGATCGGCACGAACTTCAGGTTCTCGGGACCCGTGTAGTTCGCGCTTGGGCGAATGATCTTGTTGTCGATACGTTGCTCGATGATGTGCGCGGCCCAGCCCGAGGTACGCGCGATCACGAACAGCGGGGTGAACATCGCGGTCGGCACACCCATCATGTGGTAGCTCACCGCGCTGAACCAGTCGAGGTTCGGGAACATCTTCTTGGCGTCCCACATCACCGTTTCCAGACGCTCGGCGATATTGAACATTTTCATCGAGCCGGCATCCTTGGACAGGCGCTTGGCCACTTCCTTGATGACCTGGTTGCGCGGATCGCCAATCGTGTACACCGGGTGGCCGAAGCCGATCACCACTTCCTTGGCCTCCACGCGGCGGCGGATATCCGCTTCGGCTTCATCGGGCGTGTCGTAGCGCTTCTGCACCTCGAACGCCACCTCGTTGGCGCCGCCATGCTTCGGGCCGCGCAGCGCGCCGATCGCGCCGGCGATCGCCGAGTACATGTCCGAACCCGTGCCGGCGATCACGCGCGCGGCAAAGGTCGAGGCGTTGAACTCGTGCTCGGCATACAGGTTCAGCGAGGTCTGCATCGCGCGCTCCCACAGCTTCGACGGCGTCTTGCCGTGGAACAGCGTGAGGAAGTGCCCGGCGATCGAGTCGTCGTCGGTTTCCACTTCGATGCGGCGGCCGTTATTGCTGTAGTGGTACCAGTACACCAGCATCGAGCCGAGGCTGGCCATCAGGCGGTCCGCGATGTCGCGCGCGCCCGGTACGTTGTGGTCGTCCTTCTCGGGTAGCACCGTGCCGAGCACCGACACGCCGGTACGCATCACGTCCATCGGGTGCGCGCCGGCCGGTACCCATTCGAGCGCGGCCTTGACGTTGGCGGGCAGGCCTCTTAGCGACTTCAGTTTGGCCTTGTATGCGGCCAGCTCCGCCTTGTTCGGGAGCTTGCCGTGCACCAGCAGATGCGCGATTTCCTCGAACTCGCACGTATCGGCGACATCGAGAATGTCGTAGCCACGATAGTGGAGGTCATTGCCGCTGCGGCCCACCGTGCAGAGCGCGGTGTTGCCAGCCGTGACGCCGGACAGCGCGACGGATTTCTTGGGCTTGGGCGTGGCGAGCGGTTGTGCTTCGGACATAGGGGTCTCCTGGGTTGTGCTGGGGGTTGTGCCGGCGGTCGTGCGCTCTGTTGGCGCGTCGGTCCTGACCTGTCTGGCGGCGGGTGTGCGGCGGGACATCAGCGAGCCTTGCCCTTGGCGAACAGGGCATCCAGCTTCTGTTCGTAGTCATGGTAGCCGATGCGTTCATACAGTTCCTGACGCGTCTGCATGGTGTCGACGACGTTCTGTTGCGTGCCATCGCGGCGGATCGCCTCGAACACATTCTCGGCGGCCTTGTTCATCGCGCGGAACGCGGACAGCGGGTACAGCACCATCGACACGCCGACCGAGGCCAGCTCGTCGCGCGTGAAATACGGCGTGGCGCCGAACTCGGTGATATTGGCCAGTACCGGCACCTTTACGGCGTCGACGAAGCGGCGGTACATCTCGAGGTCGGTCATGGCCTCGGGGAAGATTGCATCGGCGCCGGCTTCCACGCAGGCCACGGCGCGCGCGAGCGCGGCATCGAAGCCTTCCACGGCCAGCGCGTCGGTGCGGGCCATGATCACGAAGTTCTCGTCGGTGCGCGCATCCACCGCGGCCTTGACGCGATCGACCATCTCGTCCTGCGTGACGATTTCCTTGTTGGGGCGGTGGCCGCAGCGCTTCGCGCCGACCTGGTCTTCGATATGCATGGCGGCCGCGCCGAACTTGATCAGCGAGCGCGTGGTGCGCGCGACATTGAACGCGGACGAGCCGAAGCCGGTGTCGACGTCGACCAGCAGCGGCAGGTCGCAGACGTCGGTGATGCGGCGGATATCGGTCAGCACGTCGTCGAGATTCGAGATGCCGAGGTCAGGCATGCCCAGCGAGCCGGCCGCGACGCCACCACCGGACAGATAGATGGCCCGATACCCGGACCGCTTGGCCAGCAACGCATGATTGGCGTTGATCGTTCCCGGGATCTGCAGCGGGCGTTCATCGGCGAGTGCCTGGCGGAAGCGGGCACCGGCGGAGCGGGCGAGATCGGCGGCGGAAAAGGTCATGGGTTCGGGTCGGAGTTGGGTGAAGAACGGAAGGAATGCGCAAGGGATGTGCCAACGCGTGACATGTTCCTCGGCAGGGTCGAGGCGATAGCCAATAATCGTTGAAAATCAACGGCCTGTGCGTGGTTATTGATGTGTTGTCTCCGTATGGGCGCGCATTGTATGCCACTTGTGATGCTGCAATATTTCAATATTGAAATGCATATGAATTTCAGAATTGAAATGCAGCGTGATCCGGCGCAGAATGGCCGCTTCAATATACGCCCGTCACGCGCGTCCTTCCATGACCCTTGCCTCAGCATCCGCGGCGCCGCTCCCGCCACCGCCGTCAACCGCGCGTCCGCGCATCTGGACGGTCGGCATCAGCCGGCTGACGCGTGCGTTTGCGGAGTTGATTCCGTCCTATACCGCGCAGGCGGAATTCCGCGTCCTCGACAAGGGCTACGAGGCGGCCGCCAGCGCGATTGCGCGTGATGGGCGTGTAGACGTGGTGGTGGCCGGCGGCTCCAATGGCGCCTATTTGCGCCAGCATATCGACGTGCCGGTGGTGCTGGTCAAGGTGACGGGATTCGACGTGATGAGCGCGCTGGCCACCGCGCGGCGTATCTCGCCCAATGTCGCGCTGGTCACGCATGCCTCGACCTATGCCGAGGTGGACGAATTCCTGCGCGCGTTCTCGCTGACCATTCCCACCTATACGTACCTGACCGAGGATGACGCCACGGTACGCGTGCGCGCGCTCAAGGAGGAGGGCGTGCGCGTGATCGTCGGGCCGGGCATGGTGACGGACCTCGCCGAACGCTTCGGGCTGGTCGGCGTGTTCCTGTACTCGGGCAATGCGGTGCGGCTGGCGCTGGAGGATGCCATCGAGGCCGCGCGCCTGCGGCGCATCGAGGCCACGCGGCGCGATTACGTCAATACCATCCTGTCGCACCTCAACGAAGGCGTGGCCGCGGTGGACGTGGAAGGGCGCATTCAGTCATTCAACCCGGCCATGGAGCGCTTTCTCGGCATTACCGCGCCCGCCGCGGCCGGCCGCAAGCTGGCCGCGCTGGCACCGGGGCTCGGGCTCGAAGGCGTGATGCAGAGCGGCACGCAGGAGCTGGAGGCCATCCATCGGCTCGGCGATCGCATGGTCGTGGTCAACCGTATTCCGATCGTCGGCGAGGCCGGCACCACGGGCGCGGTGCTGACGATTCAGGATGCCAATGCGATTCACCGCGTGGACCGCAACCTGCGCTCGCGCAGCCGCGCGCGGCGCGCGGGCGTGCGCTACACGCTCGACGACCTTGCGGGCGCGTCCGCCGCCATGACGGACCTGCGCGCGCTGGCGCGCCGTTATGCGATGGTCGATTCCACCGTGTTGATCGGAGGCGAGAGCGGTACCGGCAAGGAAGTGCTCGCGCAGGGCATGCATGACGCGAGTCCGCGGCGCGCGTTTCCGTTTGTCGCGGTCAACTGCGCGGCGTTTCCCGAGACGCTGCTGGAAAGCGAACTGTTCGGCTACGAGGAGGGCGCGTTTACCGGCGCACGCCGTGGCGGTCGCGCGGGCCTGTTCGAGTCCGCGCACAACGGCACGCTGTTCCTCGACGAGGTGGGCGACATGCCGCCGGCATTGCAGACGCGACTGTTGCGCGTGCTGCAGGAAAAGCAGGTGCTGCCGATCGGCGGGCTCGAGGCGATTCCCGTCAATGTGCGCGTGATCGCCGCCACCCACCGCGACCTGTCCGCGCTCGTGCGCGATGGCACGTTCCGGCAGGATCTGTACTACCGGCTCAATATCCTGCGCATCGATATGCCGCCGCTGCGCGAGCGCGCGCAGGATCTGCCCGACCTCGCGGAACTTTTGTATCGGCGTGCACAGGAGCGGCTGACGATCGCGCGGCCGATGCCGCTGCCGACGCCGGTGCGCAAGCGGCTGGCCGACTATGCGTGGCCGGGCAATATCCGCGAACTCGAGAACGTGACCGAGCGCATCGCGGTGATGATCGCGGGCCGCAAGCTCGATGGCGCCGCGCTGCTGCGCGATTTGCAGGCGGCGGTGCCGGAACTGTTCGCGATGCCCCCCGCCGAGCCCGACCTTGGCGGTGATAGCGGCGATGGCAGCGAGAGCGCGTCCGGCGTGTCAAACCCGGGCGCGGTCGGCGCGGCGGGCTATGCAAGCGCCGCTGGCGGCAACCGGTCGCTGGCGGGCGTCGCGCGTGCCAGTCAGGCCGAGCATATCCGCCGCGTGCTGGCCGAATGCGGCGGCGACCGCGCGGCCGCGTGCCACTTGCTTGGCATCAGTGCCACCACGCTCTGGCGCCGGCTCAAAGCGTGATGCCAGTGGCTACCTGAAATCGCGCACAACTGGTCATTGGCCGAGGCCGCCCAATGACCTACCGTAACCGGTACCGTGACCTTTGATCGTGCCGACCGCGATCGTTTGCGATGCCCCTTCGCCTCGACGCCTCCCAGGCCAATCGCCTCAGCATGGAGTTGCTGTTGCGGCTCGATCGCCGCAGCGATGGCTATCGCCTCGAACACTCGCTCGCCGACCTTGTGCGCCTGCGCGTGTCGCAGCTCAATGGCTGCCCGTACTGCATCGACCTGCATACGACGCGCGCGCGTCGCGCGGGCGAGATGGACACGCGCATCGACCTGCTGCCCGCGTGGCGCGAGAGTGCGTTCTATACCGATCGCGAACGCGCGGCACTCGGCTGGGCCGAGGCCGTGACGCAACTGGCGGCGCACGTACCCGACCCCGAGTGGGACGCGGTGCGCCCGCATTTCTCGGACCGCGAACTGGTTGATCTGACGCTGCTGATCAACGCCATCAACGCCCTGAACCGCTTCGGCATCGCGTTCCGGCGCACGCCGGCCTAAAGTTCGTCATGTTCGGGGGCCTCGGCCGGCTCGGCGGGCTCGTCCGGGCTCGGCGGGAGTGTAGCTTCGACCCACTCCCGGTGGGGCGCCGCCTGCAGATTTGGCAGTGTCGACGGATCGTCCCTGGTCATGGCAATCAGATAGGCAGCGTTCATGAGGCGCGCGTAGTTGGCAAAGCGGCTCAGCGCATAAGGGACCGCGCCGAGCACGGCATCTTCGGCGTACGGCGTCAGGATGGTCGTGGCAGGCACCGCCACGGCGTGAATACGCGCCAGATTGCGGCCGAATGCGCCGAGGCTGCCATGCAGGACCGCAACCACACGGTTGCGATGCCGAATGACCAGCAGCACCGTAGACCAGTAAGCAGGAACCTGCGCGGCGGCGATGGCGCTCTCGACGGCGTTCAGGCCGGCGCTCGCGAGGCGTTGTTCCGCTGCGGTACCCGGCGCGCGGCTGCGGTACTGCTCACGCCAGCCGAGCAGGATATGCGCGATGCGCTGGCGTGCCTGATCGCTAACGACGGTGGCCCCGGACTCAACAAGCTCCGCGGTCAGCGGATTCGCCTGATCCAGCGTCCAGCGTCCGGTGCCCCCGCGCCTGAGCAGGGGCGTATTGAACTCGGTCCATGGACGATTTCCCAGTTGCCATCCATAGATCCCGAACCACGACATACCTGGCAAATGCGTCCGCACATCGGGTGGGTGGTCCGGGCGGATGACGGCGGGCACAGTCGCTGCCGGGTCGTGCGGGATGGCACGGGCGGACGCGGCTTCGAGGTCCAGCCAACCGATGCGATCGAGCCCGGGTAGCGGTGCGTGCGGATTCTGTGGCCAGACCCTCGGGCTGATACCGGATAGATTGTCGGGGCGTGTGTTGCGTGTGACCGCCTCGATAAATGCGCGCGCCACGTACGGGTCCGCGCGTGGCATGCCGAGGTCGTGGTGGCGCTGCGCCTGCGTGTAGACAAAATCGAAATGCATGAGGTCCCAGCGCTGGCTTGGTGAAACCGAGGCGATCAGGCGGCGGAACAGCGAAACCGCCAGCGCGATGTGCACCGTACAACTGGCCAGCCCGACAGATAGATCGCGGCGTTTGCGCGACTGGGCCGCGCCGCTTCGGGTTGGGGTATCCGCCGTGACACTGGGGCTCTCGTTGCCGCTGACCCGCCCTCCGGGGGCGGGTGGGCATTCCTCCCATGCGGACGCGCACGGAACGTCAAACATATGCAGCGCGGCGGGCGCGATGCGTGGCGAGCAGTATTGGCGCGGCACTGGTATGGGCTTGGGCTGCGGCGCGGCCGGTTGGGCGACACCATCATCGATATCAGTGCCGGTGCTGGGCGCCATGGTAACGAGCATGGCGGCGGCGACCATGACGCACAGCGCGCGGCTGGCCGGACGTGGTTGACACGGTGAGCGAACAAGCGAGCGATGGCGCATAGGTCGATGACAGAGCGGAAACCGTTGCACCGTAGGTCGCGACCGGGTGCCTCCGCCATCGAGCTTCTCCTAAAAGCTATCCCGCTTTGCTCAGACCGGGGTCTTGCGGAACGAGATGGCAAACCGGTTCCACGCGTTGATGGTGACCACCAGCAACGTCAGATCGACGATCTCGGCCTCGGTGAAGTGGGGGTGCACGGCCTCCCATACGGCATCGGGTACATGGTCTTGCGAGACCAGCGTCACGGCCTCGGTCCAGGCAAGCGCCGCGCGTTCGCGTTCCGAGAAGAACGGCGTTTCGTGCCAGACCGACAACGTGGCCAGGCGGCGATCGTCCTCGCCGGCCTTACGTGCATCGCGGGTATGGAGGTCGATGCAGTACGCGCAGCCGTTGATCTGCGAGGCGCGCAGGCGCACCAGTTCCACCAGCGACGGTTCCAGCTCGCTGTTGCCGATGCGGTCTTCCAGACCCATCATCGCCTTGATCGCGGCGGGGCTGGCTTTATAGAAATCGAGACGTGGTGCCATGGCTTGCTCCTGATGTTTTGCATTGAGATTGCGTTGACAGGAACAAGATTAGGAGCGGCAGTGGCTTTTCGAAATGACCGCTTTTGCGTATTTTCAGGTGGCCACTGCCTCCGCGTGCGATTTACGGAAACTCGCGCTCCGGAATGCTCACGTTGCGCGCCTTGCCCTCCACGCTATAGAGCGAGAGGATGTTCTTGGCGAAACTGGTGCCGGTGGCCTCCTGGATTTCCTTGAGCTCGAAGCGCTCCGAACGGAAGATCTCGCCGGTGTCGAGGCTTCGGTAACGCACGTCATAACTGCCCGGCGCGATGTTCTCCATCGTGAACGAGGTGCCGCTGCGGACGTAGCTCGTACGGACCGGCAGTGGACGCGTGCTGTCGGTCGACACGAGCTTGAGGAAGACGTCGAACTTGCTGCGCGTATTGTCGATCGTCACCATCGACAGGCCATCGGTGTTGAGCACCGGGTAGCCCGGCACATAGCCCGAGCGTTCGGGCCATGGCTCGCCCTTGGGCGTCAGCGCGGGCCGCAGGTAACGCGTTTCTTCGCGCGTGGAAATGATGCTGGCGGCGATGGCCGTGGGCGAGGGTGCCGTGGCGGCCGGGGCTGCAGCAGGGGTGCTCGGTGTGTCCGTGGCCGCATTGGCGGTGGGCGTGTCGAGGCTGGCGCCCGGCACCCAGTCGCTCAGCAGCACGACGATCGCCGTCGCGGCCAGCGCATAGACCAGCATCGACCACGAGCGGCCCGATAGCCGCGCGGGCTGGAAGCCGTCTTCGCGCATCGTCCGCCCGCCTGCCTGCGGTCCACGGCGCTGGTCGCTCTCTTTGCTATCCCGCTCGGCGCGTTGACGCTCGCGCTGGTCCTGCTCGGCGCGCTCGGCCCGGCGCCGACGCGCGTCCGCCTCGCGTTTGGCCTCCTGCTCGCGGCTTTCCTGCTCCCTTTGCCGCTCGCGCGCGCGCGCCTGCTCCCGTGCCTGTGCCTGTTCGCGCTCCTTGCGGGCTTTGTCCGCTTTCTCGGCTTCGGCCTTGCGCGCGCGCTCCTGCCGGGCGGTCTGGGGCTGGGCCTCGGCTTGTGGTCGCGCGCGTGCCGCGCCCGCGGTGGGGCGTGGCGGCACACCGGCGCCGGGGCGCGGCGCGGTGGCGGCAGCCGGCCGGCGTCCGCGCTGACTGGCTTCGAGCCTTTCCTGCACCACGATCCAGCGGTCATGCTCGTCGCGCCTGACCGGGTCGCTCAACACCTCGTAGGCGGCATTGATCAACCGCATGATGCGGTTGGATTCCTCGCCGTCCGCATGACGGTCCGGATGGTATTTCTGGCTCAGCGACTTGTACGCGGCGCGAATGACCTCGAACGGGGCGTCACGGGAAACCTTCAGGTTGTCGTAATGGGTGTGCATCAACAGAGGGCAGCAAGACCGGGATTGGCCCGCACGTATTAACGGCAGGCCCGCCGAATTTTCAAGGCCCCAACTGTACTCCGCTCCGCTTTTGGGCAATGCGGCCCGATGCACGGCGGCAGGTATGGCGTGTGCGCTGGCGCTCGTTGCGGCGCCCGTGGCCCTCATCCCCGCCCCCTTCCCGAAGGGTGAGGGGGGATCCCCATCAGCTTGGGCGGCGCTCCAGTGCGGCTTTCAGGCGGTCGAGGCCAGCGCGGAGGCGGTCCGTGCCGATGCCGCCGTAGCCGAGCAGCAGGCCCGGACGTGGGCGTCCGGCCACGTACATGCCCGCGATGCCGTACACGCCGACGCGCGCCGCGGCCGCGCGCTCGACGAGCATGGCTTCGACGCCCGAACCGGTCATGGCGTCGGCGCGGATCTCGGCGACCAGGTGAATGCCGGCCGAGGAGGGCAGAGGCCTCAGCCACGGCGAGAGGTCGTGCTGGAGCGCGTGCAGCAGCAGCGCGCGGCGCAGCGCGTACTCCTTGTGCATGCGCCGCAGGTGCTTGGCGAAGTAGCCATCGAGCATGAACTTGGCCAGCGCGGTCTGCGTCATCGTGCAACTGTGCCAGTCGCCGATCTGCTTGGCCTTGCGCATGGCCACGCCCAGCGGCGCGGGCGGAATCACGTAACCGACGCGCAGTTCCGGAAAGATGGTTTTGGAGAACGTACCGACGTAGGCCACTACCCCCGCCTTGTCGAGGCTCTTGAGCGATTCGACGGGGCGGCCCTCGAAGCGATACTCGCCGTCGTAGTCGTCCTCGACGATCAGCGCGCCATGCTGCTGGGCCCATGCCAGCAACGCCAGCCGGCGCTCCAGGCTCATCGGCATGCCGAGCGGAAACTGGTGCGACGGCGTGACATAGACGATGCGCGCTTCCGGCGGCAGGCGATCGACGATGATGCCTTCGTCATCCACCGGCACCGGCACCACATTGGCACCGGCGGCCAGCAGGCTGGTGCGGGCCGGTGGATAGCCGGGGTCTTCCACCGCGACCACGTCGCCCGGTCGCAGCGCTACACGTGCGAGCAGATCGATCGCCTGCTGCGCGCCCTGGGTCATGATCACGTCCTGCCAGTTGCTGACCACCGCGCGGCTGAAGGCGAGATAGCGTGACACCGCCAGCCGCAATTCCTGCTCGCCAGCCGGGTCGCGATAGCCGCCCGGCGCGCGCGCGAGCACGCGCAATGCGTGACTCACGCAGCGGCGCCACTGATCGAACGGAAACAATGCCTTGTCGGTGACACCGCCAATAAAGTCGAACTCGGGTGGGCGTTCGCGGGACGTCATCGGTAACACGTCGGGGAGCGACTCCCATAGCGCTACCGAGGGATGCAGCATGGCCGTGCGCGGCGGCCGCGGCGCGAGCCGCGTCATCTCGTCGGCGACGAACGTGCCGTCGCCTGTGCGAGACCGCAGATAGCCCTCGGCGATCAATCGCTCGAAAACATCGAGCGTGGTCTTGCGCGACACGCCGAGCTGCGTCGCGAGCTCGCGCGTGGAGGGCAGCCGTTCGCCCGGCGCCAGGCGGCCGTCGATGACGCCCGCGCGCAGCTGCCGGTAGATCTGACCCGCCAGACCCTGGCGGCCGTGAATCGTCAAGTGCACGTTCATTGTTGTCCGGTTTTAGTGCGCAGTGGCTACGTCGTGCATCAATTCGCTGGTTGATTTTAGGTACCGCCGGCTTACGCCGCCAAGCGCAATCCGCGCGAATTCGGCGTGAATTCGGCTGACTGCACGGCGATTCTATAAAAGATGTATAACTAATGCAACTTAACGAATAAGCGCCGCATGCTAGGCCGCGAAAGCGTACGGGACGTTGACGCGGTGCGTCAAACAGGTGTTTGGGTGGTCACCCCAAAAACAAATAAAGTGGCTATGTGTAGTTGTCCAGTCACTGCCGTAAATTTCGAAGTGTCGGGCGTGACGCCCGGCGGGGAAGCGTCCGTCCCCACGCGCCTGCCCATTCTTGCCACTGCCATGAATACCATCGCCATCCTGCTTTCGGCCTTCCTGCTGTCGGTGTTCGCACTGCTGGCATTTATCTGGGCCATGCAACGCGGCCTGTTCGATACCTCGCCTGATGCTGCGCGCGTGATCTTCGCCGAAGGCGAGACCGGTCACCCCGAGGACCCCTCGGCGCCAAACGGCGGCCACGGCATCGTCGATTCGTCGCGCGATCTCGCCGACCGCTCGTCCGCGCAGGTCGTATTCCTGTTCCTGTGCTGTGCGATGGTCTGGCTGGTCGTCGCCTCCACAGCCGGGCTAACGGCCTCGATCAAGCTGCACGAGCCGGACCTGTTCGCCTCGGTGCCATGGCTGTCGTTTGGCCGCATCCGTACCATCCACCTCAACGCCGTGGCCTACGGCTGGGCGCCAATGGCGGGCCTCGGCATCGCGCTGTTCCTGCTGCCGCGTCTGCTCAAGACGCCGCTGGTGGGCGGGCGCTGGGCCGTGCTTGGTGCGGCGATCTGGAATGCCGCGCTGATCGCCGGCATCGGCAGCATCGGCGCCGGTATCTCGGATGGGCTCGAATGGCTCGAGATTCCCTGGCAGGTCGATATCCTGTTTGTCGCGGGCGGCGCGCTGGTCGGCATTCCGCTCGTGCTCACGCTGGTCAACCGCACGGTGAGCCATCTGTATGTGTCGGTCTGGTACATGGGCTGCGCGCTGTTCTGGTTTCCGGTGCTGTTCCTCGTGGCCAATTTCCCGGGGCTGCATTTCGGCGTGGAGCAGGCCACCATGAACTGGTGGTTTGGCCATAACGTGCTGGGCCTGTTCTACACACCGCTGGCGCTGGCCTCGATCTACTATTGCCTGCCCAAGATCATCGGTCAGCCGATCAAGTCGTACGGTATGTCGCTGCTGGGTTTCTGGGCGCTGGCGTTCTTCTACGGGCAGGTCGGTGGCCACCATCTGGTGGGCGGTCCGGTGCCCGGGTGGCTGGTTACGCTGTCGATCGTGCAGAGCATGATGATGCTGATTCCGGTCATCGCGTTCTCGATCAATATCCACCAGACGCTGCGCGGCAACTTCCGGATGCTGATCGAATCGCCGACGCTGCGCTTCGTGACGTTCGGCAGCATGATGTACACGCTGAGTTCCGCGCAGGGTTCGTTCGAGGCGCTGCGCGCGGTCAACCGCGTCGCGCACTTCACGCACTACACCGTCGCGCATGCGCATCTGGGCCTCTATGCGTTTGTGAGCTTTGCGTTCTTCGGGGCGATCTACTTCATCCTGCCGCGCGTGATCGGCCGCGAGTGGCCGTACCGCTGGATGATCTACTTCCACTTCTGGCTCGCCGCGGGTGGCATCGGCGTGTACTTCGTCGGTCTGTCGATCGGTGGCTGGTACCAGGGGCTGGCCATGCTCGACGCGTCGCGGCCGTTCATGGATTCGGTGACGCTGACCATTCCGTACCTCAAGGCCCGCTCGGTCGGTGGCGCCATGATGCTGGTCAGCCATCTGTTCTTCGCCGCCAATTTCATCAGCGCGATTTTCGGGCTTGGCCCCAATCGCAACCGTCCGGCCCTGTTCCATCAGGGTCGTAATCAGGGCGGCAACCCCGCGCAGGGAGTCTGAACCGTGAATAATGAAAGTGCCCTGCTGGCAGGGGGCATGACCATGCTGGCGCTGGCCACGAGCGCGCTGGTCGTGATTCCGTATCTGCAGCTCAAGGACATCAAGCCGACGGAAGGCGTCAAGCCGTACACGGCCGCGCAACTGCGTGGGCGTGAGGTGTATATCGCCAACGGTTGCATCTATTGCCATTCGCAGCAGCCGCGCGACAGCAGCTTTGCGCCGGATGCCAAGCGTGGCTGGGGGCGGGCTTCCGTGGCTGGTGATTACTACTACGATCACCCGCATTTGCTCGGCACCATGCGCACCGGGCCGGATCTGATGAACATCGGCGTGCGGCAACCGAGTGCGGACTGGCACCTCGGCCACCTGTATCAGCCGCGTGCCTACGTGAGCGGCAGCATCATGCCGAGCTATCCGTTCATGTTCGACGTGAAGGACGCGGCCGAGCCCGGCGACAAGCCGCTGACGTTGCCGCCGGGGTACGCGCCGCCGGGCAAGGTGGTGGTGCCCACCGCGGCCGCGCTGGACCTCGTGGCCTATCTGCAGTCGCTGAACCGGACCGGCGCGGTGTTGCCGGCGCCGGACGGCGGCGCGCCCGCTAAATAGGAGCCGCCATGCAGATGGATGATCGTTCAGAGCGCGCGTCGGAACAGCGGCAGGCCGAGGCCGCGCGGGCGCGGGAGAATGAGGACCCGCATGAGAATCGTGCGCCGATTCCGAAGGCGGTGCTCGGGCTGATTGTGGGCCTGATTGCGTTTGGCGCGATTTATATCGTGATGGCACCGATCAACGTGCCCTCGGGGCTCGGCGACGGGCGCACGATGGCGGATCTGGTCGGCAAGCCCAAGGCCGCGGGCGGCGCGGTGGATGGCGCGGCGGTGTTTCAGAGCCGTTGCGTGGCGTGTCATCAGGCCACGGGGCAGGGGCTGCCGGGCGTGTTTCCGCCATTGGCCGAGTCGGAGTGGGTCAATGGCAAGGACAGCAAGCTGGCGTCGATCGTACTGCGTGGGGTCAATGGCAAGCTGACGGTCAAGGGCACGGCCTACAACGGCGCGATGCCCGCGTTCGCGGATCAGCTCAGCGATGCGGAAGTGGCGGCTGTGTTGACCCATGTCCGCAGCCAGTGGGGCAATACCTCGCCACCGGTCACGGCCGAGACCGTGGCGGCGGCACGGGCCGACACCGCCAGCATGAAGGCGCCGTACGACGGCGACGCGGCGCTCGGCAGCCCTGGTGGCTAGCGGCACGACCACGCTTTTTGGGTCCGGCCCACGCAAGCGCTGGCCGGTAGCAGTATTGATGGCCGCGCTGCTGGCCAGCGCGGCGGGACTCTACGCGCTGACGGACGGCCTGACCGCCTGGACGCTCGACCAGCGGCGCGAGAACCGGATCGCGGCGGGTGCTATGTCGATGCCGGCGCTTGACGTGCGCGACCAGCAGGGGCGTGGCGCGCGCTGGTTCGGTGCGGATGCGCCCGCCAACCAGATCTACCTCGTCGACTTTATTTACACGCGCTGCATGTCGGTGTGCCGCGCGCTCGGCGCCGAGTTCGCGCAATTGCAGGCGCGCATCGCGGCCGACGGCATGTCAGGCCGTATCGGCCTGCGTTCGCTGTCGTTCGATCCGCGCGATGAGGTGGCGGACCTTGCTGGCTACGGCCGCGAGCATCGCGCACGGTTGCCGGACTGGGCGGTGGCGGCCGCCGTCGATCCGGCGGCGCTGCAAGCGCTGCTGCGCAGCGCGGAAATCATCGCGATTCCTGATGGCTTCGGCGGCTTCGAGCACAACGGTGGCCTGCACGTGGTTGACGCCCACGGCCGCATCCTGCGTACGTTCACGCTCGAAGCGTACCAAGACGCCTACGCATTCGCGCGCGCGCAACTGGCGCCCGCGCCGGGCAGGGCGCCGTGATGCAAAGCGACCTGCCCTCCGCGAGTGAACCGTCCGCGGATCTGCCCCCGCCGCCGGGGACAGCTAGCGGGAGCGTGTCGCACGCCGACGGTTTGCTCCCCTCTCCCTCAGGGGGCGGCAGCGGGAGCGTGTCGCACGCCGACGGTTCGCTCCCCTCTCCCTCAGGGGGCGGCAGCGGGAGCGTGTCGCACGCCGACGGTTCGCTCCCCTCTCCATCAGGGAGAGGGGTCGGGGGAGAGGGTGAAAGCAAATTAACCCATTGTTTTCTCCCCTCTCCCTCGGGGAGAGGGGCCGGGGGTGAGGGCAACCACCGCATGAGCCGCCCACGCCGTCATTCGGGCCTATCCCTTCTGTCCTGGCTCGTCGCAGCCAGCCTGCTGGCACTCCCACCCGTGCGCGCCGTGCTCGAAGGCTCCATGGCCTTGCACATGCTCGTACTCTTGCCTGCGGTGTTCGGCCTGGGCGTATGCCTGCCGCAGCTGCTGCCACCCCGCGCACGTGGCCAGCTCGCCGTGGCGTTGCGCCCCTGCGCGCTGGCACTGCTCGTCATCGCCACCGCCGGCTACGGCGCGTGGATGCTCCCCATCTCGCTCGACCTGACCCGCCTCTCCGGCGCGGTGAACCTCGCCAAGTACGCCACCGTGCTGCTGGCCGGGGTGGCGGCCTATGTCGCTTGCCGCGTCAGCCCCTGGCCACTGGTGCTGTTCTTCGGCGGCAACATGGTCTGGATGGGCCTGACCGTCGGCATGCTGTTCCTCGACGCCGAGACCCGCCTGTGCGCGAGCTACCTGATGGGCGACCAGCGCGTGGCCGGCGCCGGCCTCATTGCATGGTCGGTAGCACTGGGCGGCTGGCTGCTGGCCTGGATCGCCCGGCGCGCTAACCATTCCGGACGCGCTAAAGAGTTGCGCGAATCTGCCGTTAATGCGAGCGACGTGGGTTCGCATTAAGTCAGAGAGTCGCGGCAGGCGTGCCGCTCAGGCTCCGCGCGCTCACCAGGGTCGATCAAGGGTGCCATGAGAGCGCCCTATCCGGGATCGCGAAACGATATCGCGCCCATCTCAAAGGGCTAAGTGCATGCTGAGAAGAATCAAGGCGGAGCAGCTGCAGGTCGGAATGTTCGTTGCCAGGCTCGGCGGACCCTGGATCAACCATCCGTTCTGGCGCTCCCGCTTCCTCGTCACGAGCGACGAGCAGGTGGATCAAATTCAGGCGGCCAATGTGCAGGACGTCTGGATCGACATCCTCAAGGGCCGCAATCTGCCGACGCCCGCCACGCCGGATGCGATGGAGGCGGACGTCATGGAAGAACCCGAAAACGGGTTCGAGGACGAGCTCGAGCGCGCGCGGGCGCTGATCAAGTCCGCGCGCGAGCTGGTCGGCCAGATGTTCAGCGATGTCCGCATGGGGCGCGCGCTGGAGAGCCAGGGCGCGCTGCTGCTCGTGGACTCGGCGTCCAATTCGCTGACCCGTCATTCGCAGGCGCTTATCGCGCTCTCGCGGCTGAAGGAGAAGGACGACTACTCGTACCTGCACGCGTTCTCGGTCTGCGTGCTGATGATCGCGGTGGGCCGTACGCTCAAGCTGCCGGATGGCGAGGTGCGCGAGCTGGGCATTGCCGGGCTGATGCATGACATTGGCAAGCTCACGCTGCCGGAGTACATCCTGCAGAAGGCGACCGATCTGACACCGTCGGAAGAGGAGGCCATGCGGCGCCATCCGTCGGCGGGTTACCGGATTCTCAACGAGGCGCGCCTGTACACGAATATTCCGCTCGATGTCTGCGTGCACCATCATGAGCGCGTCGATGGGCGAGGGTATCCGTTCGGCCTGGTCGAGCATGAGATCAGCGTCCACGCGAAGATCGCGGCGATCTGCGACACCTACGATTCGCTGACGTCGGCGCGCCCGGGCCACCAGGCGTGGTCGCCGGCGCGGGCGATGGAATATATCGCGGTGCGGGTGGACACGCTGTTCGATCGGCGCGTGTTCAAGGCGTTTACGCGCACGGTCGGCATTTACCCGATCGGCACGGTATTGCGCCTGCGCTCGAACCGGCTGGCGGTGGTGTGCGGCCAGAATGAAGACGAACCGCTTCGACCGCGCGTGATGGCGTTCTACTCGGTGTCGGAGTCGATGGCACAACCACCGCAGGTCATCGATCTGATGCAGAGCAACGAGACGGTGGTGGCGTTTGAAGATGCCCGGCAGTGGGGCTATTCGGACGAACAGCTGATGGCGATGTACGCCCCGCACGGCTGATTTTGTTTCCCCCTCAGGGCGGGAGCGAAACACGGTTGGCGCATCGCGTGCCGCTGGTTTGCTCCCCTCTCCCTGGGGAGAGGGGTTGGGGGAGAGGGGGACCTAGAAATATCTCTTGTTTTCTCCCCTCTCCCTCAGGGAGAGGGGCCGGGGGAGAGGGTCTCCGACCTTTCAACTAGTCACAAAAGCTTCAGCCAGCCACGCGCGGCTTCACGCGCGATGCGGCATCCTTGGCCCGCGCGCGAGCCAGCTCGACGTCTTCCGCAAACGCCAGCGCCACGCCCATCCGCCGCTTGGTAAAGCTCTCCGGCTTGCCAAACAGTCGCACCTCGGTCTGCGGTACCGTCAGCGCATCCGCCACGCCGTCGAACACCACGCCCTGCGCATCCACGCCGCCATAAATCACCGCGCTCGCGCCCGGGCTCTTTAGCGCCGTGCTCACCGGCAACCCCAGAATCGCCCGTGCATGCAGCTCGAACTCGTTCTGCCACTGCGTGATCATGGTCACCATGCCGGTGTCATGCGGGCGCGGGCTGACCTCGCTGAACCAGACCTGCTCGCCCTTGACGAACAGCTCCACGCCAAACAGGCCCTGACCGCCGAGGTTCGCCGTGACTTCACGCGCAATATGCTGCGCGGTCTGCAAAGCTTTCGGATGCATCGGATGCGGCTGCCAGCTTTCGACGTAATCGCCGCTGACCTGCACGTGCCCGATCGGCTCGCAAAAATGCGTTTCCACGGCGCCGCCAGTACCCACCGCGCGCACGGTCAGCAGCGTGATCTCGTAATCGAAATCGATAAACCCCTCCACGATCACGCGGCCGTGGCTGACGCGGCCACCGGCCATCGCGTAGTCCCACGCGGCCTTGACGCCCTCGGGGCCATCGATCTTGCTCTGGCCCTTGCCCGAGCTGCTCATCACCGGCTTGACCACGCACGGGTAGCCAATACCACCGTCGATCGCGGCCTGCAGTTCGTCGAGCGAATCGCAGAACTTGTAGGGGCTTGTCGGCAGATTCAGCGTTTCCGCTGCCAGACGGCGAATGCCTTCGCGGTCCATGGTCAGGCGCGCCGCACGCGCGGTGGGGATCACACGCACGATGCCAGCGGCTTCCAGCGCTTCGAGCGTCGGGGTGGCAATGGCTTCGATCTCGGGGACCACCAGATCCGGCTTTTCAGCCTCGATCAGCGCGCGCAGCTGGTCGCCATCGGTCATCGCGATCGTGCGCGCATGGTGCGCAACCTGCTGACCCGGCGCATTCTCGTAGCGATCGACGGCGATGGTCTCGACGCCCAGCCGCTGCAGCGCGATCAGCACCTCCTTGCCGAGCTCGCCCGAGCCGAGCAGCATGACTTTGGTGGCCGAGGGGGAGAGGGGGGTTCCGAGCGTGGTCATGGCAGTGTGCGGAGGCAGAAAATAAAACCGGCATTGTAACGCCTGCCTTCAACCTGCCTCACCGCGCCGATTATCGGCGCTGGTCTTCTGCAACATCTCATACAACACCTGCGCCGCTGGCGACAGCGACCGCCCCCGGCGCCGGATCAGCCCGACCGTGCGCGTCACGGTAGGCTCCACCAGCGGCACGCTCTTGAGGTTCGGATGCTTGCCCGGCGGCATCGCCAGCCGCGGCACCGCGGCTACGCCCAGCCCGGCCTCCACCAGGCTCACCAGCGTCGACACGTGCCGCACCTCGCAATACCACTGAGGCCGCACCGGCACGTCGGTCAGCGCCAGATCGAGCAGCAGCCGATTGCCGCTGGCCTTGCCCACCGTCATGTAGTCATGCTGCCCCAGCTCCGCCCACGTGACCTTGCGCTTGCGGGCCAGCGGATGATCGGGCGGGCAGGCCACCACGAACGGCTCCTTGAGCACCGGTTCGAACTCGACATCGGGCTCCTGCGTGCCAATGTAGTTAAGCCCGAAGTCCGCCTCGTTGCGCACGACCATATTGAGCACCTCATTGGCGCCCTCATCGATCAGCCGCACCACGATGCGCGGATAGCGCGCGTGATATTGCCGCAGCACCGACGGCAGAAAATACCGCACCGCCGACGGCACGCACGCCACCGTCACCTCGCCCGTGATCCGTGTGGCCACATCGCGAATCCCCAGCAGCGATTCCTCGAGCCCATTCAGCAGTTCGCGCGCCTTGCGCGAAAACTCGCGGCCCACGGCGGTCATCTCCACCGAGCGCGTGGTGCGGTCGAACAACCGCACCCCCAGCGCGTCCTCGAGCTTCTCGATACGGCGCGATAACGCTGGCTGCGACAGATGCAGTTCAGCCGCGGCAGCGCGAAAGCTGCTGAGTTCGGCCACCGCGACGAATGCGCGCAAATCGGACAGACTGAAATTCATGCAAACCTTGCATCAATCGTGAGAAAAATTGCAATTCACAGTTTATCACCGGGCGGCGATGATACGACCCTACCGGTGCAACAGTGCCGGAGCCATCAAGAAAACAGCGCCCGGTGACGACAGCCGAGGCGCAATGGAGGTGACATGAACCCAACCCGCCGGACCTTGCTCAAGGCCAGCGCGATGCTGCTGGCCGTCCCTGGCTTCGCCGAAGCCCAGGACCCGTTTCCCAACAAGCCCTTGCGCTATGTGGTGCCGGTGTCCGCGGGCGGCGGTTCCGACCTGATCGGCCGGACCGTGGCCGACCGCTGGGGCCGCGCGCTGGGCCAGTCGATGGTGGTGGAGAACCAGGCCGGCGGCGGTGGCGTGATTGCCTGCCAGATGACGGCCAAGGCGACCGCCGACGGCTACACCGTGATGCAGGGCTACGTGGCCACGCACGGCACCAATCCGGCCACCCGCAAGGTGCCGTACGATCCGGTCAAGGACTTCACGCCAATTGGCATGATCGGCGCCACGCCGAACGTGCTGGTGATCGGTGCGAACGTGCCGGCCTCCAATATCGCCGAGTTCATCGATTACGTGCGCAAGCATCCGGGCGCGGTGGCTTACGGCTCGGCCGGCCCCGGCTCGCTGACTCACCTGACGATGGAACTGTTCGCGCAGCAGGTCAAGGTGCAGATGACCCACGCCGCGTATCGCGGCATTGCGCCAGCGTTCAACGACCTGATCGGCGGCCAGACCCAGGCCATGTTCCCGGGGTTGTCGGCCGCGCTGCCGCATATCCGTTCCGGCCGCGTCAAGCCGCTGGCCGTCACCGGCAGCGCGCGCCATCCGCTGCTCAAGGACACCCCGACGCTCGACCAGGCCGGCCTCAAGGGCTTCGACGCGATGCAGTGGTATGGCGTGGTCGGTCCCGCGGGCATGCCGGCGGACATCGTGGCCAAGCTGAACAGCACGCTGAACACCGTGCTCAAGAGCCCGGACCTGGCGGAAAAGCTGTCCTCGGAGGCGCTGCAGCCGCAGCCGATGTCTCCGGACCAGTTCCGCCGCTATATCGCCGACGAAGTGGCGCGCTGGGGCAAGCTCGCGCGCGAACGCGGCATTCATCTGGATACCTGAGCGTTACCAGATACCTGACACCCGATTGATCCCGACTTTTCAAGGAAACGATTTATGGCCCGCAATACCCACGTCGCCGCCGACCACAATGCTCCGCCGGTCACGCGCATTCTCGGCAAGTACGTCGCTACCCATCCTTCGCGTGGCTGGAGCGATGCTGTCGATCACGAAGCCCATCGCACGTTCATGAACTGGCTGGGTTGCGCGGTAGGTGCCGCGCAGCACGAGTCGGCCGTGGCCGCGCTGGCCGCTGTGGCGGAACTGCAGCCAGCGCCGCAGGCCACGGTGCTCGGCCGCGCGGACAAGGTGGATATCGCCAGCGCCGCGCTGGTCAACGGTATCACCTCGCATACGTTCGACTTCGACGACACGCACCTCAAGACCATCATCCACCCGGCCGGACCGGTGGCGTCCGCCGTGCTGGCGCTGGCCGAACATACCGGCGCGAGCGGCCGCGCGGTCATCGACGCGGTGGTGCTGGGCATCGACGTGGCCTGCCGTGTGGGCAACGCGCTGTACCCCGACCACTATGACAAGGGCTGGCACATCACGGGTTCCACGGGCATGCTGGGCGCTGCAGCCGCGTGCTCGCGTCTGCTCGGCCTGGACGAAGAGAAGACCACCATGGCGCTTGGCATCGCGGCCTCGCAACCGGTGGGTCTGCGCGAGCAGTTCGGCACCATGACCAAGCCGTTCCATCCGGGCGGCGCGGCGCGTGCGGGCCTGATGTCGGCGCTGCTGGCCAAGCATGGCTTTACCTCGAGCGCCAAGGCACTGGAAGCGCCGCGCGGCCTGATGCAGGTGATCTCGGCCAAGTCCGACTGGAACGAAATCACCGACGAGCTCGGCACGCGTTTCGAGATCTCGTTCAACACGTACAAGCCGTTTGCCTGCGGCATCGTGATCCATCCGAGCATCGATGCCTGTGTGCAGTTGCGCGAGCAGGGCGTGACGCCCGAGAACGTCGAGCGCATCGAGCTGACCGTACACCCGCTGGTGCTCGAGCTGACCGGCAAGAAGGAGCCGACCGACGGCCTGCTGGCGAAGTTCAGCGTGTACCACGGTTGCGCCGCGGGGTTGATTTTTGGTCGTGCCGCCGAGGAGGAATTCTCGGACCATATCGTCACGCGCGACGATGTGGTGGCACTGCGCCGCAAGGTGGTGGCCACGGCCGACGGCAATGTCGACGAGGCAGCCGCGCTGGTCAAGGCCGTGCTCAAGGATGGCCGCGAGGTCAATGTGCGCGTCGATCATGCGATCGGTTCGCTGCAGCGTCCGATGACCGATGCCAACCTCGATGCCAAGTTCCACGCGCTGGCCGATCCGATCCTTGGCGCGGCACGCGTGCGCGAGCTGATTGGCGCGTGCTGGCAGCTCGGTGACGCGGCCGACGTGCGGTCGCTGACCGCGCTTGCGCGTCCGTAACATGAGCCGCCCAAAAGTTGCTGTACTGGGCGACTACGAGCGCGCGCTCACGCGGCTCGCGGACTGGTCGACGATCGAGGCACGCGCCGACGTCGTCTTCCACCACGAGCCCGTGCGCGGCGAGGCGCTGGCGGCGGTGCTGCGCGAGGCCGAGGTGCTGGTCCTCGTGCGCGACCGCACGCCGCTTGACGCCGCCACGCTTGCGCTGGCCGAACGGTTGAAGTTCGTGGTGTTCACGGGCACGCGCAATACCACGCTCGACCTCGACGCGCTGCAGGCGCGCGGGATTCCGGTGGCCAACACCGAATGGGGCCCGTCGAAGGAGAGCACGTGCGAGATGACGTGGTCGCTGATCCTCGCGGCGGCGCGCCAGCTGGAAACCCAGATGGCCACCATGCGCGACGGCGGCTGGCGTCCCGCGCAAAGTCTGCCGCTGCCGGGCGTGCTGCATGGCGAACGGCTCGGGCTGATCGGCCTTGGTGAGATCGGCAAGCGCGTGGCGCGCGTCGGCAAGGCGCTCGGCATGGACGTCGTGACGTGGAGCCCGCGCATGACCCCCGAACGCGCGGCGGAGGAGGGCGTGACGGCGGTCAGTCTGGAAGCGCTGCTGTCGTCGTCCCGCGTCGTGAGCCTGCATCTGGTGCCGACGGCCACCACCACGCGGCTGATCAATGCTGAACGACTGGCACTGATGCGCGCGGATGCGATTCTGGTCAACACCTCGCGCTCGGCGCTGATCGATATGGCGGCGCTACCGCAGGCACTGGACAAAGGCCGCCCCGGCCTGGCCGCGCTCGATGTCTTCGACGTGGAACCGGTGCCGGCGAACGATCCGTTGCGTCAGCGCCCCGATCTGCTGGTGACGCCGCATATGGGCTTTGTCAGCGAACCGGTCTTCACGACGTTTGCGAAGGGCGTGGTGGGTGCATTGGAGCAGTGGCTGCGTTAGACGCTTACCCTCACCCCCGACCCCTCTCCCGCCGGGAGAGGGGAGCACAACGCCGGTGATTGACTCGCGATCGGCTTTCTCCTCTCTCTCGTTGGGAGAGGGGAGCACAACACGCGTGATTGACTCGCGATCGGTTTTCTCCCCTCTCCCTCAGGGAGAGGGGCCGGGGGAGAGGGTGAAATCAAATCTACCTATTGTTTTCTCCCCTCTCCCTCAGGGAGAGGGGCCGGGGGAGAGGGTCTCCGGCGTGTCAATTGGCCACTGAAGGTTTAGCCAGCCCCCACAACCCTCCATCCTCCACCGCCACCCCATCCACCACCAGCTTGCGCAAATGCGCGAGCAACGACCGCTGCGCGACCGGATGCATCCGCTCGGGCACGTCGTCGTACACGCTCGCCAGCACCGTTGCAATCGCCGCCGGCCCCAGCGTGCGTAACGCGTTGACCACCTTGGCCTCGCGCTGCTGCCGATGCCGGATCAGCAGGCGAATCGCGTCATGCGGCGACGGCATCAGAAAGCCATGCCCCGGCGCAATCCATTCGAGATCCTCGTCGAGGAGCGCGTGCAGGCTCTTCAGGTAGGCATGCATATCGCCATCGGGCGGATTGATGACCACGGTGGAGCCCTGCATCACGTGGTCACCGGTGAACAGCAGCTTCTCCTGCTCGAGCAGATAGCAAAGATGATTCGACGCATGGCCGGGCGTATGAACGACGCGTAGCGTCACGTCGGGCCCGAGCTCGATGCGTTCGCCATGCACCGGCGCACGGTCCGGCGCAAAGGTGGGGTCCTGCCGGTCCTGCACGGCCGTGGTGCGGCCGAGTACCGTAGCACCGGTGGCTTCGCGCAGATGCACGGTGGCGGGGGAATGATCGAGGTGGGTGTGGGTGACCAGAATCCAGCGGATGGGCCCCGGCGCCGCGGCCAGCACGGCATCGACATGCGCGGCATCGTCAGGGCCCGGGTCGAGTACGGCCCAGTCCCCGTTCGCGCCGGCAATCAGATAGGTGTTGGTGCCGGGCCCCGTCATCACGTTGCCGTTGTTGGCCGTCACGCGGATCACGCGATCCGACAGCTGCACGGCCACATCGGGCTCCAGCGCATACCGCGCATGCCCCGCGCCATCGGGATCGATGCGACCGATCTCGGCATAGGGCGCCTCCTCGGGCATCACCGGCCGCACACCCTTCGGCCCATTCGCCAGCCGCGGCATGATCCGCACGATGCTGCGCTGCTCGCGCGCGTAATCGATGCATGCCTGCGCGCTGCGAAAATGCGAGATCGACTGCAGCATCTTGCGCGTGACATTGACGAAGGACATGCCACTCGATGTCTCCAGCGCCTCGGCAGGGCGAATCCATCGATGAGCGACCGCCTCGATGCCATCGTGCGCGGCGGTCTGTCCCGGCGGCAATTGCGCCAGAAAGAACCGCGTATCGAAACGCTTCGGCAACCCGGGCGGCGTGAGCCAGTGGCTCACATACACCAGCCGATCCACCGCGATCCGAAGCTTCAGCGTCTCGCATACATGCGCCAGCCCCTTGCCACCGTAACGCGCCGCATCGCGCAGCATGTCGAGCGTGGCATCCTCGAGCGCATCCACCTTGATCAGCGGCGCGCCGCCCACCGGCGCGCCGGCATGATGTGCAAACAACAGACCTGCTTCCTCGAACGCCTCGCGAATCGCGCACAGGTAATAGTCGAGCCCACCGTCCGTTACCTCGAGCCGCGCGCTGGCCTCCGCATCGTCAAGGCCCACGCATAACGGATGCAGCGAGACGTCCTGCGCGTCCAGCGTGCCACCCGGAAAGACCCACGCGCCGCTGCTGCGATCGTCGCTGCGTTCGGGCCGCTGCATCAGCAATACCTCCATGCCGCGCGGGCCATCGCGCAGCACCAGCACGCTGGCCGCATGGCGCATGGCCTTGGAAGAATCCGGGGAGGATGACATGGAGGAGGGCATGAGGCAGGCGGCTGTGGGTGGCCATCATTCGGCAGGAAGAGCCGCCAGTGTAGCGGTTTGCCTCTCCCGCGCACACCGCAATGCAACATTCAGCGGCGTGGGCGTTCGTTACCGCGCAGTTCGTACTCAGTCGCCAAACAGATCGCGCTGCCCCGTCAGCAGCGTATCGAAGTCGTCGCCAAGGAACGGCAGGATCGCATCGGCAACTGGTTGCAGCTGGCGCGTCACGTAATGCGCATAGTCGATCGGCGCCGGGTTGGCCACCGATTCGCGCGTCTCCAGCGGCTCCGGCCCCGCGACCGTCATCACATAGCGAATCCAGCCGCCATGCTGATACTGCCGCGGTCGCCCCTGGCTCTCGTTGAACGCATCGGCCATGCGCGCCGCGCGTACATGCGGCGGCACATTGCGCTGATATTCATCGAGCTGGCGCCGCAGTCGCTTGCGAAAGACCAGCTGATCGTCGAGCTCGCCCGCCAGCGTGCGTCGTACGATGTCGCGCACATAGTCCTGATACGGCTCGCGATCGAAGATGCGCTGATACAGCGTCTGCTGGAACTGCTGCGCCAGCGGCGACCAGTCGGTACGTACCGTCTCCAGCCCCTTGAACACGACCTCGGCGGTGCCATCGGCGCGCAAGACCTGCCCGGCATAGCGCTTCTTGCTGCCGAGTTCGGTGCCGCGAATGGTCGGCATCAGGAAACGGCGGAAATGGGTCTCGAACTGCAGCTCCAGCGCGCTGGCAATGCCGAACGTGCGCTGCAGATGATCGCGCCACCACTGGTTGACGTGCGCCACCAGTGCGCGGCCGATCGTCGCGGCCTCGGCTTCATCACGCGCGCGCCGTAACCACACGAACGTCGAATCGGTATCGCCATAGATCACGTCATAGCCCTGCGCCTCGATCAACGCGCGCGTCTGCCGCATGATCTCGTGCCCGCGCAGCGTGATCGACGACGCCAGCCGCGCATCGAAGAAGCGGCAGCCGGTGGACCCCAGCACGCCGTAGAACGCGTTCATGATGATCTTGAGCGCCTGCGACAACGGCTTGTTGCCATCGCGCTTGGCCGCCTCGCGCCCCTGCCACACGCGCTCGACGATCGCCGGCAGGCAATGCGTCGTGCGCGAGAAGAACGCACCCCGATAGCCAGGTACCGCGGTGGCGGGATCGGGTGCGGCCATGCCCTCGACCAGCCCGATCGGATCGATCAGGAAGGTGCGGATGATGGATGGATACAGGCTCTTGTAGTCGAGCACGAGTACCGATTCATAGAGCCCCGGGCGCGAATCCATGACAAAGCCGCCCGGACTGGCCTCGGGCTCCCGCGCGCCGAGATTCGGCGCCACGAACCCCTGCCGATGCATCAGCGGCATATACAGATGCGTGAACGCCGCCACCGAACCACCGCTGCGATCGGCGGGCAGGCCGGTGACGCTCGCGCGTTCGAGCAGGAACGACAGCAACTCGGTCTTGGCGAAGATGCGCGTAACCAGCACGCAGTCCTGCAGGTTGTAGCGCGCCAGCGCGGGCTTGTCTTCCGCGAACATGCGATCGATCTCGTCCATGCGATCGTACGGCGTGCCGATGGCCTTGCCTTCGCCCAGCAACGTCTGCGCGACGGCCTCGAGCGCGAACGACGGAAAACTCCACGTGGCCGAGCGCAGTGCCTCGATGCCATCGATGATCAGCCGGCCCGCGGCGGCGGCAAAGTAATGCTGCTCGCGATTGCCGTGCTCGCGCCATTCCATCTCCGCGCCGCCGCGGCCCAGACGCAGCGGCACCTGCAGTTTGCGTGAATGCTCCTGCAACACGCGCAGGTCGAACTGCACGAGGTTCCAGCCGATGATCGCGTCGGGATCGTGGCGCGCGATCCATTGATTCAGCGCTTCGAGCAGCGCCGCGCGCGAGTCGCAGTAGTCGAGCGTGAAATCGGCATGCGCGTCCGGCGTGCCGTTCGGTGGCCCGAGCACGTACACCTGCCGCTGCCCGCAACCCTCGAGCGCGATCGAATACAGCTCGCCAAACGCGGTGGTCTCGATATCGAGCGATACCAGCCGCAGCGAAGGCCGATAGTCGGCGGAAGGTTTGAGTTGCGCGTCGCGCAGCACGCCATCGCCATCATCGCGGCCATCGAACCAGACCGGCGCGGTGATGAAGCGCTCCATCAGATAGCGCTCGGGCGGGCGGACATCGGCCTCGTACACATCGACACCGGCCTGCTGCAGGCGCTTCTCGAGCTTGATCAGCTGGCGATGCTGCGTGCAATACAGCCCCAGCACCGGCTGCCGCTCGAAATCGCGCAATGCCAGCGGCCGTAGCTCCACACCGCGCTCGTCGCGCAATACCGGTTCGGCCAGCGCGCGCTGCGCCTCGGGAACAAATGCGGTGGAAGTCTGGCTGGGCAGGCGCACCAGGCGTGGCCCATCGTCGGTGGCCAGCCAGATATCGACTTCGGTGCCTGCCGCGGTATCGCGCCAGTGCCGGGTCAGAATAAAACCCTGCTGAACAGCCAAGCGTCAGCGCGGTGCGTCGACCAGCAGTGCCGCCGACAGCTTGCGAATGCGGCGGTCGACAAAGTAGCCACCGCCTTCGACGTAACGCAGGAAGTGCCGGTTGCACGTGGTGCAGGCCCAGACGTCGCAGCGGTTGGACGGATAGTAGCGCGGCGCGATCGGTGCCTCGGGCGACCAGAATTGCGTGCGCTCGGGATGATATTCGTCGAACGTGGGCTCGTCGTCGGACTCGCGCAGCGTGCCGATTTCGGTCAGTTGCGCTTCGGGGTACGACACGGGCTGGCTTTCCCACGCAGCGGAGAGCGACTTCACGCATCCGCAATCGGTGGTCACGGCATCGGACGCGCGCGCGAGCGCGAGCAGGGCGGGGTAATCGATCAAGGCGGCGATCAAGGCGGCGAGCAAGGCGGATTATGGTGTAGGGGGCTGCCGGGGGCCGAGCCCCCGGCGTCATTCAACCGGCAAACACCGAGAGGATACCTCTCAATCCACCGTCGCGCCCGACGCTTTGACGGCGGCGCCCCACTTGGTGATATCGGTGGCGATGAACTGCTGGAACTGCTGCGGCTTCATGACCATCGGCTCCACGCCAAGGCCGGCCAACTGGGCCTTGACCTCGGGCGAGGCCAGAATGGCCTGGACTTCGGTGTTCATGCGGTCCGTGATCGCCTGCGGCAGTCCGGCCGGGCCGAGCAGGCCGTACCACGGCTGCGCATCGAAACCCTTGATGCCGCTCTCGGCCAGCGTGGGCACATCGGGCAGCGCCTGCGAGCGTTGCGCGCCGGTGACGGCCAGCACCTTGAGGTTGCCCGACTTGACCTGCTGCATGATCGGCAGCGGATTCTCGAACGCCAGCGGTACCTGGCCACCCACGAGGTCGTTCAGCAGCGGACCCGATCCCTTATAGGGGATGTGCTGGATCTTGGTCTTGGCGGCCACGTTGAACATCTCGCCGATGATGTGCTGCGGCGTGCCGGAGCCGGCCGAACCGAACGAGAGCTTGCCGTCCTTGCCCTTGGCGATGATGTCGTTGAGCGAGGTCAGGCCTGACTTGGCGTTGACGGCCACGACGAAGCTGGTGCGCGCGAGCGGCGACACCGCCGTGAAGTCGGCCTCCGGACGGTAGTTGAGCTTGGGATAGAGCGCGCCGGCAATCACGATCGGGCCACTGGCCGCGAGCAGAAACGTGTAGCCGTCCGGCTTGGACTTGCCGACGTACGCGGTGCCGATATTGCCGCCGGCACCGGCACGATTCTCGACCACCACCGGCTGACCCAGTTTTTCGCCAAGGCGCGACGACAGCAGGCGGGCCAGTATGTCGGTGGTGCCCCCCGGGGCGTACGGCGAAACCAGCACGATCGGCTTGTTGGGCCAGGCTTCCTGCGCCTGAACTGCCGGCGAGGCGACGAGCGTGGCGGCGGCGAGCGCCAGCAGCGCGAACGCGCCGCGTTGAATCATGACTTTCATTACTGCGTCTCCGTATCGATCTGCTTACCTGCTGACCGTTGTTTTATGTAGAGGTGAGGCCACGCCATTCTACGCGCAGTCACTGGCGTGGCAACCACACCAGTGCGTTGACGGCGCCGTTGGCAACCGGTCACCTCGATCGCACGGGTTTCACGCGGCAATCTGCGACCAATTGTCTCGAACGCGCGGGTTTAGTTGGCTTTTTTGCTACATGTCTGCAAATGTCTGCCCTAAAGCCCCTGATTGATCCAAGACAAACTAACGACAATGCAGTTGCGAACTATTATCATAAGCGTTTGCAACAGAAGCATAGGTAATCGTCCAGCATGACCCAGGCCATCACGGTCCGCTATCGCCTTGCGGTAGCGTCTCGCGCGCTGGCCGCCATCTTCGGCGGCTATGGGCTGGCGGCATTGTCCGCCGGCTGTTTCTCTTTGGTGCTCGTCCGCTGGACCGACATGCCACGCTCGGAAGCGGTGGTGACGGCCACGTTGCTCTCGTTCGTCTGGTATGTGCTCGCCGTTATCTGGGTGTTTGCCACGCGTTCGGCCTGGCGTGCCTGGATCGGCCTCGCCATTCCCAGCGCCGTTCTCGCGCTGGGCTGGTTCGCGATGCGGGGGGCGGCATGACCGATCTTTCCAAACGGCTGGGCCTGCGCCAATCGATGTCGTGGCTGCACACGTGGTCGGGCCTGCTCGTCTGCTGGGTGCTGTTCCTCGTCTATGTGTCCGGAACCACGAGCTATTTCAAGGAAGAGATCACGGTCTGGATGAAACCGGACTGGCACGCGCAGCTCGCCACACCGGTGCCGGTGGAGCAGGCCGCCACCAACGCGGTGGCCTACCTGCAGAAGCATGCGCCGGATGCCGAGCGCTGGTTTATCCAGCTGCCCACCGAGCGCCGCCCGATCGTTACCATGTTCTGGCCGCGCAAGGCGGTAGAAGGCGAGAAGGCCAGGACCGGCCGCGCCCGTCTGGAAACGCGCAACCTCGATCCCGCCACCGGCGAACCGGTCGCCGGCGCACGCGAGACGCGCGGCGGCGAGTTCCTGTATCGCCTCCATTTCGACCTGCACTACATGCCCGTGCAATGGGCGCGATGGATCGTCGGCGTCTGCACGATGTTCATGCTCGTGGCGATCATCAGCGGCATCATCACGCACCGTCGCATCTTCGCGGACTTCTTTACGTTCCGCGCGCGCAAGGGGCAGCGTTCGTGGCTCGACGGCCATAACGTGGTCGCGGTGCTGGCGTTGCCGTTCCACCTGATGATCACGTACACCGGCATCGTCACGCTGCTGTTCATGTACATGCCGTTTGGCGTGCAGGCGGTCTACGACACCAGGAATGGTGGTGACAAGACTTTCTTCGCCGATCTCGGTTTCCGCGAGCGGCAGGTCAAGGCCTCGGGCGAAGCGGTGCCGCTGGCGCCGATCGGCCCGATGGTGCGCGCGGCGATGGCGCATTGGAATGGCACGCAGCCTGCGCGTATCTCGATCGAGCGACCCAACGATGCCAACGCCAAGGTCGCGCTACTGCGCGATGCGGGCCAGAGCATGAATTCGCAGGCGCCGACGGTCGTGTTCGATGGCACTACCGGCAAGCAGGTCGGCGTGCTCAACGATACGCAACCGCCCGCCAATGCCACGCGTGGTGTGATGGTCGGCCTGCATATCGCGAACTTCGCACCGCTGGCGATGCGCTGGCTGTTCTTCGCCTCGGGCCTGGCCGGCTGTCTGATGGTGGCTACCGGCGCGCTGCTGTGGGCCGTCAAGACGCGTCAGCATCATGCGAAACGTTTGGCCCAGACCGGCCGCACGCCGTTTGGCCTGCGTCTGGTGGAGGCGCTGAATATCGGCGCGATCGCGGGCGTGCCGCTCGCGATGGCCGCGTATTTCTGGGCCAATCGTCTGCTGCCGGCCGAGCTTGCCGAGCGCCCCGAGATGGAGATCCGCGTGTTCTTTGCCACGTGGGCGGTAGTGGCACTGATCGGTCAGGTGCGGCCGACGCGTGGCACGTGGCGTGTGCTGCTGTGGGTGAGCGCGGCGCTGTTCGCCTTGTTGCCGGTGCTCGATGCGCTGACCACGAACGCCGCGCTCGATCGGCTGCCGCTGACCGTGATCGCCTTCGATATCGTGGTGTTCCTGCTGGGTCTTGGCTTCGGTACTGCCGCGTGGCTGGTGGGCCGGAAGCGCGCGCCCGCCAGGCAAGCGGCCGCCAGGAAGACCGCGCCACGCGCGGCCTCGAGCGAGATGGCGGGAGACCTGCGATGACTGCCGCGCACCTCGCCTCCGGCATCGCCGGACTCGGCTTTGCCCTCGGTGGCTTTGCATGGCTCGGTCTCACGATCGGCCGCCATCACGCGGATATCCACGGCCGTGGCGCGGAGCCTCCGCGCGATCAGGTCGTGCGTCTGCGACTGCAGGGTTATCTCGCGCTCGCGCTGGCACTGGTGGCCTGCGTGATGGCGCAGGGCTGGGCCCTCGGTTTCGTTTACTGGATCGGCGTCCTGTCGGTCTGCGCATGGGTGGCCGTTGCCACGTTCTCCTGCGCGCCGCGTGTGATGGGTCGTATCGCGCTTGGCGCGGTCGGCATCGCGGCGCTGGCGAGCATTGGCGCCCTCGGTGCCGGGATCCTCATGCGTTCGTAATTCCATGAAGCGCCGCCGGCACTCTTCTGCCAGCGCGGCGCCAGCCCCAACCACGAATGGCTTCCTTCGCAGCCTTGCGATGGGGAATCGTTCGGCCAATTTCAAATTAAACAAGAGAAGTCCAAGGGAGTATCACCGTGTCATTTGCTCATCAATCACGCCCGGTAACGCGTCTGCATCTGCGTTGCCTGGTTGCCGCGCTGGCTGCCGCCGGCGCGCTTCCCACGCTGGCTTTCGCGCAGGAAGCCGCACCACCGGCCCAATCCGCTACCACGACGCTGCCGGCCGTAACCGTGCGCGGTGAAGTCGGTCCCGAACAGGTGCCGCCTCCGTATGCCGGTGGCCAGGTCGCACGCGGTGCGCGCATTGGTGTCCTGGGCAATCAGGATTTCATGGATGTGCCGTTCAGCGTCACGTCCTATACGGCCGAGCAGATGCAGAACCAGCAGGCCCGCACCGTGGGCCAGGTACTGGCCGACGATCCGGCGGTCCGCGTGAGCTCGGGCTTTGGCAATTTCTCGGAAACGTTCGTCGTGCGTGGCTTCACGCTGACCTCCGATGACATCGCCTATAACGGCCTCTACGGCATCGCTCCGCGCCAGCTAGCATCGACCGAAGGTCTCGAGCGCGTGGAAGTGTTCCGCGGCGCCAACGCGTTCCTGACCGGAGTGTCGCCGGGCGGCAGCACGGTGGGCGGCTCGATCAATCTGGTGCCGAAGTACGCCACCGTGGATCCCGTGACGCAAGGCACGATCGACTACACGAGCGATGGCCAGGCCGGCGCTCATATCGACGTGGGCCGTCGTTTCGGCGACAAGAAGCAGTTCGGTGTGCGCGTCAACGCGATGGCACGCGGCGGCGATACCGCCATCGACCAGGAAAGCCGCCAGCAGCGCCTGTTCACGCTCGGCCTGGACTACCAGGGCGACAAGTTCCGCGTGAACGCGGACTTCGGCTATCAGAAGCAGCGCATTTACCAGGGCCGCAGCACGGTTTCGCTGGCTGGCACGGCAACGGCACTGCCGCAGGTGCCTTCCGCCACCACGAACTTTGCCCAGCCGTGGACCAATTCCTCGCTGGAAGACATCTACGGCACGATTCGCGCCGAGTACGACATCGTCAAGAACTGGACCGCCTATGCCGCGTTCGGCGCGCACCATACCGACGAATTCGGTAGCTACAGCGGCGCGACGGTCGGCAACAATGGCTTTGGCACCGCGACCCGCCTGACCGTGCCGTTCGAGCAGGACACCTACACCGGCGAAGTCGGTGTGCGCGGCAAGTTCGTGACCGGTCCGGTCAGCCATGCGGTGAACGTGAGCTGGTCCGGCCTTCAGCAGCGCAAGGGCACGGCGTTCGAATTCTCGCCGAGCTTCGCGACCAACCTCTATAACGCGCCGACGGTCGCATACCCGGCCGCGCCCGCCACGGGCAATATGTCCGATCCGTTCACGACGCAGCGGGTCAACCTCAACGGCGTCTCGGTGTCCGATACGCTTGGCTTCCTGAACGACCGCATTCTGTTGACGGCCGGTGTGCGTCAGCAGGTGATCAACATTCGTGGTTACGCGACGGCAACCGGCGCGCTGACCACGACGTACGGTGAATCGGCCACCTCGCCGATGTTCGGCCTCGTGGTCAAGCCGCTGCAGAACCTGTCGGTGTACTACAACTACATCCAGGGCCTCGCGCAGGGTCCGACCGCCGGCAACACCGTGGTCAATCGTGGTGAAGTGTTCCCGCCGGCCAAGTCGAAGCAACATGAAGCGGGCGTGAAGTACGACGCCGGCAAGATCGGCACCACGCTGGCGTTCTTCCAGATCGAGCAACCGATCGGCACCACGCAGACGGCCACCAACACGTTCGGCCTGCAAGACCTGCGTAATCGTGGCGTGGAGTGGAGCGTCTTCGGCGAGCCGTTGCGCGGCCTGCGGCTGCTGGGTGGTGTGTCGTATATCGACTCGCAGTATCAGAACACCGGCAATCCGGCGACCGAAGGCAAGAAGGGCGTAGGCGTGCCGAACTACTCGGCGACGGTGAGCGGGGAATACGACCTGCCGTTCCTGCAGGGCTCCACCGTGACGGGCCGGTTCATCCAGACGGGTCGCCAGTACGCGAACACGACGAACTCGATCGCGCTGCCGTCGTGGAACCGCTTCGACCTTGGTGCGCGTTACACCTTCAAGGCGTCGCAGGTCCGTTACACGGTGCGCGCGCTGGTCGAGAACGTCGCCAACAAGGACTACTGGGCAGGTGTTTCCACCTCGGCCAGCACGCTGTATATCGGCAATCCGCGTACCTTCAAGGTAGCGATGACGGTCGACTACTGATCAGCAGCCACGATGTAAAAACGCCCGGCGCTGCCGGGCGTTTTTTTTGGTGCCGCCTCAATCGAAGCGATGCTCCACCAGCGTCAGCGATTCGTTGCCGCGGTCGTAGCGCGCCGTGTACGACGCGTCGAAGCGCACCACGCGCTTGAGCTCGGGCGCATACCATACGGTGGCCTTATAGGGCACGGAAACGGGGCTGCCAACCGCACCTGCACCATAGAACGAGCGCAGCATCGTGCCTTCGTAGGTGATGCGCAGCGTCTGATACTCGACGCCCGCCAGGCGCATCGGCACCGTGCCATTCGCGCGGCCTTCGATCTCGGTGCGCGCGCCGCTGCCAGGCGCGTTATAGGTGAACCTCCACGTCATGCCGGGCTTCGCGTTGGGTGGCACCCAGCCGGCGGGCGGGCTCACGCCGTCGAATTCGCCACCGATCGGCGACACCAGCTTCTGCAGCTGGCCGTCGAGCGATTCCACGCGCGCGCCCTGATTGAAGATCACGCGATCGTTCTCGATGCGGTCGACCCGGTAGATCACCTCGCGCCGCACGTTGGTCAGGCGGTCCACCAGTTCGTAGCGCCAGACTTCGCCCACGCTCGGGGACGTCTTGGCAGTGGCCGTGGACGGCGCGGCGGGGCCCCCGGCGGCCGGGGCGGCGGTTGCCGTGGCCGTCGGCGTGTAGCCCGCGACCGCGCGCGTGCCACGCGAAGCGGCCGCACTGATCCAGGCCGCGGGCAGCGCGCTCGTCAGCGTATCGCCAGCGGCGCCGCGCGTGACCACGCCTACCAGCCGGCCGCTGTCGTCGAACAGGCCAGCGCCACTGGTGTTGGCAGCGGGCGCGATCGAAGCCTGGATGCGGTCGAGACCGCCGTCCGCGCCGGCGCGCATGCCGGCCACCGCGCCCTGGTTCAGCGAGACGCGGCCGTCATCGCCGGCCACGGCCGTGAACACGCGCTGCCCGAATGCGGGCGCGCCGGCCGCTACCGTCGCGGCGGGGGCATTGAAATTGGCAACCTTGAGCAGACAGATGTCGCGTTCGACGTCTGGCGCGTCGAGCGTGGCGCCATAGCTCACGTTGTCACGCTGCACGGTCACCCCGCGCGCGCCGGCCAGTACGTGGCAGGCCGTGACCAGTTGGCCCGGTCCAACCACCACAGCGGTTCCGCTCGACAGCGGCGCCCGCTGCGGACCGACCGTGTTCACCGTAAACACGCTAGGCGACACCTTCGCGAGCATCTGCGCGGCGTCGAGCGCCAGGGCCGGCGACGACGCGAACAAAAGCATGGGGGCAGCCGCGCTGGCCGCCAACCCGAATCCCGTTGACCTCATGATTCTCCCTGCGGTTTTATTGTTGGTTTTGCGTCGGGAAGGGGCGCCTGATTGTGTAAGTTCGACCCGGCAACGGCGGCGCCGATCAGCCCGACGCCGCATTGTAGCGAAACGGCAGCCGCCGGTAACCGGCCGCCCGCTTAGTCGATCTTGGCGCCCGACTGCTTGATGGTCTCTCCCCAGCGCTTCTGCTCGCTCAGGATGGTCGCGGTGAACGCCTCCGGACTCTGCCATGCCGGCTCGGCGCCTTGCTGCTCGAACTTGGCCTTGGTATCGGCATCGGCCAGCACCGTGCGCAGCGCCGCCGACAGTTTGTCGACGATGTCCTTCGGTGTGCCGGCCGGCGCGAGCACGCCGTAGAAGCCGACCACCTCGAAGCCCTTCAGGCCCGCTTCCGCCATGGTCGGCACGTCCGGCAGCGCGGGCGAGCGCGTGTGCGAGGTCACCGCCAGTGCGCGCACCTTGCCGGCCTTGATGTATTGCGTGAACAGCGGGATAGAGTCGGCCATCATCTGCGCCTGGCCGCCCATCACGTCCGTGAGCGCGGGCGCGCTGCCCTTGTACGGGATATGCACGATGAAGGTACCCGATGCCTGCTTGAACATCTCCGGCATCAGGTGCGAAATGCCGCCGTTACCGCCCGATGCGAAGTTGAGCTTGCCCGGATTGGCCTTGGCGTACGCGATGAACTCCTTGAGGTTCTTCGCGGGCACGTTGTTGTTGACCACCATGACCAGCGGAATCAGCGCGGTGCGCGCCACCGGCGCGAAGTCCTTCGGCATGCCGTAGGGCAGCTTTGGATACAGCGAGTTGTTGATCGACATCTGGCCGGTGTTGGCGATCAGCAGCGTGTAACCGTCCGGCGCCGATTTGGCGACATTGTCCGAACCGATATTGCCGGCAGCGCCCGCCTTGTAGTCGAGCACGACGGTCTGGCCGAGGATCGGCTGCAGTTTCTCGGCGAGGATGCGCGCGTGTGTGTCGACCGGACCGCCGGGCGGAAAGCCGACGACCATGCGGATCGGCTTGTCGGGCCACGCGGCCTGCGCCGTGGCGGGCATCAGCGCGCTCAATGCGGCGACGGTGCCGAGAGTCAGTGCGGAAAGGGTAGCAAGGGCCTTGCGGCGGGGCGGGTGTTGGCTGGCGCCGGACAGCGTCATGGTGTGTGCTCCTCTGAGTGTTGTCTCGCTCTATGCGGCGAGGCTGGTGGCTATTGTGACGTTTTTATGACAGCAATGCGAGCGCAGAGGCATAGATAACGGGGCTGGAGTACCCTTGCAGCTTGCCTTTCGCCTACTCGAACACCGCATGCCCAACGACCACACCCAGCTCGCTGATATTCCATTGATTCCACGCGTCGAACTGTTCGGCAACCCGGTGCGCGCCGGCGCGCGTATCAGCCCCGACGGCCGCTATCTGTCGTGGAGCGCGCCTGATGAAGGCGTGATGAACCTGTGGGTGGCCCCACGCGACAATCCCGCGCAGGCGAGGGTGCTGACCCACGATCGCGGACGCGGCGTGTACACCTGCTGGTGGTCATACGACGGGGCGCATCTGCTTTATGTGCAGGATGTCGGCGGCGACGAGAACGATCATGTCTACGCGATTTCTCCCGAGGGCGGCCCCGCGCGCGACCTCACGCCGTTCGCCGGGGTGCGCGCCTCGGTAGCCGCGTTGAGCCACCAGCCCGCCTTGCGCGGCAAGGCGCTGCTGGATATCAACCAGCGCGATGCGCGCTATCACGACCTGTATCTGGTCGATATCGCCACTGGCGAGTTGACGCTGGTGCAGGAGAACCCCGGTTACGCGGGCTTTCTGACCGACGACGATTTCCGCGTGCTGCTGGCGGTGGAGACCTTGCCCGATGGCGGCGCACGCTATCTGAAGCCGGCCGCCGACGGCTGGCAGCCGTGGCTGTCGGTGTCGGCCGAGGACGCGCGCACCACGCACGCTTCCCACGTGGACGTGACCGGCCGCACGCTGTACCTCTACGACAGCCGCGGGCGCGATACCGCGGCCCTGGTGTCGATCCCGCTGGCAGCCGAATCTGGCGACACCGCCGTGCCAACCGTGATTGCGCAGGATACGCGCGCCGATATCGGCGGCGCGCTGCTCGATGCGGTCACCTATGAGCCGCTCGCCTACAGCCTCGAGCACGAGCGGCGCGAGTTCGTCGTGCTTGCGGAAAGCCTGCGTGCCGATGTCGATCTGCTCGATCGTGAACTCGGCGGCCTCGATGGTGAATGGGGTCTGGCCAGCCGCAGCGAGGACGATCGTTACTGGATCGTCGGTGCCGCGTCGGATCGCGTGCCCGGCGCCGCTTATCTGTTCGATCGGCAGACGCGCGCGCTCGAGCGGCTTTACGTGACCCGACCCACGCTGCTCGACCACAAGCTGGCGCGTATGCAATCGACGACCATCCGCGCGCGCGATGGCCTCGACCTCGTGACCTACGTGACCATCCCGGTGCATGCCGAGGGCAGTGCCCCGCTGACCGCGCGCATGCCGATGCCGACCGTGCTGCTGGTGCACGGCGGCCCCTGGGCGCGCGACTCGTACGGCTTCAACAGCTTCGTCCAATGGCTGGCCAATCGCGGCTACGCGGTGCTGTCGGTGAACTTCCGCGGCTCCACTGGCTTCGGCAAGCGCTTCCTGTCGGCATCGGACCTCGAATGGGGCGCGAAGATGGATGACGACCTGTGCGATGCCGTCGACTGGGCCGTCGCGCAAGGCATCGCCGACGCCGCGCGCGTTGCGATCATGGGCTGGAGCTACGGCGGCTATGCCACGCTGTGGGCGATGACGCGGCACGCCGAGCGCTATGCGTGCGGCGTGGATGTGGTGGGCCCGTCGAACCTCGAGACGCTGCTGTCGAGCATTCCGCCGTACTGGGAGAGCTTCCGCGCCACGCTGTACCGCGCCGTCGGCAATCCCGATACGGCAGCAGGCAAGGCGCTGCTGAAGGAACGCTCGCCGCTGACCCACGCGGCGCGTATCGCCAAGCCGTTGCTGATCGGGCAGGGCGCCAACGACCCGCGCGTCAAGGAAGCCGAGTCGACGCAGATGATCGAGGCCATGCGGGCCAACCGCATTCCCTATACCTACGTGGTATTCCCCGACGAAGGCCACGGGTTCCATCGGCCCGCCAACTCGATCCGCTTCAACACGATCATCGAGACCTTCCTCGCCACGTATTTAGGCGGCCGCTTCGAGCCATCGCATCCGGCCGAGGTGGAGGGCAACACGGCAGTGGTGGAGGCGGTGGAGCGCTACTAGTCCGACCGCTACGCGCCGTTCCGGGCCATCACGACGGCGCCCGCACCTTGTATTGCGCGGCCGCCACCACCGCATCCTCGACGAACGGCGGCGTCATGGCGTTGCCGATCTCCTTGTGGAACGCGATCCAGAGTTCCAGCGCTGGCACGTCTTTGCCCGAAATCCTGCGGAACACCACGCCGGGCACATGTTGCGCGGCGGCCGAGGCCGGGATGACGGCAATGGCGATGCCCGCGGTGACCAGTGCCATCATCGCGTGATAGCGCGCGCCATCGTGGATGCGCAGCGGCACCACGTTGTGTTCGGCCAGCCAGCCCAGCATCAGGTCGTGCGCGTACTGACCATGCCGGCGCTCGAGCGTGGCCAGGCTCTCGCCATGCAGATCGTTGACGCGCACGCTGCGCTGCGTGGCCAGCCGGTGGCCCTCAGGCACCGCCAGCACATGCGTCTCGCGCATCAGGCGCCGTGCCTGCAACCGTGCATCGGTGATCGGTGGCCGCAGGATCGCCACATCCAGTTCATTGCGCAGCAGCGCCTGCAACATCGCCTCCGAGCTGACCTCGCGCAGCGAGTAGAGCGCGCCCGGCATGCGGGCCGAGAACCGCCGCAGCATATTGGGCACGAGTTCGATAGCCGAGATCGCGGTGAGGTCGATGGACAGATGCCCGACGTCGTCGCCGCGTCCCGCCTGCACCACCAGTTGCCGCGTGCGATGCTCGATATCGAACAGCTTCTCCGCCTGCGCGCGCAGCACGGCGCCGGCCGGCGTCAGCCGCACGCTGCGCTTGGTGCGCTCGAACAGCGGGGTGCCAAGCTGCGCCTCTAGCTGCTTGATCTGCAGGCTCAGCGGTGGCTGGGTCATGTTCAGGCGGCGCGCGGCGCGCGTGAAGCTGAGCTCGTCGGCCAGCACGAGGAACGAGGTGAGGACGCGGAATTCGAGCGAGCTGTACATATACAGGGCCTGTATAAATCTCATACAAAAGTAATATTGGAAATATAATCCAGCCGTCATGAGAATGTCTCTACCGGCCGCTCCCTCCATGAGCCGGACTACAGAACACGAGACATCATGACCATCCAGCACCCGATCGATACCCGCCTGCCGGCCATGCTGCGCAGCGGCGCACCGTTGCGTGGGATCTTCAGCGCCCTGGCCAGCCCCGCGATCGTCGAGATGTGCGGCTATGCCGGCTTCGACTTCGTGATCATCGACAACGAGCACGGCGTGGCCGACCTCGAAACCACCGAGCATATGCTGCGCGCCGCGCGGGCCAGCGGCATCGTGCCGGTGGTGCGCTGCTTTATCGAGGACATCGCACGTGTGCTCGATATGGGCGCCAGTGCCGTGCAGATTCCAATGATCGAAACCGCGGACGATGCGCGCGAGCTCGTGCAGCGCGTGCGATATCCGGGCAAGGGCCGCCGCGGCAGCGCGTTCAGCGGGCGCGCGGCCGGCTACGGCGCATTTCCGGGCGCCGCGCATACCGAGCGCAGCAATGAAGGTATTGCGCTGATCGCGATGATCGAATCGCCCGAGGGCGTGGCCAATGCCGAGGCCATCGCGGCCGTCGACGGTATCGACGCGATCTTTGTCGGCCCCAATGACCTGTCCCACGCGATGGGATTCGGCAGCGACTGGAAGCGTCCCGAGGTGGCCGATGCCATCGAGCAGGCGCTGCGCGCGATCGATCGTGCCGGCAAATGCCCGGGCGTGCTGGCGCTGACCGCCGAGGACGAGGCGCGCTACGGTGCCATGGGTGCGCGGTACTTCGCGACCGTGGCCACCAGCCTGATTACCACCGCCTTCCGCCAGGCCGCCACGGCCGGCCGCGCCTCGGGCGCGTTGCAGTACTAGCGGTCACACCATAACGAGAACATCAGGAGACGACAGTGAAGAAGTTCAGCAGCATCCTCGCCAGCGCGGGGCTGGCCGTGGGCATGGTGTGTCATGCGCCCGCGGCGAGTGCGACCCCCGCGGACCAGTGGCCATCCAAACCCATCAAGTACGTCGTGCCGTTCTCGCCGGGCGGCGTGTCGGACGCCACCGCGCGCATCGTCGCGGAAGGGTTGTCGCAACGCCTCGGCCAGCCGGTGGTGATCGACAACAAGCCCGGCGTGTCGGGCATCCTCGGCACGCAGGCGGTGGCGCGCGCGGAGCCGGACGGCTACACGATCATGGGCGGCACCATCACGACGCATGCGGTCAATCCGTTCTTCTACAAGAAGCTCGGCTACGACCCGATCAAGGATTTCATCCCGGTGAACCTGGTTGGCACGGTCAGTAATGTGCTGGTCGTCGCCAATGACAGCAAATATCAGTCGGTGGAGCAGATCGTCGCGGCGCTCAAGGCCAAGCCGGGCGGCCTGACGTTCGGCACCGCGGGGCCGGGCAGCTCGCAGCAGCTCTCGGGCCAGCTGTTCCAGAGCATCACCGGCACGCAGCTGCAACAGATCTCGTACAAGGGTGGCGCCGCCGCGATGACGGACCTGATCGGCGGGCAGATCGACCTCGTGTTCGAGACCGTGGCCGCGGCCAAGCCGATGCTCGACGGCAAGCGTGTGCGCGCGCTCGGCGTGACGTCGTCGCATGTATTGCCGAGCCTGCCCGATGTGCGGCCGCTCGCGGAGCAGGGCATCAAGGGCTTCGAAATGCAGTCATGGCAGGGGGTCTTCGCGCCGGCGGGAACTCCGCGTCCGATCGTGGACCGGCTGGGCAAGGAGATTGCCGCGGTGGTGGCATCGCCGGCGGTGCAGCAGCGGCTGCGCACGCTGGGGGTGGAGCCCGAAGGCAAGACCACCGATGCCTTCGTCGCGTTTCAGCGCGCCGAAGTGAAGAAGTGGGGCAAGGTGATTCAGGACGCCGGCGTGGTGCCGGAGTAAGCGTCGATCTCGGCGTCGATGTCAGCGTCAAGCTCGGCGCGGAGGCAGGCAGGCGTGCTTGCCTCCTGATATGGCAGCGTGACCGTGGCACGCGTGCCGCCCTCGTGCGGCAGCAGTTCGATCCGGCCTTCATGCGCGGCCACGATCGTCTTGCACACAAACAGCCCCATGCCCATGCCATGGGGCTTGGTGCTGAACAACGGCTCGAACAAACGGTTCGCCAGCTGCGGATCGATGCCATCGCCACGGTCGTCAACGTGAATCCGCAGCAGGCCTCGCGCTGCCTCCCATCCCACATCTAGTTGCCGCCGCTGCGCCGGTACACCGACCATCGCCTCCGCGCCGTTCGTCATCAGGTTGATCATGACCTGCTGCAACTGCGTGCGGTCCGCATATAGCTGCGTATCGCGCGAGTCGTCCGCGATCCGCAGCGTCACCTGCATCGACTGCAAGGTGGCGCCGATCATTGCCACCGCCTCGTGCAGGGCATCGGCAACGCTGAATCGGGTCATCTGCGGCTCCACCTGACGGGCGCTCGCGCGCAGGCCGCTTACGATCGTGCTCGCACGCGCCGCGCACGCGGTGATATGCCGCAGGGTCTCGCGGGCATTGTCGATATCGGGCACGCTGCGATCGAGCCAGCGCAGGCCGGCGCGCGCCGAGGTATCGAGCGCCGTGATCGGCTGCGCTACTTCGTGCACGATCGATGCCACCAGCTCTCCCATCGCCCGGAGCCGGTTGGCGCTCGCCAGTTCCATCATCGCCGCGCGGAGTTGCGCCTCCGCATTGCTACGCTGCGCACGCTCCAGCGACAGATGGCCGTGCAGTCGCGCGTTTTCCTCCGCAAACGCCACCAGCAACGCTTCTGTATCGAATGCCTCGAGCTTCTGGGCATGGCTCGCCCCCACCGCGTTGAGATCGTTATTCATCTTGCTGCTCTCCATTCATGTAGTGAGCGCTCCATGAACCAAACTGTAGCAGACGATTTGAAGAAAGTGCAATGACAAATTGAGACAGAACCGTATCAAGCGAAATCCAGCGGCGGCGAAAGCAAATTGAGATATAAGTCTATCTCATTGTTTTTAAATATAAATGCTCTGCTTTGTATCGTATTGTTGCTGCGTCATCCGAAGCCCTGTATCATCCGTTCATACATGTAGCGTTCCCTACATGAATGCAGACAGGAAGCCTATGACGCAGTCAGACAAGAAAGCCGTGCGTGGCACCGGCGTGCGGGAAGCCGCCGCACAGGCTGGCCGCGAGAACATTCTTCGCGCGGCGACCAAGGTGTTTGCGCGATACGGCTACGACGGCGGAAGCGTGGAGAAGATCTCGAAGCTCGCCAAGTCGCACGACCGCATGATCTATTACTACTTCGGCAGCAAGGAGAACCTGTTCATCGCGGTGCTGGAGGGGATCTACCAGCGGATGGATGAAGCCGAGGCCAAGGTCGCGCCCGATGCGTCCACGCCCGTGGCGGCGTTGAAGACCGTGATCCGATTCAAGCTCGACTATTACCGGCGCAATCCGGATTTCGTCACGCTGCTCAACACCGAGAATCTGCACAAGGGTCGGCACGTCTCCAAGTCCGGGCGGCAGGGCGAGTATTCGTCGCACGCGGTCGATATCATCGCGAAGATTCTCGCGAGCGGCGTCGAGCAGGGCCTGTTCCGGCCCGATCTCAAGGCGCGCGATGTGTTCCTGCTGATTGCCTCGGCCGCTTACTTCTACACCTCCAATCGCTATACGTTATCGGCGTTCCTCGGCGAGGAGCTCGACACACCCGAGGCCGTGCAGAACTGGGAAGCGTTCGTGACCGACTCCGTGCTTCGCACCGTGCGCGCGGATGCGCGGCCTGCTATCTAGGCAGGCCTGGTTGGAGAAGCAGGGCATTTTCGGTAGCATGCCGCGATGACTTATTTTCGTGCCACGACCTGCGACGAAGCGCTCGCCAGGCTTGCAGAACGCAACCCACATGATGGGCGCCATCGACGCATCGTCTGTGGCGCGACGGATTGCTTCGCCGAGGCGGCGCTGGTGCCGGCGGCTTTCGACTGGGTGGATATCAGCCGGATCGAGGCACTGCGACGCATCGCGCGCGATGGCCGGACGGTCAGGATCGGCGCTGCGGCCAGTTGGGAAGATATTCTTGCCACGTCGTGGTTGCCGGCTTCGCTGCGGCAGGCCGCGCAAGGCGTAGGGTCGCGGCAGATCCGCGTGCAGGGCACGCTGGGCGGCAACCTTTGCCATGCGTCGCCGGTGGCGGATGGCATGCCGCCGTTGCTGGCGCTCGATGCGCAGGTGGAGTTGGCCAGCGCGCGTGGGGGGCGTCGCCTGCCGTTGCTCGCATTCGTAACCGGACCGCGCGACATTGCGCTGCATCCGGACGAACTGCTGGTGGCGATCGAGTTCGCTTTGCCACGCGACGACGCCCGCACCGCGTTTATCAAATGCACGAACCGCGACGGTTCGGCATTGGCGGTGGTGTCCGCCGCGGTCCATGTGCGCGTGGGCGACAACAGTCGTATTGCCGAGATCGCCGTGGTCGTTGGTGGTGCGTCGCCGGTGGCACGGCGCATGCATGCGATCGAGGCGGCGCTGATGGGGCGGCCCATCGATGCGTTGGCTGCGATCGTTGGTAGCGTCGAGAGCGTTGCAAGCGCGCCGCTGCCAGAGCTGGCGCCGATCGACGATGGGCGTGGCACCGCCGCGCATCGCACTGCGCTGGTGCGCGTGGCCATTGCCCGTGCACTGACATCCTGCCTGGAGGAGTCCCACCATGGCGCATCTTTCGTTTGACGATCCGCTGGTAGCGGAGATCGGAGCAACGGCGCCTACGGTGTCCAGATTGCCCGAGCCGGTTACGTCGGCCCATTGGGTGGAGATCAACGGTACCCAACATCCGCTGCCTGACGACCTTTCGCGCCGCGCGCTCGACTTCCTGCGTTCGGACCTGCGCCTGTTCGGCACCAAGGAAGGCTGCCGCCAGGGCGATTGCGGCAGCTGCACGGTACTTGTCGATGGCGAGCCACGTTATGCGTGTCTGATTCCGGCGGGCCAGCTCATCGGCCGTAGCGTCGTCACCGTGGAAGGCCTGGCCACCGGCACGCAATGCGGCAGCCGCCTGCAATCGGCATTGCTTGCGCATCAAGCCGTGCAGTGCGGATTCTGCACGCCCGGCATGCTGACCACTGCGGCCGCCGCCATCGACGCAGGCCGCGTGACTGATCGCGCCACCGCGCGGGCCGCGATCGATGGGGTCTTGTGCCGTTGTACCGGTTACCAGAAGATCATCGACGCCGTGGCCGAGGTCGGCTGCGGCGGCGCGGCCCGGCCGTGCACGCGCCAGACGCCCGGCAGCCATGCGGTGGGCGTGCCGCTGACGCGGCTGGACGGCCCCGAGAAGGTCGATGGTTCGCAATGCTTCGGCGCCGACGGCTATCCGGTGGGCAGTCTCGTCGTGCGTGCGGTCCGCAGTCCGTATCATCGCGCGCGCTTTACGCTTGGCGACGCTGCCGCGGTGCAGACGTTTGTCGCGCGCCATCCCGGTGTGTATCGCGTGCTCACGCATGCCGATGTGCCGGGCATCAACCTGCACGGCGTGGCCGGGCCCTATGCGGACCAACCGGTATTGCCCCGCGATGAGGCGCGCCACTTTCTCGAGGCGGTGGCGCTGGTCGTCGGTGAACGCGATGCGATGGAAGGGCTCGACCTGAGCGAGCGCGGCGATTTTCCGGTGACATGGCAACCGCTGACGCCGGTATTGACGGTGCCCGAGGCGACGCGCGACGACAGTCCGCAATTGCACGCCGAACGGCCCGGCAACCTGCTGATTCAAGGCTTCGTGCGCCGTGGCGATACCACCGACGCGCTGAAGCACGCGACACACGTGGTCAGCGCGACGTTCGAATCGAGCTTTGTTGAACACGCGTACCTCGAACCGGAAGCAGGCTGGGCGCGCCGTGTAGCGGGTCCAGGCGACATGGGCGGCAATATGGGCGGCGATATGATCGAGGTCCACTCATCGACGCAGGCTCCGCATCCGCATCGTGGTGATCTGGCGCGCATCCTTGGCGTGGTGCCCGAGCGCGTGCGCGTGGTGGCGACGGCGGTTGGCGGTGGCTTTGGCGGCAAGCTCGATATGACCGTCCAACCGTTGCTTGCGTTGGCCGCATGGCATGTCGACCGGCCCGTCGCGATGGCGCTTACGCGCGAGGAGTCGATGGCCACCTCGACCAAGCGTCATCCGGGCCGCATGGTTTCCACGATGGGCGCCGATGCCGACGGCAAGCTGTGTGCGGTGGACTTCGAAGCCGACTTCAATACGGGCGCGTTCGCGTCGTGGGGCACCGCGGTGGCGAACCGCGTGCCCGTGCATGCGGGCGGGCCTTACGTGCTGCCGCATTACCGCGCGCGCACCCGCGCGATCCACACGCACGTTACGCCGGCCGGCGCGTTTCGCGGCTTTGGCGTGCCGCAGACGACGATGTCGCAGGAGCAATTGATCGACGAGCTGGCGCGGCGCGCGGGCTTCGATCCGCTCGAATTCCGTGCGCACAACGCGTTGCGGCCCGGCGACTGCATTCCCACCGGGCAGGTGCTCGACGACAGCGTCGGCCTGCTGGCTTGCCTCGATGCGCTGCGGCCAGCGTGGAAGGCAGCGCAGGCGCGTGTGGCCACGCTCAATGCGGCAGCGCCCGCGCATCTGCGCCACGGCGTCGGCATTGCCGCGTTCTTCTACGGTTGCGGCAACACCGCGCTGCCGAACCCGTCGACGGTGCGCTTCGGCGTGCGGCCTGATGGCACCGTGGTGCTGCATCAGGGCGCCGTCGACGCCGGGCAGGGCGCGAACACGGTCATTCCGCAGATTGCGGCCGATGCGCTGGGCGTGCCGGTGGCCGCTTTGCATTTTGTTGGACCGGATACGCATCTGACACCCGATTGCGGTCGCACTTCGGCCTCGCGGCAGACGTTTATCACCGGTCGCGCCGCATACCTCGCAGGTACCGCACTGCGGGCGCGGTTGCTCGCATTGGCGGGCGCGGAAGGCGATGCGGTGATCAGCAAGGGGGCGCACGGCGTTGCCGTCAACGGCCGCACGCTCGACCTCAGCACGCTGCCGGTGGACGAGCATGGTTATGCCGTTGCGGCCGAGGAAAGTTTCGATCCGCCGATCACCGTGCTCGATGACGAAGGGCAGGGCAGCCCGTATGCGACGTATGCATTCGGCGCGCAATTCGCGGAAGTGGTCGTGGACTGCGACACCGGCCGCGTGCGCGTGAAGAAGGTCGTGGCCGCGCATGACGTTGGCCGCATGGTCAATCCGACGCTGCTTGCAGGGCAGGTTGAAGGCGCGGTGGCGCAAGGGGTGGGGCTGGCGCTGATGGAGAAATATCATCCCGGCGGTGGCAACAACCTGCACGACTATCTGATTCCGACCGTGCACGACATGCCCGAGGTGCAGGCGATCTTTATCGAAGCGCCGACGGCGCTGGGGCCTTATGGCGCGAAGGGCATCGGCGAACCGGCCCTGGTGCCGACCGCCGCGGCGATTCTCAATGCGTTGCGCGATGCCATCGGCGTGCGGGTGTACGAGGCGCCGGCCACGCCCGATGTGGTGCGTCGCGCGCTGGCGGGGCGCACCGTCGGATACCCCGGGTAACTCCCTCACGCTCTCGCGCTCAATTTTTAATTATTGAACGTTCAGTCCATAACGACTACCATGCGGGTCGGCAATCGAAGCCACAACAGCGAGGAACTGTGACGACAACGCGGGTGGATGAAAACGCCGTCAAGGGGAGCACGGCATTGGGCTGGTACAAGGAACTTGACCAGAAGGGGCGGCGCGCGTTCACCGCCTCGTTCGCGGGCTGGGCGACCGACGCGTTCGACTTTATGATCTTCAGCTTCGTGCTTGCGACGCTGATTCATCTGTGGGATCTCGATCGCGGCCAGGCCGGCTTGCTCGGCACCATCACGCTGCTGTTCTCGTCGATCGGTGGCTGGGTTGCCGGCATTCTGGCGGATCGCTATGGGCGTGTGATCGTGCTGCAAGGCACGATCCTGTGGTTCTCGGTGTGCACGCTGGCCATCGGCTTCGCGCAGAACTTCGAGCAGGTCTTCGTGCTGCGCGCGCTGCAGGGGCTTGGCTTTGGTGGCGAGTGGGCGGTCGGCGCCGTGCTGATCGGCGAGATCGTCCCCGCGAAGCATCGTGGCAAGGCCGTGGGGCTGGTGCAGAGCGGCTGGGCGATCGGCTGGGGTGTTGCGGCGATCCTCTATAGCCTCGCGTTCTCGTTCTTACCCGAAGCGATTGCATGGCGCTGCCTGTTCTGGGTCGGCATCCTGCCCGCGCTGCTCGTGTTGTATGTGCGCCGTTATGTCACTGAGCCCGAGGTGGCAGTGAAGGCCGCGCGCGCGCGGGCGGGCGAGCGTGGGCGTGCCGGCGGGGCACAGTCGATATGGGTCATTTTTTCACCGCCGTTGTTGCGACGGACGCTGTTCGGTGCGCTGCTGTGCACCGGCATTCAAGGCGGCTATTACGCGATGGCCACGTGGCTGCCGGCTTACCTCAAGCTCGAGCGCCAGCTCTCGGTGCTCGACACCAGCGGCTATCTGCTCGTGATCATCGGCGGGTCGCTGTGCGGATATATCGTCGGCGCCTTTCTGGTGGACTTTTGGGGCCGCCGGCGCAACTTCGTGTTCTTCGCGGCGCTATGTATGGTGTCGGTGTGGGTGTACCTGAGCCTGCCGCTGTCGAATGCGCAGATGTTGTGGCTGGGCTTTCCGCTGGGTTTTTCGTCATGTGGCATTTTCAGCGGGCTGGGGGCGTACCTCAGCGAGTTGTACCCGTCCACCTGCCGCGCGAACGGGCAGAGCTTCACTTACAATTTCGGACGCGGTATCGGCGCACTGTTCCCAGGCCTCGTTGGCATGCTGAGCCATTCCACCTCCCTCGCCACGGCCATCGCGATCTTCGCCGGTGCCGCCTACGGCGTGGTGTTCGTCATGGTGCTGCTGCTACCGGAAACCAAGGGCATGGCGCTCGACGCGCAAGCCTCACCGGGGCAACCCGGGCACTAGCGATCCCCTTCAAGGAGCGATGTATCCATGTCTGTCCGCCTTGCGATCTTCGACTTCGACGGCACGCTCGCCGATACCTATCCCCTGTTCGCGGAAGTTCTCAACGGGCTTGCCCGCAAGCACGGCTTCCGTGAGGTAGCGGAAGCCGAACGGCCACGCCTGCGCCGGCTGAGCGCGCAGGACGTTCTGCGCGAGCTGCAATTGCCGCTATGGAAGGTGCCCGCCGTGCTGGCCGACTTCCGCGCCATCATGCAGTCGCGTATCGGCGAGGTGCGATTGTTCCCGGGTATCGATGAGGTCCTGCACCAGATGCTGGACGCGCGCGTGGACGTGGCCGTCACCACCTCCAACTCGAGCGCCAATGTGCAGGCCGTGCTGGGCGCGGCGCTGATGCAGCGCCTCACGGCAGTCGAGTGCGGCGTCGCCCTGTTCGGCAAAGCCCACCGCCTGCGCCGCGTGGTCAAGACCACGCAGGTCGCGAAGGACCAGATCATCTACATCGGCGACGAAATCCGCGACGCCGTAGCAGCAGCCCGCGCCGGCGTCTCGTTCGGCGCGGTAGCGTGGGGCTACACCGACCTCGACGCACTCCTGTCATCGAGCCCACGCAAGGTGTTCAGGCATTCAGCGGATATGCTGACGCTCAGTGTGGGTGAGGGCGCTGCTCGCGCCTGATCTGTCGCTCTCTCATTCGACGCGCGCTCCGGAGGCTTTCACCACGCCTTCCCATCGCTTGTACTCGGACTGGATAAAGGCCCCATATTGCGCGGCGGAGCCGCCGAGGGCGTCGACGCCTTGTTCGGCGAGGACTTTACGTACACCTGGGTTTTTCAGTACGGCATTGATGGCACCGTTCAGCTTTTCTACCACAGGAGGCGGCGTGTTCGCGGGGGCGACGATGCCTTGCCAGGCGGTGGAAGCGAAGTTCGTTGACATCGCTTCCGCGAGCGTGGGTACGTCCGGCAGCGTCGCGGTGCGGCTGTGCGACGTGACCGCCAGCGCCTTGAGGCGTCCGTCGCGGATATAAGGCAGCGCGGTGTTCAACGTCGTCATCATGAACTGCGTCTGGCCGGCAAGGAAGTCGACCAGCGCTGGTGCGGTGCCTTTGTAGGGCACATGCGTGGCCTTGAGCTGGAACTCGGAGGTGAACTGCGCCGACGTGAGATGCTCGATGGCTCCGGTCCCTGACGAACCATAGTTGAATTGACCTGGCTGGCTTTTGATCAATTGCACGAGCTCTTTCGGCGTGCGCGCGGAGACCTTCGGATTGGTCATCAGCACCAGCGGCATCTCCGCGGTGAGGGCCACCGGCGCGAAATCCTTGAGCGGATCGAAGCCCACGCGCGCATAGACCCACGGCGCGATCGTGATCGACGACGTGTTGTAGAGCAGCGTATAACCATCGGCCGGCGCCTTGGCCACGGCCTCGCTTGCGATATTGCCGCCCGCGCCCGGACGGTTCTCGACCACGATCGATTGTCCGAGCTTCTCGCCGAGGGCCTGACCGATGACGCGTGCCACGATATCGGTGGGCCCACCGGGCGGAAATCCTACGATCATGCGAATGGGCTTGTTGGGGTAGTCGCCTGGCTGTGCTGCCGCCTGCTGAGGCAGCAACATCGCGGCCGCGCAGGCGGCCGCCGCCAGGCAAGCGCGAATGGCTTGCTGGTGCATGGTTGTCTCCGTGTTTTTTGTTGTAGTCGTACGCGCTGACGCTTATACGGTCGCAACCGGTGTCACCGGCGAGCCGACCGCGCCCGGCAGGTAAAGCGGCGGTGCCGTCAGCAGACACGCATGCCGGTCATGCGCCTGCATCCACTCCGCCAGTTCCGCCAGCCACCATAGCTCCGCCAGCGGCACGCCGAGTTTGAACAGGCAGTGCTGATGCAAGGGGAGCGCGGGGCGCTGACCCAGCGTCCTCTCCAGCGCCGGCAACCCCTCCACGGCGTAGTTGTCGGCGCACAGCGCGGCAACCTGACTATCGGAGATCCACTGCAGCAACGCGTCATCGCGTCCATCGAGCACGGCCGCCGTGCGCGCCAGTACGTCGCCGTCAGGATTGCGGTTCATGCCAACCAGCACTTCGGTAAAGCCCGTGCGGAACAACAGCATGTCGCCGGGCGTTACCTCGATGCGGTCCCGGTCGAGCACGCGCATGAGGTTGTCGTAGCCGACGTAGTGACGCTCGAGCCCGAAATGCTTCTTCAGGTCGATCATGACCGCGCGGCCCTGGATGGCCTTCCGTGCCATGTTGGCCACGCCAAGCGCATGCGCGCCGTACGGGCCATCGACATCGACATCGCCCTCGGGCCGGTAATCGCGTGGCCCCACCACATGCTCGTTGGCGCGGTAGCCGTTGTAATAGACCTTTTGCCGGACGCCATTGTCTTCCACGTCAAAGAACGCACCGACGTGAGCGAACGAATCCCATTGCGTGGAGTACTGCAGCGCAAGCGTGACCTGATCGTCGCTGAGCACGTCCGTATTGCGCGCGTCGAGTCGCGCCAGCGGAAAGTTCAGGCACGGGCATCCATCCTGCAGCGTCGGCGAGACGCGCGGTGGATGCCGGCGTGGATTGAGCACGGCGCCGCCGGGAAAATCGAGCGGCATGCTGAGGCAGAACGACAGCCCCTCCTTGACCTCCGCAATGCCCGCTTTCACTTTCTCGGACGTCAGCAGGTTGAGCCGACCCAGTTGATCGTCTTCTCCAAAGTCTCCCCACGTCGAGCCCTCAGGCCGGCGCTTCCAGCGTGTTGCCATGGAACTGTCCCCTTTGTTGTGTGTTGTCTGCCGCTTCCGAATTCTAGTCTCACACCTTACAATGTCAACCGGCTGATTAAACATTCAATATACTGAAACTGGAGACGTCATGATTTCTCGCCTGCTGCACATCGCCCACACCCATGCCGACGCGCCATTCCTGCTCTACGAAGACCAGCGCTGGTCGTTCGCCGCAGTGGCGGACGTGGCGTTGCGTGGCGCTACGTGGATGGAGCAACTGGGTGTGCAACGCGGCGATCATGTGATGGTGGCGATCGGCAACCGTCCCTTGTTCCTGTTCACGTGGTTCGCATTGCTGGCACGCGGTGCGGTGGCGGTGCCGGTAAGCCACGAGTCGTTCGGCGATCCGCTGCGCTATATCGCGCAACAGAGCGAATCTCGTTTCCTGTTTTGCGAGCAATCCGAACAGACGCACTTCGCCGCCGAGCTGCGGGATAGCCATATCGACGTGTGCGCCTTCGCCGATGAGACGGCCTATCTGCATGCGGTGGAGCACTGCGCGCGCGCCACGCCGATCGACGTGGAAGACAACACGCCGGCCGCCATTCTCTACACGTCGGGGACCACGGGGCTGCCAAAAGGCGTGGTCATTCCCAACCGGTCGTATCTGGCGGCCGGCGAGAAGGTGACGCAGGCCATCGGCATCACCCGCGACGATCGCATCCTGACCTTCCTGCCGCTACACCATGCCAATCCGCAGATGTATTCGGTGATGTCCGCACTGACCGTGGGCTGCAGTGTGGCAATCGTGCCCAAGTTCTCGGCATCGAAGTTCCTGCGGCAGGCCGAGCATTTCCAGGCCACTGGCTTCACGTATGTGGGTACAGTGCTCAGTATTCTGGCCAAGGAGTGGTCGGCGCCGGTGCAAAGCACCTTGCGCTGGTGCGTGGGCGGGGGCGCGCCGCGCGCGGTATGGGAACGGCTCGATGGCCTGCTGCCGGTGCAGGTGCACGAGTTGTACGGCATGACGGAGACCGGCGGCCTGGTCACCATCAACGCGAAGGAGCGCTACCGTTTTGGCTCGGTCGGCACGGCGCGCGACGATTTCGACGTGGTAGTGCTGGGTCAAGGCGATCGCATTTTGCCGCCTGGGCAAATCGGAGAAATTGCGGTGCGACCGCGAGAGCCGTACGTGATGACCACCGGATACTTCCGCAAACCGGAGGAAACGCTGGGCGCCATGGACAACCTGTGGTTCCACACCGGGGACCTCGGCCGCTTCGACGACGACGGTTATCTGTACTTCGAAGGCCGCAAGAAAGAGCTGATCCGTCGGGGCGGCGAAATGATCTCGCCGGTGGAGATCGAGTTGGCCGCGCTCAAGTTCGCGCACATTGCCGATTGCGCGGCGGTAGGCGTGGCTGACGACATCCTCGAGGAGGAGGTCAAGCTCGTGATCGTGCAGCGCGACGGCTTTGATGCCGGTGCGCTCATGACCTATCTGCGTGGTGCACTGCCGCGCCATATGGTTCCGCGCTACCTCGAGTTCGTGGTGGAGATTCCCAAGACACCCACGCAGAAAGTGCAACGTTTCCGCTTGCCCAAGAACTCCGCCGTCACCGTCGACGTGCGGGTGGCGGGGCATTGATTGTCGATCCGCTATCATTCCGCCATCCGCTACTTCAACCCGCACGCTTATGACCGTACCCGCCGCTGGCCGCACCCTGGACATCATCGAAATCTTCGCGCGCGAGCGTCGCCCGATGTCGGTATCCGTGCTGGCCAAGGCGACAGGCATGCCGCTGTCGAGCTGCCATGGGCTGGTGAAGACGCTCGAGGCGCGCGGCTACCTGATGGAAAGCAAGACTCAGGGCGGGTATTACATGACGCGCCTGCTCGGGCATCTGGCAAGTGCGATCGAAGAGTTCGATCCGTTGCCGGACTGGGTGGTGCCGCAACTCGCGGAGATGCGCGATAAATGCGAAGAGACCGTGGTGCTCGCGAAACTCACCGGCGATCACGCCACCTATGTGGAGGTGCTCGAGAGCGAGCAGAGCATTCGTTTTATCGTGCGCGTGGGCGACAGTCGCCCGCTCTATGCCAGCGCGGTGGGCAAGGCGCTGCTCGGAACGATGACGCCGGACGAGCGTGAGGCATTGCTCGCCGGGGTCAAGTTCGTCAAGCGTGGCAAGAAGTCGATCACCACGCGTGCGGGGCTATTGAAGGATCTGGAAGACAGCCAATCACGGGGCTGGTACATGAGCCAGGGCGAATACTTCGACGATGTGAGCGCGGTGGCCGATGCGATGCGCATTGGCAAGGAGTATTACGCGGTGGCCATCGCCGGACCGTCTTCGCGTATCGAGCCCGTGCTGGATCGCTACGCGAAGATGGTCACTGCCTTCACGCGGAACTGGCGCTCCGCATTCGAGGCGCGCAGCGCCTGAGCGAAGGCACGATACTGGCTTATTCGGCGGACGCCGGCACAGCCTCGCGCTTGGTTTGGCTGTCCGTTGGGCTATCCGCACTTCCACTGTCCGTGCCGCCAATATCCTTACCGCGTGTTTCCGGCAGCAACGTCGCCGCGATCAGGACCAGCACATAGGCACCCCCAGCAAACGCGCCAATGGCGCCCGCGAGGCCGATTCGTTCGCTGAGGTGTCCGACCAGCGTCGGAAACAGCGCGCCGACCGCGCGTCCAAAGCTGTAGGCGAAGCCTTGTCCGTTGGCACGCACGGACGCCGGAAACAGCTCGGTCAGGAACGATCCCAGACCGCTGTAGATGCCCGACGCCGCAAATCCGAGCGGAAAGCCAAGCAGCAGCATCTGGCTGTTGCTGATGTCGTACTGGCTATAGAACCAGACCGAGATGCCGGACAGCACGGTGAACACATAGAGGTTGGCGCGGCGGCCCCACCAGTCGGTCAGATAGGCGCCGACGATATAGCCCGTGAACGAGCCGACGATGACCACCATCAGATAGCCGCCGGTATCGAGCACGGACAGGTGATACTTCGTGCGAAGGAACGTCGGCAGCCAGATCGTGATCGCATAGTAGCCGCCTTGCACGCCAGTGCAGAGCAACGACGTGAGCAGCGTGATCCGCAGCAGCTGCGGCGAGAAAATACGCGTGAACGGTATGCGCTCGCCACGCGCGGCCGCCGCTGCGCGCGCATTCGCGGAAACCTGCGGCTCGGGCACGTTCTTGCGGATATAAAACACGAGCAGGGCGGGCAGGATACCGATCCAGAACAGGATGCGCCACGCGAGTTCCTCGGGGACAAACGAGTAGAGCACCGTATAGGCGATCGCGGAGATACCCCAGCCCACCGCCCAGGCGCTCTGTACGGTACCGACGGCCTTGCCACGGTGCTCGCCTCGCACGATCTCGCCCATCAGCACGGAGCCCACGGCCCATTCGCCGCCGAAGCCCAACCCCTGTAGTGCGCGCAGCACGAAGGCCTGCTCGAAGTTCTGGGCGAAACCCAGCATCAACGTGCACACCGAGAACCACAGGATGGTCCACTGCATCACGCGTACGCGGCCGTAGCGGTCGGCAAGAATCCCAGCCATCCAGCCGCCCACGGCCGACACCAGCAACGTGACGGTGCCCAGCATCCCTGCCTGTGTGCGATCGATATGCCAGATCGACATCAAGGTGCCGAGCACGAACGTGAACATCATGAAGTCCACGCCGTCCAGCGCCCAGCCGCCGAATGCTGCGATAAACGTGCGGCGTTCGTCCTTTCTCAGTTCTCTGTACCACTTCATGGTGTCGTCTCCGGATTGATTTTCTTATAGGTGAATGCTTGGACGGATTCTACGACCGGCTCGTATAATGTCAACCAGCAGAATATATATTCAACTGGTTGAATTATGGAGGCGATGATGGTGGCAAGACTCTGGCAGGACATGGTGGAGACGACGTTCATCGATGAGTTGCGTACGCTGGTGCGTGCGCATATCGAGCCCAACGCGGCGGCGATCGACGCCAACGATGTGTATCCGGTCGATGAGATCCGCCGGCTGGCGCGCGCCGGCTACAACCATATCTTCCTGCCGAAGGCCTATGGCGGCCGCGGCAGCTATCGTCACGCGTTGGCAGTATTCGAGGAAGCCTCGTACGCCAGTGCGGCAGTGGGCATCAGTCTGATCACGATCCTGCAGGCGCAGACCATTCTCTATCTGTTCGGCTCGGACTCGCTGAAGCGGCGTTACCTGCCAAAGTTCGCCGACGGACTGATCTCGGCCTATGCGCTGACGGAGGCCAATCACGGCAGCGACATTCGCTCGCTCGACACCAAGGCGAAGCGGGTAGGCGACGAATGGGTGCTGAACGGCGAGAAGTCGTTTATCACCTCGGGGTCGGCCGCGGAGTTCTTCATCATCCTTGCGGAGACCGACACGGGGGTGTCGGCGTTTGCGCTGCCCGGTGATACCAAGGGGCTATCGACGTATGTCGGCGAGAACTCGGCCACATTCGGCCTGCGCAACGGCCCACACGTGAATCTCGTGCTCGACGATGTGCGGCTTCCGCTCGATCATCTGATCGGCATCGAAGGAAAGGGCGTTCGTGCCGCTGTCACCACGCTCAATTACTCGCGGACGATGGCGGCGGGCATCAGCCTGGGCATCGCCCGCGCCGCGTTCGACAAGTCGCTCGCGCACGCGCGGCAGCGCAAGGTGTTCGACAGCACGGTGTTCGAGAAGCAGGGCATCCAGTGGTACTTCGCAGACATGCTCACGCGCATCGATGCGGCAAGACTGCTGACGTATCGCGCTGCCGATGCGCTGGACACACAGGGAGAGGCCGACGTGCCACGCCTGTCGAGCGAAGCCAAGCTCATGGCAGCCGCGCTGGCCACCGAAGTCGCCGGCACGGCCATCCAGATCTGCGGCGCGTATGGCGTCATGGAAAACTCGCCATATGGCCGCTACCTGCGCGACGCGAAAGCCTACGAGATCGCCGGCGGCGCGTCGGAAATCCTGCGCAACACAATCGGCAAGGCGTTGATGGGCTATTGAACCGTAGGAGGGCGAGCCGAAGTTCAAGGCGTTGAGGCACTGCGCAATTGATCTACAGCAACCAAGCACCTTTTCAGCCAAACTCCGGGCACTACTTTCCGTAGAATCCCGTTGCCGCGCCTCTGGCGGCGCGCCGTCCCGCTTCACTGCCGGATGTGCCGCCCAGAGGCGATTTTGTTTTTAGGAGAATGCGGCGATGCTTGGACTACGGCGCGCAAGAACAAAAGAAAAGGCCCCGCGCTAGCGGGGCCTTCAATAGATGGGGGCTTAAGCCGGTTGGATCGTGCAGCGTTGCTGCCCTTTCCGCGCAGGTCGCGCCCCGCGTAGGAGGTGTACCAACCACGGTTGGTCGAACCCAAATGCTATTCGGCATGCACACAATTGTCAATCCTTTTGAACGAGCCGCGGTGGCCCGCTTGCTGGAATTCCTTTCCGACCAAAGGCCGTGGTGCCGGTCGCTTTGGGGCATCGGGGTTGTACTGGCAATGGATGAACTCTATGAGGCCTGCGTCGCAATGCGCCAAGGCCATCTCAGCGAAGGCTCGGTCAGACGAATGGCATCGTCACTGCAGAGGCGCGTTGGTGCGCATCCGGCGTTCACTGATGCCGAAAAGGCATTCCTGCGCCAACAAGTGCAACAGGTGCCGAGGGTCGATGGAGCGACTCATTTCGGAATCAGGGAGTTGTCGGCGCGCGTGTCAGCGGACTATCTCGCTAGATGGAGCATTGCGGTTTCTGAAGGCCGCTTCACTGTTGAGCATTTTGCGCGGAGTGTTGCTGCATATCTCCTCGATGCTGGCTTTGCGGGGCAGTTTCTGCACGACTTTATCAAGTCCCGCGTGAATGCATTGCAGCCCATCACGCTGCCTCGGCTATGCGACGAGATTCAAGCCGAGATGTTGAATTGCCCGCGGCGTGAGTTTGAAGTGTTGCTTGCTTTTGCAAGTATGCCGGCGCTGCCAAATGGGCTTCCATCGTCGTGGCTGCGCCCGGCAGAAGTTATCGCTTGGTTGAGGGAGCAGAACTTTGAAGTCGCGGGCGTGCGAGCGTCCGCCGGTATGGTGCTGAAGGTACAGGCGCGCGACGTATTCGGTGCCGCAAGAGCAGCCAGAAACGAGTCCGATCGCTATTCGGCTCGGGCGCTCATAGCCACAGGTGACGCCCTGAGGCGCGTGCCGCTGCTTTGGGTGAAAGGTAGCAGAACTGCCATGCCAATGAAGGAGGATTCACGAGGTGTAGGAGTAAAAGAGTTGTTCCGAGAGGATCGCGTGTTCTCCACGGACGTGAGTCATGGCGTAGATGCCGCACTCGAGTTGCTCGCCCATTTGGAGGGTAGCTCACCGCCCGCTGCGATCGCCGGCGGCTGGGCTGCAATCGAAGGTTTGCTGGCTGATCCGAGTGATCGTGCCACCGCTGCTGACAATCTAGCCTCGTTGGTGACCTGCTCATTTCCTCGGGCAGAACTCACAACGCTTTCGTATCGCGCACAAGCCGCGCATCCTCAGATCTGCGCCGCGCTCGATGCGCAGCCGATAAATCGGGAGCGTGCACGCATTCTGGCGAACTTGATTATCAGTGGCCGCCTCCCGGAGATGCCCGCAGCAACCGATCAGGCGGCCGTAATGCGTCTGAGAAAACTTTTTGCCAACCCCGGATCACAACTACAGACGATCAGAGATGCTATTGGCGAAGCGTTCCATCGCCTCTACCGCCAGCGAAACCTGATTCTCCATGGTGGGCGTCTCGACAGCGTGGCACTGTCAGCAAGCCTTCGTACTTCGGCCAAACTGGCAGGCGCAGGAATGGATCGAATTACGCATGGCCACTATGTCCAGAACTTGCGGCCCCTCGAACTGGTCGCCAAGGCGAACCTCGCATTGGCACTGGTTAATCGTGACGCGCCACTGGCGTGCCTCGATATGCTCGAGATGAACTAAAAAAGGACCCGCTGAGTCCCCATTCACTACCTCGGCCACATCCGGTCTACCTCTGCGGAACAGGCTGCCACCCGTTGCGGCTCGGCGCCCATTTCACTTGTCGCACCAAATACGCGGGGCAATATCGCAACTACGCTAATGCCGCAACACCGTCTTTCCCCGGTTCGACGGTGTTGTTGCGAGCCACCCACGTTCTCTCGTGGCACGCATTTTTTCCGTTCAAACGCATTCTGCGGGTCACAAAGGTCTTGCTATATTCGCGACCGAATCGAGAGTAGACGCGCGTGCCCATAGCGGGACGTAAAAAAACAGGCACAACAAGCGCGCGCTCCAACGGGAAAACGGGAAAAATCGGAATGCAATCAGCAACTTCGCTGCCGGGAGGCAGCGTTGCTGGCGCTCGCCTGCGCCACGGGTCTGTACGTCCAAAACACGCCGCCGATCAGGCCGCCACGCTCGTCGCGCTGGCGGTGCTGGCGCTCTGCCATGGCAATGCCATCGCGCAGGCCAATCCGGCCGCAGCGTTCGATCGGCAGAATCAGATTATCGAGAGTCAGCAGCGTGACCGCCTGCGCGAAGATCAGGAGCGCGCGTTGCGCGCGTTGCCGCCCCCAGGTGGCACGGACCTCAATACCGTCAAGCCGCAGGTGCAGGTGCCCGATATCGGCGTGGCCTGCCGCGATATCCGCACGATCGAGATCACTGGCGACACGCAGCGCGTGCCCGATTTCCTGCGCGCCGATATCACACGCGATTTCGCTGGCCGCTGCCTCGCCGCCACCGATATCGAAGCCATCCTCGCGCAGCTGACCAAAAGCTTTATCGATCGCGGCTATATCACCACGCGTGCCTATTTGCCAGCGCAGGACCTGCGCACCGGCAAGCTCGTGATTACCGTAGTGGAAGGCCGCATCGAACGGTACGAGATCGAAAACGGACCGGCCGGCGGCAAGAAGGGCTCGATCTGGCCGAGTGGCGCGTTCCCCGGCAATCCTGGCGACGCGCTGAATCTGCGCGATCTGGAGCAGGGCATCGATCAGCTCAATCTGCTGAGCTCCAACAACGCCCGGCTGGACCTGCGCCCGGGCAGTACGCCGGGCCAGAGCGTCGTGGCGGTGCAGAACGACGCATCGTTCCCGGTGCATCTGTTCGGTTCGTACGACAACCTTGGCACCGATGCCACCGGCCGCAACGCCGCGTCGGCCACGGTCACGCTGGACAGTCTGCTGGGCCTGAACGAACTGTTCGCGGTGACACGCCGGCAGTCGGTGTTCCCGGCCAATGGCGGCCACAAGTCCGACTCCACGGCCGTGCACGCCCAGCTGCCATTCGGCTACAACACCTTTACGGTCGACTACAGCCAGAGCAACTACACGAACACGCTGGGTCTGCCGAGCGGTCTTGCGCTCAAGGCCACCGGCAAGATGGATACGTGGAGCCTGGGCGCCGATCGCGTGGTGTTCCGCAACCAGACCAGCCGCGTCGCGTTCTCCGCGCGGCTGACCACGCAGCAGAGCAAGAACTGGCTCGGCGGTGAATTCCTGCAGGTCAGCAGCCGCACGCTGACGTTCCTCGATGTGGGCGTCAACGCGTTCACGCAGGTCTACGGCGGCATCTTCAACGGCCGTCTGGCGATGGTGCAGGGCCTGAACCTGCTCGGTTCGCTGCACGATCCCTCCGATCTGCCGCGCGACCTGCCGCACGCGCAGTTCAACAAGTTCACGCTGGACCTCGGCTACAACCGCCGCTTCGAACTCGCGGGCACACCGCTGACCTTCTCCACGCAGTTGAGCGGGCAGGCCGCCAACGACACGCTGTACGGCACGCAGCAGATCCTGATTGGCGGCCCGTCGTCCGTGCGCGGCTTCCAGAACTACACGCTGGCCGGCGACAACGGCTACTTCGTGCGTAACGAGCTGGGCCTGCCATGGCAGGTCTCCACGGCGATGTTGGGTAACCCGACGGGCACGCTGGCCGGACGCGTCTACGCAGGTTTCGACTGGGGCAATGTCACCAACCGCGCGGCCGGTGTGCCGTCGGGTTCGCTGTCGGGCGCCACGCTAGGCATCGGTCTGTTCTGGAAGACCGTGGCCATCGACGCCTTTGCCGCGCGCGCGGTACGCGCGCCGTCCTCCCAATTTCGCGAAGGCACGCTGTTCAGCCTGCGACTGTCCGCATCGATCTGAGGTCACCCGCCATGAACCATTTCTATCGAGTCATCTGGAACGCGGCCACGGCCACGTGGACGGCAGTTGCGGAAACGGCGCGCGGCCACGGCAAGGCCAAGAGCACGCGTGACGGCAAGCGTCGGTATGCGCGAGCGCTGTTTCGTGCATCCTTGGCAGGCGGCCTGCTGGGCGGCGCGGCCATGGCGATACCGCAGACCGTACTCGCTCAATCGGTCGCGGTTGCCAGCGGCAAGACCAACACCTACGTGGCGCCCAACGGCACCACCGTCGTCAATATCGATACCGCCAACGCGGCGGGGCTCTCGCACAACCGGTACAACAGCTACAACGTCAACGACAAGGGCCTGGTGCTGAACAACACCACGTCCGCGCAGATCGCCTACCAGTCGCAACTGGCGGGGCAGGTCACCGCGAACTTCAATATGACGAACGCCGCCAGGGTGATTCTCAATGAAGTGGTGTCGAACAACCGCAGTACGCTGGCCGGCTTTACCGAAGTGCTCGGCGGCCGCGCCGACGTGATTCTGGCCAACCCGTATGGCATCACGTGTTCGGGCTGCGGCTTTATCAACACCGATCGCGTCACGCTGACGACCGGTGTGCCGTATCTGAACGCGAACGGCTCGCTCGGTGGCTTCACCGTCAATCAGGGCGATATCCTGATCAACGGCAGCGGTCTCAACGCCACGGCGCAGCAGATGCTCGATCTGGTGGCGCGCACCGTGAAGCTCGACGGCACGATCAACGCGCAGGATCTGTCGATCACGGCCGGCGCCAATCGCTATGACTACGTCAGCCGTTCGGTCACCGGTGCCGTGCCCGGTGCCGGCACCACGCCCGCGTATGCGATCGACAGTACCGCGCTGGGCGGCATGTACGCCAACCGCATTCGCCTGACGGCCACTGAAGCCGGTGTCGGCGTGCGCATGCTCGGCGATGCCGCGGCCTCCGCCGATGACTTCACGCTGTCGGCCGCGGGCCGCATCGAATTGCAGAATCGCATCTCCGCGCAGCGCGATGTGCTGGTGGCCAGCACCAGCAACGAAGCCACGGCGCTGGCGCTGAGCAATGCCTCGCTGTCGTCGGGCCGTGACACGTCGCTGACCGCGACGGGTGGTGTCAGTCTGAATGGCAATGCGATCGTGGCGGCGAGCAATCTCGCCGTCAACGCCGCTTCGCTGATCGACAACGCGAGCTCGGCCGCGCTTCAGAACAACAACGTCCGCAGTGCGGGCGGCACGCTCCAGCTGACGATCGGCGGCGGTGCCAATGTCACTGGCACGCAGTGGGTCGCCGCCGGCAACTGGCAGGGCGTGTTTGGCGCGCTCACGACGGGTGCCGGCACGCGCTTCCAGTCGTCGGGCAAGCTCGAAGCCAGCACGACCTCGGGCGATATGAACCTCGGCCCGGCGGCATTGCAGGCCAGCGGCGATCTGCTGCTGACGACCGTCGGCAAGCTCTCGGTCGCGAAGGATGCGGCGCAAGGCATCGAAAGCCTTGGCGGCAATGTCGTACTGACCGCCGCGCAAGGGTTGAACAACGCCGGCACGATCACCGCCGACAAGGGCGCCGCGACGCTGCGCGTCGATGGCGCCATCGACAACAGCGGCACGGTCCACGCCGCCACCACGCTCGATATCGCGGATCGCAACGGCACCGGCACCCAGTCGCTGACCAATAGCGGCAACCTGCTGGCGGATCGCGATCTCGCGCTCAAGGCCGCGGCCATCCGCAATACGTCGACGGGCTGGATGCAGGCCGATGCCGGCAGCAGGATCGATGCAGGCAGCCTCGACAATGCCGGCGCGGTGTTGCTGTCGCAGCAATCGACCGCCAACGACACGATCACGCTGAGCGGTGACCTGACCAACAGCGGTACGCTGCAATCGAAGGGCAACGCCACGCTGTCCGCGCACGACGTCACCAATGCGCGCACGCTGCTGGCCACCAATGCGTTGGCGATCCATGCCACCGGCAGTGTCACCAACGCCGCCAATGCGATCACGCAGGCGAAATCCGTCGATATCAAGGCGGCCAACAGCATCGCCAACGCCGCCGCGGCCACCTTGCGCGCGGACACGGTAGCGCTGACGGCGGGCACGGGCCTGACCAACAACGGCCTGATCAGTGCCGACCACGGCGCGGCCATGCTGCGCGCCAGCGGCACGCTGACCAACACGGGCACGTTGCAGGCCAGCCAGACGCTCGACATCGCCGACGCCCACGGCGGCGCCACCGAAGCCATCAACAACACGGGTGTGATGCTGTCCGATGGCACCATCGCCATGCAGGCGGCATCGATCACCAACGCCACCAATGGCGGCGATCCGCAGACCGGCTGGATTCAGGCTAACGCCGGCACCACGATTCAGGCCGGCTCGCTGGACAACCGCGCCACGTGGCTGCTGTCTCAGCAGACCACCGCCAACGACAGCGTCACGCTGAGCGGCGATCTGACTAATAGCGGTGCCTTGCAATCGAAAGGCAATGCCGCGGTTTCCGCGCGCGATGTGAATAACAGCGGCGCCCTTTACGCCAGCAACAACCTCGGCATCACCGCGGCGGGGAATGTCGCCAACACCGGCAATGGCGTGCTGCAAGCCGGTCAGACGCTCGGCGTGACGGCCGCGGGCAGCCTGACGAACCGCGATGCCACCTCGGCCATCAAGGCGGCGAACGTCAACCTCACCGCCACCGGGCTGACCAATGGTGGCATCGTGAGCGCGGATACCGGCACCGCCACGCTGCGCGTCGACGGCACCGTGACCAACACCGGTACCGTCAATGCGGGCAGCAAGCTCGATATCGCCGACCGCAGTGGCAACGGCAGCGAGAACGTCGATAACAGCGGCTATCTGCTGAGCGACGGCACGCTGGCGCTGAAAGCGGGCGCCATCACCAATGCGCCAGCGCCCGGCGATGCGCAAAGCGGCTGGGTCCAGGCCAAGGCCGGCAGCAATATCACGGCCGCTTCGCTCGACAACAACGGCACGTGGTTGCTCTCGATGCAGGCGGGCAGCATCGTCAGCCTCACGCTGACCGGCACGCTGACCAACAATGGCACGCTGCAGGCGAATCAGGACGCCACGCTGCAGATGGCGCGGTTGGTCAATCAGGCCAACGCGGCACTGCGCGCGGGGCGCGACCTGACGCTGCTGCTCGGCACGGGCACGGCGCTGACCAACGCCGGCACGATTCAGGCCGCGGCCGGCACGCTCGGCATCACCGCCAATGGCGCCACGCTCGCGAATAGCAGCGGCGGCAAGCTGCTCGGCGACAAGCTGTCGTTGACCGCCGATACGCTCAACAACGCCGGCACGATCCAGGGCGGCTCCAACGCCGCCAGCACGATCACGCTGACGGGTACGTTCCTCAACGACACGGGTGGCGTGACCACGCTGGCCGCCACGTCGGGCGGCGCGGGCACGGTCACGGCCAACCAGATTACCAACAAGGGCACGCTGCAATCGGTCGGCAATATGTCGCTGGCAGTCGGCACGGGCGGACTCAACACCACCGGCAGCCTGCTCAGCAATGGCGCCCTCAATATCGGCGCGCGCGGGGCCAACAACTACACGGCGGCGCTAAACGGCACCGTGCAGGCGGGCGGCAAGCTGTCGGTACAACAGGGCACCGGCAATTCGACGCTGTCGATCGGGTCGGGCAAGACCGTCAGTGGTGGGACCGTCGATATCGATATGAATACGGTCACGCTGAACAAGGACGCGGTGCTGTCGTCGGGCGGCAATCTCGACCTCGACGCGGCCACGCTCACGCTCGGCGGCGACACCACCAGCACCGCGCGCGTAATGGCGGCCATGGGCGGCGCCGGCGGCACCGGCAATATCACGGTGCGCAACGACCTGACCAACGACGGGCTGCTGTACTCGCGCGACGCGCTCAACGTGACCGCGCCGAACATCACCAACAGCGGCACGGGCGGCATTGCAGCGCTCGGCGACGTCACGGTGAAGGCAAACGCGGGCACGCTGACGCTGGCCGGCGGCCCCAACGCGGGCGCGGGCAACCTCGTCAATAACGGCGCGATCTATGCGGGCCGCAACCTGTCGGTCACGGCCAACGGCACGCTGACCAACTCCAGCACGATCAACGCGGTCGGCGCCATGACGTTGCGCGCCAACACCGTGGTCAATAACCGCGATATCGTCAGTGACGGCAGCATCGATATCGTCGCCAATACGATCCGCAACGAAGTGGCCGGTGGCGATACACGCTACTGGACCACCTCGGCTACGGTGACCAACAAGTACGGCGGCGAGTACGACGACGGCGATGCCGGCGGCAATCTCGACGAATTCCAGGATTACAAGGCCACCTGGACCGAGTACCAGCGCTATCGGGACGATCAGGCGCCCACGTACTCGCCGCAGATCCTCGCCACCACCAACCTCAAGCTGACGTTCCATACCGGCAGCAACCTCGGTGGCACGATCTACGGTGGCAGCAGCGTGGCCCTGCAGGGCTTCTCGGTGGACGGCACGCAGACCAACCCGAATGCGTTGCGCGATCGCGGCATCTACGACGACGCGGGCCATGGTTTCAAGCTCGGTGGCGATGCCACGTTCACCAACGACAATCTGGCGTTGCAGACCAAGGACTACACGCGCTACTACACGCTGCACACCAAGTACATCGCACTGGGTCCGGCCAAGAAGTACTCGAACGAACTGTGCGAGGGCGACCACTACGACTCTGGCTGTCACTTTGGCAGCGGCTATAGCGACTCGTTCGCGTACAGCGAGAACAATCAGATCAAGGCGGGCATCTACACGACCACGCTGACCGCCAACGGTATCGCGCTGACCAACAAAGGCGCCGTCACCACTGACGTCAACTCGGCGAAGGAAGGCACGACCAAGCCGAACACCATCGGTACCGCGATCAAGGGCAATACCAATGGCGTGGGCAGCACCACGCTCAATGGCACCACCTCGGGCGTCAACGACCAGTCGGGCAAGACGGCAACCACCGTCGGCGGCGTTACGGTCAAGGGCGGCGTATCGTTTGTGGCCGGCAACGTGGCCAACGGCGTCAACGGTACCTCGTTCGGCGGCATCAATATTCCGCTGCCGACCAACCCCAATGGCTTCTTTGTGATGGCGCGGGACCCGGGCGCCAAGTACCTCGTGGAGACCAATCCGCTCTATATGGGTGGCACCGCCACCTATGGGTCGGACTACCTCACGAAGATGCTTGGCTACAGCACCGACGAGATTGGCCTGCGCCTTGGCGATGCCAGCTACGAGAACTATCTCGTCAAGCAGCAGTTGATCGCCCAGACCGGTAACGTGATGCTGGCGAGCTATGGCAACGCCGATGCGCAGATGCAGGGTCTGTTCGACAATGCGTCGGCGCAGACCAAGAGCCTCGGCCTTGAACTCGGCAAGGCACTCATGCCCGAGCAGCAGGCCAACCTGAAGCAGGACATCGTGTGGATGGTGCAGACCGTCGTGGACGGCAGGACTGTGCTCGCACCGGTGGTGTACCTGTCGCAGAGCACCAAGGCGGCCGTCAGCTCGGGCGCGGTGATTTCCGCGCAGGACGCCAACCTGAACCTGACGTCGCTGACCAACACGGGCGGCACCATCGTCGGCGGCAAGTCGCTGGTGGTGACGTCGACCGGCGATATCACCAACACGTCGGGCGTGATCAAGGGCGGTAACGTCAGCCTGACGTCGACCGAAGGCAGCATCGTCAACAAGACCTTCAGCACCAGCAACGGCACCACCGACCTGTTCCAGCAGACCACGGTCGGCCAGACTGGCTCGATCCAGTCCACCGGCACGCTGGCGCTCGACGCGAAGAAGGACATCAGGAACCTCGGCGCCACCATGACGGCCGGCACCGATGCGTCGCTGAAGGCCGGCAACAACATCACGTTCGACACCATCGAGAACAAGAACACTTCGACGACGGGCACCAACCGCGGGCCGGAAGGCGCCAAGGGCATCACGACGACCACGACGACCACCGTGGAACAGGTGAAGTCGGGGCTGACCGTGGGCGGCAATCTGTCCGCGCAGGCCGGCAACGACATCACGCTCGCGGGTACCGATGCAAAGGTCGGCGGCAACGCCGACCTGAATGCCGGCAACAACGTCAATATCGTGGCGCGCGAGAACACCACGACCACGCATACGACCAGCATCTCGAGCGGCTTCGGCAATAACAATTCGGTGTACGGTTCGACCAAGGTGACCTCCGATTCGACCTCGGTGCGCAACGTTGGCAGCAATCTGCAGGTGGGCGGCAATGCCAACGTGACCGCGAAGAACGATGTCACGGTCCAGGGCTCGAACGTCGACGTCAAGGGTAACGGCCAGATCAACGCCACCAACGTGAACGTGCTGGCGGGCCGCAACTACGACGAAACGCATACCACCACGGAGCGTAGCGGCATTCTGCAGGTCAGCGCCTCAGGCAACCGCTCGGCCAGCGCGGAGGCTTCCGCTTCGTCGGCCTCCGGCCGTGGCAGCGCGGCGGCGGCAGCCGGTGCCTCGGCGGAAGCCAATGGCAACGGCTCGGCTGGCCTCGCGTTCAGCAGCACCACCAAGACGCAGACCGACACCACGGACCTGCGGCACGTGGGCTCGAACGTGAGCTTCGGCGGCAATGCGACGATCAACGCCACGCAGGACGTCAATCTGCAGGGGTCGAACGTCAAGGCCGGTGGCAATGCCACGGTCAACGCGCAGAACGTGAACCTGCTCGCGGCCGAGGACAAGAAGACCTCGAACACGACCAGCACCACCACCACGGTCGGCCTGATGGCCAGCAGCAACAACAAGGCCGAAGCGCAGGCGGAAGCCAGTGCCGGTGCGGCCGCGGGCAAGGGCAATCCGAACGCGGCTGCCAATGCATCGGCCAGCGCGTCGGCCAACTCGGAGAATCACCTCGACTTCGTGCAGCACAGCACGAGCACCTCGTCGTCGCTCGACACCACGCATCAAGGCTCGGGCATCAGCGCGGGCGGCGATCTCAACGTCAAGGCCACCAACGGCCTGACGCTCGAGGGCTCGCAGCTCGCCTCCGGCGGCAATATGAACCTCGATGCGAAGGACATGAACTTCAAGGCCGTCAACGACGTCCATGAAACGCGTTCGAGCAGCAGCACGACCACGGCCGGTCTCTACGCTAGCGGCAATGCCAGCGCGGAAACGAAAGCCGGCGCGGGCGTGGGTCTGGGCGCGCAGGCGGGAGCATCGGCCGAAGCATCGGCGCGTGGCGAAGTTGGCCTGTATGGGTCGAACACGCGCACCAGCAATGTCGATGGCTCGACCACCGCGGTGACGTCGGGCATCTCGGCGGGCGGCAATATCACGCGCACAGCCACCAACAGCATCAACGATGTGGGCACGCAGATCAGCGCGGGTGGCAACCTGACGCAGTCGGCGCAGACCATCACGAGCCAGGCGGCCGCCAACACGACGTATAGCTCGTCGAGCAGCACGACCGATACGGCCAAGCTTGGCGCGTACGCCGAAGCCTCCGCCAGTGCTTCTGTGAGCGCCAATGCCGGCGCCGGTGCGGGCAAGCCGTCGAGCACGGAAACCTCGGCCGGCGCCGGGATTACCGCAAGCTATCAGCACGACGCGACGGCGGCGACGTCGAACACCAGCAATGCGGTGGTATCGAACATCAAGGTTGGCGGAAATGTGACCAGCACGTCGACCAATGCCACCACGCTGGAAGGCACGACCATCGACGCGGGCAAGAACGTCTCGCTCAACGCGGGTTCGCTCGATTATCGCGCGGCCGCCAATACGTCGAGCAGCACCAGCAACAGCACCAGCGCGGGTGGCAAGGTCGATGTCGATATCGTCAACAAGAGCGTCGGTGTCGGGGCCAGCTACCAGGGCGACAAGGCCAGCGACAGCAGCAGCACCGCGGTCGTGGGTGGTATCAACGCCGGCGGCAACCTGAGCATCAACACCAAGGGCGACACCCGTCTGGAAGGCACGAATATCGCGGCGGCGGACGGCGCCAGCGTGACCACGGGCGGCAAGCTCACGTTCGATGCGGCCAAGAACACCAGCAGCTCGAGCAGCCAGAGCGTGGGCGTGGAAGTCGGTGTGACCGCGGGCAAGGGCGAGGGCAGCGCGGAAGTCGGGGTCGGCGTAGGCAAGGCGTCCAGCAGCGGCAATACCGATGTGGCCGGCAGCATCTCGGGCGGCAGCGGACCGCTGTCGATCAAGAGCGGCGGCGATGCCACCTTCACGGGCACGTCGCTGTCCAGCGGCGGCGATGTCACGGTGAATGCCGGCGGCAACCTCGCATTCAACGCGGCGCGCGACAAGCAGACCAGCCAGAGCACCACGGTGGATGTCAGTGCCGCGGCATCGGGCGGCAAGAAAGAAAATGTCGGCGGCACCAAGGGCTCCAACGGTCAGAAGACCGGTGGCAAGACCATGGACGAACGCAGCGGCGAAGCAAGCGTCGGCGTGGGCGTGCAGAACTCGCAGAGCGATATCGCTACTGCCTCGAGCATCTCCAGTGGCGGCAACATCAAGCTGACCTCGGGTGGCAACACCACGCTGGAAGGTACGCAGGGCAGCGCCAAGGGTTCGGTTGCAGTCGTGGCTGGCGGCACGGTGACGCAGAAGGACGCGGTCAGCACGTCAAGCTCGACGGACGTGAGCGTGTCGGCATCGGCGGCGGGATCGAGCCTGAGCTCGCCGACCAAGAAGGGTGGCACGAGCAAGGGCGGTACGAGCGGTAGCGGGACTGGCACTGGCACCGGCGGCGGTGGCACGGGCTCGGGCTCGGGCTCGACGGGATCGACCGGCAACACCGGCTCGGGCGGTGGCACCAGCAACGCGGGTAACACTGGCGGCACGGGAGGTACGAGCAACACCGGCAATACCGGCAACACCGGCAAAACCGGGAGTACCAAGCCGCGCGACCCGTACGCGCAGCAGAAGGGCAGCGGCGTCGCCAACGTCGGTGTCGACGTCCAAAGCTCCACCACCGCGCAGAAAACGTCGCTCACCGGCGGCAACGGCGTCACGGTAACTTCAGGCCAGAAGTAACAGTCTTTCAGCCTGGCGCCACAAGAACAAAAGCCCGCGCAAGCGGGCTTTTGTCTGTCAGAACTTGTAGCTGACCGTACCCAGCACCAGGCGACGCGTGCCAAAGTAGCAGCCCGTGGACGAGATGCAGGTGTTGATATAGCGGCGATCGAACAGGTTGGTCGCATTTACGCCCACCCGCACGCCGCGCAGTTGCAGGACAGACTTGCCGAGGTCGTAGCTGAGCGCCGCATCGAACACCGTGGCGGCCGGGACGCGGTAGACGTTCGCGGCATCGCCATAAGACCGGCCGATATAGCGCACGCCGAGGCCCATACCCAGACCCTGCAGCGCGGTGGTGTGGAAGGTGTAGTACGTCCACAGCGAAGCCTGGTGCTGCGGCACGAACGGCAGCGCATTGCCGAGCGTGGTGGCGCCGCGCGCATTGGCGTTGGCCTTGAGCACCTCGGTATTGGAGTACGAGTACGAGGCCACCACGTCCAGTCCGCGCGTCAGGCTCGCCTTGCCCTCGAGCTCGAAGCCGCGTACGCGCGCCTCACCGCTCTGCGTGTTGTAGTTGGTGTTGAGCGGATCGGGCGTCAGTACATTGGTCTGCCGCAGATCGAAGGCCGATGCCGTGATAAACGCGTTGACGCCCTTGGGCTGGTACTTCACCCCCACCTCGGTCTGGCGGCCGCGCGTCGGTTCGAATGGCGTACCTGTGCGGCCCGTGCCGGCCTGCGGCTGGAACGACGTGGCAAAGCTCGCGTACGGCGCAATGCCGCTATCGAACTGATATGTCACACCAGTGCGCCCCGTAAAGGCGTTGTCGCTCTGCCGTGTGTTCACGGTGTTGTTGGTCAGCGCCGTGAGCGTGTCGGTATTGCTGCCGGCCCAGTCATAGCGGCCGCTCAGCAGAAACGTCCACCGATCGATCGCGAGACTGTCCTGCACATAGCCGCCCACCTGATGGCGGGACTGATCCACGCGCGTACCCAGCGGTGGGCGCGAAACCGGCGCGCCGTACACCGGATTGAACACGTCCAGCGCACGCACCGCTACCAGTTGCGATTCCTCGTAGCGAGCATCCTCGTACTGATAATCCACGCCGAGCAGCAGCGTGTGTTGAACCGGGCCGGTGCGGAAGCTGGCTTCCGCCTGGTTGTCGATCGAGAACACGCCGCTGCGCTCGGGGAACGCCCAGCCGTAACGGTTCTCCGTCAGCAGATTCGGATTCATCGACAGGCCCTGCACGCGCTGCGAATCGGTATCGATATAGCTGTAGCGCGCGTTCTGCCGGAACTGCCACGTATCGTTGGCGCGATGCGCGAACTTGTAGCCGAACATCATCTGCTCGCTTTCGAACTTGTCGTATGCGGGCTCGCCAATAAACCGGCTGGTCGGAATGCTGCCATTCGGGTTCGGCAGCAGCGTGCCGGCGGCGGGCAGGGCGGGCGGCGCGCCGCCGCCGTCCGAGCGAATCTTCTGGTACTGCGCCATCAGCGTCAACGAGGTATCGGTCGTCGGCCGCCAGGTCAGGCTCGGCGCCACCATCACGCGGCGCTCGTTGAGGTAGTCGATCTCGGTATTGGTGTCGCGGGCCAGCGCCACCACGCGGTACAGCAGCTTGCCTTCTTCGTCGATGGGGCCGGTCAGGTCGAAGGCGCCTTGCGCGCGATCGTGGCTACCGGTCTGCAGCACGACCTCGCGCGAGGTCTGCGCCTGCGGCAGCTTGCTGACCATGTTCAGCAGTCCGCCCGGCGAGCTTTGCCCGTAGAGCACCGATGCGGGGCCCTTGAGCACCTCGATGCTTTCCAGCGCGTACGGATCGATACGCGGCTGCGAGTAGCCACGCGCGCCGTAGGGCAGGCGCAGGCCATCGAGGTAGCGCAGCGGTACAAAGCCGCGCACGGCCAGCCAGTCGTAGCGCAGATCGGTCTCGCCGTACTGGCTGACCACGCCAGGCGTGTATTGCAGCGCCTGCATGACGCTCTGGACGTTCTGCTCGTCCATCTGATCGCGCGTGACGATATTGATGGTCTGCGGCACATCGATCAGCGGCGTGCTGGTCTTGGAGCCGCCGGCCCGCAGCGGCACCACGCCGTTTGCATTGCCGGACAGGTCCGCCGCATCCGCGCGCACGGTCACCAGCGGCAGCGTGGCGGCACTGGTGTCCACCGGCGCCTGCACCACCGTGTAGGTACGGGGCCCGTTGCTCACCACGCGCAGTCCCGACCCTGCCAGCATGCGGGCGAGGGCATCTTCCACCGTCAGCGTGCCGCGAATCGCGGGCGCGCGCAGGCCGTCGGCCAGTGCCGTGGCAAACAGGATCTGCGTATCGGACTGGCGCGCCAGTGTCGCCAATGACTGGGCGAGCGGCTGGGCGGGAATGTCGATGGCGCGGGCCACGCCCTGGGCAATCGCACCGGCGGCAAGCATGGCCGCTATCACGGGTACCAGCGCGGCAAGCGGGCGGACTGCAAGGCGGGAAGCGCGGGCAGCGCGCCGGCGGCAAACGGTGGACTTCACGAAAACTCCTGATGGCGGGGCCGAACCATTCGGCCTGTTCACGGAGTTGCCGTGCGTCGTTGCCCGGTTGTACACCTGCTATGAAAAAATTTATCGTGGCCGTGCAGCCAGATGAATGCTGCCGTCAGCCTCGCCGCGTACCGTCACCGGCAGGATGCCGGGCAGCAGCTTCAGAATGGCGGGTACCTGATCGCGATCGAACTCCCCGGAGAGCCGCAACTGCGCCACGCGCGGATCGTCGATGACGATGGGGACGCGCGCGTGCGGCTGCATCTCGGCGATGGCATCGGCAAGCGTGGCGCCATCGAACGAGAACTTGTCGCGCTGCCAGGCAAGGGCGCGTTCGGTGTCCACGATCACGGTGCGACCCGGCTGGCCATCGGCCGGCACATCGACGCGTTCGCTGGCGCGTAGTTGACGGATCTGACCGCCGGCCTCGACTTCCACCGCGCCCTCCAACACGACGACGCGCGTGCGCTGGGGCAGCCGCTGGACATCGAACACCGTGCCAATGTCACGCACGCGAGTCGATCCCGCCGTGACAATAAACGCGCGCGGACCATGGGCGACCGTGAACACCGCTTCGCCCTGTTCCAGCACGAGCGTGCGCGTGCGCAACCCCCATTGGACCGTCAGTCGGGTGTTCTGGTCGAGCATGGTACTGCTGCCATCGGCAAGCTGCACGGTGCGCGGGGCGGACTCGGCCGAGAACTGCTCGGTGCGATACGCAGGATCGGCGAGCCACGTGCCGGCAATCAACGTCACCATGGCAATAGCCGCGGTCGCTTGCGTACGACGCTGCTTGCGGCGACGCGCCCCCGCGGCGGCCGTAATGGCTTCCACCGAGGGAAAGCGTTCGCGCAAAGCCTCCTGATAAGGCGAGAGCGGATCGCGCGAGGGCGTGGGGGAATCGGACATCGACAGGGCAGGGGGTCTCACAACGACAGTTCCTGCGGGGTGGCGACAGACGCCTGCGGCGTGCCCAGTGCATCCAGTTCCGGTGCCAGCAACGCCATGGCACGCGCCATATGCCGCGTCACCATTCCCCGCGAGATGCCCAATCTTAATGCAACTTCCTGCTGCGGCAGCTCATGAAGCCGATGCAGGATAAAGACCTCCTGACAACGCGGTGGCAGCGCGGCAATGCATTGCTCGAGGCGATCGACGGCCTGCCGATGGGCAATGGCATCGGCGACGTCCGGCGTAGCACCCGCCATGGCGCTGGTGTCGGCGTGCCACGCATCGGCATGGGATTGCCGTGTCGACTCGGCACGAAACCGATCAATCGCGCGATGCGTGGAGACATGCCGGAGAAACGCGAGCGGCTGCACGACCTCGCCCGCTGGCGGGCGCTCGAGCAGCTGCACGCAGACGTCTTGCAGCACGTCGCGCGCGAAATGCCGATCTCCAAAACGCCGCCGCACGTGGTCGACCAGCTCGTCGTAATGACGCAGTAGCGCGGCAAACAGCGGAGGGTGAGAAGAGTCGCGCAGCACGGCGAGGGGGCGAGAGACAGCAAGAGGAGAGAACCGCGCGGAGTATAAATGATAGTGATTCTTATTTGCAAGCACGCTGCGGCGTGTCTGCAACAGTGGCGTTGGTTTGCTTCCGCACGGAGCCGAACGTTAGTTGTCACTATCCTCCCGGTTCAGCACTCTAGACAGGAGCAACGTCGATGAGCGACGACCACGTGTTGGCCGGCCCCGCCTTTGACCGACAGCAGAACATGCGTGACGCGGGGGTGTTCAACCGGCTCGATGCCATGCCCATGCGGCCGAGTCCTATCGATCCAGCGTGGATACGTAGCGGTCGCCCGGTGACGCGGTGTGCCGATCATTCGGATGCCCTCGACACCTTTGCCTACACGGTGGTGTGGGATTGCACGCGCAGCACGTTCGACTGGCACTTCGATTCGGATGAAACCATCTATATCGTCGAAGGCAGCGTGCGCGTGACTGACGCGCTCGGACAGACCCACACGCTGAACGCGGGATCGATCGGCTATTTTCCCGCGCACACCAGGTGGTTATGGGAGGTCGATCACTACGTGCGCAAGGTGGCCTTCCTGCGACGTGAGGTGCCATTCGGACTCCGATTTGTCACACGCCTACTGACGCGCCTCGACCTCGACGGGCGCGTATTGCGACGCCTGCGCGCGATGCGTGCGGCGCGTCAGGAAAGCCGCGAGCCTCGCAAGCGCGTGCGTCCCTCCACCGCGGCGTTGGTGCTGATGTCATTCGCGTTGTAGCCCCCAAATATCGCTCGCATCACTCCCTTGTCATGAACCCCCGGCATCATCGGCGCCCATACAAATAGCCAGAGCGTCGGGAGCCGGTGCGCGCCTCGCACCGATCGATGATGCATCGGCACCATTGGGTCATCGAGAAATCAGGTTCAACAGGGAATCATGCGTTACAGCAAAACCATTACCGCACTCGCGGCCGGTCTGGTCGTGGCATTTGGCTTCTACGGTTGCGGCGGCGACGATGCCACGACTACCACACCGTCGGCACCGGCACAGCCGAACACTCCCACGACGCCGACCAATCCGACCAATCCGACCGATCCAGTCACGCCGACCAAGCCGGCGGAAGTCACCGGACGCTGGACCACGGGCGATCTGCATACGCATACGACCGAGTCCGACGACGCGCAGAATACGCTGACGACGGTGCTCGACCAGTCCTTCGACAAGTTCGGCCTAGACTGGACCGCGATTACCAATCACCTGCGCGCCTCCACACGCGACCAGAATGGCACCGCGATTCCCGGTGGTTCCATCCCGTACTCGCAGGCCATGGCCACGTACGAGATTCCCGCGGTCAAGCAACTGCAGGACAGCGGCCGCTACGCCAAGAAGCTGATCTTCTCGGGGTTCGAATGGGACATGCCGACGCACGATCACGTCAACGTCGGCATCTTCACCGGCGCGCCGCTTGCCACGGCCACCAAGGCTGCGAACGAGTTCGAGTACTTCTTTACCAATCGCAACGTGGCGCAGTTCGATCCGGTGGACGTCACCGCCTGGAGCGCCAAGGGTCCGCGCGCGTTCACGACGCATGCCGATTCGGTCAAGGCGTTCGCCTGGCTGCGCGACAACTTCCCCGACACCAGCTACGCGCTGATCAACCATCCGTCGCGTAACCCGGGCCTGTACACGGCGGCCAACTATCGCGAGTTCAATGACACCGCACCGAACATTGCGTTTGGCGTGGAAGGCATGGTCGGCAACCAGATGGAACCGAACCGCGGTGGCTACACCAGCGCGTACACCGCAGCGAACGTCAAGTCGCGCGTCTACGGTGGCGTGGACTATGTGGTCGCACAGGTCGGCGGTATCTGGGATGCCATGCTCGGCGACGGCCGTCGCTTCTGGAACGTGGCCGACTCGGACCACCACTTCAAGGTGATCGGCGCCAACAGCAGCGGCTATTTCCCGGGCGAATACGCCAAGACGTACGTGTGGCTGGAGAACAAGTACACCGGCGTGAAGGCGATTATCGAAGGCATGCGTTCGGGCAAGATGTTCTCGGTGTTCGGTGACCTGATCAACGCGCTCGACTTCAATATCGCGAATGGCACGACCAAGAGCGAGATGGGCGGCGAACTCAAGGTCAAGGCCGGCGAGACCGTCACGGTGACGATCCGCTTCAAGAGCCCCGATCGCAATAACTACGAGTACCCGCTGGACAGCGGTGTCAACGTCAACGCACGTCCCACGGTCAACCACGTCGACCTGATCGCTGGCGACGTGACGCCGCGCGCTGCGGCCGGCACGCCAGAGTACAGCAAGGAAACCAACGACTCGACGAAGGTGATCGCAACGTTCACGTCGACCGACTGGAAGCTGGACGCGGACGGCTACAACACGATGACGTTCACGTACAAGGCGGCCAAGAGCCAGTACTTCCGCCTGCGGGGCACCAACCTCGGCATGAACGTGGCGGGTGAAACACTGAACGGCGACCCGCTGGCCGATCCGCAGACGACCGTGACGGAAGACACCGCGCGCTTCAACGCGATCAACGCGCGTAACTACAACGATCTGTGGTTCTACTCGAACCCGATTTTTGTGACGGTGGGATCGTAAGGTACGCGCGGAACGGCGGGCGAGGGTGCCCGCCGTTCCGCTTGTTCTGCCTTACTTCGAAGAGGCGACGCTTTCCAACAGCGGTCGCACGGCAGCCAACGGCGCGACCATGTCCGCCGACAGACCATAATCGGCAGCCAGCACGCCGCTGAGGTCCTGGTAGTCGATATGGGTTGTCCCGCGCTCGTCCTGCCAGACCACCGCCCTTAGCGGCAACTCCACCGCGGCATGCGGATTCATCTGCATGGCTGGCGTGCCCCCCTTGGGGTTACCAAAGAGAAACAACCGCGTCGGCCGCAGCGACGTGCCAGCCTGAGTCGCCGCCGCGCTCTGATCGATATCGGCAAACAGCGTCAGCCCGCGGGAAGCCAACGTACTCTTGAGCCGATCGACCGTGGTCGCAAAACCATGTTGACTCGTCAGCGAGATCGTGCGAGCGGGGTAGGGCTTTTCCTGAGCTTGTGCAGACATGGCGGTCATTGTCCCAAGTGCGACTGCTGTCATGAGCATCCATGCAGCAATGCGGTGGTTCGATAGCGTGGTCATGTTTTACGTCTGTACGCTCGCCCAATCGGGAAGTTCGTCCAGATCGGGCCGAAGCGTGACGCTCTCCTGTTCGTTAGGATCGGTGCGGGAAATCAGCGCCACACAGGGTACATCGGGGCTCGGGTTGTACGGAAGGTGCGGCACCCCGGCCGGAATGTAAAAGAAGTCGCCCGCGCGAACCACGGCGTGATGTTCCAGGCGTTCACCATACCAGCATCCTGAAACCCCGCTCATGCCATAGATCGCCGTTTCATGCTCGGCGTGCATATGTGCCTTGGCACGTGCGCCGGGGGGGATGGTTGCGAGCTGCATGTGGATGTGGCGGGCGCCAACGGTTTCCGCCGAGATACCGACGGCATAGTGAAGACCTTGCTTGCCGACGAATTCGGCGCCGGGTTGTACGAGGTGGCAGGTAAGATCCTGGCGGCTGCCGTTCATAACGTTGCTCATAACGTTGGATTTGGATTGGGGACGACGATGCGCACACGGTAACCGCCGTCGAATTGGCGGGATTTCCAATTGCCCCGGTTGGCGCGGAGAAGAACGCTATTGGACCAAGGTTCCATTGCCCATGTCGAACCGAAAACCTAACGTAATCAGGTGATGTCCACGCACATGCCAGACATGGACATATCTGAAGGGGTCGTGCGCGATGGGGTGGGTGCGAAGGTGGGTGCTCGGCTGCATTCTTGCCACGATCGGCACCGTGTGTGCCCAGAGCGCGGATGCCCCTGCACAGCCCTTCAAGCCAGAGGAGCTGGAAGCGCTGGTTGCGCCGATCGCCCTGTATCCGGACGCCGTGCTGTCCCAGGCGCTGATGGCGTCGACCTATCCGCTCGAGATCGTGCAGGCGGCACGCTGGCTGAAAGCCAATCCGAACGTGAAGGGCGACGCCGCCGTGAAGGCGGTGGAGAACCAGACCTGGGATGTCAGCGTCAAATCGCTGGTCGCGTTTCCGCAAGTGCTGGAGCCGATGAACGACAAGCTGGACTGGACGCAGAAGCTTGGCGATGCGTTCCTGGCTCAGGAAAAGGACGTGCTTGCCGCAGTGCAGCGCCTGCGCGCGAAAGCCAAACAGGCCGGCAGCCTCCAGTCGAATGAGCAGCAGAAGGTGATCGTCGAGACCGCGCCGCCGGCCAGTGCCGCATCAGGCGGGACACAGGCCGACGCGCCACAGACCATCATCAAGGTCGAGCCTACCAATCCGCAGGTCATTTATGTACCGGCGTACAACCCCACCGTCGTCTATGGCGGATGGACTTCACCGGCCTATCCGCCGTATTACTGGCCGCCATATCCCGCGTACTACCCCGGTGGCGCATTGATGACCGGCTTTGCGTGGGGGGTGGGCCTTGCCGCGGCCGGTGCCTTGTTCTCGAACTGCAACTGGGGCGGTGGCGATGTGAACATCGACGTCAACCGCGCCACCAATATCGATCGCAGCTTCAATCGGGCGAACGTGGAGGGCGGCAAGTGGAAGCATGACTCCAGTCACCGCAAGGGCGTGGCCTATCGGGACGGTGCCACGCGCGAGCGCTACGGCAACAACGTGGGCGGCGCCGACCGGCGAAATGATTTTCGCGGGCGCGACGGCGCTGGGGGCGGCACGGACCGCGCCGCCAATCGACAAGGGGAACGGGGGCGTGACCAAGGCGGCGATCGTGGTGGTCAGCGCGACGGCAACCGCGGTGGTGATCGTGCCGGCAACCGTGAAGCCGGGGTGGCGGACAGAGCTGGAGGGGGGCAACGCGGCGACGCGGACCGCGGCAATCGCGTCAGCACCGCCGACCGTGGCGCGGGGGGCGCCGACCGTGGCAATCGTAGCGCTGGCGGGCGCGATAACGCGTTCCAGGGCGTCGGCGGCGGCAATGCGGCCCAGCGTGACTTCGACCGTGGTCGCGCAAGCTCCGGAGGCGGGCATGCCGCTCAACGCGGTGGCGGAGGTGGTGGAGGAGGCTTCCACGGCGGGGGTGGCTTCCAGGGCGGAGGCGGAGGCGGCTTTGGCGGAGGTCGTGGCGGCGGTGGCGGCGGCAGAGGGGGCCGGCGCTGAGCGCAGCCAATGTGCAACCGACATGCGACCGACATGCAACCTGATGCTGTGATCGGCGGTTTGGTCTTTAGGTGATACCTATGTACGCGCTAACGTGTCTCGCGCGGCAGCGCATCGCCCGCGCATTGTTCCTGTTCGCGATGCTCGCCGCTGGCTCCGCCCCCGGCTATGCGCAGCGCGCATTCGATACGCCCGAGGCGGCGATGAATGCGTTCGGCGACGCCATTGCCACCAGCAATGACACCGCCGTGCAGGCCATGCTCGGTCCCACTTCGCGTAACGTCATACCGCCACTGGGCGCGGACTTGCGATATCGCTTCCTTGCAGCATGGAGTCAGGCCCACGGCATCAAGATGGATGGCGAGCGTCTCGCCCGCGTATCGGTGGGACAGGACGGGTGGACCCTACCCATCCCTCTGGTGCAGTCCAACGGGAAGTGGTATTTCGATATGCGAGCGGGCCTGGACGAGATTCGCTTCAGACGGATCGGCCGCAACGAATTGAACACGATCCAGACCATGCTGGCGATCTATGACGCCCAGCGCGAGTACGCGGACGGCAATCATGGCCCGAACGGCATGTCGGTGTATGCGCGCAAGCTCGTGAGCTCGCAGGGCAAGAAAGATGGCCTGTACTGGCCAACGCCACCCGGTGAGCCAGAAAGTCCACTAGGGCCGGCATTTATCGAAGCTGCCACAAAACTCAAAGGTGGCGAGGGCTATCACGGATATCGATACAAGCTTCTGACTTCTCAGAGATCCTCAGTCAACGGCAACACTTATACCTATGTCGTCAATGGACAGCTCTTTGGCGGGTTCGCGGTACTCGCATGGCCGGTTCGTTATGGCGAGACCGGTATCAAGAGTTTCATGATCAACCACGAAGGAAAAGTCTACGAGCGCGATATGGGGCCAGACACCGCGGCGCGCGCCGCATCGATCGAATCATTCGATCCCGATCGGCAATGGACCGAAGTTTCGGCACAGGCTTTGGCCCCGCAGCAATAATCATGCTGCCAATCATCGGCACAGGCAAAGTTTGCATTGCTTCTGACGTCGACCTAGGTTGTATGACACAAACACCAAATTAAAACAAAAAGAACAGAAGGCAGGCTCGACGCCCCCGTACGAGATTGCCTGCCCTTGTTTGTCGTCGCGTTTCTGTGCTCACGGGAGGCATCATGGATCGAAAGCTGCTCTTGTTTTCGTTGGAAGGTGCCAGGGTCGGGACGCTGAGTGTCTGACGGCGGAAATCGATGATGCGACGATCGTCGGCATGGCTGCTGTGTCTGAGCGCAGTCATCGGCTTCGGCTACGTGGTCGCGACACGCCAGCCGCAATTGGCACGGCGCGATGCGCGCAGGCCAATCCGCATGACGTTGAGAGGCCCGCTGGCGGACATCCCGCCGCAGTCCGGCATTGCCGAGCTTGCAGGCTCCCTCGCGCATGAACTCAATCAACCACTGACGGCAATTACCAGCAACGCGCATGCCGCGCGCGAATTCCTCGCCTCGAATACGTTCAATCAGGAACTGCTGAGCGAAATCCTCGACGACATGATCAACGACGCCTCTCGCGCCAGCGATATCGTGCGAGGCGTGCGCGCGCTGGTGCTCGGTGAAGCCCCGCGGATGGTGGCATTCAGCATCGCGGACGTGGTGGACCAGGCGCTGGATCTGGCGCGGCCGAATGCCAGAGCCCGCGGCGTCATCATCCGTCGAGAACTGGCGGACACGCTACCGCGCACGGTAGGCGACCCCGTGGAAATCCGGCTCGTGCTGTTGAACCTGCTCGTCAACGCGCTTGACGCGGTAGCGGCGGGACGGCCGAGCGGCGACCGCCTGATCTGGGTGCGCGTGCGGACCGACGGCACCACCGTCCGCATGGCGGTGCAGGACAACGGCGCGGGCGTCGCCCCCGAGGATCTCGACAAGATATTCCGCCCCTTCTATTCCTCGAAGCCAAAGGGTATGGGACTCGGCCTGTCGCTTTGCCGTGCCCTGATGGAGCGCAATGGCGGCCATATCGAGGCCATAAGCAACAGCGGTCAAGGCATGACGTTCGAATGCGTCCTGCCCCGAGAAGCGGAAACGCTACGGGAGGAGGCGGCCGACAGCGCCGACACCTCCCGGTCCGCAACGATTGGCTGGAGGTGAGCTTATGCAGGCAAGAGCTACCGTTTATATCGTGGATGACGATGACAGCGTGCGGCGTGCATTGAGCCGATTGCTGATGGCCCACGGCTACCCGGTGACGACCTTCGACTCGGCGCAGGCATTCCTCGATGAAGCCGACTTCGAGGCCGGACCAGCCTGCGTAATACTGGACTTGCTGATGCCCGCCATGGATGGCCTGGCGCTGCAGCACGGCCTGCCGCGCCGGATGCCCGTTATCTTCCTGAGCGGACATGGCGACGTGGCGAGGGTCGTTCAGGCCATGCAGGCGGGAGCGATCGAGTTCCTCGAGAAGCCGGTGTCGGATACGCAGTTGCTTGCGGCGGTGGAGAAGGGCTGCGCCTGTGCCGCGGAGCACTTCGCACTGGAGCGCGAACTGCAGACACTCCGGCAGAAGCTGCAACGGCTGACGCCGCGCGAACGCGAGGTGTTGACCTGGGTGGTCACCGGCATTCGGAACAAGCAGGTGGCAAGCGAGCTTGGCACGGTGGAGAAAACCATCAAGGTTCATCGTGCGCACGTCATGCAGAAGCTCGAGGTGGATTCGTTGCCAGCACTGGTGCGCATTGCGGACCGGATGGGGCTATGCGTATCGCGCCGCGACGACGATGCCCGGCAGCGCGCCGGCTGATCGATGGACCATGGGCCAATATCGCAGTGCAACCACGTTACTTAGCCTTGAGGTTATCTGACTCTGGCAACGGGTTTCCTGTGGACGTATGGGTCCAATCGGTCGTTTCGCGGTAGTGGTGGACGATGACGCGTCGGTGGCGCGGGCCATCGCGCGGCTGCTTCGCTCCGCCAACATCACCGTCGACACTTTCACCACCGGCACCGCGCTGCTGGCGCGAATGGAAGCGCAGCCTTCCTATCTGCCGGCGTGTGTGATCCTCGATATCTCCATGCCCGAGATGGATGGGCTGGAGGTGCAACGGCGCCTCGCGGGCCGCGCAGGCGCCGTTATTTTCATTACCGCCCATGATCTGCCGGAAACACGGGACAAGGCGCTCGCATCCGGTGCCATCGGATACCTCCGCAAACCGTTCAATGGCCGGCAGCTGATCGAACTGGTCCGCGGCACGCTCATGTAGCACGGCGCAACGGTATGGTCCTTGGTCCAATTGCCAAATGGATAGCAGAGGGCACACTCATAGCAGCGATTGCGAGCGAAGGACTGACGATGAACATTGGACGGGGTTCCGGACTGGCGGGCAGCTCGCGCATCGTCGTGGTATTTGCCGCAGTGCTGCTGGTGGCCTGTCACAAGCAGGAGGCCAAGGCGCCCCCATCGGCACCGATCGCCGAGGTGGGTGTGGTCCGTGTCGCGCTGAAGGACGTGCCGTTGACCTACGAGTTCGTGGGAGAGACGCAAAGCTCGCAACAGGTGGAGATTCGGGCGCGCGTCAATGGTTTCCTGGAGGAGCGGCTGTACACCGAAGGGGCGTTGGTCAAGGCCGGGCAGCTGCTGTTTCGCATGGACCAGAAGCCGTTCAAGGCCGCGCTCGACGCCGCGCAGGCCGAACTCGCACAGCAGCAGGCACGCCTGACCACCGCGCGCTCCAATCTCGCGCGGGTGCGGCCGCTGGCGGCGCGCAACGCATTAAGTCAGAAGGACCTCGACGACGCCACCGGCAACGAACAGGCCGCCGCCGCCGCGGTGGAGCAGGCCAAGGCGAATGTCACGAATGCGAAGCTGAACCTCGGCTATACCACCATCGCTTCGCCGGTGGCCGGCCTGTCGAGTTACGCAAAGAAGCAGGTCGGCTCCTATATCGACGCCAGCAACAGCCTGCTGACCTATGTGGCCAAGCTCGACCCGATCTGGGTCAACTTCAGTCTGTCCGAGAACGAGGTCCTGAAGAATCAGGCGCAGCAGGCGTCCGGCGAGCTGAAAATGCCGGAGCGGGGCAATATGGAAGTGGAGGTCATGCTGGCGGACGGCACGAAGTACAAACGTCGCGGCCGCATTGCATTCTCCGATGCATCGTTCAGTTCGGAGACCGGCACCTATCTGATTCGAGCCGAGTTGCCGAACCCGGAAGGGGCCCTGCGTCCGGGACAATTCGTGCGTGTGTTCGTGTTTGGCGCCACGCGCACGCGGGCCATCACGGTGCCGCAGGAGGCCGTGGTACAGGGCGCACGTGGGCAGTCGGTGTGGACGGTTGGCAAGGACAACAAGGTCGAATCGCGCGTGATCGATGTTGGCGAATGGACGCAAGGTAACTGGGTCGTGCGCGCCGGTCTGCGCGAAGGGGACATCGTGGTGGTTGACGGCTCGGTGCGCCTGGCGCCTGGGGCGACGGTCAAGCCGGTGGACGTGCCCGCCGGCGCCACCAAGGCCGGTGGGGCGCCGGCATCGTCCCCAGCCGCGGTGGCTGAGAAAGCGCCAGCATCATGAAGTTGTCCCACTTCTTTATCGACCGGCCGATCTTCGCATCGGTGCTGTCCATCATCATCGTGGTGGGCGGCCTGGTGGCCGTGTTCAATCTTCCGATCGCACAGTTCCCGGATATCACGCCACCGAGCATCACGGTGTCCACCACCTATCCGGGCGCCAGCTCCGAAGTGGTGGCGCAGAACGTGGCGGCACCGATCGAGCAGCAGGTCAACGGCGCGGACAACATGCTGTATATGTCCTCGACGAGCTCGTCCACGGGGAACATGACCCTGACGGTCTACTTCGAGATCGGCACGGACCCCTCGCTCGCGCAGGTGGATGTGCAGAATCGCGTCAATCTCGCACTGCCGACGCTGCCCGATGCCGTGACGCGGCAAGGCGTGACCGTGGAGAAGCGGTCTCAGGCCTTTATGATGGTCATCGCGGTCTACTCTCCCGACAACAGCTATCCGCAGACGTTCGTCGATAACTACACCAGTATCTATATCCTCGATGCGCTCAAGCGCATTCCGGGTGCCAATCAGTCGGCCATCTTTGGCACGCCGGACTATGCGATGCGCATCTGGCTGCGGCCCGATCGCATGGCCCAGCTCGGGATCACGGCGGAAGACGTCAAGAGTGCCGTGTCCAATCAGAACGAGCAGTTCTCCGCCGGGCGCATCGGACAGTCGCCTACCTCCGAGCCCGTCAAGCAGACCTTTCCGATTACGACCAAGGGCCGGATGACGGAGCCGAAGGAGTTCGAGAACATCATCCTTCGCGCGGCGTCCGGGGATGCGGCGCTGGTCAGGCTCAAGGACATTGGCCGCGCCGAACTCGGCTCGAAAGACTATTCGCTGCGCAGCCGCTTCAAAGGCAAGACCGCCACGTTACTGGCCGTGTACCAGCAGCCGGGCGCCAACGCGCTGGCGGTGGCCGAGCAGGTGCGGGCCAGCCTGGCGGAAGCGCGCAAGAACTTTCCGCCCGGGATGGAATACGAGATCGCGCTCGATACCACCGAGTTTGTGCACGAATCGATCAACGAGGTGGTGCACACGCTGCGCGACGCGGTGATTCTCGTCATCCTCGTCGTATACATCTTTCTGCAGAGTTTCCGCGCCACGCTGGTGCCGATTCTCGCCGTGCCGGTGTCGATCATCGGCACGTTTATGGCCATGTCGGCGTTTGGCTTCTCGGTCAATATGCTCACGCTGTTCGGCATGGTGCTGGCCATCGGTATCGTGGTGGACGATGCGATCGTCGTGATCGAGAACGTCGAGCGCAATATGATGGAGTTTCACATGCCGCCGCGAGAGGCGGCCAAGGCCGCCATGGACGAGGTGGGCGGGCCGGTGATCGCCATCGTGCTGGTGCTGCTGGCCGTGTTTATTCCGGTGGCATTCTTGTCGGGCATTACCGGGCAGCTCTACAAGCAGTTCGCGATTACGCTCGCGGTCTCGGTGCTGCTGTCGGGCGTGGTCGCGCTGACACTGTCGCCGGCGCTCGCGGCCATCCTGCTCAAGCCGGGTAGCCACGAGAAGAACCGCTTCTTCCGCTGGTTCAATCGCAGCTTCGATCGCCTCGTAGAGGGCTACGGTAGCGCGGTGGAAACACTGATCCGGCGCGCGGTGATCTCGCTGGCGCTGGTGGTTGCGCTGGTTGCGGCCAGCGTATTGATGTTTGCGCGCATCCCATCGTCGTTCCTGCCGGTGGAAGATCAGGGCTATCTGCTTGGCGCGGTGATCCTGCCCGACGCGGCCAGTCTGGACCGCACCGGCGCGCTCTCGAAGCGCGCGGAGGAATGGTTCGCCAAGCAGCCCGGCGTCAAGTCCGTTGCCGCACCCGATGGCTATAGCCTGATCGACTCGCAGAACAAGGCCAATGCCGGCACGCTGTTCGTCACGCTGAAAGGGTTCCATGAGCGCGGCCCGGACGAAAGCGCCGCAAATTTGATCGCCAACGCTACCCGCGAATTCTCCACGTATCGCGACGGGCTGGTCATCCCCGTCAATCCACCGTCCATTCCCGGCCTAGGTACCACCGGCGGCTTCGAGTTCTGGTTGCAGAGCACCGGCGATGGCAGCTATCAGCAACTGGAGGAGCGCGCGCGTGCGTTTATCGCGGCGGCGCGGCAACGGCCGGAGCTGCGCGGGATCAGCACGACCATCAACACGAGATCGCGGCAACTGCTGGTGGACCTCGACCGGGAGCGCGCGGAAACACAGGGTGTGCCCGTGGAGCAGGTTTACTCGGCGTTGCAGACGATGTTCGGCTCGCTCTACGTCAGTCAGTTTCCGAAGAATAGCCGGCTGTTCCAGGTCATCCTGCAGGCCGAGCCCGAGTATCGGTCGCGTCCGGAAGATCTCGATCGGGTCTACGTGCGCAATGCGCGTGGCGAGATGGTGCCGATCAAGGCCGTGACCAATGCGCGCTACGTGGCGGGTGCGGACCTCGTGACGCGCTTCAACAATTTCCCGGCGGCCAAGATCACCGGCGACGCGGCACCCGGCTACAGCTCCGGTCAGGCGTTGCAGGCCATGGAGGAGGTGGCCACGCAGGTGCTCGGCCCGGGCTACGCCTACGCGTGGAGCGGGCAGGCCTACGAAGAGAAAAAGGCCGGTTCCACCGCGGCGCTGGTGTTCGCGTTTGCATTGCTCATGGTGTTCCTGATTCTGGCCGCGCAGTATGAGAAATGGTCACTGCCGTTCGGGGTGCTGATGGCCGTGCCGTTTGCACTGTTCGGCGCGCTGCTGGGCATTCTGATGCGCGGCATGGAGAACGACGTCTACTTCCAGATTGGCTTGACGGTGCTGATCGCGCTCGCGGCCAAGAACGCGATTCTGATCTTCGAGTTCGCGGTGGAGATGCGCGTGAAGGAGGGACTGAGTCCGTACGATGCGGCGGTCAAGTCCGCCAAGCTCCGGCTACGCCCGATCATCATGACGTCGCTGGCGTTCATCCTCGGATGTATTCCGCTTGCCATCGCCAGCGGCGCTTCGGCGGCCAGCCGCCAGTCGCTGGGCACTGGCGTGATTGGCGGGATGCTCGGTGCCACCGTCATTGCCGTGTTCTTTATCCCGATGTTTTTCTGGGGCCTCGAACGCGCCTCCAGCAAGAAGATGGCGCAGCAGGCGGCCAGGCCCACCGGCGGCGATCCTGCAGCGCCAACCGCGGTCAAGGAATAAATCACGTCAAGGAGGTCGTATGCCGAGCGAACAATGTTCACAACCCACATCGCGCTATGTACGCGGTTATGTACGCCGCTATATCGGGCCAGCACTGGCCGTGGCCATCTGGTTCGCGGTGCCCGGCGTGGCGACGGCGCAGCCCGATGTCAAAGCCGACGTGACGCGGACGCCAGGGCAGACCACCGCCAAAGCGACCGCGACAGGCACGGCCACCATTACCGCGATCGACGCCCCGAATCGCAGGATCACACTCAAAACACCGCAGGGGCGCGTGACGGACATGACCGTCGGCCCGGAAGCCCGCAACTTCGAACAACTTCGCGTGGGCGACAAGGTGACCGTGACCTACCAGGAAGCATTGACGGTCAGCCTGAAGAAGGGCAAGGGCGAACTGAGCATGAAGGAGCGTGAGATTGCGGATCGGGCGCAGCCGGGCGCCAAGCCCGGCGGCACGATGGGCCGCGAAGTGACGGTGGTAGCGGAGGTGGTCTCCGTCAACAAGGATGCGCAAATCGTGACGGTGAAGGGCCCGCGCGGACAGGTCTTGGATCTGCACGTCGAGGACCCTGCACAGATGCAGGACGTGAAGCGTGGCGACCGCGTACAGGCCGTCTACACGGAGGCTGTCGCCATCTCGGTGGAGCCGGGCACCGCCAAGTAGCGGGAGTTTGAGGGGGAGCGCAACGTGAAGCAGTTTGTGAAAGGGTGGGCCGTGACCGCCGTCGCGGCAATGACGATCTCATGGCCGGCGCATGCCTACTTCGATCATTTTCTTAACCAAACCATCGTCGGCACGCTGGGCAAGGCCGGCACCGACGAACTGGTCAGTACGTTTGGGCGTGTCATGAGCGAATCGGAGGACGGGACCACCGTGCCGATCAAGCTGCCGCCCAACAACGCCGGCAAGGTAACGGAGGGCACGATCACGCCGCTCAAGACCCGCACCGAGGCGGGGCAGCGCTGCCGGCAGGTGCAGACGGAGTTTCGGCAGGAGGGGCGGAAATCGGAACGCTGGAAGGGCTGGTATTGCCAGCAGCCGGATCTCAGTTGGAAAAAAACCATGCTCAAGGACTGACCCGACCGCACCGGTAACGAGGGGGGCAGACACACCATGTACAGAATCGGCGTGTGGTTGATGGGTGGGGCGCTCGCGCTGGCCGCGTTGGGCCTGTTCTTCAGCGACCCCAGCGGCAAGATGCCCGAGAAGATCAATCTGATCAGAGTGGCGCTCGGTCTGGAAGTGCAGATGTTCAAGGTGTCGGACTCGCCCACGCGCTATCTGGTGACCGTGCCGGCGAGCGAATGGCTGCTGGGCTGCATCGTGATCGCGCTGGCTGGCGCCGCGCTCGTCGTCGCGGCGCGCTGGCGGCGGACTACGAGAGAATCATGATGATCACCATGCCCCAGATCGTCAGCAGCGTGTTGCCCACCGCATAGGTCACGGTGTAGCCAAGACCCGGTACCTGACTCTTCGCCGCTTCGCACACCATCCCGAGCGCAGCCGTCGTCGTGCGCGCACCCGCGCAGATGCCGAGGATCAGCGCCGGATGAAAACGGAACACGAATTTCGCAAGCAACATGCCGATAAGTAGCGGCACGGCGGTGGCGAAGATGCCCCACAGGAACAGGCTGATACCGAGCTTCTGCAAACCGGCCACAAAGCCTGGCCCCGCGGAAATACCGACCACCGCGATAAACATATTGAGCCCAACCGAGTTCATGAACCACAAGGTCGGTTCCGGAATGCGCCCAAAGGTCGGGTGGATCGCGCGAAACCAGCCGAACACGATGCCGGCGATCAGCGCGCCCCCGGCAGTCGAGATCGTCAACGGGATACCTGACACGTTGATCACCACGGCGCCGATCATCGCGCCAACAAAGATGGCCAACGATACGAAGGCGACGTCGGTCACCGTCGTGGGGCGATCGACATATCCGATGTGCCGTGCCGCGGCATTGATGTCCTGCGTGCGACCCACCACCGTGATCACATCACCGCGATACAGCTTGGTCTTCGGTAGCACCGGGATCACGGTCTCGGTCGGTCCCCGCTTGATCTTCCTGAGAAAGACACCGCGTGCGCCAGGCCAGCGCGCGAGCTCGTCGAGCGGCTTGTCGTCGACCTCCTTGTTGGTGATGTAGATGTCGACGCCTTCCGTGGGAATGTCGAGCAGTTCCGCATCCTGTACCTCGCGGCCGCTGGGTCCCAGCCGCAGGATCATCTGGTCACGCTTGCCCCCGATTGCCACGATGTCGTTCGCCTCGATGCGTGTATCCAGTTCCACCTCCATGATCTTGCCGTTGCGGCGAATGCGCTCGACGAACGCCCGCACGCCGTCGTGCGTACCCGCCTCGATCTCGCCGATCGGCCTGCCGATGAATGGGCTGTTGGGCGCCACCGAATAGGCCCGTACTTCGAAATCGTGCCACTCGGTCGCGCCGTCAGCACCGCCGCCGGCGCCAAGCATCTTCTCGTAATCCCTGCATGCTGCCGGCAGATCGATGCCCAGCAGCTTGGGCCCGATCTGCGCGAGGATGATGGCCGAACCGACCGTGCCGAAGATATAGGTCACTGCATAGGCGATCGGCATCCCGTCCAGCAGTACCTTGGCTTCGTCTGGCGGCAGACCCAGCCGGTTGATGGCGTCCGTGGCAAGCCCCATCGACGCGGAGATGGTCTGCGAGCCGGCAAACAGACCGGCTGCCGATCCAAGGTCATAACCGGCGAGCATTGCGGCTGCAACGGCGGCCCCCAGCGACAGCAGCGCCATGACCACCGCGAAGATGGCCTGCGGCACGCCATCCTTCGCAATGCCGCGCACGAACTGTGGCCCCACGCCATAGCCCACCGCGAACAGGAACATCAGGAAGAAGACCGATTTCACGTTCGCGGAGATCTTCACGCCGAGAATACCGATGACGATGGCCACGAGCAACGTCGCCGTCACCGCGCCCAGGCTGAAACCCTTGAAGCTCTTGCCGCCCACCCAATAGCCAATGCCCAAGGCAAGAAAAATCGAAATCTCGGGGTAGGCGCGCAGCGTGTTGACGAACCAGGTCATGATCTCACCTCGGTGTTGTTATATCTGATCGCTTCAGGCGTGGCTCAGGCGGTCTTCATTTCTTCGACTTGGAGCCCTTGCCATGCGATGCGTGATAGCGTTCCAGGTATTCGTCGCGCAGCTTGCGGACCGAGCGGCCGATCTTGACGTAATCCTCCTCGTTGAGATTGGCCAGCGACACGCGCCCCGACGGATGACGCGTCCCAAAGCCGCCGCCGGGCAGCAGCACCACGCCCGCTTCCTCGGCCAGTCGGAACAGCAGCTCGTGCGGCTGGATCGTATCGAGCAGCCACTTCACGAACTCGGGTCCCACTTCGCGGCTGAGTTGCTCCACGTCGAGCAGCGTGTAGTAGTCCACGGCGTTTGCGTCCGCTGCCTCTGCCGCCGCGCCCATACCGCGGTAGAGCGCCGCCTTGCGGCTGCGGATCAGCTGCTTCATGGTCTTCTTGTAGGTCTCGGCCGTGTCCATCAGCGAGAACAACGAGAACAGCACCATCTGGACCTGCTGCGGGGTGGACAGACCAGCGGTGTGATTGAGCGCCACGGTGCGGCTATCGGCGACGACGCGGTCGATAAACAGCAGCTTCTCGGGCGCGGTGGTGATAGAGGAATAGCGCTTGTTCAGGCTGGCTGCTTCCGCCTTCGGCAGCTTCGCGATCGCATCGTCGAGCAGATTGGATTTGTGCGTCGCAATCACGCCGAGCCGCCAGCCGGTCGCGCCGAAATACTTCGAGTACGAGTACACGAGGATCGTGTTGTACGGGCACATCGCGAACAGCGAGACGAAGTTGTCGGCAAACGTGCCATACACGTCGTCGGTCAGCAGGATCAGGTCGGGCCGCTCCTTCACGATCTCGGCGATGTAGGCAAGGCTCTCGTCGCTCACGCGCACCGATGGCGGATTGCTGGGATTGACGAGGAAGAACGCCTTGACCTTGGGGTCGCGCAGCTTGTCCAGTTCTTTCTTGGAGTACTGCCAGCCGTTGGCGGGGTCCGCATCGATGGCGATCTCATGCAACTGGTACTCGGCGAGCTCGGGAATCTCGATATAGGGCGTAAAGATCGGCTTGCCGAGCGCGATCACATCGCCCGCCTTGAGCAGGTGATTGGTGCGCATCGAGGAGAACAGATAAGTCATCGCGGCCGTGCCGCCTTCGACGGCATAAAGGTCGAAGTCGCCCACAAACGGATGCGTGCCGATCATCTCGCGCCGAATGTACTGTTTGACGATCTTCTCCGACAGCCTGAGCATGCGATCCGGCACGGGATAGTTGCAGGCCAGAATGCCTTCGCACATTTCGTACAGGAAGTCGCCGCCGTCCAGGCCGAGCTGGTCGCGCACATAAGAGACGGCACCGGCCAGAAAGCTGACGCCCGGCACATCGTGATGTGCGCGCGTGAACAGGTCGAAGCGTTCCTCGATGCCGGCTCGACGCGGGAAGCCGCCGATGCCGGGTGACAGATACGAGAACGAGCGCTCCGATTCCACCATCGCGAACAGGCCAAGCTGCCAGAAACCATGACGCGGAATGGTCGCAAGGAAGTTCGGATTGCCGCGGCCGGCATTGAGCATCAGCCGGTTCGACACGCTGCCGGCCAGCTTGATGAGTTCGTCCTTCAGTTCGAACGGCGAGAGGCTCGCCAGTGTCGATGTATCCCGTTTGGTCATCACGCGTCTCCAGTCGTAGACATGGCGCGGCGCGGGCTCGCGTCGCACATTTTCCCGATAGTCAACGTAGGTCGTAACCGCGTGACGCTCAATTGGCCTAAAGGGCTAATGAGTCCAAGGTCCAATGGCAAGCGTCGCAACACGGTCCACATTGAGGAGGGATATCCGAAACCGGACCCCTTTGCATACGGAGGCCATCCATGGAACAGGACCGGATTCAACCGGAGCGGCGCGGTCTTCATCAGTTTCTTGCCGCGTCGGAAGGGCGTATCGACCGCTGGCGCACGCTGCACCGCATCAGCCGTGCGATGGGTGCTGGAACGTCTGCCGCCGACGATTGCATCGCACAGGCACGCGCCGTGATCGACGAGCTCCGTCCCCTCGAGCACATCAACGGCTATCCGGGCCCGCGGCTGTTTGGGCAGGTGGAAGCAAGACTGGCGCAACAGGACTGGAATGCGTTGACGCGGCTGGTCGGCCGCGTCAGCAACGCGCTGCTTTCCAACAGCTATCGCGACCAACGCGATGCCTGGCTGGCGGACGAGGAAGGAGAGACCCGGCTTCCCGATTTCCTGCCGCCATCGATCGGCCACGGGCAGAGCCGCAAGCCCTATTTCGAGGTGCTGATCGTGTCGCCGGGCGAGCGCTCCGCGTGGGAAGACCTCTGCGCGTCGTTCCGGCTGCTGCGCCGCGACGACGATCCGTTCGTCTATGAGCCGGTGGTCGTGGGGACGTTCGAAGACGCGTTGCTGGCCACCATCTTCAACTTCAACCTGCAGGCCGTGGTCATCGTCGATGGTTTTCCTTTTGCCTCCGCCCATACCTCGCCTGAACTGCGCGAGATCATTACGCGCAATACGCCGGTGGGCACACGACAGGGGATCGACGATACCGGGGTGTCGCTTGCACGATTGCTGCGACATCTGCGGCCGGAGCTCGACGTTTATCTATCGACCGATCGCGACGTGGGACACCTGGCGGGTTCCGAGGCCGCCGCGCCGCTGCGGCGCATTTTCTATGGCGCAGAGGAACCAATGGAGGTCCATCTGGCGGTGCTTGACGGCGTCAAGGACCGCTACGAGACACCGTATTTCGACAATCTCAAGCGCTACGCGCAGCGCCCGATCGGCACGTTCCACGCATTGCCGGTGGCGCGCGGGAAATCGATTTTCAAGTCGAACTGGATTCGCGATATGGGCGAGTTCTACGGCGCGAACCTGTTCCTCGCCGAGTCGTCCGCTACGACAGGGGGCCTGGACAGCCTGCTCGAGCCCACCGGCAATATCAAGAAGGCGCAGGACAAGGCCGCGCGCGCATTCGGCGGCGATCGCAGTTTCTTCGTCACGAACGGCACCTCCACGGCGAACAAGATCGTACATCAGGCATTGCTATCGCCGGGCGACATCGTGCTGATCGATCGCGACTGCCACAAGTCGCACCACTACGGCGTGGTGCTGGCGGGCGCGCAGCCGCTGTATATCGACGCTTATCCGCTGACGCAGTACTCGATGTATGGCAGCCTCGCGATTCGGCCAATCAAGCAGGCGTTGCTCGCACTCAAAGCCGAAGGCAAGCTCGATCGTGCGCGGATGCTGGTGCTGACCAATTGCACGTTCGACGGACATATCGCAAATGTACGGCGCACGATGCTGGAATGCCTGGCCATCAAGCCGGATCTGATCTTCCTATGGGATGAGGCGTGGTACGGCTACGCGCGTTTCTCGCCGTTCCTGCGCATGCGCACCGCCATGGGGGCCGCGGCCAAGGTGCGGACGATGATGGCGGACCCCGCCTATCGCGAGCGCTACGACGCGTTCCGGGCATCGGTGAAGGATCTGCCCAACACCGACCCGCGGCTGCTGGACATGGAACTGCTGCCCGACCCCGAGCGCACGCGCGTCCGCGTGTATGAGACGGACTCGGTCCACAAATCCATGTCGGCGCTGCGGCAGGGCTCGATCATTGTCGTTGCCGATCAGGATTTTCACACCGTGGAGGCACCGTTCAAGGAGGCCTTCTTCACCCACACTTCCACATCGCCAAACCTGCAGATCATCGCCTCGATCGATCTCGCCCGCCGGCAGATGGAGCTCGAAGGATACGAACTGGTTCAGCGCGCGCTGCAACTGGCCATAGAGCTGCGCCAGGAGATCAACCAGCATCCGCTGATCTCGAAGTACTTCCGTGCCGCCACTCCGGCCGAGATGATCCCCGAACCGTACCGGATCTCGGGCTTCGCCGACTATGCCGAGCCCGGCAAGACCGTGGCCGACACCGCGCAGGCCTTGCGCGAGGACGAATTCTTCCTCGACCCCACGCGCATCACGCTGCTATGCGGCGGCGCGGGCTACGACGGTACGCAGTTCAAGGGGCTGCTGGCGGAGAAGTTCGACATCCAGATCAACAAGACGTCGCGCAACAGCGTGCTGGTGCAGATCAACATCAACAACACGCGCAGCGACCTGGCGCACCTGGTCAAGGCCCTGACCGACCTGTCGCGCGAACTGGACCGCAGGTTGGAAGAGGGCGGCGAGGCCGAGCGTGCTTCGTTTGCCGCGCGCGTGAAGGCATTGGTAGAGGACGTGCCAGACCTGCCAGATTTCAGCCGCTTCCACGACGCCCTGCGCAACGATCCGCAAAGCAACACGCCGGAAGGCGACATGCGGACCGCGTACTACCTGGCCTATCGCCCCGAGTGTTGCGAATGCATCCGACTGGACGATCCGCGTATCGACCAGCGACTGGCTGATGGTCCAGAACTGGTATCCGCCAAGTTCGTGATTCCGTATCCGCCGGGATTTCCAATCATGGTGCCAGGGCAGGTGATCACACCGGGGACCATCGCGTACATGCGCAAACTCGACGTAAAGGAAATCCACGGCTTCAACGCGGTGCGTGGATTGGAGTTGATCAAGCCGGAGGCGCTGGAGGGGTTGGTGAAGGGGCGAGGAGCGCGGGCATAGCCACCGACTGATATCGCCTTTGCAGCCCCGCGCGAACAATCGCGCGGGGCTTCCACTTGTCCTCCCTTATCGCCCTCTAGCGCTTCGCCCCACCCCATAAAGTGCATTAATGAGCGCATTGTGGGCGTTCGCCGCTACGCCATTCGCCTCCCGATTTGCCTGCTCGGAACTCTCACGTTAAGATGAGCGAACAATTTCGACAAAAAAATGTCGAATTACTTCGTAGACGCGCAAAAACTTCCGCCCCGAGCCATTCCCGCCATGCTAAGTCATCTTGAGATCGAGAACTACATGTCCATTCGCGACGCGCAGATCATTGACTTGCGCGTGGCTGCCAATGTGGACGACACACCGGAGCGATTTGCGCCTGCATGGCGCGGAGCAAAGGAAAGGATTCCGAAGGTCGTAGCGTTCTTCGGCCCGAACGCTTCAGGCAAGTCCACTGTGCTCAGGGCCCTGGCGCTCCTCCGCTGGTTCACCCAGCACAGCTTCCAACTGGCCCCTGACGCAGTCATCCCGGCCGAGCCGTCATGGACCGCAGAACATAGCGCTCGCCCAACGAGGATCGCCGTTTATTTCAGTGGCCCCGCCGACATTGCTGCCGCCATCGGCGGGAACGCCGAAGTGGAAGAGTGCCGCTATTTCTACGAAGTCCAGTTCCAGTCGCTGAACCAACGCCGAGTCGTATTGGCCGAGTCGCTGTTCTACTGGCCCGCATCCTCTACGCGGAAGGTAAGACTATTCGAGCGAAAACAGTCAGACGTGGTCGCTGGAAAAGACTTCCAATTCTCGGGCCATGGAAGCGTGCTGAAGAAAATCCTGCGCGACAACGCCAGCGTCGTAGCAACACTGGCGCAGCTGGAACACAAGCCCGCACTGATGCTGCGAAATGCCGCTGCACAGATCTTCTCCAACATCTTCATCGAAAAGACCGTCATCGACGATTCGACGATGGTGCGGCTCTACCACGAGAACCCCGGCATGCTGAGTAGTGTCAACAAGGACCTGACGCGTATCGACCTCGGCATCCGATCGATGTCCGTGACCTTGGCGAACGATGGACCCAAGGCTTTGTTCGAGCACGAAGGTCTAGTCCGGCCCGTGCCTCTGCAACTGGAAAGCCACGGTACCCGCCAATTCCTGCAAATCTATCCGCTCATAGCGGTCGCGCTAGAGCAGGGCGGGGTCGCGGTCATCGACGAACTGGACCTTGCCATTCACCCATTGGTGCTTCCAGAGATTTTGCGCTGGTTCTACGACCCCGAACGCAACCCTCACGACGCTCAGCTGTGGATCAGCTGCCAAAGTGTTTCGCTTCTTGAAAGCCTGGCGAAAGAGGAGATCTATTTCTGCGAAAAAGACAAAGATGGCGCGACGACCGTCTATGGCCTGAGCAACATTCAGGGTGTACGACGCGTCGATAACTACTACCGCAAGTACATGGGCGGCGTCTACGGCGCCGTCCCAAACCTTGGCTGACCATGCGCCAACAGCTAGTTCAAAGAAAGCGCGTGTTCGTAGGATGTGAGGGCGAAAGTGAGCGCAGCTACGTGACGGTGTTGCAGCGACTGTTGGGGATCAAGGCCGCCTACCATCTCGTGAGCCCGGTACTCAACGGCGGAGACCCGCTGGCAATTGTAGAGGCGGCTGCGAAGGCTCTGCGACAAGAGCAACAACGCGGCAGAGATAGCTTCATCGCCAAGTTCATCCTTCTCGATTGCGACATTTTGGGCCGCGCCCCAGACCGCGATAGACAAGCCGAAAAGATGGCCGCCGACGGCGGATTCCATTTCATTTGGCAAGACCCATGTCACGAGGCATTGCTCCTTCGACATATCGAGCAATGCCATGCCCATCGGCCACCAACCACGGTCGCCGCGGAGCGCGCTCTGACGAAAGAATGGCCGCTGTATCAGAAGAACATGGCCGCGCAGGAGCTTGCAGAAATCATCGACAGTGCGGCACTCCAGCGTATCGCCCGCGTTGAACCGGGGTTGGCGGCGCTTCTACAGATGATTGGACTGTGCCCATAGAAATTGCAGATTGGGAAGGCGCTGGGCGACCAACGTAGTGATCGGTGGGCTTGCTAGCGCCGTAGAGGGGGGGCGCAAACAAAGCCTGCAAAAAAGCTGACCAGGGAGTGGCGATGCGTGTGCCCTTTTCGAGAGGGGGCGAACGAAGCAACATTGGCGGGTCGCGCCGCTCCGCAGCTAGCTGGGTTAATTGACGCGTGCCTTGTCGATCCGAGTGTCAAGTGATCATCTTCACTCAATGGTTGTCCATTCGGATGCAGACCAGACCATCGTAGCTGATGCGGGCCAGGTGGATGCCGATATCCACAAAAAAGCCCGCGTTAGCGGGCTTTGAGTCAATGCTTTACGAACTTCATGATTGCCGCTGCATCCTCATATGAGGCTACGGACGTGTTGGGCGCGCGGCTTAGTTCCGAAATGACATCTGTGTATGTCCGCGCCAGCAGTGCATCGTCAGCGGCGGGAGCATTCACGGCGAACATGACTTGCTTCGGCAACAGGCCTTCACTGTGCAATCTCTTGACCTTACCGAGCCACTCCCATCCGTGGTCAAAGATGGCGGAAGCGTCGTCATGGGCAAGATGCAATGGCTTTATTGCCTGTACGGGAACATCGTCTCGGTCTACTCGGACGAGAGGAAACGTTGCGTGGTAGGCATCGTTTCCTAGCTTGCGCGATTTGAACAGCGCTGATAGATCCGCCGCGCGCAGCATACCCTTTATATGCTTCTCGATGATTTGCTCTTGGTAAACCTTTGTGGCAAAGGATCTGCCGACGACGTGCTCATAGACGCGCCCGAGTTCCTCAGCAGGGCTCTCCGTGAGGATTACACGGACCTCCGCAAATCGGATCATCGACTCTCGAGGACGAACAAGTTCTTCGAACAGACGTGTGGCGAGCGGAACCGTTCCCCCCGAGCGTTCGAACAGCTCCTTTATGCGAGCCAATTCGGCACGCATCGCCTCGCGGGCTGTTCGATAGACACTCGCATCCAGCTCTTCAAAAAATGCCTTGATTCGACGCACCCTAGGCAAGAGCTGATAGTCGAAGTAACCAGTCTTGGGGCAGGCGAGAACTACACCGACGTTCGCGAACTCTTCCGTTTCGACGTACGGCCTGAAGCGAATGATCGCGTACTGGCATGCATATTTCATTTCGCCCCTCCCCATAGTTTGTCGCCGCTAAGGCTAGCTAACAATTGTTCGTGCAGCGCCGTCTGAGCGAAAGACGTTGCCACCCCATCATCCACCCACCACCATGCGGGCGGAGCCGTGGCACATGCTTTGAGGAAGCTCGGCGCGACCTCTTCAAGCCGTTGCTCATATTCTGCTCGTGTAACGCAGTCACTCACGATGGCCGACCAATTGCCGCGAAAAATATGGCCTTCCAGAAAACTTGCCAGGTCGAAGTCGGCATCAAACGCCTGATTCTGATCGATTACAACGACCCTCTCCGCCGCAGAATCCCAGAGAAGATTAGGGTTGCCTCCGCGCTCAGTGAGGATGCGATCGCCATTCCGGATCCACGCATCGAAGACCAGTATATCTGAACGCACTTGGAACGGAATCGACTGAATCAACGGCCAAGTCATCTCGATTGAGTGGGCTTGGGCGAGCGAGCCGAAAACCGGCCCAGAGCCAAGTTCTTGCCAGTGCGGTGGCAGTACTTCAACAAGCTCGTCAGGGACGTCGAGCACTGCAAAAGGGGGAAGTGGCAGGCCAAAAGCCTGCCCTAGGCATCCCGCTACCCACTCGCAGATTTGGCTCCGTCTCGAGGCGTGCTTCCCCTTAACGTAATAGAGGTTGCCATCGTCCGCACGACACCTAAACGGCTTCGTGACGCCTTGCTCGGCTCGGCCTAGTACTTCGATGATGCTTAGTTGTGCCATCCGTCAAAAGTAGAGATGCCTCGCGATGTGCGGGTGCCTCGGCCCACTGCCGTGCCCGGAAGCGAAGTCGTCACATTATAGGTTTCGATGGCTCCGTTGTTCCTCGTAAACTCCTCAATTCGCGGGGAGCGTTTAGGTAGTCGGTGGCGGCTCTTAAAGAGGGGGTGACGATGTTGCCATTCGCTCATCAGTTTTCTCTCCCCAACTCACTCCATAAACCTCATACGTACTAGCCCGCAGTGCATCTGTCATGCGCTCTGCCGCCGGCGACAAAAGCCGGTCGGTCCGCGTGATCAAGCCAAAGTCATCCATGTGACAGGGCACCTCCAGCGGCAAGATCCGAAGCATGCCGCGCCGCGCGTAATACTCCGCGACATCGGCCGCCAACACAGCGAGCATGTCGCTCAATTCGAGCATGCGTGTCACAAAGAGCAGGGCGGAGGTTTCCACGATGTCGCGCGGTGGGACGAGGCTTGCTCGTCTGAACATCACCTCGAAGCGGTGGCGCAACACGGTGCCGTCGGGCGGGACAATCCAGGACGCATTCTCGACGCTGGCGAGCGATAGCGATTCCCCGCCTAACAACGGATGTTCGGACCGAGCGACCACGCACACGGGTTCATCAGAGATCGGTTCGTAGCGCAACGGCAGTTTGTCGTGTTCCGCGGATAGCCGGCCGATCACCAGATCCAGTTTCTCTTGCGCCAGCCTGTCCAACAGGACGTTGCTGTTCTCGATCTCGAGCGATACGCGTACGCCCGGGTTATCCCGCTTGAGCATGGCGATCGCGGGCGGTAACAGTGTCACCGCGGCGGAGGTGATGACGCCCACCGAGACATGTCCACGTTGCCCTGCCTTCAGTCCCATGACTTCTTCCTGCGCCTGATCGAGACTGCCCACCACCGCCCGCGCATGGCGAATCACAGCTTCCCCGTATCGCGTGGGCCGCATCCCGCGCGGCAGCCGCTCGAACAGCGGCACGTCGAGCATCGCCTCCAACTCGCGCAGAAGTTTTGAGGCGGCAGGCTGGGTCATATTCAGCGCCTCGGCGGCGCGATGAATATTGCCTTCTTCGGCCAGCGCCACCATCAGCATGAGCTGGCGGGTCTTCAGGCGGGCGCGGACATACCAGGGCGACGTGGTCATGGGGCAGCTGGGGTGGGGCGAGGTGGGGTTTCTACTGATGTCGAATTCGATATCGCAACAGCCCGAATCTTCATTAGAAGGATATTCGTCGCGTTTGTACACTGCCGCCAGAGAAAAGAAAAGCGCACACCTCAGGTGCAGTGCCTACGGAGACAACCTCGCCCCCGGCCACGCGCTTCCCCGTGCTTCGCCCCAATTCGCCAGGAATATCCATGTCGGAAACAAAGCCCAAGCTCCGTTCAGCCCAATGGTTCGGCACCGCCGACAAAAACGGATTCATGTATCGCAGCTGGATGAAGAACCAGGGCATACCGAATCACGAGTTCGACGGCAGACCGATCATCGGTATCTGCAATACGTGGTCGGAACTGACACCCTGTAACGCGCATTTCCGCAAGATCGCGGAGCACGTAAAGCGTGGCATTTACGAAGCCGGCGGATTCCCCGTGGAGTTTCCCGTCTTCTCGAATGGCGAATCGAACCTGCGGCCTTCCGCGATGCTCACTCGCAACCTTGCGGCCATGGACGTTGAAGAGGCGATTCGCGGCAACCCCATCGATGCCGTAGTGCTGCTAGCCGGTTGCGACAAGACGACGCCTGCGCTATTGATGGGTGCCGCCAGTTGCGACGTGCCAGCCATCGTGGTCAGTGGCGGTCCGATGCTCAACGGCAAGCTCGATGGCAAGGACATCGGCTCCGGCACGGCAGTCTGGCAACTGCACGAGTCTCTGAAGGCCGGTGAGATCGATCTGCACCATTTTCTGTCAGCGGAAGCGGGCATGTCGCGCTCGGCGGGCACGTGCAACACCATGGGCACCGCCTCCACGATGGCATGCATGGCCGAGGCGCTCGGTACCACGCTGCCGCACAACGCCGCCATTCCTGCGGTGGACTCCCGCCGCTACGTGCTCGCGCATATGTCGGGCATTCGCATTGTCGAGATGGCCAACGCCGGCCTTACGCTGTCGAAGATCCTCACGCGTGAAGCCTTCGAGAATGCTATCCGCGCGAACGCTGCCATCGGCGGGTCCACCAATGCAGTGATCCATCTGAAGGCGATTGCGGGACGAATTGGTGTGCCATTGGAGCTGGAGGACTGGACGCGCATCGGCCGCGATACGCCGACGATTGTCGATCTGATGCCGTCCGGCCGCTTTCTGATGGAAGAGTTCTATTACGCGGGCGGGCTTCCCGCCGTCCTGCGCCGGCTGGGTGAGGCTGACCTCCTGCCGCATCCGGACGCACTGACCGTCAACGGAAAATCGCTGTGGGAAAACGTCAAGGAAGCGCCGAACTTCAATGACGAGGTCATCCGCACCTTGGACAACCCGTTGATCCAGGACGGTGGCATCCGCGTGCTGCGCGGCAATCTGGCGCCGCGTGGTGCGGTACTGAAGCCTTCGGCAGCGACACCGTCGCTGCTCAAGCATCGCGGCCGTGCGGTCGTCTTCGAGAACCTCGAACACTACAAGGCACGCATCGTTGACGAGTCGCTCGATGTGGATGCCGACTCCATCCTTGTCATGAAGAACTGCGGACCGAAGGGCTATCCGGGCATGGCTGAGGTCGGCAACATGGGCTTGCCCCCCAAGCTGTTGCGCCAGGGCGTGAAGGATATGGTTCGCATCTCCGACGCACGCATGAGCGGCACAGCTTACGGCACGGTCGTGTTGCACGTGGCGCCGGAAGCGGCCGCCGGCGGTCCGCTCGCGGCAGTGCGCGATGGCGACTGGATCGAGCTCGATTGCGAAGCCGGCAGACTGCACCTCGACCTCACGCAAGAGGAGCTGGCCGACCGCATGGAGAATTTCCGCGCGCCGCAAGCCGATGGTCGCGCTGGGCAGGGCGGCTATCAGCGCCTTTACGTCGAACACGTACTACAGGCCGATGAAGGCTGCGATCTCGACTTTCTTGTGGGATGCCGCGGCGCGGACGTACCAAGGCATTCCCACTGAATCGATTGCAACAATAACTACAAGACGAGGAGACCAACATGAACACCCAATCCAACGCTGGGGTCGGCCGGCCTGTACCGCTACCGCTGCCACACGAGCCCGCGGCGGCAACGCCCGACGAGGAGTCTCGCATCATCGGCATGCTCATCCGCAAGCTGCTTCCGTTCCTGGCGCTGATCTATGTCGTGGCCTACATCGATCGCTCCGTGGTCGGCTTTGCCAAACTGCACATGAATGCGGCGATTGGCCTCAGTGATGCGGCCTACGGGTTCGGCGCCGGATTATTCTTCATCGGCTATTTTCTGTGTGAAGTGCCCAGCAATCTCGCCCTCGAAAGGTTCGGTGCGCGTCGCTGGTTCGCGCGCATCTTGTTCACCTGGGGCGTGATCACGATGGCGATGGCGCTGATCCATAACGCGACCACCTTTTACCTGCTGCGCTTCCTGCTTGGCGCGGCCGAAGCAGGCCTGTACCCGGGCATCCTCTATTTCCTGACCAAGTGGTTTCCGATGCGGCACCGGGCGCGCATCATCGGCCTGCTGGTGTTGGCCCAGCCGATTGCGCTGATTGTCACAGGACCCATAGCGGGCTGGATCTTGTCCATGCCTGGCGCTTTCGGGATGTCGAACTGGCAGACGCTTTTCGTCATCAGCGGTTTGCCGGCGGTACTGCTGTGCTTGCCCACGCTTCGCCTGATTCCGGAATCGCCGGCCGACGCGAAGTGGCTGGCGCCAGGCGACCGCGCATGGATCGAACGGGAACTGTCCGCCGATCGCAAGACGTTCGCGCTCAAGTCGCATGGCAACCCGCTAGCGGCGCTCAAGGATAAGCGCGTGCTGCTGCTATCGCTGCTGTTCCTCCCGTTCCCGCTAAGCATCTACGGCCTGTCATTGTGGTTGCCCACCATCATCAAGCAGTTCGGCGTGAATGATGTCACCACCGGACTACTTTCCGCGGTCCCCTATCTGTTCGCGGTCGTGGGGCTATTGCTGGTACCGCGACACTCGGACCGCAAAGGAGAGCGCTACTGGCATATCGTGGTGATCTCAGCTGCCGCCGCCGTAACGATGGCCGCCAGCGCATGGTTTCAGACGCCCGTCCTGCAATTCGCGTTTATCTGCCTGACGGCGTTCTCGATCTATTCGATCCAGGCCGTGGTGTGGGCACTGCCCGGCCAGTTCCTGACGGGCGCCAGTGCTGCGGTTGGCATCGCCACGATCAACTCGTTGGCCAATTTGGGTGGATACTTGGGTCCGTTCGGCATCGGCCTTATCAAGGATGCCACGGGCAGTATTTCCGCTGGCCTGTATTTCCTTGCCGCGATGCTTGTCTTCGCGGTTGTCATGACCTTTTTCGTGCGCGCGGCGCTGGATCCGCGTCGCGCCGTCGGAGAATAAATGAACAATAACCTCGCGCCCCGCGGCCCCGAACCACGATATCGCGGCATTTTCCCGGTCGTGCCCACGACATTCACGGAATCGGGTGAGCTTGATCTGGCCAGTCAGAAGCGCGCAGTCGACTTCATGATCGACGCGGGCTCCGATGGGCTTTGCATCCTTGCCAACTTCTCCGAGCAATTTGCGATCTCGGACGACGAGCGGGACATCCTGACGCGGACCATCCTCGAGCACGTCGCTGGACGAGTTCCTGTGATCGTGACGACCACGCACTACAGCACGCAAATCTGCATCACGCGAAGCCGGCAAGCCCAGGCGCTCGGCGCCGCGATGGTCATGGTCATGCCGCCTTACCACGGCGCCACGTTCCGGGTACCAGAGCCGCGGATATATGAGTTCTTCGCCAAGCTGTCCGATGCGATCGAGACGCCGATCATGATTCAGGATGCGCCGGCGAGCGGCACGGTGTTGTCGGCATCGTTCCTGGCAAGAATGGCGATCGAGATCGAACAAGTGTCGTACTTCAAGATCGAAACGCCCGGCGCGGCGAACAAGCTCAGGGAGCTAATCGCCTTGGGCGGCGCCGCTGTGGAAGGGCCGTGGGATGGGGAAGAGGCCATCACGCTGCTCGCTGACCTCGAGGCAGGAGCCACGGGTGCCATGACCGGCGGCGGCTTCCCCGACGGCATCCGCCCGATCATCGAGGCGCACCGGGAGGGGAATGCCGATCTGGCGTTCGAGCGCTACCAGCAATGGTTGCCGCTGATCAATCACGAGAACCGGCAGGGGGGCATCTTGACGGCAAAGGCTCTGATGAAGGCTGGCGGCATCATCGCTTCGGACGCGCCGCGCCATCCAATGCCCACGATGCCAGAGGCCACGCGAGCGGAGTTGCTGCAGATAGCAAGGCGGCTCGACCCGCTCGTGCTGCGTTGGACGTAGGCGCGACCAACCTTAATACGTTGGTTCCCCCTATGCACGGGATATTCCTTTGAGCAGGGCAGAGTAGGGGTATGGTGGCGAGTTGGGCGAACTGGTTGTAAGAGTGCGGTAAGTCTCGGGCCTTAATGTATAGCCTGCCCGTACACCACCATTGGCGGTCGCCAAGCCTGCCATCGCGTGTTCTGCGGTTGGATAGAAAAGCGCTCGTCTGCCGAATCCATGGACACAGAACCGCCTCTAACCTTGCCCTCCGGTCTGGAACTGCCGCTTCACGCTCGGGTTGCAGTCCTCGAAGCAGTGATCGCCGTGGCCGATCTCAAAGTCGTCGCCGCACGCCTTGTAACCTGTCTGGAGGAAGCTATGCAGGAGGTGGGCGACGCCACGCCCACCGAGCTTCGCGTGAAGTTGGAAGGTATGCGCCTCAAGCTCTTGCAACCCAATGCGCTGCCCCGACGGCAGCAAGACGAAACTGTGTCGTCGTCGGAATAGATCGCATGCTCACGGCTCGCGTTCGTCACGCTTAGCGAAGGCTTTCTCGAGTTGGCTGCTCCGCTGCAGGTCATCATCATGCAGGTAACGCGACGTGGTGGTGATGGATGCGTGCCTGAGGTTATCGCGGACGGTGGTTAGCGATGCGCCGTTCGCTAGTGCATGCGTGGCGTGGGTATGCCGTAGCCAGTGCGGTGTAGTGCGGAGCAGCTTGTCAGCAAGCGGCGGATGATCGCGCTCGATACTCTTGGCGGCGAATGCCAGAAAGCGCTGCAGAACAGCACGCAGACGCGGCGTCGTGATGGGCGTCCCATCCTCGAGATTGGCGAGAATCGGCGCGCGTCGGTCCCATAGCGCAGGCGTCACCGGCAGCCCGCGCACGAGCAGGTATTGTTCCAACGCCTGATTCGCCATCGAGGGCAGCACCACCTTGCCACGGCGTTCTCCCTTGCCGATCAGATGCAGCCAGCGTTCCCCGCGCGAACCCACCTCGATACCGCCCAGCGTCACGCCAACCAGTTCGGCCGCCCGCAACCCCGTCGCATAACCGAAATCCAGCAGAAACCGCAGCCGCGTGGCCGCATCCGGCTTCCAGCCTTGCGACCATTCAAGCCCGTCCGCCAGCGCGCGCACGAGCGCCCATTCCCCTTCGGTAAAGGCACGCGATGCGTCAAGGTCAGCGGCACGATGGGCGCCACGGACCTTCAGGCCGGCGAAAGGATTCGCCAGCACGTAACGCTGTGCGATCAGCCAACGGAAAAGCGCGCCGATCACGCCGAGCGCATAGGCGATCGACCGCGGAGCGAGGGCGCCCGTGAACGGCCGCCATTCATGCGAAGGACGCGGACGTGCAGGGCCTACCCAGCGCGAAGCTGGCGCGCGCAGAAAGGCGCGATAAGCCGTAGCGTCTTCTGCCGTGAGGGAGGACAGCGGCTTGCTGCGCTCGAGCATCGCCCACAGCAGCAGTCGCTCAGCCTCCTTGCGATAGGCGCGCGCAGTAGCCGGAGCCTCATGCAAGGCAAGCCAGGCTTTGACGGCGTCGTAATCATTGTTCGCAGAGAGCGCGCACATCGAATGTGGAGCGCGGAAGATCCCGTGCGAGCCGTCGATCTCCTTCGGCAACACGATATCTTCCCAAGGGACGATACGCGGTGCTGCCGATGCGCTCGCCGGCGACGCCATAACAAGGGCACGCGCACGCTCGGTCAAACGAGGATGCGCCGCAAAGAAAGCCTCGATCGCCTGCGCACTGCGCGCGCCAAGCCCATCGATGGCGACCCACCAACGCTTGCGCCGCGGAATCCGAACGGTGAGATCCGCAAGGGTGTTGAGACCATGCGCGCGCAAGGCAGCAGCCGCCCGCGCGGGCAGCCACACGTCGACGAAATCCGTGATCTGAGGTTCCGCAGGCGGCAACCGCCGCAGGGCCTCAATGGCTCGCGTCACGTCTGCCGCAAAGGCCTTGCGACGATCGGCGCTGCAACAGAAGAGCGCAACGAGGTCATCGCGCTGACGCTCGCGAGCGAACTCAGTCAAGGTGCGACGCAGCTCGCCAATCACGCCGCGTGCAGAACGACCGGGAGTCAGCGCCCCCGGCCAGAACCGCTCGACTGCCATGCGTGAAGGCGTCCCCTCGTACCAGGCGCGCAACGCAGCCATCGCATCGGCGGAGGGGAACGCGACGGTTGCCGTAGCGGGGATTAGCCCGGGGAGGGCGACAAGGGGAGGGCGAGGCATGGGACAGGCGTAAGTTTGCGAACGGTAGTTTCGCACACAAACACGTCAGTATCGATAATGTTTGTTATCGGTATAATAGTGCGTTATGGGACGAAACTCGACGCCACCGATGTAATGGAGGTTGTGTCATCACTGGCCGAATAAAGTCCGACTTTCTGATCATTGCCGCCCGCTCCGCGAGTTGTAAGCATCATTAGAAGAGCAGGGGAATCCCCCTCCGAGTGGGGAGTCGCCACGACCGCGATCATTCACAATGACACCCGAGCCGTGCTGCGGGTAACGGGAGGCATAGAGGAACGCCTCTCCAATCGCGTGAGCAGGGCAATCGAACCGCGCGCAACGCCGAGGGAGTTGGAAACTTCGATAGCGGCTGGCGCGAGCGTAATGCTCCTTTCTTGTTTCCTTCCACCCATGTCGCAGCTTCGTCCCCATCAATACGTCATCAAGCCTGGCGCGCTGCCGCCGTCGTTGATGGTGCGGCATTTCACGCCATTGGAGTGGGAGCAGTTCATCGAGAGCAGTACCCTGCAGCGCGAAGCTGCAGGTCGCCCGTACGTCCAGGTCAAGCGATTCGGCGGACCGGGCGACGCCGGCCGTGATGTGGAAGCCAGACTCACTGCAGCCCTCACTGCATATGAGTGGGATCTGTACCAAGCCAAGCATTACAAATCGCCGCTCTCGCCGAGTGAGTTCTTTCCCGAACTCGCGAAGTTCTTCTGTCATCTTGCTGCCGGCACGTATCCGCCACCACGCCGGTATTACGTCTGCTCGCCGCAGAATGCCGGTCCAGATCTGCACGATCTGATTGCGAACCCAGCGGCATTCAAGGCGCGCTTCATGGCCGACTGGGCTGGCGGGAAGACTGGCTTGAAAGGCGTGGTGGGCGAGTTGACACAGGCGGTACGCGGGGTAGTCGACGCCTTCGACTTTGCTCGCATCGAGGAATGCCTGCTTCGCGAACTGCTGACGTGGCATGCGAAGAATTCTGTTGCTTACTGCAAGACCTTCCACATCGAGCCGGAACGCGGGGACGATCCCGCCATGCCGGCACTGCCAACAGACGAAGAGCTTAATTACGTGGCGGAACTCCTCGCGGTGTATCTGGAGCAGGGTAGCGTCGCCCACTCCGTTGAGGAACTCATGCAAACCGACTATGCCGAGCATTTCCAGGACTGTCGTGCGGAATTCTATTGCGCCGAAGGCCTGAAACGCTTCAGCCGCGATCTATTTGAACGCGACGAGTTTGCCAACCTTCTCGAAATGGTATTGAAAGGCGTCCGGTCAGCCGTGTCGCACCCTCGCAACAAGATTGGGCTGGATCGCCTCGACGCGGCTGTCGAACGAGCGTCCACGTTGAAGTTGACCGACAGTGCCTTGCATGGTCGGTTTAGAGGGGCTGACCTGCCGGGCACATGCCATCATCTGGTGAATGAGAAGAAACTGAGGTGGATCAGATGACGCGAAGTAACGCCATGCGTGTGTTTAATTCACCGTTCGAACTGGGTTTTCGCATGGTCTATTTGCTGAGCGCGCTGCGCCCAGGCGGTGCAGATCTGCAGAAGCTGATCCTGCTCGACTACGCTGTGGTGTACTCGGGAGATCTTGGCGGACCCGATAGCCTGCATACTCCGGTGCCATATCGCGGCAGCGAGTTGCTCAGTCGTCGGACGCTGATTGAGCAGGGGTTGCATCTCATGAGTAGCCGCGGATTGGTCGCCGCAGAAATGGATGACCAGGGGGTTACTTATGTCGCGGGACCTGCGGCGCTCACTCTGGTGGGATCGGTTGCCGCACCTTACTTCACGCGCTTGTTTCAGCGCTGCGAATGGGCGGCAAAGCGTTTCGGGGCGGCTGATTCGAACACTCTAACGCAGGAATTTACGGAGCAAGGGCACCGTTGGGGTGCCGAACTCGAAGGACTGACATTGGAACGGAGTGGGCAGTGGCGATTCGATTGATCCGATTAGCAGCGACGGGGCTGAACAAGCCAATTGCCGAAATTCCGTTCGATCCACTGCGTGCCTTGATTCGCGGCCCCAGCGACACGGGCAAGTCCTACATTCGAGACTGCCTTTGGTATCTCCTTGGTGGCGACAAGGTGCCAAAGGAGTTGCCTGAGGCTGATGGGTACGAGACGCTCGAATTGGAGATCGCTCATGGTGAGGACTCCTATCTCGTCCGTCGGGCATTACGCGGCGGTGGTGCGTACATCCTTCGTACCGTCCGAGTGGAAGACGAGGGTACGGAGCGTCCAGGTATCGATACATTGATGGTGACAGACGTCCCCGAGGGGATGGAGCAGATTGAAGCCGATCTATCGGAACTGGTGGTGGAGCTCTCGGGTGCCGGCAAGAAGCAGATTTTGCGATCCAAGAGCAAGCGTGGGCCGGTCACAGGCTCCGACGTCCGTCACTGGTTCATGCTTTCACAGCCGACGGTCATTAGTGAAGATCCAACAAGTGGCGCGAGCCATTCGGATCGCCCGCAGCGTATCGCGGCCTTCCACCTCTTTTTGACCGGCAACGATGACTCCGCTGTGGCGCTCATCCAGTCCAAGTCCGAAAAGGATCGCCTTTTCGGACAGCTCACTTCTGCGCAGGATGCCTTGAAGCGCGTGATGGCGGGGGTCGACTCCAACACAAAACGAACTGACGTCGAAGATGCTATCGAGCGCGTGGACGAGACGCTCTCGGCCATGACACGTCAGTACGATGCCCGTGCCGCGCAATTGCGAGACATCCGTGGCCAGATCTTGACGTCGGCGGAAGAGCTCCGTGGGCATGTCACGCGAGTGAATCACTCCAAGGCGATGCTGGAGCGATTTCAGCTGCTCGATCAGAAATACGTGAGCGATCTGGAGCGCCTCGGTGCCCTCAACGAGGGAGTCGCGCATTTTGCGGCGCTCGCCCCCACTCCGTGTCCACTTTGCGCGACGCCTATCGAGCTACATGGCGCCTCCCACGATCTCGGCAATAAGGTGCCAGGTCGCTACCGTAAAGCGGTGGCTGCCGAAGCGGAGAAAATCGCCGGGCTTCGCGCAGGTCTGTTGCATTCTATTGGTACAGAAGAGAGCCGTCTGGCCGACGCAAGGCAGGAAGCCAGTCAAGTTCGGGGCGAACTCGGTCGGCTCGAGCAGGAAGAAGCAAAGAGCATCAGCGGCACGCGGGTGGAGTTTGCCGGGAACCCCAAGGAGCTTGCGCTGCGCCGTAGCGAGCTCGCGGCGCAGTTGAGCGCCTTCGATGAGCAGGCGCGGCTGGAAGGCGAAATTGATCGGCTGAAAGGGATGCGCGTGACAAAGGCGGCTCCGATCAGCCGCGAGGCCAGCGAACAGGCGGGGGCAGTCGCCAACATCGTCCAGTCGCTGTTAGTTGAGTGGGGATTCGATGACGTGCAGCACGTGTCATTGGATACCGAGGCTTGTGACCTGACCATCAACAACCGGCCGCGGCTGAGCTATGGTGCCGGCAAACGCGGTATTTTCCTGACAGCCTTGACGATCGGCCTCATGCAACACGCGCTCCAGCGGGGGAATCCCCATCTGGGGGTTGTGATGATCGACTCGCCGCTTAAGGCCTATGCTGACCCTGAGTTGATGGAGGCGGAACGAGCATTGGCGAGTCACACCTTGACGGAAAAATTCTACGGCTGGCTGTCTACCTGGGACGGACCCGGGCAGATCGTAGTGGCCGAAAACGAAAAGATCGATGCCGATGTCGCGGCGGTACTGAATCCGATTGAGTTCACTCGCCGTAACGATCAGGGGCGCGCTGGGTTCTATCTGACAAGTACTATGCCTTTGGGGGCAACGCCAGAAGCTCCCTAGACGCAATCGATGCTTTCGCCGCTATTGTTGGCCCAACGCTCATTTGCTAAGGCATGATCTCGACTCAGATTGGGGGCGGTATCTGATCTAGGAAAATCTCTTAGTGGCAAGAGGTGTACGTAGCGAAACGGTCGCCTGTGAAATTCTAAGTTGTGTTGTTGCATGTAAGGTCCGAGATTCCACCTTGGTCCATTTGCATTCGGAGGTTGCCTTAGTGAATCGCTACTCACCCGCCTGAGCTTCCAGCGGCTGATCACGACTCCGCAACATCAGGTCGTCGAGAGTCTTATGTATTTCGCGAAAATCGTTCTTACAAATTTCGGTCCCTTCTCCGATGCAGAGTTTAGTTTTGAACCACATGCGATAAATTGGATCATTGGGAGAAACGGTTCAGGTAAAACGCAAATGGCGGGCGCGATGCTGGCCGCTTTGGTTGGAAGGCCCGCGTTGGTGCTGACTCCAGGCGGGGTCGGACCTTCCTCGGTTGTACTCAGCGTGACAGACCGAGACACCTCAGAGACGGTTGGCCTCCACATCACGGAAGTGCCGAGTGGGAAACCGGAAGTGTCGAAGGCGAATGGCCCGTTAGTGCTGCGGGCGCTTACGGCAATGTCTGGATCGGAAAGCCAGCTTCTAATGATCGGGCATGGCACCGAGACCAATCACGCGGCCATCGATTTTCATGAAGTGGAGACGTTGCTTCCGGACCGAATCAAACTCCATCCACTATGGGAGGCACTGCGCCAACAAAGCGGGCGAGCGCACTACATCGGGTCTGGTGCACAACGTTCTGCCTTGGAATTGATCATTCAGTTCGTGGCGAGACGACGTGCGAGCGTCAAGCTGCCTCTAATCGTAGACGAAGTGCTATGGCGTTGGTCAAGAGACGAGAGCGACCTTCACCTAGAACTTCTCGTCGAGATTGCGCGCGAGTCGCAGGTGTTAGTGCTTTGTCCCCATCGGAATGATGCCGAGGTCGGGCCGGGTCCCGTGATGGAAATTCTCCCGGCACCGGGGCCCAAATCGCTGGCGGCCTTCAACTCATGGTACGAATCGCGGAAGCCAAATATTCGACCCCTTGTTCAGAAGAAATGGGTGAGAGGGGAGCAATACCCGGCTCAAGAAAGTCGCACATGTGAATTCAAGGAAATCAAGGGCAGTAATCCGCTGGGCGCAATTAGGGGGGTTGTGGACCAGTATGCGGTTGCGTTCATGAATGCAGGATTGCCTCAAGAAGGTGCAATTTTCTGGGGCATTCGTGACGCGGATAGGGCCATTGTCGGCGTTGAACTTCGGCCACAGGATTGTGACGAGCTCCGGAGAATCGTCACAGAGCGACTGCACCAGATTGTTCCTCCCATCGCTCCTACGGCCTATCGAATCGACCTTCACCCGGTAAGTAGTGGCTCCGTTGTAATCGAAAACTTGTATGTCGTAGAAGTTCGCGTGCCCTCGGTCAGGCGTACGCTGCTTTTTGCAACGGGAGCGCAGGAGGTATATGTTAAGACGGATGCAGGGAAGCGGAAACTCTCGGCACTCGAATTGCAGCAAGAGTTGATTCAACGGATTGGAGTTGACCCCGGGCTGTAAAATGGATGACATTTGCACCAAGACCGTTGGAGTCATTCCGATCTACGCTTCGCGTTGAGCACTGATTGCATTACCGTACTTCATCTCGCGTCAGAAGCTCGGCAAATCACGCGGGCGATTGCAAAAAATCCATATGGACTAGATTCGCGTACAGCTCAGAACGGCAGAAGGAGTGCGATTATCCCGTCCGGACTTGTGGTCCCACATTATAAAAGGGAGCCAACGGAAACTCAATTGACAGAGTAGAATGTGAGTTTACCATCGAGGCGACGATGGTATGCGGCACGTGGCGTCACCCTCTGCTGTCAGATGAGAAATCTATTTTTTGGGATAATAATAATGGGTTGGAGCGAAGTCAGATTTGGGAAGTACAAGGGCTACACCGTTCCGTAGATCATATTTAAAGACCCAGATTGGTTCTTTTGGGCTTACAAGGAGAAGGCGTTTGAAAAGAGCGGTGCCTACGCTGCTGTTCGAGGACGCACCGCCGGCAAGAGTCAGCGTTTCACCGAGGCAAGTGTGGCATGGGATGGGCCGTCACTATCTTCCCCGGAGTTCCGGTCACGATTCCGCCGACCAGGCGCCGAAGAGTGTATGCGGCGGGGCAGAAGTAGGCGGTCCCGGAGCTCATCTCCGTGGCCCGTTCTTTGCTCGCTGGGCCCCTGGATTCTCTCATCCAGGCGAAAGGAACCGCGCCCTTTGCCTCACGCGTTCAACAGACTGAGGGACATCGCCCCACAGGGCGGAAGTGGTAGATTGGTCAGAAGAAGCCCACGGATAATGCGCTCAAGCTCCTGCATTTGGTAAGGAAGCGAGGCATCGAGGTAGTGGCTTGTCCGCGTCTAGGAGTAACTTAGAGATGTCGTCTTCATCGTCGGTCGCCGGGGGGCGCGCCACCCAAGCTGGAATGAGTTTTCAGGCCGGTGTCAGCGCATGGTTTGCTGCTCATCTGCTCAGCCGGACACCCATCGGTACTCGGTTCGGGCAGAGAAGAGACGCCGTAGTAGAGCACCTTCAGTTCGAGACGGGCCGGAATCTTGATGACATCGAGGTTCAGCTCTCAGATGGAAGTCTGGTCAGTGTCCAGTGCAAAACCAACATAGCGCTATCTAGTGCTGACGGGTCGGCACTGGCATCCGTAATCAAGCAGCTGACGAGTCTGTATCGGACTATGTCAGCTACGCGGGAGGCCGCAACAGGCGTATTGGCCGTATCGACAAGGGCGCCAGCGTCGCTTGATGACCTACACCGGGCCTGCCGAATGTTTGATGTTGGTGGCACTTGGGCAGAGGTCTACGGACGGATTAATCAAAGTGAACGCGGCGCGCTCGATATCTTTCGCGATCATGCCACGCGTTCATGGGCAACAGCGTCGGCCGGCCCGTTGTCGGACGCGGTGCTGGCAGGCATGGCACGCATGTTCCGCTTGGTGCGTTTTGACATCGAACCAGGAGACGCGGATTGGCGCGAGGCGGCGGCGACGTTGCAAGGTGCTCTCTACGGGGACGCAGTGACGAGCGAGACCGCGATGGCGGAACTCCAGCGCATCGCCCAGGACCTGATCCGAAAGGGGGCGCCCTCCGACAGAAATGGGTGGCTTCGTTCCGTTCGGAAGGCGGGAATCGAAGACCGACGGTCGCCCGGGTACGACGCTGACATCGAACGGCTTCGGCAATGGACCGCAGCAGAGCTGGAACGGCTTAAGCGGCATGCCATGCTGGCGGGCGATGCGGAGATTCCACGTCAGTGCCTACGGGCCTTAGGCGACGCCATCGCCAACGGAAGCCTGCTAGTTATCGGTGAGCCCGGTGCGGGAAAGACCGGTGTGCTGGTGCGCTACGCGAGGGAGATGTTTGCTAGCGGAACTCCAACGGTATTTCTTTCAGTGGATGACCTAGCCGCAACCACGGATGCCCCCGCGCTTCGACGGGCGCTCAACATCGAGAACGACCTTCTCGATGTGCTGGGCGCATGGCCCGGAACTTCTCCGGCTGTCTTGGTGATCGACGCGCTGGATGCATCAAGAGGCGGTGCATCTGAGGCGGTATTTGCAAGACTGATCGAAGGCGTAGTCAACAAGCTTGGTGAACGATGGTCCGTTGTTGCCTCCATCCGCACATTTGATCTGCGGCATGGGAAGCGCTTGCGTGCGCTTATGCAGGGAACGCCCCCGGACAGCGAATATGCCGAGTCCGGCCTCGAATCCGTCCGGCACTTCTCGATCCCGCGGCTCGTCGATTCCGAGCTGACCTTCATCGGCGAAGCGAACCCCATACTCGGCCGACTCCTATCCGCGGCGCCCGCATCCATTCGGGAATTGCTGGGAAACGTTTTTAACCTGTCACTCGCCGCCGAGCTGGTCACTGGAGGCTTGGCACCTGAGGCGATTCAAGCTGTCACCAGTCAGAGCCAGCTGATATCGCGGTACGAGGACGAGCGGCTCAGCAGTCATCGGTTGCGACGCGCGGCGAAGGAGGTAGTGGGCGAGATGGCCCGGCAAGAGCGCCTGGTAGTTAGGCAGGACCGCATCCAGAACGATGCGCTGGATGAAGTCATCGCTACCGGGGTTTTGGTGCGGGCACCGCAGGATCGCGTCTCCTTTGCGCACCACGTCCTGTTCGATCACGCTGTCGGGCGCTTCTACCTTGACTTGGACGACGCAGCGACGCTTACGGCACAGGTTGCCGGGCGGCCGGCGATCGGTTTGCTACTAGGTCCAGGCCTTCGGTTCGCGATCATGGACAAGTGGGAAACAGGGATGGCAGGGAAGGAGGCTGCTTGGCAGCTGGCCGCAGACCTGGCTTCTCACGACGACATGGACCCCGTGCTGGGCAGCATTGCCCTACGGACAGTAATCGACAGCGTGCAGACGCTCGAAGACGTGCAACCGCTGATGGCCATCATGAGCGACCGCAGGCCTCGGGCTCAGGCGGGGCAAGTGCTTTCAAGAACGTCGAGGTTTGTGAGAGTAAGTCTCCTCGCGCACTCCAATGCGAACGTCAAAATGCACGCTTGGGCAGAGGCCGCGCGCGGCGCCGCATTGACCGGCGCTAAGGAGCATCTCGACGGGGTGCGAATCCTTCTGCTAACTCTGATGGAGAGAGGCAACTTCGATGACGCAGGCTTCGCTGCTACCTTCGGTGCCGCTGCGCGCGCGATGCTCGCGACGATCTGGTCTGACGAGAGTCTGTCGGGATATTCGAGCAATGCAATCCGATTCGTAGCTCGCGCCTTTGAGTCCGATCCTGCAGCGTCAGAGCGGCTCTTGGAATACGTAATCTCCGAGCCCCATTTCTCCACGCACGCATCACAGGAAGCACCCTGGCTTGCCGAGGGCGCGTGCTACATGCTGAGTGCCGCACCCGCATTTGTGGAAAGAATCTATGCCAGCCTATTTGGCAAAGAGTCCCCGCAAGAGGGCGACACTTTTCTCGGCGGCAGCCCGAGCAAAATTCTGACGCTTAGATCAAATCACAAGCAGGACTACGAACATGCTCGCTGGCACCTGGAGCAAGTGTTGCCGAAGTTCCTGGAGGCCTCCCCGGAGCACGCTATTCGCGCGGTGAGCAGCTGCGCCATTGGGCTCACAGCGGAAGAACAGGGGGGGGGAAGAGACGGACTGACGCGTGTAACAGTGCAAGGCGCCACAGATGCGATCACCATCATCGATGACAGTTTCTCGATGGAAGAGTGGCGAGAAGCGGAGAAGCACGAGGGGACCGAGAGGAGAGCGCTAAGGGTACTAGCGGATTTCCTGGGGTCCTGCTCTGGAGATGACTTCCGCCGCTGCACGGACGCCGCTCTTGGCGCGCCGGTATCTTCTTCGGTCGTTGCGCGACTGTTTGGGATTGCTGCTGAACGTCTGGGCGTGGCCGACGAGAAGCTCTGGCCTATCGCCACAGACGATGGAGTCTTGCTTAGCTGGCGCTTGTCGCGTGACGCCATCGCTTACGTCGCCGCTGCTCTGCCCACGCGGCCTGCGGATCAGCGAATTTCATTCGAGAAGCGGCTTCTAGAGCGGGTCCGAAGTTCGGATGACGACACAAAAAAGCAATGGGAGCACCGCGCGCAGCGACTTCTGTCGCTGGTCGAGCCTAGCGACTTACTAGTGCCGGAGCTTGCCGCGTATCGGGCTGAGCTTGCGGAGCAAGGGGATCTCACTGGTAACCCTGCTTACATATCGATATCGACTGATTGGTCGGGCAACGATGAAGACATCGTCGACTCGCTGCTGCGCAGTCAGGGAGTTGACACACACGCTGGCCCGGATGGGACAGTCATGGAATCGGTGCGGTCGCTGAAGCAGTGTCTTAAAGCCAGCGGCGAAAGCATCGATCAGGCAGGCGTCACAACGATATGGGCGCAGATACAGAGCGTTGTCAGGGCAATCGATCAGCAGTCCGGTGTCGCGGCGAAGGCAGAGACCCTCCATGCGGCTTGGGGTTACGTCAGCAACGCCGCTGCGCAAATTGCCGACAGCGACGCGTACAAGTCAGCAGCGGAACGAAATCCACCAACAGGTGAACTGCTGGCCTTGCTGGATCGGTTGTCGGAGAGCCCGTATCCTGAGGTCTCGGGTGAAAACACGAGAACGATGGCCTGGGGAAACTGGGATGTTCGCGTGTACGCAGCTCAGGGTTACTTGGCTCTGGCACGTAGGGGGCTAGATGCCAGCTTCGAGGCAAGGTTTCGCAGAATGCTCGCCGATCCGGTTCCGACGGTTCGCCACCAGATTAGCTGCGCGCTCAACACGCTCTGGGACGTGGCGAGGCCCACGATGTGGGAGCTAATGAATTACGTAGCCGAGCACGAAGACCATCCCGAAGTACTTGCGTTCTTTGTCGGTGGGCCGATGCGGAGGCTGATCGGCGCGGAACAGGATCGCTGTGCTTCGATCGTGTCCAAGGTTATCAGAGCGGCCGAGGCAAATGCGATAGCAGAGGAAGGAGTGCGGAGTGGACTCGCCGAAGCGGTTGCGGGCATAGCGGCTCACTTGTGGTTAGGCCGAGGTCATGCCACGGCGAAGCAGTGGATAGATGGCTGGATCGCCAATCTTGCAGTCGGCCACAGATTCGCGGGGCGGCTGATCTCTGAACTTAGAGCGCCACTGTTCCTGAAATGGGACGAAAAGATCGAGGCGGACCGGGCCGCGAAGATTCAGAACAGATCGCGAGAACTTCTCACTGCGATCGTAGATGCCGAGATCGTCGGTCTGAACGAGGCGAAGGCTTTGCTTCGTGAAGGCCAAAAGGAACTCGGTGTGCCACTCTACCGTCGCAGCGGTCAGCAACTTGAGCACGCGGTAAATCAACTTTACTTCGGTTCCGGCGCTTCTTCTGCGACTCGTGGAAACTCGAATTTCTCTAACAGCTTGAGCGATCGGCATCGCAAGGCCGAGTTCATCGCTGAGTACGGCGATACATTGCAAAAGATCGGGGACACAGGGATCTCCTCAATCGTCTACCACTTGGTCGAGTTATACGAGTTCCTGGCAGAAGCTGCGCCGGAAGCAGTCTTCGACCGAATCGCAGCGTTGCTTCTTGGGCCAGCTGCTGGCGACGGATATCAGTTCGAGAGTCTTGCCGAGACCGCGCTAGTCCGCTTGGTGCAGATGTACTTGGCCGACTACCGTTCAGTGTTTGCCGACAATGCCCGACGAGAACAGCTAGTGAAGGTTCTTGAACTGTTCTCCAGCGCTGGGGCGCCGGATGCGCTGCGTCTGCTGTATGAGCTACCGGACCTAATGCGATGAGCATCCTCGCCGAGATACAGCGAGTGGGAAGGGCGCTCACTGACTGCTTTAGCGCATTCAGTCGGCAGGAGCAAGTTCTTCGCGAGGAACTTACGCGCGCCCAAGTAGGCACATCGCCGCAGGCGAACGATCTCCTGGAGAGACGGACACGTCGCTTTCTTGTCGATGGAATTCTGAGGGCTTTCGGCTGGGATGCTGATGACGCGGCGGCGGTTCGCGAGGAGGCGCGATCGTCGTCGGCTACAGGTGAGCCGCTTTACTTCGACTATCTCGGATTTGCGAGCGCCGTTCGTACACCAGTCCTAATTGTGGAAGCCAAGGGCGCTGATATCGATGCGCCTCGGCCGAGGAATGGCGCAGCGCTAAGTTCATTGGAGACGGCCAAGCTACTTGCGAACGAAATCGCAATCGTAAAGGAGGCGACTAGTTCGTCGCGCGTCACTGCGGGATGGCGAGGCTACCTCAGGGACCTTCGAACCTATGTCCAGTCTCTTGACTCTACCGGCAGGGCCACCCTTCGCCGTGTCGTCATTACGACAGGAAAGTGGCTGGTGGTCTTCGATGATCCCATTGCAACTTTCGTTGCCGACGGATTGCCGGACGCAAACAGCATTCACTTCTTTTCCAGCATGGAGGACATACAGGCCGAAGTCGAGCAAATCTACTTGTTGCTTCATCGGCGATGCCTGGTGGACGACATTCCGCTCACAACCCCAGTCGCGGATGCGCTTCGCTGGATGCGGAGCGAGCAAGTAGATGGATACGTCCGAGCCCTACTTGTGGCCACCACCAAAAGCGGGGCCAGAAGACGGTCATACCCCACGCGATCCATCTATGCCGCGCTAGCGATTGAGGCCGGAGGTCGAGTCTTTGTAGTCGTTGACTACGACACACCCCCTATTGAGGAGAAGATGGATGTCGATGACATCAGCTACCTTCTTCAGGCCATACAGGTGAAGGGCACTGCCTTGGAGTCGCGAATGCGCAGCGTGATAGGTGCCGCAGCGACGCCAAAGTCGCTGGTCGCCTTTGCCGGCCTGACTACTTCTCCAGCTGACAAGTTGATGCGCGAGCGAGTGACGGTCGAAGCGGGCTCTAGTGCGGCGCGTGCTGGTGTTGATCGCCAATTGAAGCGCCTCGTTGATGTCACCGGCGAGGAGGGAGTCGACAGTGAGTTTGTGATCATCACGGGCGAGGCGTGGTTCTACAAGCTCAATGAACCGCTAGGCCCTGAATGCACCTATCACCTTTGGCGCATGGCAAAGGCCGGTGGCGTGACCTCCGATCTGGCTCCAATGTCATATACGCCCGAGTCCTTCACGCAAGACGCCCAGGTCCGACATTGCGCCCATGGAGATCATCGGGCAGCGCGAGATCGTCGCTGCCAACTAGATGGCATCGAGACTCATCTGTGCTGTCGGGCTTGTGTGTTCGAGCAAGTGTGTTGGGGAACCGATCGGTCGCCCCTCCCTTGTCCGGCGGTTCAGCTGAGCACGGCTGCAGTGGAGGGGCCTGCGGCGTTGTAAGGTTGTCGAACGCCCCCACGTTCCCCGGGGGCTCCACTAGCCAGCGGCTATCGCGCATCCTGCTGTTGGTACACCTTTTACCTTTGACACTACTACAGGTTGGAGTCGTCAAGCCGAATGACTGCTTGCTTCCGTATAGCGACGTAAACTCATACCGCGAAGCACCGAGGGGCGGAAGACTCTGCAAGCAGCCGCTGACAGATAAATATCGAACGACAGCTAAGGGCCGGTTCCTGCCCGCCGCGTTCAGGTTGGCGGATCGCCAAGGCAATCGGCGCTTCCCGGCCAGAAGCGGTGACAAGGCAACCAACATCGCGTGTTTGCCAGAATTCCAGAAAGGCTTGATCGATGGCGCTCGGATTATATCCGTCGCTCTGCATCATCCAGCCGGCCTTGCCCGCCATTTAGACGCTAACGCATGCAGGAATCATGCGGTACGCCGAAGGCTGTGCGTTCTGATTTTGTGCCGTTATGCGTCAACGTTCGGTGCCGTCAATGTGTCCCATAGGCGAGTAACTTCGTGAGCGAGTCTACAACCTCAATTCGGCTGTTTATGCATTGCAGAGTATCGAGCGAAAATGCTTAAAGATCTCGAGAGGACAGCGTGCACAATGGCGAGACGTCCTGCGTATTTCGGCGAACGTGACCGCCGATTTCGGGATCGTGACCGATTCGGCGGGATGGGAGTTGCGCGGTGTCGATTGTAGGGTTTCGTATCAGTCTTGGTCGAGTCCTG
>NZ_CAJZAG010000002.1 GCF_914271485.1 Cupriavidus pampae
CCGCATCGCCGGTGTACCGCGGCACGTGCTGCGCACCACGCTGGCGTACAGCCGGCATCAGCGGCTGCGCGTGGCGGGCACGATCGACTGGGTGCCCACCGGCGCGTACGTGGACTATGCCAACACACAGAAGGTGCCGGCATACGTGCTGTTCGGCGTGCAGGCGAGCTACGAACTGGAAGGCCGCGCGCGCGGCGTGACCTTGTTCGTTGACGCCCGCAACCTGTCCAACCGCCGCTATATCAGCGACGTGAGCACGGTCGCGGACCTGCGCACAGCCACCAACACGGCGCTGTACTACCCGGGCAACGGCCGCGCGGTGTACGCGGGCGTCAAGTACAAGTTCTGAGAGATGAACCATGTCCTTTGATGATTCTTGGCTCTAACCTGACCAAACGTTCGCCGCTACACTCCTGAACAGTCGATTCCATCTTGGCTTTATATGTCTTACATCAGCACGGGTGTCGAATATGCACTGCATTGCTTGATACATCTAACGCGATCCCGGGATTTTTCCGTGGAGGATGTGAGCGTACGGGATCTGGCAGAACTTCAAGGGATCCCGAACGAATATCTCGCCAAGATATTTACAAAGCTCGCCAAAGCCGACCTCGTATGCGCCACCGAGGGCATCAAAGGCGGATTCAGGCTCGCGCGAGCCGGGAATCGCATCACGGTCCATGACGTTGTGGTCGCCATCGATGGCGAAAAGCCAATCTTTGACGGGCAGGAGATTCACCGTCGCTGCGCCATCTTTGGCGACAGGGTTCCCGCATGGGCGGCCCGCGGCGCATGCGCGATTCAAGACGTCATGCAATCGACGGAGAAGGGCATGCGTGCGGAAATGAAAAAACACACGGTGACCGATCTCGCGCTTCGCATCAGCGCCAAGGCTTCTCCCACGTACGGACCAGAGGTTGCGCAGTGGCTGTCGGATCGGACATCCAATCGGCAGTGATGACATGCCCTAGTCAAGATCATTGATCTTGCACCTCAACGACCGCCCGGCTGGTCGATAAGCTCCCCCTTCCGCAACATGATCTTGAAGGACGCTCGTAGCATATGGGGAAGCCGACGGTGTGGAAGACGGGTGAATTGAAGCTGGATCACGTCAGTGCTGTGTCACTCGTCGATCAGATCTCGCGGCATATAGAAGGAGCAATTGTCGAAGGCTCTCTGGCTCCCGGTGGCAGAGTTCCCTCTTGCCGCGACCTGGCCGTCCAGCTAGGTGTTGCGCGCGGTACGGTGAAAGCCGCGTATGACCGTCTGGTCGATCGAGATATCCTCATGACAGCGGGGGCCGCCGGCACACGGGTGGTCGACCCGTTGCCGCCGTTCTTTACCGCGCCCGGCAATGAAGCGCGCGAAAGCCTCGTACCGCAACACTTTCCCTATAGCTCGCACCAAGCGCTTCCATTCCAGATGGGCGTCCCCGCACACGATGCGTTTCCCGGCGCGCTGCTGTGCCGGTTGCATCGGCAGGCCGTCCCCGAGGCCTCGACGAAGACCAGTCACACCGACCCCCGGGGATCGTCTCAGCTCCGCGAAGCGCTTGCCTCACACCTTGCCATTGGCCGCGGAATTCAATGCTCGCCCGAACAGATCATGGTGACGGCGGGGTTCCGGGGAGGGCTTGCGCTTGCGCTGCGCGCGATTGGCGGTGCCGGAAAGCAAGCGTGGGTGGAAGACCCCGGATACCCGGCAACCCGGCTTGCGCTGGCGCTGTCAGAGATGGAGCCGATTGCTGTGCCGGTGGATATCGCAGGGCTTGACGTTCAGTGCGCGCAGTTGCTCGCGCCCGATGCATCGCTCGCGATCGTTACCCCGGGCCAACAGGCGCCCAGTGGTGTAGTCATGTCCTTACAAAGACGGGGTGAGTTGCTTCGATGGGCCGCAGAGGCGGGATCCTGGGTTGTCGAAGACGACTACCTTGCCGATCTCAGTCTGTCGCGACGGCCCGTTCAGGCGCTGGCGGCGGGCCGTGGGGCAGACCGCGTGATCCACATCGGCTCGTTAAGTAAAACGATCAGCCCGGCTCTTGGCGTAGGCTTTGTGGTTGCCCCGCTGTCACTTGCCCCCCGGATGGTGGAGATAGCGACGTGGTTGGGGAGTTCCCCGAACGTGGCTATCCAGCTTGCCCTCGCAAGGTTTCTGAACGAAGGCCATTACTTGCGGCACCTGCGTCGGATGCGGAATCTTTACGTGCAGCGAAGACAGTCCCTGTTGCAAGCGCTCAAGCGGTGCGGGGTCACCACAGCTGAGGCAGCCGGTTTAGCTGTTCTGCTGCCTCTTCCCGATCAGGCGGATGATGAGCGCCTTGCCATCGACGCGGAAGCCCTCGGGCTCGGTCCCGTCCCGCTGTCGCCTTGGTTTGTGGACCGCACGACTTCGCGCTCGGGCCTGTTGCTCGGCGTCGCAAACGTGCTGGATAGAACGATCGATGACGATTGCGGAAAGCTTCTTTCATTGATAAAAAAAAGACCTCACCCTGCTTGATATCGGGTGAGGTCGTAAGGTAGCGCACGGAGTGGACGGCTACCATGAAGCCGTTACGGCTGTGACGCGTCCCCCCAGCCACCGCCGAGGCTACGCACGAGCGATACCGTGGCCGATGCACGCAGGCCTGCCACGGTGTTGGCCTCGCGTTCCGATTGCAGTACCGTGCGATCGGCATCAATCACGGTAAGGTAGTCGGTCGCGCCCGCATCGTAGCGACTACGCGAGATGCGTTGCGCGCGCCTGGCGCCGGCAATGGCGCCATCCAGTGCGGTGCTTTGCTGGCTCAGCCAGCGCACGTCGGCCAGGCTGTCCTCGACTTCGCGGAATGCCGTCAATACCGTCTGACGATAGGCGGCGACCGACTCCTCATGCGAGGCGCGCGCCCCCGCCAGATTCGCGCTGTTGCGCCCACCGTCGAATACCGTCTGCGCAATGGTCGAGCCAAGCAGTGGGCCCATTGCCCATGCGCGCGACGAGTACTTGAACAGATCCGCGAAGTTGCTCGATTCAAAGCCAAAGAAGGCGGAAAGTGAAATGCGCGGGAAGAACGCTGCGCGGGCGACACCGATGCGCGCATTGGCGGCGGCCATCTGTCGTTCGGCCTGCGCGATGTCTGGACGGCGTTCGAGCAACTCGGATGGCATCCCGGGCGGCACGGACAGTGGCCTGACGTCGAGCCGCTTCGCACCAAGCGTGAACGCCGACGGAGGCAGGCCGGTCAGCACGGCGAGCGCGTGCTCCTGATTGGCGCGACGACGCTCCGTGGCCGCCAGATCCGCGCGGGCGGTGCCGAGCTCGGCTTCGGCACGCGCGGGATCGAAATCGGTCGTCTCGCCGGCCTGGTAGCGCATTCGCAGGAGCGTCAGGGCATCCTCACGTAACCTGATGGTCGAGTTGAGGATCTCCCGATCGCCGTCAAGCGTGCGCAACTGGAAATACGCCTGTGCCACGTCGGCCTGCAACGCCAGTTGCACCGATTGAAACAGATTCTGCGCGGCCTGGTCATTCGCTCGCGCGGCATTGACGCTACTGGCCACACGTCCGAACAGGTCGAGCTCGTAGCTGGCAATGGCTCGCGCGCGAATAAGCGTCTGAACGGGAGGCATACTGCCGCCGAGATAGGCCACGGAGGCGCTGGAGTACTGCGTACGGGTGGGATCCACTCCGACACTCAACTGCGGATAGAGATCAGACTCGGTCGCGCCGGTGAACGCGCGTGCCTGCCTCACTCGCGCGGCAGCGGCCGCAAGATCCTGGTTGCTCGAGTTGGCGGCCTCGATGAGGCGGCTGAGTTCATCGTCGCCAAAGATTCTCCACCACTCACCGCGGGAGTGGCCATCGGCTGGCGTTGCGGTTTTCCACTCCACGCCTTCCGCCTGCGCTGCTTCGGCTTCCTTGAAGGTCGCCGTGGTGACGGTGTCTGGCACGTTGTACGTCGGTGCCAGTGAGCAGCCCGCCAGCACCATCGCTGTGGCCAGCGTGGCCAAGCGAGGCAATGGATTGGTCGGTTGGGCAATCATGATCATTCTCTCGTGCGATCTGGTTATCATTCGGCCGAAGTGATGGTCTTCGCTTGATGCTGCTTCGCCTCACGACGCTGCCCGCGGGTTGCCAGAAGGCGCAACGCCACATAGAACACCGGTGTCAGGAACAGGCCGAACATCGTCACCCCGAGCATGCCCGCGAAGACCGTGATACCCGTTGCCTGGCGGACTTCACTGCCGGCACCGGCGCTGATCACCAGTGGCACGGACCCGGCAATAAACGCCAGGGAAGTCATCACGATGGGCCGCAGACGCAGGCGACATGCTTCCAGCGCCGACTCCACGATGCCTTTGCCTTGTATTTCCAGCTCACGTGCAAACTCCACGATCAGGATGGCATTCTTGCAGGCCAGCCCCATGAGGACGACCAGACCGATCTGTACGAAGATGTTGTTGTCGCCCCCGGTCATCCAGACGCCCAGCAATGCCGAGCACATGCACATCGGAACAATCAGGATGACTGCCAGCGGCAATGTCCAGCTTTCATACAGCGCCGCGAGCACAAGGAAGGCCAGCAACACCGCCAACGGGAAGACGATCGCCGCGGCGTGGCTTTGCGTCACCTGCTGGTAGCTCAGATCGGTCCATTCGAGTTCGATACCGGGTGGCAGAACGCGTTCGGCAATCTCGGTCAATTTTTCGATCGTTTGCGCGGACGACAGTACGCGAGGATCCGCATCGCCAATCAGATCGGCTGCCGGGAAGCCGTTATAGCGAACCACAGGATCCGGGCCATAGGTCTGCCTGATCGTCGTCATGGCGCTGATCGGCACCATTTGGCCGCTCGCGTTCCGTACGCGCAGATTGCCAATGTCCTCCGCTTTCTGCCGAAACTCGCTGTCCGCTTGCAACATCACGCGATAGACACGGCCGAACATATTGAAGTCGTTGATGTAGATGGAACCGAGATAGGTTTGCAGCGTCTCGAAGACATCCGGCAGCGCCACGCCTTGGGCCCGCGCCTTATCCCGATCGACCTTGACCTCGAGCTGCGGAATATTCGCCTGATAGGCGCTGACGGGATAAGTCATGCCGGGCGTCTGAGCGACCGCCGCCTGGAACTTGCTGAGCGCATCCTGTAACGCCCCGTAGCCGAGGCCCGCCCGATCCTTCAGATACAACGAATATCCGGACCCATTGCCGAGGCCTTGGATCGGGGGTGGCAATAGCGCGTAGGCAAAGCCTTCCTTGATCGTGGAGAATTTCTCGTTCAGCTCTGCAACGATCTCCGTGGCAGGGCGACTACGCTCGTCAAACGGCTTGAGGATGATGTACGACGCGGAGACGTTCGGCGTGTTGGTTGACTGGAGCGCATTCAGGCCAACATAGGCGGGAATCGTGTCCACGCCATCGACCTTCGAGGCGATCTCCCCCATCCGGCGCGTGATCGCGTCCGTGCGGGACAGCGATGCACCCTCCGGCAGCTTTGCCCCACCGAACAGATACAGCTTGTCCTGGTTCGGAATGAATCCACCGGGCACTTCGTGGAACAGAAAAGTCGTGGCACCGAGCAATGCCGCGTAGACCAGAAACACTGCGCCACGCCGCCCAAGGATTCGGCCAACGCCACGTTCATAGCTGATGGAACTGCGATGGAAGAAGCGATTGAATGGGGCGAAGATCCAGCCGCAGGTCCGCTCCATCAGGCGACCGAGAACATCCTTGGGTGCATCGTGACTGCGCAGGAGCTTGGCAGCGAGTGCTGGGGACAGCGTCAGCGAGTTGATCGCGGAGATCACCGTAGAGATGGCAATCGTTACGGCGAACTGCTTGTAGAACTGGCCAGTGACACCGCTCAGGAATGCCATCGGTACGAAGACCGCGCACAGTACCAGCGCAATGGCGATAATCGGACCGGACACTTCACGCATGGCCCGATGCGCCGCATCGCGCGGACTCAATCCCGTTTCGATGTACCGCTCGACGTTCTCCACGACGACGATCGCATCATCGACGACGATACCGATCGCCAGCACCAGCCCGAACAGAGTCAGGGTATTGATCGAGTATCCCAGCAGATAAAGGAATGCGAACGTACCGATCACGGATACCGGAACCGCGAGCAGGGGAATGATCGATGCGCGCCAGGTCTGAAGGAACAGAATGACCACAAGCACCACGAGGATCACGGCCTCGATGAGGGTGTGCTCCACGGCCTTGATCGAATCCCGCACGAAGACCGTCGGATCCCAGACCGCTCGGTAGGTGACGCCCTCCGGGAAATTCTTCGACAGCTGGTCCAGCTTTTTGTACACGTCGCTGGCGACGCCCAGCGCGTTGGCACCCGGCGAGAGGAAGATCCCGATGTTTGCCGCGTTCTTGTTGTCGTTCAACACACGCATGCTGTAGTCGGCAGCGGCCAGCTCGACACGCCCGACATCAGACAGCCGGACCAATTGCCCGTCCGCGCCGTTCTTGACGACAATGTTGGCGAATTCCGCTTCCGAGGTCAGGCGGCCTCGCACGCTGATGGAGGTCAGGAATTCCGTCGCCTGCGGCGATGGCTCGGAGCCCAATTGACCAGCCGAGACCTGAACGTTCTGTCCTCGCACGGCCTCGATCGCGTCCTTCGCGGTCAGGCCGCGTGTCGCGAGTTTGTTTGGATCGAGCCATATGCGCATCGCATAGTCGCCCGAGCCGAATACGCCCACGTCGCCAATGCCCTGGAGGCGGGACAGTTCATCCTTGACATGCAGGATCAGGTAGTTGCGCAGATAGAGCGAGTCGTAACGATTGTCCGGCGAGTACAGCGCCACGTACATCAATGGCGTGGGGGACTGCTTCTGCGTCGTGACGCCAAACTGGCGCACTTGATCCGGTAGACGGCTGAGGGCCTGACTCACGCGATTCTGTACGCGCACCGCAGCGGTATCCGGATCGATGCCCGGAAGGAACGTCACCACGACCTGCAGGTTGCCGTTCGAAGCCGATACGGACTTCATGTACATGATGCCCTCGACACCATTGATTGCTTCTTCCAGTGGTGTGGCGACCGATTCTGCGATCTCCTTGGGATTCGCTCCAGGGTACGTTGCCTGCACGATCACCGTAGGCGGAACGACTTCCGGATACTCGCCGGAGGGCAGCAGGGGAATGGCGATCAGACCACCCGCGAAAATGATGATCGACAACACAATCGCGAAGATTGGCCTGTCGATAAAGAATTTTGAGAAATCCATTACCAGCTTGCCTTCAGTTTGTTGCGGGCGCCGCGGCGTCATGTTTGGCCAACGTGGCGGCCTGGCGCGTCATGGGTACCTCTGTCGCGGAAACGGGCGCGCCGGAGAAAAACACGCGCTGCAGGCCAGAAACAAGAACTCGATCGTTGGCTTCGAGTCCTGCCTTGACGATGCGCAGCCCCTCCGCCGTGCGTCCCAACTCCACGTCACGCCGCACAGCCTTGTTGTCCTTGCTCAGCACGTACACGTACTTGCGGTCCTGATCGGTAAGTACTGCCCGTTCATCGAGCAGGGTGGCCATGGCGGCTCCGCCTGGCGCGAACCGGACGCGTGCATACAGGCCGGGCGTCAGCGCCTGATCTGGATTGCGCACGACGGCGCGCGCGCGGATGGTGCCGGTCGCAGGATCGAGCTGATTGTCCATAAACTCCACGACGCCCTCGTGCGGAAAGCCGGTCTCGCTGGCCAAGCCAACGTGAGCAACGAAGTTCGCCGAGCCTCGATCGCCAAGTCCCTTGCCGGTTCGATAGCTGAGATAACTGTGCTCATCGGGATCGAAGTAGACGTAGACCGGGTCCTGCGACACCACGGATGTCAACACCGATTGATCTGCCACGACCAGGTTGCCGGACGTCAGGAAGGCTCTGCTTGCACGGCCGTTGATCGGCGAACGCACGGTCGCAAACTCGAGGTTCAGCCGTGCAGTGGCCACTGCGGCTTCGGCCGCGCGGACATCCGCCTCGCTTTGAGCACGATTGGCACGGCGGGACTCCTGTTCTTCGACGGACATTGCGCGGGCTTCCATCAACGTCTGCGCGCGGCGATCCTGCAGCTGTGCGTTCTGCGCCAGCGCACGGGCGCGCTCGAGTTGCGCCGTGGCCGCATCCAGTACCGCGCGAAAAGGGCGCTCGTCGAGCTGGAACAGGACGTCCCCCTTGCGGACCGTACCGCCTTCCTTGAAAGACGTACTCACGATATGACCCGTGACCCGCGCACGAAGCTCGACACTTTCTACCGCGCTGACTCGACCGTTGAACTCATCCCACTGGACGACTTCCTTCATCAGGACCTTGGCGACCTCGACGCTCGGCGGCGCCGCGGCGGTCGTCGCGCTGCCGTTCTCCTTGCACGCGGACAGCGACAGGGCAACCGCCACGAGGGCCGGAGCGATATAGCGTGGATTTTTTAATGCGCCAACGGTTGCGTGGATCTGTTTTACGGTTCTATCGTTCATTTCTTATATTCCTGAGATCGGGCTCGGATCTGATTTGCGTCCTAGGTTGCGTACTAGGCGATGCCATCCACCGTTTGCAACGGCTCGACAAAATGCATGCCGCGTGCAAGGAGGCCTTGCCGGAAGTAGAAACGCTGTGCGTGCGCCATATGAAGGCCGGTGTCGAGCACGAACATGTTGCAACCCCGCGCGATGGCCTGGGCGCGCACCTCGGCGAGCAGAGCGCCGCCTACCTTGGATCCGCGTAGCTGGGCCGTAATAACGAGATCGTCAACGTAGATGAACTTTCCATAGAGGAGGTTCTCCGTGAGGCGATAGCCCGCGAGGCCAACGACCTCACCATCCATGATTGCCGCGAGAAGGCGGTAGGACTGTTCCTGTTGACGTGTGAGCTGTTTGACAAAACCTTGCTCGTCATACAGGTGAGGGCGTAGCTCCCTCATGACCTGGAATCCCTGCTGCAATTCCGCAGGTGTTTCGAGATGCTGGAACGAAATCGAATCGCGCATGATGGGTACCTGAAGGTGAGAAGCCTAAAAGGTACCGAGGAAGATGTCACACGCGTAGAGCCAAGAAATGACGGAATGACTAGACCATAGCTTGACTCAGGGGCATTTCGAAAACCGCTCAGTGCTCATGCAATACCGCATTGAGTTCTTTCACTGCCGCGGCAGCTTCCTGCGGCGTCGCGAAATTGGCGAAGCCCATTAGCAAACCACCTTGCGGCGCCGCGCGCATTCTCCAATGACTCAGGGGCTGGACAGCTAGCCCCCGGGAGGCCGCGGCGCCGGCAATCAGAAGGTCGTTCTGCCGCGTGGTCAGATGCGCCAGAACGTGGATACCTCCAGCCTGTGGCTGAACTTGCAGTCGGTCCCCGCTGATCTGGGTCAATGCGTCGACCAGATGATCTCTGCGTTCCGCGTAAAGGGAGCGCATTTTATGCAGGTGCCTGGAGAAATGTCCTTGCTCCATGAAATCCGCGATCGTCGCCTGAGGAAAGATCGAGCCGGGGCCGGGAAAGATCTCTACGGCATCTCTGAACCTGCCAACTTGACTCGCGGGTACGACCAGATATGCGATGCGTAATCCAGGGAACAACACCTTGCTGAAAGTGCCGGTGTAGAGCACGCGGCCGTCGCGATCGAGGCTCTTCAGCGCGGGCAACGGGCGGCCCATGTAGCGAAATTCGCTGTCATAGTCGTCCTCGATGATCCATCCATTGCTGCGGACCGCCCAATCCAGTAATTCCAGCCTTCGCGGTAATGACAGCGCCATGCCCATGGGGCTTTGATGCGTGGGGGTGACCACAGCGAAGCGTGCGTGCCTGGCCTGTCGGAGGCCCTCGCTGACCTTCAGTCCTTCTTCATCGACCGGCACTGGCATCAGCCGCACGCCAGCATGCTCCAGAAACTGACGCGCCAGCATGTACCCCGGATCCTCATACCAGCCGACGTCACCAGGCTGCAGGAGTGCGCGGCAGACGAGTTCAAGCGCGCCTCGGTAACCCGCGGTGACGAACACCTGCTCATGGGTGCATGTGATGCCGCGGGAAATGCCAAGGTACGTCGCAATGGCCCGTCGCAGCGGCTCATACCCAGCCGGATTGGGATAGGTCATGGCGATCGTCTCCAAGGTACGCAGAGTACGACCCGCCATGCGTGCCCACGTCTTCCTGGGGAACGCATCCAGAGCGGGCAGCCCGAGTTGAAAAGGCAGGGCCTCTCCAACGGAGTTCGCAAGCCGGGACGCATCTGCGTCAGGGCAACTCGCTTTGGCGCTGGGGGACTCGTTCAACTTCACGAGCCGCGGAGAAACCACGGTGCCAGCGGCACCGCGCGCGATGAAATAGCCTTCGCTGACCAGCATCTGGTACGCCATCTCCACGGTGCCGCACGCGAGGCTCAACTCACTCGCCAGGCTGCGCACGGACGGCACTCGATCGCCTGGCTGGAGCTTACCTCCTTCGATGGCCTCTCTGTAGCGTTGATATAGCTGGAGGTAGATCGGCGCACCTTGGCCTCGGTGCAGATTCAGGTCGTGCAGGTCCATGAGTAATGTCCCACTGATTCATTCAATTCTTGCACCTGTCCTGTGAGTCATGACTCCGCCAAGATCAGGTCCAGTGCGAAAGCGAAAAACTCACGGTCCAACCTTCTTCGGAGATCTTTCATGAGTACACCTAAACGTCTGCCCTACAGTACCCTCTCGCCCGAAGCCTATCGGGGCTTCGGCGCCACGAAGGCGGCGCTGGAGAAAAGCACCCTCGGCAAGCAGTTGCTCGAGCTGGTCTGGCTGCGCATGTCGCAGATCAACGGTTGCGCCTTCTGTCTGGAGCTGCATGCAAAGGCGCTTCGAACAGGTGGCATGCCGGATGCCAAGCTCGATAGCCTCGCCGGATGGCGTGTATCGGAGCATTTCACCGAACGCGAACGCACTGCGCTGGCGTGGACGGACGCGTTGACGCGTGTCGACCAGACCAATGCGCCCGACGAAGATTTCAATCCCCTCGCGCAACACTTCAGCGACGTCGAGATCTCGGATCTCACGTTCGGCATCGCATTGATGAGCGCGTTCAATCGTCTGGCAGTGGGGATGCGTCAATAGGCCGCGCCCTGGTGGGGGCTCATTCAATCGCTCTCACGTGTTGTTGCGCGAGAGCGAACCCCGACCATGCGTGCATCTTCACGGGCCGTCTGGCGCTCGGCGAACCAGATCTGCGCTTGATTCATAAAGCCCGAGGGCATGCCTTTGCCGAGGACCCCTGCGGAGAGCGAGGCGAGGGTTGTTTTTGCCAACTCCTCTCGCAACACTTTCTCGGCGTTCAGCATCACAGCGTGAATGCCACAGACCCCTCGGTTCGCCCACTTAGGGGGCGAGGTGCCAAAGAGCGCGCATCGGCCCCTGACCTCCTGACAATCGAACAATGCCTTTGGACCTTCAACCGCATCCACGACATCGAGGACGCTGATGTCCTCGGCGGGCCGGGCAAGACGGTATCCACCGCGAATCCCGCCGCTTGCCTCGACGATTCCGGCCTTCTCGAGCTTCGGGAAGATCTTCGCTACGAATGATGGCGGTACGCCTTGCATGTCCGCCAGGTCCCGACTGCTTGGCCGCTGCTCCAACGGGGCAACGAGCCAGAGAAGGCAATGCAGGGCGTACTCAACGCCGGTGCCGATGTAGGCCATAACACGAACAGTTCCATAACGTCATAACACGGACTCTATAAGGGTGCGTTACAGATTGCAAGCGGCGTTTCTGGCAGGGGGGCACCCCCGAGATCGCCGAACAACACGACAAAGGAGTTGCCATGAAAATTCTGCATATCGACTGCAGCCCAAGAGAGAACTCACAAAGCAGGAAGCTATCCGCCGAGATCGTGGCGCGGTTGCTGAAAGATCACCCCAATGCATCCGTCACCCACTGCGACTTGGGGAGGAATCCGCTGCCGCACGCGGAGGCCGACTATGCGGAGACCTTATCCGCGCCACGCGCCCTGACACCAGAGCTCGCGAGTGCCGCCACGACGCTGTCCGAGCGGCTTATCAGAGAGGTCGAAGCGGCAGACACGCTCGTCATCGGCACCCCGATGAACAACTTCACGGTGCCTTCGGTCCTGAAGGCGTGGATCGATCAGATCCTGCGTGTAGGGCGGACGATCGGGATCGTCCCAAGCGGCGAGAAGGTGGGTCTGCTCGAGGATAAGCCCGTCTATATCGGCATCGCATCCGGTGGTGTGTTTACAGGAGAGTGTGCGAAGCAACCGGATTTCCTGACGCCATACCTGCGTGCGGCACTCGGTTGCATAGGGTTGAAGTCACTACAGTTTTTCCCATTGCAAGCGACTGCATTTCTGGATAGCGAAAAGTTGGAAGCGGATCGCGGTGTCTTGGTCGCATCGATCGACACAACGATCTTTCCTTTCAAAGAGCGAGCATGATCAGGCGGCGTGTTGACATCGTAGGCGGGGGCCTCGCGGGTCTACTCGCGGCGATCGAGCTAGCCAGACAGAACGTGGAAGTCGCGGTCTGGGAAGCCGCGGGCGAGTTCGGTGGGCGAGCCAGGACGAGGAACGTCGACGGATTCCTGTTCAATCGGGGCCCGCATGCGTTGTACTGCCAGGGCGCATTGAAGCGCGAGCTCGACCGCCTGGGAATCCGCTATTCCGGCGGACGTTCGCTAACTGGTCCTCGAAAGGCCATGGCGGGCGGAAAACTTCATGATCTACCGACTGCATTCGGCTCGATCATGAAGACCTCACTTCTCGGTATTCGAGAGAAGTTCGACTACGCGTTGGTAGTCAAATCGGTTATGGATGGCGCCGTGGGCGTCGGCTCCTTTGCCGATTGGCTGGACGCGGGTCGGTTGACGCCAATGGTTCGCGCCACGGTAGAAGCGGTGGCGCGACTATCTAGCTATGTCAACGCACCGGACACGGTATCCGCCAACGCGCTGCTGGACCAGATCCGTCTGGCATCTGGTGGAACCATGTATCTCGATGGGGGGTGGATAACGCTGGTGAACGGGCTAGTCGAGACCGCGCGAGACATGGGGGTCACCCTCCGGGAGAGGGCGGCGGTCAAGGAGGTCGGCTACGCTGATGAACGCCTGGAGATCGCCTTCGGTGACGGCGAGAGGCGGTTCACCGATGCGGTGATTCTGGCGGTGGGTCCACGAGAGGCAGCGATGCTGGTCCCGGAAATCTTGGCATTGCAGGATGAGGCGAGGGAAGCGTGCGCGGCGCGTGCGAACACGCTCGATCTTGGATTAAGCCGGATGCCGCAAGGCGCCAGCGATTTTGCCCTTGGTATCGACACGCCGTACTACCTTTCTGTGCATTCCGGTTCGGCAAAACTGGCGCCGCAAGGTGGGGCGCTCGTTCACATCGCCAGGTACCTGAAAATCGATGAAGAACCATCGGCCAACGCGGTTGAAGAGCTGGAAGCCGTCGCCGATCTCGTCATGCCGGGTTGGCGCGAACTGGAGGTGACGCGACAGAAACTGCGCGGCATGGTGGTGTCAAATGCGTTGCCGCGATTCGACCGCCCTCGTGCGGACGTCAAGGTACCGGGTGCCGCTGGCCTGTTCGTCGCGGGAGATTGGGTGGGTAGCGAGGGCATGATCGCCGACGCCGCGGCCGCTAGCGCCATCAAAGCAGCGCAAGAAGCCGCACGGTGGCTCTTTCGATAGGTCACGGTGTTTATATCGTGGAATGGTCGTTCCGTATAGCCACCTGCAATTCTTGGACTAATCCAATTTCTATATCTTGGCTCTAAACACGTCGCTAATCGCACTGTAGGATAAATGCGTAGACCGGGACAAGTACGCGTGGATAGGTATGCGCTTTATCGCAGCGCGCGGAAGCAAAAAATACCCGCAATTTCGACGTAACAGGGACATTATAGAATGGTAGCCATTTCAAATATAGGGGTAGGCTCTGGCCTCGATCTGAAGGATCTTCTGGAAAAGATTGAAGCGAACGAAGCGGCGGCGTTAAAACCAATCGCTGCCGAGCTAGAGAAAACCAACAGCAAATTCTCCGCTTTCGGGATCATCCAGAATCTCCTCGACGCCTTTCAGGCCACGGCGCAAAACCTGGCCAATCCGAAGACGCTCCAGACGGTGAAGGCATCCATCGCGAACAGCTCGGTCTTGAGCGCTGTTGCCGGGCCGGATGCCGTGCGTGGAAGTTATGCGATCAACGTTACGAAGCTGGCCGCAGCACAATCGCTCGTGTCGAAGCAGGTTGCCGATCAAAAGGCGACGATCAGCGGCGGAACGATCACCATCGATTTTGGTGCGGACCTGGCGACGGGCGGCACTCCCACCAGCACCAAGACCATCTCGCTCGGCAGCGATAGCTCGCTGCAGGGGATCCGTGATGCCATCAACAAGGCGGACGTTGGCGTCACGGCGAGCATCGTCAACGATGGCAGCAACACGCCGTATCGCCTTGTTCTGACATCGTCGGCGACGGGTACCAAGTCCCAGATGCGTATCAGTGCCAGCGATGCGAATGTTGCAGGTGTCGTGGGTTTCGATCCTTCGCTGACAACGCAGCCGAGCGGGATGGAAGAGAAGGTCAGGGCATCCGATGCGATGCTCGACATCAACGGAACCGCGATCACAAGTCAGAGCAACGTGCTGACCGATGCGATCCAGGGCGTCACACTGACCTTATCGCAATTGGGTACCACATCCATGTCGGTGACCCAGGATGATGCCGCAATAGAGAGTGCGGTGCAGTCGTTCGTATCCGCCTACAACGCACTCCTGACAAAAGCATCCGAGCTGACCGCCTTCAGTACCGAAGGTGTAAAGCTGGGTGACAAATCTTCCTCGCAGCCTTTGAATGGCGACAGCACCATGCGGGACATCCAGACGAGCCTTCGCAAGATGCTGTCTGGTCTGTTTCCAGACGGGAAAAACGGCAATGTGTCGCTGACCGACTTCGGTATCACGTTCAACATGAACAATTCGGGTTCCGGGCAGAATTTTGGAAAACTGAGTATCGACGATAAGAAGCTGGATGCAGCCATCAGTGGCAATGGAATCAAGGGAATGTCCGCGTTGTTCAGCGGCGTTACGGAAGGTGGCGGACTTGGAAATGCGATATCAAGTTATGTCAAACGCATCGAGGACACAAACGGCTCGCTGAAGGTTGCTCAGGATGGTCTCACCAGGAAAATCAAGGACCTGAACGATAGCGGGGAGGCGATGCAGCAGCGTATCGACGACACGATCCAGCGATATCAAACTCAGTTCACGAATCTGGACCTGATCGTTGCCCGCATGAAGCAAACGACGAGCTATCTCCAGCAGCAGTTTGCCGCCATGAATAATGGCAAATCGTAATATGTCGAACGTCGTTATGAGTTTCGAAAAATTGGAGCGCATTCTGAAACGAATGTTGCACGCCACTCGATCGCAGCAGTGGGACGCGCTCGAGCCGCTGCGACATCGCTACGCGCAAGAAGAAGCGCAACTCAAATTGCATGCCAATGAGCCGCCGGCTGACGACGCTGAGCGCGTGCAGCGCTCGGAGTTGCTAGCGCGTATTTTCGAACTGGATTCGCAAGTTCAGGGACTGGCGACACAGCGCCTTGCGATTCTTGACACAGCGCTAAGGAGTGCGGGCGTAGCTCTGCCTAAGTCGTGATATGCGATGCCAGTTGATAAGTCACCCTTATCAACGCATCGAATCAAACGATTGGCAAGAGTCATAGGCGATGTACCACCATGCAACGCAAGCGGATCGATGTATGCACTTTGTATGACGTCATCCGCTTCACCATCCATAACAAGGAGACAGCATGGCAAAGATCGTTTGTGTGCTCTATGACGACCCCGTAACCGGATATCCCAAGACGTATGCGCGCGATGACCTGCCGCATCTGGAGCGTTATCCCGACGGACAGACGCTACCCACGCCGCGCTACATCGACTTCGTCCCGGGCACGTTGCTCGGCAGCGTTTCCGGGGAGCTGGGGCTGCGCAAGTATCTCGAGGGGAATGGGCACCAGCTCGTGGTCACATCGAGCAAGGATGGTGCGAACAGCGTGCTGGACCGCGAGCTGCACGACGCGGAGATTGTCATCTCGCAGCCGTTCTGGCCCGCCTATATGACCGCGGAGCGCATCGCCAGGGCGCCCAAGCTGAAGATGATCGTCACCGCCGGTATCGGGTCGGACCATACCGACCTCCAGGCCGCGATGGAGCGTGGCATTACGGTGGCCGAGGTGACCTACTGCAACAGCAACAGCGTTGCCGAGCACGTGCTCATGATGATCCTCGGGCTCGTTCGCAACTACATCCCGTCGTACAACTGGGTGATGAAGGGCGGCTGGAACATCGCCGATTGCGTGGCGCGCTCCTACGATCTGGAAGGCATGCAGGTGGGCACGGTCGCAGCCGGCCGGATTGGCCTTCGCGTGTTGCGCTTGCTCAAGCCGTTTGGCGTCGGGTTGCACTATATGGATCGGCACCGTTTGCCTGAATCGGTCGAGCAGGAGCTGAACCTCACCCACCACACGAACCTCGCGAGCCTGTCGAAGGTCTGCGATGTGGTGACCCTCAATTGCCCGCTGCATCCCGAAACCGAGCACATGATCAATGCCGACACGCTGAAGGGCTTCAAGCGTGGCGCTTACCTCATCAACACGGCGCGCGGCAAGCTGTGCGACCGCGACGCGATCGCCGCGGCGCTGGAGAGCGGACAACTGGCAGGCTATGCCGGCGACGTGTGGTTCCCGCAACCGGCGCCGGCGGACCATCCGTGGCGTTCCATGCCGCACCATGGCATGACGCCGCACATCTCGGGCACCAGCCTGTCGGCGCAAGCGCGTTACGCGGCAGGCACGCGCGAAATTCTCGAGTGCTATTTCGAAGGACGCCCGATTCGCAATGAGTACCTGATCGTGCAAAAGGGCGAACTGGCAGGCGTCGGCGCGCACTCGTACAGCGCCGGCAATGCCACCAAGGGATCGGAGGAAGCCGCGCGATACAAGAAGCAATAGGCGCGCTGGGCATTGGTCCGCGTGCGTAGATAGATGGTGGCGCTGCTGATCCAATGAGGTCTGCAGCGCGATCCCGTCACGCGCGCCTTCAGGCCATGAGGTTATCGACCGAACGCTGAATATCGAGCTCGCGGAAGCTCCGCATGGCCGCGCTCATGATGGGTCCCGCTGGATGCTGATCGCGGTAGACCAACCCGATCTGCCGCTCCAGGCGCGGAGACATGGGAATGGAATGCAGGCGTTCCGAAACTTCGGTCAGGCACAACACGCTGTGCGGCAGGATGCTGAACAGCCCGGCACGCCTGACGTGCGCATACAGCGCGGTCATCGAGTCGGTCTCGACCAGCGGCGTCGCCATGGCGCCGGCCGCCGCAAAGGCCATGTCGATACCGCGCCGGCATTGCAGCGAGCCGGTGAACAAGCACAGGGGTAGTTTTGCGGCATCCCCCCAGGAGATGGAAGTCGCACCATCGAACATGCTCGCATCGGTGGCTACCAACACGTATCGCTCCTGGAAGATGGGCAAGGTCAAAAAGCCACCAAGACGCTCGTCGTCGAGGTAGCTGATACCGATATCCAGTTCGAAATTGCCGATCTTGCGCAGAATCTCGGCGGCCGACAGCGTGTACACCTCATGCCGCATCCGCGGATAGCGCGACAGACAGCTCTGCGTCAGCATTGGGACCAGCGGCAACGACGCCGGAATCGCGCCCATGCGCAGCACCCCGGCCGGGTCCTCATGATTCGTACGGACGTCCTGCCGCAGGTTTTCGCAATCCGCGAGCACGCGTCTGGCCCAGACCAGTACGCGTTCGCCATCCTCGGTGAAGCCTTCGAAACGATGCCCACGCTGGACAATGACAATGCCCAGTTCTTCCTCGATGCTGCGCAGCGCCCCGGACAATGCCGGCTGGGACACGTTGCAGGCTGCCGCCGCACGTCCGAAATGCCGCTCCTTCGCCAGCGCCACCATGTACGTCAGTTGCCGCATAAACATGCGAACTCCTCCGCGTATTCCGATTCATCGCAGACCATCAGTTGAAAATGCCGATGTCGATACCGATGTGTACAGCGGAATATAACGCAGATAGTAGCGTCGCAGGCGATTTGGGGGAAGTTGAGGCGCCGACAGAGCAGGGGGCTTCGTTGTCCCCGGTCTGTCGGCGCGGCTGGGAGGTCAGCCGTCGATACCGACGATGACGCTCGAGGCCTTGAACAGGGCGGCAGCCGGCGCACCAACGGCCAGTCCGAGACGGTCCACGCTCGAGTTCGTGATGATGGCGGACACCGCCAGGCCGCTGGCGCTGGTGATCGTGACATCCGAATTGACGGCACCCTTCGTGAGTGCGCTGACCTTGCCGTCGATGAAGTTGCGCGCGGAAACCTTGCTGGCGTCGGCGTCCACCATAACGATGACCGAGGTGGCCTTCACCAGTGCAACGGCCTTGGCGCCCGCCTTCAGACCCAGTCGCGCGGCACTGTCATGGATAACGGTCGCGACGATTTGCGCGCCGCCATCGATGTTGATCGTGACCTCGTCATTGACGGCGCCTGCGGTGACCTGGCCGACAACACCGGAAAACTGATTACGTGCGCTGGTCTTCATTTCAAAAATCCTTTCGATCATCCACTGTGCTGGGCTGACAGTCTGACTTGATGCGCAACGCCTGGCAAGTCGTGACTCCAGATGGCAGTACTGCGGAAGTACGTACCAAAATTACGCATGCTAGAGTCGTTAGGCTCTATTCAGAGCCTTCCTGGGAGGAACTCGTATGCAACATGTTTCGACTGCGCCGGCCATTCCGGTTGTGCATTACAGAACTGCCTCGATCGATGGCGTTGACGTCTTCTACCGTGAAGCGGGGCCGGCCAATGCGCCGGTCGTACTGCTGTTGCACGGGTTTCCGACGTCATCGCATATGTTCCGGAACCTGATTCCCCTTCTTGCCGATGGCTATCGCGTGATCGCGCCCGATTACCCCGGCTTTGGCCAGAGCGGCTCGCCCGATCGAGCCAGCTTTGCCTATAGCTTTGCGCATTACGCCGATATCATCGACAAGCTCACGGTCAAGCTCGGTGCGAGCCGTTACAGCATGTACGTCATGGACTATGGTGCGCCGGTCGGTTACCGGCTTGCCATTGCGCACCCCGAGCGCGTACAGGCGCTGATCGTCCAGAATGGCAACGCCTACACGGAAGGGTTGGAAGCCTTCTGGGATCCCATCAAAGCGTACTGGGCGGAAGATACCCCGGCGCGGCGGCAGGCGCTGGAATGGCTCGTGACGCTCGAGACGACGAAATTCCAGTACACCGATGGCATGGGCGACCTTTCGCGCATCAGCCCCGATAACTGGATCGTCGATCAGGCGCTGCTTGACCGCCCCGGCAACCGCGATATCCAGCTCGACCTTTTTCGTGACTACGGAACGAACGTCCCGCTGTACCCGCAATTCCAGGCCTTCTTCCGCGAGCGCAAGCCGCCGACGCTGATCGTCTGGGGCAAGAACGACAAGATCTTTCCGGAACCGGGGGCCCATCCATACCTACGCGATCTGCCCGATGCGGAACTGCATCTTCTCGACAGCGGACACTTCGCGCTAGAGGAAAAGCTGGACGTCATGGCACCGCTGATCCGCGAATTTCTGGACCGTAAGGTGAGTCGCTGAGGATAGCGGCGAAGGGCGATCATGACTAGGCGCGATGCCGTGTTTGCAGGCTCGATCCCGAAGTTCTACGACACGCTGTTGGCGCCCCTGATCTTCGAGGCCTATGCGGCCGACCTGGCAGAACTCGTCGCGGTTTCCTCGCCCGACTCGGTGCTCGAGACCGCGGCTGGCAGCGGCGTGGTCACGCGGGCGCTTGCGCCAAGGCTCAGCGCTGGCGCGCGCTACGTGGTGACCGACCTCAACTTGCCGATGCTCAACTATGCGTCCAGCAGGCAGGGAGCAGACAGGCGCATCGAATGGCGGCAGGCAGACGCGCTCGACCTGCCGTTCGACGATGCGTCATTTGATGTCGTCTGCTGCCAGTTCGGTGCAATGTTTTTTCCCAACCGGACTGTGGCCTACACCGAAGCACGTCGCACGCTGAGGCCACGAGGGCGCTTTATTTTCAATGTCTGGGACCGCATCGAAGAGAACGTCTTTGCCGATGACGTCACCAATGCGGTCGCCACGATGTTTCCCCACGATCCTCCGAGATTCCTTGCTCGCACGCCGCACGGATATCACGACATCGCACTGATACGAGAAGAATTGAGCCGTGCAGGGTTCAGCGATATCGAGATCGAGACGCATGAGAAGGTGAGCCGAGCGAACTCGGCACGCGACGTCGCCACTGCCTATTGCCTTGGAACCCCACTGCGCAACGACATCGAGGCGCGCGACGCCGGCTTGCTTCAGGTCGCGATCGACCGAGCGACGATGGCGATCGCCAACCGCCACGGCGAAGGCCCGGTAGCCGGCAGGATTCAGGCGCTTGTTATCGTGGCGACTGGATAGTCAAGAGGTGGCTGTTTCACATTGACACCAGCGCACCCCGACAAGCGACACGCCGGCCTGCTATAGTCCCGCGATATTCATATGGTTTAAGGCAATGGGCTTCGAACAACTGGCAGCACTGAAAGCAAAACTCACCGAGCAGGCGAAGAATGAGGCGCGGGCAAACGCGCCTCGTCCGTCCCGTCGCGCACCTGCCCCGAAGGGCGAAACGGGCGTCAAGGGCGTCAAGGGCGAGAAGGGAGTCAGGGGCGAAAACAGCGGCAAGGGCGCGAAACCCAACGTCACGCGGGAAAATGCCGCCAAGGCCGCGAAACCCGCCAACCCGGTCGACCCGGTGGTGCGTACGTTCGGCAAGCTGCAGAAGCGCTTCCCGGTGGCCTTTCCCAAGAATCCCGCACCGAAGGTGCCGCTCAAGATCGGCATTTTCGAGGACGTGCTGACGCATGCCACGGAGCTGGGCCTGACCGAGGCCGAGTTGCGCGACGCCATTCGTACGTGGTGCCGTGGCTCCCGCTATTGGTCTTCGCTGACGGAAGGCGCCCAGCGCTTGGATTTGGCAGGGCAACCTGCCGGCGTCGTCACCGAAGCCGACGCTCGCCGTAGCAAACAGTTGCTGTCGGGTCGCCCAAGGCACGTACCGGCGAAGAACAAGGCGCCCGCGCAAGCCGCCACCGATCCGGCAGCGGCAGTGATCCCGCCGATCGAGCAGCCGCGACCGGAAACGGACGCTAGCGCCTGAACGATCCCGCGTCGGCATTGGCCGGACGAAGTACCGATAAATTTATACCCGGGTAATATTGACATCAATTTTATCCGGGTATAAATTGGCGACTTCGCTACCCGTCCGATCGCCATGAATCCCCTTTCCGCACTTCCATCCCACATTGCCTTTGATGGACACCGACGCATCGCGTCCGGCACGCTCGCAGCCGTCGCGCTAGCGGTCAAGCATGCGACAGGAGAGGGCGCCGCGGGGCCGATACTGGTTTTCGACAACGCGACCGGACGCTCGATCGATATCGACACACGCGGCGCTGACGACGAGGTCATCGCGCGCTTCACGCCAGTGGCCTCCGATGCGCAGCCCGCGGACGAAGCCGACGGCGCAGGCACGCAGCAAGAGACACGCGGCAGGGGGCGTCCGAAGTTGGGCGTCGTAGCGCGCGAAGTCACGCTGTTGCCGCGCCATTGGGATTGGCTCGCAACGCAGCCTGGCGGTGCATCGGTAGCGCTCCGCAAGCTCGTCGAAGACGCGCGTCGCGCGAATGCCCAACGTGACAGTCGCCGCGCCGCGCACGAGCGTGCATATCATTTCATGTCCGCGATAGCCGGCGATCTACCCAGCTTCGAGGAAGCGGCGCGCGCGTTGTTTGCGGACGATCGCACGTGTTTCGGCGAACTGATTGCTGGCTGGCCCGCCGACATCCGCGACCATGGGTTCGCGCTCGGCTTCGGCGACGGGCCATGAGTCGCGCTTTACCCAAGTTCCCCGCGGATGATTGCTGCGCCTGCGCTCAGCGCATTCAGCTTGCCTCTGGCGACTCGGCGAGGTAAGGGCGCCATGCCACAGTTGGTGGAAGGGTAGAGCTTGTCGGCATCGACGAACCGAAGCGCTTTCCGCAGGGTATTTGCCACTTCCTCTGGTGTCTCGATGGTATGGTTTGCCACATCGATGGCCCCCACCATGACTTTCTTGCCACGAATGAGTTCGATCAGATCCATCGGAACGTGGGAGTTGTGGCACTCCAGCGAGACAATATCGATGCTGGATTTCTGAAGCTTGGGGAACGACTCTTCATACTGGCGCCACTCGGACCCCAGGGTCTCCTTCCAATCGGTATTGGCCTTGATGCCGTAGCCATAGCAAATGTGTACGGCGGTTTCGCACTTGAGGCCTTCGATTGCCCGCTCCAGGGTCGCGATGCCCCAGTCATTCACCTCGTCGAAGAAAACGTTGAACGCTGGCTCATCGAATTGGATGATGTCAACGCCAGCCGCTTCCAATTCCCTGGCTTCCTGATTGAGGATCTTGGCGAATTCCCAGGCTAGCTTCTCGCGGCTCTTGTAGTGGTTGTCATAGAGCGTATCGATCATCGTCATGGGGCCGGGCAGGGCCCATTTGATGGGCTGCCTGGTTTGCTGGCGCAGAAACTTGGCGTCCTCGACAAACACAGGCTTTGGGCGGCTCACCGCGCCAACGACGGTCGGTACGCTCGCGTCATAGCGATCGCGGATTCGGACGGTCTCGCGCTTCTCGAAATCCACCCCACTGAGGTGCTCGATAAACGTCGTGACGAAATGCTGTCGCGTCTGCTCACCGTCACTGACAATGTCAATGCCAGCGTGCTGCTGTTCTTGCAGCGACAGACGCAAAGCATCATGTTTGCCCTCAACCAACTCGCCGTCTTGAAGTTTCCATGGCGACCAGAGTTTCTCGGGTTGTGCAAGCCAGGAAGGTTTCGGCAAGCTACCGGCGGTGGACGTAGGCAACAATTTTTTCATAAACATGACTCCGTATTTTATGGTTGATTAGAGCGCGTAACTATCAGCCCACCGTTCGAGCGTGTTCTTGTACGGCTTGATGAAATGCTCTTCCGTGAATTTCCCCTGCTTGGCAGCCAGTTCACCGCGTTCAACTCGGTCATAGACAATCTGCGTCAAGGAATAATCCTGATTCTTCAGGCTCGGCTGATAGTGTTTTCCTGCCGCGGAATTGGCATTGTAGATTTCGGGTCGGTAGATTCTCTGGAACGTCTCCATCGTGCTGATGGTGCCGATAAGCTCAAGATTGGTGTAGTCACCAAGCAGATCGCCAAGGAAGTAAAAAGCCAGAGGCGCAACACTGTTCGGTGGCATAAAAAATCGAACCTGCAACCCCATTTTTTCGAAATATTGATCGGTCGACGAGAGCTCGTTCTGCTCGTATTCGACGCCCAGGATCGGGTGATGATTCTCGGTGCGATGGTAGGTCTTGCTGCTCGAGGCGCTGATGCAGATAACGGGCGGCTTACCAAAACGCTCTTTGTAAGCACTTGAGTTCACAAAGTGCTTGAATAGCTTGCCATGCAAATCGCCGAAGTTCTCCGGGACACTGAACGTGGATTTGTTCTGGTTATACTCGGGCAGCAACACGCTGAAATCGTAATCGCGTACGTAGGACGAGAAATTGTTTCCCGCAATGCCATCGATGCGTTCGCCGGTCTTCCTGTCGATGATGTTTGTCTTCAGGATCTCGATCAGCGGAAACACATCGCCGCCATCCTTGGCCTCGATATTCATATCCACCGAAATGATTTCGAGTTCGACAGAGTAGCGATCTCCGGTTGGATTGTCCCAATGCGCGAGACTATTGAAGCGGTTGTCAATCATCCTCAGCGTATTGCGCAAATTGTCCTGACGACGCTTTCCACGTGCCAGGTTGGCAAAATTGGTCGTTATGCGCGTATTGTCAGATGGTTGGTAGTTCTCATCAAAACAAATACTCTTGATGCTGAAGGTGAAGTCGTTGCTCATGGTGATCTGATCCTCTGGTAATCCGAGAAAAAATTTGAATCTGTTTCGTGCCTATTTGGCGCTTGCTTCAGGCCGCAATCATTTCCTCAGCGTTGGCAGATCTAGGCAGGCGCGACAATTCGACCAACGGCAATGCTCGTTCGACCGCGAGTCTGGCTCGCTGTATAAGGGCCTCGTTCTGCAGGCGGTAGTCGGCGAAATCCTTGTCGGTGGCATAGACGCCCAACGGCAATGTGCGAGCCTGGAAGAAGCTGAACAGCGGCCGCAACTGATGGTCGATCATCAGAGCATGGCGCTCGCTGCCGCCGGTGGCAGCCAACAAGACCGGCTTGTCGATCAAGGCGTCCTGATCGACGAAGTCGAAGAAATGTTTGAACAGGCCCGTGTAAGAGCCGCGGAAGACCGGTGTTGCCACCACCAGGACGTCGGCTTGCTCGACTGCCGCAAGCTCCCGCTCCACAAAGGCAGGCAGTTGAGCGCGCCATACCGCGCCGGCAAGCTGCGGTGCGAGTTGACCCATTTCCACCAGACGCTGCTCACACGGGATTTCTTCGGCGATCAGCTCCATCAGATGTTCTGCCAGGACCGCAGACTTGGAAGGGCGTTGCAGCCCGCCGGAAACCGCTACGAGACGGATTGGACGTGTCATTTTCGCTTTCACATTCGCTGCACCGCAGTGCTGGGAAACACATTGGAGCGAATGTTAGCGATTGGCCACTATGAAGTAAAATGGTCTTAATTCACATATCCATGAATGATCATCATGGATTGGCGACTTGACGTATTTCGTTTCGGGCAACCGCACTTCGGTTGCGGCGGGCGAGCGTGACGCGTGCCGAGGTACAACCGCATGGCTACATGCCATCGCCTGCGTCAGGACACACCTTGCCCCCATTCTTGAAGTCAACGCTGCAGAGTTTGCGCATCGGCACGCAGGACCGGACGGCGGAACCGGGGCCGGACGCGCGGGGCCCGAACCGGCCCGCGAACCCTGCTGGCAAGCAGCGCGGCGTGTCAGCATCGCTCAGTCACCTGCACGACCTCGCGCGGTTACGGCAAGCCCGCGGCGATACGAGCGATGTAGTGGCGCAGTCGGCCTCCCGCCGACGGCCGCTCCCCGGCGGCACGCCCTCGGCGGAACGTGCGAAGGTCAATACGCTACCGTCAGGCCCCAAGATCGACGCCTCCGGCGACCCCACGACGTCGATCGACGCGCTCAATGGGAGCGATCTCGACGCGCTGGCGGTGGCCTTGCACCTGGCGGAGCCCGGTGCCACCGGCAACAAGGCCTCCAACACGATCGCGATCCGGCAAAGGCTCCTCTCGGTCGCGAACGATCTGGACAACAACCTGGTCGATCACGACAAGTCTTTCCTCGACCATCCTGCGACGATCGGCAAGCTGTCCGGTGCGGAGATCGAAGAGCTCCGTCAGTTGATGGATCTGACGCACATGTCGGTGAAGTCCCGGACGATTCCCGGTCCCAATGGGCCCCACGCGATGCTCGAGGTCTTTTTCAACGGCACGCAGAACTTCCGCGACGTGAGGCAGGACCTCAATACGGCGATCGGCAGGGCCGGGCAGGTGGATCGCGGTGCGCGACGTATTGGTGAGCTGATGTCGGCAATGCTGGCGCCCAATGGCAATGCCAGCCTCGTGTCCGTCATCGGTATATCGATGGGGGGCGGCTCGGCGCAGATCTTCACGGCGTCGGTGGACAGCCGCGTGGCTTTGTCCATGCGGCCCGCCGTCGTGCTGCTAGATCCCGCGCTGCTGAACAACCGGCAGGCGAAGCTGGCGGTCGAGGGCGGCACGCGCCCCGTCGACTTCTCCCAGCCGCGCGGCGTGGCGGTGACGCTCGACTACGCCCCGGCGTCGCAGCGCGGTCTGATGTCAAAGATGAAAACGGTCGGCTTCCACTCGCCGGGGCTCGTACGGCTGAAGCTCGGCCTCGTGGATCAGGATGGGCAGCGCTACGGCGACAGCAGGCCCCGGCCGGCACCGATTGGTCTCGGCTACCACGGGCGCGACGGGTATTACACGGAGGCGTTGCGGCGATTCGCGGGCGGTGAGGAACCCCAGCGCGCGCCGATGACCGCGTTCACGGTCACCAGACCGCCGGCCATGGCCGCCGGCGCCACATCTGCGACGTTCCGTCCGCCACGGCCACCGCAGGTCAGCCACGTAGGCCAATCTGCCTCGCCTTCGCGTCCGGCCCAGATCGACGTTGGCGAAGCCAGACTGCTGGCGGACTTCCAGTATCTCGCGCCGCTGATCAAATGATGGGTCCCCCAGCTCCCGGCGATGCTGCTAGCTCTTGCATTTGCCCCTCTCGCCCCTCAGATATCGATCCTTGGCGGCATTGCCGAACACCCACGAAACTCCTACGCCCGCCGCAAGGTTTTTCTGGCCGTGAGAGCATATTGGCCTCCCTCAACTAACAAAGGACCACGAAATGACCACCAAACCGGAAAGAGCCATCCTCGCCGGCGGCTGCTTTTGGGGCATGCAGGACTTGATTCGCCGTTACCCGGGCGTGATCTCGACGCGCGTGGGCTATAGCGGTGGCGACGTTCCGAACGCGACCTATCGTAACCACGGCACGCATGCCGAGGCGATCGAGATTCTGTTCGACCCGGCCACGATCAGCTTCCGTCAGATCCTGGAGTTCTTTTTCCAGATCCACGATCCGAGCACGCTGAATCGCCAGGGCAACGACCGCGGCCTGAGCTATCGATCGGCGATCTTTTATACGAGCGACGAGCAGAAGAAGGTCGCCGAACAGACGATCCTGGACGTCGATGCGTCAGGTCTGTGGCCGGGCAAAGTGGTGACCGAACTGGCACCCGCTGGCCCGTTCTGGGAAGCCGAGCCGGAACACCAGGATTATCTGGAACGGATCCCCGGCGGCTACACCTGCCACTTCGTGCGCAAGGATTGGCATTTGCCTACTGCCGTGAAGCCGGTCGCGTGACTCGGCTCCACGAAGGGCGGGTTGTAACCGCGCGGAGAAGGGGCTTTTCCCCTATCTCCCGTGGCACTTCTTGAACTTCTTGCCGCTGCCGCAAGGGCACGGGTCGTTGCGGCCGGGCTGGTCGCCTGCCACCACGGGCTCCACGCGCGGGCCCAGGGTCTTCCAGATCTGGCGCAGGTCGTAGATAGCCCAGATCGCCTCGCCGAAGGTTTCCACGCGCGCCAGGCTGGTGCTGGGCGGGCCATCGTCGCTGTACATGCAGACCTCGGGCTCGCCGGTGTCGTCCTCGGCAAGGGCGACGATGCTTTCCAGCGCGTCGTCCAACCACTGGGCAACCTCCTTGTCGCGCGGGGCGGCCCATTCCTCGGGCCAGTTCTCCACCACGAACATAAAGCCCAGCGCCCACACCTGGCCAAACGACGGGATTTCCCGGCCGTCCACCTCGGCGCGCTCTTCCGGAGGCAGGCTCAAGATGGCGCCGCGCATGTCCATGGCCTCGGGATGGAAGGTGCGTTCGTCCTCCAGCGTCTCCACGGGCTGGTCGAGCTGGTGCTCCACCTCGTTCCATCGGCGCTGCCACAGCTCCATAAAGCGGGTCTGCTGGGCCGCGTCATGGAACGCGGGCAGCAACGGCAGCGGGCTGCCCTCGGCCACGTCTAGCGCCGCGCCGTCGCCTAGCAGCATGGGCAGGTAGTCCGCAGCGGGGATGCGGCGGCGCGTGCAGACCAAGGCCGTGAGAAAGCCGTCGCAGAATTCCCATTGCGGGATTTCCTCAGCGCGCTGGCGCAGGTCGTCCAGCAGTTCGTCAAGTTCGTGGAGTTCGTCGGGCGTCAGGGCGGTGGCTTCGGTCATACTGCGGGTTCTCGTGTTGCGGGGTGCGGGGTGGGGATGCGTTGCACGCATCGCCGCGAAGTATATCGCTGCTCAAAGGCCCGCTACTCAAAGGCGCCGCCCAAAGACGCCATCCAAAGACGCCACCCAAAGCGGACGCTTGGTCTGAAAGGCATGGAAAGATGAAATGCGAACAGATCAGACCGTGATCCCGAGGCGAAACTCACTCATTCATTCTCGCTGCGCTTCCACCTTGCCTGCCTTTACTGCCGCCATGAGAGCCGCCCAGTCTTTCTCATTGCGGTCCGCATAGGCGATGGCAAACTGCTGGATGGCCTCATCGAACTCGTCCGACTTGCCGAGGTACCCAAGAATCAGTGCGGAGTCCCCTGACTTCGCCATCGAATGGGCAAGCGCGTGTCCGCAAGACACCGCGTACTCGCTGAGATCCCGCTCGCTGAAAGTGCTGAAGTCAAACGCCCCCTTCATGTCGCGTAACTGCCGCACGTAAAAGTCGATGCTCCCTACGCGCATCCTCGACCAGCCAAGGAAGATGTCGCTGGACGACTGCAGCAGACGTTGTCCGTTCACCACCCGCTCGCCATGGTTTGGAAATTTGCTCGCCGGCAGGTATTGCTCCAGCACCGAAGCACGGGCCTCCTTGACCTGCAGAAAGAGAGGGCTCTTCCCGTCCGCCATGAAAAGCGCTTCGTAACAGCGCGTGCCAACCGAGCCCACGCCGACGACACGCACCGCCATGTCAACCAACTCGTAGCAGTCGAACAGCGCGCGCACCGAGTCCACCAGCGTCAACCGATACTCCGCAAAGAAGCGCCTGATCATATCGTCGAACTGCTTCGCTTCCTTTCGGTTCGACATGGGGACGTGGTAAACCAGCGGAGGATTTTCCTTGATGCGCAGCCTGCCGTTGACAAGTTCCGTGGCATGGCTCAGCACCATTCGGGACGATTGCTGCCGGGCCTTGCTGAAGACTGCTTCCTCCTTTTTCCGCTCCAGGGCTGTGTCCGCAATGGCCAGGATATTCTCTGCCCCGAACTGGTAGTACCAGACGTCGAGCGTGTCCATCGTGCTGAACTCGGCGATGCACTGGCGGAAGGTCGCGCACAATCGTCGCACGATGGCGCGCTGTTCTCGCGTGCCAAGACCGCGTTCGCGGCCGGCAATGACGAAGGACGTTGCGAGCCTGCGTACATCCCAGTCGAACGGTCCTGGCAACGTTTCATCGAAGTCATTTGCCCCGAACAAGAGGCGGCGCTCCGGACTGGCGAACAGCCCGAAATTTGCCAGATGCGCATCTCCGCCCAACTGCACGGTGATTCCCGAATGCGGCAACCGGGCCAAGTCGAAAGCCATCAGCGGTGCGGCGCCGCGATAGAAGGCGAACGGATTCGCCACCATGCGGCCGTAGCGAATCGGTATCAGGTTCGGCATCCTGCCCGCATTCGAGGCTTCGAGCAGAGCAATCGGATCACGGTCCAACAGCGTGCAGGTTGCAAGCTGGGCTCGCGGCACAAGTCGCCGAGCCGATTTTCCCGCGTCAATGCGCGATTGCCGTGTGCCGCGGCCGCCGAACAGGCGAGAGAACGTCTCAGGAACTGGGGCAGGGGCAGGGGCAGGGGCCGTCTGCTGCCTGGCGCGCTCCACAGGCGCCGCGCCACGTTGTGTTCCGCCAGTCTTTGGCATGGCATGTTCTCCCGAGATGGAAAGACGGGGCTGTTGATTTGCACTGAATCCTGACCCAGGATTCAGTGCAAATCAACCTTGGGGGGACCGGTCGATCCAGCCACACATGAGCCCGCCACGCCCGGAAGGGTTGCGTACCTCTGCGCCCATTTCTGGCCGATTTACGCCAGCTGGCGCCCGACTCCGACACCGTCCTTTTGCCCAATGACAGATGGAGGCCGCGCTGCTAAGCTGACGCGGCCCCACTGCCGGCCTATTCCATGCCCTTTCTGATGCCTATCGCGCTGTCGCGACGCCTGTGCATGGCGGCCTTGCTTCTGACCGCTGCAGCCTGGATCGGGCCGGTGCACGCGCAGGAAGCCCTGCTACTGGGCGGCCTCCAGCGCACCGACCCAGGTGGAGAAACCAGCTACGGCTACGCCTACAGCTACCAGCACAATCTGGCCGAGAACTGGTACGCCTCGTTCTCGTACCTGAACGAGGGGCATGTCACGAATCACCATCGGGATGGCCATAGCATCCAGCTCTGGTGGCGCTACCCGCTTGCCGATCGTAGTTTCAATCTCGCCATTGGCGCGGGTCCCTATCGATATTTCGATACCACGGACAGCAACGGCGACGGCGGCTCCGACAATCATCACGGCTGGGGCCTGCTGGCCAGCGTGGCGGCCACATGGTATGTCAACGGGGGGCCGTGGATGGTGCAGGCCCGCTACAACCGCGCCCAGACGCCGTCGAGCATCAAGACCAATACGCTGCTGATCGGCGTGGGCTACCAGCTCGACCGGGGCGATCGTGGCGGCCCCGTGGTGCCACCCCCGTCGCGGACCGACAACGTCACGCAAAACGAAATCACCGTGTTCCTCGGCCAGACCATTGTGAATACGTTCAACTCCGAGACCTCGTTCGCCAAGGCCGTCGAGTACCGCCGCGGCCTGGCCCGCTACGTGTCTGGCACCGTCAGCTACATCAACGAAGGCGAAAACTCGGCCCTGCGGCGCGACGGCCTGGCCGCCCAGCTTTGGCTGGAACGTGCGTTCTTCCGCGATGCGTTGACGCTGGGGGTGGGCGCTGGGCCGTATTACGCAATCGATCTCAGCGAGCGCGGCCGCAGCGCTCCGAGCGAGCCGTCACGTTGGTCGGGACTGCTTACGATGTCCGCGAGCTACCACATCAACCAGCGCTGGCTCGCGCGCATTTCATGGAACCGGACTGTGACCGGCTATGACCGCGACACCGATGTTTTTCTGGCAGGCGTGGGATATCGATTCTGATTACCCTGCTCATGCTGAATTTGGCCGACGCAGGAGGCTGCTTATCAGCGGACCAGGGTTCTTGCCTTGCCGCGCCGGAGATCTATGCTAGATCACATCGAGCGCCCGACGTGCCAATGTCATGAACGGAGGTGCCATGGCTTCCACCGCGCCCCCCAAAACGCCTGCCACGCGCTGGTTGCGCTGGATGCCCGGGTTGATGATGCTGAGGTCCTATCAGCTTGCCTGGCTGCCTAGGGACTTCGCCGCAGGGCTGGTACTAACGACGATGCTGGTGCCGGCGGGCATCGCCTATGCCGAGGCGTCTGGCGTACCGGGGGTGTACGGCCTCTACGCAACTATCATCCCGCTGCTGGCCTATGCGCTATTCGGTCCGAGCCGGATTATGGTGCTGGGGCCGGACTCAGCCCTGGCAGCTCCAATCTTGGCAGTGGTGCTGAGCGTGTCCGGGGGCGACCCCGCGCGCGCGGTGGCCACCGCCGGCCTGATGGCCATTGTTTCGGGCCTCTTCTGCATCGTGCTGGGCCTGTTGCGGCTAGGTTTTATCACCGAACTCCTGTCCAAGCCGATCCGCTATGGCTACATGAACGGAATTGCCCTGACGGTGCTGGTGAGCCAGTTGCCGAAGATGTTCGCGATCTCGATCGACAAGGCGGGGCCACTTCGCGACCTTTGGCTGCTCGCACAGGCGGTCGCCAATGGCGACACCAACTGGTACAGTTTTGCGGTGGGCGCAGCGTGTCTGGTCATAATTCTCGGACTGAAGCGTTTCGACCGCGTACCGGGCATCCTGATCGCCGTCGTCCTGGCTACGCTGGCAGTGAGCGTCTTCAAACTCGATACGCATGGCGTGAAGGTGTTGGGCGAGATTCCGCAGGGTCTACCTATCTTTGTCATTCCCTGGCTCAGCGACGTAGATCTGGTCGAAATTGTGCTCGGCGGCTGCGCTGTCGCAATGATCGCGTTTGCGGATACCAGCGTGCTATCTCGCACCTATGCCGCGCGCACGAAGACGCGCGTGGATCCGAACCAGGAAATGGTCGGGCTAGGTGCGGCTAACCTCGCGGCCGGCTTCTTCCAGGGTTTCCCGATCAGCAGCAGTTCGTCACGCACGCCGGTGGCTGAGGCAGCGGGCGCTCGCACGCAAATGACAGGCGTTTTTGGCGCCTTTGCGGTGGCTGTCTTGCTGTTGGTAGCGCCCAATTTGCTGCGCTACCTACCGAACAGCGCGTTGGCCGCAGTCGTCATTGCGGCTGCCGTCGGCCTATTCGAAATCAAGGATTTGCGGCGCATCTACCGTATCCAACAATGGGAGTTCTGGCTATCGATGCTGTGCTTCGCAGGAGTGGCCGCGTTCGGCGCGATTCCCGGGATCTGCCTGGCAATTGCCATCGCCATCATCGAATTCCTGTTGGACGGTTGGCGGCCACACTTTGCGGTGTTGGGCTACGTGCAAAGCCTGCATAGCTACCACGACCTGAAGCGCTACCCACATGCATCGCTGATCCGCGGATTGGTGTTGTTCCGTTGGGATGCGCCTCTGTTCTTTGCTAATGCCGACTTGTTCCAGCAACGGTTGATGGAAGCTGTAGAGGCGTCGCCGACGCGGGTACAGCGTGTGGTGGTGGCCGCCGAGCCAGTGACCAGTGTCGATGTCACGTCGGCCGACATGCTGCGCGAATTGGGCCAACATCTGGCCGAAAACCAAATCGCACTGCATTTCGCGGAAATGAAGGATCCCGTTCGCGACAAGCTCACACGCTTTGAATTGACCCAGGTGTTTAGCAGCGACTGCTTTCATCCCACAGTAGAAAATGCTGTGGATAACTATCTTGAGAGTGTGGGCGGGCTGAAGTAGGAATGCGGCGACGCTAGAGGGCTGGAGGACCTGCCGGTGGCGCGATGGATGGCACGTTCCGCATAGCGCGCTCCAGTAGGCGTGGTCAGAAATTCGCGTGTGAATGGCACGGATAACGCTAGTCAAGCACTATCCTACCGAGCACGCTGACGCTGGCGAATCAAAATTCAGGAAGGGCAGGGCGGCCGGTAGGCAGGTTCTCGATCTAGCGCGATCCGACACGTGGCGGGGCGTGGAGATGACATCGGGCGCCGTGCAGGCTACAGTGGAGAATAGTCCATCGGGAGACGTGCGATACGCCTGTGGGGAAGACCAAGATGGTTGCGAGCACACACTCCGAAGCGCCGCCCGATCGGTCGCGGGCTGGTCCCGTTACCGAAATCGTTGCGCTGGGTGAGACCCGGTTAGCTGGCGTCATACGTTCTGCCATGGAGGCGATCATCTCCGTGGACGAGGCGCAACGGATCGTGCTGTTCAACCCAATGGCCGAGCGCCTCTTTGGTTGCCCGGCGGAGTCGGCCATCGGCAGGCAACTTGGGGACTTCATCCCCGAACGCTTTCGCGCCGCGCATTCGGCGCACGTCGCCCGTTTCGGCGTGACGGGGGTTTCGGACCGGCAGATGGGACAGCAGCGCACGCTCTTTGCGCTACGCCGGGATGGCACGGAGTTCCCGATCGAGGCGTCAATTTCACAAACGTTTGAAGAACCCGGGCGAAAGCTCTTCACCGTCATGCTGCGCGACATCACTGAGCGCGTCCAGGCGGAGGTGGCATTGCGTCGTTCGCGAGAAGAACTGCAAGAGTTGTCGGACAGTATTCTTTCCGGGCGCGAAGAGGAAAAGCGCCGGGTCGCGCGAGAGCTGCACGACGAGCTTGGCCAGCAGCTCAGCGCGTTGAAGATGGATCTGGTCATGCTGGAGGGCGATTTACGAGAAGCTCGGTTACCAGACCGCATTCTGGCGCAGGTCACGGCAATGCATGGCGTAATCGACACGACCGTCAATGCCGTGCGACGCATCGCCTCTGATCTGCGGCCGGCGCTACTGGACGAACTGGGTCTGGCCGCCGGGCTGGACTGGCTGGCGAAGGATTTCGGCCGCCGCTATGCCATCGACGTCGTCGTTCACACGGTGGACACCCTGGACGTCGGAGAGCAGGTGGCGACTGCCGCCTTTCGTATCGTCCAGGAAGCCCTCAACAACGTCATACAGCATGCCGACGCGCGGCGGGCATGGGTGGACCTCGCGCACGTTGACGACGCGTACGTGCTAACAGTGCGCGACGACGGTCGCGGGTGGGACGGGAAGGTGAGCAGGGACCAGCGACGCTCATTTGGCTTGCTAGGCGTCAGGGAGCGCGCGAGATTGCTCGGGGGCACCGTTTCCATGCGGTACGCCCCCGGCGAGGGCTTCGAGCTTGCTGTCAGCATTCCTGACCATCATGGACGGAAGGAGCCCGCTCGATGATCCGCGTGTTGATCGCTGATGACCACGCCGTCATGCGCAACGGCTTACGGCACATCCTGGAGCGAGCCGCCGGATTCGCGGTGACGGGCGAAGCCGCCAATGGCGCGGAAGTGCCACGGCTCGTCCGCGATCACCCCGCCGACGTGATAATCCTGGATCTCTCCATGCCCGGACGCAGCGGCCTCGAACTGATCTGCCTGCTCCGCGCAGAGCATCCCAGGCTGCGCATACTCGTGCTGACCATGCATGCCGAGGAGCAATACGTCGTGCGCGCATTCCGTGCGGGAGCCTCCGGCTACCTCACCAAGGAAAGCGCCGGCACGGAGCTCGTGGAAGCACTGAGAAGAGTTGCGGCAGGCGGCACCTATATCAGTCCCGCGATGGCCGAGAAACTGGCGCTTGGACTGCAGACGCACATGGTCGACGCTCCGCACGCGAGCCTGTCGGACCGCGAACTGGAAGTGTTCCGGCGAATCGTGGCGGGCGAGTCGCTCACGGATATCGCCAGCGCATTGTGCGTCAGTGCAAAGACGATCAGCACGTACAAGATGCGCCTTCTCGACAAGCTCAAGCTCCGCAGCGATGCGGCCCTCGTGCGCTATGCGATCGAGGCGAAGCTGTTCGATGACGACACGAGTCTCTAAGGGGAGCTAACGCGGGCAGCGTGCCGCACGGGGGATTCTTCGCCACGGATCAGCAGCACCGGCTTGTACGTTTGCGCGATCACGCCTTCCGATACGCTGCCCATGATCAGCCTGCGCAGCCCCCGGCGTCCGTGCGTTCCCATCACGATCAGATCGGCAGGCCAGCGATCGGCGCGCTCGACGATGGTTGCCGAGATCTGCCCCGGCGTAATCGGCCGCTCGATCAGCTCGGTCAGGAAGCGCACGCCAGCGGATTCGAGGCGTGTCGACGCGCGTGCGAGCGCGGTAGTGCCGACGTTCGCGATCGCGCGCATCATGTCCTCCGACTCCGGATAGCTGGATTCGAAGAACAGTTCGCTGTCGTCCACCACGAACAACACCTTGACCTCCGCAGCGGCCAACTCCGCCACGGCAATCGCTTGTGATAGCGCCAGCGCGGACGAGGGGCCGCCGTCTATCGCTACCAGAATCCGCTCATACATCGCGCTCTCCTTCGATGTCCGCCTGTCCACAGTACGTTTGATAAAAGCGTACTCAGTGAATCCCCGCGTTCCTTGCGCTGTATCAATCGGATCATTGATCTCCCTCAAGCGTGTGTATCGCGCCGCAACTACAGTGGTCATTACCGGTCGTACTTGGCATCCCGGAGGTGCACGATGAGCTTTGCCGCCATGCTCGTTCACGTAGACGAGGCGGAGGGAACGTCAGCCCGCCTGATTCAGGCCGTGGCGCTCGCAGAGGGCTTTCATGCCGCGCTGATCGGGTTGCTGTCTGTCGACGCGAACGATTCCGCCTGGGTGTACCGGCACGCGGACGGGCGGCGCGAACGGCAGGCGCCGGAGCGCAGCGTGGCGGAGGCCTGCGAGCAGGCGCGCCATTCGTTCGATACGGCGACCGAAACCGCGACGTTTCCGGTCGACTGGCGCGTCGGTGAAGGCACGCCGGAAGAGGCCATGCTATGCGAGGGGCGCCTTGCCGATCTGCTGATCGTCGGGCAACCACGCGCCATTCGGGAAGATAGTGGGATGATGTTTCGCGCGCAGCGCCGCTTTGTTGCTTCGGTAATCATCGGCGCGGGACGGCCCGTGCTGGTCATGCCTCGCGATGCGAGCGTGAGCACGAATGGCACGCGCGTGGTGGTCGGCTGGAATGGTTCCCGGGAGTCCGCGCGCGCGCTTCACGATGCCTTGCCCTGGCTCGCCCGCGCGGAGTCGGTGGATATCGTGCAGGTGCTGCAAGCGCGCAGGCACCACCGGTTCGAGGCGTCTCCGGGCAGTTATGCGATGGCATGGCTGTCAAGACACGGCATTCACGCCTCTCTGACGGAGCTCGTCGCGGAGGCGTCTGCGGAGGTCGGAGCGTTGCTCCTCAACTTCGCGCATCGCCGCGGCGCGGACCTGATTGTCTGTGGCGCATACGGGCAGGGGCGACTCCGGGAGGACATCCTGGGTGGCGTCACCGATACGCTCCTCCGCCATACGCAAGTCGCCACGTTGCTGGCGCACTGAGCACGCACCGCGGCCATTCGCGCGTCAGTGCGACATCAGCAAGGGGACGCTGGCGTGTTGCAGAAGACTGCGCGTCGTGCCCCCGAACATCAGCTCCCGAACGCGCGCGTGACCGTAGCAACCTGCAATCAGCATGCCCGCCGTCGACGCGCGCACCGCGCGGAGCAAGGCCTCGGCGGGATCGCTCTCGGGCGCGAGGCGATACGGCGAGGCTTCGATGCCATGGCAGCGGAGGTAGTGGAACAAGTCCGCCATGCCCGACATGTCATCGGTCGCCGCGACTGTCACCTGCGACGCGCGCGCGAGCAAGGGCAGCGAGTCCGCGACTGCCCGAGCGGCCTCAGTGCTGTCGTTCCAGGCGATCATGGCATGGCCGCCTGTCAGCGTGGTGGCAGAGGGAGGCATCACGATGGCGGGCCTGCCGCAGTTCAGCAGGATCGTTTCGACGACATCGGCGACGATGGGCGGCACGCCTGTCCATGGGGCACGCTGCGCAAGCAGCAACACATCCGCCATGCAGCCCTGTCGGGACAGGGCGCGCACCGGATCGTCCTCGATCATCTCGTGCGACCAGCTTACGGCGTGTCCCGTCTCCGCCACCATGTCGCGCATCAACGTCGCATGCACGTGGGCGTGCGCCCGCCGGCGTTCCAGCGTCAGTAAGTCGCACCGCGCGGGATCCTCGATACCGCGCACGCGGCCGAGCGAGATGCCGGTCGTCGTGATGCCGGTCAGATGCGCGCCGAACGTAAACGCCAGCAGCGCCGCGACACGCAGGCGGTCTCGGCAACCCGGGTCTCCGTCGACTTCGACAACAATGGATTTGTAGTCCATGGCCGGTCTCCCTCCTTTTGTTGCTTCGTGAGCAGTGCTCAGGCCCCGGGGCCCCGGCGCCTAGTGCGAAAACAAGACCGGCAATGTCATCGATCGCAACAGCGTCCGGGTGACGCCTCCAAATACGGCTTCGCGATGCGGCCCATGCCCGTAGGCGCCACTCACGATGAGGTCCGCACCCGCGTCCGCGGCGTAAGACAAGATCGCCTCGCCCGCATCGTCATTCGCACCCAGCGCGCGCGTGACCGATCGAGCGGCCACGCCATGGCGCGCCAGCCAAGGCAGCGTGTCCTGCACCGGCACACGGACTGATGACTGCGAAGACCGGCCCTCGCCGAATTCCACGAGCAGGACCGATGCCGCGCGACGCAGAAGCGGAAGCGCATCCCGCAACGCGCGCGTCGATTCCCGGCTACCGTTCCAGGCGACGAGAACGTGATCGCCAGGTCGATGACGAATCCATCCGTGCTCGGGGATGACCAGCACGGGCCTACCCACGCGCAGCAGGCAGCTGCCTAGATGATGCATGCGATCGCCCGCAGTCAACCCCCAGCCGGCCTGGCCCACGATGACGATATCGCCGGCACGCGCCTCGCGTGGGAAATTCCTGCCAACGTCGTCATGGGTTGAGCGCCAGAGTCCGTCGATCGGCGCGTCGTCGATCGCGCCAAGGAAGGCGCGTCGAATGACATCCGATCCGGCCGACGGGTCGTCCGGCGACGCGACATCGATATGCAGGGCCAGAAGCGATGCGCGGAACGCCGCAGCCAGCGAAACGGCGACGGCAATGAGCTGGTGGCTGCGGCGGCTGTCGTCGAGACAGACGACCAGGCTGGCGATGTCCATGTCTGCCTTGGTGCGGGAAGGTGATTTGACTTTATGATGCCGGCCTTCATGCATATTGAGGCAGGTCAAGGGTTTGGAGGTTTGCATCCTTGGACGCGTTGACGCGCCCGATTCCCGGTGGGATAACAACGCGTATGCCCCGGGGCAGGAGCACGACATGGCATCTTCCAGCGAACATCCAAGGACAATGCAGGCAGCGGTATTCGACGGCCCCGATCCGTGCCTGTCGCTGCGACGGATGCCGATTCCCGAGCCTGGCCGCGGTGAGGTGCGGATTGCGGTCGCCGCATGCGGCGTCTGTCGTACAGATCTGCACGTCATTGACGGGGAACTGCCCTCACCGAAACCGGCACTCATTCCCGGACACGAAATCATCGGGTACGTGGATGCGCTGGGGGCCGGTGTCAGGGACTTGCGCCCAGGGATGCGGGTCGGCGTACCCTGGCTCGGTCACACCTGTGGCCACTGCCGGTATTGCCTTGATGGGCACGAGAATCTGTGCGATGCGGCCGCCTTTCACGGCTATACGAGGGACGGCGGCTACGCGGAGTATGTGGTGGCGGAGAGCGCGTACTGCTTCAGTATTCCGGATGCCTATGACGACGTGGAGGCAGCACCCCTCATGTGCGCGGGACTGATCGGCTATCGGTCGCTCAGGATGGCGGGGGCGGCGAGGCGCGTGGGCATCTATGGCTTCGGTGCCGCCGCCCACATCGTCACGCAGATTGCCGTGGCGGAAGGGCGTCGCGTGTTCGCGTTCTCGAGCGCCGGCGATGACCAAGCCCGGCAGCTGGCGCGAGACGTCGGCGCCGAATGGGCGGGGAGCAGCGATGATCCCGCGCCGGAGCGCTTCGACGCTGCGCTGATCTTTGCGCCTGCGGGCTATCTGGTCCCGCGCGCGCTCGAGTCCGTGGACAAGGGCGGCATCGTGATCTGCGGCGGGATCCATATGAGTGACATCCCGGCGTTTCCCTACCGGCTACTCTGGGAGGAGCGACGCCTCGTGTCCGTGGCCAACCTGACGCGGGCGGACGGAATCGGGCTGATGCGCGCGGCAACGAAGACGCGCCTGCTTGTCCACGCCGTCTCCTACCCGCTCCCGGACGCCAACGTGGCGCTTGCGGACCTCCGCGCCGGTCGCATAGCCGGCGCCGCAGTCCTGCGCGTCAGCGGCGACGGACGGTCAGCCTGAGCATCCACGCCGCGCCCGTGACGCGTTCTCGGCATGATGTGTCAGGTTCTTCTGACACATCCCTTCCCTCTGCCCGACGCGGGGCTCAGCAAAGCCTGATTTCAAACCCAGCCTCCCCGCACCATACTTCCCGCATGGTTGACACGCGCGCGGCGCCGGGAGCCATGGCAACACATGGCCCTTGATAAGAAGGGGTAGGAAATGCTTCAGGAATGCGAGGTACACGTACGCGAACAAGTATCGAAGGCGCACTGCTCGTGCTGCGGGCTACGGACCCTATGTATGGCAAGTTGTCTCGACGACGATCATGTGGGACGCTTGGAGGCCGTCGTGAGCCACTGGCGGATGGTTCATCGCGGCGAGAGGCTGTTTCGGGCCGGCGATCATTTCCGGAGTCTTTACGCTCTGCGATCCGGTAGCGTCAAGACTGTCACCAGCGATACCTGCGGCGGTGAGCATGTGACGGGCTTCTTCATGGCCGGCGAAACGCTCGGTCTGGGGGCGATCAGCACTGACGCATACGACTGCGATGCGATTGCGCTTGAGGACAGTTCGGTCTGCGTGATTCCATTCGGGCCGATGGAGGCTTTGTGCCGGGAGCTCAAGCCGTTGCAGCATCAGTTCCATCGCCTGCTCAGTACCGAGATCGTCAGGGAATCGCGACAGATGACGCTGCTCTCCGGCATGTCCGCGGAGCGGCGCGTCGCCGCCTTCCTCGTGGACCTCTCACGACGCCTGCAACAACGCGGCTATTCGCCGCGCAGTCTTACGTTGCGCATGACACGCGAGGAGATCGGCAACTACCTTGGCATCAAGCTGGAAACGGTCAGCCGCGCATTCTCGCGATTCCAGCGGGAGGGGTTGCTCCACGTCGACGGCAAACACGTGGAATTGTTCGACGTGGAGGCATTGGCGCTCGTGTAGCCGGCCTAATGGATCTCGATCCTGCGCTGCGGTGTCGCCTGCGACTTCGGCAGTGACAACCGCAGTACGCCGTCCTGATAATGGGCTTCCACCCGTGCTTCATCGATCGGTGTCGCCAGCGTGAAGGCGCGCTGCATGGTGCCGCTATAGCGCTCGCGGCGAATCACGCGTTCGCCTTGCTTCTCTTCGGACGCTTTTTCGACCTTGGCCGAGATCAGAACCGTGCCGCGTTCGACGGAGACATGAAGGTCCTCCTTTTTCGCGCCGGGAATCTCCGCGACCACGGTGTAATCCTTGTCGGACTCCGTCACATCGACCTTGAAGGCAAGCCCGGCGTCGGTGCTGCTACCGAACGCTCGCATCATGCCATGCAGCATGTCTCCGATCGGCTCGATCGAAAATGGGTCGTACAGTCGGATATTGCTCATAGGAAGCTCCTCGGTCAAATGGGACAGCCGGATGCCGCCCGTCGTTTCATAGTGGCAGGCATCCGTCACCGGGTATTGCGCTGGATCAATGATGCGCGACGCGGGCTTTCTATGCTGGATGCTATACACCGCGTCTCCTCTCGAGCTCGCCCATGACCATCCGCAATCTCGCGTATCTCTTCCAGCCAGCCTCCATTGCTGTCATCGGCGCGAGCGATCGTCCGGGGCGGGTGGGGACGACTGTCTGGAACAACCTGCGGCGCGGCGGCTTTGCGGGTGCACTCCATGCCGTCAACCCCCGCCTCGATCGTCTCGACGGCATGCCCTGTCATGCTCGCGTCGGGCAGCTTCCGGCCTGTCCGGAGCTGGCCGTCATCTGCACACCGCCTGCGACCGTTCCACGGCTGATTGCCGAGTTGCGCGAGCACGGATGCAAGGCAGCGGCCGTGTTGACAGCCGGACTGGATGCGGCGGCCCGGCAGGCTATGCTCGACGCGGCGAAGCCTGGGTTGCTGCGCGTGCTCGGCCCCAATTGCCTGGGCCTGATGATGCCGTGGATTGGCTTGAATGCAAGCTTCGCCCACACGCAGGCATTGACGGGAAGACTGGCATTCGTGTCGCAGTCCGGCGCGTTGTTTACCGCCGTGGTCGATTGGGCTAATGCGCACGGTATCGGTTTTTCCCATTTCGTCTCGCTCGGGGAGAGCGCCGATGTGGACGTGGGCGACGTCATCGACTACCTCGCCGCCGACGCCGACACATCGGCCATCCTGCTGTACATCGAAGCAGTGCGCGCGGGCCGCAAATTCATGTCTGCGGCCCGCGCTGCCGCCCGCAACAAGCCCGTGATCGTGATCAAGGCCGGGCGCACTGAGGCATCGGCCCATGCCGCGGCGTCTCACACTGGCGCGCTGGCTGGCGCGGATGACGTCTATGACGCGGTGTTCCAGCGGGCTGGCATGCTGCGGGTCGAGAGCACGGAGGCACTGTTCGATGCCGTGGAGACCCTGGCGCGCGTCAGGCAGCCGTCCGGAGAGAAACTGGCGATCGTGACCAATGGGGGCGGTCCGGGTGTCATGGCTACCGACGCGCTCGTGCGCGCGGGCGGGCAGCTCGCCTTGCTTGCCGCCGACACCGTGGCGCGACTGGATGCCGTGCTGCCGGCGACGTGGCCACGCGCCAATCCGATCGACATCATCGGCGACGCGCCGGTCCGGCGTTACGCGGACACGTTGCAAATCCTGCAGGACGCACCGGAGGTCGATGCCATCCTGATGCTGCATGCACCGACCGCTATCGTGGGCAGCGATTCGATCGCGGCCGCCGTAGTGGCCAGCGCGGCGGGACGTCATCCGGTCCTGATTTCCTGGCTCGGCGCGGACGCCGTACGCGAGGCGCGCCGCATGTGCCGCGATGCCGATGTGCCGGAATACGACACGCCCGAGCAGGCCGTGCGTGGGTTTCTTCAAGTCGTCACGCAGGCACGTTATCGCCGGTTGCTGATGCAGACGCCGCCCGCCGCCCCCGAGCTCGCACCCGGCCGGGTGGCCGCCAGGGGATGGATTGCCGAGGCGGTGGCGGCGGGACACCGGCAACTGCCCGCCGATATCGCGGCGCGCGTGCTCGAGGCCTACGGAATCCCGGTGGCCACGACGCGGATCGCGCGCGACGAGCGCGAAGCGGCGATGGTTGCGGGTGCAATCGGCTTTCCTGTGGCGTTGAAGATCGCGTCGCCCGATATCTCGCACAAGTCGGATGTGGGCGGCGTCGCGCTGGGGCTGGGATCGGCCGAGCAGGTAAGAGAAGCGGCGTTCACCATGCGCGCGACGGTGTCGCGGCTGGCGCCGGCCGCGCGTATCGATGGCTTCGCCGTTCAGAGAATGGCACACAGCGCGCATGCCGCCTTCGAACTGATCGTCGGGATCGCGTCGGATCCGGTGTTCGGGCCGATTGTGCTGTTCGGCCAGGGCGGCACGGCGGTCGAACGGATTGCGGACCGCGCCGTCGCGCTGCCGCCACTCAATCGGCTGCTTGCCGCCGACCTCGTCTCGCGTACCCGGATCGCGCGTTTGCTGCCCGGCTACCGCGACGTCCCAGGCATCGATGGCACCGCGCTCGAAGACGTGCTGATGGCCGTCTCGCGCATCGCGTGCGAGCTGGATGGCATTGCGGAGCTCGACATCAACCCGCTCGTGGCGAGCGCCGGTGGTGTGATGGCACTCGATGCCCGCATCGTGATCCGGCCTGCAGGAGGTGATGCGAGCGCACGGCTCGCGATCCTGCCATACCCGGCGCACCTGGCGCGCGACTTGACGTGGCAGGGGGAAGCGCTGCGACTACGGCCCGTCCGACCGGACGACGAGAATGGCTATCGCGCGTTCCTCGAAGCGCTCAGTCCTGAGGACATGCACGCGCGATACTTCTGCATGTTGCGCAACCCTGCCCACAGCCAGCTGGCGCGGATGACCCAGATCGACTATGCGCGCGAGATGTGCTTCGTTGTCGAGCGTCCAGCAAGAGAGGGCAGGCCAGCCGAACTGCTGGGCGAGTGCCGGGCGATGGCCGACCCGGACAACGAGCGCGCGGAGTTCGCGATGTGCGTGCGCACGGACTGCAAGGGCGGGGGGCTCGGCAGACTCCTGCTGAATGCGATCATTGCCTACAGTCGGGCGCACGGTACGGGAGCCCTCCACGGTATGACCCACCGCGGGAACGAGGCGATGCTGGCGCTGGCCCGCTCCCTCGGCTTCGATACCACACCCGATGCGGACGTGACACGTCTGCTGCTCCGGCTGCGGCCGGCAAACTTCCCCGAGGAAGGTACCGCATGAATCCGGAACGTTTTGCCCTGATCTCCTACCTCTGTTCCGATGATGGCGCGCTCGTGACTGGCGCGAATCTGGCCATCAACGGTGGGCAGCACATTCAATGAAACGCGAACCACTCTCCGCCGTCTCTGTTCCCGCTACCTGTCAGGAGCCCGTGCTCCCCGATGCGTACGCGCGGTGGGATCAAGACATACGCGCCGCGCTCGCGGCGACGACGGGCGGCATCTCTATTGCCTCGCTGGCATTGGCCTGGGCCGACTGGGCGCTGCACCTGATCGTCTCTCCGGGCCGGCGGGGGAAGGTGGCCGCGCAATGGTGCGCGGGTACGCTCTACGACTGGGCGAAGCCGCCTTTTGCCGAGCGCGAAGCGATCGCGGGGGATCCCCGTTTTGCCGGACCGGCATGGCAACAGTGGCCATGGTGTGTCTGGCGGGACGCGTTCCTCCGTCAGGAGACGTTCTGTCAGGAGATGACGTCCGATCTCGACGGCGTATCGCCGCATCATCAGCGGCTGGCGGCCTTCTGCGCGCGCCAGTGGCTGGACCTTGGCTCGCCGAGCAACCTGTGGTGGCTGAATCCCGCCGTGTTGGCGGCCACCGCGAATACGCTCGGCGGCAACTTCGTGCAGGGCGCGAGTCACTGGGTCGAAGACGTCGAAGATGCCGTCGCGCAGGCGTGCCACCTTCCTGCGCAGCGCCGCAATCCGGACTTCGTCGTGGGCAGGGATGTCGCCATCACGCCCGGCAAGGTGATTTTCCGTAACGAGCGCATGGAGCTGATCCAGTACGCGCCGACGACCGCAAGCGTGGCGACGGAGCCGCTGCTGATCGTGCCTTCGTGGATCATGAAGTACTACATTCTCGATCTGCAACCCGCCGACTCACTCGTACGGCATGCGGTGGCCAGCGGCAACACGGTGTTCATGGTGTCGTGGAAGAACCCCGGCGACGAGGCCCGCGATGCGGGGTTGCACGACTACTTGCGCGACGGCCTGCTGGAAGCGTTGCGGGTCGTGCGTCAGCAATGCGACGGCGCGCGCGTGCAGGCGGCCGGGTATTGCCTGGGTGGCACGCTGCTCGCCATCGCGGCCGCATGGCTGGCGAGGGAGCATCGCGATGACCTGTCCGGCGTGACATTGTTCGCAACGGGCACCGACTTCGAGGTGCCGGGGGAGCTGGGCCTCTTCATCGACGACAGCGCCTTCGCGACGATCGACGCGCTCATGCGCCGGCAGGGCTATCTGGACGGTCCCCAGCTGACAACCGCATTCCAGATGCTGCACGCGCGTGATCTGGTGTGGTCGCGCATGCTGGGTGAATACCTGCTCGGCAAGCGCGCCAGACCCAACGACCTGATCGCGTGGAACCGCGACACGACGCGGCTGCCGCACCGGTTGCATGCCGACACGCTCCATTCGCTCTTCCTGCGCAACGATCTGGCCGAGGGCCGCTATTGCGTTGGGGGCGAGCCCATCGCGCTGGCCGACATCACCGTACCGATCTTCATGGTGGGTACCGAGCACGATCACGTGACGCCGTGGCGTTCGGCCTACAAGCTTCATCTGCTTACGCGCGACGCGTTGACCTTCGTGCTGACATCCGGCGGCCACAATGCCGGCATCGTGTCGGAGCCGGGCCATCCACGCCGCAGATACCGTGTGGCCACGCGTGTACCCGGCACACGCTATCGCGATCCCGACAGGTATCTCGCCGAAGCTACGCTGCATGAAGGTTCGTGGTGGCCGTGCTGGTTCGACTGGCTGGCCGAGCACGCGAGCGGGCAGCGGGAGGCGTGTGCGTTGCCCGCGGACGCGCTGGACGATGCTCCGGGGAGATACGTGCTGGAACCCTGAACCCCTGCGCCAGGGGCGATCTGGGGGCGTTGGTCACCCATCGTTTCCCGCTCGAGCGGATCGAAAACGCCTACGAGCTGTTCTCGCATCAGCGCGATGGCGTGTTGAAAGTGGCTATTTTCCCTTGAGCGCTTGCTCGGCTTGACCCACGTCAAAGCTCCCTCTCATGCGACTCCTAGACTGAATCGTGCGAGGCGCGCGCCTGTCGCCGGCATCTGACGATCGAATGGGAGGCCATTATGCAGAACATCATTCTCGCCACGGACGGTTCCGTCTATTCCGACGCGGCGGCGCGCAGCGTCGCATCGCGAACGCTGCTACGCGGCGACTTCGTGGTGCACGTCGTCCACTGCATGCCCGAGCTGAGCGGCGAGATCAAGCGCCTCGTGGGCCGCGAAACCATAGCGGACTGGATGGCTGACGAGGGCGAGCGCAGCATGCGTTCTGCGGTGGCCATTCTTCGCGACGCCGATTTCGCCGTGGAATGCCACGTGCTAGTGGGCTTTGCGCCGGACCGGATCATCGCGCTCGCAAAGGAGCTCCATGCTGCCGCCATTGTGCTCGGTACCCACGGACGCGGCGCGTTCCTCGATGCCGTGATCGGCTCGGTCGCCACCCGCGTACTTGCGCACGCGCCGTGTCCGGTGCTGCTTGTCAAAGGTCCCGCAGCCATCTGAACAGGAATTCATGATGCTTGGCTTTTCCAGCGTATTCGTTCACGTCGGCGTCGAGGCGCGGGTCAAGTCGCGCATCGCGCTCGCGGCGCGTATTGGCGCCGCGCAGCAATGCCGTATGGCCGGCATCTGCGTCACCTATGCGCCCCAGCCCTGGTTCTATCGCATGCATCATGCGGCCGAGTGCCTGCAGGAGGATCGCGAACGTCGGCACCATACTCATGAAGCCCTGCGGCGTCGCTTCGAGTCCGCGATCTGGGAGCACGGCATGACGGCGGAGTGGCGCGTGGCAGAAGGCGAACCGGTGGCGAGCACCCTGAGAGAGGTGAGAGAGGCCGGCCTTGTCGTGCTCGGACAGACCGACGAATCCGACGACGACAGTTATATCGCGCCCCAGTATCTGGAATCGATCGTGCTCGAGTCCGGTCGTCCCACGCTGGTCATTCCGTATACGGGGGACTTTCCCACGCTGGGAACGAGTGTGCTGGTCGCATGGGATGGCGGCCGGGAAAGCGCGCGCGCGTTGCACGATGCCTTGCCGCTGCTCGCGGGCAGTCGTGTCCATCTGTTACACGCCAATGCGGCGATGCGCAGCCTGCGTGTGGATTCGACACCGGCGGCGAATGCACTGCGGCTGCTGCGGGACGTCGGCGCCGAGGTGGAAATGGAGTACATGGCGGAGGCCAACGATCTGCTCATCGGGGAGCTGATCCTGTCGCGCGCGGCGGATATCGGGGCGGATCTCATCGTCATGGGCGCCTATGGCCATAGTCGTCTGCGTGAGATCACGCTTGGCGGGGTGACGCGCACCATCCTGGCATCGATGACGGTGCCGGTACTGCTGGCGCATTGACTGGCGTACCTCTCAGTCATGTAAACGCGATGAAACTGACATTTCTGGGTGCTACGGGCACCGTAACGGGTTCGAAGTATCTGGTGGAGGCAGGCAGGTCCCGAATCCTGGTCGATTGTGGGCTGTTTCAGGGCTTCAAGCAGCTCCGCTTGCGCAACTGGGCGCCATTGCCGGTGGATCCAGCGAGCCTGCATGCAGTCGTGCTGACGCACGCGCACATCGACCATAGCGGCTATCTGCCGCTGCTTGTCCGCAATGGTTTCCGTGGCAGCGTGTACTGCACGCTGGGGACGGCGCAGCTCTGCGAGGTCCTGTTGCCCGACGCCGCCGCGCTGGCGGAAGAGGATGCCAACTACGCCAATCGCAAAGGGTTCTCGCGGCACCACCCGGCCATTCCCCTGTACACCGGCACGGATGCCACCCGCGCGCTGCGACGTCTGGAGGTGGTGCCGTATGCGAAACGCTGGACCGTCGCCCCAGGGGTGGAAGCCGAGTTTCATCGCGCAGGGCACATCATCGGCGCGACGACGGTCACGTTGCATTTCGACGGCGCCCGGATCGTGTTCTCGGGCGACCTCGGCCGCCAGTCGGATCCCGTCATGCGAGCCCCCGAGCCGGTGAGCGCGGCGGACTGGCTGCTCGTGGAGTCGACTTACGGCGATCGGCTTCATCCTGTCCAAGATCCCATCGAAACCCTGGGCGATATCGTCAATCGGACGATTGGGCGCGGCGGCACGTTGGTGGTCCCCACCTTCGCAGTGGGGCGCGCGCAGTCGCTGTTGTATTGCCTCTACCGTTTGAAGCAGGCGGGGAAACTGCCGGATGTGCCGATTTTCCTCAACAGCCCGATGGCGATCGCCGCGACCCGGATCTTTTCGCTGCATCCGGAAGAACTGCGCATCGGTCGCGAAGCCTGTGCGGCCGCCTGCGATATGGCCGAACCAGTGCAGCGCGCCGAGGATTCCGTACGGCTGAACAGCGACACCCGCCCCAAGATCATCCTGGCCGGAAGCGGGATGCTCACCGGGGGACGCGTCGTGCATCACCTCGAGAGTTTCGGCCAGGACCCTTCCAGCACAATCCTCCTGTGCGGGTTTCAGGCGGGCGGCACGCGTGGCGCGACGCTTCGGTCCGGCGGGCGCCTGGTCAGGCTGCACGGCAAGGACATTACGATCCGCGCGGAAGTGGCATGCCTCGACACATTATCCGCGCATGCCGACGCGGACGACCTGCTAGCCTGGCTGAAGGGCTTCCATCAGCCGCCGCGGCAGACCTTCATCGTGCACGGCGAGCCGCAGGCCGGCGATGCGTTGCGACAGCGCATCGAGCGCGAACTTGCGTGGGCGGTGACCATGCCCGAGTATCGTGAGACGTACAGGCTTCGGGAATCGGCAGCGGAGGCGCCGAAACGGTGACGGCACCCGTCGTTCCGGATTGACGACGGAAGAAGCCGCCAATCCGCTTCTGGTGGCCGACGTCGTTGCCGCACTGGCGCTCCACGTGGGGGCGATGTGTCTGCCCGGCCTTGCCGCCACGCTGCATATTGCGCCCGTATCCATCGCCACCTGGCGGACTCTGATGCTGCTGGCCTTTCTGTTGACCCTCGTCGTCGAGTTGGACAAGTGGCAACGGAGAATCCCGCGGCAACCGTGGCATACGCAGGGTACGCGAGCTAGCCGACCTGCAGATGATTGATGACTTCCGACACCCCTGGCGCCGACCATGCGGCGCCCGCCGCGGCGCGGCGCTCGGCCAGCGTGCCGACTTTCCCCTCGAGCGTCACCACCCCCGCCGAAGCCTTCACCTTGATATGTTGTGCTTCACGTTCGGCATGACGGCGCAGCGCACCTTCGATCTTGCCTTCTACTTCCTCCGGTACCAGCTTGGGCCGCACCACGATTTCGTTGCGCACGCCTCGGACGCCGCGGATATGGCTGACGGCACTTTCCGCCGTCCGACGCTGGAAGCCCCACTGCACGCTGCCCCGCAGCGTCACGCAGCCGTCCTCGACCTCGAGCTGCAGATCTTCTGCGGGCACATGCACGTACCACTGCAGCGCTGAACGCGCAGCGAGCGCAAGCGCCTCGTCGGTATGCTGCGCTTCGTGCCGTATGTTGAGTTTCACCACGACGCCCTTGACGCCGCCGACGCGTTCGGTGGCGCGCTCCACGGCCAGCTTCTCAGAATAGGAGCCGACGTGGCCGGAGAGGGTAACGATACCTTGCCTGACCTCCGCTTCGATGGCATCGGACGTGATACGCGGATCCCAAGCCAACTCCGCGTGGACGAGCTTCCTGAGTTCTTCATCGGTTCTCATGTCGGTCTCCTGTGGGCCTCATGTCAGTCGGAGCTTTTACTGTAGAAACTGCTCAGGTCCGTTCCTTGATCTGGCGCAACGCGGTGGCCAGTCGCGTCCGAACGTCTTGCCTCGGTTTGGCGTACAGGGAGCTACGCGCCAGGAAGGCACCGGTCAGATACAAGGCCAGCAGCAGCGGAAGGTATGACCAGAACGCCGACGGCGGGGGCACCAGCCTGAGCGCCGGCGCAAACGGAGAGAATGGCAGCCACAGCGCGAGCGTGATGATTGTTATCGTAGCGCCGACGAGTGCCGCGCTGGGGCGGCTCTGGACAAACGGGATCCGTCGCGTACGAATGACGTAGATGACAAGCATCTGAGAAAGAATCGACTCCACGAACCAGGAGGAATGGAACGCTGCCTGGGACGCAATCGTGCGAAGGTCCAGCACGAAGTAGAGCAGCATGAAGGTCAGGAAGTCGACGGCGGAACTCAGCGGTCCCATGATCGCGATATAGCGCCAGAGCACCCGCGTATCCCACGAACTCGGCTGCGCCAGCGCATCTTCATCGACGCGATCGGTAGGGATGGCAGTCTGCGAGATGTCATAGAGCAGGTTGCAGGTCAGCAACTGAATCGGCGCCATCGGCAGAAACGGCAGCCAGAGACTGGCGCCCAGCACGCTGAACACATTACCGAAGTTCGAGCTGGACGCCATCCGGATGTATTTGAGCAGATTGGCAAACACTCGCCGCCCCTCGACGATGCCTTCATGCAGCACCAGCAGGCTCTTCTCCAACAGGATGATGGTGGCCGCCTCCTTTGCAATGTCGGTCCCGGTGTCCACCGAGATGCCGACATCCGCGGCACGCAACGCGGGGCTGTCATTGATGCCGTCGCCGAGTACTCCCACCACGTGCCCACGGGAGCGCAGCGCGCGGACCAGCGCAGCCTTGTGCTCCGGGGTCAGCTTGGCAAATACCGTGAACCGTTCAGCGAGGTCGGCGACGGCCGTTTCCTCCAGCCCGTCCAGCTGCCGCCCCGTCACGATATCGAGGGAATCGATGCCCACCAGGCCGCAGACATGCCTTGCGATGTCCGGGCTGTCTCCCGTCAGGACCTTGATGCCAATCCCGCATCCCCTGATCGCGCGCAACGCCGCGGCTGCCGTCTCTTTCGGTGGATCGATGAAGGCGACAAAGCCCGCCAGGGTCAGGCTGCATTCGTCCGCCACGGAATATACGCTGGCGTCTGTCCTTGCCAAGCTGCGGAACGCGACCGCCAGCAGCCTGAACCCCGCGCGATTGAGCCGACCGGCGAGCTCTTTTGCCTCCTCCATGACCGGCGCCGTCAGCGGCACGACGGCTCCCGCACGTTCGCAGGTCGTGCAAACCGAGAGAATTTCCTCCACGGCCCCTTTGCAGACCAGCAGATGGGCGATGTCGGATTCGACGATGACGGACATCCGCCGGCGCGCGAAGTCGAAGGGTACCTCGTCAATCAGGCGATACCGCTGGTCGAGCTCCATGCGCGTCACTACGGCCGGATCGTGCAGCAACACAGCCTTGTCCAGCAGGTTGCGCAGGCCGGTCTGGAAACGGCTGTTCAGATAAGTAAGGGCAAATACGTGATCGGATTCGCTCTCGTCGATATCGAAGTGCCGGTGGAGAATGACGCAGTCCTGTGTCAATGTACCGGTCTTGTCCGTGCAAAGGACATCCATGGCGCCGAGGTTCTGGATTGCGCTCAACTGCTTGACAATCACTTTCCGGCGCGCCATCGCGAGGGCACCCTTGGAAAGGGTGACAGTCGTCAGCATCGGCAGCATCTCCGGCGTCAGGCCGACAGCAACCGCCAGTGAGAACAGCAGAGCCTCGAACGTATCGCCTTTGGTCAGGTAGTTGATGGCAAACACCAGCGGCGTCATCGCGCATATGAGCGCCAGCATCAGGTTCGCCACGTGACGGATCCCCGTGTCGAATGCACTCGGCGCAGCCGTCTGCGATGCAAGGCGTGAGATATTGCCAAACACCGTGCGCACACCGGTCGAGACGACCACCGCAGTACCCGTGCCGCTGACGACAGTGGTGCCCATCAGGGCGACATTTGGCAAGTCGCCTGGCGTGAGCGTCATTGCGTCCGGTGCGTCCAGTGCCCATTTTTCGACCGGCACTGACTCGCCCGTCATCGCGGATTGATTCAGAAACAGGTCCTTGGCTGCAAGCAGCCGCAGATCGCCGGGTACGATGTCACCGGCCCCGATGTGCACGATATCGCCGGGCACCAACTGCGCAATCTGGACCTCCGCCAGGGTCGATTCGGCATCGGCCGTTGCGCGTCGCTGCACAGTAGCCGTGGTGTGAACGAGCGCACGGAGAGCCTTGGCCGCCATCACCGAACGCTGTTCCTGCCATGTGGCAATGCCCACGCTCAACAGAACCATCGCGGCAGTGATGGCGGCCGAGTTGAATTCGCCAATGACCAGCGATACGGAAGAAAGCACGAGCAGCATCACGCTAAGCGGGCTGGACAACCTCTTCAGGATCTCGATCGGCAGTCGGGGGCGCTCGTCGGGGAGTGCCTCATTTGGGCCCACCTCCTTCAAGCGCTGGCGAGCGTCGGCGTCAGTCAATCCGAAGCGACAGCTCCCGAGCGCCGAGAGTAGCGCGGAAAGGGGCAGCGTTGCGGCGGATAGCAATGTGGACGACGTGGTCGGCGGATTGGCTGAATGCTGCGGCATACTGGAACGCGGCTTCTGACTCGCCGAATCAGGCCTCATGTGGAGATAGCCACGCCGGACGATGCGCCTGGCTGAGATCGGGGCGGGCACGCAAATAGGCGTCGGCAAACCTCTTGATCTCCGCGCGCGCTGCACCGCTTATGATGTCCTGCTCCACGAGTGTCAGCACCGGAAAAGGCTCTCGACCGATTGCGTCCCCAATGTCCTGTGCGGCGCGAAGTCCGCCACGTCGCGCCATGATCGTCACTGCGGCGACAAGCCGCGGCAGGGTGTTCGCATCCTCGAGAAAGGTGCGCATTGGGGCCGCCAGGCGACCCATCCAGACTGGCGCCATCACGATTACGTCGCGGACGTTCGCCAATGGCGGGCCGCTATACCGATAGCCTGCCTTGCGCCGGAACAAGTTATCCACCACACAACGCAGGTCGCCATAGGCGCCGGCGCGTGGCACCGCGTCGGCTACCTCCGCTTTCGGGCAACCGAGCATGTTTGCGAGCTGCGTCGCGGCGGTCAGCGTCACGCCGGTGCGTGAATAGTAGATGACGACAGTCTCGTCCATGACGATTCTCCTCGGCGTTGGCGTGCGCGGCGGCAGCGTGATATTCGTCTGAAGCCTAGGTGCAGCCACGAACGTCGAGGTTGATGTGCGTCAACACTCCCGACGTCAGGCCGACTATCGTGAACCGTGTCATGTTCAAGCCTGGATGGCCCGCCCATCTCGCTGTCCGGGATCAGACCAAGGAGACTGTCATGAGCGAAACAGAAGTGCCCGCCGACTATTGCGTGACGATGCAGCGCATGGCGCTTGTCGAAGCGTGCCGGGCGTACCTTGCTTTACAGGATGTGAGGCACACCATTCTGAAGGCCCACATGAAGGCGGTGGAGGACGAGGTTCGAAGCGGCAAACGGCTGCTGCAGCGCATCGAGGCTTCCAGCGAGCCCGTGACCTTGCAGGCGTCTGTCGCGCAAATGCTCTCGGACCGGATGGAGCATCAGTCGGCATTGTCCCGAGAGTATGCCAAGGCGTTCGCCGACGGATGGTCGTCGTGGCTCAGGCAATGCCAGACGCTCAAGGCGCCATGGCTGGCGTCGACGCGGGCGGGCGGGGCATCCGCGGATCCCGCTGGCATGAATGGACTGTCAGCTGCATGGGGAAGCTTCTACGACCAGCTTGGAAAGATGTCCTCGGTGCTGGCGGGATCGACTCCCGTCACGGCGCAGCCGAACGGGAGCACGCGGAGTCGGGCGGCAGCGTGAATATGCACGGCGTGGCATGAACAGAGGAGTCGCCAATGTACCGACACGTCCTTGTTGCAATCGACGGCAGTGATTGTTCCCGGAGTGCTCTGACCGAAGCCATTCGTATTGCGCTCAGCTGCAAGGCACACCTGGAGATTCTCCACGTCATCGATTATCAGTATCTTCTTTATGAGCCGAGCCTTGGCGTGCGCGAGGATCTCGGCCCCGCCCTGTTCGAAGCTGGCAAGGATCTTCTGCGGGACGCCAGCGCGACGGCGGCCAAAGCGGGTCTTCAGCATTCGGAAACGTTGATCGACGAAGTCCGTAGCATGGGCGAAGTTGCGGGTCTCGTGGAGGAGCACGTGAGGACCTGCGGCGCGGACATTGTAGTCGTCGGAACTCATGGCAGGCATGGATTGAAGCGGCTTCTGCTGGGAAGCGTTGCGGAAACACTCGCTCGTCATTGCCCGCTGCCGGTGCTACTTGTGAAGTACTCGGAGGGGCTGGCGAATGCAGGGGAGGGAGGATGAAGGACGACTTCAATGGCGGTTTCTGGCCTCGAGCAGCCGCGGCAGCTGGTGGTGTCCCAGCTGGCCGCGCTGACGCGACAGCAGGCCCATCGGGCCGTCCATGCGCCAGCGTTCGACCAGGCGCCGGATCTGTCGGGTCGTGAGATTGAGCCGTTCCGCCGCGCGCCACTGCGGCAGCAGACCTTCGGCCGTGGCTTGAATGACCTTGAAGCGGTCAGCCTCGCGCAGACTCATGGTGATCCATCGTCGATCGGTCATGGCGGCGCTCCGGTTCTCACTCAGGCGCTACCAGTATAGGTTCGGGAAGCGGACATTCTGATTTAGCCAGAAGCGGACATCCTAACTTGGCCCTGACAAGCAGATGTCTAGGGCGTTCTCAGATGTCGGAGCGCGCGGCAAGTTCAAATGTCGGCACGGTCGTGCGGTTTGTGCAGGGTTGCATGCTTCGTTGGGCCCTTTGATCGGGCGGTGTCGCTGGCCGTCAGCGGCTGGGGCGACGGGCAGGGTGGGGCGCATGCATATCGCCTCGGCAGCGCCTCCGCCGCGGGATAGCTGGTCGGAACAAGTCGTGGCGGGGTGAACGGGCACCGGAGTTGTCCGAAGGCTCGACCGGCGCAAAACGACCCTTTTGCGTCGTTCGGCTATCCCGCTCTCGGCGACCGCAGCTGGTCGCTTTACGGACTTTCGCATGGAGTCGGTGCCTGTGCGAGCGGGAGCGTTGCATTACCATCGCTGGCAATGACGCGACGCATCTTTAATGCCACCGGTGTCCATCCGAGTAAACTTGCGCCATAGGTGATGATTAAAAAATCAATAACGACATGACGATCATTCAACGTGGATGGGCGATTGGCCTGATTTTGGCGGCTTTGACGGGTAGCCAACCGGCGGAATGCACGGAGCATAAGGTTGGCGACAAGGGAGTGTAGGAGATCTTTACAGAGTCGAGATTGGCAGCGCTGGCGCGTGCTGCTTGCGTTGGCAAGAAATGCGCGCACGCCTAAGCATGATTGGGCCAGCATATTTGCGTGTTCCCCTGGCACTTCTGCGGTTGCGCGACCGAACGCTTCATAGGCCAGGCACAGCTTCTCCACTTTAGTCATATGCATAGTGTCGCCCCGGTAACTGCCGCTTGCCGAGCGGCTGCGTTAGCGATTTCCGTGAAACAACGCTCTTGCCGCAATGATGGAATGCATTTTCGCGAGATCGATGTGCGCATCTTCAATCGACTCGGCGCAACTCGAAATTCACCGGCTGCAGGAGCAAGCGAGGGGCGACCTTCAGCCGAGTCATCTATTGACGCAGGATTGGGAAATTGGGGTGAGCCTAGCAGACGGCCCGCTAACTCAGCAGTGTCGTGAAGTGGGGTGTTGGTGGCGAGCGACGGCACGTGAAGGCTGAGATCAGACATTCAAGTCCCGTGGTCGTGTGTCCACTTGCAGGCAAAGCGCTCAAAAAAGCGGAGAGTCAGGCGCGGACTGAAGTTACATCGATGAATATGTACTGAACCTAACCTAGAGGAGATCCTCGATGTCGATGACGCCAAAGTTTTTTGGATTCAACAACTGCGCGGACTTGCTCTTGATGTGCACGTCACCTTCAACACGAACCATCTTCGAGTTGTCGTGCGCGACCACTGCCAGATGATAGTCATCGCCCGTCAACTCTACTTGCACCTTGCGCTCAACGTCACCAAAGGTGGAGTCAATGGTGATCGTGCCTGCCGTTTCGTATTTCGGCCTGTTCAGCTTCGTGATGTAACCGGTCAGCCTGCGCTCGGGAAGGGAGTAATCGCCCTTGTAGTAGCCCGTCGCCTTTTCCAACCCCTCGACGTGCCTTCCCTCAAACACGGTGGATAGGTGGGAAACGTGACATCGGCACGCAGATCTGCGCGCGCGCCCTGTAGACATCCCGAGCGCGACGTCTTCGTCTATCAGCATCTCTTGGTAGACGTGCTCATCGTGGCGAAATCCAGTGGGGTTTAAGCCCACCCAAACAGAATACCTCCGACCTTGTTCGCTGCATTATCCAAAAGCGGCCGGCGTTCCAGCATGTCCTTCAATGGCAGTCGGGCGGTAGGGGCATGCACGGCCAGTCCGGCTAGCACCTTGCCCGATGCATCGCGCACGGGCACAGACATAGCATTCAGGCCGAGCGAGTCTTCTTCCTGGTTGACAGCGTATCCCTGCGTTCGGATGTCCGCGAGGGCGGCTTCCAGGTCATCCACCGTGACCAATGTGTTGGGTGTGTACTGCGTCAGTTCGAGCCGTGGCAGCAGTTCGCGCCGTTGTGCGTCTGGCAGATGCGCGAGCAGCAGTTTCCCGATGGCCGTGCAATGCGATGGCACGCGGCTGCCAGGGTGTAGTTGCACGCGCAACGGCCAGTGACATTCCACCCGGTCCACATAGAGCACGCGCTCGCCGTCAAGAATCCCGATATTGCAGGTCTCGCCGATCTCCGCCACAAGCTCGGTCAGGATCTGCCGCGTTGCGAGGGATTGCCTCGGGGCCGACAACGCCGCGACGCCGAGCTGGCGCAAACGGGCGCCAAAGTGATAGCGATCGCTGCCGGCTTCGCGCGCAACCAGGCTGAGTTCTTCCAGCTGGCGCAGAATGCGATGCACGGTCTGCTTAGGCATGCCGGTGACTTCAGCCATTTCGGCAAGGCTCAGCGCGCGGATCTGGTCACCTAGCGCTTCGAGGATTCCGACGGCTTTTTCCAGTGCGGAGCCTGTAGTGCGAGTGCGTTCGTTATCTTCCGTATCCATCATCAACAAGAGTCTATGGCCACAAGGGTGCCAGCGTGAGCAGCGCGGATGCGAACAATACCAGCAGCACGTACCTCCGAAAGCCTGCGGTACCCGCCATCCTGAACAGCCGTTCTCCGGCCAGATGTCCGCCGATCATTCCTATACCGGCGATCGCGTAATCGCTTACGCTCATGACGGAAAACGCGCCGCGAATGCCGAGCGTGGAAACCGACACCAGGCCGAGGATCAGAAAAACCGATGTCGCGGTCAGCCGGATGACGCGGGCATCGAGTCCCGGGATGGCCATCAGTCCCGCCATCAGCGGTGGCCCGGAAACACCAGCCATACCCTGTGCCACGCCAGCACACAGGCCTACCAGCGTGAGCCGCGTCGGTGTCATTGTGCGGACCAACCGCCTGCCAGCCACGATGATACCGATGGACAGAAGCAGGATCGCGGCCAGCACGACGCGCATGGTGGATTCGGGCAGCCACTGCAGCAGTACTAGGCCGGGCACCATTCCGACAATGCCACCGCTGCAGATGCGCGCCAGCAATCGCCAGTCGAGCGACCGATACTCGCCGGCCACGATCGGTATCGTACTCAGCGTCTGGAACAGTACCGCGATGGCCACGGCCTGCGCCGGCGGCCAGACCAGCGACAGCAACGGCACGGCTACCAACGAAAAGCCGAGCCCCGACACCGCGCGCACCAGCGTGCCGGCGAACACGATCGCGGTCGTCGCGGCGAGGGGCATCCAGGCGGTACTACTCATCGGCACGCTGGCCAAGGATGGATTCGATTTGCGCAGCGGCCCGCAAAACGGCTTGGTCTTCGCCAAAACGGCCGACCAGTTGCACGCCGATGGGCAACCCGTCGCGCTCGCCCACGGGCAGCGTCAAGGCGGGCAGGCCTGCCAGGGTCCACAGCCGTTGAGGTGCCCGTGAGCCCGACCCTTCGGTCAGCCACGGTGCCACATCGAGCGTCGCGGGTGCGAGCGCGATCTCGCCGGGCAGCAGCATGGCATTGAGACGCGCCGATAGCTCGGCCTGCCGTGCCTCGGCGTCGTCGAACGCCGCGGCGCCGATACCTTCGCCCCGCGCCAACAACGTCATCAGTTTTGCCGAGACCTTGTCCGGCGGCGCGGCACGCAATGTCGCGCCATGGCGTTTTGCCAGTTCGTAGGTGAGCAGCGTATCGGTTAATTCGTTCTCCGTTGCCGCCGTCTCGGGATCGACGACCAACGGATCCAGGGCGAAGCCCTCCGAACGCAATCGGCTGTAGCAGCGCTCCAGCGACGACGATACCGCAGTGGATACCTCATCGTCGAACCACGGCTGCAGAACCCGGAGCGTCAGCGGCGGGCATTCGTGCCGCGCATCTTCGGCGGCGGCCGCGAGTACACGATCCACCGCAATCGCATCGGCGACACTGGCGGCAACGAGCCCGGCATGATCGAGCCGGGACGACAGGCAAAGGAAGCCGTCCGTCGTATAGCGCCCGAAGCTCGGCTTGAACCCGACCACGCCGCAGTAAGCTGCCGGCCGGATGATCGAGCCGATCGTCTGCGTGCCCAGCGCGAACGGGACAAGGCCGGCACTCACCGCGGCAGCTGAGCCGCTCGATGAAGCGCCAGGTGAACGTAATGCGTCGCGCGGGTGCACCGTCCGTGCCGCCGCCGCCAGCGCGTACTCGGTCGATGCCGTGATGCCGACCGGTACCGCGCCGGCGTCAATCAGCCTCTGTACAAGTGGCGCGTTGACAGCCGGCCTGCGACCGGCATGGATTGGAGAACCCCAGGCGCAGTGGAGGCCAGCCACGTCGATGACCTCCTTGATCGCCATCGGCATGCCGTGGAGCGGGCCGCGCGCATGCATTGGCAATGCATCGAGCTCGGCCGCGCGCTGCATCGCGCCAGTGGTGTCGAGCTCGATGAACGCGTGCAACGTGCGGTCACGCTGGCGTGCGCGCACCAGTGTCGAGGCAATACGCTCCTGCACCCCTGCTGCGGGATAGGACGAGTTGTGGGAATCCATCTGCTTGTCAGTCCGACACCAGTTGAGGCGCGGTTCCATATGTCTTGCGAAGTTCGTCGTCGAGCGCCGTCAGGATCATGGCCTCCAGTTCACGGAAACCTGGCGTGGCCAGGGTCCGCGGATACGGAAGGGCAACGTGCTGGTCGAGCTTGATGCGACCGGGGCGACTGGTCATGACCACCACGCGAGTGGCGAGGAACAAGGCCTCCTGCACCGAGTGGGTGACAAGCAGCACGGTCTTGCGATGCTCCCGCCAGATTCGAAGCAGCTCCTGCTGGAGGAAACCGCGCGTCAGCGCATCAAGCGCACCGAACGGTTCATCCATCAGGATCGTGCTCGGCTCGGTGGCGAACACGCGCGCCAGCGCCACACGCTGCTTCATGCCGCCTGACAGCGCGTCGGGTCGTGCATCGCCGAATTCGCCCAGGCCGACCAGATCCAGGTAGCGGTTGGCCACCGCTTCGCGCTCCTTGCGCGGCATGCCGCGCTGGCGCAGGCCGAAGGCGATGTTGTCGCGAATGTTAAGCCATGGAAACAGCGCATACTGCTGAAACACCATGCCCCGCCGCATGTCGGGCCGCGTGACTTTCTCCCCGTCGACGAGTACCACGCCGGCCGTCGGCGACTCGAAGCCGGCCACGATATTGAGCAGTGTGCTCTTGCCGCAGCCGGACGGCCCGATCAATGCCACGAACTCTCCCGTCGCAATATCGAGTGTGACGGGGCGCAGTGCCTCGACCGCTTCCCCAGTGTCCGTGTGGTACAGCTTGGACACGTTGTTGACGACCACGCCTGGGCGGGTCGAGGTGTGCAGCGACTGGTCCATGCTTACCCCTTGTAGCCCAGCCGATGGCCGAGCATGCGAAATCCGGTGTCGATCGCGATACCGAGTAGTGCGATGATCACCATGCCGGCCAGCACCTGGTCCGAGCGCAGAATCTCCATGCCGTTGGCAATCAGGTAACCGAGCCCCTTGTTTGCGGCAACCAGTTCCGCCGCGATGATTGCGGCCCAGCCAATGCCGAACGAAATGCGCAACCCAACCAGGATCGTGGGCATCGCGGCCGGTAGGATCACCTGCCAGAACAGCCGCGCGTCCGAACTGCAGCCGAGCACGCGACCCGCACGTACGAGCACTGGATCAACGGCCTTCACGCCCGATACAGTGTTTAGCAGGATCGGGAAGAAGGTGGCAATGAAGATGATGAAGACCTTGCCTGCCTCACCAATGCCGAACCAGAGTATCGCCATTGGAATCCAGGCCAGCGGCGAGATCGGCCGGAACAGCTCCACCAACGGCTCGAGCACGCTCGCCAGCCGCGGGCGCGTACCTTGCAATAAGCCCAGCGGAATGGCCACCAGTGCCGCCAGCAGCCACGCGGTCAGCACGCGGCCGAGGCTCGCGCCGATATCGCGGAAGATCGTGCCGGACGCAAAAAGGTCGTAGAGCGTGCGCGCGGTCAATTCCGGCGAGGGCAGTACCGCCGGACTGGGATGGGTAATGACCACGACCAGTTCCCACACCAGCACCACCGCGATCATCGCGGCGAGATAAGGGAACACACGGCGCGCCACTGACCGGGAAAGCGAAACCATCGAAGTCTCCTCTCTGCGATGCTGCGACTCAGGGAGTCTCTGCAGCCAGCGCCTTGCGGGCGGGCTCTGGGGCGAGCTTCGGCTCGTCGCCGTCCTGCAGGATGGCCGCCTGCTTGAGGAACGAGGCATAGATCTTCATAGTCTCGGCATCCGGCACGATGTCGGTGGAGTAAACCGAGATCCCTTCCTTCAGCGAGTACTCGATGACCTTGGGAGGAAAGCCGATTTCCTTAGCCCACATCTCCACGGCCTTCTGTGGTTCCTTGTTGATTAGCTTGATCGCGCGGATCTGCGCCGCCATGATGTCGCGCACGAGGTCCGGATTGGCGTCGATGAATGCTGTCCGACCGTAGAAGCCGTCACCGACATAGTGGCCACTTTTGATCGGCAGGATCTTCTCGGCCTTCAGCAGGACACGCGTCTTGCCACTGGCGAGCGCCATCGAGATATGCGGGTCCCACGTGATGCCGGCGTCCACGCTGCGCTGTTCCACCAGCGTGCCAACCTGCGAGCCGGAGGTTTTGAACAGCTGGACGTCGGACGCCTTCAGCCCGGCTTTCTGCAGCGCGTTGAGCAGCAGCGGATATTGCTGCGACCCCTCGCCCGGATAGGCGATGCGCTTGCCCTTTAGATCGGCGATCGTGCGCACCGGGGAGTCCGACGGAACGAGGATGGCGGTTTGCTCGAGAATCGTGATGCCCAGGAGTTTCGCGGGCAGCCGGGCTGCGGCCACCACCGCCGGGCCCATGCCCGCAGAAGCCAGGTCGAGGCTGCCGGCCGCCATTGCCTGGTTTTCCGGCGCCCCGTAGGGGAAGCTGTGGAACTGGAACGTGACGTTGTACTTGGCTTCCAGCGGCGCGAGGTAGCCCGCCGCCTTGGCGATGTAGATCGGCTGCGTCGCTGGCTGCACCCCGATATTGACTACCTGCGCGGCGCCCGCTGACAGCGCAGTCGCAAACAGCGTCACCCCCAATGTGCCAAGTGCACGGTGGATCATGGAACGTAGAGACATACGGATTTCCCCTTGCGCGCTCAGCCGCGCTGCTGGTTGAAGAATTTTAAATTTTCGGGACGAATCGTCTCGCAAATGATGGACTCAAACGCAAGAGTCGGGCCACCGGCTAATGTGCTTTATGCGCCTTTTTTGGGGCGTGGGTTGCATCGAAAGGGGGCGTTCCCGACCGCATCTGCCCGGGTCTGGGGCGGAGTTCACGAAAGCCACGCACCTACTGCCTTCGCCAGTTGTGGTCGGGCAGAGGCAGTGTGATAACTCTGACTGAGCCGCCCACCCCCCAATGCAAATGGCTGCTGCGACGAGCAGCACGATGCTGCCGACGGACTAGAAAAGGAGCAGGTGGTCGAACTTGGCAAACGCCTCGTTCAGCAAGAACTTGGATGCAGCGGGAATTTTTATGGTTCATCACCGATTTCCGGAGAAGGCTGCTCGGATCTTGAGGAAGAAGTAGTGGTCGTCGCGGATCGAATTGGAAGCTGCATGAAGCCGGTGCGTGAAAGGGCGGCGACGCTCCCGCGTTGCCACCGACGGGGAGTCTTTGCAGCGGTCTGCTTCCTAACTCAAAGCAGCCGTTAGTCACGAACTGGTTGGTGTCCGAGTTGGGTCGGAAGCCGACGGTCATTCGACATGAGGTGCGACCTGAGTCAGGTCATCGTCCGACACTGCGGCCAGCGGACTTTGCCGCATCGCGCGCTCCAGATCGAGGCGGTTGATTTGTCGCTGGCGTCGCGCGCCCGGTGTGACAGGCTGTGGGCCTGGCGGCATGCCTGACATGGTGCGCGACGGCCCCTCGTAGTGCCGATTGTCGCGTAGCGCCTGCACCTTCTGCGCAATCCCCAGTACATGGCCCAGCCGCTTGTTCTCGACGATCGCGGCCTGGTCGACGTCTGGATAGCGATAGTGAGTGGTGTAGGGCAGGGAGGTGTCATCAGCCCACAGCTCGATAGGGCCGTCGGGATATTCGGCCACCTCGATGTAGCGATGGATCAGCTGCCGGTGCTCCGGGAGATCCTCGAGCAGGTACATCGTCTTGTCGTACTGGAGGCTCAGGCTGTGGGTGACCTTGCGCCATTCGCGCCAGCAGAAGATGCGCCGTAAGTCCTCACGGCTGTGTATCGGCCGATGGGCGTTGAAATCGCTGCGCGGCACCTTGGCAAAGCGTGCGTTGAAATCGGCGATGAAGGCGGGCGCATACGCGTTGGCGTCGGCCATCGAGCTGATGCCGCGCAGGCGCAGCTCCTTCACCAGCCGGTCCTGCAGCGTGCCATTCATCCGTTCGACACGGCCCTTGGCCTGGCTTGAATTGGCGCACAGGATGTCGATGTTGAGCTCGAACAGCGCTCGGCCGAACTGCGTATAGCCGCGGCCCTCGGGCGTCTGCTGGCGGTTTGCGCGGAAGATGCCAGCCTTGTCGCTGTAGAACGCCAGCGGCTTGCCGTGTCGCTCGATATAGGCGCGCGTGGCGGTGAAATACGCCAGCGTCGATTCGGTCGGCGCGAACAGCAACTGCATCAGCTGGCCAGTTGCGTCATCGACGAAGACCAGCAGCGTGCACGCCGGCGCACGGTCCTCGAACCAGGCGTGGTCGCTGCCGTCGATCTGCACGAGCTCGCCGAGGCAGGCGCGGCGGTTGCGCGGCTGGTGAACCTTGGGCGGGCGCAGGCGGCGAGGTACCCAGAAGCCGGCGTCGATCATGATTCTGCGCACCGTTTGCACGGCCAGATCGATGCCGTGACGCTCGCGCAGCTTCTCGGCAGCCAGCGTCGGGCCGAAGTCGGCGTAGGTGTCACGGATCAGACCACGTACGCGCGATTCGAGGCCGGGTGGCAATTGCCGATTGCTGCGATGGCCGCGCTTGCGCGAGCCCAGCCCGACTGGACCGTCGGCGCGATACCGGACTGCGAGCCGCTCGATTTGGCGCCGCGACAGGCTAAGCTTCTCGGCTGCGCGCCAGACCGGCAGGCCGAGCTCGACTACTGCCTGAATAAACCTCCCAGCCGTGATCAGACGTGGAAGCCGCCAGCATGCCCGGTCTCCGGGCGTTGGGGTACGACATTTCTATTCGCCTCAGATGACAATACTATTTGGCACCAACAGCAGACTTTAGCATAATCCATCTTATGTTAAATTCGATTTTTGGCAGCGGCGGCCGGATCTAACTTCGTCCTGCGCGGCAGTGCTCGCACGTAAAGTTCGGCACTCACCGCGGCGACAACTGGTGTCGAGTTGTCGAAACATCATTTTGCTCTTTTGTGCTACTTATTCTGTCGTGAGGCGCTTAGCCGGTCTTGTGTGCACGCCTTTAGGTCAAAGTTCTCTAACGTCCGCGGCCCCTGGAACCCTTGACCGCATCGCGTCGAAACACTTGTGGCGTAGCACTGACTCGTTCCCACGCTCGATCACCCGTGGTCGGGGCCTACTTCACCCGACGTACGGCCAACCTCGGACTGAACGATGAAACGGCACCGTTCGAATAGTTCGTCGAACGTCAGAATGTCGATAGAGGAAATGCTGTTTCTGTAGAGCTCGAACGATCGAAGTTGTTCTGTATTCACGCCCGACTCGGTGGTGAATTCACTCAGCGCGCCTATAACAATGAAGGCTCTCGGCTTGAAGTTGAAGACCTCTTCGCCAGTCGGCACACCTTGAATGTCTGTTGGTCGTATGTACTCGTGCAGGCTCCTCATCGCAGAGGCTACGGTGGCTTGCACTTGGGCAACCGCACCCGAAAGCTCTTTCGATGGCGCCCAACACCCTGGACGGTACTGCGTCGAATCGATGAGTTTTGTTGTATGCGTCTTGATTTCTACAAAGCAAAGCGAACTAACGATGCCTCGCGTCTTCATCAGGGCATCGGCCCGCTTTCCACGGTTGATCAAGTCGTGGCCCTGGACGACTTGTTCCAGCTTTCTATTGTCGAATCCTGAAATGAAAAAGTAGCTGAGACCGTAGCCGAAGATCCATCGATTCCGTTCGAAAAATCTCTGCCATAGAGCTTCGTCTCCCCTCAAGCCCTTGGCCACTTTCACTTGTTCGAAGTAGGACGGCTCGCTGAGCAACTTGCAAAACGTGGCAACTTGCCGCTTGCGATAGCCGAGAGCGACGACATCTTCCTTCGTAATCTCTTGGCGGATGACCTCTGCAAAGATGTCCTGGTTATCGTGAACCAAGCTTACTGCTTGCTCCTTGGATAAAACAAGCCGCCTGAGTTCAGTGTCCGTAATGTTGATTCTATCCTGGTTGGGAAACTCAACAGATGCAATGTTCTCAAAGAATGTAAGCAGTTTGGGAATCTCTTCGCCGGTAAACGAAAAATGGGTTTTATGAGGTGTGCCCGTCTGGCCATTGAAGGCCTGAATTGTCAAGACACGCAAATCCCTTGTAGATTCCAGGAACTTTACGACGATCTCGGTGCGTCCTTTTTCCGTACGTCTTAGTACGACTTCTTTCTTCACTGTCGCATAGTGAATCCCGTCCGAGTCAATCACCTTGGAGGCTATGCGTACCGAATCGTGGGCGTCGATATAGATACGCGGACTAATATAAGTCTTATTTGGCAGCTTGTTACGATGAATCTTCTCTTCGTCATCCATTGTTCCCCCTACCGGCTTCATGGTATTTAGTCATATCCACACGACTGAAAGCAGCGAAAGCCGCCAAACGCGTCCGTAGCACCGGAGACAGCTCTCAAAACATTGTTGTACTTACTGAGCTTTCGTGCGGCCAGACTAGCACTCGGCAACTCCGAAGCTTCTGTCGTCCCTGTTACCTGTTCCCCACACCCATCTCCGACACGTATTTGTAGCCCATCAAATATCTATCGTCCGACCTGCGCACACTCAGCCACAACCTGCGTATCACCGTCCGCGTGTCTCTATTGGGAGCCCGCGCCGATGGACGAAGATGACGGTCACGCGATCGCAGACCATCTGGATGTGCGCGGCACGGTCCTACACCGCCGGTTCCGCGACTTCTCTCGCGACGCGGTCATGCTCGGGCGCTTCAACTGCGCCACATGGCGCCATAGATGGCCGCCCTCCTCGCTCCGTCGTCACATTAACGCTACGGCGCGCAGCTTCGGCGTCCATTCGCGAGGGGGTATCCACGTCGCGTTAAAATATCGTCATTCGGTTCTGCCAGGGCAGAGGTCTTTGCGCAGGTAAGCCGGCGGCTGGTGGGCGAGGCGCCGACAATTGTCAACTCACCCATGCTCTATTGCAACCAGATCGTGAAAGCTAAGCCGACGGCTGATGCCATCATCTGCGCCCGCTGCTTGCCGGAGGAGCCAGCAATATCCGGGAACCGTCAACGGGGTTGCCGTGACTTATACACAGTGGCTGCAAACTATTGCCGAATACTATGAAAGAAAAGAGCCCGTCCTACGTCGCTGATCTGCTTTTCATCAAGCTGCCGCCGCAGATCGCAGGAGGCCTATTCACTCTTGATGTGAACGGGAAGGCGTCACTCAATCTCTCGAATCCACATCTCGCTGGATATTTTTTCCACGAATGGCTTCACTATGTTCACAATACGTCGACGTTGAACGGTCTATATGCATTTGCCAGCATGATTAACTTGTGGGCGAATTTCAGACATAAGCTCGATGACCGAGGGCACTCCGTGGATGAACGAGTGCTGACAGACTATGCCTCGGCGGTAGTGAAACGAACCCACCTGTATCGAAAGGAAGCGGCACGTCTCGAACGGAATGCGTCTAGCCCTCTGCGCGAAACAGCTAGCGCGGTAACTACCATTTCTGCGAAGGAGCGGGTTGAGGCCTTGGCCGAGCGGCTGCCCGGCCACGACGCCGAGCACCTGACCGTTGTTGTGTGTGAGGCGAAGAACCCTATCGATGACTCCCTCATTACGTTCGAAGTGGGCGCCGTGGAGATCCTCGAAGGGGTTGCGTTCCTGCTGGAGGAGAAACTCGTGATGGCAAACGAGGAGTGGCCCACGCCTATACGCAGTGCTCCGTACAAGCTGCTTCAGTCGCTCGCTCAGAATGTCGTCGAAGATATTGAGACGGATCAGATTATTGCGACGGGTATTGCTGCGTTGCAGACGGACGATCCACCGGGAACGCTATTGCGGACTTTGCATCGGATGAAGTTTATCGCAGCGGACGCGCGGATGACTTGGCTTGAAGATTTGGCGGCAACCCACCTTGAAAAATATGTGCCGTTGATTCTCGAAATGATCGAACAGACTGCCGGTCACTTTCCGCTCTCTGAGCCAATGGGGAACGCCGTGAGGGAACTATTGGGCATCATTTCCGGAAAAATTGCTTTGCGGATCCGCGCGCCTTTCTTTGAGCTTGCCATGTTGAAGCAGATCAAGGATGAGAAGAAGGAGCAGCGGGGGGATTTGCTGGGCAGGATCATTGCGGAATACTCCTGCCCGAGAGTTCTTGCAATGGGCTCCATGTGTGACGATCAGGGGGGCGAGGATCAAATTTTTTATTGGGGACGGCCATCGGTTTCACAAGAGGCCTTGTTCGGGGCGCAAAAACTACACGCTGCGCTTCACTATGTGTTGCTGCATCTCGAGGACGAAGGATTCTTGGCGACGGACAAGATCTCTGCATCCGAGAAGCGAAAACGATGCCCCTTCTACGATGCATGCACGTATGAGCTTCGAATCGAGCAACCGGATCTTTGCGCGCACCGACCTTGGGAGTCGCTGGCGGTGCCAACGGACCCTTTAGAGGCCTGCTGGTATCGCGCCGCCGTGCGGGCAACCCGACCTCCTCAGGAGGAAGTCGCTAGTCCCGACTAAGTCTGAATTAGGTAGGATAAGTTCCACCCCCCCTGCTCGCATTCCTGGCTCGGACTGTGCTGACAATTCGATTCGAGGCAAGCTTGACTAAATCGGCTATGAACAAACCAGCTCGACAGCAAGAAACGCTAAAGAACAAACAGGCAACATCGACGGAACTAACGGGAGGTGCCGGGTTCAGCTACGAAGACAGGGTGGTCGCCTATTATCTAGCAGCCCTACTCCGCTGCGAGAAGGCAATGCTGCAGCAAGGCTATGTCAACAGCGTTGCAGTCCAGCAGGCTGGCCACGGCCAACCAATGGACGATCTTGTCGTCGAATTTTTGGATGCCGACGGTCCGAGAATCCTTGGACTTCAAGTGAAGTCCACGCTTACCATAAGTGGGGCCGCGGCTAACAAGGACTTTAGCGACGTTATTAATCGAGCGCGCAAAACCCGGCAGACGCCAGATTTTCAAACCGATCGCGATGCTTACGGATACGTCGTCGAGAACGTAGCTGAGGCAAGACAGCGGTCGCTCAACCGGCTCATTGCGTGGGCGAAAAGTAGTCCAACTCCAGTGGAGTTTGACCGGCGCTTTGCCGAAGATGGGGCAGCCGCAGCCGCGGAACGTACTCTTCGGAGCGAACTTGCACCTCTGATCGGAGCAAGTAGAACTGACGATGAATGGGCATTTTATCGACAATTCGCAGCTGCTCGACTTAACGGACTCGACGAAACAGGTATTGTTTGGGCAGAGATCACAAACCGCCTTCAAGAGATTGTTGCTAGCAATGAAGACGGTCAGGAAGTCCTGCTTTTCGACAGACTCTGCCGCATAGTTCGCGATGGCGCTGGCACAGCCCGCAAATGGACCCGCGCTTCCCTACTCGCACAACTTCGCGGGGTCGTCCGGCTAAAGGTCTCGCCGAGCTTCCGCGACGATGTGGAAACGCTCGCTCGGTTCTCAACCGATGGACTCAACGAAATCTCGGAGTGCGTCGACGGATTCGAGGTTGTCCGAGCAGACCTTCAGCAAGCCGTATCTGAGCGCCTTAGCGTCAGCCGAGTTGTGAACATTAGCGGCCTTCCGGGTTGCGGGAAATCTGTCGTACTCAAACGGGTGGCGACAAAGGCTAGGCACCGAGGGCCGATCCTTTTCCTTAAGTCGGACCGGCTGACCGGGAAGAGTTGGATGGAGTTTTCGGCAGCGTTGGGCCTCAAACATCGGAAGCTTGATGAACTCCTTGCGGAAGTTGGCGCAACCGGCACGGCCACGCTTTACATTGACGGCATCGATCGTATCAACCCCGACCAGAAGCGGATCATTCTTGATATCCTCAATACGATCCAAGCTGAGCCTAGCCTGAGCAACTGGCAGGTTCTGGCTACGTCGCGAGACCAGGGACTTGAGACGTATCGCGCCTGGTTTCCAGCAACCTTCTATCGCGGCACTCAGATTGGTGACGTGCAGGTCGAGCCCTTCAATGATGGCGAGGCGGAGGTCCTTGCGAAAGAGAAGCCTGGCCTTCGTCACCTGTTGATGGGCGCGCCTTCGGTGAAGGCGATCGCGCGACGTCCATTCTTTGCTGCGGTTCTTGCGCAGAGCTTTAGTGACGGGACAACCGAACCGCAGACTGAGGTCGATCTCATCAACACTTGGTGGGCACGAGCGGGACATGATGCTCCGGAGGCGATCGTGCCGCAGCGGCAGCGTGCACTGCTCGATATAGCGGAAAAGGGCGTCGCTAATCTGGGTAAAAACGTCGCGGCCCGGTCGCTGACGCCGGCGACGTTCGAGCACATCGCAGCACTAAAGAGCGACCTGCTCGTGCGCGGAAAAAATGGCGACGCCTCATTCTCGTTCACGCACGATATTTTCTTTGAATGGACATTTTTCCGCCTGCTCATCGACCTCGGCGAATCCTGGATCAAAGGGTTGGCGCAGGCCGGTGAGCCCCCGTTGCTGGGCCGAGTAGTCGGCCTATTGGCTCAGCATTCGATTGCCGAGCCAGGCAAGTGGTCGGCCGGTTACGCAGCCCTTAATCAATCCACGCTTCGGCCCCAATGGCGTCGGGAATGGCTGACCGCCCCACCGTTTACTAACGCTTTTGTTACTAACGGGAAAGAGTTCACTGAGCTTGTGACGGCCAACGACCATGCACTGCTCGAGAAACTGTTGGTTTGGTTTCAAGCGCAGCACACAATACCAAGTCCAGTGGTCCTCGCCAACGCGTCGGCGGGTCAATCTGCCCTTGATCGATTGGGTCTTGCCGAACTTCTGAGTTGGCCCTCGGATTTTGCAAGTTGGGGGCGATTTCTTGACTGGCTCTTGCCGCTTGCTCCTACCTTGCCCGTCCGGCTTCTCCCCAAGATCGTCGAAGTCTTCACTGTTTGGCAGAACGCACTTTCTGAGCTCCGCACGGCGCGATCGAAGGCCATCGTTGCCATCTGTGCCGAGTGGCTGATCGAGTTTGAGAAAGCTGTCTATCCAGAAAAGCTTGCGTTCGAACACGGCCGGTGGAAGGTGCTAGGTGGCGACGCGCAAAAGCAGTTTGCTACCGCACTCAGAGTCTTGATCGTACGGGCGGCGCGAGCTTTTCCCGAGGCCGCGAATGCGCTATTTGACCGCGCGGTGACCGACAAACGGATGCGCGGCGAAGCGTATTCTGACTTCATGGCGCTAGCTTGGATGATGGCGGAGGTGTCGCCTGAGCGACTGGCGGCCGTCGCGAAAGCGGAGCTGCTTGAAGAACTGCCGCAGGATCGTGTTGATCGCGAGGAACGGACACATCAAGAAAGGCTTCAGCGCATCCAACGAATCCGCGATAAGCCGGAAAGCGAACGTACGGACAAGGAAAGGCAAGCCCTTGCGCATGTGAACTTCCGCGTCCCGCATAGCTTTGAAGGTTTCGGCCGCGAGGAAATCGGAATCGACCGACATCACGACTTCTACTATCCGGTCTCTGCGGCACACGAGCCCTTCGCCAGCCTCTTCGCCAAGAATCCCGAAGTTGCTCTCGGATTGGTTCGTGATCTCTCCAATCACGCTACTACAGGCTGGCGCCAGATCGCGGACATCACCAGGCGAATCCACGGCACCCCTGTCCCAGCGACTATCGGCTTTCCGTGGGGAGAGCAGCGATTCTGGGGTGATTGGCCCGCTTACAATTGGCAGCTTGGTCAGCTCGGTGCCCAGCCGCTTGAGTGCGCCTTTTTAGCCTTGAGCTACTGGGCTTTCCGTCAAGTCGAATCCGGCCGCCCTATCGACGAAGTGATTCACCGTATCGTCGATGGTAACGACGCGATCGCCGCACCGGGCCTGGCGCTTCGGCTGGCGCTGGAGACGTTCCATACCTCCGAAACCACTCTCGCGCTGCTGACATGTCAACGCCTTTGGCCTTTCGACATCGCGCGCGCGCGTCAGGAACCGACACGAAACATTGATCTCTTTGGACTGGGTTTAATGAACCAGCTAACCGGAGACAAAAAAGTTGCGCAGGACTACCTGGACAAGCGGCTGAGCCGGTCCCGCGACGTGAAGCAACTTGCCATGCGGTTCGTGGTGAATGGCGACGAAGCGCTCACCGAGCGGCTTAAGCAGGCATTGGCCAATTTTGTTAACGAGCTGCCCTTCGAGCTCGAAGAGCAGCGCTCCAATCCCGCAGTGAAGGCGTCGCTGACCAAACAGGCAGAGGAATATGCGGCGCTCGCCATCGCCGAGAATTACAAGGGGTATCGTACTCCCGACAAACAGGTCATGGTTGTCTATGAGCCCCCGCTTTCACCAGAAACCATTCAGCGGGGGGAGGCTGCAGGTGTGTACTTGCTCCAAAGCAGCTTCCTTACGTGGGCGATGAAATCGTTGCAAGCCTTCGCCCTCGCCCCGGACAGGAGGTTGGCAGATGCCGTTGCGCTTGCTCGCCCGCTCGACCACCCAACGCTATTTGTCGAGCGTTTGGATGTCAAAGATCATACGCCCCAGAGCATGATCGCTGCCGTCGCTGCATGCGTCATCTGCTTTGGTGATGGCGCATCCGACGACTACAAATGGGCCTTGGGTGTCTTGGCGCGGATCGAGGGGATGAAGGAGCCCGCTGGTTTTTTCTACGGCTCGAAGATCGCCTGGCATCCCATGCTGCAATTGATCGTCGCTTTGCTTCACTTGCGACGCACGAATCCGTCTGACCTCGAGCGTGCTAGGCAGCTAGTCGGACTGACGGCTTACCCGCACCAAGAAACCGCAGACCTCGCCTTCTCTGCACTACTTGCTGACCTTGACGCGCATGTTTCATGGGCTGCGGCTCACCTTGTACTGGAAACGGCGTGCCGTTATTGTTCTGCCATACACGAAGACGGGGAGCTGGACTCTCGCCGGGCACAAGAGGCAGCGAGAGCTGCGCTTGATCGCGCCCTCGCAAGACTCAAGTCTGAGCAGTTCGATCCATTTGATTCGCTGCCACCAGCTTGGGTGAAGGCAGCGCCGGATTCCGGCGAAGAGGAAGTTGCTGACGCTGATGACGGATGGACCGATCCGGATCCGCTGTTTGATCCGCGGCATGCAGAGAAACACCTCAAGCATTTTCCGATCGAGAAGTGGTGCTCATCAGGTGAGTTAAAACCGCTCGTACTCGCGCTTGTTCGGGGCTTGGTCGAATGGACAGCTTTTCGCATGAACCCGTCGGGGGACGTCGAGCGGCGGCGTGCCCGCACCACCGGGCTGATCGGCTGGAATGACGCGCTGGGTGATCTGTTGGCTCGTGCAGCTCCATTTTATGATCTGGATGTTGTCAAGGCGGAGTTTCTCGCGCCCTTCTTGAAAAAACAGGACGACGATGGACTGGATGTGCTCGCCGCATTCACCAGTAGTGTGGTCACGCGCCACGTGCTAGACGCGTTAGTAATCCCCGCCGGCACACTGGAGTTGCTGGAGCTTTGCGTTGACTACGTCATTGCTGACAACACGTTTGCGCCGGGTGGATACCGAGTGGGAGAAGTCTTAGGCCAAGATATGCCGAAGCTGATCGAAGCCCTTCTAATGGTCAATATCGAAAAGGCTGGTGGAGCCGCCCGCTTCGTCAATGGCGATTGGTCCGAAATCGGTCTGGTCATGCCAATGATCACTCGCTTGGTGTCGGCTACAGGATGGTCAACCTTTGTCATGTCGCGATTTCTGCTGCTGTGTCAGCGCACGGAGGCTGCATACCCGCTTGACCATTTCATCCAACAAGTTAGCGCAGTATTCGAGAAGTTGGACTATGCCAAAGGCAACTGGGTGGGAACTAACCTTCCGGCGCGCACGGCAACGGCAGTGCAACGCCTTGCAGACGCCAGTTTCCCGCTACGACTCGATCAGGCCCAGGGGCTGCTGCGCATTCTCGACACTTTGATTGACCTTGGCGATCGGCGAAGTGCTGCACTTGAACAAACCGAGGCGTTCAAAGGAGTGCAAGCCGGATCCTTGACCCGCTGACATTCCGGGAAGACGGTTCTCGCTTCTGCACCTGGCAAATAGCGAGTTCCACCCAATTATTGGGTCCAAGCGAGACGCTCGCATTAGCGCTGCCCAGCTTCAGTGGAGGCGCGTGAGGCGGATTTCGGGGTGGAAGCGCAAGATGCGCAGCAGCGTTCAGTACATGCCGGCCTGATCGAGCTCTCGCGCACGCCGCGCATCCTCGGCGTGGACGTACACCGAGGTAGTGGCAAGTGATGCGTGCCCAAGCTGGTGCTGGACCACGTCAAGCGCGACACCGCGTGCGATCGCATGGGATCCGAACGTATGCCGCAGCCAATGGGCGCTAGCCTGCGTGAGGCGTGCCGCAGCGGCGGGGTCTTCGGTCTCCAGCACCGCGGCGGCCTGCGCAAAGAATCCCTTCCATATCGCATCGAGCTGCGAGACCGAGAGCCTGCCCGCGGCACCATCGTTCTTGACACGGCCGACCAGCGGCGTTTCCGGGTGCAGACGCTCGAATTCCGGGACCAGGCCACGTGCGGCCAGGTAGTCGCGCAGAGATTCGATCACCGGCGCGGGCACGTGAACCTCACGGGCGCGCGTGCCCTTCCCCACGAACGACAATGTCCACACGCCGCGCTGATCGGCGGCCAGGTCCTGCTGCCGCAGGTCGCCGACCGTGACCTGCGCCTGTTCCGAAATCCGCAGGCCTGTGGCATAGGCGAAGCGCAACAGGAACTGCATCCGCGGCGTGCGTGCGTCATCGGCTGGGAGACCTGCCGCGAAGCTGCGCAGGAACTGCCATTGCGCGTCGGTAAAGCTGCGTGCCACTTTCATGCGCCCCTGCCCGGCCGCTTTGGGCTTGGGTAGCAGCGAGAAGGGGTTGTAGCGCAGATATTGCGCGCTCACAAGCCACGCGCACAGGCTCTTCAGGATGGCGAACGCCTGTTGCACGCTGCCGGGCGAGAGCGGCCCTTCAAACGGCCGCCAGTCGAAACGATAGCGCGGCGTGCCGCGCGGCCCGACCCACTGCGCCGCCGGTTGCGGATCGGCCAGGAAGGCCACGTAGGCACTGCAGTCTTCGACCGTGAGATCGGACAGGGCCTTGCTGCGCGCGAACACCGCCCACAGCAGGAATCGCTCGGCCTGCGTACGATACGCGCGCCAGGTATGGCCACCGATCGGCAGATGCACACCGAGCCAGGCGTGTATCGCCATGAGATCGTTCTGCGCGGCGATGCGCTGCTCGCTGCCGGCGGCCGCACGGTTGTGGCCATGCCGGCCATCGAGCGCCGGCGGCAGCAGCAGCGATTCCAGTGGAGCGACCATCGCAGCGGGCGGACGCAGGCTCGACAGCTGGGCGGCGGTGGCGCTGCGTCGCGGGACCAACGCGGCGAGAGGAATCGCACCAAGCTCGGTCGCAAACTCGGCGAGCCACGCTTCGATACGTCGGGCCGTGTGGGCGCCGATGCGGTCGACACGCTGATACCAACGCGCCCCACCCTCCGTGATACCGGCCTGCAACGCGGCGAGCGTAGTCCAGCCTGCGGCGATCAGCCGCCGGGCGATCGCCGGGGTGAACCAGCCGCCGACCGCATCGCCGGGGGCCGGACGTGCGGCGAGCAGTGGCTGCAGCTCTTCGAGCGTCCGCACCTGGCGCTTGCGACGTGCCTGCCGGGCCGCGGCGCTCTCACCCGCCGGCGGGTGAAACAACGCGTGCCACGCGGACTCGCGCCAGCGTCTTGGGGCCCGAGTGCGATGGTCGCCGGCGGCCACCGCCCCGCCCTCCTCGCCGTTGCCTGCGGGCCGCGTCGCCAGACGCCGTACGCCACGGGCGAGTTCCTCGGCAATCCAGTCGATGGTTGAGCGCGCTACGCGCAGGTCCAGCCCCGTGTCCAGATAGCGATCGGCCAGGCGGGCCAGATCAACGCCCTCGAGCACGCCGCGATAGAACGCGAAGTGATGGGGCCCGAGCAGGCGCGTGGGCGCGACCGCTGCGCGCACGCGCCTGCGCACCGGCGGCTGACCTGTGGGCGCGGCAGATGCTGAGACGGAGCTGGGATTTCGGGGGAGGTCGGACACGTCAACATGACTGAATCAGGACCCCTCGATGGTACCGCGCGGCCGGCGGTTGCAGGCTTAAAGTGAGTATCGTGATAAGAGTATTTATCAAGATATGGCTATTTCTGTGCGGCGATTGAATGTGCTGCATAAGGAGTTTTTAGAGGGCTGTCTTCCTCGTCGAAGTCCGGCACTCCCGCCAATCCGTGCGCTGCCGATGCCGGACGGTGAGCCGCAGCGGCCCCTCTTTGTCGCGCAGCCGTTCGGGCACGGCGAGCGCGACGGTGCCATGTGACAGGTTGCCGGGGCGCACCTGCATGGCCCACTGCCCCAACTCCCGCTGGTCGGCGGGAAGCGATGACAAAAATGCGCAGAGCGCCCGCCGCACCAGCAGCCGAAGTCCACGGGCACTGTAGTGCGACGCTTGGGCTAGGTCCCCTCGCCTCGGTTTCTTCGGTGCGCAGATGCCACGCGGATACCCGATTGCATAACACGGGCTGTCATCGCGATCCTCCCAATGCGCGCGTAGTGCTGCAAACAGCCGCGGGCTTATCGGCCGCGACCGTATCGGTCTGTCCTGACGCAGGACCACGAGCTCCCGGGGCCCCGACGCGGAGGAGACGGCACGACCCGCGAGTGGTAGCTCGTTGACACTGGCAACGGCCGCGTCCTCACAGGACAAGCCTGTCTCCGCTAGCAACAGCAGCGCCGCACGCCAGAGCCTACCGCGCGGTCCACCGCAGGCCTCGCGATCTAACCAACGGAAAAGCATCTCCCAGAAGCGGTGCGGGATATCCACCGCCGGCAGGTCTTGTTCGGCGTGCAGCGGGACGTGACGAATATCGTCCCACGGATTCACCGCCACGTGATGCTGCCGGACGAGCCAGGCGAAGAGCAACTGCAGAATGCAGCGACTGAAGGCTTGGCTGCGTGCCGAAAGCGTACCGGTGAAGGGCCGCCACGCGGGATTGGCGGCCCAGGTCTCCCCGCTCCAGAGCAGCCGCGGCGCCCGTGGGCCGCACCACTTCGAATCGGGCGACAGAGAACTCAGAAACGTCAGATAGGCCACGCAATCACTCGGCACTGTGGTGCTCAGGACTTTGCCCTGCTCGATACATAGCCATGTGGCGAACCGCGCAACCTCTTTGGCATACGCACGCCGGGTCGCGGAGTTGCCACGCCATTGCCCCAACCATCGCTGAATGGCCTCGTCGTCGCGGGGGTCGCACACGATCGACCGTGGTAGGCCCCGTTGCCCGACAGATCCGACAGAGGCTTGTGTATCGCGCGGCGCAGATCGCATGAGCGCCAGGGTGATGGCGGCGAACGGATCGCCCACGTCGGCTGCCGGGACGCCGCAAGACGATCGAAGCGTCGCGGGCGGCGGCGCGCACGCTTGAATCGTGCGCGCATCCCATCCCGGAAAGGCACTGGCATGCCGACATAAGAAAACGCTGATCCGCCCGGCACCGACTGCGCCAAGACCCGGGACGTGGCGGAACCATGCACGGCCGTATCGGTTGCAGAGGGCGATCAGTTCGTCGAAGCGATGCACGCCGGCCGCTGCGAGACAGACGCCCGTGCGAGGCGATAACCACAGGCCGATCTCGTGCCACGGTTTGGGTGTTGGCGTGCCCATTGCCTCCAGGTGGCGCAACGCATCTACCGCACAGCGGCGCGACTTCCACGTCCAGCGTACAGGGGTCAATGCGTGCGCGAGCGATGATCGGTCATGTTGGCGTGCCCGGTGCGACGCGCCGGCAAGCAGTGTGTCCAGCAGCGCCTCGGCCGCTCTGGGAGTCGGCACGTGTTCCGTCTCATCCGTCTCCACCCATCGCATCACGACCAGGTCTGCCGGCAGGCCCTCGAGCCATGCCGACAGCGCCGCATAGCGCGCGCGGCTCAACGTGCCGGCCACCTCAGCATCGGTCGCTCGCATGGCTTCCTCGCTGGCTGCGAATGAACGGTTCAGGCTGCGCCAGCGAGAGCAGCGCAGCGCTAATGCCTTGTTCAACACGCGTGAATGGTCGGGTGGGCAACCCCGACAGTCCAGGAAAACATAAAAACCCCCAGCGGACGTCTTCCGTGATACCGCTGCAGAGGACTAACTCCGCGTCGGTGCGCACCCCTTCAGTCGTGGGTGAGAAATCGCTACGCCCCTGTGATCGCAGATAACTCTCGGCGAACATTGCCAGGAATATCGCGCGCATCGGCAGACGAGGACGATCACGCAGGGACGGCTCTGCTATCTGAAAATCCCATGCCGGCGTGGCCTCCGCCAGATCATGGCAGACCGGAAGATCGTCGCGGACGTGTTCCACGGCGTGGCGCAGGAGTTGATAGGCGCGCGCAGCGTGCTCCGCTGTCACATTGACCCTGCCCGCTGCCCTTTCCTCGCCGGCCGGTTCGGACGATGGCGAGGGAGACGCGCTCATGAGCCCGCCCCGCGCGGACAGCGTCGAAATCCAGCGCTGCAGGTTACGTAGCGTGGCGCGATACACCAATACGAGGCGTGCGGGATGGCGTCTCAAGTGACTTGCGCCCGCGTGCCGCTGCAAGCGCCAGGACAGTGTGGTCAGCGGGATCGCCGGGCGGATGCAATCGGCGGGTACGACGGCGCAAAGGACACTCGCCTGGCACGTTGCCAACGCTGACCGCACAGGTCTTCCGAAATCCGGCTGGAACAACGCCGGTAAGACGCGGCGCTTGGCCACGACTCGCTTGGCCCACAGCCAGTATGGTAGCCACGCCGCGCGCATGACCGACGCATGCTCGCGCAGCGCCAGGAAGGTTTCCGCGTCTGGCACCCGTAAGCCCAGGGGACGACCGCAGCAGGCGCACAGATAGGCTTGGGGTGGTAACAAACGCCCTCGAGAGGATGGCCCGAGTGGTGCTCCGCAACACGGACACTGCTGCCAGAGCGCCTCCTGATGCAAGGGGCATTCTGCGACACAGGTCAGCTGGTAGAAATAACTGTGATAGCCCCCGGCCAGACAGCGCGCGCAGAATCGGAAACCCGGGGCAATCATATGGGTATGCCGCAGTCGGTCCACCAACCAGGCTTCACGCGAATCGACCCGCCAGCCCGTCAGTTCGCGCAAGCACCGCGCGCCCGCCTGCGACAACTCCGCTGGCGCATCGCGCCGTTGGCTTAATACGATGCCGACGCAGGCGAGATCAGCCCACCGCATGCAGTTCCAGTGCATCAGTCGCAGTAGCAGCGACTGCGTCGATTCGTGCGGCAACGGGACCAGGTCGGACCCAGCCAGGCTGCTCATGGCGAGTTTCCATACAAGCGCGGCGGGACATAATCGGCCCGTGCCTGCGCGGTGCCGACGGCCCGCCTCCATTCGTCAGGATTGAAGCGAAAATGGGCGCCATCCGCTCCGGCATTGCGCAGCAGCGCCCGTCGCACCGCACCGAACAGCGTGGCCAATGTCGCGGGGCTCTTGTCCGCATGGGGCGAGCACTGCACCATCGCCTCGTAAAGTGCTGGCCCCTCCTGCGCAAGGCGTAAGCCATGCTGATACGCGAGCGGCAGGAAGAATTCCGTCCATCGCACCTCGGTGCCTTCAGGGAAATCAAGGGAATCGAAGGCATCCAGGATGTCAGTGACGTCGCCGGGCTTGCACAGGCCGCGTAGGGGATGTTCATGGCCAAAGAACCGGCGAGACAGGTCACTGCCGCTACACGCCGTTCCTCTTGCGCTGCGTGGGAGCGGAGATGGATCGGCCATCATCACAGTGAGAAGCTCCATGCCGTTGTCCCAAAGCCTGTGCTGCAGGTCGGCCAGCACTTCAAGCTCCCGACGTTGCATGTTGTGGGCATTGTCGACGCACCACAGCGCTGTGTGGCCAATGCCGCGGCGCCGCAGATCGTCGAGGATCTTGCCGACCAGCCGCTCCCGCAACATGATCGGGCTGCCCGTTAGCACGGCGTGGCCGGCACTGGTGAGCATGTCCTGCAAGGCGACTTTCTCATTGAAAATCCCCATTTCCGTGGACACATGTTGGTAGGTGACGATGTGGGAATACTCATGTTCGAGCAGGTGCGCGCAGGCGCGCAATGCCGAGGATCTGCCCTCGCCCGGTGCACCGGTGAAATATGTTCCTGGTTGGGCAAGCAAAACGGCGACCTTGAGCGCTCGATACATGTCCTTCGCCATCGGAGTTACGATCTGATGGTCTCCGCGCAATGCTGGGTGGCGGACCAGCAGCTCTTTACGCAGCGGCGTGTCTTCGAGCACGCTGCGCTTAGGTACTGATTGCCAACCGGTAACCTCAGCTTGCTCGATCACAACAGGATCTCGGCTCACGGGGTTCCTCTTCGCTTCGTATGGCCGACCGGTACGGCATCCAGGCCAAAGGGATCAGCGGTGGTGTCAGCTGAGAAATCCGCAGGCACATCGGCCACACCCTCCGGCGCAGGCGGTGCACCGGCATTGCATATATCGCGCTGCTTCTGAAGACGGGACTCCCGCGCAACCGATAGCGCGTCATGTGATGTCTTCTTGCGCTTTGCGGGGCTGCTACTCGTTTCCATCAGGCGCTGTTGCCTCGCCAGAACCCATGCAGGCATCGGGTCGATGCGCTCTGACGCCGCGGTTCGAAGCCCAGCGCGATTGATCAGCTTGCGCAGCCGCCACGACACAGCGTGATTCAGCCAGCGAGGCTCCGGCTCGAGGGGACCGATAATCTCACCGGTATCGGCTCGAATTGCAGTCACGCGTCGCGCATCGTAGCGTTTGATCTGCAATCGGATGGTCTTGCCTAGGAGTTCCCAGCTTGTGGCTAGCGTTGGACTCGTATAGCGGCATCGCATAGGTCGTACGTGGGGCCGCACGCCTTTTTGCAAGCTGCCGCGCACGATGCAGTCCTCGTAATGATCCAGTAGGCGGGGATCACGCTGCGTCGGCAGTGGCAACGGATTACAGAAGACACCGGACTCCGCTTGGCCTAACGCGCGCGCGAGGTAGGCGACAGGGGAACTGAAACCCAGGCGCTCGGTCGGATTCTCGTTATGGACGCGACAGCAGTGCTGAAGCGCGAGCTCTACGTCGCGATAGTCAATCTTGAGGCGGATTGCTTCTGCAGCGGCGTCTGGACGTAGCGGATCTGCCGGGCCGCTGCCATAACTGGAGGCAAAGCGCTTCGTGCCAGAGGCCGAGATTTGCCCGATGGTCTTCTCGATAACAGAACGCCTTGCCCAAGTGTGAATGGGCCCAAAATTGATCGCGCAACCGAACGTGTCGATAATGTTCTTGACTACCTCATGCGCCCGATTGCAGCGCGCATTGTCCAGCTTGAGCACAGTCACTCCCGAGAAACTCAAGCCCGGAAGCAACTCGTGGATATGGACCGGGACCGGTACGCCATCTGCGTTCCGGAGCCCATCGGCATAGGCGTCCGGCCGGAGCGCCCGATCGACGGCCTCCAGCACGCTATCAGCGCTTGGTTCGATCTCGAGCGTACTGAACGCGCTCCAGGTGGCTGATGTGAATTCGTCGACAACCAGTGCGATGTACCAACGCGGCAGTACCTGATGAAGACGCTTGCCTTCCGGTGTTTCAAAGCTGAAGCAGGAGGCTGCGTCGACGCGGGCAAAGTCGAGACTGGCGAAAGTCCCCGGCCGTAGCGGCCGAATCAGCGGGGGAATGCCACGCCCGACTATCGCCATGCGCGTCGCTGCCGCGCGGCCGAAGCGCCGACGCACCGCTCGCGCGGGCTCTTGCTGCATCAGCGCATGGCAATGCCGCACCAGGCTCGTGTAGCCCCTATCGCCGGTGCAAAATGGCCAATCGGCGCCAGTCAGGCCGAGCTTGCGTAACACGGTCAACCAATGCTGGTGCAACGCGCGAAATGTCGGTGCGCGGTCAAACAGCTGGCTGTGCGGAGCACCAAGCCCCAACAGACGTTCACATAACGCATCACGCGCGGCGGGATACTTATCGAACAGCGCACCCATTGCACCGGCATAGCCGCTAGACGCGCCGGGGTTCGGGGAGACCGGCTTCTGACGTTGGTAATCACGGATGCGCAGACCCGGCACCAGTGCCAGAAGTCCGTAGACACCACGGACGGGATGCGGTGTCATGAAGCGCTGCAACAGACGAAAAACCTCCCGCCGTGACAGCCCTGTTTCGTTCTTAATGGCATCGAACGACGCGTGCGCGCTGTACATGCGCACTGCCTGCTCACGCCGCCGAAAGGTCTCGCGAGCAGTCTCGCTGAATGACTCAAGAGACGGTGCCGACCAGTCGGCAGTTGCGCTAAAGGCAGGGCTTATCCGTCTGCGGGGGCGTTTAGCTGTCATGCCCGTCCGCCGCAAATTAAGGTGGTGGGAGCCAGCAGCGCCGTTGTGAGGTCTGCCTTTGCGTTCCCTAGCTGCAGCTGCCTGGCCACCACGGCGAGCATGATGGCGGGATCGCATTGCCGCCATTGCAATGCTCGACCGAGCTCAAAAGCCGTTCGCGCGTTCAACAGTGCCGTTAGCGCTTCCGCTTCGGCGTCCCGAGGACACGATCCCGCGGCCGTCATTGCTCTGCTCAGCACCAGCCAGTTGTCAAAGAGAATGCGATGCCCTTCCAACTGGCGCTCGGTCATCATTTCGCCGCGCGCCCCATTCATCGCGGCGTCGGTACAAAGAGCCTCCCTACGTGCCCTCAACGGCTCGGTGCCGAGCGAGGCTCCATGGTAGTAACCGAACCAAGTCTGGTTGCCGGCAAAGTCCCTTGCGACGGTGTACGACCGCAGCCGAGGCGCGCTCTCAAACGACACTCCCGCACGCGGTGGCTGGTAAGAGGCGATATCGGCCCTGCCCTCCAGTAGCACACAGTGCATGAAGGGCAAATCTCCCTCGATGTGCAGATATCGGCGATTTTTGTTGGAGTGGAAAATCCAAAGATTCGCAGCAAAGTTTCGGCGCGAGCTTGCCGCCGTACCAGCGGCTTCAGCCGACGCAGATTTGGCGCACATAATGAACTCCTGACAGGATTTCGCCATTTCGCTGCGCACGCGGCCCTTGACTTCGGCTGGATAACGACCAAAATCAAACCGTAGACAGCGAGGGATAGGAAGTCGCACTGTTGGCGCAGAGCGACTTCTGCAGATAGTCGGATTTTCGAGCTAGCGTTCTCCTAGATAGGCGGGGCGACCATTCTGGTTGCCCCGTTTGCATTGTCGTGATTAGTCCCACGTCACAAGACAAAACTAATCCAAAGGCGTTGGTTTGCAAGAAATTTGTCTTACTCTCTATCCACTACTAAGCTTCAAAGGCAGAGCTATATATTTTTCCCGCGAATTTTACTAATATAATTATATTATTCTTCGTCAGATATAAATCGCCCTGTAGGCAAACGACTCCAGCGGTCACCCTCACTTCGCAACGAATCAATTCGGCCGTGCAACATTCACCTCCCGTGAGACGTAGCATTTGAGCTTGCTCGACTCGCTTTTTGGCGCTCCTGATGTCATCATCGGACGAGACCAGCCTCGCGCGATGCGCTCTGTGGTTGGCCGCGTAACAAGACTGGTGGAGACGGAATGGCTGGCGAAGGACGGCAGTACCTAATGCTTGCAGATCGCGATGACCCCGTGAGGGAGGCCTTGATAGACCATTCCGAGGACATTCTCCGGATGAAGTCTTGCTTTTCTCAAGCGGGGTATGACGTGAATGCCGAAACGCTTGCAGCAGCATGGCTCTCTTACTCTCAAGGCTTTGCCGCCACGTGGCTTGGGCTTCCGGATGACGATCGCCGCCTGCTGAGAGATCTTCTGGAGGGGCAACACCCCGCGCTAGTTTTGAGTCCGACCGGTAAGGATTGCTGGCCGACTTCTCTGGTCAACAGCAAGGACGGACATAGCCACCGTGTGGAATTGCCAAATGAGCTCTTGGCCGAGTTGGGATGGGAAACCGCCGATGTCGTCGAGATCGCGCGTCTCCCATGTGGAGAGATCCGACTTCGTAAGCTCTAGGTGATGTTCGCTTGTCCGATCGGCCTCTCGACGCCTGTGCTGGCATCGTTAGCGTGGCCCTGCGGATTTCATTGGCCGGAGAGACGCCAATCGGCCAGAAGCAGTCGCTCGACATGCGCGTGTAAATTGCACACAATCCCGAGTTCGTGACGATACGAGAGCAATTCCGAGTCTGACACATCGAATGTCACCTTCGTCACCTAGGCGGGTGTCTAGAGAATAATCTGGCAGAGGGCTTAGTCGTAGCGATCGCGAGCGCTTGCGCAACAAGTACACCATCTTCTCCCGGTCGTTTCACTTACATTTCCACATGAACCTGATACCGCTATCTACAATCAGCGACATTCGCTTCGATATCTCGCAAGACGAGCTTGAGAGCGCAATTGGTAAGCCCGTGCGGCAGGGTCGAAACCGACGTGGCGAAGAAGAACTTATCTATACCAAAGGGATTTATCGTTTCGATGAGTTTGGACTGGTCGAGGTAACGCTTGATGTTGAGGCGATCACGATTGCTGGAGAGACTGATAGCTCTTCCAAGTGCGCTGACCCAGTCTGATCCCTCCGTCTGCGGCATCCTAGGTTCGCAATACCGACTCCAATCCGTGCGCATCTCTGTGAATCTTGAGGTACTTCCTGATACCCAAATGCTTGTTGAGCACATCGCTTCGCAATCGAATGTTCTGATCGACTCCGAAGTGATGCATTTGGCCACGAACCAGATGAGGATGAATGACTACGTTACCGTTGTCGTGAAAGCCGATTAATCCGCGGTCGAAAAGTCTATCTAGGCTTGGTGTGAGGAGCAGACCGTTATCTGGATCCCACCGCTCATTTGCGCTCTTGCAATTTCCCCAGGCATGGATGTGGGATGCGATGAGGAATTCGGTCAACCTGCAGCCTGTCACTGAGCAGCCCCCCCATCTCTGAATTAGCTGCTGCCGGTAGTTGCTCTGCCCTATGCGGACCTTCATCAAAGCGAGAAACTCTGATTCGCTAAGGTCATGGTTGCCCCGTAACTCCTCTAGTGCGGCCTCATCATGAAGCCGCTCTGATGCTGGTTTGTTGGGTCTGGTATCCGGTAGCGAGTCGTATTCGGTACCACCTGTCACAGCGGCCCTAACAAACAGGCAGAACGCTTCGCACAGAAGATAAATGCGAGCAGCAAAGGTTTCACCGGCCCAATCGGAGACATCAATTGTTGCCTCATAGCCGACGACAGGCCTACCATCATCCTCCAGGTAGCGCAACCAAGACGGTCCTGGATATGCGGCATTACGTGGCAGCGCAACCCCTTCAAACGAGAAAAACTTGCCCGACAGCAGTCGATCAATTTCCTCTTTGTCTTGCTCATATAGAAACGCGCGCAGCTTCATGTAGACCGGTCCATCACCGCGGTTTGGCGTGATCCCAATAAAGCGAACTTCGTCCATGGGATGCATAACCCGAATCCAAGGATGCCCGTCTGGGTTGAGCATTAAGTGCGACTTTATTCCCTTGCGTTCAAAAAGTTGATCCAATCCATCAGCTGCGATTCTCAATGCACCGACGACCCGCTCCAATCCTTCTCGCATGCGTCCTCCCCATCAATTTAATGATGAATTCTCACACAATCGCGGCCGTCAGCGAGCATACGGTATTCTGTGCCGCTGAATAGCCTCTTGCTCAGAACATGCCTCAGCGCACATATTGCGACAGCCGTTGACGAGGCTCGGTCACGACCGTACCCCGGCGAGATCGATATCGTTGTGAATTCTCGAGAATGCTCTTCAACTTGATCGCGGCAGGCCATGAACCGCCGGCGTACGTGGCCTAGATCAGCTGTGGATTCAACCGGTGAATGCAACACACTAGACCTGCGTTCGGCCGGCTGCGTTGCCATGATTCGCTGCCACCTTGATACATGTGGAGCTCATCTGACCTAAGTTGGCTAGGGAGATTCTGGCACTGTTCGCTTTTCTGCATATCGACTTGGCCGGGCTCGGCTACGTGTTGTGGCGGAGGGAGCCTGTATCCCTGGAGCGATGAATGCAAAGCTAGTGATAACCGATTATGGATGGTCAGCCCCAGGTCTGGTTTCCCATAGCCAGTGGCAATGGTGTGAGCACGAACGCCTGCTTGTCGCACCAGGCAGTCAGACGAGCCGTGTGCTGGTCCGTATAGCCCGTACCGTCTTCGCGTATGACGATCAAGGTGTTGCGTCCGATTGAGCGTAGTTCGTTGTCGGTCCTACAGTAGACCTGAGTGTTGACGAGCTCCGCGACCACATCGTCAAGAACTGCGCCATGTTTCTTGTGAATAGTTTCGGAGAGGGAGAGATCCAGCTTTAGAGGCCCGGGTTGGAAAGCAAGTGACTTGACCACGTCAACGGCTGCTGCGGAGAGCTTTCTCGGCTCCCAATCCGTGGCCCCTGGGCGCGCGAGGTCTTTCTCTGAAAGTTCATGCGCACTAAGCTCGAAGACACCCTTTCCGTCTACGGATTCGCCTCGCACGACGAGGAGTTCCGCAAGGTACTCATGATCTAGGTCCGGGCCGAAAGGCATCGGAACGCCACAGATAACCGAAATCTTCGTCCAAAGGAATTCCAAGAGGATACGCGCGACATGGTCCCTGCCTGACGCTAGAAGAACCCATCCTCCATTTGGGGCACGGCTCAGGTACGGTTGTCCCGTACACTTCACCAGACTGAAGGTGCCGGCGGTGATCAGGGCCGGCAGGATTTCTGGCAAATTCTTTGCCAACGCGCCTATGTTGGATCGGGCGAATTTGAGCATTGCCGAGCGAAGACCGTGCTCGGTGGTGTAGCCGTTAAATCCCAGAAGCACCGCTACCGGGGCGTAGCTTTGGCGGAGAAGGGTGAAGAAATTGATCCGATCCGGCTCCGGGAGGCTTAGTGCGGCCTGTGTACTGAGAGGCCCGGCGCGGCCAGTCAGCATTTCGTACGACTCTCGCGCCGACCTTATGTCGAAGTACTCACCTGCGTTGAGCCTGGCCCGGAAATCTACGTCGCAGTGGCGTAGGATGTCTGCCAGATGCATGATGCCTTCGGCTAGTGCGGTGCTGTCTAGGGTCTTTTTGACTTCGAGCACACACAGAACCTGACGTGCAGGATAGATGTATTGATCGGTTAGGCCGTAGCGCTGCCCCTCTCCCTGGACAAGCATGCCATCTATCTGTTTGGGACAGCCATCAATGAACCCAGAAACGACGCGCAGATCCAGTTCGGGGGGCAGAACGAATTGTTGATCGATGCCTTCTTTTGCGATCGCCTCGTAGGCGCTGCCGAGCGTCGGCATATGCTGCATCGAGGTGGACTCGACCTTTTCTCTCTCTTTGGCTATGAAGGCGGTCAGGAGATCGGATGCGTTCTTGATCATGGTGAGAGATTGTTGACGCTTAAAGATTAGATTTGCAGCTGCTAGTGGCAGACGTGGGCGAAATACAAAATTCTCTGATACCTTTTGATTTGAAAGGGGTGGCGGGGAATAAGTAGGCGACCCCATGGGTCGCCTTTTATGCTGGTCGCCTACGTAAGCCTGCTCAGGTGCACAGCGTTGAGCGCCCTCAACGCACTCTGTGAAGAAAGGCACGCTACGCTGATTCGCCGTTCTCTGCCTCCCAAGCGGACTCGAAGAGCTGTTGCTTAGCCTCTTCGGTCCGATTGTAGTCGCGCAGAACATGGAACTCAGCAGAACGCTCTGAAGCTTTGACCATGAGCGCGCCGCTTTCTGGCGTGAAGAGATCACTCGCTAAGTCAAAGTAGATCTTGTATGTCCCCTCTGAGGTTCGTACATATTTTTGACTCGGATCGATCAGATGCAGAAACATCTGCTCCTTTAGAAGATCGACGAGCACAACAAAAGCCGGAATCTCTGCGGAGACCCAGTAATCGAAATGATGTGCCTCAACATAGCAGCAACTCTTCTCTTCGGCTGTTGTAGTCTTGACTTGTATTGCTACGAAGCGTCCGGTGCTTTTTTCGCCCGCCATTATTTCGACTTGTCCATCGATTCCGATGTCTATGTCGAACAGACGGCAGGGCCAACGTAGCTCCTTCGCGATCTTGTACGCTGCGAAGAACTCCCCGGCATCTCCGGTAGCGGTCTTTCTTGGGTACTTCATCTTTTTCTCTAAGATTCTGCGGTTGCAAGGGAATGCGGAAATGTCTGACCGATGCATGACACGCGCTTTAGCCCTTAACATCTATCGGCCACGCGTCCCAGTTATTGAGTTCTTTGCGTCAGGTCAGACATCCTAATTCGCCTCGGTCCTGAAGAAGCTTGCCCTGTGTCGCGACCACAACCTGCAGGGGGTGGCCTTGAGAAAGTCTGGCCACATTCTCTCTTTCGATCATCTCAAACTAAAGTGGTGAAACGCTGTTACCGTCAGGTTGCCCTGACGAAGGTCTACGCGTGGGAGCTGATCGCTGACGACTGCCTAAGGGAGAAGGTGTCGTCATGGACGCGGAGCTATCCTGTCGCTGACCTCCAAGCAAGAACTCAATGACTGCTATGCCGTTGTGGAGTCGGACTTCAATGGCCGCGGCAAGTAGGCCGCCGTGAACGTCGGCTGCGAGGGCGAGCCCTCTCGGTGTTTTCCATCGAAATGAATCCGTTGCGCCTATCAGCTGATATCGTGCACGAACAGCGCACGACCGCTGTGATCGTCTTGACCACCGGCGCGGCATCCAACGACGGTCGATTTAGCGAAGACAATAGCTACACCCCCTATACCCCGCCTTCCTCGATCTCCGATATCTGACATCCACTTTCCCTGCCCCTCATAAATCCTCGTCGTCTCGCAGATTTCCTCCTATATTGAAACCTTGCTGCTTATGCTCAGCAACTGAGAGCATTATCGGTGGCACCTCACATAGCAGCACGGCGGGACTAGAATAATTACTTAATCCGCCCCAGATCATTTGGAGAGTATATGGCGGAATTTGATTTTCCCGTGCCCAGCATTGATATAACCGTTACAAATTACAAGCCGAGCTTCGATCAAGCCTCTAGAAAATTCAGATCGTGGCAGGTGGAATCTCTACTTAATAAGGCGGCCGACTTGCTTGATCGTTGTCTAGCCGAACAGGCGAAATACGACTCTCTCCGCGCTCAACAGGCCTTCTTGTCGACGACATTGGCGGCCGAGGAGGCTTCTCTATTGACAGAGGAAAAGCTTCGGGACGATGGGCAATATGATTTCCCGTCCATAGATACAACGGCCCGTGTTTCAAAATTAGCCGAAATGGCAGTAGATTACAAGAATGCCGAGGAATGGGCGGTAGCGACACATGCTCAGGAAGGGACTCCGGCGGCCGCGGCAACTATGCATGACCACAAGATCGCACACCTTCGCTTTAAAATGGAGAATACTCTCGCAGAGGTCGAAAAAATCCGTGCAGAGAAAACTGCGCTCGGAACTGTGGCTATCCACAAGGATAGATTAGACAAAGAAAGAAAGAGATTCGATGCAACGAAGATATACACTATAGATGGTAACGCATTAGATTTTAGATTTCAGGCGGAACGGTGTAGTCGTCGCGTGGTTCGCGACTATAGAGAGGCTGTGGACCGACTTATAGTTGCAGCCAGAGGTCTGGAACAGATCTACGGATATCAAGGCTACCAAACTGATAAGGATGTGGTCGTCGATTTTTCCTCAGTCATTCAGTCAGTGAATGATCTCACCCTCAAGCCGCTTGACGCAGTTACAACATGGGTACGGGAGGCAATCCGATGGCTCGCCGCCTTCAGCCACAGCGATCAAACGATCACTGTGGTCGTATCTCTCAAACAGGCCCTCGGTACGGAGTGGAATGCACTTTTGAGCCAGCCTGGCGCGCGTTCCTTCCCTATTTCACAGGACTTATTTTACCCATACCGGTTTGTCCGTCTTCGCGGGATGAGCGCGACCTTTCTATCTAAAGGCGGCTCAAGCAGTTATCCACTCCGCTGCATTATTACGTTGCCGAAATCTGCTCGATATTTTTTTCGGGATGAGCAGGGAAATGATTTAGGAACTTCGTCTGTGAATCAAAGAGAAATTCCACCCTGCGTGCTTGGGCGAGTAGCGGACAGAGGCTCCGCACGTGAGCCTGAGATCTGCGGTGCGATATCGTTAATGAACGCCAGTCCCATTGGAGAACCCGGGCCTAGTGGTCTCTTCACCATTGACGTGCAGCGAATCACAGATGATGATAAGACTTCTATTGCCGACATCCTTCTGGAGGTTATTGTATCGGCTCAGCCGGTGCATAATTTTTGATGGGGTATCATCATGCCTTATAATAGCCTATCATCAAAGGAATCGATTCACAGCTCACTTTGGATGCCCCCGTTGTCAAGCGCGTTGCGATGTGACGAACCACAATCTCGACTCGAATTAAATGCGGAGACGGCACTCATCGCACTAGCGGATAACAATGAAAAAGTCCAATCTCGAATTGAGGAGCAAGAAAGACGAGAGAAAATTATTAATGCGGTCGTTATCTCCCTGACGGCGATAATAAATCCAGAGAAAGAGTTGGAAGATTCTAATCAAGCCGCAATCTGGTCTATTATTCACGGTATTCTTGGAATTGAAACGCCGGATATATTGGAGTATCAGTTTAGTGAAAAAGCGAAGAAAGATGAGAAGATTAATGAGCTTTTCTCCGAATTAGAGAGGCAGCGTGCATCGGATGATGCTGAAATGGACAGTGGGCGCGATCGGCTCGATGTCCCGAATTCAGATGTGCTGCATTCGTCCCCACTTCTACCATGAACTATCGGGCGGCCAACAAATGTAAATGCCACCCCTAACCATGCTGGCTCCGGAGCATTTGGACTTCTCACACTTGCCGAATCGTCGTTCACCTTTAAGCGGCACGGCAACTGCAACTCTTGCTCAGCAGTTGAGCTACCTCGCGATCTCCGCACTGAGGAGCGGCTACTCTTGGTTTTCTGCACCTCCATATCAACATGTCCGAAGTTGGATGAAGCTCGCCCACATTGCAGGCGCGACTGCAACAGGGGGCCTGTTTTACAAAAATGTCGATCAGGACGCTGAAGCTTCTGGACTACATCAATCCGAGTATGGCGGCCAAGGGAGTTCGACGAGACTGCCACTCTGGGGGCGGGCCGCTTGCCGGCAGCCGAAGTTTGGCGGGTCTTTTTCATAAGAAAGTACAGGGGAATGCCAATCTAAGGTGGGGCATTCGAGCCCGGACGGCGCCGAGGGCTCCATTCGCGGGTATCCGAGGCGCGCCCTGGCGGTATTGACCTGTCTGCGGAACGCAGCCCAAGCGGCGTCCTTACCCAGCTGGATAGGGCGGAGCGTCTACGTCTCCAGCCGGCTTCCTCTTTCTACTTAGGCCCTTCGACTGAGGGTCGGCGAGTTGGTCCACGTCGAGAAGGCGCGATACCGCTGTATTGACGTTTTTCATCTCGGCACTCTCCGGCGTTAGATGCTGGACCGTCCTCGCGTAATCTAGAAGCGCATCACACAGAGTCGACGCGACCGTGAAGGTCTGACCACCGGCGGTGGTTCCACAGGCATAGATTCGAAAATCCTCACAGGTCGTCCATGTGACGTCGCCCCCAATCCGGCCTCGACGAGGCGCCGCGCGAATGACCTGACAAAGACATCGCGCCAAATATTCGTTGTCCGGCTCATCTCTACCTTGGTCATAACAAGCAAACTCTATGTCGTCCGTAAAAAAGACAACTTGGGAAGTGTTCGATGGGCAGCCGACGAGAAAGCACTCGAGGGTAATAAAGCCATCTTTTGTGAAACGAAACTGGGAGGAAGCGCTACGAGCGACGATTCTCGGAAGCGAGTGTAGACGATGTGTGCGAGCATCAAATGCGGATGCACTTTCTAGGACAGACGAAGCCAAACTATCGTGCAACGCTTCAATAATGCTGCGTCCTACCTCAAAGGCGTCTTGAACTGAACCGCCATGAAGGAGACGATCATAGAACGCCACGGCCGAGGCTCTCGCTGCCCCATTCGATACCAAGGCGGTCGTTCCGATCGCATATGGAACAGGTCCAACCACCGCCTCGGCCATCTCCTTAGAGTTGCAAGCATTGAAATAAACAATTTTAGGCGGGCTTTCATAGTTCAGGAAAGTTCGAAGCATGGAGCCCGTCACTGCTACTGGATTTCCTTTCTCATTTGCAAGCAGCAGTTCGCCGCTGTCACCATGTGCCGACAAATGAACGATGTCCGGCTTATTTATCAGCAACTCGAGTGGTAATTGCTCAACAGGCAACGAAGGCAAAAACCTAAAATCGACCGGCTCGCCTCCAGCATACGATGCACGGCGTTGTAACGCTGTAATCTCGCGTTCAAGAGTTAGCTCGGATGCACCATCTGGATTCGACGCGATATAAAATACTTTCATATGCTCTGGTACTCCTACTCGGGGAACGCGTAGATGAGGCGCGCCACCACGGGGTCGTCAAGGTACCCGGCGATCCCGTGATGGTTCCCCATGTGATTGCGAATATCCAGGACGTTGAGGACATCAGCACGCTCGATCGTGTTCAATGATGTGCAAGACTCAAATAAGTTGCTTCGGTCTAAGGCGCCATGGAGAGCTACGATGTCATCTCTGTCGGCCACGTTGATCCATTGTCGTACGCTTTTCGGCCACCGAGGAGGATCCATTGCTAAACGGGAGCGAATACATCCAACGCTCAGTGGGCTCCCGATTGTCACAAGAAGATCGATAGGTTCGCTGCGCCACCGCCAAAGGGCTTCCAGCGCGACAACAGTCCCTAGGGAATGTGCCACCACTACAAAGCGACGATCAGCTCCTGAGCGTGCTTGATGTGCAGCGAGCATGGCGGCATCGGCCATCTTAGATATCGCCGAGTGCACTTCTCGGGATGCCAAATATGCGGCGACTTGGGAGAGTACGAGATCGACAAATGCCGCCTGCACCTTGTTCGGAAGTATTGAAGAAAGCATCCGCAAAGAGCCGCTCATAACTCCGCGATTAAGATTATCTTTGTCCGTCTGTCGAGACTTCTCTCTGGCGATTTCAGTAATGAATTCCAGCTTGATATCATCTCCACCGGAATCTGTTTTTCTGCCATTCCGTGTTCGCGTGAGATTGTCTTGATCGCGATAGGAATTTTCAGCAGGTCCGCCTGATTTCGCGTCAGCAAGCAATTCACCGTAAAATGGCATTTCAACGATGGCGTCGCGAAGCGATACCGGACTCCCAGCCCGTTCCAACCCGGTTTCTATACTCTCAATCCAGAGCTTCCGCAGCTCATTTTGATTACTTCGCTCCTGCGCGATTCCATGAAAGAATAAAAATGGCATAACGTGCCCCTCAATCGATTATGCGCTCGGCCTCTTTTTGCCTTGTTTCTCTGTTCCTGAACGGGAAGAGGCTAGCACCACTCTCTGTGGAGGGGACCCGTGCACTCTACGCCTATGTGACCATCCACACATTCATGTGAGACAGACCTCGATGGCGTAGTGCAACGTTGCCGAGGGCAGACCGCTCCGTAGGGCGAGGCGCTTCTGGTGCGCGTAACAGCCTGCATAGCATCCGAGGCACGCTACGCCATCCTTTCGCCACCTAACATGTCTTAGACGCATCGACATCGGGCGCGGGGGGTGGGCAGCCGCCCAACGAATGGCCGCGAATGGCTGGGCCGAGAGGCAGTTACGGGTCGAAGAGCGTCCGTTGGCAGTGCCTGCCTCAGGACATACAGCCAGCCTCGAGTAGCAAGGAAAAAGACCGCCGCGCTGCCGTGAGCACGCACGGCGGTCGAACTACTGCTGGGATGACACGGCCAGTATCTATGCGGGAGCCTCCGGTTTCAATTCGAATCTGATGGGCCAGAATCTGGGGCACCGCCTCGGCACACCGACGAGTGAATGCTGATGCTGCGTGGACCTGCGGAGACAGGGACGTTGACACCTGCGAGTGACCGTCTGCGTCGGCCAAGCGATCAACTCACTCTTGAGACTGCAGGACTGCCGACGCGCGGCGTTCCGGGCTTTGGCAGCGGCCGCCCGCTCAACCCGTATCTTGTGTGTTGGAAGGTTGAAACGAGGTCTGTTCGTACCAGCAGATGATGTTCAGCGGCATATCGGAGGCCTCGTTGCATATCGTGATCTTGCAAGACTGCGGCCTTAATCATTTGACCGCGCGTCGCAGGCCCGTGGCGAGCAATGAATTCCAGAATTCGAGCTGCGCAAGTGTGACCCGCAAGAACTTTCCCCCCCATTCTTCGGTGCATGAGTTCTAGTTGGGACTCGACATACGATTGGTCTTCTATCTTCAGCATCCAGGAATGCATTTCAGCCACACCGTGCCCAGTACCATAGCGTAGCTCGATGTCACCCGTGGCCCAGCCGCAAATGGCGGCACGAAGATCGGCAGGGCAGCCAACGCGTCGCAATCGGTCAACCAGCGAGTGCCTGAAGCAGTGAAGCTGCTTAGTCACGCCGCGCCGTTTCAGCCAGGCATTAGCGGTGGATGAGGCGCCAACTCCGTTCGTGCGAGTGCGCTTATTGTAGCGAGGGAACGCGTGCAATTGACCCTGTCGCGCACTATCGAGGACGCGACGGGCTGCCCAGAGCGCGATGCCAACGAGAGGTACTTCGCGAACGCTGTGAGCAGACTTTAGTCGTCTCCATGGATGCACCTGGATGCGAAGGTGCGGAGTGGAGTGACGGAGCCGAATGTCGTCGATGGACAAGCCAGCTACCTCTGACAGCCGGGCGCCAGTATCGATGAGGATCGCAATCAGCCAGCGAATCTCATCGTCTTGGTGATAGCAGGCTGCCATCAGAGTGCTCAGTTCATCCGCTGTCAGTGGTTGCCTACGAATCTTGTCGTGCCCCTCCAGCGGGATGGAGACTTTGTGAAATGGATTCACGCACGGGAAACGAGCCTCGGCCAAGTAGGCTGACGTGGCAGCCGCTAGATGATGTAGATCCCGCCTTACGGTGCCTGTCTTCACGCCACTCGCCAAACGATGGCGTATGAAGCGCCACAGGTGAGATGGGGCAATCTCCGAAATTCGTCGGTCGCCGCTGACCTGAGCGTAGCGTTCAAACGCCTTACGGACTGGCTTGGCGAACTGAGGGCCATATCTATTGGGATGGTTCTTGATATAGCGCTCCACCACGATGCTGAGCGCTGGCGTCCGGCCGCCGAAACTGGCGCGTGCTGAGACTGAAACTCCTGCTCGCCGAGTGCGAAATCCTGCAAACATGCTCCCTCACAGTAGGGTAGAAAGAAGCATGCGAGCATAAAGCCGAGACTGTCCGGCGTTCACGATGCCAGAAAATTAGGCGTTACTGACTCCCCTCCGACGCATCGCACCCAGGGCGAAAATTGCGGCAGGCCGATCCGATCACTTTTCCTCCTGTGCATGCGGTTTCGTCAACTCTTCTCGCTTAGAGACACAGGACATACTCGTTCGCCAATGCTCCTGAGTTCGGCGGCCTAAAGCCGTTCTCTAAGACACCAAAAAATCGGCGCTTTCGCTTGCGAGGCAGTTCAAGCTTTGGTTTCTCAAGGGAAGTCGCGGACTTTGAGGGTGCATGGCTTTGTGTTTAAGCACTGCGGCTGCGCATAGCCTCCGAAGCCCCTTTCTGGGGCATCCGCACCTATTCGGAGCCACGTTCGTGGCTCTCTCGCGTGCACGGGCACTCCCTACCACGCCTCTATCGCCCTTAATCCACAACGAATTCTGAGCCGCCATGAGCGCTGCATGCAGCGCTGTGAACTTGGCACACACATTGCATTGCCTTGTATTCAAGAAACGCGATTCGCCCTAGGATTGACCCTAATAAAGTGCCGTATGCGTTGTTTATATCGGCATTTGTAGCCTATATGCATTGGCGTTTGGCTTTCGCTGCATGCAACAATGCGATCGCTGTCGACAATGGCAAAGGATTTTGATGAAAACGAGCATGCGTATGGATTTGCTGCATGCAGCCCTGCTTTCGCTTGAAGACACCCATAAGAGATAGACATGAACAAAATCGTCCGATTTTTCCTGCCGCTGCTTGCGGTCTCGTGTGCAGGCGCTGCGTCGGCGGCAGATGAGCCGATCCGCATTGGTGTCATCGCCACGTATTCAGGTCCTTACGCGGACTATGGGCGGCAGTTCGATGCCGGCATGGAGCTCTACCTCAGGCAGCACGGTGGAAAGCTAGGTGGACGGCCGGTCGAGTTGGTCAAGAAGGATACCGGCGGTCCCGCGCCTGAAGCGGCCAAACGTCTCGCCCAGGAACTGGTGGTCCGGAACAAGGTGCAATTTCTGGCCGGCCTCGACTTCAGCCCGAACGCCTACGCCGTGGCGTCGGTGGCGACGCAAGCGAAGATTCCGACCGTTGTCATGAACGCCAGCTCTTCCGGAATCCCCGCGGCCTCTCCGTATGTCGCGCGCGTGTCGTTCACGGTCGAACAGGTTTCCGCGCCGATGGCCAAGTGGGCGGCAAAGAACAAGATCAAGGAGGTGTACACGGTCACGGCCGACTATGCCTCCGGCGCGGATGCCGAGACGGCATTCACCAAGGCATTCACCGCGGAAGGCGGAAAGATCGTGGGAAGCGTTCGCACGCCCATGAGCAATCCGGACTTTTCGGCGTACGTGCAGCGCATCAAGGACGCCAAGCCGCAAGCGGTCTTTATCTTCTTCCCCTCCGGTGTCATGCCTCCAGCGTTCCTGAAGACATGGAAGGAACGCGGAATGGACGATGCCGGGATCAAGCTCATTGCAACGGGCGAAGCCACCGACGATAGCTACCTGGCGGCAACCGGCGATGTCGCACTGGGACTGACAACCAGTCATCACTACTCGTACGCCCACAAGTCCGCACTGAATCAGAAATTCGTCTCCGACTTCTATGCGGCCTATGGCAAGAAGATGCGCCCCAGCTACTTTGCGGTGGCGGCGTACGACGGCATGGCTGCATTCGATCTTGCGCTGAAAAAGACCAAAGGCGATACGGATGGAACGAAGGTGATGGTGGCCATGAGCGGCCTCCAGTTCGAAAGCCCCCGCGGCCCGATCGAGATCGATCCGAAGACACGAGACATCGTGCAGACCGTCTATATCCGCCAGACCGAGAAGGTCAACGGCGAACTCGTCAACGTCGAATTCGATGCATTCGAACGCGTTGCAAATCCAGGCAAATAGTAAAAAAACGACGATGGGAACAGTGATTTTTGATGGAGTGGCCTATGGCATGCTCCTGTTTCTGATAGCGGTAGGCCTGTCCATCACGATGGGTCTGATGAATTACGTCAATCTGGCGCACGGAACCTTCGCCATGGTGGGCGGCTATGCAGCGTCGCTGGCGATGCAGCACATGGCGGTGAACTTCTATGCGAGTCTGATCGCGGCCTTCGCCGTGGCGGCAGCCATTGGCGCCATCTGCGAACGCCTGCTATTCCGACGACTGTATCGGGCGAGCGCGCTGGACCAGTTGCTGATGTCGATCGGCGTCGTCTTTGTCTCGATTGCTGGCGCAACGTACTTCTTTGGTCCTGCCGTGCAGCCATTCACCCTTCCCCACAGTCTTCAGGGGCGTGTGGTGGTCGCAAGCGTGGAGGCGGGCTACTACCGACTGTTCCTGATCGCCTGCGGCATCGTCGTCTTTGCAGCGCTGATGCTGGCGATGACCCGAACCCGCTACGGCGCCATGGTGAGAGCCTCCGTCGATAACCAGCGGGTAGCCGAAGGCACCGGCATCCGCGTGCAGCGGCTCTTCCTGCTGACCTTCTCGCTGGGCTGTGGACTGGCCGGTCTGGGTGGCGCGCTCAGTCTGGGGACACTCGGACTGGAACCGACATTCCCGCTCAAGTACCTCGTGTACTTCCTGATCGTCGTGTGCGTCGGCGGCGCTGGCTCCATCGTCGGCCCGTTTGTCGCAGCGCTCATCGTCGGGTTGGTGGACGTGGCGGGCAAATATTACCTGCCGGAGACCGGCGCATTCCTTATCTATGTCTTCATGGTCGTCGCACTGCTGATTCGACCCAACGGCATTCTTTCGCGAAAGGCACTCGCGTGAAAACGATTCCCCTGACATCGCGCCACGCAGGCCTGGTCGAGCTCGCATTCTGGCTGGCCGTGGCAAGCAGCTATCTATTCCTGCCCGACAAACTGCCGCTGATCAGCCAGATCCTGATCATGGGCCTGTTCGCCCTGTCGCTGGATATCGCATTGGGATACGCGGGCATTCTCACCGTCGGCCATGCGACCTTTTTTGGCATGGGCGCGTACTGTGCAGGCTTGCTGGCCAAGCACGGATGGGGCGATCCGCTGCTTGGCGTGGCCGCCGCATTGATCGTGTGTGCCATCGCCGGTTATCTGCTCAGCTATCTGAGTGTGCGTGGAGGCGACCTGGCTCGCCTGATGATCACCATCGGCGTGGGGGTACTGCTCGCGGAGGTCGCCAATCGTGCGAGCGCGATCACCGGGGGAACAGACGGACTCCAGGGCATCGCCATGAATCCGCTGTTCGGACGATACGAATTTGATCTCTGGGGCCATACCGCATTCTGGTACGCCTTCGTCGTCGTGGCCGTCGCCTTTCTGATCGTCAGGTTGATGCTGCGATCGCCTTTCGGGCTCGTGCTGCGGGGCATCCACGACAACCGCAAACGCATGCTCGCGCTCGGCTGTCCGGTTGACGCGCGGCTTCGCCTTTCCTACTGCATGTCCGCTGCATTTGCCGGGGTTGCAGGCGCCCTCCTCGCACAGACCACCCAGTTCGTCGGCATCGAATCCCTCGGATTCGCCAAGTCGGCCGAGATCCTGATTATCCTGGTCGTGGGCGGCGCGGGACGCCTGTACGGCGGCATGGTGGGCGCGTTTGTCTATATGGCACTGCATGACGTGTTCGCCGATCTGGACCCACAGTTCTGGATGTTCTGGCTCGGGATCTTCCTGATCGCTTCCGCGCTGGCGGGTCGGGGCGGTATCACCGGCGCCCTGTCACGGTTCGTACCCATGGGGAGGCCGCAATGAGCAGCACGCTTTCTCTGCGCACCATGGACCTCGGCGTCCGCTTCGGCTCCTTCGATGCCGTCAGTGGTGTGAACCTGTGCATCGAACCCGGTGCCAGGCAGGCACTGATTGGCCCGAATGGCGCCGGCAAGACCACGCTGATCAACCTGCTGACGGGCGTAATTTCCCCCACATCCGGGCGGGTCGAACTCAACGGTCAGGACATCACGCGGCTACGCGCCGATCAGCGAGTGCGGGCCGGACTGTCGAGAACGTTCCAGATCAATACGCTGTTCCCCCGTCTGACGCCACTGAGTTCCGTCGTGCTGGCGATCTGCGAGCGCGAGGGCCTGGGCGCATGCTGGTGGAAGCCGGTCAGGTCCATGCGAAAGATCTACGACGAAGCGACGGCGATCCTCGGAAGTCTCCGGCTGGCAGATCTCGCGAACGTTCCCGTTATCGAGATGGCATACGGCAAGCAACGGCTGCTGGAGATCGCCCTCGCCCTGGCCACCCGGCCACAGATCCTTCTGTTGGACGAGCCCGCGGCGGGTGTTCCGGCCGGCGAGAGCACCGAACTCTTCGAAGTGATTGCGGCGCTGCCGGATGACATCAGCATCTTGTTTATCGAACACGATATGAATCTGGTCTTTCGCTTTGCGCAGCGCATCTCGGTCCTCGTAGCCGGGAGAGTATTTACCGAGGGTTCTCCAGAGACGATTGCAAACGACCCCGGTGTGAAGGAGGTCTACCTCGGGCGAAAAGGCAGCATCGCCGCCAAGTCAGGACACGGAACGGCGTCCGCGAGCCAGGGAGTCGCGCTTCATGGCTAGCTCGCTGATTTTTGACAAAGTGACCGCGGGCTACGGCGACGCCATCGTCCTGGAAGCCATGGACTTCGCCATTCCTGACGGCGAAAGCCTCGCGATTCTGGGACGCAACGGTGTGGGCAAGACGACCGTGCTGGAGACCCTGATGGGCAACACACGGGTCAGCGCCGGCGCGGTCCACTGGCTGGGCGAGGACATTACGCGTCGTCGCTCCTATGTCAGGGCCCGGGCGGGCCTGGGCTGGGTGCCACAGGAGCGAGAGGTGTTCCCATCCTTGACGGTTGAGGAAAACCTCACGGTCGTCGGGACCCGCGGATACTGGAATCTTCACCGGGTCTACGACCTGTTCCCCCGGCTGGCGGAGCGGCGGCGGAACTACGGCAACCAGTTGTCTGGCGGAGAACAACAGATGCTGGCGATTGGACGCGCGCTGATGACCAATCCTCGACTCCTGCTGCTCGACGAGCCCATGGAAGGGCTCGCGCCCATCATCGTGGAGGAGCTCGCACTGAGCATTCGCCGCATGCAAAGCCAGGCGGGCCTGCCTTCGATCGTCGTGGAGCAGCATCCAAGCCTTGCCCTCGAGATGACTGATCGCGTCATTGTCCTCGAGCGCGGAAGCATCATTTACGCGGGCACCAGCGCGCTATTGGCCAGCGATCCCGGCAAGCTCGAGGCGATGCTGGGTGTGAACGTCCGCGAGGAATCCGCGGAATCATCGACAAGCTCTTGCGGCAGCGGATGAAAACGCTGACGCGGTAAGCCGCCACCCTCACCCCCCGATCCAGATTCACCAGCCCTGCGCCGCTCTTCTCGAACGGTGCGGGTAGCACTCGCCTTTCATTTGTCCAGAACTATCAACATGGCCAAGCGCCACATGACCAGGGAGAGATGTATGAAGTTGAGCCGTATCGCTGTAGCCGTCTGTTTCCTTGCCTTGCCACTGGGTGCCTATGCCCAGTCCGTCACGCTCTACGGCGTGGTGGACACCGGCGTCGAGTTCGTCAATCACGTAGGCGCGAACGGGAACGGCCTGGTGCGCATGCCGAATCTGTCAGGCACGGTGCCATCCCGCTGGGGCATGCGCGGCTCCGAGGATCTTGGCAACGGTATCAAGAGCGTGTTCGTGCTCGAGTCGGGTTTTGCGGTGGACAGTGGCAGCTCCAATCAGGGGGGGCGCCTGTTCGGTCGCCAAGCCTTCGTCGGCCTGAATAGCGAATGGGGTCAGATCGCATTCGGACGTCAGTACTCCATGCTGTTCTGGGCAACGCTGGATACGGACATCCTGGGGCCAAACGCGTATGGCAGCGGCTCCATCGACAGCTACCTGCCCAACGCGCGGCACGACAATGCCGTGACCTACAAGGGCAAGTTCGGTGGGTTCACCGTCGGCGCAACCTACAGTCTGGGCCGCGACACCGTGCGCGCGAACAGCATCTCGGGCACGAACTGCGCGGGCGAAAACCCTGCCGATGTGCAGGCATGCCGCGCCTGGTCGGCATTGCTGATGTACGAGACGGCCAAATGGGGCGCTCATGTTGCCTACGATTCGCAGCGCGGCGGCGTCGACGCTTTTGGCGGACTGACCAGCAGCAGCCTGAAAGACGATCGTCTGTCGGTGGGTGGCTATGCGCTGCTCTCCAACGTGAAGATCGGGCTGGGCGTCATCAATCGCAACAACGAGGGCTCCGCCAATTCGCCGGGTCATAGCCAGCTTTACTACGCTGGCGCGTCCTATGACGTGACGCCTGCATTCAACGTTGCCAGCGAGGTGTTCTACGTCAAGTTCAACAACAGCCCGAACAAGGCATGGCTGGGCGCGTTGCGTGGCTCGTACTCGTTCTCCAAGCGCACGCTGGCGTACGCCACGGTTGGTTACATCGATAACCACGGAACGTTAGCCCTCTCCGCCAGCAATGCGGCGGGAGGCTCGGCGCCGGCACCAGGCGCCAATCAGCTGGGCGCCATGCTCGGTATCAAGCAGATCTTCTGACGTCTTGCGCCACGCGCGCAAGCGCGTGGCCGCGTCACAGATCATTTCACACCACAGGAGACTTCGATGATTCCGTTTCACCCCCCTGCCCGCCGCGCGCGCGCCTGGCTGCCCTCTCTGGCTGCGGTCGGTGCCGCCCTCGCGGCGGCTGCCTGCGCGCCCTCCACGACTTCCTCCTCGGCTTCGACAGCCTCGCCGGCCGATACGGTCTACCTCAACGGCAAGATCGTCACCGTCGACCAACGCTTCTCCATCGCTCAGGCCGTCGCCGTCAAGGACGGCAAGTTTATCGACGTAGGCTCGTCCGACGCCATGCGTCAGCACGTGACGGCGACCACCCGCGTCGTCGATCTGCAGGGTCGCACCGTGATTCCCGGCATGATGGACAGCCATAGCCATATGATCGGCGCCGGCACGGCGGAAACTACGGCGCAGGTCATCAGCGCCACGTCAGTCGCCGATACCCAGCGCATCATCGCGGAATTCATCCGCCGCAAGAACGTCGCGCCGGGGAACTGGGTGCTATCGGGCCGTTGGCACCCGCCGTCGCAACTGGCCGAGCATCGCTACCTGACGCGCCAGGAGCTGGATATCGCCGCACCGGCGAACCCGCTGTTCGTGCAGACGGTGGGACATTTCGCGATGGCCAATACCAAAGCGCTGGAGCTGGCAGGCATTACGCGCGCGACCAAGGACCCTGTGGGCGGCAAGATCTATCGCGATGCCAACGGCGACGCGACGGGGCTGCTGGAAGAAACCGCGATCGAGCTCGTCGAGCGCAGGATCCCGCGTCCCACGCGCGAACAGTTGATTACCCAGCTGGTTGCCGCGCAGCACGTCTACAACGCCTCGGGCATTACCAGCGCCATCGATGCCGCGCTGACCGAAGAGGAGATCGACGCCTATTTCGCGGTGGCCGAGCGCAAGCAGTCCACGGTGCGTACCGGCGTGATGTGGAAACCCATCGCACTGACCGCGGCAGACTTCGAGAAACAGCTGAACGCCGCGAAGTTCAAGGACGACACCGGTAACGACTGGGTGCGTACCGCCGGCATCAAGATCGTGTCCGATGGCGGCATGACGCTGAAATCAGCCTATATCCGCAAGGCCTACGCGGATGATCCCCACAATCACGGCACTCTGGCGCTCGACCCGGCGGCCTATAAGCAGAGTGTGATCCTCGCCAACCGCCATGGCTGGCGCGTGGGCACGCATGCGGTGGGCGACGCGGCCGTGGACCTCGTGCTGGATGCCTATGCCGGGGCAGACAAGGACAAATCGATCAAGGACCGCCGCCTGGTCGTGATCCACGGCAGCCTGATGACACGCGAACAAATGCAGCGCGCCAAGGCCCTCGGCGTGCGCGTGGACGCGCAGAACATCTTTATGTGGGACAAGGCCGCCACGGTGGAGAAATACATGGGCACCGAACTGGCCAATCGTGCCGTGCCGACACGCTGGCTGGTCGATACGCTGGGCATCGAGGGCACCGCCGCCGGCACAGATAACCAGGTGAATATCCTCAATCCGTTCGTTGGCCTGTACGTCATGGTCACGCGCAAGGACCCGCGCGGCAAGGTATATGGCGCCGATCAGGCCCTTTCGCGCGAAGAAGCGTTGCGGCTCTATACCAACGCCGGGCCGTACTACACGTTCGAGGAGAAGCGGAAGGGATCGATCGAGCCGGGCAAGTTTGCTGACATGGTGGTGCTGTCTGCCGACTACACCACCGTCCCGGAAGCCGAAATCAAGGACATCAAGCCCTTGCAGACGATCGTCAACGACAAGGTTGTCTATCAGGCATCGAACTAAACCACGCGCGGCCTGGGCGGACGCTCAGGCCGCTGTCACAAACAGGCGCATCGCGGGCATGACCTGCGATGCCTGTTCCGGACGATCGAGCGCGGTCTCGAGGTTCAGACGGGCCACGTTGACGTGCTCGGTGGCCAGCGCCTGTGCGCGGGTACCTTCGCCGCGCTGCATCGCATCGAACAGGCTGTGATGCTGGCGATGCGCGTAGACCAGCCACTGCTGGCCCTCTTCCACCGCGGACTGCATCGGCAGCATCGCGCTGGCGGCTGCGAACGGCAGCCGGTTGTTGAGCTCGATGGCGCGCGCCAGTGCACTATTGCCGCTGCCCTCGACGATCAACGCGTGGAAGCGATCGTTCATATTGCTGTACGCCACGTAGTCGTCGTAGTCGAGCTGCGCTTTCATCAGCGCGCGATCGCCCTCACGCAGGCAATCCTGCAGATCCAGCGTCAGTTGTCGCGACAGTCCATGCTCGGCCACCAGGCGGGCGGCCATGCCTTCGAGATGACCGCGCACGGCAATGGCGTCCTGGATCTCGCGTGGCGTAAAGCGCCGCATCATGTAGCCGCTGCTGGGCGACGGCTCGATCAGACCTTCCTGCTCGAGCGATGCCAGCGCCAGCCTGACTGGCGTACGCGAAACGCCGAGCTTCTCCGCCAGCGGAATTTCCGCAAGGCGGGCGCCCGGCTCGAACTCGCCCTTTAGAATCAGGTCGCGCAGCTGTACCAATACCCGGGTCTGGTGGGATTCCATGACACCCCTCATTGTTTTGATTTCAGGCGGCACTGCATACCGACAGGTAGGCACTGCATGCAATGACGGTATGGTACACCAGCGCGCCTGCTCAGGCGGGCGCCAACGACTTCAATGCAATCGACTCATCGCCCAGCACCACGGGGTCGGGCCGCAGCCGCGCGGCCACGAGACGCCGCACGGCCATATGGTCGATCGGGCGATTGACCGAATCCGCACCGATGAGTGTGCCGTCACGCAGATATAACGCCGTGAACTTGCCGCTAGCCACGTCCCCGCGCAGCACGATCTGTTCGTGCCCCGCGGACGCCCCGACCATTTGCAGCTTGTAGCCGTACTGATCCGACCAGAACCACGGCACGGCGTCGTATGGCGTGGCGCGGTCCGCCACCGTGGCGGCGGCAACCCTGGCGAGATCGTTTGCGCTCTGGATGGACTCCACGCGCACACAATGATTGGCCGACCCGCCCTGCCCGGATGCATTGAGCCACGGGTTCGGATACGACGCGCAATCGCCGGCCGCCACGATCGAGGGGTCGCTGGTGCGCGCAAAGGCATCCACCACGATGCCGTTGTCGACGACAAGCCCGCAAGCCTCGGCTAGTTCGACGTTAGGGACCACACCGAGCCCGGCGACGACCATATCGGCAGCGATCACCTCACCCGATTCGAGCTCCACCGCCGCAACCGTTGCCTGACCCACCAGACGGCGCACGCGCGACGACATGCGGAACCGCACGCCCTGTTGTTCATGCGCCTGCATCAGGAACGAAGAAATCAGTGGCGGTACAGCGCGCTGCAGCAGTCGCTCCTGCATTTCGACCACGGTGACGTCGAGGCCAAGCTTGCGCAATGCGGCCGCCACCTCGAGCCCGATAAAGCCGCCGCCGACCACCACGGCATGCCGGGCACGACTGGCGGCATCCCGAATCGCGCGGGCATCGGCCAGGTCACGCAGGTAATAAACGTTGCCGAGTTCGGCACCGTCGCACAACAACGTGCGGCAGCGTGCGCCAGTGGTCAGCGCCAGGCGGTCGTAGCCGATCGCGCTGCCATCGGACAATTCAACCGTGCGCGCGTCCCGGTCGATGCGAAGCGCCCTGACACCGGTCCGCAGCACGATACGTTCTTCCGCAAAGCGCTCCGGCGACTGCAACGGCAGACTGGACGCGTCGACCTCGTCGCGCAGGAAGCCTTTGGACAATGGCGGGCGCTGGTACGGCGCATGCGGCTCGTCACCGATCATGGTGATCGGGCCCGCGAAGCCGTTGGCACGCGCGGCCAGCGCGAGCTGGGTGCCCGCGTAAGACGCGCCGATGATGACAAGATCAGCGAGATCGGCCATGGTCTACCCCTGCGTCTCGGGCACTCGCACGATCATGCCGTCCAGTGCGTCGCTGACGACGATCTGGCAGCTGAGTCGACTGAAGTCCGTGCGCGTGGCGGCAACGCCTTCGAGTAGCTCGTTCTCCATCTCGTCGGGTACCGGCAGCTTGTCCAGCCAGGCCGCATCGATATACACATGGCAGGTGGCGCACGAGCAGCAGCCGCCGCACTCGGCGTCGATGCCGCGCACGTTGCTGGCGATCGCCAGTTCCATCAGCGTCTTTCCGTTGGCTGCCGCCACCGTCTTGGTGTTGCCGTCCTTCAGGACATAGGTAATTGTCGGCATGACATCCTCACTGCATGATCGTTAAAACGTGTCGAATTTCAGAACGTATCGAAATATTCGCGCTGCTCCCAGTCGCTGACTTCGAGGTTGAAGCGATCGATCTCGGCCTGCTTGATGTGGCAGAAGTAATCGACGAAGCCGTTGCCCATGCCTTCGCGCAGCACGTCGTCATGACGCAGGCATTCGAGCGCTTCGTCGAGCGTCTTCGGCAGGTATGGCGCCGGGGTTTCATACGGCGAGTCGGCGGACGGGCCCGGGTCCAGCTGGCGTCGAATGCCGTCCAACCCGGAAACGATCTGCGAGGCGAGGTACAGATACGGATTGGCCGCGGGTTCTCCCACTCGATTCTCGATGCGCGTGGCAGGATCGCCGGCACCGCCGAGCACGCGCAGCATCGCGCCACGGTTATCGCGCGCCCAGATCGCGCGGTCCGGCGCCAGCGAATAGGCGCGAAAGCGCTTGTAGCCGTTGATCGTCGGTGTGGAGAATGCCGTGGCGGCACAGGCGTGCTGCAGCAGCCCGCCCAGATAGTGGCGCCCCACGACGGAGAGGTCGTCGCCGGCACGCTCCGGCATCATCGCATTGGTGCCATCCTGCACACGCACGAGCGACTGATGCAGATGCCATCCGCTCGATACCACGTTAAGGATCTTCGGTCGGCACATAAACGTGGCGTGGTATCCGTGGCGTTTGCAGACCTGCTTGACCGCGCTGCGGAACAACACCATCGCATCGGCGGTCTCGCTGGGACTTGCGGGCGCGAACGTGAATTCGAACTGGCTCGGCCCGAACTCGATCTCCAGTGAGCGCACCGGCAATCCAAGCTGCTGGACGTTCTTGCGAATCAGCTCGATCACGGTGTCGGTGGCGTCGTAGCGCGACTCGGTCAGGAACTGGTAGCCATGCGACAGGAGGCCGACATCGGGCGGCTCGCCAGGCTGGCCGGCATCGTCGGGCGACATATGTTCGCCGAGCAGTTTGAAGACGTGAAACTCCACCTCCAGCCCGGTCAAGAGCCGGTAGCCCTGGGCCTCCAGCTGTTGCTCTGCATTGCGCAACTGGCGGCGCGTGGCAAAGGGCACCGCGCGGCCGTCCTGGAAGTACGGATCGCAAAGCACCCATCCGGTATTCGGCGCCCAGGGGAGCACCTTGAAGGTCGTCGGGTCCGGAATCAGCGTGACATCCGCCCCGCCCTGCATACCCGGGATATCGAAACCGCCGCCCGACTGGAACACCGGAAACACCGTGCGATGCGAGGTGTCCTTGGCGAACAGCGTAGTGGTGACATTGAGGCCGCTGCGCAGCGCCTTGATGGCCTCCGACGCGACCAGCGTCTTGCCGCGCAGCACGCCGTGCTGATCGGGGAATGAAAAGCGCACGACCTCGATATCGCCCGCGCCGATGCGGTGCGCGACTTCGTCCGCCGCGCGCGCCTGCGCATCGGTCCAGAGGCCGAATTTGTCTACAAATGCCATATGGGTCCGGCCCGCCGCGTCACGTCACGCGTGCGCGGGCGGGGCCGCCTCGGTAGTTGATGCGGTAGTTGATGAATCCTGCAGTCCGATGACGTCAGCCGCGCGACGCCCACTCCGAGTCGGCGCGACGTTTCGCATCGGCACCGCGCCAGTACGCGTCGTGCTCCATGTTGCCGACACTGACGCCATCGATCGACGGCGGCCCGGTCAGCGTGCTGGCCTTCCCGGCATCCACCATCATCAACGCCTTCTCGCCACGCTCGTTGGCCTCGATCGCCTCCACCAGCAACTTCCGGTAAGCGATGATTCCCTTGTCGGTGGTGCCCAGATGCTCGCGCGTACGATCCTGGATCGGCCCTTGCGATTCGACGGCCCACTGGTCATGCACGTTGATGTCGTTGCCCATGCCCGTGTACGTCTTGGTCAACTGCTCGTACGGATTGAACCCGTACTGATTGGCCTTGTTCTGACGCGGGCGGTAGTCGGGCAGTTCGTACAGCGCCAGTCGTTGGTCGCGCATCTGCTGCTTGTTCACGGGTTCCGTGAAGCTCGTGAAGATCGCGTACCAGTAGCAGCTGGTGTCGTCGATGGGCACGTGCCATTGCGCGATGGTCATTTCCGCACTCATCGGAATGATGAAGGCCTGCGGGAACACGACATTGGTGACGCGCACGTGTTGCTGACCTTCGCCCAGATCGCGCAGCGCGGTCAGGCGCATGCCGTAATCGGTCGAAGCAAGATTGATCACTGGACATTCGAACTCACGCAGCACCTGGGTGATCGGCATGGCGGAGTCGGCCGAAGCGCCACGGAACTGCTTGCCGTAGCTCTCGGAGGTGTCCTCGTCCTCGAAGAAACGATGCAGGAACGAGGCGTGCGCCGGATCGATACCGACTTCGAGCGCCTGGAGCCAGTTGCACTCGAGCAGCCCCTTGAACGCGAAGGTGTACTGGTTCGGCGCGACAAAACAATCGAACGCCGGAAACGCGGGCGGCTCGCCCTCGCCGATAAACGCAAACAGCATGCCGCTGCGTTCGACCACCGGGTAGGCCTTCTGCTTGATGCGGCTGCACAGCTTGCTGCCAGCCGGCTCGGCCGGCGTCTGCAGGCAGGTGCCGTTGCGGTCGAATAGCCAGCCGTGGAACGGACAGCGCAGCCCACCATCCTCGAGGCGCCCGAAGCTCAGGTCCGCGCCGCGATGCGGGCAGTCGCGATCGAGCATCCCATACTGGCCATGCTCGTCCCGGAACACCACGAAGTCCTGTCCCATCACGCGTACGGCTCGCACTGGGCGCTCACCCTCGAACTCGTCGATCAGCGCGACCGGCTGCCAGTACTGGCGCAATAGACGGCCAGCCGGCGCATCGGCGCCCACGCGGGTAATGAAGTCGTTTTGTTCCCTGGACATCATGATGGGGATCTCCTGCTCGAAGGTGGGTTGTGGACGGTTGGTCGATAAACACTCGACTCACTGTATGCAGCGATACTAGCTATTGCATACACATTGCACAAGGCAGGGATCATTTCTGCGACCGAGCGCGAGTCCACAACTCATAGAATTGACGTTTGAAATGTGTTCTACATTCCTGTTTTATATACTTTTATATCGACAATAATGTTGCGGTAGGTGTTTACCCTTGATGGCGCTTTATGTATGCAGCAAACTATCATCGGCATACAGTACATCGAAGCGCAGGATCAGAAACCATTTCCATGTCGTCATTTGCTACCTCCCCTCGGAAAGCCGACCGCCCGCTGGTTGGCGTCGTCTGCGACCGGTTCTTCGTCGGAGATCACGACCTCCACAGCGTCAAGGAGAGTTATCGCCGGGCCTTGAACCAGGCAGCCTCCGTCACGCCCGTGTTGATCCCGGCGGCCGAGGACATCGACGACGTGGCGTCCTATCTCGACGCGGTATCGGGGCTGCTGCTTCCCGGGGGCGCGTCCAATGTCGCGCCGGGGCTGTATGGAGGCGAGGAGCCCGCGGCATTCCTCGTCGATCCTGCCCGCGACCACGTTGCCATGCAGTTGATTCGGGGTGCCGCGTCGCGCGGCATGCCGATTCTTGCCATCTGCCGCGGCTTCCAGGAACTGAACGTGGCGTTCGGTGGCACCTTGCACCCCAACATCTACGATGCCGGTCACGACACCGAGCATCGCGAAGATCCTGCCGAAACGATGGCCGAGCGCTACCGCTACAAGCACGAGGTCACGCTGGCACCGGACGGTCTGCTCAGCGAATGGATCCACGCGGACACGGCGATCGTCAACTCGCTGCATACACAGGGCATCCGTACGCTCGCGCCAGGTTGCTCGATCGAGGCGAGCCATGGTGACGGTCTGATCGAGGCGATCCGACGCGATGACCACCCGTTCGCACTTGGCGTGCAGTGGCACCCCGAAGTCACGGCAGAGGTCGACCCACTGTCGCAGGCTCTGTTCGCGCAATTCGGCGAGGCCTGCCGCCGCTACGCCAGACGGCCCTGACCGCACCGCGCAGGAATACAAACCCTCATAACCGACGCTCCCGCCGCCCCAGACGGTGCGACATGGGAACGCATTTACCCAATTTTTTGCCCACGGAGAGAGACATGCAGCCCTCAAGCCCACCCGCGATCGGTACGGTCGATGTACAGACCCTGATCGATAACCGCCCCTTCTCGGCCTACCAATGGGCGATTCTCGTGCTCTGCTTCCTGATCGTCGCCATCGACGGTTTCGATACGGCGGCAATGGGCTACGTCGCGCCCGCGCTCGTGCAGGACTGGAACATCGACAAATCGACGCTCGGCCCTGTCATGAGCGCGGCGCTGTTCGGGCTGGCCTTCGGCGCGATTTTCGCCGGACCGATGGCCGATCGCGTCGGACGCAAGAAGGTACTGGTGTTGTCGGTGTTCTTCTTTGGCGCCTGCAGCCTTGCCACCGCGTTCTCGCCCACGCTCGCGTGGCTGACGGTACTGCGCTTCCTCACCGGGCTCGGTCTTGGCGCCGCCATGCCCAACGCGGTCACCCTGATGTCGGAGTTCGCGCCCGCCAAGCGGCGCGCGGTGCTGGTGAACACCATGTTCTGTGGCTTTCCGCTGGGCGCGGCGGCGGGCGGCTTCTTTGCCGCTGCCGTCATCCCGCACTTCGGCTGGCAAAGCGTGCTGCTATTCGGTGGTGTGGCGCCGCTGGTGCTGGGCGTGATACTCGTCTTCGCGCTGCCGGAATCGATCCGCTTCATGGTGGTGCGCCACTACCCGACCTCGCGCATTGCCGCCGCGCTCGAGCGCGTGACCGGGGCCAATGTTGCCGGCGTCGAGCGCTTCACGATTCACGAAACCGCGCCCGCCGCGAGCTCGGCAATCGGCACGGTGCTGGCACCGCGCTACCGGCTCGGCTCGATCATGCTGTGGCTGACGTACTTTATGGGGCTGGTCATCTTCTACCTGCTGACCAGCTGGCTGCCCACGCTGATGAAGGATGCGGGTTTCTCGATTCAGCGCGCCTCGTTGCTGACGGCGTTGTTTCCCCTGGGCGGGGGCATTGGCACCATCGCAGCAGGTTGGATGATGGACCGACTGAATCCCAACAAGGTGGTGGCCGCCATGTATGCGCTGGCCGGCGCCTTGATCTACACCGTGGGCCACGGCATGGGAGATCAGGTGCTTTTGGGCATATTGATTTTCCTGGCCGGTACGGTGATGAACGGCGCGCAGGCCTCCATGCCGACGTTGGCGGCCGGCTTCTATCCCACTCAGGGCCGGGCAACGGGTGTCGCGTGGATGCTCGGCATCGGCCGCTTCGGTGGCATCACAGGCGCACTGCTCGGCGGCGAACTGCTGCGCATGCATCTGGGCTTCGACACCATCTTCACCTTGCTGGCGGTACCGGCCTTTATTGCAACGGCCGCACTGATCGTGAAGTCCCTCAATGCACGGGATGAGGTGCGTGCGACGGACGTGGTCGCGTCACACTAACTTCACCACGATTAACACCTGCATGCCGGTTCGTTCGCATAGGATGGAACGACGCGCGGCGTGGGGCCCCGCTATCCACCGAAGGAGGTCGCAATGAGCAAGTGCAAAGTGCTGGTCATTGGTTCCAATGCTGACAGGATCGAGACGCAAGGCGGCGGTTGGGGAAAGACGGGACACTATCTGAATGAGACCGTCGTGCCGGCCATGGCCGTGATCGAGGCTGGCTATGAGGTTGTGCTTGCCACGCCGGATGGCACCAAGATGACGCTCGACCCGGCATCGGATGTGCCCGCGCATTTCGGTGGAGACGAGGCCGCGTACAAACGTGGGCGGCAGTTCTGGGACAGCGATCCCGTCATGACCAACGTGCGTACGTTGAAGTCGGTGATCGACGAAGGGCTCGACAACTACAGCGGCGTCTTCATTCCCGGTGGTCAGGCGCCTGTCACGGATCTGATGCAGGATGCCGAGCTCAGAACTATCCTCCAGCACTTCCACGAGAAATCCAAGCCGACCGCCATGCTGTGCCACGGTCCGATCTCGGCGACGGCGGCCATGCCGCACGCGCGCGAGTTCAGGGCGTCACTGATTGCCGGTGATCCGCAGAAGGCGCAGGAATGGGCCAAGGGTTGGCAATACACGGGCTACAAAATGACCGTGTTCACTGCCTCGGAGGAAAAGTACATCGAGGACAATATCCTCAAAGCCAAGCTCTACTTCAACATGCCTGACGCGTTGAATCTGGCGGGTGGCGAGGTCATCATCAATCCGACCGATTTCGCCCCGCACGTGATCGAGGACCGGGAGCTGATCACGGGACAGAATCCCGCGTCGGATCACCCGATCGCGGCAAAACTGGTGGCCGCGCTTGCTCGCGCCAACGGTTAATTCGCCAGCCGACCTGCTTCCGGTTGCAGCATGACGCGGTCGTGCATGCTGCTCAGGATCTTCTCCTGAAGCTTGATGTCACCGGGTCGATATGATTCGTCGCTCTGCTCCGCCGCTTTCACCAGCGCCAGCACGTCCGTTGTATGGGTGTTGGAAACCGGATCGGTCGTGTCGCTTTCCAGGCGGCCCAACTCATACTTCTGCACGCGACGCGATTGATCGGCGGATTGGGTAATCGACGCCTTCGTCAGGTTCCCATCCTGATACCCGATCTCCGTGTTGCTGCTGGCGCTGTCGTGAATCTGTTCGTAGAAATAGTTCTGCGAGAACCTGTTCTCGTCGAGCATCAGCGAGGTGTCGGCGAACAGCGAGCGATGGAAGCTGGCATCGAGTTTGGATTCCTGATGCTGCTTGATATTCCGGTCCAGCGCGCTTGCACCGGTGATCTTTGTGTCCTGCGATACCTGATACGAGAACGCGTCGACCTCGTCGGACCGCATCGGATTGCTCTTCACCGCGGTCTGGGTGATTGACGCGGAGAAATCGGCCAAGCCGGTCATCATCCCGTGGTCACCCGTGCTGAGCTGGATGCCGCGAATCTTCGGGGTTTCATCGGCGTTAATGTTGCTGTGTAGCGCCGCGAAGGCATCCTTGAACATCGTCATCAGCGCGGCATCGCCCTGCCCGCGCGAACGTGCTGCGTCGAATTGTTCCAGATACTTGTGGACCGCATCCGCCTGCTGCGTAGCGCTGCCTAGCATGGCGGTGTCCGCGACGTTCACGTCGACGTTCACCGTGCCGGTGAGGCTCTTGGACGTGAGCGTGCGTTGCTGATCGTTGGCGACCAGATCGATGGTCTGAATGTCGTTGTGGCCGCGATCCACGCTGGCGTGGAGATTCACGGACGCCAACACCTTTGGGTCGAACGCCAGCAGGTCGCCGACATCGAGGCGCGGCGGCATGGCGGTCAGCCCGTCGATCGCCTTCTGGAAAGCCCCTGACAGGTTGCTGAGCGCGTCACGCTCGGCGTCGGAGAGCTTCCCGTTCGTCACCGCGATCTGGACCGCGAGACGATCGTCATCGTTACCCAGCGACACCGTTACCGTGGCGCCGCTGCGCGTGGTGACCGTCAGCGCGACCTGGTTATCGGTCTGCGCGTGGAACGCGGACGCTTTCACGCTATCTGCTGGCGTGCCCGCTGGCAGTTGCATCACCGCCTGCGAGAAATCGCTGCCGTCGAGCTTGAAGCGGCTGAGCAGCGCCGCACCCAGCCCGTCGAAACGGTTGGCCAGATTGGGCGCATAAATGTTGCCCGCCATCCGGCTTGTCACGGCATCGCTGGCCACGCGCTCCCACACCGACTTGGGCGACAGTTGTGCCAGCGTGTAGGTCGGATCATTGCTCTGCTGATTCAGCGTGACCGAAGTCGAACCAGCCGCCGTGCTTTGCTGGCTTTGCGGCCATGCCGCCCCTGAGGTGGAACTGGCGGACGTCGCGGCGGATCGCTGCACGTTCGGATTCTGGTTGCTGAGGGGGGAGATGACCGTCATTCGATCGAACCGAGCAGAGTTGACTTGCCCCTGATAACGGCCATTTCCCCGCGGAACTTGAGCCCCGCGGAGCGCCCTCCTCGCCCGTGTACTAACGCCAGCCCAGGCTGGGCGCGACTTTCTGCAAGATGGCTTCGATCACGTGCGCGCAGTAGTCAACGCCCAATTGATTCGGCACCGTCAGCAGCAGCGTATCCGCGGCGGCGATTGCCTCGTCTTTGGCCAGTTGCTCGATCAATGCCTCGGGTTCGGCCGCGTAGTTGCGGCCAAAGATCTTCTGCACATCGTCGTCGAGAAAGCCGACAGTATCCGTGCTTTGCGTGCCCCGGCCGAAATAGGCGCGGTCCTTGTCATTGACCAGCGCAAAGATGCTTCGGCTTACCGACACACGCGGCTCACGCGTATGTCCTGCCGCTTTCCATGCCTCGCGATACGCACGGATCTGCTCGGCCTGCTGGACATGGAGCGGAAGCCCCGATTCATCATTCTTCAGCGTGGAGGTTTGCAGGTTCATGCCCATCGTGGCGGCCCACCGCGCCGTCGCGTCGGAACCCGAGCCCCACCAGATGCGATCGCGTAGACCGGGGGAATGCGGCTCCACGCGCAGCAACCCCGGCGGATTCGGAAACATCGGCCGCGAAGCCGGTTGGGCGAAACCTTTGCCCAGTAGCACCTCGTAGAACGCCTCGGTATGGTGGCGTGCGAGATCGGCATGCGTCTCGCCTTCGTCGGGTGCGTAGCCAAAGTAGCGCCAGCCGTCGACAACCTGTTCGCCCGAGCCGCGGCTAATCCCCAGTTGCAGCCGCCCGCCGGAGATAAGATCGGCAGCACCGGCCTCCTCCGCCATATATAGCGGGTTCTCGTATCGCATGTCGATGACACCCGTGCCGATCTCGATCCGCTTGGTTCTCGCGCCGACTGCCGCGAGCAGCGGGAACGGCGACGCCAGCTGTTGCGCAAAGTGATGGACGCGGAAGTACGCGCCATCCGCGCCCAGTTCCTCGGCGGCAACTGCCAGGTCGATGGACTGCAACAGGACGTCGGCTGCCGATCTTGTTTTAGAGCTTGGGCTGAGGCCCCAATGACCGAAGGAGAGGAAGCCGATCTTTTTCATGGCAATGTCGCACAGTGGTGTTACGCGCAATTATGGAACAAGGCGCGACATTGCATTAGCCTGGAAAACCGAGACTCTCTTTTCCATCCATGGAATAAACAGCTTACGCGCCACCGCCTTTGACGGTCGCCGGCAACGCGAAGCGCAGCGTTGCCCCAATCGCGCTGTCGATCAGCCGGATCTCGCTGCCGTTGAGTTGCAGCATGCGCTGCACGACCAGTAGCCCCAGTCCGCCGCCGCGGTGCGCGCCGCCCGAAGGGAACGGGCGATGGAAGATCGACTCTCGCAGCGCCGGTGGAATGCCGGGGCCGCTATCGCTGACGGTGACCACCACCGTGCCATCGTCGGCGGCCATATCTACTTCCACGGTGCCGCCGGTCGGCGTATGGCGAATCGCATTGTCGAGCAGATTCGTCAGCACGCGCTCGATCATCCCGAGATCGGCCGTGACGGCGGGCAACGTTGGTGGCACCCCAGCGCGAAGATGAAGCCCCTTGGCTTCCGCTGGCAAGGCGAACTTCTCGAGCACGTCCTGAGCCAGATCCACCATCGAGAAATTCTCGGGTACCGCCTGCACCATGCCGTGTTCCAGACGGGCCAGCTCGAACAGCGCCTGTGCCAGGCTACCGACCTTCGCACTCTGAGCCAGCGCGATATCCAGATAACGCTGACGCTCCTCTCTGGTCAGCACATCCGCCTTCAGCGACAGCGTTTCCAGATAACCATGCAGCGAGGTCAATGGCGTACGCAGATCGTGCGAGATATTGGCGACCATATCGCGCCGCTCCTGATCCTGCTGCGCAAGCTCACGCCATTGGGTGTCGATGCGGCTGGCCATCTGGGAGAACGCGGACTCCAGCGCGGTAATCTCGTCGCGTGACGAGGGCTCCGGCGGGCGTTCGATCCGCGAGCCGTGTCCGCCCGTCGAATCGAACTGGCTGATCCGCAGCGTCAGATGTTTGAGCGGACGCGTAATCAAGGCGAACGCGGCCAGCCCCGCGGCAAGTCCAAGCGCCGCCACCAGCGCCATGGACCATAACGTCGTGCGCATGACCGCGGTGCGTGATGCCTGTGCCGCGAGCTTGTCATGCGCTTCACCCTGCAGCACGACATAGATATACCCGCCCTGCCGCAGGGGCGCGGCGCTGAAAACCTTCCGCGCGGAGGCGCTTCTGGGATCATCGCCAAAGATCGGTAAGGCCCCACCATCGATCAGCTTCTTGATGGGTTCGAGATCGACCCGGTCTCTCACCAGATGGCCTGCGGGCGCGTCATGACCGCGGATTCGCCCCTGATCGTCGAGCAGATAGACCTCGACGCTCGGATTGACCACCATCAACTGCCCAAACAAACGTCGCAGCGCCGCGGGCTCGAGTTCGCTCTGGTCCTCGCGTAGCGCCGTGCGTCCAATGTAGGCGGCCAGCCCGCGCGAGATATCCTGAACGACCTCCGTTTCGTGCATCGCATTGGCGCGTACCTGCAACCATGCGGAAGCGCCGCAGCACGCCAGCAGCAGCGCCGCGAACACGCCCGCGAGTTTCTGGCTCAGCGAAAGCTTGACGTTGAGTTTCACGATGCCGCTCCGGACTCGGCCGCCTCAGCCGCGCGTGGATCCGCGACGAAGCGATACCCACGGCGCCAAACGGTCACGATGCGCCTCGGCTGTGCGGGATCGACCTCGATCTTGGTGCGCAGCCGGTTGATATGGGTATTGACGGTGTGTTCGTAGCCTTCGTGCTGATAGCCCCAGACCTCGTTGAGCAGGTCCATGCGCGAGAACACTTTGTCGGGATGACGCGCGAAAAAGTACAGCAGGTCGAACTCGCGCGGCGTCAGGTCCAGCCGCTTGCCATCGATCGTCGCTTCGTGGGCAATCGGATCCACGCTCAGGCCCGCGAGCTCGAGAATGCCGACGTTGGCTCGAACATCGCGCGCCATCGCGTCGACGCGACGCAGCAGCGCCTTGACCCGCGCCACCAGTTCCAGCATCGAGAACGGCTTGGCGAGGTAGTCGTCGGCGCCGAGTTCGAGCCCCAACACGCGATGGACCTCGCTGGAGCGTGCGCTGATAATGATGATCGGCGTATAGCGCGTCATGGCGCGCGCGCGACGACAGATCTCGAGACCGTCCACGCCGGGCAGCATCAGGTCCAGCACCAGCGCGTCCCACCCACCCTGCTCCAGCAGCCGTAGTCCCTCGGTGCCGTCCGCGGTATGCACGACCTCGTAGCGCTCATCGCGCAGATGCAGGGCGAGGACGTTGGCGATGCCGACGTCGTCTTCGACGAGGAGAATCCGTTTGGTATGGTCCATAGCGCAGGGCTGACGGGGAAACTGGCTCTATTGTGCAGAATTCCGCCGGTGCAGTTATCACGGAATGTTTAAGTTTCGGCGAGGACTTCGCCACGCACTGGCGCGTACTCTGCCTATACCGCATCCAGTCTGGAGTTCGCCATGGGCATGTCGAGACGCTTCCTGCTATCCGGTGGCACGCTTACCGCGGCGCTGGCCGCCATGGGCGGCTGGCGACTATTGAATGCCGCGCCTCAGCCGGGGGAAGGCGGCAAAGCGCCCGCAAAGCCTGCCGATACCTTCGAATTCCAGCTTTCCGACGCGGAATGGCGCGCCAGGCTCAGCGCGAACCAGTACGCCGTGCTGCGACGCCAAGGCACGGAGCGGCCGTACAGCAGCCCGCTCAACGACGAGCATCGCAAGGGCGTATTCTCCTGCGCGGGATGTCAGCTCGCGCTGTTCTCTTCCGCCACCAAGTTCGACAGCGGCACCGGCTGGCCAAGTTTCTGGGCACCGCTCGCGAATGCCGTCGGCACCGAGGATGACAGAAGCTTCGGCATGTTGCGCAGTGCGGTCCATTGCAGCAAATGCGGTGGTCACCTCGGTCACGTGTTCAACGATGGTCCCAAGCCGACCGGCCTGCGCTATTGCATGAACGGCGTGGCCATGACGTTCAGCGCGGCGGCCGCCTGATTTATACGGACTCATTGCCATGCTGCTCCTGGTCCTTTCCTTCCTTGGCGGGGTGCTCACGATCCTGAGCCCCTGCATCCTGCCCGTGCTGCCGTTTGTCTTCGCGCGCGCCGACCAGCCTTTTGTGCGCAGCGGCCTGCCGCTACTGGCCGGCATGGGTGTCACGTTCGCTGGCGTGGCAACCCTGGCCGCGGTGGGCGGGGGCTGGGTCGCACAGGCGAACGAATATGGCCGCTGGCTGGCCATCATCCTGCTGGCCGCGTTTGGGCTCACGCTTCTGCTTCCTCGGTTGGCTGAGCGGCTGATGCACCCGCTGGTCGGCGCGGGCAGTCGTCTGTCCAACTTTGCCCAAAGCGAAGGCGGCACGAATAGCGTCTCCTCATCGTTTCTGCTGGGTATCGCCACGGGGCTAGTGTGGGCCCCGTGCGCCGGCCCAATCCTCGGTCTGGTCCTGACCGGCGCGGCATTGCAGGGCGCGAGCGTCGGTACCACGCTGCTGTTGCTGGCGTATGCGCTGGGTGCCGCCACCTCGCTTGGCATCGCATTGCTGATCGGGGGGCGCGTGTTTGCCGCGATGAAGCGCTCGCTTGGTGTCGGCGAATGGATTCGGCGCGGCATCGGTGTCGCGATGCTGGTCGGTGTCGGCGCGATTGCACTGGGACTGGACACCGGCCTGCTGACGCGGATTTCCACGATCGCGGCGGCGGGCGGCCTCGAGCAGCGACTGGTCGACAGGCTCTCGCCCAAGCACGAGAGCGGCGGCGCCATGATGATGCGTGCCGCGGACCATCCCGCCACGCTGCCGGTGGAAGGCCGCTTCCCGGGTCTCGATGGCGCGGTGCAATGGCTGAACTCGCCACCGCTCAGCGCCGAAGCATTACGCGGCAAGGTCGTGCTGGTCGATTTCTGGACCTACTCCTGCATCAACTGCCTGCGCACCCTTCCCTATCTGAAGGCCTGGGCCGAGAAGTATCGGGATCAGGGGCTGGTCGTAATCGGCGTGCATGCGCCCGAGTTTGCCTTCGAGCGCAATATCGACAATGTCCGCAAAGCCGCGCACGATCTCGGCGTGACCTATCCCATCGCCATCGACAACAACTACGCGATCTGGCGCGCGTTCGGTAACAACTACTGGCCGGCCCACTATTTCATCGACGCGAAGGGCAACGTGCGCTTCCACCACTTCGGTGAAGGCGAGTACGAGAAGTCGGAGGCGGTGATCCGTCAGTTGCTGGCGGAAGCCGGACACCCGGACGTGGCCGAAGTGGCGACGCCCAAGGCAGCGGTGCAAGGCGTGGAAATGGCTGCCGACCAGGGCGCCATGCGTTCGCCGGAAACCTATGTTGGCTATGCGCGCGCCGAGAACTTCGTTTCGGCCGGCGGTGCTAAACAGAATCAGGCGACTGACTACCGCACGTCGTCCGATCTCGCACTCAATCAATGGGGCCTCACCGGCAACTGGAAGATCGGCAAGGAAGAGGCGACGCTTGGACAGGCCAGTGGCAGCATCGTGTATCGCTTTCACGCGCGCGACCTTCATCTTGTGCTGGGCCCCTCTGCCGATGGCAAACCGGTACGCTTTCGCGTGACGATCGATGGCAAGGCGCCGGGCACCTCGCATGGCACCGACGTGGCAGCCGATGGCGGTGGTACGGTGACGGAGCAGCGACTCTATCAACTGGTCCGCCAGAGCGGCGACGTTCGCGACAGAACCTTCGCCATCGAATTTCTCGACCCCGGTGTGCAGGCCTACGCCTTCACGTTCGGCTAAACCAAACTCGTCCACTTTCAGAGAGTCTGATCATGAAACTCATCGCCATGCTGCAACGCCGGATGCGCCCGACCACGGGCAAGATTGCCGGACTGGCCATTCTCGCGGCGCTGACTGCCGGCATTGCGCAGCCGGTGCTATCCAGTGAGCCCGCAGTAAAGATTCCCGCCCCGGTCGCTGACGAGAAGCCCCTGGCGTCGGGAGCGTCGGGTGCGGGCCGCACCCAGACCGCAGTCTTCGCAGGCGGATGCTTCTGGGGCGTACAAGGCGTGTTCGAGCATGTGCGCGGCGTGACGCGCGTGACGTCCGGCTATGCCGGAGGCGCGGCGAACACCGCGCAGTACGAGCGCGTGGGCACCGGCTCGACCGGTCACGCCGAGTCAGTCGAGATCCGCTACGATCCCACGCAGGTCAGCTACGGCAAGCTGCTGCAGATCTTCTTCTCGGTCGCGCACAACCCCACGCAACTCAACTATCAAGGTCCGGATCACGGCACACAGTATCGCTCGGCAATCTTCCCGACAACGCCGGAGCAACGGACGATCGCGCAGGCGTATATCACCCAGCTCGGTAGCACCAAGTCGTATGGCGCGCCGATCGTTACCCGTATCGAAGACGACAAGGGCTTCTACGCCGCCGAGGATTATCACCAGGACTTTCTGGTCAAGAACCCCAGGCATCCCTACATCGTCATCAACGACCTGCCGAAGATCGTCAATTTGAAGGCGATGTTCCCGGAGATCTATCGCGAGGATGCGGTGCTGGTTTCGAAGCGCTAAGCAAACGTAGGGTTGTTCCGTATTCTCACTCGAGGCTTCCGCAGTGCACAATTAATTTATAAATTCGAATGCTGTTCCATATAAGAACAGCCTCAGTACAAGCCGCTTCAATGCGGTGCTTCACTGCCCTCTCATTAACCACGTATTTGGATATCCGGTCGATCGACAGACCGGATGCGAGGTTTTTTGACAGAGAGGGAAGTGAAAGCATGAAGGCGAAGGAATTGCGTATTGCTGCAACAACCGTTGCAGCTTTTTTTACGGGCGCAGCATTTGCTCAGACATCGGTTACGTTGTATGGCGTGGTCGATGCCGGGGTGGAATTCATCAACCACGTCGGGACTGGCGACAATACGTCGGTCCGTCTGCAATCGGGCAACCTGTCCGGTTCGCGCTGGGGTCTGCGTGGCTCCGAGGATCTCGGTGGTGGTCTGAGCGCGGTATTTGCACTGGAAAGCGGCTTCAACATTGACGACGGCAAGAGCGGTCAGGGCCGTCTGTTCGGTCGCCAGGCATGGGTTGGTCTGCGCAGCGCCTATGGCATGTTGTCGCTGGGCCGCCATAACACGCCGATGTATGAATACGGCGTGCAATACGACCCAATGGCCATCTCCACGCGCTATTCGATCGGCGCACAGGACCCAACCTTCCAGTCGCGTGCTGACAATGCCATCCGGTACGAAGGCAAATTCGGTCCCGTTACGGGAAAGCTTTTCTATAGCACGGGCGCGGATGGCGTAGCCGGTGTCAACGCCGAAGTACCGGGCAACTATAAGGTCGGCCGCGAAATCAGCGGCAGCCTGGCCTATGAAAGCGGGCCACTGGCCGTCGCCGTCATCTACGACGAGCTGAATGGCAGTACGGTGGCCACGGACGACAACAAGACACGCAAGGCCGCGATTGCCGCCAATTACAAGATTGGCCCGGTGAGGCCGTATGTTGGCTATCGTTATGCGCGAATCATGACACCGCCCACATCGCAAACGACAAACCTGTACTGGGCCGGCGCCCAATGGGATGTCACGCCAGCGTGGTCACTGACCGGCGCCGCCTATTATCAGGATTTCCGCAACTCCGGCGCCGACCCCTGGATGTTTATCGTCTCCGCGGATTATCTGTTCTCCAAGCGCACCGACGCATATCTCACCGTGGCTTACACGCGCAACAAGGACGGTTCGGATCTGGGTGTCGGCGGCTTCGGCACCACGGTTGCTGGCAAGAACCAGACCGGTGTACTACTGGGCGTGCGTCACAGGTTCTGATACTCACTCCATGAACAGTTGCACCGCCGGCCATTGGGAATGGCCGGCGTTAACAAAAGATCTACGATCAGTTGTAGAGAGTCGGACGGTAAATCCAGGTTAAACGCGGTTAAAGGTGAGACTGTTCTGTCTGCATCCAGTCTCGGACGTGGGATGCTGCACTTTTTGAGCACGAGAATGGTGAACGGGGCGGCCTTGAAGCGGATTTACCTATTGCTGTTCGCGTTGACGTTGACGCTCTACGTCGATCGCGCGTCGCTGTCGATCTCGGCGATCGAGGTCAGTCGCGAGTTCGATCTGTCTCCGGTGGAGATGGGTTACCTGCTCTCTTCGTTCAACTGGTTATATTTCCTCGCGCTGGTTCCTGTGGGCCAGCTTATCGGCGCGTTCGGGCCGAAGCGCGTGGGCGGCCTCGGTATCGGATTGCTTTCGGTGGTCAGCGCACTCACGGGATTGGCCACGGGCTTCGCGTCGCTGCTGATGTGCCGGCTGGCGGGAGGTCTGTGCGCCGCTGTCACCTACCCGACCGGCATGCGCGCGATCCGCGACTGCGTACCGAAAAGCCAATGGGGATTGGCGGCCGCCATCCTCCACAGTGGCAGCTTGATCGGTCCCGCGCTTGGGGCCGTCGGTTTCGCATGGCTGCTTGGCCTGTTCACGTGGCGCGCCATCTTCGTTGTGGCCGGTGTCACGGGCTTGATCTGGTTGGCGGCATGGTTCGTCTGGTATCGCGAGCGTGACCAGACTGAATCGTCGTCCAATGCGGATGGTTTCGAGACAGATGCCGATGTGGCGCCGCCGATAGGCTTGCGCGGCATTGTCCGTTCCCCCGCGATGCGCGCGATCGCGCTGGCGCATGGCAGCGCGGGATTCGCCACGCATTTCTTCCTGTCATGGCTGCCCGGCTATCTGCAGATGGAAAAGGATCTGCCAGTGATGAACACCGGCGTACTGACCGCAGGCGCTTATCTCGGTGCGGCGGCGCTGGTGCTAGTGGCCGCGGGCCTCAGTGACCGGATTCTGCATGCCGCGGACCTGTCGCGCGGCCGCCGCAAGATCTGGGCGTCCGGCGTGCTGCTATGCGCGGCGACCGTTGTGATGGTGCCGTTGGTGAGCGAGCTCTGGCTCATCATGCTGATCGTGATGTTCTCGGTGGCCACCTGCGCCTCGGCGGTGTCACTGAACCTCGCGCTGGTGAACGACCTGACGCGACACCCACACGATGTGGGTACAGCGGTGGGTTTCATCAGCACGGTCGGCAATGTCTTCGGGCTGCTTTCGCCGATCGTCACGGGCTACGTCGTAGCGGAGACCGGCAGCTTCGCACTGGCCTTCGTCATCGCCGGTTGCCTGCTGGCAGCGGGCGCGCTCGTGCTGGCCGTCGTGCCAACCCGAAACGTCGCTGTGCGGGCGCCAGCGAGCCCCAGAACGAGGTGACCTACTTCGGCACCACGTCGAGCATGCCGGCCTCGGCCATCAAAGTCGCGAGGCCGGTTTCCTCCAGCGCATACACACCGCGCGCGGCACGCCAGACCAGCGCCTTGTCCTGCAATGCCGAGAGCGCCTGCTGAGCCCCGGACACGTCGATCTTTGCATCCTCTTCAGCCAATGTCGCCTTGAGAACGGCGTTATAGGCTTCGAGCGTGGCTCCTTCGAACGGTGCGAACGTCGCACCCCGCGCCGCCATCACGCGCAGCACGGCGGCTTGCGGTGGGGTCAGGCTATGCACTACGCGCAGTTGCTCGCGATCGTATTCGACGATCTGCTCTTCGATTGCCTGGGCAAAGCGTGGCGCGACGTCTTCTGGCGCGAGCCCGAATTCGAAACGCAGTGTGTCGGCTGCCGCGCCCAGCAGTTCCGGTCGAAATGCGGCGCGCTGAAATAGCGCGTGGACCGCGACCGGATCGAGTCTGGCGCCGAGATTGACCCGATCGCAGAACCATTGCACATAGTCCATTCCCAGCGACGGAAAACTGATCAGTGGCGCACCCATGAAGGCCTGGTCGCGCCCCGAACGCAGCATGGCCAGCTTGTCGCGATTGGATCCCGTGGCCACGATGCGCAGACCATGATGACGACTGCTGTTCAGCTCGTCTCGGGCTGCTTTGAGAGCGAACAGTGCATCGTTGCCCTTCTCGCTCACGATGGCGTGCTGCGCTTCGTCGATGACCAAGGCAATGGGCTGCTTCGCCTCGTCGGAGAGTGCGGCCAGTGCAATGGACAGTGAAATGCCCTCGCCGAGGCCAACGCGATCGAGCGAGAACGACACGCCTCCGAGCTCGACCTTGTCCATGCCGGCCGCACGCGCCAGGCGGGTAATCACGCCTTCGTGCCTGCCGAGTTCCTGCCGCACGGCACTGACGATTGTGTCACCCGGGTCCGCGCGCCGGTCTTCCCACAGGTCCGCGTAGACGACCAGTGCTCCTTCCTGTTCCAGCGCGGGACGAAGGTCCTCGCGCAGGAACGTCGATTTGCCCGTGCGCCGGGGCGCGGCCAGAAATAAGCCCGAACTCGCGGCGGACGTCGGCGAGACCTCGAGGATTTTCCTGGCGAGGTCCGCAGCCAGTGCCTGACGACGGAAGAAAGTCATGTGATGTTTTATGCTCTATAGCGAATTATAGGAAATTATAGAACATTATAGTAAGAGGAGCCTTATACCTCTCATTTGGTGTACTTCATTCAAGGAACCGGCCCACCTCCGCCACGAATTCTTCCGCTTCCTGAAACAGGAAAGCGTGGCCGGCATCGGGATAGAGGATCAGTTTGGCGTCCGGGGCCTGCTGCGCGAGGACGTACGAGCGGTACGCCGGCAGCATGACGTCGTGCGCGCCGTTGGCGACCAGCATCGGCAGGCGGAGTTCGGCGGCGCGGTGCAGGACGCCTTGCCATGACGAGATGGCTTTGACCTGGGCCATAAACGCTTCGGCCGTGACACCCGAGCCGCGATTGGGTTGTTCGGCGATGCGGGTCAGGCAGGCGCGGCCGGCCGCGACCGCGGTGGCCGATTCGGGGAAGAACAGGAACAGGAAATCGTCGATGTCGTTGATGGCGTGCGTCATCACCTGTGGCACGCGTGGGTGGGGCTGCGGTCCATCGGTGATACTGCCCGGGCTTGACGCCGCGACGATCAGGCGGCGCAGCAGATGCGGGGCATCGAGCGCCAGTTGCTGTGCTACCACCCCGCCGAGCGACCAGCCCAATATGTCGACCAGCCTGAGGTCCAACGCTTCAATCAACGCGCCGACTACCGCCGCCATGCCGGCGATCGTGCCAGGCACCTTGCCATCGGACAGTCCAATGCCGGTGCTGTCGAACCAGATCACGCGGCGGTCCGCGGCGATGGCTTCGATGAATGCGGGGTCCCAGTCGTCCATCGTGCCGCGAAACCGTTGCAGCAGCACAAGGGGAATGCCGCCGTCGGGGCCGGCTGTCCGCCCGCTCAGGCGGCCGACGGACGTGTGGATGGAGAAGTCTCGGTTCATGTGCGCGGGTTCTGGTTCGAAAGTACGTCCAGCGTATTGCCGAACCCGCGCGGCCGAATGACAAAGACGCCCAAGTTAAGGACATTAAGCCCGGGACATTAAGCCCGGGACATGTACATCCGGTCATTCCGTCGCTTGCGGCTCCACCGCTGTGTCCGCGGCATCGCTGCGCCGGAGACTGCTGGGCGTCAGGCCATACGCACGCACGAACGCGCGGCGCATGCGATCGCGATCGGCAAAGCCGGTGTCCTGTGCCACCGTCTCCATCGGGTGGCGCCCCGTCTCGAGCATCGCGCGGGCTGCCTCCAGCCGCAGCATCTCCACCGCCTTGGCGGGCGATTGCCCGGTCTCTTCCCGGAACACGCGACTGAACTGCCGTGGCGACAGGCGCGCCGCATCGGCGAGTTCTTCCACCGTCAGCGCATTGCGGAGGTTCTCCTTGGCATAGGTCAACGCACGCTTGACCCGGTCGCTGCGCGGCTCCAGTTCGAGCAACGCCGAGAACTGCGATTGCCCGCCGGGCCGGCGATAGTAGACCACGAGGCGGCGCGCGACATTGCGCGCCAACGCCGCGCCATGATCGTTTTCGATCAGCGCGAGCGCGAGGTCCATCGCGGCGGACATACCCGCCGAGGTCCAGATGTTGCCGTCCTGCACGAAGATGCGGTCTTCATCGACGCGTACTTCCGGGAAACGCTCCTGCAGGCGTCGCGCATGCAGCCAGTGCGTCGTGGCGGTGCGCCCGTTGAGCAGTCCGGCTTCGGCCAGCACGAAGGCGCCGGTGCAGATGCCCGCGACGCGGCGCGCCTCGGTGCCGGCGCGGCCGATGTAGGACATGAGTCCGGCTGGCAGTGGTCCCGGTACCCGGATGCCGGCGACCATCAGCGTGTCCGGCATGTCGTTCAACGCCGTGGTCTCGATCCCCACGCCGATGGTCGAGTGCACGACGCCGCCGTACTGAGACAGGATGGTCATGCGGTAACCGTCTTCACCAAGCTCCGCGTTGGCCAGCTCGAACGCGGAGAGCGCTGAGAGCGCTGAGAGCCCGATGATCTGGAAGCCGTTCTCAAGAATCAAACCTATATGCCGCATTACTTTCTTCACCTTCTATGACGGCCTCAATCTATGCGGGACGTGTGGTGCCGTCAAGCGAGCTGCCCGTGCTCCGGCGCACATGTGGCGCAAGATGTCCGGAAACTCCGCGAATACGTCAGTCTGTCGCATGCGACCGTCCCTATGCTTGGCGTACCGTGCCCACGAGGCGCGGCCGCTCTCACCTGAAGGGACAGGAAATGCCATCACAACTTGGAACCGCTCTTGTAACCTCGCGCACCGTCGCACCACGCTACGCCGATCGCGGCGACCGAGTTATCTGAAGCAACGCCCCACCGAAGTCCCCACAAATGAAAACAATGATTCCGCTCGCCATGGTCATCATGGCTTTCAGCGCCGTGCAGCGCCCCGCTCTTGCCAGCGAAGCGCTGGCGCAGAAATACGCGTGTATTGGCTGCCATCAGGCCAATGCGCGCCTCGTGGGCCCGTCCTGGAAAGAGATCGCCACCAAGTACAAGGACAACCCGAAGGCCGCGCAGCAGCTCTCCACCAGCATCAGGTCCGGTGGCAGCGGCAAATGGGGCGCCATCCCCATGCCGGCGCAGCCACAGGTGCCCGACGCTGACATCGCCGCGCTGGCGCGCTGGATTCTTTCGCAGAAATAAGGCCCTCACGAGTCCCTCCATGACCACTCTTAATATCAACGGCAAGACACTCGACGTCGATGCCGATCCGTCCACGCCGCTGCTCTGGGCGCTGCGCGACAACCTCGGCATGACTGGCACCAAGTTTGGCTGCGGCATGGCCGCGTGCGGCGCGTGCACGGTCCATATCAATGGCACCGCGACCCGCAGCTGCGTCATGCCGATCTCGGCCATCGCTGGCGTGCGCGTCAATACCATCGAGAGCATCGGTGACGACAAGATTGGTCGCGCGGTGCTCGATGCCTGGATTCGTCACGACGTGGCGCAATGCGGTTATTGCCAGAACGGCCAGGTGATGAGCGCCGTGGGCCTTCTGCGCACCAAGCCGCGGCCGACCGATGCTGATATCGATCAGGCCATGGCGGGCAATCTGTGCCGCTGTGGCACCTACCAACGGATTCGCGCGGCCATCAAGGATGCCGCGCGGGTCATCGCCTGAGGAGCGCCAGCATGCGTATTAGTGGACTGGAAGCGCTGGCAGGCGGCAGCGGCAACAACGTATCGGAGGCGGCCGTCGCCCCGCTCACGCGACGGAGCTTTCTCAAACTGACGGGCATAGCCGGTGGTGGCCTCGCTCTGGGCATGGTCGGGAGTGCCAGCACCGCGCGGGCGGACGAAGGTGGAGCCCCAATAGCGCCATCGGCGCCGCAGGCATTCGTGATCATCGCGCCGGACAACACCGTCACCATCGCGGTCAACCGGCTCGAGTTCGGCCAGGGCGTGCATACCGCCCTGCCGATGGTGCTGGCCGACGAGCTCGACGTCGAGTGGAAGAACGTGCGATCCGTGCTGGCCCCCGCCGGCGATGCGTACCGGGACCCGGGCTTCGGCATTCAGATGACGGCCGCCTCCACCGCGATCCGGCACTCGTTCACGCAGTATCGGGAACTGGGCGCACGCGCCCGCGCGATGCTGCTGACCGCCGCCGCGAAACAGTGGCAGGTAGACCCCGCCAGCTGCACGGCCGCGCAAGGCGTCGTGACCTCGGGCACGCATCGCGCCACATACGGCGAACTGGCCAATGCGGCGATGAACCTGCCGGTGCCCCAGGCCGTTACGTTGAAAGATCCTTCGCAATTCCGCCTGATCGGCCAGCGCATGCCACGGTTGGACACATCAGCGAAGTTGCGCGGCGATCCGGTGTTCGGCATCGACACGCGTCTCAAGGACATGGTGGTGGCCGTGGTCGCTCACCCGCCGCGCTTCGGCGGCAAGGTGAAAACATTCAACGCCGAGAAGACGCGCGCGATCAAGGGCGTGGTCGACGTCATGCAAGTGCCATGCGATCGCGGCGGCTCCGGTGTGGCCGTGGTCGCCAATGGCTACTGGGCTGCCAAACAGGGCCGCGATGCGTTGCAGATCGAATGGGAGGACGCAGGCTCGAAGGTCAGCACGCAGGCCCTGTACGAGGAATACGGCAAACTTGCCACTCAGCCCGGCCTGACCGCTCGTCCGTTCGAAGGCGATATGCAGGCGGCGCTGGCCGGCGCCGCGCGCATCATCGACGCCGAGTACCGCCTACCCTACCTCGCGCACGCGCCGATGGAGCCGCTGAACTGCACCATGCAGGCCGAAATCAGCGGCAACAAGGCCACCAGCGTCAAGGTGTGGGTCGGTTCCCAATTCCAGACTATCGATCAGGCGGCCATCGCCCACACGCTTTCGCTGCCCGTCGAGAAGGTGACGCTGAACACGATGATGGCTGGCGGCGGCTTTGGCCGGCGCGCGGTACCGACGTCCGACTATCTGGTGGAATCGGCCGGGGTCATGCGCGCATGGATTACCAAAGGCCACACCGCACCGCTCAAGGTGATGTGGAGCCGTGAGGATGACATCAAGGGCGGCTACTATCGCCCGCTGCACGTCCATCGCGCGCGCATCGGCCTCGACGCCAAGGGTCAGGTGGTGGGCTGGCAGCATGCGATCGTGGGCCAGTCGATCATCATCGGTACGCCATTCGAAGGCGCGCTGGTCAAGGACGGTGTGGACTCGACCATGACCGAGGGCATCGTCGAGAACGAATACGCGCTGCCGCTGCAAGTGACCGCGCATCACCCGAAGGCCGATGTCGCCGTGCTGTGGTGGCGTTCGGTGGGCAATACGCACACGGGCTTCGTCAAGGAGACGTTGATCGACGAGATGGCCACCGCGGCAAAGCAAGATCCCGTGGCATGGCGCATGGCGCGGCTGGACCCCACCAAGCACGTCCGGCAGCGCGCCGCGCTGCAACTGGCGGTCGACAAGTCCGGCTACGGCAAGCGCAAGCTGCCGAAGGGGCATGCCTGGGGCGTCGCGGTGCACGAGTCGTTTGGCACCGTGGTGGCGTACGTGGTGGATGTGTCGGTGGTCAAGGGCGAGGCGCGCGTGCACAACGTGACCGCGGGCGTGCACTGCAATCGCGTGGTCAATCCGTTGACCGCCGAAGCGCAGATTCAGGGCGGATGTATCTTCGGCCTGGCGATGACGCGCCCGGGCTTCGCCATCGAGATGGAGAACGGTGTCGTCCGCAACAGCAATTTCCCCGACTACCCGCCGCCGCGCATGCCCGATGTGCCCCATATCGACGTATTCTTCGTCCCCTCTGAAGACGCGCCGGGGGGTCTTGGCGAACCCGGCGTACCGCCGATCGCCCCGGCCATCGCCAACGCGTTGTTCCGGCTGACGGGCAAGCGACAGCGGCAAACGCCATTCGTGCTGGCATAAAGGTTCACGGCCGGTTTCCACACCGGCATGGCACACCCCGGCTCCTCCCTCCGGCCGGGGTGTGCGCGACGCACTGCTTGCCAAAGACGAATTTCTGTCCAACAGTAAGAGCGCAACGGTCGTCGATTTTGCGGTGACAGACGATCCGGCCGTTGTAGACATTACAAAACAGCAATCTGTCGTTCCCCGTTTTCCCCACAAAACCGTGGCGACACCCTGCAGGAGGGATGATGACCGACTCCATCACAACTGGAGCGGAGGCGGACCGCATGTCCGTCACGCTTACCGTCAACGGTGTCACACATCGCGTGGCCGTCCCGGCCAATGCGATCTTGCTCGACACACTGCGTGACCAACTGCATCTGACGGGTACCAAGAAAGGGTGCGATCACGGCCAGTGCGGCGCCTGCACGATTCACGTGAACGGCATCTCGATCAACGCATGCCTGTCGCTTTCCGTGATGCACGACGGCGATGCCATCACCACCATCGAAGGATTGGCCTCGGAAGATGGCGCGCTGCATCCTGTGCAGGAAGCGTTCTGGGATCACGACGCCTATCAATGCGGTTACTGTACGGCCGGGCAGATGATGAGCGCGGTCTGCGTGCTGCGGGATGCGCGGATTCCCGCCGACGACGCTGCCCTGCGCGAGGCCATGAGCGGCAATATCTGCCGCTGTGGCGCCTACAAGAACATCATCACGGCCATTCAGGATGCGCGCGGCAGGATCGGGAATGATGCCGGCGGGAGCAAAGCCTGATGCGTAACTTCCAATATATCCGCGCGGCCGATATCGACCAGGCCATCGCGCTGCATGCGCGCGGCGCCCGCGATGCCGATACCGTGTTTCTTGCTGGCGGGACAACGCTGCTCGATCTGATGAAGCTCGATGTCATGCGGCCCATTCAGGTCGTCGACATCAATCGGATCGGCCTCGATCGCGTGGAGGTGCTCGACGACGGCCGTGTGCGTATCGGCGCGATGGTCAGCAATACCGAACTCGCGCGGCATCCGCATATCGTGCAGCACCATCCGGCGCTGTCGCAATCGATTCTCTCCGGTGCCAGCACGCAGCTGCGCAACAAGGCCACCACCGCCGGCAACGTGATGCAGCGCGTGCGCTGCGGCTATTTCCGCGATGGGGTATCGCCATGCAACAAGCGCGCTCCGGGGTCGGGCTGCGCGGCGATCGACGGGCTCAATCGCAACGTGCACGCGGTACTCGGCGGCAGCGAGCATTGTATTGCCACGCACCCCTCGGACATGTGCGTGGCGATGATTGCCATCGGCGCCACCGTTCACGTGCAGGGGCCGAACGGCAAGCGCGATTTGCCGTTCGCCGATTTCCACCTGCTGCCGGGCAATACACCCTGGAAGGAAACCGCGCTGGGCGACGATGAGCTGATCACGCATATCACCCTCGATGCGCCCATGGCCGGCAGCCGCTCGGCCTATCTGAAACTGCGCGATCGCACGTCTTACCAGTTTGCGCTGGCCTCGAGCGCGGTGATCGTGGCACTGGATGGCGACACCGTGCGCGATGTGCGCATCGCGCTAGGCGGCGTGTCCACCCGGCCATGGCGCGCGCCCGATGCCGAAGCCGTGCTGCGCGGTCAGACCCTATCGGAGGCGCTGGTCTCGCAGGCGGCCGCGGCCGCGATGCACGGCGCGCAATCGTACGGGCAGAACGGGTTCAAGATCCTGCTCGGACAGCAGGCCGTGATGCGCAATCTGTCGCAACTGCTGCAGTTGCGCACTTGATGGAACGGGAGTCGAGCGTGACAAACACTGCCATTGGCGCTTCTCCGCGCCGCATCGACGGTCGCCTGAAGCTGACTGGCGCCGCCCGTTATACCGCCGACCACGTACGGCCGGACATGCTGTACGCCTACGGCGTCTACAGCACCGTGGCCGCCGGCAAGCTGGTCGAACTGGACCTGAGCGAAGCCCGTGCCGTGCCCGGCGTGGTCGATATCCTGCATCACGGCAACTTTCCGCGGCTCTATCGCGCGCCCAAGGCAGCAATCTCGATTGCGTCGATCCTCACTGCGGCGATCACCGACGAGCACCGGTTGCCGTTCGAGGACGAAACGATCCACTACGGCGGCCAGATGATCGCGATGGTGGTGGCCGATACGTTCGAGCATGCGCGCGAGGCAGCGTACCGCGTCCACGCACACTACACCGAGGCCAAGGCCGTGTTCGACCTCGAGCACGGCATCGAGGACAACGGCCTGCATGACGCCGGCGCCGGTCACACGCGCGGCACGGCCGAGGCGGCGTTCGACGCCTCCGCGATCCGCATCGACGCGCTCTATCGCACGCCGGTCGAAGCGCACAGCCCGATGGAAATGCACGCCACGCTGGCATGGTGGGACGACGGTCATCTGTATCTCTACGAGGCCACGCAGGGCGCCACCGGGCATCGCAACACCATCGCGCAGAACTTCGGGCTGCTGCCTGAGCAGGTGACCGTCGATTGCGCGTTTCTGGGCTCCGGCTTTGGCTCCAAGCTGTTCCTGTGGCCACATTCGGTCGCGGCGAGCGCCGCCGCGCAGGTCACCGGCCACCCGGTCAAGTTTGTGGTGCCGCGCTCGGCGATGTTCTCGACCACTGGCCAACGCCCCGAGACGCGGCAGCGCCTGCGGCTGTCGGCGGGCCCGGATGGCAAGCTGACGTCGATGCGGCACGAGTCTGTGAACACGACCTCTTTCGTCGATCAGTACGTGGAAACGTGCGGCAGCATGACGCAGAGCGCCTACGGTTGCGCCAATGTCACGGTAACCCACCACACCACCAACGTGCATCGCGGCGCGCCCACCTCGATGCGTGCGCCGGGCGCGGCGCCGGGGCTATTTGCGCTGGAGTCGGCCATCGACGAGCTGGCGCTGGCTTGCAACATGGACCCGGTGCAGTTCCGCTTGCTGAATATCTCCACGCGCGACGAGAGCCAGGACCTGCCGTGGTCGAGCAACCATCTGCGCGAGGCCATCGAGACCGGCGCGCGCGAGTTCGGTTGGGACCGCCGCGATCCGCGTCCGGGTTCCATGCGCGAGGGCACCGAGTTTATCGGTTATGGCATGGCCGGCTGCAATTGGGACGCGTATCGTACGCCGGCCGAGGCGCGCGTGCTGTTGCGTGGCGATGGCACCGCGCTGGTGTCATGCGCGGTGCAGGACATCGGCACCGGCATGTATACGATCGTCGCGCAGACCATCAGCGAACTGACTGGCCTGCCGTTCGACAAGATCGACGTGCGCATCGGCGATTCGTCGGCACCGGCCGCGCCGGTGGCCGGCGGTTCGTGGGCGACCGCGAGCGTGCTGCCGGCGGTTGCCGAAGCCACGCGCAACGCGATTGCGGAACTGCGCAAGTTCGCGACCGCGGAGGGCGCGGTGTTCGCAGGCGTCAAACCCGAAGCGCTGTCGATGAAGGATGGCCTGCTGACTGACGGCAAGCGCACCGTCGATCATGCCTCCGTGCTGAACGCGGAGCGCTACAGCGCTGCCGAAGGTTTCGCGCGCACAGGCGGCACGCCGACCGACAAGGTCGCCTTTATGTCGTTTGGCGCCCATTTCGTGGAGGTGCGCTGGGATCCGGGCATCTCGCGGCTACGGGTCTCGCGTGTCGTCAGCGTGATCGACGTCGGGCGCGCGATCAACCCGGTGACGGCCAGGAATCAGGTGGAAGGTGCCATCGTGATGGGGATCGGCATGGCGCTGTTCGAGGCCACCGAGTATGACGAGCGCAATGGCATGCCCGGCAACAACAATTACGCCGAGTATGCGGTGCCCGTGCACGCGGACCAGCCCGATATCCAGGTGATCCTGCTCGACTACCCCGATCTCGCGTTCAACGAATTCGGCGCGCGCGGCATTGGCGAGATCGGCATCACCGGTTTTGCCGCGGCGGTGGCAAACGCGGTCCATCACGCGACCGGCAAGCGCATTCGCGACTTGCCGATCGTCAAGGAGAAGCTGATGGAGGGGTGACGGGCGGTCAGACCATGCTGTCCGTCCCCAGAACCGCCGGATGCGAGGCCGGCGACGAAGGCGCGCTTGCCGCGACCCGCTCTCGTTCGACGATATGCTCCATGCCGGTAAGTGCAATCAAGTCGCCGTGCTCCGCCGCGAATTCCTCGATGTCCTGCGCGAGATCGGCGGGCGGTTGCGCCGGAACCGGCACGGCAGTCCTCGCGGTGGCCGGCGCCTGATTATCGGTCACGACCTTGCGGCCGAGGAACCACGTCGACAGCGCCATGATGCTGTTGATCGCGCCGTTGATCGAATTCATCGACTGCTTGCCAAGTTTGAGCCCATCCACCGGCTGGCTCGATGCGGCATTGATGTCCCCCAATGCGCTGACGGCGCCCGCCGCGGTGCCGCCGATCAGCCGCGCCTTGAACTCGTTCCACTGCCAGTTGGCCTTGACCGCGCCGAAGCCATCGGACATGCGTTGCGTCAGCGCTTCCGCCGTCGCGCCGCCTGCTGCCGAGAAACCGACGTCGATGGCGTAGAGGATAGCGGCGTCCTTCATGGGGTGGTCCTGCTCCGGCAGGTACGTCTTGGCGAGTCCTTTCAAGGCCATGAACGTGGTGAATGTGGCAATGAAAATTGCCTGCTTCGTGGCTTCGCTCTTCATCGTCGGGGTCTGCGCGACGCCGCCACCGATGCTCTGCCGCACGGCCTTGACGCCATGCTCCACCGTGTAATGCGCGGCACCGAGCGCGGCACCGCCGGCAAGATTGCCGATCAGCGCACCGATGATCTGACCGTAAAGGCGGCCCGCTTCCTCAGCCGGCTTGCCGGCCGTCGCCTTGCCGATCAACTCGCCCACGGCGGGGATGAGATCTTCGAACGCCTTGCGCGCCACGCCCCAGCTTGCCCCGCTCACGATCAACTGCTGGATGATCGAGGCAGCCTTCGCGTGGACGATCTGCTCGGGGGTGAGTTGCGGGCCCGCCGGCGTGGCCGGCGCTGCCTGCGGTGTGGCGGGCGGTGCATTGAGCCGTCTCCGCATGCCACCGGCGGAATATGTGGAAGTTTCAAGGCGTGGCTCCAGGCCCGCGGGACCTTTGCCGCTCAGGGTCGCGGCTTTTCCGCTCGACGTTGGCTTGGCTTTGCTGTCTGAATGCTCGACGGGTTGCAACGGCAATGCGGGATCGCTGCCGGTAACGGAAGGGTTCTTGAACATTTGGATGTCCTTGTGTGGTTGTCTCCAGGCACAAGACTAGTCACCACAGCCTTCCTCTACCCCGCCGATGCGAACCTTTAGACGCCGTAGCGAAGCGCGCTTACACCGCGTAGGCCGCGGCAAGTCGCTCGCGCGTGACGATCCGGGGCTGGTTTGCCGCGGGTTTCGACGATTGCGGCCGCGCGGGCTCCCATGTGGTGAGCGTCAGCGGCATCGGTTGCTCCACCTTGCTCGCCCGGCTCGCGCTGGGCACCGCCCTCACATTGCCGTCGAGATACTGCACCTCGCACAGATCCGCCAGATGGTCGCAGCGTGAGCGGCAGCCAAAGCCAACCACCAGCAGATCGATATCGTAAGCCAGCAGATCCATGACGCGCTGCTCCCACCCGGTTTCAGGAATCACGGTATCGACACCGGGGAACTGCCGGATCATCGCGGCGCGCACCGCGTAACGCGCGCCTGGCCGCTCGCCCTTGCGTGCCGCCAGCTCGTCGGTGGACACACCAACGATGATCGTCGTACCCAGTTGGCAGATGCGCTCCAGTTGCCGGGCCTGCGCGAGGTCGAACCGGTCAAACGTGCCGTAGGTGATCACGGCGCGGTGGGGACGGGAATCAGCGAGGCGAATGGTCATGGTGGGCTGCCGGGTCATGGTGGCTGGGAAAGATCCCAGTCCCATTAGCGCAACCCGTGTGCCAGCCCGCGGCAGCCCCTCAAATGTTGCCAATCGATGGCAATAGCCCGCCAACTTCCGGCATTGAGGCACGATTTGGTTACCCAACGACAGCCACCACCCGCGCGCAGGCGTTACGCGTTACGTAACGTTCCGGGCGCGGGTAACGGCCCGCCGCTCAATCCGCTTCCTGTCCGGTGGCCTTGCGAAGCTTCGTGACTTCAGCCTCTGTCACCGCCTTGGCCTTGTTGTTCCACCCCTGGCGAATGAACGTCAGCACGTCGGCCACTTCCTGATCGCTCAGCACATCGGCGAACTTTGGCATCGGATACGGTTGCGGCAGCCCCCGGATGATCAGCTCGTCGGAGCCGTTCAGCGTGACGTTGATCAGCGATACCGGGTTGCTTTCCAGGACGTTCGGATTGCCAGCCAGTGGTGACAGCAGCGGCGAGAACGCCTTGCCGTCGGCGCCGTGGCAGTTCATGCAGTACGTCGCATAGACCTTGGCCCCGGCGTTCCCGGCTGGCTTGCGCAACGCCGCCACGGTCGCAGTGGGATCGTAGGCATACGGCGGCGAACCATCGCCGCCCTGGCCGGGCAGAGACTTCAGGTACCGCGCGATGGCCGTCAGATCCTGCGGCGACATCTCCTGCAGGCTGTGGTTGATCACGCTGACCATGCCGCCAAACGCGCTGGCATGCTTGTTCGCGCCCTTGCCCATAAACTCGACGATGTCCTGCTCGCTCCAGCGGCCCAGCCCGTTATTGGACTCGCCGGTCAGATTCGAGGCGAACCAGTGCTCCACCACCGCGCCGGTCAGGTACGGTTTGCCCTTCTCGCTGAGTGCCTTCTCCTGAAAGCCCACGCCGCGCGGCGTATGGCAGGCGCCGCAATGCCCGAGCCCCTGCACGAGGTAGGCGCCACGGTTCCAGACCACATCCTGCTTGGGATCGTCTTTATAGGGAGCCTTGTCGAGGAAGACCATGTTCCAGAACTTCAACGGCCAGCGCATATTCAGCGGGAATGGAATCTCGGACTGGCGATTGGGCTGCTTGACCGGCTCCACGCCATGCATGAAGTACGCATACATGGCCTTGATGTCTTCCTGCCGCACCTTGGCGTAGGACGGGAATGGCATCGCCGGATACAGCGTATGCCCTTCCTTGGCCACACCCAGACGCACCGCGCGATCGAAGTCCGCCTCCGTGTAACGGCCGATGCCGGTGTCCGGATCAGGGGTGATATTGGTGGCGTAGATCGCGCCCATCGGGGTCACCATCTTGAAACCGCCCGCAAATGGCTTGCCGCCCGGCGCGGTATGGCAGGCGATGCAGTCGCCGGCCTTGGCCAGATATTCGCCGCGCTTGATCAGACCCTGATCGACATTGGCCGGCGGTGCGGCCCAGGCCTGAGTTGCCATGCATCCCACTACAAAGGACGCGCCAATCCCTGCACGCACTGTCAGTCGTTGCATGATGGCGCTCCCTAGGCGGTTTTGGGGTTGGTCTTGAGCTGCTTGACCAGCGGCAGCTTGCGCAGGCGCTTGCCCGTGGCGGCATAGACCGCGTTCGCGAGTGCCGCGCCGATCGCCGAGGTGCCGGGCTCGCCGATACCTCCCGGCGCTTCCGCGCTCTTGACCAGATGCACCTCGATCTTTGGGGTCTCGTTGATGCGCAGCATGCGATAGTCGGCAAAGTTGGTCTGCTGCACCCTGCCGTTGGCGAACGTGATCTCCCCCCATAACGCGCCGGTAATGCCGAAGATGATGCCGCCCTGCATCTGGGCCTCGACGGTTTCCGGGTTGACCAGCATGCCGGCATCCACCGCACAGACGACGCGCTTGACGGCCACGTCGCCGCTCTTGTCGACGCTCACCTCCGCGATCATGCAGAGGAAGCTGCCAAACGCATGCATCACGGACACGCCGCGGCCGGAGCCCTTTGGCAGCGCGCTGCCCCAGTTGGCCATTTTGGCGGCGATATCGAGCACGTTGCGCGCGCGTGGCGTGGGCCCGAGGATGCTCTGGCGGTATTGCACCGGATCGGAGTTGGCGCGAATGGCCAGCTCGTCGATCAGGCTTTCCACCACGAACGTGGCGCGGGTGGGACCGACGCCGCGCCACCACCCGGTGGGGACGTTGCGTGGCTCTTCGCGGATGTACTCGATCTGCTGGGTAGCGATCGCATAGGGCAGATCGGTGATCACCTCCACCGCGTCGATGTCGATACCGTTCTTGAAGACGGACGGCGCGAAACGCGCGAGAATCGACGAGCCCACCACCTTGTGATACCAGGCCACGGGCTTGCCCTTGGAGTCGAGGCCGACCGTCACTTCGTCGTAGTAGCACGGCCGATAGATATCGTGCTGCACGTCCTCCTCGCGGGTCCAGATCACCTTGACCGGGCCGTTGACGCGCTTGGCCACGCGCGCGGCCTGATAGACCATGTCCGCCTCCAGCCGCCGGCCGAAGCCGCCGCCGAGCAGGTGGTTGTACAGCACGATCTTGTCGCGGGCGACGCCGGTCGCTTTGGCGACCTCATCGACCGCGCGCGTTGGTACCTGCGTGCCGGTCCACACCTCGCAGCTGTCGGCCTTGACGTGCAACGTGCAATTGACGGGTTCCATCGGCGCGTGCGCGAGGAACGGCTGTTCGTAGGCGGCCGCGAAGGTCGACGCGGCCTTGTCGAGAGCGCCGCGGATATCGCCGACGGACTTCGCCACCGCGCCCGTTTTCTTGGCGGCGCGCTTCATATCGTCGAACAGGTCGCGCGTGACCATCTTGCCGTTGGGACCGTCGTTCCACCGGATCTTGAGCGCGGAGGCACCGCGCTTGGCCGCCCATGTGTGCTCGCCAATCACGGCCACGGTGTCGTCGAGCACGACCACCTGCGTCACGCCGGGGACCTGCTTCGCCACGGAGTCGTCGACGCTGGCCACTTTGCCGCCGAACACCGGGCAATTGACGATGATGGCGAACTTCATGTCCGGGATCATCACGTCGATACCGAACGTCGCGGTGCCGTTGCCCTTGGGCACCCCATCGAGCCGCTTGAGGGGTTTGCCGACGATCTGGAACTGGTCCGGGCGCTTGAGCGCGACTTCCTTGGGCACCGGCAGCTTGGCGGCATCGGTCACCAGTTCGCCGTAGGTCAGGCGGCGGCCCGTTGCCGCATGCAACACGGCGCCATCGCTGGCCTTGCAGGTGGACGGATCCACCTGCCAGCGGGAGGCGGCGGCACTGACAAGTACCGTGCGCGCCACGGCACCGGCCTGGCGCATCGGGTCCCACGCATAGCGGATCGAGGTGGACCCACCTGTGAGCTGCCCACCGAGCAGCGGATCGAAAAACAGCTTCTCGTCGGGCGGGGCGTGCGCGATGACTACCCGGGACAACGGCACCTCGAGCTCTTCGGCCAGCAGCATCGGGATGGCGGTGTAGACGCCCTGGCCCATCTCGACCTTGGGCATGATCAGCGTGACTTGCCCATCGGTGCCGATCTGCACGAAGGCATTGGGCGCGTACACCCCCTGGGGCGACACCACATTGACGAGTTCGTCGGTGACGCCCGCGCGTATCGGCGGGCCACCCGCGGCCGGCAGGCTGAAGCCGAGCAGCATGCCGCCACCGGCGCCGGTGGTGAGCAGCACACCGGCCTTGAGGAAGGTCCGGCGGGACGGGTTGACCGATTCCGGATCGGCGGGATGGGCGGCGGGGGACGTGTTGTTATGAGTTTGCGACATGTCAGCCCTCGTTGGCAGCCTGCTTGATGGCCGCCCGAATGCGCACGTACGTGCCGCAACGACAGATATTGCCGGCCATGGCGGCGTCGATATCGGCATCCGTGGGGTTTGGGTTCGCGGTCAGCAGCGCGGCCGCCGCGACCACTTGCCCCGACTGGCAGTATCCACACTGCACCACATCGAGGCTTTGCCATGCGTTCTGGATCTTGCGGCCGGCGGGTGTGGCGCCCACGGCCTCGATCGTGGTGATGCGCCGCCCCTGCACGGCCGCCACCGGCAGCACGCACGAACGCGTGGCTACCCCATCCACCTGCACCGTGCAGGCGCCGCATTGTGCGATGCCGCAGCCGAACTTGGTGCCGGTCATGCCCATCACGTCGCGTAGTACCCAGAGCAGCGGCATGTCGTCCGGCACCGCGACATTGCGCGTCTCACCATTGATATTCAGGCTAGCCATGTCAGTTTCCGCGTGAGGTTGGTTGGTCCCAGTATGGATATACGCAACCGACAGACCATTGTCACCACAACCATCGTATGGTGCCGGTCGCACCAAAGAGGCTTCGCGCAGACACGCGTGGGGGTCTAGGATCGCTGCATGCTCGGCATAAACGTGCCGCCGCAATGTGTTACCCCAATGTGTCACCCGATTGTGCCCACCCGAATGTGCCTCCCCCAGGCCAGCAGGAAGAGACGTCGATGCCCACACTTGAAGCTCTCGATCTAGCGCGCATTCAGTTCGCTTTCACGGTTTCCGTCCACATCATCTTTCCGGCGATCACGATCGGCATGGCGGCCTACCTGGCCGTGCTGGAAGCCTGCTGGCTGCGCACGCGCAACAAGGTCTACCGCGACCTCTATCACTTCTGGTCCAAGATTTTTGCGCTCAACTTCGGCATGGGGGTGGTCTCGGGCATCGTCATGGCCTACGAGTTCGGCACCAACTGGAGCTCGTTCTCCGAGTTCGCGGGTGGGATCACCGGCCCCCTGCTCGCCTATGAGGTGCTGACCGCGTTCTTCCTCGAGGCCGGATTCCTCGGCGTCATGCTGTTCGGCTGGAAGAAGGTTGGCCCGGGCCTGCATATGTTCGCCACCGCGATGGTCTGCCTTGGCACGCTGATCTCCTCGACATGGATCCTGGCGTCGAACAGCTGGATGCATACGCCGCAGGGCTACGAGATCATCAATGGCCGCGTGGTGCCGGTCGACTGGTTCGCGGTGATCTTCAATCCGTCGTTCCCGTATCGGCTCGTTCACATGGTGATTGCCGCGTTCCTGGCCACCGCGCTGTTCGTCGGCGCTTCGGGCGCCTGGCATTTGCTGCGTGGCAATGACAACCCGGCCATCCGCAAGATGCTGTCGATGGCGATGTGGATGATCCTGATCGTCGCGCCGATCCAGGCCGTGGTCGGCGATGCGCATGGCCTCAATACGCTCGAGCATCAGCCCGCCAAGATCGCGGCGCTCGAAGGCCACTGGGAGGCTGACGCGCCCGGACCACTACCACTGCTGCTATTCGGCATTCCGGATATGCAGGCCGAGGAAACACGCTATGCGATTGGCATTCCACGGCTGGGGAGTCTGATTCTGACGCATACGTTCAATGGCTCGATCAAGGGGCTCAAAGCGTTCCCGCCGCAGGACCGGCCCAACGCGACGATCATCTTCTGGACCTTCCGGGTGATGGTCGGGCTTGGCATGCTGATGATCCTGCTGGGACTGTCAGGGCTATTGCTGCGAAGACGCGCGCGCATCTTCTCGCATCGCGGCTTTCTCACGCTGGCGCTGGTGATGGGTCCGGCCGGACTGATCGCCTTGCTCGCGGGATGGTTCACCACCGAGATCGGGCGCCAGCCGTGGGTGGTCTACGGCCTGATGCGCACCGCCGATGCGGTGTCGCCGCACAGCGTCGGGCAACTCACGATCTCTCTCGCGCTGTTCGTGGTCACGTATTTCTTCGTATTCGGCGTGGGTATCGCCTACATGCTGCGCCTGGTGCGCAAGGGACCTCAGATGAACGAAGGCGATGCATTCGATGTCGAGCCTGAACCCGCCGCGCATCAGAAACCCGCGCGCCCCCTCTCCGCCATTCCCGACAACGTCGGCGTGGCCGCGGATCACAACCGGAGCTGACCCATGGGCATCGACCTGTCGCTAATCTGGATCGTGATCATCTTCTTCGGCGTGATGATGTACGTCGTGATGGATGGATTCGACCTCGGCATCGGCATCCTCTTTCCGTTCGTGCCCGACCGTCACGATCGCGATGTGATGATGAACACCGTTGCGCCGGTGTGGGATGGCAACGAGACGTGGCTCGTGCTCGGCGGCGCGGGTCTGCTCGCGGCGTTTCCGCTGGCCTACTCGATTCTGCTTTCGGCGCTGTATCTGCCGCTGATCCTGATGCTGCTGGGGCTGATCTATCGCGGCGTGGCCTTCGAGTTTCGCTTCAAGGCCAATGACCGCGAGCGCCCGGTGTGGGATATCTCGTTCATGGGTGGCTCGCTGGTGGCGGCATTCTTTCAGGGCGTGGCGCTCGGCACCTTTATCGACGGCCTGCCCGTGCGCGACGGCGCTTTCGCCGGAGACGCGTTCAGCTGGTTTGCACCGTTCCCGCTGTTCTGTGGCGTGGGCGTGATCATCGCCTACATGCTGCTGGGGACCACGTGGCTGATCATGAAAACCGAGGGCGACCTGCATGCGCGCATGGTGCGTGTGGCCACGCCGCTGATCTGGGTGATGCTCGCGAGCATTCTCGCGATCAGCATCTGGACACCGCTTGCGCATCCGCGTATCTCGGCGCGCTGGTTTACGTTTCCCAATCTTCTCTGGTTTTCGCCGGTGCCGATTCTGGTGGTGCTGGGCGCGATCCAGCTGTTGCGCTCGCTACGCGGTGAGGTTCACTCGAAGCCGTTTATCTATACGCTATGCCTGATCTTTCTCGGCTATAGCGGGCTGGCCATCAGCACCTGGCCCAATATCATCCCGCCGTCGATCTCCATCTGGACCGCGGCCGCGCCGCCGCAAAGTCAGGGCTTTGCGCTTGTCGGCGCGCTGTTCGTCATTCCGTTCATCCTCGTCTATACGACCTGGTCCTACTATGTGTTCCGGGGCAAGGTACGGCTGGGCGAGGGATATCACTGAGCGCGGGGAGACATTGCCATGGAGAACGCTGAACTGCGTACAGAAGCTCGTCCGAACCGGCTGCGTCAGCTGGCCTGGCTGGTAGGGATATGGGCCGCCGGTGTCGGCGGCCTCGGGGTGGTTGCGATGTTTATCAGGCTGATGATGGAAGCTGCCGGAATGCGCAGCCACTAGTCATCGCTCAGAACATCGCTCAGAACATCGCTCAAAAACGGTGCCGCATGCCCAGGAACACGCCCAGGCTGTTGTTGCGGCCCGCATAGGGGCCGTTCATGGTCGCGCCGACGCGGTTATATGACGTGGCCAGATAGGTGTCGGTGCGCTTCGAGAAGAAGTAGTCGCCGATCAGGAACGCCGCCAGCTTGGTACCGTTTTCGCCCGCCGCATTGACCTGACGCGCCGCGTCATAGAGAAACGCCGCCTTCAGCACCCACGCCTGCGTCGCCTGATACGTGGTGCCAATCTGGAACACGTGGTCGGTGCGCGGTGCGGTGCTGCTGCCGATATTGGTCACGCCGGGATTCGCGTAGAACTGCGCGTTGGTGCCGTACGTCGGCACAAAGTCCTGGCTTGCGGACGGCGCGAAGGCCCCGTCGCGACGCGTGTACAGGTAGTACCCGTGCAGCGTCACCTTGCCCAGCGTGTACGCGGCGCCCACCCCCGCATTGGACTGCTTGTTACTGTTGGGGTCGCGCGCCTGCTGGCCGACCGCACCCAGCACCATGGGCCCACTGGTGTAGTTCACGCCCGCCGAATAGATCGATCCCGCCGAGGCGCCCCCCGCGAACTCGCCGAACGTATACGCAGCCTCGATCTTGAGCGGACCGATGTTTTGCTGGTACTTGAGCGAGTTGTCCATGCGTGAGCCTTCCAGCAGCTGCACCCAGACGTCGCTCGCGCCCGTATTGCCCCAGCCGATCGTATCGAACGGCAGCAGAATGTCGAACGGCACGCTGTACTGACGGCCAAACGTGATCTGGCCATAGTCGGCGTTGAGGCCGACCCATGCCTGGCGGCCGAACAACCGTCCGCCCTGCAGCGACACGCCAGTGTCGGGCGCAAAGCCCGCTTCCAGCCGGAACACCGCCGAGGTGCCACCGCCGAGATCCTCGTTGCCGAGAATGCCGAAGCGCGAGCCGTTGAAGAACCCGGGCGCGATGCTGACCGCATTGCCCGCGCGCGTGGCGCGCCCCGCCGCGTTGGTGGCCGCGATCTGATTGGTCTGGTAAGCGATGGCTGTATCGATAAGGCCGTACAGCGTTACCGAGGTCTGCGCGTGCGCGGCCCCCGCCATCGTCAGCATGACGCCGAGCGTCGAAACCTTCTTCATTGTCTCCTCCTTGTAAATTGGTTTCGAATGTAAACTAACTGATGGACAACGTAAACTATATGGGCGCAGCTTCGCGTGATGGATGTGTCTTGGCGGCGACAATGGCGTTAGAATCGTTGACAGTGACAACCATTCGGAGTCGTACCTCATGAGCGCAACGAAGTCTGCGAAGGGAACGAAGACCGCAAGCAAGACCGCCGCGGCCCCCATTGCCGCGCCGCGCATCATCACGGACCTGCTCTCGTCGCGCCTGCACAACCTGGCCGGGCTCTCGGCCGCCAGCGCGTCGCTGCGCGTGCAACGCAAGTTCGGCCTGACGCTGCTGGAATGGCGCTCCATCGGCATGCTGGGTGCCTATGCGCCGTTGTCGCTGAAGGAGCTCGCGCGCCGTGCCGCGCTCGACAAGAGCTATGCGAGTCGTACGGTCTCGGCGCTGATCGAGCGCGGGCTGATTGTTAGCGAACGCAGTGACACCGACGCGCGCGCGGTGCTGCTGAGCCTGACCAAAGCCGGTGATGCGCTCTATCGCAAGGTGATCGTCGACGCCAACGCGCGCAACGAACGGCTGTTGCGACCCCTGAGTGCGGAGCAGCGCAGGGTGCTGATGGAAATGCTGGCGGTGCTGACCACCAGCGCGCGCGACGTGTTGGATGAGGAACGACGCGCTGCGGCGGGAGACCCCATCGACGATGAAGTGGCAGGCGACAGTACGTCCCTCCCGGCCACCAGCGCCGCGACAGAGGACACTGGCGGCGGCGCGGAGCTCGACCTCGCCGAACTCCGCTCGCTGGTATCGCGACTGAACCGGCTCGTCGGCGAGTCAGGCGGCAGCTTGTAATACCGCGCGCAGCGGATTGAGCCCGCTGCGCAGCACGCGGCTGTGTAGCTGACGGCCAAGCACCGTTTCGCATTCGCGCGCGGCTTCGAGCATGCCTTCGAGGTCGATGCCGGTCCGCACGCCCATCGCATCGAGTAGCGCGACCCAATCCTCGGTGCAGACGTTGCCGGTATGACCGCCGCCGTATTGCACCTTGGCCGGATGCCCGCCCACGCCGCCCATCGCGCAATCGAAGTGGGTCACGCCCGCCTCCAGCGCTGCCACGTAGTTGACCAGACCGGTGGCACGTGTGTCATGGAAGTGGGCAATCGGCGTAACGTCCGGAAAGTCACGCCGCATCTTGCGAAACAGCGCTCGCGTGGTCTGCGGCGTGGCCATGCCCGTGGTATCGCCGAGGGTGACCAGGGTCACGCCGAGATCGCGGAAGCGGCCGACATCGCGCAGCACCTGCTGGGCATCGACCTGGCCTTCGAACGGACAGCCGAAGGCCACCGAGATCGTGCCGACCATGCGGAAGTTGCCGCGCGCGGCATCGGCCATGGCACGGACGTTTTCCCACTGGTCGTCGCGACTGCGCTTGAGGTTGCGTTCGGAATGCGATGACGAGGCCGAAACCAGCAGGCTCACCTCGTTGGCGCCAATACCCGCTTCGCGGTCGGCCAGCGCGCGCGTGACGGCGTGGCCATTGGCACAGGTGGCCTTGTACATGACGCCATCACGGCGCGGCAGTGCTCGCAGCAGTTCAGTGGCATCACCAAACTGCGGCACCACCTTGGGGTTCGAGTATGAGGTCGCCTCCACGCGCGGAAAACCGATCGCCGCAAAGCGATCGATCAGCGCGACCTTGGTTTCGGTGGGCACGAAATCGGGCTCATGCTGCAGCCCATCGCGGGCAAAGCATTCGCACAGCACGACTTCTGCGGCAACGGTATTGAGAGAGTTGGTGTCGGCGGTCATCGTCTCAGCCTGCATAGGGGGGATGGCGGACACGCTCAGTTGGCGAGCCCGAACAGCGCGATCGCGTGCTCGCGCAACTTGTTTTTCTGTACCTTGCCGCTCGCGGTCATGCCGATGCGCTCGAAATCGGTCACCACGTCCGCATAGCGCGGCGTGCGGAAATTCGCCATGCGCGGCTTGCTCCAGGCCAGCAGCGCTTCGGCATCGAGCGTCATGCCCGGCTTGAGCGTGACAAACGCGGCCGGCACTTCGCCGAGGCGCGCGTCCGGCACGCCGACCACCTGCGCCGAAGCCACGGCCGGGTGCGACAGCAGTACCTGCTCCACTTCGGCGGGCGCCACGTTCTCGCCGCCCACGCGGAAGACATCCTTGAGTCGGCCGACCAGGCGCAGACGCCCATCGGCGCGCAGTGCGCCGAGGTCACCGGTACGCAGCCAGCCATCCGCGGTGAAGACCTTCGCATTGGCTTCCGGCTGCTTGTAGTAGCCGCGCATCACACCCCAGCCCTTGACCTGAATCTCGCCGACCTCGCCGCTTGCGCAGACCTTGCCCGTCGTGTCATCGACGATGCGGACCTCCACGCCATCGTGCGGCAGCGCAAAGCCGCCCACGCGCAGCGCCTCGTCATCGCGCCAGTCGTTGAGCACAACGTTCGGCGACGCCTCGGACAAACCATAGGCCCAACAGATGCGTCCGATGCCCATCTCATCGATGATGCGGCGCATGGTGTCCGGACCGGCGGCCGCCCAGCCGCCACGCAGGTGTAGCCGCGTGCGATCGAAGTTCTCGTGCGCGATCAGCAGCTGGAACAGCGTCTCGTTGCCGGAGATAAACGTGCAACGCTCCTGGTCGAGCATGCGCAGCGCGGCACCCGCTTCGAACGTCGGCAGCGTCGCGATGCTGGCGCCCGCGCACAGTGCGCACAGCAACGACAACGTGGAGCCGGCCACATGGAAGAATGGACGGCAGTTGAAATAGCAGTCCGTCGCATCGATGCCGAGCCGTTGGCCCACGGCCGTGGCGTTGCGCAGCATATTGTCGTGCGTAAGCATCACGCCCTTGGGATGCGCGGTCGTGCCCGACGTGAACTGGATCAGCAGCAGATCGTCGGGGACCACGGCCTGCATCGCCGCATCGAGCGCGTCGTCCGAGATCTCTTCCCCGCTCGCAAGGAACGCGTCCCATCCCAGTCCAGCGCGCGGCACGTCATCGCCAATCGCCACGACATGGTCCAGCAGCGGCAGTTCGGTGCCCGGCAGCGCGTGATCGACGGCCGGTTCCGCTTCGCGCAGATAGCCCATGAAGTCGATCTTGAGAAAGCGGTCGGCCAGAATCAGCAGCCGTACGTCGGATTGACGCAGGCAATATGCAATCTCCGCCGCCTTGAAGCGCGTGTTGACGGGTACCGTGACGGCACCGATCATCGCCGCACCGTAGAAACTCGCCACCCAGCGATCGTCGTTGCCGCACAGCAGCCCGACAAAGTCGCCATGTTTGATGCCGCGCGCCAGCAACGCCCGCGCGACGCGACGCGCCTGCAGTTCCAGCTGGCGCCACATCGTGCTGCCATCGGGGGTGACCAGTGCGCGTTGCACGCCACGCTGGCTGACCTGCTCGGCCAGCACGGCGGCGAGGGTACGAGGTTCCCAGCTCATGCGTCGGCTCCCGATCGGTTGGCGGTGAATCCGCTGATGCCCGAACGCCAGTCCGAGCGAGACAGGTTCTGTTCGATCGCCAGTAATTCTTCGGCCAGCGCGCCGCGCGGGCCCAGTTCGATGCCACGGTCGATGCAGCGCTTGGCCAGCCGCATGCCGAGCGGCGGCGCCTTGCCGATGGTGGCGGCCAGACGCGCAACCTCTTCCTCGAGCACGTCGCGCGCAACGAGTCGCGTGATCAGACCGACGTCGAGCGCTTCTTCCGCCGAGAGCCGTCTTCCGGTAAACATCATGTCCTTGGCCAGCCGCTTGCCGACGATGCGCGCCAGCCGCTGCGTGGCACCAACCGTGCCCCACTGCGCTTCCGGGGTCCAGAACGCCGCGTCGGGCGTGGCGATGGCAAAATCGCAGGCGGCGGCGATTTCCACGCCGGAACCTGCCGCCGCGCCTTCGATCACGGCGACCACCGGCATTGGCAGCGCCTCCAGCGCGTCATAGGCAAAGAAGCCGCGCATGCGCCGGGCCAGCACCTGCGCTTCGTCCATGGTCTTGCGTTCCTTGAGGTCCGCGCCCGCGCAGAACGCGGGGCCCGCACCGCGCACCAGCACCACGCGCACGTCCGGATCCGCCGCCGCCGCGGTGGCGGCCGCCTGCAAACCTTCGCACATGGCCAGATTCAGCGCATTGCGGCTGTCGGGCCGGTTGAGCGTAATGGTCGCGATGCCGGCATCCACGGCATACAGCACCGCCTGTTCGTTCGTATCCGGCTGGTTGGTTTCCGTCATGATTTCCTCTGCTTGCCTCAGATTGCCTTCGCCTCGCGCAGGGCGCGCACACGATCCGCGTCCAGGCCGAGCCGCTCGCGCAGCACGGTCTCCGTATGCTCGCCGAGCAGTGGCGGGCGGCCGAGCGAAGGATCGTCCCAGCCATCGAAGCGCAATGGCACCGGCAGTGCCGGGAATTCGCCGATGGCCGGATGATCGAAGTGGCCGACCATGCCGCGCGCCTGCACGTGCGGGTCGGACAGTACCTCATCGACCGAATTGATCGGGCCGGCCGGCACACTGGCCGCATCCATCGCCGCGCACAGCGCGTCGCGATCCCATGCGGCGATGGCCTCGGTCAGATGGCGCATCACCTCTTCGCGGCGCCGCACGCGGCCCGCGTTGGTCTTCAGTTCCGCATCGGCGCCCCATGCTTCGAGCTTGAGCACCTGGCACAGCGGCACCCAGTGCTGATCGCTTGCGGTGATATGCAGCCAGCGTCCGCCCTGCGCCTGAAAACTTGCCGACGGCACGCGACCCGGGTGTTCGGTACCAAGTCGCGGCGGGACTTCGTGCAGCGCGAACCAGCGCGCGGCCGCGAGCGTCAGCAGGCTTACCTGCGCATCGAACATCGACAGATCGATATGGCAGCCCTGCCCCGTCGCGCTACGGCCTTGCAGCGCGGACAGCACGGCGATCGCGGCCCACAGACCGGAGGTCAAATCGGCCACCGGCAGACCCGGCTTGACCGGACCGCCATCGCGTTCGCCGGTCAGGCTCATGATGCCGCCCATCGCCTGGAACACCGTGTCATAGCCCTTGCGTGGCGCGTAGGGGCCGGTCTGGCCAAAGCCCGTGCACGACAGATAGACGAGCTTCGGATTGATCTCGCGCAGCGCGTCGGGACCCAGCCCATAGCGCTTGAGCGTGCCCACCGGGAAGTTCTCGATCACCACGTCGACATCGGCGGCAAGGTCCCGCACGATCTGCTGCCCCTGCTCGCTGCGCAGGTTCACGGTGATCGACTGCTTGCTGCGGTTGAACGCCATGTAGTACGCGCTCTCGCCGCCATCGGGGTTGCCGTCCTTGTCTGCCACGCGCGGTTCGAAGCTGCGCGTTTCGTCGCCGGTGCCCGGCTGCTCGACCTTGATCACCGTGGCGCCGAGTTCGGCGAGGATCATCGAGGCGAACGGACAGGCGAGGACCCGTGACAGGTCCAGAATCGTGATGTGCTCGAGTGGCCTGGCCATGGCGCGTTACCGTTCCGTTCGCACGAAGCTGCGCATGCGCTTGTTGGCCTCGCGGCCGACTTCGAGGCCCTGTGCCAGCGGCATGTCCACCACTTCATGGAAGGTCTTCTTGGTGGTGGCCATCGCGGCGCGGCTGACCGCGGCCATGCGGCTGGCCATGGCCATCGCCTCGTCCATCAGCACCGCGTCGTCATGCACGGCGTTGACCATGCCGAGTTCCACCGCGCGCGCCGCGTCGATGGTCTCGCCGGTCGCGACGAGGTGGAACGCGGCCTTGCGGCCGATCTGGCGCGTGAGGTTCGGCAGCACGATGGCCGCCACGATGCCATGCTTGACCTCGGGATAGCCAAGGCGCGCCGAACGGCCGGCGATGGCGAGGTCGCAGGCAATTGCCAGCCCCGCGCCGCCGCCCATCGCAAAGCCGTTGATCGCGGCGATCACGGGCTTGCTCATGCGCGATACGCTCAGATGCAGCTGCATCGTCAGTTCGGCGCGTTCTTCCACGCGCGACATCTGGTCGGGCGTGAGGTCCTTGAATTCGGTGATATCGGCGCCCGCGCAGAAGGCTGCGCCATTGCCAGTCAGCACCACGACGTGCACGGTGTCGTCGGTCTCCGCCGCGGCCAGTGCGTCGACCAGCGCGCGCGTCAGCGCATTGTTCAGCGCGTTGCGCTTCTCGGGGCGGTTCAGGCGCAGCACGCGCACCTGGCCGACGTTTTCGATCAACAGTTCATTCATTGTCTTACCTCGATTCGGTTCAACTCGATGCGCTTCAGCTAAAGCGCGTCGTGGAGGCCAGCGCCTCGCGGGTCTCCGCCATGATGCGCTCCACCAGCGTCGCGGCCGGCACCAGTTCGTCGATCAGCGCCGCGCTTTGACCTGCTTCCACCTTGCCTTGATCGACATCGCCGTCGACGGCGGCCATGCGCAGCGAGCGGCTGCCGAACAGCGCTTCCAGCGCTTCACGCGACTGACCTTCGCGTTCGGCCGCTTCATATTCGGCTGTGAACGCGTTGCGCACCGCGCGAATCGGCAGGCCGCGCCAGCCGACGAGCGTGGTGTCGCCCACGCCAGCACCGAGCACCTTGTCCTTGTACGCGTCGTGCAACGACGCCTCGGGCGTGAGCAGGAAGCGCGTGCCCAGCTGCGCGGCATCGGCACCGAGGCACAGCATCGCCGCTACGCCAGCGCCATCGGCAATGCCGCCGCCGGCGACGATCGGCAGATCGACCGCGCGGGCAATCAGTCGGACCAGTACCAACGTGCTGGTGCCACTCGGCGGCGGATGACCGCCCGCCTCGCCACCGACTACGACCAGACCATCGACCCCCGCGTCGGCGGCCTTGCGTGCGTGATCGGGGTGGGCCACCACGTGCAGCCACTTGACGCCCGCAGCCTGAAAGCGCGCAATGTGCTCGCGCGGGCTGCCCTGCGAGGCGATCAGGATCGGCACGTGCTCGTCGAGCACGATCTGCAGATGTTCGGCCGCGCGCTTGTTGTACAGCGCGATATTGACCGCGAACGGCGCATCGGTGATCTCGCGCACTTCCTGAATCGCGCGGCGCAGATCGTCGGGACGCATCGGACCCGCGGCGATCACGCCAAGGCCACCGGCCTTCGATACCGCGCCGGCAAGCCGGGAACTCGAGGACGCCCAGCTCATGCCAGCCTGGATGATGGGATAGCGGATCCCGAGCAGTTCGGTGATGCGCGTCTTGATGCTCATGTATCGATTCCTCTGGATTCCCGTGTAAAACCTGTGGGCCTGGCCAGCGCCCCCAGTCTCTGCGGGCGTCCGGCTGGCGCTATTCGGCCGTGATACCGGCCGCCTTGATGATTGGGCCCCAACGGCCTTGCTCGGACTTGATCTGATTGCGATAGGCGTCCGAGGTGCTGGCCTGTGCGATGCCGCCCTGCTCCGCGAACTTTTCGACGACTTCGGGCGTACGCAGCGCGGCGGTGGCCGCCTCGACGATCTTTGCCGATACATCGCTCGGCAGGCCGTGCGGCGCCACGATGCCGTAGGCGCCGGCCGCGAGTACCTTGGGCAGACCCACATCGGCCGCGGTCGGCACCTCGGGCAGCGCGGGCAGACGCTTGCTGTCGGTCAGCATCAGGCCGCGCAGCTTTCCGGCCTTGATCAGATGCGCCACGGCGGGGACTTCCGCGATGAACATATCCACCTGACCGCCGATCAGATCCTGCACGGCCGGGGCACCACCCTTGTACGGAACGTGACACAGCTTGATGCCTGCCTCGCGCTGCAACAACGCGCCGACCACATGCGTGCTGCTGCCGACGCCGGCGGAGGCAACGGTGTATTTGTCCGGCTCACGCTTGGCGGCGGCCATCAGGTCCGCGACGGACTTGAACGGCGAGTTCGCATTGACGACGAGCAGATTGGGCGTCGACACCATGGTCGTCAGGTAAGTGACGTCCTTGAGCGGGTCGAACGGCATCTTGGGGGAGATAAACGGTGCGTACACCATCGCGCCAGTACCGGCCATGCCGAGCGTATAACCATCGGCGGTGGCGCGCGTGACGGCGGAGATACCAACGAGGCCACCAGCACCCGGGCGATTCTCGACCACGATGGGCTGCCCGAGGCGCGTGCCCATGGACTTGGCCATGGTCCGCGCCATCACATCGGCCGGACCACCGGCCGCGAACGGCACGATCAAGACGATCGGTTTATCCGGGAACGCCGCCTCGGCCGCCCCAAAGGCCAGCAAGGCGGCCACGCACAGCATGCCCCTCATCACGCGCAACATTTTGTCTCCTTGGTCTGTACTGCCTGTTGTTGGTGGACATCGTATTGGATATTGTTGTGTTTGTCCACTATTTGAGTACAACCAAGGGAGGAGCGTTCCATGCACCTCTCGGCGCTAACCTGAAGCCAGGAAAAACAAGACCCGACCGAAGTCGGGTCTTGTATGAGATCGATGCTGGGACGACCTCACTAGTCGCGCACTCGCCGCCGTGCGCTTGCCCGACTAGGCATCAGGCGTTTTGCCTTCGTAAGTTCTCTTTGCTTTTTTCCATTCCGACTCAGCAAACGGCCGGAGGCCAACGAGTGCCGCGCGCGACGCCAGGCCTCCGATGAGTACGGATGCGAACCCCGCTAGAGACATCGTGATGCCAGCCCATTTGGGAAGCCATTCCATGCCCATTCCTGTGGCTCCTATCGCGATTCCAACGAGAATAAGAGCAGCGCGCGCGGGCGCCGTTAAGTTTCCATCTTCTATCAATGTCATGTCATTCTTCAGATGTCGCCAGTCGATTCCAATTATCGTTTATCCAGTTTTTTACGTTATCCATAGCGGCGCTCGATTTGACGGCTATTCCTATCTCATGGATGGCAGTACCGGCCACGGGGTAACGTTCACCAAAGAAATAACCAATTGCGCCAATAGTCGGTAAGCCCCGCCTGCCAGAGAACCAGCGTTTGCGCGGCCGTCTGCGTCGGCGTGCCCGCCGTGGTGACGATGCTCGTGCGCGTGTTGCTGACCTGATTGGCCGCGATGTCGATATCGCCATCGGCTTCGATGTTGGCCGAGCGGTTGATCAGCGTGTTGACCTGATTGGCGAGCAGGCCAGTGTTCGGGTCGCGTGTGCCGTCGCGCGCGATTTGCAGGTTGCCAGCGCTGTAGAGCGTGGCGCCGTCGAGGTTCTGGACCGAGTTGGTGGCGTACAGGTTCAGGTTCTGAACGGCGGCCATCAGTGCCGAAGCGCCGTTGTTGGTGATGTCGGCGCCGGAGACGGTCACCGCGCCCGCGGCTGCCAACGTACCCGTATTGGTCAGCGTCCCGGTCGCCGCGATCTTCAAGTTGCCGTTGGCTTGCAACTGGTTGGTGGCGTCGTTGGTGTAGTCGCCCGCGACGTTGAGTGTCAGGTCGCGGCCAGCGATCATGGTGCCGCTGCCGGAGAGCGCGCCGGCTACAGCGATGTCCTGATTGGCCTTGACGGCACCGCCCACGTTCGAGAGGGATGCCACGCCGAGCTTGATGTCTTTGCCGCCAAGCACTTGGCCGCCCGCGTTGTCGATGCTGCCTGCGACCACTGACAATGCGTCGTGCGTGTTCGCGGATTCGATGCGCCCGCCGGTGTTAGTGAGCTTGCCGTCGGCTTGCAGCTTGAGGCCGTCCTCGGCGTGCAGGGTTGCGTTGGTGTTGTCGAGCGCGCCCTGAACGGCGAGACTCAGCGCCTTCTGCGAAGCCACGGTGCCGCCAGCGTTGTTGAGTGCGCCGAGGCGTGCCACCAGCGCGCCGTTGGTCTGGATGACACCGCTCACGTTGCTGGCCGCGCCCTGGCTCGTGATAGCGAGCGCCCCGCTGCCTGCGTGGGAGAGCTGGCCACGGTCGTTGGTCAGGCTCGCAGCGGTGACGGTCAGGTTCTGGCCGTTGGCGGCAATCGTGCCACCGGTGTTGTCGAGCTTGCCACCGGCGGTGATCGTGGTGTCGGTTTGGCCGGTCTGTTTCAGCGTGCCGCCAACGTTGATCAGATCGCCCGTGGTCTGGACCGCAAGCTGGGTGCCTTCGATCTGGCCGCTGGTGTTGTCGAGCGACTGCGAGGTGATGGCAACGGTGTTGCCCGTGACGGTGCTCTGGCGCGTGTTCGGTGCGCCGGCGTTGGCGGTGATCGCGCCGCCCGCCTGCACCTTCGCGCCCGACAGATCGACAGCGCCTCCGGAGACAGTCAGATCGCCGTTGGCGGCGGTCTGGCTGCCCGCAAGGCTGACGCTTGCGCCGTGGATCGCGACATTACCGCTGGCTGAGTTGCGGCCCGTGGCAGACAAGGCGCCGGTGGCGCTCAGCGCGAGATCCGCGTTGCCGACGGACGTACCGTCGGCACTCATGCCCGCAGCAAGCGTGCCCGTGGATGCCACGTTCTGCGCGTTCACGCCGAGCCATTGCTGGGCCGCCAGCGTGCCGCTGTTGGTCAGCGTGCCATCGGTCTGGACGCCGATGGGACCCTTGGCATACGTCGTGCCGCTGTTGTCGATGCCATCGCGTGCCACGACAGAGAGATTGCCGCTGGCATTGGTCTGGCCGCCCAGAATAATCTTGCCCTCGGACGTCAGCGTGAAGTCGCCCGCCTGCGCCGCGGCCACGCCGCGTAGCGATACGCCCACTCCGAGCTCCGTCGAAGCAAGGATGATCTTGTTGGCGTACATGCCGCCCAGCAGCGCCACGTCGATACCCGCCGGTGGCGCCGTGCCCGTACCAGTAATGGCCTTCGCGCCGAGCGTGTTGTAGTCGACCTGATTGGCGCCAGCCACCACGTTGAGCTTGTTCGCGTAGAACGCCGCATTCGCCTTCACCGCGCGTGCGATCACGTCGACCTGGTTGACACCCGCCACATTCAGGCCCGCGCCTCCGATGCTGATCTGACCGCCCGTCACACGGAAGGCGTCGAGGCTGCCAAGACCGCCGTACACCGGCAGACCTGTCGTCAGCGTGGCTCGAGTGGTATTGATGAAGCCAGCACCATCGACAAAGATTCCGTTCGGGTTGGCTACCACGACCCCGGCACCTGGCCCGGCGACTTCGAGGTACCCTCGCAACTGGCTCGGCAACGTGCTCGTGACCTGATTGACAATGATGCGCGCTGACCCGCCGGGTTGCAGGTTCGGATTGCCGTTGATGTAGCCAGCCTGCTGCGTGTTGACGACGGTCGGCGAGTTGTTGAGGATCGCACCACGCTTGCCGACGTCGAATTGAGAGTAGTGATTCGTCGAGACCCCCGCACCCGACGGACGTGTGATATTGACCTGCGGCAGGCCGTTGGGCGTGGCGATGACGGTGGGACGATTTACACCAGAGGTTGGATCTGCCGCGATCTGCGCGGCGACAGGCGGCGACAAAAGCAGGCCCGCCCACGCCGCGAGCACGATACGTACGCGATGAATATCAATGCAGCAGCAAGAACAAGCCATGACGATCCAGTCCCCGAGACGGACTGGACAGTGTGACGCGCACGATATTTTTTAGAATCGCCGATTCCCTAATTCTTCGGTGCGAACATCGAGTCAATATTTAATACAGTTTTCGGAAATTTCTTGATGAAATTGAAATTGACCGAAATCAACGTTTGAACTCGATGGGCGCTCCATTCTTCAGCTTCCATTTCACGGGAGCTCATGGATGAAAGCGCTTCGCACAATCGTTACTGCCGCCTTTGCACTCGCCGTCCTGCCGCATGCCGCGCAGGCCGCCAGCGCCCTGCCCGCCTATGCTGGCGACCCGACGCAGACCTCGGTCTCCGGCTTGTCGTCGGGCGCTTTCATGGCGGTGCAGTATCAGGTTGCGTATTCCGGTTCGGTGGTGGGCGCCGGTATCGTGGCGGGAGGTCCGTATTACTGCGCGGCTGGCAATATTCTTAACGCGCAGATCTGCATGGGGCAGGTGCCGTTCGTACCGCCGAATCCTGCGCTGATGGTCGCCGCGGCGACGGGTTTTGCATCGCTTGGCCAGATCGATTCGCTGTCCAATCTGGAGCGAGCCAGAATCTATGTGTTCAGCGGGACGAAGGATACGGTCGTCTACCAGCAGGCCGTCGATACGACGGTGTCTTTCTTCAAGGAAGCGGGTGTCCCCGCCGCAAACGTCAAGTACGTCAACAACGTGCCAGCCGGTCATGCGTTTATCACGCCGGCGTTCGGTAATGTGTGCGCGGATAACGCTTCTCCGTATATCAGTCATTGCACGGTCGGCAAGCAGATGTACGATCAGGCCGGTGCGTTGCTTCAGCAGATCTACGGTGCGCTGACGCAGCCCGCGCAGGCGCTGACCGGGAGCATCGTCCCCTTCGATCAGCGCGAATTCGCGTCGGCCGGGACGGGCATGGCGGATACCGGATACCTCTATGTCCCCAAGTCATGCGATGAAGGCGCGGCGTGCAAGGTGCACGTGGCCTTTCACGGATGCAAGCAGTCGGCGGCGGTGGTCGGCGACGATTACTTCGCGAAGACGAACTACAACCAATGGGCGGACACGAACAACATTCTGGTGCTGTACCCACAGGTGAACGCGTCCACCGTGCCGTTCAACCCGCAAGGCTGCTGGGATTGGTTCGGCTATACCGGCACCGATTACGCACTGAAATCCGGTGCGCAAATGAAAGCGGTCAACGCGATGGTTGACCGCTTGCTTGCCAGGCCCTGAAACCCTGAAGCACTACCGCTGCCGGATGCGGGCCAGCAGTACAAGCACCGCGCCCAGCAGCGCGCAGATCGCGCCAAGCAGATAGACCGCCGCATACCCGGCCTGCGCGGCGATGACGCCCGCCAGCGGCCCCGCGATGCCGTAGGCAATATCGAGGAACGCAACGAAGGCGCCCATCGCGCTGCCGCGATTGGCCGGCGGCACGCGCTTGAGCGCTTCCACGCCCAGCGCGGGGAAGATCAGCGCGCAGCCGAGCCCAGTCACCAGCGCGCCGGCCAGCGCCACGCTCTCCTGCGTGGCGTACCACAGCATCAGCTGGCCGATTGCCTCGACCGCAAGCGAGTACAGTGCCACGCGATAGCCACCCATCCTGTCCGGAAGATGACCGAAGACGAGGCGCACAGCGATAAAGCCCACCCCGAATGCGGTCATCACCAGACCCGCATGGCTCCAGTGGCGCGCGGCGAAGTACAGCGAGGCGAATGCCGTCAGGCCAGCCACACCGACACCCTGCAGCATCAGGCCAAGCCCTTCGCGCCAGATCTGCGCGAGCACGCGATGGAACGGTAGCCGCTGCCCGGACGGTGACGCATATGGTCGTGCGCCAAACGCGATGAGGCCGGCCAGCACCGGCGCCGCGAGGCAGGCCAGCATCGCGGCCTGAAAGCCCCACTGCCGGTACAGCGCCATGCCGGCCGGCGCGCCGATCGCCAGCGCGGCGAACATCGCGATGCCGGTCCACGACATCGACATGCCCGCGCGTTGCGGGCCAACCGAGGCGATCGACCACGAAACGCAGCCGGTCACGAACTGGCTCTCGCCAAGGCCCGCCGCGAGGCGGCCGGCCACGATGAGCGCCAGACTAGCGCCCTGCGATAGCACCGGCAGCGCCGCGAGCATATACAGCAGACCACCCAACGCGCAGAATGCCGCGCCCTGCAGCGCCGCGCGCCGGCCACCTAGCTGGTCGGTGACCGCGCCGGCATACCCGCGTGACAGCACGGTGGCAAGGAACTGGATGCCGATCACGAGGCCAACGACCACGTTGCTGAAGCCGAGCTGCTCGTGGATGAACAGCGGCATGACCGGCAGCGGCAGGCCCACCGCGAGGTAGCCCGCGAACAGCGCGGTGATCACCGGCAAGGACGGTCGCGTAAGGAGCGCCGCGCCTGGCGGCGCGCCGGCTTTGGTTTCCATGGTGACAGAAGACATGTCGATTTCCCGGTTGTCGCCCTCAGGCGTTGTCAAACAGCGCGGTACGATAGCCGCCGGCTTCCAGCAGATAGTCGCGCGACGCCACCGCTTCCGCGTGCAGCTTGGCCACATCGACGCCAATCAGCTTGCCGCCGCGCTTGCGCAGCTGGCCGGCCACCATCACGGTGTCCACATCGGCGCGTTCGACGGCCTGCACGATCGTGCCCACAGCATCGGTCAACGGAAACACCGCCACGCCGTCAGTCCGGACCATGATGAGATCCGCCTGCTTGCCCGGCGTCAGCGTGCCGATCGCATGCGCCAGCCCGGCGGCACGCGCACCATTGACGGTGGCGGAGGCAAGTACCGCCTGCACCGAGATCGGGGCCGGCACGTTGGCCTCGCCACGGAAGCGGCGATAGCGCATGGCCGAGCGTTGCTGCCCGAACAACGCGTGCATCTCGCCAAACAGGTCGCTGCCAAACGCAGTGTCGAGGTCAATGCCAAGCGCTGGCGCCAGACCGTGATCGACCGCCTGTTGCCAGGCAAAGCGATCGTCGTCGAAACCGAACAGCGCGTCCGAGCGCGGGTTGATGGTCACGTTGACGCCGGCGTCGGCCAGCAGTCGCCACGTGTCTTCCGGCAGGCGCGTGCAATGGTTGAAGATGTTGTGCGCGCCCAGCACCCCCGGTGTCGCGAACTCGGGCCCGAGCTTGGCGAGGTCACCGATAAATTCGGTCAGGATCTGCATGTCGAGTTCGCGCGCGGCCCGCCACCAGTCGAGGTTGAACTGTCCGAACAGGCCCACATGCACACGGCTGTCGGCGCCGTTCCAACGCGCGGCCAGACGCTCGAGATCGCCCGGCAGATGCGCCTTCGATGCGCGCGTGTCCATGGCCGCGCCAACCATATGCAGTGCGCGGATGCCGGCACCCTCCAGTGCATCGAGCGCGGCGTCCGTATGGGCCGGGCTGCGCGAGCTGTGGCAGGCATCGATGATCGTGGTAATACCCGCATCGAGCGAGGCCACGGCCGTGAGCCGCGTGCTCGCGTACATGTCATCCGGGCGGTAGTGCGCGCCCAGCGTTTCGGCCGCGACGTCGATATAGGCGAATAGATCGTCCACGTTCGGCATCAGGCGGCGCATGACGCCGAGCCACGCATGGTGGTGGGCGTCGATCAGACCGGGCATCACGATGGTGCCAGTGGCGTCGATGATTTGCGCGTCGGCGGCGACAATCTCGGGGCCGATAGCGGCAATGCGGTCGTCCTCCACGAGGACATCGCCGATGGCGAGGTTGGGGACTTTGGCGTCCATCGTGACGATGGTGCCGCCCTTGAACAGCGTGCGTTGGATCGCGGACATGGTGTACTCCAGCAATGGGTTGGCAGTTGGGTTGGACAGTCGATGGCGACGTCAGGGATGCGTCGTTGCTGGCAAGAATAGGGACTGGATGATTTTTGATTAAGATAGGCAGTCTCAAATCATTTTTGCTGAAAGTCATGAATCCGCACGAAGGGAAGTCACGATGAGTTTCGATGGCAGGCTGTTGTCGGGGATGAGCGTGCTGGCCGCCGTGGTGGAAAGCGGCAGCTTTACGCGCGCCGGGGAGGTGCTGGGGTTATCGGCATCGGGCGTCAGCCGCTCGATCTCGCGGCTGGAGGCGCGCATCGGCGTGCGTCTGCTCGACCGCACCACGCGCGCGCTGCATCTGACCAGCGAGGGCGCGCGGCTGTACGAACTGGCGGCGCCCCATCTGTCGGGCATCGAGGAGGCGGCCAATGTGGTGTCCGGCGCGGCCACCACGGTCCGCGGCGCGCTAAGGGTGAGCCTGAACCCGATTTTCGCGCGCCACGTGCTGGCGCCCGAGCTGGTCAAGTTTACGCAGCGATATCCGGAAGTCGAACTCACCACCGTGACATTGCCCGACTACGCCGATCTGGTCGCGGCCGGCGTCGATATCGCGATACGCTTCGGCCAGCCGCGCTCGTCGGGCATGACGTCGCGCAAGCTGCTGGACACCCGCGTGCTGACCGTGGCCTCCCCGGCCTACCTGCGCCAGTACGGCCAGCCGAAGACACCGCGCAAGCTGGCCGAGCATGACTGCATCCAGTTTATCGACCCGCAGCGGGGCAAGCCGTTCGAGTGGCTGTTTATGCGTGGCAAGGAAACCATCACAGTCGACACCAAAGGCCGGCTCACGCTATCGGACGGCGATACGCTGATCGGGGCCTGCCTTGCCGGCGCCGGCATCGGGCAGGTGCTGGCGCTGAGTGTGGAGCCGCTGCTTGCCAGTGGCGCGCTCATCGATCTGTTCCCCGACTGGCCCGGGGAAACCTTTCCGCTCTACATCGTGCGGCCGTCCCGGCGCCTGCCACCCGCCGCGGTTGAGGCCTTTCTGAACTTCTGCCTCGAACTGTGCGGGGATACGATGGCGAGCGGCAACAGCGAGCGCGGCCGCCGGCGCTAGGCGCGGATTCCCAACTGGGCCGGTGCGGTCGCCCGGGCCACAGGTATGTCCACTTGCATCTCCCTCAGCCGCGCGAGGACCTGCTGATGGCACTCGTCGGACGGTTGATAGTGGCCGCTCGATCTGTCGATATCCTGGAGCACCCCGTCCTGCACACTCAACTCGCCGGCGCCCGCCACGCGGCCTCCGGCCATAAAGCCGGTATGGTTGTCGACGACGCTGGCGTCCGCCGCGTACAGGCGGCCGCCTCCGTCCATCACGAACATGGTGTCGGGCTTAGTGTTCATCAGGACCTGATCGCCGCTGTCGCGGTCCCGCTGATAGAGCCGGCCGTTTCGACTGGTGACCTCGATGCCGCGGCGGGCGGCGTCGTCGAGGCTGTATTTTCCCCTCGCCACGTTGGTGCCCGGATGAAACTGCCCAATGGTGTAGTACCGGTCGTCCGCAACTTTTTTCATGCGCGGGTCGGTTGGTGGAGGCGTGGCCGGGGCACGGCGCGGTGCCGAGCTGCCTGCTGCTGCGCCAACGCGTGACTGCAACCGGTAATCGCCGGTATCGGCGCGGCGCGACACAGAACCGCGCTGCCCTCGCGCCACATTGGTGGCATCGTTTTGCTGATATGCAGTGTGCGTTGACGTGTCAACGGCGGCATTGGCGGTGGAATTGCAAAGACCCATGACGGACTCCTCGGTTGAACAAGAGCCGTCATTGTTTGGGACCATACCCCCGTCCGCCCAAGGCCCGCGCGAACGTCGCGCGCCCAATCCGAACCCCAACCCGCCGCATGCCCGACGTCGCCGTTGCATGCCAAAGACTTCGTGCGGACGGGCAACCCACAGCGGCGCTGCGGGCTAGTTGGTGGTCGCGCGATCCTGTTCCGGCTGCCCCGCTTTGTCGCGCGCCTGCTGTGCTTCCACACACGCCGGGCTGCCGCTCTGTGCTTCCTCGCGCAGGGTTTCGGGTGGCGCGCCCTCGCCGATGCTGTGCAGATCCCAGCAGGCGATAAACAGCGCCGCGACCAGCGGCCCGATCACGAAGCCGTTGAGACCGAACAGCGCCATGCCGCCCAGCGTGGAGATCAGCACCACGTAGTCGGGCATCTGCGTGTCCTTGCCGACCAGGATCGGGCGCAGCACGTTGTCGACCATGCCGATCACCAGCACGCCGAAGCCGATCAACACGAAGCCCTTGACCAGATCGCCGGTCAGCAGGAAGTACACCGCCACCGGGGCCCAGATCAGCGCGGCGCCAACGGCCGGCAGCAGCGACAGGAACGCCATGATCGCGCCCCACAGCAGCGAACCCTGAATGCCCAGGATCGCGAAGATCACGCCGCCGAGCGTGCCTTGCACGATGGCCACCGCGATATTGCCTTTGACCGTGGCGCGCACGACCATCGTGAATTTCTTGATCAGATGCTGCTTGTGCCCGGGGCTCAGCGGCACCGCAAGGCGCACGCGCCGCGACAGCTGCGGCCCATCGCGTAGCAGGAAGAACAGCAGATACATCATGATGCCGAAGCCAATAAGCATATGCGCGGTGTTCTGGCCGATGCTGAGCGCGCGCTGGGCCAGGAACTGGCTGGTCTGGACCGCACTGGCACTGAGCTTCTGCTGCAGGTCCGACAGGCTCTGCACATCGAAACGCGAGAGCAGATCACGCACGTACGGCGGCAGCGCATCCACCGCGCGCTGGAAGTACAGGCCGAAGTTGATCTGTCCCGAGCGGATGCTGTCGTAGAGGTTCATGCCCTCGTTGACCAGCGAAATCGTGATCAACGTCAGCGGCAGGATGACCAGCAACAGCACCAGCATCAACGTCAGCAACGACGCGATATTGACGCGCCCGTGAAGCCTGGCCACGAGCCGGCGCTGCAACGGCGCAAAGATGATCGCCAGCACCGCGCCCCAGAACACGGCACCGTAGAACGGCAGCAGGATCCAGAAGAACGCGATCGTCACGGCCGCCAGCAATAGCAGAAATGTCTTTTGATGCAGGCCGGTCGAATTGGCCATGTCTACCCCTTGGGCTACCGGTTACCTATCCATAATGGACTGGGCCGCCGGGATGGTTACCGGCGCCCACTGCGCATTGTGCACGCGGCGGGGCCCGGTACGCCATCAGTCGCTGTCCCACAAGGTTGTAATGCCGCGGGTTACACGCTTCGACGGAACAAACGGCCTTGCAGCAGCAGACGCAGCGTCATCAGAAACAGCGCCCCGATAAAGAGGTTGACGAACACGAACAGCGGCAGCGCGAGGCTGGCGAACAACGAGTTCGGCGCCAATGCCGCCGCGCGCAGGCACGCGAGCCCGAGCGCGGTCACGCCGAAGCTGAAGGCCCAGAAGGCCGGGGTCGTGCCCGATGCGGAAAACCAGCCGGCAAGCCGCGCAAGAAACAGAAACTGCATCAGCCCGTAACCGAACATCGCGTAGAACGGCCAGTCCAGACTGCCGCCGGTTACGGTCAGATAGGCCACCGCGCCCACCACGGGCGGGGCCAGCTGGATGCCAAGCGTCGGCCGTATCGCCGGCGGCAACTCGTCGCCAAGGTAGAGCCGGTAGGTCAGGATCGACTCGATCGCGAGCCACGAGAACAGCCCGGCGCCAAAGAACAGCTTGGCCAGATCGCCCCAGCCCAGCGCGCTGAGGGCGATTGCGGAGACGAAGTTGCCGGCCACGGTCGGCAGGTACATAACGGCGGTGGTATCGCCGAGCTTGCGCCCGCCGCGCATCATGCCGCCGCTGCGGAAGGTCGAGAACCCAAGCTGGGCGGCCGCGCCGAGCGCAATCAGCACCGCCCCGAGCGCCGGCATATACCCATGCAACCAGACCGCGACCAGCATCGTCGCCACCGGAATCAGCCCGATAAAGCAGCAGGCCACGGGATGGCGCGCCTCGGCCAGGGCCTCGTCGCGTTGCCATATCCATTTGGCTGCGAACGAGAGCACCAGCACCGCCCAGATCAGCGTGGTCACCGCGAACAACACGTCGTGGACCACGAGACTGGCGCCCCACAACGTATGGGCGAGCTTCCAGCAGTTGGCCAGCCCCGACATGCCAAGCACGATGCCGAGCGCCGAGGCGGGGATGGCGAACCCCGTGGCCGCGGGCGCGACGGGGACGGAGGCATTGCCGGTGGTGGTCATGGGGGTCCTTGGGGGCGAGGAAGCAAATGAACGGAAGCTTAAGCAAGCGGCGGCCGGATGCCAATGATCCAGCGGCATTGTTGCGCCATCATGTGAAGCGCCATCGTGCCTATCTAGAAGCGTGCGTCGCAGCACAAACCCGGGCGATTCTTCCACCTGCCTGAAGACTGTTTTTCGCCGGCACTGTTTCCTTGCGCCGGCAGGAAATATAAGGTCTTGGGCAACAAGCAACGGATTCCAGAAAAAATGCAGCCCTTTATATATGAAGCCCATGCGGCGCGCGTCGTGTTCGGCGCGGGTACCGTGCGGCAGGTAGGAGACGAGGTCGAACGGCTCGGGGGTACCCGGGCGCTGGTGCTCAGCACCCCCAACCAGGCCGATGCCGCCGACCGGGTAGCCGCCCAGCTCGGCGCGCGCAGTGCCGGCGTGCATGCCGGCGCGGTGATGCACGTACCGATCGAGGTCGCGCGCGAGGCCGTGGCGCGGGCCAGAGAAACCGGCGCGGACTGCATGGTGGCGATCGGCGGCGGCTCGACGACCGGCCTGGCCAAGGCCATCGCGCTCGAAACCGGCCTGCCCTACGTCGCGATTCCGACCAGCTACGCGGGTTCGGAGATGACGCCGATCTACGGCCTGACCGAAGGCGGCCAGAAACGCACGGGCCGTGACCTGCGCGTGCTCGCGCGCGCGGTGATCTATGACCCGGAGCTGACCATCGACCTGCCGCCCCAGTTGACGGTGACGAGCGGGCTCAACGCCATCGCTCACGCAGCCGAGGGGCTGTATGCCCGCGACTCCAACCCGGTGATGTCGCTGATGGCCGAGGAGGGTATACGCGCGCTGTTCGAAGGCATCCCGGCGGTGGTCGCCAACCCGCGCGACCTTGCCGCGCGCGCGCACTGCCTGTATGGCGCGTGGCTATGCGGTACGGTGCTGGGCAACGTCGGCATGGCGCTGCATCACAAGCTGTGCCATACGATCGGCGGCAGTTTCGATCTGCCGCACGCCGAAACGCATACGATCGTGCTGCCGCACGCGCTGGCCTACAACGCCGTGGCCGTGCCGGACGCGATGGCGCGCATCGCGCGCGCGATTGGTGGCGATGCGGCCGATGTGCCGGGCCGCCTGTTCGATATGGCAGCGCGGCAAGGCGTCCCCGTTGCGCTACGCGATATCGGCATGCGCGAGACCGATATCGAGGTGGCACTCGAACGCGCGCTGGCCAATCCGTACTGGAATCCACGCCAGATCGAACGCGAGCCGCTGCGCGCGCTGCTGCAGGCCGCCTACGCCGGCACACGGCCCAGCTAACAAGACGTACAGGAGCGAGACAAATGAAAATTGCATTCGTGGGAACCGGCAAGATGGGGCTGCCGATGGCCCGGCACCTTGCCGCTGGTGGGCATGAAGTCGTGGCCTTCGACATTGCGCCCGCGCAGGCCGCCGCTGCACGCGCCGCGGGCCTGACCGTGGCAGCCTCGCTGGCGGACGCCGTCGGCGGCGCCGAGGCGACGTTCAGCTCGATGCCGCATGACGCGGCCTTTGCTGCGGTGTCCGCCGAAGTGGCCGCGGCCGCCCGGCCCGGTTCGCTCTATATCGATACCAGCACGATCTCGCCCGTGGCCTCGGCCGCGGCGGCCACCGTGCTCGCGGCGCGCGACATCGGCTATCTGCGCGTGACCGTTTCCGGCAACAACCATATGGCCGAGGCCGCCAAGCTGACCTCAATGGTGTCCGGTCCCGCGTCGGCCTATGAGCGCGTGCAACCGCTGCTCGCAACGTTCGGCCCGACGCAGTTCTATCTAGGCGATGGCGAGCAGGCCCGCCTGATGAAGCTCGTGATCAACCTGCTGATCGGCCTGACCTCGGGCATGCTGGCCGAAGCGCTGACGCTGGGCCAGAAAGGCGGGCTCGACTGGAAGTCGATGTGGCAGGTGATTACCGCGAGCGCGGTGGCGTCGCCGATCGTCAAGGCGAAGTCGGAGCAATTGTCCGTGCACGACTACACACCGACGTTTACGGTCGATCAGATGCTCAAGGATGTCGGTCTGATTCTCGACGCCGGCGCGGACCTGCGCGTGCCGATGGGCCTGACCGCCCTGCTCGGCCAGATGCTGCAGGGCGCCGCCGCGCAGGGTTTTGCCGGCGACGACTACGCGGCGGTGATCAAATCCGCGGCGCGCTCGGCGGGCCTGCCTGGCTGAGCGATCAACTGGTCCACTTCCGCTCGTAATCCATGCGGTGGAAGTGGTCGACCAGAAACTCGATAAACAGGCGCACCCGCGCGGGCAGGTGTGCCCTGTTCTGGAACGCGATATTCACGGTCAGCCGTGGCAGATCCCAGTCGTCGAGCACCGGCACCAGACGGCCCGCGACGATATCGTCGTAGATGATGTACTTGGGCTGCACCAGGATGCCCATGCCCTTGAGCGCGGCCGCGCGCAGCACCTGACCGTCGTTCGACTCGAACGTGCTGCGCACGTTGATCACGCGCTTCTCCCCGCTGCCTGCACCACCGTCCACACCCTCTTCCGCACGCCCACGCGTAAAGATCAGCTCGTTCGGCCGGTTCGCGTACGAATAGATCAGCATCGCGTGATTGGCGAGGTCCTCGACCGTGCGTGGCGTGCCGCGCTGATCGAGGTAGCGCGGCGAGGCCGCGAGTATGCGTCGCGTCTGTGCCAGCCGCCGCACCGTGAGGTTCGAGTCCGGCTCGAACTCACGCGTGCGAATCGCGAGGTCGATGCCGCTATCCATGATGTCGTAGTACCGATTGGCCGCAATGATATTGACGCTGACCTTCGGATAGCGCGCGGTGAACTCCGGTAACAGCGGCGCAATATGGATCATCGAGAACGACAGAGAGGCGGTGACCGTCAGCGTGCCGTCTGCTTCGAGCACATTGGCGCTGACATCCGCCTCCGCTTCCTTCATCTCCGCTAGCACTTCCTTGCAGCGCCGGAAGAACTGTTCACCGACCTGCGTCAGATAGAGCCGCCGCGTGCTGCGTTCGATCAGGCGCGCAGATAACCGGCGCTCGAGCGAATTCAGATAGCGGCTGGCCGCGGCATTCGACATCTCGAGATTCTCGGCTGCCTTGGTCAGGCTGCCCAACTCGGCGGTCTGCACAAACAACTCGATCTCGGTCCATCGATCCATGCGTCGTCTCCATCGCTTTGCAGCGTTATTTTCTCGCCAGGAGGAAGAAACATTTCCTCAGGCGGCATTCTTTTTCGATTTGGCCGAGTATAGACTGCTTTGCAACCGGCCACTGATGATGCCGGACCAGGAGACAACCACGATGACGCGAACGCTTATTCGCGGGGCCACGCTCGTCACCATGGACCCGGTGCACGGCAACCGGAGCGGCGTAATGACCGGCGATCTGCTGATCGACGGCGACCGCATCGCGGCCATCGGTGCCAACCTCCAAACCGATGTGCCCGCCGATATCGTCCAGATCGACGCACGCGGTTTCATCGTCACGCCCGGCTTTATCAACGCCCACATGCATACGTGGCAAACCGCCCTGCGCGGCGTCGCCGCGGGCTGGACGCTCACCGAATACTTCCGCCAGATGCACGCGGGTCTGGCCACGCGTTTCACCCCCGAGGACATCCATATCGCCACGCTGGTGGGCGCATGGAACCAGCTCGATTGCGGCACCACCACGCTGGTCGACTGGTGCCACAACAACCCGACGCCCGCGCACAGCGACGCCGCCATCGATGCGCTGGACGCCTCCGGCATTCGCGCCGCGTTCTTCCACGGCTCGCCCAAGCCCGATCCCAAGCCTGGTGTCGCACCGTTCTGGGAAACGCCGCATCCGCGTGGCGAGGTCGAACGGATCGCGCGCCGTCTGCAGGGCAACGAGCGCGTCAGCCTCGGCCTCGCGATCCTCGGCCCGCACTATTCGACGCTCGACGTGGCGCTGCACGATTTCGCACTGGCCAGGGACTTCGGTCTGATCGCGAGCATGCATCAGGGTGGCGGCGCGGCGCGCACGCCCGAGGGCTGGGACCGCCTCGAAGCGGCTGGCCTGCTCGGCCCGCATATCAATATCGTGCACGGCAACAACCTGACCGATGCGCAGCTCGCGCGCTTTGTCGAGGCCGGCATGACCTTCTCGATCACGCCCGAGAACGAATTGACGCAGGGCCACGGATTTCCGATCACGGGCCGGCTGCGCGATCTCGGCACGGCACCGTCGCTCGGCGTCGATCTCGAATCGGGACTATCGGGCGAGATGTTCGTGGCCGCGCGCATCGCGCTCGGCGTGCAGCGCGCGCTCGATCACGCCGCTTATCGCACTGCGCACGAAGGCATTGCCGCGCAACATCAGGTCAGTTGCCACGACGCGCTGGCATGGATCACGGTGGCAGGCGCACACATGCTCGGCTTGTCCGACCAGCTCGGTTCGCTCACGCCTGGCAAGCAGGCGGACCTCGTGATGATCGATGCGCGCCGCATGAACATGTTCCCCGTGCACGACCCGGTGAGCGCGGTGGTGATGCAGGCCAGCCTAGCCAATATCGACAGCGTGTTCGTGGCTGGGGTTGCGCGCAAGCGCAACGGCCAGATGCTGGCCGAGGGCATGCCGTCCGCGCTCGCGCAACTGCGTGTGTCGGGCGAACGCCTGCTGCAGGGCCATATACAAGAATAGGAGGAGACTCATGAACACAATCTGCGACGCCCCGCCACTGTTGGAGATGCGGGGCATCTCGAAGACCTTCCCGGGCGTCAAGGCGCTCGACGACGTGTCATTCTCGGTCTATCCGGGCGAAGTCCATATGCTGCTCGGCGAGAATGGCGCCGGCAAGTCATCGCTGATGAAGGTGCTGTGCGGCGTCTATGTGGCTGACGCCGGCGAGTTCTATCACCAGGGCCAGCAGGTCAGCGTGGCGAGCCCCGCGGACACCATGCGCCTGGGTATCGCGGTGATCTTTCAGGAATTCTCGCTGGTGCCGTACCTGAACCTTGCGCAGAACATCTTTCTGGGCCGCGAGCCGCGTGGCTGGCTGCCCGGTTCGGTCGATCACAAGACCATGCATGCGGAAGCGCGTCGGCTGCTCGACCTGCTTGGCCTCGACCTGTCCACGCACACGCTTGTGCATGAACTGGGCGTGGCGCAGCAGCAGATGATCGAGATCGCCAAGGCGCTGTCGCAGAACGCGCGCATCCTCGTGCTCGACGAACCGACCGCCGCGCTGTCCGACCGCGAGACCGAGCGTCTGTTCGAGGTCATCGGTCGGCTCAAGGCCGATGGCGTATCGCTGATCTATATCTCGCATCGCATGGCCGAAGTGTTCGCGCTCGGGGACCGCATTACGGTGATGCGCGACGGCCGCAAGGTCGGCAGCTACCTGCCCGGTGATGCCACGCCGGATGAATTGGTCGCGCGCATGGTCGGCCGCAAGGTGGACATGACCTACCAACGCACGCGCGGTGGCCCCACCGGCGAACTGGCATTGGAAGTGCGCGGTGTGAGCGCGGCCAACGGCATCGAAGGCATCAACCTCAATGTACGCGCCGGCGAGATCGTCGGCCTGGCCGGTCTGGTAGGTTCGGGCCGCAGCGAGGTGGCGCGCGCGATCTTCGGCGCCGATGCGATTCACACGGGCGAAATCCGCATCTTCGGCAAAGCGATGACAGGCGGCCCGGAAAAGGCCCGCGCGCTCGGCGCGGCGCTGATTCCCGAGAGCCGCAAGACCGAAGGGTTGGCCCTGATCCGCACCGTGCGCGACAACCTGATGCTGGCCGGAATCGGCCGCGCATTTCCGGCGCGCTGGTATAGCGGCAAGAAGGCCGACGTGATGTCCGCGCGCGAGATCGAGCGGTTGCGCATCGCCACGCCAAGCGGCGACCAGCTCGCGCAGAACCTGTCGGGCGGCAATCAGCAGAAGATCGTCATCGGCAAGTGGCTGCTGGCCGAGTCGCGGCTGTTTATCTTCGACGAGCCGACGCGCGGCATCGACGTGGGCGCGAAGGCCGAGATCTTCGCGCTGATCGACGGCCTCGTGAAAGATGGCGCCGCAGTGCTGCTGATCAGCTCCGAACTGCCCGAGATCGTCAACGTCTGCGATCGCACGTATGTGATGCGCGAGGGCCGGGTTGCCGGCGAGCTCGACTACACGCAAATGACCGAGGAAAGCGTTCTGCAACTGGGGATGAACGATGCCTGACATGCCTGATACCCGCCCTGCCACGCCCGCCATGCTGCATGCCGATGCGCTCACGCTGGCCTCGGCCGCGCACCACTCCGCCGCCATCCCGCCTGCGCAACTGTTGGGCCGCGTGCCCGGCGCGGCCTGGGTGCTGCTGGCGCTGATCGCCGTCTTCAGCGTGTTCGGTCCCGGCTTTCTGAGCGTGGCCAACCTGCTCAACGTCGGCACCCAATCGACGATCCTGCTGCTGATCGCGCTGCCGATGACACTGATCATCATGACCGAAGGTCTCGACCTGTCGATCGGCGCGGTACTCACGCTGTGCGGCGTGGTGCTGGCGATGGTCAATATCAGCACGGGCTCGGTGTCGCTCGCGCTGCTGGCCGCGCTTGGCGTCGGCATTGCCTTCGGCCTCGTCAACGGTGGCCTGGTCACCGGGCTCGGCATCCCCCCGTTCGTGGCGACGCTTGGCACGCTGGGCGCCGCGCAAGGACTGGCGCTGGTGCTGACCGACGGCCAGAGCGTGGTCGGCATCTCCGATTCGATCCCCGACCTCTATGCAGGGACATGGCTCGGCGTGCCGATTCCGATCTGGATTGCGTTTGCCAGCTACGCGTTGTTCCACTGGCTGCTTTATCGCACGCGCTTTGGCGCCTATGTGTTCGCGCTCGGCGGTAATCGCGAAGCGCTGAAGTTCGCCGGCGTCAGCATCCATCGCTATCTGATTGCGGTGTACGTGCTGGGCGGCGTGATGGCCGGCATTGCCGCGCTGCTGCTGACCGCGCGCATGAATGCGGGCCACCCGACGGCCGCCATTGGCATGGAGTTCGATGCCATCGCCGCTGTTGCCGTGGGCGGCACCACGTTCGATCGCGGCAACGGCTGGCTGCCCGGCACCGTGCTCGGCGTGCTGGCCGTGGGCGTGCTGCGCAATGGCCTGAATCTGCTTGGCGTGCCCTCGGCGGTGCAGGTGGCGGCCATCGGTCTACTGGTGCTGCTCGTGCTGTTGATCGAATCGTTCAAGAACACCGCGAAGGAGCGCGCATGACTACCTCGACTACCGCGGGTGCGTCGGCACCGCTGTCCCTCTCTGCTGACGCGCGTTCGTTTGTCTATCGGCTGGCCGCGCTCGGCATCCTGTGCGCCGTGCTGGCGGTTGCCTCCGATGCGTTCCTGACCACCGGCAATCTGATCAACGTGTTGCGTCAAGCCAGTCTGCTGTTCCTGCTGGCCTCCGGCCTGACGCTGGTGATCCTGACCGGCGGCCTCGACCTGTCCGTGGGCGCGAACGTCGCCATGTCCGCGTGCCTGGCCGCGAGCGTGATCAAGGGCACCGGCTCGCCGCTGCTTGGGGTCGGCGCGGGCCTCGGCGCTGGCACGCTGATCGGCCTCGCCAATGGCTTGCTGGTCGCCAAGCTGCGTATTCCGCCGTTTATCGCCACGTACGGCATGTTGTGGGTGCTGCACGGCCTGACCTACTGGTTTATGGCCGGCGAGACCATTCATGGCTTTCCGCCCGAGTTTCGCGCGATTGGCAGTGGCTACCTCTGGGGCGTGCCGATCCCCGTGTTCCTGATGCTTGCGTTCCTGTTCGTCGGGATCGCGGTGGCGCAGAAGACCACGTTCGGGCAGGAGATCTATGCGATTGGCGCCAATCCCGTGGCCGCGCGGCTGTCTGGCGTGCCGGTGGGCCGCCGGCTGGTGCTGGTCTATGTGATCAGCGGCGCGATGGCCGGCCTTGCCAGCCTGGTGTTTCTCGCGCGGCTGAACTCGGCCGAGGGCGATATCGGCGAGGCCCTGACGCTGCCGGCGATTGCCGCGGTGCTGATCGGCGGTACCTCGCTGTTCGGTGGCGTGGGACGCGTCTCCGGCACGCTGATCGGCGCGATCATCCTCACGCTTGTGCTCAACGGCATGAACCTGCTGACCATCAGCGCCAACTGGCAACCGCTGGTCACGGGGGTCATCGTCGTGCTGGCGGTGTTTTTCGACACGCTGTCCCGCCGCAAGAGCGGAACGCGCTGATTTGCCTGCTTCTTATCACCATACCTACAACGGAGACTGACATGCCCAAGAATTTGCTCACGCTGACTGGCGCCCTCGCGCTGTCATTGCTTGCCATGCCTGCCGCGCATGCCGATGGCGAACGCATTGCCGTGTTCACCAAGAACCAGACCAACCCGTACTTCCAGGCGTTGCGTCAGGGTGCCGATGCGGCGGCCAAGGATCTGAACGCCAAAGTCACGCACTACATTCCGACCAAGCCGGACAGCATCCCCGAGCAGATGAGCCAGATCGAGGACGTGATCATCAAGAAGGCCGATGCGGTGGTGTTCGTGCCGGTTGACTACAAGGCGATGGGCCCCGGCGTGAAGAAGATCAACGCGGCCAATATCCCCGTGGTTAACGTGACCGACCGCAGCGAGGTGGGTAACTTCGTCGCCTTCGTTGGCGCCAGCGATTACGAGCTGGGTCTGAAGACCGCCACGCACCTGTTCAAGGCGATGGGCGGCAAGGGCAACCTGATTCTGCTGGAAGGCGTGAAGGGCTCGGCGACCAGCATCGACCGCACGCGCGGCGTGCGCGATGCGCTGAAGGCGTTCCCGAACATCAAGCTGGTGGCCTCGCAACCGGCCAACTACCAGCGCCTGCAGGCCCTGCAGGTGATGGAAAACCTGATGCAGTCGTACCCCCAGGTGGACGCGGTGTTCGCGGCCAACGACGCGATGGCGATCGGCGCGATCGAGGCGCTTCAGGGCGCCAATCGCAAGGCGCTGGTGTCCGGCATCAATGGCACCAAGGAGGCGATCGATGCGATCAAGGCCGGCACGCTGCTCGCCACCGGCGACTACAACGGCTTTATCCAGGGCTGCCTGGGCACCATGACCGCGATCCGCAAGCTGCGCAATCTGCCGGTGAAGACCGAGATCGTGCTGCCGGCGACCGTGATCGACAAGAGCAACTACCAGTCGGTGGATATCCCCGCGGACAAGCGAGCCTGTCCGCGCTGGGAAGACGTCGACAAGGCGTAACCAACATCTTTATCACCAGGAGCAACCACTATGCGCAACCTCAATGAGGAGACCATTACCCAGGCGGTACTGGCGCGCAACAACGACATGAAGGACGCGCGGCTCAAGGAGGTGATGACGAGCCTGATCCAGCATCTTCATGCGTTTGCCCGGGAAACCAGGCTGACCGAGGAGGAATGGGCCGCCGGCATCCAGTTCCTCACTGAGGTAGGCCAGGCGTGCACGCCGACGCGGCAGGAGTTCATCCTGCTGTCGGACACGCTTGGTCTGTCCACGCTCGTGACCGCGCAGAACCATCGCAAGCCGCAGGGCTGCACCGAGGCCACGGTGTTCGGGCCGTTCTACGTCGATGACGCGCCCGATTACGCGTTGGGCGCCGATGTCGGCAACGGCATGGCCGGCGAGCCGTGCTTCGTGAGCGGCCAGGTACGCGGCATCGGCGGCGAGATCGTGCCGGGCGCCAAGCTCGAGGTGTGGCAGGCGGACTCTGAAGGCTTCTACGACGTGCAACGTGACGGCGGGCCAGCGCAGGGCCGCGGCACGCTGCTGGCCGATCGCGAGGGGCGTTTCAACTTCCAGTCGATCGTCGCGGAAAGCTATCCGATTCCGCATGATGGCCCGGTGGGACGCATGCTCGATGCGATGGGCCGGCACCCCTGGCGGCCCGCGCACCTGCACTTCATGGTGTCCGCGCCCGGCTACGAGACGCTGGTCACGCACGTGTTCCGCGAGGGCTGCGAGTATCTGGACTCCGATGCGGTGTTCGGCGTGCGTTCGTCACTGATCGCGGACTGGGTCGAGCATGCTCCGGGCCGTACGCCGAATGGCGGCGAATCCGCGACGCCGTTCTACACGCTCGACTTCGATTTCATCCTGAACCCGGTGGCCAAGGAGAAAGTCGCGTGACCGTCAAACACATCGTGATGTGGAATCTGCGCGGCGAGAGCGAGACCGACAAGGTTTCCGCCGTCGCGCAGCTCAAGGCCGCGTTCGAGAGCCTGCGCGGCAAGATTCCGGGGCTGCTGCACCTCGAGATCGGCGTGGATTCGAGTCGTGTCGATTACGCCTGCGACGTGGTGCTGTACTCCGAATTCGATTCGCAGGGCGCGCTCGAACAGTACGCGGTGCACCCCGAACATCAGCGCGTCAAGCGAGAGCTTGGCGATCTGCGCATCGCCCGGTATCAGGTCGACTATCAACCTTAGGAGCAACCATGTTCTACGTAATTCATGCCCTCGACAAGCCCAATGCCGTCTCCGTGCGGTTGGCCAATTACGAGGCGCACAAGGCCTATCTGGGCCGCGCGCAGCTGCGCACGCTGATCTCCGGCCCGCTGCTCGCCGACGATGGCGAGACCATGATTGGTTCGTTCTTTCTGGTCGAGGCCGACCGCAAGGAAGACGTGGTGGCGTTCAACGCCAACGATCCGTTCGCGCACGCGGGGCTGTGGCAGCAGGTCAATATCCATCCGTTCAACAAGCGTGTCGACAATCGCTAAGTTGCCCAATCCTGTGCGGTACTTGATCGTCGGGGGCGGCACCGCCGGCGCGGTGCTGGCGGCGCGGTTGTCGGAGGACCCCGCTAACACGGTGGTGCTGCTAGAAGCCGGTGCCGATGTCCGGCCCGAGGCGATTCCGGCCGATATCGACGATGCATTTCCGAGCGCTTCGCTGAACCCGTCCTACTTCTGGCCGGGGCTGCGCGCGCGGCGGCGCGTGGGTGGCGACGAATTTCCGTATCCGCAGGCGAGGATTCTCGGCGGCGGGTCGAGCATCAATGGCATGTGGACGCTCCGCGGGCTGCCCAATGACTACGAGCGCTGGGTCGATGCCGGCGCGCGCGGCTGGGGTTGGCAGGACGTACGGCCCTATTTCGAGCGCGCGGAAGGCGATGCTGGCCGTGCGGGCGCGCCCGGCAGCGATGGGCCGTTCACGGTGCGGCGGCCACCGCGCGCGGAGTGGCCCGGCATTGCCGCCGCGATCGAGCGTGCCGCCAATGCGCGTGGGCTGGCGACCATCGACGATATCAATGTGCAGCCAGGCTGCGGGTTCTTTGCGATGCCCTATGCCGCGCAGGGTGGCAGACGTTCGTCGGGCGTGTCGTGTTACCTCACGGCAGCGGTACGTGCACGGCCGAACCTGACGATCGTCACCAGTGCCACGGTGATGCGGGTAGAGATCGAAGAAGGTCCGTTGGGGCGGCGGGCCACTGGCGTGACCTATCGCCACAATGACCAGCTCCATCGCCTTGATGCGGACGAGGTGGTGCTGAGCGCGGGTGGCGTACATTCGCCCGCGATCCTGCTGCGCTCGGGCATCGGTGACAGCGATACGCTGCGCGCGGCCGGCATTACACCGCGCTGGCATCTGCCCGGTGTTGGGCGGCATCTGCAGAACCACCCGTATCTGCAGTTCGCCATCACGCTGCCGCGCCATGCGCGCCAGTCCGCGGCGCTGCGGACGTTTGCCTGCGCGGGGGTGCGGCACTCGTCGGGGCAACCTGATTGTCCGGAAGGCGATCTGATCGTGTCGCTACTCGGGCGTGTGGGACCCCGCAGCTTCGGCACCGATCTGGCGATGCTCAGCGCAGCGCTGTACGCGCCCTACTCGCGCGGCGCCGTCAGCGTGACCTCGCCAGACCCGGATGTGCCCCCTTCGATCGAATTCCGGCTGCTCGACGATCCGCGCGATGCGCCACGCATGGTACTGGCCGCGCGCATGGTGGAGACGCTGCTCGGGTCATCAGCGATGCGCGACAGCTATCACGACGCCTTTATCCTGCCTCCGGTAATGGCTGCCAACCAGTTCAACCGCCCCGGTCTGGCCGGCGCGCTGATTGGGCTCGGCGCCAAACTGGCCCTCAATGCCCCATCGCACGTCTCGCGGCAGGTCATGGCCAACGCACTGAAGCCCGGACGCTGGATCGGCAATGCACGCGCGCAACGGCGGCTTACCGATGACGAGATTCTCGGCGCGGTGGCACCGATGGGCCATGTCACCTCGACCTGCCGCATGGGCCGTAGCGACGATCAGGAGGCCGTGGTCGATGCCAGTTGCCGCGTCATCGGCATTGATGGCCTACGCGTGGCCGACGCCTCGGTCATGCCCTCGACGCCAAGCGCGAACACCAACCTGCCGACCATCATGGTGGCCGAGAAGGCGGCGGATCTGATGCGGATGCGGGCCTGATGTCAGCGATGCACGGTCCGTCGTGTCCCGGAAAGCCATGTGATTTATGTCCAATTATTCTGCACACATAAATTATGTAATCAGCATAATTCAGCATAAACGCCTTAAGAATCACATTTTCATACTACCGGATTAACCCCGCCTCACAGGCCAAAACTTTCGTCCCGTGCAGGTAACTACCTTGCAGCAGGTGAACTCATACCTTCGGTTGACCGGTGACACACCACGCGTCAATTGGCGTGCGGCACCCCGACTCCTAGCATTCGGGCAACAAGCCAAGACCGAGGGGGATGTATGCGTTTACCAGACTTCAGCAAGCGAAAGCCCGTGTGGATTGCCCGTGGCGTGCTGCTCACGGTCGTGGCTATGGCGGTGGTGTCGGCGCTGTCCGGCTGCGTCAATTACGCCGGTATTCGCGACGACCGCAAGATTGCGTCGCCGGACAAGTTCGAGACCAGGCAGAGCCTGCCGGACGAGCATGGGCAGTGGCCCACGCTGTCGTGGGCACAGCAATTCGGCGATCCGCAACTGCCGGCGCTGATCGATGAGGCATTGCGTGGCAGCCCGACCATCGATGCCGCGCTGGCCCGGATCAACAAGGCGCGCTCGTATGTCGGCGAGGCCGATGCCGCGCGCTATCCCAATGTCAGTGGCTCGTATTCCTGGACGCGCGCGCGCCTGCCCGAAAATTCGGTCATACCGCCGCCCGCGGCTGGCACGTGGACGAACCTCAACAACGCATTCGTGCATGCGTCGTGGGACCTCGACCTGTGGGGCAAGCAGCGCGAAGGCCTGAAGCAGGCCATCTCGCAGGAGAAGGCCGCTGAGGCCGAGGCCGAGGCGGTGCGTATCGCCCTCGCCGCCTCGGTGGCCAGCGCTTATAACCAGCTCGCCCGGCTGTACGCGCTGCATGATATTCAGGCGCGCGAGGTGGGTAATCGTCAGGACATCGGCAGCGTGACCGAGCGGCGCGTGCGCGCGGGTCTCGATACCGACGTCGAGCGGCAGACCGCGCACGGCGAGACGTCGACCACCCAATCTACGGTCAGCGGTCTCGATGGGCAGATCCTCGCGGTGCGCTATCAACTGGCTGCGCTGCTCGGCGCGGGTCCGGACCGTGGCAACGCGATCGCGCGGCCCACGTTCGCCGGGCTCGACACCGGCACTCCCGTGATGACGCTGCCGGACCACCTGCCGGCCGATCTCATCTCGCGCCGTCCCGATATCGTCGCCGCCTACTGGCGCGTCGATGCCGCGCTGCACGACGTCAAGGTAACCAAGGCCGAGTTCTATCCCGATGTGAATCTGTCGGTCGATGCGGGCCTGAGTGCGCTGGGCTGGGGCCGGCTGTTACAGACCTCGGCGCGCACGCTGATCGCGGGCCCGGCGATCCATCTGCCGATCTTCGATGCCGGCGCGTTGCGCGCGCAACTCAAAGGCCGCTATGCGGACTTCGACGCCGACGTGGCGCACTACGACGAGACGCTGACCAATGCGCTGTCCGACGTGGCCAGCCAGGTCGCACGCATCCGCGCCGCCGATCGGCAACTGGTCGATGCACGTCAGGCGCTCGATGCCCAGACCACGGCCTACAAACTCGCGCTCATACGTTACCGCGCGGGGCTGATCGAACAGTTGTCGTTGCTGCGCGCCGATGACAACCGTCTGGCCGCCGAGACCTCCGTGGTCAATCTGGAGATGGATCGTCGCGATATGCAGATCGCGCTGATCAAGGCGCTCGGTGGTGGCTTTGATGCCACGCACGACACGACGCCGGGCACGGACACACCTATTCCGGGACAGACGACCGCCACCGCGGTGCCGAACGTCGTCGTCTCCCAACACTAATTTCCAGATTCACGCTCCAGGAGCGCTCCATGAATGCACCTGCTTCCGCCACGGCCGACGACACCGGCCTGGCCGCGCCCGCCACGAAGGCCCCCACAGCGCCGCCCGCCACGCCTGACCACAAGGCGCATGCGCGCAAGCTGTGGCTGGCCGTCATCGGCATCATCGTCCTTGTGGCCGGCGTCGGCTACGGCGTCTACTACGAACGCGTCGCGCGGTTCCATATCGATACCGATGATGCGTACGTGAACGGTAACGTGGTGCCAATCACACCGCAGATCACCGGCACCGTGATTGCCGTCGATGCCAACAACACGCAGGTCGTCGAGAAAGGCCGGCCGCTGGTGCGCATCGACCCCGCCGACGCGCGCATCGCGCTGCAGAAGGCGGAGGCCGATCTCGGCCAGACCGTCCGCCGCGTGCATGCGGTGTTCGTCGGCGACGACAAGCTGCGCGCCAATATCGTGCAGCGCCAGACCGATCTGACCCGCGCGCAGGGCGACCTGCAGCGCCGCCTCGACACCGGCGCCTCCGGTGCGGTGTCCACCGAGGACGTCTCGCATGCACAGGACGCCGTCGCCTCGGCGCGCGCCGCGCTGGTCTCCGCGCAACAGGCCCTGCGCGAGAACCGTGCGATGACCGACGACACGACCATCGCGCAGCACCCGGATGTACAGGCGGCCGCAGCGCGCGTGCGCGACGCCTACCTCGCGCTGGCCCGCACCACACTGCCCGCGCCTGTCAATGGCTACGTCACGCAGCGCAACGTGCAGGTGGGCCAGCGTGTGGCGCCGGGCACGCCGCTGATGTCGCTGGTGCCGCTGGAGCAGGCATGGGTCGATGCGAACTTCAAGGAATGGCAGTTGCGCAGTATTCGTGTGGGTCAGCCCGCCACGGTGACGGCCGATGTCTACGGCGATTCGGTGACCTATCACGGCCGCGTGGTCGGCCTGGCGCCCGGCACCGGCTCGGCACTGGCGCTGCTGCCGGCGCAGAACGCCACCGGCAACTGGATCAAGGTGGTGCAGCGCCTGCCGGTGCGTATCGCGATTCCAGTCGAGGAGCTGCGCGCGCATCCGCTGCGCGTGGGGCTGTCGATGAACGTCGATATCGATATTCGTCAGGACGATGAGGATGGCAAGGCGGCAGCGCAGGCCAAGGCCTTGATGGCGACATCCTTCGCCGACGACAAGACGGACGTGTTTGCAAAGTACGGAGACGAGGCCGACCATGACATCGCACAGATCATCGCGAGCAATGCAAGATGAGCGCCGCCAACGAACTGCCGCCGCTGACCGGCGCGCGCATGGCACTGGGCTCGCTCGGCATCGGGCTGGCCGGGTTCATGACGGTGCTCGACTCGTCGATCGCCAACGTCGCGATTCCAACCATCTCCGGCAATCTGGGTGTCTCTATCGATGAAGGCACGTGGGTCATCACGGTGTTTGCCGCCGCCAATTCGGTGGCGATTCCGTTGACTGGCTGGCTGACGCAACGCTTTGGACAGGTGCGCCTGTTCGTGGCCTCGATCCTGCTGTTCGTGTTTGCGTCGTTCCTGTGCGGCATCGCGCCGTCGTTGCCGCTGCTGCTCGCGGCGCGGGCGTTGCAGGGGGCGGTAGCCGGACCGCTGATTCCGCTCTCGCAATCGCTGCTGCTGAGTTCATGGCCCAAGGCCAAGGCCGCGTTCGCGCTGTCGCTGTTCTCGATGATCGTGGTCACCGGCCCGATCGTCGGTCCGTCGCTGGGCGGCTGGGTCACCGACAGCTATAGCTGGTCGTGGATCTTCTTTATCAACGTTCCGGTGGGCTTGCTGTCCGCCGGCGTGGTCTGGACCCTGTATCGCAAGCGCGAGACACCCTCGCGCAAGCTGCCGATCGACACCATCGGGCTCGCCTTGCTGGTGCTCTGGGTCGGCGCGCTGCAGATCATGCTCGACAAGGGCAAGGATCTGGACTGGTTCTCGTCCACGACCATCGTGGTGCTGACCGTGGTCGCCGTGGTCGCGTTCGCATTGTTCGTGGTCTGGGAGCTGACCGACAAGAATCCGATCGTCGATCTGACGTTGTTCAAGCAACGGAACTTCCTTGGCGGCACCGTGGCGATCTCAATCGCATACGGCATCTTCTTCGGCACGCTGGTGCTGCTGCCGCAATGGATGCAGGAGTACCTCGGCTATCGCGCGCTCGACTCCGGGCTGGCCACCGCGCCAATCGGCATCTTCGCGGTGATCGGCGCGCCGATCATGGGACGCCTGCTACCGAAAACCGATGCGCGCGTAATCGGCACGCTCGCGTTTGTCGGCTTTGCGGTGGTGTACTACATGCGCACGTACTTCTATGTGGGCATCGATGAATGGCACATCATCCTGCCGACGCTGCTTCAGGGCATTCCGATGGCACTGTTCTTCGCGCCGCTGACGACGCTCATTCTTGCGGGCCAGCCACCCGAGAAGGTGCCCGCGGCAGCCGGCCTGTCCACGTTCGCACGCGTATTCGGCGGCGGCGTGGGCACGTCGGTGGCCAACGTGCTGTGGAACAACCGCACCATCCTGCATCATCAGGTGCTCACCGAACAGGCCAGTGCAAACAACCCGGTATTCACTGGCCAGCTCGAGCACTACCACTCGCTACTCGGCCTTGGCCGCGATGCGGGGTACGCGTTGTTCGACGTCACCGTACAGTCGCAAGCCGCGATGATGGCGCTCAACGACATCTTCTACGGCGCCGCGATTGCAATGCTGGTGATCATTCCGCTGATCTGGATCACCAAGCCCGCACGCGGCGGCAGCGGCATGTCCGCGGCCGCGCACTGACGCTGGCGCAACGCCCACGACGAGAGCCCGCCTCGCGCGGGCGTTCGTCATCGCGAGCACTACATCATGGTGGATGCAATCGTGGATATTATTTGCGCCGTTTCACTTGGAACGTAGCTTCGCTTGGCCAATGCAAAAGCCTCGTTAGCCTCCCTGCTGTAATCCTTTCGCATATGCTGAACGAGTTCCGGTATCCGGCGTGTCTCAGTTGGTGACAGGTATGCTCCGAATTGCGAGGATTGGATACGCTTGGCGAGCATTGCTTGTTCAATCTGCTGGGGAAGCATCATCAATGGCTTTCCATGTAGAAGAGACTCGGCCGCGAGATTATGACTACCGTGGCAAATTACAAAGTCCGCGTCTATCAATAGACGATCGAGTTGCACCCGAGCGGTGGGGATCCGTAGCGTCGAGCTTGCATACTCTCGTGCCCAGCGATCACCACCAGGAATCGCCACGATCGAGGACAGGCCGGATCTAGTCAACGTACTCAGCAGCATCGCCAACTGCGGATAGTCTGGCTGTAGATACCCAACAACGCGGCCGTTGCCAGATGGCCAATCGATTGCCATGTCGCCCTTCGCAGATTGCGACGTGTGCAGTGGACCCAAAAAATTATCCCGTTCACGGGGACCATAGTGATCCAGTTCTGGCCAAGTGATCAGATATCGCGCTGCCGATCTGAATATCTCGTATGTGTATCGAAACTGGGGTTGTCCGCGGGCATTAGCCAGAACATTGAGCGCATGGAGGATCACCGTTTCCGTTCTTCCTCTGCGAGAGCGCGACTGGACCGTTTCTTGCCGGAAAAAAGGAAACGGCGTTTGTGCAGGGGGCAATGTAAATCCCGTACCCAGTGCCATATGCGGAAGGTCCATCAGCGACGCCGCAAGCACGGCAAAGGGAGCACTTTCCGCAAGGAGTAGGTCGAACCGCCCTAAGTCCAGCAGATCTTGCCACGCGTAGATAATCGCCGAGAGAGAGTCGGGATCGGCCGCCCCTTGCAAGGCCAAAATGTCCAGATACGACTCAGGCGGGCCGGTATGCTCAGTCGGACTCGCGAGCGGTGGCGGCATCGGAGCCGCGACAATCCTGTAGGTATTGAGTCCCAAGAGTCGGCGCGCATGAGTGAGGTCACGCATGGCGAACGTGACCTCATACCCTTGACGTCGCAGCGAATCGGCGATCGGCTGAAGTTGCGCAATGTGGCCAAAGTTCGCCCCTAGCTCCCATGCAACTAGTATTCGCTTCATCATCAACAAGGTCTGCAGACCGCGAGCAAAATGGAAGCCGCCGTCACCGGCGGCTCCCCGGAACACTCCTTAAGCGCTACGGAGTTGCTGATTCTCGCGACCAAACTGGCCACTGGCCAGGATCGCATTGGCGACGCCGTCTGCCGACAATTGCCCCGTCATACCGTACTGATAGGCAAGATCACCGCCGAGGGCAGCTCCATCACTCGAGGAAAGATGGAAGTCGAGCAGCGCGTTGGACAGCGACCAAGACGTGACGGCGGGAGATTCGGCCTGCTCGCTGTCGAATCTCCGCACAAGCCCGGCGAAGTCAAACTGCTGCACGTGACCGGCATGCAGCTCGTCGCCATTCGCGTCGTAGCCATTTACCTGACCCATCAGTACCTGCAGGGTTCCGACGCTGTGGTTACCTCCTGCATCCGCGTACCAGTCATCAAACTCGATGCGCTGATCGTCGGTCGTCGTCAGCACGAGATTGCTCCCCTCTCGGCTGAGCTTGAGGTCTTCGAGCTTGATGCCTCCACCGAGTGACAGGGTCTTGTTGACGCCCTGGCGTGCGGACACCGTGTCATTGCCGTCCGCGGCATTGATGGCGATGACGTCGTAGCCGTTCCCACCGTCAAGATGGTCGTCGCCGCTACCACCGATCAACAGATCGTCGCCGTCCCCGGCTGTTAGCGTGTCGTTGCCGGTCAGACCCATCAGAACGTTATTGCCGCGGTAGTCGGCAAGGATGTCATCCCCCACGGCCCCAACGCGGATGTTGCTATCCGACACCGTGTGCGAGCCGTCGCGGTTGATCGTCCAGACCGTCCCGTCGGCAAACTCGACACGATTGAGCTGGTTCTCGATCTGCACATCGGTAGATTGCCCGTCGTTCGTCTTGAGCGTGCCGAACCAATGATCGAAGTAGACGCCACCCAACTCTTCCTGTGAGTCGTAGTATTCGCCCGACCATTCGTCGAACTGCGGCGCTCTGTCGTAGATACGGAAAGCCATGTCTCCATTGGACTCGGCAACAACGTTCGAAGCACGGATGCTTGCGCCGAACTTCAACGTATCGTGCCCACTGTCAAGCAACTGACGGTGCGCGGACTGTTCCGCATCCAGATCGTCCCAACCCTGCTGGCGCATGTACTCGCCTCCGTAGGCTAGGTACTTCCAGTTATGACGTGCATCAGTTATCGAGTCATAACCATCGCCAAGGTCATATTCGAAGATGTCGTTGCCCGCAGTAGCATGGATATTATCGTTCCCTGCACCACCGTGGTACGTGCCACCGGCATCCCAGATGTCTCCACGCCCCTCGTTCGCTCGCGTTCCGCCGGCGAGGATGTCGTCGTCGTTGCTGCCGATCAGGATATCGCGTCCGGCATCGCCGTATAGCGAGCCCGCCGCCGTAAGCGTGAGTGTGTCATTCCCTCCCCCTCCGAACACCGTTCCGCTGGCAGCAAACGAATTGTCGAGTGCATCGGCATCGGCAGAAGGCAATTGGGGTGCCAGTGCTCGCAATTGATCAAGAGTAGCCGTACTGCCGTCGGCAAATCGGAACAGTTCCACTCCGCTACCGGCGTTCTGATAGGCGTGCGGCATTAGGATAGAGACCGTTTGGCTCTCGTCCCCCCAAGTCAACTCCATTGCCCAGTACATCGATGTGGTATCGGCCTCCGGCACCCGAAGGTACATATCCAAGAATACTTCCTCAGAAGGACCTTGAGCCGCAACCTGGACAAACCTCACCTGCAGATTCGATAGTGTGACGCCCGCCGGTAGTTCCAAAATGTCTTGCTGCCCGGGACGCAGGTCGAAGTCTCCGATCACGTCATGACCGTCGCCAGCGGCGACGACATAGGTATCACTGCCGCCACCGCCGTACAGCAGGTCGTCTCCCGTCCCGCCAATTATCGTGTCATTCCGCAGACCACCATATATTGCGTCATCGCCGCTGTTGCCAAACAGGAATGCGCCAATCTGGGCAGTGCCCAACATCCCTGCTGCGCGCTCGCCATAGGAGACTCCTCCGTCGTCCTCACTTTTAATGATGTCGTTGCCGCCACCAGCATCGACGATGGCATGCCCAGAGATTCGAATCTGGTTCGCGCTATCACCAGCAAAGAGTTCACGCACCGATACGCTGATGCTGGTCATATCTTCGCGGAAGTATTTGGTTTCGACTTGGTTTCCGTAGTGGGGACCCGATTCGGTCTCCGAAGGATAGAACACCCTATAGCCGAGAAGGGAAGGCTCCATCGTGGCGGACAGCCCGTTGTAGCGAGGCGGTCCGTAAATGGGAATTAGAGTTGCCCCCGCTGGGACTTGCACTCCTCCATCCAGCGAATCAAGCGAGATGAAGCGATCAGCCGGCGCACTTGTCGTGTTACTCGTGAGCCTGCGCACCACAGTCTGTTCGGTCCAATTATTGCCGCTTTCCGCTGTGGTCTGGAAATCATCCTTCCAATAGAAAATTTCCGATTCGTCGCTATACGTCACCTCGCCGTCCATCGAAACCCGATACGTTGATTTACTCCAACTGTTCTCGCTATCGCTGACATCTACACGCAAGAATGTGCCATCTGCTTGCCGAGTATATCGACTAGCGGCTAGCGACTCTCCCTGATCGGCTTGAAGCTGTAACTTGAAGCGTTCTCTCAAATCTGCAACGCCCTGCGCCGGCGCAGGCATGGCGATCGCTGGAAGCGCGACAGTCAAATCCACTGGTGCCGCGTCATCTGTTTGAACCGTCCAGGACGACATGCCTGAGTAAAAATCCTTGATAATGACCCCGCTCGAGCTCTCGCGTACAGTCAAGCGCAAATCGTTCCCCGAGCGCAATGCAAACAGGTCTGACAAACTAAGTCCACTTGTCAGCTTGAGCACGCTAGCATCGGTTCCGTCCTCGAAGATCGTGTCGAGTCCATTGCCACGATCAAGGCGGTAAATATCCGTACCTTTACCGCCATACAACACGTCATTCCCTTGGTTGCCGGCCAGCAGATCGGCGCCATCGTCGCCATATAGGACATCGTCACCCGCGCCACCGGCAATCTGGTCGTTACCACTCCCTCCACGCAAGACGTCGCCAAGCTCACCACCAACGATAGTGTCAGCCCCAGCACCGCCCGCCATGCGTACAGCCTTGTTGGCGGCCACCCAATACGAGATGGGTGTCTCCGACCGTAAAAAACTGCTTTCGCTTACTGTAGTTCCATCGGACGTCCGGAACTCTAGCGATTGAACCGTATCGTCGAACGACTGTTGGATGTACACGCGGCGCCCACCACCGTTGTCGAGTGCGAGGTAGAGGTTCCCATCATCACCCTGAATGTAGGATGCCATGATGCCGGCTGCATTAAGATCTCCCAAATTGACCACGCTCTTGCCCATGCCGTCGTTAATGAGCGTCGTACCAATAGAAGAATCCAAGACATAGATATCGTCGCCCGAGCCGCCTTCCAGACGATCACGGCCTTCGCCTGCAACGAGGGTATCGTTACCACTTCCGCCGAGGAGTAGGTCGCTACCGGCGCCGCCGTTCAAGACGTCATCGCCACCGCCGCCGTCTAACTCGTCGTTTCCGTTGCCCCCGAGGAGGATGTCGTTGCCTTCATTTCCGATGAGCGTATCGTTGCCGTCGCCACCATCGAGAATGTCGTCGAACAGTCCGTATCCGCCGTCGAGGCTATCGTCCCCTGCCTCGCCAAAGAGGTGATCGCTTCCGTCATCGCCGCGGATCGAATCATCTCCTGCGCCTCCGTGAATTACGTCGTCCCCTTCATTGCCTTGCATATGATCGCTCATGGACGTGCCCGTCGCCGCATCCCCCGACGCGCCCCCTTGCCAGTTCAACGGAATGCCGAACTGCTCCAGGAGCGCCAGATGCGAGACGCTACGTCCATCTGGTAATTCGTACACCAGACCTGGCGTGTTGGAGCTGCTGCTTATATAGAGGACGTCGCCTGCGGTCCCATACGCCAATGCGTAGTGGTTTCCATAAGAATATGTGCTCGGGTGATAGCCCGAAAAGATACTCATCTGAAGACTATCCAGGGTGACGTCACCGGCGAAGCGCACATGTTGCAATCCTTCTCCGCCGACCCAATCCTTGCCATCACCCTCGCGTAGAACAAGGGTTCCGTCGTGGCCTAACATGGAGATGACGTCATCGCCGCGGCCGGCCTTGACAGTAATATGGTCCCCAATCGCCCGAAGACTGTCTGCTTGAGCCCCGCCTACCAGCTTGCTCCCGCTTGCATTAGACTCCTTTTCAATGCGGGTCTCGCCGGTGTTCATAATTAGTTCGTCCAATTCGAGCGACGGCCCATCGCCAAACGAAACCCGGAACGACGATGCCGATGGATCGAACACTACCGCTAGCGCCTCAGTCTCATCGTTGTAAGAGATCACAACCTCCGAATCACTGAGGAGATAGGTCTTCATGTCACTTAGAGAGATTCCCTCTCCAAATATGATCTGATTATTACCTTGGGAGTCGAAAATTGAGTCCAGCAGCGCACCATCGGTCGTCGCGTCACCTCCCTCAATCAGATACACATCGTCGCCTTCCTCTCCCCACATTCCATCGATCCCGCTGTTGCCAGCGAGATAGTCGTTGCCTGACCCGCCATGCACGAGATCTGAGCCAGCCCCGCCCGACAGCGTGTCGTTACCCCCACCGCCCTTTAGGGTGTCGTTACCTTCGCCGCCATCCAGCTGGTCGTCGCCCTGATAGGTCTCAGCGAGACTACCGCCCTCGCGATCCCCCTCAAGATAATCATCGCCCTCGCCGCCCCAAAGAGTGTCTGCGCCTCCGCCACCAAATATGACGTCATCACCAATGCCACCATCAAGAAAATCATCTTTCTGGTAGACATCATCCAGCGCTTCAATTGCGTTGTCACCGTAGAGCGTATCGTTGCCACCGCCACCGAGCAACGTATCGGCGCCACCGTTCCCGATGAGCACGTCGTCGTCGTCTCCGCCGTCGAGGGAGTCATTTCCGTGTGAGGCTGGGTCGTATCCGTCTGCGCCCGAATCCCCCCAAAGCGTGTCCTTCCCCGCACCACCGAAGAGTTGATCGTCTCCCCCCCCTCCTTCCAGATAGTCATCGCCACTCCCGCCGTCGAGAACATCATCGCCATGAAATTCCGAGTTCAATGACGACCCGGGCTCATCGCCGTACATAACGTCGTTGCCCTCGCCACCGGAAAGTATGTCGTCCCGCCCTCCCCCTGCCATCCAATCATTGCCATCGTCTCCGCTAAGTACGTCGTTGCCCCAGTTGAGACGCTGTTCCGGAACACTCGCCGAGTAGGCGTCCCCCCACATCGCGTCGTCGCCGCTCCCCCCATAAAGCACGTCTTTCCCACCGCCGCCTTCCAGAAAGTCGCTCCCGTCGCCCCCGCTGATATAGTCATTTCCGTGATAGGAAGGATCAAGATCCCCATTTAGACTTTGATCACCCCAAAGATGATCATCCCCAGCTCCGCCGAAAAGTTGATCATCACCACCATTTCCAATGATTTGATCGTCTCCCTCCCCTCCATCGAGAGTATCCGCACCATGCAAAGCCCCTGCGACCGTGTTTAGCAATCCCGACGTAATGGGCCCGTCCCCCATCATGTAGTCATCACCCTCGCCACCGGAGAGCGTGTCATCACCCGCCAGGCCATAGAGCAAATCATCGCCAGTTCCACCGTCGATTGCGTCATTGCCCCAACTGCCCATGATGTCGTCATCACCGGCACCGCCATCAAGACTGTCTCCCGGTCCGGTTTCCGATGTGTACGCCGGTCCGGCGTAACCCCACACCGTCGCACCCCCGTACTTCACGACGCCCCAAGTTGAACCAGCGATAACTATCTGCGATCCGGGTGGCGGTTCCCATTGATCATCCGGGCCTACGCGGCGCCCCGCCAACAAATAGCCGCTTCCCTGGATAAAGTCATTTCCATTGCCCCCTCGGATTACATCGCGCCCTTTCCCGCCCGCAATCATGTCATCACCGACACCACCATCTATCTGGTCGTCACCTTCCCCTCCGTCCAATGCGTCGTTACCGCCGAATCCGTTGATCTTGTCATTACCCGTCGATCCGTAGATCACGTCGTTGAAGTCGGCCTCAGCAATACCGTTGTTGAGGCTGCCGTCTGCATTCCAACTCGTGGCAGCCCATTGATATGTGCTGTAAACGCTGCTGTCCGGCGCAACATCAAATTCCACTTCGACACCGCGAATCAACGGGCGTTGATCGCCGTTGTAGATCTTGACCGCGTCAGGCTGAGCTTCACCGAGCGTGATACCCCATTCTCCGGGATCGAAGTCTTCGCCGAGTTGGATAACTGATCCATCGGGCAGCTCGATGCGCCACGGGCTGTTGTGGGTAAGACGCACATTTCCGCTCTCATCACGCCAAGTGTTCGATGACCCGTCTTTAACCATGTAGCCACCGGAAAAAGAATATGTTTTGCCGTTAAACAATAATCTCCCACCATCTTTGTCATCAATGATGTCATTACCATCACCTTCGTTCCAAACATATAAATCATCCCCCCTCCCGCCATTTAGGTAATCTACCCCCTGCCCTCCATTTAATATATCGACGTCCATCCCCCCGTATAGATCGTCGTCTCCCTCACCACCTTCCAAGACGTTGGAGCCGTCAAATCCAACAAGAACGTCATGACCCTTACCCCCAAGCAAAATATCCGCACCGGCGCCTCCGACAACGATATTTTGTTCCATTCCCACACTCTTTCCATCGCTATCAATAGCATCCACACGATTTATTTCCCCGAACGATTTATTCGCAGAATAATAGATTGCGAGTGGATTATAAATTAACGCATCTATTTTTTTTCCGCCGGATGGAAGCTGAAGATTTATCCATTCCACTAGCGCATTTCTTGCCTTAACAAGTGAATCAAACACTGATCTTGGCGCGGAGATAGATGTCAATCTAGGATCTTGTAGCGCCTCATCGATCAGGTTTCGGTTACCACCAGCCCCATCTGGCGATAGACCATACTTTGTCTCGTACGCCATAATTTCGCGCCGATGGCGAGTGATCATTGCATAGATATTCTTAGCCTTTACAATTTATAGAAATCAAAAGGCACTGCAGATATTTGTCACTCCAAATTGCGATATTTTTTTTAGACTTCGCTTCCCGATCGACTTTTTGTCTACGTCGTTTATTATGATGAAATAATTATTTCGAAACATGATCAAGTAGAAATATGGGCCATAAAAATCATAATTGCCCCCTCCAGATAATTTAACATCCAAAAAGCATGTCCCATCGGAGGGGCTGCCACAACTCTCCACTATCTCGTCTTCCTTTTTATCATTATCAAGGTCTACTCCGATATAACGCCGCCGCCGCCCTCCGAGATCATCATATGGCACATACAACGGCAAATCGTCGGCACCAGGAGCAGGAACAAGTGCTTGTGCGACGGCGTCACAAAATTTTTTGTCTTGCTTCCTTTCTCTTGGATCGGCAGCATAGCCGTCGATATTCCCAAATAACATCGCAAGAACCGCGATCAGAATGACGAAATTAAAATTATTAATCATGGCGAATTTTATCTATCACACCTTCCGTTTTTATCAAACAAATATAAATAACAAAAAATGATGCGAAATAATGCACTCCATTCAGATTAATTCACGGTAATTCGAGATCATCGCTCACGCGCGGCGTCGTGCATTGCACCTTTCACTGGCGCGAGCAAGTACTCCATTACTGTTCTGTCTCCATATCGAATCTCGGCGACAATCCGCATGCCTGCGCCTAATGAATAGCTGGTACCAAATGCGTCTACCAGGCGCTGTGTTTTCAGCCGAACTCGCGCCTTATATGTTGCCCCCGCGCTCCCGTCAGCCCACGTGGGTTCCTGGGCGTTCGCCCTTGCTTCGTTCTCTGTCGCGTCCACACTGACATGCACGACGGCGCCTTCGAGCATTCCGTACTTCTGGAACGGATAGGTCGCGACCTTTACCTTAGCCTCGTCGCCAACGCGCACAAATCCCACGTCCTCATTCTTAACGGACACATCGGCATAGAGAAGTTCGTCCTTCGGGACCAAAGTCATCAACACCGTCCCAGGTTGGACCACAGCGCCTAGCGTGGTCGTGGCGATGTCCTTGATTTCCCCGTCTTGTGGTGCTCTCAGTGTCAACAGCGACTCGCGATAGGCCGACTTCTCTTTATCTGCCTCCAGTTGTTGAACACGCGTAGTTACATCTGCCAGCTCCTTTCGAAGGTCACTCTCGAACGCGCTTCGCATCTGCTTGAGCTTCTTTTGCTGGGACGCTATGGTGGCCGCCAACGACGCTACAGTCGCGCGCTGGGCATCGAAGTCTCGTTGCTTTTCCGTGTAATCGCGAATCTTCTCGTCGTAAGCCATTGCGCTCACAAATCCCTGGCCCTGGAGCTTTTGGTAAGCCTCTGCAGATCGTTGATAAATTGGTACTGTCTGCTCGAGCTTCGCCAGGACCTGCAGGCCACTCTTGTATTCATGCTCATAACGAACGAGCAGCGCTTGCTCTTGGTCCACGGCATCGTTGTACGCACGACGATGAGCTTGAAATTGGCTCTGCACGACGGCATACGTTGTCGCTGCGTCACCCGCTTCCTGACGCATCTCGTTGCCGGCAAGTTCTGCTTCCATGCGTCGCAACTGGAGTCGCTGCAACGCGAGTTCCCTGTTTGCGAGGTTTGTGTCCGCACCTGCCATGGTTGCATCGAGCACAGCGAGAATCTGGCCTTTTAGAACCAGGTCACCCTCACGCACCCTCAACTCGCGCACCACGCCCGCCTCAGCGGGCTGAACGATTTTCACCAATGTTTGAGGCACAAGCTTTCCTTCCGCGGATGACACTATGTCGAGCCGTCCGAAGAAGGCCCAGATCAGCACCGCCGCGCACAGCACGATGACCGACCCAAGAACGACGCGATAGGGATTCTCCGGTGGCGTCTCCTGCATAAGTCCCAGTGGGTCGTGCCATCGGCCCGGGGCAGGCAGCAAGCCGAACGCGGCGGATTGGATAGGCACATCTGACGATGGTGCGTCCGTAGCGGGGATGGCGACTGCTGCTTGTACGCTGTTCATGCTGCGACCCCACGATTTGGACCTCTGGAGATGCCTGGCGGCGCGCCGCTCCCTGCAGCAGCTTGGCCGTGCGTCGGGACGGCCGAGAAAAGCTGAACACCGTTTCTGCCTAGTTTGTAGATTGCATCGAAGCGGAGAGATCGCGGAATGGCGTGCGTGATGAATACAATCGTCACCTTGCCGCGCAGCGAGTCAATGGTGCGTGCAAATTGTTCAGCAGTCTGGGAGTCCAGCGCGCTGGTAGCTTCATCGAAGATGAGCACGCTCGGCCGCCGAAGTAACGCACGTGCGATCGCGAGTCGTTGCTTTTGACCGCCGGACAGGCCCGCCCCGCGCTCACCTATCTCGCTCATATACCCCTCTGGCATTGCCTCGATCGTCGTGTGAATCTCCGCCATGCGACAAGCGGCGATGATCTCGTCCAGTGTTGCCCCAGGGCTCGCCATCTGCAGATTGTCAAGAATCGTGCCCGAGAAGAGAGTCGTCTCCTGCGGCACGACTCCATAGCGGCTCCGTAACTCGTTCGCGGAAAGGTTCTGCAAATCGATACCATCTACAAAAATTCTGCCACCGCTCGGCAGATAGAAGCGCTGTAACAGCTTGGCGAGCGTGCTCTTCCCGCATCCGGACGGACCGACTATCGCGATGGCCTGCCCCGCATCGATCTTCAGATTCAGGTTTTCGTAAAGGAAGGGGCCGGTATCGGTGTATCGAAATGCCAATTGGTCGAGCTGAATCGTCCCTTCTCCGCGCCCCGATCTACCCGGCACGGTTGAGTATCGTTCGGCGGGGGCATTCATAATGTCTCCCAACCTCGCAATCGAAATACGCGCCTGCTGGAACTGATGCCAGAGCCCGACAAGGCGTAACAACGGCTGCGACAGCTTGCCGGAGAACATCTGGAACGCCACGAGCATGCCGATGGTGAAATCTTGTGAGTGGATGACGATATAGGCCCCGACACCGAGAATCAGCAACGTCATGAATTGCTCGGCGGCATTGGCGAACGTGTTGTACGTGTTGGCGAGCTGTTTGGTATCGAAGCTCGACTGAAGATAGGTCGCCAGGAATCCGTTGTACTTCGCCTTGATCTGCGGCTCCAACTGCAGCGACTTCACCGTCTCGAGGCCGACCACGTATTCGGTGACATACGCTTGATTGCCGGCTCCTAGCTGGAATTGACGCTGCAACTTGCGTTGGAACATGGGCGCCACGAAGAGGCTCATCCCGACAATCAGTGCAAGGATCGCGAGGGATATCGCAGTGAGCGCTAAACTGTAGTACGCCATGATCGCGACAAATATCAGCAAGAACGGCAGATCGAGTATCAGGCTGACACTGGCGCTGGATACGAACTCTCGTATTGTTTCGATGCCGCCCAGACGCGCAGCGATGACGCCGGTCTGACGCTTCTCAAAGTATCGGGGCGGTAAACGGAAGAGATGTTCGAACACGCAGGAACCCAGCGTTGCATCGATGCGATTGCCCGTATGCAGGACAAGGTATTGACGCAACCACGTGATGAGCGCGCTGAACAGCATGAACAGCGCCATACCAACTACGATGACCGCTAGGGTGCTTTCTGTTCTGTGAACAACGACCTTGTCGATAACGGCCTGCGTGAAGAGCGGCATGGCAAGCGCAAGCAGTTGTAGCACCAGTGATCCGAGAAGGATTTCATACCAGAGACGCCTGTGCTTGCTGAATTCCGACAGGATCCACTTGAAACCAAAAGCCAGTTGTGAGGGGGCGCTTGCAGTATCGGCATCGACCGCTTCGCTCGCACGAGGCTGGAATCGCAACATCACACCGCCCGTTGCGGATTTCAGCAGCGAAATCTGAATAGTTTCCGGTTTAGAGGAACCTGGTCGGAGCACAAGTGCCCGCGCATCGTCCGCTCGGAGAACGAGAACGGGCGAACGACGATCCGGTTGTTCCTCAGAAGCTATCCAAACGATCACCGGCGCATTCTCTCGGCACAGGGCGGGCAATCGGCATTTGACCTTGAGCGCCTCAAATCCGGCCGCTTCCGCTGCTGCCAAAATTGTGGCGTAACTGTGGGGCGGAGGAAATTGTTGACTATTGAGATCGCGCGAGTTGGGTTTCCCATGTAGCGCGCAAATCGTCTCCAGACACCATAGAAAGTCTTCTGACGAGACCTCATCGTGCTCCATTTTTCACAGCTCCTATTGGACAAGGCGTGCGTCGTCCTTGGCCGGCGTCTAGCAGCCCAAAACTGGACGAGCGAAGATCTCCCGAGATCTCCAAAAATGAAGATCAGGAAAGGCTCATGACGAGCAATAAATAGGGAGCTATGAACTTCGGGACCTGAACGGCCCCTTCACCGATGTTGAGCGGCTCTGTGCGGTGTCGATATGGCCCATCTGGATTCCCCTTCTTTTTTACTTTTAATTATGACCACCATCTTTGTTGGCAAGCATGCCATTCCGGCTAAAGGCTGCCAAGGTGGTGTCACATCAATTCGCTGTAAAGCAACCTTTTTATTTTTTTACTTCTCATATAGACAATATTTATCACTCTTTGCACCGTGAACCCACCCCATTGTTAGGTTCGTCGCTACGTTTAGCTTTGGCGAAATTAATACTTACGGAATGGCGAAAACTGCCATCGCGCTCACCCGTTTGAGGGAAATTTCGCGTTCGTAGGATGAGGAAGTAGTCGCACCAGCCAATACCGAGAGGCATCACGCTGAGGCCGCCCGCGCGCGGGCTCCAGTCGTTTTTGTAGCGTGCATCTGCGCTCGAAGCGGATTTGCTTAGCTGAAATGCTTCCAAGCACGGCTTCGCAACGAGGTTTGTCGCTTCGCTGGATCTGACCCGGCGCATCGGTCGCGATCCCTACCCTTGGCATTCCTACATTTGAGGGTGAACGCCATGTCAGGTATCGAGTTGAAGAATCGGTCCCCGTTATCGCTTCAGGACCCCGACGCCGCGCGCGTGTTGGACGAAAGACGGACGCCCACGTCTACATCGTCTCGGCGGCGCGCGATCGAGGCGCAGACGCCGCCCGAGCTGCCATTACATGCGCCAGCGCGTGCGGCAACCGAGGCACCATCGCGACGTCAGCTTGCGCGCGCGCTGGATGCGACGACGGCGTATGCGGTGGGGAAATTCCATCAGATCGACGCCGTCAACGCACTCGCCCCGCGTCAGGACCTGGAGTTCCGCGCGCAGATCGATCGCACCGACGGCGAGCATGGTGCCGCCCTCACCGCCCAGTTGCGCGCGCACCTCAGCGCGATCCGCGAGCAGATCATCGAGCGCGATGGCACGGAAGGTGGCTACAAGTACAACCTCCCCGATGCGGCAAGGAACAGGTTGCTGCGCGATATCGCCAGCGTGGAATCCAGCCTCAATGGGCTGACCGAGGACAAGAGCACGGCGGCAAAGCTCGGGCTCGCCGCTACCCGCCTGACGCTGACCCCACTACCGTTGCTATTGCCGCTGCTGTCGCACGAGCAGCAGCGCAACGGTGTCGCATTGATCGTCGCATCGCTATGCAAGACATGGGTAATTGCCGCAGGGTTGTGGCGCAACCCTACCGCCAACGGCAAGGCCGTCGGCCAGCATATCCTGAACCGCGACCTCGCCAACGTCCTTCAGGCAGTCATGCTGCTCGCCAATATCGTGCCGACGAAGCAGGCAGAGAAGGTATCGGAGAATCTGGCCTACAACCTGGTGGTCGGTGTGGCGGGCTTCGTGGCGCTGATGGTGGCCTTCTACGGCGCGAACTCGATGAAGACACAGTATGACCGCGTGCGTCACGGCGCCGCGACGCCGGGCTCGCTCGGGAGATTCACGGAGGGCCTGTCAATGGCGTCGAAAACCTTTCTGGAAGGCATGGCGACCGGGACCGCGAAGCAGTACAACGCCCTGCAGGCGGCGCGCGCCGAGTTCAAGGAAAGCGGGCAGCGGCTCACCAACACCGCCGATTGGCATGTGGGGAAAATCCTCGGCGGCCTTGAACATCTCAAGAACGACATGCTGCGGCTGGCTGGCGTGCAACAGCCGACCACGCTGGCGAGTCGCAACGAGGACAAGGTCGGCAAAGGCATCATGTTCGGGATCAGCGCGGTGGTGCTGTTCGGACCGATCATTCCGGTCACCGGCGCGGGCATCAAGCCGAAGCTCGAAACCATTCCGCTGGTCGACCTCCTGATCGACTATGCCTTCACGATGTTCCACATGGGCGCGATCCTGCGCAACCCCGGCGCCAGCGTGCAGCAATCGCACGACGCGTTCTCACAATGGGTCGGCTTCAGTGGCGTGATGGCGGTCTGCTACGGCGTCAATGCCGCGCTCGGTGATCCCATTGCCAAGAACGACGTGGCATGGGGCAAGTTCATCGCGGGTCTGTCGATCGCCAACACTACCGTGGCGACGCCACTGGGCACTACGATGGCTGACGCCGTGTCGTTGGTGTTCAAGCTGCTGAGCCGTGGGGACCAGGCCGGCGCCGGGCGGCAGTTGAGTGCCATCGGCGAGGCCATCATGGCGGCACCGACGGAAGCAATAACCGAGGTGCGAACGCACGAGGAGTCGCGATTCGAAGAGGTACGCGAGGCTTAGCATCCCGCCGCAACTCACAGTCGCTTGCGGATTCGCACGACGGCGTCCGGTCGTCGTGCGGGTAACCCCTCATCGCGAATATATGATTGCCGTCCGATCAGACTTTCGACAAGGATTTCCTCATGACGGCATCGTATATTCGTGGCGCGCTAGTGGTCGCCGCGATGGTTCTCGCTGGCGCGACGCACGCGGAAGTGATCAAGCCCATCAAGTCCACGCGTACCGAGATCGGTGGCGCGATCTTCAAGGGGCCGGACGCGAAGAAGGCCAAGGAGCACGGCACCACGACCATCGATGCCATCACGCATACGTCGACGGACGGCGCGTTCCAGACCGGCATGTACAAGTCCGGAGCCATGCGCGAGGAGATCGCGGCCGCGCCAGGTTATCCGGTTGAAGAGTTCCTGTATTTCCTCTCCGGCAGCGTCAAGCTCACCTCATCGGACGGCTCGTCGATGGTCGTTCACGCCGGTGAATCGGTAACGATCCCCAAGGGCTGGACCGGCGTGTTCGAAACCAAGGGGTACACCAAGATCTACGTGGTGTACGACCCCTCGGCCATCAAGAAGTAGTCCACGCAACTAGGTGCCGCCGCCCACCGCGCGGCGGCGCGTCTCGTAGGCGTTGCCAAACGTCTGTTTGGCACGGCCGAGCACCTGCACGAACTCGAGCTGCTCGCCCTCGGGGCCCTTGCAGTAGATCAGCGACCAGCCGTCAGACGGACCTTCCGTGATGCGGTTGGTGTTGGTATCCAGCGGCAGCGCCAGACGCGCCTGATCGGTCGCGGCAGTGACGATACGGTTGGCCTTCACGTTGGTCATGCCGCGGCGCGCGGACTCGGCCTCCAGATCGCGCACGAACTGGTTGAAGTCCACGTCGTCGCGGATGTAGAAGCAGATATGCATCGAGCGCGGATACGCCGGGCTCGTCAGGTTGTGCGGCGGCGCATAGCTGTCGCCGGTGCCCTGCGGCTGATCGCGGTCCCGATATTGCAGCAGCTCCAGCACCACGTTGTCGAACTGGACGAAGCGTACGTCCAGACGCTGCGCGCCACTGCGCAGATCGGGTACACCGATCGCGCGCGGGTTCACGTGCTCCTGCCGCGCGCGGATTTCCTCGGCCAGCAGCAGCGTGTTCTGAATGCGGTCGCCGCTGAAATTGCCATCGCGCAGGATCTCGGTGCCGCCCAGCACTTGCGTGTAGAACTCGAACGCGCGATCCATGTTCTGTACCGTGAGCCCGAAATGCTGGACACCGCGCAGTCGTGCGCCCAACGAGGTGCCCGTGTTACCCGATGCCGCGCGCGGTGCGGGCTGTGCGGTTTGTGCCACAGCGGACGTCGGTGCCGCGAGCGCACCGGCCAGACCGCCAACCGAGGCCAGTCCCGCCGCCATCAACAGATCGCGCCGGCTCACCTTGTCGAGGCGATCGGCACCGCCGATATTTTCATCTGACATGTTTTCTCCCATGCTTGAGGAACATTGCAACAGATCGATGCTATCGGCCAGGGCGGCGAAGCTCCCGTTAAGCGTAGTCAAATACGGTGAAGGGCTTAATGGGGGGAACCCCGCAACGCAATATCTATCCGCTATCATCGCGGCTCCATGCGCGAGGCAATCATTGGCCAGAGACGGTGACTGAAGGACAAACGACAACCTCGGAGAACGCAGCCAGTGCCGATGGGCTCGGTTACGCCTTCGGCCGGTTCCGGCTGATCCCGAGCCGGCAACTGCTGCTCGACGGCGATGCCCCGGTCCGGCTGGGCGGGCGCGCCCTCGAGATCCTTGCCGCACTGGTCGAGCGTCCGGGCGAGCTTGTCAGCAAGGCCGAACTGATGTCGCGCGCCTGGCCGAACGTCGTCGTCGAGGACAGCAACCTCAAGGTCCATATGGCCGCGCTGCGGCGCGCGCTCGGCGATGGTCAGCCGGGCCAGCGCTATATCGCGACCGTAATCGGCCGCGGTTATCGCTTCGTCGCGCCGGTCGCGGGCACGACTTCACCGATGCAACCGACGGAATCGGTGCCGCTGCCTCACAACCTGCCCGCGCTGACCGCTCGCGTGATCGGCCGCGCCGATGCCATCGACGCGCTGATGATGCAACTGCGGGAACGCCGCTTTGTCACCGTGGTCGGGCCCGGCGGCATCGGCAAGACCACGGTCGCACTGGCGGTGGCGGATGCGGTCATCGCCAGCAACGAGCGCGAGGTCCGTTTTGTCGATCTGGCGCCGTTGCCCGACAGCCACTTCGTGGGCGGCACGATCGCCGCCGCGCTGGGGCTTTCGGTGCAGGGTACCGATGCCCTGCCAGCGCTGATCTCGTCCCTGCGCGAACGGCCGATGCTGATCGTGCTCGACAGCTGCGAGCACGTGATCGACGCCGCGGCCACGTTCGCCGAGCAGATCGTCTCCGGCGCGCCCGACGTGCGCATTCTCGCCACCAGCCGCGAATCGCTACGCGTGCGCGGCGAGGTCATCTATCGTCTGGCACCGCTGGACCTGCCACCGGCCACCACGACACTCACCGCCACGGAGGCACTGACCTATCCCGCCGTGCAATTGTTCGTCGAGCGCGCGACCGAATGCGTGGACGGATTCGAGTTGCGCGATGCCGACGCACCGGTGGTGGCCGAGATCTGCCGCAAGCTGGACGGCATTGCGCTAGCCATCGAACTGGCCGCCACGCGCCTCGATGCCTTCAGCATCCACGACCTGTCGGTGCTGCTCGAGGATCGTCTGCGCCTGCTGTATCAGGACCGGCGCGGCACCCTGCCCCGCCACCGCACTTTGGCCGCTGCGCTCGACTGGAGCTACGAGTACCTGCCGGTGCGCGAGCAGACGCTGCTGCGCCGGCTGTCGGTCTGCATCGGCCCATTCACGCGTGAGACGGCCGCCGCGCTAGGTTCGCTCGATGTGGCCCCCGGACAACCATCGGCGCATCCGTCCGAAGTCGTCGAGGCCATGGCCAACCTCGTCGCCAAGTCCCTGCTGGTGGCGGACGTGACCGGACATTTCGTGTACTACCGGCTGCTCGATACCACGCGCGCCTACGGTCAGCACAAGCTGCTGGCCGTAGGCGAGCTCGAGTGTTGCGTGCGCCGGCATGCCGAACACCATCGCGATCTGCTGATCCGCGCCGCCGCCGAATGGGAGGCGCGTCCCACCGCGGCATGGCTGGCCGATTACGGCAGCAAGATCGACGACGTGCGGGCCGCGCTACGCTGGGCGTTTTCCGTCGCTGGCGATATCGAGCTCGGCATTTCGCTGACTGTCGCAGCCATCCCGCTGTGGATGCATCTGGCGCTGTTCGACGAATGCCGCCAATGCGCCGAACGCGCGCTGGCAAGCATTACCGAGCGGACACGGGATGGCGCGGAGAGCAACGTACGCGGCGCCGACCGCGACGAGATGAAACTCAACGCGGCACTCGGTGCGGCGCTGCAGTATGCGCATGGCCCAACCGTGCAGGCCGGTCGCGTGTGGACGCGCGCGCTGGCACTCGCGGAGCAGCTTGGCGATGGCGAATATCAGTTGCGCGCGCTGTGGGGCCTGTCGGTATATCACACGTACGTGGGCGAGCATCGCATCGCGCTCGACCTCGCCGCGCGCTTCCGTGAGGTGGCTGGCGATCAGGGCGATCGCGCGGCGCAGCTCAGCGTCGATCGCATGAGCGCGACGGCACTGCGCTACCTCGGTGAACAGGATCAGGCCCGACGCTATCTCGACCGCATGCTCGGCCAGTATGTCTCGCCCGTGCATCGCTCGCATATCGCGCGCTTCCAGCTCGATCAACGCGCCGCCGCGTTGGGCACGCTGTCCAACGTGCTCTGGCTACAGGGCTACCCCGATCAGGCCATGGCCGCCGCGCGTCGCGCGCTCGACGACGCGCAGGGCACGCACCATGCGCTGTCGCTGTCCAACGCGCTGGTACATGCGATGTGCCCGATCGCGCTGCTGGTCGGGGATATTCCCACCGCACAGCGGGCACAGGCCATGCTCGCGCAGCATCTGTCGCGACAACCGGTCACGTTCTGGAATGCGCTGTCGACGGTGCTCGATGGCATGCTGCGCCTGCGTCAGCAGGACTTCACGGGGATTTGCGTGATGCGCGGCGGCCTCGATGCGCTCGAGGACAGCGGCTTCCGGCTGCGCTATCCGGCCTATCTCGGTGTGCTGGCTGAAGGCATGGGCGCCGCCGGCCAGTTTGCCGAGGCACAGGCGACGATCGACGAGGCGCTGGCATGGTCGGCGCGCAGCGGCGAGCGCTGGTGCCTGCCGGAACTGCTGCGCATCAAGGGCGAGCTGCAGCGCACCAGCGAAGCCGATCTCGAGGGCGCGGCCGCGCATCTGCGGCAGGCGGTGGATCTGGCACGCCATCAGCACGCGTTGTCGTGGGAGTTGCGCGCCGCCATCAGTCTGGCGCGACTGTGGACCGAGCAGGATCGCGCCGCGGAGGCGCTCGCGCTGCTGGCGCCCGTTCTCGCGCGCTTTACCGAGGGCGATCGCAGCGCGGACTACATTGCCGCCCGCGAATTGCTGGTGCCACTGTCGTTGCTTCACCGCGATTAACCAACCTTAACGCACGCTCGCGCGCGGGACGTGCAAAAGTGTCAGGGCCACTGACCGTTTTTTTCGGAGACCACGCCATGGCCCAGGCATCTGCCAGCATCGACCTTGCGGTGCCGCCCGATCAGGTATGGAACCTGATTGGCGGCTTCGACTCGCTGCCCGACTGGCTGCCCTACATTCCCAAAAGCGAGCTGACCGACCGCGGCCGGGTGCGCCGGCTTGCCAATCCCAACGGGGATGCGATCGTCGAGCGCCTGATATCGTTCGACGAACCGGGCCGCAGCTACAGCTATGCGATTCTCGAGGCGCCGTTTCCGGTTACCGATTACCTGTCCACGCTGCGCGTGGTGGCGCGCGATGGCGGCCGCGCCACGCGCGTGGAATGGTCGGGCCGCTTCACGCCGAACCACGGTATCAGCGACGAGGAAGCCAGCCGACTGTTCCGTGGCATCTACGAGGACGGCCTGAAAGCGCTGGCCGAGGCATACGCCGCAAAACGCTCCTGAGCTCGCCGATCGTCCCCCCGAGCTTCCACCCGGGCCTCCGCACGCCTCTCCACCGTCGCCTCTACCAGAGACTCGGCGGGTTCCGGCGGACAGATATCGAGCACATCGACCATGCGCACGAGTTCGGCAAACGACGCCGCCTGCATCTTGCGCATGGCCTGGCTGCGATGCATCTTGACCGTCGCCTCGCTAATGCCGATGCGCTCCGCCACCTGCTTGTTGAGCAGTCCGTGTGTGGCCAGCACCATCACCTCGCGCTCGCGTGGGGTCAACGAAGCGAGGCGTGCGCGCAGGTTGGCGGTATGACAGATTGCGCGATAACGTTCTCGATCGACATCCAGCCCACGGTACACCGCGTCAAGCAGATCCTGATCGCGAAACGGCTTGGCGATAAAGTCGATGGCGCCTTCCTTCATCGCCGCCACACCCATCGTGAAGTCCGCATAGCCTGAAATGAAAACGATCGGCAGCGCGCGCTCCGTACGTGCCAGCCGCGTCTGCAGCGACAGGCCGCTGAGGCCGCGCAGGCGTACATCCAGAATCATGCAGGCGGGGCTTTCCGGCGGCGTCACGGCCAGTGCCTCCTCGGCGGAGGCGAACAGTTGATAGCGCAGGCCGACCGAACGCAGCAGGTTGGAGAGCGCGATGCGCACGCCCGCATCGTCGTCGACGATCAGTACGGTCGCATCCTCGATGGGCATCACGTCGGAGTACGAGTGACTCGCTACGGCTGGATTTTTCACGTGACCCTCACTGGCTGACCGATACGGCCATACTAGGTCGAGACCGAAGTGCGATGCGTGAAAGGCGGGTTAATCGTCGTGAAGCGCCCCCTTAAGACAGGTCTCCGCGCCGAGATTGAGACCTGCAACGACTCAACTGTTCCATATTCCGTCTTGGACAGGCTCAAGTCCCCATCCTAGACTGCTCTTCATCCACTTCTTAACGAGATTCGGAATTCATCATGAGCATTCGCGACACACTGGCCGGCCACGTACTCGGCTTCGGCACCGCCCCGCTGGGCAATATGTTCCGCGCCATTCCCGAAGCGGAGGCGCAAGCCACCGTCGAGGCCGCCTGGACACAGGGCGTGCGTTACTTCGACACCGCGCCGTTCTATGGCGCCGGCCTGGCCGAGATCCGTCTGGGCGAGGCGTTGGCACAGCGTCCGCGCGACGCCTATGTGCTCAGCACCAAGGTCGGCCGCATCATCCTCGATGAAGTCGAGGACGCCAGCGCCCGCTCGCTGGGCGAAAAGAGTGGCGTGTTCGCCGCGGGCCGACCCAACAAGATCGTCAACGACTACTCGGCCGACGCCACGCTGCGCTCGATCGAGGACAGCCTCAAGCGCCTGAAGACCGACCGCCTCGATCTGGTATGGATTCACGATATCGCGCAGGATTTCTACGGCGACGAATGGCTGTCGTACTTCGAAACCGCCCGCAAGGGTGCGTTCCGCGCGCTGACCCGTCTGCGCGATGAAGGCGTGATCAAGGGCTGGGGTCTTGGCGTCAACAAGGTCGAACCAATCGAACTGACGCTGGATCTGGGCGAAGCACAACCCGATGGTTTCCTGCTCGCGGGCCGCTACTCGCTGCTCGATCACGAGCGTGCGCTGCAGCGCGTCATGCCCAAGGCGGCCGAGCGCAATACCGAGATCGTCGTCGGTGGTCCGTACAGCTCCGGCATTCTGGCCGGTGGCGCGCACTTCGAATACCAGAAGGCGCCGGCGGAAATCATCGCCAAGGTCGAACGCATTAAGTCCGTCGCCCACCGTCACGGCGTGAGCATCAAGGCCGCCGCGCTCCAGTTCGTGCTGGCGAACCCCGCCGTGGCTTCGGTAATCCCTGGTGCCAGCAAGCCCGAGCGCATCGCCGAAGACGTCGCCGCGCTCGCGGAAGTCATCCCCGCGGACTTCTGGCGCGACCTGCGCGCGGAACGCCTCGTCGCCGAGAACGCTCCGCTGCCCATCGACCGCGCTTGACGGTTGTGCTCCCTCTCCCTGAAGGGAGCGCCCCGCGCGCCAATGGTTTGCTCCCCTCTCCCTCGGGGAGAGGGGCCGGGGGTGAGGGCACTCTCACGTTTCAGAAGGATTTACCGCGATTTACCCGACTTAACCACGCATCCACGGCAGGTCCGGTAAAACGGGTTACATCATGAGCGACATTTTCGTTTTCGGCCCGTTTCGGCTATATCCGCAGGCACGCGTGCTGCAACGCGAAGGCGTCGACGTGCCGCTGGGTAGCCGCGCCTTCGACATGCTCGTGGCCATGGTGGATCGCGCCGGCGACGTGCTGTCTCATCGGGACCTGATGTCCATCGCCTGGCCCGACCTGGTCGTGGAAGACTCCAACGTGCGAGTGCAGATGGCCAATCTGCGCCGCAAGCTGGGCTGCGGCATTGCGGGCGTGCGGTATATCGCGAGCATCGCCGGCCGTGGCTATTGCTTCGTGGCGCCGCTGCAATGCATTCCGGCCGAGCGCTCCGCCACGCCGGTGCGGCGCATTGGCGTACCCCGTCCACTGCCGCCACCGCTGGAACGCGCACTCGGCCGTGGCGAACAGATCATCGAACTATCGGCGATGCTGACCAGCCGCGGCTTTGTCTCCGTGGTGGGGCCCGGCGGTGTGGGCAAGACCACGCTAGCGGTGCTGGTCGCGCATGCGATGCACCAGTACGCCAATGCCACGTGTTTTGTTGATCTCGGTACCGTCGAGCATGGCGTGATGGTGCTCGACCTCGTCATCGCTGCCGTGGGCCTGCATGTGACGGGCAGCGATCGCCTCGAGGAGTTACTTAATTTTCTGAGCGAGCGGCGCATGCTGATCGTGCTCGACAACTGCGAACACCTGATCGAAGCGGTGGCCGCGCTGGTCGAGCAACTGGTCACGCACGCTCCCTACACGCGACTGCTGATCACGAGCCGCGAAGCGCTACGCGTGCATGGCGAATCGGTCTATCTGCTGCGCCCGCTGGGGTCACCGCCGCATACCGGGCGTCTGACCGCGCGGCAGGCGTTGGCCTGGCCGGCGGTGCAGCTGTTCATGGAGCGCGCGCTGGAAGGCGGCTATCATCCGCCGCTGAGCAACGAGCACGCCGCGGTGGTGGCGGGCATTTGCCGGCGCCTCGACGGCAACCCGCTTGCGATCGAACTGGTGGCGAGCCGCGTGGGTCGCTATGGCATTCAGGGCGTGGCGGATCTGCTGGGCAACCAGCTGGCCCTGCGCTGGCGTGGCCGCCGCGATGCCGCGCCACGGCACCGTACGGTAGAGGCGATGCTCGACTGGAGCTGCAACCTGCTACCCGCGCGCGATCGTCTGGTGTTGTACCGGCTCAGTGTCTTCACCGGCGAGTTCTCGCTCGACGCGGCGGTTGCCGTGGCCGCCGACGACCTGTGCACGACAGCGGAGGCCGCCGAGTCGATCGGCGATCTGATCGACAAGTCGCTCGTCACCGTCAACACGGTCGGCGGCCGCACGCGATTGCGCTTGCTGGACACCACGCGCACGTATGCGGCGATGCGATTGGCCGAAACCACCAATCTGGCGGATACCGTGACGGTCGAGGCCCCGCTGATGATTGCCACGCGGCCGCTGCTGCCGTTGCCACGTGCCGCGGCCGTTACTGTGATGGCGACCGAACTGCCTTGCTGAAACCGCGCCACGCCCCGGTCTGGGGCGGCGAGGATTATTCGCGCCTCAGTGCGCGCGCACGGCATTGGTGATGGCGCCCGCGCATTCGCGCACCATCGGCCCGAGCTTGCCCAGCACCTCGTCGGCGGTCCAGCGGCTGCCCGGCGCCACCACGTGCACCGCCGCCACCGCGCGGCCATCCTTGTTGTAGACCGGAGCGCCCACGTTCAGATGCCCGATGTAGTACTCCTCGAAGTTGATCGAGTAGCCACGTGCCCTGCCCTCCAGCACCTGTTTGAAGATCTCTTCGCGATCGAGGTTCGTGTGCGAAGTCAGCGGCTTGATGTCCGAATCGCGCAGCAGTGACTGGATCTCGGCCTCGGGCAATCCCGCCAGATACGCGCGGCCGGCGGCCGTGCAATACATCGGCATGCGGCTGCCGATGGCCTGATGCGCGACGATCGGCTTGCGGCTCGTGAACGAGGCCACATAGACCATGTTCAGTCCGCATGGCTCGGTCAGCGACACCGTCTCGTCGCAGTTGCTGTTCATCGCCGACAGAAACGGGTTGGCGCTGTCGATCAGCGTGTTGGAGGCCACGTAGTTGCAGCCAATCTCCATGACCTTGTTCGCCAGTTCATAACGCCGCGTATACGGATCCTTGGCCACGTAGCCCAGCGCCTCGAGCGTGAACACGATGCGTTGCGCGGAACTGCGCGTGATACCCACCGTCTCCGCGATCTGGCCCAGGCTCATGTGCCGGTTGCGCGCGCCGAATGCCGCCAGAACAGCGAGTCCCTTCTCCACTGACTGATTGAACATCGGCGAATCCTTGAGATCGCTGTCCATGCGTCAACCTCTAATTGGTTACAACTTAATCGAAATGCGAACGCCGATAAGCGTTTACCGAACGCTTACTTGCTCATAAACTTTTCGTAATCGCTAACCATACACAGTATATCGCATAGCGATTAAATACATGCACTTTCTTGGTGAGGGGAAACGCAATGAAAGTTGGAGTGGAAGTGGGAGGAACGTTCACGGACCTCGTCGCGCACAGCGGCGGTGAAGTTCGCGTCATCAAGGTGCCCAGTACGCCGTCGTCGCCGGATATCGGCGTCGTCAATGCGTTGCGTGCTGCAGGCATCGATTTCTCGCAGATCGAGGACTTCGCGCATGGTTCGACCGTAGCCACCAACGCCGTCCTTGAGCGCAAGGGTGGCAAAGTCGCCTTCGTCGCCACCGAGGGCTTCCGCGACATCCTGTTCCTGCAGCGTCACGATCGCCGTCGGATCTATGACCTGTTCTACAAGAAGCCCGCCCCGCCGCTGCCGCGTCGTGCCTGCTTCGAAGCCCACGAGCGCGTGCTGACCGACGGTACCGTCGAACGCGCCCTCGACGAGCGCCGCTTCCGCGCCGAGGTACTGCCGCTGCTCGAGGCCGGTGCCTACGATGCCGTGGCGATCTGCCTGCTCAATGCCTACCGTAACCCCGAACACGAACTGCGCCTGGCGCAATTGATCCGCGATGCGCTGCCTGGCATCGTGGTCACGTGCTCGCATCAGGTCGCGTGCGAGTTCCGCGAATACGAACGCGCCAGCACCGCCGTGCTATCGGCTTTCGTGCAGCCCGTGATCGCTGGATATCTTGGCCGCCTGACCGAGACCCTGACGCGTGAAGGTTTCCGTGGCCGCTTCTCCGTGATGCAGTCGAACGGCGGCCGCCTGCCGGCAGAAGCGATGAGCGAGAACGCCATCAGCGCGTTGTTCTCGGGCCCCGCCGCAGGCGTGGTGGGCGCGGTGCGCCAGGTGGTGCGCTCCGGCTACCGCAATATCATCACGTTCGACATGGGTGGCACCAGTTCCGATGTGTGCCTGGTGCAGGATGGCAAGCCCACGCTGGCGCCGGAAACCGAGATCGACGGCCTGCCCGTGCGCACGCCGGTGCTCGATATCGTGTCGGTGGGCGCCGGTGGCGGCAGCCTGATCTGGATCGACGACGGCGGCATGCTGCGCGTGGGCCCGGAGAGCGCCGGCGCGCAGCCTGGCCCCGCGTGCTACGGCAAGGGCGGCACGCAGCCGACCATCACCGATGCACATGTGGTACTCGGCACCGTGCGTCCGGAAGCGTTTCTCGGCGGCCAGATGTCACTCGATGTGGCCGCCGCGCACCGCGCGTTCGATGCGCTGGCCGCGCACTTCAAGCTGCCGGTGGAAGCCGTGGCGTACAACGCCGTGCGCCTGTCCAACGCCAATATCGTGCGCGCGATCCAGCTGGTATCGACCGAGCGCGGCCGCGATCCGCGCGACTACGTGCTGGTGCCGTTTGGCGGCGCCGGCCCGATGCAGGCGGCCCAGATTGCCGAGGAACTCGGCATCGACACCGTGGTGGCGCCACCGAACCCCGGCGTGACCTCGGCGCACGGCCTGCTGGCCTCGGACTTCATCAAGTACGAGACCACCACGCACCGCGTGCAGGTTGGCGACGATACCTGCGGCGACTTGCGTACGCGCTTCGCCACCATGAAGCACGATCTCGAGGCGCAGTTCGTGCGCATGTCGTTCGACCAGCCGCTGACCTTCGGCTTCACGCTCGAGATGCGCTACGTCGGCCAGGCCTTCGAAGTACCGCTCGAACTCGATGCGGCGGCACTCGCCAAGCTCGATCGCGCCAGCCTCGAGGCCGCGTTTATCGACGCGCACCACCGCATCTATTTCCATAGCGACAAGTCGGGCCGTCCGATGGAAGTGGTGGCGCTGCGTGTGGGCGCCACGCTGGCCGCCCCGCCGCTCGCGGCCACCTCGCAAAACGCGGGCGGCACCGGCAGCACCGACGCCGCTCCCGGCGAGCCCGCGCTGTACGACGGCACCCAATGGGCACCGTGCGCACGCCGCACCGTCACCGGACTCGCTACCCGCCAGCAGGCGGTGCAAGGCCCGGCCGTGCTCGAGGACTACACCACCACGGTCCTCGTGCCCGCTGGCTGGAAGGCCGCCGTCGATCCGCAATCCAACCTGATTCTGTCCAAGGAGGCCTGAGCATGTCGGTCAATCCGTTCGATAACGCGATCATCAGCCAGAGCATGCTCGCGGCCGCCCGCGAGATGGGCGTCAAGCTGATTCGCTCCGCGTACACCACGATCCTGCGCGAGGCCAGCGACGGCTCCGCCGCGATTGCCAACGTGCATGGCGACATCGTCGCCCAGGCCGAGCTCATTCCGATCCAGCTGGGCCCGATCGGCATGACGCTCAAGGCGATGCTCAAGCAGTATCCGGCCGAGACCATCACGCCGGACGACTTCATGATCACCAACGATCCGTACTCCGGCGGTCAGCACTTGCCCGACGTCTATATCTTCTGCCCGATCTTCTACACCGGAAGACTGATCGGTTTCTCGGCCAGCGTCGCGCACCAGATCGACTTCGGTGGCGGAGCCCCGGGTCTCGACCCCGGTGCCAGCGATATCTATCAGGAGGGCCTGCGCCTGCCGCTGACCAAGTGGTCGAAGTCGCAGGATTGGGACGGTGGCCCGTTCGAGCAACTGGTGCGCGCCAATATCCGCGTACCAGACCTGACCATCGGCGACATGAACGCGATGTTCGCGGCCAATGCGATTGCCAACGCGCGTGTGACGCAGCTGTGCGACAAGTACGGCGAAGCCACCGTCACCGAAGTGATGGCCGAAATGGTCAACTACTCGGAGCGCCGCTTCCGCGCCGCGATCCAGCAGGTACCCGATGGTGTCTATTACGGCGAGGACATGATCGACGACGATGGCGTCAGCGACGAGCCGCTGTTGATCAAGGCCAAGGTGACCGTGGCCGGCGATTCGATCGACATCGACTTCGAGGGCAGCAGCCCGCAGGTGCGCCGCAATCTGAACTCGCCCTACTCGTGCACGGTTTCGGCTGCGGTGACGGTGGTCAAGTCGATCCTGACCTCGCCGGATATCCCGTTCAACGACGGCATTCTGCGCGCGGTGCGCGTCTCGGCGCCGTACGGTTCGATCCTGAACCCGGCCCCGCCTTCGCCGGTGCGCGCGCGCCTGGAGGCCAACTACCGCATCTACAACGCCGTCATGCGCGCGCTGTCCACGGTGGTGCCCGAGAAGGTCATCGCCACGGGCTTCGACACATTGACCGCCGCGTGTTTCTCCATCCAGCGCGACGAGAGCTACAGCGTCTATCTTGAAATCTTCGGTGGTGGCTACGGTGCCTCCCAGCACGGCGACGGTTGCGATGCGGTGGACTCGCCGCTCTCCAACTGCGCCAACACGCCCGCGGAAGCGCTCGACATGGAGTACGACTTCTTCCGCCTGGAGCGCTATGCACTCGAGGCCGACTCGTTCGGCACCGGCAAGCACCGCGGCGGTGCCGGTTTCAGCCGCGAGTACTCGGTATTGAAGGATGGCGTGGTATTTGCGATCTACGCGGACCGTCACCGTTATGCACCACGTGGGCTCTTCGGCGGCGAAGAAGGCAAGCGCGGCTATTGCGAGATCACGCGTAACGGTGTGACCGAGCGCCTGGCATCGAAGTCGATCGTCACGCTGAGCAAGGGCGATCGGGTCAAGGTGTTTATGGGCGGTGGCGGCGGTTACGGCGATGCGCGCGAGCGCAGCCCGGAGCTGGTGGAAGCCGACATCTGCGATCAAATGGTGATCAACGGCGGGATGGCCAGCGCGCACTAAACGTTCAGCACTTTCAGGGGGAATGGAAATCATGAAGCATCGTTTCAATGGTGTGCTGTCCCGATCGTTGGTGAAGTCGATCGCCGCTTCCGCGCTACTGCTTGGCGCCGGTGGCGCACAGGCGGAGATCTCCGATGGCGTGGTCCGCATCGGTTTGCTGACCGACCTGTCGGGCGCGTTCTCGCAGTTCTCGGGTCAGGGCTCGATCGTCGCCGCGCAGATGGCGATCGACGAATGTCTGGCCAAGGAGTGCAAGGGACTAAAGATCGAGCTGCTGTCCGCCGATCACCAGAACAAGACAGATATCGCGCTCGCCAAGGCGCGCGAATGGGCCGACGTCAACAAGGTGGATGCCTATGCCGACATGGTGAACTCGGCGGTGGCCCTTGCCATGCAGAACCTGGCGGTGCAGAAGAAGAAGGCCGCGCTGTTCGCGGGCGGCCCGGTGCGCATCTCCAACGAAGACTGCCAGCCCGAGTACGTGGTGCAATGGATGTGGGATACCTACTCGCAGACCGCCGCGGCCATCAAGGGCATCGCGCAGCCGAAGCAGCGCTGGTACTTCATCACGGTGGATTACGCGTACGGCAATGCGGCGGCCGCTGAAGCGCGCAAGCAGCTGGAGGCGATTGGCGCGCAGACCGTGGGCGAGTCCAAGCATCCGCTCAACAGCAGCGATATGTCGTCACAGGTCATCGCCGCGCAGCAAGCCAACGCGGACGTGGTGGCGTACGTCAACTCGGGCGCCGACTCGGCCAATGCGATCAAGACCGCCAGCCAGTTCAAGCTCGGCGCCAAGAAGATGCAGGCCGCGTTCTTCCCGACGGTCTACGAGATCAAGGGCATCGGGCTCGAACAGGCCAAGGGGCTGCGTTTCCCGGAAAGCTTCTACTGGGATATCGACGATGGCACGCGCCGCTTCAGCAAGCGCTTTATGGACATCTACAAGAAGGGGCCGCCATCGTTGACCCACGCCGGTGTCTATTCGTCGGTTCTGCACTATCTGAAGGCCGTGGCAGCCAGCAAGTCCGACGACGCACAGGTAGCCATTCGCACCATGCACCAGTTGCCGATCCAGGACGATGTGGTGCGCAACCCCAAGCTGCGCCCCGATGGCCGCATGGTGCATGACTACTACTACTTCCGCGTAAAGAACCCCGAGGAATCGAAGGGCCCATGGGATCTCTACGCGCTGGAGAAGACACTGCCGGGCGATGAAGTGTTCCTGCCTGTCAGCAACAGTCAGTGCCGCGTGTTCAAGAGCGCATCCAAGTAAGTGATTGACGGTCGCCGCGCTTCAACACACAGTTGCGGCGCGGCGCCGCTCGGGACAGAATGCAGGGGACTTGAATCATCAGGAGTACTCGCATGCTGGATATCCGCCAACTGCACTATTTCGTGGCGGTCGCCGAAGACGAGCACGTCGGCCGTGCCGCCGAACGGCTGCATATCTCTCAGTCGCCGCTGAGCCGCCAGATCGCACAGCTCGAAGAGAAACTCGGCCTCGTGCTGTTTGAACGCGCACAGCAGCGCATTCGCCTCACGCGCGATGGCCGCGTGTTTCTGGCTGAAGCGCGCGCCTTCCTCACGCACGCAAGCCGGCTCGAATCGCTCGCACGCCGTCTGGGCAGCGGCGACGAAGGTGGCCTGTGCATCGGGTATCTCGAATACGCGATGCATTCGGGCGTGCTGCCCAATGCGCTGCGGCAGTTGCGCGAGACGCGCCCCGCCGTACATATCGCGCTGTACAACCAGCAGTCGGCCGCGCAGCTCGAGGGTCTGCGGCAACGCAGCCTCGATATCGCGCTGGTCTGCGAACCGCCCGAGCCCGACGATCCCGAACTCGATGCCGCGCAGGTGTTGAACGATCCGATGCTGCTCGTGCTGCCCGCCACGCATGCGCTCGCCCATGCCACGCATTTCACGCCAGAAGATCTTGCCGCGCAGGACTGGATCGGCGTGATGCACAAGGAGAGCGTGCTGCGACACGACACGTTTATCGCGGCGTGCGCACGCGCCGGCTTTACGCCGACCATCAAGATGGAGGCCACAGAGCCACTGGCGGCGCTGGGTCTGGTCGCCGCCGGACTCGGCGTCACCACGATCCAGCAGAGCCTGCGCCATCAGGCACCCGATGGCGTGGTGCTGCACGAGCTGCCATGGTTCTCGTATCGCACACCGCTGTGGGCCGCGTGGCATCGCGTGAACCTGCGCCCGCTGGTGGAGTCGTTCCGCAAGACGCTGCTCGACGTCAGCAGCGCCCGCGCCGCGGCCACCGAAGCGCTGGAAGCGGCCCTTGCTAGCGCCGCCTGAGCTACTAAGCCATCGTCATGGTGCGAACCACGCCTTGACGATGTCCGGGTTCGCGCGCATCCACTCGCGCGCGACCGTCGCCGACGGTTTCTTGTCGACGACGATCTGACGCTCCAGCTCCGTCACCACCGGAATGCCGAGCTGCACGCGCGATAGCACCGTGCGTGTGCGCGCGGGCCAGTTCTCCCACACCGTCTTGCGCACCACCACCACCGCGCGGTCGGTACCAAACACGCCCTGCGGTTCCTCCAGCACGCGCACGGGATACACCGCGTTCAGATACTGCGGCTGCCACAGCGGCATAACCATCCACGCGCCGGATGCCGTGGCATCGCCAAGACGCTTGGCCCACTCGGGCGCCGGCGCAATGCCGAGCTTGTAGCCGGCCGCTTCGAGCCCATAACGCTTCATGACTTCACCCGAGCCCACCATCAAACCCGAGCCGGGACCCACGCCGATGATGTCCTTGTCCATGCGCGCGGCCACTTCGGGCTTGCGCAGGTCATCCACCGAGCGCACCGCTGACACCGGCACGTGCGCGGGCACGGCCCAGTAAAGGCGCGCGCCTTCATACAGCGTAGTGGCCTCCACCAGCTGGCTCGCCAGAGGCGCCTGCAGCTTGCCATGCGCATTCGGCAGCCACGACGCCACCAGCATATCGACCTCGCCCTTGCCCAGGCGATCGTAGATGGTCGGGTGATTGCCCTCGGATACGGTCACCTTGTGACCGAGGTCTTCGAGCACGGCCTGCACCACCGCGCCGGTGGCGACGTAGAACGTCAGGTTGATCTGCCCCATCGTCACCGGGGGCGCGGAGGTAGTGGGTTGCGGACTTTGCGCGTGGGCCACGCCCACTCCCATCCCCATACTCAGTACCAGCGTGGTCGCCAGCGTTCGCACAACATGCTTCAACATCGATTTTTCTCCAACGTTATTTTGTTAGAAGCTAGCATCCCGTACGATGGTGTGCAGTTAAACGCTGTGAAGATGGAACACCGGCCCCGACTGCCGGGAGTTGTAACCAGTCAGATGCGATCAGTCTGGTCAGTCAGCCGGCGTGCGCAATCGATGGCGGCCTGGATCGCCGCGGTGATCTGCGCTTGCGCGCCGGGCTCGCGAGCGCGGAGTGCATACGATGGGTGCCACGTGGCCACCAGCCACGTGCGATCGTCGAGGCGCGTCGGCGTATCGAGATAATCGCGCAACTCCGCCTTGTGGCCGAGGATCGCGCGCAATGCGGTGGCACCGAGCGTCACGATCACGGCTGGGCGCACCCGCGCGCGTTCCTGTTCGAGCCAGTGCGCGCAGGCATCGACTTCCTTCTGCGCCGGTGTCTTGTGCAGGCGCCGCTTGCCATTGGCAATCCATTTGAAATGCTTGACGGCGTTGGTCATGAAGACCGTGTCCGGAGATACGCCGGCGCGACGCATCGCATCGTTCAGCACCTGTCCCGCGGGACCGACGAATGGGCGGCCAGCCAGATCTTCCTGATCGCCGGGCTGCTCGCCCACCAGCATGATGCGCGCCGAGACCGGTCCATGCCCCGCCACGGCCTGCGTGGCGTGTTCCCAGAGTTCGCAGCGGCGGCATTGATCGAGCGAGGTCGGCACCGCGCGTTGCGGCTGCGCCTGTTCCGCATCGACGGCCACCTGCTTGCCGCGCATGGTGCCCACCGCGCTGGCCTGCGCCACGCGGCGCGCGCCGTTGCGTGCCTCGGCGACCATGCCGGGGATCAGCGCGCCTTCGGGCAGGCCCTTCCAGAAGCGCACTGGCATATGCTGGTGCAGCGCGGCCTCGTTGATACGTGCGGGATTGAAGGTGCTGCGGTAGTACGCGAGCCAGAGTGGCTCGGCGCGGTCGCCAGCGGAGGCCGAGTGTAATGTCGCTGGATCGGAAATCTCGTCGTCCGGTGCGGCCGATAGCTGCATCGTCTGGCCGTTCCATAACGCCGCGCCCTGCGGCGTGCCGATCCACCATGACGCCGTGCCCATACGCCGCGCGAAATGCTCGGCGGCTTCTTCGAGGACGTCGTGGTCCGGCTCGTACCAGGCGACAAACTGCGGCAGGCCACCGGCCACCTCTCCCTCGGCAATGGCGTCGGCTTCGGGCCCGGGCGGCGGGCCGCCACATTCGCGAAAGCGCACGTACGCAATCATGTCGTGCATGGCGCGTCTTACTGACTTGGCCATCGCGTACAGGCGCGCACCATCCTCGTCGGCGGCCGAGGCCACCGCGCGGTCGCCCTGCTGCCAGCGCCATAGCACGCGGTACAGGAAGGCCCAGCGCTCCGGCGAACGAAACCGCGCCGCGTCGCGCAGCAGCTGGCCGAGGGCTTTCGAGATGCGGACCTGCACCATGCCCGGCAGTGGCATCGCTACCTCCAATGCCGACTCGGAAGCCGGGGCGGCCAGCGTCAGTTGCTCCATCGCGCTTGCGCACCCGGGGCCGTGTTCGATCCATGTCACGGTTTCCGGCGGCCACTGCGCGGCCAGTGCGCGCAAGGCTTGCTCTCGCCACGCGGCATACCCCCCGCCGACCGTGCACTCGACGGTCAGCGTGCGCGCGGACGCCGTCATAACAGCGCGAGTTGCTGCTGCATCGGCTGCAGCGGAGACAGCACGCGTCGCAGTTGCTCGGAGGTCGGATCGGCGAGCGCGGGCCGATAGTCCTGCACGACGATAAACGGCTTGACCGTATCCATCGCGCACCGCAGTCGGATGAGGTCCTGATATCGCACCGCGCGCAAGCGCCGAAGCTCGGTAATCCGCTTCGCATTCCGCATGCCGATGCCTGGCACCCGTGCAATCATGCGCTGCGGTGCGCGATTCAGATCCACCGGAAACGACTCCCGATGCGCAAGCGCCCATGCAAGCTTCGGATCGATATCGAGCGGCAAGTTACCGCTGGCCTGAAACAATTCCTCCGCCCCAAAGCCATAGCCGCGCAGCAGAAAATCCGCCTGATACAGCCGATGCTCGCGCAGCAGCGGCGGCGCCTGCGCCGGCAACGCCGAGGGACTGTCGGGAATCGGGCTGAACGCCGAGTAGTAGACGCGCTTGAGCTTGTAAGCGCCGTATAACGTCTGCGCGGTCGTCAGGATGGTGCGGTCGTCGGCCTCGTCGGCGCCAACGATCATCTGCGTGCTCTGCCCGGCCGGGGCAGACACCGGCGCATGATGCGGCGCGCGTTTCTCCTCCTCGAACGTTTCCTGCGCCAGCCGAATCGTACCCATCGCGCGCTTGATCGTATGCACGCTCTTCTCGGGTGCCAGCCGCTGCAGGCCACCATCGGTCGGCAGCTCGATATTGACGCTGAGCCGGTCCGCATGCAGGCCGGCCGCGTCGATCAGATTCGGGTCGGCATCGGGAATCGTCTTCAGATGGATATAGCCGCGGAACTGGTGGTCCTCGCGCAGCGAGCGCGCCACCTCGACCAGTTGCTCCATGGTGTAGTCGGCGCTGCGGATGATGCCCGAGCTCAGGAACAGCCCGTCGATATAGTTGCGGCGGTAGAAATCGAGCGTCAGATCGACGACTTCGCTGGGCAGAAAACGCGCGCGCGGCACGTTGCTCGTGCGCCGGTTGACGCAATACTGACAGTCGTACTGGCAGAAATTGGTCAGCAGGATCTTGAGCAGCGACACGCAGCGGCCATCGGGCGTAAAGCTGTGGCAGATCCCCGCGCCGGTGCTTGCACCCAACCCCTCGCGCCCGCGCGAATCGCGTTTGGGCGCGCCACTGCTCGCACAGGAGGCGTCGTACTTGGCGGCATCCGCCAGTATTTCGAGTTTGGTGAGCAGTTCCATGGGGGCTGGACGACATACTGTATGGATATACAGTATTACGCGTCTGCCTTTGACATGCAAGGTGCGTGTCACCCGCTCAGGGGATCTTTTTCAGCGCAGCCTCCTTGTGGATCGCTTTCTTGCCCCTGCGAGCGCTCTTGACTTCATATTGCGGGTGTCGGGGCCTCATGTACCATGCGCGATGCAAGGCGCGACCGCGCCTGTTTTGGCAGAGGATTGCATGGCGACATCCGGACCCACCACGTGGCGCGCGCTCGATGACGACGCGCTGGCGCGCATTCGCCGCGAGACGCCGAGTCATGGCGCCACCGCGCACTTCAACAATGGCTCCGCGAGCCTGGCGCCCGCCGTTGTGCTCGACGCGCTGTCCGGTTGGCTCGAGCGCGAACGCGCGGTGGGACCGCATCGCGCGCTGGCCGAGCATGCCGACGTGCTCGGTGACGTGCATGCCAGCATTGCACGATTGTTGGAGGTGCCGCCGGACTCCATCGCCCTCGCCCCTTCGGCGAGCGCGGCGTGGTCCACCGCGCTCGGTGCGGCACTACAGTCGTCGAGGCCGGTCCACGTGATCAGCGCCGCAGCCGAGTACGCGGCCAACGCGGCGTGCCTGCAAGTGGCCCAACGCAAGGGGCGGCTCGACCTGACCGTCCTGCCGTCCGAACATGACGCGTCACTGCTGGCATCAGTCAAACAAGCGCTCGAGCGCGTCGCGCCCGGCGCGTTGCCGATCGTCTCGCTGCCCGCCGTCTCCGCCGCGCACGGTACCCTGGTGCCGCTCGATGGCATTGGCGATCTCGTGCACGCACGCGACGGCCTGTTTATCCTCGATGCCAGTCATCTGATCGGCCAGCGGCCTTTCGACGTGCACGCCAGCGGTGCCGACGTGCTGCTGTTTCCGCCACGCAAATGGCTGCGCGGCCCGCGTGGCATGGCCGCCGCGCATTATTCCGCGCGCGCGTTGCGACAACTCGATCTGCCGGATGGGCTCGATGTCCATGGCGCGTACTGGACCGCGGACGGCATGCGCGTGCGCGATGGCGCCGCACGCTTCGAGCCGAGTGAAATACATCCCGGCCTCAAGCTCGCATTCCGGGCCGCGGCCGACTATGCGCAGCAGATTGGACTCGATCGCATCGCGGGGACGATCGCACAGGTGCGCGGCCGCATCGTGACCGCCATCGAGGCCGCGTGCGGCTGGCTGCCGCGCGAGGCCATCGATGCCGATAACAGCGCGCTCATCACGTACGCACTGCCGGCGCATCTTCCGGGCGCCGAACCGCTCGCCGATGCCCTGCGCGCGCAAAATATCCAGACGGCTGCCGTAGGGTTGCAGCACACGCCGTGGGATTTCGGCGCGCCCGCATCGCGCACGCTGCTACGGCTGACGCCGCATTACTACACCAGCGACGAGGAGATCGCGACACTGGTCGCTGCCCTGACGCGCTACCTGCACCAGCATCCGGCCTGAAGCCCGCTCAGACCGCCAGTTTTTTCAAGCCTTCGAGGACCGCGGCGCCCTTGAACGGCTTGACGATCCAGCCCTTCACGCCCGCCGCCTTGCCCCGATCCTTCATCGCCGGGCTGCTTTCGGTGGTCAGCATCACCACGTTGAGGCTCTTGTTACCGAGTTCGCCGCGGATCTTCTCGACCATCGTCAGGCCATCCATATTGGGCATGTTGACGTCGCTGATGACCAGGCGGATGCCAGGGTCCGCCTTGAGCCGCGACAGGCCATCCTTGCCATCCACCGCGGTCTGCACGTCCAGGCCGTTGCCGCGCAGAAACGTCGCCACCTCATCGCGCACCGCGCTGGAATCGTCCACTACCAGAATCTTTGCCAAGGTTTTCTCCTGCAGTATTTCAAAACAATTCGAGTTCACCGTCGCTCGTGGCCATCTCGACTTCGTGTCCCGCATGGAAGTCGATGGGCACGCGTGTGAACAGGCACATGGTCACGCCGACCAGCACCGCCTCGCCGCTCGCCGCATCGAGCGTCACGTCAAAATCCGCGCGATAGTCGGGCTTCAGACTGTCCACATGGTGCAGGCAATGGCCGTCCAGCACATACGGCGTGGACATGCCGAGGTCAGGGAAGTGCCCCACCAGCTCCTGATTGATGGCGCCACAGCAGAGATTGCCGAGCTCCAGCACCGCATCGCGGAAATCGTCAGCCGCGCCCGACGCAAAGTACCGCACCGATGCCGCATCGCCGAGGAAGCGCAGAAACAGCATGTAGCGGAAGCCCATCGACGAGATCGTCAGCGCCACCACGCTATCGTTTGGCGTCACCTCATCGGGCGTCACCTTGTCCGGCGTCACCTCGTCCGCGCGTACGTCCACCCGCGTAATCGCGCACGGCTCGCCGCTCAGCACCAGCCGCGCGCGCACGGCACGCTGCAACACGGTCTCGAAGCTCTGGCGTGCTGCCACGCTGATCATGCCGCCGCGCACTGACAGGCCTCCTCGAAGCGCTCGGCCAGTATCGCGACGCTGGCCAGCGACGCCGTCACCATCTTGCCGCCAGCCTGAATATCCTGAAACGTCGCCGTGGTGGTCAGATCGCTCAGATGCAGGCTGTCGCCATAGCTTTTCGACAGCGCCTCCGAACGCGCGGCCAGCGCGCGGACCTCGCTCGCCACCACGCCAAAGCCACGTCCAGCGGCACCCGCACGTGCGGCTTCGATCGAGGCATTGAGCGAGACGATCACCACGTGCCGAACGATCGAGGCCAGCTCCATGTTCTGCTCGTGCATGGCCTGATTGCGCGCCATCAGCGAGATCATCTGCTCATGCCAGCGCTCGAACGTGTGCGCAAGCCCGCGTAGCCGCGCCATTTCCTCGGCGATGCGGCGCGCCTGCTGCAGCGCGTCGGTCTGCTGCTGGCGGCTGCCCGACAATTCGGCATCGCGCGAGGCCAGTACCGCCGACTGCTCGGCCAATACGGCCTCCAACCCTTGCAGTTCCACTTGCAGCGCCGCCATGTCCTGCTGGCAACCGTCGAGCTCCGCGCGCAGTTCGGCGTTGGCCTGTTGCAGCGGCGTCAGTGCGTCGTCCTGCATCGCCTGCATGCGCGCGGCGGTGCGCTGGACTTCACGGCGCCACGCAAACCAGGCGAGCATGGCCACGATGCCCGCTCCCAGCAACGCGCCGATCAGGTACTCACTCATACTGTGTCCTTCCGTACGTGAGCGGACGTCTCGGCCAGTGCTGCCACGCTGTCCACCGCGAAGGTCTCGGGCAGGCTCACCACGGTCTGGAACTGCCGGAACGGCGCACCCACGTGATTGTCCGTAAAGCGCAGCGAGATATCGCCGCCCGAGCGCGACAGGAACTCGCGCACGGCGTCCATGCCGACGCCGCGGCCCGAAATCGCGGTCACGGTATCGGCGGTCGAGAAGCCAGGCTCGAAGATCATCGCGGCAATGGCCTCGTCACTGACCGTGGTATGCGAGGGAATCCATCCGCGTTCCACCGCGGTCGCGCGGATCTTGCCGAGCGCGAGGCCGCGGCCATCATCGGCCACCGTGATCTGCAGCGCCTGTCCATCGACCCCCGCCTCGATGCGGATGCGTCCGGCCACCGGTTTGCCCGCCGCCATACGCGCCTGCACCGTCTCGATGCCATGGTCGATCGCGTTGCGCAGCAGGTGCATAAAGGCGTTTTCCAGCATGCCGGTGACTTCCGCGCGCAGACGGTAGCCGTTGTCCTGAATGATGACCTCTGGTGCGGCCTTGCCCAGTTCCGCCGCCAGCGAGGGCAATGCCTCGACCACCGGCGTCAGCACGTCGTTCAGGCTGGTGGCATCGAGCACGCGCAGGATGCGGTGCACCGCCGCGCGCATCGACACGAGCTCGTCGAGGTTGTCGGTCCGCGCGCCCTCGAGCAGGCGCAGGCTGGCACGCACATGGCCCAGTCCGGCCTCGGGCTGCTGGGTTGCTGTCGCGATCGGCCGGCCCGGCGCACGCCGGCGGCCCAGCTTGTCCTCGTTGATCTCGCTATAACGTGCCAGCGTGTCGCGCACGCGTGCCACATCCTTCAGCAGCGCATCGGGGTTCCAGGGGTTGGCTTCGCGCTCCAGGCTGCGCAGCAGTTCGAGTCGCTGCTCGGCTTCGTGCACCACGTCGGTCAGGTGCAGGAGCTTGTAGGTGCGGGCATTGCCCTTGATCGTATGCATGTTGCGGAACAACGCGGCGATGGCGGCATCGTCGGCTTCCGTGGATTGCCGGATGATGTGCTCGTTCTCGTGCACGAAGCCGTGCGCGCTGTCCATAAAGCGATGGAATTTCTCTTCACCGACCGCCAGGATTTCGCCAATGATCTCCAGGCTGCGGCGCTGCTCGTCGGCTTCCGCCGCGAGTTCGCGCAGCTGAGTCACGTCGCGCACGCACAGCATCAGCCGCACGATCGTATCGCGCTCGTCGGTGATGGCCGACCAGCTCAGGTCCAGCACCTTGACCTGTCCGTCGGCAAGGCGCTTCTCGACTTCGGTCGGCAGCAGATGCTCGTTGAAGACGAAATTGATGCCGTCCTCACCCAGGCAAGCCCCGATAGCCGCATCCACCTGTGACGTTGCATCGGCGCCCAGCCCGGCGTCGGCGAACACCAGTTCCATGAAGTTGCGGCCGGCTATGTCGTCGGTCTCGAAGATCTGTTCGAGGTAGGCCGAGTATTCGGGATGCACGACGCCGCCCTCCACCACGGTCAGGATGCCCTGCTGCATGTTCTGCAGGATCGCCTGAATATCGGTGGTCTTCTGCCGCAGCAGCGAGGCGCTCTCCTGAATGCGCTCGATCATCTGGTTGAACGCGACGATCGAATGCCCGATTTCGTCCATGCGGCCGACTTCGATGCGGCGCGTAAAGTCCTGGCTCGTCGCAATCTCGCTCATGGTGGCCTGCATGCGCGTGAGCGGACGGGCAATCTGGCGATGGAGCAGCCAGCCGACCAGCGATAGCAATATCACGGCTGCCGCGCTGACGAGGCCGATCGTACCGGCCGCACTGTCCAGCTTGCCGTTGAGCGTGGCAATCGCGTCGTCCTTCTCGCGATTCTTTTCCACCCGCAGCGTATCGACGATCTTTTCCATCTCGTCGCGATAGCGCGCCACGTTGGCATACAGGAATGCCTGGGCAATCTCGTCACGCCCGGCCGCCTTCATCTCGGCGGTCTCGCGGATCGCATCGAAATAGTTGGCGAGACTTTCATCGGCCTGCGTCACCAGCCCTTTCTGCGCATGCGTGGCGGCATCTCGTGCCTGGCGCGCCAGCGCCTCGCGCAGCGCCGTCTGTCTGGCCTTGAGGTCCTCCTGCGCCTGCGCCAGCAGGTTGGCGTCCGGCGCATAGACCAGCGCCATGGTGGCCAACTGCACGTCCTTGACGAGCGACACGACGTCGGCCGAGGCCAGGGCGCTGGGCACCACGCCCTCGGTTACCGATTTCACTTCAGAGGCACTGGAACGTGTCTGCAGGACGGCGTAACCACCAATAGCGGTCAACGCCAGACACATCAGAACGATCAGCAGCACGATGCGCTGACGAATGGTCATGGCAAAGCTCCCCGGCATTACTAAAGTCAAGCCCCTTCAAGGAAGGGGAATCCGCCTTGTTCTGTGCAAGGCAATCAATCGATTGGGGAGATTATGTGAATTGACGTATGACCTCGGCATGACACCTTCCCATGCTGCCATGCCCCTCGGACGGGGGGCTTCGTGCATTGCAGAAATTTCCGATGCGCGAGGCGCGTTGAAATATCTACCGCACAAACGGCTGCTGCCTTAGATCTGATAAAAGTATCGTAGATGCGATATCAGACAGACACCGACATCGCGGCACTCTATCGGCTACTAATCTTGGTCTCAGGATCTGACCCATCCTGAATCACCCCCCGAATCACCCCCTGCTCGCCCGCCGGCCTCCGGCGGGCTTTTTTTTGCAGTGCCCCTCCTCAGCCCACCGTCTGCACATGAAAGACATTGGGCGCGGCCGCCAGCGTCGGCCCGAACTGATCGCGCCATACCTCGAAGGCCGGGCTCTGCAGGAAATGCACGACATGGTCCTCGAGAGTTTTCCACGTGACGATCAGCGTGTACGACAACGGATCTTCAAGACCGCGCAGCATCGTCGCATCGACGTAGCCGCGCGCGTCTTCCAGTACGTGCTTCGACTTCTTGAACACCCTCTCGAAGGCGCCGTCCATACCGGGCTGGATCGAGAATTGCGCGATTTCCTTGATCATTTTCTTTAAGCGATGGTTGAGTGGAACATCATGGTGTTGGCTAGCATAGCCACACGTTGATTCCCTGCTTTCGAGAATGACCGCTGTTCAGGGCCGCGCCACGCCGGCAGGCAGTCGCGTGTAAAATTCGCGCCGTGTCACGCCCTCGAAACACCACGTCCCTTCTCCCTGCGACGATCCCCATCGTCCTGCCGCAAGCCGACTTGCAGCGTGAGATTGCAGACTGCAAGCATTGCGCCGAACACCTGCAGGCGGGGCCCCGCCCGATCGTGCAGTTCAGCGCCACCTCCCGCATCCTCATCATCGGCCAGGCCCCGGGCTCGCGCGTGCATGCCAGCGGCGTGCCGTTCGACGACGCCAGCGGCGACCGCCTGCGCGAATGGATGGGGATCAGCAAGGACGAGTTCTACGATCCCGCGCGTATCGCGCTGATGCCGATGGGGTTCTGCTATCCGGGCCGCGGTGGCAGCGGCGACCTGCCGCCGCGTCGCGAATGTGCCCCGCTGTGGCATGACCGCGTGCTGGCCTGCCTGCCGGAAGACCGTCTGACCCTGCTGGTGGGCACCTATGCGCAGGCGCGCTACCTGCCCAAACAGAAGCCCAAACGATCGATGACCGAGGTGGTCAGGGATTTCCCTAGCCACGGTCCAAATGTGATACCGCTGCCGCATCCATCGTGGCGCGTGGTGCTCTGGATGCGCCAGCAGCCGTGGTTTGAGGCGGATTTGCTACCTGTTTTGCGGGCGGCAGTGCGATCCGGTTTACGGCACGACTAGGCACTTCCTTAAAAAGAATCGTTGACTTGCCGGTCGGGCATCTGTATAAACATTCCTCGCAGGATCTCAAGTTGTTAGCTCGAAGTACCTGGCGCTTAGCGCCACTTTCATTGTTGCTTCCTTGAACGTCATGCCTCGGTGGTGTTTCTGCCGGCCGAGAAACAATTAATTTTTTGGGAATCCAACATGGAAACCGGTACCGTAAAGTGGTTCAACGATTCGAAGGGCTTCGGCTTCATCACCCCGGACGCGGGTGGTAACGACCTCTTCGCTCACTTCTCCGAAATTCAAGGCAGCGGCTTCAAGTCGCTGGCTGAAGGCCAGAAGGTTCGCTACGTCGCTGGCGTGGGCCAAAAGGGCCCGGCTGCAACGAAGATCGAAGCGATCTAATTGCCGCTTGTTGGCTGACTTGTTCAGCTAACGATAAAAAAGACCCCGCTCTGCGGGGTCTTTTTTTTGCCTGCGTATTCGCCAGCATCCTCTCCGACCGCTGGCATCAACGCTGGCATCGATATTGCTCCTTCGAGCTATTCATTAGCTCGGCGCCTTCGCCAGCATGATCGCCCGAAGGTGCGCCACATCCCATGCAAAAATGGCTGGCTGGACTTTCCCATTCGAGAAACTTCTTCATCCTGCTCAAGGACACCGTCTCCGCCTGGCTCGATGACTATGCGCCCAGTATGGGCGCGGCGCTCGCCTACTACACGGTCTTCTCCGTGGCACCGCTGCTGTTGATCGTGATCGCCATCGCGGGCTTGGTATTCGGCGCCGACGCGGCGCGCGGCGCCGTCGTGGAGCAGATCGGCGGCATGGTCGGTACAGAAGGCGCTGAGGCTATCGAGGCCATGCTCGTTTCTCTGAACCGCCCGGGGGCCGGCACGCTGACGGCGATCATCGGCGCCATTACGTTGTTTGTCGGTGCGACCACGGTCTTCGCGGAGCTTCAGGACGCGCTGGATCGCATCTGGCGCGTGCCCGAACGCAAGAAGGCCTCGGGCATCATCGAACTGTTCAGGACGCGCGTGCTGTCGTTCGGCATGGTGCTAGGCATTGGCTTTCTGCTGATCGTATCGCTGGTGGCAAGCGCCGCCGTGGCCGCGCTGGGGCGCGCGTGGACCTCGTCCGACGAAGTCGAAGCGGTGGCGCACGGTGTCGACCTGCTGCTGAGCTTTGGCCTGACGACGATCGTCTTCGCCATGATCTACAAGATCATGCCGCACGCCAAAGTCCGCTGGCTCGATGTCTGGCTCGGCGCGTTGGTGACCTCGGCGCTCTTCACCATCGGCAAACTGCTGATCGGCCTCTACATCGGCAAGACCGGTGTCGCCACCGGTTACGGCGCCGCAGGCTCGCTGGTCATCGTGCTGGTTTGGGTCTACTACTCCGCGCAGATCTTTCTTCTCGGCGCGGAATTCACGTGGCTCTATGCGAACCGCTATGGGTCACGGCGCGACAAGGCCGCGCCTTCCGCGGAAGCGCCAGCACCCCGCGTTGCTCAGAGCTGAGATCCGATCAACGACGATATCGCGTCGCCGATTTTCTGGCGCCAGGGGCGGTTTTTCCAGGCGTCGTAGGTGATCTGGCGGGTGTGTTTCAGGTCGTCTTCGAAAATGGCCGTCTGCTCCGCGGCGAACCTGGCGTCGAGGATGTTGAGGGTCGCCTCATCGTTGAGGCGGAACGAGCGGTTGTCGAAGTTGGTAGAGCCAACCGAGACCAGCAGGCCATCCACGATCATCACCTTGCAGTGGTACATCGTCGGCGTGTATTCGGCGATCAGGGCGCCTGCCTGCAGCAGCTTGCCCCAGCGCTGTCGCGATGCCGCTCTTACCGCCTCCGAGTCGATATGCTCGCCGGGCACGATGATGCGCACGCGCACGCCTCGGCCGATGGCCGCCAGCAGCGCATTCTCTGTGACCTTGTCCGGCACGAAGTAGGACGCCGACAGGTCGATCGACACCTTGGCGGCGGTAATCGCTAGCTGGTACATCAGCGCCATGCTCTCGCTGCCGCCCGTGGGCGAACTGCTGAACATCTGCGCGTGGCCGTCTCCTGCTGGCTTGGCGAGCGGAAAGTACGCGGGGCCATGCGACACGCGTCCCGATACCTTGATCCAGTTGTCAACGAACACCGACTGCATCTGCCCCACCACGGGCCCTTCCACCTCGAAGTGCGTATCGCGCCAGTGGTCGGGGTCCTGCGCATTGCCGGTCCACTCGGGAGCGATGCCGACCCCGCCCGTGTAGCCGAGCACGCCATCCACGATCAGCAGCTTGCGGTGCGTGCGGTTGTTGAGCTTGCTTAGCGTGTACCACCGCACGGGGTGAAACATCCGCACTTCGACACCCGCATTCGTCATGAGGTCGAGCACGGATTGCTCGACCTTGGAGCTGCCCACCGCGTCGAGCAGTACCTGCACCTTGACGCCATTGCGCGCGCGTTCGCTCAGGGCCTCGGCGAATGCCTTGCCGATATCGCCTGACCAATAGATATAGGACTCGAAATTGATAGTCTGGCGCGCCTGCCTGATGGCACCCAGCATGGCCGGGAAGATCTCGTCGCCATTGCGCAGCACGCGATAGCGATTGCCGCCGATAAACGGCGGCCCGAGCAGCACGCTCATCTCATGCGAGAACTGCGGATCGTCGATGCTGTACACCCGATCCACCCGTCGCTCGATGCGCCGGTCATCGCCCGCGATGTTCCAGACGATGGCACCGCAGATAGCCGACAGCACGACGAGCGCGACCAATGCGACGAAGGAAACCGCAGTGCGCGGGTAGATGCGTCCGGAGTGATAATGGCGGGTCATGTCATGGGGCCATCGATGGCGCAAAGCTGTGGCGCCCATGATTTCATTCGCGGCGGGAGAACGCCATCGGCGCCCCTCCTACATCGGTAGCGCCCGCGGCACTTTCACGCTAGCCGAACCGGTCTAGCAGGCTGTACCACGCCACGCCCGCGGCCACGTAGAAGCGTTGGAGTTGATGCATCGGAATGCGCACGATGGGCGAGATCGGGTACGGGAACGTGTCGCTCGTGCCGGTCAGGCGCGCGGCGATATGCTTGCCGAAGCTCGTGCAAAGCGCAATGCCACGGCCATTGCAGCCGATGGCCACGGTGACGCCCGGGGCGGGCTCGTGCACGTGCGGCATGAAGTCGCGCGTGACCGCGATGCGGCCGCTCCAGCGATACGCGTAGTCGAGCGGGCCCAGTTGCGGGAAGAGCAACTCCAGCGAGCGCTCGAGATGCGCGAAATCTTCCGGGCCCCGCGGCTCCGCGAAGAAGCCGCGCCCGCCCATCAGCAGCCGCCCTTCGCTGTCCTTGCGGAAATACAGCAGCAGCCGCTGCGACGTGGAGGCGGTTTCGCCGCGTGCGAGGATCGATTCCGCCGCGGCGGACGTCAGTGGCCGCGTGGCGACGATAAAGCTGTTGGCCGCGAGCACTGTGCTCGACAACCCGGGCCAGAGCGGACCGGAATAGCCGTTGGTGGCAATCACCACGTGCTCGGCCTGCACCGTGGCGCCGGAGGCGAGCGTCGCCTGCCATCGGCTCTGCCCCTGCGATGCCAGCGGTGTCAGCGCCACCACCGCGCTGTCGCCATGGATGGCGGCACCGGCTCGCAACGCCGCTGCCGCCAGCCCGCGCGTGTATGACAGTGGCTGAATGGCGCCCGCGCGACCATCGAGCCAGCCGCCGACGAACGCCTCGGTACCCACGCGGCGCGCCACGGCCGCACGGTCGAGCAGCTCCACCTTGACGCCGCGCCGCTCCCACTGCCGTGCGCGCGCATGCATGCCGGCCACGGCCTTGTCCGCATACGCGAGCTGCAGCCAGCCACTGCGCACCGGATGGCAATCGATGCCATGACGGGCGATGAGATCGAACACCAGGTCAGCAGAACCCGAGATGGCATCGATCAACGGCTCGGCACGCGCGGCGCCGAGCTTGCTCACCAGCTCGTCGGGATCGTACTTGAGCGTGGGATTGACCTGACCGCCGTTGCGCCCCGAAGCGCCCCAGCCCGGCTCGTGGCTATCGACGACGCAAACGGAGACGCCGCGCTCGGCAAGATGCAGTGCCGTGGATAGTCCGGTGAAGCCGGCACCGATCACGAGCACATCGGTGCGCCGGGAGGTGGTCAGCGCCGGCGTGGACGGTGCCGCGATTGCGGTGGCGGCCCACAGCGACGGCGGCAACGATGGATCGGAGGCGTGAGGCACCTTCATGCCGCATCTCCTGCCGCCACAGGCTTCTGCAATACGCGGCGCAGGAAGTCCTGCGTGCGCGCCTGACGCGGCGCCCCCAATACCTGCGCGGCCGGCCCCTCTTCCTCGATCTTGCCGCCGTGCAGAAAGCAGACGCGATCCGCCACCTCGCGCGCAAAACCCATCTCGTGCGTGACCACGATCATGGTCATGCCTTCGCGAGCCAGATTGCGCATGACCTCGAGTACATCGCCAACCAGTTCGGGATCGAGCGCCGAGGTCGGTTCATCGAACAGCATCGCTTCCGGCTGCATCGCCAGCGCGCGTGCGATGGCCACACGTTGTTGCTGGCCACCAGACAGCTGGGCCGGATGCGCCGTGGCCTTGGCGGCCAAACCCACCTTGTCGAGCAAGGCCAGCGCACGCTCGCGCGCCGCATCTTTCGGCTCGCCACGCACATACACAGGGCCTTCCATCACGTTCTCCAGCACCGTGCGATGCGGAAACAGATTGAAGCGCTGAAACACCATGCCCATGCGGCTGCGCAGACGATGGATGTCGCGGCCGTCACGATCGACGCGTTCGCCGAATGCACGGATCTCGCCCCCTTCGTACGACTCGAGTCCATTGATGCAACGCAGGACCGTCGACTTGCCGGACCCCGATGGCCCAATCAGGCACACCACCTCGCCCTTGTCCACGTGCAGGTCCACACCGTGCAGCACCTGATGGTCGCCAAAGCGCTTCTGCAGGTTCTTGATATCGATCATGGCCGCTTCCTTCCCGCACCGAAGCGGATTTCCACGCGACGCAGCGCGTACACGAGCGGCAGGCTCATCAGCAGGTACAGCAGCGCCACGAGCGTGTACACCGTCATGTTCTGGAACGTCGACGACGCGATCAGCTGGCCCGCGCGCGTCATCTCCGCCACCGTGATGGTCGAGACCAGCGACGAATCCTTGAGCATCATCACGAGCGTGTTGCCGTACGGCGGCAGCGCGATACGGAACGCCTGCGGCAGGATCACGCGCCGCAGGATCAGCGGCCCGCGCATGCCCATCGCCTGCGCGGCCTCGCGCTGGCCCGGATCGACGGCTTCGATGCCCGCCCGAAAATTCTCGGCCTGATACGCCGAGTACGCGATGCCAAGCCCGATCACGCCAGCCTGAAATGCGGTCAGGTGGATGCCGGCATCGGGCAACACGAAGTAGATATAGAACAGCTGCACGATGATCGGCAGACCGCGAATCACGTTGACGATGGTCGAACCGGTGGCCGCTACCGCGCGCACCGGTGACAGCTTCATCAACGCCAGGCCCAGCCCCAGCACGCTGCTCAGCAGGAACGACAGCACGGTGACTTCCACCGTGACCACCGCGCCCTTGAGCAGGATCGGCAGGAATTCGCGGGCGTTGTCGAGGAAGGTCGCAACTACCATCGCGTTACATGCCCCACTTCTGCACGATCTTCGCCAGCGTGCCGTCGGCCTTGATGGCCGCGATGGCCTTGTTCAGCCGCGCCAGCGTCTCGGTATCGCCCTTGCGCACCACCAGGCAGACATCACCGACGTTGACGGCCTTGTAGCTGTTGACCAGCTTCACGCCCGGAAACGCGTTCTGGCGAATCTGATAGGCGATGAGCGGTTGATCGCCGAGGCCGGCCTTGATGCGGCCCAGCGACAGATCGCGCGACATATCGGCGATCGAGTCATAGCTGCGGACTTCCTTGAAGATGCCCTTCTTGTTGAGCATGTCGAGGAACACCGTGCCAACCTGCGCCCCGACCACCTCGCCCTTGAGGTCGTCGAGCGAGGTGTAGGCCTTGGCGTCATCGGCCTTGACCATCAGGCCTTCGCCATACGAATAGATCGGGTCGCTGAACGACACCACCTGCTCACGCGCCGGCGTCTTGAGCATGGCTGCGGAAATGATGTCGATCTTGTTCGAGGTCAGCGACGGGATCAGGGCCGAGAACGCGGTCTGCTGCACGTTCACCTTGAAGCCGCCCGCCTTGCCGACCGCGGTGACCGTATCGACCATCATGCCTTCGATGGTGTTGGTCTTGACGTCGAGGAACGTGAACGGAACGCCCGTGGCGGTCGCGCCCACGTTGAAGCTGGCCGGTGCACTGCCTTGCGCCCACGCGCTGAGCGAACCGAGCGAAACAGTGCCGGCCAGGCACAGAAACAGTGCGTGACGGCGAAGGCGATTGACGTTGGACATGCGAACTCTCCTTGGCAAGGGGGTCTGAGGGGCGCGCCTTGGTGCGCGGTACTGACGCTACGCAACCTGCATGCCAATATTCGATGAACATCGATCATCTTTTAATTCTCGAAAACCATTAGTTGCATCATACGAATCGATATGCGATTCTTCTTGCATCGTTTCGTTGATCATGTGTGATGCCTAAATCTCAATCGGAAGCCCCGTCGGACAGTGACGCCCCGGCCAATTCGCTCTTCAATCAGTCGTTGGAGAAGGGATTGGCGGTGCTGGCCGCGTTCAGCGCGTCGCGCCGCACGATGACCATTGCGGAGATCGCGGAGGTGGCGGGCATCAACAAGAGCTCCGCGCAGCGGATGGTGTTCACGCTCGAGCAGCTTGGCTATCTACGCAAGCATCCGCAGACGCGGCGCTATCAACTTACGCTGCAGGTGATGAAGGTGGGCTACAACTACCTGGCGGCCGATCCGCTGATCGACGTGGCCAACCCGTTTCTGTCCGAGCTGACCAAGGTCACGGCGGAGACCACGTGCCTGACCGAACCCGACGGCGACGAGATGGTCTACCTCGCGCGCTTCGTCAGCGCGCATTTCGTACCGGTGCATATGCCGATCGGCAGTCGTATCCCCATGTACTGCACGGCCTCGGGCCGCGCATATCTGAGCGCCCTGCCCGAAGGCGAGGCGCGCGCGCTGGTGGAGCAGTCGGCAAGAGTGGCGCATACCTCGTTCACGCTGACATCGGTCGACGATGTCATGGCCGAGCTGCAGAAAGCGCGGCTACGCGGTTATGCGATGAATTCCGAGGAGCTGTTTCTCGGCGATATGACCATCGCCTCGCCGATCCTCGGCGGCAAGGGCCGGCCGATTGGCGCGATCCACGTGGTGGCCCCCACCGCGCGCTGGAATGTCGAGGATACCGAGCGACGGCTGGGGCCGCCGCTGTTGCAGAGCGCACGGGCCATCAGCAGCTCCGTACGCACGCTGGGCTAACGCGCGATCAACCTGCCAGATCACGTACCTGCACGGGCTCCGCCACCACCGCGACGCGCGTCGCCAGATCATTGACGCGCGACAGGTAGTGCTGGAAATGCGGTGTGGCGCGGTGATGATCGACCGCTGCCGCGTCTGCGTAGAGCTCGTCCAGTACAAAGCGATTCGCATCCGACGTATCGCGCCAGATGTCCCAACGCAGGTTACCTGGCTCGGCACGGGACGGTGCGACCATGGTCGACAGTAACGCCATCAAATCTTCGGACAGGCCTTCCTTGGCCGTCAGAATGGCCATGATCTTGTGATGCGCCATAGTCGCGCTCCTTTCGTGGTTGAGGCTGCGGTTACGCTACGCGTCGCTCCATCGTATTCAAGCAATCGGACGACGGTTGTTAATCGTGGTTAAACCCGCACGCGTGCGGTGGAACTGGTAACGACAAGGGCAGCGGCAAGCGCCGGTTACGCTGCTCCCGCCCGTACAATACTCCGGCAAACCTGCAGCTTCCGCCTGTACTCCAGGAGAGTCGGACGATGAAAGAGATGCTCCTGCTCGCCCTCCGGAATACCGTTCATGCATTCCGGTCCGAACTGGATATCGCGGTCTTCCTCGCGCGCGGTGGCAAATGCCTGCTGGCGATGCTGGCCGTGATGCTTGCGGCGGGCGCCTCATGGCTGCTGCATCAGCCCGAAGCCTGGTGGGCGGCGATCTGCGCGTTCGCGCTGACCGGTACGGCGCCAGGCCCCGCGTGGGCACGCGGCATCCAGCAGATTGCCGGCACCTTCTGCGGCACCGTGTTCGGGATTCTGCTGGCGCCGCTGGCATTGCGCGGCCCGCTTTCGTTTATCGCGCTCAGCACGTTGTTCGCCACCGCATGCCTGTATATCGCGGCCAAGCGTACCGCCAGCTTCTTCTGGATTCTTTGCGCGGCGCTGTTTGTCTATATGGTTTCGATCCTTCTGGCGAGCCACGGGACCGATGCCAGGCCACTCGCAGTCGCCATGTGGATCAATGCGGCGATTGGCACCGGCGCCTACCTGCTGGTGATCACGATAGCCGCGGCCATTCTCCCCGGGCAAGACCCGGAGGGCGCCAGGCCAGGTGCAGCAGCGGCCCCCTCCGGCGGCCCGGTCGATGCGGTCAGCGACGCCACGCTCGCACTGGTATGCGCAATGTCACTGGCCATCCTGTCATGGATTGTCTACAGTTTCCCGTCCGCCGGTCTCGCACAGGCCATGACCACCACCATCGTGGTCCTCGCGGTACCGCACAAGAAGGAGAGTGCACCTTCGCTGTACGACGTCAGCATCCGGATCTTTCACCGGCTCCTCGGATGCCTGCTTGGCGCCGTGGCGGTGGTCCTGATCCTGCCGCTCGCGGCGGGCAATTATCTTTATTGCCTGATCGCACTGTCCGTGCTGGTTACCGTGGCTTGTCACCTGCGACTGGGACACCCCGACGTCAGCTACCTCGGTGCGCAGTTCGGTGCGGTCTCGATCCTGGCACTCGTGCATGATCGCCACGGGCTCACCGATGACGTCACCACCGCCGGCCATCGGCTGCTCGGCATCGTCATCGGCAATATCGCCACCGCGATCGCGTTTGTCGTCGTGCATCGACTGCTATCGAAAAGGGCATGAGCACGCGTCTATTTCATCTTGAAATGGTTGTCGACGATCCCGGCGTTTAGCCCCAATGCGGGGTCTCCCACCTGCACATTCAATCCGTCGGGGTCCCTGACGTGAAAGCTTTCGAGATCCTTCTGGGGGTCGAGGCTGTTGTCGAGCAGATGCTGGCGCAAGGCTTCCTCGTCGTACTGCCGCACGCCAAACATGAAGTGGGAGATTGTCCCCGGGTTGTCGCCCACCCTCAGGACCAGCATGCCCTCCCCGAAGCCCAGCAACACGCTGTCGTCCGATTGCTGAATGACCGTCAGTCCGAACATCCGGCAGTACCACTCCCGTGAAACGTTCAGATCGGATACGGTGATCGCAATATGGTTGATGGTGGCAGCTGTCCACGCAAGCGCGTTCTCGCTCATGTCTTCCTCCTGTCGTCCTCCCGCGTTCGGCATCCTAAGAGTAGTCGTTGAGACGATCGCGACAAAAGCTGATCCGATCGGTCGTCCTCGCCAGGCGCCTCCTGCATAGCATGAAGGTACGCAAGCGCGCATCGCGCTTCCCACTTTCAACCAGGAGTCACCATCATGAATCCGCGCAATATTCTCTCCATCGCCAGCCGGCTCGATCGTATTGGCATCCCCATGGTTCGCTTTGGCGTCGCCATCGTTTTCCTGTGGATCGGCTTTCTCAAGTTCGTGCCGTACGAAGCGGACAGCATCACGCCGTTCGTCGCCAACAGCCCGTTCATGTCATTCTTCTACGCGCACCCCGAGGCGTATCACGCTCACCTGACGCATGAAGGGCAACTCGATCTGGTGCAACGTGCATGGCAGGTTGCCAATCACACCTACTCGTTCTCCACTGGCCTTGGTGTGGTCGAGATCGTGATCGGCCTGCTCGTGCTGTCTTACCTGTTCTCCCGCAAGCTCGGCCTGCTCGGCTCGATCCTCGCGTTCCTTACACCGGTGGTGACGCTCTCGTTCCTGATCACCACGCCGGAAGCCTGGGTGGCCAACCTCGGCGATGCGCAATACGGCTTCCCGTACCTGTCGGGCGCCGGCCGCCTCGTGCTCAAGGACGTGCTGATGCTGTCCGGCGCGGTGGTGATGATCGCCGACTCCGCCCGGCAGATCCTCCAGCAGGATTTCGTTCAAGCGGGGTAACCGATTCGCACACGGAGCCTCACACTGAAGTGTTATGGCGAATCTTTGCCCGACATCTAGAATCGACTAGCGCTGTTGGAAGGCCGTGGGTCACCCCCACGGCTTTGCCTTTGAGACGCCGATTTCACACACACTGAAGCAAGAGGATGCCTCGAATGAGTACTGTAAAAACCACGGATGGCGTAGAGATCTTCTACAAGGATTGGGGTCCGAAGGACGCACCCGCGATTTTCTTCCACCATGGATGGCCGCTGAGTTCCGACGACTGGGACACTCAGATGCTGTACTTCCTCGGCAAGGGTTTCCGCGTGATCGCGAGCGACCGGCGTGGACACGGGCGTTCGAGCCAGGTCAGCGATGGCCATGATATGGACCATTACGCCGCGGACGTGAACGCGGTAGTCGAGCATCTGGACCTGAAGAACGTGGTCCATATCGGCCACTCCACAGGCGGTGGACAGGTGGCACGCTACGTGGCCAAGTACGGTCAGCCGCAAGGTCGCGTCGCCAAGGCCGTGCTGGTGAGCGCGGTACCGCCGCTGATGCTCAAGACCGAGAGCAACCCCGGTGGCCTGCCGATGGAAGTCTTCGATGGCCTCCGCGCCGCGCTGGCAGCGAATCGCGCGCAATTCTTCGTCGATCTGCCGACTGGCCCGTTCTATGGCTTCAACCGTCCGGGCGCCAAGGTTTCGCAGGGTGTCATCGACAACTGGTGGCGCCAGGGCATGATGGGCAGCGCCAAGGCGCACTACGAGGGTATCAAGGCCTTCTCAGAGACCGATCAAACGGAAGATCTGAAGGCAATCACCGTACCCACGCTCGTGCTGCAAGGCGACGACGACCAGATCGTCCCCTATGCCAATGCCGCCCTGCTTCAGGCAAAGCTGCTGAAGAACGCCACGCTCAAGGTCTATGAGGGCTTCCCGCACGGCATGCTGACCACGCATGCCGACGTGATCAACCCTGATCTGCTAGCCTTCATCAAGGGCTGACCGCCTGCCGCAGGAAGGGCAGACAAAGGCAACGCCGCGGCTCCGTGATGCATCGTCACGGGGCCGCTGCATTTCTGCCCGCACCATGATCAGGCTGCCGATCAATCCCGCGCACGAACCGAACAACAGGTAGAACGCCGGGGTCAGCGGGGAGCCGGTGACGTGCAGCAGCCATGTCAGGATGAACTGCGCGAAGCCGCCGAAGATCATGACCGCCATGTTGTAGCTCACGGCCATGCCCGTGGAGCGGTTCTTCTGCGGAAACTGCTCGGCCACCGCCGATGAGAACGGGCCGAGGAACGCGCCGAAGATGCCGCACAGCACGACCTGCATCCACATGAACCGTTCCATGCCCGGGTTCGCCGTCAGCCATGCAAAGCACGGGTACAGCAGCAGCACCGACAGGATCAACGCGGTGCGCAACACCGCCTGACGCCCGATGCGGTCCGACAGCGCACCACACAGCGGAATGGCGATGATCATCACCACGATGCCCACGCATTGCGCGATGAAGGCGCTCTCGAGCGGAATGCCGAGCGTCTTGCTGGCGTACGTCGGCAGGTAGATCACCAGCACGTAGAACGAGATCGTCGCCGATGTCGTCAGCAGGAAGCTCGCCAGCAAACCCCGGCGGTGCTCCCGCAGGGTATGCCCGACCACGCCGGCCACACCGCGGTCCGTCTTGTCCGCGACCTCGGCCGTCTCGCTCAGATGGTGGCGAATCCAGATACCGATCGGCGCGATCAGCAGCCCGACGATAAAAGGAATGCGCCAACCCCATGCATGCAGGCTCTCGCGCGGCAGCAGTCCCGTGATGAGCGCCGCGACGCCCGCGCCCAGCAACATGGCCAGACCCTGACCGAACATCTGCCACGAGCCATAGAGCCCACGCCGATTGGGCGGCGCCATCTCCACGAGAAACGCCGTGGCGCTGGCGAACTCGCCGCCCGTGGCCAGGCCCTGCAGCATCCGCGCCACAATGATCATGATCGAGCTGGCCACGCCGATGGCCGCATACGGCGGCGCGAACGCGATCATCGCCGTGGCCACCGTCATCAGGAAGATGATCAGCTGCAGCGCGGCCCGCCTACCCTTGCGATCCGCATATGCGCCGATCAGGATGCCGCCGATCGGCCGCAACACAAACCCGATGCCGAAGCTCGCGGTGGTGAGCAACAGCGAGGCATAGGCGTTCTCCGCCGGGAAGAATACGACCGCGATCACCGCGGTCATGAACCCGTAGACGATAAAGTCATACCACTCGAGTGCATTGCCGATGACCGCTGCCGCGATCTGGTGCGTTGAGGACTTGGACATGATGAGGCGTTCCTACGTTGGTGGGGGGACCAGCAGGCACGGCGCGCGAGCGGCCACGGCCGCGTCGGCCGCTATGCCATCGGGAGGGCGCGTTCCGCGAGCCGCGCCAGAAAGGCGCCACCGAGCGGGATGGCGGCATCGTTGAAGTCGAAGTGCGGGCTATGCAGGCCGTGATCGCCGCCGGCAGGCGAGCCGGTGCCGAAGTGCACGTAAGCGCCCGGACGGTGCTGGAGCATGAACGCGAAGTCCTCGCCGCCGAGGCTTGGCTGCGGACGCGCGACCACCTGCTCGCGCCCGAACAGCTCGTGGGCCACGTTGGTGGCAAAAGCCGCGGCCTCCGGGTCGTTGACGGTCATCGGGAACAGCCGCTCGTAGCGCACCGTCGCGCGCGCGCCGAACGCACCGGCCACGCCCTGCACCACTTCATGCAGACGCCGCTCGAGCAAGGCCTGCATCTCCGCCGTCAGCGAGCGCGCGGTGCCGACGATCTTCACACTATCGGGGATCACCGCGAACCCATCGAGCTGCCCGCCCTGGATCGCACACAGGCTGATGACCGCGGCGTCGAGCGCCGGCACATTGCGGCTGACGATGCTCTGCACCGCTGTGATCACATGCGCGGCCACCAGCACCGGATCGACCGTCTTGTGGGGCGAAACGCCGCCATGACCGCCCACCCCGACGATCTCGATCTCGAGGCGGTCGGTCGCCGCCATGGCCGGGCCGGGGGCAATCGACAGCGTGCCCAGCGGTAACGTCGGCCAGTTGTGCAGGGCATAGATCTGCTCGATGGGAAAGCGCTCGAACAAGCCGTCCATGACCATCTCGCGCGCTCCGGCATGGCCCTCCTCACCGGGCTGGAACACAAGATAGACGGTGCCATCGAACGCGCGCGTGCGGCTCAGATATTCCGCCGCCGCCAGCAGCATCGTGACGTGGCCATCGTGGCCACACGCATGCATGCGCCCCGGGCAACACGACGCATAAGGCAGGCTGGTCTGCTCGTGCAGCGGCAGCGCGTCCATATCCGCGCGCAGGCCGATGGCGCCACCGCTCTCCCGCCGGCGGCCGTGAATCACACCGACCAGGCCAGTCTTGCCAATGCCGCGATGGAATTCGATGCCGAGCCGGTCCAGTTCCGCCGCGATCAGTTCACCGGTGCGGTGCTCCTCGAAGCCAAGCTCCGGATGCGCGTGCAGGGTCTGGCGCAACTGACGCAATGCCGGCAGGCGGGCCTCGATAGTTTTTACGATGGACATTTCCGTTCATTCCTTACTCGATTCGACGCGAGAAGAATGGGCGGAAACCTGAACGCTTGAAATAATCCTATTCCCGAATATATCCTTCGTAGATCGCAGCAATAAATTTATGGAATATCAATGGAACTGCGTCAGTTGAGGTATTTCGCGAGCGTGGCAAGGGAGGGATCGATCAACAAGGCCGCGCGCTCGCACGGTCTGGCACAGCCCGCGTTGACCAAGCAGTTGCAGCGACTCGAGGAGGAACTGGGCGTCACGCTGTTCGAACGTCAGCCACGCGGCATGACGCTGACCGCCGCCGGCACGCAGTTCCTGCAGGATGTCACCCGTGCTCTCGACGACCTCGAGGCGGCCCGGCAGCGTGCCGTCGACGCCGCCGTCGGACGTCTGGGCCATCTGGCCATCGGGCTGACCATCCTGCATCAGTTGCTGCCGGCGGTCGCGGAGATCCTGCGTCGATTCCGGCAGCAGTCGCCCGACGTTTCCGTCTCTGTCAGGCAGGTCATCTCGGGTCCGCAGATCGACCTGATTCGCGCGGGCGAGCTCGATGCGGGGTTTCTCTATTTTCGGCCGGCCGACGATCCCGCCTTCGACGGCCTGCTGATCTCCACGCAGCAACTGGCGTTGGCCGTCCCCGATGAACCGCAGTGGACCGACAACCCGCCACGCCGGCTGGCGGACCTCAATGGCCGCGACTTTCTCTGGATTCCGCGACAGGTCACCGCGTACTACCACGACCGGTTGATCGCGCATTTTCACGGCGCGGGCTTTATGCCCAAGGTCGTCATGGAGGGGACCGACAACAATTCGCTGCTGACCCTCGTCACCGCCGGCATGGGCTGCGCGATCCTGCCCGAGCAGGCGGCCGCGCAAGACATTCCGTCGGTCAAATTCCTGAAGCTCGATGACCTCGACCTGCGCCTGCCGCTGGAGCTGGTTTGGCGCCGCGACAATCGCTCTCCGATCACGCAGCGGCTGATCGAACTGACCCGGCAATGCGTGGCGGAGGCGTGAGACCACCAGCCGCAGTAACTGCCGCACAAATCGGAATCGACAGAACATTACGCTGCAGCGTCATCAATTCGACGTAGATTCGGCAGCTTGTTCCACGCATGTGGTCCTAGACTGTTTCCGTTGCCCACCCCTAGCTAACGGAGCATTCCAAGTGAACATGCCAATCGCCGAGTTTCGTGCCAAAGCCGCTGCCCCCACCGTCACCATGCGTGGCGCGGAGATGGTAGTGGAAGCACTACGGCGTGAAGGCGTAGCCGATATCTGGGGGTATCCCGGCGGTGCGGTATTGCCGATCTACGACGCGCTGGCCGCGCACGAGAGCCCGCGTCATCTGCTGACGCGGCACGAGCAGGCGGCCGTGCATGCTGCCGATGGTTATGCGCGCGCGACCGGCAAGGTTGGCGTGGCGCTGGTCACGTCCGGACCGGGCGTGACCAATGCGGTGACCGGTATTGCCACCGCGTATTTCGACTCGATCCCGATGGTCGTGATCTCCGGCAACGTGCCGACGAGCATGATCGGCGAGGATGCGTTTCAGGAGTGCGACGCGGTCGGCATCACGCGCCCGATCGTCAAACACAATTTCCTGGTGCGACATGTCGCCGATCTGGCCATGACGCTGCGCAAGGCGTTCCATATCGCGCGCACCGGACGACCCGGCCCGGTGCTGGTCGATATTCCCAAGGACGTGGCGCTGGCCGAAGGCACGTTCCAATGGCCGGAGCGCATCGATATTCGCTCGTATCGCCCCCAGCTCGACGGGCACGATGGCCAGATTCGTCAGGCCGTGCAGGCGTTGCGGCAGGCGCGTCGCCCTTATGTCTACGTCGGTGGTGGCGCGCTCATGGCGGACGCGGGCGCCGAGGTGATCGAGCTCGCGCGTCTGATCGATGCACCGATCACCACCACGCTGATGGCACTCGGCCTGGTGCCGGCGACCGAGCCGCGCTTTCTCGGCATGCCCGGCATGCATGGCACGTACGAAGCCAATCGCGCGATGCAGGAGTGCGACGTGCTGATCGCGATTGGCGCGCGCTTCGACGACCGCGTGATCGGCAAGGTGGACGCGTTCTGCGCGGTGTCGCGGCAGATCATCCATATCGACATCGATCCGGCCAGCATCGGCAAGCGCGTCAAGCCGACCGTGCCCATTGTCGGCGATGCGCGCCGTATCCTGCGGAAGCTGAATGCCGCGCTGCGCGAGCAGCCACCGGTCGATACCGCCACACGCGCCGCATGGTGGCAGTCGGTAGCGGAATGGCGCGGCCAGCGTTGCCTCGACTACCAGCGCGACGGCGTCATCATCAAGCCGCAATACGTGATCGAGAAGCTCAGCGAGATCGCCGGCGACAACGCGTATATCTGCTCCGATGTCGGCCAGCATCAGATGTGGGCGGCTCAGCATTACCGCTTTATGTCGCCACGCAAGTGGATCAACTCGGGCGGCCTCGGCACCATGGGGGTGGGCTTGCCCTATGCGATGGGCGTCAAGCGCGCGTTTCCGGAGAGCGATGTCTGCGTGATCACCGGCGACGGGTCCATTCAGATGTGCATCCAGGAACTGTCCACCTGCACGCAGCACCGTCTGCCGATCAAGATCTTCACGCTCAACAACGGTTACCTCGGCATGGTCCGGCAACTGCAGCACGTGGACTACGGCCAGCGCTACTCGGAGTCGTACATGGAGGCGTTGCCGGACTTCACCGTGCTGGCGCGCGCGTATGGGCACGTCGGCTTGCGCGTGGAACGCGAGGCCGATGTGGAACCCGCCATCCGTGAAGCGCTGCGGCTGAAGGACCGCACCGTGTTCGTGGACTTTCAGGTGGATGGCGGCGAAAAGGTCTGGCCGATGGTTCGCTCGGGCGCGGGGCTCGATGCCATGCTGCTGGGCGATATCGACGGCTGATCCCCCTTCACTCGTCTTCACCAGATTTAACTCGATACCGGGTGAGTCCTCGCACTAACGTTGAGTTCGTGCAACGTCAGCTCAACAAGGACTCACACCGTGTACCGCACCCATCGATCGATCCTTCCGCTTGCTGGCGCATTGTCGTGCCTCGCGCTGCTGGGCGCCTGTGCGTCATCGTCGCCGCCGACCACAGCCGCCAAGGGTACGCGCGCCGAAGGCCACCTTGTCACGGTCGCCACCGTACAGGCCAAGCCCGGCAAGGAGAATGAACTCCGTGCCGCCACAGTGCCGCTGATCACCGCCACGCGCGACGAACCCGGCGTCGTCACCTACGTCCTGCATGAACAGCTCGATGCGCCCGGACGCTTCGTGTTCTACGAGGTATTCCGCGACGAGAGCGCGTTTCAGGAACATGTGAAGGCGGTGTACGTGCAGCAATGGCTGCAGCGACTGCCCGAACTCACCGTCAATGGCATTACGGTTACCAGGCTCAAGGCGTACTGATCATGAAGCCCTCGGCCCGCGTCCTTGATGGGTTGGCCTAGGCTACCACCGGCTTGCGTGACCGCGGTGGCTTGAGGGCTTTGGCAGCGCGGGCAATCTCGCGCCCCTCCTCGTGCAGACAGGCCATCAGCTCCGTCACACCCGGTGCGGGCCGACGATCGCGCAGCATCATCAGGCCGATCGGCGGCAGGTCCAGGTCAACCGCCATCGGCAGCACGTGCACGCGTCCTTCGGCCTGCAACTGCTGCCCGACCGAACGCGCCACAAAGCCCACCGCCTGCCGCTGCGATACGAAGGTCGTCACCGCCAGATACGACGACGACTCGATCAGGTCGGCGGGCAACGCCTGCCCATGCCGCACGAACGCCTGCTCGATCTTCACGCGCAACGATGCCCATGGCGGCGGCACCACCAGCGGATGCGCCGACAGATCGGACCAGTCTGGGCGTGGCTTGCGCGCCAGCGCATGACCGGCCGCGACGATCGCCACCATCGGCTCCTCGTATAACGCTTCCGTCATCAGATCGGGCGCCGCATAGGCCGGCTCGAGCCGACCCACCACCACATCGAGCTCCGATAGCCGCAGTCGCGGCAGCAGATGCGTCAGGTCGCCCTCCTCGATCAGCACGGTCGCGCGCGGCGCCCGCTCCTTGAGCCGCGCCACCGCATGCGCCAGCAGCACCGGTAGCGCCGCTCCCATCGATCCCACCCGTACGCGGCCCGTCGCGCCGCTGGCCACCGCCTCGATCTCGTCGCGCGTCACGTCGTATTGCGCCAGCACCGAGCGCGCAAAGCGCACCAGTGATTCACCGGCCGGCGTGGGCTCGGTGCCGCGCGTGGAGCGCGTGAACAGCGTCATGCCGAGCATTTTCTCGACCTCGGCCAGCACCTTGGAGATCGCTGGCTGGCTCACCGAGAGAAATTCCGCGGTGCGGCCCAGATGGCGAAACTCGTCCAGCGCCACCAGCAATTGCAGGTGACGCAGCTTGATATTCGAGCGAAAGGCGCGGTCGATATGGGCCATGGCGAGGAGTCTACTCAAAGGCGTACCTAACCTCAAGGTTATGAAGCAATGCCAATTATTGATTGGATGGTTATGGCTTGGACGGCCACAATCGCTACACGATCGCTGCCGGCAAGAATCGACGGCGACAGAACAAAAGGAGACCTTCCCCATGACCGATCGCCTTCCGGTGAGCGCGATGCGCCGCCGCCTGCTGCTGGGCAGCGCCGCTGCCACCGCTGCCGCCGCCACTGGTACCGTCAGCCTGCTCGCCCCACGCGTGGCCCGTGCCGCCGGCGTGTATCCCGATCGTCCCATCACGTTTATCTGCCCATGGCCCGTTGGCGGCACCGCCGACCAGTCGATGCGCGCGCTGTGCCAGGTGGCCTCGGGCATCCTCAAGCAGTCGATCGTCATCGAAAACCGCGCAGGCGCCTCCGGCATGATTGGCACCAAGGCATTGGCTCGCGCCACGCCGGACGGCTACACGATCGGCCAGATTCCAATCTCGGTCGCGCGCTTCTCGCAGGTCGGCCTGCTGCAGCTGGACCCGCGCAAGGAACTGACGTACCTGGCGCGCACCTCGGGCCAGACCTTCGGCATTGCCGTGCCCGAGAACTCGCGCTTCAAGACGCTGGCCGATGTCGTGGCGGAAGCCAAGGCCAATCCGGGCCGCGTCACCTACGCGCACGCCGGCGTCGGCGGTGCCACGCATGTGGGCATGGAGCAGTTCGCACTGGCGGCGGGCATCAAGTTCAATGCCATCGCCTACAAGGGCGGCTCCGCCGCGCTGCAGGACGTGCTGGCGAGTCAGGTGGATCTGCTGGCGGACTCCAGCTCCTGGGCGCCGCACGTCGAGGCCGGCAAGATGCGGCTGCTGGCGACCTGGGGCGAACAACGTACGCCGCGCTTCAACACGGTGCCGACGCTCAAGGAGCTTGGCTACAACGTCGTGGTGGAAGCGCCCAATGGCATTGGCGCACCCAAGGGCCTGCCGCCCGAGGTCGAGAAGAAGCTGCGCGATGCCTTCCGCGCCGCCGTGGCGAGCCCCGAGTTCAAGACCGTGGCCGCGCGCATCGACGCCCCGATCATGTACCTGGACGGCCCCGACTATCGCAAGTACGTCTCCGAGGTCTACGACCAGGAAACGCAGCTGATCCAGCGCCTCAAACTCAAGGAAATGCTCGCGCAGAGCTGATCCGCAACACTCGTACCCACCGTGACCCAAACCCCCGTCATCCGCCTGCATGCCAACGACAATGTGTTGATCGCCCGCGGCGACCTGACGCTGGGCCAGCACCTCGATACCCTTGGCGTGCGCATGCGGGCCCAGGTGCCGGCCGGCCACAAGATTGCCGCGCGGGCGATTGCACGCGGCGAGCAGGTGCGCAAGTACGACACCGTGATCGGCGTGGCGGATCGCGACATCGCGCCGGGCGACCATGTGCATAGCCACAACCTGCGGCTGGTGGACTTCTATCGCGATCCGGCCTTTTGCGCGGACGTGCGGCCGATCGACTACGTGCCCGAATCCGAGCGCGCCACGTTTCTCGGCTATGTACGCCCCGATGGCCGCGTGGGCACGCGCAACTTTATCGGCATCCTCGCGTCGGTCAATTGCTCGGCCACCGTGATCAAGCATATCGCCGCGCACTTCACGCGAGAGCGGCTGGCCGCGTATCCCAATGTCGATGGCGTGGTCGCTTTTGCGCAGAGCAGTGGCTGCGGCATGTCGTCGCCGAGCGAGCATTTCGATCTGCTGCGCCGCACGATCGCCGGCTATGCGCGACATGCCAACCTCGCTGGCGTGCTGATCGTCGGCCTCGGCTGCGAGCGTAATCAGGTGAACACGCTCGTGGAATCGCAGGGCCTTGCGCCCGGCGAGCAACTCCATACGCTGGTGATGCAGGACACCGGCGGCACGCGCGCGACGATCGAAGCGGGTATCCGCGCGATCGAGTCGATGCTGCCGCAGGCCAATGCCTGCACGCGGCAGCGGGTCAGCGCGAGCCATCTCAAGATCGGGCTCGAATGCGGCGGCTCCGATGGATTCTCGGGCATCACGGCCAATCCGGCGCTCGGCGCGGCCATGGATATCCTTGTGCGCCATGGCGGCACCGCGATCCTCTCCGAAACGCCCGAGATCCACGGTGTGGAGTACATGCTGACACGCCGCGCGGTGACGCCCGAAGTCGGCCAGAAGCTGCTCGACCGCCTGGCCTGGTGGGAACGTTATACGGCCGGCCATAACGCTCAGTTCAACGGCGTGGTCGGCCACGGCAATCAACAGGGTGGACTTGCCAATATCTTCGAGAAGTCGCTGGGTTCCGCGATGAAAGGCGGCACCACACCGTTGCAGGCCGTGTACGAATACGCCGAGCCAATCGACAAGGCGGGCTTCGTATTCATGGATTCGCCGGGCTATGACCCCGTGGCCGCCACGGGTCAGATCGCCAGCGGCGCCAACCTGATCTGCTTCACCACGGGTCGTGGCTCGATGTTCGGCTCCAAGCCCGCGCCCACGATCAAGCTCGCCTCGAACACGCCGATGTTCCGCCGCCTCGAGGAAGACATGGACATCAACTGCGGCGTCGTGCTCGACGGCGAGTTGTCCGTGTCGCAACTGGGTGAACGGATCTTCGAACACATCCTGCGCGCCGCGTCGGGTGAGCCGACCAAGAGCGAACTGCTCGGACTCGGCGACCATGAATTCGTGCCCTGGCACGTGGGCATCGTGAGCTGATCTGCCGCATTGCCTGTCTTTCCCTCGTCGTCTTTCACGTACGCCCTCATGCTGACTACCCTCACCCATCGCGACCTGCTGCGCCAGCAGAACTTCATCGACCAGCAATGGCGAGACAGCCGGCGAGACAGCCGGCGAGACAGCCGGCGAGACAGCGGGCGCGACAGCAACGCGCGCTTCGAGGTCACCGATCCATCCACTGGCAAGGTCATCGCACACGTGCCGGACAGCGATGCCGCCGACGCGCGCGACGCGACCGATGCCGCCGCGGCGGCGTTTCCTGAATGGAGCCGCCGCACCGCACGCGAGCGCGCGCAGTTGATCAAGCGCTGGCATGCGCTGATCCTCGCCCATGATCAGGACCTCGCGCGCATTATCTCGGCGGAGCAAGGCAAGCCGCTGTACGAGAGCCTCGGCGAGGTCCGCTATGGCGCGTCCTATGTGGAATGGTTTGCCGAGGAGGCCACGCGCATCTGCGGCGATGTGATCGCGGAAGCGGTGCCTGGTCGCAAGATGATCGTGCTGAAGGAGCCCGTGGGTGTGGTCGCGGCGATTACGCCGTGGAATTTCCCGCTGGCGATGATCGCGCGCAAGATTGCGCCGGCCCTCGCGGCAGGCTGCACCGTGGTGTGCAAGCCCGCGGAAGACACGCCGCTGACCGCGCTCGCGCTGGTCTATCTGGCCGAGCAGGCGGGCCTGCCGCCCGGCGTGCTCAATATCGTCACGGCCTCGCGCGCGCAGACACCGGCCGTGGTCGATGCGTGGCTCGCGGACAGCCGCGTGCGCAAGATTACGTTTACGGGGTCCACGCCGGTAGGCAAGCACCTCGCGCGTGAATCGGCCGGCACGCTCAAGAAGCTGTCGCTCGAACTCGGCGGCAATGCGCCGTTTATCGTGTTCGACGATGCAGACCTCGACGCGGCCGTGGAGGGTCTGATGGCCGCCAAGTTCCGCAATGGCGGGCAGACCTGCGTGTGCCCGAATCGCGTATACGTGCAGGCGGGCGTGCATGACGTGTTCGTCGGCAAGCTGGCCAAGCGCGTGGCGGCGCTGCGCGTGGGTCCGGCCAGCGAGGAGACCTCGCAGATCGGCCCGATGATCAATGCGCGCGCCGTGGCCAAGATCGACCGCCACGTGCGCGATGCGCTGGAAAAAGGCGCGCACGTCGTGGTCGGCGGCGAGCGCGTGCGCACCGAGGACGGCCCGCACTACTATGCGCCTACCGTGCTCACGCGTGCCACGCCCGCGATGGCGCTGGCCGGTGAGGAAACCTTCGGCCCGGTGGCGCCGATCTTCTGTTTCAAGCACGAGGACGAGGTGATTCGCGATGCCAATGACACGCCGTTCGGCCTCGCCGCCTACTTCTACTCGAACGACGTACGTCGCATCTGGCGTGTGGCGCAGGCGCTGGAAACCGGTATCGTCGGTATCAACGAGGGCGCGCTCGCGTCTGAGGCGGCGCCGTTTGGCGGCGTGAAAGAATCCGGCTACGGCCGCGAGGGCTCGCGCCACGGGCTTGACGATTACATGCATACCAAGTATTTGTGCCAGGGGCAGTTGAACTGAGCCCACACCAGAATCGCCTTAGACGACTCGCCAAAGACGACCCAGACATCAGGAGACCGCATGCCCGCCCATAACCCGTTCAAGGCCGCGCTGGCCGCCAACCAACCGCAGATCGGACTGTGGATGTCCGCCGCCTCGCCCTATCTGGCCGAGGTCACCGCCACGGCCGGCTTCGACTGGTTGCTGGTGGACGGCGAGCACGCGCCCAACGACGTGCAATCGATCCTGCAGACGCTGCAGGTACTCGGCCCGTATCGGTCGCAGGCCGTGGTGCGAGCGGTGTCGGGTGAAACCGCGCTGATCAAGCAGTTGCTCGATATCGGCGCGCGTACGCTGCTGATTCCCATGGTCGATACCGCCGAGCAGGCCGCCGGGCTGGTCCGCGCGACCCGTTATCCGCCGTTTGGCGTTCGCGGCGTGGGCAGTGCCGTGGGACGCGTGTCGCAATGGTCGGCACGCAAGGACTACCTGGCCGTGGCCGACGACGAGGTCTGCCTGCTGGTGCAGGCTGAAACGGTCACCGCCATGCAGAACCTCGAAGCCATCTGCGCGGTCGATGGCGTGCATGGCGTGTTTATCGGCCCTGCCGACCTGGCGGCGTCGATGGGCCATCGCGGCAACCCGGGCCACCCGGAAGTGCAGGCGCAGATAGAATCCGCGATGCGCACGATCGTCGCGAGCGGCAAGGCGGCCGGCACGCTGACCTCCGACAACACGCTCGCGCGTCGTTATCTGGAACTGGGCTGCACGTTCGTGGCCACCGGCGTGGACGTACTGGTGTACGCCAACGCCGCGCGCCGGCTCGCCGCCGAGTTCCTGCCGGAACGCGCCGCCAATATTTCCGCGCCGGGCGCCGCCTATTAATTGCGTCACCCAAGCGCATCACCGATGCGCTACAACATCGAGCCACGATGACCGTTACCCCCACTCCCGCCACCCTGCTTTCCGCGATGCAGGACATCGTCGGCGCCGGCAACTGCCTGACCGCCGATGCCGACACCGAGTCCTACGTCACGGACTACCGCCGTCTTTACAAGGGCAAAGCGCCGGTAGTGGTGACGCCCACGACGACCGAACAGGTCAGCCGCGTCATGGCCTGGTGCCACGCCAACGACGTGCCCGTAGTGCCGCAGGGCGGCAACACGTCGCTGATGGGGGGCGCGGTGCCTGACGATAGCGGCACCGCGGTGGTCATCAGCCTCAAGAAGATGCACCGCGTCCTGGCGATCGACACGGTCAACGACACCATGACGGTGGAAGCCGGCGTCACGCTGTCCGCCGCACGCGCCGCCGCCGACGAGGCGCGGCGTCTGTTCCCGTTGCGCATCGGCTCGGAAGGTTCCTGCCAGATCGGTGGCAATCTGTCGACCAACGCCGGCGGTACGGCGGTCCTGCGCTACGGCAATATGCGCGACCTGGTGCTCGGCATCGAGGTGGTGCTGCCCGATGGCCGCGTGTTTTCATCGCTGAAAGGTCTGCGCAAGGACAACACCGGCTATGACCTCAAGCACCTGTTTATCGGTGCCGAAGGCACGCTCGGCATCATCACGGGCGCGGTGCTCAAGCTGATGCCGCAGCCGCGCTCGACCGCGGTGGCCTTTGTGGCGGTACAGAGCCCCGCCGCCGCGGTGGAGCTGCTCGGCCGCGCGCGGGCGCTGTCGGGCGGCGCGATCACCGCGTTCGAACTGATTTCGTCACCGGCGCTCGAACTGGTGCTCGAGTACCTCGGCAATATCCCCTCGCCACTCGAAAGCCGACACGACTGGATGGTGCTGATCGAGCTGACCTCGGGCATTGATGAGGAGACGCTCAATGGCACGCTGATGGAGATCCTCGAAGCGGGCCTCGAAGGCGGCCTCGTGGTCGATGCCGCGGTGGCCTCCAGCCTTGCCGACGTGCAGCAGTTCTGGCGCATCCGCGAAGAGATTTCCGACGCGCAGACGCGTACCGGCGGCAGCATCAAATGCGATATCTCGGTGCCGGTATCGCGCATCGCCCAGTTCACCGAGAACGCCTCGGCCAAGGTGCTGGCGCTCGAGCCGGCAACCCGCATGGTGATCTACGGCCATATGGGCGACGGCAACGTCCACTTCAACCCACTGCGCCCGCGCGAGCGCGATGCCAAATCGTTCCTCGCGCAGTGGTACAAGCCCGTGTCCGACCTCGTGGACGGTCTGGCCCATGCCGAGAACGGTTCGATTTCGGCCGAGCACGGCGTCGGCGTGGCCAAGCGCGACGACCTGCTGCAATACAAGTCGTCGGTGGAGCTGGAGCTGATGTGGCAGGTCAAGCGCGCGCTGGACCCGAAGAACCTGCTCAATCCGGGGCGACTGCTGCCGGATATCGACGCCGCGGGCAAGTCAGGCGCCTAGCGCCCTGCCATCGTCATCGATCGAGGAAGTCCCGCAGGTGCCGCAGCAGCACCTCGGGCGCTTCCTCGGCAATGAAGTGCCCGCTGCCGTCGATACGATGCGTGACCGACCCGGGTGCCTTCACATCGAGCGCCGCTTTGAGCCGGGGAAACCCCGGCCCCCCCAAGCCGAGCACCGGTATCGTCAGCGGGGCATAGGTGCCATCATCGGCAATGTCCTGGCCGAACGCCTGATACCAGCCATTACTGGCCCGGATGGCATCGCGACTCGCATACGCCGCCGCGTATACGGCACGATCCTTCGCATCGATGGCCCGCTCGTTCTTGAGCATGTAGTGGAAAAACCATTCCTGCTCGATGCCCGCCCGTCCTTCCAGCAGCTTTTCCGGGAGCCCCCTGACTTGATGGAAAGCGAACCACCACAGGTATGGGTGGTCCTCATCCAGCTTGTCGCCGAAGGTACCGGCCGCAGGCAACAATGGCAGTTTCAGATAGCCGTCGGACGGATGGGCGACATCCAGCATGACCAGCTTGCGCACCAGCTCACGGTGATTGGCGGCAAGACTGAACGCAACCATCGCGCCGATATCGTGGCCCACGACATCGGCCTCGCGATATCCGAGTTGCGTGACAAGCGCTGCGATATCGCTCGCCATGGTCTTCTTGTCATATCCATCCGCCGGCTTCGCCGAGCCGCCCATGCCACGCAGGTCTACCGCCACCACGCGATGGCTGGCCGCCAGTTGCGGCATGATCCGATGATAGCTCCACCACGTCTCCGGCCAGCCCGGCAGCAGCACGAGCAGCGGCCCCGTGCCACCCGCGACGTAATGCAGCCGTATGCCATTGACGGTCGCGTATCTGCTCACGAAGCCCGGCAAGGTCCGCACCAGCGCGGGGTCGGACGTCGCCGCCGCGTGCCGGCTCCGTCCGTCGCTCACCTGCGCGGAAAGCGGCGGCGAGCACAGGCACGCCACTGCCGTCAGCATGGCGATGACAAATCTGGTTGGCAGGGTCATCGATCAGCTGGCCGCCACCGGCAGACGACCGATCAATGCTTCGGTGTGCAAGATCGCATGAGCGTAAGCCGGGCCGTTGACCTTGAACGCCGCATGCATCCCTTCCGGGCTGAATGCGGCGGCCGCGTCCGGTACCAGCGTGACGTGATAGCCCAGCTCGACCGCAAAGCGCGCGGTGGACTCGATGCAGCTGTTCGCGATCACACCCACGAGAATGATCCTGCGGATGCCGCGCTGCTTCAGCAGGAAGTCGAGATCCGTATTGGCGAAGCCGCTTTGCGCCCAGTGCTCCTGCACCACGATGTCGCCTTCGGCCGGACCAAACTCCGGATTGAACTCGCCGCCCCACGAATCGCGCGCGAACGCTTGTCCCGGCACGCCCGCCAACTGAAACGGCGTCGCATGGCGCCATTGACTGAAGTCGCTCGGCACCGAGCGATGGTGCGGCAGGACGAAGATCTGAATACCCGCCGCGCGAATCGCGGGGATCAGCTTGCGCAAATTGTCGAACATCCCCGACGCTGCAGCCGTCGGGCGAATCAGCTCATACAGTTTCCCCCCTTCGGTCATGAAGTCGTTGTACGGATCGACCATCAACAGCGCGGTCTGGCTTGCGATATAGCTTTGATTGCTCATTCTTGTTTCTCTCTGTCAGGCGGCAAGGCGCGCAAGAACTTCCGCGGTGGTCAGCACAGCATGCGCAAACATCGGTGCGTTGACGTCGTGCGACACGTGCATGGCTTCGGCCGAAAACGCCGACGTGGCATCGCGTACGAGCGTGACGTGGTAGCCAAGCTCCATGCCATAGCGCGCCGTTGATTCGATGCACGCGTTGGCGATCATGCCGACGCATACGATGTTGTCGACACCGTGCTGTTTCAGCAGTTCATCGAGGTCGGTGTTGGCGAAGCCGCTGTAGAACCAGTGTTCCTTGACCACGACGTCGCCCTCTTTCGGCCCGAAAACCTCACTGAACTGCCCACCCCACGTGCCAGCCGCAAATGCCTGGATGCGGTGTGCGCTCGCGTGGCCCGGACTCACGTGATCCCATCCGGCGTAGTCGTCGGGATGAGCACGGTGATGCGGCAGGATGAACACGCGAATGCCCTTCGCACGCGCGTCATCGAGAAGCTGCTTGAGGTTGGCGAACATGTTGTTCGATTCCGCAACGTCCTTGATGGCGTCATACAGCTTGCCGCCGGGCGTCATGAAATCGTTGTAGGGGTCGGTCAACAGGATCGCGGTCTTGTCCGCTGGATAGGAAGTCAATGTCATCGGGCGCCTTGGTCGGGGTGATCGGATCGGTTCGGGAAGTATGCTTCAATATTTGAAGCGTGTCGAGATAGGGGCCCAGATGTGTGCGGCACAGCGATACAACGCCCAGCGTTTTTGCCTTCAGCACCAGATCGGCGAAGGTGCGACAGCCCATCTTCGTCATGACCGCCCTGCGATGGATCTTCACCGTGACGAGCGCGATACCGAGCGATTCGCCAACGCCCGCGTTCGGCATTCCGGCCACGACGAGAGCCATCACCTCTTTCTCGCGCGGAGAGAGGCGACCATATGCATGCCGCAACGCGTCAGACACGCGCGCGGTCTCACGGCGCGCTTCGTCGCGCGCAATCGCATCCGCCACGGCATCGAGCAACTGCTGGTCGCGAAATGGTTTCTCGAGAAAGTCCACTGCCCCGGCTTTCATCGCGCGTACCGACATGGCGATCGTCCCGCAAGCCGTCATGAAGACGAATGGAATCGACGCGTTCGATGCAAGCAACTCGTCATGGAATGCAAGGCCACACCGATCCTCCAGGCGCGCCTCGATCACGATGCAGGATGGACCGTCCTCGTTGTCCTGTTGCAGGCCTTTGGTTAGCAGCGCAGCGGCGCAATCAAACGCCTCCACACGGTAGCCCACCGAACGCAGCAAATCGCGGACTGCTTGCCGGATGGCACCGTCTCCGTCCAACACATAGACCAATGGCACCACGACCGGCGCGTCCGAAACTGATAAGCCTTCGTACTTCATTTTTTGAAGCATACCAGCTTTGATCGTGCTAGCATAGCTTCATATTTTGAAGCGAAAACAGGATGACTGCACCGCATACCGGATTCTTTAGCGAGCAAGAATGGAATTTCGCGCCGCACGAGCGCTCGCCGCTGCCGGGCGGTGCCGCCACGCCCGCTCATCCGCCGTTGCGGCGCCTTCTTTATGGCGCGGTCGGCGTGTTGATCGGCATTACCGGCAGTCTGGGCACTGCGGCCGTTACGGTTAACCTCCCTTACCTGCAGGGATCTCTCGGTGCCTATCAGGCCGAAATGGCATGGCTACCCGCCGTCTATGTGATGACGAACGTCCCGACCGGGATGATCCTGATCAAGTACCGCCAGCAGTTTGGCCTGCGTTCTTTCGCACTGATCTTCCTGACGATCTATAGCCTGCTGACCTGCGTGCACCTGTTCGTGGGCGGAATGACCGCGGCGATCGCGGTGCGCGCCGCCAGCGGCATTGCCGGGTCCGCCCTGACTACCCTCTGCCTGAACTACATGATTCAGGCGCTTCCCGCGACAGCGCGCCTGAGCGCTATCGCAGCCGGCATCGCCGTGCCTCAACTGGCCATTCCGCTCGCGCGGCTGCTGTCCCCGGCGTTGCTCGCGTCGGACCCATGGCGAAACCTGTATCTGTTCGAATTCGGACTCACGCTGATCTCGTTGGGCGCCGTCGCCGCGATTCGGCTGCCGCCAGCGGCCCGCGAGCAAGCGTTCGAGCGGCTGGACATCATTACGACCATACTTTTTGCGCTGGGACTTGCGTTGCTCTGTGCAGTGCTGGCCCAAGGGCGTTACGCGTGGTGGACCGACACCGCGTGGGTCGGCTGGGCACTGGCGACAGCGTTGCCGCTTTTCGGCGCGGTGTTCCTGCTCGAGCTCCACCGGGCGAATCCCTTGATCGACATGCGCTGGCTCGGCACCATCGATTTTCTGCGTTTCGTTCTGGTAGGCACGGTCGCCCGCGTGATCTTGTCCGAGCAGACCTATGGCGCAATCGGCCTGCTTGGACTGCTTGGTTCGACCAACGACGAACTGATCACCTTCTCCGCGCTGATTCTCTGCGCCTCGATTGCAGGCGTTGTCGCGGGCGCGCTGCTTGTCAAACCCGGACGGTTGCCTCATTTGGTCGTGCTTGCGATCGCAATCGTTGCCATCGCTGCCGCCTACGACTCGCAAACAACCCATCTGACCCGAGCGCCGCAGATGTATCTCAGTCAGGCACTGATCGCGTTCTCCACCACCCTCTATATCGGGCCGGCCATGCTGATCGGCTTCGCGCGCGTGCTGGCCGACGGCGGCAGGAAGTTGACCAGCTTCATCGTGCTGTTTGGTGCGACACAATCGCTCGGCGGGCTGATTGGCACCGCATGGCTAGGCACCCTGCAGTCGAGTCGCGAGAAAGCGCATTCCTTCGCGCTGGTTCAGCGATTGAGCCATGGTGAACCTCAGGTCGCCCTGGCATTGCAGCAGGGCGCGAATCGCTACGCCGCGCAGATCTCGGATCCGGGCCTGCGTGGGGCACAAGGAGCTGCCTCGCTGGCGCAGCGTGTCTCCGCGGAGGCAAATATCATGGCGTACAACGACGTGTTCGCCACCATTGCCATCCTCGCCGCAGTGACGGCCGTTCTGCTTGCACTGCGGCTGATTCGCTTGCAATGGCTCCACAACAGGACACGTGCGACGGCATCGCCTATGGAAACGCTCGCGCCATGACCGATGCCGCAGTCCCCTCCTCCGGCTGGCGCCCCGTCCGCAATGGCGCGCGCACGATCGTCGTGGTCTCGGTCATCGTCCTCGCCGGCTGCCTGGCGGTGTTGGCGGCCTGGCGGCTGCCACCGTTCGCCAATGCCATCCAGAGCACCGAGGATGCCTACGTACGCGGCGAGGTCACGGTCATGAGTTCGCAGGTCAGCGGTTACGTCTGGCAGGTGATGGTGCGAGACTATGAGCAGGTTCAAGCCGGACAGCCGGTGGCCAAGATCGACGATCGTATCTACCGCCAACGTGTGGAACAGGCCCGCGCGACGCTCGATCTTCAACAGGCGAATCTGGCCAATCACGTACAGAGCCTGGCCTCGCGCAAGGCCGCGCTAGCGTCCGCGGAAGCCCTTTCCATGACCGCGCAAGCCCAGCTTGAACGCGCGCGCGCGGATCAGCGGCGCGCGGAAGATCTGGTACGGGACGGCTCGATCTCCATTCGCGAGGCGGACCAGACCCACGCCGCGCTGCGGCAGGCGGAAGCCGCCGTGTTGCAGGCCTCCGCGGGACGGCACGGGGCGGCGCAGGATATCCGCACGGTGGTGGTGAACCGCGACGGGCTCGCGGCCAATGTCGAAGGCGCGCGGGCCGCACTGCACGCGGCCGAGATCGATCTCGACAACACGGTGATACGCGCGCCGCAGACGGGGCAGCTTGGCGAAGTCGGGGTGCGCACCGGTCAGTACGTCACCAACGGCACGCAGTTGATGTCGTTGGTGCCACCCACGATGTGGGTGACCGCGAATTTCAAGGAAGCGCAGACCTCGAGAATGATGGCCGGGCAGGCTGCATGGGTGACGGTCGACGCGCTCGACGGGGCGCGTATCAACGGACGCGTCGAGCGCATCGCACCCGCGGCCGGTTCGGAGTTCGCGGTGATTCGTCCCGATAACGCCACCGGAAACTTCACCAAGATCGCGCAACGCATCTCCATCCGGATCCGCATCGCACCGGATCAACCGCTGGCGGCGCGGCTGCGACCCGGGATGTCGGTGGAGGCCAGCGTCGATACCTCCGCCGAGGCCGGGCCATGACGTCGCAATCGCGAAACAGGCGTGGTCGATGGGCCGCACCGATGCTGAGAATCGGCGCCATCGGTGCAATGGCTATGCTCTACGGCTGCATCGGGCCGCGCCCCGACCTTCCCGCCTCTGCGGCGGTGGAGCCGCCCGCGGCATGGCGCACCGGGACCGTTGAAGCGACCGCGTTCGACCATCGATGGTGGACCACTTTCAATGAACCTGTGCTCGCGGACTTGGTCGAGCGCGCAATGACGAGAAATGTCGATCTCGAACTGGCAGTCGCCCGCGTGGAAGAGGCGCGCGCCGCCGCAAGCGTGGCCCTGGCGCAAACCGCACCGCAGGTGACCATCGGGATCAATGGCGGCAAGGCCCGGACGGTGGTGCTGGGCAAAGGCGTTACCGCCTGGGCGGGCCAGCCACAAGTCAACATTGCCTACGACCTCGACCTCTTTGGCCGGCTCGCGAGTGCCAATGACGCCGCGCGCGCAACCCTCCTCGCCTCCGCGGCTGGCAGAGATGCCGTCGCGTTGGCCGTCGCCAGCACCACCGCCATCGCATACTTCGCGCTGCGTGGCCTGGACGCGCGGCTGGAGATTGCCCGGGCCACACTCGTCGCGCGAGCCGATGCCCTGCGCTTTGCGCAACGCCGGGCCGACGCCGGCTACACATCGCGCCTCGAACTCCAGCAGGCGCAGGCCGAATACGAAGCCGCGCGCCAGTTGGTGCCGTCGGCGGAGCTGGCGGTCAGCCACGCCGAGAACGCGCTCAGCGTCCTGCTCGGCGATGTGCCGGGGTCGATCGCGCGTGGCAAGGTGCTGGAGGACCTGGACGTGCCCAGAATACCCGCCGGTCTACCGTCCGACTTGCTCAGGCGGCGGCCGGATGTTGCCGCGGCCGAAGCCATGCTCGTCGCGAGCGACAGTACCCTCGACGCGGCACGGGCGGCGATGCTGCCGAATGTCGCCCTGACGGGATCGCTCGGGGTCGCGCTATCCACAGCGTTCGTCAATCCAGTCAGCCTGTTTTCCCTCGGGGGAACCATACTGTCGCCGCTGCTCGACGGCGGGCGATTGCGCGCGCAGTCGGAGGTCGCCGCAGCGCGTCGGGATCAGGCTGCCTTTGCCTACCGCAAGGTTGCGCTGACGGCCTTCCGCGAGGTCGAGGACAATCTGGTGTCGCTCGATCGGTTGGCCGAGGAAGAGGTTGCGCAGCGCCACCAGGTGGACGCGCTACGCGAAGCCCTGCGCCTGGCCTCCAACCGCTACCGCGAGGGCTACTCACCATACCTGGACCAGATCGACGCCCAACGCGGACTGCTGGCGGCGCAGCTGGTCGCAGTGCAGATCCAGAGCGACCGCCTGACCACCGCCATCGCGTTGTACCAGGCACTCGGCGGAGGCTGGAGTCAGGCCGATCCGCGTCGCTGCCACACATGCTGAAGCAACCGGAAATGGCGCATCGGTTGCAGTACAATTGCCGTTTGTTACGTCGTACCCGCGGGTAGCGCTTGCCCCCGCATGCAACGTCGAGAACAACGCGAAAACAACAGCATCGGCAGCATGGCTTGCCCGTCAGAGAGACTATGGCCTGGGACGAAACTTCGGAAAGCATTTGCCCGATCGCGCGTGGCTTGTCCATCTTCGGCGATCGCTGGACACTCCTGATCATGCGCGAGATCGGCATGGAAGTCCGACGATTCGAGGATATCCAGGCGCAGACCGGGATGTCCTCGAATCTGCTTACCATGCGCCTCAAGCGCCTGGAGGAAGACGGCATGATCGAACGTCGGCCATACGGCGACCGAAACAACCGCTTCGAGTACTTCGCTACCGAGAAGGGCAAGGAACTGGATGCGGTACTGCTCGCCATCCGCTCCTGGGGGCAACGATGGGGCGGCTTCGAGGAAGACGCCGAGCCTTCCGTCAATATGGTCTACAAGCAGACGGGCGAAGTCATCGATCCGCGCTGGCAGGTTCCTCGCAAAGGTTTTCCGTTCTCGTTCGACGACGTCCAATGTTCGATCAGCGAAGCATTTCTGATGGAGCGCGAGGCACGGGCGGCGGCCTTCAAGGCCAATCGTCGAAAATCCGGCGTGAAGGAGACGCCAACCGAACCGGCCAATGCCAAGCCGGCTTCCAAGGCCGCGGCAAAAACTACCGCTGCCGCGAAACGCTCCCCCGCCGTGCCGGTTAAATCCGCAAAGACCGTCAAGGCAGCGAAGGCCACGAAGGCCACGAAAGCGACACCGAAACCTGCCAAAGCCAAGGCGGCAAAGGCCCGATAGCACGGCCGCCAAGCCAGGACTCGTCAGCACGAAGTTTCGCTGCACTGCACACTTCATTTTTTGAAGCTACAATGGCAGGCATCTGAACAATCGCTGACGGGAGAACATGGAAATGATCCGGCATTCGCCATTGGCCGCCTCGTCGGGCTGCCCGATCGCCGACGGTATCGCGCTGGGAAGCGACCCTTGCATCGTGCTGATCTTCCGGGAGCTGAGCGCGGGCGACCGTAGGCTGGTGGAGATCAGCAGGCGCACCGGTTTTGATCCGCAGTGTGTCGCTACGCGCCTGCGTCGGCTGGAGGCGAGCGGCATGGTCCACGGCTATCTGGATTCCAGCGCGCTGAAGCGCAGGATCTTCAGTCTTACCGTAAAGGGGCGCGCCTTTCATCCCGTCATGGACGCCATCCAGGGTTGGCAGCAAAGGTGGGGCGATTCCGTCGCAGCCTGACAAGCAAGCGGGCGAGGCTTTCGCCCCGCCCGCCCTCACTATCCGCGACTTGCTTATCTGGGAAGCCCGCCGGTCTCGACGACCGGCTTGTCGCTGAGCCGGTCGCTCAGCGCGGTGCCTTCTTCATGTCTTCCTTGGCATCGCCGTAGCCTGCCTGCGTGCGGCCGGCCACCTTCTCTGCCTTGCCCTTGATCTCGGTGGAGGTCTTGCCGGTCAGCTTACCGGCCAGTTCCTTCGCCTTGCCCTTGGCCTCGGTCATGCGGCCCTTCACCTGGTCCTTGTTCATGATTACGCTCCTTGTGGTCAGTTCAATCGCGCGGTGGCATTACACAAACTCACGCAGGGCGCTCCTGATGTACGCTTTGAAGCGCGTCAGAAGCGGCTCACTGTCAGTGTAGAAAACCCGATGCCCGGGTTTTGTAGGACAGTCGCTCAACGTACTGTCAGAGTAGGCCGGCGTTGGAACAAAACCCGAATGCCCTTATTCGCCGCGCTCCTATAACGATCCGCAAATTCCTTCGTTCGTCGGACGCGGCACCGCCGCGTATCGTGTGTGTCGGCTCCCAACCCTCATACGCGCCCCATGCCCGAACGGAACCCCACGCAGTTTCCCGGCTTGCAGTTTCAGGATCCGCAGTTCGCTCCCGCACGCCGTCAGGCGCTGCGCACGCTTGGCACGGCGGCGACGCTGGCATCGCTGGGGTCATTGACCCCGTTCAGCGCCTTCAGTGCCCCATCCGCCGGTGCCAGGCCGGAGGTCATCCGCATCGGCGTGGCCCAGCCCGCCACAGGCACGCCGCCTACCTTTGCCGGCAGTTCGCTGTCGATCGCCCATGCCAAGGGCTGGATCGAAGAGGCGTTCAAGCCCACCGGCACGCGCGTCGAGTGGTATTTCTTCAAAGGTGCCGGCCCGACCGTCAATGAGGCACTGACCAATCGGCAGCTGGACTTCGCACTGCAGGGCGATCTGCCGTCGATCGTCGCGCGCGGGGCCGGGCTCAAGACCAAGCTCGTGCTAGCCACCGGCGTGCGCACCAATATCTATATCGGCGTGCCGCCCGATTCGCCGCTGAAGACCGTAGCGGACCTGCGCGGCAAGCGCGTCTCGCTGTTCAAGGGCACCAACATGCATCTGCCCGCGCTGCGCCTGCTCGAGTCTCAGGGGCTGACCGAGAAGGACGTGCGACTGCTGAACCTCGACACCGCCGGCTACCTGGCCGCGCTGACCACGCGCGATATCGACGCGGCCATTGGCGCGATGGACATTCTGCGCCTGCGCGACAAGGGCGCCGTGCGCGTGCTGTATACCAGCAAGGGTCAGTCGCCGATCTACACACGACAGAGCCATGTGCTGGTGACCGAGGATTTTGCCGGGCGCTATCCGGAAGCCACGCAACAGTTCGTGCGCACGGCGGTCGAGTCCGCGCGCTGGGCCTCCGACGAGAGGAATCGCGAGGAAGTGTTGCGCACCTGGGCGCGCGCGGGCACGCCGTATGAGCATTGGAAAGAGGACTTCGATGGCGAGCCGCTGCGCGTTCGCCTGAATCCGAACTTCGATCCGTTTCTGGTCACCCGTTACAAGGATGCGGTCGAACAAGCCTATCGCTTCCGACTGAGCCGCGCGCGCTTCGACGTGGACCAGTGGATCGACCAGCGCTACCTGCGCACGGCGCTGAACGACCTCAAGCTGCAGACTTACTGGCCCATCTACCAGCCGGACGGCAAGATTCTGGGGGCGTAATGGCAGCCGAATCGCTCGCTATCGAAGCCCCCGCCAAGGTCCCGGTTCCGTCCGTCGCCATCGGTGGCTACAAGCGGCATATCGTCGATGTGCTGCTCGCGTGGCCGGTGCCGCTGGCGTTGCTGGGCATCTGGTATCTCGCGTCGCACTTCGAATGGATTCCGCCGCAGGTACTGCCCACGCCCGAGGCCGTGGGGCACACGCTTGCGGATCTCCACGCCAGCGGCGAGCTGTGGGACAACCTGCGCATCAGTGCGCTGCGCGTGGCCGGCGGCTTTGCGATTGGCCTTGCCGCCGGGCTGACACTCGGCACCGCGATGGGCCTGTCGCCGCGCTTTAAGGACTACGTCTATCCGACCTTCAAGGCGTTCAGCCAGGTGCCGGTGCTCGGCTGGTTGCCATTGTTGATGCTGCTGGTCGGCATCGACGAAGCGCTCAAGATCATCCTGATCGCCAAGGCCGCGCTGGTGCCGATTGCCATCAATACCTACAAGGGTATCGGCAACGTACCGACCTCCTACCTCGAAGTCGCGCGCGTCTTGCGGTTGTCGCGCTGGCATACGCTATCGCGGGTGATTTTTCCCGCAGCGGCGGCGCCGGTGTGGAATGGCATTCGCTACGGCCTCACCCACGCGTGGCTGGCATTGGTGGTCGTGGAACTACTGGCCTCGTCCGAAGGGCTCGGCTACATGATCGTGTACGGCCGCCAGCTGTTTCAGCTCGATATGGTGATCGCCGCGGTGATCGTGGTCGGCATCATCGGCTTTACGCTCGACCAGTTGCTGGCGCGCGCCGAACGGCTGGTGCTGCGCTGGCGCAAGCCGGGCTTCTGAGGAGACGCATCGCATGAGCGACACCACTATTGTCCCCGGTCGCCGCCTCGGCATCCCACGCGCGTTGCGGGGATGGATCCTGCCCATCGCCCTGACCGTACTGTGGTGGGCCGCCGTCGCCTTCGGCTGGTCGAAATCGCCGCTGCTGGTGGCGCCCTCGAAAGTGTGGGACACCGCCGTCGAACAGATCGTCAGCGGCAAACTGTTCAGTGCGTTGGCCGCCAGCCTGTGGCGCGATCTCGCAGGCTTTGCTATCGGCAGCACGGTCGGTCTGGTGTTCGGCACCGCGCTCGGCCTGTCACGCCTGTTCGAGAAGATGGTCGGCCCGACCTTCCATACCGTCAAACAGATCTCGCTGTTCGCGTGGATTCCGCTGATCTCCGTATGGTTTGGCCTGGGCGATACCGCCAAGGTCGTGTTCTTGTCGCTGGCCGCATTTTTCCCGGTGGTGCTGAACACGTTTGAGGGCATCCGTGGCGTACCGGCAGACCTGCTCGAAGTGTCGCGTGTGCTGCGCTTTACGCGCCGCCAGACGCTGTGGCGCGTGGTGCTGCCTGCCGCGTCGCCATCGATCTTCGCCGGCATTCACCTTGCGCTGATCTATGCCTGGCTCGCGACACTGGGCGCGGAGTACCTGCTGGTGTCCGGCAAGGGCATCGGCAACACGATGATCGACGGCCGCGAGAACTTCTGGATGGACCTCGTGCTGTTCGGCGTGATCGTGGTCGGTACGGTCGGCTTCACCCTCAACTGGATTGCCGGTCATATCGAGGCTCGCCTGCTGCGCTGGCGGGGTCGCTCGGTGGCCGCGCATTAAAAGAACCACTCGCCTGGAGACCCGCCGATGGCTCATACCGGCACACTCGATATCTCGCATCTGTCCAAACAGTACGACGTCAAAGGTGCCGCACTGCCCGTGCTGGAGGACATCACGTTGACCATCCAGCCCGGTGAATTCGTCAGCGTGGTGGGCACCAGTGGTTGCGGCAAGTCCACCCTGTTGCGGCTGATCGTCGGCCTTGAGGACGACTATCGCGGCGAGATCCTGCTCGATGGCAAGCGCGTAGTCGGCACCAGCCTGCAACGCGGCATCGTGTTTCAGGAGCATCGCCTGTTTCCGTGGCTGACGGTCGAGCAGAACATCTCGCTGGCGCTGCTGAACAGTGGACTCAGCGAAGGCGACCAGTTCCGCACCGTGCAGTCGCATATCGACCTGGTCGGGCTGAATGGCTTCGAGCACGCGTATCCGTATCAACTCTCGGGCGGCATGTCGCAACGCGTGGCTATCGCGCGCGCGCTGGTCACGCGACCTGACATCTTGCTGCTGGACGAACCGTTCGGCGCACTCGATGCGCTGACGCGCGCGTACCTCCAGCAGGAACTGCATCGCATCTGGGAGGCGGAAGGCATCACGATGATCCTGGTCACCCACGACGTCGAGGAAGCGGTCTACCTCGGCGAGCGCGTAGTGGTCATGGAGCCGCGCCCCGGCCGTATCCGCCGCATCGTACCCGTGGACCTCGCCCATCCGCGCGAGCGCTCGGCACCCGCGTTCTCACGCATCCGTGACACCGTGCTGCGCGAGTTCGGCGACAAGCCCGCGGCCGCCGCGGCGCCACCACTGGCACCGGAAGCGCCCGTCGTCACCGACCATGTGCCGCTCGCGTTCCAGTTTGCGATCTGACTATTTTTATAACCAACCAGAAATACAGGGGAGTGAACATGACAGCAGCATCCATCTACCGTCGCCGTACCTTGGCGCTGCTCACGGCGCTGATTGCCGGCAGCGTGATGCAGGTGGCCGGCGCGGCCGACGCGGACAAGAAGGAGATTCGCTTTGGCGCGACCGCGGGCCCGTACGCCGATCAGGTGCGTCTGGGCATCAAGCCGATTCTGGAGCAGCGCGGCTACAAGGTGACGATCATCGAGTTCAGCGACTACGTACAGCCGAATCTCGCGCTTGCCGATGGTGCCATCGACGCCAACGCGTTCCAGCACGAGGTATATCTGAAGAAGTTCTCGGCGGACCGCAAGCTGCAGCTGTCCGAGGTGGTCAAGGTGCCGACCGCGCCGATCGGCATCTACAGCCGCAAGCACAAGTCGCTGCAGGACGTGAAGCCCGGCGCCACGGTTTCGCTGCCGAACGATCCGACCAACCTCGCCCGTGCGATCGCGATCCTGCAGCAGGTCGGCTGGGTCACGCTCAAGCCCGGTACCGATGCGGTGCGCGCGTCGGAACGCGATATCGACGGCAACCCGCACAAGCTCAAGCTAGTCCAGTTGGAAGCCGCGCAGCTGCCGCGTTCGCTCGACGATGTCGACTTTGCGTTCGTCAACGGTAACTTTGCGCTGGCTTCGGGTCTGTCGCTGACCTCAGCGCTGAAGCTCGAAGCGATTCCCGACTACTACATGAACCTGGTGGCGGTCCGCACCACGGACGTGAACCGGCCGTTCGTCGCCGATATTCGCGACGCCTATCGCTCGTCCGAGTTCAAGGCCGTCACGCAGCAACGCTTTGCTGGCTTCAATCCGCCGGCATATCAGCGCTAATCAACGTGATCAAGCCAGCTGCGCGTAGCCGCGCAGCTGCGCTTCCCGTTCCATCGAAGCAATGGGGAGATAGTCCGCCACCGTCGAACGTACGACGTCGCCGAGGTGCAGTCGCGCGCTGAGGTCGGGGCTGTCGTGCAGCACGCTGCGCAGCGCGGCGCGCACGCGGCGGACCAGTGCCACGCTCGCACGTCGCGACGCGATAAACGGCAGGCCGGGCACGGGACGCGTAAAGCCGATCTGGCGTACGCCGGCGACCAGCTCTGGATGATGCTCGGCGGCAAAGGCCAACGTCACACAATCGATCGCGGCAACGTCAGCGTCGTCGTTGCCCAAGGCGGCCAACGAGGCGAGATGCGAACCGGTCAGCACGATCTCGCTAAAAAAACGACCGCCATCTGTGTCCTCGACCAGCGGTGCCACCGCATGGCGCAGCGCATTCATGCCGCTGTGCGAGTCCGGTCCGTTGCAGGCCGCGCGTGCGCCGCGGCAATCGGCCAGCGACTTGGGCCCACCAGCCCGCACCACCAGCGCGCTGCGATACCGTTGCCGGTGGCAACCGGGCACGTCGAAGCGTGGCGTGCCAATCAGGCGCACATGGGGTGCCAGACCACGGACCAGCGGCAGCCCGCAGGTCTGCGATAGCAACAGATCGTCGCGATGCCAGAACGCGTGCAGCGCATCGGCACCCTCACCGGGATCCACTGCGCGTAACGAGACCGGTGCGCCATCGCGCGCCAGTGCCTCGCCGACGCGATCGATCAGATCGAGCCAGTCGGCGCGCAATGACGCCGAGACGTTGTACATGGGTAGCGCTGCTACCCAGCGCTCGAGTTTTGCCATGAAGAATTCAGTCAGTGCAGCGGCCGATCGGTCGGCCCCTGGAACAGCGGATGCGCGACGGGCGCCACCGCGCGCCACGCATAGTGCCGCAACCATTCGCGATAGCCCCGCACGAAGAAGCCATCGTTGCGCGCGAGATAGTCATCCGCGCGCCGGCGATAGACGCGGCCGAGCGCGAACCAGGGCACCGACGGAAGATCGTGGTGCACGAGGTGATAGTTGTTGTTGAGGAACAGCAGCCGCCAGCCGAGGCCGGCGTCGTTGATAATGCTGCGGGCCGCATGCGAATCGCTCGGCCGATGCTCCTGAAACGAGCGCACCGCCGCCACCGACATCGCCGGATAGGCCACGCCGCACACCATCAGCCATGCGGGGATGCCGCACGACAGTTGCAGCCAGGCCAGCAGCACCGCCAGCGCGCTCAGATGCGCGAGCCACATCGGCACATCGCGCCAGTCCCCTGCCCATACCCTGCCAAGCGCTTCAGCCGCGATCGCATAGATCGAGAACGCCGGCTGCAGCAGCACGCGGCCCAGCAACGTATTGCGCGTGGCATACAGCCAGCGCCGCACGGCGCCCGCCTCCTGCCACTCGCGCGGAAACAGAAAATAGCTCTCGGGGTCGGCGTGCGGATGGGTGAGCTCGGCATCGTGGTGCTGCAGATGCGCGCGTCGATAGAGCCCATAAGGCAGCCATACGCCTAATGGCGCGGAACCTAGCAGCGCATTGAACCATTGCACACGCGTGGGATGGCCATGCATCAGCTCGTGCTGCAGCGACAGATACCAGGTGGTGGCCAGCGTCAACAGTACGCAGGTCACCGGCAGGCCCAGGCGCGAAGCATTTGCGGCCACGCCAAACCACGATCCATATACGGCCACCACCAGCAACCACGTCGGTATCTCTGTGCGCCAGAGCCAGTGCCGCGCGGCGCGCGCGAGCTCTTCGCGTTGTCGATCGTCGAGATAGATTGCCATGGAGACTGGGGGGCGGCCGAAGGCCGTGATACGGAAGTTGCAGAATACGGTCCATGGCATGGACTCGGGAACGAACGATTGCCGATAACCATATGCAATCGCTAGCGCCCCCTGCACTTGCGGCGCGGGAACGCATGTGATTACGCGTTCCGTGCGCGCATGTGCCCGGCGCATCTCACCTCATGCCACCGCGCGCTCGTCCTGCAAGGCCTGCTCGAGCTGCGCGACCAAGGCACGCGTAACCTTGCCCACCTGCGGGATATGCTCCGTGACGGCGTTTGATTCCCAGAACACGCCACGCAGTGGATGGCCCACCGCATGCAGGCCCGGCTGCGCACGGCCATTGGCATCGAGCAACGCGCATTCGTCGCGCGTGGCCTGCAGGCCGAAGCCGAGCGGGTCCGGCAGCACCAGTCCACGCGCCAGTACGTCGCGACTGAGCGGATCGTCACTGCGGCGCCAGTCGTACTCGAAGCCGAGGCAGTTGACCACGCGATCCGCTTCGAGCGTGTGTACTGTGGCGCCGCCGCGCTCGCGCCACCGCACCTTCAGGCGTCCATTGGCAAGTGCCTCGACGGCCAGCAACTGGCCTGCTTCGTGCCGATAGCGTCCATCCGCCTTGACGCGCGTCTGCCAGGCCAACGCCGTCGGCGCGGAGCGATGCAGCGAGACGTCCCACACCGATCGCAGCGTGCGCACGAAACGACGGCGTTCCTGTACGCTCGCGCGCGCCCACAGCACGTCGACCTGCAAGCGCAGCGTTGGCACGATACGTTGCCAGTCCTCGCCCTGCGCGGCCAGCGCGCGCAGTTGCGGATGCACCTGACGCACAAGCTCGCGCAAGGTCAGGCCCTGCTCGGGAATATTGAGGAAATCTGGCCACGGCGGCAGCGCGCGGCGCTCGTTAACGGCAAGCCCCCTACGCGAGATGGCCACATGTTCGCCGCAAAAGCCTGCGTGCTCGGCGGAGATCAACCCATCGAGCGCACTGAGGCCCGAACCGAGATAGACGATGCGCTGGTCGTCGGCAATACCATCGAGCGCGCCCGGCGCCCATTGATCGTGCACATAGCGGCGCGAAGCCAGCACGTCATCGCCGATCTCGAACGGCAGATCGGCGGTGCGCCGCTGCATCAGCCCGGTCGCAAGCACGACCTTGTCGGCATGCAGACGCTGGCCGTTACCGAGCGTCACCACATAGCCCTCGCCGGTACGTTGCAGCCCGGTCGCACGCGCGCGCACGTGGTCGAGCGTGAAACCCTCAGGCAACTTCGCGATCTGCGTGGTCCACGTTTCCTGCAGATACGCACCATACAGCTGCCGCGGCGGCAGGCTGTCGCCGAGCGCCACGCCCTCGGGCGGCGCCCACGCGCCAGCTTGCACCTGACCCGCGAGCCAGTCCGTGAAATGCGCGGGCTCGTCGTCGAACAAGCTGATCATCTTGCTGATGCCATTGATCAGGTGGTGCGGCAGCGCGGTCGAGTACGCCACGCCCAGCCCTGGCGTCGCGGCTGGCTCGATCAGGTCAATATGCAGCGGCGCAGGCGCTTGCCGCAGCAGACGCAGCGCGACGGCAACACCGGCAAAGCCGCCGCCGACGATGGTGATGCGCGGAACGCTGTTGCCCTCCGGTTGCGTGCTCATACGCGCCTGTTCAGACAATTGCGGCCTCCCTGACGCGATAGCTGGCTGCGACATGATCATCGCCGAGTAGCGCATGGCCCGTGCCATACAGCTTCTCGCGCAGCGTGCCGGGACGATACGCGGTCTTGTAGACGCCGCGACGCTGCAACTCGGGCACCACAAGGTCCACGAAATCGCGATGCGAGTCCGGCATGATCGTGTAGCTCAGATTGAAGCCGTCGATGCCGGTGTCCTCGATCCACGCCTGCATGGCGTCCGCCACCTGTTCCGGCGAACCGACGATGACCGGACCCTTGCCACCGATCGCGTTATGCCGCGCCAACTCGCCGATGGTCCAGACCCGGTCGGGATCGCCCACCGTAAAGCCTTCGATCGTCGATTGCATGGACTCGCTGTGTTCGTACGTGAACGGCGCATCGATGTCCCGTCCTGCCAGATCCACCCCGGTCCAGCGCGAGAACAGCGCCAGCGCCCCTTCCAGGCTCACGTGCTGCTCGATATCGGTCAGCTTCGCGCGCGCTTCCTCCTCGGTACGCCCAACGATCACCGTCAGCAGCATAAAGAACAGCACCGAGGCGGGATCGCGCCCCTGCTCGGCCACGCGCCGACGCGTGTCATCCACGGTATCGCGAATCACCTTGCGGCTTGGCGCGCTGATGAATACGCACTCGGCATGCTTTGCCGCAAAGTCCTTGCCGCGCGCCGAAGCACCCGCCTGATACAGCAGCGGCGTGCGCTGCGGCGAGGGCTCGCTGTAGTGCACGCCTTCCATCTGGAAGTACTTGCCGTCGTGATGCACGTCATGCACCTTGTCCGGGTCCGCGAAGACCTGCCCCTCCCGATCGCGCACCGCGGCATCGTCCTCCCAACTGCCTTCCCACAGCTTGTAGAGCAGTTCCATGTACTCGTCGGCCACTTCATAACGCTCGTCGTGTCCGCGCGCATCGCCCAGCCCCACGGCCTTGGTACCGGTGCTGCCGAAGCTCGTCACGATATTCCAGCCCACGCGGCCGCCGCTCAGATGGTCGAGCGTCGACATGCGGCGCGCGAACTGGTACGGCGGCTCGTAGGTCGTGCTGCTGGTCACCGCAAAGCCGAGGTGGGTCGTTACCTGCGCCATCGCGGAAACCAGCAGCAACGGATCGAGGCGCGGGAACTGCAACGCACCGCGAATCGCCGGCGCGTGCGAGTTGCCGTAGACGCTGTACGTGCTGAGCCCATCGGCCCAGAACAGCGCGTCGTAGAGACCCCGCTCGGCAATCTGCGCGAGTTCGGTCCAGTAAGGCAGCGTGTTGTACTGCAGCGACTTGTCGCGCGGATGCTTCCACAGGCCGGGCGACAGATGGCTCGGTGCGAACGTGACGAAGGCGTTGATGCGGATTTCTTTAGGCACGATGAGAACGAATGGTTCAGGCCGGCTGCGCGACGGGCGCGGCCTGCGTGGATTGGGCGGTGGCCGCCGCCGGATGAGCGGGCCGCTTGAGGCCAAGGTGATCGCGCAGCGTCGTACCGGTGTACTCGGTGCGGTACAGCCCGCGCCGCCGCAGTTCCGGAATCACGTGCGCGATAAAGTCATGCAGTCCGCCCGGCAGGAACGGCGCCATGATGTTGTAGCCATCGGCACCGTAATGGCGGAAGCGCTCTTCCAGTTCGTCGGCAATCTGCTCGGCGGTGCCGACGATCTGCCAGTGTCCGCGCGCACCCGCCACGCGCTGATAGAGCTGCCGAATAGTCAGGTTCTCGCGGCGCGCGAGGTCGATGACGAGTTGCTGCCGGCTCTTGGTGCCATTGGTTTCAGGCAGGTCCGGGATCGGTCCATCGAGCGGATACGCGGATAGATCGACACCGCCGGCAATCGTCGACAGCAGCGACAGCCCCACCACAGGATCGATCAGCGCCTGCAGCTGTTCGAACTTCTCGCGCGCTTCGGCCTCGCTGGCGCCGACCACGGGGAACACGCCCGGCATCACGCGCAGATCGTCATGCGTGCGGCCATAGCGCGCGAGCCGGCCCTTGAGGTCGGCATAGAACGCCACCGCTTCTTCCAGCGTCTGCTGCGCGGTGAATACCACCTCGCCACTGCGCGCGGCCAGCTCCTTGCCGGCCTCCGAGGAGCCTGCCTGCACGACCACCGGATGTCCCTGCGGCGTGCGTGAGACGCTCAGCGGCCCCTGCACCTTGAAGTGCTCGCCGCGATGATTCAGCACGTGCCGCTTGTCGCGGTCGTAGAAGATGCCGCGCTCCTTGTCGCGCACGAAAGCATCATCCTCCCAGCTATTCCACAGTCCGGTTACCACCTCGACAAACTCCTTCGCACGCGCATAACGGTCCGCATGCGCATAGTGCTTGTCGAGATTGAAGTTGCGCGCTTCATGCTCGTTGCCGGTGGTAACCACGTTCCATCCCGCACGGCCACCGGACAGATGGTCGAGCGAGGCAAACTTGCGCGCCACGTGATACGGCTCGTTGAACGACGTCGAGGCGGTGGCCACCAGGCCGATGCGCTCTGTCACCGCTGATAGCGCCGACAGTAGTGTCAGCGGTTCCAGCTGCGCCTGATAGCTATGCGCAACGCGGCTCAGCACATCGACGTTGTCGCCGCGCGTACCCGCACCGTCCGCCAGAAAGATCAGATCGAACTTGGCCGCTTCGGCCGCGCGCGCGAGGTCCGCATAGAAGCGGAAGTCGATACCGCCATCGGCCTGCGCCTCGGGATGCCGCCACGCGGCAATGTGATGACCGGCTGGGTACAGAAACGCGCCGAGGCTGATTTGTCCACTGCGTTGAGTCATGGCTGGAGGAGTGAATGCCGAGGAAGCCTCCTAGCGTAAACACTTCAAGCGGCGTCACTAAACGCGATTTCCGCATGTCGTTACCGGTTTGCATCCGCGATCCTTATACGAAATGAGTCTTTGTTCCGTAAGGTGCGCGTTCGCAAAATGCGTTCGATGAACGGACCCCCTCGTATTCCCCTTCCTGAAGCCCCATCCACCCGTCTCGCTGTCGCCACCAGGCTCGCCGCACTGCGTCACCTCGTGGAGACACGCTTTGCCGCGCGTGAAGCGCAGGCGCACGACGATGCCGCGCTGCCGCTCGACAATCTGCGCGAGCTGCACGCGGGCGGCTGGCTTCGGCTGACATTGCCGGCGGCGCTCGGCGGTATCGACAGCCGGCTCGGCACCGACGATCCGGGTACCTATCTGCAGGCGATTCGTACCATCGCGCGCGTGTCGCCCGGTACCGCGCATTGCCTGCAGGTTCACAACCATGCGTTATGGACGGTGCTGGAGACCGGCACGCCCGCGCAGCACGAACGATTCCTCGCGCCGCAACGGCAGAGCTTGTCGCTGTTCGCGTTCCTCGGCAGCGAGCCAGGCCTCGCGCCCGGGTCCCCCCGCTATCAGACCACTGCCCTGCCCGACGGCGACGGGTTCCGTGTCAGCGGCGTCAAGCAGTACGCGACCAACGGCATCGAGCATGGCTACGGACTGGCGTTCGCCTCGCTGCCGGGCAAGGAAGGCCTCGCCAACAATCAGCAGATGGTGCTGGTCGAGCCGACGATGGCCGGTGTCACACAGATTGGCGGTTGGTATCGGCCCACTGGCATGCGCGTGGCGGAGAGTCCGCAGGTACGCCTCGACGACGTCCGCATTCCCGCCTCCCATGTGCTGGGTGGCCCAGGCGATTATCAACGCGGTCGCTGGCAGGGCCGCTTCCACCTTGGCTTTGCAGCGAACTATCTCGGCATGGGCGAAGGCATCGCCAGCTGGGCCACGCAATGGCTGCGCGGCGTTCCCGAGCGCGTGGCGGATCCATTCGTACAGGCGCACGTCGGCGAGGTACAGGTCGCGCTGCAAGCGGCCGCCGCCTCGCTCGACCATGCGATCGCAAGCTGGCGCACCGGTGACGTACCGCGCGCCGAGCTCACCTCGATGGCGGCCAAGTCGACCTGCGCACAGGCCGCGATGCTGGCGGCCGAGACGATGGGACGCCTGACGGGCTCCACCGCGCTGTTCGACGATCATCCGCTGGGCCGCTTGATTCGCGACCTCCATACCCACGTGCTCCATGTCGGGCACGATCGCACGCATCAGACCATTGGCGCCGCCGCGCTCGGCCAGTCGTTCGATTCGACGCGACAGCGATGACCATGCGAACGCTCACGTGCGATGTGCTGGTGATCGGTTACGGCGCGGCCGGTGCCGCCGCCGCGATCGAGGCCGCCGATGCCGGCGCGCGTGTGCTGCTGGTCGAGAAGATGCCGTGGCCCGGTGGCCTGTCCGTGGTCTCCGCGGGCGGCGCGCGCATGGCGTTCGATGTCGACGCGGCACTGTCCTACCTGCGCCATACCTGCGCCGACCGTACGCCCGATGATGTGTTGCGTGTGCTCGCGCAAGGGATGCACGACTTCCCCGCGTGGTTGCGCGCGCTGGCCGACGACATTGGCGCGGACTTCGTCGTGCGTGAGGCCGCTGGCAACTATCCGTTTCCCGGTTTCGACGCGCTCGGCTATGCCGAGGTGCAGGCCCTGCCTGCGGGCCTCTCGTTCCGCGACCGGATTCCTGAGCACGTGCGCGCCAACTCGGCACCCGGCACGCGCTTCTTCGGGCTATTGCAGGCGCATGTCGAGCGGCGGGCGATCACGGTACGCACCGCGACGCGCGCAACGCGGTTACTGCGAGATGGCGACGGTCCGGTGCAAGGCGCCGAACTGGCAGACGGCCATGGCCCGCTGAGCGTGCGTGCCACACAAGGCGTGATCCTCGCGTGCGGCGGCTTTGAAGCCGATCTGCGCATGCAGCGCGCATGGTTCGAGCCCGCCGTGGTGCTCAACGGCAGCTTCCTCGGCAATACCGGCGATGGCATCCGCATGGCACAGGCGCTGGGCGCCGATCTCTGGCACATGTGGCACTTCCACGGCCCGTATGGCTTTCGGCATCCGGATCCGGCGTTTCCGTTCGGCCTCTATCCGAAGAGCTTTCCGATGTGGACGCCCGGCCATCATGCGGACGATCTGCCGGTGATGCCATGGATACTCGTCGACCAGCTCGGCCGGCGCTTTGCCAACGAGTACGAGCCCTACCCCGGTGATACCGGCGTGCGGCACTTCTCGCATGTCGATGGCAATCACGGCCGCAACACGCGCTTGCCGGCGTGGATGCTGCTCGATGCCGACGGTTTCAGCATGTACAAGCTTGGCCGCTTTATCGCCCACGTCACGCCTGACGCCCCGGCTGCCGCGCAGGCGTTCGTCTGGAGCAATGACAACCAGCAGGAGCTGGCGTTGGGCATCTTTCGACGGGCTGACTCATTGCGCGAGCTGGCCGTGCAGACCGACATCCCCGAGCACGTGCTTGCAGCAACGCTACACGCATGGAACGACGCCTGCGTGGCGCGCCGCGACGACGCGTTCGGCCGTCCCGCCTCGACCATGCAGCCTATCGCGCGTGGGCCGTTCTATCTGGCGCAGGTATGGCCGCTGGTCATCAATACCCAAGGTGGCCCGGTCCACGACGTACACCAACGCGTCCTTGATGTGGCAGGCCAACCGATCGACGGCCTTTACGCCGCAGGCGAGTTGGGCAGCGCGTTCGGACATCTCTATATGGCCGGCGGCAATCTCGCCGAATGCATCGTCGGTGGCCGCGTTGCGGCGCGCCATGCGATGTCGCGCCATACCCACGTCACTCTCCTCCCCGATCCGATCACAGCTTGATGGAAACACCGACAATGAAGTCTTTCGTTCTGACCAGCATCGCCGCCGCATCGTTCGCCGCATTGTTCGCCGTGGCGCTCCCCGCCAGCGCCATCGACGGCAAGCCCGCCGTCGACAAACAGACCGTCGTAGTGGCGATCACCGCGCTGCCGGCCAACCTCGATCCGCTGATCCCGCCCAGTGTCGAGTCCGCCAAGTACGCGTGGAATGCATTCGACGCGCTCTACGGTTTCGATCGTCAAGGCAACCTCGAGCCTCGCCTCGCTACCGGTTACGACATCAGCGGCGACGGCCTGGTCTGGACCTTCAAGCTGCGCAAGGGCGTCAAGTTCCACAATGGCGATGCGTTCACGGCCGATGACGTCAAGTTCTCGATGGACCGCGTGCTGCAGCCCGAGTCCAAGAGCACGCGCCGTCCGTTCTTCGCGCCGATCATCGAGTCGACGACCGTCAAGGATCCGCAAACCGTCGTATTCCGCCTCAAGAAAAAGGACGGTGCGTTCCTGAACAAGCTGGCCGGCTATCTCTATATCGTGCCGCACAAGTACGCGCAGTCGCTGCCCAATGCTGAAGCATTTGCGCAGGCGCCGATCGGCACGGGTCCGTGGAAGATCGTGCGCAATCAGGTTGGTCGCGAGCTGGTGTTCGAGCGCTTCGATGGCTTCTGGGGCACCAAGCCCGCGGTCTCGCGCCTCGTATACAAGGTGGTACCAGAGGCAAGCAGCCGCGCCAGCGCGCTGCTGGCGGGTGAAATCGACCTGGCGACCGAAGTCTTGCCGACCGACCTCGAACGCCTGCAGGCCAACAAGGGGCTCGCCGCCGAAGTCGTCGATGGCGGCAGCCCGCTGCATATCCGCATCTATTCGAATGATCCGGCCTCCCCGCTCGCCAAACGCGACGTGCGGCTGGCGATGAACTACGCGGTCGACAAGAAGGCGCTGATCACGAGCGTGCTGCGCGGTCAGGCCGCCGAGCTGAACTCGCTGATCCCGTCGAGCTATCCGTACGGTAGCAACCCGACGCTGAAGCCGTTCGCGTTCGACATCAGCAAGGCCAGGCAACTGCTTGGCGAGGCTGGCTATGCCAAGGGCTTCGACACCATCCTCACCTGCCCGAGCAACCAGCCGCGCGTCATCTGCGAGACGCTGGCTGCGTACTGGGGTCAGGTTGGCATTCGCACGCAGATCAAGGTCATCGACTCGGTTGCCTACAACCGCCTCAACAACACACACCAGAGCGGTCCGCTGGTCGTCATGGGCTTCGGCAATGCGATCTACGATCCGATTCACGTGATCGGCGGTGCCGCGACCAAGGACGGCACATGGTCCGATTACTCGAACGCCGAGGTCGAGAAGCTGGTGACGCAGGTCGATGGCGAGCCCGAGAAGAGCAAGCGCGATGCGATCTTCCGCCAGATCCTGCAGGTGACGCGCGACGACGGCCAAGCCGTGCTGCTGGCCGAGCCGAAGGTCATTTACGTCAAGGATCCGCAGCTCGACTGGAAGCCGCAGGTGGCCGGCTGGAGCCTGAACTTCCGCGAAGCCGCGTGGAAGTAATCAGGTCTCGGGTACCGATATGCTCAACTACCTGCTCCGGCGACTGGCGCAATCGGCGCTGACGGTGCTGCTCGTCATCGCGCTGATCTTCACGATCGTGCGCGCGATTGGCGATCCGACCCATCTGATGCTGCCGCCCGAAGCCACCGAGGCAGACCGCGTCGTGCTGCGCCAGCAGATGGGGCTCGATCGCCCACTGCCGGTGCAGTTCGCGAGCTTCCTCGGTGACCTCGCGCACGGCGACTTTGGTACGTCATATCGCTTTGCCAGGCCCGCGCTCGGCGTGGTGGCGGAGGCCTTGCTGCCTACGCTGATCCTTGCCGTCGCCGCGCTCGCCGTCGCGGTGCTGATTGGGTTGCCATTGGGCATCGCGTCGGCGCTGTGGCCGCATGGTGTCGTCGATCAGTTCGCCAAGGTCTTCGGCGTGCTCGGGCAAGCCGCGCCGCCGTTCTTCTTCAGCCTGATCTTCGTAAAGCTGTTCTCGCTCGAGTTCCGCTGGTTTCCCACGGGCGGCTACGGCACCGTGTCGCATCTGGTGCTGCCGATGTGCGCACTCGGCTGGTATGCGGCCGCCGGTGTGGCGCGACTGACGCTGTCCAGCATGACCACGGTACTGCATTCGGAGTACATCAAGTTCGCGCGCATCAAGGGCGTACCGGAGACTGTGATCGTATTTCGGCATGCGCTACGTAACGCGATTCTGCCGGTGATCACGTTCGTCTCCTTGCAGTTCGGCGTGTTGCTTGGCGGCGCGGTCTCGGTCGAAGTGGTGTTCGCCTGGCCCGGCGTAGGGCAATTGATCCTCGATTCGATCAACAACCTCGACTACACGATCGTGCAGGCCGCCGTGACGATTGCCGCGGTGGTGTTCGCGCTCGTCAACCTGACGGTGGATCTGCTGTACGCCGTTATCGACCCCCGCATTCGCTATGCCTGACGTCTTTCCGCTGATCCGCGAGCTGCCGGCCGAGCCCATTACCGTGCCATCGGCACCGCGCCGCACGCGCCGCATTGCCGCGCGTGCGCAGAAATGGCTCGCCATCATCGCCCTGCTTACTGTGTGCGTATGCGCGGTGCTGGCGCCGGTGCTCACGCCCTTCGACCCGGTGGCGATCTCGCTCGCCGATACGTTCCAGCCGCCCTCCGCCACGCACTGGATGGGCACCGACCCGCTTGGGCGCGACATCCTGTCCCGCGTCATGGCAGGCGCCAGCGTCTCGCTCTCCGTGGCGCTGATCGTGGTCAGCCTCGCTGGCGTGATCGGCACCACGCTCGGTGTGGTGGCCGGCTATCTGGGCGGTGCGGCCGATGCGGTGATCATGCGGCTGACCGATATGCAGCTGGCGTTTCCCGCGGTAATTCTCGCGCTGGTGCTTGCAGGCGTGATCGGCGTCGATATGACCAACCTGGTGATCGTGCTTACGCTTGCCAACTGGGCCCGTTTCGCGCGCGTGACGCGTGGCGAGGTGCTGTCGCTTAAAACCCGCGAATTCGTGCTGCTCGCGCGCCTTGCCGGCGCTGGCACCGGCTGGATCCTGCGCCGCCATATCGTGCCCAATCTGTTCGGCACGCTGATCGTGCTGGCCACGCTGGATCTTGGCAGCGTGATCGTGCTGGAGGCTACGCTGAGCTTTCTTGGCCTCGGCGTGCAGCCGCCGCTGGCTTCGTGGGGATCGATGATCGCCGAGGGCCGCAGCCATCTGAGCAACGCATGGTGGATCTGCGTACTGCCCGGCCTCGTGCTGATCATCACGGTGCTGGCCGCTAATCAGCTTGGCGACGTCCTGCGGGAGAAGCTCAATCCAGTGATTCCCGAAACATGGTGAGGAGGACTACCCCATGAACGACATCCTCCTTGAAACCCGCAACCTCACCACGCAGCTTGTCACGCGCGGTGACACCGTGACCGCGGTCGATCACGTCAACCTCAAGGTCCGGCGCGGCAAGATCCTCGCGCTGGTCGGCGAATCGGGCTCCGGCAAGAGCATGACGTGCGCGTCGATGCTGGGTCTGCTGCCGCCGAACGGGCGTATCGTCGAAGGCGAGGTGCTGTTCGATGGTGCCGATCTTGTCCGTATGCGCCCGCGCCAGTTGCGCGCATTGCGCGGCAAGCGCATCGGCATGGTGCTACAGGATGCGATGACGGCGCTCAATCCGCTGCTGACGATTGGCGATCAGATTGCCGAGGTATTCCGCTGGCACCATGGCATTACCGATCGCGCCACCCTGCGCCGTTTGAGCATCGAGGCGCTGGAAGCGGTGCGCATTCCCGCAGCGGCCGAGCGGCTTGACAGCTATCCGTTTCAGTTCAGCGGTGGCATGCGCCAGCGGGTCTGCATCGCGATCAACCTTGCGTGCGCGCCCGATCTGCTGATCTGCGACGAACCGACCACCGCGCTCGATGTAACCGTGCAGATGCAGATCCTCGGGCTGCTCAAGTCGCTACAGACCTCGCGTCAGCTGACGATCGTCTTCGTGACGCACGATCTGCAACTGGCCTCGCAGTTCTGCGACGACGTGGCCATCATGTACGCGGGACGCATCGTCGAACAGGGACCGATCAACGAGGTCTTTGCACAGCCTGTGCATCCCTATACCGAGGGCCTGTTGCGCGCGATTCCATCGCTGGAAGATCGCGACACGCCGCTGCGTACGATCCCCGGCACGCCGCCGCTCGCACGTGCATGGCCCGACGGTTGCCGCTTTGCGGCGCGCTGCGGAGAGGCGGACGAGCGGTGCCACGCCCAATATCCGAACTGGTTCGAATGGGACGACGGCCAGCGCCGCGTCGCCTGCTGGCACACCGTGCAACGTGTACAGCAATCGATCCGCAGCGAGCCTGTGGTCGTCCAGGACAGGAAGGTGGCATGAGCACGACCCCGGCATTTCTTTCCGCGCAGGATCTGCACAAGACCTACCGTGTACGTAGTGGGCTCTTTGGCGCCAGCCGCACGCTGCACGCGGTCAGCGGCGTCGGCTTCGATATCCCCGCCGGCAACACGTTTGGCCTCGTCGGCGAATCGGGGTCGGGCAAAAGCACGCTCGCGCGACTGCTGCTCGCGGCCGAGCCGGCCACGGCCGGAACGCTGCATATCGATGGGCAGCCGCTGTCGCTGCGCAATACACGCGCGCGCAAGGCGTTTCACCGCCTAATACAGCCGGTGCTGCAAGACCCCTACGCCTCGCTGAACCCAATGATGCGCATCGGCGAGATCGTGGCCGAGCCGATGCGGGTCCATGGACTGCTTCAGGGTAAGGCCCTGCAGGCACGCGTGACGTCGTTGCTCGAATCGGTCGGATTGATGCCCGATCTCGCTGTGCGCTATCCCAATCAACTCAGTGGCGGCCAGCGCCAGCGCGTGGCCATCGCCCGCGCGTTGGGGCTCTCGCCGCGTGCGCTCGTGCTCGACGAGCCGGTCTCCGCGCTCGACGTCTCCATCCAGGCGCAGATTCTCAACCTGCTCAAGGAGATCCAGCGCGCGCAGGCACTGACCTACGTGCTGATCTCGCATGACCTCGCCGTAGTGGCGTATATGAGCGACCAGATCGGCGTGCTGTATCTGGGCGAGTTTATGGAGATCGGCCCGCGTGACGCGGTGCTGCGTCATCCGGCGCATCCGTATACCCGCACGCTGATTGCCGCGAGCGAGACGCGCGTGGACGCGGCCGCCACGGGAGCGCTGGCGGCACCCACCGAGATCCCTTCGCCCGTGGCGTTACCCGCGGGCTGCCGTTATCAGGCGCGTTGTCAGCATGTGACGGCGCGCTGCCGTGAGGAGAAGCCCGTTCTCCGCGGCCTGGCCGGCACGCATCGCGTGGCCTGCCATTTCGATCTGACGCCGAACACACCCTACCCACACAAGGTGCACACATGACACAGACCCAACTTGCCGAGTTTGAATCGCCCGACGCCGCTCATGAAGGGGCGTTGGCCGCCAGCCAGGCCGGCCTGCGCATTGCGCCGCTGTCCGCGCACATCGGCGCCGAGATCCACGGCGCCGATCTCACCCAACCGCTGCCCGCCGCTCAGGTGGCCGCGATTCGTCGCGCGCTGCTGCGCTGGAAAGTGGTGTTCTTTCGCGATCAGGCGCTGACGCACGAGACGCAGGTGGCCTTTGCGCGCCAGTTTGGCGAACTGACGGTTGGGCATCCGGTGTTCGGTCACGTCGAAGGCCATCCCGAGGTCTACTCGATCGGCAAACATCGCAAAGCCAATCGGTTCCAGGGCCAGACCAACGTGCGGCCATGGACGGGTTGGCATACCGACGTCACCGCCGCGGTCAATCCGCCCGCGGCGTCGATCCTGCGCGGCGTCACGATTCCGCCGTATGGTGGCGACACGCAGTGGACCAACCTCGTGGCCGCCTATCAGGCGTTATCGGCTCCATTGCGCGGGTTCGTGGACGGACTGCGCGGCATTCACCGCTTTACCGCGCCGGCCGGAGCGAATGCCACGCGCGAGTTCGATTCGCTGGTCAATCGTGCATCGCTGGTCAGCGAGCATCCGCTGGTGCGCGTGCATCCCGAAACTGGCGAGCGCGCGCTCTATGTGAGCCCGTCGTTCCTGAAGTCGGTGAAGGATCTGACGCCACGCGAAAGCCAGCAGATTCTCGAATTGCTGTGGGAACACGCCCTTCGACCCGAGTTCACGGTGCGTTTCAAGTGGGAGCCGGGCAGCGTCGCGTTCTGGGACAACCGCTCCACCGCGCATCTGGCGCCGACTGACATCTTCGATCTCGACTTCGATCGCCAGCTCTATCGCGTGACGTTGGTGGGCGATGTACCGGTGGGTCCAGACGGGCAGTCTTCGGTGGCGGTGGAAGGTGATCCGGTGCTCGCGGCGCACGGCGCGGCGAGCTGAGGAAAGACCTGACGAGGGCAGCAGCCCTCGTCCATCGATCAGCGACGGCGGTCGAAATGTCGTGACAGGCGTTCGCCGCTGAACTGCACGAGCGTGACCAGCGCCACCAGGATGATGATCACGTTGAACATCACTGCGGTCTCGTAGCGCTCGTAGCCATATCGAATCGCCAGATCGCCGAGCCCGCCCGCGCCGACGGCGCCGGCCATTGCCGACGACCCGATCATGGCAATCACCGTGATCGTGGCACCGCCGATCAATGCGGGCAGCGCTTCCGGCAGCAGTACATGCCGCACGATGTGCCAGCGACGGCATCCCATCGCGCGCGCGGCTTCCACAAGACCGGGGTCGATCTCGCTGAGCGCCACTTGTGACACGCGCGCAAAGAACGGAATCAGATGCGCACTGAGCGGGACTACGGCCGCCCACGTGCCCATGGTCGTGCCGACGATCATGCGCGTCACCGGCAGCATCGCGACCAGCAGGATGATGAACGGGATCGCGCGGAACATATTCACAAGCACCGACAGCACGCGATGCAGGCGCGGGCGCGGCGTCAGGCCTCGTGGTGCGGTGACGGTCAGCACGAGCGCGAGCGTCATGCCCGCGATAAACACCACCGCGCAGGCAGCGGTGGTCATCAGCAGCGTTTCGCCGAAGGCCTTTACGTATTTATCAAAGACTGGCAGCCACATGACGAGGGGTCTCCGGTTGTAGCGTGGCGGACGAATGGGGAGCAGATTGCGTGGGCCTTGGCGGTCCGGATCGGGGCACCGAGGGCCGCAACGGCCGCAGCAATGCAATGGTGGCTTCCGCACGCGGTTCGGTGAACACATCCCACACCGTGCCCTCTTCCACAATGCGCCCGTGATCGAGCACCAGCACGCGATCGCACGCCTCGCGAATCACCGCCATGTCGTGCGTGATCAGCACCACGGTCAGGCCGATCTTGCGATGAATATCACGCAGCAGCGCGAGGATCTGCTCGGTCGTCTCGGGGTCGAGCGCGGACGTGGCCTCATCGCACAGCAGAATCTCGGGATGGTGCACGAGCGCGCGCGCAATGCCCACGCGTTGCTTCTGTCCGCCAGACAGCTTGGCCGGATACACCTTCGCCTTGCCCTCGAGCCCGACCAGTGCCAACACCTCGTTGACGCGCGGCGCGATGTCCTGCGCAGGCACGCCAGCGACGCGCAATGGCAACGCCACGTTCTCGAACACGGTCTTGGCGGACAGCAGGTTGAAATGCTGGAAGATCATGCCGACGCGCCGACGCAGCGCCACCAGCCCGTTCTCGTCAAGCGCGCCGATATCGCGCCCCTCGATCGTGATGCGCCCGGTGTCGGGCCGCTCGAGCATATTGATGGTCCGCAGCAGCGTCGACTTGCCCGCGCCGCTGCGGCCGATGATGCCGAACATCTCGCCGCGCGCGACGCTGAACGAGATTTCGTCCAGTGCCGGCGCCGGAGCGCCCGCGTAAGTCTTGCCGATCGTCTCGAAAACGATATGGGGAGCTTTGGACATGGCCGCTCAGAACGCCGGGATCACCGAGCCCTGGTACTTTGTCAGAATGAACCGGCGCACTTCGTCCGACTGATAAGCCTTGAGCAGCGGGGCCACCCACGGTGCGCCCTTGTCCTTCTCGCGCACGGCAATCAGATTGACGTACGGGTTGTTCTCTTTCTTCTCCACCGCGATGCCATCGCGCGTGGCGATCAATCCGGCCTGATAGGCGAACGTATTGATGATCGCCGCCGCGTCGAGGTCCGGCAGCGCGCGCGGCAGCACCACCGAGGCGCTCTCGACGAACTCGAACTTCTTCGGATTGGCCGTGATATCGGACAGGCCGGCGGTGCCGGTGAACGGATCAAACCCATCACGCAGCTTGATCAACCCGCGATCGCGCAGGATCACGAGCGCGCGCGTCTGGTTGCTCGGATCGTTTGGCAAGCCAATGCGCGCACCGGCAGGCAACGTCTCCAGCGACTTGTACTTCTTCGAATAGAACGCGATCGGCGAGATCAGTGTGTGGCCGACGTCGACGATCTTATAGCCACGCTGCTTGATCTGGTCGCGCAGGAACGGGATATGCTGGAACGCGTTGGCATCGAGGTCACCATTGTTCAGCGCCTCGTTCGGGCTGGCGGTGCCGGTGATGATCACTGTCTCCACCTTCAGCCCCTGCTTCGCGGCGACGCGCGTGACCACCTCCCAGATCTCCTCATCCACGCCACCGCGCACCCCAACCTTGAGCGGCCGATCGGCACGCTGGGCGTAGGCGGCAGTAGTGGTGGCAAGCGCGGCAAACGCGATGGCAACCGAGGCAAGAATCTGGCGTCGTTTCATGGTGGCAGGACAAAGTCATGGAAGCGGCCAGTCTAGGCAGCGCGTTGCCACGGGTCCACGAAGGATTCCGACGATGCAAATGCGCTCAGTAATCGGAGACTGCTTTCAAACCCATTCGACTGCCCGCTGCCGCTACCCCACCTTGGTAGGGGGTCTACCCCGCTTCGGCGCTTGATACATTACCGCCGACCCGCCAACGAGCGGGCGAGCCGAATTACACAATACTCAAAACAAAATTCCGGGGCACCATGCGGTTATCGGTCATTCTGGTCATTGCCAGCGCAAGCCTGGCAGGCGGCTGCGCGTCCATCGTCAGCGGCACCTCCCAAGTCGTATCGGTCGAGACCCATCAGAGCAGTACGCCCGTTCCGGGCGCTAGCTGCGAGATGGTCAACAGCAAGGGCACGTACCACGTGACCACGCCCGGCACGATCACCATCAATCGAGCCTACGGCGACCTCAGCGTCAATTGCACCAAGGAGGGTATGCCTGACGGCGTGGCGACGGTCATCTCTTCGACGAAGGGCATGGTCTTCGGCAATGCGCTGTTCGGCGGACTGATCGGCGTGGCCGTGGATACCGGTTCGGGCGCCGCGTACGAGTATCCGGAAGTCATCCGCATCCTGATGGGGGAGAGCATCGCCATCAAGGGCAACGATACGTCGCCGGATGGGGGCTCAACCGCCCTTGCATCCGCGCCGCCGGCAGGATCCGCCACCACTGTAGCGGCGGCAAAGGTCGGCCCCACTGTCGCGCCCACCACACAGGTTGCGGCAGCACCTGCTGCCGCGCCAGCCGCGAACGCCGCCGCCCCGACGGCTGCCTCTGGCCAGACGCCGGTGTCGATCAACGACCTCCGTTACCTGCTGCCGACGCGCTGACACGCGCCGATCCCGAAGCCTCGCCATGATCTTTATTGGTTCTCAAATCCTCCGCACGCCGCGGCGCGCGCTGCTGCTCGGCGTACTCGCGACCATCACTACGCACGCCAGCGCAATCGGGCTCGAGCAAATCACGTCCAACGTGTACGCGGTGCGCACGGTCGGTCCGCAGGGTGCGGTCCTCGCCAATGCCTCCGCCGTGGTGATCGGACAGAATCAGGTGGTCACCACCTGCAATGTATTGGCCGGTGCGCGTGCGATCGCCGTGGTGCGCGAGAACGTGTCCTACGAGGCCACCCTCGCCGCGCCCGATGTCGAGCGCAACCTGTGCCTGCTCAAGGTGCCGAACCTGCCCGGTGCTGGCGTGACCTTGCCCGCGGCCAACACCGCGCCCTCGCTGGGTCAGAAGATGGTGTTGGCGTCCGTGGCCGGCACTGCGGTCGCGGTGCGTGAATCGGCGGTGTCCGGGCTACAGGCTGGCGCGGACAACAAGCTAGCGACGATCGAACTGGCCGCCACGCAGGATGCGGGCGCCAGCGGCGGCGCGTTGTTCGACGACGCCGGCCGGCTGATCGGTATCCTCGTGACCAGCGCCGGCACCACGCAGCCGCGTCAACGCGCAGTCCCCGCAGCATGGGTCCGCGACGTCTCCACCCGTGGCGCCGCTGCACTGACTACCTATCAGCCTTCCGCTAACGGGACCATCGCACTCGCCTTAGCTGGGACGACGCCGCAAACGTCCGTCTCTCCGCAGGCCGACGCCCAGGCTACCTCCCCGCGCGTCGGCGAAGTCTGGCAATACGTACTGACCGACGACCTCACGCGCCGGAAATCGGACGTCACATACCGCGTGGACCGTATCGAAAACGATCGCGTGATCATCAACCAGGGCGGCCGCATCGAACGCACCAACGGCACGCTGGAGCGCATCGTCACACCGGCCGGCGGCCAGTTCGACGCCGCATCGCCCCCGTCGGGATGGGTCCCGGCGAACGTCAAGATCGGCCAGCGCTGGAAATACTCGTACCACCAGAATGGCAATGGCACGCTGACCGATATCGAAGGCATCGCCAACGGCGAATCGGAAGTCTCCACGCCCAGCGGCCGCTACCGTGCGATCCGTATCACCTACAACGGATACATCCAACGCCTCAATAACGGTGGCGGTTCAACGATCTCATCCCAGTACAAGGCCACCGCCTGGTACGCCCCGGAACTGAACCGCGTGGTCCGGTTCCAGGCCAGCAGCTACCAGTTAGCGGAAACGTTGGAACTGGCAGCACATCGGTTCGACTAAGCAACTCGATGGCCGGTCAAAAAACGCTGTAATATCAACGAAAAATGCCCAACTATCGTTGACATTATGGCGTTTTTTGCTTAGCCTCGTTTCATGACCCGCCCGCCTCTCCGCCGCCCGCCCAAACACACCCCGGTTCTGGTCCAAACTGCACTGGAACGCTTGGGTGAACGCGTGATCAAGGCGCGCAAGCTTCGCGGCATCACACAGGAACAGCTGGCCCGTCTCTCCGACGTCTCCCTGTCCACACTCCGCACGCTGGAGAACGGCGGAGACGGCGTCTCGACCGGCAACTTGCTCAAGGTGCTTCAAGGACTCCGTCTGCTTGGACAGATAGAAGACCTGCTCGCACCACAGAACGACCCCGAAGTAGTGGCGTTCGCAAACAGACAGCTGGAGGACCGTCGATGACGATCGTGCCCATCTGGGCTTGGCCGCCCGGTCAAGACGCGCCCGTGTATGCGGCCGACCTGACCGTCGGGCAAGCATCGTCCCGGTTCCTGTACCGTCGTGAGTATCTCGATCGGAATGATGCGCTTCCCCTCGACCCCGTGGAGCTTCTTCCCACGCGTATAGCCCGCGGCATCGCCATCACCGGAGAAGACGGTTTGCCAGGCGTCATCCGCGATGCCAAGCCCGCAGGATACGGCGCTGACCGATTGATTGCACTAGCGGGCACCGAACTTACCGCGCTCGAATTCCTTGAGCGTGGCGTCCCCGATGGGGTCGGCGCGATCGAGGCGTGCGTCGATATAGAGCGCAAACTGGCATGGCGACCGAAAGGCCTTGAGGAACTGAAGCCGCTCGCCGAGCAACTCGATAGCGCCGCGCCATCGAGCCGGGCATTGCGACGTCTGAACGAAGATCTCGCGACCAGCGCGGGAGGCGAACGTCCCAAGACTACACTGGTGCACGAAGGTCGCCTGTGGCTCGCGAAAATGCAGGACCGTGGCGACCGGCCCGCGCTCCCCGCGCGCGAGTTCGTGACGATGGAACTGGCGCGCGCGGCGGGTCTCGATGTCGCTCCAGTGGCGTTGATTACCTTCGGATCGCATCAGGTATTGCTCGCGGAGCGTTTCGACCGAGCGGGCGATCCTTATCGTCCTCAGCGCAAGCTCTATGCGAGCGCTCATACACTGCTCAAGCTACGGCTCAATGCGGTACGCGGTGACCCTGAGCGTTCCTATCTCGCCCTTGGCGATCGCCTACGCGTTTGGGCGAAGGGCCGAGATGACCTAGGGCAACAACTACGCGAACTCTGGCAACGCATGGTATTCAACGCGCTGGTCGGCAACATCGACGATCACCCGCTTAACCATGGTCTGCTGCACGACGGATCCGTCGAGAAGGGATGGCACCTGTCGCCGGCATTCGACATCACCCCTGCCGGAACCATCGCACCGCAGCCGCTCGAAGACGGACCGTCACTGGCCATGGCGACCGGCAAGGACGGCGGCACACGCACTAGCACGAAGCGCTTGATCGAAGCCGCATCGCACTTCGGTGTTGACGCTGACACTGCGGGCGCGTGGCTGTCCGCAACCGCAAAGCTCGTGGCCGAACGCTGGGAGCCGATGCTACGTCAGGCAGCATCGCCAATCGTCGAGGACGCCGCGCGACTGGATCGGCTGATCGTCGACGCGCGCACGGCGTTTGCCTACAGTGAATGGCTTGCGGGCAGCAGATAGGACCAAGTTTCAGATCAAGCCAACCAACTCTTGATGTTGTCCCGCATGACCGAGGTGGAAATGCCATACCGATCATGCAAGGTAGGCAATGCGCCGGCGTCGAGGAACGCATCAGGCAAGGCGACCTGCCGGAATGGGACGCTGACGCCCGCGCGCAGCAGCACGCCTGCCACCGCTTCGCCGAGGCCGCCGATGGTCGTGTGATTCTCCGCCACGATGACCAGGCGGCCCGACTTTCGGGCTTCGCGCACGATGGTCTCTGTATCGAGCGGTTTGATCGTCGGCACATGCAGGACTGCCACGCCCACACGATCCGCCTCGAGTGCGGTTGCCACTTCCAGCGCACGCATGGTCATGATGCCGGACGAGATAATCAGCACGTCCGCGCCATCGCGCAGCAGCTTGGCCTTGCCCAACTCGAACTTGTAGCCGTACTCATCGAGCACCACCGGCACGTTGCCACGCAGCAAGCGCGCGTAGACCGGGCCCTTATGTGCCGCGATCGCCGGCACCATCTGTTCGATGTCGATGGCGTCGCACGGGTCGATCACCGTCATGTTTGGCATCGCCCTCATCAGCGCCAGATCTTCGGCGGCCTGATGGCTGGGACCGTAACCCGTAGTCAGTCCAGGCAACGCGCAGACGATCTTTACGTCGAGGTTGTCCTCGGCTATCGTCTGATGCATGAAATCATATGCACGCCGCGTAGCAAACACCGCGTAGGTCGTGACGAACGGGACCGCGCCTTCATGCGCAAACCCCGCCGCCGCTCCCATCAGCAACTGCTCGGCCATGCCCATCTGGTAATAACGCTCGGGATAAGCCTTCGCAAACAGATGCAGGTCGGTGTATTTGCCGAGGTCCGCCGTCATGCCGATGATGTCCGGCCGCTCCGCGGCCAATGCCGTGAGCGCGTGACCGAACGGCGCAGACCGCGTCGCCTGACCTTCGGTGGCGATGGACGCGATCATCGCTGACGTCTTGAGGCGCGTCTTGCCTGTGCTGGTATTGCTCATGCTTGTCTCCCGGCTTCCAGCGCCTGCAGCGCCAATTGCCATTCGTGGGCTTCCACCCGGATGAAGTGATTCTTCTCGCGTTCTTCGAGGAACGGTACGCCGCAACCCATGCGGGTATCGCACACGATCATGCGCGGCTGTGGAGCCGTATGTGCGCGGGCATTGTCGAACGCCGTGGCCACCGCCTGGATGTCGTTGCCATCCACACGCTGCACATACCAGCCAAATGCCTCGAGCTTCGGCACCAGCGGTTCAAAGGCAAGGATCTGTGTCGACGGACCATCGGCCTGCTGATTGTTGACGTCGACCATGGCAATCAGGTTGTCCAACTTCCAATGGCTTGCGGACAAGATGCCCTCCCAGACGGAGCCCTCATCGAGCTCACCATCCGAGAACAGCGTGTAGACGAACGCGTCAGACTGCTTCCGTTTCAGCCCGAGGCAGCGACCCACGGCGATGGTCAGGCCCTGACCGAGCGACCCACCCGACATCTCCATACCTGGCGTGTAGCTCGCCATGCCGGACATAGGCAGTCGGCTATCGTCGCTGCCGTAGGTCTCCAGCTCCTCGGCCGGCAGGATGCCCGCCTCCAGCAGCGCGGCGTAGAGCGCGATCGCATAATGGCCGTTGGAAAGCAGGAACCGGTCGCGCCCCTCCCACTCAGGATCGGCCGGACGGTACTTCATGGCGCCGAAGTAGGCCACTGCCAGCACGTCGGCAATATCGAGCGCCTGGCCAACGTAGCCCTGGCCCTGCACTTCTCCCATCAACAGGGCATTACGGCGGATACGGTAAGCGCGTTCGGCCAGCGACACGGGCGCTTCAAGATCGGTACGACTCATGATGACTCCAGAGAATAAGATTGCGCCGCCGCGTTAGCGGTTGACAACACGGGCCGGCACAAGGAAAACGAGACAGGCGCCCAGCACGACCGTGGCCGAGATAAAGATGAGCCCCGCAGTGGACTTGCCCGTCAGATCGTTCAACCATCCGACGATGGTCGGCGAGAAAAAACCCGCGAGGTTGGCCACACAATTCACCGCGGCGATACCCGCCGCAGCCGACATCCCACCTAGCACGGCCGTTGGCAGCGCCCAGAACTGCGACGATGAAGTGATGATTCCCGCCGCGGCCACACACAGGCACACGATGGCCGCGGTCACACTGCCCAGCATCGGCAGGGTGGCAAATCCCACCGCTGCCACGAGCATCGGCACCGCAAGGTGCAGGCGACGCTCACGACGACGATCGGCGGAGAGGCCAATCAGGGGCAGCGCGATGATGGCGCACAGATACGGCACCGCGGTCAGTACACCAATCCAGAGCGGATCGGCCACGCCGCTCTTGCGAATGATGGTCGGCAGCCAGAAGGTCAGGCCATACTGGCCCAGCACAACGCAGAAGTAGATCGCGGCCATCAACCAGAGCCGGCGGTCGGCCATGAACGCGCGGATCGAAACGTGCTGAACCTTCTGCGCGTTGTCGCCCTCGACATTGCGTAACAGCAACGACTTCTCCTGCTCGGTCAACCACTTCGCATCCTTGATGCCATTGTCGAGATAGAACAGAATCGTAATGCCCAACACCAGCGACGGCAGTGCTTCGATCAGGAACAGCCATTTCCATCCGGCAAGCTCGTATGCGCCGTGGAACGCGTGCATGATCCAGCCAGACAACGGCCCACCGACGATGCCCGCGAGCGGAATAGCCATGAAGAACATCGACAACGCTTTGGCACGGCGCTCCGACGGAAACCAGTACGTCAGATACAGGATCACGCCCGGGGCAAAGCCTGCTTCGGCAACACCGAGCAGAAAGCGCAATGCATAGAACTGCGTAGGTGTGGAAACGAAAGCAAACCCCGCAGAGATCACCGCCCACGTCAACATGATGCGAGCCAGCCAGTTACGCGCGCCGACCTTGTGCAGAATCATGTTGCTCGGCACTTCGAAGAGAAAGTACCCAAGAAAGAAAACGCCTGCGCCCAGACCGTAGATCGTCTCGCTGAACTGCAGATCGTTAAGCATCTGCAGTTTGGCAAAGCCGACATTGACGCGGTCCAGATAAGCGCCGAGGTAGCACAGCATCAGGAAGGGAATCAGCCGCCGAATCACCTTGCCATAGGTGCGGGACTCGAACGACGCCTCGTCGGCGCGCGGGATCACCACGTCCGGCCCGATGGCCGACGTTGCGTATTTGGACTTCATGTTTGTCTCCTGCCGATGCCCCGGGTGGTCCTGGGTGCGTTGACATGTATGCACGGCCAGCCGGCCGCGGGAACTTCAGTGAATCAGCATGCCGCCGTTGACGTCGAGCGTGATGCCCGTCAGATAGGAGGACAGATCGCTGACCAGGAACAGGCACGCGTTGGCAACATCGGCGGCATCGCCGAGCCGGCCGAGGGGAATACCCTTGATGATGTCGGCGCGCATCTCCGTGGTTAGCTTGTCGCCAGTGATATCGGTCTGGATCAGACCGGGCGTGATGGAGTTCACGCGAATGCGGTCGCCACCGAACTCACGCGCCATCGCCTTGGCAAGTCCGAGCACTCCAGCCTTGGCTGCGCTGTAATGCGGGCCGCCGAAGATACCGCCGCCACGTTGTGCCGACACCGACGACATGCAGACAATGCTGCCGCGCTGCTGCTCCTTCATCTGCGGCAGCACGGCCTGCGACATATACAGCGTGCCGCGCAGATTCACATCGATGACCGCATCGAAGTTCGCGGCGCCGATATCGAGCGTGCGCACCGGCTGCGTGATGCCAGCATTGTTGATAAGACCGTCAATTCGGCCATAGCGCGCCACCGTGTCGCGGGCCACCGCCTCGCATGACGTTTTGTCCGTGACATCGCAGCGCAGGCCAAGATGGCCCTCGCCAAGATCGGCAGCCGCGGCCTCCGCGGCATCGCGCTGCAGATCCACAATCACGACTTTGGCACCCTGCGCCGCCAGAGCCCGGGCCGTCGCCTTGCCGATACCACGCGGCGAAGCTGCACCCGTGACGATTACCACCTTGTTCTCGACCAGCATCTTTGTCTCCTTCGTTTTGACTTGATGATGGGTCGAGTTTTGTCTCTGGAGCGACTTCGATCAATGCAGTCGGTCTCAACTATTGCTGAGAAATTTTCAGATATCGTGCGTGGCGGATCAGTAGAAACCCGAACTTCGACGCTCAGGCAGCAGCCCCGTCATGCGGACGACTGACTTCACGGTCGAGCCATGCGAGGAAGCGCGCGACGCGAGGCAAGTCGGCATTCTGCGCCGGATAGGCGACGTGGTGACTCGCCACCTCGACCGCATACTGCGCCTCGAATACAGGCACCAACGCGCCCTTGCGCAGCAGCACGGATGCCAGCAGCGAGCTCTCCAGCGCGACGCCGAGCCCGAGCGCGGCCGTCTCCAGCGACATGTACGAACGATCAAACGAAAAATCGAACGAAGACTTGACCGCAGGCACGCCGAAGCGGGCAAACCACTGCTGCCATTTGACCAGCGGCGTCTCGGAGTTGATCAAACGCCGATGGACCAGGTCGGCCGGCTCACGTATCGGATGCTTGCTCAGAAAGTCTGGCGAGGCCAGTGGCAGGATCCTCTCGGGCCTCAGCGTCTTTACCTCCAGATCGCGCCAGTGTGCGTGACCGTGGCGGACGTCGACGTCATAGAACCCCGCGGTGAACGAGACATCCTCGTACGAGCATGAGAGATTGAGCTGGATGTCGCCGTTGTCCGCCTGGAACGACTCGAGCCGCGGCAGCAACCACATGAGCCCGAAGCTCGGGCTCGTGTGCACGCGCAGGATGTCGATGGCGGACGGTGTGGCGGCGCGTTCCGTAGCACGATTGAGTTCCGCGATAACGCCCGTGACGTCACGCAGATATTGCTCGCCCACCGGGGTGAGCACGAGGCCGCGGCCCTGCCGGAAGAACAGCGGCTGCCCGATGACCTGCTCGAGGTTGCTGAGCTGATGACTCACGGCTGATGCCGTCAATCCAAGCTCTTCGGCTGCCTTGCCGACACTCCTGTTGCGGGCGACACTCTCGAAGGCAACGATGGCCTTCATTGGCGGGATGCGCATCTCGTTGGCGTGAGGATGGGGGGCGAAAGGCCATTATTATGCGCCCCTCCCCCTTCCCCCTACTCCGCCACGATCTTCTTCTCCGCCGCAACGCGCTGCCACCGCACGACTTCGGCCTTCACATAATCGCGTGCCGATGCCGAGGTGCCGCCGCCGATATCCGTGCTGAGCGCGCTCAGCTTTTCGCGCAGATCGGGGGTCTTCAACGCGTCGTTGACCGCCTGGTTCAGCGAGTCGCGTACGTTGTCCGGCAGGTTGGGCGGACCCATCAGCATGTACCAGGCGCTGATGGCGAAGCCCGGCACACCAGCTTCCGCTGCCGTGGGGACGTCCGGTAGCGAGGCGATGCGCGCGGGCGTCGTGACTGCGAGCGCGCGCAGTTTCCCATTGCGGATGTACTGGAGTACCGTCGGCACGGTGTCGAAGTTCACGTCGACCTGGCCACTCAGCAGATCCGTCAGTGCAGCACCGCTACCCTTGTACGGGACGTGAGTCATGGTGGTGCCGGTCGCCGACTGGAACAGTTCCGCGGCGAAATGCTGCTGCGTGCCGACGCCTGACGATGCGTAGTTCACCGCGCCCTTCTTGGCCTTGCATAGCGCGATGAACTCCGCGAGCGTCTTGGCCGGCGAACTGGCCGGTACCACGACTACCTGCGGCACGGTGCCGATCAGCGCGATCGGCGTGAAGTCCTTATTGGGGTCATAGGGCAGCTTCGGCGTAATGGCCGGCACCATCGCATTCGAGCTGACATGCCCGAGCAACAGCGTGTAGCCATCTGGCTTGGCGCGTGCCACCGCCGCAGCGGCGATGGTGCCGCTGGCGCCGGCGCGGTTCTCGATCACCACGGGTTGCTTCAATAACTCGCCAAGCTTCTGTCCAAGTTGCCGCGCAATGATGTCGGTGCCACCGCTCGGCGCAAAGCCAACCAGCAGCGTGATGGGTTTCGCGGGATAGGGATCCTGCGCCTGCGTCGCGCCGGTCAGCAGCCCGAGGGCGGCTGCCAGCACGATCCTTTGGATGTGTTTCACGTCCTGTCTCCTCGGGCTGGCTAGCGTTCAGTGATGCGACATCAGGCTGCCGAATCCATCGAGCTGATCCATGATGCCCATCCTGCGCAGCGCCGACCAGTAGATCACCGGACCCGACGCGAACACCGGCTTGCGCAGCCATTTCTCGGCATCGTTGGCCACCTTCGCATAGGCCAGGTTGGTGCCCAGCTGCAGGATCGCATCGGGCTTCGCGGCTTCGCAGCGCAGAGTCGCCGCCGCGAGGTCCTCGTACGTTTGCGACGCCACGTGGATGATGCTCTTGCACTTGAGCCCTTCCACATGCACTACCTCGAAACCGCGCGCGGTGAAGTAGTCGATCGCGTTCTGCTCGATCACCGGGTAGTACGGCGTCAGCAGCGCAATCTTCTTCGCGCCGCAGAGCTTGAACGCCTGCTCGGCCGACTGCGCGCCCATCGTCACCGGCAAATTGGAAATCTTCTCGAGGTGTTCGAGCAATGCAAAGCTGCCGCGCTCGCCGCCCATATAGCTCTGCGAAGACATGCCCAACACCAGATGGTCGATCAGCGCCTCCCGCAGGCGGCGCACCGAGTCGTCAAGATTGGCGGTGACGTTCTGCATGATGATCGACCAGTCCTCGTTCTGCGCGATCTTCTGGTTCGGCACGTAGTAGCGGTCCACCGCGTTGATGATGCCGCGCGGACGCATGTCCATCATCTCGTTCTCGACGTTGACGTTGGGGCCCGGCGTCATGATGCCGATGACGCCGCGCGGACCCAGGGCGTTGACGTAGCGTTGGTCGTCGTGGGTGGAACCGTCGATCTCGCGGATACCTTGTTGAAATGCATTCATTTTTGCTGGATCTCCAAATTTAATTGCTGTAAAAATCCACTCTCAATGCCGAAGTGAATGCATGTCACTGTAGGAGTCCGCTTAAGCTGTGGTCAAGCTTTTGCATGCACGAGTGGGGTAAACACGGGTCAATGGCGACGATTTATCCCTTCAAGAACCGCAAAATGCATGCATAATTGCCGCCATGAGCAAAGAGTTCGTCCACAACACCCTCCTCGATAACCTGCGCGAAGTGTTTATTCGTGGCGATGTTCCGCCCGGCACCAAAGTGCCGGAGGCCGAGTTATGCGAGCGGTTTGGTGTCTCAAGAACGCCGTTACGCGAGGCGCTCAAGGTGCTGGCCGCCGAAGGGCACGTCGAACTGCTGCCGAATCGCGGCGCGCGCGTGCATGTACTGACACTGGAAGAAGTGGACGGCCTGTTCGCAGTGGCCGGCGCTCTTGAGGCATTGGCAGGGGAGCAGGCCTGCCAGCGCATCGAGCCAGATGCCCTGGCCGCGCTGGAGGCGATGCATGACGAGTTACGCGCAGCCTTCCGCGCGCGCGATTTAGCGCCCTACTACCACGCCAATCGCCAGATTCACGAAGCCATCGTCGCGGCCACGCGCAATCCAATTTTGCAGGCGCAGTACGCGCAGCTGAACGCGCGTATCCGGCGCATCCGCTTTGACTCGCCGATGACTGAAGAGATCTGGTCGCGCGCGATGGCGGAACATGAAGGCATGCTCAATGCCCTGCAGCGCAGAGATGCAGCGGCAATGTCGAGCATCCTGAAAACCCATCTGATGCACAAGAGCGAAGCGATCCTCGACGCCTTGCGCGCCGAGGCCGCACAACAGAGGCCCGTGAAGAGTCGACGCGCTACGGCGTCAGCGAATCCACCGGCGTAACGACCATCAGCAGCCGTGCAGGCGTCTTGCCGATGTTGCGGCCACGGTGTGGCTTCTCGCAGTTGAAGTGCACGCAATCGCCGGCGTCGAGCACCGCGACCTGGCCGTTGATTTCGAACTCGAGCTGGCCTTCGAGCAGGTACAGCACTTCCTCCCCTTTGTGGCTCAATGACTCGCCGTGCATGGCCTCGCCAGGCAGATACGTGAGTTCGAACGCGCTCATCTGCTGGTCGGCCAGCACGCCGCTGGTCAGCCGATACGTGTAGCCCTTCCCTTCCATCGCCGCCGCGGCGTTGCGCTCCGACGCGCGGCTCACCACGAACTCGGGTTGCGGTTCCTGCCCCGGTCCTTCGAAGAAATCTCGCAGTGGAATGCCGAGCCGATCGGCGATCACGATCAGGTTGGAGATCGACGCGTTGGTCTCGCCGCGCTCGAGCCGCGACAGGAAGCCCGCTGACAGCGCGGTCTGTTCGCTCAAGCCATCGAGCGTAATGGCGCGCGCCTTTCTGGCTGCACGAATACGCATGCCGAGTTGCCGGGACACCGCCTCGACGCGTTGCTCAACGTTCATGGGCTGTTGTTATCTGTTGTGTGCACGGGAGTGTAGCTGGAACGCACAGAAACGGCGAGCGATATTGCCTGTAGGGCAAATTTCGAACCGAAATGGTGCAGGACTGGTACTACGCGTTTCTTGTGATTTTGTTTCCAACACTAGCGAATCACGCAAACCACTGCCATTTTTATCGCTACATAAAACCCTATATATCGAAAATTAGAGCGTAAACAGCAAGAACTCCTCTAGCACCCCAAGCGTGCCGTGAAGAAACAATTTTGCCCCCTGAGAAATTTGTGTACGATGCAAATCAACTTGCGTAACACGCAAATTCACCTCAGAGGCCCACCATGTCGAAGCTGCCTGCCGCCCGCTGGACACGCACCGCTGTCCGCCATCTCGCGCTCTGTGCGCCCTTGCTTGTGCCACTCGCCACGCATGCTCAGGTGTCCGACGGCGTTATCAGGATCGGCATCCTCAACGATCAATCCGGCCCGTACTCGGACCTCTCGGGTCAGGGCTCGGTGGAGGCAGCAAAGCTGGCGGCCGAAGAGTTCGGCGGCAAGGTCGCCGGCAGCCGCATCGAGATTATCGCGGGGGACCATCAAAACAAGGCCGACGTGGGCGCCACCAAGGCACGCCAATGGTTCGATCGCGAAGGCGTCGATGTCATCGCGGACTTCTCCAACTCGAGCGTCGGCCTGGCCGTGCAGGGCCTCGCGGCCGAGCGCAAGAAGATTACGCTGGTCGCCGCGGCATCGAGCGAATTCACGGGCAAGTCCTGCTCGCCGTATTCCACGCAATGGGTCTACAACAGCTACAGCAATGGCCATGGGCTCGCCAAGCTGCTGTCGAAGCGCGGCTATGACTCGTGGTACCTGATGACGGTCGACTACGCGTTCGGTCATGCCTTCGCGGCCGATATCCGCAAGACCGTGATCGAGTCTGGCGGCAAGATGCTCGGCGAAGTGAAATTCCCACTCAACTCGCCGGACCTCAGCTCGTATCTGCTGCAAGCGCAAAGCTCGGGCGCTAAGGTCATCGTGTCCGCGAGCGCGGGCAGCGACATGGCCTCCACCGTCAAGCAGGCGGCCGAATTTGGCGTCACACGCAAGCAATCTCTGGCGGCGCCCGCCGTGTTTATCACCGACGTGCACAGCATGGGCCTCAAGAGCGCGCAGGGCCTGCAGTTCCTCACCGCGTTCTATTGGGACCGCAACGACACCACGCGCGCATGGTCGCGCAAATTCTATGAGCGCCGCAAGGCCATGCCGACCATGACGCAGGCCGGTGTGTATTCCGCGGTGCGCCACTACCTGAAATCCGTCGAAGCGGCCAACACCGACGACGCTACCGCAGTCATGGCGAAGATGCGCCAGTTGCCGATCAAGGACATGTACACCGACAACGGCTGGATCCGCGAGGACGGCCAGGTGATGCACGACATGTACCTCGTCGAGGTGAAGAAGCCCGCGGAGTCCAAGGCTGCGTGGGACTACTACCGAATTCTCGACACGGTGCCCGCGAAGGAAGCGTTTCAACCGCTGACCGCCAGCGCCTGCCCGCTGGCGCGCAAGTAATTTCCCCCATATCGATTCTGATTCCACCGACAGGAGACCTCCCATGGCAAACAACATCTCGATGACGCTCGACGAAGTGCACGCGCTGGCCAAACGCCTGCTGCAGGCGCAGGGATTCAGCGCGCGACACGCGCAGGCGATCGCCAATACGGTCACCGCCGCAGAGCGCGACGAATGCCGCCATCACGGCCTGTTCCGCATTCCGTTCTATATCAATGCGCTGCGCGCTGGCCAGGCTTCGGGCGATGCCGAGCCCACGCTGTCGGTGCTGGCGCCGGGCGTACTCAAGGTCGATGCGCATTACGGTTTCTCGCCGCTCGCACTTGAAGTTGCGGATGCACCGTTGGCGAAGCTGGCGAGCGAGACCGGCATCGCGGCGATGGCAGTCAACAACGCGCTGAACGTAGCGGCCCTTTGGCCGGAAGTCGAGCGCCTTGCAGAACGAGGCCTCGTAGCGTTTGCATTCGTCGCTGCAAGCCCCTATGTCGCACCGGCCGGCGGTACGCGTCCGCTCTACGGCACCAACCCAATGGCTTTCGGCTGGCCGCGCGCCAATCATCCGCCGGTGGTCTTCGACCAAGCCTCGAGCGCCAGCGCACGCGGCGAGATTCAGGTGCGCCTGCGCGACGGCCGACAGTTGGAGGAAGGCTGGGCGGTAGGCCCCGACGGCGAGCCGACCATCGATCCAGCCACCGCCCTCGCCGGCGCGCAATTGCCTTTCGGCGGCGTCAAGGGCGCGGCCATCGCGATGATGGTGGAGCTGTTGGCCGGCCCACTCGTAGGAGACCTGCTGAGCTTCGAAGCCGGTGAGAAAGACGCCGCCAATACCGGCGCCCCTTGCGGCGGCGAACTGATCATCGCCATCGATCCAGTCCGCTGCATGGCCAACGGCAACCGTGCCGCGCAACTCGCGCACGGCGAACTGCTGTTCTCGAAGATCCTCGAGCAGCAAGGCACGCGCCTGCCTTCCGACCGCCGCTACGAAGCACGCAAGCGCACGGTGCTTGAAGGCGTCACGGTGCCGGCATCGCTGTACGAGACGCTGCAGGAGCTGAGCACCGGCGAGTACACCGGCAAGCGCAATGCCTACGAGGGCGACGACGCCCTGCGCGCGACGCTGGCAGCCCAAGGAGCCTGACGTGGAGGCCTACACGCCCACCGACCAGACGCGCATCCACCGCCGACCGGAGCGCGGTCACTACGATCGCGCACTGGTGCATTCGATCATCGACGAAGCGCTCGTGTGCCATGTTGGCTTTGTCGCCGACGGCAAGCCACGCGTGATTCCCACCACGATCGTGCGGATTGACGAGGCGGTCTATCTGCACGGCAGTCCGCAGAACCGGCTGCTGACAACGTTGGCTGAAGGGGCACCCGCATGCATCGAGATCACGCACGTCGATGCGATCGTCGCCGGACGGTCAGGCTTCGGGTGTAGCGTCGACTACCGCTCGGTGGTGATCTACGGCAAAGGCGAAGTCGTCGCGGGCGACGAGAAGGCGCGCGTGCTGGACGCGGTGATCGAATCATTCTTACCCGGCCACCGTGTACGCCCATACAAGCCGAGCGAGATCGGCGCCACGCTGATCCTGCGCTTCCCGCTAGACGAGGTATCAGCCAAGGTTCGGGACATCGGCGTAAAGGAAGTCGACGGTGACTACGACCTGGACCTGTGGGCAGGCGTCATCCCACTGAGCATCGTCCCCGGCAAAGTCCGCGACTGCCCTCGCCTGAAGCCTGGCGTCACGACGCCAGACTATGCGCGCGAGTATGGGGGGCCAGCACGATCTGTAACACGGCCTGCCTCCGCAGAAACAAAGCTTACGGATTGTCACTAGTTGGCAGTCAACTGCGCGTGAGGCTGCCCCGTTTTTCGGGATAAGCGCGGCAAATCGCAGCGCCCAAACCTCTCAGAAGGAATGTCGATCATGAAGAAGCTTTTTGCTGCCGTTGCCGCTTTCGCCATCACTGGTGCTGCCTTTGCTCAAGGCGCTGCCCCGACTTCCTCCACGACCACTCCCGCTGCGCCGGCCACTACGGCAGCTACCGCGCCAGCTGCGAAAGCCCCCACCGCTACCGCGACCCACAAGCATGTCACCAAGCACGCCAAGGCAACCAAGGTGAGCGCCGAGAAGGCTGCTACGCCGGCCAAGGCGGAGAAGGCTACGGTCACCGCAGAAAAGGCCGCCCCGGCAGAGGCCGTCAAGAAGCAGTAATCGCGAGCCAGTAAGCGAGCCAGTAAGCCTGCGGGTTGACGCCAAGCGCGCGCCCGCAAAGAAAACAGCCGATCATGTCGGCTGTTTTCTTTTGGATCGAACGATAGGCAGCTTTAAAGAAGATAGCTCATCTAATCGCAGATGCTATAAGCGCGAATCCTTCGCTCTTGCAGACGACACTCGAACACGATCACCACTCCGGCACTGACGGTTTCGGCATCCCAAATTGAGAATCCAAGCCGTTCAGGCGGAGGAACCATGACCAGAATGTCGGGCGGTGTCGCGGGTGCATTCAACCACTGATCAGAGAACTCTTCATATGACATCGATCGGCGCTCGATCAAGGTCAATGAGACGGCGGGAAACGATTTCGGGAAATTCTCGTAGGGCCACGAAGCAAGCGACTTTGTCGGGTGCATGCGCTCGACTGTCAGCACACGGTCGTTGCCAATCGTGTACTCGACGTAGCTGCCGTCGTAGCTGAAGCCGTACAGCATCGGCAGCTCTGACAATGGCAAGCCATCAGGATTACTCCAGCCAAAGTCCTTCTGGCTAAGTCGGACGACTTGCTGCAGCGGCGCAGGGCCATGCGGTATGCCATCGAGCCGGTAGTCGTGTTCGCCGCCGAACATCGATGCATGTCCAGTAGCGTCTGTTTGTTGGGCGAACATGTAGCACGCGCCATCGTAGTAAATATGCACGAGACGCTCGGGCTTCGTGGGGTCGCTATCGAAGCACTCAAGTTCGTAGGGGGAAGGACCGCGCCGTTGCCGCGCCTCCATCCTGATCAACTCGTCCAGCCAACTTTGCGCTCCCTCGTAGCCGAGCGAGACGGCCTCTTCGAGATACTTGCGCTTTCTCATGTGTATGACGTCAAGGCCAAGCCCGTAGCATGGGATGAAATCAAACGCCATGCACATAAAAAATTTGGCTAGCGGATCGGGGCCGTTTGCGCGCAATTCGAGCTCCGCCCGCCAAGCGGCCTGCTCGGTCTCGTCAGCAGCGTGCCAGGCCAGATCGAACAGAGGTGGGGAGAATCCTTCTTCCGCCAGCGCCCTCATTAAGGCTAGAGCCTGCTGTTGCTCTCCGGCTTCGAGGAGCTTGTGAGCCTCCTCATATCGAGAATAGAACGCCTGCATCCGCTCGTGGTACGCCTCATCCATGACACTCCTCCCGATTTTTTATTGGTTAATGGAGTGTGAGGCAAGGATGTGACAAATCATCAACCGTCCCGGTCTATCGCAATTGCCAGCGCGGTGGGTTGCCGCGCTTTGCTGCGCGAGGTCGATCAGCTATTGATTGCCGATGCGCTGGCGATTTTTGCGACCCTGCCACTCATGTCGCAGTTGGCCACAGCGGTGACGGCATCAGGAAATTCGCCTCGGCACGGACGATCTCGCGGAGGACGCGTACTACCGCTCGCGGGTCGTCGGTGCGCCAGTGGAAGCAATAGCTCAGGTTGTAAGGCGGTGGATCGCTGACTAGCGCTACCAGCCTGCCCGATGCCAGGAATGGCGCCACGTAGGCCGTGGGAAACGTGCTGATGCCCACGCCCGCCATCACTAGCGTGATCAACGCGGCAAGGCTGTTGCAGATCAGTGCATGCGGGATGGCCACACCGACATCCGTGCGCCAGCGTTCCACTTCGCGCGAGAGTCTGGCGTCGGCGCTAAGCGTGATCATTGGATGCTCGCTGAAATGTGCCGGCGTTAGCACCGTGCCCGCTGGCAGTCGTTCGGGCGATGCCATCCAGCGGTATTCCAGTTCTCCGATCTTCTCGTGCGAGAGGTTTGGCGACGCCGAGGGGCCCGGCACGATGGCGAAATCGAGTTCGCCCCGCTCCAGCATCCGCTCAAGCTTGCTGGTCAGTTCCACGTGCGGCTCCAGCACCAACTGCGGATGCTCGCGGCGCACGCGGGCGACGAACGCCGGAAACCACGTTGATGCCACCAGTTCACTGATGCCGAACCGGCACGAACCTAAGCTACAACGACGCTCCCTATCCGCAACTGGTACGTGGTAATAGCTCAACGGCGCTTCAGCCCCAAAGCTTGGCATGCCATGATGGGTTTCACCGCAGGTTGCACACAAGAAAGTGAATGTCATCACTGAGTGGACGCTTTGGAGACGAGGGAACTGTCGCACAGGACCTAGCAATCCACTACCGTAAATTAGAGGGGATAGGCGCCTTGGAGGAAAGGTATGATGGGCGTCTGGCGGCCGGCTGAAAAACTGAATATCGGAGCAGAGGAAATGACCGAGAACGTAACCGACAGCGCTGATCCCCGTGACCTTGTGATTAGTCGCGTCCTGCGCTCGCCGCCCGCTGCGCTGTGGCGCGTTTGGTCGGAGCCCGCACTGTTGAAAGAATGGTGGTGCCCCAAACCCTGGACGACCGAAGTTGTCGCCTTCGACCTGCAACCCGGCGGTGCCTTTCATACCCTCATGAAAGGTCCAGACGGGGGAGTCAGCGACAACCCGGGCAGTTTCCTCGAAATTGTTCCGCAATCGCGTCTGGTCTTCACCTCGCTGCTTACCGCAGGCTGGCGTCCGAACAAGCCCATGCTGGGTTTCACGGCGGTAATCAAGATGGAAGTCGAAGGCGAAGGTACCCGCTACACCGCCCACGTCATGCATCAGGACGAAGAAAGCCGCGCCACGCACGAACAGTACGGCTTCTTCGACGGCTGGAACACCGTCATCACGCAACTCGACGAGTTCGCGTACTCGCTTCGCTGAGTGTTTTCAGATGCTGAAGGGCGAGTCAGGGCATCACTTCCCTGCTTGATTCACACCTTCTTCACCCCAATCCCACCAAAGCAAACATCAAGCATATGGCTGACGATCGCTTCGTCATCGAGCTTCGCGTAGATCCGTAGATACTCCACAGCCGGATCGCAAGTGCGTGAGTAATAGCTGAACAGAATCACGTCATCGGGCAGGCTGGCATCGAGGGCGCCGGCTTTCTTCGCAGTCGCCACCAGCCCTTTCAGAATGCCGTTCAGCTTCAGCACTCGCGTGACATAGCGGAGGTTGCGCGTCAGCATGTCGCGCACACCGGGGCTGGTGGAAGGCAGGAACGGTAGTCCGCCACTGAGTCGTACCCTCAGCGCCCATTCCAGCAATGCACGCAGCCGCCCTACCGCGTCGAGATCCTCAGGCAGTTCTTCGAGGAACGAAAGCGCGCCGTCGATCAGGCGGATCATCGCCGCCCCAACCAGATCGTCCTTCGACTTGAAGTGCTTGTAGAGACTGGGCTTGGATATACCGACTTCGGTGGCCACGTCGTCCATGGTCATCAGGTCGAACCCCTTGCTCGCCAGAATGCGCGTGGCCGCATCCAGGATGGCGTCCTCCCGCAGCTGGAATGCCTGGTCCTTGAAGCTGAGCCTGCCGAAAATACTCATTAGTAAATCTCGCTACTATGTAGTAGTCTTCTTTCCGAAGCGGTAGCCTTATCTTAGCACCGGCGCCAAAAAGCGCACCGGAAAATGCACGAGAACATAGGGATGGCGGGTCGTGAAAGCCTATTACAGCACTCAGCAGGGTCTGCGTATTGCCGTCGTCGGCGCGGGGATTTCCGGGTTGGCCAGTGCCTGGCTGCTGTCCCGCCGCCATCACGTCGCACTGTTTGAAGCGGGCGATTATCTGGGCGGCCATACCAATACCGTGGATGTCACGCTCGATGGTCAGACCGCCCCGGTTGACACCGGCTTTCTGGTGTTCAACGAGCGCACCTACCCCAATCTCATCGCCATGTTCGACGCCCTTGGCGTCGCCTCGCACGCCAGCGACATGTCGTTCTCCGTGTCGATGGATCAGGGACGCGTGGAGTGGGCAGGAACCAGTCTCAACACCGTTTTCGCCCAGCGAAGGAACGCGTTCTCCCCCACGTTCCTGGGTATGCTGCGCGATATCGCTCGCTTCAATGGCTCGGCGCGCCGCAACCTGGCCCACGCGGACAATACCGGCTGCTCGCTCGGCGATCTGCTGGTGGCCGGCAATTACGGCCGTCCGTTTCGCCAGCAATATCTGTTGCCGATGGCCGCGGCGATCTGGTCATGCGCGGCGGCGGACGTCCTGCACTTCCCTGCCGCTACATTCCTGCGCTTCTGCCTGAACCACGCGTTACTGCAAATCAGCAATCGTCCGCAATGGCGCACGGTTGCGGGTGGCGGCCGCGAGTATGTACGGCGCATTGCTGCGCAACTGAATGACGTCCGGCTACGCTCACCGGTGCGCGCGATCCGGCGCGATGCTGACGGCGTCAGCGTGATGACGGACGAAGGCACGTCGCAGTTCGATGCCATCGTGCTGGCGACCCATGCGCCTGACACCCTGCGTATGCTGACCGATGCCAGCGATGCGGAACGCGACGTGCTTGGCGCCGTACGCTACGCGCCCAACGTCGCCATCCTGCACACCGACCCCACCCTATTGCCACGTCGGCCACGCGTATGGTCCGCCTGGAATTACCTTGGCGCGCAGCGCGACGACCTCTCGCGTGCGGTGTGTGTCAGCTATCTGGTGAACCAGTTGCAGCCGCTACCGTTCCGCACGCCAGTGGTCGTCACGCTCAACGCGTTTCGCGAACCGGCACCGGGCACCGAGTTGCGCCGCTTTCATTACGACCATCCACTGTTCGACCTGCGTGCCATTGCCGCGCAGCAGGCGCTACCCGCGCTGCAGGGTGAGCGCCGGACGTGGTACGCGGGCGCATGGACCGGCTACGGCTTTCATGAAGACGGCTTGAAATCCGCACTGCGCGTGGTCGATGACTTCGGCGCGCTACCAACATGGGCCACGCTATGAACCCGGTTGCGTGGTTGCTCCGTGCGCGCGTCATGCACGACCGCCTGCGGCCGGTGCGCAACCGCTTCGTCTATCCCGTGTTCTGCCTGAGGCTGAACGTTGACGCGCTGCCACAGCTTCAGCGCTGGTGGTTTGGCATCGACCGCGCACGTATCGTCAGCCTGCGCACGCACGACTACGGTCCACGCGACGGCAGCGACCTCGCCGTCTGGATGCGCGCGCGTCTGCTTGCCGCGGGGCTGCCGAACGATGGCGACATCTGGCTGCAGACGTTCCCCCGAATCTTCGGCTACGCCTTCAATCCGGTCAGCTTCTGGTATTGCCACGACCGCGAGGGTCATCTGCGCGCGTTAGTGGCCGAGGTGGCCAACACATTCGGCGGCCACCACGCTTATCTGATCACGGCGCCTGACCAGGGACCGATTCATGAGAGGACCGTGCTCTGTACGCGCAAATGCCTGCATGTGTCGCCGTTCAACGATGTGCGTGGCCATTACGCTTTTCATTTACGCGAAACCGAACACGCGTCGTTCGTCGGTATCGATTACTTCGATGATGACGCCCTGCTGCTGCGCACATCGATCGGCGGAACCAAGCATCCGCTGACCGGCATGGCAATGCTAACCGCCCTGCTGCGCCAGCCATGGCTCACGCTGTCCGTCATCGTGCGCATCCACTGGCAGGCCCTGCGACTTTGGCTACGCGGCGTGCCATTCCACGGCAAGCATCCGCCACTGCATCGCCCCGCGGAAGCTACGACCACGCCCGACTCCCCGCTCGACGATATTCGCCCATGACCCGCTCGATCTTCGGCCCTCGTGCCCTGCCTCAGACCGACCTTGGCGACGCGCCGCTGGCAGGCCGCGCATTCCTCGCGATGCTGACGCGCCTGACCGCGGGGCACCTCGTGGTCACGTTGCCCGATGGACGCGAGTCGATCTTTGGCGATCCACACGCATTGCCCGGCGCCCGGCTGGTGCTGCGCGACTGGCGTGCGTGCGGAAAGATCCTGCGCGCCGGCGACATCGGCTTTGCCGAGGCCTGGCGCGATCAATGGGTGGATAGCCCCGACCTTGTCGCGCTGATGCGACTCGCCATCCGCAACGAACCCGCGCTACCGCGGACCATCACGGGAACGTGGCTGGCACGGCGCTGGTATCAGCTGCGCCATCTGCTGCGCGGGAACACGCCACGAGGGAGTCGGCGCAATATCCACGCGCACTATGACCTCGGCAATGCGTTCTATGCGCTGTGGCTGGACGACACATGGTCGTACTCCGCGGCGCTGTTCGACGGCGATCCCAACCAGCCCTTACGCGATGCGCAGGAAGCCAAATACGCCCGTATCGTTGATGCACTGAACCTCCAGCCCGGCATGCGCGTGCTGGAAATCGGCTGTGGATGGGGTGGCTTCGCGCTGCATGCCGCACGCCGCGGCATCCATGTGCATGGCGTCACGATCTCGCCGGCACAACTGACATTGGCGCAGCAGCGCGTCACCGAGGCTGGCCTGCAGGACCAGATCACGCTCGAGCTGCGCGACTATCGCACGTTGACCGGATGCTACGACGCCATCGTGTCGATCGAGATGTTCGAGGCCGTCGGTCAGGCGTACTGGCGCACGTATTTCGATATCGTCCGCGATCGTCTGCGCCCGGGCGGCCAGGCGTTGATCCAATCCATCACGATCGCCGACGATCGCTTCGACGCTTATCGCGCGAGCAGCGACTTTATCCGCGAGTTTATTTTCCCCGGCGGCATGTTGCCGAGCCCGGAGCGTCTGGAGCGTGCCGCGGCGCGCTCCGGGCTGACGACGCATGATGTGCTCGCTTTCGGCGGCGACTACGCCGAAACACTGCGACGCTGGCGCCGGTCATTCACCGCCGCCCGCGATAACGTCGCGGCACTGGGCTTCGATCCCGCCTTTCTGCGCCTCTGGCACCTTTACCTGTGCTACTGCGAGGCAGGGTTCGACGAGCAGCGCACCGACGTGAAGCAATTCTTGCTCACGCGGGCAATTCCTGCTCACGCGGGAGACCTAGCGTGGCACGCCTGCTGATCGCGATCGCACTTGCCGCCGCCTCGCTGACATGCGCGGCGGGCGAGACGTGGCGCGAGGCCTTGCCCCAGTCGCCCGCACTGCGCATGATTGGCGAAGGCGAATACCGCTGGTTCGGCTTGCGCATCTACACCGCGCAACTATGGGCCGCACAGCCGTCCGTCACATTGGACACTCCGCTTGCGTTACAACTCACCTATGCACGGAACATTGCCGGACAGCGACTCGTCGACACCAGCATCGACGAGATTCATCGCATCCACAGCAGCACCGTATCGGACGCGACGCTGGCACGCTGGCGTGCCGCGCTTCTGCAAGTGTTGCCCGATGTCCGCACCGGCGACCGCATAACCGGCGTCTATCTGCCGGGCGAAGGGGCACGCTTCTACGCCGACGACCGCGCAACTGGCCAGATTGACGATCCGGCGCTGGCGCAAGCGTTCTTCTCGATCTGGCTCGATCCAGCCACGCGCGCACCAGCGCTACGCCGGCAGCTGCTGGGGCTATCGCAATGAAACAGCCCGACACGCGACGGCTTGCCGCTTACGGCGTACTTGGCTTGCCCCTGGCCATGGCCGCACTGCCCGTCTACATCCAGCTGCCCGCGTACTACACCACCCGGCTGGGCATGTCGCTATCGCTTGCCGGCATCGTTCTATTCGCCGCGCGACTGGTCGATACGGCCCAGGATCCATTGCTCGGCTGGTGGATCGACACGCTGGCCCGGCGCAACCTGCTGCGTCGCGCGATGTGGCTCGGCGCCGTGCTTCTGGCCGTGGCGTTCGCCGCCTTGTGGTGGCCGCCCATGCCGGGAGACCTGTGGCTGGCGGCATGGCTCGCCGCATCGCTGATCGTGGTGTATCTCGCGCACAGCCTGATCAACGTGGCGTACCTGGCCTGGGGCGCGCGCCTCGGCGATGGCCCGATCCTCGCCCGTGCTGCCGCCTGGCGCGAGGGTGCCGGACTGATTGGCGTGCTGCTCGCCAGTGCCTTGCCCGCGTGGCTGCTCGCCACGCCGAACGTAACGCCGCACATGGCGATGACGATCTTCGCGTCGCTGTTCGCAGTGCTGCTGCTCGCCGCGCTCTGGCTGCTGGTCCGCATCGCACCGCCCTGGCGCGCGACATCGATGGGTAGCGTTGCCACGCTGCGGATGCCATGGCGCGCGGTGCGCCACAACCAGGCGTTTCGGGCCCTGCTTGCGCCCTACTTTCTGAACGGCCTGTCCGTGGCGATTCCCGCGACGCTGGCCATCTTTTTTATCGAAGACGTGTTGGGTGCGCCTAATTGGGTCGCGCCCTGCCTCACGTTGTATTTCGTGGCGGGTGCGGTCGGCCTGCCGGGATGGGTATACGTAGCGCGCCGCATTGGGCCCATGCATGCGTGGCGCATGGCGATGTTGCTGGCCGTGGCGGCATTCGCGTGGGCGAGTCTGCTGGGCTGGGGCGATGTGCTGCCGTTTTTGCTGGTGTGCGCGCTATCGGGGCTGGCGCTGGGCGCGGACCTCGCGCTGCCACCCGTTCTGCTGGCCGCACGCATTCCCGCCAGCGAAGGGCCGGCCGTCTACTTCGGCGTCTGGACCTTGCTGGGCAAGCTCTGTCTGGCACTCGCGGGACTCACACTCCCTGTATTGGCGTGGCTCGGCTATCAGCCCGGCACACCAGCAAGCGGGTTCGCCCAGCATGCGCTGACGGGGATATATGCCGGCCTGCCGTGCCTGCTGAAGCTCGCTGCCATGGCGCTGCTGCGGACCGTCCCACATGCCTCACCGGAGCCATCGCGATGAACCGCCTTGCCAGATGGAGCGTAGCCGGCGCCGCCGCGCTATGCGTAGCGTGCTCGACGCCAGACGTTGCGAACTACGCCGATCAGCAACCTCGGCTCGACGTCGCCGCGTTCTTCGCGGGACGGACCGAAGCATGGGGCATGTTCCAGAAACGGAGCGGTGAGATCGTCAAGCGTTTCCATGTCGATCTGGAAGGCAAGGAGCGCGATGGCCGCTTCATTCTTGACGAGCAGTTTCGCTACAGCGACGGTTCGACACAACAGCGTACATGGACACTGACACGCGCCGCCGATGGCAACTGGGAGGGCACCGCACCTGACGTCGTGGGCAAGGCGGACGGGCGTGCCGCCGGCAACGTCCTGCGCTGGCGATACACACTGCAGTTGCCGGTCGACGGCAAGACCTACGACGTGCAGTTCGACGATTGGATGGTGCTGATGGACGACCGCACCATGATCAATCGCGCACGCGTCACCAAATTTGGCTTCGAGGTTGGGCAGGTGACGGTCTTCTTTCGTCGCCCGGCGCCCTGACTGATGCAGGAACCATCATGCACGGCTTCTCCCTGAATCCCCGTTGGACGGACTGGACCGGCAAACGGGTCTGGATCGTCGGCGCATCCAGCGGCATTGGTGCCGAGCTCGCACGCGCCATGCTGGCTCGCGGTGCGCGCGTAGCGGTGTCGGCGCGTCGTGCGGATGCACTGGTCTCCGTGATCGACGGCCATGTACAGGGCGTGGCCATGCCCATGGATGCATGCGTGCCGCACGACTGGGTGGCCACGCAGGAGGCCTTGTGCAAGCAGTGGGACGCCGTGGATATGGTCGTCTTCTGTGCGGCCGAATATCGGCCCCTGCGCCCGTGGCAGATCAACGCTGACGAGGCGCGTCGTACCATCGAGACCAACCTGAGCAGCGTCTACTACGGCCTGGCCGCCGTGTTGCCGGCCATGATGTCGCGCCGTGCGGGGAGCGTGGTGCTGCTAGCCAGCGTGGCCGGCTATCTGGGCCTGCCGAATGCCACCATTTATGGCCCGACCAAGGCCGGCATGATCAACCTCGCCGAGCTGCTTTATGCGGAACTGCATCCGCATGGACTTGGGGTCTATCTGGTCAACCCCGGTTTTGTGAAAACCCGACTGACGGCGCGCAACGATTTCACCATGCCGGCGCTGCAAACCCCTGAAGCCGCGGCGGCAGCCATCCTGTCCGGGCTGGCGCGCGGCCGCTTCGAGATTGCATTTCCCTCGCGATTCACACGTTCCATGCGCCTGCTCAGCATGCTGCCCTATGGATTGCGCCTGACGCTGCTACAGCGCCTGATGAAGACATCCTGACCATGCCATGAACTCCTTCGCCGATCATCCGGACCGTCTGACGCCGTTACTCGAGTGGTACGCCTCGCTGTCGCCGCAGTCTCTGCATGACATCGCACGTTTCTACGCCCCCGATGCGCACTTTGTCGATCCCTTCAACAGCGTGCGCGGCCACGCCGACATTCGCGCTTTGTTCGAGCATATGTTCGAGACCGTCGATGCTCCGCGCTTTTTTATTCAAAGCCAGTTAGCCGGAGGTAACCAAGGCTTCGCGACGTGGATCTTCTCGGGCACGGTACGTGGGAGCGCCTTTTCCGTTCCAGGCAGTTCGCATCTCCGCTTTGCCAACGACGGGCGCGTGAGCGTGCATTGCGATTACTGGGATGCGGCCGCGCTATGGAGTCAGTTGCCGCTGATTGGCGGCCCGGTGCGCTGGCTGCAACAGCGCTTTGCCGCGCCAGCCTCGCAATGAGCGCCCGGATGCTACGGTTTGCCGCAGCACTGTCGTCGCTGCTGGCGATCAGCGGTTGCTCAACGACGGACGCACTCAACGCGCTGACTTCTTCCGGCGACTATACGCGCCACGCTGATATCGCCTACGCGACCCGCCATCGCACGAAGCTTGATGTCTACGTGCCGCGTGTGCTCGCGTGTGGCGACAAGGCGCCCGTCGTGGTGTTTTTCTATGGCGGGACGTGGAACACGGGATCGCGCGGCGACTATGCCTTCGTCGCCGCCAGCTTTGCGCGCCACGGCATCCTGACGGTGATTGCCGATTACCGCCTCTACCCCGAGGTCACGTATCCCGATTTTCTGGTCGACAGCGCAAAGGCCGTGGCGTGGACACTGCGAGGGATTGGCGGATATCAGGGAGATCCTGCCCGCGTCTTCGTCATGGGACACAGCGCGGGCGGCTATAACGCAGCCATGCTTGCGTTGGATGCACGCTGGCTGGAAGGCGCCGGCGCCCGGCCATCTCAATTGCGTGGCTGGATTGGCCTGGCGGGGCCGTACGACTTTCTGCCGATCGAGAATCCCGACGCGAAGCCGGTGTTCCATCACCCCAACTATCCCGCAGGCACCCAACCGATCGATCACGTGACAAGCCAGTCCCCACCCGCGTTTATCGGGGTCGATACCGGTGACCGACTGGTCAATCCGCAGCGTAATTCAGCGCAGATGGCTCAGAAACTGCGCGCCGCCAACGTGCCAGTCACGTATCGCGAATACGGGCATCTGTCCCATCCCCTGCTGATTGGCGTGTTCGCCGGACCATTGCGCTGGTTGTCTGAGGTCAGCGACGATGTGCCGGAATTTGTTTTAGCCAATGGCGCTTGCACAACCTTCAACGAATAACTAGCGGCAATGCGCTCGGGGCTCCGGCCGCCAATACCCATGCCCCCTGCGGCGACGCGCTGATCATCGCAATCGATCCGGTCCGCTGATTGAATATGCGCAAAGCGCGGCGTGAATGAAAGTCAAAGCATCGCGATCAAACAAACATCCGCAGCGGTATGAGCAGATCGACGATGAACTTGCCGCCAGTATCCGTCACGTCGATACCGACGCCTTCGTGGGACAGTGACTTAGCCACACCCGCTAATCCCGTCTTACCCTCAAGACCATCAAACAACTCCCGGCGCGAGGAAAACCACTGCGCTGCGAACTGCGCCTTCAGCGGCTTGCGGTTTTTAAAACGCAAACGAACCAACCCATTTTCTTCGTTTGCACTTACGCCCACGCGCTTGTCTGTGCCATGTTGAAATCCATTGGCCAAAATTTCCAATACGGCACGAAAAAAAATACCGCGACTACCTCGCACCGATCGCATGCGATTAGCGGATTCGTTGAACACAATACGTAGCTCTGGAAAATATTCTGCGGTCGCCAAAATCATCTCCTTGATACTAAAAGAATCGATCGGAGACGACTCTCTTACCAATTTATTGGACTCGATCAATTCCTCCGCTTCGCTGATTGAAGAGTCCTTGATCTTGGCATCGAGATATGTTTTGGCGTACTGTAGAAAGCTGGATGTGTCGTACATGTGAAATGCTTCCAACGAAGGCGCATCTCTATAAATCTCATCCAGCAACTCCCTCCGTGGCCCAAGCCGCTTGCCGCGCTCTTCCGCCCACCAGTCCTCCTTCACATCGCCCGTTACTAGAACCACGTATTTTAGATTTTCCGATTGAGCCTTATTTATAATTTCCTTCCACAAAATAATATCTCCAAATTTCCTTACATATCGCGCGCCATCGAACGAATAGAAACCACTCTTTTTTTCGTCCTTGAATCCCGGCGGAATCTTATCTTTATAACGGGCATCACCTTCCTTACAAATTTCTTCTAGTTTTTTTTGATCAAAAGTCTCCCCGATTTTTCCACCAAAAATATCGAAAACCAAGTCCTTTATAGGATCCGTGTCATTAACATCTGCATGCCGCCCTTCCAAATTATTTATTTCTGTCAAAAAATCTGACATAAATTTAACGCTTTGTTTTATATTATCTCTGGTGATATACCGATCCGGGTCTATTACTGAATGCCTCCTTCTTAACTTGAGCTGCTCCAATTCAGTGATAAGCCCCTCTCCAGCTACTTCATATTCAGAAATCGCTTTTGTTACAAGCTCCCTTACCTTTGAGAATTTGTTTTTTTGATCTGAAATAGCATCCAGTCTGTTACTCAAGAACTCCAATGCAACTTGAAATCCCGTCCAAATTCTACCGTTGAACCGTTCGTTTCTGAGCACATTAATCAGATCATTTTTTGCTGACTGAGGAAGCCGATACAAATCCAATAGGACATTTGCATCGAAAACGAAAAGGCCGGCCTCCCATATGTCCTTGAAATTAATCTGATCAGGGCCGCGATGAATTTTAAGTAGTTTTTCTACGTTTTCGTTACTCATTAAATTAACTGTTTTTGTATTTGAATAAATTGATACCGAAATTTCGTAGATCGCGGGAAGCTCAGAAAAGCGAACTCTCGACGTATCACTCTAACTGGCATCATGCCCGCATCAGGGTCCTGCACCTCTTCGACGACGTAACTCAACGGCTCTTCAGAACCAAAGTTTGACATGCCATGATGAGTTTCACCGCAGGTTGCACACTAGAAAGTGAATGTCATCACTACGAACTCAACCTCGGAAACTGAAGTTCGAACTCCGTAAACTCGAACTCCACCGATCTGCAGGCGATCGAGGCGCCCCAGCTTCTGAGGACATCGCGGCAAAACGCCAATCCGATACCCGTGCCGCGATCTGCCGGATAGGAGAAGAACGGCTGGAACATCTTTGCGAGCACGAGCGGCGAGACACCTGTGGCGGTATCTCGAAACAGGATAAAGACGCCATCTTCCCTCGTCTCGCATCGAATGCGGATCTGGCCCTTGCCGGCCCGCTTGATCGCCTCGAGCGCGTTCTTGGTCAGGTTCGTGATGACCAGTTCGAACAGTTGGGCGTTGCCCATGACCAGCGCATGCCCGCATTCCTCGATGGTCACCACATCCCGGTACGCGGGCTCGAATGGAAATCTGGCAATGCTGTCGCGAATCGAGCCGTTCAGATCGAACGCCTCTTGTCTGGCCGACTTTGGGTCCTTCGAGTTCGCCACCAGCAATTCGATACTGTTGCTGACATACGCAACATCAGTCTGTAGCCGCGCAACGGCCTGGAGCAGCGCCTCGCATTGTTCCGATTGCGCATCGAGAACCGTCGGCAAACGATTCTTCAACCCAGCGGCTGTCATCGTCAGACTTGCCAGCGGCGTTCGCAGCTCGTGCGCAACCGTGGCCAGTGCGACCGCCATCCCTCGACGCTTCTCTTCCAGAAGCAACTGGCGGTCGAGCTTGATGACAATAAGAACGGCGATGACGAACGCGATGATCGGCAACTGGAGCAGCAATGGCTGCCATGGAATTCCGCTGAGCGAGTGCCCTGCCAATACAAACATCACAAACGCACCGACGGCCCCGGAGAGGAGCGCCACCGTCGCGAAGGCTGAACTGAAATGGTAGAGCACCACAACAGCAATGATCACGGACTCCGCCCAAACCAGCGAGCCATGATTCTCTAAATACAAGAAGATAAATGCGAACGGCATGCCCACGGTGATCGCGAACAGCGCGTAGGTTGGCAACCATCGTTTGTGCGAGAGTGCCGAGGCAAACAGCAACGGGACGAACAGCGCGGTACAGATCAGTCTTAGCCAGAGATTCTCGTAAGCCTGAGGGAAGACGTAAGACCAGATGACGAAATACAGCGGATGCCCGATAACCCCGAGTGCGCCCACCATCTGAATCCGACGCAGACGCACCACGCTTTCCTCGTCCAGAAGCGTGGTTCGCGATGCGGTTTCGAATACGGCGCGCCTTGCACTCTTCGCCAGCCGTGTCGCAACGGATTCTGCGCCGGCCTGCTCTCGCGTTGCTTCCATGTCCAGCGTCGACTCCTAGAGGGATTATGGCTGTGCTCCGCTTGCTGGACTGGATGGACCGCGGCGCGCCCTGCGCGTTGAGGACCATTCGTCCAGCCTGACTTCATCTCGGATCGCCGCCAGAACTGTAACCAGACGCTCGATTTCAGAGGCAGTCAGTTTCGCATGCAGCGTAAGGCGCATCAATGCCCTATTTTTGGGGGTAGCAGGCGAACAGAAAACCGCGCCGAAGATGCCATGTCGTTGCAAGGCATTCCGCAGCACCATGACCTGTGGTTCGGTCCCGGCCTCGAGCCCGATGATCTGCTCGGACCCGTCGCTGATGTTGTATCCCAGCTCTGTAATGGCAGCTCTGGTCGATCGGGTAATGGCATGCAACTGCTGGCGGCGGTCCTCGGCCTGGGCAATGAAATCTGCGGCGGCGTCAAACCATGCAATCTCATGGCGCAACAGGCCGGAGCTGAAAATGGCCGGACGGGCCTCGACGGCAAAGAAATCCTTGAACTGGGTCGAGCACGCGACATAGCCGGCGCGCCCCCCGAACGCCTTGGCAAGCGAAGCCGTACGGAAATGGACGCGTTCGGACAGGCCCAGCGCAGGCACCAAGCCGCCGCCAAAGGGCCCGTGGGTTCCCAGCGAGTGGGATTCATCGACGACCAGGACAGAACCCGTGGTTTCAGCGACCCGGACAAACTCCTCTATCGGGGCAACGCTTCCGGTCGTGCTGTAGACCGAGTCCACCATGATCACCCCCGGTCCGATACGCTCGATCTGGCGTTCCGCGTGGGCGAAGTCATTGTGTCGGATCGGTACGGCCTGAGCGCCCGCGGCACTGATACCTTCCCACAGCGACGCGTGCGCATTCATGTCGATGTACACCGGCACGCCGGGCCCGGCAATACATTGCACCAGCCCCACGTTGGCAGCCCAACCGGATTGCGCAATCAGGCCGTCCTCAGCGTCCATCAGCGCCGCGAGCTTGCGCTCGAGCCGCTGCTGGGGCGTATCGCCGTGGCGAAACACGGAAGACATCAGCAATTCCGGTTGCTCATCGAGCATTGCCCGCGCTTGGGCTTCCACCAACTTCCGTTCCCCGAGCAGACATAGATAGTCATTGCTGCTCAGATGCAGCGCATCCGGATTTGGAGTGCGACCGTGCAGTAAATGATCCCCTCCCCATAGCTTTTCCAATCGGTCAACAAAGTGGGTATCCATCCGTTTCGTTATCCACGCCGGTAGGGGCGCGGACACACAACTGACAGAATTTGTTAGTTTTTCTTGAGGATCGGCAAGCAGCATTCGTTAGGCTCCAAGGGGGGAGAACGCCAAGGGGGGCACAGATACAACGTCGGAGAGAGCTTGAGGCTTACCGTCAAAATCCACAGCGCCCGCGCACTCTAAAGGGACTCGTGAAGCGGCCCCCGCGCGATTAAGCGTCGTCAATTTGCAACAACAGACGGCAATTTACATTCGAGACGCGACTAAAAAAACTTCCTGCGTAACCGTTAATTCGAGACGGCACTTCAGCTATTTGGTCAAGAACACGCAGAAGAATGAACAAAAAAGCGTTCTGTACGGCGGCGCTTGCTGCAAGCGCATTGTGGAGCGGTGTGGCTGCGGCCTCCGCGACTGTCAGTGAAACTCCTTCAGCCGCTCAATCTACGGCAGCGCCCGCGGACCTCGCTCTTCAGATAAGCGTAGGCGAGCCTAGCTACGCCGCGGGCTCGGGGCACCTGGCCTTGTTTATGGCCATCAATTCGCTACGGCAAGAGCTTGGCGTTGGCCTGCTCAGGCAGGATACAAGCCTCGACACTGCGGCGCAGGCCCACGCGGCTTACCTGAGCAGCAACAATCTATCCCAGCACGACGAGGCGGCCGAACACCCGGATTTTTATGGCGCCAGCCCGCTGCTACGGGCGCGCAAGGCTGGCGCACCTGCGGCACAGTGGGTTGGCGAGGCGGTTGCCGCTGCCAAAGGCGGTAACGACAACGATATCGGCCAACGATGTTTCCGCCAGTGGTATCACACGGTCTACCACTTGCAGTCGCTGGTTGGCAATCAGGAGTCGGTCGGGGTCGGATATAGCCAGAGGGGCAGCCTCGGCCTGAACCTGTGCGTGCTGAATTTTGGCACGCTCACCGCAGCGCAGGCGGATCCCGCACCGAATGGGGTGCCCTATGTCGGTGGGCAGCAGTTCGACGCGAAGACCATTGTCACGGTGCCCCGCAGCGGTGAAACGGATGTTGATCCGAGCTTCAATGGCGACAGCGAATCGCCAGATCCTGCGCCGGACCTCAAAACGCCAGGTCGTCCGCTGATGGTCTATGCGAACGGCGCGTTTGGGGAGGTGTTATCCGTTGGCGCGTTCAAGGTGGTGGATTCCAGCGGAGCGGAAGTGCCAGCGCGGTTGCTGGTGTCTTTGGGGGCAAAGGCCAGCGGTTCAGACGGTGTGGCTGACGCCTTTGTGCGAAACAATGCGGCATTCCTGCTGCCAATCGCGCCGCTAGCGGCAAGGGAGACCTACACCGCCACATTTTCTGGCACGCGGGCTGGCACGCCGGTGAACCTCTCGTGGTCGTTCAAGACGGCTCGGGCGTCCGCTCAGTGGTGACAAAAGCAACTTAAGAGGCACAAGATAATTGATTTTGAGCAGCGCGAGCGATTTGTAATCGATTTTGAGCAGCCGTAATCGATTTTGAGCACTTGGCGGCGATCGTAAGCGTTTTTGTGCAACTTTCGGTGCCGCTGTGCAGCCGCACGACAAGATAATTGATTTTGTGCACCGGGAGAAGATCGATGGACCGGATCGATGTCATGCGGTTGTTCATTCGCGTTGTCGAGACTGGCAACTTCTCGAAGGCCGCGCGGGCTGCGGGGATTAGTCAGCCGACGGCTAGCAAGATTGTTGCGGGTCTTGAGGAGCGGTTGGGGGCGCAGTTGTTGCATCGGAGCTCTCGGCTTTTGAGCCTTACCGAGGCGGGGCAGAGCTTCTATGAAGGGGCCATCGAGGTTGTTGAGCGCGTGGATGAGGTGGAGTCGCGCGTGGTTGGTGGTGAGGCGGCGCCTGCTGGGGTGGTGCGGGTGGCATTGTCACCGGCGTTTGGGCGCATGCAGATCGTTCCTTATCTGCCACAGTTCTTCGCGCGGTATCCCGATGTGTCCGTTGAGTTCAGTGTGGACCAGCGTTACGTCAACCTCATTGAAGCTGGTATTGATCTGGCGATTCGTATCGGGCCGCTGGCGGACTCTACCGAGATTGCGCGGCAGGTTGGGAGTACGCAGTACGCTACCGTGGCGGCGCCGGGTTATGTCGAGCGCGCCGGCGTTCCGCGAACGGTTGAGGATCTGGCGGACCACCATTGCATTGCCATGATGTCGCGGGATGTGCCGCGGCCCTGGCCATTTGCTTGTCCTGGCGGCGCGATTGAACATGTGCCGATGGGGCCGGTGCGGAGCAATGACGCGGAATACGTGCGGGCTGCCGTGCTTGCCGGGCTGGGGATTGGGCATAACGCCGGCTGGTTGTATGCGCGTGATATTGCGGAAGGCAGGCTGACACCTCTGCTCGAAGACTTCCGACCCGCGCCGTTTCCTATCAGCGCTGTTTGGCCCGGTAGTCGGCGACTGCCCGCGCGCACGCGGGTGTTTGTGGATTTCCTTGCGGAGTTGTTCGCGGCAGACCCGCTTCTCGCGATTCGATAGACGACCCGCTAAACCATTCGGCGTTGGCATACGTGCTATGCCGCCCCACCCTCTACCGCTCCCGCCCTCACCGCCCTATCTTGTTTCCAACGCGCCCGGAATCGTTCCGGCGCATTCCAGACAAGTCTGCAAGGAGTGGAAAATGGTTGACGAAAACGGCCCGCATTATTTTGTCGCGTTCCAGACGCCGGGCCCGAAGTGGGTACCGGGCGTGAAGTACAACGAGCAGCCCGACTTCGGTGTCCACGTGGCCTACATGATCGACATGCACGACAAGGGCCTGACCGTGCTGAGCGGCCCGTTTATGAAAGAAGCCGGCGGCCTCGCCGGTGTGCTGGACGATGGCGGCATGACCATCTTCAAGGCGAAGGATCTCGCCGAAGCGACCAAGATCGCGACGGACGATCCGACCGTACAGTCGGGCCTGCTCAACGTCGAGGTCAAGATGATGTGGGTGCCGTTTCACTGATCTTGCCGATCGCGTGAGCGGGCACCCCCAGCCCTTACATATTCAACGAACGCTTGCGCACGGCCAGTGCCGCCTCGCGCATCGCCTCCGGCAGAGACGGATGCGCGTGGCTGATCATGCCGATGTCTTCAGACGCAGCCTTGAACTCCATGGCCACCACAGCCTCGGCGATCAGGTCCGAGGCGTTGGTCGACACGATATGCACGCCGAGGATCTCGTCGGTCTTCGCATCGGCGAGCATCTTCACGAAGCCTTCAGCGTGCCCGAGGCCAAGCGCGCGGCCGTTCACGGCCATCGGGAACTGACCCGCGCGATACTCGCGGCCTTCGGCCTTGAGCTGCGCCTCGGTCTTGCCGACCCATGCAATCTCGGGCTCGGTGTAGATAACCCACGGGATGCAGTTGTAGTCGATATGCGGCTTCTGGCCGTCGATGACCTCGGCGACCAGCACGCCTTCATCTTCCGCCTTATGCGCGAGCATCGGCCCGCGTACTACGTCACCGATGGCATAGATGCCCGGCACCGACGTGCGGCAGTGGTCGTCCACGGGAACAAAACCGCGTTGATCGGCGGCCAGGCCCACCTGATCGAGCCCAAGGTTATCGGTGTTCGGCACGCGGCCAATCGACACGATCAGGCGATCCGCTTCCAGCTTGTGGTCCTTACCGTCCTTGTCCTGATAGGCAATCTTGACGCCCTTGCCCGTGGCCGAGATCTCGCCAATCTTCACGCCAAGCTCAATCGTCAGGCCCTGCTTCTTGAAGCTCTTGGCCGCTTCTTTCGCGACGCCTTCGTCGACGGTCGGCAGGAACGACGGCAGCGCTTCCAGTAGCGTGACTTCGGAGCCGAGGCGGCGCCATACCGAACCGAGCTCGAGTCCGATCACGCCCGCGCCGATCACCGCGAGGCGCTTTGGCACCGAATCGAATGCCAGCGCGCCCTCGTTGTCCGACACGATCTTGTTGTCCACCGGCACATTCGGCAGATGGCGAGCCTTGGAGCCCGTGGCGATGATCACATCGCGCGCGGTATGCGACTGGGTTTTACCGCCTTCCGTCACCTCGACCACAAACGCGCCATCGGCCGCCCGCTTGCCGAACTTGCCATGGCCCTTGAGCCAGGTGACCTTGTTCTTCTTGAACAGGAATTCGACGCCGCCCGTGAACTTGTCGACGATCGCGTCCTTGCGCTTGAGCATTTGCGGCAGATCCAGCGACACGCCCTGCACGCGAACGCCGTGCTCGGCCATGCCATGCTGCGCCTGCTCGAAGTTCTCCGACGAGGCCAGCAAGGCCTTGCTCGGGATGCAGCCGACGTTGAGGCAGGTGCCGCCAAGGCGCGGCTTGCCGGCGCCATCGAGCCATTCTTCGACGCATGCCACACGGCGGCCAAGCTGGGCGGCACGGATCGCGGCGATATACCCGCCCGGTCCGCCACCGATCACGATCACGTCGTAATCGACCTTGGCCGCGGCGCTGACAGCCGGTGCAGCAGCCGATGCGGCAGGAGCGGGCGCGGCGGCCGAAGCTGCGGGTGCCGGGGCCGCAGCCGCCGGAGCGGAAGCCGGCGCAGCAGCCGGAGCCGCCGCAGTCGCCTTACCCTCAGTATCGACCACCGCAATCACCTCATCTGCGCGCACCGTGGCCCCATCGGGCTGCACGATCTTTACCAATACGCCTGCGCCGGGGCTCGGCACTTCCAGCGTTACCTTGTCCGTCTCGATCTCGATGAGGATCTCATCCTGTCCGACCGCTTCGCCGACCTTCTTCTTCCATTGAAGCAGGGTCGCTTCCGCTACCGATTCGGAGAGCTGGGGAACCTTCACATCGATCGTTGTCATGGTCATCCTCGTTGTTGTGTCGCGCGACGAAAACAGCTTCAGCCCGCCAGTGTATGGTGTTGTGGGCTGTTACGCATCTGGGACGTCAAACAACGAGGCGTCCGTTCAGTCGCTGCGAATATTGTTGTCCTTGATCACCTTGCCCCACTTGGCATAGTCGGTCTGCATCCGCGAAGCGAGTTGATCGGGCGGCAGATACGAAGCCACCGTGCCCGCGCCGAGCATTTTCTGTTGCACCGCGGAATCGGCCAAGGCGCCCTTCAGCGCGTCGGAGAGCTTGGCGACGATGTCCTTTGGCGTGCCGGCCGGTACCAGCAGGCCGCCCCAGGAAGATGCATCGAAGCCCGGGAAGCCTTGCTCGGCCACGGTTCTCACGTCGGGCGCGAACGACACGCGCTTGCTCGAGCCCACCGCGATCGGGCGCAGCTTGCCGGCCTTGATATGCGGCAGCGCGGCGATCATGTCGGAGAACATCATCGGCACCTGACCGGCGAGCAGATCGGAAATCGCAGGCGCGCTGCCCTTGTACGGCACGTGCTGCACATCGAAGTGACCGAGGTTCTTCAGCAGCTCGGTCGACAGATGGCCGAAGCTGCCATTGCCCGCGCTGGTGTAGTTGGTCTGCCCGGGCGCGGCCTTGGCTTTGGCGATGTATTGCTGCAAATCCGTGACATCGGGTAGCGCCTGCGGGTTCACCACCATCACGATCGGCAGTTCGTACGCATTCCCGACCGGCGTAAAGTCCTTGAAGATGTCATAGCCCTTGCGCGGCAGCAGATGCGGGGCAAGCAGCGTCGGCGTGGCCAGCATCACCAGCGTGTAGCCATCGGGCGCCGCCTTGGCGACGGTTTCCGTGCCAATGGTGCCCGATGCGCCCGGACGATTGTCGATCACGATCGTGGTCTTCAGCGTCTCGCCCATTTTCTGGCCGATGATGCGCGCGGCCGTGTCGGTAGGGCCGCCTGCGGGGAACGGCACGACCAGGCGGATGGCCTTGTCGGCCGGATAGGACGTGCCCTGCGCCAACGCGGGCGCCGCGGCAAATGGCATGACGGTGGCGGCCGCTGCGATCGCCAGCATAGAGAGCGTCATACGACGCGCTTGATGGGACTTCATATTGTTTCCTCCAAGTGTCATCTCGTTGACTTATCGTTGTTGTGGGGTCGTCGTTGTGGTCGTGGTATGCAGCTTCATCACGCCGGGCTGAAACAGCCGCGCATCCATCAGCTTCAAATCGTCGGCCACCGCAATCGGCGTCGCGCACTGGTCGAGCACATCGCGTTGCAGGTCGATGCCCGGCGCGATTTCCACCAGCGTCAGGCGCGATTCGCCTTGTAGGTCGGTGCGCATCTCGAACACCGCGCGCTCGGTCACGTAGATCACGGGAATGCCGAGCGATGCCACGTAAGGACCGTTGAAGCTCAGGTGCAAAACCTCGGGCACGATCTTCTTGACGCGGCCTTCCTTGACGATGGTCAACCGCTCGCTGCCGTCAACGCGCTCTGCCGCGATCTCGAGGCCGCCCGCGGTCAGCGTGCCCATGAACACCACCGCGCGCGCACTCTGCGTGATGTTGATAAAGCCGCCCACGCCTGCAATGAGCGCACCCTCGCCTTCGCCAAACTTGCTTACGTTGACGTTGCCGTGGCCATCGAGTTCGGCGAGACCGAGGATGGCGAGGTCGATGCCGCCGCCTTCATAGAAGTCGAACTGCGCGGGTTGGTCGATCACGGCCTCGGGATAGGCCGAAGCGCCAAAGCTCAGTCCATCGGCGGGCGTGCCACCGATCGGTCCCGCTTCAACGGTCAGCGTAAAACCATCGAGCCCGGCCTGATGGGCAAGCGCGCCGACCGCGGCCGGCATGCCTACGCCGAGGTTGACCACGCGCGGCGCGCGCCTGGCCAGCTCCATCACCGCGCGGCGTTGCACGATCGTGCGCGCGTCGAGCACCGCCGAAGCCGCGTGCAATGCCTCCGCTTCCTGCGCCACCTCGGCGGCGTGCGCGGCTTCGCCACGCCACGGCCGTACGTAGGCTTCGTTGTACGGTTCGGCAAACGTCATCTGGTGATGCTCGGGCGCTTCGCTGACCACCACGTAGTCGACCAGAATGCCCGGCACATGAATCGCCTGCAGGTTCTCGTGATAATCGACGAGCGACTCCACCTGCGCGATAACGATGCCGCCCGAGTTGTGCGCGGCCTGTGCCATCGCCAGCAACTCATGGTGGAACGCTTCGCGATGCGTGCTCAGATTGCCGCGCGTGTCGGCCGCGGTGCAGCGGATCAGCGCGCAATCGATGCGGAAGCTCGGATAGAACAGGTATTCGTCGCCGCGGAAGTCGATCGCCTCCACCCAGTTGGCCGTGCCTTCGACAATCGCCGCGCGGGCGCGCGCGTTGATGGCGCCGCCGTGATAGCGCGCATCCTGGGCCGTGCGTGGATCGACAAACGTATGCAGCCCGATCTTCGTCATCACGCCGGGCTTGCCACCCGCAATGGCGCGATACAGATGCGTAAGCACGCCCTGCGGCAGGTTATAGCCCTCGCATTGCTCCTGCATTGCCAGCGTGGCCAGGCGCGTGGCCGAACGCCAGTGGCCGCCGACGATCGCGCGCGTCATGCCCGCGTTGCCGAAGTGGTTCACGCCCCGCGCGCCGCGATCGCCCTGTCCTGCCGAATAGACCAGCGTCAGATCCTGCGGCATTCCGCCCTGCAGAAAGCGTCGCTCCAGCGCCTCGGTAACGCCTTCCGCATGGCCGGCGCCGACAAAGCCCGCGCTGGCCACGGTCCACCCGCTCTGCACGAGTTCCGCCGCCTGCGCGGTCGTGATGACCTTCATGCCTGTCTCCCGATTTTGTAATCTGCGAACATTTGTTCGGAAACCAACTATCATACGGATCGGACGGCCAGATGCAAGTTCGGTCTGACCCGTATACCGCCCCTATATCCAAAACTCGACCGGATCGATCCGACATGCCACGCACCGTCGCTACCGCCACAGAAGACACTCTGGAAGCGCCCAAGAAAGACGAGTTGCTCGATTCCCTGACCAAGGGACTGGCGCTACTGCGCCTGTATGCGAGCGGCGTGGATGGACTGACGATGCAGGAGGTGGCGGAGCAGCTTGAAGTCACGCGTGCCGCCGCGCGTCGATTGCTGCTGACGCTGGTGCATAACGGCTACCTGGCGCAGCAGGGCCGCAAGTTCGTGCTGACGCCGAAGGTGATGGACCTCGGCTATGCGTACTTTGCGTCGATGAATCTGCCGCAGATGGCGCGGCCCTATCTGCAGGCGTTGTGCGCCGAGGTTGGCGAAAGCTGCTCGATCGGCATGCTCGACCACGAGTCGGTGGTGTTGGTCGCGCGCGAGGAGCCGAGCCAGCTATTGCGTGTGGATATCGCGATCGGCCGCCGCATGCCCGCGTACGCGCATTCGCTCGGGCGTGTGCTGCTGGCCGGCCTTGATGACGAGGCGCGCGAGATCTATCTGCGGCAGGCGGAGTTGCGCAAGCTGACGCCGTTCACGGTGACGTCGCGCCAGACGCTCGCGCGCACGCTCACGCAGATTCGCAGCGAGGGACATTGCACGCTGATCAGTGAGCTCGTCGATGGGTTCGCGGGCATCTCGGTGCCGCTGCACGACCACACCGGCAAGGTGGTGGCCGGTGTGGGGCTGAGCATGGTGCTCGGCAGCCGCGATCAGGCGTTTCTGGAAAAACGCTTCCTGCCCGCATTGCGGCTGACGGCGCAGAAGATCGAAACAATTTTGCAGGCGCGCTGAGGTCTATACCGTAGCGGTCGCAGGCACGACCTCCATCGCCGTTGCCGCAGCCTCCGCGTCCGCGAGCGCGAGAAATTCGTGGATCTGCGCCACTACAGCAGCGCCCTCCCCGATCGCGCCGCCGACGCGTTTGACCGAGCCCGAGCGCACATCGCCCACCGCGAACACGCCCGGCACGCAAGTCTCAAGCGCGGCCGGATGCCGATCGAGCGGGCTATCGATTGCCGCCGCACCAGTGCGCACGAAACCCGAACGATCGGTCGTCACATCGCACCCTTCGAGCCAGCGCGTTTCCGGCTCCGCGCCGACGAACAGGAACACGTTGCGAATATCGCGTCGCGTCTCGATGCCGGTCTGCCGGTTCTGCCACGTCACGCCGACCAGGCCATCGCATGAGCCCTTGTGCAGCGCGACGACTTCCGTATGCGGCAGCACCTCGATATTCGGCGTGGCGGCAATGCGGTCGATCAGATAGCGCGACATCGTCGCCGCGAGTCCCGGTCCGCGCACCAGCACATTGACCTTGCCCGCATGTTGCGACAGGAAGACCGCGGCCTGTCCCGCCGAGTTGCCGCCACCGACCAGCACGATTTCCGCATGCGCGCAGCTGCGCGCCTCGATGGCCGAAGCCCAGTAAAAGACGCCGCGCCCTTCGAAGTCCGACAGCATCGGCACATTGGGGCGGCGATAGCGCGCGCCACTGGCGATAACAACCGTCCGCACGCGCAGATGGCGGCCATCGGTCAACTCGATCTGCATCGCGTTCTCGGGTCCCGTGCGCGCGCAGTCGAGCGATCGTACTTCGGACGGAATCCACAACTCTGCGCCGAACTTCTCGGCCTGCACGTGGGCGCGTCCGGTCAATGCGGCCCCGGAGATACCGGTCGGAAAACCCAGATAGTTCTCGATGCGCGCGCTCGCGCCAGCCTGGCCGCCATAGGCGCGCCGATCCAGCACCACCACGTGTAGTCCCTCGGACGCGGCATACACCGCTGTGGCCAGTCCGGCCGGCCCCGCACCCACGACCGCCACGTCGAACACCTCGGTCCGCTCATGAGTTTCGATCATGCCCATGCAGCGGGCCAGCTCGGTTTCCGTGGGATTGACCAGCACCGCGCCGTTGGGGCACACGACGACGGGATCGTCTCCCGCCGCGCCATATTGCTCGATCAGCGCGGCCGCGCCGGCATCTTCGCGCGCATCGACCACGCGATACGGCTCGCCGTTCATCCGCAGAAAGCTTTCCAGATGGAGCAGGCTGCCCGAGCCGGGACGTCCGATCAGCACCGGACCGCTCTCGCCCCATTCGATCAGCGATACGCGGCGCAGGATCAGCGCCCGAATCAGGTGCTCGCCGAGATCCGCCTCTTCGACAATCATCGCGCGGAGTTGCTGCGGCGAGACCAGCAAGGTCTCGACGTGATCGATCGCCACCGCATCCACGAGCGATGGCTTGCCAGACATGGCAGCAAGTTCCGCTGCAAAGTCGCCGCGCACGAACTGCGCCAACGGCCGCGTATTGCCCAGGCCATCTCGCTGGTTGATCTGCACCGTGCCGCTGAGGATCACGAACATGCCCGCCGTCCGCACGCCGGTGCACTCGAGGTGCTTGCCGGGCCCATAGCAGCGCAGTGTGCCAAAGCGTCCGATCCGCGCGAGTTCGGGTTCGGAGATCTTCATGAACATCTGATGGCGCCGCGACGACATCGAGTCAGGAATATCGCTGGTAGTCGGCGTCGTTGGGGTCGTGCTGGTCATGACGGCTCCAGTACAGGTTGTGCGGCCCACGCCGCCAGACTGAACCTTACTCCGAGTCGGCTGCGTCTGGTGCTGGGACGTCGGTTAAAGGTTGTGAACCGCGCGCAGGCGTCCCTCGCGCCACGTGCGGCAAGCATTCAGCGCCGCGCACGTCTCCTCGCACGATTTCTCCTTGACAGCGGATCTTTCGTCGACCATTCTCCGTTCCATCGTATCCGCTTCGATCGCATGCGATTGAATATGGGGCGATGTTCCTCAATTACTTTTAGACATAGAGACACACATGACCAAGATCGACAAGGTGCTGTTCACCGGCAAGACTCACACCACGCACACCACCCCCAATGCCCCGCACGGCAATCTCGATATCAAGCTCTCGCCGGGCAAGAACGCACCGGTCGCCTACGAGTTCCTGGCCACGCCGTCGCATCCGCTGGCCGAGCAACTGTTCGCGGGCGCATGGTCCGCCTGTTATACCGCCGCGCTTGGCATCGTCGCGGCGGAACGGAAGGTCACGCTGCCGGCCGATCTGGCCGTCGAGATCGAGGTCGATCTCGGCATGACCGGCAAGGAATACTTCCTGCAGGCGCGGATCAATGTGCGCGCGCCCGGCATCGACCATGACGTAGCGACCGAAATGGCGCATACCGCCGACACTATCTGCCCGTACTCGAAGGCAACCCGCGGCAATATCGACGTTGCGCTGACTGTCGTGACCGACTAAAGTCGTAAGGTATCAAGCGGATGCGATAGAATCGCATCCGCTTGTAAAACCGACTGGTCTCTACGGGGACATGCGATGAAATCTTCCTCCAACGACGTCACGCGTCTTTCAGATTTCCTGTGCTTCGCGGTGTACTCCGCGAATCTTGCGTTCGGCAAGGTCTACAAACCCGTGCTCGAGCAACTGGGACTGACCTACCCGCAATACATCGCGATCGTCGCGTTGTGGGAGGAGGACAACCAGACCGTCGGCAGCCTCGGCGAGAAGATGTTCCTGGAATCCAATACGTTGACGCCATTGCTCAAGAAGCTCGAGGCCATGGGCTACGTGGAGCGCCGGCGAGACACCGAGGACGAACGGCTGGTGCGGGTGACGCTGACGAAGAGTGGTCGTCAGTTGCGCGAGAAGCAGATGGAGGCGACGCTGAGTGAGGCCCTGCGGCTTGGCCCGAAAGACGTCGAGCGCCTGCAAAAATCAATTGTTTTGCTGCGGGACAATCTGCTCGATGCGGTTGAGGCGCGTAGCGACAAGAAACGCTAGCGTGATGCAACCGCCGACGAAGGTTGCCGGCGGTGTGTTGCTCAGATTTCAGGCCGCGTGCGAGGCGCACTCGCCCATCGTGCCGACACTGCGCGCACCGTCGGTGTAGGTGTCGCGCGCACCGATGTGATTGCCGCCGTCGGTGTACGGGTCACGCGGTCCCATTCGCGTGCCGTCCGTGTACGGATCGAAGCCGCCCCGCTTGCACGTGGTCATGCTCACATGCTTGGTGGACGCACCCGCCGGTACGAACGAATCGCTAAATGCGGCGTGTGCAGCCTGGGTGAGACCAAAGGTCATGGTGGAAAGGACAAACAGGGTTTTGGCAAGCTTCGACATCTCGACGACTCCAACGCAAACTCCAATCGGTAAGGGATTACGGCTGGCCTGTGGCCGAACCGTGGAGCTATTGTCGGTAAACAGTCAAATCGCAACATGAGGCGAGCGTCCCGGTTCCGGCCGGGAGCGCACGGCAACGTGCCCGTGCGCGTGGGACATCGGTCCCGCGTAGGGAATACCCCCTCCCTACTTTTCTCCCTACGCCTTCAACCTCTGTAGGCCTTTTCAATCGCGGCCACGTCGATCTTGGTCATCTTCATCATGGCCTCGAAGGCACGCTTGGCTGCCGCGCGATCCTTGTCGGTAAAGGCCTGTGTCAGCACGCGTGGCGTGATCTGCCACGAGATGCCCCATTTGTCCTTGCACCACCCGCACACGCTTTCCTGCCCGCCATTGTTAACGATCGCGTTCCATAACCGGTCAGTTTCGGCCTGATCGTCGGTGGCGATCTGGAACGAGAACGACTCGTTGTGCTTGAGCTCGGGGCCGCCGTTGAGGCCGATGCAGGGGATGCCGGCCACCGTGAACTCGACGGTAAGGACATCGCCCTCTTTCCCGGAAGGATAGTCGCTGGGCGCGCGATGAACCGGTCCGACGCTGCTGTCGGGGAAGGTTGCTGCATAGAAGTTGGCCGCCTCTTCGGCGCCACCGTCGTACCACAAACAGATCGTGTTCTTGCTTATCACGTCGTGTCTCCTTGGCTTGTCGTTGCGGCGGCCTGTCCGCGTACGGCCACCCGCCACTGCCAGCATACGCGCTGGCCTTTGCCCATCACAAATAACGTTCGACATTGCAACTTGGTTGCATTACGCTTGCGAGCTGTTCAAGCATTCTTCGAGCCGTCGGCCCATGTCTCCTCCTGTTGCCGTGCCTTCCCCGCTGGTGATGCTGCGCGATATCGCCTTTGCCTGGCCGGGTCAGCGCGAGGCGTGCGTGCGCCTCGACCGCTTCGACGTCGCGGCCGGAGAGCACGTGTTCGTCTCCGGTGCGAGCGGCAGCGGCAAGAGCACGTTGCTCGGTCTGCTGGCGGGGGTGCTTGTGCCCAGTGAAGGGCAGGTCGTGCTCGGCGGCACCGCGTTGCAGACGCTCTCCGGGGCGCGGCGCGACCGTTTCCGCGCGGACCACATGGGCATCATCTTTCAGCAACTGAACCTGCTGCCTTACCTGTCGGTGCTCGACAACGTGCTGCTTGCCTGCAAGTTCTCGGCCGCGCGCAGGGACCGATCGCGCGAGCAAGGCGCCACGCCGTCCGCCGCGGCTGCGATGCTGCTGGGCCGGCTCGATCTGCCAGAGGCGTTGTGGCATCGCCCCGCCTCCCAGCTCTCCGTGGGCCAGCAACAGCGTGTGGCTGCCGCACGCGCCTTGCTGGGCCGGCCGCAACTGATTCTTGCCGATGAGCCGACGTCCGCGCTCGATGCCGCGCGGCAGGCCGCGTTTATGGATCTGCTGCAACGCGAGTGCAAGGCGGTTGGCGCGAGTCTCGTCTTCGTGAGTCATGACGAACGGCTCGCCGCGCATTTCGATCGGCGCTTCGCCATGCCCGCGCCGGCGACGGAGGCTGCGGTATGACGTTGCTCGGACTGGCGGCGCGCAGCGCGTGGAATCGGCGTTACAACCTGCTGCTGATGGTGGTGGCTATCGCGCTATCGACCGCCCTGCTGCTGGGCGTGGAGCGTATCCGCCAACAGGTACGTGAGGGGTTTTCGCAATCGGTGTCGGGCACGGACCTGATCGTCGGCGCGCGCGGCAGTCCGATGCAGCTGATGCTCTATACCGTATTCCGGCTCGGCGGCGCGACCAACGACATGAGCTGGGACAGCGCGCGCCGCATTGCCGCGCATCCGCTGGTGGCGTGGACGATTCCTGTATCGCTTGGCGATTCGCATCATGGCTTTCCGGTGCTGGCCACCAATGGCGACTACTTCGCGCATTTTCGCTATGGCGCGCAGCATCCACTGCGGATTGTCGAGGGCAAGCCGCTCGATGCGCGGCCCGATGGATTGTTCGATGCGGTGATTGGGGCCGAAGTGGCACGGGCGCTGCACTATCACGTTGGCGATCGCATCGTGCTGAGTCATGGCGATAGCGATGGCGACGACGACCACCATGATCATGGGCCGCTGGGCGAGCATCACGACCATGCCGACAAGCCGTTTGTGGTGACTGGCATTCTCGCGCCCACGGGGACACCGGTCGATCGTACCGTTCACATCACGCTCGAAGCGATGGAGGCGATTCACCTCGACTGGCAAGCCGGCGCGCCGATTCCGGGCATGTCCATTCCGCAGCAACTGGTCAGGAAATTCGATCTGACGCCCAAGCATGTCACCGGGCTACTGGTCGGATTGAAGCTGCGCTCGCGCGTCTTCGCCATGCAGCGCGAGATTGCGAACGATGCGAAGGAGCCGCTGATGGCGGTGTTGCCCGGCGTTGCGCTCGACGAACTGTGGGATCTGATCAGCATCGGCGAGAAAGGCATGCTGCTGATGTCGGCACTGGTGATGGCGGTGGGACTTGCAGGACTGGTGTCGTCGATTCTCGCCGCGCTCGGCGAACGCCGCCGCGAGCTCGCAATCCTGCGCGCGGTGGGCGCGCGACCGCTGGATCTGCTGATGTTGCTGGCCGCGGAGGGTTTCTGCCTGATGCTGGTCGGTACGCTGGCAGGTTACGTGCTGCTGACCGGATTGTCCGTGGCGATGGCGCCGTGGCTGCAGGCTACGCTGGGCGTGGCATTGCCGGTGGCATGGCCGCAGGCGAGCGAGCTTCCGCTACTCGGCGCGATTATCGCCGCGGGCGCGCTGGCATCGTTGCTGCCGGGATGGCGCGCTTATCGGCTGAGCCTTGCCGATGGACTGACCCCACACACCTGAGATACCTGACGTGTTCACTCGACGACAGAGTTTGCGGGCGCTGGCCGCCCTCGGCGCCATATCCATGTGGTCAGCCGCGCGCGCCGCGAACAGCGACGGCTACCGCGACCTCGCCTGGTCCGCGTTGCTGCCCACAGGCTGGGATGCCAAGGCGCCCTTCCAGGGCATGGACCTCGACAAGCTCGACGACGCCGATCCGCGTGCGCAGGAAGCGTTGGCGCGGGCGCGCGAATACTGGAAGTCCGCGCCAGTCGAACGCTCGCTCAACGGTGCGCGCGTGCGCCTGCCGGGCTACGTGGTGCCGATGTCCGGCGATGCGCGCATCTTCAACGAGTTCCTGCTGGTGCCATACTTCGGGGCATGCATCCACGTACCGCCCCCGCCGGCGAACCAGATCGTGCATGTGAAGCTGGACAAACCCTCACGCACGCCGCTGCGAGTCATGCGCGCGGTCTGGGTCAGCGGCACCATGCGCGTCGAACGGTTCTCGTCGGCGATGGGCGACGCGGGCTATGCATTGCATGGCGCAAGTGTGGAGCTATACACCCGTTGATTTGAGAGTCCGATGAAATTCCCAGGCCCACGCCTGTCCGCCCCGGTATTGGCCACCGTGATCGTGGTGGTCTGCATCGTTGTAGCCGTTGCCGCTGGTTATTGGCTACGCGCGGCGTCGTCCACAAAAGAACCCGAAGCCAGCATCACGGCACCCGTCGAAGCCATCGCCACGCCCCCCGCGCCACCCGCCGGCAACTATCGCGAAATCGACTGGCAAACCCTGCTGCCCAAAGGCTGGGACCCCATGGCCCCCTTCAAGGGCCTGCGCCTCGACGAGATGGAAGACAACGACCCACGCGCCGAAATCGCGATGGACAAGGCCCGCAAGTACTGGCAATCCGCTCCGATCGAACCGTCGCTCGACGGCACCGCGGTGCGCCTGCCCGGCTACGTCGTATCACTCGACGGCGAAGGCGAAGCCATCCGCGAATTCCTGCTGGTCCCCTACTTCGGCGCCTGCATCCATGTGCCCCCGCCCCCATCGAACCAGGTCGTCCACGTCCGCACGAACAGGCCACTACAGGGCCTGCGCACCATGGACACCGTGTGGATCAGCGGCACCATGCGCGTGGAACGCGCGGAAACCATGATGGGCGATGCGGGGTATGCGATGAAGGATGCGGTACTGGCGCCTTATCAGCCCTAAAAGGCGAACTGGCAAGTCGCCAACCCGCGCCGCACGGGCGTTGTGTGGAAATTCGTTGACTTGGCTACAATCTGGGAGGCCCAGAGAGGCCATCCGATAAAAACACCCGAGACACCAACGACATGTCCCGCCTCGCCCCCTTGCGTCCCGTCCTGCCGATCCTGATCGGTGCGTCCGTCATGCTGTCCCTAGCCATGGGCCTGCGGCAGAGCTTGGGCATCTTTGTGCCTCCGCTCACGCGGGACATTGGCATCTCCGTTGGCGACTTCACTGTCGCGGTGGCGGTGCAGAACCTCACGTGGGGGATCCTGCAGCCGTTTGCGGGTGCGCTGGCGGTGCGCGTAGGGTTTCGGCCGTTGATGATCGGCGGATCGTTGCTGTACCTCATCGGACTGCTCCTGCTGGCGACATCGAGCGGGCTGGCTGCGGTGATTCTCGGTGCCGGGCTGTTGATCGGCGCGGCGATGGCCACCACCGGCACCGCCATGTCGATGGCGGCAGCCTCGAGCGCTGTACCGCCGCATGTGCGCAGTCTTGTGCTCGGTTTTGTCTCCGCATGCGGGTCGCTCGGCGCGATGATTGCCGCGCCGCTCGGGCAGGCGATTTCGCAGGGCTGGGGTTGGCGGTTTGGCGTGGCGTCGTTCGTGATCCTGGCGCTTGTCATGCTGCCGGCCGCATGGTCGGCCGGTCGCGTCGATGCGCTGCGGCCCACGCCCACTCACTCGCCCGTCGAACAGAGCGGCCGTCATGCGCTGATGAGCGCGCTGCGGTCTCCGCCGTTTGTCGTGATGGCGCTGGCCTACTCGGTCTGCGGCATGCAACTGGTCTTCCTGACCACCCACTTGCCCGCCTACCTCGACCTGTGCGGCATGGATCCAATGCTGTCCGCCAAGGCGCTCGGCCTGATCGGCGGCTTCAACGTGATGGGCAGCCTGTTCTTCGGCTGGGCCGGCGGCCGCGTCAACAAGCTGCATCTGCTGGGCTGCATCTACATCCTGCGTTCGCTCGGCTTCGTGTGGTACTTCCACACCTCGCCCACACCCGAGAGCACGATGATCTTCGCCGCGGTCATGGGCTTCCTGTGGCTTGGCGTCTCGCCGCTGGTGCAAGGCTGGATCGCGCAAACGTTCGGCCTGCGCTGGCAGGCCATGATCGCGGGCGTGGCGTTTTTCTGCCACCAGATCGGCAGCTTTATCGGCGCGTTCGGTGGTGGCTGGCTGTATGAGCTCTCGCGCAACTACAACACGGCATGGAAGGTCGGCGCGACGATGGGGCTCTGCTTTGGCGCCGTGCAGATCGTATTCGCGTTCGCCTCACGCGCGCGGGCGCCTCGGCTCGCGGCTTGATCGGGTCACCACTCAGGTCGCCACTCAGGTCGCCACTCAGGTCACCTCTCAAGTCGCCGCGTCACCCACCGCATCGGCATCCTTCCAGCGCTTGAACGCGCGCCGGAAGTTTGCGCCGTCGCTGAAACCCAGCAGCAGCGCGATATCGTCGGTGCTCATGCGCGTGGTTTTCAGGTACTCGGTAGCGAGCGAGAACCGTACGTCGTCGAGAATTGCGCCGAACGATGTATCTTCGGCCGCCAAGTGCCGCCGCAGCGTGCGGCTGGTCATGCCGAGCGCTTCCCCCACCGCGTCCATGCCCGGGAACACCCCGGGCTCGCGCATCAGGATCTGGTAGACCTCACCCGATACCCCACTCGATGTCTTGGCCTCGCCCACCAGACGGTCGCACGTCTCCTGAATCAGTGCGGCGGAATGCCGGTGCGCGAGCTGCGGCTTCTGGCCAAGGATCACGCTGTCGTAGATCAGTTCGTATGCGGGCTGATCGAACTCGCATTGGCAGCCGAGATATTGCTCGTACAGCGCCGCATGTGCGGGCGCCGCGTGCGCGAATCGCGCCAGCGCGGGCGGGCTGCGTTGCCCGGCCACATCCTGCAGATGCGTAGCGTGTTGCGTGAACTGCTGCTCGAGCAGGAAACGGCGCAGTTCGTCCGAGGCAATCGCCACCATCGCATCCGGGAACGTCCACACCATGCGGTCCGGATACTCGGTCCATTCGATCGAAACCGTTGGCGTCGCCAGCCGATGGTATTTGACGCCCAGCCGGAAATAGTCCCTGAGCGACAGGCATGACATCAGCGCGTACCCATACATGCCATAGGCCGCCAGATGCAGACGCCCGCCGACCACAAATGGCGTCGCGGGATCGTTCGACAGGGCCAGCGCATTGCGACACACCGCGATGTACTGCCGCACGGACGTGAGCAGCGACGTGTCGGTGAGCGAGTCCGGCTCGAGCCCCGTGCCACGCAGGCTATCCGCGGGCGCAATGCCCTGCTCCGCCAACACCTCGACCAGCGCGGCGATCTTGTAGGGCGCATGGATGCGCTCGTTGTGCAGCGGAAATCTCGGCGGCACGGCTGTCTCCTCGTCTGCGTTTCATTCTGTCCTCTTCGGACACGACCGTGTCCGAAAATGACCTTACGTCGCGCATCCTATCGAACTATCATCCCCTCGACAAGCTCGCTCGAGCCATATAAAGAGACATCGCCCGTGACACCTTCCTCCAAGCGTTCCGACGCCCGCAAAGTCATCATCTCGTGCGCCGTCACTGGCTCCGCGCACGTGCCATCGATGTCGCCGTATCTGCCGCTGACGCCCGCCGACATCGCCACGCAGGCGATCGAGGCCGCGCAGGCCGGCGCCGCCATTCTGCATCTGCATGCGCGCAACCCCGTCGATGGCCGCCCGACGCCGGACCCGGCGATCTTCCGCGAATTTGTGCCGGAGATCGTGCGCGCGACCGACGCGGTGATCAACATCACCACCGGCGGCAGCACGCGCATGACCCTCGACGAGCGCCTGGCGTACCCGCGCGTGGCGCGGCCGGAGATGTGCTCGCTGAACATGGGTTCGATGAACTTCTCGCTGCATCCGCTCGCGCAGAAAATCGACGAATGGCGCTTTGACTGGGAGAAGGAATACCTGGAAGGCATGGAGGACATGATCTTCCGCAACACCTTCAAGGACATCCGCAACATCCTCACCGAGTTCCAGGACCACGGCACGCGCTTCGAGTTCGAGTGCTACGACGTGGGCCATCTCTACAATCTCGCCCATTTCATGAACCTCGGGCTGGTCAAGCCGCCGTTCTTTATCCAGACCGTGCTCGGCATCCTCGGTGGCCTTGGCCCCGATCCCGAGAACCTCGTGGTGATGCGCAACACCGCGGACCGCCTGTTCGGGCGCGACAACTATCACTTCTCGGTGCTCGGCGCGGGCCGCCATCAGATGCCGCTCGTCACGATAGGCGCGATTCTTGGCGGCAATGTGCGCGTGGGACTAGAAGACAGCGTGTACCTGTCCAAGGGCGTGAAGGCGCGCAGCAATGCCGACCAGGTGCGCAAGATCCGCCGCGTGCTGGAAGAACTGTCGTTCGAGATTGCCACGCCCGACGAAGCACGCGAGATGCTCGGGCTCAAGGGTGCCGCCAGCGTGAAGTTCTGAGCGGCACTGATCCAACCATCGGTACGCAATACAACAAGATTCTGGAGACAACATGGTGACCCCTTCCATCGATTCCGGCAGCGACGCCACGCATCGTGAAGCCACGCGCAAGGCCATGCGGTACCTGATACCGCTGATGTGCGCGATCTACTTCATGTCCTACCTCGACCGCACCAACGTCGCGCTGGCCAAGGTGCAACTGGCGCGCGACCTCGGCATTACCGCCGCGATCTATGGCTTGGGCGCGGGCATCTTCTTTATCGGCTACGCGCTGCTGGAAGTGCCGAGCAACCTGATTGCCCACCGTGTGGGACCGCGCCGCTGGATCGCGCGCATCGCCGTGACGTGGGGCGCGCTGTCGGCCGCCATGATGTTCGTGCAGGGTGAATGGTCGTTCTACGTGCTGCGCGTGCTGCTCGGCATCGCCGAGTCGGGGCTGTTTCCGGCGCTGATGTATATGGTCACGCTATGGTTCGCGCCGCAGGATCGTCCCGTGGCCGTGGGCTGGATTTACACCGCGCCGGCCATTGCGCTCGTCATCGGCAATCCGATTGGCGGCGCGCTGATGCAGATGGATGGCATCGGCGGCCTGCACGGCTGGCAGTGGATGTTCCTGATCGAAGGCCTGCCCACGATCTTCGTTGGCATCCTGCTGTACTTCAAGCTGCCCGAGCGGCCGTCCGATGCCCGCTGGCTGTCGCGCGCCGAGGTGCAGTCGCTGGAGTCCCGCGCGGTGATCGCCGACCATGCCCGCATGAGCTCCAGGCACTGGATGGCCGCGCTCAAGCGCCCGACCACGGTGCTGATCGGCCTGATCTACTTCCTGAACCAGGTCGCGTTTGTGGGGCTGGTGTTCTTCACGCCGGCGATCATCCAGCAGATGCATGTTTCCTCGCCGCTACTGATCGGCCTGCTGTCGGGCAGCGTCGGTATCGGCTTTCTTCTGGGCGTGCTCACGCTGCCGCGCATCCATCGTCGCATGCGTTCGGACTGCAAGTTCCTGTGGGTGTTGACCGCGGGTTCGGCCCTGACCGCCGCGGCGCTCATGCTGACGTCGAACCAGACGCTGCAGATCGTGCTGCTGGCTGGCACGGCGTTCTTTGGCGGCGGCGTGCTGCCGTCGTACTGGACCATCGCGATGAAGCGCCTGCAGGGCATTCACGCGGCGGCCGGGCTGGCGTTTATCAACACCATCGGCCTGCTTGGCGGCTTTGCAGGACCTTATCTGTTTGGCATGGCCGAGGCGGCCACGGGGCGCAGCGCGTCGGGCTTTGCGGTGATCATTGGCGCGGCGTTGCTCGGGCTGTTGATCGTGCCGCTGCTGGCGCGGGCCATCGACAACGAATCCGGCGCCGGACATACGGACAATCCGCAGCAGCGCGACGTACCCGCTCGCGCGTAATATTCATCACCCTCCATCACAAACGAGCAGTTTCATGAGACTCAGCAGCAAGGTAGCCATCATCACGGGTGCGGGCCAGGGAATCGGCGCCGCCACCGCGCTCAAGTTCGCGCGCGAAGGCGCAACCGTGGCCGTGTGCGACGTCAATCCGGAGGCCATCGCGACGGTCGTGCAGGCCTGCCGCGCGGCCGGCGCGGAGGCGCACGGCTACACCGTGGACGTGACCGACCGCGGCGCGGTGGACCGGATGGTGGCGGACGTGCTGGCGCGCTGGCAGCGCATCGACGTGCTGGTCAACAACGCTGGTATTACGCGCGACGCGCGGCTGCAGAAGATGACCGCGCAGCAGTTCGACGACGTGATCGACGTGAACCTGCGTGCGGTGTTCCATGTGGCGCAGGCCGTGGTCGAGCCGATGCTCGACCAGCGCGCCGGCGTGATCCTGAACGCGAGTTCGGTGGTGGGCGTCTATGGCAACTACGGCCAGACCAACTATGCGGCGGCCAAGTTTGGCGTGATCGGCTTCACCAAGACCTGGAGCCGCGAGCTCGGGCCCAAGGGCGTTCGCGTCAATGCGGTAGCGCCGGGGTTTATCGAGACGCCGATTCTGGGCACCGTGCCGGAAGAGGTGCTCGCCAAGATGCGCGCCGACGTGCCGCTGCGCCGGCTTGGCCAGCCGGAGGAGATCGCCAACGTGTACGCGTTTCTCGCCAGCGATGAAGCCAGCTATATCAATGGCGCGGTGATCGAGGTGTCTGGCGGCATGACGCTGTAAACAAGGAATTCAAGGCATGACCATTCTTGATCTGCTCAAGCCGCGCGCCGGACTGCGCGTGCTGATCTCGGGCGGCGCGTCGGGTATCGGCGCGGTGATCGCGGAAGCGTTTCTAGAAGCGGAGGCTTCGGTCTACGTCTGCGATATCGATGCGGAGGCCGTGGCGCGTGCCGCCGGCCGGCATCCGCGACTGTTTGCGGGCGTGGCCGACGTGGCCGATCCTGTGGCGGTGGAGCGCGTGATCGACGCGGCCAACGCGGCGCTCGGTGGGCTCGATGTGCTGGTGAACAATGCTGGCATTGCCGGCCCAACCGGTGGCGTGGATGCGATCACGCCCGAACAGTGGCAGCAGACCGTCACCACCAACCTGAATAGCCAGCATTCGTTTCTGCGCAAAGCGGTACCGTTGCTCAAGGCCACCTCGGACAATCCGACGATCATTGCGATGTCGTCGGTGGCCGGGCGGCTTGGCTATGCGTACCGCACGCCGTATGCGGCGACCAAGTGGGCGATCGTCGGGCTGGTGAAGTCGCTGGCGATCGAACTCGGGCCCGATGATATCCGCGTCAATGCGATTCTGCCCGGCGTGGTCGAGGGTCCGCGCATGGACCGTGTGATTGCGGCCCGTGCGGATGAGCGTGGCATCGGCTTCGATGCGATGAAGGACGAGTACCTGAGCAAGATCTCGCTGCGGCGGATGGTGACCGCGGAAGATGTTGCGGCGATGGCACTGTTCCTGGCGTCGCCGGCCGGACGTAATGTGTCCGGGCAGGCGATCAGTGTGGATGGCAACGTCGAGTATCTGTGACGTGCTCGCTGGCTCAGGCTAGTACCTCATCGAGCCAGTCCAGGATGCGGCGATTCGCGAGCGTGCGGTTGCCCATCTCGCAATGATCGCCGGCGCCCTCCTCGGTCGAAAAGCGCAGCAGCGTCTTCGGGCCATGCAGCGCTTCGTAGAACGAGGCGGCGCCGCGCGCGAGCGAGTCGTCTTCGGCGTGGGTCAGCAGCATCGGACAGGTAATCGATGCCGCGCGGCCTTCCATCGTGAAGGCTTCGGCTGAACGCAGATAGTCGCGCAGATTGGTCACGCCGTGCACCCAGTAGCCACGCTGCACGATTGTCCAGTACATCGTGCGGTCGCTTTCGATGTACTGCTGCAGCTTGTCGAGGATGGCGTCGTCCACCTTGCTCAGTTGCTGCAAGGCGTCGGGATCGATCCCAAGCCGAACCGCCTGCGCGCGGAAGCCGCCGACGATCGACCATAACCCCGGGTCGGCAATGCAGGCTGCAAGTCTTGGTTCAGCGCTAGCCGCGCGCGGTGCCAGATAGCCGCCCAGACTCATGCCATACAGCGCAATGCGTGCCGTATCGATGCCCGGCTGCTCTACCGCGACGTCGATCACCGCGTTGATCACGACTTCCCAATCCGCTCGCATCGGCACGCGATTGCGCACGAGCGCGCTGCCCTGCCCCGGGCCATCGAAAATCAGGCAGTGATAACCGCGCGCGAGGGCCGAGGCCGCCGCCATGTAGTAGATGTCGGAGAGCGTGGAGTCGTAGCCGTTGTTGAGGATCAGCAGCGGGCGTACCTCGTTCGGGTGAGACGTCGAACGGATCAGCCAGCCCGGCAGGATGGTGTCGCCGAGCGGAATCTCTAGCTTCTCGCCAGGGACGTCGCGCAGGCTCATCGCCTTGTCGAAGGCGGCGGTCTCTTTCGCCTGCGCGGCGACGAGGCGCGGGTCGAGCGGTGCGCCGTAGATCGGGTGATAGGCGGTGGCATAGAACACGCTGGCTTTCTGCCACAACGCTGCGGCGGTGGCACGCTGGCCATTCTCCAGCGTCTCCGCGGCATCCCGTGCAACGCGGTCGGCGGCGCGCAGCCACACATCGTAGAAGCGTCCATCATCGCCATCGCCAATCTCCCGCGCAATCGCGGCCACCTCGCCATAGTCCGCCCCGCCAAACGGGATATACGCCAGCGGCCAGGTCCCAAGACGTTCGTGGAGAGGGTTCTGGAAGAGCGTGTTCATGGCTTGTCTCCGCATGTCGTGAGTCGATGAATGACATGGTAGGAGACATCAATGAGGCCAGAATGAGGAATCCTTGCCTCAGTGCTGCCAGCTCTTGTAGACGAACTCGAGGCTGTAGCCGTCCGGGTCCAGCACGTTGGCTGCGTAGTAGCGCGGGTCGTAGTACAGCCGCGCGCCAGGCGCGCCGTTGTCGGTAGCTCCGGCGGCCATCGCCGCCGCGTAAGCTGCGTTGACCGCGGCTTCGTTGTTGGCGACAAAGCCGACATGTGCGGCACGGCTGTCCACGTCGCCCTGACGCAGCCAGAAGAACACGCGGCCGTTGGCGCCAAAACCCTTGAGGTCCGGATGTCCCGGCGGGCCATCCTTGCCGTCGAAGTCGAGCCGATTCTTGATGCCGAGTGGCGCCAGTACTTCGGTGTAGAAGGCAATCGAGCGATCGAGGTCGCTGACGGAAATAAACACGTGGTCAAGCATCTGGTCTTCCTTATTTAGATAACGTAGCCGCCGGCGACTTCGATGGATTGCGCGTTGATCCATGCACCATCCTCGCTCAATAGCGATGCAATGACGCGGCCCACTTCCTCCGGCTCACCCACACGCCCCAAGGCCGTCTGCGACGCGAGCAAGGCTTCGAATTCATCGGTCAGGCCACCGCCGAGTTCAGTGCGGATTGCGCCGGGAGCCACCGCGTTGGCGCGAATGCGGCGTTCGCTGAATTCCTTCGCCATATAGCGCGTGAGAACTTCCAACGCGCCTTTGAACGACGCATACGGCGCCACGCCGGACGTTGCTACGCGGGTCGTAGCGCTCGTCAGGTTCACGATGCTGGCACCATCGGCCAGCAGTGGCAAGAGCGTCTGGGTCAGGAAGAACGGGCCCTTCAGGTGCACGTTGAACAGTCCGTCGAACTCGGCTTCGGTAACCGTTTTGATCGGGTTGTAGATCCCGTAGCCGGCGTTATTCACCAGACCGTTGAGGCGCTGCGCGTTCCAGACACGCTCCAACGTCTGCTCGACGGCATCGCGGAAGGCTTCGAACGACGCCACATTGCCCACATCGAGCTCGAGTGCCGCGGCCTTGCCGTTCGCTTCCTCGATGCGATGCACGACGGACGCCGCCGCATCGGCCCCGCTTCTGTAGGTCACGATAACGCCCAGCCCACGTCTTGCGCATTCGATCGCGGTGCTCGCGCCAATGCCACGGCTACCGCCGGTAATCAGGATGACGCTCATATCAGGCTTCCAATCAGAGAGGTTTTGAGAAGCCTCAACGATAAGGATTCACGGCCCTCCCGGCTCCCATATTCCTACCTGATTCCTGCCTATTTCTGCTTTTCCCTTGCGGCGCGGTCACGTCCGCCGCCAGAATTGCGGTATGGAAGCACAACTGAACGAACTCCGGGCCCTGGCTGCCCACGCCGAGAATCGCAAGACCGAGACGGGGATCCCGCGCGTGGCCATGGTCAAGGGCGAGATCCCGGAACATGCGCTGGCTGCGGTGTATGACCCCATGGTCAACCTTATTCTGCAAGGCGGCAAGTCGATGACGGTGGGTGACCGGACGTTGCAGTACGACCCGGCGACGTACTTCGTCATGTCGGTCGATCTGCCAGCGGTGGGATCGGTGCGCCCCGACGCCTCCGGTGCGCCGTATCTTGCGGTCAGCCTGACGCTCGATCCAGTGCTGATCGCTGGCCTGCTGTCGGACCTGCCCAAACCTGCCGCAGCCGCATCAGAAACCGCGGCCTTCTCGGTGGCCGCCGTCACGCCCGAACTGCTGGACGCATGGGTGCGCATGCTGCGACTGATGACCCGACCAACGGACATCCCCGCGCTCGCACCGGCCTACGAGCGCGAGATTCTCTATCGCGTGCTACAGGGTCCAATGGGGTGGATGCTGCGGGATATCGCCTCCCCCGATACAGCGCTCGCACGGGTCAATCTGGCGATCCAGAAGATCCGCCGCGACTATGCGTTGCCGCTAAGAATGGAAGAACTAGCCGACCACGCTGCCATGAGCGTGTCGGCATTCCATCGACACTTCAAGGCAGTGACGGCGCTGAGCCCCTTGCAGTACCAAAAGCAGATGAGACTCCTCCACGCCCGCTCGCTACTGGTGGCAGAGCGCCGCAGCGTGACATCCGCGGCGCAAGAGGTCGGCTATGAAAGCGCGACGCAGTTCAGCAGAGAATACGCCCGGCAATTTGGACTGCCGCCGGCGACCGATGTCGCGAGGATTATTGGAGAGATCAGGAACCTTCACATAGAAGGTAGCTATTGACCGCTACGTTCCAACTCTTGGCTTCATCGAAATTCTCAACGAGCCCTCGGGCGGCCAATGTGGTACCGGACATGGCCGCCTTCATTGCCGCCATTCCATGGTCGACCATGTACTTCGGGTAGTACGCCGGCGGTCCATAGCCCCGCACGGTGGCGCAGACCGATCGTCGTTGCGTTCTGTCACCCATCACCGCATTGAGATGATCCTGAAACGCCTGGAGCCAATCCTTCGCAAGAGATCCCATCGTGACCATGCGGATCACCTTCACCGCCTGGCGAGCAGTCTCGTCCGCGACCCGAAGCGTATCGAAGTAGCCATAGGCACCTCCCAGCGCGAAAGCAAATACGGCGTTGTCTTGCTGGTTCTGATTGATACAGGATGCTAGCACCTGATTGAGCACCACCGGCGTCATGTCATTGCGAAGCTGTGCGGGTTCCAGGCACGGTATCGAGGCGGCGGCAAGCGGTGGTTTGCCGGCTGACGTTCCGTCAGACGGCTTGGTACCGACTGCTTCAGCTGCAGAGGCCGATAGATGTAATGCGGTCAGTCCAATAGCAAGCGCGCAACGAATACCTTTTCTCACGAAGTCGAACTCCCTTATCCGAATAATTTGGCCACAACAGCGCGATCGATGGCAGCCACAGGCCCGCTCGCAATTGACCTGTAGTGGCAAGATCTTTTAACGGGAGCGATCGCTCAAATCTGAAGCGTGTCGTACCTATTATTTTGCGAATGTCCCGCTATCTCTGTGGTCACTTATCTATGGCCTGCAAAGCTACCACCTCACGTGTCAACTCCCCCTTACGGAGGGGCTTGCAAGCGGCTGACAAGATTCAGAATGCGTAGGTTGATATATTGAGCACGGGTGAGACTATGATTAATCCGGTAATGGGTCCCGCACCTTCCTCGCGCCATAATTTACTGCGTGGAAGCTTCCTTGCTGTTGCCACAGCTTTCCTCTTTGCCGCGAGCGCGTGGGCAGACGAGACTGTTCAAAACCCGCATTACGGTCCCTACTCGACGGCGATCGCTTCCGTTGCAACCTGGCAGGTGCCCAAAGGATACATATCACTCGACCCGGACGACACGACTCGTCTTATGGATCGAATGCAGAACCCCGGGATCACAAACAGCTGGCTTTACGGTCCGGACAGGTTGGAGCGTTGGTTCGCTGTCGTCCACTATGACCAGACCGGGCACGTTAAGGATGATGAGAAAATCGATCCAGCAGGAATTTTGGAATCGCTCAAACGCGGCGGCGAGATTTCGAATGCTGAGAGACGAAAACGCGGATGGGCCGAATTCAACCTTATCGGATGGCAGATTTCTCCTCACTATGAACCGGACACAAAGCGCTTGGCGTGGGCCACGCTTGGCGAGGTGAATGGCGAGAAAGTGGTCAACTACACAACCAAGTTGCTTTCACGCAGCGGTGTTGTAACCCTGACGCTGGTAACTGACCCTGGGAGCCTCAACCAGTCAGTTGCGGAGCTAAAAACGCAGTTGGACCATTTCTCGTTTAATTCCGATCAGAGGTATAGCGAGTTTCGCAGTGGAGACAAGATCGCGGAATACGGCCTGACCGGATTGATCGTTGGCGGCGCCACAGCCGCAGCGGTGAAAACCGGCGCTTGGAAGTGGCTGTTGGGAGTACTCGCTGCGGGCTGGAAGTTCGTCGCAGCGGCGGCCGTGGCTGCGTTCGCAGGAATCCGTTCGATGTTCAAACGCCGCGGGGCCTGAGTTGCATGCTGGCTGACTACAATCGCCTGCTTGCCATTGCCATCTGGGTCTTCTTCTTCAGTGGCATGCTGTTGATGAAGCGCCCAGGCCATGGCGTCGCCTATTTCGCGCCGTGGCAAACTCGCCTTCGTTTTCCATCATGGCGGGCGACATTCGGCAGTCGCCTCGCACTCATTCTGCACCCCATTCGTTCATTCTGGCCGATCGCGGAAGTCCAGATTTTTGCGAAGAGTCGCGCCGGTGCTCTAGACGAACTGCAAGAGTCAGCGATGCAATTATCGCGCTCGTTGCGTTTCGCGCGCCCGCTTCTTATGGGAGTGTCGATCATCGTCGTGCTGGTGATTCCGATCTGGATCATTCTGCGCGGCGCGGATCTTATTTTTTTGGTACTAGGATTGCTGGCTTATGCCCTGTACACATTCAGCCTCGCAGCGCTGGTGATGGCCGGAGAAGAGGCCGATCGGCGTCGGGCAGGCGAACAGTGGAAGACACTGCTCGAACCGCTGCTGTGCCTTCCGTACGTACCTCACCTGTGCCGCAAGCTCAGCGCAGGTTATGGGTTATCGGTTCCGCTCATTGATGTCTTGCAATCTGATATCCCCCTACATTTGGACGATCTGAACGATCTGCGACAACGTTTAAACGAGCACATCGAGGTCGCTGAAGATGCGAACGATATAGCTTTTCTGACCGCGCTAGGTTCGCACATCGAACGACGCCTGGCAGCGTGCCCAAAATGAGAATTTTCGCCCTTGTCGTCGGTGCCATGGTTGGGTTCTGGCTCATCAGCCTGGCCCTCGACCGGCGCAAACCGAATTTCGAGGCATCGCGACCTGACCCGGCTACACGCCAGGATGCACAGCTGCCGGGTATGCGCTCGGCGCCAGAATCGGAACTGATGACGGATGCATGCCGCGTGTTAGAGCTTGGACAACCATTCACTGAACAGGAACTGCTGGCTGCCTATCAGAAGCAAATCTCGCAATACCATCCCGACAAGGTTCGCGATCTCGGTCCGGAACTTCGCGAAGTTGCCGATAGAAAGACAAAGGAAATCAACGCGGCATTGGACGTTCTGCAGGGACACACGCGGTAGTTCGAGACTACCCGGAAGACGATCTCATGACGCTTGTCTTCGCTGCCACTCGTCGGCGATGTCCCCCATGGTCACGTTCGAGCCTTCGCGAATCCATGCCATGAACGGTCGGTCGAACGCGAAATTCGGGCCGCACTCTGCGATCAGGAAACGGCGTACGTTTTGTGTGTTGCGGTAGGCCTTGTCGACCACGGTACTGCGGGTGATATGACCACCGTGCCAATCAAAGGGCATCGTACCTCCGTCAAGGTGTGCAGGCCGTATCAAGTTGATTTGCTTAGAAGCGAGGGCCGCGCTGCAAGGACCGCTTGCAATCTGACCTCAACCGCATCGTCGCCCTCCAGATAAAGCACCTTGCAGGTCCGGGCCGCCAGCCACTGGCGATGCCGCGCAAGGCTTCGGCCTTCCGCAGTACCTTCGTCGTACTGCGCGGCCCATGCGAGGAACTCCGGATCGGCTTTGCCGAACCTCCGCTCCTCGCGCAACTGTAAGCGGGCCAAGCGAGTTGCCGTTGGCACGTAGAGAAAAACGACAAGGTCGAACGCATCTTCAAGGGCTTCGCCCCACCCCATCAGGGCACCCGCTACTACGGCATCCGAGCTCGCGCGAAGGTCGCTCAGTAGCGCCGCAAGGCGCTCCTCTTTCTCGAACCTTTGCTGATACGGTGGGTCCGTAGGGCGCCAGAAATAGTCGTCCGTCTCGAGCAACCGCGCATGCGTGGCGCCTGCAACCGCAGCTGCCAACGTTGACGTACCGGAACCGGCGGCGCCTGTGATCAGGATGTGCATGACGTGCGGGGATTCTCGAATGTTGGGGATTGTAGCAATGCCTTCCAGAACCATTTGGTAGTTGTTTCTATTGCTACTGCGTCATGTGGGAGCAGTCCATTGAAGCGTTCATGACAGCCTCCCACATCTCCAGTTGGCAAGGTCGTCACCTTCAATGCACCGCCGAACATTTGCTTGCCCGCGTTGATGGCGGTGGCAACTCTCAAAGCAAATCCTGCCCCCCTCGACTGTTCCTATAGATATAGACAAAATAAGCCGTCTCGTTACTATCTATAGCTATGCCAAAGACAGCTCGCGCCATATCCCAACTTCCTCCAGCCACCGCGTCAGCTATCAAAAAGCTCGGCGCCGATCTGGCTATTGCTCGTTTGCGCCGCAAGGAATCACTCCGAACTTGGGCGAAGCGGATGGGCATCTCAGTGGGTACTCTTCAGCGGCTCGAAGCGGGCGACCCGACGGTAGCAGTCGGGATCGTCGCCACGGCACTCTGGCTTATCCAACGCGATGGCGAGTTGCGAAGTCTCGCTGCACCTGAGCATGATCAGAGCGCGATCGAAATTGATGTACGAACGGCCATCGAACTCGGCCGCGCACGAGCTAAGGCGGCTGCCTTTACTCGCTCGACCAAGTGATGACATCCGACGTTCGCCGCGATAGATTTCCAATCACATTCGCTGCTGTCAATTCCAGAGACACTTATCCCCGCGGCCCGCGCCGCATGACGCGGCGGACTACGGTTTGGCGGGCGTTGGCGACTTCGCGGACCTTGTCGTTTGCGGCGCGTAGGCGGTCGATGACTGCTGCGCGGCGTTGGGCGATTTCTTCGGGGGACTCCAGGTCGGCGTAGCTGGCTTCGCCGGCGGATGGTGGCGTGCCGGGAAGCGTCTGGTTCAGCAGTGCTTGCATGGCGTCTGGTAGTGGGTGCCCCGCTCTTGCCAGCCTTGCGCGCTCTAGCTCAAACATCGCGATGCTGATTTCCGTCACGGCGACGTAGTCCCAGCGTGTGGGCACGGCGGCTTCGGAGAACCAGATTTCGCCTTCGCCAGGAGCGATGAGTGCCACCACGTCATGGCCGCGGACTTCGAAGCGGAGCATGTCGGGGCGCGGGTGTGAGAACGCGCGGTCGAGGTAGCGGCGGTACGCCAGTGCGTCGATGCGATTCGTCGCGTCGGCCTGTGGGTCGTCGGGCGATACGAAGACACGCTCTTCGCGTGGTCGCGTGCCTAGCGAGACTTCGCGGTATGCGATCGGAGCGAAGGGGATGTTGGCTTCAGGCATCGGCATCCGGCGGCAGCCGGTCTCCGGCATGAGAAGGCCTCATTATCGCGGGCGTGTACGTATTCGTCGTGACCCATTTGTGCGGACCGTGGCACCCGGGCAACGACATGGGAACGAAAAAAGCACCAAAACGCGTCACGCACTACTGCACCAAACCGGGTACACTGCAAGCGTTTGCGGTCAACCCTTTCGGAAAACATGGAGTCCATGCAAGAGCTTCGGGCCACGAATCTGCGGGAGCAGGTGGTGGAACGTGTGCGATCGGAGATCGTGTCCGGGCGCACGCCTGCCGGTACGGTGTATTCGGTGCCGGGCCTCGCCAATGACCTCGGTGTGTCGACCACACCGGTACGTGAAGCGCTACTCGAACTGAGCCGCAATGGCCTGCTCGTACCGATGCGCAATCGCGGTTTTCGGGTCGAGGCGTTGTCGCTGGAAGCGCTGGACAACCTGTTCACCATGCGCGAATTGCTGGAGCGCTTTGCGCTCGAGTCTCTCGCGCGTCAGGGCCTGAAGGATCCGAAGCCGGTGCGCGAGCTCGCCGATGCCGTCGGTCGCGCGGTCGAGCGCGGTGACGTGGCTGGCTATATTGCTACCGACCGCGCGTTTCACGAGGCGCTGGTGGCGCAGCTTGGCAATCCGCTGCTGACCCGCCTCATCATGCAGTTGCGCGACGATATGCGCCTGTATGGCATCGACTCCGACGAAGGCAAGCAGCGTCAGCGTGACTCCGTGCAGGAGCATTACCAGATGGTCGATCTGGCGATTCGCCAGGACGTGACGGCGATCGGTGAACTGATCAGCCGCCATATCCTCGCGTGGAAACCGCTGTTCCGCTCCGCGCTCGCGCAGCAGGCCTGACGGTTAGCGCATCGACCGTCAGCGCATCGACGGATACCGATAGTCCTGCGCCGGCACCCACGTCTCCTTGACCGTGCGCGGCGAGGTCCAGCGCTGCAGGTTCAACATCGAACCGGCCTTGTCATTGGTACCGCTGCGCCGTCCGCCACCAAACGGCTGCTGCCCCACCACCGCGCCCGTGGGCTTGTCGTTGAGGTAGAAGTTGCCCGCGCTGAAGCGCAGCCGCGCACTCGCCTGGGCAAGGGCGCGCGCATCGTTGGCGAACACCGCGCCGGTCAACGCATAGGGACTGGTGGTATCGACGGTGGTCAACACCTCCGACCACGTATGGTCCGGATACACCATCACCGACAGCACCGGCCCGAAGATCTCCTCGCGCATCGTCACGGCCTGTGGATCGTCGACCTCGATCACCGTCGGCTTCACAAAGTACCCTTCGCTGTCGTCATAGGTGCCGCCCGCCAGCACGCGATGGCCATCGGCGCGCGCGCGATCGATATGGCCCGCGATGCGATCGAAGGCCTTGCGATCGATCACCGCGCCCATAAAGTTCGAGAAGTCCTCGACATTGCCCATACGGACCGTCGCGAGGTCATCGAGCAGCCGCGCCTTGATCTTCGGCCACAGCGACGCCGGCAGATACGCGCGCGATGCCGCGCTGCACTTCTGCCCCTGATACTCGAACGCGCCGCGCAGCAAGGCCACCGCAACCGCATCGGCATCGGCCGACGCGTGCGCGAGCACAAAGTCCTTGCCACCGGTCTCGCCCACCAGACGCGGATAGCTGCGATAACGCGGCAATCGTTGAGCCACCTGCTGCCATAGCGCGTCGAACACCTCGGTCGAGCCCGTGAAGTGCAGGCCCGCAAAGTCCGGCGCGTCGAGCACGGCTTCTGACACCGACGACGCCGCGCCCGGTACGAAGTTGATCACGCCGGGTGGCAGTCCCGCGGCCTCCAGCAGCTCCATAAACAGATAGTTGCTCAGCGACGCCGTGAATGCGGGCTTCCACACGACCGTGTTGCCGAGCAAGGCCGGTGCGCAAGGCAGATTGCCCGCGATCGCCGTGAAGTTGAATGGCGTAACCGCATAGACAAAGCCTTCGAGCGGCCGATAGTCGAGCGCGTTGCGCATGCCGGGGCCGGAGATCGGCTGCTGCTGCATCAGGTCGCGAGCAAACGCCACGTTAAAGCGAAGGAAATCGATCAGCTCGCATGCCGAATCGATCTCCGCCTGGTACGCGGTCTTGCTCTGCCCGAGCATCGTCGCGGCATTGAGCTTCTGGCGCCATGGTCCGGCGAGCAGGTCCGCGGCACGCAAAAAGATGGCCGCGCGTTGATCGAATGGCATCGCGGCCCACTCGACTTGCGCGGCCACCGCGGCGGCAATCGCACGCTGCACGTCGGCCGGACCGGCCTGGCTCACCGTGGCCAGTTGGCGGCGATGGTCGTGCGGGGCGCATAACGGTTGCGCGCCGCTGCCACGCAGGCGCTGGCCATCGATAACAAGCGGAATCTCGGTGATCAGGCCGGCGTGGTGCGCCAGCGCGGCGCGCAGGTCCGCGCGTTCAGCAGAGTCGGGCGCGTAGTTGAGGACAGTTTCGTTAGTGATGTTCATGGTATTCAAGCTCTGGTCAGATCGAGTTCATCAATGCGCGGGGATCACAGGCGGGTGATAGCTGAAGGTCGCCATCAGCAGCGCCGCCACCGTAATCACGATCGGGGTATGGATCAGGAACTGCACGGCCGTGTACCCGACCAGATCTTTCGACTTGAGCTTGAGAATGCCGAGCAGCGGCAACATCCAGAACGGATTGATAAAGTTGGGCAACGTCTCCGCGATGTTGTAGACCATCACGGTCCAGCCAAGGTGCGCGTGCAGATCGTTGGCGGCGGTCATGATGTACGGCGCCTCGATAACCCACTTGCCACCGGCCGACGGGATAAAGAAGCCCAGCACCGCCGAGTAGATACCCACCAGCACCGAGAAAATGCCCGAGTCATGCGCAAGACTGACGAACCAGTGCGCAATCTCGTCGGACAGCGTCACGCCCTGCGCATTGCCGACCTTGGTCAGCATGTAGCCGATACCGCCGTAGAACGGAAACTGCAGCAGCACGCCCCCGACGCTCGGCATCGCACGCACGAAGCTTTCGAGGAAGCTGCGCGGACGCCAGTGCAGCAGCAGGCCCAGCAGCAGGAACACGAAGTTGTACGTGTTGAGCTGCGACATCGTGATAAACGGATTGCCGCTGCGGAACGCGTTCCACAGCCAGCCTGCGGCCAGCAGCACCACCACGATCGTCAGCACCGGGCTGAACTCGAGGAAGTCGCCGGGACGCTTGCGCTGCGAGGGGGTCAGATGGTCATCCTCGAGCTCCACGCCGAGATCCTCGGCGGTCCGCGTGGCGCTGCGACTGGGCGCGGTCATATGGCAGATTACCGCCGAGACCACTGTCACGAGCACGATTACCAGCAGGTTCTGCCACGTGAGGATGGTCTCGCTGAAACCGATCACGCCGGTAATCGGCAGCAGCGACGCCGGAATGCTGGCCGGCGTGGCCTGCAATTGCGCGGCCGAAGAACTCATGCCGAGCGTAAAGCCGCAGCCCATACCAAGGTAGGCAGCGGCACCGGCCGCGCGATAGTCGAGCATCAGCGATCGTCGCCGCGCCATCTCGCGCACCAGCAGCCCCGAGAAGATCAGGCTGAGCCCCCAGTTGACCAGCGATAGCGCGATGCTGAGTACGCCCACGAAGACGATCGCACCGCGCGACGTCCTGGGAATCTGCGCGAGCCGGCGCAACAGCGCGGCCACCGGTGGCGACATCGCCAGCACATAGCCGGTGATGGCAACCATCGTCATCTGCATCGTGAACGGGATGATGCTCCAGAAGCCGTCGCCGAACGCCTTGCTCGTGGCCATCGGATTGCCGCTGTGCAGCACGGCGCCCAGCCCGACCACGGCGCAGGCGACGACCACGAACACGTAGGCATCCGGAAACCATTTCTCGGCCCAGGCGACGATGGCCTGCGAAAAGCGCTCCATGGAGGTGGTGGCGGGCGCCAGGTCTGCGGCCGGCCGGGATTGCGGTTGGGACATGATATGCCTCGTTGCGATAAACGTGGTGGGGGATCTCGGGCGCCGTGGCTATCGGCGCAACACGATGGGGGTTAGCGGTACAGCCATGCAGGTCAGGCAGCGATCGGGCGGGCCGTCCCATGGCGTCATATGGGCGACCTTGCCTTCGACGACGGTCATCACGCAGCTCTCGCACTGGCCCACGCGGCAGCCATTGGGCAACCGCACGCCGGCCTGCTCGGCGGCGTCGAGCACCGTGCCGCAGGCGGGGGACCATTCGAAGGTGCGAGCGGAATCCGCTTCTGCGTCGGGCCCTGCGCCGGCACCGGCATCGAGCACGCGTACCGATCGCGGCGCGAGCGTGCGGGGTATCTGCACGTCGGCGGAGAACGTTTCCTCGAAGATGTCGAAATCGGGCAGGCCCCTGCCCTTCAAGGCCGCGCGCACGTTGCTCAGGAAACCCGGCGCGCCACACAGGTAGGCCAGTGGGCGTTGCGCGACCAGGGCGTCGGTGAGCATCGAGAGCTCGGGGGCTGACGTACCGTGCGCAAAGAACAGCTCTACATTGCCAATGCGCGCCGCCAGTTGTTCAAGCACTTTAGCGAACGGATGCGCGACGCCGGGCCGCGCCAGATGCACCAGCACGACGGGCGGCGTGGCATGGCCGCGCGCGCGACGTTGAGCCAATGCTTCCAGATGGCCGACGAATGGCGTGATGCCGATGCCGCCGGCCACCAGCACAATCGGCCGCGGCGTCTGCGTGGGAATCGTGAACACGCCCGCTGGCGTGGACAACAGCACGGTGGCGCCGACATCGAGTTCATGTAGCCGCGACGACATGCGGCCCGGCGGATGGTCTGCCGTGCGGGCCAGCCGCACAGCGATCGACAATTCACGCGGCGACAGATTGGGGCCGATCAATGAATACGCGCGACGGGTGTCCTGGTCTGGCAACGACACCACCACGTGCTGCCCCGGCAGGAAGTCCGGCAACGGGCCACCATCTTCGGGAGCGAAGTCGAAGCGCTCGACATCCTCGACCATGCGCTGCTTGGCGACGATACGGAATGCGCGCGCGCCGGGCCATGCGCCGTGATTGGCGGCGAGGTCGGGTTCGATGCGGCACATCGTTGCACGCAAGGGCACCGAACCGCTGACGGGGTCGCGCTCGTCATCGCTGAGAATGGCGTTGATGTTCGAGGTGGCGACACCGTGCGCGGCGGTATCGGCATGGCCGAGCGGCTCGCATCCCTGCCACCAGCCGAACTCGGCCACGGCTACCTGATCGTGCAGCGACGCGTCGATGCGCGCCTGCAGACGTACCGTACCGAGCCGTGTGACCACGCGCATCCAGTCGCCGTTGTGCACGCCGATGGTTGCGGCGAAGCCGGCGCCGATCTGGATCTGCGGCGCTGGAGCCTTGCGGCGCAGCGACGCGACGTGCCGGTGCGATGAATGCACGTACCAGCCGCTTTTGGCGGTGGTGAGCACGGTTGGGTAGGCGGTCTGCGGAACGGGATGCAACACGCCCGGATGCTGCGCGGGTTCGACGAACGTCGGCAGTGGCGGCTGGCCGATGTCCTGCAGCGCCTCAACGTACAGCTCGACACGACGCGTAGGCGTGGCGAAACCCGCGACGGTGTACTTCTCGCGCGCAATCGGCTGCGGAAAACGCAGCCCTTCCGGCTGCCGGCGCAGATCGTCCACCGTTATCCCAAGCGGTGCGAGTTGATGATCCCACCCTGCCTCGATGCTGCCACCGAACATCTGATCCCGCATGCCCATGCGCGCGGCCAGCGCCATCACGATCTCGTAATCGGCGCGCGCCTCGCCCGGCGGGGTGACCATGCGCGGGCGCAGTTGCACGTGTTCGACGGCTGCCTGCGAAATCTCGAAACCACACTTGAGCGCCTCGCGCTCCCACGGCAGATTGGCCGGCAACACCAGATCCGCATGTTCCGCGGTCGGGTTCATGAACATATCGACGTGCACGTGGAAGTCGAGCGCATCGAGCATGCGCCGATTGCGCGCGGCATCGGCCTGCGTGACCACGAGGTTGGTGCCAAAGCTGACCAGGGTCCGCACGCGATACGGTTCACCGTCGAGCACGGCGCGCGCCAGATCGCGCGCGGTGATCCACCCATGCCGCGGGGGCCCGAGCGGCAGCTCCGCGAGCCCGAGCGCCTTGGCGCGCTGCGTCGCCGGCAGCAACTGCGTGTAGTCGTTGACGGTGCGATACGGCGGCGGACTGGTCCACAGATTGCCGCCCTCGCGATCGCACGCGCCGGTCAGGGCGTACAGCGTGGCGATCGCACGCTCGGTCTGCGTGGCGTTGGTATGCTGGCCAACACCGGTCCATGCGTGATAAGCCAGACGCGGCGCGTGCATAAACAGCGCGTTGAATTGCTCGATCTGCTCGCGCGGGACCCAGGTGATATTCGCCACGTGCTCGGGCGTATAAGCGTCTACGTGGCGCGCAAGCGCGTGCAGCACGCTGGCGTAGCGGCGCGTGTGGCCATGCCGGTCGCGGCATTCGCCTGCGCTCTGCAATGCCACGTCCTCGTCGTGGAACGGCGCGGACGGATCGAATGGCCGCAGCTCGCCACCCTGCGTGCGGACCACATAGCGTTCGCCCTCGCCCCTGTCGTTCAACTCGTCCAACCCTTCCGACTCTTCCCACAAGTCCGCCGCACGCAGCAGACGCTGCGTATCGAGATCGACGAGCAACGGTGCATTGGTCCAGTCCCGCACGAACGCCGCATCGAAGCTTTGCGTCGCAATCAGATGGCGAATCGCGCCGAGCGCCAACGCGGCATCGGCACCGGGCCGCACCGGCAGCCACAGATCGGCCTGCTGGCCAGAGCCGTCCTGCTTGGGATCGATCACCACGACCCTGGCCCCACGCTGGCGCGCGGCCGCCACGCGCGAGGCCTGCGCCAGCCAGGTGCGCGCCGGGTTGTGGCCCCATAGCACCACGACATCGGCATGGTCGAGGTCCGGCACACCAATGCCGCGGCCGAACGTCAATGCATGCGCATAGTCCTTGTGCCAGCCGCAGATCTCCACCGCGTACAGCAGGTTGGGGCTGCCATAGCAGCGGATAAACCGTTCGACCCATTCGAAGCTGTCAACCATCGGCGTACCGCTGGGCGTGGTCACCGCGAACGCGACCGACTCGGCGCCATGGCGCGCGCGTTCGACAAGCAGGCGTTCCGCGATCTCGCCGAGCGCTTCGTCCCACGAGATCTCACGCCATTGCGGATCGGCCGCGCCGCGCGGCGTCGTACGCCGCAACGGCCGCGTCAGCCGCAACGGACTCGCGACGAGTTCGGGTGCGGCTCGGCCCTTCGCGCATAGCGCGCCGCCCGTGGGATGCCCAGCCAGCGGCAGTACCTGCACCAAATGGCCCTCGTCATCTATCTCGTTCAGCGATCCGCAGCGGGATCGGCACAGTGTGCAGTAACCGACAACTTGCTTCATGGTTTTAGTAGCGCGTCACACATCATATCAACGTATTGTGCGCATAGTAGCCGGTAGAACACTATGCCGCATCCGGGTTAACGCGCGCATTCCCCCCATTTATTGGTGCGTTCGGCTGCCATAAGTTTGTCCTTGCACAATCAAAAAGCGTTTTATATAACGTGTCACGCGCTACTAGATTCAGCGCATACCTCATAAAAGTGGAGTAGATAAGACATGAACAACGATCGATTGAAGCGACTCGTCTGCCTGGGCTGCGGCTTTGCCTACGACGAGGCGGAGGGGCTACCTGAACATGGCCTGGCGGCCGGTACGCGCTGGGAAGACATCCCTGAGGATTGGGTGTGCCCCGACTGCGGGACGCCGAAGGCGCGGTTCGAAATGGTCGAGCTGCCCTATGCGCACGAGCCCGAACCGGTCGCGGCACGCAAGCCCCTGCCCGCACGTCCGCCGGAAAACTTCGTGCTGCGCGACAGCGAGCGCTGCTTTCAGCAATACCTGTCGACGGGAGAGACCTCGTCGTATGTGGCCGGGCATCCCGATGCCATCCTGAGCCGACATTCGAGCTTCAACTTCGCCGATTACCAGTCGGGCCGCACGGGTTTCGGGCCGATACGCGTGTTTGGCGAGGAAGTGTTCAGCGGCGCGGGCTGCGGCTACAACATGCATCCGCACCACGACTTCCTGATCTGCGCGTTCGTGCTCGAGGGCGAGCTCACGCACGTCAATACGGTGGGCAATGTCGATCAGTTGCATCCCGGCGATTACTACGTGTTCTCGGCGGGATCGGGCGGCAAGCATGCCGAGCTGAACCTCAAGAGCGAGGACATGCGGGTCATCTATATCTGGTTCCTGCCGAACGAGCTGCTGCTGCCACCGACGTATCACCACGCGCGCTACGTGGAAGAAACCTCGCGCAACCGCATGGTCACGCTGGTCGGCGATGCCCCCGGCGCGCTGCCGATACCGCAGGACGTACGCGTTTCGCGACTGTCGACGGATGGGCCCATGTTGCAGCGCTATCAGCCGGCCTCACCCGGCCACGGCGTCTACCTGTTTGTCCTGGAAGGCTCGGTCGAATGCGCGGATGTCAGCCTGACCCGTCGCGACAGCATGGCCCTGTTCGGTGGTGAAGCCTTCGCGTTCCGTACCGGTGCCGGCCGCAGCGACATTCTTCTTGTTGAAACCACTTATTGAAGGAGCGCGATCATGCCGATCATGAACGTTACCTATGTCGAAGGCGCGCTGCGCCCCTCCCAGAAAGCCGCCATCGCCCAGGCCCTCAACGAGGTCCTGCTCGTGATGGAAGGCAATGCCCGCACCCACGGCGGCCGCGCGTTTGCGTGGGTCCTCTTCAACGAGATTCACGAGCAAAACTGGTGGATCGATGGCCGCACCGACAACAGCCTGGTGGCGCCACCGGGCAAGTTTCTCGTGCACGTGACGATTCCCGAGGGGTATATGAACGCGGCGCACAAGTCGGAGGTACATGCGGCCGTCAATGGCGCCATCCTTGGCGTGCTCGGCGGTGCGGATCATCCCGATGCGGGCGCCAGCATTCTGGTCGTGATCGACGAGGTGACCGAGGGCAACTGGGGCGCGCGCGGGCGGACCATCAGTCTGGCTACGATCTCGGAGGCGGTCGGCCTGCCGAAGGACGGCGAGCGCTATGCATGGGTGCGCGCTTATTTCGCGGCGAAGGGTCGGCAATACGCCGCGGCCGGGTATCCGAGTGATACCGGTGGCTTGTTGCCGGATGCGGCAAAGCCTCTCACGCCACCGCACGCGTCACATCATGCACCCGATTGGTTGACCGATGCCCGCCCGGCGGAGGCGGCCTGACCGTCCCGCTTATCGCATCCTCGAAGGTGCCCTTCCGCAAATGAAAATTGCCTGCACGGCAGGCGTGTCGCACAGTCTCCTCTGCCTCAAACAAAAAAACAGGAGGAGACATGCTGCGATTGATACTCACCGGCGCGATGCTGGCGCTAGTACATGGGGCGGCGCTGGCCGATGCCTATCCCTCGCGGCCGGTGCGGCTGCTGGTCGGCTATGCCCCGGGCGGACCGGTGGATACCGCGGCGCGCATCTACGCGGATTACCTCGGCCGCGTGATCAAGCAACCGGTGATCGTGGACAACCGTCCCGGCGCCAGTGGTGCGATTGCCGCCGGAATGACCATGAACGCCAAGGCGGACGGCTATACGGTCTATTTCGTGGCCAGCCCGACCATGACCATGACGCCGTTGGTGCAGAAGTCGGTCAGCTTCCGGCCCGCGCAGGATTTCACGTATGTCGGGCTGATCACCGACTACACCAACGTGCTGCTGATCAACAAGGATTTCCCGGCGAAAAACGTCGATGAACTGGTGTCGTACGCGCGCAAGCATCCGGGCGAGGTCAGCTACGGCTCTGCAGGCGTGGGCGCGTCGAATCACCTGTCGGCCGAGTTGCTCGCGCAGATGACGGGCGTCAAGATGCTGCATGTGCCCTACAAGGGCAATGCGCCGGCGATGGCCGATGTGATGAGTGGCAAGGTCACGTTCATGTTCGACATCACCGGCACCGCCGTCGGGCATATCAACGGCGGCAAGGTACGCGCGCTTGCCGTTACGTCGAAGGAGCGCAACGCGGCGCTGCCGACCGTGCCGACGTTGGTGGAGTCGGGGCTCAAGAAGTACGACCTCACCGGCTGGTACGCCTTGATCGGCCCGCCCGGTATGCCGGCGGATGTCACTGACGTTCTGGTCAAGGCGCAGCAGGCGGTCGGGCACGACCCCGCGTTCCGCGATCGGATGTCGGCTGTAGGCTACGATCTCAACGTCGCGGGACCTGCCGCGCTGCAGGCGCGTATTCGCAAGGAGCTCGCGCTATGGGGCAACGTGGTGAAGACCGCCAATATCGAGGCAGAGTAGTTGTGATAAACGATGTGATAAACGATGTGATAAACGATGTGATAAACGATGTTGCAACAATGGTGAGAACACTCGTGACACAACCCGACATCGCAAAACGCATCAGCGACATTCCCCGCCATCGTGCCGCACGCGCGCCCGACGATGTGGCCGTCTACGAAGGCGAGCGCACCGTCACGTTCGCGCGGTTATGGGAGGACATCGGGCACGCGCAGGAATATCTGCGAGCGCAAGGCGTCGGTCGCGGCGATCGCGTGATGATCGTCGGCGAGAACTCGCTGGCGCTCGTCACTACGATCTTTGCGTTGTCGGAGCTTGGCGCATGGCCCGTGGTGACCAACGCGCGCCTGACCACGCGAGAGATCGAGGAAATTCGCGCGCATTGCACGCCGCGGCTGATGCTGTTCACACATGCGGCCTCGCCGGACGCATTGCGTCACGGCCTGCGTTATCGCGCGCGCGAGATTGCGCCGCGGGGGCTCGGTCCGCTGATGGCGGCTGATCCCGATCGACACAGCGTCGCGGAACCCGAGGCGCTGGCCAATGATGTCGCCGCGCTGATCTACACGTCCGGCACCACGGGCCAGCCCAAGGGCGTCATGGTCACGCATCGCGGCCTGCTGCATTACGCGCGCGTCACGGTCGAGAATCGGCGTATGCATCCCGGCGACTGCGCCTATGCGGTCATGCCGATGTCCCATATCTTCGGGCTCGCGACCTTGCTGCTGGCGACATTTCAGGCCGGTGGCAGTCTCTATCTGGTGGCGCGCTTCAACGTGGCCGATGCGTGCGCGGCGTTGCAGCGCGATGCGATCTCGATTCTGCAGGGTGTACCCGCGATGTTCAGCCGCATGCTCGCGTACCTGCGTACACAGGGCGTCGACACCCTGCACTCTTCTCGACTGCGCTATCTGTATACGGGCGGTGGCCCGCTTGAACCCACGCTGAAACGTAATGTGGAGGCAATGTTTGGTCAGCCGCTGCACCATGGCTATGGCATGACGGAGTATGCGGGATCGCTTGTGATCACACGCATGGATCGTCCGCGCGACGATTGCGCGGCCGGCGAGGTGGTGGAAGGCGCCGAATTACGCGTGGTGGGTCCGAACGGCGAACCGTTGCCAGCCGGCACACCGGGCGAGCTGTGGGTCAAGGGACCGGGCGTGATGCACGGCTATTACCGCCAGCCCGCCCAGACCGCGGAGGCCCTGCGTCCCGATGGCTGGCTCAATACCGGCGATATCGGGCGCATCGATGCCGACGGCGCGGTGTTTATCGTGGGCCGCACGCGCGACCTGATCATCCGCTCGGGCTTCAATGTCTATCCGATCGAGGTGGAGTCAGTGATCAATTCTCATCCGTCAGTGCGGCTGTCGGCGGTGGTCGGCAATGCCACCACCGATGGCAACGAGGAGATCATCGCGTTTGTGGAGTTGCGCGAAGGCGAGACGTTCGACGAAGCGGCATTGCACGCGCATCTGGCAGAACGACTGTCACCGTACAAGCGCCCCGCACGTATCGTCCGGGTTGCTGCCATTCCGACCACGCCTAGCGGCAAGCTACACAAGCATCAACTGCGCGGCATGATTGGCGAGTTGATCTAGAGCCTGACGTAGAAGCGTCAGGCTGGCCCTCGCATGCCGTCTTCGACCAGCAGATCCACGAGCTTGCGCGCGAAGGCCGGCAACGCGGCGAGGTCGGCAACGCAGATCTGCAGATTGCGTTCGGCCCAGTCGTCCTGCAACTGCACGATACTCAGCGCCATGGTCTGCGCATGGCGTCGGGCGGTGCTCTCCGGCAGCACGCCAATACCGACATTGGCCTCGATCATGCGACCCGCCGTCTCGAAATTGCTGACCTGAATGCGCCAATGCAGTGTGCGTTGCAGATCCGCGGCCGCGCGTTTGAGGAAGTTGTGGATCGCACTCTCCTCGGGCAGTCCGACAAAGTCGTACTCGAGCGTATCGGCGTAGCGCACGCGCTTCTTCTGCGCCAGCGGATGACTGAGCGCGGTGGCCAGCACCAGTCGATCCACGCGATAGGGCATGACCTCGAGCCCCTCTGTGTGCATGACACCTGCGGCGATGCCGATATCGACCATGCCTTCCTGCACCGCGCGGACGACGTCCGGGCTCAGGCGCTCGCGGATATCGACGGTCACGTTCGGATGGTTGACGAGGTAGGTGCGCAGCACGCCGGGCAGGAACTCGCTCATTGCCGTGGTGTTCGCGAACACGCGGATATGACCCTTGATGCCCGAAGCAAATTCCTGGAGATCGCCGCTCAGTTGCTCGATCTGGCGCAGCACGCGCCGCGCGTGGGCCAGCAGTGTTTCACCGGCGGGCGTCACCTTGACGCCCTGGCTGCTGCGGCTCAGCAGCTTGACGCCAATCTGCTCCTCGAGGTTCTTGATCCGGGTGCTCGCCGCAGGCAGCGACAGATGGCAGCGTTCCGCACCGCGGGTCACACTGCTGGCCTCCGCGATGTGCGTGAACAGATTCAGATCCACCAGATCGAAGCGCATGACGGTCGTCTCCTGAATAATCGCCGATTATCTCCCGAAAGCGCACTCCGTCGATGCTCGCACTTACCCGAAAGGACGGGTTGCTTCGCACGATTGGAACGCTGGCATCGAAACATGCAAATAGCCAGCGTGCGTGACATCGTTCAAGCTGTTGGCTTGAAGAATGACGGAACACACCAATGGCCAACCAAACAATGACGGAAACTGATCCCTTACTTGTGGAGATCGATGACGGCGTGGCCACGCTCACGCTGAATCGTCCGCAGCAGAAGAATGCGCTCAATGGCCCGATGCGCGATGCGCTGCGTGACGCGGTCTATCACATTCGCGCAGACCGCACGGTACGCGCGGTGGTACTGCGCGGCGCGGGCACGGATTTCTGCGCCGGTGGCGACATCCGCGCAATGAACGTCACCGCCGCGGATGCGGGACGCGATCGCATGGACGATCTGCACGGCTGGATCGCCATGCTCGCCGATCTTGATCGCCCGGTCGTGGCGGCGGTCGACGGCGTGGCCTACGGCGCCGGTTTCAGCTTTGCGCTGCTCGCGGACCTGATCGTGGCCTCGCCGCGCGCGCGTTTCTGCATGCCGTTTATGAAAGTTGGCCTGGTGCCCGATTGCGGCGCGCTGTATACGCTGCCACGCGTGGTGGGCATGGCCCGCGCACGCGAGCTGGTGTTCAGTGCGCGCGAGGTGGGCGCAGAGGAGGCGCATCGGCTTGGCTTTGTACTCGAGATCGTGCCGCAAGACGCGCTGCATGCGCGTGCGGACGCACTGGCGCGTGGGCTGGGTGGGGCTTCGCCGGCCGCCTTCGGTATGACCAAGCGCGCGTTGCAGCAATCGTTCGACAGCGATCTGCGTGCGATGCTGGAACTGGAATCGCTGGGTCAGGGTATCGCGTTCACCACCGACTACCATCGCGAAGCGGTACGCCGCTTCAAGGAAAAGGAGCCACCGCTGTACCGGTGGCCCGCCGCATCGGGCGATTGAAGTAAGTCGAGCAGGTTTGCTACCCCGCGGTGATGCCCGCGGTCTTTATCACCTTGCGCCATTTCTCGATCTCGGCATGCAGGCGCTGACGCATCTGCTCCTGTGTGCCCGGATCGGCTTCGGCACCGGCCTGCAGCAGCCGCTGCCGCACGGCCGGATCGTTCGTCGCCACGTTGAAGTCCGCGTTGATGCGATCGAGAATCGGCTTCGGCGTATTGGCCGGCGCGAACAGTGCGGCCCACGAATACGCTTCGTAGCCCGGCAGCCCCGATTCGGCGACGGTCGGCACGTCCGGCAGCATATGCGAGCGCTGGCGGCTGGCAACGCCGAGCACCTTGATGCGTCCCGACTTGATATGTTGCAGCGCAGTCGGTGCGTCGCTGAACATCAGTTGCACCTGCCCCCCGAGCAGATCGTTCATCGCCGGACCACTGCCTTTGTACGGAATGTGTTGCAACTTGGTGCCAGCTTCCATGTTGAACAACTCGCCCGCCAGGTGCGTGCCACCGCCATTGCCGGATGAGCCGTAGGCCAGCGGCCGCTCGCCCTTCTTCGCGTAGGCAATCAGCTCACGGATATTGTTGGCCGGCACCGACGGATGCGCGCACACGAACACCGGGAACAACGCGGCAAAGCTGATCGGCGCAAAGTCGCGTTCGATGTCATAGGACAGATTACCCATCAACGTCACGTTGACGGCATGATGAATCGAGCCGACGAACAGGCCATAGCCGTCAGGCGCTTCCTTCGCCGCGATCGCCGCGCCAATGGTGCCGCCAGCACCCGCGCGATTGTCGATGACCACCGAGGTCTTCCAGATTTCACCCAGGCGCTGGCCCACGATGCGCGCGGTGCTGTCCACCGGGCCGCCGGCTGGAAATGGCACGATCAACTTGACTGGCTTGGTCGGCCACGGATCGGCGGCCAGCGCGGACAGGGGATGCGCAACCATGCCGAGCAGGCCGGCGGCCAATAGCCGCCTTCGCATCGTAAAGGTATCGAGGGTTTCCATGCAGCGTCTCCTTTGGGTCTTATAGGTGTGGTCGTTAACTACGTGACTGCGGTCTACATCGCGCCGGCCTGCTCCTGCAGCACGCGCTTGAGGATCTTGCCGTTGTGGTTGGTGGGCAGTTCCGTCAGCGCCACGATCTGCGCCGGTCGCTTGTACGGCGCCAGACGATCGCGCAGGTGATGCTGCAGCGCGCCCACCTCCAGCAACGCACCGGGACGCAACTCCACGAATGCCACGATTTCCTCATTACCGTCGCGTTCGGCGCGGCCGACCACGGCCGAGCGCTGGATGCTCGGATGTGTGTTGATCGCGTTCTCCACCTCGGCCGGATAGACGTTGAAGCCCGAACGGATGATCATTTCCTTGAGACGTCCGACCACGAACAACGCGCCATCCGCGTGCATTTCGCCAAGATCGCCACTCGCGTACCAGCCGCCTTCGCGCATCACGCCCAGCGTGGCAACGGCATCGCGGAAATAGCCGGGCATCAGTCCCCTGCCCCGCAGCCACAGTTCGCCACGCTCACCATTCGGCAGCGCCTTGCCGGAGACCGGATCGACCACGCAGACCTCGGCCTCCGCAACCGCGTAGCCCGCGCTGGTGTCGGGGCGATGCTCGCCCAGTCGCGTCACATGCACGGAGCCCGCATATTCGGACAGGCCATACCCATGATGGAGCGCGAGTCCGAACATCGCCTCCACGCGTTGCTTGAGCGAGAGATCGAGCGGGCCGGCGCCGGTGTAGAGATAACGCAGCGCGGGTGCGTCGGGACGCGCGATGCCACGCTCCTGCAGATGCGTAAGCAGTCGCGAGAACAGCGTTGGTGGCCCCTGCAGCTGCGAAATGCCGTGATGCGCGAGCGCGTGCAGCAGGTCATCGGGATCGAACTGCGGCCGCATGACCAGTTGCGCGCCAGCCAGCAACGAGCTCAGCAGCACGGTGCCGAGGCCGAAGATATGCGTCATCGGCACGAACGCATAGAGACGGTCGTTGGCATCGAGCGCGCGAGCCTCGCGCGTCACGCGCGCAAAGTGGATCAGCGCGTCGTGGGTCAGCATCACGCCCTTGGGCTGCCCCGTGGTACCGGAGGTGAAGATCAGCGATGCCACCTGGTCGCGTAACGGCGCCTCCTCCTGCGTGGCGTCTTCACGCACCGGGCTGTGTGCAAGCCCGGCCAATGCCGAAGGGGTGGCGTGAAGACGCTGTGCGTGGGCGGCGGCCGCGCGCGAGGCATCGGCCGTGAAATACACCACACGTGCATCGGCGCGTGTGACGAACGTGTCGACCTCCCCGGGCGCCATGCGCGCGTTGACGCCGCACGACCATGCGCCGACGCGGCTGCACGCGAGGATCAATGCGGCATGCTCGGGGCAGTTCTCGGCCACCACCATCACGCGGTCGCCGGGGCGCACGCGCTGCGCGCGCAACTCCGCCTCCGCCACGCGCGTCAGGGCATCGAGGTCCGCGAACGTCAGGCTGCGACCGTCCGGCAGGTGGATAAACGGCTGGTCGGGGGCCTGCATCAGCCAGTGGTCGAGCAGATGATGGATCCGCGTAGTCACGAGTGGGTCCGTCCTTTGCAAAGTAGTTGGCGCAGCATGGACGCAAAGGCACCGGGGCGCCATTCGTAAAACCCAAGGATGGGCTTCGAAGACTTGAAATCTCCAGTCAGGGTCGTTTCGCGTTCAAGAAGGCCGGATTCCGGAAACCTGAACCAGTGGGCGGCATACCTCCATAGAATGGTTGCCAGCACAACACACAGGCCAACAACGATGACCCGACATGCGAACGCATCTTCAAGCGCCTTTATTGTCGGTGCCTACGAGCACCCGACGCGCAAAGCCCCCGACAAGACCGTGCCGCAGCTTCACGCGGAATGCGCCCGGGGCGCGTTGGAGGACGCAGGGCTGACGCTCGCCGATGTCGACGGCTATTTTTGCGCCGGCGATGCGCCGGGCCTCGGCATGGTCAACATGGTCGATTACCTCGGCATTCGTGCCCGCCATGTGGATTCCACCGAGATGGGCGGCTCCTCCTATATCGCGCATGTCTCGCACGCGGCGCAGGCGATTGCCGCGGGCAAATGCAACGTCGCACTGATCACGCTGGCCGGCCGCCCGCGTTCGGAAGGCTCCAGCGGCACACAGGCGCGCAACTGGGGCGCCAATCTGCCCGACCAGCCGTTCGAGGCGCCCTACAACCCGGTGACGGTCAACCTGTATGCGATGGTTGCCCAGCGCCATATGTATCAGTACGGCACCACGCCCGAACAGCTCGCCTGGATCAAGGTCGCCGCGTCGCAACATGCGCAGCACAATCCCAATGCCATGCTGCGCGAGGTAGTGACCGTCGAGGACGTACTGAACTCGCCGATGATCGCCGATCCGTTGCATCGACTCGATTGTTGCGTGGTCTCGGATGGTGGCGGCGCGCTCGTGGTCGCGCGTCCGGAGATCGCCCGCAAGCTGAATCGGCCGAGGGTGCGCGTGATCGGCGCCGGCGAGCACGTCAAGGGGCAGCTCGGCGGCCAGGTGGATCTGTCATGGTCCGCGGCACGTGTATCCGGCGCGACGGCATTCGAAGAAGCTGGCGTCACGCCGGCGGATATCAAGTACGCCTCGATCTACGACAGTTTCACCATCACCGTGCTGATGCAGCTCGAGGACCTCGGCTTCTGCGCCAAGGGCGAAGGCGGCAAATTCGTGGCGGATGGCAACCTGATCTCCGGCGTGGGCAAGCTGCCTTTCAATACCGACGGCGGTGGCCTGTGCAACAACCATCCGGCCAATCGCGGCGGCATCACCAAGGTCATCGAAGCGGTGCGCCAGTTACGCGGCGAGGCCCATTCCGCTGTGCAGGTTCCGAATTGCGACCTGGCCCTCGTGCAGGGTACCGGCGGCTATATGGGATCGCGCCACGGCTCCGCCACGCTGATTCTCGAACGTGAATAACCCAGGCAACCGCGAAGGCAATTACTTATGACGACGCCCTACGTTCCCATGGCCCACGCGGCCCCCGAAGAACTGCCCGACAACAAGGCGTTCTGGCAGGCCGCGCGCGAAGGCCAGCTGCTCGTGCGCCACTGCACGTCGTGCGGCAAACCGCATTGGTATCCACGCGTGCTGTGCCCATTCTGCCTCGGCGATACCGAATGGAAGACCGCCTCCGGCCACGGAGAAATTTACTCGTATAGCGTCACGCGCCGTGCGGGGCCGCAACCGTATTGCATCGCCTACGTGCGGCTCGATGAAGGCGTGACGATGATGACCCATATCGTCGATACGGATCTGGATACGGTGCGCATCGGCCAACGCGTGCGCGTGCGGTTCGCCGAGACCGAAGGTGGTCCGCCGGTGCCGGTGTTTGCCCCGGTCTGATCACGCACGACAACAATCAAGGAGACACGCATGGCACAGATGATGGAAGGCAAGGTAGTGGTGGTGACCGGTGCCGGTGGTGGTATTGGCCGCGATATGGCGCTTGCGATGGCAGCGGCCGGGGCAAGCGTGGTGGTCAACGACCTCGGCACCTCGACCAGCGGCGAAGGCCAGGATATCGGACCCGCAGAGGCGGTCGCGCGCGAGATTCGCGACGCGGGTGGTCGCGCCGCGGTCAGCACGGAAAGCGTCGCTGGAGCCAGCAGCGCGGCGCGCATCATCGAATGCGCGCTCGACAGCTTTGGCCGCATCGATGGCGTGGTCAACAACGCCGGCATCCTGCGCGATCGCTTCTTTCACAAGATGGGCACCGATGAGTGGGATGCCGTCATTCAGGTGCATCTGTACGGCAGCTATTACATGAGCCGCGCGGCCGCGTCGCATTTCAAGGAGCAGGAGTCCGGCGCGTTCGTGCATATGACATCCACGTCGGGCCTGATCGGCAATCTGGGGCAGGCCAACTACAGCGCGGCCAAACTCGGTCTGGTCGCGTTGTCGAAGAGCATTGCGCTGGATATGCAGAAGTTCAACGTGCGCTCGAACTGCATAGCGCCGTTCGCATGGAGCCGCATGATTGGCTCGATCCCGACCGACACGCCCGAGCAGCAGGCGCGCGTGGCCAAGATCCAGCAGATGACGCCGGCCAAGATCGCACCGCTGGCGGTGTACCTGCTGTCGCCGGCGGCCGCCGAGGTGAATGCGCAGGTATTTGCCGTGCGCAACAACGAGATCTTCGTCATGAGCCAGCCGCGCCCGCTGCGTTCCGTGCATCGGGGCGAAGGCTGGACGCCCGAGTTTATCGCCGAACACGGCATGCCCGCATTGCGTGCATCGTTCGTGCCGATGGATCGCTCGGCGGACGTGTTCTGCTGGGATCCGGTCTGAGCGGACCGCCTCAAGACCACCACACCATGACAGCTGATCTCAAGATCTCCCACGGCCTGCCGGCACCATCCCGGCAGACTGGCGCGCTGAGTCACGTGCGCGTGCTTGACCTCTCGCGCGTGCTGGCCGGCCCATGGTGTACGCAGAACCTTGCGGACATGGGCGCCGACGTGATCAAGATCGAGAAACCCGGCGAAGGTGACGATACGCGGCGTTGGGGCCCACCGTATCTATCCGGCGACGATGGCCCGACCTCGCAGGCCAGTTACTTTGCGGCGTGCAACCGCAACAAGCGTTCGGTCACGGTCGATATGGCCACGACCGAGGGCCAGCAGTTGATTCGCGATCTGGCATGCCAGAGCGATGTGGTGATCGAGAACTTCAAGACTGGCGGGCTGACGCGCTATGGGCTTGACTACGACACGCTTGCCGCGCTCAACCCGCGTCTGATCTATTGCTCGATCACGGGCTTTGGGCAAACGGGTCCGTATGCGGCGCGTCCCGGCTATGACCTGCTGATGCAGGCCATGAGCGGCCTGATGAGCGTGACCGGCCAGGCCGATGGCGAACCCGGTGCTGGGCCGATGCGCGTCGGCGTTGCCGTGATCGATGTGTTCACGGGCATGTATGCGACCACCGCGATTCTTGGTGCGCTCGAGGCGCGACACCATACGGGACGCGGGCAATATCTCGATATCGCGCTACTCGACGTGGCGATGGCCGTGCTTGCCAATCAGGGTGCGGGGCATCTGAACTCCGGCGCGGTGCCCAAGCGCCAGGGCAATGCGCATCCGAGCGTGGTGCCGTATCAGGACTTTCCGACGCGGGACGGGCGGATGCTGCTGGCGATTGGCAACGACGGTCAGTTTGCGCGCTTCTGCGAGGTGGCGGATGTGGACTGGGCGCGAGACGAGCGTTATCGGACCAACACCGCGCGCGTGACCCATCGGGACACGCTGATACCGATGATGAGCGAGATCACGCGCGCGCGCTCCACTGCCACATGGATCGAAGTGCTGGAGGCAAGCGGCGTGCCCTGCGGGCCAATCAACGATATCGGGCAGGCGTTTGCGGATGAGCAGGTGCGGCATCGGGGTCTGCGGGTGGAGCAACACCGCTATCGCAATGGCGAACGTCCGGCGCACGACCCGGTGGACCGCATTGCCACTGCGGCCAGTCCGTTACGCTTCTCGGACACGCCGACGCAGCTACGCCATGCGCCGCCCGCGCTGGGGCAGCACACGGACGAAGTCCTGCGCGAATGCCTCGATCTCAGCGCCGCGGAGATCGAGGCATTACGGGCACGCAGGGTGTTATAGCGACTACGCGTCCAGCGAATCGTAGTCCGTGTACCCTTCCGCGCCGCCACCGTAGAACTTGGTCGGATCCGCGTCCGACAGCGGTGCGTTGCGGCGCAGGCGTTCGACCAGGTCGGGGTTGCTGATAAACGGCCGCCCGAACGCGACCATGTCCGCGTGGCCGGACTCCACCGCCTCGATGGCCATCTCGCGGCTGTAGCTATTGTTGGCAATGTACTTGCCGCCAAACGACGCATGCAGCGCCTTGAAGTCGAACGCGCTGGCCGCGTTGTCGCCGCGCGTCTGGCCCTCGATGCAATGCAGGTACGCCATGCCGAGCTTGCCCAGCCGTTCGGCGTAGTAGCCGTACAGCGCCTGCGGATCGCTATCGAGCGGGGTATCGCCTACCGCGCGCGTAATTGGCGACAGGCGCACACCGACGCGGTCGCCGCCCCAGATTTCAGCCACCGCGGTGATCGCCTCGATCGGAAAGCGCGTACGGTTCTCGATCGAGCCACCGTACTGGTCGGTGCGCTTGTTGGTGCTGTCGCGCAAGAACTGCTCGAGCAGATAGCAGTTGGCGGAGTGCACCTCCACACCATCGAAACCGGCCTCCTGCGCGCAACGCGCGGCGTTCCGATAGTCGTCGACGAGTTTCGGAATCTCGTCGGTTTCCAGCGCGCGCGGCATCGATGGTCGATCCTGCGTACTGGTTTCGAGGAACACGAGCTCTCCGGCTTGAATCGCCGACGGCGCCACGGGCGGTTGCCCATTTTCCTGTAACGACGAGTGCGACATACGACCGACGTGCCATAGCTGGCAGACGATCTTGCCACCCGCTTCGTGCACCGCATCGGTGACACGACGCCATGCGGCGACGTGCGCCTCGTTGTAGATCCCCGGCGTGAACGCATATCCACGCCCCTGGCGCGAAATATTGGTCGCCTCGGTCACGATCAATCCGGCCGACGCGCGTTGTCGGTAGTACTCGACGGCAAGGTGCGAATGCACGCCATTCTTGTCCGCGCGCGAGCGCGTAAGCGGCGCCATGGCGATGCGATTCGCTACCTCGATCGTGCCGATCGTCGTGGGGGAAAACAGGGCTGGTTCAGTTGGCATGGGAGAGCTCCTGGTGTCGGTTCAGATAAGCGCTAATACGCTAACAGAGCTCGCCAAACTAGGTCTGTTAAGAGTTGCGATTCGCAAGCATGCTGTGCCGCAAACCAGTGGCCTATTAAGGCACACAGGAATTCACAACGATTTACGGTTCAGAACCGGTAATTGAAAAAACCGGTAATGAAATCGGTGCCGGGGTTCGGCTTCTTGATCATCGCGTTGGACAGATGCTGGAAGCGGAATCCCAGCTCGGCCGCATTGCGCGGGCCGAAAGCGACGCCAAAGCCCACGGTTTCCGTAAAGCGGAACGCGGTGCTGTAGTTGTGCTGCGGCGAAGTACTCGAATGACTGAGGATGCGAACACCGATCGAAGCCTCAACGAACGGCTCCCACGATCCCCCGCGCTTCTGTAGTCGGAATAGCGGCGAGAAGCCGCCCTCCACCACGTTCTGGCGTGGCGTGCCATAGCGCGTCTGCCATTGCGCGAGGTCGAACTCCCAGTAGAGCGTCGTCTGCCAGCCCTGCGGGTTGCCCCAGTTGAAACCGGAGTCGAACTGAAAGCCGATCTCGTACTTGTTGATGTCGTGCGAGTAGTCGCGGCCAAATGCGACATGCACGGCCGGCGTCGGAATCTCGGCATGGCCGATGGAGGCGAGGCTCGCGGTCAGCACCACAAGGGCGATGGAGACAGCGCGCGTCATGACTACCCTCCGATTATCTCTGCCGATGCAGATTCTGCTGGAACACATTCATGCTACTGACGCATGGATACGCCCGCCGTACGCAAGATGGATGGTTCTTGCACGACACATCCACAACCATGTCTCAAACATGTTTCAGCCTCCGGCCGCTAGGCGGGAACGCGCTGGTAATAGTTACGAGCTCGCACCCGGCCCTTACATGGCGTGCGGGAAGAATCGACACGAGGCAACCATCGGGAGAAGGAGTCGTCCGGGCACACGGTTTGCAGTAACGGGACGAGAGACGCGCAATCAGCGAGGAGAACCGATATGAACCAACAAGAGAGAAATCACCGCGCAACGGTGCGCATCATTGCGATGGCAGCGGCGATGTTGCTATGCCCGTTGGCGTTTGGCGCGGCGGATAGTCAGCGCGCGACGACGCCGGACAGCACTGGCCCCGGCTTGTCGCAAGGGTCAGGCGGCGCCGGTGCGCATCCGATCGACAGTAATCATCCGGGCACCAACGCCGGTAGTTCGGGCAGCGGCAAGTCTGGCGCCAAGCACGGCAACACCAAACAAGGCGGCAGCAAGTCGAAGAAGACTCAGCCCGACAGCGCCGCCAGCGCGCCCGCCGCCAAGCCGTAGGCCGCGGGGCCACGTCGCGCGCCCTCTGGGTGAAACAGCGGCGAGGTCTCAAACAGGTCGAGAACCCACTCGACAAAAACCCGCACCTTCGGCGCCAGATGGCGGCTCTGCGGGTAGATCGCGGAGATTGGCAGCGTACGAGGACGCCATTGCGGCAGGATCTCGACCAGCGCACCCGATCGCAGATACTCGCCGACCATAAAGCGCGGCGGCTGCAGGAGCCCCGTGCCCGTCAGTCCGCACTCGACATACGCATCGGCATCGTTGAAACCGAGCTTGCCGGGCACCTGTACCTCGACCATGCGGCCGTCCACGGTAAAGCTCAGGGGAATCGCGCGATTGGTCTTGCTCGAGATGTAGTGGATCGCCATATGCCGCTCGAGGTCTTCGATCGTGCGCGGCATGCCGTGACGCTGCAGGTAGAGCGGGCTGGCCACCGTGATCGTCTGCATGTCCGCAAGGCGGCGAGCGATCAGCGTCGAATCCTGCAATTCACCGACGCGAATCGCGCAGTCCACACCGTCCTGGATCAGATCGACCAGCTTGTCGCCATAGCCGACGATCAGCTCGACATCGGGATAGGCCTCATGAAAACGGTACAACTGTGGCGTCACCAGCCATTTGCCAATGGTGGCCGGCATATCGACCCGTAGCTTGCCGCGCGGTCCCCTGCCCGCCCCGGCCATTGCGGCCTCGGTCTCCGAGATCTCGGCAAGGATGCGCACGCAATGCTCGTAGTAGGCCGCGCCCTCAGGGGTGAGCTTGAGCTTGCGCGTGGTCCGCTGCAACAGCGGCGTGCGCAAATGGGCCTCCAGACTCTTGACGATCGTCGTGACCGACGTGCGTGAGAGATCGAGAGAATCGGAGGCACGCGAGAAACTGTTGGCTTCCACCACGCGCGCAAACACTTCCATCGCCTGCAACCGATCCATCTTCCCTCACCCTCGCGCTTGCTGTCGTCATTGCATTTTAGATGACGATCGTTTTCCACATGCGCGACTTTATCACCTTCCCATTATTCCCGTGCGGCAGTGGCAACGGCAGCAGGCGCGGCGGCAACTGGTGCGTCCGAGGGCACCGTCCAGCCGCCCCCGAGCGAGCGGAACAGCGATACCGCGGCGCGACTCGTATTGGTGCGCGCCTCGTCTTCGCCGTCACGCGCCACCAGCAGTTGCCGGTCCGCATCGAGCACATCGGTCAGTGTGATCGCCCCGAGCCGGTATGCCTGCTCCGACAGTTCGCGCGCCCGCTGCAACGCCGCCACCTCGGCCTGCAGCTCCTGACGCCGCACCTCCGTTTGCGCCATCGCGGTCATGGCGTTCTCCACGTCCTCGGCCGCGCGCAGGATCGACTGCCGGTAGCCCGCCAGCGCTTCCGCGTAACCGCCCCGCGCCTGCTTGACCTCGGCGTCGATCTTGCCGAAGTCGAACAGACGCCAACGCAGGCCCGCCGTACCAACCGGCTGGAACGACCGCGCCGAGAACAGCCCATTGGTCGTGATGCTGTCGAAACCGAGCGCGCCGGCCAGCGACAGCTTGGGGTAGTAGTCGGCCAAGGCCGCGCCGATACGTTCGTTGGACGCCGCGAGGCGCCGCTCGGCGGCCAGCACATCGGGCCGTCGCCGCAACATCTCGAGTGGCTCGCTGGCGCCAGCCACGCCGGGCGGTTTGGGGATGCGCACAGTGTCCTGCGGGGGCGTGGCCAGTTCCGCCGCGTAAGTGCCTGGCTGCACGCCCATCAGCACGTCGAGCCGGTTCAGCTGCGCCTCGAGTGCAATGCGCAGTAGCGGCACCGTCGCCCTCGCCTGCCGCAGCAGCGCATCGGCCTGCGACACCTGACGATCGTCGGCCGCGCCATAGCGGCGACGTTCGCGTACGAGGTCGAGCAGACGTTCGTCCGTGGTGATCTGGTCCAGCGCCACCGCGAGCCGCGACTGATAACCGCGGATCTGCAGGTAGGCATCGGCGGCATCGGCAGCCACGGTTACCCGGGTGCCGACGTGATCGGCCGACGCGGCCTGCGCCTCCGCCCGTGCCGCAGCCGCACCGCGCCGTAACCCACCGGCGAGGTCGATTTCCCAGCTAGCCACCGCGCCCGCGGTGTACTCGCGCAGATTGCGGTCATAGCCGGGGAATGTGCGCGCGATCGTGCCCAGCGGACTTTGCTGGCTTTGGCGCTGCGCGGTGGCCGTGGCCGACAGGTCGAACGTCGGCAACAACTCCGCGCCCGCGGCCTGCGCCACCGCGCGGGCCTGCTCCACCCGTGCCAATGCCGCGGCAAGATCGAGGTTCTGCGCGAGCGCGCGCTCGATCACGGTGACGAGCATCGGATCGTCGAAGCCGGTCCACCACGCATCGAGATCCACCACGCGCTGGCCGGTGCTGCTGTCGGCCGAGGCCGAGGCCGCGGTGTTATGGAATAGCGCCAGCGCCGTTTGCGGCTTCACGTAGTCGGGGCCGACCGCGCAGCCGACAAGCGCCAGGCTGGCGATTGCCACACTGGACATCGATAGCCCGCGCGCCCATGGCTTGAGTTTCAGATACGGCTTCACGCGTGCCTCCGACGACCGAACTTGCGAATGAAGATATAGAAGGCCGGCGTGAACATCAGACCGAAGCAGGTCACGCCGAGCATGCCGAAGAACACCGCGGTGCCGAGCGACTGACGCATTTCCGCGCCCGCGCCCGAGGCGATCGTGAGCGGCGCCACACCGAGAATAAACGCGAGCGACGTCATCAGAATTGGGCGCAGCCGCGTGCGGGCCGCGTGCACGGCCGCTTCGACTGGCGAGGCTTCGCCCTCATCCTCGCGTTGCCGCGCAAACTCCACGATCAGAATCGCGTTTTTCGCCGCCAAGCCGATCAGCACGACAAAGCCGATCTGCGCGAGGATATCGATTGGCATCCCCCGCAGGTGCAGCCCCGTGACCGAGGCCAGAATGCACATCGGCACGATCAGGATAATCGCCAGCGGCAGCCGCCAGCTTTCATACTGCGCCACGAGCACCAGGAAACAGAACAGCGCGGCCGCCGCGAACACCAGCGTAGTCGGGGTGCCGTGTTGCTGCTGCTGGAACGCGAGCTCGGTCCATTCGAAGCCGATACCGCGTGGCAACACTTCGCGTGCCAGTTGCTCCATGCGCAGCAGCGCGGTGCCCGAGGCCACACCGGGTGCCGCCGCGCCCTGCACTTCCGCTGCCGGATACAGGTTATAGCGCGGCACGCGATACGGGATCGTGTTGGTCTCGACAGTCGCCACCGCGCCAATCGGCACCATATCGCCGAACACGTTACGTGCCTTCAGCCGCGTAATGTCCTCCGCAGTCCGCCGGAACTGACCGTCCGCCTGTGCGATCACCTGATAGGTGCGGCCCAGATAGTTGAAGTCGTTCACATACTGCGAGCCAAGGTAGACCTGCAGCGTCGAGAACACGTCGGTGGGCTTGAGGCCGACCTTCTCCGCCTTGACGCGATCCACGTCCGCGAAGAACGACGGCGAGCCCGCGTTGAACAGCGTGAACGCGCCCGCGAACGACGGATCCTTGTTCGCGGCGGCCACCAGCGCCTTGGCCGCATCCACGAGCGCCTGGGAACCGAGCCCCGCGCGATCCTCGAGCATCAGCTTGAAGCCGCCGGCACTGCCAAGACCCTGAACCGGCGGAGGCGGAATCGTCAGCACGTACGCATCCTTGATCACCGACAAGCGCTTGCGCAGATCGGCCAGCACCGTGTTGGCATCGACACCCGGGATGTGATGGTTGTACAGCGACGGCAGACCCGTGAACACGGTGCCCGCGTTGGAGGCCACCGTGCTCGTGGTCGCATCGAGCCCGACAAACGGTGCCGCGTGTTCGATGCCCGGTGTGGACAGCGCGATATCGATGACCTGACGCACCACCTTCTCGGTACGTTCGAGCGATGCGCCCGGCGGCAACTGCACGATCGTGATCAGATAACCCTGATCCTGCTCCGGGATAAAGCCGGTCGGCGTGCGCGAGAACTGCACGCCGGTCAGCACGATCAGCCCCACGTACACGGCCAGCACCAGACCCAGCACGCGCGCAAGACGGCGCGTGACATTGCCATAGCCGAACGAGATGCGATCGAAGAACGTGTTGAAACGTCCGAAGCCCGCATCGAGCCAGCGACGAGCAATATTCTTATGCGCCGGATCGTGCGGCACGTGATGCTTGAACAGCACCGCGCACAGCGCCGGGCTCAGCGTCAACGACACCACGCACGAGATCACCGTGGCAGCCGCGATGGTCACCGCGAACTGGCGGAAGAACAGACCCGTGATACCGCTCAGGAATGCCGCCGGCACAAACACCGCGCACAGCGTGAGTGCAATCGCGATCAGCGCACCGCCCACCTCGTCCATGGTCCGGTGTGCGGCCTCGAATGGCGACATGCCGGCCTGGATATTACGTTCGACGTTCTCCACCACAACGATCGCATCGTCCACCACGATCCCGACCGCTAGCACTAGTCCAAACAGCGACAGGTTGTTCAGCGAGATCCCGGAGGCGTACAGCACGATAAACGAGCCGAACAGCGAGATCGGGATCGCCACCACGGGGATGATCGTCGCGCGCCAGTTCTGCAGGAACAGGAACACCACGGCCACCACCAGCACGATGGCTTCGAAGATCGTCACGATCACCTCGTCGACCGACTTGCCGATAAAGATGGTCGGATCGTAGATGATCTTGTACTCGACGCCCTTGGGGAAGTCCTTCTCCAGATCCTTCATCGCCGCGAGTACCTTGTGCTCGACGTCGAGCGAGTTGGCACCCGGCTGCGCGTAGATCAGCATGGCGGTGGCGTCGTCGCGGTCCATAAACGACGTGGAACCGTAGTCGGCCGCACCCACTTCCACACGACCGATGTCGCGCACACGCGTGACGCGGCCCTGCGCATCGGCCTTGAGCACGATGTCCTCGAACTCCTTCGGCGTGGCCAGGCGGCCGCGCGCTTCCACGTTGATCTGATAGGCCTCCGCGGAAGGTGTTGGCGGCTGGTTCAGCACGCCGGCCGACACCTGCAGGTTCTGCGCGCGCAACGTGGACAGGATTTCGCTGGCGTTGAGGTTGTTGGCCGCGGCCTTGTCCGGATCGATCCAGATACGCATCGCGTACTCGCGCCCGCCCTGGAACTGCACGTCGCCAACGCCCTCGATCCGCGCCAGCACGTCGCGGATATGCAGCGTCGCGTAGTTGGACAGATACAGCGTGTCGCGCGAATGGTCACCCGAGAACACGTGCACGGCCAGCAGGATGCTAGGCGTGGCCTTGCGTACCTGCACGCCCAGCCGCTGCACATCGTCGGGCAGCCGTTGCAGCGCGTTCTGCACGCGGTTCTGCGTCAGGTTCTGCGCGACGTTGAGGTCGGTGCCGATGCGGAACGTGACGGTGATGGTGAGCCTGCCGTCGCCGGTGGACTGGCTGCTCAGGTAGAGCATGTCCTCGACACCGTTGATCTGCTGCTCTAGCGGCGTGGCGACCGTGCGCGCGATGGTTTCAGCCGACGCCCCCGGATAGGAGGTGGTGACCTGCACCGTCGGCGGCACGATCTCTGGGTACTGCGCCACCGGCAGCGCGAACATCGCGCCAAGGCCGATCAGCGTCAGGAAGCAGCTGACCACCGTGGCAAAGCGCGGCCGGTCGATAAAGAAGTGGGCGATTCTCATGGTCGGTCACTCACCCGTTCGCTTTGCGCTTGGCGTCGGCATCGTCGCCTTGCGCGTTGGGGGCAATCTCACCGGCCTTGACGTTGACCTTGGAGCCCGGCGCCGCATACGGAATGCCGCCGATGATCACGCGATCGTTGGCCGCGAGGCCGCCGCGGATCACGCGCAGGCCGTCGCGCACATCGCCCACCTGTACGATCTTCGGTGCCACGGTACCGTCGGGCGTGACCGTCAGCACGATGAACTGTGACTGGTCAGGCAGTACCGCGCGGTCCGGTACAAGCATGGTCGGGGCCGGTTGGTCGAGCGCCAGACGCACGCGGGCGAATTCGCCCGGGGTGATGCGGTAATCCGGGTTGGCGACCGTGGCGCGTGCGCGGATGGTGCCGCTGGAGCGGTCGAGCACGTTATTGATAAAGTCGAGCACGCCCTTGCGCGAGTAGCTGCGTTCGGTGCCGAGCGCGATCTCCACGGTGTTTGCGAGCGCGGCGCTTTTGGTACCGGACTTGCTGCCGGAGGTGCCACGATAGGTCGACAGCAACTGATAGTCGGCCTCACTGATATCGAAGTCGAAGTACACCGGATCAAGCGAGACCAGCGTGGCCAGCAGCGTGGTGGGGCTGCTGGCGGCGCGGCTGCCGGAGACCAGATTGCCGATGGACACCAGATGCGTGCCGATGCGGCCCGTGAATGGCGCCACGATGCGGCAACGGTCGACGTCGAACTGCGCATCATCGACGGCCGAGCGGGCTTCCGCCACGGCTGCCTGCGCAACCTGCCGATCCGAGCTGCGCTGTTCGAGGTTCTGCACCGAACCCGCGCTGGTGCGCTCCAGCGCCTGCGCGCGCTGGAACTCGCTTTCCGCGAGGACTTGTCGCGCCTTGGCGGTTTCGAGCTGGGCCTTGGCCTGCGACAGGCGAATGTCATACGGGCGCGATTCGATCGTGAACAGCAGCGCGCCCTTCTGGACCACGTCGCCATCCTTGAAATGAATCCCGACCAGCGGGCCGCCAACCTGCGCGCGCAACTCCACGCTGTTGACCGCCGAGAACTGGCCAAGCGCGCCCAGGCGCGCTTCGAGGTCGCGAATCAGCGGCGTGGCCACTGTCACTTCGGGCAGTGCGGTGCCCTGCTGCGCGGCGGGTACGGCTTTACCGCGCTGCTGGAAGGCCCATCCCACGGCCACGAGTGCGACCAGAATGCCAACCACGATGGCGGTCCGTCGCAGCGTGCGTTGCCTGCCGGTTTCCGAATCCGCGCCCTTCGACAAGGGCCGGGCGCCTGTCTGCTGTATTTCCGTTTCCACTGGCTTCTTCCTCTGGTTATTGTTGATGACTGATTTGCTGGTGTCTGGGGGGAGCGACGCTAATCGCGCGGCGCGGGGGAAAGGGATACGGCAGCGGTCTGCTTCTTCGGTCTGGCGCGCGGCGATAGCTGCTGCGCGAAGAACGCGGACACTTCAGCCAGCGCCCGCGCGTTGGTCGCGAGCGAGCCGTGCGAGACGTCGGGAATGCGCAGCATGTGCGTGGGCACCCCGGCCGCGATCAGCGCGCCGGCATAGGCTTCGGCTTCCAGATGCAGCAGATCGAGGGCCGCGCTGATGATCAGCGTGGGCGGCAAGCCTGCGAGGCGGCGCGATTCGAGCGGCGCGGCGTAGGGGTGCATGAGTTGGCGAAAACCGGGCAGATAGGCGCGATAGCCGTGGGCGCAGGCGGTGACGGTCATTTCGCCGACCGGGCACTCGACGAGGTGCGAGACGCGCGTCAGGCTGGGGTCGAGCAGCGGGGCCAGCAAGGCCTGCGCGCGCAGCGGGATTTCCTTGCGGTCGCGCGCCATGGCGCCGAGGCCAGCGGCAAGATTGCCGCCGGCGTCATGGCCTGCTACGCCAATGCAATCGGCATCGGCGTGCAGCCGGCGCGCATGCGAGCGCGCCCAGCGGCAGGCGAGGTAGCCGTCTTCGAGTGGTGCGGGGAATGGGTAGGCGGGCGGCAGCGAATAGCCGACTGAGATGACCACAGCCGGCGTGGCCGCGGCAATCGCACGCGCGGCGCCGTCGCCCCAGGCGAGGTCACCATGCAGGAAGCCACCACCGTGCAGATAGACAACGATCGGGCGCGTAGTGCCATCCGCCCGTGGCGCATACACGCGCAGCGGAATCCGCTGCGCGTGCCCTTCTATGGTGACTTCCTCGACTTCAACCGGAACGATGTCCGCGGTGTGCCCGGGCATGACGCTGTTCCCCTGACGCGATCTCGCAATGCGTGGATTCTGGGGAATTGGCTACCGCAGGTAAACACTGATAATCCAAATGTGAATTTGGTCTGACGGAACAATCGAGGGATGCCCTCACCCCCGGCCCCTCTCCCCAGGGGAGAGGGGAGCAAACAAAGAGTTATTTTGCTTTCACCCTCTCCCCCAACCCCTCTCCCTGAGGGAGAGGGGAGCCAACTTCGGCATAGCTGGAGCAAATCGCCGGCTCAGATCGCCACCGGTTTGCTCCCCTCTCCCTCGGGGAGAGGGGCCGGGGGTGAGGGCCGACGGCGCTGGTCAGCTCGCAGGCGCAAGCTTTTGTAGCGCTGTCTCAACACGTCCGATATGTTCTCCCATGACCCGCTGCGCACCCGCCTCGTCACACCGCCGCAGGCAGTCCACCAACTCTCGGTGCTGCCGGTTGGACGCCTTGCTGCGCGTCTTGTCGGCAAAAAACGTCGCGCGGCGATGCGCGGACATCAGGTAGAACGGGTGGACCATCTGCGTCAGCACCGTGTTATGCGCGGCGTTGAAAATGGCCATATGGAATTCGTAGTCCAGGTCCGCGGTGCTCTCCTCCGCGCCGGCGCCCTTCCCGCCAATAGCTGTCTCGAAGCGTTCGACAATCGCCTCCAGCGCGGCCAGGTCCTCGTCCGTGCGTCGTTGGCACGCCAACTGCACCGCCTGCAGCTCGACGATACGCCGTACCTCAAGCGCCTCCCGCAACTTGTCCGTCGTCAGATTGATGCCAAGCTCGGAAAACAGACTCAACGTCTCCAGACTCACGCGCTCGGGCGTTGCGGTCAGAAACACACCCGAGTTCGGCCGCCGCGTCAGATAGCGCAGATTCTCCAACACGGACAACGCCTCGCGCACCACCCCGCGCCCGACGCCAAATCGCTCGGACAGCTCGCGCTCGGACGGCAGCCGCTCGCCGGGGTCGTAGTTGCGCTTCTGAATAAACGACAGGATGTCCGCGAGCGTGCGGGTGGTGAGCTCCTGCTTCTCGCTGGGTTGTTCTTCTGTGGCTGGACTGACTTTGGGCATGTGGAAACCATGGAAAAAGCGCCCGCTCCACCGGATGTCTTGCATCGATGCGGAGTCGGGCGCCCGGATTGCCCTCCGGGTCTCACGTGCTAACGCCTGCCGCTATTGCGACTGCTTCGTGAAAATCTTCGGGGCAACGGTATTGAACGTATTTTGAATCGCCACCACCTGCTTTTGCAACTCGTCGCCGCGCACATCCGACACTTTCATGCCGTAATCGCGCGCAAAGGTCTGGTAACCCTCGCTGGCAATCGCCTTGGCGAACAGCTCCTGCAACTGCTGCGCGCGCTCGGCCGACAGGCCCTTCGGCCCCACCAGATAGGACATCTGCTGCAGGTCGCCAAACGGGAACACATCGATCTTCTTCTCGGCGAAGGTCGGCACCTTCGGCATGATCGACACGCGCTCGTTCGAGAATACGCCTACCGGCCGGATCAGCCCACCATTGATCTGGCTCAGCGTCTCCGACGGCTTCAGCACGGCACCATCGATCTGATGGCCAGCGAGATCGGTCAGCACCTTGGCGCCACCGGTGTATGGCACGTTGATGTAGCTCACCTCGTTGGCACGCGCCAGCATGGCCGCAAACGTGTGGTTGACGTTGTTGTTGCCCGCCGTGCCGATCGACACCCCGCCGGGCTTCTTCTTCATCAGCGCGACAAACTCCTCGATGGTATTGACCGGGCTGGACTTCGACACCACCAGGATCATCTGCTCGATGGTGGTCTGGTTCAGCGCCTTGAACTGATCCACCCGCAGCTTGGTCATGTCCTGCGCCACCGCGCCCATCAGCGACGAAGTGGCCAGACCGACCGTATAACCGTCCGGCGCCGCGTTGGCCACCTTGGTCAGCCCGATCGTGCTCGAGGCACCCGGTACGTTCTCCACCACCACGGTCACCCCCGACTTGCCGAGGATATCCGCCAGCTTGCGCGCGGTCAGATCGACGGAACCCCCTGCATTCCACGGCACGATCAGCGTGATGGGCTTCGACGGGAACGCATCGGCGGCGTGGGCGCTCGCCCCAACCAGTGCACTCATGGCCAGCGCGGCCGTGGCGGCAATTCGAAACAGCTTCATGACTACGGTCTCCTCCAATATTTTTATGAAATGCGGTGATGCGATAAGGCTCAGAACTTCACGACATAGCCCGGGCCATCAATAAACGGAAACTCCTTGAAGATCGCTTCATCGATCTCGAGACCGAGGCCCGGCTTGTCGAGCGGACGCACAAACCCGTTGCCGTCGGCATGGAAAGCCGGACCGAACATGTCGCGGAACGGATTGAAATGCGACACGCACGCTTCGAAGTAGCCGGGGTTGTCCACGGCGGCAAGCATATGCACGCAGGCCGAGTGGTTGAGACCGGTCGCCGAGCTGTGCGGATGCACCTTGAAGCCCCACGCCGAGACCAATGCGCCAATGCGCATGCCTTCGGTAATGCCACCGGTTTTCGACAGATCCGGCTGGAACACCTGCACCGCGCGCTCTTCCAGCAACCGCGCGAAGTCATAGCGCGTGTAGTGGTTCTCTCCCGCCGCGATGGGCACGCGCGTGCTGAGCGCCGCGGCCGCGCGATAGCCGCCAAAGTTGTCGCATGCGAACGGTTCCTCGAGCCAGCCGATGCCGGCCTCTTCGAGCACCGGCATCAGGCGCCGCACCTCGTCGATCGTGTACGCGGCGTTGACGTCGGTCAGGATGTCGATGCCATCACCGAGCACCTTGCGCACATGCCGCACGCGCGCGGCATCGTCGGCCACGTTGTCGCCAAGCCGCAGCTTGAGCGCCTGATAGCCTGCGCCGACGTACTGTTGCGCTTCTTCCGCCAGCGATTGCGGCGCCTGGAAGCCCAGCGCAATACCGCCCGCATAGGCCTTGATCGACTTGCTGCTGCCGCCCAGCAGCTTATATAGCGGCTGATTGCACAGCTTGCCGCGCACATCCCACAGCGCCATATCGATGCCCGACAGCGCGAGCGCCGCACCCGCACCCATACCGTGGCTGGCGAGCTGCATCTTGTGGATGCGGCTCCAGACGCCGTTGGTATCGAACGCATCCATGCCGACCGCGAGCGGCGCCATCGTATTGGCGATCAGGCTGGTCACCGCGCCCGGGCTGCGGCCCGGATGCGCCTCACCGTAGCCAACCACGCCGCATTCGGTCTCCACGCGCACGATGATCGCGTCACGCTTGATGGTGCTGCCAATACCAAGCTTGACCGTCTTGCCTTCGGGCAGGCGGAACGAGAGCGGGATGGCCTGGATGGACTTGATTCTGGACATGCTGGTTTGTCTCCTGAATGACTGGAATGACTCGCTTGGTGCTGCGATGTCTGGGTTATTGCGATGTAGTCTGTGGCGTGATTCCCAGCGCGGCCCACCGTGCGCGAATGGCAGGCTCGGCGTCGCGGTTGACCCAGTGCGGCGGCAGGCGGCCGGCCAATACGTCGATCACCTGCGCGGCCGCGCCCATGCTCATGGCATGCAGGCTTTGCGTGGAGATGCCGGCCATATGCGGCGTGAGTCGTGCGGTCGGGCAATCGAACAACGGGTCGCCGGCAGGCAGCGGCTGGGTTTCGAACACGTCCAGCGCGGCGCCGGCAATCTGCGACGATTGCAACGCCTGATGCAACGCGGTGCGCTCGACCACCGCGCCACGTGCCACGTTGATCAGAAACGCGCTCGGCTTCATGCGCGCGAACTCTGCGGCGCCGATCATGCCCTTGGTCGCGGGCGTTAGTGGGCAAGTCAGCACGAGGTAGTCGGCGGCGGCCAGGGCGTCGTGCAAGGGCACGTATTCGGCATGGGTCTCCCGCGTGCCGGTGCGCGTCGGGTGCACGCCAAGCACGCGCATGCCAAAGCCTGCCGCGCACATCGCCGCAACGCGACGGCCGATCTCGCCCATACCGACGATCGCGACGGTCTTGCCGCCGAGCTGCTGACCGTGATCGGCAATCAAGCGGCTTTCGTTCCACGACGCCGTACGCATCAGACGATCCATATCCGCGAATCGCCGCGATAGCGCAAGCATCTGGCCCAACACGTATTCGGCCACGGCCACCGCATTGACGGCAGGTACGTTAGCCACAAGCACGCCGCGGGCGGAGGCCGCTTCCACGGGAATCATGTCGAGGCCGACGCCGTGGCGGATCACCGCGCGCAATGCTGGCGCGCGCTCGAACAATTCTTCGGGAATGCGGTTGCGCACGACCACCACGTCAGCGTCGGCCAGGTCGTCGGCATACCCCGCGCCCTCGCGCCACGGACGGATGGAAAAGGTTGCGGCCTGGGCCAACTGGGTGTGCGCTTCGGGATGAATGCGGTCGGTCGCGATGACTGTCGCCATTGTCGTGTGGTCTCGCTCGCTTATCTGGTCGGATTTATTTGGTACTACCAGTTTGGTATGGTAAGTTCCTGCAGACGCGCATGTCAACACGGACGCTTCGATCCGATTACGTGCGCCAACCACATCAAGATGGTGACGGAGACAAGACATGACCACGACTCGCATTGGCATCGAGGCCGTTAACCCGCGCCTGCGCCCGCCCGCTTCGCTTTCCCGTTGGCTGACTGCCCTCGCCGTGCTGGCGGCGGTGCCGGCGACGCTCCCATCGGCCCGCGCGGCCGAAGCGGATACCTATCCCGACAAACCCATGCGCATCGTCGTGCCATACACGCCGGGCGGGTTCAACGACACGCTCGCGCGCACGGTGGCGGAGAAGCTCACCGGCAAGTGGAAGCAATCGGTGGTGGTGGACAACCGGCCCGGCGGCAATACGTTGATCGGTAACAGCCTCGTCGCCAAATCGCCGCCAGACGGTTACACGCTGCTGATCACGCCGCTGCCGTTCGCCGCCCTGCCCGCGCTCTATGGCAATCGCCTGCCTTACAACGCGACCAAGGACTTCACCCCGGTGGTATGGGCCGCGAGCACCCAGAACGTGCTGGTGTCGCGCAACGACCTTGGGCTGGCGACGGTCAAGGATGTAATCGACTTCGCGAAGAAGCAGCCGGGCAAGCTCAACTACGGCTCGACCGGTGCGGGGTCATCGAACCATCTGTCGATGGAGCTGTTCAACAGGATGACCGCCACGCGCATGACCCATATCCCCTACAAGGGCAGCAGTCCCGCGGTGGTAGCGCTGCTGGGCGGCGAGACCGATCTGATGTTCGACAACCTGCCGAACGTGATCCAGCAACTGCGCGCGGGCAAGATGAAGGCGATTGCGGTGACCGGCCAGACGCGATCGGCGCTGCTGCCCGATGTGCCCACCGTGGCGGAAGCGGGCGTGCCTGGCTATGAGGTCAACGTGTGGTTCGGCATTCAGGCCCCGGCCGGCACGCCGGCGCCAATCGTGCAGAAACTCAACGAAGAGATCGTCCGCTCGCTCGCGGAAGCCGATGTCGTGAAGCGCTTCCGCGACCAGGGCGTGGAGGTGGTCGGCAGCTCGCCAGCGCGCTTCGGCACGCTGATCGATACGGAGATTCGCAAATGGGGCGAGGTGGTGAAGGATGCGAACGTGCAGCTGGAGTAAGTGCCGCCGGCGTTAAACGCTGTTGAAGGCGGTAGTCAGACGTCAATTCGGTTTGATCGCCACCTTCAGCACGCCGTCTCGCTGATTGGCAAAGAGCTCGTACGCCGCCACGATATCGTCCAGCTTGCGTTCGTGAGTCACCAGCAGGCCGAGGTCCAGCCTGTTCGACGCGAGCACATTCATCAGTCGGCGCATGCGTTCCTTCCCCCCTGGGCAAAGCGCAGTGTTGATCCGGTGATCGCCAAGCCCTGCCGCGAAAGCGGACAGCGGGATGGTCAGGTCCGATGAATACACGCCCAGGCTCGAGAGCGTGCCACCGGGTTTCAAGACACGCATGGCTTGTTCGAACGTCTGCTGCGTTCCGAGCGCCTCGATCGAGGAATCCACGCCGCGCCCACCCGTCAGGCGCATGACCTCCTCGACCACGTCGCAGTTGCGGAAGTTAAGCAATACATCGGCACCAAGTTTGCGGGCAACTTCAAGTCGTGCATCGTTGCCATCCACCGCGATGATCGTTGTCGCGCCCTTGAGCCGCGCGCCAGCAGTCGCGCACAGGCCAATCGGTCCTTGCGCGAACACCGCCACGATGTCGCCAATGCGAATGTTCGCGTTCTCCGCGCCGGCGAAGCCGGTCGACATGATGTCCGGACACATCAGCACCTGCTCGTCCGTCAATCCATCGGGAATCGGCGCAAGATTCGCCTGCGCATCCGGCACCAGCACATATTCCGCCTGCGTGCCATCGATAAGGTTGCCGAACCGCCAACCCGCGGTGGCCTTGTACCCATGGCAACCGCATAAGCCTCTGGCGATCAGGTAAGTGCCATCCTGAGAAGGCACGCCATCCATCGCAGCGTACGTGTTGAAGTTCGGGCAGATCGCACCCGCAATGACCCGTTGTCCTTCGCGATATCCGGAAACGGCACTGCCGAGTTTCTCGATCACACCGACCGGCTCGTGCCCGACGGTCAGGCCACGCTCAACGGGATACTCGCCCTTAAGGATATGTACGTCCGTACCGCAGATCGTGGTGGTGGTGATGCGCATCAGCGCGTCGTTGGGACCAACGTCGGGGATTGGCTTGTCAGCGAGCTCAATGCGGCCGGGCTCGACAAAGATGGCGGCTTTCATCATCGTGGGCATGGCGAACTCCTGGATCTCACGCGTCCGATGAGTGTGCAGGCGCACGGCGACGGAAGGAATTCAGTTTTTTCGAAAGCCGTACTAACTGGATCTTTGAAACGAGTATTTGACCCCTTGCAGGCTTGCTCAGGAGTACTGTATATTTATACAGTACGTGCGCGGCGCCCGCGCTTTCTCTCCCTTTCTCCCCCTTCACCTCGAGAGGCAACCATGTTCGTGGATCGCACCGAAATCATCAACGCCGCCAAGGCACTGCGCACCAGCCAGGAAGAATCCAGGTACAGCAAGCTCGTCGCGCTCGCGAACAAGCAGCTCAAGGCGATGCAGACGGCAATCCAGAAGGGCAAGGAAGAATTCGAGACCAAACTGGTCCTCGATATCAATGAAGAGAATCCTCGCGCGGCGCTGGAACCGCGCGCGCAACGGCTTGCCGAGGACCTCAGAGCGCAGGGCTACACCGCGACGGTGAGCGCGTTTGCCGAGGTCAGCACCGACCGCAAGGACTGGACGCCGAATATCACGGTCATCATCGGTCTGGGCGATGTGGCTTCCGAAGTCGACAACGCGAAAGCCGAAAGCACGATGACCGACGAGCCGGAAGTCGCGCTGGCTGACGAAGCTGTCAGTGAAATGGCCTGAACAGCAGGCTATCCCGCTCAGCGCTGCGTCGCCGGGCGGCCCGCGCTCACGTCGTCGCCCCCGTCGTCATTCACCTCGTCGCTGAAGTCGTAAAGGTGAGTGTTGTCGGGCGGACTGCCGGTGTTCTCGCTGTCCGCTCGTGCGCGCTGTGTCGCCAACGCGGCCGCCGGCCGGTACGCCATCGGCTCCTTGGTTTTCTCGATCTCGAGCAGATGGGTCTGCGCATTCACGCGCACGCTGTATCGGCCCAGGTTGTAGAGCAGATACATCGCGTACAGGTTGTCGAAGTCACGGTATGCGCCTTGCTCACGGTTGAAGTCCAGCGACAGCACCGACGGGAAGCGGTTCGGGAGATCTTTGAACGCAATCGGCTCCTCCTCCCGCGGGTCCACATACGCTGAGCCGGCGTACTTTTTGTATAGCACCACGTCCATCCGGTATCCGCGCTGGGCCCATTGCTCGATTAGCTTCACCGCCATCTCGGTTGGTGTGTTGGCGCGGGCGGCGGCCACCACGCGGCTCCCCGGCATCAACCTGGCGCTCGTGACGTCCAGGTCCCGGTAGCCTGCGCCGTACTTGAAAGCAGAACCGATGGTCTTGGCGCAGTTCAGACGCAGGTAGTCGTACTTGATCTCGCCCCGGTGATATTCGGTGTTACGGGCCCTGCCGCGATAGTCGTCGTTCATCCGCGCGAAGTAACCGGTGAGCCCCGCCACGAGCGCAGCCTTGTCGCCATCCGGCACGCCACTCACACGCACGCCCATGACAGAGCGCTTGTAGATTTCACCAAAATCAAGGCCGAACACCGCGGTTGGCGCCAGCGTCGAGGTCGTGCCGAAGAGATACTCACGCTTCGGAATGCCGAGCATCAGCGCCGAGGTGTAGTAGGCGCCAGCGTGTTTCGGGTCGCGGTCGGCATAAAAATTCGCCGAATACACGAGGTCGTCATTACCCGCGGCGGCATCGCGGATCGCCACGGCGATATGGCCTGCCGATCCGCCTTTGGACGTCCCGAAGCTGATCAGCAATTCCAGGTCGTAGGGTTCCTGTCGCAGCACGTCCGAAATCTGCGCGAGATTGGCCGGCGGCGGGCCACCCGGATTGCCAAAATCCGCAGCCGAGGCCCAGCACGTCCAAAGCGCGAGGATCGCCACCCACCGGCTTATCCACCAACCTGCCTGCTTCATCGCCATGCCTCCTTGCGTCGGCCACTCCACGCCCGAGCATCCACCACCAAACCCACAATAGCCGATGTGACGCAGGCCGGTTAGAAGCGATGGTCCGCCAAGGCCGGAGTTTCACTGAAGATTCCGAGCAGGAAATCCATGACCGCCCGTATTTGAGGCGAACGGCGCAGGTCTTGATGAATGGCCATCCAGATATCTCGGGAGAACGGCTCGCCATTGTGCGTGACGCGCTGCAGCTTTACATCCGCCTCCGCCAGAAAGTCCGGCAGCCCGGCCACGCCAGCGCCGGCCCGTGCCGCTTCGAGGTGGCCATTGATGTCATTTATTTCGCAGGCGACGGGCCTGTCCCCTGCAACGCCCATCAGCCACTCCCGCTGTAAAACGCCAACGAATCCGGAGTCATAGGCGATGAATTCCCATGCGGATGGATCGTGCAGATGCGGATACTCCTTACTGGCATACAGGCCAAACGATATGCGCCCAAGTTTGCGCGCGACGCTGGTCGGTTCCTCCGGCCGCGTTAATCTCAAGACAACGTCCGCTTCCCTGCGACTCAGAGAAACCTGTCTTGCGTCACTGCACACGGACAGTTGTATGCCGGGATTTGCACGGCGAAAGATTGCGAGATGCTTCACCAGGAAATTCGCCACCAGTATGGGCGGCGCGCTCAGCGTGACCTTGCCGCACGGCGGCAAACGGTTGGCGTCGAGGAATCGTTCGATGGTGTGGGCGCCCTCTTCCATCTCCTGCGCCAGTTCGAACACACGCTGCCCTAACGGGGTCAGTCTGCATGCCCTGGGTTGACGTTCGATCAAGCGCGCATTGATTTCCGCCTCCAGTGCACTCAAGCGTCGACTGATCGTGGCGTGATCGACCTTGAGACTTCGTGCTGCGCCCGACATCGTTCCGGTGCGGGCGACGGCAAGGAAATATCGAATGCTTTCCCAATCGATCATGTGTGCATATTTGCAGGGATGGATTGCAGATATGAGGAATATTCAGACGATTCAAGAATCTCTATGATCGGCATTCCTCCAGCCGTTAAGGGCATCTCTGATGGGGGCATCGTCATACTATTTTTTACTACCTGCAAGGAGAAGCATGTCGCGCCGTCTCAATACCGCTGAAATGTCCGAAACCCCATGTCCCAGCTCCAACTTATTCGGAACGGTCAGGGCAGTTCTCGGCACGGTGCGGAATTTGATGTGTAGTGCGAGGCGGCCCACTCTGCAGGCAATGCTATGGGTTGGCATCGGCGCTTCACATGCGCTTGCGGCCACCGTGCCTGACGACTATTTCCATACGGGGGCCGGCGCCAGATACCTGCGCCGTGCCGACGAAGCCATCGTTGTAAAGCCTGTGCGCGAGAACGTGACCGTACTGATGGGCTCCGGTGGCAACATCACTGTGCTTTCGGGCAAGGACGGCAAGTTCCTGGTTGACGCTGGCATCAGCAAAGGACATGAGAAGGTGCAGGCGGCGCTCGATCGAATTGGATCTGCACCGCTACGATACGTCGTCAACACGCATTGGCATTGGGACCATACCGACGGCAATGCGTGGATGCACGCAGCAGGCGCCACCATCGTGGCGCAGGAGAATACTGCTCGCCATTTGACCGAGACGACGCATGTGAACGCATGGAATTGGACGTTCGATCCAGTTCCCGAGGCCGCACGCCCGACGCTACTGATCCGCGACGAGAAGGTGTTTGACTTTGCAGGAAACAGAGTTGAAGTCGAGAACTTCGGGCATGGCCACACCGACGGCGACCTCTGGGTCTATTTCAGGGACGCGGATGTGCTGGCGCTCGGCGACACCTTTTGGAACGGCTTCTATCCGTATATCGACAACGAGGATGGTGGGAGCATCGACGGGGCCATCAAATGGGCCAATGAGGCCGTGGCCTGGACGACAGACCACACCATCGTTGTGCCCGGTCACGGCCCTGTGGGCACAAGGGCTCAGCTGATCGAATTTCGCGACATGCTCACCACCGTGCGCGCCAATGTGGCGGCGCTGATGCAACAGGGTAAGTCACTCGACGAGATCGTTGCCGCCAAACCGAGCGCGGCCTTCGATGACAAGTGGGGACACTTCGTCTTCAACGGGGAGCAGTTCACCAGGATGGTTTATGCAGGTTTGGTGACGACGCGCCCGTAGTCCTCCAATATCGACTGCCCGTCAGCCTTGCTCGGTGCACGCCATGTCCCACAGCGTCGCCGAGCGGGTTCCCGTACGGCAATACGCAAGGATGGGCTTCGGCAGCTCGTTTATGAGCAAACTGAAGGTGGCAGCATCTTCGACGGTGATGTCGCCCGATGTTACGGGCAGGTAGTGCGCGGCCATGCCAAGCGAATTGGCCACCTCCGCAATGTTCGCGAACTCGGCCTGGTCGGCAGCCTCTCCATCGTGCCGGTTGCAGACGATGGAACGGAACCCGACCGCATGCGCCGCCAGTACGTCAGCTCCGCTTAACTGGCCCGCCACGCTTACGTCGTTCGAGAGCTGCTTGATCTGCACGTCCTGCCCGCCCGTGCTCACTTCCATACAGCGCTCGATGGCATTGCGGAAGCATTCGACTGCAAAATCCACGTCTGCCTGCGTGGTAAAGCGTCCAAGGCTCAGACGGATCGTGCGCGCCGCGGAATCTTCGCTCAGGCCGACGCCAGTCAGCACGTGAGACGGCTTGCCAGCCGCCGAATTGCAGGCAGAGGTCGACGAGACGGCCAGATCATCGGCCAGCATCGACGGGAGGAAGCTGGGGAGGTCCACGGTCAGGCTGAGTGTGTGCGGAATGCGGGCCGCCAAACTGACATTCTGCGTGACGACGCCTGACGCGCGCACACCATTCAACAAGCGCTCGCTCAGTTGCGCGATGCGCTCGTTGTCCGCCGCCATTTCAATGCGCGCCAGTTCGCAGGCCGTTCCCATGCCAACAATCTGATGCGTGGGAAGCGTGCCCGATCGCAGCCCCTGCTCATGTCCGCCGCCGTGCATCTGGCAGGCAATACGCGACGCCACGTCCCGACTCACATAGAGCGCGCCGATGCCTTTCGGGCCATAGAACTTGTGAGCCGACATCGACAGCAGGTCTATCCCCATCGCCTTGACGTCGATCGCGGTCTTGCCAGCAGCCTGCGCTGCGTCCACGTGAAGCAGTGCGCCAGCAGCGTGGACGATCCGCGAGATCTCGGCGATGTTGGTTAGAGTGCCGATTTCGTTGTTCACCATCATCAACGAAACGAGGCCCGTGTGATGGCTACAGGCTGCTTTGACAGCAGCCGGTGAAATCTCGCCAGACGGATCCGGTGCGAGGTAGGTAACGGAAACACCGAATCGCTCAAGGTGCGACGCGGTGTCCAGAATTGCCTTGTGCTCGAGCTTGCTGGTAACCAAATGGCGGCGCGTCGGTTCGCGCTCGAAAAAACCCTTGAGCGCAAGGTTGTTCGACTCTGTCGCACCGGAAGTCCAGACGATCTCGGATGGCTCTGCACCAATGAGAGCGGCTACCTGAGCGCGAGCCTGCTCGACTACGTCCCTGGCCTTCAGCCCCGCGGCATGGGAGTTCGATGCGGGGTTGCCAAACACGCCGGCCACACCCATGCAGCCGAACATCGCCTCCATAACACGAGGGTCCGCCGGTGTGGTGGCAGCGTAATCGAAGTACCGCAGTGTGTCCGTGCTCATCATTCATCCTTCAGAAGGAGAAATACTACGACGAACACACTGGAACTTGCTTCCAGAATCCAACGGTGATGGCGGTGCCTGTAGCATGCGATGCTACCGAACATGTACTAAGTAGAATATTCTCGCGCGCGCGGCAGAGAGGCCTCAGGCTGAGTACAACGTATCGAGGGACTCGTGCAGCTTCAGTGAGAGCGGCGATGCCTCGTACCGACCAGTCACAACCTCGATGTAGGCGCCCGTGCCGCAGGATTCTGCGCGTGCGATGGCAGCATCCAGTTCCGCGCAAGTCGTGACGCGTGCCGTGAACCACCCCTCGCAACCGAGCGCCTCAGGAAGCTTGGCATAGTTCCATTTTGCGAGGTCGTTGTAATAGGCTTCACCGTCCCGACAAAGCAGCCGCTCGATCAAATAGCCATCGTTGTTTAACACGAAGATCAACGGTTTGAGGCCGAACCGGTGGAACTGGCTCACCTCCTGCGCGGTGAGCTGATGCGAACCCTCTCCAGTAATTAGCACAGCTCGGCGATGCGGTGCCGCCATTGCCGCCCCGAACGCGGCCGGAGTTGCCCAGCCAATGGCGCCCCACAGCGTCTGGTTCTGAAAGGTGGCACCCTGTGGCATGTGTGCAAAGCCCAGCCCCATCGACGACGTGCCCGTTTCCGCAATGACCATGTCATTCGGCTTCAGCATCTTTTCCCAGCGAGGGTAAAGGTATGCGGCCGTGATGCGGTCGCCTGGCTTGCCGACCGGTTCACCCAGCCCTTCCACGCGCGGAGCTTCGACATCCTTGCGCGGAATGCGCCGCGCCAACTCCAGCAGCACATCCACCATCAACACATTGGGATAGATGGCGCTGCCGACGCGCACCGAGTCGGACAGAATGTTGACGCTCTTTGCGCGGTCGATCCGCGCGGTAAACGACCCCGAGTTGAAATCGCTGAGCATGGCACCGATGCCAATCACGCAATCGCATCCCTCTACGAAAGCCCGTACCGGCTCGTTCATCAACTGACCATCGTACATGCCGATGTAATTTGGGTGCGACTCGTCGAGAACACACTTGTCCATAAACATGGTCGTAAATGGAAGGTTCGACGCATTGACTACCGCCAATGCACGGTCGGCCATGCCATTGCGCGCCACTTGGATGCCCGGAACGATGCACGCCGTGGAGGCCGCCAGCAGCGAATGCACGATGCGCGTGACCGCGGTGTCGAGCGCAACGGGATCGCTCACCGGCGCCACTACGGCTTTTGTCGAGCCGACGACAGGCATGTTGGCGTAGTCAGATGGAAAGCCCATATAAACGGGCCTGCGCTCGCGCAATGCTGCCGTGATCAGGCGCTCCGTTTCCTCGATGCAGTTTTCAGGCGTCATGACGGCGCGGGCGCAGACCACTGGCGCGGCCATATCGAAAAAGATATCGAACTCGCCGTTGCCCAAGGTGTGATGGACAAGCCGGCGTGCCTTCTGCACGCCGCTGGTTGGCATTCCAACCAAGTGAAATACCGGAAGGAACTCCGCGTAGGCACCGGCGATGCCATTGATCGCACTCAGCTCGCCCACGCCATATGTCGTACTGACCGCCGACACACCATGGATGCGTGCGTACCCATCCGCAGAATAGGCAGCATTGAGTTCATTGCAGCTTCCCACCCACCGCATGTCCGAGTCCGCACACACCGCGTCCTCGATCGGAAATGCGTAGTCTCCAGCCACACCAAATACATCCTTGATGCCTAGGTCCTTGAGGCGGGAAAGCACGTGCTGAATCACTGTCTTCGTCATGGTCTGCTCCGTTGGTTAAGTTAACTTCAACCCGACGTCGCCGGGCCACGGAGGCAGTATTGGCGAGCGCTAACCATAATGGAAATGCTTTACTATCATGTAATCCATTACCATTGGTTATCGTGTCGATCATGGATATCCGACAACTGCGGTACTTCGTGGAAGTGGTCCGCCATAACGGTTTCGGCCGCGCGACCGAAGCGTTGCACGTGACCCAACCAGCGATCAGTCGTGGTATTCGCGAACTCGAGGAAGAACTTGGGAGCGCGCTGCTGATCCGTGAGCCGCGCAGCGTGCGATTGACCGAACATGGGGCGATCGTGCATCGCCATGCGGAGCAAATCTTGCAGCAGGTAAATAATCTGCGCGCGGAGTTGCGCGATGCGAGCGACGCCGACGAGCACATCACGGGCACGCTGCAAGTTGGCCTGCCACCCGTAATTGGCTCCACGTTCTTCGCGGATGTCATCACGGCGTTCCGCGCGCGCTGCCCTCTGGTCGATTTGCAGATCGTCGAGTTCGGCACGAACCAGATGGAACGCGCACTTCGCGACGGGATTGTCGAGATCGCCGCGGCCATGCTGCCCCTCGATGAAACCGAGTTCGATATCAAGCGTTTCGCCACGGATCGACTGCTACTGGTCACGGCGCGGGAGCACGCCCTTGCACGGAAACGCGAGGTACGCGTAGCGGACCTCGCGGCAGAACCGTTCGTGCTATTCACCGAGGACTTCCGCATCAACGATCTGATTCGCAGCGCGTTCGGCGTGCATGGCATCGAGCCAAAGACGGCAGGCCGCAGTAGTCATGTAGACCTGCTTGTTGCAATGGTCCGTTCCGGCATGGGCGTGACAATCCTGCCGCAAACGCTGTGGCACAAGATCGCCACGCCCGAACTAGTCGCCATGCCGCTGATCGAACCGGCGCTGACCTATGAGCTTGCACTGGTCCGCCGTGCTGGCAGCTACATCAGCCGCAGTTGCCAGACCTGGTTGACAATTAGCTCAACCGTGCTCGGCACCAATCGCGCTCAGGAAGCGAAGAGGGCATCGAGGCGTAGGCGGTGAGAACGGTGATTCCGGGGCGGAGTCCGGCCATGAAGCACGGAGCACGATGGCGGATTAGCTGATACTTACGAGACTAAATTAGACGGGGAAATAACGGCATGAAAATGGACGCATTTGCATTCGGCACGACCAACTGGGCGGAAGTCGAAACGACAGAGCACAGAGGGGAAACCGGTGTAGCTTATTGGCGTACGCGATTCTTCGGTGAAAAGCCGAATCAAATCCGAGTGCGTACGGTGGAATATACCCCTGGCTATCTGGCGGACCATTGGTGTCAAAAAGGGCACGTTCTTTTCTGCCTGGAAGGCGAGTTGGAAACAACGCTCGAAGATGGACGGAAATTCGTTTTGACAGCCGGCATGAGTTATCAGGTTGGCGATAACGCGGAGCCGCATCAGTCCTACACGAAGACGGGTGCCAAGCTCTTCGTTGTCGACTGAGCGGCCGCTATTGCGCGCGTCAAAGGGCTGCTGAGGGTCGGAGGCCGCCGCCTGAGACGGCACCGGCCGGCGGTCATCGGCTCGGATTCAACCGGTCGACGCAACACATTGATGGAATCGTTGTGCCGGTGTTTCGTAGTCTAGTGCCTTCCTCGGGCGCTCATTCAATCGTCTCGCCACTGCGTTAAGTTGAGCTTGCGAGTACGTCGAGAGGTCCAGGCCCTTGGGCAGGTACTGGCGAACAAGACCCTTTGTATTCTTTTGAGCCTCATTGCCACGGGCTCTGCGGATCGCAAAAGTAGATCTGGATATCCGTCGCGATCGTGAAGCGATGATGATTGGCCAACTCCTTTCCTCGATCCCACGTCAGCGATTTGTACAGTTCACGTGGCAGTTTTCAATGCATCAATGACGGTAGCTGTGTCCTTCCGGGCAATATTTATCAGTATCACGTAGCGTGTCTGTCGCTCGACCAGCGTCGCGATCTGGCTGTTCGCACTGCCGAACAGAAGGTCCCCTTCCCAATGACCAGGAACAGCGCGATCGTCCGCGGTGGCAGGGCGCTCGCTGATGGAAACGACATCACGGATTCTTCCGTGATCCTCCGTCTTCATTGTGTGATGGCGCGACCAGCGCATTGCCCGCGAGCGGCGCAAATGCTCGAGCAACTCTTTCTTCAGCGCTCCGGGGCCTAAGTGGGCACTGACCCAGACCGACGTCATTGAGTCGGACGCCTGTTCCCAACAGTGAGCGAGCTTGACGAGGCCGAGAGTCATTCTTTCCCCCAGCTAAATTCATCAAAGAACTCCGATGCTTCTTCCGCGCTATCTGCATCAAATGTTGCCAGAAGCACCGGATCAGATCCAATCGAACTTGCTTGCAGAACGAACTGACCTTTGCTGATCACACATTTCTGTCGATCACCATCTTCATCCGCTCCTTCCCATATCTCAAAAGTTTCTTTCACAAGATCCTCCCGGAACGAATGTAATTCCCTCGAATGCATCTTCGCCGACGCGCTCCGATCCACCGCCATTGCACATTGGTCGGCAAACATCTGCTGTGTAGGTATCAACCGACCGTGGCTCGGGTCGAGCATTGATGCCATATACGGTTCACGATAGGCACAAAGCTCGAGAGGCAGCAATTGTTCTGAAGCGCCCCTGTGGTCAACTCTCCTCGGCGAGTAGCCCACAAGATTCACTGCGAGGCATGTACCGCCTAATCCTTCGCAGGGTGATGCTTGCCCCAACCCATAAAATCGTTCCGCATCTGGGTCGCTTCATCGATGTCCCGCGCCTCGAAAATTTTAAGCAGGCGGGGTTTCTTCCATTCTGGAGGATCCAGATTTACAAATTTCCCCTCTTCGCACAATTCAACAGAATAGGAATTCCCGCTTTCGTTAAAGAATTCCCAAAGCTCAAACTTCTGCATCGTGTTCTCCCCTCAAGGCACAAACGCCTTGCCGCTCAAGATATCGACGTCAACGCGCTCGTCTCGCTTGCCGCCATCTGCATTCTCGTTTCTGATCTCGTCGTTGTAGAAAGACTTCTTCCTGACTGCGTCGAGTCCGCCAGCGCGCGCCGTTGATACTACGTACCTCTTCGCGTCTTTGATCGCCTGATTTCTGGTGCGAAGCTGGGTCCTATTCATGCGTGCCTCGATTCGCTCCAGCGCGCTCAGCCCCCACTCCACTGTGGGCGGGCTTAGTTGGGGACCCCATTTTTCGGCGTCGCCCACACCGGGATCGCGGTATCCGGCGCCCTGGGCCTGAATCTTTCCTTGATGAATCTGTTCTTTCGCCTTTGACCGGCAGTAGTCGATGACCCGCTGGGTCGCTATGGCCAGCCACTGCCCGGGCGTCTTCTCTCCACTGAGCCCGGGAACCAGGTCCTGCAGAGGATTTGGTGTGTAGGTACCGGGTGCCGAGCTACCGCCGCCATAGAACGGCGGCGAAGGCGCCGGTCCCGCTTGTGCGTGAGCCGACGGGAACAACCATTTAAATAGTTTGGCTATCCAGCCAAACCACGATGCAAATGGATTGGCACCGGCATTGTCAGCTCCGGACTCCGCCCTTGTCATTGCCATGACCGTTGTTCCAGTGGACTCCGGCGTAGTCAATGATTCTCCGTTGTATAAAACGTCGATCAGGCGATGAGCGGCGTCGTAGACGTACCTCGTGACATCGCCTTGGGGTCCGGTGACCTGAGTCTTCTGCCCGATCGCGTCATAGACGTATGCAGTCACGTTCTCCCCGAACTCGTACTGCGTCACTCGGCCTCGAGAATCGTAAGCGTACCCTAGCGTGTCGCCGTCAATGTTCACTGCTTCTAGCAAGCGACCGGCTTGATCATACGCCAGCGCCCGCGCCGTCCGTGATCCGTCTGTCGCCGTCAGCAGGTTGCCCTGCGCGTCGTAGGTGAAGCTCCATTGTTTGGCGATCGCACCATCCTCGACCTCGGATAGTGCTGTCATCAGCCCGCTAGCGTCATAGCCATAGCTGTTGCTGGACAGCGGGCCAGATGGGGCTGCGTTGAGCCCTTGGCTGCCATTGGTGTCGGCCGTGGGAAACCACCCATGGACGGTCATTTGACCTTGCCCATCGTAAGTGAAATAGTCCACCCGACTCGGCGCAGCGACCTTCAGTGGCAGATTCCACGTCGGATGCCATTCAGTTGTCGTGGCCTTCGCTTCGGCCGTGCCATAGCCTTCGATGCGTTGCGTCTCTCGACCCTGTGTATCGTAGCTGTAGCGAGTGTCGCTGCCATCGCGATCGACCGTACGGCTGACATTGTTGCCGGTATCGTACTGGATGGTGTTGAACGGGTCGCCGATGGGGCTTGAGCCGGATGCACCAGTGGGCTGCCGCAGCTTTCCGAACAACTGGTAGTTAAAGCTACGCGTGAACGCATTGCCGTCTGTCACCAGGGTGGCATTGGTGCCGTAGCTGAACGACAGCTTGTCGACACCGCCAGCGTGCTCCTCGCTCGTGACGAAGCCTGTAGTGGTCGCATAGTTATAGCGCGAGTAGCGTGTGCCAAGCTCGTCGGTGATGCCGGTCAGCCGGCCCGGGAGAGCGGATTTGAAACCGGAAATATCTTCGCCATAGTGATAGCGACGCAAGGTCTGATCCGGCCATGTCACTGTGGCCGTGCCATCTGCATCGTAGTCGTACCGGATCTGCTTGCCGTCCGGCGTGGTCAAGGCAGTGAGGCGGTTCTTCGAGTCGTAGGCGAATCGCAGCATCATGCCGAATTGATTGCGCACGCTCTCAAGCAGCAGCGCGTTACCACCAGGGGCGTCTGCGGTCGGACCGGTCGTGTAAGTCAGCGATGTCAGCCAGCCATTGCGATCAATGACCCGGAGCAGGCGGCCGCGCGCATCGTAGGACTCGACTTGGTCGGTAGCAGCCACATAGTACTGCCACGCTTCCGACCCCTGAATCACATTGGTCAGCCGGTCGCGAGTGCGACCGTCAGCGTCGATCCATTGCTGTCCATTTGGAATCATCCGTACAGTGGAACCATCGTCCCGTAGCGCTGAGATGGTCGGATAGCTATCGGTACGGAACGCCAGATTCAATGCGCGCTCCCAATTGTGTCGCCATCCCGGAGCCAGCGCCCATCCGACACCATACGTGGCCAATTCGGACCGATAGCTTCGCCGAAAATTCAGCGAATGGGACCCGGAGGACTGAAAATCGTCCGGTTCGCGTTGGGCTTTTTGCCCCGTCAATGGAGCTACCGGATTGCCAACCGGACAGGCGTTAGAAGTCGCCTGTGGAAGCTCGGGGCACTGCTCGTCAAGGGGGAGATTGGTATTGCGACGCCAAGACGAAAAATTGTAGAAGCCGTTCCGGGGATCAACACAGCCCATCACTGGCGCGGTGAACTTATCCCATTGATTGCTGGTCATGCGACCACCATCGTAATAGGCATAGCATTCGTATTGGATGCCGGAAGGGGGGCCAATCTTGTACGTGAAGCGCGGATTGGGCTTGCCGCCGGAAGTTACCACTCCGTTTAGGGCCGTGCACGCAGCTTCCGGCGTGGCCGCCCAGACCGTTTTTAGATCCGGCCCCAATGATGAAGTCCCCCATCGCGTCTGTGGTGGTGCAGCATAAGCATGCTGCAATAGTACCGGGACGAGATAAAGAAGACACGCGCGTATCCAATGCGTTGAGGAGTTGTCCGCCGACATTAACCGACCCTTTCATGTGCACTTCTGGTGAGCGACGATGAAGCGGGTCTAGTGTACTTTGAGTTACTTCAAGTCGAGTTTCACGTCATTCACATCTGCGGTAAATGAGTTTGAGATCAATCAGATAGGGCCGAATTACGGCAGACTGCGGCCATCGATTGCGAATCAGCCGAAAAGCTCAGATGGTGGGCTACGGACGTCAGGACCACGACGAGGCCGGGTAGTCATCGACCCAGTCGGGCGGCCCTACCTTTACACGCACAATGTCTTTCATCTCCAGGTAGTTCAGCATGCTCATTTCCAACGTTCGTCGATCTCCCCGATGCAGGGTGTTTGTTCGGTAGGCAATGCTTGCCTCATTGCCTGTCGGTATGAGATGTTACGTCGGAATGCACATTGATTGTGCCCATTACACCCCGACCCGGCGTGTTCCGTAAAGTCGGCCTATCCATAGTCATCAGGGATGACTCTAATTATCCGGACTGGCCACGCGCACCCTCATGTCAACAGACAAGAAAAGACATCATTACGTCCCTAAAGCCTATTTAAAGGCTTTTGTCGACGCTAAGGGACGCATTTACGTTTACCGCAAGGACGAACCGGATAAAGTGCTTCACGTTAATCCCGACACAACGCAATTTCAGAAATACTATTATTCTCAGCCACTACCGGAGGGAGGCACGGATAACAATCGTCTGGAAGACTTTTTCTCAACAATTGAGGATCGTTGGCCCGACGTTGTTGCCCGCATGAAATGCCGCGAGCCTTTGAACGATAACCTCGAACAGATCTTCAACTTCATCGCACTCCAACGAGCCAGAGTGCCGGCGGCGAGAGACATGGTCGAGGCTACCATGGCGACGACGGTCAAAGCCACCATAGCTTCAATGATCCGAGCCGGGAAAGTGCAAGCTCCGCCAGCGCCTTTGAAGCTGGAGGACATTGCCGTGACAATCGATCCTCATCAGAGCATTCACGCCATGAGCACGCTCATAGCTGCGATGGGGCCGATTTTTTCGAGAATGGGGTTAGCCGTGGTTCATAACCAAACGGGATCGCCATTTCTTACCAGCGACAACCCGGTCTTGTGGTTTGATCCGAGCGTACCATTTGCACAGCAACACCCCTACAATACGCGACCGAATGGACCGATTAATCTGCTGTTTCCGGTCACTCCGTACGTACTTGTTTTGGGATCGAATCGGTATCTAGAAACCTTCCGAGAGCACGGACTGCTTCACACTGACGTCGAAAGCGATGAGTGGGTGCATCTGGTCAACGCCCAGATTTCTAGATTCGCCTATGAAGCGGTCATTGCCCAAGCGCCGGGAACCGAGGCCGTAATCCGCGAGTTCGCCAGTGTTTCTCCGCATGAGCCAAGTATTCTTGAAATTGATACCGCCGAAATTGTCGTTCATCGGCAGGTGTTCGGCGCGAGACCCAAAAAGCTGAAGTGGGTGCCTTGACAAGGATACAAGGACTTGCGCTTCCCCCTGCCGTCCAAACCTCCGCAGTACACATTGGCGTTGCCACCTCAATAATAGCCCGGCTGCTGATCCATCTCGCCTAGCCAAGAATAAATTCCACTGAGCATCATGAATACGCTGTCCATGATCTCGGATAGATGTCGCACATTGACGTGCCGGAGGTCGGGAAGTGAGACCTCTCCTTTTTTGCTCTTCGGGTATCGGAACGAAAAGGACCCTGGATCGATGCTGTCTAACTTATGTATGAACCCTTCGATCGCCGGCAGTTCTTTCTCGTCTTGCCGGGGATCTAATAGCTCAAGGTGACGCCGCAGTTCGCTCCACATCGGCATAAGGCCGTGTCGTTGATCCGAGGCAGGCTCCTCGCCGGCCAACCGTCGTGCCACTGGCAATATCAGCTTCAGTTCGAGCTCCAGCCCGTGGCGGTACAAGAAAACCAGTGGATACACCACACTATCGAGAGGCGCCTTACCTTCAGCTAGCGCGGCAATCAGGGCGTCAGCAGCATCTTTGTATCCCGCCGCGTATAGATCCAGCGGGAAATGCGTCCAACCTAGCATCGCGTTGTTTTGCCAATCGTCGCCCTGGATGAATAGCTCTTGGCCGGCATAGGCCGAGGGGAATTTAGTCCGGGTAATGAGACCTGCTATCTCGCTGTCGTTGTCGCTGTCCATAACAAAATCCCTAGATTGCCATTTGCTAGTGAAAATTACCTTTCCAAACTGCAGCGGCTTAATCATATGGACACGTGGCGTGTCGCCCTGCGTTCACATCAATCACTTCCGTTAAGAAGGTCTGGAAAGAACGTCATACGTCACGCAGGCACCATAAGCCGTTATAGAAAGCCGACGGACCCCCTCCTCCGCTGCGGGTGACAGGCGCCGTTCCCTCGGCCGCCTGAAGTCCGCCATCCCTTCTTGAATTCCAAGTAGCTGCCACTCAAATGGCTGCTTAAATCTAGTATCTACCGCTTGATCTGACCGTCTAAACGGCAGTAATGGGTCGATGGCAGCCCCTCTCCTAGCAACCGAAGCACGAACAGTCGGTCTCGTGATATCACCGCGCGATCGATTTGGTAGCTTTCGCCGGCTTTGCCCGATTCAACGCGACCGCCGCCGCGATCAGCGCTCGCAGCGCAGGCTCGTCGATCTCGTCGCCTTCGTGGAAATCGATTGCACGGCGGGTGTTGCCTTCGAGACTGGCGTTGAACAGGCCCGTCGGATCCTCGAGCGAGGCGCCCTTTGCGAACGTCATCTTGACCGCGGCTTTGTAGGTCTCGCCGGTGCACACGATGCCGTGATCGGACCAGACCGGCACCCCACGCCATTTCAATTCCTCGACCGCATCAGGCGCGGCCGCCAGCACCACCGCCCTAATGCGCGCGAGCATCGCACCCCGCCAGTCGTTTAACTCGCGGATATGCGCATCGATGAGTTCGGATGCGGATGAGGTGGGGTGGGACGGGGTCGATGTCATGGGGTCTCCGCTTTTATCGTTCTGAATGCGTGTCGTCCGATGCGAGCGCTGTGGTGCGTTCACGCCCACATACCGCCGCGTGTCGCCATCAGCGCCTGCGCAAGCGTGCGCACATTCTCCCAAATTTCGGATGGCTGTTGGTGGTGGTTGGTGGCGACTTCGGAGACAGCCCCTATGACGAGTTGAAGTGGGGCCTCATCGAGAACCTGCGCGATGTGTGGCCGAAAATATTCTGGGACGTTTCCGGTGGCGAGCGCCCGCTCGAGTTCCTCCATCGTCAGCTCGCCTGAATAGCTGACGCTAGCGCCCTTCGCCGCCATCCACAGTGCGCGTTTTCTCGGTTCGGCGTCATTGATGCCCAGCGGGGGACCGAGCAAGTCGAGGAATTGCTGACGCGTCGCGACGCTAACGTTCACTGCGCCGCGCTCAATGTCATTCAGAAACTGCGGTGAGAGCCCGGCCATGCGGGCCAGCAGTTGCTGCGTCAGGCCGAGAGCCTGACGCTTCGATAGGATCGCGGCACCGAGCGTCGCGGCTTGCATGGTGAACTCCAACTTTGTCGGTTTCCACCATTAGAGTCCCTTCGTGCTTCGCTCGGCAAGCGTTCACAGAGCAACTACGCCAACGACTCAGACGCCGCCCACAAATCCTCGATCGCGCGGATGCTCAGGAGGTAGCCGCCGGCGCCGGCGCCGCAGATCACTGCCGTGGCGGCGACCGAGATGGTGGAGTGGCGGTACTCCTCCGAGCGGCGGTGGATGTTGCTGATGTGCACCTCGACGACCGGGCGGCGGATCAGTTTTACCGCGTCCAGCACGGGAATGCGGCCGAATGAGAAGCCCGCTGGATTGATGATGAGCGCGGCGTCCGCGAAGTACGCTTCCTGGATCCAGCCAATCAGCTCGCTTTCGCTGTTGGTCTGCCGGAACACGCAATCGAACTTGAACGCATCGGCCATCGCCAGGCAGTTTTTCTCGATATCGCTCAGCGTCGTGCTGCCGTAGATATGCGGCTCGCGAACGCCGAGCATGTTCAGGTTCGAGCCGTTAAGGATGTAGAGTTTTCGTTTCATGTTGGATGCTTCAGTGACTGCCTTCGAGGCTGGTGCCTTTGGTTTCGCGGGACGTGAGGATCATGAGGAACGACAGCACATTCAGCGATCCGCACACAACGACGATGGCCCACGGCGAGCCGTTGAACGCCTGCAGCAGCGCCACCGCGACAATCGGCATCGGCCCGCCGGTCAGCAGATTGGCGCCCGAGTACGACAGCGCTGATCCCGTGTAGCGCGCCTCGGTGGGGAACGACTCCGCGAACCACACCGGTTGGATGCCGCTCTGGAATTGCGTAAAGCCAAGGAACGCGCCCATGATCGCCATCGTCATGCCGAGCGAGCCCTGATTGAGGATCGGGAAATAAATAAGACAGCAGACCAGCGTGCAGAACGAGCCGACCAGCAGCGCGCGTTTGCGTCCAATGCGATCGCTGAGGTAGCCACCTGCAAGCGCCCCCACGATGGCGCACACGTTGGCCACCATCAGCAGCATAAAGCCGGTCTGCTTCGGCATGCCGAGGTTCCGCGTCAGGTAGCTCAGCGAGAACACGACGATCAGGTAGAACAACGCTGCCGGGCCGCAGAAGAACAGCGTCAGGCGTAGCGCAGTTTTCCAGTGATGACGCAGCACCGTGCCAAGCGGATTGGCGCCGCGCACGCGTTTGCCTTGCTGCTTGCCTTGTTGCTGCCCCTGCTTCCGCAAGGCTTCGAATGCCGGCGTCTCGCTGACCTTCATGCGGATGTAGATGCCCAGCAGCACGAGCACGAAGCTCGCCAGGAATGGGATGCGCCAGCCGAAGCTTTCAAAGTCTTCCGCCGACAGCATCCCGGCCAGCGCGAACAGCGTCATGTTGGCCAGGATCTGGCTCAGCGGTGAGCAGATGCCGAGCAAACCCGAGTAGATACCGCGATGCTCCGGGGATGCATGTTCCACCGCCATCAGTTGCGCGCCGGTGGACTCGCCACCCAGTGCAAACCCCTGCACGATGCGCAGACTGACCAGCAGGATCGGCGCGAAGATGCCCACCTGCTGATACGTCGGCAGCAGGCCCATCAGGAACGACGACACCCCCATCACCGACACCGTGATCAGCATCAAATTGCGACGCCCCCATCGATCGCCAAGGATGCCGCACACGATCGCACCCAGCGGGCGCGCGGCAAGACCGGCCCAGAAGCTGGCCAGCGAGGCCAGCAACGATGCCGTGGGATCGAGCGACGGAAAAAACAGCTTCGGAAAAATCGTTGCGGCGACTACGCCGTAAAGCGCGAAGTCGAACCATTCGAGCGCGGTGCCGACCGTGGCACCCGCGACCGCTCGCCGGGCCATGGATTGCTGTGCGCTGACCGGATCGGCCGCGGCACCGCTGGACTCCGTGATGACTGACATGTTGTCTCCCCTTCTTGTGGTTATCGCCCCCAATTGCTACCGGTTGCGTGCACTGGTATTGTTCGCGCCGTCAGAACTGCCCCGTTCCGCACCGGAATTGCTTTCCGCATGGTGAAATATGTCACTTAAATCGGGATTGAAGATCCTCGATTTCCTGGCCTCGCAAGGCGAAGGCGCCGCCTTGTCGGTGATTGCCGATGCGCTCGAATTGCCGCGCAGCACCTGCCATCGCGTGCTCGGCGAGCTCGTGGACGGCGGCTACGTGCGGCAACTATCCGACCAGAGCGGCTACATCCTCTCGATGCGCATGACATCGAATGGACTCGAGTTCCTGAGCCTGACCGGCATCGCCGATATCGCGCAGCCGATTATCGAAAGGATCGCCGCGGAGACCGGCGAACTCGCGCGCCTGTCCCTCGTCGACGGCGACGCCATCATCTGGGTAGCCAAAGCCGACGGTCAACGCACGGGCTTCCGTTACGACCCCGATATGGGCCTGGCGGCACGGCTCTCGTGCACCTCGACCGGACATGCCTGGCTGATGACGATGTCGGACGAAGACGCCGTTGCCCTCGTGATGAAGCAGGGATTTGGCCAACCGAACGAGTACGGCCCGAACGCACCGACGTCATTGAAAGCGCTACTCGGCTTTCTCCACGCGGCACGCGTGCGTGGCTACGCAATGATCGACGAAGTGTTCGCGGCGCGCATGGCTGCGGTCGCGGTGCCGGTAAAACGCGGCAACCGGTGTGTCGGCGTCATCAGCCTGGCCGGCCCCAAGACCCGGTTGAATGCCGCGCGCATCCACACGTTGTCCGTCCTGCTGTGCGAGGCGGCCAACGAGTTGGGCCAGCTCTGCAATATGGCCGGCTACCTCTCGCGACCGCCGTTGGGAAAAGCCTGAGCGGCCTCAGCGCGGTGCCGACAGGTCCCGCGCCATGGCCGCCAGCGCCTCGGCCATGGGTCCGAGCGTGCGGTCGCCGCGCCGCAGCAATCCGATCGGTTCCTCGGTGCCCTGCGTGTCGATGGGCAGCAGCATGAGTTCGCCATCGGCCACGGCACGTCGCGCGGCCGATAGCGGCGCGGCCCATACGTGTTCGCCCTGCGCCGTGATCAACCGACCGAGGTACGCGTCGGCGGTCTCCAGGCATGCCGGTGGCAATGACAGGCCATGCCGCGACAGCAGACTTTCTATGCTGTGACGCGGAATGGAACCCTGCGCCGGGATCACGAGCGGGTACGCGAGCACATCCAGCATGGTCGGCCGCTCGGTCGCCGCCAGCGGATGGCCGGCGCGTACCGCGAGCACGAGCGGTTCGGGGCCCAGCGATTCGAACCACAGCCCCGCCATGGCGGTCGGGTCATCCATGCGCGCAATGGCGATATCGATCTGGTCTGCCTTGAGGGCTTCGATCAGCTCTCGATTCATACCGGTCTGCACCACGAGTGCGACCTCCGGGTGGGCACGGCGGAACTGCGTGACGGTATCGAGCAGCAACGCGGGCACGATGCTCGGGAGCGCGCCAAGCCGGATCCGCTCCACAGTGGCGGCGGTCACGCCAGCCAGGCTATCGGCGGCCGCATCGACGCTATCGAGTACACGCATCGCCAGGCCGAGAAACTGCACGCCCGCCGTGGTGAGCTGGGTGCCTGAGCGCTGGCGAATCAGCAGGCGCGTACCGGCCAGTTCCTCGAGTTCGTTCAGGGTTTTCGAGATCGCGGGCTGCGTCAGGCCCAGTTGTTCGGCCGCGCGCCCCAGCCCGCGCGCCTGTGCGACGGCCACGAAGCAGTGCAGGTGCCGCAGGCGTACGCGCGAGCGGAACGCTGCCGATCGCATGCCCGCAGCCGCTTCATCTTCACCGCCGTCGGTGGGCTTTCTCATAACTTAAATTCATGCTTCATTGACGAAATCTCAATTTACATGAAGTTTTTGCGCGCATAAAGTGCTAGCCAACAAGTTATGGAGACAATGCGATGACGCGCCTTGCCCAATACCGCCGTCCTTGGTGGAACACCCAACCCGACTATCGATACGATCCCTATGGCTCGACGCAACTGCGCGCGCCGCAGCAGGCGCTGATCCCGATTGCGCAGTCATTGTCCGAAATCACCGGCCCGACTTTCGGCCCGGAGTTCGTCCATCAGGGCGACAACGACCTGACCGTCGGCAACGGCGGCGAACCGATCGGCGAGCGCATTCTGGTCACGGGCCGGGTGCTCGACGAGAATGGCCGTCCCGTGCCAAACGCGCTGATCGAGATCTGGCAGGCCAACGCGGCCGGACGTTACACGCACAAGCGCGATCAGCACGATGCACCGCTGGACCCACATTTCTCGGGGGAAGGTCGCACGATCAGCGATGCCCAGGGCCGCTATCAGTTCAAGACGATCAAGCCGGGCGCCTATCCCTGGCGCAATCACCACAATGCCTGGCGGCCTCAGCATATCCATCTGTCGCTGTTCGGCAATGCCTACGCCACGCGTCTGGTCACGCAGATGTATTTCCCCGGCGATCCGCTGCTCGCGTTCGATCCGATCTACCAGTGCGTGCCCGATGAAAAGGCGCGCGAGCGGCTGATTGCGACATTCGACTGGGAAACCACGCAGCCCGAGTACGCGCTCGGCTACCGCTTCGATATCGTCTTGCGCGGGCGCGACGCCACGCCGATGGAGTAACAGACATGCTCTACGCCACTGCATCCCAGACCGTTGGCCCGTACCTGCATATTGGCCTGGCAGGACTGGATTGCGTCGACCTGACCGCCGACGCGCCAGAACTCGCCAGCCATCGCATCGTCATCGAAGGCCGCGTTATCGACGGTCGCGGCGACCCCGTGCCCGACGGCATGGTCGAGATCTGGCAGGCCAACCCGGCCGGCCGCTATCGCCACCCCGATGATCAACGCGAGTTACGTCTGACCGCGGGCTTCACCGGCTTCGGGCGTGTGCCAACGGGCCCGAATGGCGAATTCCGCTTTGTCACCGTCAAACCCGGCGCGGTGCCGGACGCGGACGGCAAGCCGGAAGCCATGCAGGCGCCGCACATCATGGTGTCGGTATTCATGCGTGGGCTGGTCAAGCACGTTGCCACGCGTATGTATTTTCCGGACGAAGTCGCTGCCAATGCGAGCGACCGCGTGCTGGCACTGGTACCTGAGTCGCGCCGCGGCACGCTGATCGCGAGCGATGACGGCAGTGGTACGCTGCGTTGGAACGTCGTGCTACAGGGCGACGGCGAGACCGTGTTCTTCGATATCTGAACGCATGACAAACACTCCCGCGCGCGGCTCGGCGCGCCTGATGGCACCGATGTTCGGCAGCACCGCGACGCTGGCGATCTTTGACGACACCAGCACGGTCCGACGCATGCTCGACGTGGAGGCGGCTCTGGCCCGTGCCGAGGCAAGCTGCGGCGTGATTCCCGAGGAGGCGGCTGCCGTCATTAGCGCGGTCTGCGCCGACCCGAGCGTGATCGACCTCGATGCACTAGCGCAGAGTGCGGTCGCGGCCGGCAATCTCGCGATTCCATTCGTCAAACAGCTCACCGCCGCGGTGGCGCAACGCGACGGCCACGCCGCGCGCTTCGTGCACTGGGGTGCGACTAGCCAAGACATCATCGACACCGCGCTGGTGCTCCAGTTGGGCGACGCGTTGCGAGCCATCGATGCGGACCTCGTCGGCCTCGGTCAGTGCGTCGCGGCACTGGCCGCCCGGCATCACGCAACGCCGATGGTGGCACGCACCTGGCTCCAGCATGCGCTGCCCACCACGTTCGGCCTCAAGGCTGCGGGCTGGCTCGACGCGTTGCGTCGCGATCTGGCCCGCGTCGATGCGGCACGCACGCAGGTGCGTACGCTGCAGTTCGGTGGCGCGGCGGGCACGCTCGCGAGTCTTGGCGCCGCCGCGCAGGCGGTATCCATCGCCTTCGCCGATCAGCTCGATCTGCAACTTCCGGCACTGCCGTGGCACACCCACCGCGATCGTCTGGTGGAGGTTGCGACAACGCTTGGCATGCTCACGGGCACGCTGGGCAAGATGGCGCGCGATATCTCGCTGATGATGCAGACCGAGATTGCCGAAGTCGCGGAGCCTTCCGGCCCGGGGCGCGGAGGCTCCAGCACCATGCCCCACAAGCGCAATCCGGTCGGCTGCGCGGCGGTCCTCACCGCAAGCCTGCGTGTGCCGCCCTTGGTGGCGACGATGTTGGCCGGGATGGTGCAGGAGCATGAGCGTGCGTTGGGCGGCTGGCAGGCCGAGTGGGAGACGCTGCCGCAGATCGTCACGCTGGCGGCGGGAGCCCTTGCGCAGATGCGCGAGGTAGCTGGCGGACTTCAGGTCGACGCGGCACGCATGCGCGCCAATCTCGATATCACCCATGGGCTGATCCTCGGAGAAGCGGCCATGCTCGAGCTTGGGGGGCGCATCGGACGGTTGCCGGCGCACCACCTCGTGGAGGCTGCGTCGAAGCGCGCGGTGGCCGAAGGCACGAGCTTGCGCGATGCGTTGCAGTCGACATTGCAAGCCGAAACCGAACATGCGGGACTGCTTGACGAAGCGACACTTGACCGCCTGGCCGATCCCGCCAACTATGCAGGCGAATCGTCGCGATACACCGATGCCGCCGTGCAAGCCTGGCAGCTTGCGCTGGCAGCGCGTCCATCGCACTGACTTACTAAAGGAGACCCTCTTGCCTGATTCCATTGATGACGCCAAGCTCGCCGGCGACGCCGCACGATATGAAGCCGGACTCGCCGTGCGTCGTGACGTGCTGGGCAGCGCGCACGTCGATCGTTCGCTCGCCAGGCTCACGCCGCTCAACGAGGAGTTCCAGAATCTGATCACCCGCTATGCATGGGGCGAGATCTGGACGCGCGAAGGCCTGCCGCGCCATACGCGCAGTCTGTTGACCATCGCGATGATGGTCGCGCTCAATCGTGGCGAGGAACTCAAGCTCCATCTGCGCGCCGCCGCCAACAATGGCGTGACGATCGACGAGATCAAGGAGGTGCTGCTGCAGACCGCGATCTATTGCGGCGTGCCAGCGGCCAACTCGGCCTTCCATGCCGCCGAGGAGATCTTTGCGACATCAGATTCTGCGGCGTCAGGCTCGGCGCCTGACGCTTCGTCGAAGTAACGGCTTTCGTCTCACAGCAACCGAATCGCGGCGTTCCAGACGCGCTGGCAGTACTGCGGCGCGGTCGGCCGCTCGAACTGGCGGGCGGTACGTTCGCAGACTTCCGGGGACGGATGGACCAGTTCGGCGCCGCCGGAGGTCGCCTTGATCTGGGCCTGGCAGGCACGCTCGAGGTAGTAGATGTTGACGAACGCCTCTTGAATCGTGGTGCCCGCGGCCAGCAGGCCGTGGTTGCGCAGGATCATCGCCTTGTGCTTGCCGAGGTCCGCCACCAGCCGTTCGCGCTCCGCGAGTTCGAGGGCGATGCCTTCGTAGTCGTGATAGGCAAGCCGATTGTAGAAACGCAGCGAATGCTGCGAGAGCGGCAGCAGGCCCTTGCGCTGGGCCGATACCGCGATGCCATCGGCGGTGTGGGTGTGGATCACGCAGGCCAGGTCGTGGCGCGCCATGTGGACGGCCGAATGGATCGTGAAGCCAGCCGCGTTGACCTGCTGCAGGGCAGAATCCACGCCATCGTGGCTATCGACGGCACGCCCCTCGGTGTCGATCTTGACCAGTGTTTCCGGCCGCATCTCGTGGAACAGCACGCCGTAGCGGTTGATCAGGAAATGATCTTCGCTGCCGGGCACGCGCGCGCTGATATGCGTGTCGATAATATCCGTCATGCGAAAATGCGCGATCAACTGGTACAGCAGTGCCAGATCGCGGCGCACCGTGGCTTCAGTCTGGGGTTCATCGAGACCCGCCAACTCGGGAGACTCGGGGGGCGGCGCGGTAGTTACCGTTGCAATCACGTCATCGAGGTTCAAGGTCGGCTCCCTGGTGAACTTGGAGCCGCTATCGTAACGCGCGGTGAGCCTTTCGAGTAGAGGAAAAATCCCCTCTCCGGCGGGGAGAGGGGATCGACCCTGCATGCAGCTTCAGTCCCTTCCGGTCAGGCGTCCGTCGTCGCCGGAGCGGCGGCAGCGCTGTTCCCTGCGGTGCGGCGCAGGCCCTCATCCTCCTGCGACACCAACGGTTGCGGACGCGCATTCGTCGAGTGCTCGGCCGGTGCTTCCTTCAACAGCATGGCCTCGTACGCGTCGCGGCGCGCCTTCACATCCGGATCGCGGAATACGCCCTCGTAGTTGCTCGTCGCGATCTTCGTGGAGATTCCGCTCAGCGGCGGCTGGTCCGCGGGCACCGTCACATGCGCGGCCAGTGCGTCGAAGATGTGATACATCGGCGTGAGGACCTGAGTGTTGAGCGCATACGCCGTTTCTCCGTGCGCCTTGATACCGACCGCCAGCGCGTCCGTACCGAACAGCAGCCGATCCTGATGCTGACGGAACATATAGAGCCAGTTGTTGCCCGCATCGCCAGGCGCTTCGGTGAGACGGAGGAACGCATTCCGGGTAGGCTCGTCGGTCATCTCCCGCTCCACGACCGCCTTGAAATTGGCGACCGCTTCCATGTACTCCCGCCCGATGCCCCTGCCGCCGATGCGGTGCATGGCGGCCAGCGTCTTGTCTCCCAGATCGTCCGCCTTGTCCGAGCGGCCACCCTCCTCCGAGAACGCCTTGTACAGGCGCAGCAGATTCTGGATGCCGTCGCGGATCGGCTTCGACAGGTTCTCCGTCTGCAACTGGTCGTAGACGTTCTCGAGGATGTCATGCGCGATGAAATCCCACGACAGGTCCAGCGACAGTACCTGCTTCCGGGTACCGTCGGCGGCGGTCGCCATCAATTCCGGACTGCGCAGCAGCGTATCGAGTTGTTGCGTGTGGTCCTTGCTCTCCGCGGTAAAGCGCGAGATACCGGCGCCGTGCGCCCAGACGATCTTCGGAACGATCGGCGGCACATCCTTGGCGCCCGGCAGCGTGGCGAGCACGTCGTTGCTCTTGTACTCCATGCGCCCGACCCATTGCCTGATCGCGGCGAACACCTGCTGCGCGTACTGATCCTTGGATCCCGGCTCGCTACGATCGCAATGCAGGATCAGCGGCAGGCCGGCCTGCGCGCACGCGTTGAACAACTCCTGCGTGGCAGGACCATTGATGATGGGGTTATGCGGGTTCTTGCCCGAAATGATCTCCTTCTTCAGCGTGACCTCGCCTACCGCCTTGAAGACGCCGGGATACTCGCGCAGACGGTCCTTGATCGCCTGCGAGATATTGGGGCCATTGGTCACGTCGAAGCCGGTGATGCTCAGATCGAAGCGGTCCTTGTCCTTGTCCGAGAGCTTCTGAAACTGGCCGGCAAGCGGAAAGTCGTGGTCGCGGTAGTCGATCGGGTGCTGGGAGTTGGCGTAGTACTTGCGCTCGGGCGTTGGCAGATAGACCTGCGAGGGGATACCCGCCAGGTTCGTGATCTGGATATTGTTGCGATCCATGTAGCCCACGAGCTGGCTCAGCGAGTTGATGCGTCCCGAGTAGCTGGTCGGGTGGAAGTGCGCATCGTGCTGCGGCGGAAAGGCAAGGTCGACCAGTTCGCCGCTGAAACGCAGGCTCATGGCACCCGCCATCAGGCCGCGATGCACTTCGGGCATCGCCTGCTGGTCGCGCCAGAGCGACGACACCATCTCGTCCGCCGCATGCTGCAGGGTCGCGTCGGCATCGATCGGGAACTCGCGGGCGAGCGTCTCCTCGAAGCCGCGCGGCAGCGCGCTCCGCATCCGCTGCATCAGCTCCTGCTGGCCGACTCCGGCCGCCGCTTCCTCATCTTCCCGCACCGGTCCGTCCGGGGCCTGCCGCTGCCGTTCCTGGACGACGCGGAGAAAGTCTCCCGGCGTGAACTCGCCGCTGCTGAAGGCAGTCTTCAGTTGATCGGCGATGACCCGTGCCCCGTCCGGCGTCGCACCTTCCGGACTCGCGAAGCGCGTCATGAACGCCTGGACGCGTGGTTCATTGGAGACGAGGACAGGATTCAGCTGATTGCGCAGCACGAGCATGCTCGACGCGAGCCGGTCCGGAACCTTTCCTTTGAACGCCTCGTTGAGCATGCGATCGATGATCCCCGGCAATTCGGTCCGATCCTTGCCCGGGGGCAGCGCGTTGATCGCGTCGGCGACGTCGCGCGCGAGCACACGTTGATGGCCATCGGGAGCCAGCGCCATCAGCACCTCCTCCGCCGACTTATGGCCCTCCGCGTAGGCGGTCAGGTTGGACACGAACGCCTGTGCACCGGCGCGCCGGTCACCCTCGCGCACTGCCGCGAACGTCGGCATAAGCGTATCCACCAGCTTCATCACGCGTGGATTCTGCGCGACGAAGCCAGACAGACCATTGTTCTGGAACACGCTCTGCAGCACCAGCGCTTCTACGTCACGAATGCGATTGCCGATGTCCTGCAAATCCGGCTGGATCGGATTGCCTGCCGCGGCGCTCTCGCGTGTCTTGCCGATCGACTCGATCACGGTCTCGAGCATCCGCACGATTTCGTGCTCGGTGCCGGTGAGCGGCTCGGCACCTTCCTTGAAGGCGTCCAGTGCGGCCTGCATGCGCGACTCCATGGCCGTGGCCTTGCCATGATCGTCGAGCTGGTCGGCCGCCCGGCCGCGGAATGCCGCCCCACTCAGGACGGCCATGGCATCGTCGTACTCCGCCTTGCGGCTGACACCGCCCGCCGACATGAGATTCTCGCGAATGCCAACGCCGACGGCATCCAGCATGTTCTCGAATCGATCGAACGCCGAAGACCGGATCTGCCGCGACACGACGTCGCTCGCGGCAATGCCGAACTTGTTGGCGTGCTTGCCCGGATCGGCGGCCGTCGCGGTGAACACCAGCCGTACGACCTGGGCGATCAGCAGGTAGGCACCGATGCCGCAGAACACCGTCAGCGCATTCTGTCCCGGCTTGTTCTCGATATTCTCGCCCGCGCCACGGATCAGGCCATACACGCCCGCACCCAGTACGCCGCCGATGATCTTCGAAATCACCTCCTGCGTCTTGATCGCCGACGTGGTGCGGTCCATCCACGGTCCATCGGCCTGCAGATAGATCCCGTCGCGGATGGTCCGGTTATGCGCGGTCTCGGGGAGGTCCTTGGCATCCGTAACGCCATTCCGCTGCAGCGTATGCTTCGCCCCCATCGAAACCACGCCCTGCCCCGCGAGACTCATCACCCCGCCCGAGATGAGCGACCTGAGGATCTGCCCGTTCGCGTTGCCACTCATCCAGGAGCTCTGGCTGAGCAATGCGCTGGATAGCCCGTAGAGCGCGAGATTGGTCATCGCCAGAAGCAGGTCCCCCGCAATGGCCTTGTAGGAGCCCGCATTGGCAGAACCGCCGTAGGACATGCGCAGTTGCGGTGTGGCGCCGCCCAGGGTGCGCTGCACCCACGCCGCCGCCTCTCCGGCCGGTGCGGCGGCGAACGCCAGGGCAACCGAGTACATGTACGTCTGATGGCGCGCTTCCGAGAATGGCACCGACATGATGGTCGGGATCAGGAAACTCAGTGCGTTGTTGGTGAAAGCGCCCGCCACATTGCCCGCGTACTGTTGCAGCGACGGCGTCACCGCGGCGTTCGGCGCCTTCGACAGTTGCCGCAGGTGCGTGCTGACCTCGTTCAGGTAAGACTGCATGGCATCGTCGTACGTCTTCAGCGCGGCTTCCGTCGGATTGGGGGTTGCCCGCAATGCGTCCGCCGCGGCGGTCAGCTCGGTTTGCCTGCGCTCGAGTGCAGCCGGCAGTTCGCCATGCGCCGCGGGCAGCCCGCGGCGCATGGCGGTGTGCGGTTCGGCGGCAACGGCACCTTCCCGGATCGCCAGGCCATCGGGTCGAGCCGGAGCGCGCGTTCTGGTCCGGCTGTCGAGTTTGGCGGGATTGCGCCTCCCGGTGTAGACCTCGAGCTCGTGATCGAGGGGTTTCGAACTTGGACCGGCGACGGCAGATGGGGCTGGCATGGTTTTGACTCTCCTTGTGCATGACGGCGTCCGGCACTGGATGTCCGACGCCATGGACAATTAGTACGCAATCGCACCGGATGTCGCGGGCGCTTTCCGAAATGGCACGTGGAAAAGCGAAACATCGATGCCATATCGATATGCGGCATCGGCGCATGCGAAGCGTGTGTGCCGATGCCGAACCGTTGGCGGAGGCGCGGCGCGGCGCATGACTACGCTCGCGCTATTTCCCTTCCGGAGATCCGACTTGTCCCGCCCATTCCGGTTCGAATGCCACGGCCTGGCTACTGTGGCTGCCGTCGCTGCCTTGAACGCGATGGCTTGCAACGCGGCGCACGCCGACTGTTTCGACGAGGCCGCCGCGTACCATCACGTCAATCCGCACGTGCTGCGTGCCATCGCATGGGTGGAGTCGCGCAATCGTCCCGATGCGCGCAATGTGAACCAGAACGGTTCGATCGACTATGGCGTGATGCAGGTGAATTCGATCCACCTGCGCAAGCTGTCCGAGTACGGCGTGGATGCGTCGACGCTGATGGAGCCCTGCAAGAACGTGTATATCGCGGCGTGGCACCTGCGCAAGCAGGTCGATCGCTACGGCAACACGTGGGCGGCCGTCGGTGCCTATCATTCGGCCACGCCCACACTGCGCGATGGCTATGCCGCCAAGGTGCAGGCCGTGCTGCGGCGCTGGGGACATGACACTGGCACGCAGTAGTCGCTCCCCGAGTTAAGCCACATCTCAAAGGCGCCACGGCGGCGCCCGTCTTGCCCAACCTGCTCTTCTACACTGCCTGCATGGCGAGTTCCAGCCCCAACAGGGATTTGCCCTGCTCCGCCGCGCGCGCCAGCGTGGCGTCCGCCGCGCGGGCGCTTAGCGTCGCGTCGAGCCGATACCCACCGCCGTACACCGCCTTCAGCTTGAATCCGGCTTCGCCATCGAGGCACATCTTGCGGCGCACCTTGTAGATGTGTTGTTCGAGTGCGCGAGCCACCTGCTCGGGCGGTTGACCCCAGATGTCCATCGCAATACGCGGCCGCGTCAGCAGCGCGCCCGGCAGCGAGAAGAACAGCCACGCCAGCGCGAACTCGCGCGCGGTCAGGCCCACGTTCTGCCCGCGCAGGAGCGCGGTCTGCGATGGCCGGTCCAGCAGGTACTCGCCGATCTCGATATGCGTGACCTGCCTCGACTGCTCGCGCAACCGCGCCACGCAATGCACGGTGCGCGCATGCAGCTCCTCGACGTGGAACGGTCCCACCGCGATATCGTCGCCGCCCATCGCAAAGGCACGCGCCATGGCGTCGCGCTGCGGAAACTGCCCGATCACGAGAATCGCATAGTCGCTGCGCGCATGACATGCGCGCCAGGACGCAATCCGGCTGACCGCATCGAGATCGAAGTCCGCGTCGATCACGACCACATCGATGGCCTCCCGCGAAGCCAGATGACGCAGGAGGTCGAGCCGATCATGGAAGTAAGAAGGATTCCAGTCGGACTCCATCGTCGAGAACGCCGCAATGGTCTGCCGCACGGCCTGATTCCGGGTGAGCAAGGCAAGTTTCACGGAGGATTACCCCTTCTGGTTTGAACCGCAATGTTGAGCTTCTGCCGCCGCGCTCCCGCTACGAGCGCGCCCTTCCTGTCAACGGGAATGGCTGTGGCGGCATTATTGTTGGGGTGGTGCAATACGGCTTAAGACAGACTTAAATGCGAGGCTGATGATAAGGAACTTAAGCGTGCGGTTCATCAGAGTCTTTTGCAAAACTGTAAATGGAGCCGGTTACATCGCCCGCACGCACGCAGCCGGTTAACGTGCGTGTGCGGCTAACGTGCAGCGATCGGTGTGTATCTCGCACGGCGCGTGCCCCACTTTGGCTATCTCGCCTTTCCAAAATCGTGCGGAATTTAGCAAAAGCACGGCAAAGCCCGAAATCGACCTGAAAGTGCCAAAAAACATCCGCTTACATTTTGTTTCCAAATGCGAATAAGCAGATGGCATGAAACATTGCCGTGACCTGCCCCGGATATGCTTGCTGACTAGTAGCGCTGCGGCATTCAGGCCCATGGCCAGAAACCCATAGCAAATGGCCCGCAGACGCGGCAGCCAGCCCACCCGCGCGGGGCAACAATTCATACACTGGTTTGGAAACAGCGACGGCAAGCGCGCCGTTCGCTAACGAACCAGGGGTAGTGTATGAACGCAGCAACTCAAGCCGCGCCTGCGCGCGAGCTCAATCATTTCATCGACGGTCGACGCGTTGCAGGCGTCAGCGGGCGCTTCAACGATGTGTTGGACCCCGCGCTGGGCCGCGTCACGGGCCGTGTGCCGGTGGCCAACGTTGACGAGGTGGCCGCCGCGGTCGCCGCTGCCAAAGCGGCATTCCCCGCATGGAGCGAAACCCCTCCCCTCAAGCGCGCGCGACTGATGTTCAAGTTCAAGGAACTGCTCGAGGCGCATGCCGACGAACTGGCCGAGCTGATTACGCGCGATCACGGCAAGCTGCTCTCCGATGCAAAGGGTGAAGTGGTACGCGGCATCGAGATCGTCGAACTGGCGTGCGGCATTCCCAGCCTGCTCAAGACCGATTTCACCGATCAGAGTGTCGCGGGCATGGACGCGTGGAACCTGCGGCAGCCGGTGGGCGTCGCGGTCGGCATCACGCCGTTCAACTTTCCGATGGTGGTGCCCTGCTGGATGTTCGTGATGGCGGCCGCTACCGGCAACACGTTCGTCCTGAAGCCCTCCGAGCGTACGCCCTCCGCCTCGATCCGTCTGGCCGAGTTGTTCATGGAAGCCGGTTTCCCCAAGGGCGTGTTCAATGTGTTGCATGGCAACAGGCATTCGGTCGACGCGTTGATCACGCATCCCGACGTGGCCGCGGTCTCCGCCGTGGCATCGACGCCGGTGGCCGAGCATATCTATGGTCTGGGCGCGGGGCACGGCAAGCGCGTGCAGGCGCTGGGCAGTGCCAAGAACCACCTCGTCGTGATGCCCGATGCCAATCTTGATCAGGCCGTGGAAGCGTTGATCAACTCGGCTTACGGCTCGGCGGGCGAACGCTGCATGGCGACGTCGGTCGCGGTGGCCGTGGGCCGCACCGGCGATGAATTGATTGCACGCCTGGCCCCGCGCGTGCGCGCGCTCAGAATGGGTGCGGGTATCAACGACAAGCTCGATCTGGACATGGGTCCGCTGATCAACGCGGCGCATCATGCGAAGGTGACGGGCTATATCGAATCGGGCGTGGCGGCGGGTGCGAAGCTCGTGGTCGACGGCCGCGGCGTGGCACCGCCAACGGGCTACGAGGAAGGCTTCTTTATGGGTGGCTCACTGTTCGACGACGTGACAGCCGATATGCGCATCTATCGCGAGGAGATCTTCGGACCGGTGCTGTCGGTGGTGCGCGTGCCGGATCTGGCCAGCGCGATCGCGCTCGTGAATGCGCATGAGCTGGGCAACTGCGTGTCGCTCTTTACCGCTGATGGCGCCACTGCGCGCGCCTTTACGCGGCAGATCCAGGCCGGCATGGTGGGGATCAACGTGCCGAGTCCGGTGCCCTCCGCCTGGCATTCGTTCGGCGGCTGGAAGCGCTCGCTGTTCGGCGATCATCATGCGTACGGCGAAGAAGCGGTGCGCTTCTACACCCGCTACAAGAGCGTGATGCAGCGCTGGCCCGAGAGCATCGACAAGGGTGCGGAGTTTGCCCTGCCCTCGTCGAAGTAAGCTGGATCGATAGAACCAGGGGGCCGGGAGCGAACTCCCGGCACTCTGGTCAACCGGCGGTGGCCTTGTGATAGGCCTTGTCGGCCTCGTTGTACGCCACGTCGGTGACCTGATCCTTCGCGGTGTCCTTGATGGCCTCCGGCAGGACTTCCTTGACGGTACGCGTGGCCGCGCCCTCCACGGCCGATTCCGCCACGTTGACCGCGCCCTTGATAAACGCCCCCGCGCCGGGCACGCCAATGCCGCTGATAGCGGCGCCGGCCAGATCGAGGCCAGCTTCCTTCTCGGCCGCTTCGATCTCCGCCTTGCTGCCACCGCCGGCCGCCACCGAGGCCACCTTCAGCTGGCCCGAGACAAAGCTCGTTCCCACCGAGATCGCGCCCGCGATCAGATTGCCCACGCCCGGGATGATCTTGACCACCGCGCTGACGATCTGACCGACGATCTCGACGATCTTCGAGAACACCTTGAGCACGCCCTGCAGGAACTTCATAAAGCCGCCGCCCTTCGACTTCTTCTCCTCGGGCTGATCCTGGGTGCCCGCAATCATCGCGCCCGCGGCGGCCTGGGCTTCCGGCGTGGTCGGCTCGTGCGACGGCGGAATCTCGGGTGGCGGCTGATCCTTGGTCTTGAGGTTGCCAACGAACTTGTCGAGATCCGCTTCACTGATCTTGCCGTCGTCTGCCGCGTGGATCGGATCGCCAGAATGGCCGCGCTTGCCGTTGTCGAGCATGCCGAACAGCAGCGGATCGTTGAGCAGCTGGTTGGCCGCCTTCTTCACCGACTCGCTCGCGTTGGGATCGTCGGCGATCTTTTTCAGCTTGTCGCGGTTCATGGTGCCGCCATCGAAAAACGTGCCGCGATTGTCCTGCAGCGTCTTGATGGTTTCGCGCTCGTCGGGGTTCAGATTGATCTCGTGCGAGATCGCATCGCACAGGTGGCCGCGCGAGATCGAACCACCGGGCGCGATCTGCGCGAAGGCATCCGGATGTTGCAGCATGTATTGCGCGGCGGCGATGACCTGCGGCGGCATCTTGCCCATGCCACCGGTGCCACTGACCATGTCCTCGAGCGTCTCGCGCGAGATGTTCTTGGGCAGATAGTCCGAATAGCGATACATCTCGCGCATCGCGTCGTTCTGCGTCATCGGCCGCGGCTTGGCATCTTTATCGGCTTCGTCCGACGGAATATAGTTGTCGACGAAGATGGCCGCCTGCTGCTGGTTGAACTCGCGAATCTCGCCGCGGCGCTCCGTCAACCGCTCGATATCCTTGCCCGAGAACTTGCCGTCCACCTTGCCGTTCTTGCCGGAGTCGACCATGGCGATCAGCGACGGGTTCTTCTGCATCTGCTGCAGCGCCTGACGCAGATCGTCGGGCGTCTTCGGGTCGTCAATCTTGGCCTGAATGTCCTTCTCGTTCTTGGGCAAGTCCTTCTGATGACGGCCCAGCACCGCGATGGTCTGGATATCGGCGTCGTTCAGCGGCGTGCTGTCGTCCTTGATGATGAAGTTGGAAAAGTCCTTGCCGCTCGCGATGTTGTCCTTGCCGCCGAGGTGTTCCTTGAACTGCGCGCCGCCATCGGCGGTCAGCGCCTGCGCGGCCGCACGCAGCTCGGGCGGTGCATTCTCGTTGTTGGCAAGCGCCACCACATCGTCGTAGCTAAGCATCTTGCCCTGCATCGACGGATCGGTGTCCATCCAGTTGTAGACGGTGCGCGCGGCCTGACCGAACGACGGCGGTTCGGGGGGCTGCTGCGGTGGCGTCTCGACCGGCGGTGCATCGGCGGGCGGCGCCTCCACGGGCGGCTGGTCGACCACCGCGGTGGTGACCTGAGGCGGTACTGCCGGGCGCTCGGTGCCCGGTGGAATCACGAGGCCGGTATTGACGTGAATCGGCAAGGCGGGCGTCAAGGGCGCCGAAGGCAGCGTGACCGGCGCGCTGACGCCATACGCCGACAGATCGATCGGCAACTCGGCCGGATCATCGAGACCCGCCGCGATCACCGACGGATCGCGCGGCAGCGCAAGGAACTGGGCCGGGCCGTGCTGGGACAGTGGCATCATCATGACCGGTGCGGCCAGCACCTGCGGCGCATTGCCCTGCACCGGCAGCAGAACGCGTCCCGGTGCCTGCGGCGTCCGAAACATGGCGCCCACCTGCTCATCGATCGCAGTGGTATCGGCTGGGGGTTCGTCCACCGTGGTGGGCGGCAGGGTCGTATCTGGGCGATCCGCGGTGATTCGAAGTTCCATCATTGCCTCTCGATAAGCTGACGTGAATGACGCCGGCACGGGCCGGGGCTCGGGAGGATTATGAGAAGCACCCCAATGCGTGGCGGGCCCGATGCGAAACGCAGCGGCTCCATGCGAACCGCTTCGCCACCGCTATCGCCGGTTCGCAGGCGCGTTCGCGTCACGCGCGAATGCTTTCTACTGTCGGGGCTCCATCCACGTCATGTCACGACCACACCATGGCTCGTATCCCCAGCAACGGCTCTCACGCGCCGCCGCCACCGCCGCCTCCGGCCGGTGGCCACAACTCGAACGGCAATAACGGTTCGAACGGACCGAATGGTCCGAACGGCCCAAACGGTCCCAATGGCCCGAATGGTCCCAACAATGGCAATAACGATGGCTCCGGCGGCACGACCGATCCGTCGGTGCTCAACAGCGCGATGACGCAGCTGGTCCTGCAGGTGGGCCAGATGATCATCGGGCAGGCCCGCAAAAACAAACCGCCCGATCCCGACAGCGACGAATGACGCCTCGTCCGCGACGAGAAACGCCCGGCCCCGCCGGGCGTTTTGCCGTCAGGGCGCGGCCGCCACGGCGGCGGCGGGCAGCATCGGCAACGGCGCGCGCTGGGCCGACACCGTGCGCATACCCGCCACCGCGCGCACATCGCGCACCACGGTCGGCACCGCGGGCAGCGTACCGACGATGCCGGTGGGACCGCTGGTGGTATCGCCATTGAGGTCTGCCGGGCTCGGTGCGCGCAGGATGCGCGGCGTCACCAGGAACAGACGCTGGAACTTCTGCCCGGACTGGTTGCGATAGCGGAACAACCCGCCGATCCATGGGATCTTCGACAGGCCCGGCACGCCGGTTTCCTGCCGCTGGTCCTGTACCGCGGTATAGCCCGCGATCAACAGGCTCTCGCCTTCCGAGATCAAGGCCTGCGTGTCGATCGTGCTGTTCGATACCACCGGCAGGTTGCTGACGGTTTGCGACGTCAACTGGCCATCCTCGATATGCACGTTGAGCCGGATCTGCGACGGCGCGCCACCATTGTCGGAGCCGGGCACGATCATCGGCAGCACACGCAGCGACACGCCGGCCGAGATGCCGTACAGATCCGCCGACTGGTAGCCGGACACCGGCACATAGAAGGTCTGCTTGTTGTCCATCACGGCTTCGACGTTGTCGAGCGTGGCCACCTTGGGGCTCGCGTTCAGCGTGGCCTGGTCGGTCTGGGCCAGCGCACTGATACGTGACAGCAGGTACTTGCCGGCGCCACCGAGCACCGCCGTGAACACGCCGCCCACCGGCGTGGTCGGCAGCAGCGTGTTGCCGGCGCGGTCACGGTCGTTGGGGTTGCCGAAGCCGTTCGGATTCAGCGAGCCCGGATAACCAGCCTGCGCGTTCTGTCCGTTGCCGATCTCGAAGTCCACATGGCCCGAATGCGCGCGCCAGTCGACGCCGAGCTGCTGCAGCGCGTTGTCGGTGATCTCGATGATATTGGCATCGATCTCGAGCACGGCGGGCCGCACGTCGAGGGTTTCGATCAGCGACTGGAACGAACCCATGCGATCGGGACGGCCGCGTACCAGAATCGAGTTGGTGCGCGGATCGGCCTGGATGATCGGCCGATCCTCCGGATAGACGTCGGTCACGCGCCCACCGCGACGTGCCGCCGGTGCAGCCCCGCCCTCGCCTGCCGCCGCGCCACCGGGCAACGGCGCGTTGGCGCCACCGCCGCCGCCTCCACCGGTCAGCCCCGGCAGGCCAATGATCCAGCCGCCCTGCGACTCGGGTTGTCGCGGACGACTGCCGCCGCCCGGCGAGCCGGTATCGGTCTCGGAGACATTGCGCAGGCGGCGCGCATCCGACTGCGGCGCGGTCTGCGAACCGATGCGGCCGCCATCGGGCTGATACAGGTCGCGCAGCATATTGGCCACGCCGCGAATCGTGATCGACTGGCCATCGACGGTCACGGTATGGTCCGAGGCCCACGCATAGCGCAGCGGAAACACACGCACGGCCTGACCGTGCTGCTGATCCACATGATTCTGATCGACGAGCTTGGCCACGTCGTTCACGAGTTCGACATAGCGCGGCGGGCCGGACACCACCGCCGTGCGCGCGTCGTCGTCGAAGCGAATCGGAAAGCGCGGATCCTCGATCTGCAATTTGGATAGCGAGCGGCGCAGCGCCGCGGTGGAGGCCGCCGACAGACCGATGGTGGTCGATACCACCTCGTCCGCGCTATAGATGCGTAACACCGCGCCATCGTAGTACCAGATAAAGCCGAAGGTCGCCGCCATGCGTTCGAGCATCAGTTGCGGACGCGTGTCGAAGCGCCCGCTGACGGTGCCTTTGACCTTCGCCGAGATCTGCACGGCCACGCCCGCGCTGGCGCTGATATCGCGCAGCACTTCCTGGATGTCCTTGCGGTCCGCCACATAGCTGATATTGCTCGAGCGCCACGGAATCGGCGCCGCCAGCGCCGCGGGTGCGAACATCGCCGAGAACGCCTGCAAGCCGAGTACCAGGCCGATGGCAGCGGTGCGCAGCGGCCGGCGCGCGCGAAAGGCAATGTTGCGGGATCGGTTAGCCATGGATGGTCTCGGACGGCGATTCGTGGAATTGGCGGCGATAGTTCTTCAACAGCGAGGAGCGGCTCGTAAAGCCCCAGCGGCTGGCGGTGTCGAGCACGGTGGCCTGTGTGCGCGTGTCGTCGAGCAGCTCGCCGCGCACGCCTTCCAGCCGCAACTGACGGATCAGCGCACTGGGCGACATCCCGAGCGATCGTTTGAACTCCATCTGCAACGCGCGCTCCGTCACGTCGATATGCGCAGCCACTTCGCGCGTGGTCAGCGTGCTGTGGCCGATGTTCTCGACGATGTAGAGATAGGCGCGACGGTACTTGGCGGGCAGACGTCCGGCGATATCATCCGCGCGGGCCTGGGCAGCAGAATCGGCGCGCGGATCCTGCGCGCGCATCGATATCACCTCGGTGCGCAGCCGGTGCAGCGCTTCCTGCGAATAGATCATCCATAGATCGAGTGCGGAGGCCACTTGTCCGCGCAGCGCAGCCACCTTGCCGCTCGCATACAGCAGATCCAGATGACCACGCACCGCGCCAGCGGTATCGCCGCGCTTGTCGAGCGTGCTGTAGAGCCGGTCCGTGAGCAACGAGAAGCCGCCGCCGAGCGCGGCCATCAGCGAATCGATGCGCATATGCGCGTGTACCACCGTGCGCTCCGGTAGGGACAACGCATCCATGCGCGTCGGCAGCATGCGCGCCGCGTCGCCGTCTCCGGCGGCGGTGGCGGCGAGTTCGGTCAGGTAGGACGCGTGACGCGCCATGAGCGTGAGGGTCCACGGGCCGCTCGCGATGCCGCGCAAGGACGCCGCCACCGCCGCATCCTGCGGCAATGAGGATGGCGAAGCTGCGCGCACCGATTGCCAGAACACATGGTCGGCCAGCCCCGGCGACCAGCGGATGGTCAACTGAATGCCGATATCGAGCGCCAGCAGTTCCACCAGTTCCGCCCACAGCTTGTCGTCGGCCATGGCCGCACTGTTGCGCGCCTGGGCAATCGCATGCTCGGCCGCGCGCTGGTGGCCAAGCTGATGATCAATCAGCGCCAGCGCGAGCGCCGCTTCAGTTCGTTCGGCTGCACTGGCGGCATCGTCATGCATGATGCGCGTGAAGCAGTTGCGCGCCAGGCTGGTGCGGTTGCGCTTGAAGGCCTGCCAGCCGGTGTTGCGGCACGATACGAGTCGAAGCTGCTCGGCGTCGCGGCATACGCGCTGGGCGCGTGCATAGCCTTGCTCTGCTTCTTCATCGAGGTCGCGCAAGGCCAGCGCGTCGGACAGGGCCTGCAGCCGCACCATCGCCGTCACGCCCAGCTGCCGCTCGTCGCCGTCGGCGGCATCCGCCACCAACGCGTAGGCCTGTTGCCAGTCAGCCTCGAACACTGCCTGCGCGTAGCGCGGCAGATGCGCGCGGGCGGCAATGCCGCTTGCCAGCGCAAAATAGATTCCGCTCACCATCTGACTTCCCCTTCTTCGTTATGCGTCGTTGCCTGGGGCTTCCGTTCCAGCAGAAGTTGAGACAACGATAGCGAAGAAGCGCTCGCATCAAACTCAAGAAACTCACACGCAATTCTCAATTTTTACGCGGTGAATTTCTTCGCTCGATGTTCGTTCGCGCATGCGTCAGTGACGCAGCTTCTCGAGCAGGCTGGAGAATCCGGTGAAGTGGATGGCATCGCGTACTTGCACGGAGATCGCGCCGATCATGGCGACCAGCAGGACCACGCCGATCAGGCCGCGCAGTGGCTGGCTCAGCGAGTTCGGCTCGAGCTTGCCCGCGGCGCGGCCGATGATGGATAGCCCGACGTCGATCAACACCAGCGCCAGCATGATGGGCGCGCAGATCTTGACCGCAGTGCTCAGCATGCCATTGCCTTGATCGATTGCCAGCGAGGCCGCGGCGTTGCCGAGGTCCGGCACGGCAGAGATCAATGGCCACCAGTGGTACGACTCGAATAGCACGCCCAGCAGCACGGTCATGCCGCCCGAGATATGGAACAGCGTGATGGTCAGTTGCACGAGCAGCGAGGCGACCGGTGTACTCTGGTCGCCGTGCATCGGGTTGGTCATCTGCACGTTGTTGAAGCCTGCCAGATCGTCGATAAGCGTGCCCGCGGATTCCGCGATCCAGAAGATGATCGATGCCAGGTAACCGATCATCAGGCCGATGAAGGCTTCTTTCATCGTCAGCAGCAACATGTCGGGAATCGTGAGGTTCTCGAATGCCGCTGGCGATTGGCCAGCAGCGATAAACCACGTCATCAGGTAGCACGCGCCCGCGCGCACCGCGCCGGGCACGGCCTGCGACGACATGGCCGGCAGCACGAGGAAGATCGTCGTGACGCGAATGCCGGAGAGCGCGATCAGGAACAGCAGCCCATGGGCCTGCGTGTTGAGCGCAAGCAGCGCGCCGAGCGTGTTGGCGTCTATCGCGGAGTCGAGCATGGGCTAGGCGGGTCGCGCGGCGGCGCGGGTGCGTTTGCGGGCGTGCAGCCGTGCGGCGGCGGTTTCGGAGGATTCTTCGTCGAGGGCGGCCTCGGCGGCGCGTTGAGCGGCGTCGATCATGGCTTGCAGCCGTTCCTTGCAGGTGTCGCGCGATGTCTCTGCACGCAGCAACGCGCGCTGCGCGGTATCGACCTTCTGCTGGGCGGAGACGCGGTAACGCTCGGCTACTTCGATGGCTTGATCGGCGGCTTTCAGTTCGTCCTCGAGGTAGCGCAGGTAGGCGACGTGCATCAGGTAGGAAGCTGGCGCGAGGTCACGCGACGAAAGCAGACGCGCCAACTCGGCCCGACCTGCATTGAGCCGGGCCTGCGCCTGCGCGCGGGCCTCGCGTGCGGCGGCTACGGCGGCCTCGCGCTCGCGTAGTTCCGCGCGCCGCGCGCGCAGGGCCTCGTTGGCGCGATCGACCGCGCGCACCTTGACCACGAGCACGGTGCGCCAGGCGCGCATGGTCTGACTCATGGATCATTCCTGCGCGTAGCTGATAACGATGCCAGCGGTCTCGAACGCCTCGGCGTGTTCCTGTGTGCCCTGCCCCAGAAAGGCTTCGAGCTCTTCGTGCCGTGCGATCGCCTCGTCGGCGAGCGGATCGTTGCCGCTTTGGTATTCGCCGACCTGCAGCAGGGTTTCCACTTCCGCATAGCGTGCGAGCAGCTTGCGCATGCGGCCGGCACCGGCCATATGGTCCTGGCTGGCCACCAGTGGCATCACGCGGCTCAGGCTGTTGAGGATATCGATTGCGGGATAGCGATTGCGGGACGCGATATCGCGCGAGAGGATCAGGTGGCCGTCCAGAATGCCTCGCACTTCCTCGGTAACCGGATCGCTGCCGCTTTCGTCTTCGGCCAGCACCGTATAAAGCGCGGTGATCGAACCGACGTCGCTGGTGCCGGCGCGTTCGAGCAGGCGCGGTAGTTCGGCAAAGATCGATGGCGGGAAGCCGCGGCGCGTGGGCGGCTCGCCGGCGGCGAGGCCGATCTCGCGCTGGGCGCGGGCGAAGCGGGTGAGCGAGTCCATCATCAGCAGCACGCGCAGGCCCTGATCACGAAAGTACTCGGCTACGGCTGTGCCTACGTAGGCGGCCTTGGCGCGTTCGATCGACGAGCGGTCCGAGGTCGCGCACACCACGACCGTGCGGCGCATGCCGGCTTCGCCGAGGATGAGCTCGATAAACTCGCGCACTTCGCGCCCGCGCTCGCCGATCAGCACGATAACGCTGATGTCGCAGTCGGTGCCACGTGCCAGCATGCCGAGCAAGGTGCTTTTGCCGACGCCAGCCGGCGCGAAGATGCCCAGACGCTGGCCTTCGCCGAGGGTCATCAGGCCGTCGATGGCACGTACGCCGGTGGCGATGGCGGTGTCGATGAGCTTGCGGCGCATCGGGTCGGGGGCGTTGGCGAACACCGGGACATATTGCGTGGCCTCGATCGGCCCCAGGCCGTCGATGGGCTCGCCAAGGCCATCGATCACGCGGCCGAGCAGACCCTGGCCCACGCCGATGGCCAGTGCGCGGCCGCTGCCGACTACGCGAGTGGCGCGGGACAGGCCGACGGTGTTGCCAAACGGGGCCAGCAGCAGCATGCGGCGGCTGAAGCCGACGACTTCGGCGCGTTGCAGCAGCGCGCCGGACGGTGCTTGCAGCTCGCAGATCTCGCCGAGCGAGGCGTCGAGCCCGCCGACGTGCAGCAGCGTGCCGGTGACCTCGACGATCTTGCCGTAACGCGCACCGCCCTCGGATGTGGCCAGCGCACGATCGATCCGGTCGGCGAAATCGAGGATGGTGTTCATGCGGTCATCTCGTGAGGGTTCTCGTCGATATTCGCGCTGGCGTATTGGCCCTCATCGGCCGATTCGAACGAAGTGGGCGCGGGCGAGGCCATCAGTTCGCGCTCCAGCAGTCGCTGCAGCGAGGCCATCTCCTCGTCGAGGCTGGTCACGAACACGCCGTTGTCCCATTCGCAGCGGCAACTGCCGGCCGGCGCGGCCGCGTCCGGCACCACGTCGAACGCGGCATTGCGGCCGACGGTGTCGCGCAGCAGGCCAAGCGCCTCGCGGGCGCGGGCCACATCGTCGGGGTGCACCGTGAGCGTGACGAACGACGCCTCGTCGATCAAACGCTGCAATCGCAGCGTGACGCGCGCGAACAGCGCGTCGCGATCGCTCTCGCAGACCACCCGCTCTACTGCTGCCATGACCAGATGCGCGAGCCGTGCCTGCGCGCTGGCCATCGTGGCATAGGCGTCGTATGTCTCGTGCAGCATCACGGCGTTGGCCTCGTCGTGCGCGCGGCGCAGGCCCTCTTCGTAGCCCTGTGCCGCGGCGGCTTCCCAGCGTGCCTGCGCGGCGGCGTCGGTGGCCTCGGCATGCGCGATCGCCGCCTGACGGATCGCGGCAGCCTGCGCATGGGCGTCACCGACGATCTGGCGGGCCTCCGTTTCGGCGCGCGCCAACGCGTCGTCTATCGACAGCACGGCGGCGTACTCGTCCGCACGCAGGACATCGCCCTGCACGCCGACGCGCTCCCGATAGCGTTGCTTGCGGTCGAGCCAGACGATCATGTCCACTCCGGCATCCATTGCGACAGGCGGAAGAAAAAACGCGTGTTCTCGGCTTGCGTATGGTCCAGGGCAAGGCGCTCCGGGTGTCTTTCGTTGCCCGGATAGCCGGCAAGCGTGGCCAGCGCAGCAGCCGCCGGTTCGCCGGCGAGCAGCCGGGCGAGGCCGTCGCGCGCCAGCGCGTCGGCCTCAAGCGCCGGCGGGAGCGCCAGCACAGTTTCACCGTCCTCGGCGGCCGCGCCGCGCAGCAGTGTCAGCACACTGCTGCCGCCCACAGCGACGCCCATCGCCGACAGGCCGGCGCGATCGATGCAGCGCCGCACCGCGGAGCGGCGCGCGAACAACGCGCGCAATGCCAGTAGTTGCCGCCGCCGCGCGGGCGACGCCACGCAGACTCGTGCGGGCGGACGCAGGAACGCGTCAGCGGGCACCACGCTGGCGAGCGTGGCGGCGCGACGCCAGCGCGCTGCGCCGCCCAAGCTAAACCCCTCGCACAACCGGGCCTCGTACTCATGCAACGCGGCCAACGTCAGTGTCAAGGCGTCCGGCTGCCCAGCATCGGCGCGCGGCACGACCTCCGTCACGTTGCCGCTCCGGTAGCCGGCCGTGCCCGCGCGCCGCGTCGGCGCTGTGCCATCGCCTCGGTAATCCGATCACGCAGCAGGAAACCCGCCACGCCCAGCGCAACCAGCAGTGCCACACCCACCGCGCTCCAGATCGGCCACGTTGATGTCTTGCGCTGCACGCTGCGCTGCACCTCCGCCGGAATAAACGTGACGCTCACGTTCTCGTACGTGAGCCCCTCCACGCTATGCATCACAAGGTTCTTGATGCTCGGCAGCAGCGATGCCACATCGGTATTCGGGCGGTATTTGATAAACACCGCCGCCGACGACGGCTTGACCACGTTGGAGAGCGGATCGTTGTTGGGCAACACGATCTGCACACTGGCAAACGACACCCCATCCACGCGCGACAGCACCGCCGACAACTGCTGCGACACACCATAGATAAAGCGCACGCGCTCCTCGGTGGGCGTGGAGATCAGCCCCTCCTTCTTGAACATGTCGCCAAGATTCGCGTACTTCTCGCGCGGCAGGCCATGCGCGCGCAGCGCCTTCATCGCATCGGGGAAGTCGTCGCTGGCCACCGTCAGCGTCCAGGTCTTGCCGCTGTCGGGCGTCTCCTTGTCCGGACGCAGCCCCGCGTCGAACAGCACGCTCATCATCTCGTCGACGTCATTCTCGGTCAGCTGCGAGTAGAGCTGCTTGTTGCAGCCCGTCAGCAACAACACGAGCAAAAGACCAACCAGCCAGCGTGGGCGCAAGAGAGAGGGAGCCATAACCGCTACTGGTTCTTCATCAGGTTCTGCACCGCGCTCTTGCCGCCCTGCGCAAAGCCCACGCCCAGCTCGATGCGGGCCATCGAATCCGCCAGCTGGTACTGCAGCTGCACCATCTGCGCGGTGAACTCGCGCTGATCGAGCGATGGCGCGGCTTCCTGAAACGCCTGCACACGATGCTGCAACTGGCTGAACATATCGTCCTGCGCGCCCACCAGTTCGGTAATCGCGGACGGCCGTTGCGTCGGGCTGGCCTCCAGACTACGCGTCTGCATATCGGACGCGGCACGGTCCAGTAGCTGGCGGAAGCGCGTCTCGGACTCCGCCGACGCCGGTGGCACCGCCGTTTTCGAGACGCTCGTCGGATCGCTGGGGCCACCAACGCCCGACGGCGGGAACGGGCCGGAGGCGCTCGCCGCCATGGCCGGGCTCACGCGGGACGGACCATCGATGGCACTGATGGCCTGAATGGCCCCAATAGAAGGATCGATCATGGACATGTGGGGCTCTCCTCAGACGCGCAGGAAGTGGGTGGTGGAATACGGCGAGAGTTCCGACGAACGACCGGTGGAACGATCGGCAGCGCGCTCCTTGGTAATGAGGGCGGCGCCGGCATCCTCCTCCTTGCGGCCCATCAGAAGATTCACCAGCCGCACGGATTCGGGATCCTCCTCGCGCGACAGCACCTGATTGGCAAACATCTGCCAGCCCGGATCACGCAGCGAGAACAGGCACGTGGCCAGCAGCGCGGCCACATAGGCGTTGAACGGCGCCTGCAGCGTCTGCGACTCGAGATCGCGCAGCGTGCGCGCGGCATCGTCGTAGCGCTTGCGGCCCATCATCAGCCAGACGTCGTAGATATGGAGCTCCCGGAAGCGCGGCCTCATCACGTGCAAGGCCGCCAGCAGGCGTTCCGCCTCGTGGCTGTATTGCTTGTTCACGCTCGTGACAAGCAGTTCGATCAGGGCGGATACGAGGGAATCCGGGCATTCGGTCATGTCGAGCATGAAGGTCTCCAGCGGGACGGAATCTGGGACTGGAGTGTGGTGCCCCCCAGCGCAGGCACCCGGTCCGCATGCGAAGACAGCACGCCCGGGGCGAAAGGTCGCGAAAGCAGGGCGCGGAGGCAGGCCGCGGGCCGGGCCGGCCGCCGACGCCCTTCCCGACCGCACTTCGCCCCTCGCCGCCCGGCTTCGGGTACGTCAGCGCGCGCCGGACGCCACGCAAGCACCATCGCCAGCGTTGCCAGCCTGAGCGATGCGAATCGCGCGCGTCATGTCCGACGAAAAGACCGAAGCCCCCACACACAAGAAGCTCGATGACGCCAAACGCGAGGGCAAGTCGCCCAAGAGCACCGACCTTGCCGCCGGCGCGCTGCTGATCGGCGCCGGCGCCACCATGTCGTTCGCGGCACCGTTCATGGGTGAACATCTGCGCAACCTCATGCATATCGCGCTCGATGTCGGCCGCAACGCCTCACCCCGCTTCGACGTGGGCGCATTCATGCTCGCGGTCAGCATCGAGGCCGGATGGGTTCTGATGCCGCTACTCGGCGCGGCGCTGCTCCTGCCAGCGGCCGCGCTGGTCGCCCAGACCGGCTTCAACGTCTCGTTCAAGTCGGTCGAGCTGAAGCTCGATGCGATCAACCCGGCGGCTGGCATCAAGAAACTGTTCTCGCTGCGTTCCCTGCTGGACCTCCTCAAGATGGTGCTCAAGGCCGCGGTGCTGGTCGCCGTGCTGGCCAAGCTCACGATGTTGCTGCTGCCGACCACGGCTGCCCTCGCCTACCAGTCGATTGCCGATGTGGTCGCGGTGGTGTGGATTCTGCTGTGGCGCTTTATCGCCGCATCTGGCGTGCTGTTTCTGCTGATCGGCGCGGCCGACTACGGCCTGCAGTACTGGCTATTCATTCGCGAACACCGGATGTCGAAGGACGAAGTCAAGCGCGAGCACAAGGAGTCCGAAGGCAACCCCGAGATCAAATCGAAGCGCAAGTCCATCGCGCGCGAGAACGCCATGAGTGGCCCCACGGCCAAGGTCGAGGAAGCCCAGGCCGTGGTGGTCAATCCCACGCACTACGCGGTGGCCATCCGCTACGTGCCCGAAGAACACGGGCTGCCACGCGTGATCGCCAAGGGCGTCGATGCCGAGGCGCTGGCCATCCGCGAACGCGCGGAGGCCCATGGCGTACCGATCATCCCGGCGCCGCCGCTCGCGCGCGCGCTGTACACCGTTCCGCTCGAGCAGGCTGTGCCCGAGTCGCTGTTCGAAGCCGTAGCCGAAGTGCTCGCATGGGTCGCCCAGTTGACGCCGGCGGCCGACACCCACGACCAACCCGAGGCCAACTGACATGTCCACCCCACGCGCGTCACAAGGAGCGGCCACGAATACCGTGCTACGCGACTTTTCCGGCGAAATCAGTATCGCCGCCCTGATCGTCGCGATCGTGGCACTGATGATCCTGCCGCTGCCGACCATCTTGATCGACACCCTGCTATCGATCAACATCATGCTCAGCGTGATCCTGCTGACCGCGACGATGTACGTGCCCAGTGCCACGTCGCTCTCGGCCTTCCCTTCGCTGCTGCTGTTCACTACGCTATTCCGGCTATCGCTGAACATCGCCTCCACCAAGTCGATTCTGCTCAAGGCCGATGCCGGACACATCATCGAAAGCTTCGGCCAGCTGGTGGTGGGCGGCAACCTCGTGGTGGGCCTGGTGGTGTTCCTGATCATCACGACCGTCCAGTTCATCGTGATTGCCAAGGGCTCCGAGCGCGTCGCCGAAGTGGGTGCGCGGTTCACGCTGGACGCCATGCCCGGCAAGCAGATGAGCATCGACGCGGATGTGCGTGCGGGCAATATGACCGCCGAGGAAGCACGCGATCGCCGCGAGATGCTGGCCATCGAGAGCCAGCTGCACGGCGGCATGGACGGTGCGATGAAGTTTGTGAAAGGCGACGCGATTGCCGGGCTTGTTATCACGATGGTCAATATCGTGGCTGGCATCGTGATCGGCACCAGTTACCACGGCATGACCGCCTCGGAGGCTGCCTCGCGCTTCTCGGTGCTGTCGATCGGTGACGCGATGGTGTCGCAGATCCCGTCGCTGCTGATCTCGGTGGCCGCCGGCATCATGATCACGCGCGTGTCGAAGGAGCACGAGAAGCCGCGCTCGCTCGGCATGGAAATTCTTGCGCAGCTGTCCACGAGCTCGCGCGCGCTCTCCACCGCGTCGGTGCTGCTGGCCGGTTTCGCACTGGTGCCAGGCTTTCCGTCCACGATCTTTCTGCTGCTGGCCGGCGGTCTCTACGGTGGCGGTCATGCCGTACGCCGTGCCGCGCGCCGCCGCAACAATGACTCCGACGAAGCGCTGACCTCACTGCAGCGCGAAGGCGCCAAGCAGGACACCGGCAGCATCCTGCGCAATGCCCCCGCTTTTGCCGCGCCGCTGGCGGTCAAGCTGTCGCGCGAGCTGGCCGAGAAGCTCGACCTCGAGAAGCTCGATCAGGCTTTCGAGACCGGACGGCGCACCGTGGCGGAGGAGCTTGGCCTGCCATTCCCCGGCATTGTGTTCTGGGGCGACGAGCATCTGCAGGGCCTGTGCTACGACGTGCTCGTGCATGACGTGCCGGTGGCGTCGGGCGATCTGGGCGCGGCCGGCAGCCAGACACCCGAAGCCGAGCGCGAAGCGCGCATCGCCGAGCATGCGGTGGAGACGCTGCGGCGCGAGGCACGGCTGTTTATCGGCGTGCAGGAGGCGCAGTGGATTCTGGAACGCATCACCGCGACGTACCCAGGGCTGGTCTCGGAAGCGCAGAAGGCGCTGCCGGTGCAGAAGATTGCCGATGTGCTGCGCCGCCTGCTCGAAGAGCAGATTCCTATCCGCGATATCCGTTCGATTCTGGAAAGTCTGGTGGCGTGGGGACCGAAGGAGAAGGACCTGGTCATGCTGACCGAGTATGTGCGCAGCGACCTCGGTCGCATGATCGCGCACCGTGCCACGCGGGGCTCGCGCCAGCTGCCGGCCATCGTATTGGATCAGGAGCTCGAGCAGACCATTCGCCAGTCGATCAAGCCAACGCCAGCCGGCAACTTCCTGACGCTGGAGCCGCGCGTGATCGAGATGATCCTGCAGCGGCTGGAGAAACTCGCCAACGGTCCCAATGGCGAGGGTCCGCCCGATCGCCTCGCGGTGGTGACCGCGGCCGATATCCGTCGCTACTTCCGCCGCTTGATCGAACGCCGCTTCGAGCGGCTCGATGTGTATTCGTTTCAGGAACTCAATGGCGAGATCGACCTGCAACTGGTCGGCAGCCTGTCGCTTTGATCGTTCCGCCGGCTCTTCCATACACCATGACCCGAAACCATCTGCCCATGCCGCCGGTGCGCATCGTGCCGGCGCCTACCGCGAACGAGCGTGCCTCGGCCGAGCACGATGCGCAGTCGCGCGAGGCCGGCAACCGCTTTCGGCGATTGCTTGACGCGCAGCAACGGCGCGCGGCCGCGCCGGCTTTGACTGCGTCGCTGGCGGCGGCGCTGCATGGCCATGCGTCGGCGGAGCATGCCGAGCAGGCGGCGGAGCTGCCAATGGCCGAGCACGAGGCGGCGCGACAGCATGACCCGCTGCCGGAGACCCCAAATAACGTGCGTGACGCCGAGCGCCAGCCGCACGAGGCGTACGACGACGAGCGTCGTGCCGGCATGAGCGCCGACACCAACAACAGCACAGTGGCGGACTCACGCACGTCAGACCGCCGCGATACGCAGCCTGGTCCGGGCTCGGCACTCGACTTCCCGCGCGCGCAGCCACAGCCCTCCCCTGCGCGGGCGCACCTGACGCACGCACAGCAACTCCCCCAGCTCCCCGCCGCGCGCGAGCGTGACGCCGGTCAAGACAGCGGCCCCCGCATGGGCGACACCAGCCGGCAGGACGGCGACGCGCACGACGGCGGCGGCCGCACGTTTCAGCCCGCCTTTGTCACGCAGCTCGAGCGCGACGTGGTCGAGTTCTGCGGTGCCAGCGGCCTGTCGCTCGAAGGCGCCGCCCGCACCGTCACCCTCACGCCGGATCCGCGCATTCTGCCCGATACGCAGCTCACGATAACGATTTCGCCCGATGCCCTGTCGCTTCGGTTCCACTGCGAATCCGCACGATCGCGTGAATTACTCTGCTTGCACGGCGATACGTTGAAGGCCCGGCTAGTGCTCCGCACCGGACGCACAGTCGACCTCGAAGTGGTCGCCGGTTGATCTACCGAACCCCAGGCATTCGACATAGGCACCGCAGCAACATGTCCGCTCACCCCTCCGTCCACATCGATTCGCTGCGCGCCAGGCTGCCGCACCACGCTCCGGCGCTGGCGCGACTGTCGCGCGCGCTGCCCGCCATCGCGCGGCAGGCGCGGCTCGATGCGACGCTGTTGGTGTCGGCACGCGAGCCGGTGATGGTGCTGCCAGCATGCGCGACGATCGCCTCCGATGCGGGCGACGCGGTGCTGCGTTTCGATCTGGCCAGCTCGCCAGCACTGGAGAGCATTGCCGCGGATCGTGACGACGCGCGGCGTGTGGCGCTGGCCAATCTGTATCTCGCACCGTGGCTGGCGGCGTTGCAACCGGCCCACACCGGCGCGCTGGTGGTACGCGACATTGGCGTGGCCACGCGAAGCGGCGATGGACGTGGTCTGTCACTGACGTTCGGCACCGACGCACCGTGCGTGATCGATGCCATCGACCTGTCGTTGGTCGAGGCGCTGGAACGTAGCCTCGATGCTTCGCCGTTGCGGGCGGATGCTCCCGCGGGACGACTGGCCGGGCGGCTCCAGATCGCCACCCGCATGCTGCGGCTCGATACGCTGCGCGGCCTGCGCGTCGGCGATGTACTGCTCGGCTGGCCGCTGCGTGCCCTTTTCATGTCCGGCGCGCCGCTGCATGGCCTCTCGCTGCGCTGGGGTTCCGCGCAAGGCGTGCAGGCGCATGCCACTGTGTCCGTCGACGGCAGCACTCTGACTCTGGAAAGTCCCCTGACCATGACCCACGATACGCAAGACTTCGCGGTCGAGATCGCACCGGAACTCGAGGTGCCCGAGCATGACGCACCGCAGGATCTCGCCGCACTCGACCTCGGCCCCATGACAGTTCCTGTGCGCGTAGAACTGGTGACGCTCGAACTCTCGCTCGATGCGATCGCCGCGCTGCACGCCGGCAGCATCGTCGAGCTGCCCGCGCCGCTCGATGGGGCGATCGTTCAGCTCGTGTGCTGCGGCAACACCGTTGCCAGCGGGCAACTGGTCGCCGTTGGCGACAACCTCGGCGTGCGCATCGTGCATCAGATCGATGGGCGCTAATCTCAACATCGCGTCGCTGCTGATCACCCTGCTCGCGCTGGGGCTGCTGCCCTTTATCGCGATGGTGGTCACGTCGTACACGAAGATCGTCATCGTGCTCGGCCTGCTGCGCAACGCGCTGGGCGCGCAACAGGTGCCGCCGGCGATGGTCACCAACGGTATCGCACTCATCGTCTCGTGCTTCGTGATGGCACCCGTTGGTCAATCGGCCTACGAGGCCGCCCAGACGATGTCGAATGGCAATCTCGTCGAGAACGGTAACGCCGCCGTGCTGTTCGATGCCGCGCGCGAACCGTTCCGCCAATTCCTGATCAAGCACACATCGGAACGCGACCGGGCGTTCTTTATGCGCTCCGCCAAGGAAATCTGGCCGCCCGAGATGGCCGCCAAGCTCAAGCAGGATGATCTGCTCGTACTGGCGCCCTCGTTCACGGTCAGCGAACTGGCTGCGGCGTTCCGCATCGGTTTTCTGTTGTACCTGGTGTTTATCGTGATCGACCTCGTGATCGCGAACATCCTGATGGCGCTTGGCCTGTCGCAGGTAACGCCGACCAATGTGGCCATCCCGTTCAAGCTGCTGCTGTTCGTGGCGATGGACGGTTGGTCGGTGCTGATCCACGGTCTGATTTCCACCTACAAATGACATGGACTACGACAACATCGTTCATCTGACAACGAGCGCGCTCATGGTCTGCCTCATGGTGTCGCTGCCGGCCGTGGCCACTGCGGCGGTGTCGGGCCTGCTGATCTCGTTCCTTCAGGCCATTACCTCGCTGCAGGACTCCAGCATCTCGCAGGTGGCAAAGCTGATCATCGTCACCGCGGTGCTGCTTGCCACCGCGCCCTGGGGCGCTTCGGCAGTGCTCGAGTTTGCCAACGCGGTCATGCGCACGGTGTTTCCGTCATGAGAATCGTCAACGGCTATATCCAGTCCATGGATCCGTCGGATCTGCCGACGACGCCCGGCGCTCACGGGCACAAGAAGCGCGCGCAGGGGCAGCCCAAGCGTCCGCAGAGCCTGCGGGCCGCGCGTAGCGCACGGGCACGTGGTGGCGTGCAGCACGACCCCGAGGGGGTGGAGTCGGGCCATACCGCGCATGAAGAGAGCGAGCTGACCGATCTGCACCGGATCGAAGGCCATCATCCGCGCATGGCGCGCAAGGCCGCCAAGCGGCGTGGCGCGGCCACCGCCGCGCACGATCCCGAGCAGGAAGGCGAGGAGCAGGAAGAGTTGGTCGAGGTGCGCGAGCACGACGATCGTCAGGATTGGCGTCAGCGGCTGGTCATCCAGTCGGGCGATCACACCGGTGGCGAGGATGGCGAGCGGGACGATCAGGAGCGCCGGCACGATGCACGGCATGAGACAGCGGGTGGCCAGCGTGCGGCTGGTGCCAAGAGCGACAAGTCCGCGCAGCAGCCGTCCGTGCTGCCCCGTCGCTCCGCCTTTGCGGCACCTGCCCGCGATGCCGATCTCGACTGGGCGCAGTCCGTACTGCTGGCGCAGATCGCTGCCAACCAGCAACCGGGCGCGTCGGCGGGCCGACTCGAGCGCCAGACCCGCGAGACCATGCTGCGCTATCTGGCCCAGCGCGTGCGCAAGGGGCGCGCGGCGGATTCCACCCTGCCCCCCGGCAAGCTGGAGGTGGTGCGCGCTCAGTTGATCGCCGAACGGCAGCGTCTGCGCGATCGCGGCATCGAGCCGCGCCCCGCAGCGATGCTCGACGAAGCGCAGCAACGACAGTTCCTGCTGCGGCCGCTCAAGCTGTTGATGTTGTCCTCGCCGGGGCCGCGCCGTCATGGCAACCAGGCGATCGCGGCTATCAAGTCGCTGCTCGGTGATCACCGCCACGCGCACAGGAGTAAGTCATGACGCGCCAGCTTCGCATTCTCACCGGATATCACGCCGGCGCCAGACTCGATCTGCCAACGGGCCGGCATGTGATCGGCGCCGACGAGCAAAGCGATGTGCAGCTGTCCGACTGGCACGGCGAGCCGGTGGCGATCGCGTTCCAGGACGACGGTACGGTCACGCTTGCCAGCGCCGCAGGCACGGCGGAGGCGCCGGTCGCACTGCATGACTTCGTACCGGTTCGGCGTGGCGACATCGTGCTGTGCGTGGGACCGACCGACGCGCCGTGGCCGGCCGAGGTGAAGCTGCTGGAGTCCATGTTTACGCCGGCGCCCGTGGTGGGTGCGCCCGTCGGCGCGACGGCATCGGCAAGCCCGTCCGCACCCACGACGGCGGCGCCCTCCCCGGCGCCCACAGCCAGCGCGCCACGCCCACGAACGCGCCGTCGCTGGCTGCATGTCACGGTTTGCGCGCTGGCGGCCACCACGGCAATCGGCGCAGCGATGGCGATGTCGATGACGCGTGTACCAAAGGCTTCGGCCACCGTGCGCACGCCGGAGCTCACACCCATGCAACGCCGGTTGGCCGCAGTCGAGCACACGCTTAAAACCTCGGGCCAGCGCGATCTCAAAGCAGTCATCGCGGAAGACAGCATCGTGGTCAGTGGCATGGTACCCACCGCGGCGGATGCCACGACGCTGCGGCGTGCGCTGACACAGGTCGATGGCGGACACGTGTCGGTACGGCTATCGGTCGCGGCGAGCATTATCGACGACCTGCGCGCATCGTTGTCGGACTCCGGCGCCGAAGTCAGCTATACCGGCGACGGCGTGTTCCGCGTCGGTGGCACCGTGCGTGACCCGGCGCGAGCGCGCGCGCTGATCGAACGCATGCGCGGCGACTACGGTACGGCCGTGCGACGCATCGACGTGGACCTCGCCGGCCAGGCCGCCGATACCACGCCGCGTAACGTCCATGCGGCGCTGCATGTGGAAGGCCTGCGCTATTACCAGTTGCCCGACGGCACCAAGAACTTCCCGGATGAGGTGTTGACGGCGGAGGCGCCGGTACCGGGGCCCGATGCCGACGTAGTCGCCACCAAGGGCGCGGCGGCATTGCCTGCCGGCGCCCTGCCCCTGCCGACGATGGCGCCCACCAAGGTGTCGGCCAAGTCCGTCCGATAGTCCTCAGCAAACAGGAGCCCGAACATGTACGACACCCTGACCCCCGACACGATCCGCTCGCTCGACCAGATGGTGAGGATGATCGAGGAGAACCCGAAGGATCCGCGCGTGGCCAGTGGCATTGCGCAACTGAAAGCGGCGGCATCGGCCATCGTCGATGCCTCGCTCGCCGAGCCGGCGGCCCATGCCCGCAACGCGGCGCGCGTGGTGGCCGATGGCCTGATGGCCGCTGCGGCCGTATGCGAACGGCTGCGAGACGAGTAAAACCAGACAGCGCGGCCGCGCCTCAGGGCGAGGCTGCCTGATAGTGCCGGACATCATTCCGATAACCGGCATCACACTACCGGTCCGAAAGGATCATTTCACAACGAGGAGTTTGTCATGCCAGGTCCAGGTCCCGTCAGCGGTGGTAATACGGCAGGCAACGTTATCGGCGCAGGTGCCGACTACGCGAACACGAAAGTCGGCATGGATTCGAATACGGCCAGCGCGATCGCCCAGATCAACGCAGCGGCCGAGGCGATGAATGCGATCAACCTCGCAACCACACTCGCGCAGTTGAAGGAAGCGGGGCCGAAGAACGCGAAGTCGCTCACGCAGGGTTGACCACCACGCGGTACGTCCCGGCGGCGCCTGCTTCCGGGACGCTTTCTTTGTTATCCCAACTTTCCGCAACACGCGCGTCATGAGCCTGGAACGCCGAAACGAGCTGATCGTCGAGCTCTGCGAGGAACTCGATATTCCCGACGCCGATGGCATCGTCGAAGCCGGCCTGCTGAACGCGAGCGGATTCGATCTCGCTATCGACTTTTTCGAGGAAGATCCGCAGGCGATCTACCTCAACTTCGAATACGGCATTGTCAGCAGTGGCCGCACGCTGCGCATCTTCCGGCTGTTGCTCGAGGCCAATCTGACGATTTATGCGCAGGACCAGGCCCAGCTAGGGCTGGACCCCGACACCGGTGGCATCGTCCTGCTGCTGCGCGTGCCACTCGGCGACGATGTCGATGGCGTCTACCTCGGCGAACTCGTCGATCACTACGTCGAGCATGGACGCTATTGGCAGAACAATATCGTCGGCTCCTCCGACGAGATGTTCGAGAACCTGGCCAGCGGCGACTATATGTGGATCCGTGTGTGACGTCAGGCGATACAGGTGCCAGCGACGGCCAAGAGACACAGGACAGACGGCTGCGCAAACTGCGGCACGATGCGTTCCGGTTGCTCAGTGGCAGCGCCGAAGAGGCGCGGCACGCGAGCGGCGACGGCATGCTGATGGTGGACGGCGCGCTAGTCGCGGTGGCACCACGCGCCCGCCGGCACGGCGCGGTGGCGCCTGATGAACCGGGGCTGATGATCACCGCCGAGGCCGGCTACCGGCTGGAGTCGGAAACACTGACCCGCGTCAAATCCTCGCTGGCACTGGCCGGCGAACTCTTACTACGCTTTGGCGCCTCAATCGGCTGCGACGCCCAGGGCGGCCTGACCCTCAACCGCTGGCTGGCGGCCCGACACCTGACGGTCGACCGGCTGGCGGCAGAGATCACTGCTACGCGTCAGTTGCAGCGACTGATCGAAAGCGCCCCAGAGGGCAGCGATGGGACTGCGGCGCGGTGACGCCGCATGGCATCGTTGGTCCTATGAGAGAAACTTGATGTATATCCCATGAGCAATGACGGACAGACCAACCACGACGAAAGCGATGTAGGTGATTTTTTCTTCTTTAGTCATCTTCTTCCAATCCTCTGGATTCGGACCACCACCGATTGCCGACATCTTCACTCCCCCTCTGAGGTTTGCTCTATCGGGGAAGAATGTCCCCAAGGCATGATTCCAAAACTGAGACGGCTGCCCGCCGCGATACCAAATTCTATAGCCGTGGAGCTGCCATATGCGTGGGTGACGCCTACATACCCGTTCACACGAAATGGCGTCGGAATTGAGATGAATGTGTGATTCCCGTCCCCCTTCATGAATGAATTCGTAGCTGCTGCGTTGCCAGCACCAATGATCCAACCAAAACTCGTTACGAGACCTGGTGAGAAAGACACTGCGGAAGAGTTTGTTTTGACCACGCCGGCGGTGAAATATTGCTTACCGTCGTGCAAGTTCACTGCTCTCCCAACCGTCCCTGAAAGGGAACCTCCGCTCACTGTTGCATAGTCCGGCAGCAGACCCCTTCCTTGCTGCCCCAACCCGGCCGCGCATTCAGCAGTGATGCAGCCATTTGGTGCTGGCGTGAATGGGTTCGTCGCCAACGGTGTCGTCGCGGTTCCTGATCTACCTAGGGTGCCGTCATCCCACGTATATGGAGAACCGTCGCCGCCTGTCATTGCCTGCACGTACTCGGCCATTGTGGGATCGACTTGGGTAGGGAGTGCTTGTACGAGCGTACGGCCATCGCCTGATGGCACTGTGAAGGCTGCGCCGGTATCGTAGACCCCTTGTGGATGACTCACACCGTCCACGACCATGCCGCCCACGACCGACTCGCCCAAGGCGCTATTGCTTGCCGATCGCAGGGCATCGGAGATCTGCTGTTCCGTGTACTTCCCGTCACTGGCCTCGGCAATCCTTTGGGCGAGTTTTCGTTCCAGCGGGTGCAGTTGCCGATTGAACCGATCGGCATTCCCCGCTGTTGCCGCGCCGGAGCCACCTCCCACTGCCGCGCCGATTCCCCCAGCCGCGAGATTGGCCGCTAGGTTGCCGATGGCTTCGTCTAGATCCTTGTTGCCGATGCTAACGCCGCTCTCCACCGACTTGCCTAGAGCCGCGAGCTTTTGGGCCGCGAGCGACGAGAGGCCAGCACCGGCTGCGCCAGCAATGGCGTTGCCACCGCCGAGGCCGGCGATCATTCCGCCGCCGGCAGCATGCAGGGCTGCGCGGTACGCGCCGCCTTCGTCCCAGCCTTTCACATCTGCGTTGGCCTGCGCCAACGCGACCCGGTTCTCTTCTGTGGGGTCCGCGTTGTAAGCTTTCTCCGCCTTCTCTTGCGCAGTGGTCGCTTCTTTTAGCTTGCTGCCAGCAACCTCACCAACCGCCTTCGCCACCGCCTCCCCGGCCGCCTGGGCCGCCGCCATCATGTCGGCCTGCTTGCCAAGTACGTTGTTCAGGTCCGGACCCTTGCCGATCGTGGCGTTGGTATTGGCGGTATCTCGATTGAGCGCGGCGATGTCCTGATTCTGGCTGGCCTGATCGGTGATCGTGATCGTGCCGGCGGCGATGCCTGACTGCGCTACGCCGTGCTGGCTACCGCTTTCGTGTTGCGGGATCATGGGGCTGACGCCGCCGGTGTTCTTGCCTGAAGTCTGGCCGCTTGTCTTGTCCACGACCTTCTGGCCGAACGTCAGGCCGCCGGTGACGCCCATTGACGTGCTGCTGTAGTCGGACTTGTTCTCGATATCGCTCCAGCTCAGCGTGCCGGTCGTCAGCTGGTTCTTGTCCTCGGTCGCCGTGCTGGCGATGATCGCGCCCTTGAGGTCGGTGTTGCCCTTCACGTTGATGTCGAAGCCACCGTCGCCCGCGAGGATGCCGGACTGCTCGGTGACATTGGCGTAGCTGCTGTCGGCCTTGCCCTTCGACGCCGAGAACGAGCCGCTCGCACCGCCGCCCTGGCTGATGCTCAGGCCACCGCCCGCGCTCTTTTGTTCGGCGTGGCTTTCTTCGGTGTCTTGTCGGCTCGCGAGGTTCAGGTTACCGCCGATGTCGGCGGAGACCTTGCCGCCGCTGACCACACCACCGAGGATATTGGTGTCGTTGCCGGACACGATCGTCACCGACTCGCTGCCTGCAACGTGGCTGTTGACCTGTGCGGTGCCAACGGTGTCGCTATTGCCCTTGCTCATCTGGCCGGACACCGAGACACCCCAGCCCTGCGCGCCGTAGGACACGCCGATGCTGCCGCTGCTGGACTTGTTCGTGGTGTGGTTCTCGTAGGTGTCAGTGGCCGAGACGATATTGACGTCACCCTTCGCGCCCAGACCGACCTTCGTGGCGGCAATATCGGAACCGATGATGCTCAGGTTGCCGGCGGTCTTGTTGCCATCCGCGTCCACGCCGGTAGCGATGAAGGTGGCGGTGCCGCCGGCCTGCACGTTCGAGCCAGTGTGGGTGGTGCTGTCCTGCGACAGCGTGTTCTTGCTCTGGCTGGTACCGAACGACAACGTGATGGCTGTGCCCTCCGGACCCTTGCCTTTCCCCAGTGCGTCCATCGCGGCGCCCGCGCCCATTGCGGCGTCGTAGGCGTCGCGGCCTGCGGCAATGCCCCACAGCGCCGAGGCGCGGCCGTCTTCGCTCTTCGTGCCTGAGTTGACCTTCTGGCCCGCGCTGATGGCCGCGCCGAGGGCACCGCCGCTCACGCCGAGCGTAAGTCCTGTCTGCTTGATCTCGTGGGTTTCGTCGTGGTGCTCGCTGCCCGCTGCCGCATTGATGATGACGTCGGCGCCAACGCCGGTCAGATCTTTCGCGGCAATGACCTGGCTGCCAGTGATTTGCAGCGTGCTGCCCGCCTTCAGGCTGACATTGCCTTCGGTGCTGCCGACCAGACTGCCGGTCTGCGTGACCGAGCTGTCGTGCGTCGTGTCTTTCTGGTCCTTCATGCCATAGGACAGGCCACCACCGGTGGCACCGAAGCCGGTGGCCTTGGTGTGCGAGTAGGTTTCGCTTTCGCGGGTGCTTTCTGCGGTGGTGATGGTGAGATTGCGGCCGGCCTGCAGCGTGACGTCGTCGGTCGCGGCGACCGTGGAGCCCGCGATGGTCATGTCGCGGCCGGCGCTGCCGGTGATGGACTCGCCTGACACGACGGAGCCGACGGCCACGCTGTCGCGCGAGCTGGTCTTCTCCGTGGTTTCCTTCTTCGACATGAAGCCGGAGCTTTCGGTATGCGACCAGCTGTCGGCGCTGTGCTGTTCGTTCACGGCGCCTATGTTGACGTCGCCGGTGGCGACCAGCTTGACCGCACCCTCTGTGCTCGTGACACCCGACCCCAGCACGGCGACGTTGCCGGTGATGTTGCTGTCGAGCTGGGTGGGAGCAATGCCGTTGGCCTGAAGAATCTGGCCCACGATGCCCGCCTGGCCTGCGCCGAGGGTCACGTTGCCGCCGGCCTCGATTGAAGCGGCACGCGTGCCTTCGTCATAAGACGATTGCGTGAACTGCGAGGCCTTGTTGCTGAGGGCACCGGCACTTTGCGTGCTCGTGTCCATCGCTGCCGTCACCGTCGTGTTGCGTCCGGCGACCAGCGCGGCGTCGCCGCCTGCACTGAAGGCTGATGCGGTCAGCGTGACATCACGTCCGGCCACCGCCGTGATGCTGCCACCGGCCTGCACAGTGCTGCCTTGATTGATGACTGTCTCGTTGTGCAGGTAGTCCTGACCACCGTGGGCGGTGGCGTCCTGGGTGGTGACGAGTTGTGCCGTGCCGATGTTGAGGTCGCGGCCTGCGGCGAGTAGCGCGTTGTTGCCGGCGCTTACCGAGCCGCCCGCCATGGTGATGTCACGACCGGCCAGCATGGCGACACTGTTCGCACCTGCAATGGTGCCCACCGCCCCGATGCCGGTTGCGCTCGCGCTGTTGCCGTTGGCCAGCGTGGTCGTGTTCGTGATCGTTTGCGCGTCGTTGACGATGTCGCGGCCGGCGGCGACCACCACGTCCTGGCCGCCGATGCGGCCGCCGAGGTTGCGGACGTCTTGGGTGGCGCTGACGACGGTCGTGCCCGCGCCGCCGATGGCGCCGCGGTTGATGATGTCGGCGCCCACCACTTGGGTAGCCAGGTTGCCGACGATGGAGCCGCTGTTGTCCACCGTGCCGGTGGCGTTGATCGACACCGTGTTACCGGCTACCAGTGCGCCGGTGCTGTTCAGGTCTACAGCGTTGCCTTGCGCCAGATAGACCTTGGGCACCAGCACCGACTGGACGGAGCCGTCCGGCAGCGTCACGTCCTGCGACACCATCCACACCATGTCGGTGGTGAGCTGCTGCATCTGCGCGTCGGTCAGGCCGATGCCCGGCGTCAGGTCGAAGGCCTTCGCATACGTGACGCCGTTGTTCATCAGCGCCTTGTATTCCTCGAGTTGATCGGTGTAGCCGTTGAGGAAGGTCTTGCCGGTGAGCTGCGTGATCTGGTCGCGGACCAGCTTCTCCTCGTAGAAGCCATCGCCGAGGCGCTTCTGGGTCTTCTGAGGATCGAGGCCCAGCGCGCCCAGCATGTAGTCGCTGGAGATGAAGTTGGTGTACTGGGTGAAGCGTGGGTCGGTCGCGACCAGATACGTATCGCCCGGTGCGGTGCGGAAGCGGTACAGGCCGTTGGTGGGCAGCGTGAGGTTGGGGATGCCGCCCTGAGGGCTGCCCAAGGTTTGCGCGACGCCTTTGACCGTGCTAGCGGCGACTGCGGCGTCGACGGTATTGACCGACGCGATGGTGATGTTCTGCCCCGCTGTCTGGACATTCTGGTTGGCCGTAGCGACGGCGGGAAGTGCGGCCACGGTGGACGGCGCCTGCGGTGCGCTCGGGAAGGCCACGACCTGCGAATCTTCGCTGCTACCGGTGCGCTGGTGCCAGTAAAACGTGGAGGTGTCCTGCGTGGTGACAGTTTGCTGGAGCACTGTCCCCACGTCCTGAATCGTGCCATTGGCGGCCACGCGAATCAGGTTTCCGCCTGCCGCCATCGTCGACGACTGATTCAGGATGTTGCCGTTTTTGCTGTGGATGCGAATGCTGCCGGCCGCCTGAATCTTGGCGGCGCCCGTCGCGCTGACGAGCCGGTCGGACGCCGTGGTCGTAATCTTGGTGCGGCTGATCTCGTTGTAGTCGTGACCGAAGTTGGCCTGCTTCACCTCATCCGGGCGGATGTGGATATTCGGATCCCAGTCCGGCCACAGCGTGATGCTGTAGGTGCTGCCGTTGTCCTGAATCGACTGGTAGTACTGCGTCGGGCGCGTCGCAATGTCCCGTGTGCAGATACCCGTATCGATGTCGCACTTCGGGTTCTCCATGTGCGTCAGGTCCAGGTACTCTTCGATCGGAGACCTCACGAAGGACAGGGTCTTGCCGGTGGTGTCCAGGTTCTTGACGTCGGCCTTCTCGACGGTCACCGTGATTGAATCGCGCAGCGCGTTGGTTTGCGGCGTGCTGACAGGTGCGCCGGTTGTGTTCCAGGTCCAGCCGGGGAAGGTCAGGCTAGCGTGCATATTGCGATCGAAGTCGGTAAGCCCCGCCTGCCAGAGAACCAGCGTTTGCGCAGCCGTCTGGGCTGGCGTCCCCGCCGCGGTGACGATGCTGGTGCGCGTGTTGCTGACCTGATTGGCCGCGATGTCGATATCGCCGTCGGCTTCGATGTTGGCCGAGCGGTTGATCAGCGTGTTGACCTGATTGGCGAGCAGGCCAGTGTTCGGGTCGCGTTTGCCGTCGCGCGCGATTTGCAGATCGCCGGCGCTGTAGAGCGTGGCGCCGTCGAGGTTCTGGACCGAGTTGGTGGCGTACAGGTTCAGGTTCTGAACGGCGGCCATCAGGGCCGAAGCGCCGTTGTTGGTGATGTCGGCGCCGGAGACGGTCACCGCGCCTGCGGCTGCCAACGTACCCGTATTGGTCAGCGTCCCGGTCGTCGCAATCTTCAAGTTACCGTTGGCTTGCAACTGGTTGGTGGCGTCGTTGCTGTAGTCGCCCGCGACGTTGAGTGTCAGGTCGCGGCCAGCGATCATGGTGCCGCTGCCGGAGAGCGCTCCGGCCACAGCGATGTCCTGATTGGCCTTGACGGCACCACCCACGTTCGAGAGGGATGCCACGCCGAGCTTGACGTCCTTGCCGCCGAGTACCTGACCGCCGGCGTTGTTCAGCGTCGCGCCGGTCTGGTTGAGGGTCAGGCTCTGGCTGTACAAGGTGCCGCTGTGGTTGTCGAGCTGGGAGCTGACCTGCAGGTCCAGCGCCTGGCCTGCGACCACTTGACCGCCGTTGTTCGCGAGCGTTTGCGCCGCGAGGGTGACGTCGCCGTTGGCGCCGATCTTGCCGCTTGTGTTGGTAAGCGTGGTGCTTGCCGTCACGGTCGTAGCACCGCTGCCAGCGTTGACCAGCGCGCCGCGTGTGTTGTCGATGGTTGCGGCACGGGCTTGCAAGTCGCCGTTGGTCTGAATGACACCTGCTGCGTTGGACAGCACCTGCTGGCTGGTCACGCTCAGGGCACCGGTGCCTGCGTGGGAGAGCTGGCCACGGTCGTTGGTCAGGCTCGCGGCGGTGACCGTCAGGTTCTGGCCATTGGCGGCAATCGTGCCACCGGTGTTGTCGAGCTTGCCACCGGCGGTGATCGTGGTGTCGGTTTGGCCGGTCTGTTTTACCGTGCCGCCGGCGTTGATCAGATCGCCTGTGGTCTGGACCGCAAGGTGGGTGCCTTCGATCTGGCCCGATGTGTTATCAAGTGACTGCGCGTTGATGTCAACAGTGTTGCCCGAGACGCTGCTCTGGCGCGTGTTCAACGCACCGGCGTTGGCGGTGATTGCGCCGCCGGCCTGAACCTTGGCGCCTGACAGGTCGACAGCCCCTCCGGAGACAGTCAGAGCCCCGTTAGCAGCGGTCTGGCTGCCTGCAAGGCTGACGCTTGCGCCGTGGATCGCCGCATTACCACTGGCCGAGTTGCGGCCCGTGGCCGACAACGCGCCCGTGGCGCTCAGCGCGAGGTCCGCGTTACCGACGGACGTACCGTCGGCGTTCATGCCTGCGGCAAGCGTGCCCGTGGATGCCACGTTCTGCGCGTTCACGCCGAGCCATTGCTGCGCCGCCAGCGTGCCGCTGTTGGTCAGCGTGCCATCCGTCTGGACGCCGATGGCACCCTTGACATACGTCGTACCGCTGTTGTCGATGCCATCGCGTGCGACGACAGAAAGATCGCCGCTAGCATTCGTCTGGCCGCCCAGAACAATCTTGCCGTCCGCCGTCAGCGTGAAGTCGCCGGCCTGCGCCGCGGCTACGCCGCGCAGCGATACACCAACCCCGAGTTCTGTCGACGCAAGAACGATCTTGTTGGCATACATCCCGCCCAAGAGGGCTACGTCGATGCCGGCCGGCGGCGCCGCACCCGTGCCGGCGATAGCTTTGGCACCGAGAGTGTTGTAGTCGACCTGATTGACGCCGGCCACCACATTGAGCTTATCCGCGTAGAAAGCTGCATTCGCCTTGACCGCGCGAGCGATCACGTCGACCTGGTTCACACCTGCGCCGTTCAGGCCTGCGCCTTCGATGCTGATCTGGCCGCCCGTCACCCGGAAGGCGTCGAGGCTGCCAAGACCGCCGTATACCGGTAGACCCGTCGTCAGCGTAGCTCGAGGGGTATTGATGAAACCAGCGCCATCGACAAAGATTCCGTTCGGGTTGGCCACCACGACCCCGGCACGTGGTCCGGCGACTTCGAGATAGCCCCGCAACTGGCTCGGCAACGTGCTCGTGACCTGATTGACAATGATGCGCGCGGAGCCGCCGGGTAGCAGGTTCGGGTTGCCGTTGATGTAGCCGGCCTGCTGTGTCTGGACGACGGAGGAAGAATTGTTAAGGATCGCACCACGCTTGCCGACGTCGAACTGAGAGTAGTGGTTCGTCGAGACCCCTGCACCCGACGGGCGTGTAATGTTGATCTGTGGCAGGCCATTGGGCGTGGCGATGACGGTGGGTCGATTCGGACCCGAGTTCGGATCGGCCACGATCTGCGCGGCGGCAGGCAGCGCCGAAGCCAAGCACACCCATGCCAAGAAGATGGCAAGGGTGCAATCAAAGCTAACGCGGCGGCTAAATCGTTCCATGTCTACCCAGTCCCCTTACGGACTGGGTAGTGTCGACTTGCCGCAGCAGTAATTAAATCAACGAATCCTTAATTCAACATCAACTCTTGAGCTCTCGCTCCAGCCGCTCGAACACACGCTGCGTCGAGCCGCTGGCCTCCAGTGAGAACACCAGCAGCGAGCGGCCCGTTACCTGATAGACGTCGCCGGTCGTGAACGTTGGCAGCGCGTCGCGCACTGGCATATTGGTGTCGATCAGGCAGGTCCAGCGGTCGGTGCCCGGGATGTCCGGCAGGCGGAAGTCCACCACGTCGTGGTGTGCATTGAACACGATCAGCACGGTGGCGTCCGAGGCTGCCCGGCGGATGCCGGTGGCGCGTGCGCGGCCATCCAGCACCAGGCCGAAGCAGCGCATCGCCGTATCGCCCCATTGTTCGTCGGTCAGATCATTGCCACCGGCGTCGATCCAGCGCACATCGGCCACCTGCGTCGCCTCGTCGAGGTTGCCATTGAGAAAACGCGTGCGGCGCAGCACCGGCAACGCCTGCCTCAGCGTGATGAGGTTCTGCGTGAATGCGGTGAGCGCGCGGCCCTCGTCCCCCCCCTCCCAATTCACCCAGCTGATCTCGTTGTCCTGGCAGTACGCGTTGTTGTTGCCCTGCTGCGTGCGGCCGAACTCGTCGCCCGCGCACAGCATCGGCGTACCTTGCGATAAGAGCAATGTGGCCAGCAGGTTGCGCTTCTGCCGTTCGCGCAGGGCGATGATCTCGGTATCGTCGGTCGGCCCTTCCGCGCCGCAGTTCCACGACAGGTTGTCCGAATGCCCGTCGCGATTGTCCTCGCCATTCGCCTCGTTGTGCTTGTCGTTGTACGAGACCAGATCGTTCAGCGTAAAACCGTCGTGCGCGGTCAGAAAGTTCACGCTCGCCCACGGCCGGCGGCCGCGGTGGTCGAACAGGTCCCCCGAACCCGTGATGCGCGCGGCCAGTTCCGGTACCACGCCTTCGTCGCCCTTCCAGAACTTGCGCACGGTATCGCGGTACCTGTCGTTCCACTCGGCCCACCCCGGCGGGAAGTTACCGACCTGATAGCCACCGGGGCCGCAATCCCACGGTTCCGCGATCAGCTTCACGCTCGACAGGATCGGATCCTGGCTACATGCCTTCAGGAAGCCGCTGTCGTAGTCGAAGCCATTTGGTTCACGCGCGAGAATCGTCGCAAGGTCGAAGCGGAAACCATCCACCTGCATCTCCGTCACCCAGTAGCGCAGGCTGTCCGTCACCATCTGCAGCACGCGCGGATGCGACAGGTTGAGTGTATTGCCGGTGCCAGTGTCGTTGATGTAATAGCGACGCTCGTCGGGCATCAGCCGATAGTACGAGGCGTTGTCGATGCCGCGGAAGGACAGCGTGGCGCCACGCTCATTGCCTTCGGCGGTGTGGTTGTACACCACGTCCAGAATCACCTCGAGGCCCGCCTCGTGGTAGTTGTCGATCATCTGCTTGAGCTCGGCGAGCTCGCCGGCCTTGCGCGCGAAGAAGCGCGGGTCCGCGGCAAAGAAGCCGATCGTGTTGTAGCCCCAGAAGTTCGTGAGGCCCTTGTCCAGCAGGTGGCTATCGTTGGGAAACGCGTGAATCGGCAACAACTCCACCGAGGTCACGCCGAGGCTGCGGATATAGTCGATGACCGCACGCTGGCCCAGGCCATCGAACGTGCCGCGCAGCGACTCCGGCACCTCCGGATGCCGCATCGTGTAGCCGCGCACATGCGTCTCGTAAATGATGCTGCGGTCCCACGACACGCGCGCGGCCAGCGGATGGCTCCATCCAAAGCTCTGGTCCACCACCACGCATTTCGGCATGAACGGCGCACTGTCGCGGGTGTCGAACGTCAGGTCTTCCCCTTCGGCACCAATCGTGTAGCCGAACACCGCATGGTCCCATTGCAGTTGCCCGATATAGGACTTGGCATACGGGTCGAGCAGCAGCTTGTTGGGGTTGAAGCGGTGCCCATTCTCGGGTTCATAGGGCCCATGCACGCGATAGCCGTACACCGCGCCGGGCGCGAGGCCATCTACGCGCACGTGCCAGATCTCGTCGGTGTACTCGGGCAGATCGATGCACTCGACCTGCGTCTTGCCTTCGGCGTCGAACAGGCACAGTTCCACGCGCGTGGCATGCGCGGAAAATAACGCGAAGTTGACGCCGCTTCCGTCCCACGTTGCACCCAGGGGAAATGGGTGCCCTTCGCTGATGCGGCGATCGCTCATGATTTTCTATAGATGGCTCGTTGGAGTGGGAGCCACAAGCAGGAGCCATGCCGGCGCGGCGCGCGCGGATTCACACGCGCTGGCGGCGTTGCGGGCACTGCAATTTGTACGCGTTGCGGACGCGATTGAAAAAATTGCTCGGTGGCTTATTGCGCAGTCATACGCAGCATCGACGTGTCATAGCCCAGCGCGCGGGCCCGGTCGATCAGCGCCGCGCCCTCGGTGGCGGACGGTTTCGACGCGCGCGTCAGGATCCAGAGGAAGCGGCCCGACGGTTCGCCTACGATCGACCACGTGTAGTCATCCGCATGGTCCAGCACCCAGTAATCGCCGACGTAGAACGGACCAAAGAACGAGACCTTTAGCTTGGCGTTGCCGCTATCGGGCACCACACGCGCCCGCCCGTCGGAGGTCTTGCCAGCGCCATCGGCACGCGCGCCGCAGGTATTGCTGACGGAGATCAGGCCATCGTCGCGCTTGCCATATTCGGCCGTCACGTAATCGCAGTCCTCTTCGAAGCTGTTCTCGTAGCGCGCATATTCGTACCACTTGCCGAGATAACGTTCGAGATCCACCGTCTTGGCGGGCTGCGGCACGGCGGCATTGCCGCGCTTGCCGCCCGCAAATCCTCCACACGCCTGCAGCATCAGTACGGTGGCTGCAAACGCCGCGCCGAAGGCGGTTACGGCGGTAATACGCCTTGTCCATCGTTGCATCGCATGTCTCCGTCAGACTTGGTGCGGGCTTCTCGTTCTCCATCGCCTTCAATGCGCAGCCGTGGCAGAAACTGCGGATACTCACGCTGCATGAAGTCGATCAGCCCTTCGCGCACCACGCAACGCAGGTCCCATGCCAGCCCCGACGACGCCGCGGTACACAGCACGCGCAACTGCATCGTGCGGTCGGTGGTGTCGGACACGACGAGGTTGAAGAAGCGCTGATCCCACTCGGGCGCGGCGTGGACGATGCGCTCGAGTTCCTTACGCAGCGGCGCCAGCGGCATGCCGTAATCGACGTAGAAGAACACCGACCCCATCAGGGCCGAATTGTTGCGGGTCCAGTTCTGAAACGGCTTCTCGATAAAGTATTGCAGCGGAATGATCAGCCGACGCTCGTCCCAGATCTTGAGCACGACATAAGTACCGGTAATCTCTTCCACCCTGCCCCATTCGCCCTCGATGATCAGTACGTCATCGAGCCGGATCGGCTGGGTCAGCGCCAGTTGCAGCCCCGCGATCATGTTGCTGAACACCGGCTTGGCCGCGAAACCGGCGATCAGGCCGACCACGCCGGCCGAAGCCAGCAGGCTCGCGCCGACCTGCCGTGCGCCCGGGAAGGTCATCAGCAGCATCGCCGCGCCCATCACCGTCACCAGTGTCATCGCGGTGCGCGACAGCACGCGCGTCTGCGTATGGATGCGCCGCGCGGCCACGTTGTCGGCGACATCGAGCGGATGCCTGTCGAGAATGCCCTGCGCGAAACCCGCGATAATCCGCACCAGCAGCCATGTGGTGGCCGCGATCATCAGCAGCCCGTTGACGTGGCGTACGTTGTCGATCCAGCGCAGCTCGTCGGGTGCGCCCTGCCAGACTGTCTGCAGCGCCAGCAGCGGCAGTACGAACTTGGCCGGAGTGCGGATCTTGGTGAGGATGGCGCTCAGCAGATGCGAATGGCGCGCAACGCGCAGCAGTATCAGCCCGCCGAGCTTGTGGACGATCAGTGCAAGCACCACCGCGATGACGGCCACGGCCCAGGTGTTGAACCACGGATGATTGATCAGGATGTCTAGGTTCATTGAGTCGGTCCCGGTGCCGGCAAGTACGCCAGCCTCCACTTAACGGACAGATGGATGAAGCGGAAGTTCGCCGCTCTCGTTAAGGCGTTGCGCCCGCCACGGCCATGGCGCCGCGCATACCCTCGGCATCCTTCGCCGGCGGCAAGCCGAACATGCGGCGATATTCGCGCGTGAATTGCGGCACGCTCTCGTAGCCGACCGCGAATGCGGCATCGCTGGCGGTCATGCCATCGGCCAGCATCAGCCGCCGTGCCTCGATCAGGCGCAGCTGCTTTTGAAACTGCAGCGGTGACAGCGACGTGACCGCGCGAAAGTGCTGATAGAACGAGGACGGGCTCATGCCCGCGACGCTGGCCAGTTGCTCCATCGGCAAGGGCTGGGCGAATGCCTCGCGCAGTACCGCCACCGCGCGCGCCACGCGCCGCGCATTGCCTTCGGGCCACCCCAGGCGACGAATCGCGGCACCGTGACGGCCTTCGAGGAGCCAGTAGTGGAGTTCGCGCACCCGCTGCGCGTGCAGCACCGGCACTGCCTCCGGCCGTTCGAGCAAGCGCATCAACCGCAGCGCGGCGTCCGCGACTTCGCCATCGGTCGGCTCGAAGCGTACGGCGCCGCCATCGGGCACCGAGGCGGTTTGCATCTGCATGCTGAGGTCCGCGATCACGGCTGGATCGAGGTCTAGCACCAGCGACAGATAGGGCCGTGCCGCGCTCGCGGCGGTGACCTGACTGACGGTCGGCACATCGGCCGTGATCAGCAGCGAGTCGCCGGGCCCGAACGTCAATGTCTGCGAGCCCATGGTGACCTGCTTGGTGCCCTGAAGCACCAGGCACACCAACGGCCGCGCGATCGCATAAAGCAAGCCACTTGGCGAGGTGGAACGGATGGTGGTCAGCCCGGGCACGGGCGTGCGCGCGAGGCCATCGGCATCGGCGTACGTGTCCGCGTAACGGCGGACGGCATCGAGCAGGGTGTCGGTCATGGAGGGAATCGTATCCGATTCGGAGAATCAGGCAAGTAACACCGAGGAATTGACTAAGGCTATCGAACTGGGAACTTCAATAATTCGGTGCACCAACCAACCGAAACAACAGGAGCCAGTCATGACCCAATCCAAGATCGCCATCGTCACCGGTGCCAGCCGCGGCCTCGGCCGCAACACCGCGCTGGCCATCGCCCGCAGCGGCGGCGACGTGATCGTGACCTATCAACGTAGCGCGGCGGAAGCTGACGCCGTGGTCGCTCAGATCGAGGCGATGGGCCGCAAGGCGCGCGCGCTGCAACTCGACACCGGCAACATCGCCGGCTTCGCCCCTTTCGCCGAACAGCTGCGCGCCGCGCTGCGCGAAACGTGGCAACGCGACACGTTCGATCACCTCGTCAACAACGCGGGCCACGGCGAATACGCGTTGATCGCCGATACCACCGAGGCGCAGTTCGACAGCCTCGTCAACGTGCACTTCAAGGGCGTCTATTTCCTGACGCAGGCGCTGCTGCCGCTGATTGCGGATGGCGGACGGGTCGTCAACCTGTCGACGGGCCTGACGCGCGTGTCGTTTCCCGGCTACGCCGCTTACGCGGCGGTCAAGGCCGCGGTGGAGGTGTTGTCGGTCTATATGGCGAAGGAGCTCGGTGCGCGCGGCATCGCGGTAAATACGGTGGCGCCGGGCGCCATCGAGACCGACTTTGGCGGCGGCGCGGTGCGCGACAACCCGGGGGTCAACAAGCTGTTCGCGGATATGACCGCGCTTGGCCGGGCGGGCGTGCCTGACGATATCGGCCCGATGATTGCGAGCCTGCTGTCGGAGAGCAATCGCTGGGTCAATGCGCAACGTATCGAGGTGTCGGGCGGCCAGGGCATCTGAGCCTGCACCGGTACCGGCGGAGTTCAGGTGCTCGCGCGTTCGACGATCGTGAAGCCGACGTCGATGATGCGCTCTTCGAGCGGTTGGCCGAGCGCGCGGCTGACGATGCAGTGGGCTGCGAGTTCGCCGATGCGTGGACCGTCGATGCGCACTGTCGTCAGTGCGGGGTCCAGTTGGGCGGAGAAATTGAGGTCGCCGAAGCCGACCACGGCGAGCTGGCCGGGCACATCGATACCTTGTGCGCGCGCTTCGATCAGCACGCCCAGTGCGAGCGCGTCGGAGCTGCAGAAGATGGCGTCGACATCGGGGTGTTCGGCCAGCAGCGCACGCAGCGTCTGACGGCCATCGCCAAGCATTGCTGGCGCGGTGACGAAACGCGCGACCGGCGCGCTCAGGCCGAGCGCGCGGGCGGATTTGGCGAACGAGGCCCAGCGGCGCTTGGAACGGACGTCGTCGGCGCCGATCAGTGCCAGCTTCTTGCGGCCCTTGCCTACGAGGAAGCGACTGACTTCGCGGCCGACCGCCTCGTGCGAGAAGCCCACGAGCACGTCGAGTGGATCGGCCGTCAGGTCCCAGGTTTCGACGATCGGAATGCCGGAGGCCAGCAGTCTGCGGCGGCCTTCATCGGTGTGCACCACGCCTGTCAGCACGATGCCATCGGGACGGCGCGAGATGATATCGGTGATCAATTGGTCTTCGCCGGTTGCGCTATAGCCGCTCTGGCCGACCATCAATTGATAGCCGCGTTTCGCCAGCCCGGCGGTAAGCGCGCCGATGGTGTCGAGAAAGATGGGACCTGTCAGCGTGGGGAGCACGGCCGCGATCAGGCGGCTTTTGCTGGAACGCAGTGCCTGCGCCGCGCTGTTGGGCACATAGCCCGTGCTGGCAATCGCCGCGCGGACCTTGGCCACGGTGCCCGCGGGGATGCTGTCCGGCGCGTTGAGCACGCGCGAGACCGTCATCGCCGACACGCCCGCTACGCTTGCTACGTCTTTAAGCGTGACGCGGATGTGCGGCGATTGGGTCTGGACGGGGAGCGGATTCGGGCGAGTTCGGGACATGCGGCATTGTAATGGAGTGTTGCCCTCTCCCCCGGCCCCTCTCCCCGAGGGAGAGGGGAGAAAACAATAGGTAATTCAATTTCACCCTCTCCCCCAACCCCTCTCCCTGAGGGAGAGGGGAGCAAACCATCGGTGGCGTGGATGCGCGATCAGCCCAGCCTCGACCGCCGAGGTAGCAGAGCAAACCGCGGGCAGCATCGCCTGACCAACGCATTTACTCCATCGTGATGCCGCCCTTCTCGATCACTTCCTTCCAGCGCTTCAGCTCCTGCTGCTCGAACTGGACGAACTGTTCCGGCGTGTTGGCTACCACTTCGAAGCCCTGTTCGCTGAGCTTCTTCTGCATGCCTTCATCCTTGAGCGCGCTCACGATCGCGCCGTGCAGGCGCGTCTTCACGTCGGCCGGCAGGCCCTTCGGTGCTGCAGCCGCTTGCCACGAGTACACCTCCACGTCCTTCACGCCACCTTCGGCCATGGTCGGCACGTCCGGCAAGACCGCCGAGCGCTTCTCCGACGTCACGGCCAGCGCCTTGAGCTTGCCCGAGCGGATATGCTGCAGCACCGCGTTGACGTTCTGGAACGACACATCCACCTGTCCCGCGAGCAGATCCGAAATCGCCGGCGCGCCGCCCTTGTACGGCACGTGCAGACCCTGCGCGCCGCTCTTCTGCCAGAACAGCGCCGCGGTCAGATGGTCCGACGAACCGGCGCCCGAATTGGCAAACGTCACCTTGCCCGGATTCTTCTTCATATACGCCACGAGCTCCGCCAGCGACTTGACCGGGAAGTTCGGATTCGCCACCAGCACGTTCGGCGCACGCACCGCCACCGTCAGCAGATCGAAATCCTTGGCCGGATCGTAAGCCAGGTTCTTCTGCAGGAACGGATTGACCGCATACACGCCGATCGACGCGACCATCATCGTGTAGCCGTCGGCCGGTGCGCGCTTGACGAACGTCGCACCGATTGCACCCGTGGCGCCCGGACGGTTATCCACCACGAACGGTTGCCCGAGCTTCTCGTTGAGCGGTTGCGCCAGCATGCGCGCGATGGTGTCGGTGGAACCGCCAGCCGGGAACGGCACCACCACCGAGACGGCCTTGGTCGGCCAGTTGGTGGTACCGGTGGCAGCAACGGCCGTGCCAACGGCGGCGCTCGCGGCCACACCGACGGCAATCATCGCGCAGCGGCGCAGCAACCCTGCCACGCGCATCGAGGGGCGGGAATCTTTCATTTTGTGTGTCTCCTGGATTGACCTGAATTCTTTGGGCCGGCTTCTCGCCTTGGCCTTAGCGCACCATGCAAGGCGCCTTGTTGTTGAACTTCCAGTTGGGAATCAGATATTGCATCGTAAGCGCGTCATCGCGCGCGCCCAGACCCTTCTGCTGGTACAGCTCATTGGCGCGAGCCAGTGCGTCCATATCGAGTTCCACACCCAGCCCCGGAGTCTTCGGCACCTGCACCAGGCCACCTTCGATCTTGAGCGGCTCGCGCGTCAGGCGCTGGCCATCCTGCCAGATCCAATGCGTGTCGATGGCGGTCACACGACCCGGCGCGGCCGCAGCCACGTGCGTGAACATCGCGAGCGAAATATCGAAGTGGTTGTTCGAATGCGAGCCCCAGGTCAGACCCCATTCGGAACACATCTGCGCCACGCGTACCGAACCCTGCATGGTCCAGAAGTGCGGGTCGGCCAGCGGAATGTCCACCGAATGCAGGCGCATCGCGTGCCCCATCTGGCGCCAGTCGGTGGCGATCATATTGGTCGCGGTCGGCAGGCCAGTGGCCTGGCGGAACTCGGCCATGATCTCGCGGCCCGAATAGCCACCCTCGGCGCCGCACGGGTCTTCCGCATAGGCCAGCACACCATGCTTGTCACGGCACAGGCGCACGGCCTCGTCCAGCGCCCACGCGCCGTTCGGATCGAGTGTGATACGCGCCTTGGGGAAACGTTCGGCCAGCGCGATGATCGCTTCCATCTCCTGATCGCCGCTGAACACACCACCCTTGAGCTTGAAATCGTTGAAGCCATAGCGTTCGTACGCGGCCTCGGCCAGACGCACCACGCCTTCTGGCGTCATGGCTTCCTCGTTACGCACGCGGAACCAGGCGTTGTCGCCTTCGGGTTCGGTGCGATAGTCGAGCGGCGTACGGCGGCGGTCGCCCACGTAGAACAGGTAACCGAGCATTTCCACCGCATCGCGTTGCTGGCCCTCGCCGAGCAGCGCGGCCACTGGCACCTGCAGGTGCTTGCCGAGCAGATCGAGCAGCGCGGCCTCGAGTGCCGTCACGGCATGAATCGTGATGCGCAGATCGAAGGTCTGCAGGCCGCGGCCGCCGGCATCGCGGCTCGCGAAGGTCTCGCGCACCTTGTTCTGGATGGCCTGATATTGGCCGATCGGCTGGCCGACCACCAGCGGACGGGCATCCTCGAGCGTCTGGCGGATGCCTTCGCCACCGGGCACTTCGCCCACGCCGATATTGCCGGCACTGTCCTTGAGGATCACCACATTGCGCGTGAAGTACGGGCCATGCGCGCCGGAAAGATTCATCAGCATGCTGTCCTGGCCCGCAACCGGTACGACGGTCAGTTCGGTGACGACAGGAGTGGCTGAATTCGAGGTCGCTTGCTGCACTGAAACTCTCCGGTATAAGCTTAGTTTAACGATAACATTGCGGTTCGAATACTAGCACGTCGGGGGCGGAATGCACGCGGATGGGGCCTAGGGTTTTCCCGTGCGACGCTCCCCTCGCACGGCGCAGGACCGGCACGCGCTGTCATGACAAATACTCATATCTGAAGCCTAAACCCGAAGTTCACAATGCGCGTGCGATCGGCGATCCTGCTTCCATTGCAACGGGATCAAAGAGACCATCCATGAATTTCGAACTCAGCGAAGAGCATCAGGCGTTTGCGGAGTCGGTGCGACGCTTCGCGCAGGACAAGCTGGCGGCCGGCGCGCTCGAACGCGCGCATTCGGCAAACTACCCGTGGGATGCCGCGCGCATGCTCGCGGAGCAAGGTCTGCTCGGCATCGCGTTCGCCGAAGAGGATGGCGGCCAGGGTGGCACGCTGATGCACGCGGTCATCGCCATCCAGGAAGTGGCATTGGTATGCCCGAAGAGCGCCGACATCGTGCAGGCCGGCAACTTCGGTCCGATCCGCACGTTCGTCGAGTACGCGACGCCCGAGCAGAAGCAGCGCTTTCTGCCGGACCTGCTTGCTGGGCGCAAGCTGATCGCGCTCGGCATGACCGAGCCGGAGGCCGGTTCCGCCGTGACGGAACTCAAGACCTCCGCGCGACTCGACGGCGATCATTACGTGATCAACGGCAGCAAGATCTTCTCGACGCATAGCCCGGAGGCCGAGCTGTTTCTGGTGTACGTGCGCTTTGGCCCGGGCGTTGGCGGCATCGGTTCGGTGCTGGTCGAGCGTGGCGCGCCCGGCTTCCAGATCGGCGCGCCGTCGAAGTTCATGAGCGGCGAGGAATGGTGCCAGCTGTATTTCGAGGACTGCCGCATTCCGGTCAACAATCTGCTGCTCGGCGAAGGCGGCTTCAAGCGCCAGATCTCGGGCTTCAACGTCGAGCGTCTCGGCAATTCGTCGCGCTCGCTCGCGCTGGGCCGCCATTGCTTCAATATTGCGCGCGAACACGCCAAGATCCGCAAGCAGTTCGGCCGCGAGCTGTGCGAATTTCAGGGCATTCAGTGGAAGTTCGCCGAGATGGCGCTCAAGCTCGAGTCGGCACAGCTGCTGCTGTATCGCGCGGCGATGGAAGGCGAGCACGGCCTGCCCTCCGCGCATAGCACAGCGATGGCCAAGCTCGCCTGCAATCAGGCCGGCTGGGAAGTCGCCAACGAATCGCTGCAGGTGATGGGTGGCATGGGCTACAGCCAGGAATCGATCGTCGAATATTGCCTGCGCCGTACGCGTGGCTGGATGATTGCGGGCGGTTCGATCGAAGTGCTCAAGAACCGCATCGCCGAAGGCGTGTTCGAACGTACGTTCTCGCAACGCGCGCCGAAAGGTTGACGTAATAACCGACTAGCGCGCCACGGTCTCCAGCAACCAGTCGCGGAAGGCCGATACCTTTTTAGCCTCGCGCTGCACGCGTGGGCGTACAAGGTAATACGCCCTTTCGCGGCGCAGCGGCTGCGCAAACGGCCGCACCAGACGGCCGGCGTCTAGCTCGCTCCGCAACATGGCGGTCTGACCGATGGCAATACCAAGCCCATCGAGCGCCGCCTGCCACGTCAGCACCGAGCTGCTGAAGCTCATGCGCTCGGTGCCCTGCCCCACCTCCGCCATGCCGGCGAACGCGAGCCAGTCGTCCCAGTCGAGGCGGCGGTAATGCGACACCAGCAGGCGATGCTGCAACAGCGGCTCCAGCTTGTTGCGCTTGCCACGATGCTCGGCCAGATAGGCCGGCGTGCAGACCGGCTCGATCTCGTCATCGAATAGATGATCGGCCACAAGGCGCGGCCAGCGTCCGTCGCCGAACTGGATGGCCACGTCTGCCGGGTCACGATCGAAATCGACATCGGGCGTGGCATTGTCGATGCGTACCTCGATGCTGGGATATTGCCGCTGGAAGTCGGGCAGCCGAGGAATCAGCCATTTGGCCGCGAACGTCGTGTACGTGCGCACGCGCAACGCGCCCTGCGACGTGCTGCGCAGCAGCCGTGCGGTGGCATTGGCCACCGCATCGAACGCCGGCACGATCTCCGCCGCATATCCCTGCCCCACGCGCGTGAGCGTGACGCCATGGCGCTCGCGCCGAAACAGCTCCACGCCGAGGTACGACTCGAGCGTGGCGATCTGCCGGCTCACGGCCGACTGCGATACGTGGAGTTCCTGCGCGGCGAGTGTCAGGTTCTGCGTGCGCGCCACGACTTCGAAGACCCGCAGCGGGTTTAGCGGGGGAATACGCCGTGCCATGTTGTCGTCAGGCGGAGGAGGAATGACTTTTGATTATATCTCCGCCCGACGCACGCACCCGCGCACCCGCGCGCTCGCTCGCTAGATCGCCAGTTCGCGTCCGGCGCGGCGCGAGTAATACGCGAACGTTGCCTCGAACCGCTTCTGCGTGCTGACCCAACGCTGCGCCTCGCGGCCAAGCTCCGGCGGAATGGGCTTGATCTCACCCGCGGCCATGGCCAGCAGGTGCAGACGCGCCGCGCGCTCGAACATCACGCCAAGCACGCACGCTTCCTCGACCGAGGCGCCGCCCACCAGCAACCCATGGTGAGACAGCAGGATCGCCTTCTTGTCGCCGAGCGCGCCCGAGATAATCTCGCCCTCTTCGTTGCCGACCGGAATGCCGGGCCACTTCTCGAGAAACGCCACCTGGTCATACAGCACGCAGGTGTCCATATGCGAGATCACCAGCGGCACTTCGAGCATCGCCAGCGCCGACGCATGCGGCGCGTGCGAATGCACGATGCAGTTGAGGTCCGGACGCGCGCGATACAGCCACGAGTGAAAGCGATTGGCGGGGTTCGGCATGCCCTTGCCCTCGAGCACTTCGAGATCCTCGTTGACCAGCAGCAGGTTGTCCGACTTGATCTCATCGAAGCCCAGACCGAGTCGCTGCGTCCAGTACGTGCCGGGCTGCTCCGCGCGCGCCGTGATCTGCCCCGAGAGGCCCGAGTCGTGACCGAACGCGAACAGGATGCGGCAGGTCTCCGCGACGGCTTCGCGCAGCGGCAGCTTTTCCGCGCGTAGTTCGCTCTGCATTTTCTTGAGCTCGCCGGCGACGATTTCGCTCTTGCTGAGTTGCATGGTATCGGCCATGTCTGATTCCTTGTGCTTTGGGATTGTGCTGAAGAGTGAAGGTAATGGATTCTAGTTTTTAACGTCGGCCTTGAGCAGCGCGGACCAGCGGCGGTCTTCCGTGCCGATCATCTTGCGAAACTCTTCCGGGGTCGACGCAGCCGGCTCTGTGCCCTGTGCCACCAGCACGGCCTTGAACTTCGCATCGGCCACCGCGCTGACGATCGCGGCATTGAGCTTGTTGACGATCTTTGCGTCGATGCCGGCCGGGCCCACCACGCCGGCAACCGAGCCGGACACGATGTTCGGATAGCCGAGCTCGGCAGTGGACGGCACGTCCGGCGCGGTCGTGAGCCGCTGCGGATTGGCAACGGCCAGCGCACGCAGTTTGCCCGAAGTCACGAACGGCATGACCTGCGGCGACGCCTCGAAAGTCAGATCGACCTGGCCCGAGGCGACGTTGGTGACCGACTCCGAGCCGCTCTTGAACGGCACGTGCAGGAACTGCACCTTCGAGGCGTCCTCCAGGATCTTCATACCCTGGTACGGAGAGCTACCCACGCCAGCGGTTCCCACGCTAAGGCTGTCCGGCTTGGACTTCGCCAGTTTGATAAGGTCCGGCAGCGTCTTGACCGCGACGTTCGGACCGACCACCAGCACGTGCGGTGTGGACCCGACCAACGACACGTACGTGAAGTCCTTGGCGCTGTTGAAGTTGACCTTGACGTCGGTGTGCGGATTGACGGCCAGCACGCCTACGGTCGCGAACAACAGCGTGTAGCCGTCCGCCTTGGCCCGCTTGACGTAGTCGGCGGCGATATTGCCACCGGCGCCGGGCCGGTTCTCGACGACGATCGGCTGGCCCAGCTGCTCGGACAGCGCCTTGCCAGTGGCGCGCGCTACCAGGTCGGTAATGCCGCCGGCGCCGAACGGCACCACGAGCGTGATTGGACGATCGGGATACGCCGCTGGTGACGACGATTGTGCGGCGGCTGCGCCACTTAGCGTGAGCGCGGTGCATGCCAGCGCGGCCGGGCGAACCAGCGCGCGTGCAATGGCATGAAGACAGGAACGGTGGGGGCGCACTCGATTTCTCCTTCTGGGATAAACAACCTTGGAAACAGTCGTGTCTATCATGACACCATAGTTTCCTAAAGGCAACCGAGTTGCCGAGTTGGTGCGCGAACCTTACAATGCACGCTTTGCCGCACCGAAGGCGGGCATGCACACATGCCCTCCAGCACCGATGACAAGCAAGCAAGAATCCAGCGCCGACGCCAGCGCGGCCAATCTCGCCGAGCGGCTGGCCGAACTCCGCAAGCTCAACGGTCTCACGCTCGAAGAGCTCGCCACGCGGGCCTCGCTGACCAAGAGCTATCTCTCCAAGCTCGAACGCGGCCTGTCGTCGCCAACCATCGCGACGGTGCTCAAGCTCGCCGAGGCCCTCGGCGTGACCGTCGATCAATTGATCGCCAAGCCCGATCGCGCAAATGAAATCCTTCACGTCACGCCTGCGGATCGCGTGCCGTTCAGTCCCTCGCTCGAACGCAACGGCTATCTCTACGAGGCCATCGCCACCGCGCGCGCCGACAAGACCATGATGCCGTTCATCATGAGTCCGCCGTTCACGATCAACGAGGAGCAACCGCTCGCGAGCCACGCGGGCGAAGAGTTGATCTTTGTCGTGCAGGGCGAGATGGAGGTCCTGTTCGAGCATCGCACCGTGCGCATGAAGGCCGGCGATTCGCTGTACTTCAATGCATCGATCCCGCATCGTTCGCGCTCGATCGGCAAGAAGCAGGCACAGGCACTGGTCGTGGTTGGCGACCGAAAGAAGACCAGTCAGTAACGCCATTGCTCGACTCAGGCATTACGCCTTAAGCAATACGTGTGACCCAATCAGTCTGAAGTGAGTATTTAAGTATCGAATCTCGCGGTCGTTAAGAGAAGCAACCGTGCGAAGCCTTCGTTTTTCGCCGGCGCTTTGCTTTCGAGATTCAGATGATCAATACCGCCAGGCTGTTTCAGCCCGTCCATTTTCCCGCTGCATTCGGCGTACTCGGTGCGCTCGTCGCAGTGGGCGCATCCGGCGGCAATGTCGCCGGCATCATCGGTGCAGTGCCATTGCTCGCCATCGGTGGCGCGGCCACCTGGCACGCGCGACGCGAACAGGCCAACACCATCGCCGCGCAGCGTGAGTTGCTTAACGGCATGCACGATTTCAGTGCCACGCTGTCGCCCGTGTGGGCCGCCCATATCGAATCCTCCCGCAGTCAGATGGAAGATGCGATTACCGCGCTGAGCGCGCGATTCGCGGGCATCGTCACGCGTCTGGGCCAGACCCTGCAGCAATCGGGCGAGCAAGGCGGCAGCGCCGACGGCGCCGCGCATGCGGTCTATGCCGCCAGCCAGCAGCAATTGCAGGGCGTGGTCGAGTCCCTGCGCGACGCGATGGCCGGCAAGGCGCACATGCTCACCAAAATTCAGGACCTGCAGACCTTTATTGGCGAACTGCAGGACATGGCCGACGGCGTCTCGCGCATCGCGCATCAGACCAATCTTCTCGCCATCAACGCGACCATCGAGGCCGCGCATGCCGGCGAACTCGGACGTGGCTTCAGTCAGGTGGCGCAGGAAGTGCGCGCGCTGTCGCGCATGTCGGGCGATACCGGCCGGCAGATTGCCAGCAAGATCTCTTTGATCAATGCCGCGATCGAGGAAACACGCAAGGCCGCCGATGCCTCCCGCACGCAGGAGGACCACGTGATGACGGACTCCGAGCAGCGCATTCAGGAGGTGCTCAGTCGCTTCGACGGGCTGACCCACACGCTCGCGCAATCGGCCGAGATGCTGCGCGACGAAAGCCGCGGCATCCAGGTGGAAGTCAATGAAGCGCTCGTGCAGCTGCAGTTCCAGGATCGCGTAAGCCAGATCCTGAGCCACGTGCGCGACAACATCGACCGCGCGCCCGCCGTGGTGCAGGAGCACGTGGCGGAACGCGAGCGCGGTGCCGCCGCGCCGCTGCGCGCCGATGGCCTGCTGCGCGAGCTCGAGGCCACGTACGCGATGGCCAGCGAGCGCGCGGTCCATCACGGCACGCAGTCCTCCGCCGGCGCGTCCGCGCCTGCCAAGGCGGCCCAGCCCGCCATAGCAGCGGCCACCCAGCAAGACGACATTACTTTCTTCTGAAGGACCACACACCATGGCAAAGACCATCCTGATCGTTGACGACTCTTCCTCGGTTCGCCTGGTGGTGGGGATCGCACTGAAAGGCGCCGGTTACACCGTGATCGAGGCCAGCGATGGCCGCGACGCACTGAGCAAACTCACCGGCCAGAAGGTGCATCTGATCATCAGCGACGTGAACATGCCGAACATGGATGGCATCACGTTCCTCAAGGCGGTGAAGGCACTGCCCGCGTATCGCTTCACGCCGGTGATCATGCTGACCACCGAAAGCCAGGAAGAGAAGAAGCGCGAAGGCCAGCTGGCCGGGGCCAAGGCGTGGGTGGTCAAGCCGTTCCAGCCGCCTACCCTGCTGGCGGCGGTCGAGAAGCTCGTGCTGCCATGAGCGATGTCATGCGCCTCGCCCTCGACGGCGAACTGACGATTTATCGCGCAGCGGAACTCCGTGAAGAACTGCTTGCCGCATTGCCCGTGGCCCCCACATCGATGGAGATCGACCTCGCGCAGGTCAGCGAGGTCGATAGCGCCGGCGTGCAACTGCTGATCGCCGCGCGGCGCGCGGCCCAGGCGCAGGGCGTGGCGTTCGCGCTGGTCGACCCCAGCGCCGCCGTGCGCGAGGTGCTTGACCTGTTTAATCTCTGTGCCGAACTGGAGCTGCCCGCATGAACATGGATCAGGCCCTCCAGGCATTTATCGTCGAGAGCCGCGAGCTGCTCGAGGATATGGAATCGGCGCTGCTGCGCGTGACGCACGAAACCGACCCTGCCGATTCGATCAACGAGATCTTCCGCGCCGCGCATACGATCAAGGGCTCGGCCGGTCTGTTCGGCCTCGACTTTATCGTCAACTTCGCGCACGTCGCGGAGAGCGTCCTTGATCGCGTGCGCGAAGGCGCGTTGCCGATCGATGAGGCAGTGGTGTCGCTGCTGCTCGCGTGCGGCGACCATATCGCGCAACTGGTCAGCGAAGCGGCCGAGGGACGCACCGAGGCGACTGCCGAGCTGGATGCCGCGGCGCAGCCACTGCTGGCGCAGCTGCATGGTTACCTCGACGCGCCGGAGATCGTCGCCGAAGCCCTGCCATCGGATGGCATCGATACCGGCACGGAACAATGGCGCATCGCGCTGCGGTTCGGTGCCGACGTCCTGCGCAATGGCATGGACCCGCTGTCGTTCGTGCGCTACCTCGGCAAGCTCGGCACGATCGTGTCGATCGACACGCTGACCGACGCGGTGCCGCCACTTGCGGAGCTGGATGCCGAGTCGTGCTATCTCGCATTCGAGATCCAGCTCATCAGCGACGCCGGCCGCGCGGCCATCGAAGGCGCGTTCGAGTTCGTGATGGACGACTGCGATGTCACCATCGAGGCCATGCCCGAGGCCGAGGGCGAGGCCGAGGGCGAGGCCATACCGCAGGTTGCAGTCACACCAGTACTGGCGGACCCGGCCAACGCTGAACGCCCGACCCGGGACAACCGCGCCAGCGAACGCCAGTCAGTGCGCGTTGACGCGGACAAGCTCGACCGGCTGGTCGATCTGGTCGGCGAGCTGATCACTGCCTCCGCCACGGCGATGCAGGCCGGCCGCGCGCTGCATAGCTCCGCGCTGCACGAAGCGCATTCGACGCTCGCGGGACTGGTGCAGGAAGTACGCGACAACGCGTTGCAACTGCGCATGGTCAAGATCGGCGCTACTTTCAGCCGCTTCCAGCGCGTGGTACATGACGTGTCGCGCGAGATCGGCAAGGATATCGTGCTCGAGATCAGCGGCGAGGATACCGAACTCGACAAGACCGTGGTCGAGAAGATCGGCGATCCGCTCACGCACCTCGTGCGCAACAGCATGGATCACGGCATCGAGCCAGCCGATGTGCGCGCGGCCCGCGGCAAGTCCGCGCGTGGCACCGTACGCCTGAACGCCTACCACGACTCGGGCAGTATCGTGATCGAGGTCGGCGACGACGGTGGTGGCCTGTCGCGCGAGAAAATTCTGGCAAAGGCCATCGATCGCGGCCTGGTCGAAGCGGGCAAGATGCTCAGCGATCAGGACATCTACGCGCTGATCTTCGAGCCTGGTTTCTCCACCGCCGAGCAGATCACCAACCTGTCCGGCCGCGGCGTCGGCATGGACGTGGTCAAACGCAATATCACCGCGTTGCGTGGCACCGTGTCAATCGACAGCGAAGCCGGCGTGGGCACGACAGTATCCGTGCGGCTGCCACTGACCCTGGCCATCATCAACGGCTTCCAGGTCTCGGTGGGTAGCTCCGTGTTCGTGCTGCCGCTCGAAGCCATCGAGGAATGCGTCGAGTTCCGCGAGGATACCGGGCATGACTTCATGGAGTTGCGCGGTCAGGTGCTGCCGTTCGTTCGCTTACGCACGCTGTTCGATATTCCCGCGCCCGCCTCCGCACGCCAGAGCGTGGTAGTGGTGCGGCACGCGGGACAGGGCTTCGGAATCATTGTCGACCGCCTGCTCGGCGAAGCGCAGACCGTGATCAAGCCTCTCGCACGCATGTTCGCGCATCTGCAGGGCATAAGTGGTTCCAGCATTCTCGGTAGCGGCGATGTGGCGCTGATTCTCGACGTCCCCGCACTCGCCACGCTGGCGCAGGACGGCAGCGATGACGCCCACGCCGCCCATGCCGCCCGCGCCCTGCTTGCCGCACCGGCCTGACGCCCTGCCCCGGATTTACAAAGTCTCTTTCGCATCGATACCTACAAGGAAAGATCGTGTTCACCAACATGAAACTCGCGACGAAGCTGTTCGGCTCGTTCGTCATCGTGCTCGCCCTGATGATAGGGCTCGGCATCTATTCCATCGTGCAGCTTTCCACCGTGAACGCCTCCACCGTGGATATCGCCACCAACTGGATGCCCAGCGTGAAGGACGTGCTGCTGACGCGCGGCAATCTGCACCGTGTACGCGTGCTGGAACTGCGTACGATCCTTGCGCAGGATCAGAATGAAATTCGCGAAGCCACCGCCGAAGCCGCCGACCGCATCGCCTCGATGCGCAAGACGTGGGACGAGTACGGCAAGCTGCTGGCCTCGCCGGAAGAGAAACAGCTCTACGACCAGGCCAAGGCGGATCTGGATGGCTTTATCGGCGAGCACGACAAGATCATGACGCTCGGCACGCAGAACAAGAACGAGGAAGCCAAGGCCCTGCTCGACGGGACCTCACTCAAGCGCTACAACGCGTTCCGTACCACCTCCGACAAGCTGGCCGAGCTCAACGTCAACGGTGCCGATGGCGCCGCGCGCGAAGCCGCGCAGGTGTTCGCCTCAGCGCGCGCCTGGGTCATCGGCACGCTGATCGGCTGCACGGTGCTCGCGCTGGGCATGGCATTCGTGATTACGCGCTCGCTGGTACGCCAGCTCGGCGGTGAGCCGGCCTACGTGGGCGAGATTGCCAACAGCGTGGCAAACGGCGACCTCACGCTCGACATCCAGACCCGCGCCGGCGACAACACCAGCGTGCTGGCCGCGATGAAGAACATGGTCAGCAAGCTGTCGCATATCGTCAGCGAGGTGAATGGCGGCGCGGAAGCGCTGGCCGGCGCTTCGGAGGAAGTCAGCGCCACCGCGCAGTCGCTGAGCCAGGCTTCGAGCGAGCAGGCTTCGGGCGTCGAGGAAACGAGTGCGTCCGTCGAGCAGATGACCGCATCGATCTCCCAGAACACCGAGAACTCGAAGGTCACGGACAGCATCGCGACCAAGGCCGCGACCGAGGCGTCCGAAGGTGGCGAAGCGGTACGCGCCACGGTTTCGGCGATGAAGCAGATTGCGCAGAAGATCGGCATCATCGACGACATCGCCTATCAGACCAACCTGCTCGCGCTGAACGCGGCGATCGAGGCCGCACGGGCGGGCGAACATGGCAAGGGCTTCGCTGTAGTAGCCGCCGAAGTGCGCAAGCTCGCGGAACGCAGCCAGGTGGCCGCGCAGGAGATCGGCGATGTGGCCGGCTCCAGCGTGGAACTGGCGGAGCGCGCGGGCAAGCTGCTCGACGAGATGGTGCCGAACATTCGCAAGACGTCGGACCTCGTGCAGGAGATTACCGCCGCATCCGAAGAGCAATCGTCGGGCGTGAGCCAGATCAATGCCGCGATGACGCAACTGAGCCAGACCACGCAGCAGAACGCGTCGAGCTCGGAAGAACTCGCCGCCACGGCCGAAGAGATGAGCGGTCAGGCCGAGCAACTGCGTAACACCATCAGCTTCTTCCGCATCTCGGGCATGGCCGATGCACGCCGCGCCCGCAGCACGGCACGCAAGCCGGCGCGACCTGCCGCGCGCAAGGCCACGCCGTCGCTGGACCTCGCAATGGCGGACGGCGATCTGATCGACGAATCGTCATTCGCGCGCTACTGAGCGACCGGAGCGCAGCGATGAGCAGTGTCCTGACATCAACCGGTGGTCTGACCGAGACCACCCAGTATCTGACCTTTCAGCTCGGCGGCGAGATGTTCGCGATCGGCATTCTGGCGATCAAGGAGATCATCGAGTACGGCTCGCCGACCGTGGTGCCGATGATGCCGCCGACCGTGCGCGGCGTGATCAACCTGCGCGGCGCGGTGGTGCCGGTGATGGATCTGCAGGCGCGCTTCGGCCAGCCGTCGAGTCCGGTGGGCAAGCGTACCTGCATCGTCATCGTCGAGGTGCCTGCCGGTGACGAGTATCAGGTGGTGGGCGTGGTGGTGGACGCAGTGAATGAGGTGGTCGATATCGGCCCGACCGATATCGAGCCCACGCCGTCGTTCGGCGCGCGCATCCGCACGGATTTCATCGAGGGCATGGGCAAGGTCAAGGGCAAGTTCGTGATTCTGCTGAGCCTCGAGCGCGTGCTGTCGCTGGAAGACATGGCCTCGCTGGCGCAGTTGCCGCTGGAAGCCGCCTAAAAAACGCGTCATGCAACAATTCACGCTTTCCGATCAGGATTTCGGCAACTTCCAGCGCTTTATCTTCGAGGCGGCCGGCATTACGCTCTCCCCCGCGAAGAAAGCGCTGGTGTGTGGCCGACTGGCCAAACGCGTGCATGCACGGCAGCTGGAGAGCTATTCGGCGTACTTCGACCTGCTGCGCAGCCGCCGCGACCTGAAGGAAGTGCAGGTGGCGGTGGACCTGCTGACCACCAACGAAACCTACTTCTTCCGCGAGCCCAAGCATTTCGATCTACTGCGAGAGGTGGCCGCCGCGCATGAGGGCACACGTCCGTTTCGCGTGTGGAGCGCAGCCTGCTCCAGCGGCGAGGAGCCCTACAGCATGGCGATGGTGCTCAGCGACTGCATGACCGGCCGCCCGTTCGAGGTGACCGGCACCGATATCAGCATGCGCATGCTCGCGCGGGCGCGCACGGGCCACTACCCCGATGCCCGTGCCCGGTTGATTCCCGCCACGTACCTCAAGCGCTTCTGCCTCAAGGGTCAGGGCGAGCACGAAGGCACCATGCTAGTCGACCGCAGCGTGCGGGCAAAGGTCCACTTCACGCACGCCAACCTCAATGATCGCCTGCCCGAGCTGGGGACGTTCGACATGGTGTTCCTGCGCAACGTGATGATCTACTTCAATGGCAGCACCAAGCGTCAGGTCGTGGCGCGGGTACTCTCTCAGTTGCGTCCGGGCGGTTACTTCTGCATTGGCCATTCCGAGACGCTCAACGATGTCAGCGACGCGGTCGAGCAGATCGCGCCGTCGGTCTACCGCAAGCCGCAATGACGGCGAACGTTCGTGGGAAGGCCGCCGCGCCGATCCGCGTGTTGGTCGTCGACGATTCCGCCGTGGTGCGGCAGGTGCTGGTGGGCCTGCTGACCGCCGCGCCTGGTATCGAGGTGCCGCACGCGGTGGCCGATCCCCTGCTCGCGATGGAGCGCATGCGCGTGCAATGGCCCGACGTGATCGTGCTGGATGTGGAAATGCCACGCATGGATGGCATTACCTTCCTGCGCAAGATCATGGCCGAGCGTCCGACGCCGGTGGTGATCTGCTCCACGCTGACCGAGAAAGGTGCCAAGACCACGATGGAGGCGATGGCCGCCGGGGCGGTGTCGATCGTCACCAAACCGAAGCTCGGGCTAAAGCAATTCCTGCAGGAGGCAGCCGACGAACTGGTCGCAACTGTGCGTGCTGCCGCGCGCGCCAATGTGCGCCGACTGGTGCCGCGCCCGGGTGCGGTTGCACCGGCGGTACCCACGGCGAAGCATTCGGCGGACGTCATTCTGTCCGCTGGCCTGCCTCCGGGAGCGACCCGCGCGATGGCACAGACCACCGAACGCGTGGTCGCGATTGGCACGTCCACCGGTGGCACGCAGGCGCTCGAGCAGGTGCTGACGGCGCTGCCGCGCGTCTCGCCCGGCATCGTGATCGTGCAGCATATGCCCGAGAAATTCACGGCGGCGTTTGCCGCGCGCCTCGATACGCTGTCGGCCATCAGCGTCAAGGAAGCACAGACCAACGATCGCGTGGTGCCGGGGCGCGCGCTGATCGCACCCGGTGGGCGTCATCTGCTGCTGCGTCGCAGCGGCGCGCAATACTTCGTTGAAGTCGTCGATGGCCCGCTGGTCAATCGTCACCGGCCGTCGGTGGACGTGCTGTTCCGCTCGGTGGCCAAGTGCGCGGGCGCCAATGCGCTGGGCATCATCATGACGGGTATGGGTGACGACGGCGCGGCGGGCCTGCTGGAAATGCGCAACGCGGGCGCGCGCACGGTGGCGCAGGATGAAGACAGCTGCGTGGTGTTCGGCATGCCGCGCGAGGCCATCAAGCGCGGCGGCGTCGATCGCACGGTGCCGCTCAGCGTGATTGCCAAAGAGATTGGTACGGCTTGACATGGTTTGCGTCAGAATGACGTTTTTGGCCATTGCAACGCTGAATCTTCCGTGACCTACGCTACCGACAATCCCCTGCTCGACGACCTCGGCATTCGCCTGACCGAGGTAAGCCATGGCGCCTGTACGCTCGTACTCGATATCGAACCCCGCCACCTCAATCGCCAGGGCTCGCTACAGGGCGGCGTGAGCGCCACGCTGCTCGACGCCGCGTGCGGGTACGCGGGCCTGCAAGGCGAGGACGGCAAGATGGGCAACGCGGTAACGCTGATGCTGACCATCAGCTACCTCGGCCGCGTCAACACCGGCCGCGTCCGTGCGGTGGCCCACGTGACGCGCGCGGGCCGCAGCATCTATTTCTCGTCCGCCGAACTGCTCGCCGAGAACGGCGATCCCATCGCCACGGCACAGGGCACGTTCAAGCGCTCACGGGAGGCGACTAGCTAATCTCGCCAACCTCCCCGCCTACTTCTCTGCCGACCCACAGCGACCCCAAGCCGAAGGCTGCCAGCGCGAGCGTCACGATAGAAATGAGATCGACCCGGGCGATAAGTACCAGCAGGCCGACGATGATTTGCAGAATCATCACGCCAACACAGATGCGCCATGCTACACCGGTGTTGTCGCTGGAAAGCTTGGACGATAGATACATTAAGCCTATCGTCCAAAACGCGTTCTGTACCGCAGGGACAGCGAATAGCAGGATGCGATTGCCACCTTCTGGAATTTTTACTCCGGAGGCAGAAAATGCTCCGACAGCCTGAAAACCGGACGTCACTCCAAGAACGAGCGCGAAAATGTACAACGCGACCTGCGCCAATGCGTAACGATCGTTTGTTAACACGGATGGTGTTTTTATTTTCATATCGTTTATTATTTTTTAATAACTAATTTTTGAGACGCTTAAAATTTCCCGATATTCGCGAAGAACGATCCGAGCCCCACCGAATGACGGTACTCTTTTCCTTCATACTCTCCTGAAACTTCCGCGCCAAAACGTCCCATTCCGATGTAAATAGTCGGAACAGTTACGCCACGCATTCCAAAACAAACTTCATGGCGCCGCCGATACTCGAACAGTTCATCCAGTTGATCATCCGTATAACTATCAAAGTTATCGTAAATATTATCTATCGATTTTCTTATGGACTCGTCCCACCGAACAAAATTTGGAAGCGACTCCTCCATTAAGAATTTTGAATTTTCTTCCAACCAATTTAATAGCTCATCAAGATTCCAACGAACATTCAAAATGACATCACACGCGTCACAATGAACGACTGACATAATAATTTTACCTGCACGCGCGCCCTCCGGGAATCCCAGATCTGAATTTGAGATTTTGGATTCTGGAAAAAAATCTAGCTTTAGCTCACCCATTATTTACCTTTAATCAGCTTTCGATATTCCGCTCTAGTAATATCACCGCGACCCAACAGGGCTCTCAATGCGGTAGCAGGAACCTCGTTACCCGGCACTGGATAGCCATGCCATCCTCCCACGTTGTCGGGCTGGAATTCATACACTTTTCCGTCCGAAACACCATAGCGCTGCTTTCCACCCTGCACTGAATTATTAAGCACTTTCTGCGCCGCCACATTATCGAGATCCATCGGCGTCCCCCATCCGCCAGCGTCGTGCTTCGGAGTAGGAACGTACTTGGGTGCGCCGTCACTGCTACTGAAGATTGGACCGAGTCCTTCGACAACCGTCAGCGGATTTGGCAGTATTCCGCCGACTATGACTCCCACAAGGTCGGCTGCGTCAACTATCGGCTGAACAATCGGCTTCGCTTGGTTTTCTGCTGACTGATTGGGCGTGCCCGTAACCGCGAGCTCGGCCGGATCCATCGGCTTTGCAGGCGTCTGGAACGGCTTCTGCGGAGTTGCAGATCCCCAGACCGGAGTGCCCCCGCTTTGTATCGGCGATAGCTGATTATTGTCGATCTCAAAGGTGGCCCCATTCATCGCAGTAGCAGGATTGCTCCCCACCGCCCCCGCAACGCCGGCTACCAGGCTCTGGATCAGACTCTCGCGAGCCCGCTTCTGCCCTTCCGACATGCCTTCCGTCGGGCTCAACAACGAACCAAGCAGCGAGGCTGTTGCTGCGCCCATTGCGCCGGCCCCGCAGGATTGGCTGGCTGCAGCCGCACCAGCGCAGCCCACGATTGCGTGTAGCGCGGCGCGCGCCGCTTCTGCTTCCGGTGTCCCCTTGCCGAGCGAGTCGGCAATTGCCTTCACCTCGCCCGCTGCAAGCCCTTGCAGGTAGCCTACCGCTGCACCTTGCACAAACTGCGCGGTAGAGCCCGTCACGTTGCCGCTGGCAGCTGCCATCAAGGCCGTCATCACGCGGCGGGAGTCACCGCCCGGTCCCCATGTCGCGAGGTCATCGACCCGTTGCTGGAGCTCTGCGAGTTTCTCGGGCGAGACGTCGGGGTCCTTTGCCGCATTGGTCAGCGCCTTCTTGGCCGCGTCTGCCTCTTCCGCCCGGTTGTTCAGATAGACGCCCGCTTCACGCTGAAGCGCACCGACGATCTGGAAGTCCGCCTTGATCTCGTTGACATCGAAGATCGGGCTGAGCGAGTTTGCGGTGTTCGTCGTATCACGGTTGACACCGGCGATCGTGTCAGCAGCGCTCTTGCCGGTGAGTTCCTGCTGCTTGGTCTCGTTGCGGATCGTGATGTTGCCCGCGCTGATACCGCTCTGTGTCGTACTGCTGGCGTTACCCGAAGCGGCTGCCACCATCGGCGGTGCCGCAGAGAAGCCTTGTCCACCTCCGCCGCTGGTTGGCAGGTCAGTTCCCGGCACTGCGCCGGAGCCGGCCGTCGACGCCTGACCGCTCTGATTGACGCCGACGCCCGATTTGCCGCTATTGCCCCCATACGAGAAGCCACCACCGATACCGATACTGCTGGCGCTGTAATGCGCGCGGTTCTCGATGTCGCTCACGGTCAGGGTATCGGTCGACAGACTGTTCGTGTCTGCGCTACCGCCGGCGAGCACCGCGCCCTTGAGGTCGGTGTTGCCCTTGACGTCGACCTGATAGCCGCCCGTGCCAGCGCGAATCGCGGTCTGCTCACCCACGCTGGCAAAGTCGCTGTCGATCTTCTGCTGGCTGATGCTCGCGCTGCCAGAGAACCCAATGCCCACAGTGACGCTGCCGCTCGCGGACTGATCCTTGCTGTGATAGGTGCTGGTGTCCTGCAGGCTTTCCATGTTCAGGTTGCCGCCGACGTTGGCCACCACCTGATTGCCGGAGGCCACCCCACCCCGGATGTTCGTATCGCCAGCCGACTCGATCGTGAGCGTGTTGCCCGCCGTCGCATGACTATTGGTCCATGTTACGTCGTTGCCGTCGGCGTTTCCTCTTCCAGCCGCTGCATTAGCGGTCACACCAAACGCGAAGCCCTTCGAACCCACGCTGACTGCAACACCAACTCCGCCAGAGACACTCTTGCTGGTGCTGTGCTGCTCGGCGGTGTTCTCTGCTGCCTGCAGATTGACTTCGTTGTCGGCCTTCAACAGAAGATCGTTACCCGCCTTGATATCGCTGCCGATGATGTTGATGTTGCTGTTTTTGCCGTCACCAGTCGCGCGAATGCTGACGTTACCCCCGGCGTTGACCGTGCTACCCACGGCAGTCGTGCTGGTCTGGGTCTGCGTGCTGTCGCTCTTCGATGCGCCGACCGTGACGCTCACACTGATCCCGCCTGCGGCCTGCGGATCCTTGCTGACCGCATCATAGGCATTCTTGCCGGCGAGGCCTGCACTCGCCCCCGCGAGCGCCTTCATGCGCGGATCGCTGGTCTCGCCTTGTGCCTTGGCCATTTGCGCGGCCGTCTGCGCCGCCGCGATGATGGGATTGGACACCGCGATGGTCAGGCCACTCTGCATGAAGTGCGTTTCCTGATCGGATCGCGCCGAGTCCGTAACGGTCGTGATATCGACGGTCTTGGCACGGATATCGACGTCGCCCTGGAGAGCGGTTACGGTGCTGCCCGCCTGCGTGTAGCCTTCGCCCGCGCTCAGATTGACGTTCCCCCCAACGCTGCCGATCACGGAACCCGTGTGAGTCGTGGATTGTTCTGTCTGGGTCTGATTGACCTGTTGCCTGCCGATGGTCACCGAGGCACCACCGCTCGAGAACAGGCCGGACGTGCGGGTTTCCTGCGACGTGGTGCTCGATGACGTGTTCTCGGCCGCGCCGATCGTCAGATTACGATCGGCATGCAAGCTGACATCGCCGCTGCCTGCAATGCTCGATCCAACCACGCTCAAATCGCGGCCTGCACTAGCCGTCACGCTGTCGGCCGACACCAATGAGCCCACAGCCACTGTGTGCTGCTGACTGGTTTCCGTGGTGGTCTGCGTTTTCGACAGGAAGCCTGAGCTGCTGGTCTTCGACCACGTATCCGACGAATGCTGCTCGGTCACCGTGCCGATGGTGATGTCCCCGGCTGCGGCGAGCTTGGCAGTACCACCACCGCCTTCTGCGCTACCCGTGCTTACTCCGGACCGAAGGATGGCGAGATTGCCTCTGCCTCCGGCCTCGGATTGCACCGGCGTAATGCCATTGGCCTCGAGAATGGTCGCCGCCACGGCTTGCCCTGCACCCAGTACCGCGCTGTTGCCCGCATGCACAGAACTGCCTTGAGCGGTCTCGTCATACGACGATTGCGTGAATTGCGATGCCTTGTTGCTGAACGCCCTGGAATCCTGCGTACGCGTGTCTATTGCCGCCGTCACGATGGTGTTTCGGCCGGCGATGAGCGCGGCGTCACTACCGGCGTCGATGATCGAGCCCGTCAGCGTGGCGTCTCGGCCGGCCACGGCCGTCACGCTGCCACCAGCGTTAATCGTGCTGGCTGCGTTGGTCACGGTCTCGCTGTGCAGGTAGTCCTGACCACCGTGGGCGGTGGCGTCCTGCGTGGTGCCGAGCTGTGCCGTGCCGATGTTGAGGTCACGACCTGCGGCGAGTAGTGCGTTGTTGCCGGCGCTTACCGAACCGCCCGCCATGGTGATGTCGCGGCCGGCCAGCATCGCTACGCTGTTGGTCCCCGCGATTGTTCCGACTGCGCCGATGCCGGTGGCACTGGCGCTGTTGCCGTTGGCCAGTGTCGTGGTGTTCGTGATCGTTTGCGCGTCGTTGACGATGTCGCGGCCGGCGGCGACGACGACGTCCTGGCCACCGATGCGGCCACCGAGGTTGCGGACGTCTTGGGTGGCGCTGACGACGGTCGTGCCGGCGCCGCCGATCGCGCAGCGGTTGATGATGTCGGTGCCGACAACCTGCGTGGCCAGGTTGCCGACGATGGAGCCGCTGTTGTCCACCGTGCCGGTGGCGTTGATCGACACCGTGTTGCCGGCTACCAGTGCGCCAGTGCTGTTCAGGTCGACGGCGTTGCCTTGTGCCAGATAGACCTTGGGCACCAGCACCGATTGCGTCGTGCCGTCCGGCAGCGTCACGTCCTGCGACACCATCCATACCATGTCGGTGGTGAGCTGCTGCATCTGCGCGTCGGTCAGGCCGATGCCCGGCGTCAGGTCGAAGGCCTTCGCATACGTGACGCCGTTGTTCATCAGCGCCTTGTATTCCTCAAGCTGGTCGGTGTAGCCGTTGAGGAAGGTCTTGCCGGTGAGCTGCGTGATCTGGTCGCGGAGCAGCTTCTCCTCGTAGAAGCCGTCGCCGAGGCGCTTCTGGGTTTTCTGGGGATCGAGGCCCAGTGCCCCCAGCATGTAGTCGCTCGAGATGAAGTTTGTGTATTGCGTGAAGCGTGGGTCGGTCGCGACCAGGTATGTGTCGCCCGGCGCAGTGCGGAAGCGGTACAGGCCGTTGGTCGGTAGCGTAAAGTTCGAGATGCCCCCTTGCGGTGTGCTCACGGTCGGCACAACGCCTTTGACCGTGCTAGCGGCGACTGCGGTGCCGACGGTATTGACCGACGCGATGGTGATGTTCTGCCCCGCTGCCTGGACATTCTGGTTGGCCGTAGCGACGGCGGGAAGTGCGGCCACGGTGGTCGGCGCCTGCGGTGCGCTCGGGAAGGCCACCACCTGTGCTTTCTCACTGCTACCGGTGCGCTGGTGCCAGTAGAACGTGGACGTGTCCTGCGTGGTAACGGTCTGCTGGAGCACCGTGCCAACATCCTGAATGGTGCCGTTGGCGGCCACGCGAATCAGGTTTCCGCCTGCCGCCATCGTGGACGACTGGTTCAGGATGTTGCCGTTGTTGCTGTGGATGCGGATGTTGCCGGCGGCCTGAATCTTGGCCGCATTGGTCGCGCTGACGAGCTGGTCGGTCGCCGTCGTCGTGATCGTGGTGCGGCTGATCTCGTTGTAGTCGTGACCGAAGTTGGCCTGCTTCACCTCATCCGGGCGGATGTGGATATTCGGGTCCCAGTCAGGCCACAGCGTAATGCTGTAGGTGCTGCCGTTGTCCTGAATCGACTGGTAGTACTGCGTCGGGCGCGTCGCAATGTCCCGTGTGCAGATACCCGTATCGATGTCGCACTTTGGGTTCTCCATGTGCGTCAGGTCCACATACTCTTCGATCGGAGACTTCACGAAGGACAGGGTCTTGCCGGTGGTGTCCAGGTTCTTGACGTCGGCCTTGTCGACGGTCACCGTGATCGGGCTACGCAGCGCGTTGGTTTGCGGCGTGCTGACAGGTGCGCCGGTTGTATTCCAGGTCCAGCCGGGGAAGGTCAGGCTGGCGTGCATATTGCGATCGAAGTCGGTAAGCCCCGCCTGCCAGAGAACCAGCGTTTGCGCGGCCGTCTGGGTTGGCGTGCCCGCCGTGGTGACGATGCTCGTGCGCGTGTTGCTGACCTGATTGGCCGCGATGTCGATATCGCCATCGGCTTCGATGTTGGCTGAGCGGTTGATCAGTGTGCTGACCTGATTCGCAAGTAGCCCGGTACTCGCGTCGCGCGTGCCGTCGCGCGCGATTTGCAGGTTGCCGGCGCTGTAGAGCGTGGCGCCGTCGAGGTTCTGGACGGCGGCCATCAGTGCCGAAGCGCCGTTGTTGGTGATGTCGGTGCCCTGGACCTGAACGTTGTTGCCGATGACCGTGCCGGTGTTGAGCGTCGTCGGGCTGGAGATTTGTACGGTGTCGCCTTCGATGCGGCCAGCGTTCGACAGAACGTTGCCGGCGGTCACCGTGGTGGTCGTCGAGTTGATGTCCGCGGAAGCGGCATTGACTACGTTGGCGCCGGAGACGGTCACTGCGCCTGCGGCAGCGAGCGTGCCGGTGTTGGTCAGCGTCCCGGTCGCCGCGACCTTCAGATTGCCGTTGGCGTGTAGCTGGTTGGCAGCGTCGTTGGTGTAGTCGCCCGCGACATTGAGCGTCAGATCGCGACCGGCGATCATGGTGCCGCTGCCGGAGAGCGCGCCGGCGACGGCGACGTCCTGATTGGCCTTTACCGCACCGCCGAGGTTCGAGAGGGATGCGACACCCAGCTTGACGTCCTTGCCGCCGAGTACCTGACCGCCCGCGTTGTCGATGCTGCCTGCGACCACTGACAATGTGTCGTGCGTGTTCGCGGATTCGATGCGCCCGCCGGTGTTAGTGAGCTTGCCGTCGGCTTGCAGCGTGAGGCCGTCCTCGGCGTGCAGGGTTGCGTTGGTGTTGTCGAGCGCGCCCTGAACGGCGAGACTCAGGGCCTTCTGCGAAGCCACGGTGCCGCCAGCGTTGTTGAGTGAGCCGAGGCGTGCCACCAGCACGCCGTTGGTCTGGATGGCGCCGCTCACGTTGCTGGCTGCGCTCTGGCTCGTGATAGTCAGCGCCCCGCTGCCCGCGTGAGAGAGTTGACCCCGGTCGTTGGTCAGGCTCGCGGCGGTGACGGTCAGGTTCTGGCCGTTGGCGGCAATCGTGCCATCGGTGTTGTCGAGCTTGCCACCGGCGGTGATCGTGGTGTCGGTTTGGCCGGTCTGTTTCAGCGTGCCGCCAACGTTGATCAGATCGCCCGTGGTCTGGACCGCAAGCTGGGTGCCTTCGATCTGGCCGCTGGTGTTGTCGAGCGACTGCGCAGTGATGGCAACGGTGTTGCCCGACACGCTGCTCTGGCGCGTGTTCAACGCACCGGCGCTGGCGGTGATTGCGCCGCCGGCCTGCACCTTCGCGCCCGACAGATCGACAGCGCCTCCGGAGACAGTCAGATCGCCGTTGGCAGCCGTCTGGCTGCCTGCGAGGCTGACGCTTGCGCCGCGGATCGCGGCGTTACCGCTGGCGGAGTTGCGACCCCTGGCAGACAGTGCGCCGGTGGCGCTTAGCGCGAGGTCCGCGTTGCCGACGGACGTACCGTCGGCATTCATGCCTGCAGCGAGCGTGCCTGTTGACGCCACGTTCTGCGCGTTCACGCCGAGCCATTGCTGCGCGGCCAGGGTACCGCTGTTGGTCAGCGTGCCATCGGTCTGGACGCCGATGGTGCCCTTGGCGTACGTCGTGCCGCTGTTGTCGATGCCATCGCGTGCCACGACAGAGAGATTGCCGCTGGCATTGGTGTGGCCGCCCAGAATGATCTTGCCTTCTGAGGTTAGCGTGAAGTCGCCGACCTGCGCTGCCGCTACACCGCGCAGCGATACGCCTACCCCAAGTTCCGTCGAAGCGAGAATGATCTTGTTGGCATACATGCCGCCCAACAGGGCGACGTCGATGCCCGCCGGTGGCACTGCGCCCGTACCAGTAATGGCCTTCGCGCCGATCGTGCTGTAGTCGACCTCATTTGCGCCCGACACAACGTTGAGGTTGTTCGCGTAGAACACCGCATTGGCCTTGACTGCGCGTGCGATCACATCGACTTGGTCCACACCCGCCACATTCAGACCCGCACCTTCGATGTTGATCTGGCCGCGAGTCACGCGGAATGCATCGAGACTGCCGAGGCCACCGTACACCGGCAGGCCGGTGGTCAACGTGGCCCGGGTGGTATTGATGAAACCAGCACCGTCCACAAAGATTCCGTTGGGGTTGGCCACCACGACCCCTGCACGTGGCCCAGCAACTTCGAGGTAGCCGCGCAACTGGCTCGGCAACGTGCTCGTGACCTGATTGACGATGATGCGCGCGGAGCCGCCGGGCTGCAGGTTCGGGTTGCCGTTGATGTAGCCGGCCTGCTGTGTGTTAACGACGGTTGGCGAGTTGTTAAGGATTGCGCCGGCCTTGTTGACGTCGAACTGGCTGTAATGATTAGTCGAGACCCCGGCACCTGACGGACGCGTGATGTTGACCTGCGGCAAGCCATTGGGGGTTGAGATCACGGTGGGACGGTTCGCATCCGATTTCGGATCGGCAACGATTTGCGCGACGGCAGGTCGCGGCAAGACCACGCTCACCATTACCCCGATTAGCGACAAGACTCCGGATAGACGCATCGTCCTTCTGTTCGTAACAGACAGGCTGGCATCGTCCCGCAGTGCCGTTTACTTTGAAATAAACGAATCTTGAAATGAGATGCATCGGGCTATCAATGCAACATCGCTACCTTGCGTCCTTAGGCCATTACGGCGGTTGCACCCGAATCTGACCCGCGCCGCGCTTCTCGCCTATATTGACTGAGGGCAGTTGCCGTCAGCAGAGGGAGTAGTGGCGATGAGCGAGGATCTGGAGGACGATGAAAGCGTGCGCAATCACCCGCGCTACGCCCAGATGTTTCCGGTGCTCCGCGACACCGAGCTCCAACGCGTACGGCGCTTCGGCACGCTGACTCACCATGCCGCCGGCGAGTACCTGTATCGCGCCGGTAACCTGTGTCCGGGCGTGTTCGTGCTGCTACAGGGCAAGGTGCGCATCATTGGCCGCGACGGGCTCGGTCACGAACGCATCGTCCATACCTATACGCAGCGCGGCGAATTCACGTCGGACGTCACGCAGCTGTCGAGCAAGCCTGCCGTGGTCGACGCGCTGGTGATCGAGGACGTGCAGGCCCTGCTGCTGCGGCCGGACGAACTGAGTGCGTTGATGATCAGCGAGGCCGATGTCGGCGAGACGCTGATGCGCGCGCTGATCTTGCGCCGCGTGCTGGTGATCGAGCGCGGTCACGGCGTGATCCTGGTCGGTTCGGGCGACGATGCCCGGTTGCAGGCGTTGCAGAACTTCCTGCGCCGCAATGCGTTTCCGTACGTGACACTCGACGCCACGCACGAGGCCGAAGCCATCGCCTTGCTCGCGCGGCTGACGCCGGCGCCCGACGATTTTCCGATCGTGGTGTGCCCGGATGGGTCCGTGATGCGCAATCCCGATCCGGGTCAGCTCGCATCGTGCCTCGGCCTGATTCCTGAATTCGACGCCACCCATCTCTACGACGTGGCGGTGGTGGGCGCCGGTCCCGCCGGGCTGGCCACCGCCGTTTATGCGGCCTCCGAGGGCCTGTCCGTCGCGGTATTCGACTGCCGCGCGCCGGGCGGCCAGGCCGGTACGAGCGCGCGCATCGAGAACTACCTCGGCTTTCCCACCGGCATCACGGGCCATGCGCTGGCCGGACGCGCTTTCGTGCAGGCACAGAAATTCGGCGCGCATATCGGTATCCCGTGCGAAGTCAACGCGCTGCATTGCAGCCGCTCTCCACTCGGCCTTTCGTTCGACGATGGTGGACAGATCCAGGCGCGCACGGTGGTCATCGCCAGCGGCGCCGAGTACCGGCGTCCCGCCGTGGCGGACCTCGAACGCTTCGAGGGCAATGGCGTCTACTACTGGGCCACACCGATCGAGGCGCGGCTATGCCGCTCGGAACCGGTGCTGCTGATTGGCGGCGGCAACTCGGCCGGTCAGGCCGTGGTGTTCCTCTCAGCCCATGCCGAACATGTGCACATGTTCATTCGCGGCGGCGACCTCGAGCAAAGCATGTCGCGCTATCTCGTCGAACGCGTGCGCGCGCTGCCTAACGTGACGCTCCATACGGGCGTCGAGCTCACGTCCCTCGAAGGCACCGCGCGGCTCGAACGCGTGCATTATCGCGGCACCGGTGGCATGGAGGGCAGCATGACCACGCACCATCTGTTCGTGTTTATCGGCGCGGATCCGAATACCGATTGGCTGCGGCCCAGCGGCGTGCTGCTCGACGACAAGGGCTTTGTGCTGACCGACTCCAGTCTGCCCGCGTTCGCCACACCGGGACGGCCCCCGCTGCTGTTGCAGACCAGCATGGAGGGCGTGTTTGCGATTGGTGACGTACGTTCGGGCTCGACCAAGCGCGTGGCGTCCGCGGTCGGCGAAGGCGCGGCAGTGGTGGCGCAGCTGCATCGCTTCCTCGCATGGCAGCGCGAGGAAGCGAAGAAGATCTGACCCACGCGCGTTTCAGCTGCCGAGCAGTGCGACCACTTCATCCGTGGTCCACAATCCATTCGCGATAAAGCGGAAGTTGATCAGCGCGGCGAGATAGCCGTCGCCTTCGGGGACCTTCGGTCCGGCGATCGCGTCGCGCACCACGCCGACCTCGAAGCCCTGCTCCAGCAGGTCGCGCAGATGCGACTCCACGCACAGATTGGCGGCCATGCCGGTCAGAATCACCTGATCGACATGACGCTTGCGTAGTTGCAGCGTCAGATCGTTGACCTGCGGCCCGTACAGCTTGTGGGTCGAGCAGATGATGGTCTTGCCGTCTTCGATAAAAGGCTTCAGTTCGGGCAGAAAGTCCGCGCCCGAGTCGCGGAAGCCCTCGAGCGTCAGCGCACCGGGGCGATTGAACATACCGAGCGCGTGCTGCAAGACTTCGCCCGGCCCCTGGAACGCCCCTTCGTGATCATGCGGATAGTAGTAATGTGGCGACACGGCGACCGGTAGCCCGGCGGCCTTGGCCGCCTGAAACAGGCGCGCGAGGTTCGGGACAAGGTTTTGCTCGGTCACGCTCTCACCCACCACCGGCCACGCGGCGCCTTGCGGGCTCATAAAGTCGATCTGCGGATCGATGACGACCAGCGCCGCGCGCTTCGGGTCGAGCTTCATCGTGTGCTTGGGCAGCGCGGCGTCGGCGGGGTCGGCGTACTGAGGCAAGGGTTGAGGCAAGGACGTGGTCTGGCACATGGTGGTTCTCCGGGGATAAAAAACCGATCTATATATAGATGACCGGTCATCTTGCTACAAGGCAAAAAAAGACGAGCAATACGCTCGTCACTGTGAGGTGAATGGATCAGGCCAGCAGTTTCGGCAGCACCAGCCGTTCGAAGCGCAGGTACGGCTCGCGATTGCGCTGCACTTTCGCGCGCAGCACGGCCCCCTCCCACGCTTCGATCAACACGCCCGCGAGATCGCGTGCGCGTTCGCCCGCACCGATATGCGAGAGCGCGGCCAGGCACTCGGCCAACGCGTCTTCCCAGCGCTGGAACAATTGCATCAGGCGGCGGCGCGCATCATCGCTTTCGGTAGCGAGCTCGAGCGAGAGGTTGCCGACCAGGCAGCCCTGCGCGAAGTTATGCTGGCCATGGTCGTCAGCCAGCGCGCGGAAAAAGCGCGCCAGCCGCGTGGCCGGCGCTTGCGACGTATCGCGTAACAGCGGGAAGTGCCGCGCCTCGATGCCGAGCCAATATTGCTCGAGCAGTTCGATGGCGAACGCTTCCTTGCTGTCGAAGTAGTTGTAGAACGAGCCCTTGGGCACCCCCGCCGCGGCCGTGATGTCCTGCACGCCCGAGCCGTTGAAGCCACGGCTGTGAATGACCTGGCCGCCGGTGGCAAGCAACCGGGCGCGCACGTCGGGGTTCGGGGGTCTGGGCATGGCAGCAATCTTCCGGCAGGGAAGGCGGGTGGGTGACGATAGTTAGCAAGATAGTCGGTCATCTATCTAAAGTCAACCCCGCCCCAGCTCCGCTCCCCTGCCCTCGGCGGGCTAACGCCCGGTAAAGCGTGCCGGCCGCCGCTCGATAAAGTGCGCCACGCCCTCGGTAAAGTCTTCGCTCTGGATGCTTTCGAACATCTCGGCATTGGCCACGCGGGTGGCGTCCGCCAGCGATTGGAACGGTTGCTCCCACAGTTGGCGCTTGATCACGCCGATCGAGCGCGGCGACACGTTCTCGGCGAGATCGTCCGCATAGGCGATGGTCTCGTTCAGCAATGCATCGGCTTCGTACACGCGGTCGACCAGACCCATGCGCAGCGCTTCGTCGGCGAGGACCTTGCGCGCCGAGTACAAGAGATCCGCGGCATGACCGGGACCGACCACGCGCGGCAGCAGCCAGCCGATGCCGTGCTCGGCAATCAGGCCGCGGCGCGCGAACGCTGTGCTGAACGCGGCGTTTGCGCTGGCAAAGCGCATATCGCTATAGAGCGCGAACACCAGACCCAACCCGGCCGCCGCACCGTTGATCGCGGAGATCACGGGCTTGCGCAGCGCGGGGAAGTAACCATAACGCGTCTGGTAGTCCGCGCGCCGGTTCATGTCGAACGGCCGCATCCAGCGCGCCGCGCGGATATCGTCGGGCGGCAGGATCTCCAGCGCGTTGATATCCATGCCGGCGCAGAAGCCCTTGCCCGCGCCGGTGAGCACCACCACGCGCACCTCTTCCTCGCGGTCGAGCGCTTCCATGGCGTCGCGCAACTCGGTTTCCATCACCTGCGTCAGCGCGTTGAGCTTGTCCGGGCGATTCAGCGTGACGATCGCCACGCGGCCGCTGCGGCCGGCCAGCGTGACCGTCAGTTCTTCATACTTTCGTTGATTCATGATTCGATTCCTGTGTCGTGTGCGGGGCCACTGCGAGGCAACTCAAGGCGACTGCACCGCGCGTGGTTCGACGAATTCTTCAAGGCCGAAGACGCCGCCCTCGCGTCCCATACCGGACAAGCCAAACCCACCGAACGGTGCGGCTGGATTGAAGCGCGCGCCGTTGACATCGACCTGTCCCGCACGTAGCGCGTCGGCAACTTCGGCGCCGGTGGCGTCGTCGGCGGCCCACACGGTCGCTGCCAGCCCATACGGCGTGCCATTGGCGAGGGCAATCGCCTCCTCCACCGTGTCGTAGCACTGCACCGCCAGCACGGGGCCGAATACCTCTTCATTGGCGAGGCGGCTGTCCGGCGCTACGTTGCCGTAGACCGTGGGCGCCACGAAGAAGCCGCGCGCCGGCACCGGTGCATCGGGGCCGCCCGCGATGCGATCGAAGCCCGCGCGTTCGGCCTCCGCCAGATGCACGCGTACGCGCTCACGCTGCGTAGCCGAAAGCAGCGGGCCAATACGCGTGGCGGCATCGGCGGGATCGCCGAGCGTCATCGCTGCCGCAGCCTGCTCGAGCAGCGCGCGGCATTCGGGATACGCTTCGCGCGCCACGATCAATCGGGTGGTCGCGCTACAGGTCTGCCCTGAGTTGAGGAAGCACGAGGCCACGGTCGCCTTGACCGCCTTTTGCAGATCGGCACCGGGCAGCACCACCGCCGCGGACTTGCCACCGAGCTCCATCGACACGCGCTTCATATCGCCAGCCGCGCTTGCCGCGACCTTGCGGCCCACTGCCGTCGAGCCCGTGAACGACACCATCCGCACGTCGGGATGCGCCACCAGCGCGGTGCCGAGTGCGGCACCGCCTGAAACGATATTGAGCACGCCGGCCGGCAGGCGCGCGGCCTCGCAGGCTTCGATCAAATGCAGTGTGGCGGCCGGCGCGAGTTCCGACGGCTTCAGTACGACCGTGCAGCCCGCCAGCAGCGCCGGTGCGATCTTGCCCGTGATCTGATGCAGCGGATAGTTCCACGGCGTGATCGCCGCGACCACGCCAACGGGCACCATCGTCACGCGGGAATGACCGACGTGTCGCACGAACTCGAAGGTTTCTGCCAGCGCCGCCGTGGCACGCCATGCCGCGATCGGCGCATCCACCTGAATCCGGCGCGACAGCTTGAGCGGCATGCCGACTTCGCGCGAAATATCCTGCGCGAGATCGGCGGCGCGCGCTTCCAGCGCATCGGCGATGGCCAGCAGATATTGCGCACGCTTGCCGGCACCGAGTGCCTGCCAGTCAAGCGCGGCCCGCGTGGCGGCGCGTACGGCGGCATCGGCGTCGCTGGCATTGCCCAACTTCACGTCCACACGCGGCGCCTCGGTGGCGGCATCGAGCACGCGCACGATGTCTTCATTGCCGATCGTACGGCGCGCACCATCGATATAGTGTTCAGATAAAAGCTTCACTGCGACTCCCTGTTTTGCCTGGTATTGCGTTGTTCCAGAAACTGCGCCATGACGCGCTGCGGTTCCCCATCGGCATAGCATTCGAGCTGCGCGCGAATGCCGTTCACGCAGGCTTCGTCGAAGCCCGGCTGCGTCATCGCGCGCAGGCGCTGCCGGGATAGCCGCACCGCAGTGGGCGGCAGCCTGGCGAGGCTGCGAGCACGATCCAGCGCGGCCGGCATCAATTCCGCCTCCGTGTGCAGCGCGGTGACCAGGCCCATTTCGTAGGCACGCTGGCCGCTGACCAGCTCCCCCGACAGCGACATCTGCACGTTATGCGTGTGCCCGACGTGCAGCGTCATCAGATACGAGCCGACGATGCTGGCCAGACCGGCCTTGACCTCCGGCTGGCCCCAGCGGCTCTCGGGCGTCGTCAGCCTGAAATCCGCGCACAGTGCCACCTGAAAACCGGCCCCCGCCGCCACGCCGCGCGCGGCGACCACGCATGGCTTGTCGAGATCGCGCACGGCCTGGTACATCGCCCGCTGCCGTTCGAGCCATGGCACCAGTTGCTGCCATGTCACCTCGGCCGCTTCATCGAGGTCCTGCCCCGCGCAGAACGCGCGTTCGCCCGCACCAGTCAGCACCAGTGCGCGCACGTCGGCATCGGCGTTGAGGGTGCGCAGTGCATCGATCAGCGCGCTGCGCAGCGCGCCGTTCACGGCGTTCATGCGCGTGGGACGGTTCAGCGTGACGATGGCAAGATCGCCATCGCGCTCGATGCGCACGACCTGTGTGTCGTCGCTCATGTCTGTTCCTCCAGCTGGACGACCGCATCGACGGCGATCACGCCCTCGCCCGCGGCCATCACCATCAATGGGTTGATATCGACCGAGCGCACTGCGGAGCGATGGCGCAACGCCCAGTCGCCCAGCGCGACTGCGGCGGTGGCCAGTGCGTCGAGATCAAGCGCCGGGACGTCGCGATAGCCTGTGAACAGCGGCGCGATACGCAGGCGCGCGCACGCGGCCTTGACGTCGTCGGCCGTGAATGGGGCAAGCAAGGTCACGATGTCCTTGCGCAATTCCAGCAGCGTGCCGCCCTCGCCGATCATCACAAGCGGGCCGAAGGTGGGGTCCACCGACACGCCCAGCGCGAACTCGTGCCGGCCCTTGACCATTTGCGCCACTACGATCTGCGGCGCTTCCACCTCGAGCTTGCGTAGCGTGGCCAGGCAGGCGCGCGCGGCTTCCGCGACGTCGGCGGCGGACGTCAGGCGCAGATGAACGAGGCCGTGTTCGCTCTTGTGCGGCACGGCCGCCGCACAGCCTTTGACGACTACCGCGCCGGTGCCGGCCGCAGTCAATGCCTCGAACGCGGCCACCGCCTCTTCCGCGCTTGCACATAGCCGGTAAGGCACGGCAGGCACGCCCGCCTCGGCCAGCAGCGCCAGACTCCGCGCCTCGTCCTGCAAACCCCGGCCTTCAAGGGGCTGTGCGACCGGCGCGGGAGACATGTCCCTCGCCCGCGCGGCGCGCTGGCGATGCGCGGCATACTGCGCGAGCGCGGCTACGGCATCGGCTTCGGTCACGAATGTCGGTACGCCATGGCGCGTGAACACGTCACGCACGCTCTGCTGCGGCGCGCTGGCGACCAGCGGCTTGCGATGCGCGGCACTGAACGCCGCCGCATCGCGCGCCAGCGCTTCCACATCATAGCCCGGACCCGCCACGGGAATGCCGACCATCACCATGTCTGCCTGCGGATCGGCGCCGAGCGCGTTGAGCACGCGCGGAAACATATCGCCCTTGCCGAGCAGCGCGGCGGTCATATCGAGCGGATTGTTCGCGGTGCCGAAGTCGGGCAGGATCGCCGCGAGGGCGTGCAACGTGTCCGGCTGCAGTTCCGACAGTGGCAAGGCATGGCGCTCGGCCAGATCGGCCGCCATCACGCCCACCGCGCCGCTATGGCTCATCACCACCGTGCGGCCTTGTGCCGGCGCATGGTCCTGCAGATACAGCGGCACCGCGCGCACCATCTCGCCGATATCGCGGGCACGCCAGATGCCATGCGCGGCCAGAAACGCGTCGATCGCCGCGTCGTTGCCAACCAGTGCGCCCGTATGCGACGCCGCGGCCTGCGCGCCGCGCGCGCTGTTGCCGGCCTTGATCGCCACGATGCTGGCGCCACGCGCGCGCGCCGTCGCCGCGGCGAGGGCCAGTTCGTCGGGATTGGAGATCGATTCGAGGTACACCAGAATCAGCCGCACCTCGGGATCGGCCGCCACCGCGGCGGCAATGGCGCACGCATCGAGGTCGGCGTCGTTGCCGGTGGCCACGAGGTAACGCACGCCATAACCGGCCTGCCGCAACAACGCATACGGCATGACGCTGGCCGCGCCGCTCTGGCTGATGATCGCGATCGGGCCGTCCTGCGGCGCCACTTCCATAAACATCGTCGAGAAGTTCAGCACCGCACCGGTGGCGAAGTTCGCGGTGCCCTGCGCGTTCGGGCCAACCAGTCGCATGCCACGTGTGTTGGCGAGGCGCACAAGCTCCTGCTGGCGCTCGCGGCCGGCCGCGCCGGTCTCCGCAAACCCCGATGCCATGATCACGGCCGCCTTGACACCTGCGTCCGCACACAGGCGCACCTGTTCGAGCGTGGCGTCGCCGGAAACCGCGATGATCGCAGCGTCGGGCGTCTTGCCGCTGGCGACAAGATCCGTGAGGCTGGCGTATGCAGGCAGGCCCTGGATGACATCGCGCCCAGGATTGACCGGCAGGATGTCGCCCCGGTACCCGAACGCGCGCATGTAATGAATCGGGCGACCACCGACCTTGTTGGGATTGTCCGAGGCGCCGATCACGGCGACCGAGGCTGGATGGAACAACGCATCCATAGCAGCTTCCATGGCGTCGTGCAGCGGCGAAAGCGTGGCGTCAGTCAACGGTCGCTCCCGACGCCTTGACCACCGGGCCCCATTTGGCCGCATCGTGCTGGATCAGCCTGGCGAAATCGGCAGGCGTGCCCGGCAACGGACGTGCACCGAGCGCGGCCAGTTGAGTCTGCACATCGGCTTGCGCCAGCACGGTCTGCAATTCGGTATTGAGCCGGCGAATGGCGTCGGGCGGCGTGCCCTTCGGTGCCGACAGGCCGAACCAGATCGTCACGTCAAAGCCGGGCAGGCCCGCTTCCGCAACCGTCGGCACCTTCGGCAACGCTTCCGAACGGGTAGCACCGGTGACGCCGAGCGCGCGCACCTTGCCGCTGCTGATGTACTGCACCTGGCTCGACACGGTGTCGAACATCATCGAGATGCGGCCACCTAGCAGGTCCGTGAACGCCGCGGCCGAGCCCTTGTACGGCACGTGCACGACATCGATGCCGGCCATCGACTTGAACAATTCACCCGACAGATGGTTGGAGCTGCCATTGCCGGCCGAGCCAAACGTCAGCGTGCCGGGCTTCTGCTTCGCGAGCGCGATCAGCTCCTTCACGTTATTGGCCGGCGAATTGTTCGGCACCACCAGCACGTTGACCGTGGCGGCCACCGAGCCCACCGCGTCGAACGCCTTGACCGGATCGACCTTGAGCGCGCGATACAGCGACGGGTTGATCGCCATCGTGCCCGTGGTCGAGAAGAACAGCGTGTAGCCGTCCGGCGCGGACTGCGCGACGGCCTCGGTGGCAATGGTGCCGCCTGCGCCGCCGCGGTTGTCGACCACCACGGGCTGGCCGAGTTGTTGCGACAGATGCTGGCCGATCAGGCGGGCCATCGCGTCGGTGGGACCGCCAGCCGGAAACGGCACCACGAGGCGGATTGGTTTGGCGGGATAGGTACCGGAGGCGAACGCGCTACCGATGCTCATCGGCGCGACGGCACTCAGCACAAGAAATGGGGTCAGAAACGCGGCGCGCAGCGGTCGGCGCCATGCGCGAAGCAGGTGGGTAAAGCGCGGCATGTTGTCTCCATATCGTTTTGCCCTCTTCTATATGAGGGATGACGTCAGTGTATGGAGTCTTCCGCCAATGCAAAAGCGTACAATCCGCGATATCTGATATCGACTTTATGGATGTCTTCGCCATGAACCTCAAGCAACTCGAAACGGTCGCGCTGGTGGCTGAACTTGGCTCGCTGTCGCGGGCGGCGCGCGCGCTGGGCATTGCGCAATCGCTGGTCAGCCGGGCCATTGCGCAGATCGAGAGCGAATGGGGCGACCGGCTGTTCGAGCGCACCGGCCGGGGCGTGGTGCTGTCGGAGTTCGGCCAGCGGATCGTGCCGCATGTGCGGCTGCTGCTCGATCAGTCGGCGCGGCTGCAGGACGAGGTGAAGGATGCGGCGGGGATACCGGTCGGGCTGGTGAAGATCGGCGTGTTGCCGTCGATGGCGCCGCGTCTGGTGCCGGCCTTGTTCGAGGATTTACGTGCGCAGGCGCCCGGCGTGCGGCTGCATGTGGCGGAGGGTTTCAGTGGGCAACTCGACGAGGCGCTGGAATCGGGGCGTATCGATCTGGCGCTGATCAATCGTTATGGCCCGGGTCCGCGGCAGGATGAAGATGTGTTGGCGCAGGTGCCGACTTACCTGATCTGCACGCCCTCGCATGCGTTCGCGCGGTTGACGCAGTTGCCGTTTCGCAAGCTCGATCGCATCCCGCTGGTGCTGCCGCCCTCGCCCAATGGCTTTCGTTCGATTCTGGATCAACACGCGCGCCGGCTCGGCATCACGCTCGATGTGGCATTGGAGGTCGAGTCACTGAGCACGATGAAGGAGGTGGCGCTGTCAGGCTGCGCGCTGACGATCCTGCCGAGGCTCGCCGTGGCGCAGGATATGGAGGCGGGACGGCTGGCGGCGGTGGAGATCGTGGAGCCGCGCATGCCGCGCGGTATTGCGATGGGCGTCACGCGCCATCATCCGCTCTCGCGTGCGGCGCGGCTGGTGCTGTCACGGCTCCATGATCTGGTGCCGCGCGTGGCCAGCGGCGCGCTGTGAGGTGTCGTTAAATGGCGCCGCTAGAAAGCGCCGTTAAATCGCGGCGCGGCGGGCCTGCCGCCATACGACGCCACGATCGAGGACCCATACCGCCAGCATCGTGGCACCCATCATCGGGAAGATCGCGCCCAGCACGCCGAGCCCGATCACCCATGCACGCATCGGTGGGATTGCCGCCGGATGTTTCGGCGCGGCCAGCGCGCGTGCGGGCCGGCGCTTCCACCACATCACGAAACCACTGATTGCCAGGGTCATCAGGCCTAGCGAAATCGCCGCGCAGATGATCTGGTTGGCCATGCCGAAGTAACGGCCCATATGCAGCGAGGTGCCGTACGATACTGCGCGCGCGACCGCGCCGTAATCGTCGTAGGAGATATCGCGCACCACGCGGCCATCGTGCGGGTCGATATGCAGCGTGCGTTCGGCCTTGGGATCGGCGGGGAAACACGATACGGTGTAGACCGCATCGGGCTTGGTCGGCAGGGCCACCTGGCAGCCACTGCCCGCGCCGCGTGCGGCGGCGATTTGCGTGACCTGATCGAGCGTCAGCGTGGCGGGCTGGCCGCTGCCGTTGGGCACCGCCGTGAGGCCGGTGGCCCATGGCACTTCCGAGAACGGCAGCGATTCCATGGTGTGGCCGGCGTGGCCAGTGCCAGTGCCGGCGGCACTGCCGCCAGTGTGCGCGGCATGGTCCATATGGCCAGCGTGATTCCCTTGCTGCGCGGGGGCACCCGCCTGCGCAGCCGGCGCGGCCGCATGCCCATCATGCCCTCCGCCCGTGGCCGGCCGACCCAGATTGGCCTTGGTCGCGAGCGCCTTGAACTGCTGGCCCCACGACGCGGTCCACGGCAGGCCCGACAGCACAAATGCCAGCGCGCCGATCGCAAGCCATGCGCCCAGTACGATATGCAATTCCTTCCACCACCCGCGCTTGCCGGCCGCCTGCCCCATCTTCAACGCCGCGGCACCGCTCGCGCGCCAGCGCGGCCACCACATCGCGGTGCCCGTGGCCAGCATCACAAGCACCCAGCATCCGGCCAGCTCCATCAGCAACTCACCCGGCTTGCCGACCAGCAACGCGCGATGCAGCATGCGCACCTGCTTCATCAATCGATCTTCCACGCTCAGCGTGCCAAGCCGCTCGCCCGTGTACGGATTCAGGTAGACGCTCTCGCTCTGGCCCGGCCCCATGCGAAACACAAACTCCGCGCTCGCGCGCGGATTGTCATTGACCGTATAGGTCGTCGCCACGGCACCAGCCGGCGCGTGCGAGCGGGCGCGCTCGAGCAAGGTCTGCGCCGGCAGACGCTGCCCTGCCGGTTCCACTCGCAGCAGTTGCGGATAGAGCAGCGGTTCGATCTGTGGCTGGAAACAGTAGATCGTGCCGGTAATGGCAAGCACGATCAGGAAGGGCATGACAAACAGCCCGGCATAGAAATGCCAGCGCCACAACATGCGATAGGCGGAGGATGAGGTGGTGGACGAGGCCAAGGTCGCCGGAATGTCGGAGGACACGTGATGGGAGGCAGGAATAGTTGACGGAAGAATACTTCTTTTCCTCACGAATTTCGACGCGCCAGAATGTCGCAGATGTGCCTCAATGGTGGCCAGCGAAAACCCGTGAGCGACCCACACACCGCACCGACCGCATAACCGCATGCGAAAACCGTCGTTCCGCTTTGGTGCGCGGCCCCCGACAATGACCCGCTTTCGCGCCGGCTTTCCGCATGTCCCGCCAGATCCGCCTTAACGCCTTTACGATGAACTGCGTGGTCCACCTTGCCCCCGGGCAATGGACCGCGGAGAACGACCGGTCCGTTGACTACCTCAAGACCGGCCACTGGGTCGAACTCGCCAGGCTGCTCGAGCGCGGGTTGTTCGACAGCCTGTTTCTCGGCGATATCACCGGAATCTACGACGTTGCCGGTGGTTCGCCCGAGATCGCACTGCGTACCGCCGCGCAGGTGCCGATGAACGATCCCGCGCCGCTGATCCCGTTGCTGGCCCATGCCACGGAGCATCTCGGCTTTGGCGTAACGCTGTCGGTCTCCTACGAACACCCCTATCTGCTAGCCCGCCGCCTGACCACGCTCGATCACCTGAGCGAAGGTCGCGTGGCGTGGAATATCGTCACGTCGTATCTGGACAGCGGCGCACGCAGCCTCGGCCGCGATGCGCTGGCCGCGCACGATGCGCGCTACGACCGCGCCGACGAGTACCTCGACGTGTGCTACGCGCTATGGGAAGGCAGCTGGGAAGACGGTGCCGTGGTGCGCGATCGCACGACTGGTGTCTATGCCGACCCCGCACGTATCCATCCGGTACAGCACGCCGGAGAACATCTGCGCACCGATGGCGTATTCCAGTGCGAACCGTCACCACAACGCACGCCGCTGCTGTTTCAGGCCGGCGGCTCCGATCGCGGCACACGCTTTGCGGCGCGTCACGCGGAGTGCATCTTCGTCGGCGCGCCCACGGCGGCGGGCCTGCGGCGCACGGTCGATCGACTGCGCGAAGCGCTGCGGCAGGAAGGCCGTGATCCCGCTTCCGTACGCATCTTTGCGATGTTCACGGTGATCGTCGACGAGACCGAGGCGCTCGCCCAGGCCCGCCACGACGCCTACCGCGCGCGCGTGAGCTATGACGGCGCGCTGGCACTGCTGTCGGGCTGGACCGGCATCGACCTGAGCCGCTACGCGCCCGACGACACGCTCGCGTACGTCGATACCAATGCGGGCCAGTCCGCGCTGGCATCGTTCAGCAAGCTCGACCCCAGCCGCACATGGACCGTGCGCGACGCGGTGGAATTCGTCGGCATTGGTGGCCGCGGCGGCGTGGCGGTGGGCGATGCGCGTCAGGTCGCGGACACGCTGCAGGCGTGGATGGACGAGACCGGCATCGATGGTTTCAACCTCGCCTCGGTGGAAATGCCGCGTACGTTCGAGGACATCGTCACGCACCTCGTGCCCGAACTGCAGCGGCGCGGTGTGTACAAGACCGCGTACGAGCCGGGCACGCTGCGCGAGAAGCTTGGCGGTGAAAGTGCACGCCTGCAGGCTCCGCATGTCGGCGCCGCATTCCGCCACCAGAACGATGGCCACGAAAGCGATCTTCGCGCCAACGACAACCCCGCATCCTGAATTTTTCCGGAGTTCCCATGCCTCGTGTACCCGAGTTGTCCCCCGACACGTTCGATAGCAGCCGTCGCGCGCTGTTCGATGCCTTCACCGGCAACGGCCATCATTTCGCCGACCAGTTCTCCGTGCTCGCGCACGTCGGGCCCGCAGTCGATCATCTGCCGCAGATGCTGCTGGAGCTCAAGGCGCGCAACGCCGTACCGCACCGCTTTATCGAGATTGCCATCGTGGTGGTGTCGCTGCTCAACGACTGCGAGTACTGCGTGAGCAATCATGCGCCGCGACTCGCGGTGGAAGGCGTCAGCGAAGCCGGCGCGCGCCGGCTGCTCGAGTATGCCGATCACCCCGAACTGTCCGAGGTGGACAAGCTCGTGGTCGAGTACGCGATCGCCGTCACGCAGCAGCCGCAACGCATCCGCGACAACGCCTTCGCGCGGCTGCGCGCGCATTTCACGGAAGCGCAGATCGTCGAGCTGACGCTGCGCATCGCGCTGTGTGGCTTCTTCAATCGTTTCAATCAGGCTCTGCAGATCGGCGAAGACGCTACTGCCGTGCATCCCACCTGAGCGCCTGAGCGTCTTCCACCACCGTCCAAGAAGAAATATCCATGTCACGTCTCGCCTCGGCCCAGCGCCGGGCCCTGCTGCGCGCCATTGGCGCCGGCACGGCTGCTGCCTCCCTGTCCCAATTCTCGTCCCTCGCCCGCGCGCAGGACAATGGCCCCATCCGCATCGGCATTCTCGCGCCGCTCAGCGGTGGCGGCGGTGCTTATGGCGCCGGCATGGTCAACGCGGCACGCAAGGCGGCCGAGTACATCAACACGCAGGGTGGTGGCGTGCTGGGTGGCCGTCGTATCGAGATCCTGGTCGAGGACGACGAGAGCAACCCGACCGCCGGCGTGGCCGCCGCGCGCAAGTTGCTCGATGTGTCGAAGGTCAGCGCGATCGTCGGCGTGTGGAGCAGCGCGGTGGCAATGGCCGTCAAGCCGCTGAGCATCGAGCGCGGCATTCCGCTGCTGGTCACCGGCTCGGGCGACGAAGTCACGCAGGGCGACAACAAGGGGCTGGTGTGGCGCTTTCAGGCGCGCGGCAGCGACTGGGGCGCGGTGTTCGCGCACGCGGCACTCAAGGATGGCGCGCGCAAGGCCTCGCTGCTGGTGCTGCAGACACCGTTCACGCTGAGCATGGTCGATCCGTTCGTCAATGCGTTCCGCAAGGGCGGCGGCGAGATTCTCGATACCGTGTATTACAACCCGAACCAGCCGTCGTATCGCGCCGAGGTGGAGAAGGTGTTCGGCCGCCAGCCGCAGGCAGTGTTCGTCCCTAGCTATCTGCCGGACCTGTCCGCGATCGCGCGCGAAGTTTATCGCGGCGGCTTCAGCGATACGCGCATCTACGCAAATTCGTCGTCGGCCGATGCGGAAGGCGCGTTTATCAAGAACGTGGGCAAGCAGGTGGCCGAAGGCATTCACCATATCCAGTCGATCCCGCCCGCATCTTCCACGGCGTACCGCACATTCGCGAAGGAAGCCGGCATCCCGGCCGGCACACTGGCGATCTTCCCATCCAACGTGTGGGACGAGATCTCGGTGCTGGCACTGGCCATCGAACGTGCCGGCAGCGCGGACCCGAAGGTGTTTGCCAAGGCGATTCCGACGGTCGTCAACGGCCCCGGCTCCGCCGTGGAAAACCCCGTCGATGGCCTCAAGGCGCTACGCGCCAGGCAGACCATCGCCTACAGCGGTGCGGGTTCGCAGTTCCGCTTTACGCCGACCGGCGATCAACTCAATCGTGAGTATGGGCACTTCGTGATCCGCAACGGCGCCAATCAACTCGTCGATACGCTGCGGTGATGTCGCAATCGTTCGCGCTCTCGGCTGACTCACTGCGTGTGGCCTTTGGTGGCCTGGTTGCGCTCGACGGCGTCTCGCTGCGGCTCGCGCCGGGTCGCATCACCGGCATCATTGGCCCCAATGGCGCGGGCAAGTCCACGCTGTTCAGCGTACTCGCGGGCACGCTGCGGCCCGATAGCGGCCGCGTGCTGCTCGGCGCGGACGATATCACCAGGCTGCCGGTGCACCGCCGCGCGCGCCGTGGGGTGGCACGCACGTTCCAGCTCGCGCGCGAGCTCGACAGTCTGACCGTGCTGGAAAACCTGCTGCTGGCCACGCCCGATCACCCGGGCGAACGCCTGTGGCCACTCGCGTTTGCGCGCGGACGCGTGCGCCGGGCCGAGCGCGAAGCCACCGAACGCGCCATGGCCCTGCTCGACCGCGCGCGCTTGCAGCGGCTGGCCAACTCGCCTGCGGGCGCGCTATCCGGCGGGCAGAAGAAGCTGCTGGAACTGTGCCGCGCATTGATGGCGGATCCCGATATCGTGCTGCTCGACGAGCCCGCCGCCGGCGTCAACCCGGTACTGGTGGAATCGCTGGGACAGTTCATCCTCGATCTGCGCGACGAGGGCAAGACGTTTGCATTGGTCGAACACAATATGGACCTGATTGCCGCGTTGAGCGATCACGTCTGTGTGCTGGCGCAGGGCGCCATCCTGACCGAAGGCTCGTTTGCCGAAGTCACCGAGGATCCGCGCGTACGGGCGGCCTATCTTGGTGGCGAGCTGGCGCGCGAGCCAGTGGGAGCCGCGGCATGAGCGCACCGCTGATTCTGCAAGGCGTTACGGCTGGCTATCACGGCAAGGCGATCGTCCATAACGTGTCGCTCGAAGTGCCCGCTGGTGGCGCGCTGACCGTGATTGGCCCCAATGGCTCGGGCAAATCCACCTTACTCAAGAGCGTGGTCGGCCTCGTGTCGCTGATGGCCGGCGGCATGCGGCTCGGCGAGCGCGAGATCGGCCGGCTCGATGCCCCGGCGCGCACGCGGCTCGGGCTGGCCTACGTACCGCAGGAACGCAATGTATTCCCGAATCTCAGCGTGGCCGACAATCTGCGGCTCGGCTGGGAAACGCTGCATGGCCGAGGCGGCGCGCGAGAAAGCGCACGCCGCGACGAGGTACTGGCACTGTTCCCCGAGATCGCCGACCGGCTCGCCACACCGGCTGGCCTGCTCAGCGGCGGCCAGCGGCAGATGGCCGCGATGGCTTCGGCGTTGATGCAAGGCCCGTCGCTGCTGGTGCTCGACGAGCCGTCGGCCGGACTATCGCCGCGCAATGCCTCACTGCTGTTCGATCGCATCGCGGATATTCGCGCCACCGGCATCACGTTGCTGATGATCGAGCAGAACGTACAGCTTGGCCTGCGCGTGGCCGACCATGGCGTGGTGCTCGTCAATGGCGAGATCCGTCTGCGCGCGAGCGCCGACCATCTGGTGCACCACGCGGACCTGCCGGCTTTGTTCTTTGGCCACGCCCCTGCCCTGTCTTCATGATCGATACGCTTCAGATTCTGTTCAACGGCTTGGTGTCCGGGCTGCTGGTCGCCCTGCCCGCGCTGGCGCTTGCCTTGACCTTCAGCGTGCTGCGCTTCGCCAATTTCGCGATCGGCGCGATGCTGACCGCGGGCGCGTATGCCATCTATGCGTTCAATGCCGGACTGGGCTGGCCGCTGCTGCCGTCGGCGCTCGCGGGTATCGTGCTCGGCGGTGGCGTAGCGATGCTCGTCGATCGGCTGGTCTATCGGCCGCTGCGCGAGCGCTCGCCAGTGACGTTGCTGGTGGCGAGCATGGGCGTCGCCTTCGTGCTCGAGAACCTTGTGCGCTTTATCGCCGGCAATGCGCCGGTCGGCTATGCGGTGGATCCCGCGCGGCCGTTGCGATTTGCCGGCCTGCGCGTGAACCACGAACAACTGCTGATCGTTGGCATTGGCATCGCCAGCCTGGCGCTGGTCTGGATCGTGTTCCGCTTTACCGCGCTAGGCCGCGCCATGCGCGCCGTCGCTGATAACGCGCCGTTGGCGGCCGCACGCGGCATTGTCGCCAATCGCGTGATCGGTGCCACGTGGTTTATCGCCGGCGCGCTCGCGACCACCGCGGGCATGCTGATCGGCCTCGACTCGACGCTCGACCCGCAGATGGGCTGGAACTATGTGATCCAGGTGTTCGCCGCCGCGATTCTCGGTGGCATCTCGCATCCGATGGCGGCGGTCGCGGGCGCGCTCGTGCTTGGCGTCAGCGCCGAGCTATCGACGCTCGTGATCGCCCCGCATTACCGCCCGCTGGTGGCGTTCGCCGTGCTCACCGTCCTGTTGCTCATCCGCCCGTGGGGCATCTTCGGCACCGCCCGCCTCGCCAAATGACTAGCTACCTGTTCTCGATTCTCGTGCTGGTGTCCATCGCCGGCATCGCCGCGCTCGCGCTGAACCTGCAGTGGGGGCTGACCGGCATGGTCAACTTCGGGCTGTTCGGTTTCTACATGCTCGCGGCGTACGTGTATGCGCAGGTGGCGGCGACCGGTGCCTCGCCATGGCTCGCGCTCGCAGCCTCGATTGCGCTGACCGGTGTGGCCGGCGCGCTCACGAGCCTGATCTCGCTACGCCTGGCCGATGACTACCTCGCCATCGTCACGCTTGGCTTTGCCGAATGCTTGCGGCTCGTTGCGATCCACGAAGAGTGGCTCACGCGCGGCAGTCTCGGCATTGCGAGTATCGTTCGACCGGTCGCCGGCGATGGTGCATTTCTCAACCTGTGTCTGGTGGCGTTGCTGCTGAGTTTCGGATTATTGGAGGTGATCGCCCGCGCGCCGCTGGGACGTGCCGCGCGCGCATTGCGCGACGACCCGCTCGTGGCGGCCACCACCGGCAAGGACGTGATGTGGCTGCGCGTGAAGCTATTTGGCATTGGCGCGGCCATTACGGGTGTAGCGGGCGCGCTGCATGCCAGCTACTACCAGTACATCGATCCGACGCAGTTCGGGCCGATCATCACCGCCTATGCGTTCATGGGGGTGATCATTGGCGGCCGCGGCAGCAATCGCGGGGTGATCGTCAGTGCGTTCACGGTGATCCTGCTGCTCGAGGGCACCCGCTTTCTCAACGATCACGTCGGCTGGCTCACGCCGGCGCAGCTGGCGGCCTTGCGGCTGATCCTGATTGGTGTGGGCCTGATTCTGGCGTTGATCTATCGTCCGCAGGGGCTGGTGCCTGAGTATCGGCTGAAGGTGCGGGTCCCCGCCCCAGTCGAAGGCTGACCGCCCTCCCTGCCAGCCGCATTCGCGCCGACCCGCCCGGCTTGGCCGTTAATTGAGCAATTTACGATTGACGAAGCCGCGGAAGATCGCGGCTTTCGTGGGGCTTAGCGCGCCGTACCGGGCTTGCAGCTCTCGATCTTCCCCGTTACGCGGCCGGCGCTCATCAGCGGATGCCACTCATCCGCGCTGCGCAGCTCGACCGTCGTGCCGGCGCGCGCCTGGCGCAGACTGACCAGATGGAAGTACTTCGATTCGGCCTGCCCGCCGTCGGCAATGCGGATATCCACCTTGCCGGGTTCCGGATACGCGATCACGGTGGCATCTTCCCGCAGCCAGGTCTTGAGGCAGACCACGAGGTCGCTCACGCTCGCATCGGAATGGATGACCTTGGGGTCGCGCGCTTCGATCACCGCGGGGCCGCTGGCGGCACAGGCGACCAGCAAGGGGGTGGCAAGGGTGGCAATGCAGAAAGTCCGGATACCGCTCATGAAGTCTCCCGTCGAGGTTCGAATGGATCGGGCGACATGATATGACATCGCGCGCACTGGAGGCTTTCGAACGAATAACAACCACGAGAAACGTTCGTGTGCGGTGACAGGCGTGCGCGGCTTGTATCGCAATGTAAATGGCGTGCGCGCGAGCGACATTTTCATACAACGCGATGCGTTCCACGAAATAGCTGAGATACAGGTTGGCGTTTAAATGGATCCAACGAGACAGCAGCATCTTACGGGCACCGATGGAATAGAAGGCCCACTGCAAACGTCTTACGGCACACCATCACGAAAAAGGAACGCATCATGAAACGCCTCGCCCTCTCCACGCTCGCCGCAACGTTGCTCTTCTCGGCCTTTGCCGTCAGCGCTCAGACGACTACGCCAGTGACCCCCGCACAATTGACCACGCGCCCCTATATCGACGCGGATCTGGACGCGTATGTGAAGTCCGGCCTCTCGCAACTGAACCGCGGCGACGGCTCGCCGTTCGTGTTCGGCGGGGAATACGAGCGCCGCCAGGCGCTGTACCAGAAGCTCCGCGCGGAGAACTTCGCGAAGCTGCAACAGCAGCAGGCACAAGGGTAAATTCTCCCCCTGGCCTGCGCCGATGTCGCTGCTAGCGCGAGATGCGGTGCACCTCGTTGTTGAGTCCGTCGCTGAACGTCACGATGTACTCGGTGGCACGTGCATCGGCCTCGCCGTCGAGTGCACCGCCCACCTGCGCTACCGCGATCGGAACCATTCGACCGTCGACCCGCGCCCAGGCGCTTGACCACGGATAGCGCCGTGCGTCCCACTGCAGGCGCAACGTGCGTCCGTCGATGCGATAGCTGCCCCATGCCGTGCGCACGGCGGCGGCGTCCGGCGCGGTCGCCGCGGGCACGGTGACACCCGATTCCGGCGCGGCGAGCATCGTGGCCAGCGTTTTGCCCTCGTGCACCACGCGTACCGATTCGATACCACGCATGGCCGGAATGGTCGCACTGAACACCGTCGAGTGGCCCGGCATGGCGTGGTCGACGCGGGCAAGCTGCAGCGCGAATCTGTAGGTACCGGTGGACGCGCGCACCTCGAGTTCGGCAGATCCCCGCGGTGCCGATGCGATCAGTGGTACCGTCTCGGACGCGACGGGCATGGCCACCAGTGGATCCAACCGCGCCGTCCCGTTGTTGTCATTGATGGCTCCGGAGACATGGATGGCCATCGTCGCGGAGTCGGCGCAGGCCGATGCCTCGCATGCCACGGCACCCGGTGCCACAGGCGCCAGGAATGCGCTCGACGGTCTGATCTGGGCAGGCATCAGGGACAACACTCCCGCGTAGGTATAGTCCGCGATCGACATCGGCTGGTTATACGACATGATGTCGTGGTAAGCCAGCGGGTTGAACAGCCCACTGCGGGTGAAGCGCCATGGCCCGCCCGCGAGCGCTCCTTCCTCGAACGGCTGCGTCGCACGCACACCATTTCGCCAGTACGGGAAGCGGGGATCTTCCCAGGTGTGATCACGCCCAAGGTTGTGACCCAGCTCGTGCATCATCACGTTTTCGGGGTGATCGCCCGTCGCGGAAATCCATTGCGCGGGCATCACCGCCGAGCGGCCGGGCATAAACGCCAACCCACTTCCCAATGTTGGAGAGAACCCGACGAAGAAATCGCTGAACGCGCCCGCACTTGCCACGCGCTCTTTTTCCAGCGCCATGAGCCATTCCTCTTCATTGCCCAAGAACGGTTTTCCCGCTAGCCTGACTTGCCTTGGGTGCCTGACGAACTGCACATCGGAGAGCGGGAACTGCTCTCGCAAAGCGCGCTCCAGCACTGCGAAGTCAGGCGCGATAGGCCTGGTGCCATCGGGAACCAGATTGACCACATGCACACGCATGAAGGTGCGCGGGTGAATACCCGTGCCGGCCATGTACGAGACGCGGCTGACCTTGGATGGGGAGCGCCGATCATGGGCCTCGACGCCCAGTTTGAACCCGCGTTGCATCCACGAGCTATCGAGCTCCAGCGTGTAATTGTTGGCAAAGTCATTTGCCGCTACGGCTCCGGCGCCGAGCATAGCGGGGCCTTTCATCTCGAACCAGCGCGTTCCGCTGAAATCGTTGGCAACGCCAAGTCGAACCCTGGGCCACAGCTTTCCCGCACCTGGCGCGCCTTTCAGCCGCACCGTTACCAGCGTTGGTTTACCGGAAACAAGCCGCATATACGGATACTTCTGCCCCCGGCCGACCGAATAGAGATGCGTTTGCCCGATTTGCACATCGTCGATCGTCAGCGGTAGCGAAGGCTTCCTTACCGCCACATGCCCCGCTGAATAGCTGCGCTTGCGTGCGTCCCATAGTTCGATCGCGCCGTCGCTTGCATCCTCCGGGACGACGACATCGAGCCACGTGCCGTCGCTCGCGGCATCGCTCACCGTCGCGTTGGTGCCCGTCATATCAACCTGGGTCACCCGCTGCAGTCCGCGACCGGAAATGCGCACCACGTCGCCGGCCTCCACATCGGATTTGTCCATCGATGTCACCGTGGGTACCGCTTCGAGCGTCAGGGATGTGGAAGCTGCCGCCTTCGCGCCATCTTCGCGGACGGCCTCGACAGTGCCAGTTACGTCAGCATCGAGGTCATTGCGTGGGAGTTCGAAGGTGATACCCGTAGCCGACTCGAACTTGGCATTGAACAACTCATTGCCCCATCGCACTTTGGTGTCGCGCGTGAAGCCACTGCCGCGCAACGCGATGACATCTCCCTCGCGTGCAATCGCCGGCTCGAACGCGTCGACGCGCAACGGCACCGATGCGGGCACGCCGGGCAATGTCGGTGCGGAAAGACTGGCTGCTGGTGGCGGCGGCGCGGCCGGACCGTCGTCGCCTCCACAACCCTGCAACAGAAATATAACCAGCGCGACAACATTGCAACCCCTGCGCCCGGCTGTGTAACTTCCACTCATGTACATCTCTCACCCATTGAAAAGGGCACATGATGAGATCCGGCATGAGCTTGCGCGGCGGTGTTGAGGAAACTTTGGCATTGCGCCGATCGACCGCGCAGCAGTGTTACTTCTTCTGCTTCGGCTCGGTCAGCGTGCCGCCTTCCTTGAGGCACGTCGAGGCCGGCTTGACGATGACGCCCTTGCCCTTGCAGTCGTTCAGGCCCGCGCAGTCATTGCTGGCGGTGGCGCACAGGCTTTCGCCCTTGCACGCGTTCACGCCGTAGCAACGGCCTGGCGCGTCTTTCTTGTCGGCCGCGTGGGCCGGCGCGGCGCCGGCGGACAGCGATGCCAGCGCGACGAGCGCGGCGGCGGTGGCAAGGGTGGCACGGGCGGTCTTGGTCATGGACATATCGGTAACTCTCTGAGTCGGTTCAATAGTTTGTTGCTTAGTTTGCGGATTACTTCGCGCTGCGCGCAGCTTCTTCAATAACCAGCGCGACGGCTTCCGGCTGCGATACCTGCACCGCGTGGCTGGCCTTGATCTCGGTGACCTTGGCGCCCGCGCGCTGATACATCCAGCGTTGCAGGTCGGGGTTCACGACGCGGTCTTCGGTCGCGACGATGCCGTAGCTCGGCTTGTTGCGCCATGCGGCAGTCCACACGTTGGCGTTGTACGCGGCCGAGGTAATCGGCACCTGCGACGCGGCCATGAAGTCCGTGCGATTGGTGGTCAGGTCGCCCGCGTAGTCCGCGTTGAACGTCGCCGGATCGATCGACAGATGACCGTCGCGCGTCGACTTGAGCGCGGCGCCGGCGGCCGGCATCGATGCCACCAGCTGGGCCATACCCTCGCCCACATCGGGCTGCAGCGCCGCCACATAGACCAGCGCCTTGACCTTGTCGCGCGCGCCGGCTTCGGTAATCACTTCACCGCCGTAACCATGGCCCACGAGCACGACTGGACCGAGCTGCAGGCTCACGCGCTCGCGCACGATCGTGATGTCATCGCCGAGCGTGGCGTGCGGCAGTTGCACGACGCTGACGTTGTAGCCCTTGTGAATCAGAATGTCGTGCACCACGCGCCAGCCGGAACCGTCCACGAATGCATCGTGCACGAGCACGATGTTCTTCGCGCCGGGGATTGCGGGGGTGGCGGAAGCAGCGGGAGTCGTCGGGGCAGCATGGGCCGTTGTATAGCCGAGCGCCGGAATGACCAGTGCCGCCGCGGTGGCGAGCATCGGGATGAATCGCATTGAATTGTCTCCAGCAGTTGCCAAAGGGGTAATGGAAGCTTGCGGGACGTATTTGAGGCGATGGATGTGTCGAGCGCGTAACCGTTGTGCACGCGTTCTGTCATGGCGTGTATCCGGACCGTGGGGCGATACAGTCGGTTACCAAAAGGCGGGGGGAGCAGCGAGGGGGGATGGAACTATCGCGTCGCGCGCGGCCCGACGGGTGCGGGCGCGACGTGGGTGACGGACTGCGCCAGCATTCAGGCTCCGTCGGTGTAGACGCTACGTGCGTCGTCGATGCGATAGTGCTGTGCCATCAGGTGGAAGCCCGAAGCTTGCGGCTGCACCGAAGTACCCAGCGCGGCAACGCGATCCTGTGCGGCGATCTTGGCTTCGGCGCGTTGGATGTCCACCGGATAGTTACCGTCCTGGCCCGGACCGACATGGAAGCCAGCCTTCTCCACACGGACCAGATCGGCACGGACTTCCGCGCGCGTCAGCGGACCATTGTTGTCAACGCTTTGGGCGAACGAAACAGCCGGAACAGCCAGGGTGGCGGCGATCAGCAGGGTGCGTGCAAGTGTTTTCATGATAATTACCTCTCTTTGGGTTGGTTGCCTTTTGGCGGAGATCATCAGTGCGATGAACTTGTACGTAGTATTGGCCGCGGGCACTGACCCAAGACTGACCGAATCATTACAAAATCGTCAGCGTATGATTGGGCGTTCCTAACGAGAGCCGAGACCAAAGGACCGCCGCAATGCTGATTCGCCGCCTGGAACGACTGATCGATCCGTTCCGCTACCTGCCCGATACGCAGCCGCCAGACCGCATCTGGCCGTTCTATCTGCACTTTCTGCGCGAGGTACGTGGCGTGATGACGGCGCTGCTGTTCGTCGGACTGATCGGCGCGTTGGTCGAGGTGGCACTGTTCAGCTTTCTCGGGCGGCTGGTCGATCTCGCGCGCGAGGCGCCCGACGGCGCGTTCTTCTCGCGGCATCGCAACGAGCTGCTGTGGATGGCGTTCGTCGCGATCGTGTTCCGTCCGCTGATGATCTGGCTGCACGATGTGCTCGTGCATCAGGTGATCAATCCCAGCCTTGCCAACATGGTGCGATGGCAGAACCATCGGTACGTGCTCAAGCAGAGCCTGTCGTTTTTCCAGAACGACTTCGCCGGCCGCGTGGCGCAACGCATCATGCAGACCGGTTTCTCGCTGCGCGACTCCGCGGTGCAGACCGTGGATGCGCTATGGCATGTGATCATCTACGCGGTGAGCGCCCTGCTGCTGTTCGCGGAGGCCGACTGGCGGCTGATGATTCCGCTGGTGCTGTGGATCTTCGGCTTTATCTTTGCGCTGGTCCGGTTCACGCCGCGCGTCAAGGAGCGCTCGGCTATGGCGACGGAATCGCGGTCGCGGTTGATGGGCCGGATTGTCGATGGCTATACCAACATCACCACGCTGAAGCTGTTCGCGCATACGCACCATGAGGAAGGCTATGCGCGCGACGCGATGGCGGACCAGACCGACAAGAGCCGACAGGCTGGCCGCGTGATCAGTTCGATGGATGTCACCGTGTCCATCATGAATGGCTTTCTGATCGCGGGCACCACGGGCGTGGCGCTGTGGCTGTGGAATCGGGGCGAGGTGAGCACCGGTGCGATTGCGCTGTCCACCGGGCTGGTGATCCGCATCAATAATATGGCCGGCTGGATCATGTGGGTGGTCAATGGGATCTTCGAGAACATTGGCTCGGTGCAGGACGGCATGAAGACGATTGCCGTGCCGCGGCGCGTGGTTGACCGGCCCGATGCGCAACCGCTGGCGATCTCGCGCGGCGAGGTGCGCTTCGAGAACGTGGCATTTCACTATGGCAAGGGCGGTGGCGTGATCGATGACGTTACGCTGACCGTCGGGCCCGGCGAGAAGATCGGTCTCGTGGGCCCATCGGGCGCGGGCAAGTCCACGCTCGTCAATCTGCTGCTGCGGCTTTATGACGTGGAGTCTGGGCGAATCGTCATCGATGGCCAGGATATCGCCACGGTCACGCAGGAGTCGCTGCGCGCGCAGGTGGGCATGGTGACGCAGGACACTTCGCTGCTGCATCGCTCGATTCGCGACAATCTGCGCTATGGCAAGCCGGATACTACCGAGGCGGAGTTGCACGAAGCGCTGCACCGCGCGCGTGCCGCGGACTTTATCGACGATCTGGTCGATGGCAACGGGCATCGTGGGCTGGACGCGCTGGTGGGCGAGCGCGGCGTCAAGCTATCTGGCGGGCAGCGCCAGCGCATTGCGATTGCGCGCGTGCTGCTGAAGGACGCGCCGATTCTGATCCTCGACGAGGCCACGTCGGCGCTCGACTCCGAGGTGGAGGCCGCGATTCAGGAGAGCCTGGAGACGCTGATGCAAGGCAAGACCGTGATCGCCATCGCGCACCGGCTGTCCACGATCGCGCGCATGGACCGGCTGGTGGTGCTCGACGGCGGGCGTGTTGCCGAGACCGGCACGCATGCCGAACTGCTGGCGCAGGGTGGGCTGTATGCGCGCCTGTGGGCGCATCAGACCGGGGGATTCGTGGGCGTCGACTGAGGTCCGCGTGGGATTCCACTGACAGCGCTTCGCGGCGCGACCCGGCTGCCTTCGCGCACGCACGGCTTCTATGCTGAACTTGAATGCATAGAACGAGCCAGCGCCATGGACACCCGCGCGGATCACACCGCGACACCCCCTTCCCTTCGAGAAACTATCGACCGTTACGCGCCTGACGCCAACGCGCCGTTGCCGGGCGCCGGCCAGACGCTCGAACGCTGGCGCCTGCTGGCGCGCGTCGGGCACGCGCATGGCGCGGTGGCGATCAAGCTGTTCGAGTCGCACCTTGACGCGCTGGCGATTCTGGCCGAACTGGCCGCGGCACGGCCGGCAGTACGTCCGGCAACGACGACGCGCTGGGCGGTGTGGGCGGCCGAGCCACCGTTTGCTACCGTGGACGCACAGCCCGGCGAGAGCGCGGATAGCGCGCCCGACGCGCTGCGCCGCGACGCGGGGCTAGCGTCCGACGCCCAGACCGTGCCTGTCCGCCTTACCGGCCGCAAGGCATGGTGCTCCGGCGCGCGCGAGGTAACGCATGCGCTCATGACATGCCGCGACTGGCATGGCGCCCGCCGCCTCGCCATCGTGGCCATCGAACCGCGTGCAGCCGGCGCGGTGGAGACTACTGACGAAGGTTGGGCCGCCGTCGGCATGGCACGCACACATAGTGGCGACGTACTGTTCCGCGAAGCACCGGCCCTGCTGCTCGGCGATGCCGATGCCTATCTGAACCGGCCGGGGTTCTGGCAAGGCGGCGCGGGCATCGCCGCGTGCTGGTATGGCGCGGTACTTCCTTTTGCGGACGCGCTGCGGGCCGCATTGAACCGCCGCGCCGACCCGCATGCCGCCGCGCATCTCGGCAGCATCGACGGCCAGCTGCGCGCGGCCGCCGCCTTGCTGCGCGACGCTGCCGCATGGATCGACGCGCATCCCGCCGACGACGCCATGGCGCATGCCCTGCGTGTACGTACCGCCGTGGAGGCCGCAGTCCAACACACGATGCAGCATGCCGGCAATGCGCTCGGCGCCGGCCCGCTGTGCCGCGACGCGCGCCTTGCCGCGCTTTACGCGGACCTGCCTGTATTTGTCCGCCAGAGCCATGCCGAGCGTGATCTTGCGACGCTCGGCGCGCAGCTTGCCGCCGATGGCATGACGGGGTGGTCGCTGTGACCCGCGCGATGAACAACATCGGGACCGCTCCCAAAAACACCGAGTTCGAAGCCATCTTCGCGTTGCCCGATCCGTGGGGGTTCGAATCGCTGTGGTACGAGGCACGCAAGCGCGAACTGCTGCTGGCCGCGCTGCCGCACCGCCGCTATGGACGCGTGTTCGAGCCTGCGTGCGCGAACGGTTTGCTGACCGACGCGCTCGCACGACGTGCCAATGAAGTGCTCGCCATGGACACAGTGCCGCAGGCAATCGCCCTGGCCGAGCAACGACTTGCAACGCATCGCAACATCACGCTGCGCGTGGGCACGCTGCCGCGCGATTGGCCCGCGCAAACGTTCGATCTGATCGTGCTGAGCGAATTCGGCTACTACCTGTCCAGCGATCAATGGCAACAGGTGGTCGCACGCGCCGCGGCGTCGGTCAGCGAGGATGGCGTGATTGTGGCCTGCCACTGGGCGCGGCCGTTCGAAGGCCGTACGTTGTCCACGCGCGTGTTGCATGCCTGCGTCGGTCGGCAATCGGGTCTGCATCGCCACGCCCATCACCTGGAGCCGGATTTCGAGCTCGACGTGTGGTCACCGAACCCACGTTCGCTACGCAGCCGCGAGGCGTCCGCATGATCGGCGTTGTGATCCCCGTGCATAACGAGGAGGCACACCTCGAAGCGTGCCTGCATGCGCTACGCGAGGCCGCCCTGCATCCCGGGCTCGAAGGCGAACCCGTTACGATCGTGGCCGTGCTCGATGCGTGCGGCGATGGCTCGGCGCTGATCGTCGAGCGACATCTGGGACCGTCGTTGGCCTGCCTGACGATCGATGCGCGCAACGTTGGCGCGGCGCGTCATACGGGGGCGGAGTATCTGCTTGCGGCGCGTGCGCGCTGGCTGGCATTTACCGATGCCGACAGCCGCGTGGCGCCTGACTGGCTGGTCGCGCAACTGGCGGAGCGTGCCGATGCGGTGTGCGGATTGGTGACGGTGGACGATTGGAGCCACCACCCCTCGCTGGTAGCACGACGGTTTGCCGCGCACTATCAACGTCGGCACGATCACCGGCATGTGCATGGCGCGAACTTTGGTGTGACAGCGGACGCGTATGTTCGCGCGGGCGGGTTTCCGGCCTATGCGGCCAGCGAAGATGTTGCGTTGGTCGAGCGGCTGCAGGCCATCGACGCCCATATCGCGTGGAGCGCGGCGCCGGAAGTCGTGACCAGCAGCCGGGCGACGGGGCGATTGCGTGGGGGATTTGCGGATTTTCTATGCCGGCTGCGGGAAGAAGCGGCACCGGTCGTCAGCGGCCTGCCGCCTGCTGTCGAGCCTTAGGTCGTCCCGCGCTCCACGATCCGAAACCCCACATCCACCACCGGCTCCGCCACCGTCGCGCCATTGCAGCGCTCCAGCAGCAAGCGCGCTGCCAACGCGCCGATCGAGGCGCCGTCCACCTGCACCGTCGTCAGCGGCGGGTCCATATGCGCGGCGAAGTCCGCGTCGCCGAAGCCGCAGATCGCCAGGTCTTCGGGCATGCGTAGCCCGCGCGCCTGCGCTTCCACCATGACACCTTGCGCCAATTGATCAGAGCTGCAGAAAATCCCCTCGATGCGTGGGTCCTGCTCCAGTAACTGCGTCAATGCGCGGCGCCCGAGTTCAAGGCTGCTCGGTGCCGGCACCACAGCAGTCGGCACATCATGCCCGACCGTTGCGATAAACCCCTCCCGTCTCACCGATGCACGCTGGTCGTCCCCAGTCGCGATGCCCAACCTCCGCCGGCCCTGATTCAGAAAGAACCCGGCCACAGCGCTGCCCACCTTCACATGCGAGAACCCCACCGCCATATCCACCGGACGGTCGCTGAGGTCCCACGTCTCCACCACCGGAATGCCTGAACGCCGCAATCGATCGCGTGACACCTGCGAATGAATCAACCCGGTGACCACAATGCCATCGGGCCGACGGCCGATCATCGTGTTGAGCAACGCTTCCTCGCGCGCATGGTCATAGCCCGTCTGGCCCAGGATCAACTGATAGCCAGCCGCGTCGAGCGCATCGGTCAGTGCCTTTACCGTGGGCAGAAACTGCGCCACCGCGATATTCGGCACCAGCGCGGCAATCATCAGGCTCTTGCGCGACTTGAGCCCACCGGCCACGAGGTTCGGAAAGTAGCCCGTGACTTCCACAGCCTTCCGCACACGCGCGATGGTCTTCTCCGACACCATGCCGGGATTGCCAAGCGCGCGCGACGCGGTGATCAGCGAAACGCCCGCCTCGCGCGCCACGTCGTGCAGCGTCACGGATTTGGGTGCCTTGTTATTGCTCATGCCAATGACTCATGCGGGGTCTGACTCAGGGTAATTCTCTACGGTGACCGTGTCGGAACCGGTTGACCGAGGTAAATGACAACGTTAGCATCTAGTCCGTTGTCTGTCTGCCGCGCGACCCAATGAGCAGCGCGGAACGGCGCCGATTATACGCGCGATGTGCTGTAAAAGCGCGGCACAAGCCCAATCGACATGCCTTTCGCGCCAATTTGCGTGACTAAATGACAACGTTGTCATAGTGAATCACTTAAGAGCTTGCCAACCATGACCCTCTCGACCGCCACCGCCACGGACTCCATCGCCTGGATCCGCCTGTCCTCGTGTTACCTGCCGCTTGCCACGCCGATCAGCGACGCGAAAGTCCTGACCGGCCGTCAGAAGCCGATGACCGAAGTCGCCATCCTGTTCGCGGAAATTCGTACCGCCAATGGCCACGAGGGTCTCGGCTTCAGCTACTCCAAGCGCGCGGGCGGCCCCGGCCAGTACGCGCATGCGTGCGAGATTGCCCCCGCCCTGCTTGGTGAAGATCCGAGCGATATCGCGCGCCTGTGGGACAAGCTGTGCTGGGCCGGTGCCTCGGTGGGCCGCAGCGGCCTGTCGACACAGGCCATCGGCGCGTTCGACGTGGCGCTGTGGGACCTCAAGGCCAGGCGCGCGGGTCTGTCGCTGGCCAAGCTGCTGGGCTCGCACCGCGATGCGGTGCGCTGCTACAACACGTCCGGCGGCTTCCTGCACACGCCGCTCGACCAATTGAAGGTCAATGCGGCAGCGTCGGTCGAGCGTGGTATTGGCGGTATCAAGCTCAAGGTGGGCCAGCCCGATGGCGCGCTCGATATCAAGCGCGTGTCGGCCGTGCGTGAGCACCTCGGCGACGCGGTGCCGATCATGGTCGACGCCAACCAGCAATGGGACCGCCCTACCGCGCAGCGCATGTGCCGCACGTTCGAGTCGTTCAACCTCGTGTGGATCGAGGAACCGCTCGACGCCTATGATCATGAAGGGCATGCCGCGCTGGCGAACGCCTTCGACACACCGATCGCGACCGGAGAAATGCTGACCAGCGCGGCCGAGCACTGGGACCTGATCCGCCATCGCGCGGCGGACTACCTGATGCCCGACGCGCCGCGCGTGGGCGGCATCACGCCGTTCCTCAAGGTAGCGTCGCTGGCCGACCATGCGGGGCTGATGATTGCGCCCCACTTTGCGATGGAACTGCATATCCACCTGGCCGCGGCGTATCCGCGCGAACCGTGGGTCGAGCACTTCGACTGGCTCGAACCGTTGTTCAACGAACGGCTCGATATTCGCAATGGGCGCATCGTGGTGCCGACGCGCCCCGGCATTGGCGTGAGCATCAGCGACCAGGCCCGCGCCTGGACGCGTGAACACGCGGAGTTCGGCGAACACGCCTGACACCTCTATTCCCACCGAGATCAAAACAACACCGGAGACAACGATGAAGAAGCTGCTTGCAACCGTCTGCGCGGGTATCGCGCTGTGTACCTCGATGGCCGCTCAGGTTGCCTATGCGGCCGCTTGGCCCGAGAAACCCGTGACCATGCTGGTGCCGTTCCCACCGGGCGGCTCCACGGACAACATCGCGCGCATTCTCAGCGCAAAGTTCGCGCAGCAGTTTGGTGGTAGCTTCGTCATCGACAATCGCCCCGGGGCGGCGGGCATGATCGGTGCCGCGATGGCCAAGCGCGCGCCGGCCGATGGCTACACGCTGTTCGTGTCGTCGCTCGGGCCGTTCGTGATTGGCCCGCATTTGACCAAGACCGCTGGCTACGATCCGCTGAAGGACTTCGACTACATCAGCGTGGCGGTGCAGGCGCCGAATGTGCTGGCCGTGCCGGTGAATTCGCCGCACAAGACCATTCAGGATGTGATTGCGTTCGAGAAGGCCAACCCGAACAAGATGACGTTTGCGTCGGCGGGCAATGGGACCAGCGACCATTTGACGGCGGAGCTGTTCTGGCAGCAGACCAACACCACTGGCATTCACGTGCCGTACAAGGGCGGCGCGCCGGCGCTCAACGATCTGATCGGTGGGCAGGTGGATGCCACGTTTATGAACATCAATACGGCGGTGCCGCATATCAAGGCGGGCAAGCTGCGCCCGCTGGCGATCACCAGCACGGCACGCTCGCCGATTCTGCCGGATGTGCCGACCATGGATGAGGCGGGCATCAAGGGGGTGACGGTCTACTCGTGGCAGGCCATCGCCGCGCCGAAGGGCCTGCCGGCCGACCTGAAGACCAAGCTGCACGCGGCGGTGGTGTCGGCGCTGAACGATCCGGCGGTCAAGCCCAAGCTGCTGGAACTGGGCTTCGAAATCGTGGCGAGCACGCCGGAGCAATTCACGTCGTTCCAGGCGAATGAATATGCGCGCTGGAAGAAGGTGATTGAGGTCGGGAAAATTACGGCGGATTGACAGGCTGTGTGCCCTCTCCCCCGACCCCTCTCCCTCGGGGAGAGGGGAGAAAACAAGAGGTATTTCTTGTCCCCCCTCTCCCCCAACCCCTCTCCCCTCCGGGGAGAGGGGAGCAAACAAGGAGCGTATCGCATGCCAACGCTTTGCCCCCTCTCCCTGAGGGAGAAGAGCTGGAGACACAACGGGCGAATCGCATGCCAACGCTTTGCTCCCCTCTCCCTGGAGGGAGAGGGGTCGGGGGAGAGGGTGAAAGTTAATCTACCAATTGTTTGCTCCCCTCTCCCTCGGGGAGAGGGGCCGGGGGAGAGGGCCTGCTTTAGCCGTCCTTGAACAGGAAGCTGTAGGCGTTCAACGCCGGCGCACCGCCCAGGTGCGCGTACAACACGCGCGAACCCTCGGGGAATTCGCCCAGTCGTACCTTGTCGATCATGCCCTGCATCGACTTGCCCTCATACACCGGATCGGTCATCACCCCTTCGAGGCGCGCGCACAGGCGAATCGCCTCCAGCGTGCCATCGGACGGCAGGCCATACTCCGGGCCACCATAGCGCGTGTCCAGCACCACATCATCCGCCGTGATATCGCGCCCCAAATCCACCAGATGCGCGGTGTTCTGCGCGATGCGCAGGATCTGCTCACGCGTCTGCTGCGGCTTGGCCGACGCGTCGATACCGATCACGCGATCGGCGCGGCCGTCGGCGGCGAAGCCGACCACCATCCCCGCCTGCGTGCTGCCCGTGACCGAGCACACCACGATGTAGTCGAACTTGAACCCCAGTTCCTTCTCCTGCGCCCGCACTTCCTCGGCAAAGCCAACAAAGCCCAGCCCGCCCAGCGGATGCTCCGAGCAGCCCGCCGGAATCGGATACGGCTTGCCACCCGCATCACGCACGCTCTGCATCGCATCTTCCCAGCTCGGGCGAATGCCGATATCGAACCCATCGGCCACCAGCCGCACGTCCGCGCCCATCATGCGCGACATCTGGATATTGCCAACACGGTCGTACACCGCGTCCGAATAGTTGACCCAGTTCTCCTGCACCAGCACGCACTTGAGACCCAGATGCGCGGCCACCGCCGCCACCTGACGCGTCTGGTTCGACTGGATGCCACCGATCGACACCAGCGTGTCAGCCCCCTGCGCCAGCGCATCGGGAATCAGATATTCGAGCTTGCGCGTCTTGTTGCCGCCGAACGCCAGACCGCTATTGCAGTCCTCGCGCTTGGCATAGAGCTTGACCTTGCCGCCAAGATGCGCGCTGAGCCGCTCGAGCGGCTGGATCGGGCTGGGACCAAAGGTCAGCGGATGGCGCGGAAAGCGCTTGAGGTTCATGGCAGTGCTCCCTTCGGGGGTTGGGGTGAATGAGATTTCCGATAAGCAAATAGTAGGCATTTGTTGACGAAACGTGCTTGCAAAGAACGCGCATCAGGCCGAACATAACGTGTCCCCTGCTCTCAGACTCTTTCCAAAATTCCATGGCAACGTCATCACGCGGAACAAAATTTCGTACCCTTCCGGCCGAGCGGCCAGAGCTCGATCGCACCGACAAGGCCATCCTGCGCGCGCTGCAGAAGGACGCCTCGATTTCCAACGTGGCGCTGGCCGACAAGGTCAACCTGAGCCCACCCGCGTGCCTGCGGCGGGTGGAACGCCTCAAGTCCGGTGGCTTTATCCGCGGCATCGTCGCGCTGCTGGAACCCCGCATGCTCGATGTCGGCATGCTGGTGATCATCGGTGTGGTGCTGGACCGCTCCACCCCCGACTCGTTTGCCGCGTTCGAAAAGGCCGCGCAGAAGATCACCGGCTGCATGGAGTGCCACGAGGTGACCGGCGAGTTCGACTACTTCATGATGATCCGCACACGCGACAACGACAGCTTCAACAAGCTCCATGCCGAGCAACTGCTGTATCTGCCCGGCGTGCGGCAGATCCGCACATTCATGGTGCTCAAGCAGGTCCTGTCGAATACGCAGTTGACGGTGTAGTAACGACGACGGCATTGGTACACTCTCTCGCCATGCAATCATCGAACGCTTCTACCGCCCCAACAGCTGCCCCCACCATCGCCATCATCGGCGCCGGCATCGTCGGCTGCTGCATCGCACTCGCGCTCCGCAAGCGCGGAGCCACCGTCACGCTGATCGATCGCGAAGGGCCGGCCGCAGGCTGCAGCTTCGGCAACTCGGGCGCGATCAGCGAAAGCTCCGTCGCCCCGCTCGCGATGCCCGGCGTGCTCGCCTCTGTGCCGAAAATGCTGCGCGACAAGGACGGCCCGCTGCATCTGCCACTGGCCTACCTGCCCACCGCCGCGCCATGGCTCGCGCGCTTCGTGCTGTCCGCCACACCGGGCCGCGTGGAACGCGCCGCCACCGCGCTGGCGGACCTGCACAAAGGCGCGGTCGCCAAACACGCCACGCTCACGCGCGAGGTCGGCGTACCCGAGCTGTTCCTGCAGCGCGGCCACCTGCATCTGTATCGCGACCCCGCCGCGCTCGCCGACGATGCCGCCGCATGGGAGCTGCGTGAGCGCTTCGGCTTTCGCGCCGAACGGCTCGACCGCGCCGGCATCGAGGCACTGGAGCCCAACATCGCGCCGCACTACACCACCGCGATGTACCTCGCCGACCATGCGACGATCCTGAATCCCGCACGCTATACGCAGGCAATCGCCAACGCGTTCGTCGCGCGCGGCGGTACGCTGGTGCGCGACGAGATCCGCGGGATCGCCCAGCGTAGTGACGGCGCAACCGCAACATGGACGCTCAGCGGCACACAGGACAAATATGTGGCCGATCACGTGATCGTCGCCACCGGCGCGTGGTCGCGCAAGCTGCTCGACCCACTCGGCATCGCACTGCCGCTCGAGAGCCAGCGCGGCTATCACGTGCAGTTCAACGGCACGCGCGCGGTAGTCTCGCGCACCGTGGTGCTGACCGACCGCAAGATCTTCGTCACGCCGATGGAAGAAGGCCTGCGCGTGGGCGGCACCGTCGAGATCGCGGGACTCGAGCGCGCACCCGACATGCGCCGCTTCGATGGCCTGGCCGCCATCGCCCGCGAGACGTTCGCGGGTCTCTCCAGCGCAACGACGACGTCATGGATGGGCCACCGTCCGTGCATGCCCGACTCGGTGCCCGTAGTGGGCGCCGCGAAGAATCACCCAGGCCTGTGGCTCGCCGTGGGTCACGGTCACCTTGGCCTGACCGACTCGGTCAACACCGCGGATCGCATCGCGGACGCATTGCTGCCGTCACCGCATTAAATCTCGCACTCCCCCTGCTTCGGGGGGATGTCATCGATTTTCCTCCAAATCAAAGGGTGTTTTTTCAAACGCCCTTTCGTCTTTTCTCGTTTTATAAATGTAACCAATGTTAAAAATACGGCGTTTACGCTACAGTCGGTGTGTACATTAATAAAGCCATCTCCAGCTCACTTTAAGTAATATTTAATTCTAAATTAGAAAATACTAGAACTCGGCTTCTGGCTTGGGTTCCAGCCTTACGCAATTTCTATCATGCGTTTGAAACGCGCATGAATGACGCGTATGGCGCGACGAAAATAGTGCAAGGCTTATCAGGGGTTGTAATAAGTAAATATAAATTTACCTGAATTTTGCAATTTTTTCGCACGACCCGATTTCCAGAAAAGGAGTTCGATCATGGCTTCGCCCGCCGTTTTGAATGACCACAAGGACCTCGCCGTCGCCGCCGGTACCAACACGGTTGCCGCGCCGGACGGGCGCACGAACTTCCTCGTGGCCGCCAGCAAGGACAACGTTGCCAACTACGCGCGGGAGGGCAACGATCTGGTGGTGAGCTTCAAGAATGGGCAGTCGCTGAAGATCGAAGGCTTCTTCGCGAACGGCGCGCAGTACAACAACCTCGTGCTCGTGCAGGAGGATGGCCGCTGGCTCGTCTCGTTCGACCAGGCCATGGTCGCCGGTGGCGACGGCATTGCCGAGGGCGCGGTGCTCTACGAACCGATCGGCATGAGCACGTCGACCAAGGCCCTGCTCGGCCTGCTGGGTCTCGCGGCAGGCGTGGGCATTGGCGCGGCGGCGGCCGGCGGTGGCGGCGGTGACGGCAATCCCAGTAGCGGCAGTGGCGGCGGCGGTGGCGGCGACGGCGGTACGCCCCCAGGCGGCGGCACGCCTCCGAGCCCGCCCACGGTCACGCCAGTCGGCAACATCATCCCCGGTTCCGGCATGCAGTACACACGCGATGCCGCGCCCATGCTGAGCGGCACGATCTCGCCGCCGAATGGCAGCGTGCTGATTGCGATCGACGGACAGCCGCCGGTCACGGTCACGCCCGATGCCAACGGCAACTGGAGCTATGCGGTACCGCGGCTCGGCGAAGGCACGCACCAGATCGTGCTGACGCACGTGAACCCTGATGGCACCACGAGTACGCCCACCGAAATCAACGTGGTGGTCGATACCATCGTGCCGACCGCACCGACCCTCGACCCGAGTTCGGGCAATGTGCTGACCGGCACCGCCGAAGCCGGCAGCCTGGTCAGCATCGACCTCAATGGCGACGGGCGGCCCGATGCCACCGTCACGGCCGATGCCAATGGCAACTGGCGCTATGCACTGGCCACGCCGCTGGCCAACGGCACCGTGGTGTCCGTGACCGCGAGCGATCTGGCCGGCAACGTAAGCCCGGCTACGGTAGGCACCATCGACGCGGCCGCACCGGGCGCGCCGTTGATCCTGCAAAGCGACACCTCGGCGCTCGCAGGCACCGCGGAAGCCGGCAGCACCATCGACATCGATCTCAATGGCGACGGCACGCCCGATGCCACGGTGGTGGCCGACAACAATGGCAACTGGTCCTACACCATCACCACGCCGATCGCAGCCGGCACGGCTGTAAGCGTGACCGCGAGCGATGCCGCGGGCAACGTAAGCACGCCGTCCACCGCCACGCTCGCGGATGTCACGCCGCCCGGACTGCCGACCATCGCCGCGACCAACGGCAACGTGCTCAGCGGTACCGCCGAGGCCAACGCCACGGTCGGTATCGACCTCGATGGCGATGGCACGATGGACGTGTCCGTCACCGCGACCAACGCCGGCACCTGGACCTACACACCGGCCACGCAGATCGCCAACGGCATTGTCGTGACCGTTACCGCGCTCGATGGCGCAGGCAACGCCAGCCTGCCGGCAAGCGTGACTGTTGACGCATCGCCACCGCCGCCACCGGTGGTCGGCAGCGTGACCGACGACAGAGCGCCCGTCACCGGGCCGCTGGCCGATGGCGCCAGCACCAATGACAACACCCCCACGCTGAGCGGCACCGCCGAAGCGAACAGCACGATCACCATCCTCAACGGCACTGCCGTGGTAGGCACGGTCACGGCAGATACCAACGGAAACTGGTCGTTTACGCCGGGCACCGCGCTGCCCGATGGCACTTACACTCTGACCGTTACCGCGACCGACGCGGTCGGCAATGTCGGCAATCCGAGCGCACCGTTCGGCCTCACCATCGATACTGCCCCGCCGGCCGCGCCGACGATCGCAGCCACCAATGGCGGCACGCTGTCGGGCACCGCGGTCGCGGGCAGTACCGTGGCCATCGACATCAACGGCGATGGCGTGCCCGAAGCCACGGTCACCGCCACCGGTGGTACCTGGACCTACACGCCCGCGCCGCCACTCGCCAATGGCACCGTCGTCACGGTCACCGCGCTCGATGCGGCCGGCAATGCCAGCACGCCGGTCAGCACCACGGTCGATGCGGCCGCGCCTCCCCCACCCGTATTCGTCACCGTCCTCGACAACGTGACGCCAGGCACCGATCCGGTCGCGAGCGGCGGCAGTACCAACGACAACACACCGACGTTCACGGGCACTGCGGAGATTGGCAGCACCGTCAACGTGTACAACGGCACCACGCTGATCGGCACGGCGCTCGTCGATATCAACGGCAACTGGAGCGTGACACCGTCGGCGGGATTGCCCGATGGCACCTATTCGTTCACCGCCACGGCCACCGATCCGCTCGGCAATATCAGCCAGGCGGGTGGACCGTTCGGGCTGACGATCGACATCGCGCCGCCCGCCACACCGGTGATTACGCAGAGCAGCGCCACCACGCTTGCCGGCACCGCGGCGGCGGGCAGCATCATTGCCATCGACCTCAACGGCGACGGCACAGCCGATGCCACGGTCACCGCCACGCCCGGCGGTACGTGGACCTATGCGCCCGGCACACCGTTCCTCGACGGCACTGCAATCAGCGTGACCGCTGTCGACGCCGCCGGCAATGTCAGCCCGCCGGCCACCGTGACGATCGATGCCGCGCCGCCGGCACCGCCGGTGATCGCGTCCGTCACCGACAATGTGGCGCCGACCACGGGCCCGGTCGGCAATGGGACTAGCACCAACGACAACACGCCAACCATTACGGGCACCGCCGAGGCCGGCAGCACCATCAATATCTTCAACGGCACCGCCTTGCTTGGCACCGTGGTGGCCACGGGCGGCAACTGGACCTTCACGCCGCCGGCGGGCCTGCCCGATGGCACCTATACGATCACCGTCACCGCGACCGATGCGGCGGGAAATGCCAGCACGCCCGGCACGCCGTATACCTTCGTCATCGATACCGCCGCACCCGCCGCGCCGTTGATCACCGGCGCCGCCGACAACCAGCTGCCGGTCATCGCGCCGATCACCAACGGCGGCGCGACCAACGACACCACGCCCACGCTCAGCGGTACCGCTGCGGCAGGCACGATCATCAACCTGTACAACGGCACGACGCTACTCGGCACCACCACCGCCGACATCAACGGCAACTGGAGCGTGGCCCCGACCACCGGGTTGACCAACGCCACCTACGCGCTGACGGTGACCGCGACCGACGCGGCTGGCAATGTCAGCGCGCCGAGCATCGTCTACACCATCACCGTCGATACGGCGCCGCCATCCGCGCCTACGGTGAGCGCGACCAACGGCACCACGCTCGCGGGTACGTCCGAGCCGAATGCCACCATCAGCATCGACCTCAACAACGACGGCACGCCCGATGCGACCGTGGTCGCCAACGGCAGCGGCAACTGGTCCTATCTGCCGGCCACGCCGCTGCCCAATGGCACGGTGATCAACGTGACCGCAACCGATGCCGCCGGCAATACCAGCGGCATCGGCACGACCACCGTCGATGGCAGCATCGTCGATACCACCCCGCCCGCCGCGCCCACCATCGCGGCCACCAATGGCATTACGCTGACCGGTACCGCCGAAGCCGGTAGCACCGTCAATCTCGACCTCAATAACGATGGCACCGCCGATGTGAGCGTGCAGGCCAATGGGGCCGGTAACTGGACCTATACGCCCATCACACGACTGCCCGATGGCACCGTGGTCAGCGCCACCGCCACCGACGTGGCCGGCAATACCGGCGCGGCGGGGACGGTCACCGTCGATGGCGCGCCGCCGCCGCAGCCTGCCATCCTCTTTGCGACGGACCCCCGAGGTCCGCTCCTCAGCGGCGGCAGCACCAACGACACCACGCCGACGCTGACCGGCGTTGCCGAGCCCGGCAGCACTGTCACCGTGTACGAAGGTACGACGGCGCTCGGCACCGTGGTCGCCACCGGCGGCACGTGGACGTTCACGCTGCCCACGGGCGCGCTCGATGGCAGCCACACCTACACGGTCACAGCCACCGATGCGGTCGGCAATATCAGCACGCCGAGCAATGGCTATACCGTCGTGGTGGATACCGCCGCGCCCGGCGCGCCGACCATCGCGCCGAGCAACGGCAGCACGCTGACCGGCACCGCCGAAGCAGGCAGCACCGTGAATCTCGATATCAATGGCGACGGCACCGCGGACGCCACCGTCACCGCGACCGGCGGCACGTGGAGCTACACGCCGGGCACGCCGCTCGGCAACGGCACGGTGGTCAACGTTACCGCGACCGATGCGGCCGGCAACACCAGCGTCGCGACCACGCTCACAATCGATCGCGCGGCGCCTGCCGTACCGGTGATCGCGAGCGTCACCGATAACGCCGCGCCAGTCACCGATAACGCCGCGCCAGTCACCGGCCCGATCCTCACCGGCGGCGCGACCAATGACAACACGCCGACGCTGACCGGTACCGCCGAGGCCAACAGCACCATCAACATCTTCAACGGCGCCGCGTTGATCGGCACAGTCACTGCGGGTCCCACCGGCAGTTGGACCTTCACGCCCGCCGCCGGGCTGATCGATGGCACCTATACGCTGACCGCCACCGCGACCGATGCGGTGGGCAATACGAGCGCGCCGACGGCGGTGTTCACCGTGACGATCGATACGGTGCCGCCGGGCACGCCGACCATCGCGCCGACCAATGGCATTGCGCTTTCGGGTACCGCCGATCCGGGCACGCTCGTGCGTATCGACTTCAACGGCGATGGCACCTCGGATGTCACTGTGACCGCCACGCCCGGTGGCACGTGGAGCTTTGCACCCGCACCGCCGCTTGGCAATGGCACCCTGATCACCGTGACCTCGGTCGATGCGGCTGGCAATGTCAGCGCACCAGCGACCACGGCGATCGACTCCGCGCCGCCGGCACCGCCGGTCTTCACGGGGGCGTTCGACGATACCGCGCCCGTCACCGGGACGATCGGCGCGGACGGCGTGACCAACGACAAGACCCCGACGATCACCGGGACCGCGGAAGCCAATAGCACGATCAACCTGTACAACGGCACCACGCTGCTTGGTACCGTGACCGCCAACGGCTCCGGCGTGTGGACCTTCACGCCAACGATCGACCTGCCCGACGGCGTGTACACGGTGACCGCCACGGCTACCGATACGCTTGGCAATGTCGGGGCGCCCAATACCGCGTTCACGTTCACGATCGATACCGCACCGCCGGCGCCGCCGACCATCGCGCCCAGCAATGGCACCGTGATCTCCGGCACTGCCGCCGCAGGCAGCACGATCGCGCTCGATTTCAACGGCGATGGCACCGCCGATGCCACGGTGACCGCCACCGCTGGCGGCACGTGGACTTACACGCCGACCACCCCGCTGCTCAACGGTGTGACGGTGAGCGCCGTGGCCGTCGATGCGGCGGGCAATACGAGCACGCCAACCACCGCGACGATCGATCGCGCGGCACCATTCGCGCCGCTTATCACGGGCGCACTGGACGATGCCGCACCGATCACGGGCCCGATCCTGACGGGCGGCGTGACCAACGACACCACGCCCACGATCTCCGGCACCGCGGAAGCGGGCAGCATCGTTCGTCTCTTCAGCGGCACCACGCTCGTCGGTACGGCGGTGGCCAGTATCACCGGCGCCTGGAGCATCACGCCCTCGCCTGCGCTGCTGGACGGCAACTACTCGCTGACCGCCACCGCGACCGATCCGGCTGGCAACGTCAGCGGCGCGAGCGCGGCGTTCAATGTGGTCATCGACACCACGCCGCCGGCCGCGCCGACCGTGGGCCCGAACAACGGCACCATTGGCTCGGTGCTGAGCGGCACCGCTGCCGTAGGCAGCACGGTCAACCTCGACCTCAATGGTGACGGCACCCCCGATGTGACGGTTGCCGCCACGGCGGGCGGCACCTGGAGCTACACGCTGCTGGCCCCGATCGCCAACGGCATCGTGGTCGGCGTCACGGCGACCGATACCGCTGGCAACGTCAGCGCACCGGCCACGGTCACCATCGATGGCGTAGCACCCGCCACGCCGGTGCTGGTCGGCGTCTCCGACAACACGGCGCCCGTCACGGGCCCGGTGCTCACCGGCGGCAGCACCAACGACACCACGCCGACACTGACAGGCACCGCCGAGCCCAACAGCACGATCAATGTGTTCAACGGCATCGCGTTGCTCGGCACCGTCGTGGCCGATGCGAACGGCAACTGGAGCTTTACGCCAGCCACCGGACTCATCGACGGCACCTACACGCTGACGGTCACGGCCACTGACGCGTCCGGCAATGTCAGCACGCCAACGGGTACGTTCACGCTGATCGTTGATACCGTGGCACCGCCCACGCCGATCATCGCCGCCAGCAATGGGAGCACCGTCACCGGTACCGCCGCGCCGAACAGCACCATTGCGCTCGATCTCAACGGCGATGGCACCGCCGATGCCACCGTGACGGCCAACGGTGCCGGCGTGTGGACCTATACGCCCGCCCCGGCGCTGGCCAATGGCACCACGATCAGCGCGATTGCGATCGATGCCGCCGGCAATGCCAGCGCACCGGCCACCGCAGTCGTCGATGCGGCCCCTCCGCCTGCGCCGATCATCGTCAGCGTGACCGACAACGCCGCGCCCGTCACCGGGCCAGTCCTGACCGGTGGCAGCACCAATGACAACACGCCGACGCTCACCGGCACCGCCGAAGCCAACAGCACCATCAATATCTTCAACGGCGCCGCGCTGCTTGGCACCGTCAACGCCGATATCAACGGCAACTGGACCTTTACGCCGGCCACGGCGCTACCGGATGGCACCTACACGCTGACCGCGACCGCAACCGACGCGGTTGGCAACACTGGCGCGGCAAGCACCGTCTTTACGGTAACGATCGACATCGTGCCGCCAGCAGTCCCGGTGATCGTCGTCAACACTGCCGCCACGCTGAGCGGCACCGCCGATGCGGGCAGCACCATCGGGCTCGATCTGAACAACGACGGGACCGTCGATACCACGGTTGTCGCCAACGCCAGCGGCAACTGGACCTATACGCCGGCCACGCCGTTGGGCAATGGCGTCGTGGTCAACGTCACGGCGATCGATGCGGCCGGCAACAGCAGCACGGCCGCCACCGTCACGATCGATGCCGCGCCACCACCCGCACCGGTGCTCGTGAGCGTGACCGATAACATCGGCCCCGTGCTTGGTCCGGTCCTGACGGGGGGCAGCACCAACGATGGCACGCCCACGCTGGCGGGCACCGCGGAGGCCGGCAGCACGATCAACATCTTCAACGGTGCCACGCTGCTCGGCACCGTCACGGCTACCGGCGGCGTGTGGAGCTTTACGCCGCCCGACGATCTCGCCGATGGCACCTACGCCTTGACCATCACCGCGACCGATGCGGCCGGCAATGTCAGCACGCCGAGCGCGCCGTTCGTCTTGACGATCGACACCGTAGCGCCGCCCCCACCGGTCATTGTCAGCGTGACGGATAACGTTGGCCCGGTCCTCGGCACGGTTGCCCCCGGAGGCTTCAGCAACGACAACACGCCCACGCTCGCGGGCACGGCGGCGGCGGGCAGCACGATCAATATCTTCAACGGCGCCGCGCTCGTTGGCACCGTGAGCGCCGATGCCATCACCGGCGCGTGGACCTTCACGCCCGGCACGGCATTGCCCGACGCCACCTACACCTTTACTGCGGTAGCCGTGGACGCCGCGGGCAACCCGAGCACCGCCAGCGCGAGCTTTGCGGTGACCATCGATACCGCACCGCCGCCCGCGCCGACCATCGCGCTCACCAACGGCACCGCGCTGTCGGGCACCGGTGAGGCTGGCAGCTTCGTCAATATCGACCTCAATGGCGACGGCACCGCCGATGCCACGGTGGGCGTCGATGGCAGCGGCAACTGGTCATATCAACCGGTCACGCCGCTCGGCAACGGCGTGGTGGTGACGGTAACGGGCACCGATCGCGCCGGCAATACCAATCCGACCGGTGCGTCGACCACGGTCAATATCTTCCTCAACGACACCACGCCACCGGCCGTGCCGACGATCGCGGCGACCAACGGCACAGTGCTGGCCGGAACGGCGGAAGCGGGCAGCACGGTCAATATCGATCTGACCGGCGATGGCGTGGCCGATGTATCGGTCACCACCACTGCCGGTGGGGCGTGGACCTATACGCCGCCCACGCGTCTCGGCAATGGCATCGTCGTCAGCGTTACCGCCACCGATGGCGCGGGCAATACGAGTCCGCCGGCGTCCACCATCGTCGACGCCGCGCCGCCCGCCGCGCCGGTGCTGCTCACCGTGACCGATGACGTGGCACCGACACTCGGGCTCGTCCTTGCCAACGGCGTGACCAACGACACCACGCCCACGCTGACGGGCACGGCCGAGGCCGGCAGCCTCGTCAATATCTTCAACGGTGCCACGCTGCTCGGCACCGTCACGGCTACCGGCGGCGTGTGGACCTTTACGCCGCCCGCGCTGATCGATGGCACCTATACGATCACCACTACCGCGACCGATGCGGTCGGCAACACCAGCGTGGCGAGCGGCGGCTTTACGTTCCGCGTGGATACCACCGCGCCCGCGTTGCCGACGGTCGGGGCCAGCAACGGCACCACGCTGAGCGGCTCGGCCGAGGCCGGCAGCATCGTCGGCCTCGATTTCAACGGCGATGGCGTGGCCGATGCCACGGTCACCGCGACGGTGGGCGGCACGTGGACTTACACACCGACCGTCCCGCTGGTCAATGGCACCGTGGTTGCCGTGACCGCGACCGATGCGGCCGGCAACGTGAGCGCGCCCGCGGGCACGATCATCGATCGTCTTGCGCCGGCGGCACCGTTCCTTCTCCTCGTGAACGACGATGTCGCGCCGCTGACGGGCAGTATCGCGCCGGGCAGCCGCACCAATGACACCACGCCCACGCTTATCGGCACCGCCGAGGCCGGCAGCACCATCAGCGTGTTCAATGGGGCGACGCTGCTTGGTACCACGGTCGCCGATATCAATGGCAACTGGACGTTCACCACGCCTGCGCTCTCCAACGGCGCTTACGCACTGACCCTCACCGCCACCGATGCGGTGGGCAATATCAGCACGGCGACCGCGCCGTACGGCTTTATCGTCGATACCATCGCGCCGGTGGCGCCGGTCATCACGCGGGCCAGCGGAACCACGCTCACCGGTACGGCCGAGGCGGGCAGTGCAGTAGGGATCGATCTCAACGGCGATGGCGTGGCCGATGTCACCGTTACCGCCACAGTGGGCGGCACTTGGTCGTTCTCGCCGTCGCCGGCGCTTGGCAATGGCATCGTGATTGGCGTGACCTCGACCGATGCGGCTGGCAATGCCAGCCCACGCGTCACCGCGACCGTCGATGCGCTGGCGCCCACGGTGCCGGTCATCAATACCGTGGTGGACAACGTGGCACCGGTGGTCGGCAATCTGGCGAGTGGCGCCAGCACCAATGACACCACACCGACGCTCAACGGCACCGGCGAGATCGGTGCGCTGATCAGCGTATTCAATGGCGCCACGTTGCTCGGCACCACGCTGGTCGATGGCACCGGCAACTGGAGCTTCACACCGACCGCGCTGGCCAACGGCACCTATGCGCTGACGGTGACCGCTACCGATGCGTCGGGCAATGTGAGCGTGCCGACCGCGGCGTTCAATGTCACCATCGATACCGTTGCGCCGACTGTCACCACGGCGATCACCACGATCACCGATGACACCGGGACGGTGGGTGACTGGGTCACCGGCGATACCACGCCGATTGTCGGGGGCACGCTGAGCGCGGCGCTCGGCGCGGGCGAGGTGCTGCAAGTGAGCCTCAACGGCGGCACCACGTGGACCAATGCGATCGTCACCGGTAATACATGGCAGTGGTATGCGCCCGGCGTGCTGGCCGATGGTGGCTATACCATCAGCACGCGCGTGGTCGATGCGGCCGGCAATATCGGCGGCATCGCTAGCCAGGCGCTGACAATCAACCAGGCCGTCGCGCCGTCGGTTGCCGTGCGCGATGCCGGTGGGTTGCTCGGCATCGCCGATGCCAACGTGCTTGGGCTGATCGAGCTGGGCCAGCAGCAGTTCTTCGCGGCGAGCGATTACAACGACAATATCCGGCAGGTCACGCTGTCGTTCGGTGGCGTGGTGGATCTGCTGGCACTGCAGACGCTCAATGGCAATCAGGCGCTTGCGGCCGAGCTGGGGCTGCGCTTCACGGTGGTCAACAACCCCGGCTTGCTTGGCATTGGCGCATCGTCGGTGCTGACCGTGACCTCGCTGGATGGCGGGCCGATCGACAACCTGCACCTCAACGAGTTTCTGGGGTCGGTAACGCTGAGCAGTGGGTTGCTTGGGATCAATGTGGGGCTGCTGAACTCGCTGTCGATCTCCGCCACCGATACCACCGGGCTGACGTCGACTTCCACCGCGAGCCAGTTGCTCAGCGCCGGGGTGCTGGCCAACCTGCTGGGCGGCACGCAACCGTCGGCGATCATCGAAGGCACCACGGCGGCGAACACGCTCAACGGCAGCGCCGGCGATGACCGCATGTATGGCTATGCGGGCAACGACACGCTGAACGGCGGCGGCGGCAACGATCTGCTGCGCGGCGGCGCGGGTAACGACACGCTCAATGGCGGCGCGGGCAACGACATCCTGATCGGCGGCAGTGGCAACGACACGCTGACCGGTGGCACCGGTGGCGATGTGTTCCTGTGGGAGGTCGGCGCCGCCGACAACACCGGCGGAAACGGCAGCGACGTCATCACCGATTTCGTGGTGGCAACCGGACCCAACCAGCCCGGCGCGGACCGAATCGATATATCGGCACTGCTGGTCGGATACACGGCCGATGCCGATGGTCCCGCGCATTACGTCAACGGCGTGGCCACCATCGACGCCGGCGACTCGATCCGCAACTTCCTGAGCGTGACCAACGTCAACGGCAACACCGTCATCGCCATCGACCGCGACGGCACTGGCGCGGCCTTCGCGTCGCAGACGCTGGTCACGCTGAATAACGTGACGACCAACCTGGAGACACTACTGGCGAACCACCAACTGGTGGTGTGAGTGTGATTTGCTCCCCGCTCCGCGTGGGAACGGGCCACACCGGTGACGCATCAAACGCCGTCGGTTTGCTCCCCGCTCGGCGTGGGAACGGGCCACACCGGGGGGCGCGTCAAACGCCGTCGGTTTGCTCCCCGCTCCGCGTGGGAACGGGCCACACCGGTGACGCATCAAACGCCGTCGGTTTGCTCCCCGCTCCGCGTGGGAGTGGGCCACACCGGTGGCGCATCAAACGCGGTTGGTTTGCTCCCCTCTCCCCTTGGGGAGAGGGGCCGGGGGAGAGGGGTATTGATCTCACTCCAGTGTTTTCTCCCCTCTCCCCTTGGGGAGAGGGGCCGGGGGTGAGGGCAGCCACCCTTAACTAACCGATATCAACAAGACAATTGCCCAACATCCGTCCAACCGGTATCAACCCAAAACATGCAGCAATCTGCTGCGCGCTAGCGCTGGCATCGGCCACGGCAACCGCCGCCCCACCGGAGCTGATGCTATCGCCGCTGGCATCGCCCCCACCTTCCCCGATAGCCGACACCAGTGGCATGCGCCACATCCAGATGCAGGGCATCGGCATCCGTGAAGCCATCGGTCTCGCCATCTCCCGACACCCCGACATCAGCCGCGCCAACGCCGTGATCGCGCAAAGCAACTCGGAGATCGCCGTAGCCAAGGCCGCGTGGTACCCCAAGCTCGAATACGGCGTGCGCCCCGGCTACGGCGCCACCTACGGCACTGGCGGCAATCTCGCCGGCGTCCGCGGTTCGCTCGGCGTGAGCCAGCTCGTGTACGACTTCGGCAAGACCCAGAGCCGCATCGCGGCAGCCGATGCCCAATTGAACCGCAACCGGCATCTGCTCACCGACACCATGGAAACCATCGCGCAAAACACCGCCGCGACGTTCGTCGAGCTGGCCGCCAGCCAGGAGATCGTGGCCGCGGCACAAAGGCAGGTAGACGCCCTCACCGCCACGCGCAGCAAGATCGGCGATCGCGTCCGCGCGGGCCTGTCCGTCAACTCGGACCGCAATATGGCCGACATCGCGATCCAGCGCGCGAAATCCGACCAGCTCCGCGCGCGCAGCCGTTTCGACGTGGCGGCCTCGCGTCTGGCCGAGCTCATCGGCATCAAGCCCGAGCAGGTCGAAGACCTCACCGGCACTAACGGCGACATCAACCAGCTCGGCGACGAGATGGGTACCGTAGAGCAAACGCCCGCGGTACTGGCCGCAGGCGCAGCCGTCGAAGCCGCCCAGGCCCACGTCTCGCAGGCCCAGGCCGAGCAGTACCCCTCGGTGAGCGTGGGCGTCAGCCGCACGGTCTCAACCGGTCCCTCCAGCGCGTACGACGACACCTGGGTTGGCGTGTCGATCTCCGGCGACTTCTCGCTGGGCCGCCTCAACCAGCACCGCATCGCCGCCGCGCAGGCCGAACGCCGCGCCGCGCTCGACGCGCTCGACAATCAGCGCCTGATCGCCCGCACCGCCTTGCGCGCGTCGTCCACCGAAGCCGCCGGCGCGATTGCGCGCAAGGACAGCTACGAGCAGATGATCACCCTGCTGCGCGCCTCGCGCGATCTGTACTGGCAGGAATACATCCTCAACAAACGTACCCTGACCGACGTCCTGAACCCCGAGCGCGAGATCTTTATCGCCGAGCAGGAATGGGTCAGCGCCATGGCCGACGCCACCGTCGCACGCGTGCGCGCGCACGTCGCAGTCGGCCGCTTCGTCGATCTGCTGCGCGAGCAGGAACTGGGAGTCGACACCGCCCCAGAAACGAGAGCGAGAGCCAAACCATGAGCGCCATTCCCGAACCGACGCCAGCGGAGACGCCAGAAGCAGACGGCGCCCCCCTCGAACGCTGGACCGAGGCCATCCTGATGGCCGCGCGCCATCTTGGCCTCACCAATTCGCCCGAACTGATCCGCGGTGCCTCCGCCTGGGCCGACCGCGCCGACGGCGAGCGCACGGTGATCGAAATGGCCGCCGCCGCCGGCATCACCGCGCAGTTCGCCGACGTGAGGCCACAAGACCTGTCGGACGTCCTGCTGCCCGCATTGGTGCCCATCGACGACCGCCACGTCGGCCTGATCGTCTCGGTATCGCACGGCAAGGCGATGGTGCAACTCGCCACCGATGGCGGCAGCGTCGAACGCACGCCGTTGCTCGAATCGCTCCTGCGCCCCGGTCACCAAGGAAAACTCCGCGTTCTGCTGCTACGCGAGCGCGAAACCCAACGCAGCGACCGCCTCGACGCGTATATCGCCATGCAGCCCAAATCGTGGCTGGCCGGCGCATTCACCGCCAACTGGCGCACCATGCTCGAACTCGGCCTCGGTTCGCTGTTCGGCAACCTGCTCGCGGTCGCCACCTCGCTATTCGCCATGCAGGTATGGGACCGTGTGGTCCCGGCACGTTCGACCAACACACTGTGGGTACTGACCGCCGGCGTCGCGCTCGCATTAGTGCTGGAACTCGCCATCCGTACCGCACGCGTAGCCATCGCCGATCATTTCGGCAAACAGGTCGACCTCAAGCTGTCCGCCATGTTCTTCGCCCGCGTGCTCGATATCCGCAACGACGCGCGCCCGCAATCCCCCGGCACGCTGATCTCGCAACTACGCGACCTCGAGCAACTGCGCGAACTGCTCACGTCGAGCTCGCTAGGCGTGTTGATCGACCTGCCCTTCGTGGTCGCGTTCCTGTTCATCATCTGGCTGCTGGGCGGCTGGCTCGTGCTGGTGCCATTGGTGGCCATTCCGCTGCTGATCCTGCCCGGCCTGCTCGCGCAGTTTCCACTCGCGCGCCTGTCCACCGAGGGCATGGCCGAATCCGCGCTACGCAACGCGATTCTGATGGAATCGATCTACCGCGCCGAGGACATCAAGTCCCTGCAGGCGGAACCCCGCTTTCGCAAGCTGTGGCAACACGTCAACGAGGTCAATGGCGAGATCGGACTCAAGCAACGCTTTATCGCCGGAATGCTCGTCAACTTCTCGCAAACCATCCAGCAGGTGGCGTATATCGGCGTGATCGTGGGCGGCGTGTATGGCATTCTCGACGGCAACCTGTCGTTCGGCGCGGTGCTGGCATGCTCGATCCTCACCAGCCGCACCATCGCCCCGCTCTCGCAGATTCCAGCCGTGCTGGGCCGCATCCAGAACGCGCGCGTCGGCAAGAAGGCGTTGGACAAACTACTCGATCTGCCACTCGACCATGAACCCGGCAACGATGCCTACCATCGTCCCGCGCTGGTCGGCCGCTATCGCTTCGAAAGCGTGGTCTACGGTTTCGACCCACAAGAGAAGCCCGCGCTCGTGATTCCGCAGTTGCGCATCGAACCGGGCGAACGCATCGCGATTCTCGGCCGCGTGGGCGCCGGCAAATCGACCCTGCTGCGGCTGATGGCCGGTCTGGCCACGCCGGTGCAAGGGCGCGTGATGTTCAACGAAACGCCGATGGGCCTGATCGACACCGCCGACATCCGCCGCGATGTCGGCGTGGTCATGCAGGAATCGAACCTGTTCTACGGCACGCTGCGCGACAACCTGCGCATCGCCGATCCGCTCGCTACCGACGAGGCATTGCTGGAAGCGCTGCATCTCGCCTGCGCGGACCAGATGCTGTTGAACCAGCCGCATGGGCTCGACCTGCGCATCCGCGAGAATGGCGTGGGTCTCTCGGGCGGCCAGCGTCAGGCGGTGGTACTGGCACGCACGCTGCTGCGCGCACCCAATGTGCTGCTGCTCGACGAACCGACCGCATCGCTCGATGAAGCCACCGAACACAGCATCATCGAACGCGTGGGCGGCTGGCTTGGCAATCGCACGCTGGTAGTGGCGACGCATCGCTACGCAGTGCTGGCTCTGGTCGATCGCATGATCGTGCTGGACGGCGGCCGCATTGTGCGCGACGGCCCCAAGGATGACGTGCTGGCCAGCCTGCGGCGCAACGCCGCCTCGCCCGCCGCGCATATGCGGCCGGCATCGGCTACGGGAGGTGCGATATGAACACGTACACGATGTGGATGCGTACAGGCCGCCACCATGCCAGCGGCCCTCGCTACCTGCTGTGGCTGATCATCGGCGCGCTGGCCATCTTCCTGATCTGGGCCGGTTTCGCGCAGCTCGATGAGGTAGCGGTCGGCGAAGGCAAGGTGACGCCAGCGTCGAAGGGCCAGATCATCCAAAGCCTTGAAGGCGGCATCGTGTCGGACCTCGCCGTGCGCGAGGGCGATGTGGTGCAGGCCGGCCAGCAACTGGCCACGCTCGATCCGGTGCTGGCACGCTCGTCGATGGAAGAAGCCCTCGAGAAGATCGTCGCGCTTCAGGCACGCGCGGCGAGGTTGCAGGCCGAAATGAACGATGCACCGAGCGTGAAATTCCCGGCCGAACTGGCGAAGGAGCAGGCGGTCGTCGAACGCGAACGACAGGCCTTCGACACCAACCGCCGCGCGTTTCGCGACAACGTCGGGAATTTGCAGAAGCAGTTGAAGCTGGCGCAGGACGAGTTGCAGATTGCATTGCCGCTGCTGCGCACGGGCGCCACCAACGAGGTGGAAATCCTGCGTCTGCGGCAGAAGGTGGCCGAACTCTCGACCAAGCTGTCGGCCACCTCGAGCGAGTACTACGTCGCGCTGAAATCCGACTACGCCACCACGATGGGAGATCTCGGCCCGCTGCTCAAGGTGCGCGAGGGCCGCGCCGACCTGCTGCGGCGCACGGCCATCACGTCGCCATCGCGCGGCATCGTCAAGGACATCCGCATCTCGACCATCGGGGGCGTGGTGAGTCCGGGCGGTGTGCTGATGGAAATCGTGCCCCTCGGTGACCAATTGCTTGTGGAAGCACGGCTGAGCCCGCGCGACATTGCCTTTATCCATCCGGGCCAGGCCGCCACGGTCAAGATTTCGGCGTACGAGTCATCGGTGTACGGCACGCTGCCCGCCAAGGTGGACCGCATCTCGCCAGACACGATCGAAGACCAGGTCGACAAGCGCGTCTACTATTACCGTGTGTACGTGCTGACTGATCACGCCTATCTGGAAACGAGCGATGGCAAGCGGCACCCGATCCTGCCGGGGATGGTCGCCACCGCTGAAATCCAGACCGGTCACCGCACGGTGTTGCAGTACCTGTTGAAACCGCTGAACCGCGCGGCCGAAGCCTTGCGCGAGCGGTGAGTTGCCTCACCCCCAACCCGCCAACACCTTGTCCAGCGTAATCGGATACTCCCGCACCCGTACGCCACACGCGTTGTACACCGCGTTGGCTACGGCGGCCCCGACCCCGCAGATACCCAGTTCGCCAACGCCCTTGGCCTTCATCGGCGACGACATCGGGTCCACCTCATCGAGGAAAATCACCTCCTGGTGAGGAATGTCTGCATGCACGGGCACCTCGTATCCGGCGAGGTCGTGGTTGACGAAGAACCCGCGTCGCTTGTCGATCGCCAGTTCTTCCATCAGCGCCGCTCCCACCCCCATCGTCATCGCGCCAATTACCTGACTGCGCGCCGACTTCGGATTGAGGATCCGCCCCGCCGCGCAGACCGCGAGCATCCTCCGTACCCGAATCTCACCGGTGGCGGAATCCACGCCGACCTCGACAAAGTGCCCGCCGAACGTTGACTGCTGATACTTCTTGCCGAGGTCGCCATACTCCATCGTGTCCTCGCCAACGAGCTCGCCATCGGAAGCCACGGAAGTCAGCGGCACCGTGCGACCACCGGACGACACCTGCCCATTGGCAAACACCGCATCGCCCGCATTGAGCCCCGCGCGCTTCGCCACCGCCTCACGCAACTTGACGCACGCCGCGTACACGCCGGCCGTCGAGCTATTGCCGCCCCACTGACCACCCGACCCAGCGGACACCGGATAAGACGAATCCCCAAGCCGCACCGCCACTTTCTCGATCGGCACACCCAGCATTTCCGCCGCGGTCTGCGCGATGATCGTGTAGCTGCCGGTGCCGATGTCGGTCATATCGGTCTCGACGATCACCATGCCCGAACGATCGAGCTTCACGCGCGCGCCGGACTTCATCACGAGGTTGTTGCGAAACGCCGCCGCCACGCCCATACCGACCAACCACTGCCCGTCGCGCACCGACCCCGGCTGCGCCTTGCGCGCGCTCCAGCCAAAGCGCTCCGCACCCCGGCGCAGGCATTCATTGAGCTGGCGTTGCGAGTACGGCCGCTGCGGATGTTCCGGATCGACCTGCGTGTCATTGGCCACGCGCAGCGCGATCGGATCCATCTTGAGTTTCTCGGCCAGCTCATCCATGGCGATCTCCAGCGCCATCAAACCCGGCGCCTCGCCGGGGGCGCGCATCGCGTTGCCCTCTGGCAGATCGAGCGTCGCGAGCCGCATTGCCGTCATGCGATCCGCGCCCGCATACAGCAGACGGGTCTGTTGCACGGCCGTCTCTGGCCCACCGCCGGGCAGATCGCCCGACCAGCTCTCGTGCCCGATGGCCGTGATCTTGCCGTCCGGCGTGGTCCCAATGCGAATGCGCTGAATCGTCGCGGGCCGGTGCGTGGTGTTGTTCATCATCATCGGCCGGGTCAGCGCGACCTTCACCGGTCGCTTGGCCGCCCGCGCGCCCAACACCGCAAGCAGGCATTCCGCGCGAAGAAACAGCTTGCCGCCAAACCCGCCGCCGATAAACGGCGAGATGATGCGCACTTTCTCTTTGGGAATGTTCAACGTGGCGGCCATATCCTGCACGCCCCAGTCGACCATCTGGTTCGCAGTCCAGATCGTCACCTTGTCGCCCTCCCATGCGGCCAGCGAGGCATGCGGTTCCATCATCGCGTGCGACTGGTCGGGCGTGGTGTAGATCGCGTCGAGCTTGACCGGTGCCTTGGCAAAGGCCTCGACGAAATTGCCCACCGCGGTGTCAGGTTCGTCGGACTTGGGCTTGACCGCGTTGGTGCGCGCATTGTGCAGATCGAATGCACCGGGCTTGGCGTCGTACTGCACGCGTACGAGGTTGGCCGCCGCCCGGGCCTGCTCGAAGGTATCGGCCACCACCAGTGCCACCGCCTGATGGTAGTGCTGGATCTCGGGTCCGCCGAGCAGCGCGGCGGTATTGCGCTTGCCCTTGCCAAGCTTGCCGGCGTTCTCGGCCGTAACGATCGTGATCACGCCCGGAGCACGGCGGGCCTCGGCGAGGTCCATCGACACGATGCGACCCTTGGCGATACCGGCATGCACGACGTAGCCGTAAGCGGGATGCGCCGCCACATCGTGGCGTTCATACGCATACGGCGCCGTGCCGCACGCTTTCATCGGTCCGTCGATGCGATCGAGTGGCTGGCCAACTACCTGCAGGCGGTCGATCGGATTGTCGGTAGCGGGGGAATCGAATTTCATGGCTCAGCTCCTCGCTTGCGTCAGGACGGCCGCCAGCGTGCGCTGGGCCAGCAGGATCTTGAAGCGGTTCTCTTCGGTCGGCATCGCCTCAGCGAACAGGCGGTCGCTTACCACCTTTGCCCCGCGCGGCAACTCCGCCTCGGCGGCCTCCACGCGCCAGGGCTTGGGTGCCACCCCGCCGAGCGCCACGCGCCCGGTGCCATCGCGCTGCACGATCGCGGCCACCGATACCAGCGCAAACGCATACGATGCGCGGTCGCGTACCTTGCGATAGATCTGCGCCCCACCGAGCGGCGCGGGCAGTGTCACCGCAGTGATCAGCTCGCCCGGTACCAGCGTGGTCTCGGCCTGCGGCGTGTTGCCTGGCAGGCGATGCAGATCCACGATAGGAATCACGCGCCGCGTGCCATCGGCACGCACCGTCTCTACGCTGGCGTCGAGCACGCGCATGGCCACCGCCATATCGCTGGGATGCGTGGCGATGCACGACTGGCTGCCGCCGACGACCGCCAGTTGCCGGCTTACGCCGCCCAGCGCGCTACACCCGCTGCCGGGCTGGCGCTTGTTGCACGGCTGATTGGTGTCATAGAAATACGGGCAACGCGTGCGCTGGAGCAGATTGCCAGCGGTAGTCGCCCGGTTGCGCAATTGTCCGGATGCGCCGGCCAGCAACGCGCGCGACAGCACGCCGTAGTCGCGCCGCACACGCGAGTCCGCGGCCAGATCGGTATTGCGCACCAGCGCGCCGATGCGTAGCCCGCCCTGCGGCGTCGCTTCGATCTTGTCGAGGCCGAGCCCATTCACGTCGATCAGATGCGCGGGCTGTTCGATCTCGAGCTTCATCAGGTCAAGCAGATTAGTGCCGCCAGCGATAAAGCGCGCGCCCGGCGTACGCTCGGCGGCCGCGGCCGCTGCGGCGGGACTCTGCGCGCGTTCGTAGGTAAAGGCTTTCATGTGCGGCTCCCTCCGGTCGTGACCGGGGTTGCGTTCGCAGCCTCCACGATCGCTTCGATGATGTTCGAGTACGCGCCACAGCGGCAGATATTGCCGCTCATACGCTCGCGGATCTCGGCCTCGGTCAGTTGCGGGCGCGCGGTCAGGCTGGCGCTGACATGGCTGGGGATGCCGGCGCGAATCTCGTCGAGCACCGCCACCGCCGAACAGACCTGCCCGGGCGTGCAGTAGCCACATTGATAACCGTCATGCCTGACGAACGCGCGCTGCATCGGGTGCATGCGCTGCGGCGTGCCGAGACCTTCGACGGTCGTCACCTTCGCGCCCTCATGCATGATGGCCAGCGTGAGGCACGAGTTGATGCGCCGCCCATCGAGGTGCACCGTGCAGGCACCGCACTGGCCGTGGTCGCAGCCTTTCTTGGTACCGGTCAGATGCAGATGCTCGCGCAGTGCGTCGAGCAGCGTGGTACGGGTATCGAGGTCGAGCGTAACGCGCTGCCCGTTGACCTCGAGCGTGACTTGAGACATTGAGGGTTGACTCCTGATGGCGGGGGCGGCTGGCGCGGCGGGCGTGCCCTGAGCGGAAGCCAAAGGCGGAATCGCCGCTGCGGTTGCCGCCGTGGCACTCGCCTTCAGCAGGTCACGCCGCGTAAGCGTGAAAACGTTGACGTCGTCCATTGTTCGTATCCTTCTTCCAGACGGAGATCGATCGGAACAGATGGCTTGCCGGGCGTTTGTGGGGAGGGAGATCAGGCGGACAGTCCTGGCCGGCAAGGCCAAAACATGGAGATACGCAAGAAGCGTGCGGGGACGAACATCACCGCGATTGGGGGGAGAGGGCCTCCCCCCGTCGGTAAAAATTACTGCGCCGTACGATGAATCGACAACGGCCCAAACGACTGCGTCACCGGCATCAACTCGATCACGTTGATATTCACACGCGCCGGCAGCGTCGTCGCCCAGAACACGGTTTCCGCAATATCGTCAGGCGTCAGCGCATCGGCGCCCTCATACACCTTGGACACCCGCGACTCATCGCCGCCAAACCGCACGGCCGAAAACTCAGTGCCACCCACCAAACCCGGCGCCACGTCCGTCACGCGCACCTTCGTGCCCGTCAAATCCGCGCGCAGGTTCAGCGAGAACTGGCGCACAAACGCCTTGGTACCGCCGTAAGCATTGCCACCCGGATACGGATACTCACCGGCGGTCGAGCCAATATTGACCACATGCCCGCGATTGCGCGACACCATGCCCGGCAGCACCGCGCGCGTCATGTACATCACGCCCTTGATATTGGTGTCGACCATCTGATCCCACTTGTCGAGATCCGCCGCCTGCGCGGGCTCCAGCCCAAGCGCGAGGCCCGCGTTGTTCACCAGCAGATCGATCTCGGCAAACGGCGCCGGCAGCGCGTCGATCGCGGCCTGCACCGCATCGCGGTCACGCACGTCGAGCACCAGCGGCAACACCTTGTCGCGGCCAAGCTCGTCCGCCAGTGCATCGAGTCGTTCCTGACGCCGGCCCGCGGCGATCACGCGATGACCCGCGGCAACGAAGCGTCGTGCGATGGCGATGCCGAATCCTGCCGTGGCGCCCGTGACTAGTACATTCATATCCGTTTCCTGCTGTGCTTGTAGTGGTGGAAATTCACGCATCGCCCTCCTTCACGTACTGCGCGATGCCGTTACCGAACGACCAGTCCTCGCGGCCATTCGGCGACAACTGGATCTGGACGTCCTCCCGCCGCAGTCCCGGGCTGCGCGCGAGGCGATCAGCCACGGCCCGATACAGCGCCTGCTTGGTCTGCGTGTCCCGCCAGTTGCTCTGCAGGATATTGATGAAGACCACGTCGTCGCTGCGGTGTACGCCGAGATAGTCGGCATCGTAGATGAATTCGTCACGATCGTGCTGATGGATCAACTGAAAGCGGTCGTCGACGGGCACATGGAAGGTCTCGACCAGCGCCTCGTGGACGCCGTCGGCGATGGCGCGGACATAGGCGGGCGACTTGCCCTTGAGCAGGGAGATGCGAACGAGCGGCATGGTGGACTCCTTGATGGACGTGGTTGACGTTCCCAAGATAGCCGCCAATAATGGTTCTGAAAATCAGAAATATTCAAAGCATCACTTTCGTTTTATCGAATCATTCCTACGTGCCACCATCCCATCATGACGCGCACCAACCTCGACATGGATGTTCTGCGGACGTTCGTCACCGGCTTCGAACTCGGCAGCTTCGCGCGGGCGGCGGACCGACTGGGCCGCTCACAGTCGGCCATCAGCACGCAGCTCCGCAAGCTCGAAGACCAGATCGGCCTGCCGCTGGTGCGGAAATCGGGCCGCGGGCTGGCGCTGACGCCCGCGGGCGAGGCGCTGCTCAGCTACGCGCGGCGCATGCTCGAGCTCAACGACGAGGCCGTGGACACCGTGCGCGGCGCCGATCTGGAAGGCTGGGTGCGACTGGGCTTGCCACAGGATTTCGCCGACTCGCTGCTACCGGCGGTGCTGGGTCGCTTTGCCCGCGCCCATCCGAAGGTCCGCGTCGAGGTTCAGGTCGATCGCAGCGTGCCGCTGGCCGAAAAGACCTTGCGCGGCGAACTGGACATGGCGCTGGTGTGGGGCGATGGCATCGACATGCCGAACTTCCCGAATGGCGAGCGCGTCGCCGACGTGCCGATCGTGTGGGCAGGCACGCCTGAGTGGGTCACGCACCGGCTCGCGGCGCCAGCCGAACCATTGCCGCTGATCGCCTTCGTACCGCCCTGCACGTTCCGGGCAGCCGGCATTGCCGCGCTCGATGCCGCCGGCATGCCCTGGCGACTGGCGTTCACGAGCCCAAGCCTGTCCGGCCTATGGGCCGCCGCCGAAGCCGGCCTCGGCGTCACGCCACGCACCCGCGTCAGCCTGCCGCCCAACCTGACCGCCCTGGACCCCCGCGCGACGGGCCTGCCGCCACTCCCCACCGCCCCCCTCTCCCTACACCGCGCCGAAGCCGACCCCAGCGCCGCCGTACAACGGCTAACCACCATCGTCCTCGAAACCGTCCACGAAGCCCTGAGCAGCCCAGCAGCCGCGTTCGCCCAGCTCCCTTGAGGGAAACGCCGCAGGTCAACGCCGGCGCAAACGCATCGCATGCCAGCAGATTCCCCTCTCCCTTGAGGGAAACGCCGCAGGCCAACGCCGGCGTAAACGCATCGCATGCCAGCGGTTTGCTCCCCTCTCCCTTGAGGGAGACGCCGCAGATCAACGCCGGCGTAAACGCATCGCATGCCAGCGGATTCCCCTCTCCCTTGAGGGAAACGCCGCAGGTCAACGCCGGCGCAAACGCATCGCATGCCACCGGATTCCCCTCTCCCTTGAGGGAAACGCCGCAGGTCAACGCCGGCGCAAACGCATCGCATGCCACCGGTTTGCTCCCCTCTCCCTTGAGGGAGAGGGGTCGGGGGAGAGGGTGAATCAAATCCCTATTGTTTTCTCCCCTCTCCCTCAGGGAGAGGGGCCGGGGGAGAGGGTCTCCGGCGCATCAAATCGCCCAATCAGCCAGCAGCAAACCGATCCGTAGCCGCAATCAACTGATCCAAAATCCCCGGCTCCGTCCACGCATGCCCAGCGCCCTCGATCACATGCAACGCCGCCCCCGGCCACGCCGCCTGCAAGGCGTACGCATACCGCACCGGGCACGGCATGTCATACCGCCCATGCACGATCACGCCCGGAATCTCCCCCAGCCGATGCGCATCGCGCAGTAACTGCCCATCCTCGAGCCAGCACCGATGCGTGAAGTAATGGTTCTCGAGCCGCGCGAACGCCAGCGCGAAATGGCCATCGTCGTGCTTGGCCGTGTTATCCGGGTTCGGCAACAGCGTAATGGTCTCCCCCTCCCAGACGCTCCACGCCCGCGCGGCTTCAACCTGCTTCGCAACGTCATCCCCAGTCAGCAGCTTGCGATACGCGGCAATCATGTTGCCCCGCTCCGCCTCCGGCACCGGCGCCTGAAAACGCGCCCACTTCTCCGGATGCATCTCGGAGACGCCGTATTGGTAGTACCAATCCAGCTCCGCCTGCGACACCGTATAGACCCCACGCAGCACCAGCTCAGTCGTCCGCTCGGGAAACTTCTCCGCATAGGCCAGCGCCAGCGTGGAACCCCACGACCCGCCGAACACCAGCCAGCGCTCCACCCCGGCCAGCACGCGCAACCGTTCGATGTCATCGACCAGATGCCACGTGGTATTGGCCTCCAGCCCGGCATGCGGCGTGGAGCGACCACAACCACGCTGGTCGAACAGCAACACGTCGTAGCGCGCCGGATCGAACAGGCGCCGATGATCGGGCGAGATACCACCGCCCGGCCCCCCATGCAGGAACACCGCCGGTTTGGCGCCCGGCGTGCCCACGCGCTCGTAATAGATCGTATGGCCGTCCCCGACATCGAGCATGCCGGCGTCATAGGGTTCGATGGCGGGATAGAGCGTACGCATGGTCATGGCGGTTCAGATCTCCGTGGCAATCGCCGGTGGCAACCCCAAAATTCTACGCCGGCCAACGATTTCAGCGATTCTTACAGCGTTGCTTACACGTATTAACATCTGCTCACCATCGCATAACCCACTGTAAGGATTAGTGGTGCATCATGAACTCCATCAACAAAGGCCAGCGAATCTGGCCGACCACAGCCCCGAAGGAGCTCACGATGCGCAAGTCCATCCGATTCACAGGCATTGCCCTGCTCAGTGCCGCGCTGCTCGCCGCCGGCCCGGCGTCGGCGCGTGACTATGATCGCGGTCACGGGCGCTATCACGGTGGTGGCCATGGCGGCGGTGGTGGCGGTGGCGTAGCGCTGGCCATCGGCGCGCTCGCGGGCCTGGCGATCGGTGCCGCGGTCCTCAGCAGCAGCGCGGCAGTCGCCGCGCCCGCGCCGGTCTACGCGGCCCCGCCGCAAGGGGTCACCTACGTCGAACAGGGCTACTCGTCGTATGAACAACCGTATCAGCAGCAATACCAGCAGCCCTATCAGCAACCGTACCAGCAACAGGCCCAGCCGTACGCGCAGGTGCCCCCGGGCTACTGCTACCGCGCCAGCGACCGTGCCTACGTCCCGTGCGCCCAGCCGGCGCAGGTCAACTACTATGGGTACTGATCCCTGCTGACTGTTCCAATTCGCACGACATCATGAGCGCGCGCCGCATCGCAATGTTGCTACGGCGCGCGCATACACATTGAGATACATCGAATCGGCACCGGCGACATATCGGCGATACATCGTCAGGGACAAATGGGCACTGCACCCCGTCCCCGTAGGAAACAACGATGAAAACCGTCCTCGCCGTCTCGCTCGCCCTGGCAGCCGCCTCCGCGCTGTTCACGCTTCCCGCTCTCTCCGCTGACAAGGCCGCGGCCAAATCCGCGCCCCAAGCCAACCCCGATGCCTCGCCGATCTACGGCGTAACGATCCCCAAGGGCTATCGCCAATGGGAATTCGTCGCGCCCGCGCTCGAGAAAGAACCGCTCAACGAATTGCGCACCGTGGTCGGCAACAAGATCGCGATGGACGCCTACAAGAAGGGCAAGCTGCCCTTCCCCGACGGCTCGATTCTCGTGAAGCTCGCGTACAAGTACACGCAGTCGCCGGATTTCGAATCTGCGCTCGTACCGGACCACCCGACCACAGTCCAGGTGATGGTCAAGGACTCGAAGAAATACGCGGCCTCGGGCGGCTGGGGCTACGGCCGCTTCATCAACGGGAAACCCGTCGACGAGGCCCAGCACCAGACCTGTTTCGCCTGCCACGCGGCACGCGTGAAGGATCGCGATTACGTGTTCACGCGACTGGCGCCATAAGTACCGTCAGACCGCTGTGCAGCATGTAAAAACGACAATTTTTACCTGCTGCTACGTGCAACCGTCCGCGCCGCGCATCCTGTAACATACGAGTTCTCCGCAGCCTTCCGACACCCGTCGGCGGCTGCGTTTTGCCTCGCTATTACGTGTTTATCGCGCTTATTTGCGTAGCTAAATTGCGTTGATCAATTTGCGGACATTGCGTGACTGGACAACCGACTCACCTCGAGACCCCCCATGACGTGCTGGCCGCGCTGCGCGGCGCCACCGCCGCGCGGCACGCCACACTCGATCGCTCGATGCCGCTCTCGCAGCCGGAGCCGGCGCTGCGCGATTACCGCGATCATCTGCTGCTGATCCGCGCCTGGCTCGCGCCGCTCGAAGCGTGGCTCGCACAATTCCACGATGGCCCGCAAGACCCCTCCGTGCTGCCCGTCGTGCGACGCCTGCCCGCGCTCGATGCCGACCTCAACCATGCCGCGGTCCCGCCCGGCGGAACTGAAGTCCCGTCGATAGACGCCAGCACGCTCCCCACCGACGCCGCCTATCGCTGGGGCCTGTGCTACGTCATCGAAGGCTCGCAGCTCGGCGGTGCTGTGCTCTATCGCCAACTGGCCGAACGCTTCGCGCCACACCCGCTTCAATACCTGGGCCCGCAATCGCCGGGACCGCGCTGGAAACAATTCCTCGATGCACTGCGCGCCAACGTGCGCAGCGAGGCCGACATCGCCGCCGCATGCGCGGGCGCATGCCGCGCGTTTGACGACCTGCTGGCGCGCGTCAGCGCCGTGGACGGAATCGCCTCGTGAGCAGCGCGTTCGATAACGCCGAACCGAACCCGACCCACCGCGCGGCCAACGACGCCACGCGCACCAACACCCCCCACGCGCCCGTCGACACCGCGTATCTGTTCGAGGTACTACCCGACGCCTACCTGATTCTCGACGCGCGCAATATTGTGCTGCACGCCAACGCCCGGTACCGCGCGATGACGGGCCGCACGCTTGCCGAAGTCGTCGGCAAGTCGGTCTACGACATCAATCAGGACGGCTCCGCCGCGCAACGGCAGGCCCGCGCCGAGTGGCTCGATGCCACGTTGCGCGACCTCGCCCCCGGCGAAGAGCGTCTGTCGTCGCTGATCCGTTACGACATGAGCACGCACGGCAAGTTTGTCGAGCACTACTGGCAGGTCCGTGCATCGCGCGTGGAGGCCTCGGCGGCCGGCGACGCGCTACTGTTGCTTCAGGTGATGGACGTCACGAAAGAGGTGGCCGAGGGCGAGGAGAACCGCCGCGAGCGGGCCAAGCTGCGTTCGCAGGCGCGGCTACGCCAGGTGCTCGTGGAAGAAGCCAATGCGGAACTGCGCCAGAATCAGGCGCAGCTCGCCGAGGTGCTGTCGTTTGCGCGCGTGGGCGCGTGGGAACTGGACCTCGCCACGGGCTATATGGTCTGCACCGATCAGTGCAAGGCCAACATGGGCCTGCAGCCCTCGGACGTGCTCGACCAAGGGCGGCTGTTCAGCGAACTGATCCAGGCGGACGATCGCGAACGTGTGCGCGCGGCCATCGATGCCAGCGTCGCCGCGCGTGCGCATTTCGAGGTGGAATACCGCGTCACGTGGGCCGACGGCAGCGTGCACTGGCTGATGTCGCGCGGCGCGGGCCGCCACCTCGGCGACGGCTCGGCGCAGACGCTGATCGGTTTCACCATCGACATCACCGCGCGCAAGACCAGCGAACTGCGCAGCCAGGCCTTTGCCGCCGAGCAGCAACGCGCGCGCGAGCAAAGCGACCGCGCGGTGCGAGCGATGGATCATTTCGTGGCGGCAGTCAGCCACGAACTGCGCTCGCCGCTGCATGCGATTCTCTGGTGGACCACGCTGCTGCAGCGCGCCAAGGACATGGCGCATGTGGAACGCGCCACCGAGGTCATCGAACGCAATACCAACCAGCTTGCGCGCATGGTGGACGACCTGCTGGACAGCGGCGCCATCGCCACCGGCAAGCTCTCGGTGGAACTGCGCGCGCTCGACCTCGCCGCGCTCGCCAGCTCGGTGGTCGAGGACATTCGCGTCGGCGCAGAATCGAAGGGGCTGATCGTACGCGCGGAAGCGCTGACGCCGGTTCTGGTCATGGCCGATCAGAATCGCATGCGTCAGGTCATGTGGAACCTGATGACCAATGCGGTCAAGTTCACCGAACGCGGCACGGTGGAATTGGTCGTGGCCACGGATGGCGCGCACGCGGTAGTGACCGTGCGTGACACCGGCACGGGCATCGAGGAAGCCGCGCTACACCGGATCTTCGAACGCTTCGAGCAGGCGCGCGGCGAAGGCACCGGTCGCACCGCGGGGCTTGGACTCGGGCTATGGATGGTGCGGAATCTGGTGCAGGTGCACCGTGGCACCGTCACCGCGCACAGCGATGGCCCCGGCAAGGGCGCGCTGTTTCGCGTGGAGCTGCCGCTGGCCGGCCCGGACGACCTCCGGCGCGCGGCCCTGCAGGACGACGGCCAGCGCTAGATCGCTAACCTTCGTTTCAGCCCTCGATCAAGCCTTGTAAGGCGGCGGCTCGTTGAGCACCGCCCAGAACACGCCAAGGTCGTTGATTGCAGCCATAAAGTCGTCGAACTCCACAGGCTTGACCACATACGCGTTGACGCCGAGGTCGTAGCTGCGCAGCAGGTCGCTCTCCTCGCGCGAGGACGTGAGCATGACCACAGGAATGCGCCGCAGCCGCTCGTCGTCGCGCACGGCCTTGAGCACCTCGTGGCCATCGATCTTCGGCAACTTCTTGTCGAGCAGGATCACCGCGGGATTTTCTTCCACGCGCCTGGCGTACTTGCCCTCGCGGCGCAGGAAATCAAGCGCCTCGGCACCGTCGCGCACCGACACCACCGGGTTGGCGAGTCGGGACCGCTCGAGTGCGATCAACGTCAGTTCAATATCGTCGGGATTATCTTCAACCAGCAGGATCGGCCTCAGCACGATCGTCCTCCACTTTCTTCGTATCTTTGAAAACCGGTCGGTACGGCTGCCCGGATGATACCGCAGCCAGTCGTGCCGCCGCCTCGATGACCGTCTCGTGCACCGGCGCGGCCTCGGACGCCTGTTCGCGCGGTAGCGAGAACGAGATCGAGGCACCGCGCTCGAGCTCGCCTTCCGCCCAGGTCTCGCCGCCATGGCGTTCGATGATACGACGCACGCTGGCCAGTCCGATCCCCGTACCGGGAAACTCCTCGAACCGGTGAAGCCGCTGGAACACGCCAAATAGCTTGTCCGCATAGCGCATATCGAATCCCACGCCGTTGTCGCGCACTGTAATCACATCCTGACCGGCGAATTTGCCTTCGCCCGGCGTACGCGTGATCGCGATAAACGCAACCGTCGCACCATCGACACCAGTACGCGTGCCCGTGAACTTTATCGCGTTCGAGATCAGGTTTCGCAACACCACGATCAGCAGCACCGGATCGGCATTTACCATACCAAGCTTGCTGTTGCCCCACTCGATCGGACGGTCGCCCAGCTCGCGCGTCTCGTCGGCCACCACCCGCGCGACCAGATCGTCGAGGTCGATGGCCTGCACGCGCAGCGCGGCGCGGCCCATCTGCGAGAACGACAGCAGGTCATCGACGAGCTTGCCGCCAAAACGCGCCTGCGCGATGATGCGCTCGACGAAATGCTTGCCGCGGTCCGACAGCCGTGACAGCTCCATTTCCCGCAGCAGGTCCGCGTAGCCCACGATATGGCGCAGCGGCGCGCGCAGGTCATGCGAGACCGTGTACGAAAACCCTTCCAGTTCGCGGTTCACGCGGCCCAGTTCCAGCGCCAGTTGCGCCAGTTCCTCGGCGCGGCGCAGCACGAGGTTCAGCAGCGCGCCGCGGAAGTCGCTGGCGATCTCGACCTCGGCCGGGCGCCATGGCGCCGAGCGCTGACGCACGGTCTGCGTCCACACGTCGAAGCTTTCGCGTGGCGACAGCGATGGTGACAGCCCGGATAGCTTGGCGCGCGGATCGCCGGCCCAGCGGATCGAGCGCACTACCTCGGGCCGGAACCAGATCACGTAGTTACGGAACAGGCGCGACAGCGATACCACCAGCATGCCCGCGGTGGAGGAAGATCCTTCGCCAAGAAAGTCGTTGTACTCAGGCCAGGTCTCGGCGAGGTTGTCGGTGGCGAACACATCCTCGGTGCGCGTGTCGAACCAGCTTACGAGGCGCTCAATAACGCTGGCCTCGGGCGCGTCGCCCAGGCGTACCACGCGACCTTCGAAGACGATGGCGGCGCCAGTCGCGCCGGGCAGGTCCAGCAGATCGCGCGGATCAGCCGCGATCGCATCGATAAAGTCGTCCGCATTGGCCATTGCCGCGAGCAGCCGCGCCTGACGCCGGCGCAGTTCCAGCCGATAGTCGGCTTCCGCGTGATCTTCCTTCGCTTCGATCTGCAGCGACAGCACCTGCGCGATATGTTCGCACGCGGTGCGCACCTCGAACGGCGGCACGCGCGCGCTGTCGTGATGGCACGAGATCAGGCCCCACAGCCGGCCCCGCACGACGATCGACATCGACATCGACGACCATGTGCCCATGTTCTTCATGTACTGCACGTGCACGGGGGAGATGCTGCGCAGGGAAGCGAATGTCAGGTCCGTGGTGCGGCCCGTGGCTGGATGTCGCGCCGGTACCAGCGGTGCTGCCACGTAGTCCGCGTCCGCGATCAGCCGGATGCGATTGCGCACGTACAGCGCGCGGGCCTGCGGGGGAATATCGGAAGCGGGGAAGCGTTGACCGAGATAACCGGCATAGCCCGGCGAGAGCGATTCGGCAATGACATGGCCGTGACCCTCGTCATCGAACGAATACACCATGGTGCGACCGAAACCGGTGATGCGATGCACCTCGCGCGCGGCCAGCACCGCCAGCGCGTCGGTATTCTCCACTTCCTGCAGGCTGTTGATGAAGGTGCGTACCAACGGGTACATCGATGCGAACACATCCGCGGTGCCCCGCGCGGGCTCGAGTTCGACGATGGCCACGCCATCGTATCGGTGGACGACGAGCGCCAGCGGCGAATGCCCGCCACCACGCGGATCGTCGATCGATCCCGCATAGAGTGGAATGCCTTCGGTATCGAGCTCGCTCAATGCCTGCAGCACGAGTCCGGCAGCGCGCTCGCCAAGCACCACCTCGAGCGGCTGACCCAGCAGCGCCTCTGCGCCACCACCCGTCAGCGCGCCAGCATTCGCGCTGACCTGCACCACATGCCCCGCCGCATCCACGCTCAGTAGAAAACCATGCGGCTGAATACCACCTGGAATATGAATCGGCTCGCGCGCGCAATCCGCTTCAATGGCATGCGTCTCCTGCGTCGGGCTTTGCGTCGGGGTTTGCGTCGGGGTGTGCGTCGGGGTGTGCGTCAACTCATCGGCCATGTCTGCTCCGTCAGAGAACTGCCGATTCTCTCACAGGGTCTCTTCCCCCGCGCATTGCAAAAATTGCACATGCGCCGGCACAGGGCAACCCCCGTTTGAGCCATTCCTGCCATTGGACTATGCTCGGAGACTATCGCGTCACGAAAACGAGAACAACATGATGAACACGAACCTATCGCCCTGGCGCCGTCTCCTGCTGCGCGCTGCCGCCACGATCGTCGCCCTCGCCGCCACCGGCCTGCTGGCCGCCTGCGTCACCGACGACGATGACGACAACCTGCCGCCCGCCAACACCCCCGGCGGCGTCCAGCTGCAGATCGTGTCGTTCGGCGACAGCCTGTCCGACGTCGGCACCTACGCCCCTTTCGCCAGCACCCTCGGCGGTGGCCGCTTTACCACCAATCCGGGTCAGGTGTGGACCCAGCTGGTCGCCACCTATTACGGCGATACCCTCATAGCCGCCCAGACCGGCGGCTATTCCATACCCGTGGTGAACAATCCCAATGGCTATGGTTATGGACAGGGCGGCGCGCTTGTCACGAATCCCCAGGGCAACGGCTGGGCGCCCAACGGCACCGCCGCGCTGACCGTGCCCGTGGCGACGCAGTTGCAGAATTACCTGTCTGGCCACGGCAACTTCCGCAACAACCAGCTCGTGCTGATCCAGGGCGGCCCCAATGACGTGATCCAGGCCGCCAACAGCATCGTTGCCAATCCCGCCAATACCGCCGCCGCAACCTCGAACGTCCAGGCCGCCGGCGTGGCGCTGGCCAAGTTGGCACAGAACGCCGTGCAGAGCGGCGCCCGCTACGTGGTGGTGGTGAACGCGCCCAACCTCGCCGACACCCCGCTGACCATGTTGTCGGTGAACCCATCGGTCACCGGCACCCTGTTCAATTCGTTGACGCAGGCCTTCAACACCGCGCTCGCCAATCAGCTCATCAATGACGGCGTCATGCGACTGGTGGTGTTTATCGACGCGGCAACGTGGTTCCACAATGCGCTGGCCAGTTACCAGTCGCAAGGCTTTACGGTGTCGAACACCGGCACCGCCTGCAACCTCACCGCCATGGCCCTGAGTCCGCCGCCGGCATTCCAGTCGAATCCGCTCGGGTACGCGACGTCGCTGTTCTGCTCGTCGGCCAATTTCACGGTAGCGGGAGCGGACCAGACCTACATGTTCGCGGACCTGGTCCATCCGACCACGCATCTGCACGCGCTGTTCGCACAGACCGTGGAACGCGCGATCGCGGCCTCGGGCGTGGGCCACTAAGCCAGGCGGCTCAGCCCGTCTCCCACGCGGCTTCCGCGCGCAGCACGGGCCGCGCCTTGACGTAGGTCTTCAGCAGCGCGTGCTGGCTCGCGGGAATCTCGTATTCCCAGCCGAACATGCCAAGCTGCAGGCTGCTTGCGATGCGCAACGCCGGCCGCACGAACTCGGCCGCCACCACGTCATCGAAGGTCTCGTGCGCGGTGGCCACGAACAGTTCGATCCAGCGATCGAAATGCCTGCCTTCGACGCCGGCCAGCGTCAGATGCTTGGCCAGCACGTGGCCACGATAGCGTTTGGTCCCCAGCACGATGCTCGACCAGAAGTCGTCCATCTTGCCAAGGTGCGCATCCCACGCGCCCGCCAGCGCGCGTTCGAACAGCGGGCCAATCAGCGCATCGCCACGCACGCGGCCATAGAATGCCCGCACGAACGCGGCCACGGCTTCCTCGCCAGGCAAGGCGGGGCGATACGTCGAAGGAGGAAATTCAGGGGAACGAGAGACGTCACTCATGGCACGGTCCGGCGTTTAAACATGTAGAAACTATACACCTTTTAACACCCTTATGGCGCCCCGCGGTTTACGCCCCCGCGCGAGACGAGATGGTCTTGATCGGAATGCGCGCCAGCGCGGCATGGTCGTCCAGCACCCGCTGCAGCGCGTTGGGCTTGCGGATCAGATCCTCGAGCGTGTGCTGGTCCAGCACATCGAAGTAGGCCTGCAGGGCGTCGCGCAGCACCCCCTTCAGCCCGCACACCGGTGTAATCAGGCATTCGTTGCCGGTGCGGAAGCATTCCACCATGCCGAAATCCGGTTCCATGGTGCGAATCACGTCCCCTACCCCGATCTTCGAGGCCGGCCGGTTCAGCTGGATCCCACCCGAGCGGCCGCGCAGCGTATGCAGAAACCCTTCCTGCCCAAGCCGGTGAACGATCTTGACCAGGTGATTCTTGGGAATCCCGAAGCTGTCGGCGATTTGCTGGATGGTCGCGAGCCGGTCCGGGTGCACCGCGATATAGATCAGCGTGCGCAGCGCGTAGTCGGTGTAGTCGGTGAGTTTCATCGTCGCAGCCAGCAGGTGGTCATTTAATGTACGCGTAGCATACATGTTTTGAGGAGACCTTTCCCGCCGCGCCGCGATATGCAACCCAATGTCCACCGCACGCGCCAATAACGTGCATTGTCCAGCACTGCGAACACTATGTTTCGCGCTGCACATTTCACGTACCTTCGCGGCGCACACTCCCTATACTGCAGGCTGTCCTCGCAAAAACCACGAGTCCGGGACCGACCCGGCTAGGAGTGTCCTCATGGTGAATGTCAGCCGCCGACAGTTCCTGAAGATCACGGGAGCTTCGCTGGCGGGTTCCAGCCTCGCACTACTTGGGGTCGCCCCCGAGACCGCGCTGGCCGAGGTGCGCACGTACAAGCTCGCGCGCACCACCGAGACCCGCAATACCTGTCCCTACTGCTCCGTCGCCTGTGGGCTGCTGATGTACAGCCTTGGGGACGGTGCCAAGAACGCGCATGCCTCCGTCATCCACATCGAGGGAGACCCCGATCATCCGGTCAATCGCGGCACGCTGTGCCCGAAGGGTGCCGGCCTGATCGACTTCATCCACAGTCCGCAACGCCTGCAGTACCCCGAGTACCGCGCGCCCGGTTCGGACAAATGGCAACGCATCAGCTGGGACGACGCGCTCGACCGCATCTCCAAGCTGCTCAAGCAGGACCGCGACGCGAACTTCATCGAGAAAAACGAGAAGGGAGAAACGGTCAATCGCTGGACGAGCACGGGCATGCTGGCGGCTTCGGCCGCGAGCAATGAAGTTGGCTATATCACGCACAAGACTGTCCGCAGTCTTGGCATGCTGGGATTCGACAATCAGGCACGTGTCTGACATGGCCCGACGGTGGCAGGTCTTGCCCCGACGTTTGGCCGTGGAGCGATGACGAACCATTGGGTCGACATCAAGAACGCGGACGTCATCCTGATCATGGGCGGCAATGCCGCCGAAGCACACCCGTGCGGCTTCAAGTGGGTGACCGAAGCCAAGGCACACAACAAGGCGCGACTGATCGTGGTCGATCCGCGCTTCACGCGCTCGGCTTCGATCGCCGATGTGTACGTGCCGATTCGCACCGGCACCGATATCGCGTTCCTGGGCGGCGTGATCAGCTACCTGCTGGCCAACGACAAGATCCAGCACGAGTATGTGAAGTCGTACACCGACTTCTCGTTTATCGTGCGCGAGGACTTTGCGTTCGAAGACGGTCTGTTCTCCGGCTACGACGCGGAGAAGCGCTTCTATGACAAGTCCACGTGGGACTACGAGCGCGGCGACGACGGTTACGTAAAAACCGATCCGACCCTCGCCCACCCGCGCTGCGTCTACAACCTGATGAAGGCGCATTACGCGCGCTATACGCCCGAGATGGTCGAGCGTATCTGCGGCACGCCGCGCGACAAGTTCCTCAAGGTATGCGAGATGATGGCCTCCACGGCCACGCCGACGCGCGCCATGACGATCATGTATGCGCTCGGCTGGACGCAGCACTCGATCGGCTCGCAGAACGTGCGTTCCGGCGCGATGGTGCAGTTGCTGCTGGGCAATATCGGTGTGGCGGGCGGCGGCATGAACGCGCTGCGCGGCCACTCGAACATCCAGGGCCTGACCGACCTCGGGTTGCTGTCCAACTCGCTGCCGGGCTATCTGACGCTGCCCGGCGAGGCGGAGCAGGACTACCAGAAGTACATCGAGTCGCGCTCGCCCAAGCCTCTGCGCCCCAACCAGCTCAGTTACTGGCAGAACTATCCCAAGTTCCATGTCAGCCTGATGAAGGCATGGTGGGGCAACGCCGCCACGGCCGAGAACAACTGGGCCTACGACTATCTGCCCAAGCTCGACAAGCCGTACGACATGCTGCAGATGTACGAGCTGATGACGCAGGGCAAGATCAACGGCTATATCGCCCAGGGCTTCAACCCGCTCGCCGCCGCGCCCAACAAGAACAAGGTGCTGCGCGCGTTCTCGAGCCTGAAGTTCATGGTGATCATGGACCCGCTGGCGACCGAGACCTCGGAGTTCTGGCGCAATGCCGGCGAGAGCAACGACGTGGAGAGCGCCAAGATCCAGACCGAGGTGTTCCGGCTGCCGACCACCTGCTTCGCCGAGGAGAACGGCGCGCTCGTGAACTCGTCGCGCTGGCTCCAGTGGCACTGGCAGGGGGCGGATCCACCGGGCGAGGCGCGCAGCGACATCGAGATCATGTCGGCGCTGTGGCTGCGCATGCGCAAGATGTACCAGACCGAAGGCGGCAAGTATCCGGACCCGATCGTCAACCTGACGTGGCCGTACGCGGTACCGCACTCGCCAACACCAGAGGAACTCGCCAAGGAGTATTCGGGCCGCGCGATCACGGACCTGGTCGATCCCAAGGATTCGACCAAGGTCATCCGCAAGGCCGGCGAGCAGCTCGACAGCTTTGGCCAGTTGCAGGCCGACGGCAGCACCAGTAGCGGCTGCTGGATCTTTTGCGGCGCATGGACGCAGGCCGGCAACCAGATGGCCAAGCGCGACAGTTCGGATCCCACCGGCATCGGCCAGACGCTCAACTGGGCGTGGGCATGGCCAGCCAACCGGCGGGTGCTGTACAACCGCGCCTCGTGCGATGTCAGCGGCAAGCCGTTCAATCCGGACCGCAAACTGATCGCCTGGAACGGCAAGAGCTGGACCGGTTTCGACACGCCGGACTACAAGCTGGACGAGGATCCCGCCCATGGCATGGGCCCGTTCATCATGCAGCCGGAAGGCGTCGCGCGTTTCTTCGCGCGCGCCAATATGGTCGAGGGGCCGTTCCCCGAGCACTACGAGCCGTTCGAGAATCCGCTCGGGCGCAACCTGCTGCACAAGTCGCAGCAGGCGGTCAGCAATCCGGCCGCGCGCGTGTTCAAGGGCGACTGGGAGCAGTTCGGCAAGGCCGATGCGTTCCCGCATATGGCCACCACGTACCGGCTGACCGAGCACTTCCACTTCTGGACCAAGCACGCGCGCATCAACGCGGTGCTCCAGCCACAGCAGTTCGTGGAGATCGGCGAGGACCTTGCGAAGCAGGTCGGCGTAAAGGCCGGCGACCGCGTCAAGGTGTCGTCCATGCGCGGCTATATCAAGGCCGTGGCGCTGGTGACCAAGCGCATCAAGCCGTTCGTGATCGACGGCAAGCCCGTCCATCTGGTCGGGGTGCCGCTGCACTGGGGCTTCACGGGGCTGACGAAACCGGGGTTCATCACCAACACGCTGACGCCATTCGTTGGCGACGGCAATACCCAGACGCCGGAGTTCAAATCGTTCATGGTCAAGGTTGAAAGGGCATAGGGGGCGCGATGGCACTACAGTCTCTCGATATCGTGCGGCTATCGGCCACCACCACGCCCATGCCAAGCGTGCGGCAGCCGATCACCGGCAGCGTCGCCAAGCTGATCGACACCACCAAATGCATCGGCTGCAAGGCTTGCCAGGCCGCGTGCATGGAATGGAACGACCTGCGGGGCGATGTGGGCGTGAACGTCGGGGTGTACGACAACCCGGCGGACCTCGACGAACATACGTGGACGCTGATGCGGTTCTCGGAGTACGAGAATCCCAACGGCAACTTCGAATGGCTGATCCGCAAGGACGGCTGCATGCACTGCGAGGATCCGGGCTGCCTCAAGGCGTGTCCGTCGCCGGGCGCGATCGTGCAGTACGCGAACGGCATCGTCGATTTTCACGAGGAAGCGTGCATCGGCTGCGGCTATTGCGTGGCCGGCTGCCCGTTCAATATTCCTCGTATCTCCAAGACCGATCACAAGGCCTACAAGTGCACGCTGTGCTCTGACCGTGTGGCGGTGGGGCAGGAACCCGCGTGCGTGAAAACGTGCCCGACCGGCGCAATCGTGTTCGGCACCAAGACCGACATGATCCAGCACGCGGAGGAACGCATCGTCGACCTCAAGTCGCGTGGCTTCGAAAAGGCGGGGCTGTACGATCCGACCGGCGTCGGCGGTACCCACGTCATGTACGTATTGCACCACGCCGACCAGCCACAGCTCTACCACAACCTGGCCGAAGATCCGCATATCAGTCCGCTGGTAAGCCTGTGGAAAGGCATCGCCAAGCCACTCGCGGTAGCGGGCATGGCGGTGGCGGCGATCGCTGGGTTCTTCCACTACATCCGTGTGGGTCCGAACGAGACCGGTCCCGAGGACGAAGCGGCGGCCGAGGACGAGATCGTGCGCTGGGGCCGCGACAATCCGAAGCCGCAAGGCATGCCTGCCGGCGCCACGCCACCCGAGGAGGAGGTCCGCGATGAGGAACGCAGATAGACAAGGAGACAAGCGCCGGCCCGCGATGATTCACCGCTACAACGCCGGGGAACGCACCAACCACTGGATCGTCGCGTTCACGTTCGTGTTGCTGGCACTGTCCGGGCTCGCCTTGTTCCATCCGTCGATGTTCTGGCTGACCAACCTGTTCGGCGGCGGCACGTGGACACGCATCCTGCATCCGTTCGTCGGGGTGGTGATGTTCGTCTCCTTCGTGGTGCTTGCGCTGCGGTTCTGGCAGCACAACCTGCTGACGCGCAGCGATGCCGAATGGCTGCGCCACGCTGACGATGTGGTCAACAACCGGGAAGAGAACCTGCCCGAAGTGGGCCGCTACAACGCGGGACAGAAGCTGCTGTTCTTCCTGATGATCGGCTGCCTGCTGTTCCTGCTGCTGAGCGGTATCGTGATCTGGCGCGCGTACTTCGCGATGTACTTCCCGATCTGGGCGATCCGGCTCGCGGCGGTGGTCCACGCCATTTGCGCGTGGGGTCTGATTTGCGGCATCATTGTGCATATCTATGCCGCCGTCTGGATCAAGGGTTCCGTGCAGGCCATGACGCGCGGCACCGTGACGCCGGGCTGGGCGTGGAAACATCACCGCGCCTGGTTCCGCGAGACCTTCCGGCCAGGCGACAAGGGCTAGGACCGCAACAACAGGACCATCGATGGTGCAACGCATTCTGCAGCCGCAGGAAATTGAATCGACCGATCACGTCACCATCGCGCGCCTGAGGTTGCCTGAACGAACCGCGGTCTTCGGCACGCGCGCGCAGCGTTTGCGCGCGCTGTCGATCGATAACCCGCTCGGGGCATCGTTCGGTCCGTACCTCGCGCTGATGGCCGACGTGGTGCAGGCTCAGCAGACCATTGCCAGCACACTCGAACTTCCCCCGCCCACCGAAGCCGCGATCGAACGCGCGCGCGCGCATCGCATGCCGTTGTTCGCGGCGATGGACGACGACGCGCGCGAGGGCTGGCTCGCCCCCGCCAATGCACTGATCGCGCATCTGATTGCGCTCGGCACCCTGCCCGCCGACGCGTTGGCCGCGCTGCAGACGCTTACGCCCGAACGGCTCGAGGAACAGGCACACGCATTGCTCGGCTTGGGCGATCTGCCTGTCGATGCCATCGCGGCGCCCTTCGTCATGGCCGCGCTGCAACTGCATCGCACCGTGCTCGCTTCGCAGTTGCGCGAGTCGGATGTGCCCGCGCTCGACGTCGCCACGGTCTGCCCGTGCTGCGGCTCGCTTCCGGTGGCCAGCATCGTGCGCATCGGCGGCCGTTATCAGGGCCTGCGTTATCTGCAATGCGGACTCTGTGCCACCGAATGGCATATGGTGCGCGTCAAGTGCAGTCATTGCGAATCGACCGAAGGCATCAGCTATCACGTCGTGCAAGACCACTTCGAGGCCCTTAAGGCCGAGACGTGCGAGCAGTGCCACAGCTATCGCAAGATCGTCTACATGGAGAAGGACGCCACGGTGGAACCGTTGGCCGACGACCTCGCCTCGCTCGCGCTCGACGTGATGATGGCCGAGGCCGGCTATGGACGCGCCAGCGGCAATCCGCTGTTGTGGTTCCCCGATGAGGATGACGGTGGCGACAGCATCGATGACGAGCATGGCGACCTGGCGCCATGAACGATAGCGTCTCGACGGCGGCTCGCCCCGCCGATATTCCATCGGTCGATCGCCTGCTGAACCAGCCCTTCCTGCAGCCATTGATCGTGCAACACGGCCGCGCGCTCGCCACGGCTGCCTTGCGCCGACTGCTTGACGGCCTGCGCGCGGAAGCGGTGGCCGGCCGCCTGACGCAACAGGCACTGGCCGATACGGCCCTGCACGAGGCACTGGCCGAAGCGCTGGCGCGCGACAGTGCGCCGCGCCTGCGCGCGGTCTTCAACCTGACCGGCACCGTGCTGCACACCAACCTCGGCCGCGCGTTGCTGCCCGACAGTGCGGTGCAGGCCGTGGTGCGCGCAATGACCAGTGCGGCCAATCTCGAGTTCGACCTCGACGATGGCAGCCGCGGCGATCGCGACGACCTGATCGACGATCTGCTGTGCGAGCTTACAGGCGCGGAAGCGGCCACCGTCGTCAACAACAATGCCGCGGCGGTGCTGCTGATGCTCAATACGCTCGCGCAGCGCCGCGAGGTGGTGGTGTCGCGCGGCGAGCTCGTCGAGATCGGCGGCGCGTTCCGCATTCCGGACATCATGCAGCGCGCGGGCGCCAAGCTCGTCGAGATCGGCACCACCAATCGCACGCATCCGCACGACTACGCCAACGCGATTGGCGACCGTACCGCGATGCTGATGAAGGTCCATTGCAGCAATTACGAAATTACGGGCTTCACGCGCAGCGTGGACGTGGCCGAAGTGGTCGGCATCGCGCGACCGCATGGCGTGCCCGTGGTGGTGGACCTCGGCAGCGGTACGCTGTGCGACCTCACGCAGTGGGGCCTGCCGCGCGAGACCACGGTGCGCGAGACCATCGCGGCCGGCGCGGATCTGGTCACGTTCAGCGGCGACAAGCTGCTGGGCGGGCCACAGGCCGGACTGATCGTGGGCCGCGCGGATCTGATCAAGAAGATCAAGAAGAACCCGCTCAAGCGCGCGCTGCGCGTGGGCAAGCTCACGCTGGCGGCACTCGAGCCGGTGCTGCGCCTGTATCGCGATCCCGATACGCTTGCACAGACGCTGCCCACGCTGCGGCTGCTCACGCGTCCCGCGGCTGCCATGGCGAGCATGGCGGAGCGTCTGCTGCCGCAACTGCAACCGGTGCTCGGCGATGCATGGCGAATCGACGCGGTGCCGACCGTGAGCCAGATCGGCAGCGGCGCGCTGCCTGGCGGCCAGTTGCCGAGCTTCGGACTGGTGATGGCGCCAGTCGCAGCGGCCACTGGCAAACGTGGCGGCGGCCGGCAATTGCAGCGGCTGGAAGCCGCGTTGCGCGCGCTGCCACGGCCTGTCATCGGCCGCGTCGGCGAGCAGGCACTGTGGCTCGACCTGCGCTGCCTCGAGGAAGCCGACGAAGCGGACTTCATCGCCCAATGGACGCAGCTCTCTGACGCACTCAGACAATGATCGTCGGCACCGCCGGGCATATCGATCACGGCAAGACCACGCTGGTCCGCACGTTGACCGGCGTGGATACCGATCGCCTGAAGGAAGAAAAGGCGCGTGGGATTTCGATCGAACTCGGCTATGCGTACACGCCGCTATCCAACGGTGACGTGCTTGGCTATATCGATGTGCCGGGGCACGAGAAGCTGATCCATACCATGGCCGCCGGGGCGAGCGGCATCGACCTTGCCCTGTTGGTGATCGCCGCCGACGATGGGGTCATGCCGCAGACACGCGAACATCTTGCAATCGTGCAGCGGCTGGGCGTGCCGCGCGCGGCCGTGGCACTGACCAAGGCGGACCGCGCGGACGCCGCGCGGCTGGCGGCGGTGGAGCAGGAGGTGGCGGCGCTGCTGGCGGACACGGTCTACGCCGAGGCACCCCGCTTCGCGCTCGATGGCACCGATGCCGCGCATCCGGGTGTGGTCGCGTTACGCGCGTATCTGCACGATGCCGCGATGCAATTGCCCGCGCGACACGAGGCCGGGCTGTTTCGTCTGGCGGTGGACCGCGTGTTCACGCTGGCCGGCCACGGCACGGTGGTCACCGGGACGGTTTTCAACGGGCGCGTGCAGGTGGGCGACACCATGCGGCTCGCCCCGGTCGGACTGCCGGTGCGCATACGCAGCATCCACGCCCAGCAGCGCGCGGCGGAGGTCGGCGTGGCGGGCCAGCGTTGCGCGCTCAATCTTGCGGGCATCGACAAAGATGCGATTCGCCGTGGCGACTGGATCATGGACGCGGCGCTGCTGCCACCCACACCCGTCACGCGGCTCGACGTTGCGCTCGAGGTTGCATCAACCGTGAGCCCCGACGCGGACATCCGTCTGGCGCACTGGACGCCGGTGCACGTGCACCTCGGCGCCACCCATCGCACCGCCAACGTGGTACTGCTCGATCGTGAGACGCTGGTGCCGGGTCGATCCGACCAGCGCGACAGTCGCGACAGCACCGCCCTCGCCCAACTGGTTTTCACCGCGCCCGTCTGCGCGCAGGCTGGCGACCGGCTGATTCTGCGCAATGCGCAGGCCACGCAGACCATTGGCGGCGGTATCGTGCTCGACAACGTCGCGCCCGAACGTCACCGCCGCACGCCCGCGCGACTGGAATGGTTACGCGCCATCGAAGCGATGCTCGCCGGTGCGGGACTCGCACCGCTGCTGATACAGGCGCCCTACGGCATCGCGCATGCGCGGCTGGTGCGGCTGACCGGGCTGCCGCCAGAGGCGTGGGACGTGCCCGCCGACGCATTGTCGTTCGGGCACGCAGGCCACGAACAATGCCTGATCCTCGCGCCAAACCTGCTGGCGCTGCGCCGGAAGGTCCTCGACACCATGGCCGCGTTCCACGCGCGGCTGCCTGACGAACCGGGCCTCAACGCCGGCTCGCTGCGTCGCCTCGCATTCGCGGGTACCACGGTCCCCGACGCGCTATGGTCCGCGCTGCTCGAAGCGCTGCTCGCGGATGGCGAGCTCGAACGCCATGGCGGCTGGTTGCGGCTGCCCACGCACGAGATCGTGCTCACCGCTGCCGAGCGCGCGCTGGCGGACAGGCTGCTGCCGCGCGTGCTGGCCGGTGGCTTTGACCCGCCATGGGTGCGCGACCATGCGACCGCGCTGAACGTGCCCGAAAGCGAGGTCCGCACACTGCTGCGCAAGCTCGCGCGCCAGGGTGCGATTCATCAGGTGGTGCGCGATCTGTTCTACGCGGCCCCCACCATCGATACGCTCGCCGCGCAGGTGGCCACACTGGTGCACGCGCATACGCGCGTCGAAGCCGTGCATTTTCGCGATGCAGTGGGCCTGGGGAGAAAGCGAGCGATCCAGATTCTGGAATTCTTCGACCGCGCGGGATACACTCGGCGCGTGGGAAATGGGCGCATGCTGCGCCCGGACAGTGAATGGAGCCATCCAAAGGAAGGCACGCGCATCCGGTGATGCGGCCGGACTTCAAATCCGGTTGGGGGCGTCAGACGTTCCCAGGTAGGTTCGACTCCTGCTGCTTTCCGCCAGTCTTTGGCAACACTTGCATTGCGATTCTCCCGCCAGACCTTGCCCGCGCGACCTACCATGCATGAGCAGCGGTTAGGCATGTTTCGAGTTTCGAACAAAGGGATCATCATGGATCGACGCGCTTTCCTGCGGCTCGGCGCCGCATTACCTGTCTCCGTCGGCGCAGCCGGCATTCTTCCCGCCCACGCGGCCACCCCTCCCAGCGCGTCATCCGGTGCGCTGCCCGGCGTCCGCGCGGGCGATGTGCAAAGCGCCGCGGGCTGGCGCGTCTATGAGATGACCACCGAGGTCACGCTGCCACCCAGCGCGGCACCGGCCCGGATCTGGTTACCCGTTACCGCGCAGCAGGTCGGCGACTATCAGCGTACGCTCGCCACCGAGTGGAATGCGCCCGGCGCCCTCACCCGCGCGGCCACGGTCAGCGGCTATGACGTGCGCATGGTCGCCATCGAATGGCCCTCGGCGCCCGATGGCGGACCGCTCAAGGCTTCGCTACTGAACAAGGTGGCAATCCGCGATCGCGACGTCGATCTCGGTGCCGCACCATCGCCTCGCGCACCGCGCGAGTCCGCCGCCACGCTACGCGAATATCTCCGCCCGACGCAACTGATGCCGACCGACGGTATCGTGCGCGACACCGCGCTCAAGATCACTGCCGGGCTCGACGACGACATGACGCGCGCGCGGGCCATCTACCAATGGGTGGTCGACAACACCTGCCGCGAAGCCAGCGTGCGGGGCTGCGGCACCGGCGACGTGGTGGCGATGCTCAACCATACCGTCAAGACCGGCGGCATCATGAACGGCAAGTGCGCGGACATCAACGGCCTGTTCGTCGCACTGTCGCGTGCCGCTGGCATTCCCGCGCGCGATGCGTATGGCGTGCGCGTCGACACCTCGGCGCTGGGCTTCAAGGCCCTCGGCAAGGCCGGCGATATTTCCAAGGCGCAGCACTGCCGCTCCGAGTTCTATACCGCGGGCTATGGCTGGATTCCGGCCGACCCGGCCGACGTGCGCAAGGTCGCCCTTGAAGAAGTGCCAGGTGGCCTGCCGATGACCGACAGCAAGGTGCGCGCCGCGCGCGCGATGCTGCTGGGCGCGTGGGAAGGCAACTGGGTCGTGTACAACCACGGGCATGACGTAGCGCTGCCTGGCGGCACGCTGGCTCCCGTGCCATTCCTGATGTATCCGAACGGCCAGACCGTGGCGGGCACGCTCGACAGCCTCGATCCCGACAAGTTCGGCTATCGCATTTCTTCGAAGAGGGTCGCATAAATGGCGGAGGCATCAATGCGCGACGGGCAGCCCCGACTGACGTCGCTGGCGCACGGTGGGGGCTGCGGTTGCAAGATCGCGCCCGCCGTGCTGTCGGAAATCCTGCGCAATGCACGGCATTTTCCGGCACCGCCGGCGCTGCTGGTCGGCATCGAGACCAGTGACGACGCCGCGGTGTATCGGCTCAACGATACCCAGGCGCTCGTCGCGACCACGGACTTCTTTATGCCCGTGGTCGATGACCCGTTCGACTTCGGCCGCATCGCGGCGACCAACGCGATCTCCGACGTGTATGCGATGGGCGGCACGCCGATCCTCGCGCTCGCGCTCGTTGGCATGCCCGTCGACAAACTCTCGCCCGAGGTCATCGGCAAGATTCTCGAGGGCGGCGAGTCGGTCTGCGCGCAAGCCGGCATCGCCATCGGCGGCGGTCACACCATCGATTCCGTAGAGCCGATCTATGGCCTCGTGGTGATGGGCCTTGTGCATCCGGACCGCATCAAGCGCAACCGCGACGCGCGCGCGGGCGACGTGCTGATCCTCGGCAAGCCGCTTGGCGTAGGCGTGTATTCGGCAGCCATCAAGAAAGACCTGCTCGACGCCGACGGCTATCGCGAGATGATCGCCAACACGACCCAGCTCAACACGCCGGGCAAGACGCTCGGCGACCTCCCCGGCGTGCATGCGATGACCGACGTCACGGGTTTCGGCCTGCTCGGGCACCTGCTCGAGTTGTGCCGTGGCAGCCAGCTCGCGGCCCACGTCGACCTGTCGCGCGTGCCGCTGCTGCGCGGCGTGGCCGCGCTCGCCGAGGCGGGCGCGATCACGGGCGCATCGAAGCGCAACTGGGCCAGCTACGGGCACGAGGTGTCGCTATCGCCGGGTATCTCCACGGTTCAACAGGCGCTGTTGACCGATCCGCAGACCAGCGGCGGCCTGCTCGTGGCGTGCGCGCCCGATGCGGCCGAGGACGTGCTGGCATTGTTCCGCCGCGAAGGTTTCGCCAACGCCGCGGTGATTGGCGAGATGGCCGAGGGCTCGCCGCAGGTCGTGGTGCGCTGAGCTTTTTTTCAAATTCGCACCGTTTCGGTCAACGCTTTCGCGCTTTGTACGTGCGTCGATACAAAACCGAAAGAACCGGACACAAACCAGACAACGCCTCCCTTCAGAATCTTGCCCAGGGCCCATGCGGGCTTGTCTTGCCCGCATGTCACGACTTTGTACATCCCCTGGAGAACACGATGGAGACCTCACAAGAAAGTGGAGGCGGCGGCTGGACGCGCCTGCTTCTGCTGCTCCCCTATGTCGCGCTGCTGTGGCTGCCGTTCTATAACGACACGCAACCGGCGTTGTTCGGCTTTCCGTTCTTTTACTGGTACCAGTTCCTCTGGGTGCCGATTACCTCGTTGATCCTGTTTATTGTGTATCGGAGCATGAAATGAGCGAGCCGAGCGCAATCAACAGCACCGCAATGGCGGTCTTTATTTTCTTCTTCGCACTCGTGACGGTGCTCGGCTTTGTGGCCGCGCGCTGGAAACGCGGCGATCTGACGCAACTGCACGAGTGGGGCCTGGGTGGCCGCCAGTTCGGCACGCTGATCTCGTGGTTCCTGGTCGGTGGTGACTTCTATACGGCGTACACCGTCATTGCCGTGCCCGCGCTGGTGTACTCGGTTGGAGCGTATGGCTTCTTCGCGCTGCCGTACACGATCATCGTCTATCCATTCGTGTTCGCGGTCATGCCCAAGCTGTGGGAGGTGTGTCATCGCAAGAACCACATCACCGCGGCGGATTACGTGCAGGGCGAGTTCGGCGGCAAGTGGCTGCCCGCGGCGGTGGCACTGACCGGCATCATCGCCACGCTGCCGTATATCGCGCTGCAGCTGGTGGGTATGCAGGTGGTGATCAAGAGCCTGGGCGTCACCGGCGAACTGCCGCTGGTGGTGGCGTTCGCGATCCTGGCCGTGTACACGTACTCGAGCGGCCTGCGCGCGCCGGCGATGATCGCGTTCGTCAAGGACATCATGATCTACATCGTCGTGATCGTCGCGGTGTCGATCATCCCGAGCAAGCTTGGCGGCTACGCCTCTCTGTTCGACGCCGCGGACAAGTTCTTCCAGACCAAGGGCGGCACCACCGGCATCATCCTGCATCCGTCGCAGTTCATGGCCTATGCCACGCTCGCGCTTGGTTCGGCGCTCGCGGCCTTTATGTATCCGCACACGATGACCGCGGTGCTGTCCTCGTCGTCGGCGAAGACCGTGCGCAAGAACGCGATCATCCTGCCGGCTTACACGCTGCTGCTGGGCCTGATCGCGGTGCTCGGCTATATGGCCATTGCCGCCAACGTGCACGTGACCTCGGCGTCTGACGTGGTGCCTACGCTGTTCCTCACGCTGTTCCCGTCGTGGTTCGTTGGCTTTGCCGCCGCGGCCATCGCGATCAGCGCGCTGGTGCCGGCGGCCATCATGTCGATCGGTGCGGCCAACCTGTTCACGCGTAATCTGTACAAGCCCCTGTTCGCACCGAACGTGACGCCCGAGAAGGAAGCGAAGAGCGCCAAGCTCTTCTCGCTGGTGGTGAAGTTCGGCGCGCTGCTGTTCATCATCGTGCTGCCCACGCAGTACGCGATCGATCTGCAACTGCTCGGTGGCGTCTGGATTCTCCAGATCTTCCCCGCCGTGGTGTTCTCGCTGTACACGCGTCGCCTGACCACTACCGGTCTGTTCGCGGGCTGGATCGTCGGCATCGTGCTCGGCACCGGTCTGGCCGCGGTGATGGGTCTCAAGCCCGTGTACACGCTGCATATCGGCGGTGGCGCGTATCCGACGTACATCGGCCTGATCGCGCTGGCGGCGAACATCGTCGTGTCGTTTGTCGTGTCGGCGCTGACGCAAAGTCAGCGCGTGGTGGCACGCGCCGCGCATTAAGGCGGCGTAGCACCGTTGCCCCCTCTCCCAAACGGAGAGGGGGGCGCCGCGAAGTGCATTCGCGCGCAATCCCGGCCGGTCTTAAAACACACCGGCCCGGCCTCCCCTACAGTTCACCTTTTGCTCGCCAATAACAAGAGGGGAACCACCATGCCGCAGCTTCGCATTCATCCGCGCATCAAACCGCTGCTCGCCGCCGTCGTCATGATGGCCGCGGCGCATGCCGCCAACGCACTCGAACGTTGGCAAACCCTGCCGCCCACACCCGCGCCGGTCAAATGGACCCAGGAACGTCACAGCGAACTGCGTGGCATCCGCCTCTACAACGCCGAAGTCGGCCGCGGCTCGCCGGTGATCGTGCTGCACGGCGGCCTCGCCAACTCGGATTACCTGGCCAATCAGGTCCGCACGCTGAGCCGCAACCATCGCGTGATCGTCGTCGACTCCCGCGGCCACGGCCGCAGCACGCGCGACGCCACGCCCTATGGCTACGACCTGATGGCCGACGACGTGATCGCGCTGATGGACCAACTGAAGATTCCCCGCGCCGATATCGTCGGCTGGAGCGACGGCGCGATTCAGGCGTTCGATATCGCCATTCGCCATCCAGAGCGCGTCGGCAAGATCGTCGCCTTCGGCGTCAACACAAAGACCGACGGCCTGATCCCGGACTTCGACAAGAACCCGGTGTTCGCGGCCTATATCGAACGCGCCGGCAAAGAATACGCGAAGCTTTCGCCCACGCCGAACGACTACGACGCCTTCGTCGCGCAGATTGGAAAGATGTGGGAGACGGAGCCGAACTGGACCGATGCGCAACTGAAGACCATCCGATCACAGGTGCTTGTGATGGACGGCGACCACGACGAAGGTATCCAGCGCACGCACACGGAATACATCGCAAAAACGATTCCCCACGCGCGCATGCTGATCCTGCCGAACGCCAGCCATTTTGCGTTCATTCAGGATCCGAAGAGCTTCGACGCGGCGATCGTGAAGTTCCTCGACGGCACGCGCTAGAGGCTAGCAGCTACTTCTTGAGCGGCGGCTCGCCTGTGCTGGGATCCGGCGTGGCAGCCACCGGCGGTGTGTAGGCACCCGGATTGGCGCAGGCGGCAGCCTGCGCTGGCGGGCGTACGTCCTTGCCGCGTGCCTTCATGTCGCTGAAGTAATGCGCGGCAACCTTGTCCTGCGCATTGCAGAGCTGATACGCCGCCACCTTGTCAGCCCACGCGGCGCGTGCCTTGGTGTCTTCCGCCTTGGCCTTCTGCGCGTCGGTTGGCGGGGGCAGCTTGGCAAGTACCGTCTGGGCGCTGCCGCACGCCGCGGCCAGGACGATGAGCATCGCGATGCATTTCATGGTCGGGCTCCATCATGGAGACGTGATCGGGGGGACGCGATTGGGGGGGAAGTCGGCGATCCGAGCATCTCAAGCCTCACCGGGTCGGGGCCGACGCGAAGGCTCCGCACCCGGCGGGGTCGATCGCTGAGCCGGAATCTTGCCGGCCTTGATATCGTCGTACCACAATTCGTGATGCTCCTTGGCCCACGCCTCGTCCACCCAGCCGTGGCGCATGGCGCGATACGCGCCCTCCATGCCGATGGTGCCCATATAGATATGGCCGAGCGACATGGCCATCATCAACACGGCGGCAATACCGTGCACGACGTTTGCAATCTGCATGGTGGCGCGGTAGTAATCGAGCCCCGGCACGATCATGTCCAGCACCCACCCCGATGCGGACAGGATGAGTCCAAAGAACACCAGACCGCCCCAGAACCACAGCTTTTCGCCGGCATTGAAGCGGCGGCTCGGCACATGCTCGCCGCTCACCATGCCGCCCATGCTCTTGAGCCAGCGGATGTCCTCGCGCCCGGGGAAGTTGTCGCGCACAAAGAACACGAATCCAACAATGATCGCAAACGTGAAGATCGGGCCGACGAGGTTGTGAACGTTCTTCAGCAGATACGTCAGCCAGCCGAACAACGTATGCCCCATGATCGGCAGCAGGAAATGCTTGCCGAACAGCATGATGATGCCCGAGACCGCGAGCAGCACAAACGAGATCGCCATGGTCCAGTGGACGATGCGTTCGATCGGCGTAAAGCGCTCGATCAGCCGTCCCGTGCGCGGCTCCCGCAGCGGGATGGTGCCCCGCCATGCGAAGAACGCGAGAATGGCCAGCGGCACGACCACCAGCAGCCAGCCACCCCATACGGTAATCACGCCATTGCGAAACAGGCGCCATTGCTGACCCGTGCGCTGGATCAGCACGCCGGCTTCCTTGGCCGGCAGGCTGCTGTAGTGGGCCTGGTCGGAGTTGACCTCACGCCAGACCGGCGCGTTGTTGCCGGGCTGGGTCACCGAACGTTGTTGCTGGCTGCGCGCTTCGTCGGCAATATCGCGGCGCGGCACATTGAAGATATTCTCCGATGCCACGCCGGCGAACGGCTGCACGGGATGGGTGGCCGGATTGTTCGCATCCGCCGCTGGGGCGGCCTGCGGCGCGGAGGCCGGCGCCTGCGCGGCAACGCCACCGCTGGCCAGTGCCAACACAGCCAGCGCGGCGGCGGCAAACCATGCTCGCCAGCCATACGTATTCTGCGTGGGGCTCATATACGTTCCTCCGAATCGCTCCGACCGGTTTGCCACGACCTCATGGCGAGCGGACGTATTCGTTCTGGTACTGGTTGCGCTCGCGGATCTGATTCTGCCAACTGGTCTTGTCACCCGGCGTCCACCCCTTGGCAACGAACGGATCGCCGGGCGCACCCTCGTAGGCGGGCGTATCCGCCTTCGCGTGCGAGCCACCGATGGTCTGCGGCTTCTCCCCACAGGCGACCAGCAGCGCGCCCGCCACAACCAGCGTGGCCACCGTCGAAATGCGCGTCATGATGGTTTTCCTCCATTGGCTGGCTTGGGACCCGCAGGCGCGGCCGGAGCGACCGGCGCCGCCGCCTGGCCACCGTTCTTGCCATAGGCGGTCCCCCAGCCAAACACATCCGCGCCCGCACCGCGTTTGATCACGCGGTTGCGCAGGATGTCGGCAATCACATCCCCATCGCCGCCCAACAGCGCCTTGGTGGAGCACATCTCCGCGCACAACGGCAGCTTGCCTTCAGCCAGGCGGTTGCGCCCATACTTCTCGAACTCCGCCTCGGAGCCGTTCTTCTCCGGCCCGCCCGCGCAGAAGGTGCACTTGTCCATCTTGCCGCGTGCGCCGAAGGTACCCGTGGATGGGAACTGCGGCGCGCCGAATGGGCAGGCATACGAGCAGTAGCCACAGCCGATGCAGACGTCCTTGTCGTGCAGGACTACCCCGTCGTCGGTGCGATAGAAGCAGTCGACCGGGCAGACCGCCATGCAAGGCGCGTCCGAGCAGTGCATGCAGGCCACGGAGATCGATTTCTCCGCGCCTTCGATGCCATCGTTGACGGTGACGACACGGCGCCGGTTCACGCCCCACGGCACCTCGTGCTCGTTCTTGCAGGCAGTGACGCAGCTATTGCACTCGATGCAGCGCTCGGCGTCACAGATGAATTTCATGCGGGCCATGATGTCGTCCTGGTGTTAGATGTCGAGCGTTCAGGCAAAGCGTTCGATCTGGCAGATCGTGGTCTTGGTTTCCTGCATCATCGTCACCGAGTCGTAGCCGTAGGTAGTCGCAGTGTTGACCGCCTCGCCGCGCACGATGGGCATCGCGCCCGCCGGGTAATAGTCCTTCAGATCCTTGCCTTCCCACCATCCCGAGAAGTGGAACGGGATGAAAGCGGTGTCCGGGCCCACGCGCTCGGTCACCAGCGCGCGCACCTTGATGCGGGCACCGGTCGGTGTCTTCACCCAGCAGAAGTCACCATTGCGGATACCGCGATCGGATGCCGCGCGCGGATTGATCTCCACGAAGTTCTCCTGCTGCAGTTCGGCCAGCCAGGGGTTGGAGCGGGTTTCCTCGCCACCGCCCTCGTACTCCACCAGTCGGCCGGATGTCAGGATGATTGGGAACCTCTCGTAAACCTTGTTCTCGATATTGCGCTGCTGAACGGTCTTGTACAGCGTAGGCAGGCGCCAGAACGCCATCTTGTCGTCATGGGTCGGGTATTTGGCCACCATGTCGGGACGCGTGGAATACAGCGGCTCGCGATGCAGCGGAATCGGGTCCGGGAAGTTCCATACCACCGCGCGCGCCTTGGCGTTGCCGAACGGATGGCAGCCATGGTTTTTCATCACCACGCGCTGGATGCCGCCGGACAGGTCGGTCTTCCAGTTCTTGCCTTCGGCCGCCGTCTTCTCCTCGGCGGTCAGTTCATCCCACCAGTTCAGCTTCTTGAGCAGCACGTGGTCGAACTCGGGATAGCCCATCGTAATTTCCGCACCGAGCGAGCAGGAACCGTCTTCGGCCAATAGATTGACGCCATCGCGCTCCACGCCGAAATTGGCACGGAAGTTACCGCCTCCGTCCATCACATGCTTGCCGGTGTCATACAGGTTCGGCGAACCCGGGTGCTTCAGTTCCGGGTTGCCATAACATGGCCATGGCAGGCCGAAGTAGTCGCCGGTCAGGTCATAGCCGGTGGCGGCATCCTTGCCGCCCTCGCAGCGCAATGTCTTGGCGTTGAACTTCTCCATATTGCGCATGTGGGCCTTGAGCCGTTCCGGCGACTGCCCGGTGTAGCCGATGGTCCAGTGGCTGCGGTTGATCTCGCGCAGAATGGACTCGGGCTCCGGCTCCATCCACGTGCGGCCCGCGCGCTTGACCTCGATCATCTTGTAGTTTTTCGACAGCTCCTTGCCGAAGCCCAGCCTGTCGGCAAACGCCTGCATGAGCGTATGGTCGGGCATCGATTCAAAGAGCGGCTCGATGACCTTCTCGCGCCATTGCAGCGAGCGGTTGGAGGCCGTGCACGACCCTGACGTCTCGAACTGCGTGCAGGCGGGCAGCAGATAGACCGCGCGGTTGGGGTTGACCTTCTCGCCCTCGGCCGGTGGCATGTTGGCCATCGCCGCGGTTGCCGACGGATAGGGGTCGACCACCACCAGCAAGTCCAGCTTGTCCAGCGCCGTTTTCATCTCCAGCCCGCGTGTCTGGGAGTTCGGCGCATGGCCCCAGAAGAACACGCCGCGCACGTTGTTGTCCTGATCGATCAGGTCGTTCTTCTCGGTGACGGTATCAATCCAGCGGGACACGGTGGCGCCCGACTTCTCCATCATCGCCTGCGAGGCGAACTGTTTCTTGATCCATTCATAATCCACGCCCCAGACGGCCGCGTAGTGCTTCCATGCACCCGTGGCCAGCCCGTAGTAGCCCGGCAGCGAATCGGGATTTGGCCCCACGTCGGTGGCGCCCTGCACATTGTCGTGCCCGCGGAAGATATTGGCGCCACCACCGGACACCCCGATATTGCCCAGCGCCAGCTGGACGATGCACGAGGCGCGCACGATGGCATTGCCGATGGTGTGCTGGGTCTGGCCCATGCACCAGACCAGCGTGCTGGGCCGGTTTTCCGCCATGACCTGGGCGACCATCTTTACCTGTGCCTCCGGCACACCGCACACCTCCTCCACCTTGTCCGGCGTCCAGTTGGCGAGCACGTTCTCCTTGACCTTGTCCATGCCATACACGCGATCGTGCAGGTACTTGGGATCTTCCCAGCCGTTCTGGAAGATGTGGTACAGCACGCCGAACAGGAAGGCGATATCGGTGCCCGAGCGGATGCGCACATAGTGCTCGGCCTTGGCGGCGGTGCGCGTATAGCGCGGGTCCACCACAATGATCTTGCAGCCGTTCTCCTTGGCATGCAGCAGATGCAGCATCGACACCGGGTGGGCCTCGGCCGCGTTGGAGCCGATATACAGCGCCGCTTTCGCGTGCTGCATATCGTTGTACGAGTTGGTCATCGCCCCGTACCCCCAGGTGTTCGCCACGCCTGCCACCGTAGTGGAGTGGCAGATGCGCGCCTGATGGTCGGTATTGTTGGTGCCGAAGAACGACACCCATTTGCGAAGCAGGTATGCCTGCTCGTTGCTGTGCTTGGAGGAGCCGACGAAGAACATCGAATCGGGTCCGCTCTGCTGGCGAATCTCCTTCATCTTTGCGGTGACCTCGTCGAGCGCCTGATCCCACGTGATGCGCTGGTACTTGCCATTGACGAGTTTCATCGGGTACTTCAGACGGTATTCGCCGTGGCCATGCTCACGCAGCGCAGCGCCCTTGGCGCAGTGCGCGCCCATGTTGATGGGCGAATCGAACACCGGGTTTTGCCGTACCCACACGCCGTTCTGCACCACCGCATCGACCGCGCAGCCGACCGAACAGTGGCCGCAGACGGTGCGCTTTACCACGATGCTGCCGTCGCCCTTCCCGGCCGCCGCGGCTCCGGCTTTCTCATCGGCCGCGTCCGCCTTGCGCAGCAGCGCCAATTGCGAGACCGCGAGGCCGGTCCCGACGCCGATACCGGAGCGTTTCAGGAAGCTGCGCCGGTCCATGGTCGGCATGGCGCCGGCCAGGCCCGCCGCGAGCCGCATGGATAGGCGGCCGGACGTCGCCGCTGCTTTCGCCTGTGTGGTGCCGTCAGCCAGCCGGGTCGATGCGCCCTGTGCCGCGCGCTTGCGGGTCAAGATCATGTCTCACCTCGAAAGAGGAAAGCGGAACTTCAGCAAAAACCGGAGACGCGAACGCGCCTATACCAGCGTCGACCGGTAGTACTTGCGAATATGCTCGGAAACCCGATAACCCTTGTGGTCCGAGGATACGTCGGTGGACTCGGGAATGGCGGCGTTCCGGGGTGAGGTCACCGGACTACGCGCGGTAAGCGCCGCGGCGCCGGCAGCCGCCGTAACAACACCAGCACCGGCGAGAAAGTTCCGGCGCGCGACCTTGGGTTGCGTCTCTTTCATGTGGGGCACCCGTCTGTTCGGCATTGGCATGCCGGTGTGTGAGTTTCTTATGCGTTGTTACGCATATTCTAGGAACAAAGCGGCGGGAAGAACATGACAATTGCGGGTTAATCCGGACGCGCATCTGCAAATTCAGTGCATTTCCAGCGCTACGGCTTCGATTTCCGCAAAGGCCCGCATCAGGTCGGCCACGCCTCGATAGAAGCGCGCTTGCGGATGACCATTTAATGCATCGCACAATTTCCCGACCCAAGGCTGCAGGTGCTGCGCGAAGAAACGTTGCTGCTCGCCCAGATTGGATACGCCAGGGTCTTCGCCGGCCACGAGGAACCGCATGACCTCGCACAGCGTGGCGATGTGATCCTCGGTTTCGCTGACGTCTTCGTGTCGGACCAGTCCGTAGCGCGCGAGGTTGTCGCGCAAGGCGATCAGGGGGCGCTCGTTCATGAAGCCGGTCAGGTAAAACGACCCATAAAGAATGACTTCGGGGCGGCCCACCCCAACGAAGAGCTCGCGGTACTCCTCGCCCGTCTCCGCCTCAGTGGCGACCGATGCGGCGTCGCACAATGCATTCCATGCGCGGCCCAGCACGGTCTCCGCGTCTTCGCCGTGTGCACGGCCGGCCGCGATATGCCGTAGCAACGCCGCGTCCGGGGCGCGGTAGAACAGCGTGGCCAGCAGGCCGTACAAGTCGGCGCGGGCAATATCTTCGTCGTCGTCAGGTACGGCGGCGCTCAGCTGAATGGGCTGGAAATCTGTCATGTCGCGATGGTTATCGTCTGGCCGGTTACCGGAGGGTGGCGCCGCTGACAGTCCCCGGGTCGCGTTCCATCATATCGACCACGCGGCAATCGGCACACATCTTCAAACGCTCGGCGGCCGCGCCAGCAAACGCCGGATGCCCGGCCAGGCGGACCAGCATCGACTCCACCAGCTGCGCAGTACCGAACGGCTTGTTGCAGCGCACGCAGTGGAACGGGCGTGTCTCAGCCAGCGTGACGGGTCGTCGTACCGAGTCCTCAGTCAGCAGGCGCGGCACGAGCGTGATCGCATCCTCCGGGCAGGTCTTTTCGCACAAGCCGCATTGCACGCAGTTGCGCTCGACAAAACTCAGCACCGGTTGCTCGGGGTTATCACGCAGCGCCTGACTTGGGCAGGTCCCCACGCAGGCCATGCACAAGGTGCACCTTGCCGTGTCCACCATCACCGCGCCGAGGGGCGCCGCGGCCGGCAGCGGCACCACGCCAGTCGGCATCGGTGCATGCCGCACCAGATGATCGAGTGTGAAATCCAGCATCTCGCGCTTGGCGGCGATGGCACCGAACGCCGCCGGCGGCAATGCATGACGGGTGGGCCGCAGCGCCGCGAGACGAGCGTCGAGGGCGTCCGCATCGCCGGCCTCGATCACGCACACCGCATCGCCGTCGTAGCCGAGGCCGGCCAGCAGCGTGTTGGCCACGTCCATCTGCTCACGCAGCGCAATGCGATACTGCGGTGCCTCGTCGCCGGTAAGCAGCACCGCCACGCGCGACGCGCCCCAGCACAGCGCCGCCAGCCAAAGCTCCAGCCCCACCGCCGCCGGATGAAACACCGATACCGGCATCACGTTCGGCGGCATGCCTTGCGCCTGACCGGCGCGCGCCGCGCGGCCGAGCGCCAGGATAGGCGGCGTACCGGAAGCTTCGCCGTGCAGCAACACTACGGCATCGCGACCACCCGCCGAACGATAGGCCGACAGCAGCGTGCGCAAGCGCTTGCCCAGTTCCTCGGGCCCCGGATACGCGTAGCTGATGGCGCCGCTCGGGCACACCGTGGTACACGCACCGCAGCCCATGCAGAGATTCGGCGTGACCTCGATGCGGCCCTTGCCGTCATGCCATTTAGAGACTATCGCCTGCGTCGAGCAGATATCGATACAAGCCGTGCAGCCGGTGGTCTGGTTGCGCCCGTGGGCACACAGGTTCTCCTTGTAGCGGAAGAACTTCGGCTTCTCGAACTCGCCCACCAGCTGGCTCAGCGCCAGCGCCTGTTGTTGCTGACGCAAGGCATCCCCCGCCGCGTGCAGGTAACCCTGCGGAGGCTGGTGCATGGTGAAGGCTGCCGCATCGTTGAGGTCGAAGATCAGATCGAAGCGACCTTCGGCAGTTGCCAGCGGCCGGTCGAAATCGATGGCCGCCGCCGCGCCACAGGCACGCACGCAATCGCGATGTGCGCGGCAGCGGTCCATGTCGATCTGATAACTGAAGTCGATCGCGTTTTCCGGACAGGCTTCGATACACGCGTTGCACCGCGTGCAGAGGTCCAGATCGATAGGATTGCCGTGCCCTGCTCCGGTGTCCCACGTGGCGTCGAACGCGCCGAGCCAGCCCGTCAGCGTGCGTAGCGTGCCGCTGTGCACCGGGTACGCGCGCGCGGCGGGCGCGGCGCCAGCTGTCACGCGCGTATCGCCGGCGGACAGCAGGACCGTGACTTCGAGCGACATGGCGGCGAAGTGCTCGGCCCACGGCAACGCGCGATCGGCTGGGCCCATCACGAGCACTGCGCCATCGGAACGGTAGTCCACCACCGGCACGGGCTCCGGTTCGGGCAACGCCGCTACGGCCAGCAGCGCGGCGATCTTGGCATTCGCGGTCTTGGGATCGCGCCGCGCGCCCTGCGACCAGCCGCCGGTCTCGCGTATGTTCACGAAGCGCACGGGCGCGGCGACCATGGGTCGGCCATTGCTGCCGCTGGCGGTCTGCGAGGCGACCTCGGCAAACAGGTGCTGCTCCTGCGTGCAGGCGACGATCACGTCGTCCACCCCGTCGAGGGCGGCCGTGAAGTCGCCGATCTCCCTGCGGCACAGCAGCCGATGAACCTTCAAGGGCCCACCATGGGCCTGCGACAACGCTGCGCCATCCAGCGGCATCGTGTCATTGCAATTGCAAATCAGCGTGGGCATGGCGAAGGTAGCTGACCGGTCCGAATACCCTTCTTTGAGGGTTGCGGGCCGGCGATTTGTGGGGAGTTTTTATTGTAGGCCCAGCATATCCGCCGGCCTACGCGTAGTTATCCGGGTGTTGTCCCGCCATCTTGCCCTGTTCGTTCGGGCTTGCTGGCATCGTCCTGCGTTGCATCGGGGATCGCTGCGGTCTGCACGAGGGGCTCCGGTAGCGCAACCGCTTCCATCGTTTCGTTTGTTTCCGCGCTCTCTTCGACATCGAAAAGTTTGAGCGTCTCGGACTGTCGCAGCCGGCGCAGGATGTCCGGAGGAATCGGGTCCGGCTTGCCGTAGTCGTCGATATAGGTATCGAGGCCGTCCATCACATTGAAGTGCGGGTCGGCAAACAGTGTCCTGAGTGCGGCGCGCTTGACGCTCTCGTCCACGCCGCGCGCGACAAAACGCGCGACATTGTCGCCTGGCTGCAATAGCGCCACGTCAGCCATGGTCGGCAGATCGGCCGGCGCTTCCGTGACCGCTGGGGTCTCTGGCGCGACGGCGATCGGTGATTGAGCGAGCGGGACCGGTGCGGGAGCGGCTGGCTCGTCGGGCACAGTGGCGCCCTCTCGCACCGCAGTCTTGCGGCGCGACCAGCGCGACAGGAAGGACGAATCGCTCATGGTTGCCCGCCCTCGTCAGTAACGCGCGCGATCTTCCGGCGCCTTGAACGACTCCGGCCGGCGGCGCTGTTTGGGTTCAGGGCGGTAGTTCTGGTCAACGTAGGCCTGTAGCCAGATGCGCTGGTCAGGTGCCAGCGGTACGTTTTCCACCGTTTCGCCGGCGTCGAGCCAGCGTCCGGCCTCGTTGTACGACAGTGAGACTGTGATGGGGACCGGTCGTGCCTCGTCCGCGGGAACGTCTTCCTGCATGCGCCACTGCACGAACCAGCAGGGCTGCACCGAGGTGAGATTGAGGTAGTAGCCTTCGCCCTGGTCGCGAAAAAGCGCGACCTCGAAGCCGGGATAAAGCCAGCGCGCGCCATGCTCGTCCTGCTCCAGGCGCATGGGCGCGATGCCAAACTCGCCCAGGTCTGGCCAGACCGCCTCGAGCTCCCATTTCCATGGCTGCCAGCGGCTCGCCAGCGCGACCCTGCGCATGACCACCGCCACGGTAACCGCCGGACGGACCTGCGACACTGACTCGGCACTAGGATTCACGGCAGACTCCGTTTATTCCCGCGTACATGGATGTTGCTGAGCGTATCACACGTCCGGAATCGCCGATAATCCACGCCATGAAACCGACGCTCACCACTTCGTCCGTGGACGAGAAAGCCCGCTTTCGGGTCGAAATCAAGCACGCCATCGCCATCGGCCCCGGCAAGGCCGATGTGCTCCAGGGGATCGCCGAAACGGGATCGATCGCCGAAACGGGCAGAAGACTGGGTATGAGCTACCAGAAGATCTGGACCCTCGTCTCGGCCATGAATGTCGACTTCGTCGAGCCACTGGTGCTCAAGCAACGTGGCGGCGCATCCGGCGGCGGAGCACAACTTACCGAGACAGGCGAGCAGGTGCTCAGGGTCTATCGGGCCATCGAACAGGAGGCGCAGCGGGCTATCGCCAAGCGTTTACCCGAACTACTTATGCTGATCCGACCCGACAGCCGCGAGGCGAATCGCGACTAAAGCCATTTCGGCGCAAAAGTACATATTTACGCATGTCCCTGCCTTTCGTTATATTAAAAAAAAGATATCGGTCCCACCCCCACAACTATCTGTAAGCGGCACGCATAAGTACGCCTTGTGCAGCGCCCGCGAAGCAGCGGAGACGCATGACCATGAGTCAGCACGAGCAAACGATCCGGATTTTCGAGCATCCGGGCGCGGGACGGCGCAAGGCCAAAGCCATGCCAAAAGGCCGCGGCATCGACCCACAAGCGGCTCATGACATTGCCCTGCTGCTCGGCGACAGTCCGCGGCGACGCGATCTGCTGATCGAGCATCTGCATCGCATACAAGACACCTACAAGCAGATCTCGGCCGCGCATCTGGCTGCGCTGGCCGACGAGATGAAGCTGGCGTTCTCCGAGGTGTTCGAGACCGCCACGTTCTATGCGCACTTCGACGTGGTCAAGGAAGGCGACCCGGCGATTCCACCACTGACGATTCGCGTGTGCGACTCGCTGACTTGCGCCATGCTCGGCGCGGAGAAGCTGCTGGGAGAGCTGCAGGAAGCATCCGGGCCCGGAGTACGCGTGGTGCGTGCGCCGTGCGTCGGGCGCTGCGACACGGCCCCCGTGGCGGAAGTCGGACACAACTTCATCGATCACGCGAATGCTCATAACGTGATGGATGCAGTGGAGCAGGAAGACACACATGTGCAGCTGCCCGACTACGTCGAGTACGAACAGTATGTCGCCGAGGGCGGGTACAAGTTGCTGAACAGCCTTCGTGCCGGGACTTTCGCCACGGAAGACCTGCTCAAGGTGCTCGACGACTCGAGTTTGCGCGGTCTGGGTGGCGCGGGCTTTCCTACCGGTCGCAAATGGCGCTCGGTGCTGAGCATGCCGGGCCCGCGCCTGATGGCGATCAACGGCGATGAGGGCGAACCCGGCACCTTCAAGGACCGCTATTACCTGGAACGCGATCCGCACCGTTTCCTGGAAGGCACGTTGATCGGCGCCCACGTCGTCGAAGCCGACGAGGTCTATATCTACATCCGGGACGAGTATCCGGCCGTGCGCGAGATCCTGGCGCGAGAGATCGACAAGCTCCCACCCGACGGGCCGACCCTGCATCTTCGGCGCGGTGCCGGCGCCTATATCTGTGGCGAAGAATCGGCGCTTCTGGAAAGTATCGAAGGCAAGCGCGGGTATCCGCGCCACAAGCCGCCCTATCCTTTTCAGGTGGGCCTGTTCGGCCGCCCCACGCTGATCAATAACGTCGAGACGCTGTTCTGGGTCCGCGATCTCGTCGAGAAAGGCGCGGACTGGTGGAAGTCTCAGGGCCGCAACGATCGTCAGGGCCTGCGTAGCTATTCGGTGTCTGGCCGCGTCAAGAATCCTGGCGTCAAGCTGGCCCCTGCCGGCCTCACCATTCGCGAGCTGATCGAAGAGTACTGCGGTGGCATGGCGGATGGCCACACGTTCCGCGCGTATCTGCCCGGCGGTGCCTCTGGCGGCATGCTGCCGGCGTCGATGGACGATATCCCGCTCGATTTCGGTACGCTGGAGAAATACGGCTGCTTTATTGGCTCCGCAGCGGTAATCGTTCTGTCCGATCAGGACGACATCAGGCAGGCCGCGCTCAATCTCATGCGCTTCTTCGAGGACGAGAGCTGCGGTCAGTGCACGCCCTGCCGCGTCGGCACGCAAAAGGCCGCGCTGCTGATGACCGAGGACGTCTGGGACCAGGAGTTACTGGGCGAGTTGAGTCAGGCGATGCGGGACGCATCCATCTGTGGCCTGGGCCAGGCGGCGTCCAATCCATTGACGAGCGTCCTCAAATACTTCACTGAATTGTTTCCGGCACAGGGGCGCGCGCAATGAACTCCATCCAGTTCGAACTAGACGGACAGACGGTCGAGGCGGCCCCCGGGGAAACGATCTGGCAGGTCGCCAAACGCGTTGGCACCGAGATTCCGCATCTGTGTTATTCGCCGGAGCCCGACTATCGCGCGGACGGCAACTGCCGCGCCTGTATGGTCGAAATCGAGGGCGAGCGCGTGCTGGCGGCATCATGCAAACGCACCCCCGCCGTCGGTATGAAGGTGAAGTCCGAAAGCGCACGCGCGGTATCAGCCCGCAAGATGGTGATGGAGCTGCTGGTCGCCGATCAGCCGGCGCGTGCCACGTCGCACGATCCGGACTCGAAATTCTGGCAATGGGCCGACAAGACCGGTGTCACCGAGAGCCGGTTTCCGGCCGCGGAGCGCTGGGAGGCAGATACCAGTCACAATGCGATGCGCGTCAACCTCGATGCCTGCATCCAGTGCGGCTTGTGCGTACGCGGTTGCCGTGAAGTGCAGGCGAACGATGTCATCGGCATGGCCTATCGGGGCCATGAGGCGAAGATCGTTTTCGACTTCGACGATCCGATGGGCGAGTCCACGTGCGTGGCCTGCGGTGAATGTGTGCAGGCATGCCCGACCGGTGCATTGATGCCTTCCGCCCTGCTCGACGAAAACCAGACCCGCGTCAACTATCCGGACAAGCAGGTCGACTCGCTGTGCCCGTTCTGCGGCGTCGGCTGCCAGGTGACTTACCAGGTCAAGGACAACAAGATCCTGTACGCGGACGGCAAGGATGGCCCCGCCAACCATAACCGTCTTTGCGTCAAGGGTCGCTTCGGCTTCGACTATATTCATCACCCGCATCGCCTGACCACACCGCTGATCCGTCTGCCGAATGCGAAGAAGGATTGGACCGATCAGGTGGATCCGGCCAACCCCTACACGCACTTCCGCGAGGCTACGTGGGAAGAGGCGCTCGATGTCGCCGCGCGCGGCCTCGCCGGTATTCGCGACACGCAGGGCGTCAAGGCGCTGGCGGGCTTCGGATCGGCCAAGGGTTCCAACGAAGAGGCGTACCTGTTCCAGAAACTGGTGCGCGCGGGCTTTGGATCTAACAACGTCGATCACTGCACGCGACTCTGCCATGCGTCCTCGGTGGCGGCGTTGATGGAGGGGCTGAATTCCGGCGCTGTATCGGCGCCGTTCGAAGCGGCACTCGACGCGGAAGTCATCATCGTGATCGGCGCCAACCCGACCGTGAACCATCCGGTGGCGGCCACGTACATCAAGAACGCCGCCCGCCGCGGTGCCAAGCTCATCGTGATCGACCCGCGGCGGCAAAGCCTGTCGCGGCATGCGCATATGCATCTGGCTTTCAAGCCCGGCAGTGATGTAGCGCTGCTCAATGCCATGCTGCACACGATCATCACGGAGGGGCTGACCGACGACCAGTACATCGCCGATCACACCGAAGGCTACGAGGAACTCAAGGATCGGATCCTCGACTTCTCGCCCGAGAAGATGGAGCCGATCTGCGGCGTACCGGCGGCGGCGCTGCGTGAAGTGGCGCGTCTCTATGCCAAGTCGAAGGCTTCGCTGATCTTCTGGGGCATGGGTATCAGCCAGCATGTGCACGGCACGGACAATGCCCGCTGCCTGATCGCGCTGGCGCTGGTCACCGGTCAGGTGGGTCGTCCGGGCACCGGTCTGCATCCACTGCGTGGGCAGAACAATGTGCAGGGCGCATCCGATGCGGGGCTGATCCCGATGTTCCTGCCGGATTACCAGTCCGTAAAACGCACCGATCTGCGCGCGCCGTTCGAGCATGTCTGGCAGCAGGACATCGACCCGGTGCCCGGCTTGACCGTGGTCGAGATCATGGGCGCCATTCACGCCGGTACCATCACCGGCATGTACATCGAGGGCGAGAATCCGGCGATGTCCGATCCGGATCTTCAGCATGCGCGGCAAGCGCTTGCCATGCTCGAGTTCCTCGTCGTGCAGGATTTGTTCGTGACCGAGACCGCGTTCCATGCGGACGTGATTCTGCCGGCTTCCGCATTTGCCGAGAAAGTTGGCAGCTTCACCAATACCGATCGCCGCGTGCAGCTTGCGCGCCAGGTCATCGAGCCGCCCGGTGACGCGCGTCAGGATCTCTGGATCATCCAGGAGATCGCAAAGCGTATGGGACTCGACTGGAACTATCGTGGCCCGGCCGACGTGTTTGCGGAAATGACTCAGGTCATGCCGTCCCTGAAGAACATCACGTGGGAACGCCTTGAGCGCGAAGGCGCGGTGACGTACCCCGTGGCGGGACCCGAGGTGCCAGGCGACGACATTATCTTCACCGGTGGATTCCCGACGGCCAACGGTCGCGCGAAGATCGTGCCCGCGCATATCCGGCCACCGGACGAAATTCCGGATGCCGACTACCCGATGGTGCTGTCCACTGGCCGCATTCTCGAGCACTGGCACACGGGCTCGATGACGCGCCGCTCGACGGTGCTCGATGGTATCGAGCCGGAAGCCGTCGCGCTGATGTCGCCGAAGGACATGCACCGCCTGGGATTGCGGCCGGGCGAGTTTGCGCGCCTGTGGACGCGCCGTGGCGCGGTCGAGGTCAAGGTCCGTTCAGATAGGGATGTCCCTGAGAACATGATCTTCATGCCCTTCTGCTATGCTGAGGCGGCCGCCAACCTCTTGACGAATCCCGCGCTCGACCCTATGGGCAAGATCCCCGAGTTCAAATTCTGTGCAGTACGCGCCGAGCGCGCTGACACTCCAGCGACCGTGACCTGATGCGTGTGATCGGACTTGCGGGATGGAGCGGCGCGGGCAAGACCACCTTGATCGCGAAGCTTATTCCCGAACTGAGAAAGCGAGGCTTCACCGTGTCCACGCTGAAGCATGCGCACCATGAGTTCGATTTCGACCAGCCGGGCAAGGACTCGTACGTCCATCGCGATGCCGGCGCGACGGAGGTCCTTGTCGCGTCGCGCATGCGGTGGGCCATCATGCACGAGCTACGCGACGCATCGGAACCCAGGCTTGGCGAACTCCTGCAACGCCTGAGTCCCGTTGACCTCGTGCTGGTCGAAGGCTTCAAGTCGGAGCGCCATGCGAAGATCGAAGTCCATCGCAGCGCCAATGCAAAGGGTTGGCTTCACCCGCAAGACCCCACTATCGTGGCGGTCATCAGCGACATCACGCCATCGACGTCGTTGCCTTACGTGCATCTGGATTGCGCGGGCGAGGCCGCGGAACTGGTGCTCAGGTTTGCGAGTCCGCTAAAAGAGACAATCGATCGTCTGGCCTGAACCCGTGGTTCCGTGGTGTATCGTATAGGCAATATTCGATACAACACGGGGGACTGCAGAATGACAAGCCTGAAGACACGCGTCGTCGTCTTTGCGATGGCATTGGGACTCTCGACGATGGCCGTGCCAGCCATGGCGCAACAGGTCATCAAGCTGTCCACCACGACGAGTACGGACAATTCAGGCTTGCTGAAGTATCTCCTCCCCATTTTTGAAGCAAAAACGAATACCAAGGTCAACGTCATTTCCGTCGGCACTGGCAAGGCGCTCGAGCTGGCCAAGAATGGCGATGTCGATGTCACCCTGGTACACGCGCGCCCTTCCGAAGATAAATTCATGGCCGAAGGCCATGGTGTCAATCGGCGCGATGTCATGTACAACGACTTCATCATCGTCGGGCCATCCAGCGATCCGGCCGGCATCAAGGGCAGCAAGGACGTGATTGCCGCGATGAAGAAAATCGTGGATAAGAAGGCGAAATTCATCTCGCGCGGCGACAATTCCGGCACCGACCAGATGGAAAAGAATTACTGGAAGGACGTTGGTACGAAGCCAGAAGGAAGCGCTTATATTTCGGCCGGAATGGGCATGGGTGAAGTGCTCAATATGGCGGCGGAAATGCAGGCCTACACGCTGACCGACCGGGCGACCTACGGCGCCTACCGTGCCAAGACCGGCCTGGTGATTGCCGTCGAGGGCGACTCCAGGATGTTCAATCCGTACGGCATCATCGCGGTCAATCCCGCCAAGTACAAGGACATCAACTACAAAGGTGCGATGCAGTTGATCGACTGGATCACCTCGACCGAAGGCCAGAAGAAAATCGCCGAATTCAAGGTGGATGGCGAGCAGCTCTTTTTCCCGAGCGCAAAGGCTGGCAATTAATTCTCATGCATCTGATAGAAGCGATCCGCGGCGCCTTTGCCCTGCTTTTTTCAGGCGACGCGGCCCTTTGGCAGATCATCTGGGTATCTGTGAAGACGTCGACCGTCGCGCTGTTGATCGCGACGCCGGTTGCCATTCTGATCGGCTATGCCATTGCCGCGCACAAGTTTCGGGGCAAGCGGATCGTCATCTGGCTGACGCAGGCGAGCCTCTCGCTTCCCACCGTGATGATTGGGCTGTTGCTGTACCTGCTGTTGTCCCGACAGGGCCCGCTCGGCAGCCTGCAATGGCTCTTTACGCAGTCCGGCGTCGTCTTTGGACAAGCTCTGATCGCCACGCCTGTTCTGGTTGCCTTTACGCTCGCGGCCGTTCAGGCGGCCGATGTACGCATCGCGGAGACCGCCATCACATTGGGCGCCTCGCGCTGGCGCACCATGTTCACCGTCCTGCATGAAGTGAGGTTCGGGGTCATGGCGGCCATCATCAATGGCTTTGGGCGCGTCATTGCGGAGGTCGGCAGCGCGATTATGGTCGGCGGCAATATCGAAGGCCAGACGCGGACCATCACGACAGCCATTGCCCTGGAAACCAGCAAGGGCGAGTTTGCGCAAGGCATCGCGCTTGGCATCGTGCTGCTCGCCATTGCGCTGATCATCAATGCGCTGCTGATGGTGCTGCAGGGCGATGTACAGAGCGCGACGGGGGCGTGATGACGGCACTATTGGTCGTGCAGGGTCTGCGCAAACGCTTTGGCGCGAGATTACTTTTCGATATCGAAACGCTGACAATCGACGCCGGCAGTGCCTATGTGCTGACCGGCTCGAATGGCGTGGGCAAAAGCACGATTCTGCGCATATTGGCCGGACTCGAAGCAGCCGAGGCGGCTGGGCTGACGTTCCTTGGCCAGCCGCTCGGGCTCTCGCCCTATCCAAAGACCCTGCGTCAGTCGGTGGCGTACGTGCACCAGCATCCGGTGATGTTTTCCACTACCGTGGTCAAGAATATCGGTTACGGGTTGGTGGCGCGAAAAGTACCGGCGCCCGAGATAGCAAGGCGCGTGGAAGCCGCCATGGAATGGGCCGGCGTGACGCATCTGGCTGCCAGACACCCACAGCATCTTTCAGGCGGCGAGAAACAGCGCGTCGCCCTGGCGCGTGCAAAAGTCCTGGAGCCAAAACTCCTGCTGCTGGATGAGCCCACCTCCAACCTGGACGGTTTCGCCAGGGAGCAAGTCATCGGATTGATCCCGGACATGACCCACGCAGGCAGCAGCGTCATCATGGCCTGCCACGACAAGGACCTGATCGGCATGCCCGGCGCCCACCGCATGAAACTGCGCGACGGCCGCCTGCAGATACGCGAAGCCTGAACTTTCCGCTGGTGTGGATCCTGCTGCTTGGCTCTTGTTAACGACGAGGCAAACAAGGCCAGCGCCTCATGTTCCATTATTTCGTACAATATTTGCTTTGGACGAAATTATGGAACATACTCCGGGTCATGCATTCTGGCACCCAAACTCAGCGCGTTCTCGATCTGGTTCGGCAGAAGGGACTGCTGCGCGCCAGTGATCTCGATGCCATCGATGTGCCTCGGGTCATTCTGACGCGGCTGACAAAAGCGGGCCTGCTCGAGAAAATTGGACGTAGTCTCTATCGCCTGCCCGACGCTCAGGCGTCGGAATTCGAGAGTCTCGGCACGGTTGCAACGATAGTGCCGCAAGCCGTGTTCTGCCTGCTGACAGCACTACAATTTCATGAGCTGACTACCCAGCTACCACGCCAGATCTGGATTGCCATGCCGCGTGGCAGCCACCCGCCTCGTATCGACTATCCGCCTGTCAAGATGGTGCAATTCAGAGACGATACCTACTCGGCTGGCGTGGAGGTCGTAGAGCGCGACGGTATCAACCTCAGGGTGTATAGCGCAGCAAAAACCGTTGCGGATTGCTTCAAGTTCCGTAACAAGATCGGGCTGGACGTGGCACTGGACGCGCTGAAAGACGCCCGGGCTCACGGGAAAGCCTCTGTCGATGACATCTGGCATTTCGCAAAGATCTGCCGTGTCGCCAACGTGATGCGCCCCTACCTGGAGAGTGTCGGATGAGCGTAATCACAACCAACAAAGCAGCATCTGTCCGTGCGCGCCTGCTCAATGTCGCCAAGGCACAAGGCCTGGATTTCAATCAGGTACTGGTGCGCTACGCCTTGGAGCGCATCCTCTATCGCCTGACCCAATCTCGGCACGCGGACCGCTTTCTGCTCAAAGGCGCGCTGCTATTCACGCTCTGGTATGACATGCCACACAGAGCCACGCGCGATGTCGACCTGCTAGGCTTCGGTGCCAGCGATCTCGACTCGGTGGAAGATGTCTTCCGAGACATCGCAGCCGTCTCGGCCGACGACGGCATTGTGTTCGATCCTGCCTCGGTAAAGGTCCAGCAAATCCGCAAGGAAGCGGGATACGGCGGCGTTCGCGTGATCATCACGGGCGATCTGGCCAAAGCCCGCTGCAGGACGCAGATCGACGTCGGCTTTGGGGACGCCGTCACGCCGGCACCGGTGGATTCGGTCTACCCAGTGCTACTGGACGACATGCCCGCCCCTCGGTTGCGCGCCTATCCGACTTACACCGTCATCGCGGAGAAACTTCATGCCATTGCCTTGCTCGGCATGACCAACACCCGCCTGAAGGACTACTTCGATCTATCGGTCGTGCTAGAGCGAGAGAATCTCGACCTAACTCTGCTGACCGCGGCGATCAAGGCCACCTTCGAAAGACGAGGCATGGCGATTCCTGAAACGCTCCCGATCGGCCTGACAGACGAGTTTGCGCACGACGTCTCCCGACAGGCACTGTGGTTGGCATTTCTCAAAATGAATGACCTCCCACCAGAACCACTGCCAGCCGTCATTGCTCGCTTGAGCACGGCCCTGGCTCCCGCGTTGAGCGTTGAGCGTTGAGCGTTGAGCGTTGAGCGTTGATTAATGGTTGCCTACGGCGCTGCGTCCTGGCCGCTAGTGACCACGGCTTTTGTGACCGAGTAGGTCGTCTCGACGGCGGTCGAAGCTACGCTTACAGCTGCGGAGCCCGCGGTGGTGGCCGCGGACACGGCCGCGCTACCCACGGCTGCCGTCGCACTGATAACGGTGCATCCGACCATCATCAACGCAGCCGCGACGACAACGAACCGAGTGACGGACCACTGCCCACGTCCAAATCTGCTCTCACCTACATCCATGACATTCTTCCAATCGAACAGCTCATCCGGCCAGCGTCGGTTAGTCTTGCTTGCCCGGCGGAAATCCATTTCGATTTCCCGAGCGTGGAATATACCTCTCCCCGCCTCGAGAAACAAAAAATGACACGTCGCCAGGAGAAGGCCGAACGGTGTGCGTGGTGACAGAGAGCGGAAAATTGTCTTTGCCGGAGATCAATCCACTTATTTCCCCGCCTGTACCGCCGACACTGTCGTGCCCGCCGCGTCGCCGGACTTGGCGGCGTCCGGGCTCGGCTTATCGACCGAAGTAAAGTTCGGATCCTGCTCCGTGGCTTCCGTGATGCTCACTATCCTCCGATCGAAGATGCTCACGCCCGCAAAGACGTTCACATCGCCGATGTGCGGAGTGAATGCGATGTAGTCGGGATCCTCTACGACGGGGTTGCTTTTGAGCTTGAGCGGCTGCTTGACGAAAACATACTGCCCGCTCACATACATCCATTTGGTCGCGTTGCGCGATGTCTTTCCACTTACGTCGCTCAGCATCACATCAACGCTTCGCTTCAGCGATTGCGACAATGCGAGCTTCAGCGAGCTCCCGTCATCCTTGTACCAGCCGTTGTCGCCGCCAAATGGACGTGCCTCGGCCGAAGCCGAAATATAGCGGCTGCTCCAGACCTCCTTGCCCGTCGCATCCTTCAAGGTCGTGCGCACAATCACGTACGGACGCACGTCGGTTTCATTGATGTAGCTGAGTACAGCAAACGGCAACAACTCCAGTTGCGAGGCTCCGGCACCAGCGTTGCCGAACTTCAGGTTGGTGTTAGGATCCGCGGCGAGCCCGTCCTTCACGAAGCCTTCCGTCGCGGCAGCCAAATCCTGCTTCGCCACGGCACTGCCATCACCGACAAGATTCTTCCCGCGCTCGGCATTGATGGCGCTACCCAAGAGCACGCCGACCGGGCCCAGCAGCAACCCGACGGCCTGCGCGCTCTGATGCCCACTCACAAACAAGCGCGAATTCGGAACCGCATAAACGCCAGTTGGCATCTCCGTCCAAGTGGACGGCAATTCTTGACTGACGCGAATGGACACGTCCTTCTGCGCCTGCGGAAATGGCTCCGTGTTGCGGAACGTGGCACAACCCGCCATCGTGGCGACACACACAGCGACCGGAAAAATCCTGAATATTGCGACCCTGAGCATTTTTTATTTGTATGAAAGAGTATGAATTGACCGTCGAATGGTAGCGCGTCAAGTTAGCACTCTGTTGCTATGCCGTAATTCGGAAAATAGAGGGGTATGTCGCGGCGGTGCAACGCACTTGCACGATGGTCATGAGGGCCGGTGGGATGTCAGCCCACTCGGTGCCAGCCGCGCGATGTCACGCGCGTGCGCCGGGTATGACTGCTGTAGCGCGGCGATCTGCGCCGCGTCCGCGAGTTCGAACTCCGAGAACTCGAAGCCGGGTGCCACCGTGCATCCCGCCAACGCGAAGCCCTGCTCTTCTCCAACGCGTTCCGCCGCGAACCAGCATCCTGCCGGTACTACCGCTTGAAACGACGTGCCCGGGTGCAGCAGTGGATTACCCAGCCGATGCGTCGTCATAACGCCATCGTCACCAAGTACATATAAGTTTATCGGTGTGCCAGCATAAAAGTGCCAAGCCTCATCCGAGCGAATACGATGCCACGCTGAATAGGCGTTATCCGACAACATGTAATAAATGCCAGTGGACGCTGAGCGCTCCACCCCATCAGGCCGCTTCACGCGCATCGCATCGCGCCACGTCTCGCGATAAAAACCCCCTTCCGGATGCGGCACCAGCCCAAGCTCGCGAATCAATCGCGTCTGCAAATCGTATGTCGTTGTCATGAATGATTGTCTCGCAATGTCATCACGATATTAGGGGAAAGCGGACACGAACTGGTCACAGTGGCGACAAATAATGGGCACCGTCGTCGGGCATACCAAACATGCCCCGCGCGAAAACTCAAAAATATAAACACGATTTTGCCCACACGGAATAAAGAAATGGATCGCCGTCAGTTTCTCAAATGGGGGAGCTTCATCACCGTCTCCGTTGCCACCACCGGTCTCGCCGCATGCGGTGGCTCGGATGACAACCCCGCCTCGTCCCCCACGTCCAATACGCCCCCCGCCACCGGTACTGGCCCGGGTACCACGCCGCAGGCGTTCAGCTTCGCCCATGGCGTGGCATCGGGTGACCCCAAGCCCGACAGCGTCATGCTGTGGACGCGCGTCAACGGCGCCAACGGCACCGAGACCGTCAACGTCACGCTGCAGGTGTCGGCCACGAAAGACTTTGCCACGCTGCTCGTCAACGACGTGCATCAGGTCGTGCCCGACTGGGACTACACGCTTCGCACCAAGGTCGCGAGCCTGACGGCATCGACCACGTACTACTATCGCTACATCGTCAACGGCGTTACCAGCATCACGGGCCGCACGCGCACCGCGCCGGCACCGGGCACGCCGGTGTCGCAGCTCAAGTTCGCGTTCATGACGTGCCAGGACTGGAGCGTCAACCACTGGGGCGGCATGGCCGAGCTCGCCGCGATGGATCTCGATTTCGTGATCCACATGGGCGACTACATCTACGAGAGCGTTGGCGCCAGCTTCCAGACCGGCAAGGCCGAAGCGTCCCACACCGCGCTGACGCTGCCCAACGGCACGCGCCTGGCCGACAACTCCGTGTACGCCACCACGCTCGCGGACTATCGCTACCTGTACAAGACCTACCGCACGGACCCGCGCCTGCAGGCACTGCACGCGGCCTTCCCTGTTATCTCGATCTGGGACGATCACGAGTTCTCCGACGACTGCTGGCAGGATCATCAGACCTACACCATCACGGACGACCAGACCGAGCAGGTCTCGCGCCGCCGCAGCGCCAATCAGGCATGGTTCGAATTCATGCCGGCCGATGTCTCGCTCGATCTCGGCAACCCGTCGTTCCAGAACATCCAGATCTATCGCCAGTTCCAGTTCGGCGACCTCGCCACGCTGGTGATGACCGACGAGCGCCTCTATCGCGCCGACCACGTCATTCCGGAATCGGTCGCAGGCAGCGAAATCGGTAGCCGCTACTTCGTGCCCAAGACCGCGCTCGACGCGGCCTCGGCACTGAAGCAGACCAACGCCGGTGGCGCGCTCACGCCGGTCTCGATGCTCGGCGATACCCAGCGCGCATGGTGGAAGAGCGCGATGAGCAATGCCACCACCAAGTGGAAGCTGTGGGGCAACGAAGTGTCGCTGCTGCGCATGAAGGTGGATGGCACCGCGAGCATCATCGGGTCGATCACTGCCTCGCTGCTCGCGGCAGGTGGCGCCACCGGCAACACCGCGCTGGAGAACGCGGTCAAGGCCGCCGTGACGGCCGACCTTACCGCGGGCAAGGCCAACCCGGCCTATCCGACGCTGCCGTGGACCACGCTGGGCAACCTGCTGGTCAACACGCTGGGCCTGCTGGATCAGAACGAATTCGACAACGAGTGGGCGCCTTCGCTCAATCAAGGGCTGCCCCCGCGCAACCTGCTCGATTCGTTCATCCTGAATGCCGATATGTGGGACGGCTATAACGCCGAACGTAACGACCTGATGGCCCACCTGAAGGGCAACGCCATCGGCAACGTGGTGGCGCTGACCGGCGACATCCACGCGTTCTTCGCGGGCGTGGTGATGGACGATCACGATGCCGGTACCCCGGCACCGGTGATGGTGGACCTGGTGTCCGCCGGCGTGTCGAGCAACTCGTTCTGGAGCTTCCTGAAGCAGGTGGTGGACTTCAACCCTTCGTTCGCCGCAGTGCGTCCGCTGGTCTACACCACGCCGATCAGCGCCGTGATCAACACGCTGAACGACACGCTGAAGACCAACAATCCCACCACGGTGAAGTACGCCGACACGGATGCGCAAGGCTATGCCGTGGTCGCGCTGACGCCGGCCTCGCTGACCTGTACGTTCCACAAGATGGGCAAGCTGGTCAACGGCGCCGCGCCCGCCACCGCGACGGCAAGCATGCAGTCGATCCAGGTGCTGGCCGACGTGACACCGGCCGTGACGGTAGTACCGAGCTAAGTTAAGCCAGGCAAGCCGGGTAAGACCGCGCCAGCGAGCGCGGACTCACCCGGCGTCGAGGATGGCGGCGGATACGGCGACGACAACATCGCGCGCACGTCGAACGCCGGCGCTTCCAGTCGGCGCACGAGTTCGTCGAACGCAACCGGCCGGCTGAACAGATAGCCCTGCCCGATATCGCAGCCGAAGTCTTTCAGCACCGCCACCTGCCACGGGTGCTCCACGCCCTCGGCCACCACCCGCAGCCCCAGCATCTGCGCCATGCCGATCATCGCCAGCACCAGTTGCTTGTCGCTGTGCGACGCCTGCATGTCGTGAATGAACGAGCGGTCGATCTTGAGCTCGCTCACTGGCAGATGCTTGAGTGTCGACAGATTGCTGTAGCCAGTGCCGAAGTCATCGACCGAAATCGCCACACCGGCCGCGCCGAGTTCGCGCACGAACTCCGCCATGCCTTCCCTGTTGAGGAACAGCGAGTTCTCGGTCAGCTCGATCTTGAAGCGACGGCAGTCCAGCCCATGCTCATTGATCGTGCGCAGAACAGACTTCTCCCTGTGCCAGCGCAGCTGCATCGGCGAGAAATTGACAGCGATACGGAAATCGCACGCGAGCGGCAACCCTTCCAGCCGCGCCGCGTGACGGCAGGTCTCATGCAGGACCCAATCGCCGATCGCGCCGATCATGCCGGTTTCCTCGGCAATCGGTATAAATTCCGCGGGCGACACCGCCTTCACGCCATCGCGATTCCAGCGCAGAAGCACCTCGGCCCCGACGATCACACCGGTGGTCAGCGATACCTGCGGCTGCCAGACCAGTGAGAACTCCTCGCGCTCAAGCGCGCGGTGCAGCGCGTTAGAGATATCGAGGCGGTTCAGCATGCGGTCGTGCAGCTTCGGCGAATAGAAATGGCACGCGCCGATACCGTCTTCCTTGGCGCGATACATCGCCGCATCGGCGTTCATGACCAGCGCTTCCGCCGTCACGCCATCGGCCGGATAGCGGCTGACACCAATGCTCGCCGACACATAGCTCTGGATGCCGTCGAGCGCGATCGGCTCCGCCAGCTCGTCGAAGATGCGCCGCGCGGTGGCATTGACGTGTTCCACGTCGACGGTGTCATGCAGGATGAACGTGAACTCGTCGCCGCCAAGGCGCGCCACGAGGTCAGGATCGCTGACGAGCTTGCTGAAGCGCTCGGCGACGACCTTGAGCAACCGGTCACCGAACGAGTGGCCAAGCGTATCGTTGACGTCCTTGAAGCGGTTCAGATCGAGGAACAGCAGCGAGAACTCGGTGCCGCGCCGCGACGACTGCCCGATCGCATGATTGAGGCGCTCCTGAAACAGCTGTCGATTGGGCAGGCCGGTAAGGCTGTCGTAGTAGGCGAGGTGCAGGTATTGCGCGCGCAGGCTCTCGCGCTCGGCCTCGAGCTGCGCCACCAGGACTTCGCGCTCCTGACGGTAGATCTCCGCGCGCCGCACCAGCTCCGCCAGTACGCTCTGCACCGAGATCACGCCAAGATAGCTGCCGTCGCGCTCGAGCACCGGCAGGTGAGCCTGCACAGCCACGCGCATGCGATGCAGCGCGCGCACGGCATCGTCGTCGGCCTGCAGCGCTTCCACCTGCCGCCGCGCGAGCAGATCGCCGAAGCGACGCGATGGGAAAAGCGTGGCCTGACGATCGGTCACGAGGCCGACAAAACCACCGTCCTCCGCAAACACCGCAAATGCGTGCATGCCCTCGGCATCGGCTCCCGCCAGGTCTCGATATCGCTCATCGACGCGTACGCGACGGGCGGAGGGATCGAGACAATCCCCGACTTGCAACGTTTGCATATACACCCAACACGGAATCGACCTTCGCGGCGTGTTTCTAACAGAAATGCGGCGAATTAGCCACCCCGCCTAAGGGTGGCATGCATCACCCCCGGCATCCGTTCTCCTGCTGCACGATTCCTGATCAAATCGAACGACCGCCACTGTTGTATGCATATCGGCGTCACGTGTGGCCCATAGGGCTGCCATTACGATAGCGGCTGCATGTCCTATCGGTCCTGCCCGACCGTCGGCCCTGCTTGTCGGCATGATGCCGGCGCCGTTCATCTGACCGATTACCGCCCGTTCATCGGCACCATTGCCCGCCCCCATGCGCGCACGTCTTCGTTTCCTCGTCCTGTGCGCGCTGCTGTGGTGCGCCGGCATCGCTGGAATCGCCAGCACGGCCGGCCATGCCCACGCCGCGCCGGTGCGCTATCGCTCGATCGCGGTCGATGGCATCAGCATCGCGTATCGCGAGGCCGGCTCGCCCGATCGCCCCACCCTGCTGCTGCTCCATGGCCTGCCGTCGTCGTCGCGCATGTACGACGATCTGATGCGCGCGCTGGGCGACTCCTATCATCTGATCGCGCCCGATTACCCCGGCTTTGGCAACAGCGCCGCGCCGCCTGCCACGCAATTCCGCTATTCGTACGACCGCCTGGCCAGCATGATGCTCGGCTTTGCCGACACGCTTAAGCTAGATCGATACGTGCTGTTCATGCAGGGCGACGGCGCGCCGGTGGGCATGCGCATGGCGCTCGCACGCCCCAATGCGGTGCTCGGCACGATCTTCCAGAACGGCAATATCTACGAGGAAGGATTGGCCCCAGCGTGGGAAGCGCGCCGCCGCTACTGGGTCAACCGCGGCGCGCACGAGCCGGACGTCCGCGCCGCGTTGCTGTCGTTTGCCGCGGTGCGCGGCCGCCATGTCGGCGGCGACCCCGATGTGGATGCCTACGATCCCGACTTGTGGATCGACGAACTCGCATTCCTGCGCCGTCCGGGCACGCTCGATATCCAGACCGATCTCGCGTTCGACTACCGCGACAACCTGTACCGGTATCCGCAGTGGCAGACGTGGCTGCGCACGCGGCAGCCACCCACGCTCGTGTTGTGGGGCCGCTACGATGGCACGTTCACCGAGGCCGGTGCGCGCGCCTTCCGGCGCGATCTGCCCAATGCCTCCATCCGCATTCTCGACGGCGGGCACTTCGTCATGGACACCCGACTCGACGACGTGGCCGTGCTAACGCGCAAGTTCATGGCGGAGAAGATCGCCGCGCGGGCCGCCAGACCCGAGTGATGCAACCGCATTGCGTATAATCCCCTCGTTCGTGGGGAGCACCCTGCTCTCCGCCCAGACTATCCACGCGATTCCATGAGCAAATTCTCGAAATTTGCGCTGAACCTCGTGCTGATTGCTCTGTGTCACCTCCCGCCCGCGATGGCGGCCGAAGGTGGAACGGATGCCAGTGCGCCGCAAGCGCAAGTGCTGTCCCCCGGCGACATTGCCGCCGAACTCAAACGCCTGCAGACCTCGCAGGACCGCATCAAGCAGCAGGCCTCGGCTCCCGATGGCAAGACCCGTCTCGATGGCCTCGACGACGCGCTGCAGGACCTCAATACGGACGTCGACAAGCTGACGGCCGCGCTCACGCCCCAGCTCGCGCAACTGCAGGCTCAGCTCGACGTGCTGGGTCCGCCTCCCGCGCCCGGCACCACACCGGAAGCCGCCGCGGTGGCACGCAAGCGCGCGGACCTCAATACGCGCAAAACGCAGCTCGACGCGGCCGTCAAGCAGGCGGCCGAATCACGCGACAACATCGCGCACCTCAACGATCAGCTCGACAAGCTCAAGCGCAGCCGCCTCAAGGACCAGCTCGCGCTGCGTTCGGAGAGCATTCTCAATCCGCATTTCTGGGCGCCGCTGTTCGACCCCGCCGATGAGGACCGTCGCCGCTTTGGTGCCTTCCTCGACCAGGTGGTGCCGATGGGTCAGCTTGCATGGCAGCCGGGCGCACGCACCGGCACCGTACTGCTGCTCGTGTTCGCGGCACTGCTGTGGACCCTCGGGCGGCGTCTGCTGGAGCGCGGCGTTGCGTGGTACTGCCTGACGTATCTGCCCGCCACGCGGCTGCGGCGCAGCGCGCTGGCACTGGGCACTGCGCTCACTACCGTGGTGACTACCGCCATCGCGGTGCATATGGTGTTTATCGCGTTCACGCGCCTGTACGAGCCGCCGCCCGATCTGGAAGGCCTGCTCAGCGAGATGGCCAAGCTGATGATGACCTGCGCGCTGATCGCGGGTCTCGGCCGCGCGTTGCTGTGCACGCGGCATCCGTCGTGGCGGCTGCCCGCGCTGGCCGATGCGGTGGCCATCGCCATGCGTCCGTTTCCGTCGATCCTGGCCGGCCTGCTGCTGGTGGCCGGTACGCTCGAGCAGCTCAATCGCACCGTCGACACCAGCGTGCCGTTCACGCTGCTGGGGCGTGGGCTGGTCTCGCTCGTGGTGGTCGTGGTCATCGGTGCGGCACTGCTGCGCGCCAATCGCGTACGCAGCGAGCTGGTCGCCGCGGGCGAGCAACCCGAGGCGCGCGCGACACTGGCGGGCCTGATCCACGCGGCCGTCACGCTGGCCACCGTGATCTCGCTCGGTGCGCTGTTGATCGGCTATATCACCGTGGCGCGCTTTCTCACGTACGAACTGGTGTGGTTCGATATCGTGCTGTGCAGCTTCTATCTGCTCACGCAGCTCACGCGCGATGTATGCGAGAGCCTGTTCGCGCCGCAGTACGCCAGCGGGCGCGTGATCAAGCAATTGTTCGGCGTGGGCGACCACCACCTCGAGCAGACCTCGACGGTGCTGTCGGGCATCGGCGTGAGCCTGCTGCTGGTCATCGCCGCCATCGCGCTGATGACGGGCGGCTTCGGTACGACGCCGGCAGAACTCGTCGATAGCGTGCTGCGCGTGCTGGGCGGTGAACGGCTGCGCAGCCTGAACATCATGCCGGACCGCATCCTGAACGCGGTCATCGCGCTCACGGTGGGCGTGTGGCTGCTGCGCTCCGTGCGTCGCTGGCTCGACGCCGAGATGCTGCCCAAGCTCGGCATGGACCCTGGCCTGCGCGCGTCGCTGACGACACTGTTCAGCAACGTCGGGTATGTACTGCTGGTACTGCTGGCGCTGTCGCTGCTCGGTGTGCGCTGGGAAAACCTGGCGTGGATCGTCAGTGCGCTGTCGGTGGGGATCGGCTTTGGCCTGCAGGAGATCGTCAAGAACTTCGTGTCGGGGCTGATTCTTTTGACCGAGCGTCCGGTGAAGGTGGGCGACATGGTCAGCATCGGCGGGGTCGAGGGCGATATCCGCCGCATCAACGTGCGCGCCACCGAGATCCAGCTCGGCGACCGCTCGACCATGATCGTGCCCAACTCGCAGCTGATCTCGCAGAACGTGCGTAACGTGACGATGAGCAACAGCACGCAGGGCGTGGCCACGCTGCAGCTTACGTTCCCGCTCAACACCGACCCCGAGGAGGTGCGGGACCTGCTGCTGGACGCCTACCGCGACAACGAGACCATCCTCGACGTGCCGGCGCCTTCGGTGACGTTCAACCAACTGGCGCCAAACGGCATCACGCTGAGCGTAACCGGTTACGTCGCGAGCCCCCGCGTGACCGGCAACACGAAGAGCGACCTCCTGTTCGAGATCCTCAAGCGCCTGCGCGGCGCCAACATCTCGCTGTCGATGCCGCAGACGCTACGCGTGGAAAACTTCCCGGTACCCGGCAACGAACCGATCGAACGCGCGGCCAGCTGATTTGCCGCTGGTGAGAACTGCAAGCCCATCGCATGCCAACGGTTTTCTCCCCTCTCCCTGGAGGGAGAGGGGCCGGGGGAGAGGGCCCAAGCTTTTGCCAGGCGGGAGTTTTTACAAACAAGCGGTAAAGCCCACACCCAAAGGCTCGCCTTCGCCACACAACCACGCGGGCTCCAGCGCGGGTCCGGAATTTGCGCTGCGAGCGGTTGCCATGACAACCGCCCCTGCCCCCATCCTCAAACCCGGCCACAACTGCTGGCGCCAGGAACATTGCGACCGCTTTGCCATGCTCGTCGATGGCGAAGCGTATTTCTCCGCGTTGCGCGAAGCCCTGCTGCACGCCCGGCACTCCGTGTTTATCCTCGGCTGGGACATAGACAGCCGCATGGAGCTCGTACCTGGCGGTAACCACGATGGCTACCCCGCCCCGCTGCGCGACTTCCTGAACGAGCTCGCGCGCCGCCGCCCGGGCCTGCGCGTCTACGTACTCAGCTGGGACTTCTCGATGGTGTTCGCGCTCGAACGCGAATGGCTGCCCGCCGCACAGGCCCACTGGCAAACCCACCGCCGCCTGTCGTTCCAGCTCGACGGCAATCACCCGCCCGGCGCCTCGCACCACCAGAAGGTGGTCGTCATCGACCATCAGGTCGCATTCGCCGGTGGCCTCGACCTGACCATCCGCCGCTGGGACCGCCATCACCACATGGCCGACGACCCCTTGCGTCGCGACCCCGACGGCAAGCCCTACGCCCCGTTCCACGACGTGCAGTGCATGTTCGACGGCGACGCCGCCGCCGCGCTCGGCGACCTCGCGGCCGAACGCTGGCGCAATGCCACCGGTCGCCCGCCGCGCACGCCCGGCGCCGCCGACCGCCTGCTCGAGGATGCATGGCCTGTTAGCGTGACCCCGGACATCACCGACGTACGCATCGGCATCAGCCGCACCGCCCCCCCGCGCGACGACAGCCCCGGTGTGACCGAAATCCGCGCGCTCCATCTGGACGCCATTGCCGCCGCGCGCGACAACCTCTATCTCGAGAATCAATACTTCACCTCGGGCCTGATCGCCGACGCGCTGCGCGCCCGCCTCGACGAAGACGGCGGCCCCGATATCGCGCTGGTCTCGCGACGCGTGGAGAGCGGCTGGCTCGAGGAATACAGCATGGGCGTATTGCGCGCGCGCCTCTACCGCAAGTTGCGCGCGGCCGATCGCGACAACCGCTTCGCACTGTTCTGCCCGCAGGTGCCGGGCCTCGGCGACGATTGCGTCAACGTGCACAGCAAGGTCATGGTGGTCGACGACACGTTGCTGACGATCGGCTCCGCCAACCTCAGCAATCGCTCGTTCGGCCTCGACACCGAATGCAACATCGTGCTCGAAGCCGCCGGCGATGCACGCATCGCCACCGCCATCCGCACGATGCGCGACCGCCTGCTATGCGAGCATCTGGCCGTGACCCCACGCGAGTTCGACCTCGCCTACCGGCAGAGCGGACGATTGCTCGAAACCTGCGCACTACTGCATCGCCACGAAGGCCGCACGCTCGAACCGTTCGCCCCCGATGTCCCCGAGGACCTCGACGCCGCCTCGCCGTCGGCCGATCTGCTCGACCCGATCGAACCCATCGACAGCGACCAGGTGGTCGAGCAGTTCGTCAGCCACGAAGCCCGCCCACGCGTGGTGAGCCGTGTCGGCATGCTGGTGTTGCTGCTGATCGTGCTCGCCGGCCTCGCATTCGCGTGGCGCTACACGCCATTGCGCGAATGGGCCGATTTCCGCGCGGTACTCGCGCTGGTCCAGCGCGTCGACGACATGCCATGGGCCCCGCTCGCGATGGTGGCCGCGTTTGTACTCGGCGGCCTCGTGCTGATGCCCGTGACGGTGTTGATCGTGGTGACAGTTGTGGTATTCGGCCCGCTCTACGGCGGCGCACTCGCGCTATGCGGCACCGTACTGAGTGCCGCCACCGGCTTCGGCATCGGCCACCTGCTCGGACGCAACGCGGTACGCCGCTTTGGTGGCAATCGTCTCAATCGATTGAGCCAGCAGGTGGGCGATCACGGCATCCTCGCGATGGTGGTCATGCGACTCGTGCCCGTGGCACCGTTCACGCTGGTGAACCTCGTGGTCGGGGCCTCGCGCATCCGGCTGCGCGACTGCCTGATCGGCACCATGATCGGCATGACGCCCGGCATCCTGATTTCGGCCTCGCTGGTCGATCGCATCGCGGCCGCGGCCCGCAATCCGGGCCCGCTGACCTTTGCGCTGGTGCTCGCGGTGCTGCTGCTGCCCGCTTCGGTTCTGCTGTTGCTGCGCCGGCGCAAGCGTAGACGCGAAGCCCACGCGCACGCGGCGGCATAGCGCACAAACTGACGCATGACCTGCGCATGACATGAACGCCCCCGAGCGCCACGCCTCGCAAACGCTGCCCCCTTCGTTCCACGCGGGGCGAGCACTCTCGCCATCGTCCCAGCCGCTGCAAGCGCACACCACGGTGGTCAGCTACAACATTCACGGCGGCATCGGCACCGACGGGCACTTCGTGCCGAACCGCATCGCCGGTGTGCTGGCCGAACTCTCGGCCGACATCGTCGCGTTGCAGGAAGTCGAGACCCGCGCCACCGGTTTCGACATGTTGCAGTTTCTATGCTTGCATAGCGGCCATCATGCGATTCCGGGCCCCACACTCGTACGTGCCGATGGCGACTATGGCAACGCCCTGCTGACCCGTCATCGGCCACTGAGCGTGCGACATATCGACCTCAGCGTGAAGGGACGCGAGCCGCGCGGCGCTATCGATGCGCTGCTGTCCTGCCATGCCGAAGATGCAGGACCCAACGAACGCTTCACGTTACGCGTGATCGCCACCCACCTCGGCCTACGTCCGAGCGAACGACGCTGGCAGGTGCAACGCCTGCTTACCGCGCTCGCGGAAACGCCCGCGCAACCCACAATGCTGCTCGGCGATGTCAACGAGTGGTTCCTGTGGGGCCGACCGCTACGCTGGCTGCACGCGTACTTCGAACGCACACCACATGTGTCGACCTTTCCCTCGCGCTGGCCAGTGCTCGCGCTCGATCGCATCTGGACCTCGCCGCGCGCGCATCTCGTCAAGGTGAACCGTCACGCCACACCGCTCGCGCGCATCGCATCCGACCACCTGCCATTGCGCGCGGTGCTGCACCTGACCGGCGCGACACGCGCCTGAACATCGATGCTGTGATGTCCCACATCGCCTGCATTGCCGCGCCGCGCACCGCAATACGGGTATTTCGCTAGGCTTGCGCGCTTTGTCCGGCCTTGGGCCGCTGCCTATACTGCCTAGGCAATCTGCGCATTGCGAGTGGCCTGATGCGCGCGTCACAAACGAAAAGGAAAAGTGGAGACGGGATGACCAGCGAACAATTCCTTGCCACCCAGGAAACCCGCAAACTGGGCTTGCGCGCGCTACGCGCCGCATTGCTCCAGGTGCATAAGGAAGTCATCGGCTACGATCGCGATCAATACGAACGCGTGCACGGCCCGATACCGGCTGGACAATTTGTGCAACTCGTTACGGAAGAGTCCTTTTTTCGCTGGCTCGATCCGCTATCGCGACTGATCATCGAGATCGATGAGGAGCTCGAGGGCGAGCATCACGACGACACCTGCCGCGCCGTAGCCGGCGCCGCGCAGAAGCTGTTCAGCGAACGTGGCGATGCAGGGTTCCGCAAGCGCTATCAGGAAGCGCTGCAGGATGAGACCGCTGTCACCGTCGCGCACGGACGACTGATGTCCGTGATCGGACAGTTGCGTCAGCTTCCCTGACTGACCGCCTGACCGACCGCGCGCGCGTGGCCGGGCTTGCGCCGCTCCGGCGCATGCGGCAACCGGGGATCGATCGAAACCGGATCGCTCGCTGGAAACGTATCTTCCAGCGCTTCGTCCAATTCGTCCTCCAGCTTCTCGTCCTGACTGCGCGGGTCCGCTTCTGTCGGCTTGGTGGGCTTAGCAGGCTTGGTGGGTTTCGTCATGGCGAGCAATCTCCGGCGGACAGGCATCCGTGAGTGCGATGGTAATGCCACCATGCAAACTCTGCCATTGAAGTGTCAGCGGCCACGGCCTCCACCGCCCCCACCGCCACGCGAGGCGCCATAGCCGCCTCGATAGCCGCCGCGATAACCGCCCCGGTAGCCACCACCGTATCCACCGTGATACCCGCCGTAATATCCGCCACGATATCCACCACGATATCCACCGTAGTACCCACCGCGATAGCCACCGTAGTACCCGCGTCCGTAGCCGCCCCAGTACCCGCCCCAGCCGAAGCGCACACCGCCGTAGTACCCGCCATAGCCGTACGATGGGCCATACCACCACCCGGGGTAATAGGCCGGGTACGCGGGATACGACGCGTATGGATAGCCGCCGTAGTACGTATAGGACGTGCCGTAACTACCGTAGTAACCCGAGGGATAACCGGCGGCATCGACCGTGCCGGACGTCACCGTGCCCGACGAGATGTAGCCGGGATAGCTGCCGTAATAGTTGTTGTAGCCGTAGTAATCCGGATAGGCGACGCACCCGCTCAGCATCAACGCGCCGCCGGCCGCCGTCATCCGCCACCATCCACGCATATCTCGCATCGCCGCCTCCCGTCCGCGCGTGACCCGATGCCACGCGGCAATGAACGTTAGACACTCTAGTTTCGTAGATATCCGATTCCCGAGTGAGATTTGTCTCATTACAGTTTGATTTGTCTCCGCGCCGCACGCGGAGGCCCCATAGAAGTCGAGGTCACCCCTCCCTCGGCTTCCCCCCCTTAGTCCACGCCGGTCCCCGCCGGCGTGGCATTTTTTTGGCCGGTTCTTGTCATTTCGCCCTGCCCGCAGGCTCAGAGACCCTTCTCCACCATCTCCAGCAAACGCTGCGCCAGTGCATCCACCTGCGCCGATGGCCGGCCCTGCAACGGCCCATCGAGCGCCAGCATCGCCAGGCCATGCACGGCGGCCCACGCCAGATACTCGGCGCCGGGACGACGGTCGTCGGCCAGCAGGCCCGCCGCGACCAACCCGTCGAGCGCGGCCGCGAGCAGTTGAAATGGATTGAGTCCACTATGGCCAGCCTTGGCCGGATCGGCGTCTTGCTCGATCTGCTGAATCTGCTCGCGCACCGAAAACGCGGTGCGGAACAAGCCCGTCTCACGCGAGGCAAAACGCAGGTAGCCGCGCCCGACCGCGCGCAGTGTCGCACGCGCGCGCGTGGCGGCATCGGCCTCAGGCGGAATGGCCATCAGGTCGGTGGCCATGGCAGCTTCCATTTCCATGGCCAGCCGCGACAGCGCGGCCGCGCGCACCGCTTCAAGCAGATCCTGCCGATTGGCGAAATGCCGGTACGCCGCATTCGGGACCACGCCGGCGCGGCGCGTCGCTTCCCGCAGCACGATCGCGTCCGGACCGCCCGCCTGTGCGAGATCGATGCCGGCGTCCAGCAACGCACGGCGCAGGTCACCGTGACGATAGGTAGTGCGTGCCGGCGGCTCCGCTACCGTCGGGGTCATACGGGTCATGCCGCCTCCCATGCGAATGCCGTCTGTCACGCTCCGATTGAGCGTGTGTTGATAGTAGACAGTGTACACAACGCATCCGAAAAGCGCCCTTGTAGTGGCACACGCGCGCGTGCTTTCCGGACAGGCTCGGTATTACAGGATCGGCGCGAACAGCTTGGCCACGTGCATGGCCACCCGCATGAGTACCGGCGACGCCAGAAACTCGTCGCGGCCCACTTGTTTGGCCTGCGCGAAGTCGGCCTCGAGCATGCGCGCGACGTCGGCCGCAAAGCCCCGGTCGGCGGTCATCACCATCATCTCGAAATTGAGCCGGAACGAGCGATTGTCGAGGTTGGCGGTGCCCACGGCCGCGGCCTCGTCGTCGATGAGGATGACCTTCTGGTGCAGGAACCCCGGCTGGTAGCGATAGATCTTCACGCCGGCACTGATCGCCTGGTACGCATAGATCGTGGACGCCGCGAATACCACGAGGTGATCGGGCCGGGCGGGGATGAGGATGCGTACGTCCACGCCGCGCAGCACGGCCAGCCGCAGCATGGCGAACACGGCCTCGTCGGGGACGAAGTATGGCGACGTGATCCACAGCCGCTTGCGCGCGGACTGGATCGCTTCGACAAAGAACAGCGAGCAGGTTTCCTGGTTGTCGGCCGGCCCGCTTGGTACCACCTGGCAGATCATGTCCCCCACGGACTGCGCGGGCGGCAGCAGCAGGTGCGGCACCTCGCGCGCGGCCCAGTACCAGTCTTCGGCAAACGCCATCTGCAGACCCAGTACGGCGGGGCCGCGGATCTCGATATGCGTGTCGCGCCAGGGCGCGAGCGGGGGCCGCGTGCCCAGGTATTCGTTGCCGACATTGTGTCCACCCACGTAGGCGCACGCGCCATCGACGACCACCAGCTTGCGATGGTTGCGGAAGTTGAGCTGGAAGCGGTTGACGAAACCGGGATGGGTGGAGAACGCGCGCGCCTCCACACCGGCCTGTTGCAACTCGCGCACGTAGGGTCGTCCCAGCGCGTGGCAGCCGATGCTGTCGTAGAGAAAGTAGACCTTGACGCCGGCGGCCGCGCGCGCGCACAGACGCCGATGCAGCTCGCGCCCCAGTGCGTCGTCATGAACGATGAAGAACTGGATCAGCACCACCTCGCGCGCGGCGTCGATCGCCGCGAAGATCGCCGCGAACGTATCGGATCCATTGATCAGCAGCCGCACCGCATTGCCGGACACGCATGGCATGCCGGTCAGGCGCGGTAGCGCGCGCAGGCATACGGGCACCGGCTCGTGCACGATGCGCGCGCCGAACGCATCGCGCTCGCGCATGCTCATGCCATGCCGAATCTCGCGTAGCCGGTCGTTGTTGAAGCGCCGCGCATTGACGTACCCGGCGAACTGACTTCGCCCGAAGATCAGGTAAGGGATCAGCGCGAAGTACGGCATCATCACGAGCGAGCCCGCCCACGCGATTGCACCCGGTGCGGTGCGCACCGTCATGACCGCGTGCAGCGCCGCGACCACCCCTACCGCGTGGAAGCCGGCGACGATCGCTGCAACGATGCTGGGACTCAACATAGGCGGGGTGCGCCATGACTGGCCGGGACTCGATGACCGCTATTCTGGCATAGGAAAACCACCGCCTGCCGCGCGCCATGCGCGTTGTCGTTCGGGGCGCGTGCAAATCCAGAAATCTACGACGTTCCGAACCCACTCTCGGAAATTTCAGATTTCCCTGATTGTTGGGGTCAGTCTGGGCCTTTAGTCTCCCTCGGAATCATCTCAGTCCCGTCCCAGTTCTCCTCGCCTTTCAAGAGATTCCGCATGCCGCCCTCCCCCAATGTCGCGTTGCTCTCCAGCGGTTCCACACGCCCGCAGACCATCGAAGCCCTGCTGTCGGTGGCCGGTTTCCGCTGCTGCGTCTTCCACGCGGGCCGCGATCTGATTCACGGCATCAGCCACGACACGTACGACATGCTGCTGATCGACCGCGAATTGCCGGACATCCCCGCCATCGACGTCATCCGCGCGGTACGCGCCGCTCGTGCGCGCGATGTGCCCATCGTGATGCTGTCGGAGGTATCGAACGACGATGCCCTGGTGGAAGCGCTCGACGCAGGCGCTGACGACTACCTCGTGCAACCGATGTCCGAGCGCGTGCTGCTGGCGCGCATCGCGGCGTTACGGCGCCGGGTCATGACCACGAGCGGACGTATCGGGCTGAGCGTGCGCGCGGGTCCGTACGAGCTCAACAGCGCCGGTCGTTACGCGCTGCTCCGTGGCAAACGCATTGCCATGACGCCGAAGGAATTCGACCTGGCCACACTGATGTTCGCCAATGCCGGTTGCATGCTGAGCAACAACCGCATCGAGCGCGTGGTCTGGGGACGGGAGTTGTCGCCGCTGTCGCGCGCGCTGGCGCAACTGGTCTCACGCATGCGCCGTACGCTCGCCCTCGGTCCGGAGAACGGCGTCACCGTCAGCGTGGTCTATGCGCAGGGTTACCGGCTCGACGTACTGGACAACGCCCGCGCCGATGACGTCGTTACGCCAGTCGTCCCGGTGGCCCCACGCGATCCGTCGCAGGTCATGGCGCGCCACGTCGAGCAGTTGATGTCGGCCTGATTGGCGGCCAGCAATGTGCGAGTGCCGCCGGTGGCGTCGGGGCGGCCGAGAAAATAGCCTTGGGCCGCAATCACGCCGAGCTTGCGCACCGCCGCCAGTGCGCCGCCATCCTCGATCCCCTCGGCGATCACGGTGCCGCCGATGGCCCGCATCATCCGCAGCATCGCCCGCAGGATTTCGCGGCGCCGCGCGCAACTCTCAATGCCGCGCACCAGCGACTTGTCGATCTTCACGAACTGCGGGCTCAGCGCTACCAGCAGATCCAGATTGGCGTGCCCGGTGCCAAAATCGTCGAGCGCGAATTGCACGCCGCGCTCGGTCAGCATCTCCATCGCACGCGCGAACGAGTCGATGTCCCCCGTCGCGGTCTGCTCGGTCAACTCGATCACGATGCGTTCCGGCGCGACCGGCTCTCCCGCCACGGTCAGCACCTCCACCATGCCCTCTGCCGCACCGCACAATAAGCTTCGCAACGTCAGCGCGCTGAAGTTGAGGAACAGCTTGCCCGGCAGTGCCAGCGCGTGCCACGCCGCCAGCGCGACGCGAGCCGCCTCGCATTCGAGCGCGACCGTCGCGCCAATCTCGCGTGCGTGTCGGAACAGCGCGTCCGGCTGCGCAAGCGGCGAGCCCCGCGGTCCGCGAATCAGGGCCTCATAGCCAAGGATCGAATCGTCGTGGAGCCGCACGATGGGCTGGAACACCGCGTGTAGCGGTGGGAACAGCGGCGAGCGCAGCGGCGCTGCGGGTAATGACGATATGGCCGGCTGAGCAGAGGGGGGGCGATACATGGCGTTGCGGCGCGAGGCGAAAATTCTGACCCGTCATTTCATGACCGCGACATGACCCCGGTATGACAAACCACGAATGGCCGTGCAATGTCTCTACATTGGCCTTACATCGCCCATACATCGACCATACATCGCCCCTACATCGACCGTATATCGCGCATGCCATTGCACCGCATATGGTTATGCGCAAGTTGTGCGGGCTCGCATCCGTAAACACCCTGATCAGATGGCGTCAACCGATGACGGCGCAGAGCCGTTTCGGGTGACATTGGGCGGGCATCCGCGCCCCGCTATAAAGCTCCAGAGGGCAGTTGTGTCGGAGCGAAACAAATGACATTGCGGGGTAACCGGGATTTACGACTTCCACGACCAAGTTACAGAACTGTTGCACTTGGAGGCGCGCCACGGCACGCCGAACGCGGAATTGCCGGTTACGCTTGATTCATCGCAACACGTAGAACACACAGGGAAATCATGTCTGAACGCCTCATCATGCTGGACGTCCCCGGCGTCTTGTACTCGGATCGCTCGGCGGCTCGCCTGGGCGGCACGCCCACTACCGGTACCCTGCGCGACGTGAGGTTTTTCGATCCGATCGCGCTCGGCTTTCTGCGCCGCCTGTTCGGCATCGCCGGCGCCCGTGTGGTCGTCTCCGACGCCTGGCGTCGTGGCACGCCCGCCGCGATCCTGCAGCAGCTCGACCTTCAGATCGAAGGCATGACGCCGGCTGCCGCTGGCTTGGTGACGTCAACCCATGGCCAGCAGATCGAGGCGTACTTCGCGGAGCGTCCGGCACCGTCGGCGTGGGTCATCATTTCGACCGCCGCGCCCGAGACGATGTCCGCCGCGCAGCGCGAGCGTCTGGTCCGCGTGGATCCGGCCGAAGGGCTGACGGTCGAGAATTTCCGCCAGGCGCTGGACATCCTCGGCGTGGCCTGCCCGTCCACCGTGACGCCCGACTCGCGCGTCGATGCGGACCTGCGTGCCAAGCTGCGTGACCTGCAGCAACTGGCCCGCGTGGCGCCGTCGCGCTTCACGCCGGTCACGGTCGATCTGGCCGGAACCGTGATTGCCGATCCGATCCGCACCGCGGTCGCGCATTGAATTGAAGGTTGGCTAAAGGCGGCCCGGCGACACCGGGTCCGCCATCAGCACTCGCCCACGGGCAGCGATTTTTCGCTGCCCGTTTTCTTTTCCGCGCCATTTCAATAATTCTGCATTGCAGAATTTGCATTCCACAATGCAGTTGACAGGTTCAGCCGATCAGTGGGACGATCGCCGCCATCGATGTTCGGCGGACGCACGCCGGGCACAGCAACATGGAGACCTGCATGCGCAGCCACGCATCCCCGGCCGCCGCCCCTGGCGCGACCCACCCTTCGTCTATTCCCCCTTTTATTCCGCCGTTCCGCCGGTTGCATGAAGCCATCGCGCCATGGGCCGCCAGCGCGCCCGAACGTATCGCGCTGATGGACGCGCATCGCGCGCTGCGTTACGGCGAGCTCGATGCCGCGGTGCAGCACACCGCGAGCACGCTCGCGAGCCTCGGCGTGCAGGGTGGCGACCGCGTGGTGCTCGTGACCGAGAACAGCGTGGGCTGCTCGGTCATCCTGCTGGCGCTGAGCCAGCTCGACGCCTGGTCGGTGCCGGTGAACGCGCGGTTGTCGCCGCGCGAGGTCGGCAATATCGTCGAGCACGCCGATGCGCGGCTCACGCTTTATCTGGACAGCGACTTCCCCGAAGCGCGCGAGCATGGCCTTGCACGGGGCGCGCGCTGGGCCGAATGGCCGCATGTGGGCCGCCTGCTGATTGGCCCGCTGAACGCCGGCGCCGCGCGCGAACCGGTGGCGGACGACCCCGCGGAACAGGTGGCCGCACTGATCTACACGACGGGCACGACTGGCGCGTCCAAGGGCGTGATGCTCACGCACGCGAACCTGATGTTCATCGGTCATTCCAACCGCATGCAGGCGCGCGTGCAGCCCGGCGACCGCATCTATGGTGTGCTGCCGATCTCGCATGTGTACGGTTTGTCCGTGTTGCTGGTCGGCCCGATATCGAACGGCGCAACCGTCTACTACGAGCCGCGCTTCCGTCCCGATCAGCTCGCGCGCATGTTGCGCGAGGAAGCGCTGACCGTGCTGCATGGCGTGCCCGCGATGTACGCCAAGACCATCGAATGGAGCCGCGCAAACCGTCAGTCGATGCGTACGCCGTCGCTGCGCGTCGCGCAGTGCGGCGGCGCGCCGCTGACGATGACGCTCAAGGCTGCATTCGAGGACACGTTCGGTATTCCGCTGCAGAACGGCTATGGCATGACCGAGACCTCGCCGACCGTGTGCCAGACACGTGTGGAGTCGCCACGCAGCGACTGCTCGGTGGGCCCCGCCGTGCCGCACGTGGAGCTGCGCCTCGGCAATGTGCAGGCCGACGGCAGCGGCGAGTTGCAGGTGCGCGGCCCCAACGTGATGAAGGGCTACTATCGCCGCCCCGACCTGACCGCCATCGCGATCGATGCCGAAGGCTGGCTGCATACCGGTGACCTGGCGCGCATCGACCCCGATGGGGCGGTCTCGATCGTCGGCCGCGCGAAAGAGATCATCATCCATTCGGGCTTCAACGTGTATCCCGAGGAAGTCGAGCAATCGATCAACGCGCATCCGGCCGTACTGCAGTCGGCCGTGGTGGGCCGCGCGATCGAGGGTAACGAGGAAGTGATCGCGTTCATCGAAGTGCGCGCGGGCATGACGCTCGATGAAGCGGAATTGCGCACGTTCCTGCGCGAGCGGCTGTCGCCGTACAAGATGCCCGCGGAAGTTCGTGTCATGGCGCAATTGCCGGCGGCACCGTCGGGCAAGATCCTGAAAGCGAAGCTGCGCGAGGCACTCGGCGCGGCCTGATAACAAGACCACGAGGATGACAGCATGAATGCAACCGATGAGAATCCGGACCGTGCCCGCGACGGCTCGCGCAAGGAAGACCGGCATTTTGTGACCGCGCTCGCGCGCGGGCTCGATGTACTCGCGTGCTTCCGCGCGTTCGATGTGGAGCTTGGCAACGCGGAACTCGCGCAACGGTGCGGCCTGCCCAAGTCCACGATCTCGCGGCTCACGCATACGCTGACCGAACTCGGCTATCTGCAGGCGCTGACTGACCCAGTGCGGTACCGGCTGGGCAGCTCCGCGCTGGGCATGGCGCCGGTCGCGCGCGAAGGGACCGATGTGCTGGCCGTGGTGCGGCCTCACATGCAGGAACTCGCGGATCTGTCGCAAGGTGTGGCATCGCTGATCGTGCGCGATCGCGGCCGCATGCTGATCTACGAGAACTGCCATGCGGAGTCGTATCTGACGCTGCGCGTGAACGTCGGTAGCCGCGTGTCGGGACTGACCACCGCGGCCGGCCGCGCGTATCTGATGGCGCTGTCACCCAACGAACAACGCCAGGCGCTGGCGGCGTTCCGGGCCGACGATCAGACCAGCGCCGCGCAAGCGGACGACGTGCTGGTGCGCGCACGCGAAGAGAAGCAGCGACTTGGCTGCACCACCTCGTTCGGTGAATGGCTGCCCGATATCAACTCGATCGCGCTCGCGTTCCGGCCCGGCCCATCGCTGCCGCCGATGACGCTGAGCTGCAGCGGCCCCAATGCCATCGTGCCGCCCGCGCATCTGCTCGACGCGGTGCGTCCGCATCTGCATGATCGCATCGGCCGCATCGAGGCGGCGCTCGGCACGCGCTGAGAGCACTGCGCGCGCGCGAATACGTCCGCCACGTCCGCCGCGTCCGCCGCGTCCGCCGGGGCGGGTATCATGCCCGTTCCGCCTCATCAATCTGCCCGGTCACTCCGCGCCGACACGAAAGCCACCATGCCGCACCTCGTCATCGAACTCACCGAGAACATCCGCCTGAACTGCTCGCAGGAAGAGCTGCTCGACGAAGCCAATGCGGCACTGCTGGCCACCGGCCACTTTCAGGAACCGGACATCAAGTCGCGCTGCGTTACGCTTGAGGTCTACCGCCAAGGCACCGACGTGGCAGACCGCGCGTTCGTGCACGCCACGCTATCCGTTCTGGACGGCCGCGATCAGGCCACGCGCCGCCAGCTCGGCCAGACCGTCTGCGACGCGCTGTCCGAACAGGTGCGCGCGGGCGAAGGTCAGTCCGTGCAGATCAGCGTGAACGTGGTGGAGATGGAACGCGCGATCTACGCCAAGACGATCATTGGGCAATAGGCTCCGCCACGTCGCCGCGGGCGAACGTCGAGCCCTCGAACTTGCACAGGTAGCTCATCACCATATCGCAGATATGTTGCAGCCTGGCCTCGACGCGATCTTTCGCGCCGAGGTCCACATCGAGCACGAAGGACAACGTGTACCGGTTGGAGATCGCATACGACCCCAGTCCGGAGATCGAAACATAAAGATCGACCCAGTCCGCATCCGGACGAAACACGCCCTGCGCCTTGCCACGCTCAAGGATTTGCGCCAGCGCGCTGCGTAGCGGATTGAACATTGCCGGTATCACCTTGGACTTGCGGATATGTTCCGCCTTGTGCAGGTTCTCGGTGCTCAGCAGCTGGATAAACTCCGGATGGTCGATGAAGTGACGGATGGTCTGGACGATCAGCGTCCGCATGTCCTCCACCGGGTTCTCGCCTAGCTCGCCGAACTGATTCTGCCGTTCGCGCATGGACGCGTACGCGCGCTCCATGACTTCGATGAAGAGGGCTTCCTTGCTGTCGAAGTAGTGATAGACGAGGTTTTTGCTGATCTTGCTGCGCGCGACGATGCTGTCCACGCGCGCGCCGTCATACCCCTTCGTCGCAAATTCCTTCGCTGCCATCTGCAGGATCTTCTCGCGCGTCGCGGCCGCGTCACGCGGCTTGGGCTTTCCGCTGGTCTTTGTCGCTGGCATATGCCTTGCCTTTCTCTTTGATCGTTATGGCGCTGGTCGCCACGCTGGTGCAAAACCTAACTAGTTGGTTAGTCTACACGGCTTTGGCTGCACTGCAAGGATGCCGGTAACCCAGCTGGGGCGCCGATTTCGGCGCCATTGTGGTGCTACGTATTAACCCGAGTTGGCAGGCTGCAATCCGACCACTATTGTACTGACTAGTTAGTTAATCACAGGGCACCGGCAGCAGTCGCCAAGGCCTCTTTTCTGGAGTTGGACAATGCAATCAGCCAGCAACGCGGGCGCCCGGGTCGGGTGCGATATCGGCGGGACCTTCACGGACATCGTTCTGGCGTTGCCGGACGGCCGCCTCTTCGTGAACAAGACGTCCACGACGCCGCACGACCTGGGCGAGGCGATCGTCACCGGCCTCAAGGCGTTGATCGATCAATCTGGCATTGCCCCGGGCGACATCACCGAGATCGTCCATGGCACCACCACCGCATCCAACACGATCCTGCAGAAGGTAGGCGCGCGCACCGGCGTGCTGACCACGGCCGGATTCCGCGACATCCTGGAGATCGGCCGCATCCGCACCCCCACGATGTTCGACCTCGGCTGGCAGAAGCCGCAGCCACTTGCCGCGCGGCGCTATCGCCGCGGCGTCAGTGAACGTATCGATGCACGCGGGAATATCGTCGTACCGCTGAATCCCGAAGAGGTGCTGAACATTGCGCGTGGCCTCGTTGACGAAGGCGTGGAAGCGCTGGCGATCTGCTTTCTTAACAGCTACATCAACCCGGTGCATGAGCTGGAGACGAAGGCGCATCTCGAACGCGAGTTCCCCGGCCTGCTGGTGACGGCGTCCTGCGATGTGCTGCCCGAGATCAAAGAGTACGAGCGCACCAGTACGACCGTGGTCAATGCCTACATCCTTCCCGCGATGCGCACATACCTGCGCCGCCTGAAAGACGACCTCGGCCGCATGGGGGTCACCGCCTCGCTGCAGGTCATGGCGTCGAACGGCGGCATGATGGGGGTCGATAGCGCGAGTGAGAAGCCTGTTTTCGCGGTGGCGTCGGGCCCCGCCGGTGGTGTGGCGGGCGCCGCGCAGATCGGTGCCCTCAGCGGCGGCAACGACCTGATCGTGTTCGACATGGGCGGCACCACCGCCAAAGCTTCCATCATCACAGACGGCATTCCATCGCTGACGAACGAGTACGAGTTCCGCGACGGCATCAGCGCGCCGAGCCGCTTTGTCAAGGGCGGCGGCTACGTGCTCAAGGTACCGGCCATCGATATCGCCGAAGTTGGCGCTGGCGGCGGCTCGCTGGCCGGCATCGATGCGGGGGGCCTGCTGTTCGTTGGCCCGGAATCGGCGGGCGCGAATCCGGGCCCGGCCTGCTATGGCCGCGGCAACGATCGCCCGACCGTGACCGACGCCAATATGGCGCTCGGCTTTCTGAACCCCAGCGCGCTTGCCGGTGGCAGCCTCAAGGTCGATCCGGCGCAGTCGCGGCGCGCGATCGACGTTCATATCGGCAAGCCGCTCGGACTGGATACGCTTGCCGCCGCGCACGGCATCCGCCATGTGGCCAACGTCAGCATGGCACGCGCACTGCGCGCGGTGACCGTGGAACGCGGCCGCGATCCGCGTGACATGACGATGATCGCGTTCGGCGGCGGTGGCCCGCTGCATGCGGTTGCGGTAGCCAGACTGCTCGGCATCAAACGCGTGATCGCGCCGGTCATGGCGGGGGTGTTCTGTTCGGCCGGCATGCTCGGCGCGGATGCGGAACACAACTTCGTCAAGGCCGTGCTGCGGCCGCTTGCCGCGTGCGACGCGGCAAGCATCGGCAGGGTCATCGACGAACTGCACGCACAGGGGCTGGCAGTGCTCGCGCAGGAGGGCTATGCGCGGGATGTCGTGGATGTCGCAGTCGGTCTGGACCTGCGTTATCTGGGCCAGAGTTCCGAACTGACGATTCCATTGCGCGTGGCCGTCGGTCAAACCATTGACGCCGCCGCCATGGCCGCGCTGATCGAGGACTTCGCCGGCCAATATCGCCAGACCTTCGGCTACAGCAACGACGAGCCGCTGGAACTGGTGAACGTGCGGCTGAGTGCTTATGGCCGTAGCGATCAGCGGCTGAAGTTCAACGACATCCGCGTCGATGCCAGCGCACTGCAAGGCGTGTCCGGCACGCGGCAGGTCAGCTTCGAACGCGACCAGCCGCCCTGCGAGACGCAATTGGTGCCGCGCGCGGCCATCACCGAGATGCCGCGCCACGGGCCGCTCATCATCGAGTCGTACGACACCACCATTGTCGTGCCGCCCGGGGCCACCGCACGCACGGACAAGATCGGCAACATCATCATCGACATCGCCCAGGAGCAAGCATGACATCGGATATCAACCCCACGCAGTTCGATCCCGTGACGTTCGCGGTCGTGAAGAATGCGATGGATTCCATCGTCGATGAGGTCGCCTACACGGTGATCCGCACCGCCCGCTCCGAGATCGTCAAGGACGTAATGGATTACTCGGCCGCGATCTGCGATCGCCACGGGCGCATGGTGGCGCAGGCCAAGACGATCGCGCTGCATCTCGGCGCCATCCCGGAAGCAATGGCGGCCGTGCAGCAGCGCTATGGCGACACGTTGCAGCCCGGCGATGCCATCGTCGTGAACGATCCCTATGAAGGTGGCATGCACCTCCCGGACATCTTCATGTTCGTGCCCTTCTTTTATCAGAGCGAGCTCGAAGGCTTCTGCGTGGTGATCTGCCACCACACCGACGTGGGCGGCCGCGTGCCCGGTTCCAATGCCAGCGACTCCACCGAGATCTATCAGGAAGGCCTGCGCATTCCGGTACTGAAGCTCTACGAAGCCGGCAAGGTCAACGAAACACTCGAACGCATCATCGCGCAGAACGTGCGCGTGCCGGACCGCGTGCTCGGCGATCTGAAGGCCCAGTATGCCGCGTCGCAGATCGGCGTGCGCGAGCTGACCGCCCTGTTCGACCGCTACGGCCGCGCGGACTCGCGCGCCTATCTGAACGAACTGCTCGACTACGCCGAGCGCCTGACGCGCGAGGAGATCCGCCACTGGCCGAAGGGCACGTTCCGCTTCGTGGACTATATCGACGACGACGGCATGTCGCCGGAGCCGATCCGTATCGAGGTGGCACTCACCGTGCACGACGATCATGTCTCGGCCGACTACACGGGCTCGGCGCCGCAGGTGCGGGCCGCCATCAACTCGACGCTGTCATATACCAAGTCCTGCACGTACCTCAGCGTCCGCTGCGCGCTGCTCGGCGATGTGCCGAATAACGCCGGTGTGTTCCGCTGCATCGATGTGCATGTGCCCGAGGGTTCGGTGCTGAATCCCCTGCCCCCAAGCGCCGTGGCAGCCCGCGCGCTGACCGGCTATCGCGTGTTCGATGCCATGCTCGGCGCGCTCGCGCAAATCGTCCCGCATCGCATCCCGGCTGCGGGCGAAGGCGGCAACACTGTGGTCTGCCTGTCCGGCAAGAGCGATGAAGGCAAGCCGTACATCATTGTCGACATGATCTGCGGCGCGTGGGGCGGCCGCCCGGCCAGCGATGGTATCGAAGCCATCACCAATGCCTCGCAGAACCTGTCGAACACACCGATCGAAACGCTGGAGGCGCAGCATCCCGTGCGCGTGGAAGCGTATGAACTGGTGGAGGATTCCTGCGGTGCCGGGCAATACCGCGGGGGACTCGGCATTCGCCGCAGCTATCGTGTGCTCGCGCCCGATGCCCTGCTGCAACTACGTGCCGATCGCATGAAGTTCTCGCCGTACGGCCTGGCCGGCGGCGAGCCCGCAAGCCCTGCCCGCAACCTGCTTCAGCATGGCAAGGACGTGACCGATCTGCCCAGCAAGGTGGGCATGACGATCGCGCGCAACGACGTGGTGACGCACATTCAGCCCGGCGGCGGCGGCTTTGGCGATCCGATGGACCGCGATCTGGAGCGGATTCGCGAAGACGTATGGAACCACAAGGTGACGGCGGCATACGTACGCGAACACTACAAGGTCGTGGTCGATCCGCATACCGGCGAAGTGAACCACGAAGCGACGGCGGCACTGCGCCGTGGCGCGCTGGCTCAGGCCGCATAGACGGTACGTCGCGATCCGGTTCACCTGATATCACCCACACATGCCCCACGAGGAATACAAGATGCGTTCGTCGTTCATGAACCCGATTCGCCGCAGCGTCATTGCGGCGTGCACACTCGCCGCCTTCGCCTCTCTGTCCGCGACGAGTGCCCACGCGGCCGACAAGCTGCTGGTGCGGATGGACTTTTCAGCGTGGGGCATGCATGCCGCCATGCATCTGGCCAAGCAAAAGGGATGGTTCCAGGAAGCCGGACTCGATGTGGAGATCCAGGATGGCACCGGCACCATCAATACTTTGCAGTTGCTTGCCGCGGGCCAGGTGGATGTCGGACAGGTGCAGCTTGGCACGATGGCCATCGCCAAGGAAAACGGTCTGGACCTGATGTCGATCGCCGGCTTCGCGCGCAAGGGGGACCTTGCCGTGCTGGTCGATGAGAAGCTCGACGTGAAATCCGCAGCGGATCTGGTCGGCAAGAAGCTCGTGTGCTTTACGACGAGTCCGTGGGCGCCGTTCATCGATCCGTATCTCAAGGCGATCAACGTGCCCAAGTCGAAGACCAATGTCGTGATGGTGTCGCCCAGCGCGATGATCTCGACCTACGCGTCGGGCAACAGCGACGGCTTCCTCTCCCAGGCACCGTTCGGCCAACCGATGGTCGCGAAGGTCCGTCCCGCCAAAGTATTCCTGCTGGCGGACAGCGGCATCAACTTTCCGAGCTATGGATTGGTGACGACACCGAAGAAGCTGTCCGAACGTGGCGCCGCCATAAAAAAGCTGACGCAGGTGCAGGTCAAGGCGTGGGAGTACATCTACGCGGGACATGAGGACGAAGCCGTAGCGGCCCTCGTGGCGCAGCGTCCCAACGCCAAGCTCGATCCGGAGGTGCTGAAGGCGCAGATCGTGGCGTATCGCCAGTTCTTCGAGAGCCCGACGCAGAAAGCGGCACCAATCGGCAAGCAGAACGACGCCGACTGGGTGGCCGCGATTCAGTCGATGGAACGCGTCGGTGCGATCAAGCCGGGCCGCAAGCCCGCCGACTACTACACCAACGCCATGCTGGCGAACTAGCGCGACGGAGGACGAGCATGTCGGCATTCCTGCAGATTGGCCAACTCAACAAGATCTATCGATCGCAGCGCGACCCGTTGTACGCGCTCAAGGACGTCAGTCTCGATATCGAGGAAGGCGAATTCGTCAGCATCGTCGGCCCCAGCGGCTGCGGCAAGAGCACGCTGCTGAAATGCGTCGCCGGCCTGGAACCGATTTCCAGTGGCCATCTCGCGTTGCAAGGCGATCCGATTTCCGGTCCGCCCTCGAACATGGGCGTGGTATTCCAGCGCGACCTGCTGCTCGACTGGCGCACCATTCTCGACAACGTGCTGATTGCGGCCGAGTTTCACGACCTCGATCGTGGCGACTACGAAGAACGCGCGCGAGCGGTACTCAATCTCTTCGGCCTTGGCTCCTTTGCCAACCGCTTTCCGTGGGAGCTGTCGGGCGGCATGCGGCAGCGCGCATCGATCTGCCGCGCGCTGCTGGTTGACCCGCAGTTATTGCTGATGGACGAACCATTTGGCGCGCTGGACCCCTTTACGCGCGACGAACTGAACGTGGAGCTCCAGCGCACATGGATGGATACCGGCAAGACCGTGCTGTTCATCACGCATTCGATCTCCGAAGCGGTGTATCTGAGCGACCGCGTCGTCGTGATGTCGCGCAATCCCGGCGGCGTCGCGGCCGTCATTCCGATCGAACTCGAGCGACCACGTGGACTAGCGGTGCGCGAAACGAAGGCCTTCGCCGATTACGTGTCCCAGATCCGCGGCATCTTCCGCGATCTCGGTATCTACAAGGGGTAACGACATGAAGTTCCTGTGGAAACGTTCCGAAAACAGCCGGCTTGCGGTTCTCACGATGGTGATCCTCCTGCTGGTGTGGGAAGGCGCGGTGCGCTTCTTCGCCGTGCGGGAGTTCCTGCTGCCGACGCCGGGCAAGATCTTCACCGAGTTCATGGCGCAACCGGGTTTTCTGCTGCTGCAAAGCCTGGACACGCTGCAGACGACGCTGGCGGGCTTTGCGTTAGCCGTGCTGCTTGGCGTCGGCGCGGCCATCGGCATCGTCTACTCGCGCTTTCTGGACCGCACGCTCTATGCGCTGATGGTTGCATTGAATGCGGTGCCAAAGGTCGCGCTTGCGCCGCTGTTCGTGATCTGGCTGGGCACGGGCTCAGCACCGAAGATCGCCATCGCCATGCTGATTGCGATCTTCCCGATCCTGATCGACACCGTGCTCGGCCTCAAGTCGATCGACCCCGAAATGCTGAACATGGCGCGCGCGAATCAAGCCTCGCGCAGCAAGGTGCTATGGAAGATCCGTTTTCCGAATGCGCTGCCCAGCATCTTTGCGGGCATGAAGGTTGGCATCTCGTTCGCATTGGTCGGCACCATCGTCGGCGAGTTCGTGGCGGGCGAGACCGGCCTCGGTCACGTGATTCTGGTGGCACAAGGCAGTTTCAACACGCCCACCGTCTTCGTGGCATTGGCACTGCTGTGCGTGCTGGGCGTGATCCTGTTCAAGGGATTGGAGCTGGCCGAGGAACGCCTGCTGCCGTGGCATGCGTCGCAACGCGGGAAACCGACGGCGGAGCCGGCGCCCTCGGTGCAATCCGACAAACCCTTACAGATGTTTGCCGGCGCCAAGCGGTAGTCGATCAGACCAGCACCGCACGGCGCGCGCGCGATGGATTGGCGGTTCCGCCGATCGGATTCCCGGATGCAGGCACCGCGCGATCGCGACCCCAGGCCCGGATGGATTCGATCTGTTCGGGGCTGGTCTTCGACAGCGGCACCAGGTTCTGGAAGCTGCGACGAAACAGCTCGTTCGAGACCGCGGCGTCGCCATTCAGGTACGCCTCCTTGACGACTTCGCGGACAGCGGACTCAAGGTCCGAGCCAGCAAAGCCGTCTGACAGATCGACCAGCTCGTTCATCAGGTCGGTATCGACACTGCGCTTCAGACCGCGTTGCGCGTAGATCCCGATGATCTCGCGCCGCTCCTCGGGCGTGGGCAGGTCCACGAAGAACAATTCATCGAAGCGCCCACGACGCAGCAATTCTGGCGGCAGACGCGAGACATCGTTAGCCGTTGCCACCACGAACACGCGCGAGCGTGCCTCCTGCAGCCAGTACAGAAACTGGCCCACCAGCCGCGTGGACGTACCGCCATCGCCCGCGCCCTGCGTGGCACCGGCCAGGCCCTTCTCGATTTCATCGATCCACAGTACGCACGGTGCCACATGGTCCGCCGTGCTCAGTGCGTCCTTGAGTCGGCTTTCGCTCTGACCAAGGTATTGGCCGTGAATGGTGGCCAGATCGAGCCGATACAACGGCAGCTTCCAGTTGTGAGCAATGGCCTTGGCGGAGAGCGACTTGCCGCAGCCGGGTACCCCTACCAGCAGCACACCGCGCGGAGGCCGGATGCCGCGCTCGCGCAAGTCGGCCGTCAGCAGCGGGCGCTCCTTGTCGAGCCAGCGCTTGAGCCCGCCCAGACCGCCTACATCGAGTTCCGCACCGCGTACCTGCACTCGCTCGATACCGGAGATATCCGCGAAAATGCGGTCCTTGGCATGTGTCAGTTGCGCGAGGTCGGCCTTGACGATGCTGCCATTGGCCAGCAGCGTGGCAATGATGTTCTCCGCCTCGATACGCGAGACGCCTGTCAGAATGGCGGCGGCTTCGCGCTCGTCGGCATCGTCCCATTCGATTTGATAGTCGGCCCGATAGGCACCAATCTGCTCGTGGATGATCTCGAGCATCTCGTCTTCATTCGGCGCGGACAACACCAGCGACATCCCCAATCGCTGCAGCTGACTCCAGACCGGCTTGGTCGTGATCACGGCGATGGCACCGCCGTTCTCCGCGGCAAGCATCACCGCATCCTGCAATTGCCGCGCAAATGCGGAATCCGCTTCGATATCGTCGACTTCGGTCAGCACGAACGTCAGGTTCTGGCGCTGTGCAATCTGCTGACCGGCGAAATCGAGCGCGCCGTGCACGGAACGGTCATCATTGGCGGAGCGGCTGCTCACCAGTTCGCGCATCCCTTGCGACAGCGTGTGCACGTACATCGGCGCGTTGTTCAGTCCCTGCGCGATGTCCTTGAGAATGTCGAGCACGCGTGCGCGCTCGGCGCTGCGAATCGAGATAAACGGGACACGTGCCTTCAGATAACGCGTCAGGGTGCTGCGGAATTCCTTGGTATCACTCATTAGCTTAGAAAGGTTCTACGCCGGCGATTGCCGGCGGTGTCCGTTGCATTGGCGCGCTGGGCAACCGCGCGATCGACCACGGGTTGACTGGCGGTCGTTTGGTCCGCATAGCGCAGCAGGCTGTTGTTGCGCACGATCGTCGCCAACTGACCACTCCGATCGCTGCGCGCCGTGTCTTCCAGCGATTGCTGTGCCTGTTCGGCATAGCCACGTACCTGCGACTGCACGAGCTCGCTCAACGCTTGCGGAAACGGCGCACAACGCGAGAACCGATGCAGCAGCGCCAGCTTGTGGCGCGCGTTGAGCATTGCATTGGCGAGAACGCCATGATCGCCGGCAAATCGCAGATCGCGCGAGATGTCATTGGCGATGCGCGTCAGTCGTTGATTGACGACGCCACTCACGCGCTCCGAGAACAGATTTGCCACGCCACCGGTCCAGCTCAGCGAACCCGCATTCATGGCCTGCATCACCGCTTCATCCTCGCTCGCGCGTTCGAACACTTCAAGACACGTCGACCAACCGGCGTAGGTGTCTGGAGGCGTCATCGCACGCGACGCAGAAATGGCGTGGCCGGCAGCAGGTCCCACTGCGGGAAGGCGCCGGCAAGTACCTCGCTGGCCGGCTGCGGTACGGGCGTTCCGCGTGCCACAGTCAGGCCTTGCGCCGCGTCAGCCACGGGTTGATCAGCCGAGGCAGTCGTATTGGCGCCGGCGTCCGTCATCAAATTGCGAGCCATGGTGGCGATCCTATGCAGCTTGCGTCATCACGCGACGGGACTTGTCGTGCGTGCTTGACGTGTATTGTTCAGGGGAGATGCTATCCAGCAAGTGGCCAACATGCGACGCAAACGCATCGCGTGCCGCCAGATCGCGACGCCACTCGACCACTTCCGCCAGCGCCGCCTTGAGTGCGGCGCTACATTGCTCCTTCTTCTTTGCCGCCGCTTCGATGACCTTGGCCTTTGTCTTGGTCACGTCCGACTTCGCCTTGAAGAACCAGCCGATAGCCAATGCGGCAACTAGCAGCGCGAACCATCCCGCGCTGAACGCAAACAGTACCGCAAGCACGCCGACTGTCAGCGCCGCATAGTGCTTGAAGCCGAGCTTGAGCGTGGCGAGCGTGTTGTCGCGCTCCTGGTCCAGATGCTGGCCGAGTGCGGCCAGCAATGGCGCTTCGTTGTCGCCATGGCGCGTCGTGCCCTGCCACCCTTCGATGGCGAATTCAATGTCGGTGGGTACCTGATTGCGGAACGACGCCGTGAGGTCGTCATGCGCATTGCGCACCCATGCACGCGAGAGCGCAATCGCATAGCGTTGTGTGGCGCGCGTGGCATGACTGAGCTCGGGGTTCATCGCGGCGTTGGTCAGCAACTGCGTGAAGCTGACCTTCTCCTCCAACGCAGCCGTCTCCAGTGCGTGCTTGCGCTCCGCGGCAGGCCGGTCGCCCGAATGATTGATGATCAGCTGATTGAGATGATCCTCGCGGCGCAGCGGCAACTCCTCGTCGTCGAAGCGTGACACGAGCTTGTCCAGCAGCCCGTCCACAGCCGCCTCGACGCTACGTGCCACCTCGAGCGAGCCCTCGAAGATGCCACGGAAATGCTCGAGCACGTCCTTGTGCAGGCCCGCGTCGTTGAGCGACTGGTTCAGGCGCTCCCACGTCGGGCTAAAGCGCGACAGATGTGAATACCTTCCGGCATGGTCCGTCTCCCTGAGCTTGCCACGCAAGCCCGCTTCCCACTGCCCGCGCTGCGTTTCGACGAAGCCCGCCGCTTCGCTCAGCTCATCGACCCATTGCTCCACCTGACGCGTGCAATGCATGCGGACCTCGCCACCGAACACGCTGCTGGCCAGGGCATCGACCAGCACCACGGTCTGACGATCGAGGCTTGCCGGGTTCTGCATGCCGAAATAGCGCTCCAGCCAGGTGCGGCACGCGTCGATACGGCCCGCGCGGCGGCACACCAGCGCGAACAACAGCGAGGTCTTCTCGTCGTCGCGCCTGAGCGCTTCCGCCAATGCGCGTCGCGCCAGATCTTCCTGATCGTTGAGCCACGCGGCGAGTGCCACCAGCGCCGGCGCCAGCCAGTAGCGCGGCGCCTGCAGCATCAATTCCTCGGTGGCGGACTTCATGGTCTCCCCACGCACCACGCTCAGGTCTGCCGCCTGCAGGATGCCGGTGGCCTGACGGCGCACCTCGGCGTAGTAACCATAGGTGGTCTCCAGCGCCTGGCGAACCTTGACCTGCCGGGTCTCGGCCAGCGCGAGTTCCTTCGCCTTGAGGTCCGCCTCGACAAAGCGCATGAACGCTTCTTCCAGACGAGCGAGCTCGGAGCGTGTATTGGTAAGCTCGTTACCGACGACCGAGACCTGCGACGAGACAGACTCGATATCGCGATTGATGCTCGCCAGGCTGCGCGTGATCAACGTCAGGTCCGCAACCTGAATGATTCTTTCGGTGGTACTCATGGTCAATCCCTGACGATGGACACGTCACCGCTCTCTGCAACGGCGATGACTTTGTCGGTGTAGATCTCTACGAATGCGTACTGGCCACTGGCGGCCAACACCCTGCCACGCGCGAGCAGCGGCGGCAGCGGTTCGAAACGCTTGTAGTGATGGATGATGTTGCCGAGCCGGTCCAGCGTATGGACCTCGTAGGGCTCTCCCAGATAGCACTGGGACACGATGCCGACCGGATGCTGGTCAATGGTGATATCAGGCAGTTCGTCGCGAAGCGCGGCCACGAAGGCTTCCACCGTCTGTCGATCATGCGTATGGCCGCCCGCGTCGAGCTTGCGAAGGGTCTCGATATACGCCGAAGATCGCTTCATCCGCAACCGCGCCTCGAGCTTCGCGCCGGACAGGCCCAGCGTGGGCGCCGTACGCGCCGAGGCCAGCGTGGTGACAACCGGGGCTGGCCCCGCACTCAATAACTTCCTTGCCATTCGTCGTGATTCCGCTCTTGAACCTGCTGGTCAGATTGGCATGATCACATGAATGACGGCGCTTGCGTCACTTCTCGTCACCCCACAAAGGTTGGGTCGTACCGCCGATCTACGCTGGGCTGACTACCGCCACTCGCCGAGTTACTCAAGGGTGCGCCGTGCCCAGCGCATTCAATATCTTCCACGCCGCCTCAATGCGCGCTGGCACCGGATAGTTACGGTTCGCCAGTAACACGACACCGATCCGGCGGGCCGGAATGAACGCCGCGTAGCTGCCGAAGCCGTTGGTCGATCCTGTCTTGTTGATCAGCACGTCCGGCGTCGATGCTTCTGGTGGTTCAATCCGTTGCGCGGGGCTGCCATCGAGCACCATGCGCGCGTCGTTGCCAGCGAGCAGATCGTCCACCGTGGTGGGCCAGCGATAGCGCTCCCAGCCGAGCGCCTGAGTCATGACGCCGGCACGGACGTACCCCGCATGCGTGGCGGACAAGGCCTGCCGCAGCGCGGCGTCATCGATGCTGCTGGCATCGATGTTCAGTTCGACGAAGCGGATCATATCGGTGGCCGTGGTCTTGATGCCATAGGCCTGCGCGTCGAACACGCCAGGTGTGACCCGCACCGGCTTGTCATGTTTGTCGTATCCCCACGCGTAGTCACCCATGCGAGCGCTCGGCACCTCGAGCCACGTGTGCATCAGGCCAAGTTTCGGCAGCAATTGTTGCGATAGCGCGGTTCGAAACGGCGTATTCATCGCCTTCGCCGCAAGATAGCCGAACAAGCCGATGCTCACGTTCGAATAGCGACGATAGCTGCCAGGCGCGTGTTCCGGCTGCCACTGTCGCAGCCACTCGATCATTTGCGGCATGTCGGCGACAGTGTCGGGCACCTGCAGCGGCAGGCCACCGGCCGTGTACGTTGCGAGGTCGCGCAGCGTGGTGCCACCCAACGCACTGCCGGCCAGCGCGGGCAGATACCTCACGGCCGGATCGTCCAGCGACAATGCCCCGCGCGCCTGCGCATAAGCGCCGAGCGTGGCCGTGAAGGTCTTGCTGACCGATCCGATCTCGAAGACGGTGTCGCCGGTCACCGGCTTGTTGGTCGCGCGGGACGCCACGCCGAAGCTGTAGACGCGATGCTTGCCGTCAACGGTGACCGCGACGGCCATGCCAGGGATCTGGTATTGCTTCATGACCGGATCAATGGCGGCGGCCACGGCCTGCTCCACCGCGTCCGTCTGCGCGTGCGACGCGCCGATCGACGTGGCAAGTACAACCATTGCGAAGCAGGAAGCAAGTCGTCGGCTCATGTCGTTTGCCCGGAGAGCCGGCCAGACCGGCGGATGTGGCGGGGGTGCCGATTCTACCCTCCCGAAGGAAGAACCTCCTCAACGTGATAGACCGTCGGCTCCTCCGAAAAGTATTCCTCTATTCCAGCCATGAACATCCGGTGGTCTTCGCTTGGCTCGAAGCCCAACCTATGATCGTCGAGCGATTGCCATCGCACGATGAGATGGAAGACCTCGGGAGTTTCGACTCCTTGCGCAAGCATATGGCCGATATAGCCCGTGGCCCGAGCCAGCAACGGCGCAACCTTGGCAAAGGCGTCGGCGAACGATTCGATGGATTCCCTTCGGACGGGGAGCAGCGCAATCTCATAGATCATGACGTTCCCTTACGATGCCACTGCAATCGCGATTTTTCCCTGAAGGCCTTGGTTAGGCTGCTCCAGCCGCGCATGGGCGAGCGGAATCTCGGCGAGCGAATAAACGGCGCCAACGTGTGGCCGCAATTGGCCGCGCTCAACCAATGCGCTCAGCTCATCGAGCTTGCCGCGGTGTTGTCGGGTAAAGACGAAGTGGTAGCTCGCGTTCTTGCCCCAGGCTTGAATGACGTTCTGTGGCTGCGCCGTGTCCACGATCGAGACGATGCGGCCGAGTTGTGCGAGTGCGTCGGGGCTGCGTGACAATGCGTCGCCGCCAATCGTGTCGAACACGACATCGACCCCGCGGCCACCGGTCTCGCGCATGATGGCGTCCACGTAATCCTCTTTCCGGTAGTCGATGACCATGTCCGCTCCCATGCTTCGCGCGAACTGGGCATTGGCCTCGCGCACGGTGGTGAACACGCGTGCGCCCATGGCTTTCGCGAGTTGGATCGCGACATGCCCGACGCCTCCCGCGCCGCCATGAATGAGGATGCTCTCCCCCACGCGTAACGCCGCGCGCGCGACCATTGCCTCCCACACGGTTCCGCCCACCAGACTCAAGCTTGCCGCCTCGAGGTGACTCAGCGACGAAGGCTTCTTTCCGATGATGCTTTCGGACGCGACGTGATACTCGGCGTAGCTGCCCGGCCCGTCAAAGATTTGCGGGGTGTACCAGACCTCGTCGCCGGGAGCGAATGCCGTCACGCCCGGCCCGACGGCTTCGACCACGCCAGAAACGTCGTGTCCGGTAATGGCTGGCAGTGGCACATAGTCGGCATAGTCGCCACGTCGCACCTGATAGTCGAGCGGATTGATCGAGGTCGCGTGGACCCGAACCAGAACTTGTCCCGCGTGGGGCACTGGGGTGGGGACGTCGACGAGCTCGAACGATTCCGGGCCTCCGAACGACTTCAGTACTAGCGCTTTCATTGCTGCTTTCATTCCATACCTCCGCTTCGATAAAAAGGGATATCGAGATTTATCGATATATCCGAGCAAAAAATTTACAGGTCTTTGCCGACGATCTCGGCAAGCGCGCTGATGGCGGCTTCGTTCCGCTTGTAATAGGTCCACTGCCCGATGCGCCGAACTTCGACCAGGCCCGCGCGTTGCAGCGTGGCGAGATAGTCCGACACCGTCGATTGCGACAGTCCTACGCCTTCCTGAATACTGCTGACGCATACGCCCACGACATTCACGTCACCCTCATCCTGCGGCGGAAAGTGCTTGGCGGGATTCTTCAAGCCTCGCAAGATATCGAGGCGAGTACGGTTCGAGAGGGCTTTGAAAACTTCGAGCAGATCCATGGCCCGAAGTATATCGGCTTTTCTCGATATGTCAATGTACGCCCCTCCTCCCCGCTATCAGTGCACCCGAAAGGCCGCCGTCGTCAGATCGAGCTGATGCGCCAGATCCTCGAGCGACGTCGCGGCAGCTGCCGCCTCTTCCACCAGCGCCGCATTCTGCTGCGTCGCTTCATCCATCATCGTCACCGCGCGGTTGACCTGTTCGATGCCGCTGCTTTGCTCGCTCGATGCCGCGGCGATCTCGCCCATGATGTCCGTCACCCGGCGGATCGCGCGCACGACTTCCTCCATCGTGCTGGCCGCGTTGCTTGCCAACCCGCTGCCCGTCTCCACATGCGTGAGCGAGGTTTCGATCATCGATTTGATCTCGCGCGCCGCGTTGGCGCTGCGCTGGGCAAGGCTGCGCACCTCCCCTGCCACCACGGCGAAGCCGCGGCCCTGTTCGCCCGCGCGCGCCGCTTCGACGGCCGCGTTGAGCGCGAGGATATTGGTCTGGAAGGCAATGCCGTCGATCACGCCAATCACTTCGGCCACGGTCTTCGCAGCGCTGCTGATATCGGCCATCGTCGTCATCACCTGCCCGACCACGGCGCCGCCCTGGTGAGCCACATCCACCGCGCTTACTGCGAGCTGACTGGCCTGTCGTGCGTTATCGGCGTTCTGGCGCACGGTCGACGTCATCTGCTCCATGCTGGCCGCAGTCTGCTCCAGCGAGGCCGCCTGCGCGCCGGTGCGCGCCGATAGGTCGGCATTGCCGGCGGCGATCTGCCGCGCCGCGGCCGAGATCGATTCGGAGCCCTGACGCACGCGTCCAACGGTGTCGGCGAGACTATGCTGCATGCGGGCAAGACCTTCCAGCAGGCGCCCCATTTCGTCGTGGCGCACCACGTGGACCTCATGCGTCAGGTCGCCGTCGGCGATGCGATCGAACTGCTCCAGCGCACCATCGAGCGGCACGATGATCGCGCGCAGCAGCGACACGCCGCACACCACGGCCACGATCAACGACACCACCATCGCCGCCATCATGCCGTTGCGAAACGCGTGATACGCCTGCTGCGACGATTCAAAGTTCTGCTTCGCGCGATCCATCTGATACTGCGCGAGCTTGCCGCCGGTTTCATTGGCATCGCGGAACAGCTTCGATACCTTGCCCTGCATGACCTGATCCGCCAACGCGCGGTCGTTCGCGCGCAGCGCCGCGATGATCGCCGCCAGGCCATCGCGCCATGCGGCGTCGCGCTTATTGGCCACCTCGGTCGCGAGCCGATTCTCCTCATCATCGCGCGGCAACGTCAGGTACTGTTTCCACGCCTCGTCGGCACGCTTCGCGAGCTCTTCGGTACGGTCCAGCAGCTTCGACGCGTCCTTGGCTTCGGGATACAGCATCGCGCGGTCGAGCGCGGTGCGCGCGCGCGTCATGCTCAGATCCGATTCCGCCAGCGCGAGCGCGGACGCGAGTTGATTGGCGTATGTGGACTCATGCGCGCGCGTGGCGGCTTGCAGGCCGAGCAGGCCGGCAATGCCGACGCCAAGCGCGAGCAGGAACAGGATGGACACCGTCACGATCAGACGGGTCCGGATGGTCAGGGTCTTGGGCATGATCGAGAGCAAAGCGGATGAACACCGGACAAACTCCGCTTGGCTAACGGTGCGGTGCAACATTACTTGAGCCCCGACTCGCTCCTTATTGCATGCCTATCGCATGCACGTCTTGTCTACTCATCCTGTCATCAAACCGACACCACCAGGAACGCAATCACCGTCATGATGCCAAAGCTCGCCACCGCATACGGCAGCAGGAACCGGTAGACCGCGCGCTCCTCCCCCTTGCCGTCCGACAACGTCGCGGCGATGGTCATGCGCACTGGCGAGAAGAAACCCAGCGACATCCCCGATACGTGCTGGACCGCCGCCACGGCGGCCACGCTCAGACCCGCCTGCACTGCCAACGCCTGCAGCGATGGCAGGAACAGGCTGTTCGGCGGCGTGCCGCTGTTCGCCAGAATGCTGAACGAGCCCGAGACCAGCGGTACCAGCAGCACGGCATTCTGATGCAGGCTGTCCATCAGCCCGCTGGCAATGGCACCGGCGATGCCGGCACGCGTAGTGACCTCCGCCATCATGGCGAACAGGAACGCCGTGATAATGGCCTGATGTCCCGTGCGCCACGCACCGCGCACCTCGACGCCCAACAGGTTGGTCTGTCGCGTGACCACCGCCGTGATCAACGCGCCGACGATCAGCCAGATGCCCGCATGCAGCAGCAGATGCAGCGGCGGCAGGTCGGCAAACGGCGAGAGCGTTGCCAGCGATGCCAGTGCGCCACGGATACCCGGATGCAGCCGGATCAGCGCCAGTCCGGCAATCAGCAATATGTACGGCAACACCTTGCGGCAGGCGAGCGTGAGCTCATCCTTGCCAGGGCGTTGCGTCAGCAGGTAGTACGCCGCTATCAGCACGCCGTATGCCGCCAGCAGCGCGGTCTCGGGTCCGATCGTGGCGTTGGCGGCCGCCAGCAGCAGCATGCCCACCGCGATCCACGACGCTTCCCTGACGCAGTCACCGACCGACCCCGCGAAGCCCGCGCCCTTGGCGGTGCGCCAGAACATGGTCAGCCAGACCGGCATCAGTAGCGCCACGGGGACCGTCGAGTAGAGGCCCAGCGTGGCCGCCGGAATGCGCGCATAGGCTGCGGCGAGCGCCGTGCCACTGCTCATCGCACCCCACGGGATCATGGTCTGGCTCAGCAGTCCGAAGACCATCAGATGCCGAGGTGCGATGGAGAAATTCCTGAGCATACCGACCGTGCCCAGCATGCCTACGCCAAAGCCGGTGGCGGATTCCGCGAAGGGGCCAATCAGAAAGCTGGCGAAGAACAGATGCCGACGTTTTTTCGGGGCGGTGTCGGGGACGTTCGACGGCAACGACGATCGCGTGTCGACGGTCGACCCATACCGCGCCGCAACCTGCCAGAACAGCAGCCCGCCAAAGACATAAGGCGCAATGGTCAGGCCGATCCATGTTCCTCTCGCCAGCGCAAACGCCACGTCGCGATAGCCAAACGGCGTGGCGCCATAGAAGACCGCCACCGGCACCGATGCCAGAAGCCCCAGCACGGCCGCCTTGGCCACGGACAGACGCCCGCTGACAATCGCCGCAACCACGAGCATGGCCGGGGTTGCCCAGACAAGATATTGCACGGATCGCTCATCCCGGAAAAATGACCCGTGTTTTTAGCACAAAAAGCACTTTGCGGCTAAACACCCTCTTCTGGATTCGGCCGGTCGAAGAATCTCCCAATGCCGTCGTCAATGACGACCTGCCCGGTTCGAACGGAGCTGCAACGGAACAGCGCGGCACCGTCCTCATGCCAGACCTCCGTTCGCAATGTATCGCCGGGATAGAACACGTCGGCGTATCGCGCGCCGATGCTACGAAGCTGCGGTAATCCCCCGCGCCAGTTTTTCCCGGTTGCCGTTGCCGCAATGCCAAGGTTGCAAAGCCCGTGAAGGATCGGCGTCCGCAAGCCCGCCGCGCGCGCGATCTCGGGGTCGGCGTGGAGTGGATTCAGGTCCCCGCTCAAGCGATAGAGCAGCGCCTGATTCGCATGCGTCGTCGATGCGGTGACATGGTCAGCGGGTCGCGACGGAAAGCCGGCATGACGTCTGCGGATGGGCGCGTCACCGCCAAAGCCCCCATTAGCGCGTGCAAGGGCCTGACCATTGACGGAGCCGATCTCCTGTCCGCTGTGCGCGTCCACCACAACGCGGCGCCAGTGAATGATCGCGCCCCGCTCCGGGCCTCTGTCGAAGACGGCTTCCACCCTGGTCCGCGCGCGCACGGTTCCCGACGAAGCCAGAGGCTTCGCCAGATGGATGTCATGCGACAGCGCGACCAGATGCTCCCAGCGGATGCCGGTCCGCGGGTCGCGCATCCAGTCTGAGGACGCGGCCAATACCGCCAGTTGCGTCGGTATGGCGATCAGGTCGCGCTCGTAGACATAGCTGAGATCGCAGGCGCTCGTTGCCTCGTATCCGAATCCGAGCCCCAGCGCATAGAGGATGCAATCCTTCGGGCCGTACGCCTGCCGTTGCTCCGGAATCTCGAAGTCCACCAGACGCCGAAGATCGGGCTGACTCACGACTGCGCTCCGAGTATCGCTTCGGTATGCTCCCCGAGCCGGGGCGGACCGTATCGAATATCAGGCGGCGTTGCCGACAACTGCATCGCATTGCGCGGCATCAGAAGTTGCCCTTCCGACGCGTGATCGAACACCTGGAAGAAGTCTGTCTCCGCCAGATGCGGATCGGCGCGGACGTCTTCCATCTCGTTGGCCGGCCCTGCGGGCACCTCCGCCGCGGCGAACGCTTCCAGCCACGCCTCCCTCGTCTTCGCGGCAAGCGCGGCTTCCACGATGTCGTACAGCGCCACGACATTGACGATGCGTTGCCCGATGGTGGCGAAACGTACATCGTCGCGCAGATCGCTCCTGCCAATCAGCTCAAACAGGCGATGCCATTGCCCATCGGTATTGGCAACGATGCACAGCGGCTTGTCGAGGGTACTGAGCGGACGATGGACCGCGCTGAAGACCCGGCCATACCCGATCGGTGCGGCGGTCTGCCCGGGCTCTGGCACGAACACATGGTCCGCCATATGCTCGAGCAGGTTGAAGCCGACCATGGTCTCGAGCATCGGTACTTGCACCTCCTGTCCGATACCGGCGCGCTCGCGGTGCAGCAGCGCGGTGGTGATGGCGGAGTACAGGTAGACACCGCAGAGCTTGTCGGCCAACAGCATCGGGATATAGCCGGACTGACCCGTCATGCGCCGATTCAATCCGGGCACGCCACTCAAGCCCTGAATGACGTCGTCGTACGCCGGTCGATCGAAATACTGCCCGCCCTTGCCAAACCCCTGTGCCGTGGCGTGGATCAAACGGGGGTACCGTGCCGAGAGACTCGCGTAGTCGACACCAAGCCGCTGCGCCGCGCCCGCGCGCATGTTGTGCACCACGACGTCGGCACCGGCAATCAGGGACAAAAGCTGCTCGCGTCCGGACGGTTGCTTCAGGTCAAGCACCACACTGCGCTTGTTGCGATTGAGGTTGAGAAAGAACGAGCCCATGCCGGGCGATCGCTTCTGCCCGATACCGCGGGTGGGGTCGCCTTCGGGCGGCTCCACCTTGATCACATCGGCACCCATATCGCCGAGCATCTGCGTGGCCACCGGTCCCATCAGGAACGTGGTGATGTCGATGACGCGAATTCCTTCGAGAGCACCTGCCATATGTCTGTCTCCTGTATCGGTGTCGTTGTTGTTGTCGTTGCTGTTGACGTCGATATCGGTCGTTATACCCGGTGGGCCTTGACGATGCCACTGCCGATGATCAGTCGCTGCACCTCGCTGGCGCCCTCGTAGATGCGCAGCGCGCGTACGTCGCGATAGAGTGCTTCGACTTCCTCGCCCACGCGGACCCCGGCCCCGCCCCAGAGCTGCACCGCGGCATCCACTACCCGTTGCGCGGACTCCGTGGCGACCAGCTTGGCCATGGCGGCCTCGCGCGGCGTCGGCTTGCCCTGATCGCGCATCCATGCGGCACGATAGACCAGCAATGCGGACGACTCCACCGCTGTGGCCATATCCGCCAGCATGGCCTGAGTCAGTTGCATATCGGCCAGCACACTGCCGAACATCTCGCGCGAGAGCGCGCGCTCGACGCCAAGCCGCAGGGCCTTTCTGGCAAACCCCAAGGCCGCGGCAGCCACCGATGTGCGGAAGATGTCGAGCGTGCGCATCGCCAGCTTGAACCCCGCGCCCTCCTCTCCCAGTCGCATGCTGGCATCGACATGGCAATCGCGGAAGCGCAGTCTTGCCAGCGGGTGCGGCGAGATGACGTCGATGCGCTCGGCAATCTCCAGACCCGGGTTGTCGGCATCGACGATGAATGCGGACACGCCCGCGGATCTCGCGGTGCCCGGCTCTCGGGCAAAGACGACATAGAAATCCGCGATGCCGCCGTTGGAGATCCACATTTTCTCGCCATTGAGCACGTAACCGCCCTGCCGTCGCGCGGCTTCGCAGCACATGCCACCCACGTCCGAACCGGCGTTGGGTTCGGATAGCGCGAAGGCCGCAATCTTCCGGCCTTGCGCCACGTCGTCGAGATAGCTCGCCTTCTGCTCGGGCGACCCCGCCAACGAGATTGCGCCCGACCCCAGGCCCTGCATCGCAAAGCTGAAATCGGCAAGCGGACTGGTTTGCGCCAGCAGCTCGCGCGCCAGGCATAGCGCGCGCGAGTCGAGACTGGCGTTGCCCGATGCATCGATGCGCGGCACGCACAGCGCAAGGATGTCCGCCTCACCAAGGCTGCGCACCAGCGTCCTGCAGTGCTGATCGATCTCGCCCGTCGTCCTGGGCGGCGGAAGCGATGCAAACGCGGATGTGGTCCATGCAAGGATCTGTTCGGCGGCCGCGTGGTGCCTGCTTTCAAAGAATGGAAGATCAAGGTGGTCCAGCGGCGTAGGGGATGGCTTCATTGGTCGCATATGGCTCGTGCGGAGGGCGAGGAATCCGCGCGGTGTAGAACCGAACGCAATCGATGCGAATCGGGCTTGACCAAAAACATACTACTGCGTAGCATTATTTTCAAGCACAAGACCAACATACGGAGACACGATGGCATTGCCCCTCGAAGGATTACTCGTAGTGGCCGTCGAACAGGCCGCCGCGGCCCCCTACGCTTCGTCCCGCCTGGCAGACGCCGGCGCGCGCGTCATCAAGATCGAGCGCGTCGAGGGCGACTTTGCGCGTGGCTACGATTCCGCGGTCAACGGCGACAGCACCTACTTCGTCTGGCTCAACCGGGGCAAGGAGTCGATCGTGCTGGACTTTGCCAATCCGGACGATGCCGCGTTGTTGCAGCGCATGATCGGCGAGGCCGACGTGCTGATTCAGAACCTCGGCCCCGGCGCGGCGAAGCGTGCAGGGTTCGGCTGGGAAGACATGCGCGCGCGTCATCCCCGACTGGTTACATGCGATATCACCGGTTATGGCGAGGACGGTCCTTACGCCGGCATGCGCGCGTATGACCTGCTCGTGCAGGCGGAGAGCGGTATCGCCTCGGTGACCGGCACCCCCGATGCGCCCGGCCGCATCGGTATTTCCGCGTGCGATATCGCCACCGGCATGTACGCGCACGCGGCCATCCTCGAAGCATTGTTGCAACGCGAACGCACGGGCGCGGGTAGTGCCATCCATGTGTCGCTGTTCGATGCGATGAGCGACTGGATGACCGTGCCGCTACTGCATTACGAATACGCGGGGATGATCTGGCCGCGCGTTGGATTGTCCCATCCGACCATCGCACCTTATGGCGCGTTCCCGGTCGGCGGTGCCGTTGGTGCTGAAGAAACCGTGCTGATCGGCATCCAGAACGACGGGGAATGGAAGCGACTCGCGCAGGATGTGCTCAAGCGTCCCGAGCTGCTGGAGAAGCCGGAGTACGTCAGCAATCTTTCGCGCGTCGAGCATCGCACGGTCCTCGATCGGGAGATCAAGACGACGCTGGCAACGATGACCAAGGCGGAAGTCATCGCAGCGCTACAGGCGGCACGGATTGCCTTCGCCTCGGTCAACGACGTCACCCAGCTTTCCACCCATCCGCAACTGCGACGCGTCACGGTGCCTACCGTGCACGGGGAAGCCAGGCTCGTGGCGCCACCGGCGAAGTTCCGCGGCGAAGAGCGTGTACTGGGCCATGTGCCTGGCCTCGGGCAACACAGCACCGCGCTCCGCGACGAATTCGCCGGGCAAGCCTCCTGATCCCACACTACAAGACACCGCAGCCATGAGCGACAAGATCCTGACCGAGAAGAACGGCGCAGTCACCACCATCATCATCAACCGGCCCGCGGTACGCAACGCGCTCGATCGCGAAGCGACCGCCGCGCTGGGGGCCGCGCTGCGTGCGTTCGAGGACGATGACGAAGCGAAGGTCGCCGTGCTGTGCGGCGCGGGAGGTGCCTTTTGCGCGGGCGCGGACCTCAAGGAGCTGGCGGGTGGCGCGGAGTACGACGCGTGGGCCGGCACCGATGGCCCGCTTTCCCGGCCGGCACGCAAACCGGTGATTGCCGCCGTGGCCGGTCATGCGTGCGCGGGTGGCCTTGGGCTCGCGTTGTGGTGCGACATCCGCATCGCCGAGGAATCGGCCGCCTTTGCCGTGCTCTCCCGCCGCTGGGGCGTGCCGATGAGCGACGGCACCACGGTGCGACTGCCGCGACTGGTCGGCACCAGCGTGGCGTTGGACATGTTGCTGACCGCGCGTACGGTTTCGGCGCAGGAAGCGCTGCAGATGGGTCTGGCCACGCGCGTGGTGCCAGATGGTACGGCGCGCGCGGCTGCGGAAAGCCTGGCGGCCACCATGGCCGCGTTCCCGCAGATCGCCATGAATTCCGATCGTGAATCCGTGTACCGGCAGGACGGTGAGCCCATGCATGCCGCGCTCGCTATCGAAGCGGATCTCGCCGAGCGTGCCAAGCGTGTGGAGGCGCAGGCGGGAGCCAGTCGCTTTGCCGCAGGCATGGGCCGGCATGGAGCCGTCGCATGAAGGCCGTCGTCTGTCGCCAGCTCGGGCTAGCGCATACGGAATACGCTGACGTCGCCCCGCCGGTCCTCCGGCCTGATGGTATCCGCATCCGAGTGCATGCCGCGGGGGTGAGCTTTGCCAATCTGCTGGTACTCGAAGGCAAGCACCAGAACCGTTGGGAGCCACCGTTCACGCCCGGCACCGAGGTGGCCGGTGTGGTGCTGGCGTGCGGCGACCAGACTTCCCTCTTCAAACCGGGCGATCGCGTGGTCGCGGGGGTGCGGATTGGTGGCTATGCCGAGGAAGTCGTTGCGCCGGAGTCCACGGTGTTTGCCTTGCCCGACGCGGTCGACTTCGACGCCGCGGTGCAATTCCCCACGATCTACGCCACGGCATATGGCGCGCTCAAGTGGCGCGCGGCCCTTGCACCCGGCGAGACGTTGCTGGTGCACGGCGCCGCGGGCGGCAGTGGCCTGGCGGCGATCGAGATCGGCAAGATGCTCGGCGCGCGCGTGATTGCCACGGCAGGCGATGCCTCCAAGCTCGAGGCGGCGCGGCGTCACGGTGCCGATATTGCGATCAACTACCGCGAGGAGGACTTCCGCGACGTGGTCCTGCGCGAAACCGCTCAGCGCGGTGCGGATGTCATCTTCGATCCTGTGGGTGGCGACACGTTCAGCGAGTCGCTCCGATGCATTGCGCCGGACGGGCGAATCATCCCGATGGGTTTTGCCGGCGGAACGATTCCGCAGATTCCCGCCAACCTGGTGCTGGTCAAGAACGTCACCGTCATCGGAATCTATTGGGGCTACTACATGGGATGGGGCAAGCAACTGCCGCCGGCATCAGTGGTGAAGCGTGTGCGCGGTGCATTCGATGAAATGCTGGGCTGGGCCGCGGCGGGACGGCTTAGCCCCGAGACCTTTGCTGCGTTCCCGCTCGAACGATACCGGGACGCACTGGATGCGATTACAGAACGCAAGGTAATCGGCCGCGTGGTCCTGCATCCCGACACCACGATCTGAGAACGACAAAACTATTACCCGAAGAGGAGACAAACATGAAGCAGTACATCGCAGCAATGGCCTTGCTTGGTGTCGGCATGTCGCTAACGCCAGGGCTGGCAGTCGCCCAGGCCGACTATCCCGACCGTCCGATCAAGCTGGTGGTGCCCTACCCGCCCGGTTCCGGAACCGATACCGTCGCTCGCTATGCCGCGCGACGCATGGAAGCGGTACTCGGCAAGGCGGTCGTCATCGAGAATAAACCCGGCGGCAACGCGATCATCGCGGCGCAAACCGTGATCAACGCGCCGGCCGATGGGTATACGCTGCTGTGGGCAGCCAACGGCCCCGTCACCACCAACGTGGCGCTCTACGAGAAGCTGCCCTACAACCCTCTCACAGATCTGGAACCGGTCGCGCGTCTGGCGTACTCGCCGATGGGCTTGTACGTTCCTGCCGATTCTCCTTACAAGACTGCGGGAGATCTGTTCGCCGATGCCAGAAAGCGGCCGGGTAAGCTGAACTATGGAAGCGGCAGTGCCACCTACAACATCGCTACCGAGTGGCTGATGTCACTGGTAGGCGCCAAGGCCAATGCCATTTCTTACAAGGGCAGCAGTCCCACGCTGACCGATCTTGCTGGCAAGCAGGTGGACTTCGCCATCGCGGAATACAGCGCGGGGCTGCCTTTGGTGAAAGGCGGAAAGCTCCGCATGCTTGCCCTCACGTCCGATCGCCGGATGAAATCCGAACCGGAGATGCCGACACTGCAGGAACTCGGATACAAGGAGTTCTTCCAGGTGGCATGGTGGGGCGTCTTTGCCCCCAAAGGCACGCCCAAACAGGTGGTGGCGCGGCTGGAAAACACGCTGCTGACCGTCTTCAAGGACGCCGAGACGGCGCAGTATCTGGATCAGAACAACTTCAGCGCTTTCCCGGGTACCGCCGATCAACTTCGCACGTTCCAGAAATCCGAGATCGAGCGCGAGTCGAAGCTGGTGGATCGTTTCAATATTCCCAAGCTGTAACGCCAGGGCTGGCGGTGCCGCGCTGGCAAGTAATTCTGATATCTTTGCACCCCTCCGCTAACAAGACCGCATCAGCAAAGAAGAGCAAGAGAGCACAGGTATGGGACGAAAACGTCAGATCGGCACCCCGGAAGGCGACGAGAAGCAGTTGGCTATCCTCGACGCCGCGGCTTCGATCTTCATGAAGCTTGGCTTTGCCGCCACGTCGCTGGACGATATCAGCGACAGCTATGGGGCGACCAAGGGGATCATCTACTACCACTTCCGTAGCAAGACGATCCTGTTCTTCGCGGTGCAGCGCCGCGCCATGGAACTGACCCGCGCCGCCATCGAACCCGCCGCGGCGTCGGACGCACCGGCGCGCCAACGCCTGGAGGCGATGGCCTTCGCGCATGCGCTGCTGATGATGGAACATCTCGACTACCTGCGCGTGGCCGCGCAAGGTCTGGAACTGCAACTGGGCGGACGCACGACGGAAGAAGAACGAGCCGAGATCAAACGCATCACCGCCCTGCGCGACGGCAACGAGCGGCTCTACCTTCAGGTGCTGGAGGAAGGCGTCGCCAGCGGCGAGTTCCGCGAGATGGACGTACGCATCGTGGTCAAGGCACTGCTGGGGGCGTTGAACTGGACGTCGCGCTGGTATCAGCCCCGCAAGAGCGAAACCAAGAAGGATCGCGAGAATATTGCCGCGGAGATTGCGAGGTATGCGGTGAATGGGTTGAATCGGTAGCTGGTGAATTTTCAGCACAATGCATTTAGAAAATCAATGTGCGATATTTATTTATATGACTTTCAGAAAGCCTTCAGTTTATCCCTCATTTTATCGGTTGATTAACCGATAGCGCGATGGATGTCCGGTGCGGTGCCGACGCCCTCCCCAGCACCGACCGTCATCACCCAGTTACCTCCTTTGCCGCGCCACCGCGTCATCTCCGCGCTTTCCGCACAAGTTTCCCAACGCTTCCGCCTCCCGTGTCGGCGCCTCGCGAGCGGCTTTGCGCCGCTTCGGATTGCGCCCCCCTTCCTTGACGCACTTCGGGGTGCCCGGGCATAGTATCCGCAATATTTTAATTGACGTTCCATGTCAGCGACCTCGGTAATTTATTTATCGACGACAAATTAAATAATGCGGACTGCTATTTATGATTAATAATTACGAGGCCGATTGGGAAGGTCGAATCTTTTCGGATGGCTGGCATATTGGCTCGGGACATGTCGCCGAGGTTATCGAACCTGCCACAGGCGAAAAGCTCGCCACGATCGGCACAGGCCTTCGGGAGGACATCGACCGCGCGGCAGATCTGGCCAGCGCGGCACAGCCGGTCTGGAGCGCGATGAGCTTCGACCTTCGCGCGGAAGTCATCCGCGAAGCAGCCCGTCTGTTGAAATCTCGCGCGGACGAGATCAACACATGGAATGTCCGCGAGTGTGGCTCCACGCTTGCAAAGGCGCAGTGGGAGCTGCAGGCGTCATACGAGCAATTGCAGATGGCGGCCGCCATGCCGCTGCAGCCGGCGGGTGCCATGTACGCATCGTCGATACCGGGTCGGCTCAATCTATCTCGGCAGTTGCCAATCGGCGTGGTTGGCGTGATCGCCCCGTGGAATTTTCCACTTCTCCTCGCGATCCGGTCCGTCGCTCCGGCCCTGGCCATGGGCAACGCTGTCATCCTGAAGCCCGCCCAGCAAAGCGCCGTCACCGGTGGTCTGGTGTTGGCCAAGGTGTTCGAAGATGCGGGTCTCCCGTCCGGGGTCCTGCATGTCATCCCCGGCGGCCCCGTGGCCGGCGACGCCCTCGTGCGACACCCCAACGTCGGCATGATCTCATTTACCGGCTCGACCGCCGTGGGGCGCTCCATCGGAGAGACCTGCGGCCGGATGCTGAAGAAGGTCGTGCTCGAACTGGGCGGCAACAACGCCATGATCGTCCTGGACGATGCCGATATCGATGCCGCTGCGTCCAATGGCGCCTGGGGATCGTTTCTGCATCAAGGGCAGGTCTGCATTCAGACCGGCCGTCATCTGGTCCATCGTTCGATCGCCGATCTGTATGCCACCAAACTAACGCGGCGCGCGCAAAGCCTGAAGGTAGGTGACCCCCATCGGCAAGCCGTGCATCTGGGCCCGCTGATCAATCAACCGCAACTCAGCCGCGTCGATGGCATCGTCAAACAAAGCATCGCGGCTGGCGCCACGCTGCTGGCCGGCGGCCGTCATGACGGCCTGCTCTACGAAGCGACGGTCCTGTCCGACGTCACGCCCGTGATGCCGGCATTCTCGGAGGAGATCTTCGGTCCCGTCGCGCCACTCACCGTGTTCGACGATGACGACGAAGCCATCGCGCTCGCCAATGGCACCCCTTACGGTCTGGCCGCCGCCATTCACACCAGATCGCTGGCGCGGGGCCTTGCGCTCTCGTCGCGCCTCCGGGCCGGAATGGTGCACATCAACGATCAGACCGTGAATAACGAGTTCCACGTGCCGTTTGGCGGCGTGGGCGCATCGGGCAACGGCGGCAGATTCGGTGGACCCGCGAACTTCCATGCGTTCACCCAGACCCAGTGGGTAAGCGCCCGCGACGAACCGATCGTCTATCCGTTCTGACCGCGCATCCCAGTTTCGCTTTTTGACTCACGATGAACCACAACACAGGCCGCAGACGCTATCTGCTTCGCGTCTTCGACGCCGTGAAGGCGCTTGCCTTTATCGGCGACCTCAGCATGGGACAGCCAACCGATCATTCACCGCGCACAGCATGGCTGGCCATGCGCCTCGCGCAAAGCGCGCGCCTGGACGCATCGATGCAAGGCACCGTATGCGAGGCAGCGCTGCTGCGGTGGTCCGGCTGCACCGCCAACGCCGGCGGTTTTGCCGAGATTTTTGGCGACGATATTGCGATCCGAATGGCGATGCTCGAAGGCCGTTCGGCAGCGATCAAGCCGCTGACGGAAGTCGGGAATATGAACACGGCGCTGCGGCCGCTCGCGCAGATCCACTGCGAGGTGTCGGCAGCGGTGAGCGACATGCTCGGGCTGGCGCCGGCGACCGAAGCCGCATTGCGCCATATTCTGGAAGCATGGGACGGTAGTGGACAGCCAAGGCATATCGAGGGAGATGCGCTGCCGCTTGCCGTGTGCGTGGTGGCACTGGCCGGCGATCTGGAAGTGCTAGGCCGCACGTTCGGGGTGAACGTCGCGCTCGGGCTGATCGCGGAACGCGCGGATCGGCGGTATCCCGCGTGGCTGGTCTCGATTGTGACGAGCCATGCGGCCAGTTGGCTGGCTGAGCTGGAAGCTACCTCCGCGGCCAGGCTCGACATGGCGCTGCGCACACCGCATATGGAGTTCAAGACTTCGGCCGGGCTGATCGCCGATGTCATCGATCTGAAGCTGCCCTGGATGACGGGGTTCTCGCGCACGGTCGCCGCTACCGCAGCTGGCGCGTTTGCCCGCCTTTCCTCCGATAAAGCCGCGCAGGCCCACGTCTACCACGCGGGATTGATCCACGGGATTGGGCGCGCCGCCGTGCCAAACGAGGTATGGGAGATGACGACGTCCCTGCCCGAGAGCGCATGGGAGCAGGTGCGGCTGGTGCCCTACTGGACCTCGCGCGCAGGTCAATGGCCCGGACCGCTTGGAGAGGCGGCCACGCTCGCGTCGTTCGCGTACGAGCGGCTCGACGGTTCCGGCTACTTCCGCGGTGCGCGAGATCAGGCGTTATCGCTCGAAGCTCGCGTACTCGCAGCCGCGGTGGCCTGGGCGGCAATGCGCTCGCCGCGGCCATGGCGCGCGCCGTTGTCGGCGGAAGCCGCCGCAAGAGAACTGCGTGACGAGGTAGCCCGGGGACGACTCTGCGCCGAAGCCGTCGACGCACTGATATCGAACGGCACCCGGATCGCGCGCTCGCCACCCCTTTGCTCGCCTGAAGACAGTCCGCTTTCACCGCGTGAAATGGACGTGCTGCGCGCAGTCTCGCGCGGTGCCACCAACAAGGGCGCGGCGAGAGAACTCAAGCTGAGCCCCAGCACCGTGGGCACGCACCTCGAGAGCGTATACCGCAAACTCGGTTGCACCACCCGAGCCGCCGCCACACTCAAGGCATCGGCCATGGGACTGCTTTAACAGAGCAAACGGACGATCCAGCCGCGCTGCGCCAAAAGCGCAGCGCGCGCCATCGGCCATCAGAATCATTACTGGAGCAATCATGGAAGAATCATTCACAGATTCTCTTCTACAAGAGGCATTTCTGAGATCCATCCTTTACCTGCGGTCCCTCAGAAACCGGGCGAGAGTCGCCTACCCGAAGGCCATTCAGCGCCTTGATGAATTGAGACATCCATTGCCGCGGAAGGGGCTCGATGGGATGGCCATCCTCAGTCGCCTCGACGAGATTGGCTCTCCGGCGACGGACGTGGCCACGCGCGGGAGCCGGCCGGGCCACGCGGCCAAGGTCGCGCCATCGGCGACGATTGCGGCGAGCTGGCTCGCAGCGGTCTGGGGGCAGCATGCATTTCGCGCAAACGCATCGGTCGGGTCCACGCTGGAGGACGTATCGCTGCAGTGGCTAGGCGATCTGTTACGCATGCCGGAGAACACAGCCGGCGCCCTGGTCAATGGCATGCCCATGGCAACCTTCACCGCACTGGCGTCGGCCCGGCACGCCCTGCTCGCGCGGGTGGGATGGGATATCGAAGCAAACGGCCTCCATGGCGCCCCGGAGCTTCGGGTCGTGGCAAGTGAGGACATCCCCGCTACGGTGCTCGGCGCGTTATCGCTGTTGGGTCTGGGAAGGCATCGAATCGTTACTGTGCCAACGGACAGGCGCGGGCGGATACAGCCGGAGTGTCTGCCAGAACTCGACCCTCTGACCATCGTCTGCATCCAGGCCGGAAATCCGAGTACTGGTGATTTCGATCCAGCCGCTGAAGTCTGCCGCCTTGCGAGAAATGCGGGGGCGTGGGTACATGTCGAAGGTGGCCTGGGTCTCTGGGCGCTCGCGCATCGCGATTTCGACACCCTGACATATGGCCTCAACGAGGCGGATTCCTGGGCGACGGATATTCGAGTATGGCTCGATCTGCCTCAAGAGAGCGGCATCGTACTAGTCCGAGATACTTCCTGTCTGCAAGCCGCGATGTCGGGGACTGCCGTGCTCGCCGCGGATGTATGGGCCGCGCTGCTGTCACTGGGGCGCGACGGCATCGCGGATCGGATCGAACAGTCAAGTTTGTATGCCCGCACGCTCGCGGAGGGCCTCGCGAAGGCCGGATACGAGGTACTCAACGAGGTCGTGCTCGACGTCGTACTGATCTCGTTAGGATCTGTCGAGACCACTCGCGCGGTCATCAACATGCTGCGGGCCGATGGTGCCACGTGGTGTGACGAAACCACGTGGCAAGGTCGCGTGGCCATGCGTATCAGCGTAGCAGGCCTGGCGTCTGGCAAGGGGGACAAGGGCCTCACCGGTGACGTCGAGGGCGGGGTGCGGATGATCGTGCGCGCCGCCGAGAAAGTTCGCTGCGACACGAGCCCCCTGTCGATCTTCAATCTCATGGAGGGCCCGTGACACCGATGCGCTACAGCGTGCCGTGCAGGCGCCGCAGCCCACGACTGAAGGCCGCGCCCATGATCGACTCGTGGCTTTCTTCAGGGTACATATGCGCCTCGACGGAGAAGCCGTCGTTCTGCCATCTCTGCAGGATCTGTTTCATCACGAACATGTCGCCTGGCATGTCAACGCTGCCCAACGCGGTCTGCACGACGTCCTTGATGGCATCGGGCATTGGCGCGCCAAACTGCTGAGCGAACCTTGCTCGATGCTCGAGTTCGCCAACACACATGTACACGCGGGCCGCGGGAGCGGGGTTTTCTTCGACAATGCGCGCGGCGACATCGAGCAATGCATGGTCGTGCCACCACAACGATGGGCTGACCGCGAGATATCGTCGGAATGCATCGGGGCGATGCAACAACGCGTACAGAACGAAGAGACCGCCGAAAGACTGCCCGGTCAGCGTTGCCTGGTCCGGGTCGATGGGGAAGGCTTCCGCAAGCGCTGGTTTCAGTTCATCCGCGAGGAAAGCGAGAAACGCATCCGCCCCGCCGGTCGGGGCCATACCAGCCATGCCGAAGAGAGCGGGCGTCACCGGTTCGAAGGCAGGCCACGACGTGGTCAGGTCCCGGTTTCGCTTGATGACAAACGGGGGATTGGCGTCAATCGGATAGCCAACACTGGCCCCATAGATCAGGGGCAGGTCCAGACCAACGGCACAACTCCTGATCGTACTGATCAGCGACCCCGCACTCAATTCGGCATCGGTCGCGATCACCAGCGCGCCACGCTCTCCTGCCGGTGGCACGCGATTGGCTGTCACGCACACGCGCAGGACGTCATCGATATGTTGCGGTCGGACCAGCCAGACTTCCGATCCCGCTATCAAGGCATCCTGGCGCTTCTCAAGAATTTCCATATTGCACTCCAATATTTCAAGTTGATGATTTGGATGTTGTGCAATATGTATATCGCTCGTTCGCGACGCGCTGGATCGGTTGATTAGCCGATCCAGCGCGGGCGTGGATAACCGCGCATCAAGTCACCGGCGCCGGATTGAACAGCGCCAGCGAGTTGTACAGCTTGTGATGCTCCGCCCAGGTCTTCTTGCGACCACTGGCGACGTCGATCATCAGCTGGAACAACTCCCAACCCACGTCCTCGATCGTCGCTTCGCCGGTGGCGATGCGACCGGCGTTCACGTCCATCAGGTCGTGCCAGCGGCGTGCGAGATCGTTGCGGGTCGCTACCTTGATCACTGGCACTTCGGCCAGGCCATACGGCGTGCCGCGGCCCGTGGTGAAGATGTGCAGGTTCATGCCGGCGGCCAGTTGCAGCGTGCCGCAGATAAAATCGCTGGCAGGCGTGGCTGCGTAGATCAGGCCCTTCTGCTTGAGCTTCTCGCCCGGCGACAGTACGCCGGTGATCGGTGCGCTGCCGGACTTCACGATCGAGCCCATCGCCTTTTCGACGATGTTCGACAGGCCGCCCTTCTTGTTGCCCGGCGACGTGTTCGCGCTGCGGTCCACGCGGCCACGGTCGAGGTATTTGTCGTACCAGTCCATCTCGCGAATCATGGCCTCGGCCACTTCCGGCGTGGCCGCGCGCGCGGTCAGCTGGTCGATGCCGTCGCGGACTTCGGTCACTTCCGAGAACATCACGGCAGCGCCCGCGCGCACCAGCAGGTCGGTGGCAAAGCCGACCGCCGGATTCGCGGTCACACCCGAGAACGCATCGCTGCCGCCGCACTGCACGCCGACCACGAGGTCCGACACCGGGCACGTTTCACGGCGACGCTGGTCCAGTTGCTTAAGGTGGCTCTCGGCCATGGTCATGATCGAGTCGATCATCGAACCAAAGCCCACGTGCTGATCATCCTGCAGGCACACCACGCCCACCTGCACTTCACCGGCACCGGTCTGGATCGGAATCGTGCCCGGCGGCATCAGGCGGTCCGGCTGCAGCTTCTCGCAGCCCAGGCTCACCATCATCGCGGTACCACCGAAGTTCGGATTCAGCGCGATATTGCGCAGCGTGCGAATCGGCACCACCGCGTCGGGCGCGTCGATCGCCACGCCGCAGCCATACGTATGTTCGAGGCCGATCACGTCATCGACGTTCGGATACTTCGGCAGCAGCTCGTCCTTGATCCGGCGCACCGCATGCTCGACCACACCGGACACGCACTGCACGGTGGTGGTGATCGCGAGAATATTGCGCGTACCAACCGAACCGTCCGGATTGCGGAAACCCTCGAACGTGTAGCCTTCCAGCGGCGGCATGGGCGCGGGCAGGCGCGTGCCGATCGGCAGATCGGTCAGTCCCGGCGCCACCGGCATATCCATCACGCGCTCCCAGACCCAGCTGCCACGCGGCAGGTCCTTCTGCGCGTAGCCGATCACCACGTTGTAGCGGATGATCGCATCGCCCTGCTTGAGGTCGGTCAGCGCCACCTTGTGGCCCTGCGGTACGCGCTCGCGCAGCGCCAGGCCATCGGCGAACACCGCGCCTTCGGTCAGGCCGCCGTCATTGGCAACGATGGCGACGTTGTCATTCTCGTGGATACGGATGTAGAGCGGCGGAAGCGCCGGCGTTTGTTCGATGGTCTGTGGGGACGTGACCGACATGATGGTTCTTCCTCTGCTTAATTGGGGTGCTTCAGTTCTACCCGGCGGATGTCCTTGACGATCACCAGATAGGCCAGCACCGTCACCAGCGCGTTGATCCCCACGAACACGAGCGCACCGTTGAACGAGCCCGTGACGCTGAGGATATAGCCAATCACGATCGGCGTCACGATACCCGCGATGTTGCCGAACGTGTTGAAAATGCTGCCTGCAAGACCGATGACTTCCTTCGGTGCGGTGTCCGCGACCACGGCCCAGCCGAGTGCGCCAATGCCCTTGCCAAAGAACGCCAGCGCCATGATGCCGACCACGAGCCAGTCCGCATCGACGTAGTTGCAGCCGATCATGCTGACCGACAGCAGCATGCCCGCCACGATCGGCACCTTGCGCGCCACCGTCAGCGTATAGCCGCGGCGCAGCAGCGCGTCGGAAATCACGCCGCCGAGCACACCACCCAGGAAACCGCAGATTGCTGGCAGCGAGGCCACGAAGCCGGCCTTGAGAATCGTCATGCCGCGCGCCTGGACCAGATACACCGGGAACCAGGTGAGGAAGAAGTACGTGAGCACGTTGATGCTGTACTGGCCCAGATACACGCCGGCGAGCATGCGGTTGGTCAGCAGCTGGCGTGCATAGAACCAGCCGGCGGGCGCGGCCTGATCGGCCTTGTCAGCCTTGCTCGATTTGCCCTTCTCCTGCCCTTCGTTCATGTGGATCAGACCGCCACCCTGCTCGATATGCTCGAGCTCGGCGCGGTTGATCGACGGATGCGTGGCCGGGCTGTGCATGACCTTGAGCCATACCAGCGCCAGCAACATGCCGAGGCCGCCCATCCACAGGTACACGTGGTGCCAGCCAATCTCATGCGTGAGCCACGCCATCAGCGGCGTGAACACGACCGCGGCAAAGTACTGCGCGGCGTTGAAGATGGCCGAGGCCGTACCGCGCTCGACGGTCGGGAACCAGCTCGCCACCACCTTCGCGTTGGCCGGGAAAGCCGGCGACTCGGCCAGGCCTACGGCAAAACGCAGCACGAACAGCACGACCATCGCCGACGCGAACGTGGCGAAGATGCCGAGCCAGCCCTGCAGCAGCGTGAAGAACGACCATGCGAAAATGCTGGCCGCGTAGATCTTGCGCGCGCCAAAGCGGTCGAGCAGCCAGCCGCCCGGCAGCTGCGCGAGCACATAGGCCCAGCTGAAGGCGGAGAAGATAAAGCCCATCTGGACGGCGTCGACGCCGAACTCCTGGCGCATCGCCGGGCCGGTGATGGAGAGCGTGGCGCGATCGGCGTAGTTGACCGTGGTCACCACGAAGATCAGCAGAAGAATCCAGTAGCGGACGTTGGTACGGCGCGCGCCGGAGTCGGCATGCGCGGCGGGGATGGTGTTGGCGGGGTTGATGCTCATCGGGTCTCCTCACAGCCGGGACCCCAGGGGCGGAATGCAGCGGGATCGGCTTGTGATCTGTCGTCGTACGACATCGATTATAGAGACGCGGTTCGTGCACCAGTATCTCGCGTATACCCTATGATGCGGTGCACACATGCACTGTAAAGGGTTGTCAGCATTGGGTTTCCTTTCAGTTAGCTTGCACCGTGACGGCCTCCGCGCACCCCTGCTCCACCTCGGTGCTTACCCTGAGAGTCGTGGTTCGTGCTTGCTTCCCGAAAGGCTTGGTTGTACGATGACTTATCTCGACGCACCACTACCACCCTCTTATTCGCCATGTGGCGATCAGGAACAGCGACATGACTACACCGCAAGAACTCAAGCAGATCATCTCCGAAGGCCTGCTGTCGTTCCCCGTGACCGACTTCGACGCGCAAGGCAACTTCCGCGCTGACACCTATGCAGCCCGCCTGGAATGGCTCGCGCCGTACGGTGCGTCGGCCCTGTTTGCCGCAGGCGGCACTGGCGAGTTCTTCTCGCTGACGCAACAGGACTATTCGAACGTGATCCGCACTGCGGTGGAAACCTGCCGTGGCAAGGTGCCCATCCTGGCCGGTGCCGGTGGCCCGACCCGCGTGGCAATCGAATACGCGAAGGAAGCGGAACGTCTGGGCGCGCACGGCATTCTGCTGATGCCGCATTACCTGACCGAAGCGAGCGAAGACGGCATTGCCAACCACATCGAAGAGGTTTGCAAGGCCACCAAGTGCGGCGTGATCGTCTACAACCGCGCCAACTCGCGCATTGGTGCCGATCTGCTGGCCAAGGTCGTGGACAAGTGCCCGAACCTGATTGGCTTCAAGGACGGTGTGGGTGATATCGAGGCGATGGTGCGCGTGCGCCGCAAGCTCGGTGACCGCCTCGCCTATCTGGGTGGCCTGCCGACCGCCGAAGTCTACGCCGCTGCCTACAAGGCCCTGGGCGTGCCCGTGTACTCGTCGGCCGTGTTCAACTTCGTGCCGAAGACCGCGATGGACTTCTACCGCGCCATCGCCGCGGACGATCATGAGACCGTCGGCAAGCTGATCGACTCGTTCTTCCTGCCGTACCTGGACATCCGTAACCGCAAGCATGGCTACGCAGTGTCGATCGTCAAGGCTGGCGCGAAGCTGGTTGGCCACGATGCGGGCCCGGTGCGCGCACCGCTGACGGACCTGAAGGAAGAAGAACTGGCACAGCTGGACGCGCTGATCAAGAAGCTCGGACCGCAGTAAGAGTTTGACGCCCTCTCCTCACCGGGAGAGGAAGCGAAAAAGCAGTGGCACTCGCGTGCCACTGCTTTTTTTATTGCCGCTCAGTCAATCACTGCACGCCAAAGCGCGCGGCAGGCTTGCTGCGCGACAGGTTCGGGCCAAGCGCCGCGCGCGCCGATTCGAACGCGTTCCAGTCCGACAACTCCGGCAGCGACGGCACGGTGGCCACTTCGCCCTGATCGAAGCCGGCCAGCGCCGCATCGACCAGATCGTCGCCGCTCATCACCCATTCCGGCGGCAGCGCGTCCACCGAGTGCCCCGCGACGTCCCAGAACTCGGTGCGCGTCGCGCCCGGCAGCACGGCCTGCACACGCACGCCCTTGTCGCCCAGTTCGTGCTGCAGCGATTGCGTGAACGCCAGCACGAACGCCTTGGAACCGCCGTACACGCCGTTGAGGATGGTCGGCGCCACCGCGACGATCGACGCAATATTGATGATGCTGCCATGGCCGCGCGCCACGAACGCCGGCGCCACCGCGTAGGTCAGGCGCGTCAGCGCGGTCACGTTGACGTCGATCATCGATTGCATCTTGTCCACGTCCGCCTGCAACAGCGGTGCCGCGGCGCCGACGCCGGCGTTGTTGACGAGCACCGTGATGGCCGCGTCGTCACGCAGCACCTGCTCCACGCGCTTCATGTCTTCCAGCTTGGTCAGGTCCGCGACGATGATCTCCGCGGTGCGACCGGTGTCGCGCTGAATGCGTGCGGCCAGTTGCTCGAGACGAGCCTGATTGCGTGCCACAAGGATCAGATCGTGGCCGCGGCGAGCGAGACGATCCGCATAGATGGCGCCGATGCCCGACGATGCGCCCGTGATGACTGCCTTGCCTGCGTTGTTTTGGTTGCTCATGATGAAACTCCGATTCCAGTGCCTTGGGGGCTACCTTGAGGATTACCTTCGAGGGCGGTATTGAGGATTTGCCCGCTTGTGGCTTGCAATACCGCCTGCCTGGAATGAAGATTAGTGCCATAATGCAATGGCACCAATGTCATAGAAACAACCTTTTCTGCCATCGCAGCCAACCGCGTTTGCCACTTTTCCTGCCATGCACAAGATCGCTATCGCGCTGTACCCGGGCTTTCAGGTGTTGAACCTTGCGGTCTGCACCGTGCTCGAGTTCGCCAACAAGGAGTTGCCGGAACCGCTCTACGCGGTGCATCTGCTATCGGAGCACGGTGGACCTGTGATGTGTTCGGGTGGGTTCACGGTGAACACGGAGCCATTCGGCCGCCGACGCTACGACACCGTGCTGGTGGTCGGCGACAACGACGTCCTGCCGACGCCGCCCGCGCTGGTCGACTTCCTGCGGCGCTCGGCAAAGAGCGCGCGCCGCATCGGCGCCACGTGCACGGGCGCGTTCAACCTCGCGGAGGCCGGTGTGCTGGCCGGCAAGCGCGTGACCACGCACTGGTATCACGCCGACTTGCTGCGTGAGCGCTATCCCGATATCGAAGTCGAGGACGATCGCATCTTCAGCATCGACGGATCGGTGTGGACGTCGGCAGGCATGACGGCGTGCATCGACCTGACGCTGGCCATCGTCGAACGCGACTGCGGTGCCGAGGTGGCACGCGATGTCGCCAAGAAGCTCGTGGTCTACCACCGGCGCACCGGCGGTCAGTCACAGTATTCGAAGATGCTGGACCTGCAGCCGCGCTCGGACCGCATCCAGGCCGCGCTGGACTTCGCCCGCTCGAATCTGCACGAGGAGTTGTCGGTGGATCAGTTGGCCGAGGCCGCGCATCTGAGCCCGCGGCAGTTCGCACGCGCGTTTCGCGACGAAACCGGCGAGACGCCGGCCAAGGCGGTGGAGCATCTGCGGGTGGAGGCCGCGCGCGTGATGATGGAATCGGGCCGGCATTCGATCGACGTCATTGCGCGCGAGACTGGCTTTGGCGATCGCGAACGCATGCGTCGCTCGTTCCTGCGCGCCTACGGTCAGCCGCCGCAGGCGATTCGGCGTATGGTGCGCGGCACGATACCGATCGAGGCGGAAGCCGACGCGTGAGCCGGAGGCATGCGCCAATCGAATCGATCGCACAAAAAATAAGGCCCTCCGTAAGGAGGGCCTTCGGCAAGACTGGCACCGGTGAACTGGTGCCAGATACCAGGCGCACTTATCAGGCCGCCGCGTCCTTCAGCTTCTTCAGCGGGCGGACCTTGACCTTGACGCTGGCCGGCTTGGCCGGGAACCAACGCTCTTCACCGGTGAACGGGTCCTTGCCGAAGCGCTTCTTCTTCGCCGGCACTTGCTGCGCGGTCACCTTCAGCAGGCCCGGCAGCGTGAATTCGCCAGCGCCCTTCTTGTTCAGCGCGCCAACGATCGTGGTTTCCAGATGGGCCAGCACCGTCTTCACGGCCTTCGGCTCCAGCTGAGTCTGCGCCACCAGGTGAGCAACCAGGCTCGACTTGTTGAAGGTGTCCTTCAGCGGACGCGCTACGGGCGTCGCCGCGGGAGCAGCCTTCTTGGCCGGAGCGGCCTTCTTGGCAGCGGTCTTGGGCGCCGCAGCCTTCTTGGCAGCGGTCTTGGTAGCAGCCGGCTTGGCTGCAGTCTTCGCGGTCGGTTTCGCTTTGGTCGCCATATTCGATTAACAAGAGTTGAACAAACGTCCGACGCCAATCTCAACGTCCCGTTGCAAAACTTCCGCAGTACTACACGGAGATCATTTTGCAACGTTCGACACGCTGTCGATCCTGGGCGCCGGTACGCACTGAATCATAGCGGAAAGCGCCGCAAGTCAAGGGGTTTTCGTCAGCGAGATTTGTGAAACCAAGTAAAAACCCCGTGTTTTGTCGCTGCTTTGCGTCAGCAAAACGCATCGGAGGGGTACGTCCCCCCGTTTTCGACGCCGACGTATGTCGATATTCAGTGCGTATGCGCGCCCATCGCAGCGCGCGTCCGCTGCGCGAGGCCGAGCGCAAACGCGGTTTCGGCCACCAGAAACAGCGGTCCGATCAGCAGGCCGACGAGGTCGTCGACGAATGCCGGCTTGCGGCCTTCGTAATGGTGACCGATGAACTGGATGACCCAGCCGATGACGAACAGCCCGATGCCGGCGCCGAGCCAGATCGCATCCGGCATGGCGGCAAGCCACGCCCCCACGGCCACGAAAACCGCGAGAAGCACCACCATCGCCGCACCGAATGCACGCGACAGCCGCAGGTAGAACGCGCACGACAGTGCGTACACGATGATTGCCGGCGTCAGAAATGTGGGGCCATTGCCGAGCGGGATGAAGGGGCGCGCGAGTAGCGTGGTGACAGCCAGCACGATCATCGGAATGCCGATGAAGTGCGTGAACACATTGCGCGGGTTGCGATGGTAGGCCGCGTACTGGCCAAGATGATCGATCAGGGTTTTCACGGGCATCTCCTCTTTGTTTCTGCGCAGACAGGCAAGCCACTGCGACAGTTTTGTTGTGATGCCATGGTAGTCACGAATGGTGCCGTGGGCGAGCCATGCCGGGCGGAATCGCCTCGAGCATGTCCTCTAAACGGACGGCCGTACGTGTCATGCATCGCGTGAATTGCTCGCAGACAGTTTTCTGATAGCGTTACCCGCGCGCGCTGACGGTCCCCATAATGGCTACCGCAAACACAACGACAACAGGAGACGCCATGTCATTGTTCGACCTGACCGGCAAGGTCGCGGTCATCACCGGATCGTCGCGCGGCATCGGTCGCGCGATTGCGGAGCAAATGGCGGTACAGGGTGCCAAAGTGGTGATTTCTTCGCGCAAGCTGGAAGCGTGCGAAGAGGTGGTGGCCGCGATCAATGCACGGCACGGCGACGGCACCGCGATCGCGGTGGCCGCGAGCATTTCCTCGAAGACCGATCTGCAGCGCCTGGTCGATGAGACCAATCGCCAGTTCGGCCGCATCGACGTGCTGGTCTGCAACGCCGCGTCGAACCCCTACTACGGTCCGATGAGCGGCGTCAGTGACGAGCAGTTCCGCAAGGTGCTCGACAACAACGTGATTGCCAATCACTGGCTGATCCAGATGGTGGCGCCCCAGATGATTGCGCGGCGCGATGGCTCGATCGTGATCGTGTCGTCGATCGGCGGACTGCGTGGCTCGCCGACGATTGGCGTCTACAACGTATCGAAAGCGGCGGACTTCCAGCTGGCGCGCAATCTCGCGGTGGAGTTCGGTCCGCACAACGTGCGCGTCAACTGCATTGCGCCGGGGCTGATCAAGACCGATTTCGCGCGCGCGCTGTGGGAAGATCCCGAGCGCTACCGCCAGTCGACCGAAGGCGCGCCGCTGCGGCGTATCGGTGAGCCGATCGAGATTGCCGGCGCGGCGTGCTTTCTGGCGTCGGCAGCAAGCTCGTTTATGACCGGGCAGGCGATGGTGGTGGACGGTGGGGTAACGATCTGAAACCGCAGCAACGTCGTTACTTGACGGGGATAACGGTTTCGGCGGGCACTGGTACCGCCGTGACCGCGTTCTGCGGGCTGCCACTGACGATGCGGTCCGAGTAGGTCAGGTACACGAGCGTATTGCGCTTGCGATCGACCGCACGCACCACGTGCAGAGTCTTGAACAGGACCGACATGCGCTCGGAGAACACATCCTCCTGCGCGCGCAGCGGACCCTTGAAAGCGATCGGGCCGACCTGCCGGCAGGCGATCGATGCCTCGGGCGGGTCTTCGGCCATGCCGAGCGAACCCTTGATGCCACCTGTGCGGGCGCGCGAGACGTAGCACGTCACGCCCTGCACCTGCGGGTCGTCATACGCCTCGATGACGACCTTGTCCGAACCGGTCACGCGAAAATTCGTGCTCACGCTGCCGATTTCCTCGGCAGCAGCCACCGCGCATGCGGCCATGAGTGCCGCTGCGAACGCCCATCGTGTGCCTTGCATGCCCACTCCGCTCAGCTGACCGAACGCTGCTTGATATCGTCGTGACGCTTTTCCATTTCCTGGCGCAACGCGCGACGCTGCTGCGCGGCCTCGAAGCGCTGGCGCTCTTCCTCATCGCGCGGCTGCAGCGACGGCACCTCGGCCGGCTGGCCGTTATCGTCCACCGCGACCATCGTGAAGTAGCAGCTATTGGTATGGCGCACGAGCTTGCTGCGGATATTCTCGGTAATCACCTTGATACCGATTTCCATCGAGCTGCGGCCGGTGTAATTCACCGAGGCGAGAAAGGTCACGAGTTCGCCCACATGAATCGGCTGGCGGAACATGACCTGATCCACGGACAGCGTGACCACGTAGCGGCCCGCATAACGGCTCGCGCAGGCATACGCGACCATGTCCAGGTATTTGAGAATGGTGCCCCCGTGCACGTTGCCGGAGAAGTTGGCCATGTCCGGCGTCATCAGCACGGTCATGGAAAGCTGGTGGGACAGTTCGTTCATCGCGGGTATTCCATAAACAGGCCAGAAGCGAGCCGTGCTCGCGCGCGCAGTTTAACCCGTCGTCGCCTTGCGATGAATGCCGCGCGCCAAAAAGAAAAGCGGCCCTGAAGGCCGCTTTGCGACTTGTCGAACGCGAACGACTTACTTCTTCTTGTTCACTGCGTCCTTGAAGCCTTGGCCTGCCGAGAACTTCACCGTCTTGGCGGCCGGGATCTTGATGGTCTCGCCGGTACGCGGGTTGCGACCGGTACGTGCGGCGCGCTTGCCCGAGCTGAAGCTGCCGAAGCCCACGAGCGTCACCGAATCACCCTTTGCAACTGCCTTCTTGATACTGTCCAGCGCTGCGTTCAACGCGCGCTCGGCGGCGGCGTTGCTCAGTTCTGCGTCCGCGGCGATGGCCGATACCAGTTCACCTTTATTCATGGCTGATTTCCCTTGTTTGGTCGTCGTCACCGATGTATCTGCCAGGCGGCAAATCACCGATCGGCGCAGTCTAATCTGCCCTTTGCGCCCAACGCAATCCCAAGTGGCACCGATGCAACGAAAATCGCCGCAAATCGTTCCCTGACAAGACTTAGCGGGGGTTTTACCCCTCTTTTCCCGCAATCGACTCGCCGCGTCTAGCCCACAGGTTCGGGGGGCACGCTCTCGGGCAGTCGGGATGGACGGCCCTGTCACGGAGGGCCGCCCGGTCCAGCTGCCGGCAGTCACCAGAACGCCCGAACATGGTGCATCGCACCGATTTGCAGCATGAAGTGGTGCCGTCATGCCTCATTTCGATGCATGAACATCGCGCCGTGGCCGACGAGATCTTCGGGTATCCACCCTTCCGGGTGGCGCCCCTCACGCCTTGCCCGACGCCGGAACGCCATCACGGTGCACCACGCACCGTGATCGAGCGATTTGCGCCCCGTTTTCGCTCATTCTGGAATGCTTCTTGCGTACTCGCGCTCCCATTTTGCGCATGAGGTCACAATGGAAAACTGGAAGTCTGGCACGGATGCCCTGTTCATCCTGCTCGGGGCGATCATGGTGCTGGCCATGCACGCCGGATTCGCATTCCTCGAACTAGGAACGGTCCGAAAGAAAAACCAGGTCAATGCACTCGTGAAAATCCTCGTGGATTTTGCCGTCTCGACGATTGCATACTTTTTTATTGGTTATACGGTCGCCTATGGCGTGCAATTCATGTCGAGCGCGGAGGTTTTGGCGCAACGGAACGGCTATGAATTGGTCAAATTCTTCTTTCTCGCGACGTTTGCCGCCGCGATTCCCGCAATTATCTCCGGCGGTATCGCGGAGCGCTCGCGCTTCGGCCCGCAACTGATTGCCACTTTCGTGCTGGTCGGCTTTGTCTATCCGTTCTTCGAGGGCATCGTGTGGAACGGGCATTTTGGCGTGCAGGACTGGATCGCCCGCGTGGCTGGCGCGCCGTTCCATGACTTTGCCGGATCGGTGGTAGTCCATGCCGTGGGCGGCTGGATCGCGCTGCCGGCCATCCTGCTGCTGGGCGCGCGCCGCGGCCGCTATCAGAAGGATGGCCGCATCAGCGCGCATCCGCCCTCGAACATTCCGTTCCTCGCGCTCGGCGCCTGGGTGCTGGCGGTGGGCTGGTTCGGCTTCAACGTGATGAGCGCGCAGAGCATCGACAAGATCAGCGGGCTGGTGGCCATCAATTCGCTGATGGCCATGGCCGGCGGCACGCTGTCGGCCTGGTGGGCCGGCCGCAACGATCCGGGCTTTGCCTACAACGGTCCGCTAGCCGGCCTCGTTGCGGTTTGCGCGGGCTCCGACCTCATGCATCCGCTGGGCGCGCTCGTGACGGGCGCGATCGCGGGCGTGCTGTTCGTCTATCTGTTTACGCTGGCCCAAAACAAATGGCGGATCGATGATGTGCTGGGCGTGTGGCCGCTGCACGGCCTGTGCGGTGCCTGGGGTGGCATTGCCGCCGGCATCTTCGGTACGCGCGCGCTGGGCGGTCTGGGCGGCGTGTCGATCGGCGCGCAGCTGATTGGCACCGCGCTTGGCATCGTCATCGCCTTGGTTGGTGGCACCGTGGTGTACGGCACGCTTCGCAAGTTCGTCGGCATCCGGCTCGATCCCGAGGCCGAGTTCAACGGTGCCGACCTGACGCTGCACCGCATCTCCGCCACACCGGAACGCGAGACCAACTGGTAATTCCCGCTCGGGAGTCCGCTCTGGAGCCACCTTCGGGTGGCTTTTTTCATTCAGTGCTAAGGATTGTTTACTTGAACTTCCGCTTTCGCAGGGCCAATAATGCCTTGCCCGCTTCTCGCATTTCTGCCAATTTGCGGCGCCGCGGGGCGCGTTTTTCCTGGTGTCCGACCCAGCTTCCCATCACTGGAGAATGCCCATGGATTCCCAATCGCTGCTCAGTTTCCGCGATATCGTCATCGGCTATGCCACTGTCTTCGGCGTCAAAATCCTTGCCGCGCTCGCGTTCTGGATCGTTGGCCGCTGGCTGATCCATTTCGTGGTGCGCATGTTGCAGAAGGCTTTGGGCCGCCAGCAGGTGGATCCGACGCTGTTGCGCTACGTCGGCTCGATCGTCACGGTGATGCTCAATATCGTGCTGGTCATCGGCATCCTCGGATACTTCGGCATCCAGACCACAACGTTCGCGGCATTGATCGCGGCGGCGGGCGTGGCCATCGGCATGGCCTGGTCGGGGCTGATGTCGAACTTCGCGGCCGGGGCGTTTCTGATCGTGCTGCGGCCATTCAAGGTCGGGGACTTCGTGACCATTGGCGGCGTCACGGGCACGGTGCGCGAGGTCGGGTTGTTCGCCACCACCCTCGACACGCCCGACAACGTGCTGACCGTGGTCGGTAACAACAAGATCTTTTCCGACACGATTCAGAATTTCTCGGCGAATGCGTTCCGGCGCGTCGAGCTCAAGGCCCAGTTGGCCGGCACTACCGATGCCGCAGCCGCGGTGGCACTGTTGAAGGAACGCGTCGCGGCGATTCCGAACGTGCTGACCGAACCGCCGGTGGACGTCGAGATCCTCGAGTTCACGCTCGTGGGACCGGTGCTGGCGGTCAGACCTTACTGCCATAACGATCATTACTGGCAGGTTTACTTCGACACCAATCGCGTGATTCGCGAAAGCTTCGGCGAGGCGGGTTATGCCGCGCCGATGCCTGCGCAGATGATCGTCATGCAGGGCGCGCCAGCGATGCCGATGGCACCGGCGCAGTCGGCGAACGAAGCGGCTTGAGCTTCAGGTTGCCGGTCTGCGCGCCAGACCGGCATGGCCATACCACCGCATCAGCACCGCTGCCGCGCCGCACACCGCCATCACCACGGCCAGCGGCAACGCGGTGCCGTCATGCCAGAAGCTGACCGCGGCGCCCGCGAGGGTGCCGAGGCTGAATTGCAGCGTGCCCATCAACGCCGACGCCGTGCCGGCGCGATGGCCCTGATGCGCAAGCGCGAGTGCCGACGCGTTCGGCAGGATGCAGCCCATGCCGGACAGGCAGACGAAGAAGCAGGCCAGCAGCACCGGTAGCGTGGCGGTGCCGGTGAGCGCCGCCACCGCGAGCACGGCGCCCGCGAGGCACGGCGCGAACAACGCCGCGCGCAGTACGCTGTCGAGCGGGCGCGCGCGCACTAGCCGCGCATTCACCTGCGCCATGAAGATCAGCCCGAACGCATTGGCGCCGAACACAAAGCCGTAGTACGAAGGATCGATACCGTGGAGCTCGATGAGCACGAACGGCGAGCCGGCAATGTATGCAAACATGCCTGCCTGCGAGCAGCCGGCCGCCAGCGAGTAGCCGACGAACTCGCGCGCGCGCAGCAGTTCGCCGTAGCTGCGCAGCACCGACACCGGATGCAGCGGCTGCACGCGCCGCGGATCGAGCGACTCCTCCATGCGGCGATGCACCAGCAGCAGGATCAGCAGCGCCGCGCCGCAATGCACCCAGAAGATCGAACGCCAGCCAAACGCGGCGAGCAGCACGCCGCCGATAATCGGCGCCAGGATCGGCGCGAGGCCCATCACGAGCATCAGCGACGAAAACGCGCGCGCCGATTCGCGCGCCTCGAGCCGGTCGCGGATGACCGCGCGCGACACCACGATACCCGCGCAACCGCCCAGCGCTTCGAGGAAACGCCACCACATCAGCGACTCCACGCTGCCCGCGAGCGCGCAGCCGGCCGCCGCCGCCGCGTACAGCAGCAACCCGATATAGAGCGGCGGCTTGCGGCCGAAGCGGTCGCTGATCGGCCCGTAGAACGCCTGCCCGATCGCCAGGCCAACCAGAAACGCGCCGAGCGTCAGCTGTACGCGACTGATATCGACACGCAGGTCCGCCGCCAGCGCCGGAAAGCTGGGCAGATACATGTCGATGGACAGCGGCGCGAGCGCGGTGAGCGATGCGCAGATCAGCAGCCAGAGGGGAAAGCGCGGAGATGCGTCCGGGGCGTGGGTAGCCGCGCGGTCGGGAGCCGTCATGAGGTGTCCGGTGATGCCGTGGATGGTGCCGCGCGCGATCCGTCATCGGCCGCCCGCAGCCCGGCAAACGGCGATTGTTACACAACCGTGCGTCGCGAGCGCGTGCCGGCACGCGCGTCAAGTGGTGGCTTTCCCCGTATCCACGATTCTGTCGCAAACCGCGCAACGGTCCGAATGCCATATGTGGCGCGGCTTTCGCGTACAGCGAGGTGGAGGGTACAATGCCTCCCTGTCGGTGCGCGTGACGTACCGACCGCGCAGCCATACGCACCGCGGGCGACGGATCACGGGAGCCGTGCCCGGCAACGTTATCCTGCATGACCAGACCCTATTCGCCGTTGATTGCCACGCTGAGCCTGGCCGCGTTCGCGACCTGGCTGCCGCCTTTGCCCGTGCAGGCGGCACCAGTGCGCGGCGGCCCGCCGCTCGCGCAACCTGCTCCTCCACCGGTGCCCCCCGTGGACGAAGCTGACGCGTTGTCGCGCATGCTCAAGGGCGCCGCCACCGGACAGAACACCGGCGCGGCCGGCGTGCCTGAATTCCTCCGCAATACCAATCGCCCAGACAGCGTGCTCGCGCGCGCCTGCCGTCAGCTCAACGACGTGCTGCCGATGGACATCGACGCCGAGACGCGGCTACGCCGCTGCCAGTCGGTACCGGGCAAGCATGTGTTGTTTCAGTTGGAGCTCACCAACTATCGCGGTCCGATGCTCGACCTCGCGAGTTTCGAGGTCAACTATGCGGCGCCGCTGCAGCGCAATATCTGCGCGAACCGTGACGTGGAAATCCTGACCAAGCTCGGGGTCAGCATGATGTTTCGCTACATGACGCGAAACGACCGCGGCGAACGCCGCGTCGGCGACGTGTACATCAACGCGCCAATCTGCGTCTCGGCCCTGCGGTAGTCATAAAAAAAGCCCCGCCTCTTTCGAGACGGGGCTGATCTTGTCAGCACGCGACCGTTCAGGCCGGCCGCGGGCGTAGCGGCAGCACGTTGGCCGCGCGACGCATCAGCACGCGCGTTTCCTTCCATGCCGCGTCAGCCAGCGGCGATGCCCACACCAGCTCATGCAGGCGCGACAGCGCGAACGGATCGCCCAGCAGCAGATGCTTCTGCGACGCGCTGAGCGCGCCCGGTCCATGCGTCAACGCGTGCTGCACCAGCGAGCTGTGCTGCATGCGCGTCGGCTCCGGCTGCACGCGGCGCGCGCTGGCGGTGGCGCACATCAGCGCATTGGTCACCGGATCCACCACGGCATCGACGAAGCCTGGCACCTCGTGCGCGGACTCCACGTGCTGCTGCGTTTCCACGACTTCACGCGGCACCTGTGTTTCTTCCGGAATGATGAACAACCCCGCGCGACGCGCGGCGCGGCCCAGCGGTACTCGCGAAAGGAACACCGACAGCGGAATCGACAACGCCAGCGAACCGACGATCGGCAGCAGCCACCAGAGGAAGCCCGGGCTCAGCCAATACACGCCACCACCCCACACCAATCCCAGCAGCGTGTGGCCACCGTGACGGCGGAAGGCTTCGCCCCATGTGGTTTCCGCATCTTCCCGCGGCGGCGATTTCCACGAAATGCCCCAGCCGCTGTACGCCGCCACCACGAACTTGGTATGGAACAGCATGCGCGTGGGTGCCAGCAACGCGGAGAGCGTGACCTCGATCAACATGCTGAGCACCAGCCGCACCGGACCGCCATAGTTGCGCGCGTCTTTCATCAGCAGCAGCACGCTCAGGATCTTCGGCAGGAACAACAGCGTGGCCGTGGCCGAGAACAGCGCGAGCGCCTTCTCCGGATGCCACTCGGGCCAGGTCGGGAAGAACTGATACGGTTGCGAGAAATACGTCGGCGGCACGAGCGCGTGCTTGGCCAGCATGGCCGTCGACAACAGCAGGAACAGGAACCACAGCGGCGCCGACAGATAGGCCATGATGCCGGTGAGGAATACCGCGCGGTGCACCGCATGGAAGCCCTGCTTCATCCACAGCCGGAAGTTCATCAGGTTGCCCTGGCACCAGCGGCGATCGCGCTTGACCTCATCGAGCAGGTTCGGCGGCATTTCCTCGAACGAGCCAGGCAGATCGTAGGCAATCCACACGCCCCACCCCGCGCGCCGCATCAGCGCGGCCTCGACGAAATCGTGCGAGAGGATTTCGCCCGAGAGCGGCCCCTTGCCCGGCAGCGGCGCCAGCGCGCAATGCTCCATGAACGGCTTGATGCGGATGATCGCGTTATGGCCCCAGTAGTGGGACTCGCCCAACTGCCAGTAATGCAGGCCGGCCGTGAACAGCGGACCGTACACGCGCGTGGAAAATTGCTGCACGCGCGCATAGAGCGTGTCGCGCCCCACCGCGATCGGCGCGGTCTGGATAATGCCGGCGCCCGGATTGGCTTCCATCAGGCGCGTCAACGTGGCCAGGCACTCGCCGCTCATCACACTGTCGGCATCGAGCACGATCATGTAGCGATACTTGCTGCCCCAGCGGCGGCAGAAGTCGGCCACATTACCGGTCTTGCGCTTGACGCGATGACGGCGCCAGCGATAGAAGATGCGGCCGAAACCGCCAACGGCGCGGCACACTTCCATCCACGCGTCATGCTCGGCCGTGCGCAGGTCCGGATTGCCGCTGTCCGACAGCACGAAGAAGTCAAACGGCGCCATCTGGCCGGTACGCTCGAGCGATTCGTACGTGGCGCGCAAACCCGCGAACACGCGCGTCACGTCCTCGTTGCAGATCGGCATGATCACCGCTGTGCGTGCCTTGGGATCGATCGGCGCATCGCTCGCGGCCGAGCGCGAGATCAGATGCTTGTCGCCGCCCTTGGCCAACACGAGGAAACCCATCATCGCGGTCCAGAAGCCCGCGGATACCCACGAGAACAGCACCGCGAACAGCACGAGGATCGCCACTTCGAGCGGGTCCGCGCCCTTGTAGGGCAGCACGTTGGTCATGGCGTACGTCGCCGCCGCCGTCTGCGCGACCACCAGGCCGAGCAGGAACCAGCGTCGATGCGAGCCAGCCGGATGCCACTTGCCTTCCGCGTCCGGGCCGTCGTGGATGGTGTCCCACGTCTCGGGCACGGGCGGTCGGCCCAGCATGCGGCGCCAGGTGTTACGCACCCAGCCACTCACCACATGCGGCGGCCACTGGCGCGGCACCATCGAGGCGCGCTCGGGCTTGGGGCCGGTGTCCACATGCACGGTGCCGTCGGCGCGACGCTCCAGCAGCGACTCGCCGTCGATCTGCGGATTGCCATAGGCCATGCCGAAGCGGCGGCCCACCGAAGCATAGGTGGCGCCGCCCGGTGTGGTGGCGTCAGGCCTCAATGCGTCCGGTGAGGGGGGGCGTGGGCCTTCCTTCAACGGTTCGCGCAGACCGGCCAGGCGCGTCTGCAGTTCGATCATGGCCGCGGGCGTTTCAGTGCCGTCAACCGGGACGCTCGTCACCGGGGTCGGTTGGGCGTCGGCGAGCAGCTCGCTGCGCAACTCCGGAGAGGCTGGCAGGCGATCGACATATCGCTCGCATGCTGCCGCCAGGGCCGGGCGCTGCTTTAGCCGGGGGGTAAGATGTAGCTCCATGTCTCGGAAAGGGTCGTATTGCCGTTGCGAAGATAGCCGCGCAACTCAACCGGCTTGTTTTCGTCCTTGCGGCGCAGGAACATCGTCATGCGCCAGCCACCCGTCGCCTCGTTGCGCACCACCGACGTCTTCAGCAGTTCGCCGTTGGCATCGGCCGAGATCACGGGCTCCAGCTTCGTTTCTTCTGGCAGCTTCTTGAAGGCCGGGCCTTCGAAGTCCACCGTGAGGGAGAAGCTCGTATCTTCGGGCTTGCGCGTGAGGCCCTGCCCGCGTCGGGTCTGCGTGACCCACGACAGCGGCGGCAGGTTGGCGGTGTCCTTCTGCCACAGCAGGCGGTATTCGTAGTCGAAGGCCTGCTTGGGCTTGGGCGGATTGTCGGGAATCCAGTACGCGACGATGTTGTCGTTGGTTTCGTCCGGCGTCGGAATCTGCACGAGTTCCACGCGGCCCGAGCCCCAGTTGCCCCGCGGCTCCACCCAGCCGCTGGGCCGGCGCTCGTACCAGGAGCCGATCTCCTGATAGTTGTCGAAGCTGCGATCGCGTTGCATGAGGCCGAACCCCTGCGGATTGTTCGAGGCGAACGACGTCACGAGCAGGCGCTTCGGATTCACGAGCGGGCGCCAGACCCATTCGCCCGTGCCGAGGTGAATCGACAGGCCGTCCGAGTCGTGCACTTCAGGGCGGAAGTCGTTCGTGCCCGACGGCTGATTCTCGCCAAACAGATACATGCTGGTCAGCGGAGCAAGGCCGAGCTTGGTGACGTTCTCTCGCAAGAATAGTCGCGCCTTGACCTCCATGACAGTTTCACTGCCGGGCTTGATGATGAAGCGATACGCACCCGACAGGCGACGCGAGTCCATCAGCGCATAGAGCGTGATCTGCTTGTCGTTAGGGTCCGGACGCTCGATCCAGAATTCGGTGAATCGCGGAAACTCCTCGCCGGAGTTGAGACCGGTGTCCACCGCCAGGCCACGTGCCGACAGCCCGTACCACTGGTCGCGACCGAGCGCGCGGAAATAGCTTGCGCCGAGGAACGAGGCCAGCTCGTCCTTCTTGCCCTTGCTACCTTGATTGACCGGGTACATCAGGCGGAACCCGGCAAAGCCGAGTCCCTTGAGCTTGGCCGGATCGACCTTGTGCGGACCATAGTTGAACGCCGACGGGTCGAAGCGGAATTCACGCACGCTACCACCGACGACTTCGTTGATGCGCACGGGCTGGTCGAACACCATGCCTTCATGGAAGAACGACAACTCGAACGGAAGCCGCGCGTTGCGCCAGGCAAACCGCTCGGGCTTGTATTCAATGTCTTTATAGCGTTCGTACGAAAGCTCGGCGAGCTCACGTGGCAGATTTTGCTGCGCAGGCTTGTAAGGCGAGCTGGCCAGCTGACGCGCGCGCGCGGAGACGGTCTCGAAGTCGAACGCATGCGCGGCGGGCATCGCCAGCAGCGTCGTCACCATGATCGCGCCGCCGCCGAGCCACTTTGCAAGCGAGCCACCGAGAGGTCCAAGGGACGAACGGACGCGGGCAGCGAGCATCTGGCAGGTTGAGCGAGGCAGCAATTTCGGCGAAATCAGCGTTAGCGAGGCGGTCATGAAGGCCGGTTGAATCTTGCAGTGGAAGGTAGCAGGGAGAGCGTAACCGGAAGAGCAAAGGGGGAGAGCAAAAGCCGGACCACATCTGTCCGCACATCGGAAAAATCCGACCTAGCTGCCTCCGCACCATTGCCGTGCGAGGGCAGACCTTAACAATTCAAGCCTAAAAAGTCACGTTTCCTGCACGCAAGGTTTGCAACAAAATGAAACCCCTGTCGGCTGAAAGCCGCTCCACGCAAGCGTTTGCGGGCGATGCCCCACTTTTTACAAAGACTGGCTCTTTCCGGTGCCGACTGTATGCGACCGTAACGCGGCATGGCTGAGTAGCGCCTGCCGTGCCTACAATGAACGCGGCGCCACTTCGGAAATGTCGGCGCCCCCTCCCATCCGCCATCATCAGGAGTCGTCATGCAGACACGGCAGTCGATTCGGTCCGCGAAGTTTCGATCCACCCTTCTTGCGGGCCTGCTCCCCACTTTGATGCTAGGCGTTAGCGCGCCCGCGCTGGCGTACTTCGACAACTACCTTTCCGGCAGCATCATCGGTACGTTGAATCAGAAGGAAGCTGCCGCGCTGCAGCAAGTCGTGCGCAAGGCGCTGGTGGACACCGCGGACGATACGGCGGTGGAATGGCACTACCCGGCGACGGGGCGGCGGCAGGCGATCGACGGCACGATCACGCCGGTGCAGAGCAAGACCGACAAGGGTCAGTCCTGCCGCCGGCTCAAGTCCGATCTCAAGCGCGGCAGCGCGAGCGAAGCGTGGTCGGGCTGGTTCTGCAAGCAGTCGAACGGCCAGTGGAAGGCGCGTCAGGTCTCGAACTGAGGGTTGGGATCAACTGAAGGGGCTCAACTGAAGGCGCTCAACCTCGGACTCGACCGAAGACGCTCAGCGACAGAGCCTGGCGACCAGTTCGCCGGCGATGGTGCCGGACTGCGCGCGCTGCGGCGTGCCGAGCTGCGGCGAGTGGATCGTATAGATGGACTCGCCGCGGGCAAAGCGCTTGCTATATAGCGTCTGCTCGACCACTGCATACATCGAATTGGCGCAGTTCAGCACCATGCGCTTGAGCGACGAGCGAATGGTCTCGCCGTTGGTGGTGCGAATGACGCCAGCTGGTGAATTGCGCACCACGATCACGCCTACTTCGGTGCCACGACGGCGCACGGCGGTCTGGTCGAAATAGGACACCATGCCGCTGGTGCCGAGCAATGGCAGCCAGCGCTGTGGGTCCGGTGGCGCGGCTTCGATCGCGGCAGTGGCAGGCGCGGGCACGGCATTGGGGGCTTCCATGCCGTCATCGGCATGGGCCGCGACGGAGAAGCCGGTGGCCGCGACAGCTAACGTGGCGAGCGCGGCAAATCGAATAGCAGGACGAACAAAGCGAGACATGGGGGCTGCCCTCGTGCGGACGGGAGAAAAAGCAGGGCCCGATTGTCGCACACGCATGCAGGGGCTCAGCCCCCTGCGATGCGTATTGTTTCAATTTTATGGCGCGTCGGGTTGAGACTCGCGCCACGCGACGAGGTCCGCGATGGTCAGCACGGGCAGCCCATGCTGTTGCGCGAAGACCAGTGCCTCCGGCCGGCGCGCCATGGTGCCGTCCGGATTCATCAGCTCGCACAGCACCGCGGCCGGGGACAGCCCCGCCAGGCGCGCGAGGTCGACCGAACCCTCGGTATGACCACGGCGCGCGAGCACGCCGCCATCGCGCGCCACCAGCGGAAACACGTGGCCGGGGCTGACGATCGCATCGGCCGGGCCCGCCAGTGCCGCGCGAATCGTGGTGATGCGATCTACCGCGCTGACGCCGGTGGTCACGCCTTCGCGCGCTTCGATCGAGACCGTGAACGCGGTGCCGTACTGGCTGCGATTGTTCTCGACCATCGGACGCAGGCCGAGCTCGCGCACGCGTTCGGTCGTCAGGCACAGGCACACGATGCCGCTGCACTCGCGAATCATCATCGCCATGTTGGCCGGTGTGAGTTGCTCGGCGGCGAGGATCAGATCGGCTTCGTTCTCGCGATCGTCATCGTCGAGCAGCACTACGGGACGACCTTCGCGCATGACGTCGAGTGCCTGCGCGATGCGTTCGGCGAGGGAATCGATAACGGGGGTGGTAACGGAAACTGCGGTGTCTGCTGCAAGAGTCAGCATTGAAACGCTCCATATAGATAACGGACTGTGGGCGTTTCAGGGGAGGACAGGCGGCCGCGCGCGATGCAATGCGATGCAACATATACGCGCGCGAAAACACGCGCGCGGTCGCCCACGCGAGGTTGCCCCATCTTCTCTCATCCGGACTATGACCGTCGGCTCTGGCTTCTCACCAGATCTGCTGACCCCGCATTCGCATGCGGGCGCTCGCGGGCTCACCGCCGCGCCATGGAATGGCTGCTGCGACATACCGCCGGTGGGGACTTGCACCCCGCCCTGAAGACGTAATGTGCCGCCACGAAGTCACCAGCAAGTTAACAGCAAGGTAAGCCGCGGCGGCGCTGCGATGTTAACACGACCGCGCCGGACGCGTAGGCGGCCCAGCCGATTTGCGCGACCCACGTCACACGCGGGTGGTATGCTTGGCCTTCTTCTTCAATACCCGCACGCGCAAGGGCGTGCACCCTGATGGAAATTGCCATACTGCTGGCGCTGATTCTTCTCAACGGATTGTTCGCGATGTCGGAGATCGCGCTCGTTACCGCGCGCAAGGCGCGGCTGCAACGGGCGATCGAAGATGGCGACCGTGGCGCGATTGCCGCGGTCAAGCTCGGCGAGGATCCCACGCGCTTCCTCTCCACCGTCCAGATCGGCATTACGTCGATCGGCGTGCTCAACGGCGTGGTCGGCGAATCGACGCTGGCGGCACCGCTTGGCGTGTGGCTGCAACAGTTCGGTCTTACTCCCACTACAGCGGGCTATATCGCGACCGCGATCGTGGTGGCGGCCCTGACCTATTTCTCGATCGTGCTCGGCGAGCTGGTGCCCAAGCGGCTCGGGCAGATGGCGCCCGAAACCATCGCGCGGATGGTCGCGCGCCCGATCTCGTTTCTTTCAGTCGCTTCGAAACCGTTCGTCAAGCTGTTGTCCGGTTCCACGCTGCTGGTGCTGCGTCTGCTCGGCGTGAAATCGGACCGCGGCCCCCTGGTGACCGAGGAGGAAATCCACGCGTTGCTGGTGGAAGGCTCCGAGGCCGGCGTGATCGAACACCATGAACACACGATGGTGCGCAATGTGTTCCGGCTGGACGATCGCCAGATCGCATCGCTGATGGTGCCGCGCGGCGACGTCATCGCGCTCGACGTCGACGCCAGCGAGGATGAAAACCTGCGCCGCATCGAGGAGTCCGACCACTCGCGCTTTCCGGTGGTGCGTGGCGGCATGCACGACATCCTTGGCGTGGTGAGCGCGCGCCAGCTGCTGGCGCGCCGGTTGCGCGGCGAAAAGGCGGAGCTCACGGCGGTACTGCAGGCCGCGGTATTCGTGCCCGAGAGCGTTACCGGCATGGAGCTGCTCGAGAACTTCCGCTCGTCGGGTGGTCAGATGGCGTTCGTCATCGACGAGTACGGCGAGGTGCTTGGTCTCGTGACGCTGCAGGATCTGGTCGAAGCCATCACCGGCGAGTTCAAGACCGAGACCGCCGGCGAGGAATGGGCGGTGCAGCGCGACGACGGCTCGTGGCTGCTCGATGGCCTGATTCCGGTGCCCGAACTCAAGGATCGCACCGGCATCCGCGTCGTGCCCGAGGAAGACAAGGAGCGTTACCACACGCTGTCGGGCATGCTCTTGCTGCTGCTCGGCCGCCTGCCGCAGACCGCGGATACCGTGGAGTGGGACGGCTGGAAGTTCGAAATCATCGACATGGACGGCAAGCGCATCGACAAGGTGCTGGCTTCGCGCGTCCCGCCCGAGGACGGCCCCGAGGCCGAAACCACTGGCTGAGCGGGCGGGTTGATCGGACGGACTGAGCGGACGGACTGAGCGGACGGACTGAACGTCCCGATTTCACGGGGAGGGGAAAACCTCGCCCTCCCCCATTACTGCATGCATCGTCCCCGGGTCAATACGACCAACGGTAGGACATTCCCGCTGATTGACGAGAAACAACAGCAAGCGGCGGCGAACGCACGTCAATTGACACGCTTCCGCTTGTTCCGTCACGCCCTGCCGTATGATGCGGCCTGCAGCAATCTAGCTGTCGCCGCATCACCACGCACCATGCAGCCCGCCGCCTTTATCGCCGCGCTCGACGCGCATCGCGCCGCCGTCGGTACCGCGCATCCGCTCGCGGTGCTCGTCATCCGCCTCGACCGCTTTCAGAACGTCTGCGAGACGATTGGCCTCGAACGGGCGCAGCGGTTACGTGCCTGCGTCGAGGCGCGCGTGGCGGGCGTCGCCTCGATGCCGGCCGCGATGCTCTGGCTCGGCCCCGCCGATCTCGGCGCCGCCTGCGTGCTGTCCGATGCTAACGACGCTAACGACGCCGCGCCGGATGCGACCGCGATCAGCGGCAGCATCGCCGCCGCGCTTGGCCGGCCGTTCGTGATCGACGGCTATGAACTGTTCCTGTCCTGCAGCATCGGCACGGCGCTCGACCATCCGGAGAGCGCGACCGAGCGCAACCTGCAACTGGCATTCGACGCCATGCTGCAGGTCTATCGCCGCGGCGGCGACGGCATCGGCAATGCGACCACACCGTCGGCGCCACGCCTGGCCGCCCTGCTGGCGGCCCTGCCCGAGGCGATGGCGCGTGGCGAGCTCAGTCTGCAATTGCAACCGCGCGCGATGTTCGGGACTGCCGAGGTGTCCGGGTACACGGTGCGTTCGCGCTGGCAACATGCGCTGTTCGGCCGCGTGGCGCCGCAGGACTTTCTTCCCGTTGCCGAGGCGCTCGGCATGATGCACGAGATGGGCCGCTGGCTGCTGCAGACCCTGCTGCCGCTGTTGAGCGCGACCGAGGCTGTGGCGCCGGTCCAGTTCACGTTACTGGCATCGAGCGCGCAACTGCATGGCAACGAGACCGTGGACCTGCTGCGCCGCAGTGTGGAAGCGTTCAACGTGCCACGCGGACGCCTTTGCATCGAGGTCCCCGCGGACATGGTGCCCGACGACCCGATGGCCGCGCGCAAGGCCGCGCTGTTGCGCGAGTTCGGCGTGCACGTGGCGCTCGGGGACTTCACCAACACACCTGCGGCGCTGCGCGCGCTGGAACGGCTGCGGCCTGATGCCGTCACGCTCGATGCCAGACACGTGGGACCCACGGCGCACGGCAACGCGGAGGATGCGGAGTCGCTGCGCGCGGCCTGCGCACTGGCCCGTCAGTCGGGCGCGGTGGTGTGGGCCAAGGGGGTGGAGACGCGCAGGCAGCTCGAGCTCGTGCGTGACTGGGGTTGCCACGGCATGCAGGGTTATCTGCTGGCGCAGCCGTTTCCCGCGCACTGGCTTGCGCAGACGCATGGCGCGATTGCCGCGCGCGCGCGGCAGTTGCTCGGGCCCGCCGGAAGCTGAGTTGGACGCGTGTCAGAGGAACTCGCACACGCGTGTCAGACGTTGTCCAATTTACATGCGGGCATCCATCGTCCATCGTTACGGTCAGGGCAGCCGGTAATTTCTGCCCGGCGCACACTATCCCGTTTAAAGGAGTCGGACGATGAAAAAAGCATGGATCCTTGGCCTGATGGTTGCCACGCTCCTGGCCGGTTGCAATACGATGGCCGGTGTTGGGCAGGATGTACAGAAGGGTGGCCAGAAACTCGAGAACTCGGCTGAGAAGGCGAAGTAAGTCGCGAAGTAAATCGCGAAGTAAATCGTCAAGTAAGGCGTTGAGGTAACACGCAACGACGCTTCAAAGCAGCAACGCTTCAAAGAAAAACGGGCGCCCGACGGCGCCCGTTTTTCGTTTCCACGCTTCCGGCTTTACGCCTTCAGCTTCGCCGCTTCCTGCGCGAGGCTACGGATGCGCGCCCAGTCCTTGCCCGCCACCGCATCCTTCGGCACCACCCACGAGCCCCCTACGCACACCACATTGGGCAACGCCAGATAGGTCGGTGCCTTGGCCGCATCGATGCCGCCAGTCGGGCAGAACTTCAGCTGCGCGAGCGGGCCGTATAGCGACTTCAGCATCGGCACGCCGCCTGCGGCTTCGGCCGGAAAGAACTTCAGGAACGTGAACCCGTTCTCGAGCGCGAACATGGCTTCGCTCGCGGTGGCCACGCCCGGCAGCAGCGACACGCCGGCATCGCGCGCGCCATCGGCGAGCGTCTGCGTCAGGCCCGGCGAGACCGCGAACTGCGCGCCGGCATCGCGTACCGCATGCAGTTGCCCGGCGTTCAGCACCGTGCCCGCGCCGACCACGGCCTGCGGCAGCGCCTTGGCCACCGCGCGAATGGCCTCGAGCGCGACGGGCGTACGCAGCGTGATCTCGAGCCACGGCAGGCCGCCGCTGACCAGTGCCTCGCTGACGTGCAGGGCCTCCTCCACCGAGTGGTACTCGAGCACCGGGATGACCGGCACGTTGGAGAGGCGTTCAAGCAGGGAAGTCGAAGGAGTTGTCATGGCATTAAACGTTGGTGTCGGGCCGGATATGGCCCGACATGAAGATCAGGCAATCACGGAAACCGATTGTTCCAGGCGCGCGAGCACCGCTTCGGCCCGCGGGATCGGCGCGACCGCGCCATAGCCCGTGGTGGACAGCGCTGCGGCCACATTGGCGTAGCGCGCGGCTTCGAACGGATCGACGCCGGCCGCCAGCCGCGCGATAAAGCTGCCGCCGAAGCAGTCGCCGGCACCGGTGGCATCCAGTGGCTGTACCGGAAACGGCGGCACCAGCGTGCGCGCTTCGGGCGTGGCCACATAGCTGCCCTCCTCGCCGAGCTTGAGCGCGATCAGGCCGATGCCGCAGCCCAGCAGGTAGTCGACGATCGCATCGCGGTCGTCGAGACCGGTGAGCACGGTGATGTCATCCCAGCTCGGCAGGCAGATATCGGTCAGCCCGAACGCCTCGCGCATGATGCCGCGCGCGCGGGCCAGCGACCACAGCCGCAGGCGCAGGTTGGTATCGAGCGAGACCTGCACGCCGGCTTTGCGCGCGTGCTCCATCGCGGCCAGCCCGGCATCGCACGCGCAGGTACTGATGGCCAGGCTGATGCCCGACACATGCAGGTAGCGCGCCTGGGCGATGGCCGCGAGCGGCAGTTGCTCGTGATGGTAGCGCGCGGCCGCGGAGCCTTCGCGCAGGTAATCGAAGCGATGGCCGTGGCTGTCGTGCGAGACGAAATACACGCCGGTGGGCGCGGAGGCGTGCACGCTCACATGGCGGGTGTCGACGCGCTCGCGCGTCCATAGCTCGCGCAGGCGTTCGCCAAAGCTGTCGGCCCCGACGGCGGTGATGTACCCCGCGCTGGCGCCCTGGCGCGCGGCCGCGATGCAGAAGTTGGAGGTGTCGCCGCCGAACCCCTGCAGGTAGCGCGCGGGATCGTCGGGCTGCTGGTTGAATTCGACCAGCGGTTCCCCGTAGGCAAGAATGTCGATGCTCATGTCGCCGTCGCTCCCTCAGAAGAAGGTCTGCACGATATCGATGACGCGGAACTGACGATCGAGCACCGGGATATGGCGCCACTTGTCGAAGGTCAGGCATGGATGCGAGATATCGAAGGCAATCATATCGCCGACTCGCAGGTCATCGCCAGCGCCAATCTCGAGATAGGCATGCTGATCCATCATGCCGGTGATCCGCCAATGCGCCGGGGTGTCCACCGGGGTCGGGCTGGCGCCCTGCGGGCGGTAGTGGCTGGCCGGAATGGGGAGGCCCGCGTCGAACGCGGCATCGCGCTTGCCTAGGCCGATGATCGCGCGGGTGGGCTCGGGAATCGATTGCACGTAGGCCCAGAGTTGCAGCGCGGGTAGCAGCCCTTCGCGCATTTTCTGTGCCACGGGATTGCCGGCGAGGATGCGGTCCTGCGCGGCGCGGTAGATGCCGACGTCGTGCGTGAGGTAACAGCCGGGGCGCAGCACCACCTCGATGGGGGCGCCAATGTTCGCCTGCGAGAACTCTTCGGCTACCACGTCGTACCACGCGGAACCGGCACCGGACAGGATCACGGGTTGACGGCCGAAGGCACCTGCCGTGGCCAGTTCGCGCGTGATCGACACGGTGCGGCGCAGGAACGCGCGGATGTCTGCTTCCTGCTGCAGCACGCCCTCGTAGACTTCCACGCCCGCGAGCGACAGCGCGCCGGGCCAGCGTTGCAGCGCGGCGAGTACCGCGGCCTGTTGCGCGGCGTCGCGCACGCCGGTGCGGCCACCGGTCACGCCGATTTCCAGCAGCACCTGCAGGGTCTGGCCGCGCTGACGGAAGAATGCGCCGAGCTGATCGACGAGCTCGGCCGAATCCACCAGCGTGAAAAATTCAAAGTCGGGGTCCTGCAGGAGGTCCGCCACGATTTCCATATTGCGGCGGCCCACGAGCTGGTTGGCCATCAGCACGCGCCTGACACCGTGCGCGTGCGCGGCGGCGGTCTGGTGCGCGGTGGCAAGCGTGATGCCCCAGGCGCCCTCGGCCAGCTGGCGCGCGAACAGCTTGGGCGCCATGGTGGTCTTGCCATGCGGCGCGAGGTGCACGTGGTATTCGCCCATGAAGCGGCGCATCCAGTCGAGATTGTGCGCCAGGCGATCTTCATAGAGCACCGCGGCGGGCAAGCTCAGATCTTCGTCGAGCAGCCGCCAGCCCACTTCCCTGGCCGCATCCGGCGCGAGCGGCGCCGCCAGACGGCCCATGGCCTTGTTCAACGGGTCGATCATGCCTCGGGCATTCTGCGCCTCGGGGTGCGCTTGATACTTTGTCTCATGCATCGTTGGAGAGCAGCTGTTGTAAGGGGCGTACAAACGCGGGTTGACGTAATAATAGCGGGAAATTACCATGCGCCACCGTTTGTTAGAAAGTAACACGCACTTGTCATGACCGCACCCTTCGACATCCTGACGCGCATCGCCGAGCGCGGCCCCGCCTTGCGGCTGGCCGAGCAAAAGGTGGCGCAGGTCATCCTCGAGGATGTGGCCGCGGCGGCGGCGGCGAGTATCAATGAGCTGGCCCGCAAAGCGGGCGTCAGTGAAGCCAGTGTGACGCGGCTGGCCAAGGCGCTCGGTTGCCGCGATGTGCGCGACCTCAAGCTGCGGCTGGCGCAGGCGACCGCGGTGGGATCACGCTTTCTGCCGAGTGGGGCGGCGCATGCAGGCGGCGCGCACGAACCGGCCGCGCCGGCCACGCTCGCCGATCGCATTCACGCGGACGCGGTGGCCGCGCTCGACGTCAATCGCAAGCTGATCGACCCCGAGCGTATCGAAGCCGCCGCGCGCCTGTTGCGCGATGCGCGCATGGTCTACGCTTTCGGCATGGGTGGCGGTTCGACGATGCTGGCCGACGAGGCTTGCCAGCGGCTCGCGCGGCTTGGGCATCCGGCCGCGAGCTATCACGATGCGCTGCTGCAGAAGATGATGGCCGCCACGCTCGTGCGCGATGACGTGGTGCTGGCGTTCTCAGCAAGCGGCAACGTGCCCGAGATGCTCGCCAGCTGCGAGATCGCGCGCGAATACGGCGCGAAGCTCATCGCCGTGACGGCACTCGGCTCGCCACTGGCCGCGTGCGCGGACGTGCTGCTGCCGGTGCGCACGCTCGAGACCGACTTTATCTTCATGCCTTCGGCATCGCGCTACGCGATGCTGTTCGTGCTCGACGTGCTGGCCACCCAGCTCGCGCTGCTGCGCCAGGACCAGAGCCAGGAACGTCTGCGCCGCATCAAGTATGTGCTGGACGACCATCGCGGCACGCATGCCGACAGTCGCCAGCCGCTGGGAGACTGACATGCCCCATCTGTTCGACACCCTGATTCGCTGCGTGCTGCTGCTAGACGGGTCCGGCGCGGCCGCGCGCATGGCCGACGTGGGCGTACGCGATGGGCGCATCGCACGCATCGCGTGGCTCGACGAGGACGCGCCGCTCGACCCCGGCAGCGCCGCGCATGTGGTCGAGGGCCATGGCCTGGCACTCGCCCCGGGCTTTATCGACGTGCACACGCACGACGACACCAACGTCGTGCGCGAACCGGCCATGACGCCAAAGCTGTCGCAGGGTGTGACCACCGTGATCGTCGGCAACTGCGGCATCAGCGCGGCCCCAGTCACGCTGGCCGGCGATCCGCCCGACCCGATGAACCTGCTCGGCCATGCCGACGCGTTCCGCTACCCCGATTTCCGCAGCTACGTGGCCGCCGTCAATGCCGCGCAACCGTCCGTCAATGTGGCCGCGCTGGTGGGCCACACCGCGCTGCGCAGCAATCATATGGATCGTTTCGACCGCGCCGCCAGCGCCGACGAAATCACGGCGATGCGCGCGCAGTTGCAGGAGGCGCTCGACGCCGGCGCGCTGGGCCTGTCCACCGGCCTCGCCTACGCCAACGCGTTCTCGGCCCCCACCGAGGAAGTGCTGGCACTGGCAGCACCGCTCGCCGACGCGGGCGGCCTCTACGCGACCCATCTGCGCAGCGAATTCGCCGAAATCCTCGAAGCGATGGACGAAGCGTTCCGCATCGGCCGCCATGCGCGCGTACCGGTGGTGATCTCGCATCTGAAATGCGCGGGCGTGGCCAACTGGGGCCGCAGCGGCGAAGTGCTCGACGCGCTCGAGCATGCGCAACGCTGGCAGCAGGTGGGCTGCGACTGCTATCCCTACGCGGCCAGCTCGTCGACGCTGGACCTCAAGCAGGTGACCGGGGATTTCGACATCCTGGTCACGTGGTCCGAACCGGAGCCCGCGATGGGCGGCCGCCTGCTGGCCGATATCGCCAATGAATGGGGCGTGGATCTGCACACCGCGGCGCGGCGTCTGCAACCGGCGGGCGCGGTGTATCACGGCATGGAAGAGGCCGATGTCGACCGCATCCTGCGCCATCCGGCCACGGTGATCGGCTCCGACGGCCTGCCCAACGATCCGCTGCCGCATCCGCGCCTGTGGGGCGCGTTTCCGCGCGTGCTCGGCCACTACGCGCGCGATCGCGAACTGTTTCCGCTCGCGGTGGCCGTCAACAAGATGACTGGCCTGTCCGCCGAGCGTTTCGGCCTGGCCGAACGCGGCTTTGTACGCGAAGGCTACTGGGCCGACCTCGTGCTGTTCGACCCCGCCACGATCCGCGACGCGGCCACGTTCACCGAACCGGTGGCGCCGGCTGAAGGCATCGCGGCGGTGTGGGTCAACGGCGAACTCTCATGGCAGCAGCGCGCGCCCACGGGCCTGCGCGCGGGCCGCTTTATTCCGCGTGCGCCTGCGGCGCGCGCATAGACACCCTACTTCTTCACGGAATATTCATGGACATCAAACGATACGGCGTGGAAGGCGGCACCGGCAGCGGTGGCTCGCACATGCCTTTCTCCCGCGCGGTCAGCGCCGATGGCTGGCTCTATGTCTCGGGCCAGGTCCCGATGGTCGATGGCGAGGTCATCGATGGCGGCATCGTGCCGCAGACCCATCAGGCCATCCGCAACGTGCTCGCGATCCTCACCGAGGCGGGCTACGGCCCCGAGCACATCGTGCGCTGTGGCGTATGGCTGGACGACGCGCGCGACTTCGCGTCGTTCAACAAGATCTTCAAAGAGTACTTCGGCGCCAACCCACCGGCCCGCGCCTGCGTGCAGTCGTCGATGGTGGTCGACTGCAAGGTCGAGATCGACTGCATCGCATTCAAGCGCTAAGACATCCCCCGTGCTTCACCGAGCCAATTCAACACACATCCGCAAAGGAGACAACATGGGCACCGTAACCGGAACCACGCTATTGATTTACGCGCTGATCGCGGTGATCGCGCTGGTGATCCTGATCGCCAAATTCAAGCTCAACCCGTTCATCACGCTCGTCGTGGTGTCGGTGCTGCTCGGCTTTGCCTCGGGCATGCCGATGGGCGATATCGTCAAGTCGTTCGAAGCCGGCGTGGGCGGCACACTGGGGCATATCGCACTGGTGATCGGGCTGGGCACGATGCTCGGCAAGATGATGGCGGAGTCCGGCGGTGCCGAGCGCGTGGCGCTCACGCTGATCGACTTCTTCGGAGAAAAGAACGTGCACTGGGCCATGGTGACCATCGCGTTCATCGTCGGTCTGCCTGTGTTCTTCGAAGTGGGCTTCGTGCTGCTGGTACCGATCGCGTTCAACGTGGCCAAGCGCACCGGCACGTCGATGGTGCTGGTCGGCATTCCGATGGTGGCGGGCCTGTCGGTGGTTCACGGCCTGATTCCGCCGCACCCGGCCGCGCTGCTCGCGGTGTCCGCCTACGGCGCCGATATGGGCCGCACGATCATGTACGCGCTGATCGTCGGCATTCCCACCGCGGCCATCGCCGGCCCGATGTTCGCGCGCCTGATGGACCGCTACGTCGACCTGCCCGCGATCAACCCGCTGGCCGAGCAACTGACCGAAGAAGCCAAAGAGAAGCACGAACTGCCGAGCTTCGGCATTACGGTGTTCACGATCCTGCTGCCGGTGATCCTGATGCTGATCGGCAGCTGGGCGGATCTGTTCACCACGCCCAAGACGTTTGCCAACGACTTCCTGAAGTGGATCGGTAACTCGGTGATGGCGCTGCTGATCGGCACGCTCGTGAGCTTCTTCACGTTCGGCAAGGCCCGTGGCTTCAACCGCGAGACCATCCTGAAGTTCACCAACGAGTGCGTGGCGCCGACGGCAATCATCACGCTGGTGGTGGGCGCGGGTGGTGGCTTTGGCCGCGTGCTGCGCGACTCGGGCATCTCGAACGCGATCGTCGATGTGGCCACCAGCGCCCACGTGTCGGTGCTCGTGCTTGGCTGGCTGGTGGCGGTGATGATCCGCATTGCCACGGGTTCCGCCACGGTGGCGATGACCACGGCGGCCGGCATCGTGGCGCCGATCGCGGCAAGCATTCCGGGCACGCGTCCGGAACTGCTGGTGCTGACCACCGGCGCCGGCTCGCTGATCCTGTCGCATGTGAACGACGCGGGCTTCTGGCTGGTCAAGGAGTACTTCAACATGACCGTCGCGCAGACCTTCAAGACCTGGTCGGTCGCGGAGACCTTGATCTCCGTGGTCGCGTTGTTGTTGACGCTGGGACTGGCGACGATCGTCTGATCGCCGCCATCCGCGAACACGGTCGCTGTGGCTTAACCCGTCACGGCGACCTTGCTGCGCCAGCGGTACGGCGTATCGCCCACGAAGCGGCGGAACACCGTGGTGAAGTGCGCCTGCGAGCGGAAGCCGCAACGCAGCGCCACATCCAGCACACTCCCCTTGTCGTCGCGCAGCAGATCCTGCGCATGCTCGATCCGGCGGCGCAGCAGGTACTCATGCGGGCGCAGGCCCGTGGCCAGACGGAATTGCGCGGCAAAGTGCATGCGCGTCAGGCCGGCGCTCTCCGCGATATCGGCCAGGCCGATCGCTTCGGACAGATGCGCATCGATGTACTCCACCACGCGGCGCAGACGCCAGGCCGGCAGGCCCGACACATGACGCGATTGCGTCGCCACCCGGTTGAAGTGATTGCTGACCAGCCGCGAGACAATCGCCAGGCTCACGCTATCGATGAACAACCGGCCAAGGCTCGGGTCCTGCGTATGCGCCATCGCCAGCGCCTGGCCCAGGCGCTCCATCGTCGTATCGGTAATCAGGCGCGGGTCCGACAGCACGATGTCGCCGTTATGCGCGCGGCCGAACAGGTCCTGATGGCAATCCGCGAGCACGCCCTGCGGCACGAACAGGTGCAGCACGTCGCTGGCCGACTCGAACGTGGCGTTGACCGACACGCGCGGTGCCGTGATCTGTACCGCGCCCGCCGCCACGCGGCCCTGCACGATCAGGCGGCCCGCCGACTGGAACGTGCAATTGAGGCTGCGCAGGCTCAGGCCGATACAGTGATGCGCGTCGAAGCCGTCGTGACTGACCTCGAGCGGACCGGCGTCGGGACGAATCCAGCGTGCCACAGGGACATGCCGGGAGCGCACAGCCGTCGCGTCCAGCCCCGACGAATGCTCACGCCAGGTGACCTCTTCCCCAATCGGGGATTCGGAGAATGCGGGACGTACGGGGGTGGAGAGATCAGGGCTGATATCGGTGCTAAAGGCGGTCGTTCCAGTCATGTCAAACACCTGCTGTCGTGGGGTTGGCAAGGCAGTGCATCCATGCACTGCCAACATGCCATCCAAGGTATATCAGCCGCTTGCCAACAACCAGACAGACATCCGTTTACGCACGCCGTGATTAAGTTTGTAGACCTTATACCTTTGTATAGGGTCACGCCCGGTTTTTGCCGAATTGCCCGACCCCACCCTATCCCTCCACGCCGCGCCAGCCCAAATGCGACCGGGCCCGCGGGCCGCCTCGATGCATGGCGGCTGCGGGCCCGGTCGTCGGTGAGCCTGGGCTGGGCGTCAGTGACGGACGTCGTTGGCGGGTGCCACGCCGAGCGCTTCGGCCTTCAGCACGAGGTCCGCGAGCGAGCGCGCAGCCATCTTGCGCATGGCCTGGCCACGATGCAGCTTGACCGTGATCTCGCTGAGGCTCATCTCCGAAGCGATCTGCTTGTTCATGAGCCCGCGCGTGACCAGCGCCATCACCTCGCGCTCGCGTGGCGTGAGCGAGTCGTATCGCCGTCGCAACTCCGATAGCGAGCGATCGGAATTGCGTCGCTCCTCGTCGCGCGCGAGCGCATCGGCCACCGCGTCCAGCATGTCCTGGTCGCGAAACGGCTTGGCCAGGAAATCGGTCGCGCCAGCCTTCATGGCTTTCACCGACATCGCGATATCGCCGTGCGCGGTCATGAAGATGATCGGGATGGGTACCCGCTCTTCCATGATCTGCTGTTGCACAGCAAGCCCGCTCTGCCCTTTCAGGCGAACGTCGAGTATGAGGCAGCTGGGCGCATCCTCAAGTTCCTGCTCCAGGAACTCCGCGGCCGTGGCAAACACCTCGACGCGAAATCCCACGGACCGCAGCAGCATGCGCACCGCGTTGCGCATGGATTCGTCGTCATCGACGACGTAGACGATCGCGCTCCCCGCGGCACCGTCCGTCCCGTGACTCATTGGAGTACCTCCTCATGCAACGGAAGTTCCACCCGTAGCGTCGCACCTCTCTCCGGAGGCGATTCGGCCCATATTCTTCCTCCATGGGCTTCGACGATCGAGCGGCAGATAGACAACCCCATTCCCATGCCGTCCTTTTTTGTGGAATAAAACGCGTTGAACAGCTTGTCCGCATCGGCCGGTGGAAATCCGCAACCGGCATCCCGTACCGTGATCGCCGCGTAGCGCACCCCCTGCACGCGCTCCGTGACGACCCACAAATCCCTGCGGCGATCGCGGATCGACGCCATCGCCTGCACCGCGTTCACCAACAGGTTGATCAACACCTGATGGAGCTGTACGCGGTCTCCCGACACGTAGAGTGCCGTCGGCGCGAGCCGGATGTCCGGCTCCACGCGGTTGGCCTGGAATTCTCGCCGCACCAGGCTGGCGGCCTCTGTCACCAACACGTTCAGATCCAGGCGTTCGTACACCGGATCCCGTTTTTTCGCCATCGAACGGATCTGATGAATGATGTCCGTCGCGCGCCGCGCATCCCTTACCATCTGCCCGATCGACAGCTGCGCCTCCGCGATATCGGGCGGCTCGCGGTCGAGCCAGCGCACCGCCGAGTCGCCACAGGTCACGATCGCGGCCAGCGGCTGGCTGACTTCATGCGCAATCGAGGCGGCCAACTCGCCGAGTGTTGTGACGCGCGTCACGTGCGCGAGTTCCGCCTGCGAACGCTGTAACGCTTCCTGAGTGACAGCCGCATCGGTGACGTCCATCAGCGCGCCCACATACTCCGGAAGCAGCGGCGCGGCGTTGCTTCGCCGCGCCACGAAGTGTACATAGCGAATACCGCCGTCCGGCATCAGCAGGCGGTGTTCGAGATCGATATAGGGTCTGCCCTCGCGCAACATCTGGCGCGCGGCGCTGACCCGGGCGAGGTCGTCCGGGTGCGTGCGCGCGGCAATTAATTCCGGCGAGGGTGTGACATCGCGATCGTAACCGAGAATCCGATAGGCTTCAGGGGACCACGTCATCTCCGAATAGGGTGGCTGCAGCGCCATGCTGCCGGTCTTGCTGAGCCGCTGGGCCTCGGAGAGGAACGCCTCGCTGCGGGCGAGCGCGGCTTCGGCGCGCTTGCGGTCGGTAATATCGTTGCTGGTGGCGACAATGGCGACCGGATTGCCGCGCGCGTCGCGCCACAATGCCCAGCGGCTCGAGATCGTCAGCAGCTGGCCATCCTTGCGCACGCGCTGCACTTCGCCGTCCCAGTGGCCGCTGCGCAACAGCTCGTCGTGGATATGCTCGATCGGAATCGGGAACGTGGTGCGCGTGAGCGCGTGAATCGACTGCCCGACGGCCTCCGCCGCGCTCCAGCCATAGACTTCATGCGCGCCCCGGTTCCAGAACGTGATGATGTCGTCCATGTCGTGCACGACAATCGCGTCGTGCGTCAGGTTGAGCATCTGGATCTGCTCGCGCAGGCGCGCGGTATTGCCAAGTCCGCGCAGCGCGAGCAGCGTGGCCGTGCTATTGGCCAGCAGGCTGACGAAGCAGCGCGCGAGCGGCGCGGCGCCGGCCGCGGTCATGTAACCGGGGGGCGTGGAGATCAGATAGCCGAGCACCGTCAGCACCGCGCAGATCGCGCTCGCGGTGATGGTGGCCTTGCGCGAGCCGGTGGAGGCCACCAGCAGCACGACAACGACGTAGAGCACCGCAATCGCGATGTCCAGGGGAGTCAATGCGTCGACCAGGAAAATGGCCAACGCTAAGACCCCGGCGATGATCGACAGCATACGGGAGTTGGGATGCATGGGGGAGCCGATTATCCGGCGTGGCAATCCGCTCCCGCTGCCACGGTGCCGCGGACATACAAACCTCTAGACGACAGATTGCGTCGCGATGATGTGCGCCGCGATTGTGCCACGGCGGACGCGCGTGACAAACCTCAGGGCAAATTCGCAACTACCGTGCGACGGCTAGCCCGCGTTGAGTGCTACGCGCTCCAGGCAGGCTTTGACCGAGGCACCATCCACGGGTTTGGGCAACACCGACATCGCGCCGCTGTCGAGCGCCTGCCGCCGCACTGCGTCGGTGCAGTAGGCAGTGATGAAGATGACCGGCACCGAATAATGGCGCTCGGTCAATGTGCGCTGCATTTCCAGCCCGGTCATGCCAGGCATCTGGAAATCCGTGATGACACAGTCCGCTTCGCCGATCCTGCCCGAGTCGAGGAACGCGCGGGCCGAATCGTACGGACGCACCTCCCAACCCAGAGAACGGACCAGCCTGGACGTCGCCAGGCGAACGGATTCGTCATCATCGACGATTGCAACTATCAGCGTGTTCTGCAAGCGAGTACCCCAGCCTCGTGAGCATGCGGCGGTCTGCAACCCGATCGTCGCAGCACCCGTGGGCCCAATGGTGGGCCCCTATGCGGACCCGTTTGTGGACGAGATCATAGGGGCGGGCCTTCGCACGGATAACTATATGTTCGTATAGGCGAGCGAAGGATGACCCCACGCCCGTGTCCGTGCGATTTGCAGAAAACGTGATCGACTACGCAACGTCGACGGACGCATTGTCTGCCAATGCGAAGAAAAGCGAAACCCTGCGAACGCGACAAAATGCCGCAGCGCGGCATGGACGGAATTGGGGTCTTGCCGGCCACCGCGCGGCCGATCGGTTTGCGGTCCGCGTCGATCTCTTTTCATCGCCGCGCTGTGCTTGTGCATCGGGGCGCCCATACGCCCGGATAGGCCGCCGAGACCTATGCGCGGTCCTGGCGTCCGCATGGATGGCTGCGCACGCGTCGCGCGCTCCCTAGGATTCAGGCACGACTGCGGTGCATCCGGGGCGGCGCCACGGTCGGGACGCTTGATTCATCGCCCCTCGACAAGGGTTCTGGCTGGGGAGCAGACCACGAGCCCATTGACTCTCTGCGGAGTTCGACATGACGCATCGCATCACTCGCCTTACGCTGGCCACCCTGCTTGCCGGCGCTGCCTCACTCGCCAACGCTGCCGCCTCGGAGCCGCGCACCAGCGCGTCGGCTGGCGACCGCTATGGTTACACGTTTCATAATGGTCCCCGGGACCCGTACACCGAAGGGGCGCGCGGTCGTGGCGACATGGACGGTTACGGCTCGATCAGCCGCATGACCGACTGGTCGCCGGATGGCTCGAGTCATACGGCGGCCCTGCCGTTCGATCAGCAACTGGCCGGGATGGACCGGACCGGGGTTTCGGCGCCGCCGGACCAGGATGGAAAGCGCGCGGCCGGTTAAGGCCGCAATAAAGACTGCGGCGGCCGGCTCAGCCGGCTCCCTCTCCCGGGCCCCTATACCTAGATATAGGGGCCCGCGGCATCTGCTTCTGGAAATCGAGCTTTCCACCGCACAAAAGTTTGTCCTAAGCTCTTTCCTGTCATACCCGTCGTGTCACACCCCGCCAGGCAGGGGATCCGGGCGAACGCGGTCGACGTTCCGTCGGATGGTTGTTCCTTTTGCAGTCGCGGGCTCAAAAGCAAACAAAACCTCCGGAGACATCACACATGGGCTACCTTCCCAGGCTCTTGCCATTGGCCGCCGTCTCGCTGGCCGCTGCCATCATGGTCACCCCCGCCATCGGGGCCGACAACAATCTCGGCAAGCTGCAGCAGTTCAAGCCGACCGGCACGCCCACCCCCGAAAGCGTGCCGCAGACCGGCACCAAGGCCGACGCGCTGCGCGAGAACCTCAAGCAGATCAAGCTGCCGCAGGGTTTCAAGATCGAGCTCTATGCGATCGTGCCCGACGCCCGCCATATGGCCGTGGAACCGTCGACCGGCGTGGTGTTCGCCGGCACGCGCAAGAATCGCGTGTGGCAGATCACGGACCGCACCAAGCGGCGCGTGGCCGATGACGTGGTGGCGTTTGCCACCTCGATCGCGTTCAAGGTGCCCAACGGCGTCTGCTTCTCCCCCAATGGCGTGCTGTACGTGGCCGAGCAGAACCGCGTGCTGGCCTTCCCCGCCGCGCAGTTCTTCGGCGAAGGTGGCCCGGACGTGGCCGCTGGCATCGTCGTGCCGCAGGGCAAGCTGATCCCGACCGAGTTCGAAAGCTTCAATCACGGTGCGCGCACCTGCCGCATCGGGCCGGACAACAAGCTCTACATCACGCTGGGCCAGCCGTGGAACGTGCCACCCAAGGACAAGCTGGCCGCGCTCGACAAGAACGGGCTCGCCGGCATCGTCCGCATGGACCAGGACGGGAAGAATCGCGAGGTCTACGCGTTGGGCGTGCGCAATTCGGTCGGCATGGACTTCAATCCGGCGGACAAGACGCTGTGGTTCACCGATAACCAGGTGGACGGGATGGGCGACGACCAGCCCCCGGGCGAACTGAATCGCGCCACCAAGGCCGGCCAGAACTTCGGCTTCCCGTGGTACGGCGGCGGCAAGGTCCGCACGGTCGAGTACAAGGACGCCAAGGTGCCCGCGGGCGTGGTGTTCCCTGAAGTCGAGTATGCCGCCCACGCGGCCGACCTCGGCATGATGTTCTACACGGGCAGCATGTTCCCGGCCAAGTACAAGGGCGGCGTGTTCGCGGCGGAGCACGGTTCGTGGAACCGCAGCAAGCCGATCGGAGCGCGCATCATGTATACGGCGGTCAAGCCCGACGGCACTGCGGGCGAGACCGAGGTCTTTGCCGAGGGTTGGCTTACGCCCAACGGCGAATACATGGGTCGCCCGGTCGACGTGCAGGCGTTGCAGGACGGCTCGTTGCTGGTCTCCGACGATTACGCCGGGGCGATTTATCGCATTTCCTACTCGGGGGCCAAATGACGGCAGTGTCTGGGACGATGGCGCATTTATCCATGTCGGTATCCACGCTGGTCGCCACGGCAGGTCTTGCGCTCGTGCTGACCGTGGCGCCGGCGCGGGCCGCCGACGCGCAGGCCGGCCGCGCCAAGGCCGTGCAATGCCAGGCATGCCACGGACTGGACGGCATGTCCAAGCTGCCGGAGGCGCCGAACCTCGCCGGGCAGAACGAGCAGTACCTGATCAAGTCACTGAAGGACTACCGCTCGGGCAAGCGCAAGGACGAGATGATGTCGATGATGGCAAAGCCGTTGACCGATGCCGACATCGCCAACCTCGCCGCGTTCTATCACGGCCTCAAGCCTCAGTAGCAATAAACCGGACGACCCTTGCGGGTCGTCCGGCCCCTTAGGACACCGTCACCACGCCAGCCCGCGTATTAAAGGCGGGATCGTGAAGTCCGATGTGTCGCGGCAAGTCATGCGATACATGCAGGGTTCTCCTTTCTGAGTCCAAGGTTCACATTGCGTGTCCCTCACGCAATCATCGCCACGATGCGGCGACAAGGCTATTCTTCGCATTGACCTTCCCAGCGTATATGGGACGTTTCTCAAAATGTCCTAGCCTAACTCAGAAATTTCCGACTCCCTCCTGACTCTTTCATGACTGAACTCACGCGGACGTTCAACCGGCTTCGGTCCCGATTGCAGGGCATCGCCTACCGCATGCTGGGCTCGGTCGCCGAGGCCGAGGACGCCGTGCAGGATGCCTGGCTGCGGTGGCACGGTGCCAACCGTGAAGAGGTCGAGAACCCGGAGGCATGGCTGGTGGCCGTGACCACGCGCATCGCGATCGACCGTCTGCGCGCGGCCAAGCTGCAGCGCGAACATTACGCGGGTATCTGGCTGCCGGAACCGCTGCTCGATGCCTCCCCACCGACGCCCGAAGAGCTGCACGAGCGCGCGGACGACCTCTCGGTGGCGTTCCTCAAGGTGCTGGAGCGACTGACACCCGAGGCGCGCGCGGCGTTCCTGCTGCGCGAGGTATTCGATGTCGATTACGCCGAGGTGGCCGCCATTGTCGGCAAGAGCGAAGCGGCGTGCCGCCAGCTCGTGAGCCGCGCCCGCGCGCAGGTGCGCGACGGGCAGCCACGCTTTGCGGTGCCGCGCGAGATGCATCGCAAGCTACTGCAGGCGTTTGCGCACGCGATGGAGCGCGGAGACTTCACCACGCTCAGCGGCATGCTGGCCGCGGACGCCGAACTGATCGGCGATGGCGGCGGCAAGGTGCAGAGTTTCCCGGAGCCGCTCACCGGCGGGCGCCGTATCGCGCAACTGTTTTATGCCGGTTACCGGCGCTTTGGGGACACCGCGCGCGTGGAACTCGTGCAGCTCAACGGCACATGGGCGTTGCTGCGATTCGTCGATGACCGGCTGGAGTCGGCGCAGGCATACGAGACCGACGGCGAACGCATCGTGCGCATTCTCGTGCAGCGCAACCCGGACAAGCTCGCGCGCATCGCCGCAGCACGCGGGGTAGCACTGGCCTCCTGAGCCCGGCGGCGCGGGTTGACATGCACGATTGGTGTTCGTCGATCAACAATATGAGGCCTTCCACGTGCCTACCGGAGCGCGCATTCGCTCCCTAAGATTCCTTCTGAGCGGCGGCCTTCGGCCGCTACGGCACCCCGGCCCTCCCGCCGGGACCCTTACCCTCAGATCTCCAGGAGTCATCGTGACGCAACGCCTCAACTACATCGAGCAGTCCCCCGAATTGTTCAAGAAGTTTGCCGAGTTCAGTGTGGCACTCGGCAAGATCTCCAAGATCGAGGGTTCGATCCAGCACCTGATCGAGGTGCGTGCCTCGCAGCTCAATGGCTGCGCGTTCTGCCTCGATATGCACGTCAAACAGTCCAAGATCCACGGCGAGCGCGAACTGCGCCTGTACCACGTGGCCATCTGGCGCGAGTCCACGCTGTTCGCGCCGCGCGAACGCGCCGCCCTCGCCTGGACCGAAGCGCTGACGCAGATTCCCCCTCACGGCGTGCCCGACGACGTGTATGAACGCGTGCGCACCCAGTTCTCCGAGCAGGAACTCGTGGAACTGACCTACCACGTGATGTCCATCAACGCCTGGAACCGCATCAACGTCGCATTCCAGACCGTGCCGGGCTCGCAGGACAAGATGTTTGGGCTGGGCAAGGCCAACCTGGAGTAAAGCCATGACCAAGACACGATTCGGCTTGCGGCAGTTGGGCATGTTGCTGTGCCTGGCCGGCGCGCTCGTGGTGGCGCGCCCGGCGCCCGCCGCGGGCATCGAGCACGATGGCGTGACCGTCACGCCGGTGATGACGCAGGAGCTGCCCGATTATCCCGGCAAGGAAGCCGTGATGATCACGGTGGAATACGCGCCCGGCGCCGCCGATCCGGTGCATCGCCACGACGCGCACGGTTTTATCTACGTGCTCGAAGGGTCGATCATCATGGGTGTCAAGGGCGGCAAGGAAGTCACGCTGCTGCCGGGCCAGACGTTCCATGAAGGTCCCAAGGACATTCATACTGTGGGCCGCAATGCCAGCAAGACCAAGCCCGCGAAGTTCCTGGTGCTGCTGCTCAAGGAAAAGGGCGCGCCGATCCTGACGCCGGTGAAGTAACGGCTTCGACCGGTTGGTCCGGTCAGCAGGGACGAAGGTTTCGAGTGCCGCTGTCACAAACGGCGGCCCTCGCTCGTCTATGGGGGTATGGATACCCTTGCCCGCCCCCCTGCTTCCGCTCGGGACGAACCCGCCACCGAGGCGGCGTCCAGCCCCGCCCCCAACCGCTCCTCCGTCGTCACACTATCCGACCCGCGTCAGGACCCGCTGGCAACCAGCTTTGCCACGAGTTATGCGGGCGTGGTCGCGTTCCTTGCCGTGGTCAGCGAGGGCAGCTTTGCACGGGCCGGCGATCGGCTTGGTATCGGCCGCTCCGCGGTCAGCCGGAATGTGCAGAAGCTCGAGGCGCAACTTGGCGCACGACTGTTTGTACGCACCACGCGCAGCACCTCGCTGACGCGCGAGGGCGAGCTGTTTTACGAGAACTGCAGCCCAGGCATGGAACGCATTTCACAGGCGATCGAGGAGATGCACGAGTTGCGGAGTGGCCCGCCGCGCGGACATCTGCGCGTTCGCGCGAGCACCGGCTTTGGGCGACGCGTGATTGCACCGCTGCTGGCCGACTTTTACACGCGCTATCCGGACATCTCGCTCGAGTTTCAGCTCGATGACCGGCCCGCGGACTTTACGAGCGATCGGGTCGACGTGGCGTTTCGCGACGGTCGCATGGAGGACAGTCAGGTCATCGCCAAGCAGCTGATTCCGATGCAACTGGTCACGTGCGCGTCGCCTGCCTATGCGCGCGCGCATGGCTTGCCAGTGGACCTGGACGAATTGAGCGCGCATCGCTGCATCAATTACCGTGGCGCCAACGGGCGCGTCAGCGAATGGGAGTTTCGGGTCGCGGGCCAGCCACGGGTGCTGACACCGGAGTCGCGACAGACGTTCAACGATGCCGAGCTTGTGCTGCAGGCGGTGCTCGGTGGACACGGGATTGCGCAACTGGCGGCGTATCAGGTCTGCGAACTGTTGCGCGAGGGGCGGCTGGTGGCCTGTCTTGGGTGCTATGCGCCGAGCGATCATGGGCACTATGTCTGCTATCTGAGCCGCAGGCAGTTGCCGGCGCGGATTCGTGTATTCATCGACGAGATGACCGAGCGGACGCGGGCGTTGGACCTGACGCTGCCGTTTCCGCTCTAGATCAGCGCACTGACACACGCCATTGGTGCGTAAACGGCAACACGCTGCGTCCGCTGACGTCGCTTCCGGCTGGCATGCGCGCTGGCTAACATGGGGCATTTCCACCGTTGGGGGAGTACGCCATGAAACTAGTCGTCGTTGGAGGCACCGGCCTGATCGGTAGCAAGGTTGTGGCGCTGCTGCGCGCACGTGGCCATGATGCAGTGCCCGCATCGCCAGGATCGGGCGTCAACACCCTTACGGGCGAAGGGCTGGCGCAGGCGCTGGCCGGGGCGGACGTCGTGGTTGACGTGGCCAATTCCCCATCGTTCGAAGACAAGGCCGTGCTCGAGTTCTTCGAGACGTCGGGCCGCAATCTGCTGGCTGCCGAAAAGGAAGCCGGCGTGAAGCACCATGTCGCGCTGTCGGTCGTCGGCACCGACAAGCTTGCGGAGAGCGGTTACTTCCGCGCCAAGATCGCGCAGGAGGCGCTGATCCGCAAAGGCGGTGTGCCTTACACCATCGTTCAGGCCACGCAGTTTTTCGAGTTTCTCGGCGCGATTGCGCAGGCAGGCGCGCAAGGCGACACGGTGCATCTGTCATCCGCATTCATTCAGCCGATCGCTTCGGATGACGTGGCCGAAGCCGTGGCCGACGCCGCACTGGCCGCGCCCATCAATGGCGTGGTCGAGACCGCGGGACCGGACCGTCTGCGCATGTCGGACCTGATGACGCGCTATTTCGCGCTGACCCACGACACGCGCAAGATCGTCAGCGACCCCGCGGCGGGCTATTTCGGCGCGAAGCTCGCCGACGACACGCTGGTGCCGGCGGGACAGGCGCGGCTCGGCAAGATCGACCTCGAGACGTGGCTGGCGAAATCGCAGACGAAGCGTTAGCCCCGGGGTTAGCCCACCGTTAGCCCGCTGTCATCCCCCAAGAGAGCGCCCATGACCGAACTCCGCCCGCCGTCCACCGCGCTGCTGGACAAGTACACCGGCAGAGATTTCCTGCCGCTCTACCACGCCACCGTCATGGTGACGGGCGGGGAAACCGGCCACGGCCGCGCCTCGGGCATCGCCTGCTCCCAGGAGGGCGATCTCGCGGTGGATCTGCGCATGCCGAAGGACCTCGAAGGTCCCGGCGGCGGTCCCAATCCCGAACAGTTGTTTGCGGCCGGCTATGCCGCGTGCTTCCACGGCGCGATGTTTCTGCTGGCGACGCGCGCCGGTATTCCGATCACCGATGCCAAGGTGGAGGCCCACGTGGAGTTCGGGCGCGATCCGATCGATGGGCTCTACATGCTGACCGCCGAGTTGCGCGTGCATCTGCCGGGGCTCGACGACGCGCTCGCCGAGGAACTGATTCGCCAGACCGAACGCGTCTGCCCGTACTCCAAGATGGTGCGGCAGGGCATCCGGCATATCACGCTGAAGGCCGATTGAGGCGGACTGAGGTGAACTGAGGCAGGACACCGGCGCCAGTCACCGGCGGCGGTGATGTTTACAAGCGGCGCCCAAAGCGCTAAGGTCACCGGACCCGACGCTTGAGGACGCTGCCATGTCATGTGACCGCCGCACGTTTCTTGGTCTTGCCGCCGCGCTGGCACTACCCGCCACCGGTGCGGCTGGTATCGGCGGCGCGCACGCCGCCACGGCTGCCGCCGCAACCGTGGCCGCGCCGCTGCGCCGCACCATTCCCGGCACCACCGAAGCGCTGCCCGTCATCGGCATGGGGACGTCCGGCACGTTCGACGTGGGCAAGGCGGCCGACGAACGCGCGCCGCTGGTCGAGGTTCTCTCGCTGCTGCTGCGCGACGCCAATAATGCGGTGGTCGATACCGCGCCCAGCTACGGCAACTCCGAAGCAGTCACGGGCGATCTGATCGAAGCCGCGCACGCGCGCCGGCATGTGTTCCTCGCCACCAAGATCTCCACCAGCCATACCAACGCGCCGGCCCAGTTCGCCAGGTCGCTCGCCGACCTGCGCACCGATACCGTCGATCTGCTGCAGGTCCACAACCTCGTCGACTGGCGCGAGAACCTGCGCTGGCTGCGCCAGCTCAAGGAGCAGCGCAAGGTCCGCTACATCGGCATTACGCACTACCGCGACGAGGCGCACGACCAGCTGGCGCAGATTCTGCGCAGCGAGAAGGTCGACTTCCTCCAGGTCAACTACTCGGCCGGCGATCGCAACGCGGAGAACGTACTGCTACCGCTCGCGCGGGATCGCGGTGTGGCGGTGCTGATCAACCGCCCGTTCCAGGATGGCAATATCTTCGCGGCGGTCAAGGGACGGCCCCTGCCCGACTGGGCCGGCGAGATCGACTGCAACTCGTGGGGCCAGTTGTTCCTCAAATTTGTCATCAGCAATCCGGCCGTGACCTCGGCGATTCCGGCCACATCGAAGCCGCGCAATATGGCGGACAATCTCGCGGCCGGACACGGCCGCATGCCCGATACGCGCGAACGCGCGCGCATCGCGGCGCTGCTGGCCTGACGCCCCGATGGTCAACGACATGATGGCTGACAACATGATGCGCGGCCACCAATGACCGGCGCTCAAACGCCCGACGGCCAGCCCAACCGGATCCTGCGCGGGTTCGGTCTCCGGCCCGGCGAGACCGGCGCGGTCGTGGCCGCGTTCCTGTTCTTCTTCTGCCTGTTCGCCAGCTACTTCATGCTGCGCCCCGTGCGCGAGACCATGGGCATCGCGGGCGGCGTGCGCAATCTGCAATGGCTGTTCACGGCGACGTTCGTCGTCATGCTGGTGGCCATTCCGATCTACGGCGCGGTGTGCGCATGGCTGCCGCGCCGGCGCTTCGTGCCCTGGGTCTATGCGTTCTTTATCGCCAACCTGCTGGGGTTTGCGTTCGCCACCCAGCAGGCGCCGGACAACGTGTGGCTGGCGCGCGTGTTCTACGTATGGCTATCGGTCTTCAATCTTTTTGTAGTGTCGGTGGCATGGAGCCTGATGGCCGACGTGTTCCGCCCCTCGCAGGCGCGGCGGCTGTTCGCGCTGATCGCGGCCGGGGCCAGTGCCGGCGGCCTCGCGGGCCCGGTGCTCGGTGGCTGGCTGGTCGAACGTATCGGCCTGACCGGTCTGATGCTGTTATCCGCGGCATTGCTCGCGGCAACGTTGCCCGGCGTGGGCTATCTGTTCGGCTGGCGGGGTCGCGCGGGCGCCGGCGTGGTGGCGACGGACGATCCGCTGCCGGGCGGTCGTTCGGCCGATCCCTCCCATGCGGTCGGCGGCGGGCTGTGGGCGGGTCTGACGCTCGTGGTGCGCTCGCGCTATCTGCTCGGCATCAGCCTGTTCGTGATCCTGCTGGCCACCGCCAGCACGTTCCTGTACTTCGAGCAGGCGCGGCTGGTGGCCGAGGCCTACCCGTCGCGCGCGCAGCAGACGCAGGTGTTCAGCGCGCTCGACGCCATCGTGCAGGCGCTGACGATCGTCGTGCAGCTGTTCTTCTCGGGCCGCGTGGCGCGACGCTATGGCGTGACCGCGCTGCTGACCTCGGTGCCGGTGCTCGTCACCGTGGGCTTTGTCGTGCTGGCGTTGCACCCGACCTTCGCGGTGCTGGCGGGCGCGATGATCGTGCGACGCGTGGGCGAGTATGCGATGTTGCGGCCGGGCCGCGAGATGCTGTTCACGGTCGTCGATCCGGAAACCAAGTACAAGGCCAAGAACGTCATCGACACCGCCGTGTACCGTGCCGGCGATGCGGTCAGTGCGTGGGTGAAGACCGCGATCGATGCCTTGTCGGGCCATCCGGCGGCGGTAGCGCTTGCGGGCGCGGTGCTGGCGATCGCATGGGCCGTGCTCGGCTGGTGGCTGGGCCGTCATCACGAAGGCCAGTTGCCGCACGAGGCCCAGTCTGCCGAGGCGCCGCTCACGCGGTCGATGCCATCGCGGCAGTAGCCGATAATCGCGCGCCCGCTGGCCGGCGCGTGGGGTTTCGCCGTATAGTCTTGGCCTGTTCGCGGGGGTCTGTTGCACACCCGCCTCGCATCCGTATCGCATTCGCCAAGGAGTCGACCATGAAGACCAAAGCCGCCATCGCCTGGAAAGCCGGCGCCCCGCTGACCATCGAAGACGTGGAACTCGACGGCCCGCGCGCGGGAGAAGTGCTGGTCGAAGTCAAGGCCACGGGCATCTGCCACACCGACTACTACACGCTGTCCGGCGCCGATCCGGAAGGTATTTTCCCGGCGATTCTCGGCCATGAAGGCGCGGGCATCGTCACCGATGTCGGCCCCGGCGTGACCTCGCTGAAACCCGGCGATCACGTGATTCCGCTCTACACGCCCGAGTGCCGCCAGTGCAAGTTCTGCCTGTCGCGCAAGACCAACCTGTGCCAGGCGATTCGATCCACGCAGGGCAAGGGCCTGATGCCGGACGGCACCTCGCGCTTTTCGATCGGCGGCAAGCCCATTTTCCACTACATGGGCACGTCCACGTTCGCCAACCATATCGTGGTGCCCGAGATTGCACTAGCCAAGGTGCGTCCGGACGCGCCGTTCGACAAGATCTGCTACATCGGCTGCGGCGTGACCACCGGCGTTGGCGCCGTGCTGTTCACGGCCAAGGTGGAAGCCGGTGCCAACGTGGTGGTGTTCGGCCTCGGTGGGATTGGCCTGAATGTCATCCAGGCCGCCAAGATGGTGGGCGCGGACAAGATCATCGGCGTCGACCTGAACCCCGCGCGCGAAGCGATGGCACGCAAGTTCGGCATGACCCATTTCATCAACCCGAGCGAAGTCGAGAACGTGGTGGACCACATCGTGCAACTGACCGATGGCGGCGCGGACTACTCGTTCGAGTGCATCGGCAACACCAAGGTCATGCGTCAGGCGCTCGAGTGCTGCCACAAGGGCTGGGGCAAGTCGATCATCATCGGCGTGGCCGAGGCCGGCGCGGAGATCTCGACGCGTCCGTTCCAGCTGGTGACGGGTCGCGAATGGAAGGGCTCCGCTTTCGGTGGCGCGCGTGGCCGCACCGATGTGCCGAAGATCGTCGACTGGTACATGGAAGGCAAGATCAATATCGACGACCTGATCACGCATACGCTGCCGCTCGAGCGCATCAACGAGGGCTTCGACCTCATGAAGCGCGGCGAGTCGATCCGCTCGGTGGTGCTCTACTAAGGCAATCGCCATGGAACTGCTGTCCGAACACGGCTGCCACGGCGGCGTCCAGCGCTTTTACCGGCATCAGTCGTCGGCGATCGGCCTGCCGATGCGCTTTTCGATTTTCCTGCCGCCGCAGGCGCTCGCCGCCGGCGCGGCGCCGGTGCCCGGGCTCTTCTACCTCGCGGGCCTCACCTGCACGGAAGAGACCTTCGCGATCAAGGCGGGCGCGCAGCGCTATGCAGCCGAACATGGTCTTGCGCTCGTTGCGCCGGACACGAGCCCGCGCGGCGCGAACGTGCCGGGCGAGGCCGATGCGTGGGACTTCGGCGTTGGCGCCGGGTTCTACGTGGATGCCACCGAAGCACCTTGGCGCATGCACTGGCGCATGGAGAGCTACGTGGCCGACGAACTGTTCGACCTCGTCACCACGTCGCTACCCGTCGATCGCAACCGCGTAGGCGTGTTCGGCCACTCGATGGGCGGGCATGGCGCGCTCGTGCTCGCGCAGCGGCATCCGCGTCGGTATCGCTCGGTCTCGGCGTTTGCGCCGATCGCCGCGCCGTCGCAATGCCCGTGGGGAAAGAAGGCCTTTACCGGCTATCTCGGCAACGATCACACACGCTGGGCGCAGCACGATGCCAGCGCATTGATGGCCGCGCAACCGTCGGCACCGTTCCCGAATGGCATCCTGATCGATCAGGGCCTCGACGACAAGTTTCTCGCCGAGCAGCTGCATCCGGAAGCGTTCGAGGCCGCGTGCCAGACGGTGGGTCAGCCGCTCACGCTGCGCCGTCACGCGGGTTATGACCACGGGTACTACTTTATCTCGACGTTTATCGAAGACCATATCCGGCATCACGCGGCTCAGCTCTGAGGCGGGAGCGCCGACCGATGGAATGGAGCGACATCCGGATCTTCCTGGCCATCGCGCGCGCGGGCACGCTGCAAGGCGCCGCGCGCGCGATCGGGCAGACCCAGCCGACCATGGGACGCCGGCTGCGGGCCCTGGAAGAGAGCGTCGGCCACGCGCTGTTTCAACGTACCGCTGACGGGCTGGTCCTCACCGACGAAGGGGCGGCGATGCTCGGTCACGCCGAGCGCATGGAACAGGAAGCGCTCGCGCTCGAACGCGCGCTGGCGGGTCAGGACGACGCGCTGGAAGGCTCGGTGCGGATCTCCTCCTCCGACTGGTTCGGCGTACACGTGCTGGCGCCGGTGATTGCCGCGTTTATTCACGCTCATCCACGCGTGAGCGTGGAGCTGCTGACCGATACCCGCCTGCTGGACCTGGCACGACGCGAGGCGGACCTCGTATTCCGCATTCGTCCGTTCGACGAGCCCGATATCGTGCAGCGCAAACTAATGCACATGGAGTACGCGCTGTACGGCGCGCGCGATGTCACGCCCCCGGTGCTGGGCGATGGCACGGGCTGCGGGCTGGTCACCATGGATGCCGCCTTCGCGGAGATGCCCGACGTGCAGTGGTTGCGCGACCTGCTGCCCAACGCGCATCAGGTGTTCGGCAGCAATCACCGCGAAGCGCAGGCACGGCTCTGCGCCGCCGGGGTGGGGGTGGCGGTGTTGCCCTGCCTGCTGGCCGACCGCATCGACGGCCTGCAACGCATCGTCACCGACACGGCGCCGCCCGGGCGCGACGTCTGGGTCGGCTATCACAAGGATCTGCGGCGCGTGCCGCGCTTGCGCGCGCTGCTGGATGCCACCATTGCCACACTCAGCACGGTGGCCTGACGGCGCAACGCTCAGGGGCTTCACTGGTGGTTTCGCACATGCCTGGGTGAGGCATCTCGATGGGTCGGCTTGACAAGCAGGATGTCACGCGCGTGGTTGCCGCGCGCACGCCGTCAACCCAAGCCGCTCGGGCCTAGGTACGTTTGAGCAAAGACGCGACCAGCGCGTGGCTGTTGAAGTGCGATAGCAGTCGGCTTTTCTGCTGCTCGGTCAGCAGCGACTGCGCGATCATGTCCGGCCAGTTGGCGACCGCGGCCGCGACAGTCTCTCGTACCACCTTCGCGGCGGGCTTCTCTGGGAGGGACAACTCCGCGCAAAACCTGCGCACGATAGCCGGGCTGACGCTGGGCTTGGCCGCCCGTCCGGCGTCGTCACGCTTTGGTTTCGGCATCATGTCCGAGGGCAGGATGTGGAGCGCATGTCCGTTGCGCTTGTTGTACGCGGCATAGGCCACGATATCGTAAGCCGGCGGCAACTCTGGCGTCATGCCATCGGGGTACCACAGCCCGATGTTCTTCAAATGCATATCGGGGTTACCCAGCATTTCGTTGATCACGAGGCGACGGAGCAACTCATGCACCGCTGGCTCCCCAAGGGACTCGAATCCCATCAACACAGCGGCTACATCGAGATACGTGCCTCCGACATACTTCTGCTCGGGGGCGACGCCCAGGACCTGCGCGAAGTCCTCGGTATGGATGCGCCGCTGGCCGGGTTCCCGGTCATAACGAACCACCGCGAGGAAGTTTGTCTTTTGGTCTGCATCGCCCAGGTCATAGCCATGTTCGACTGCGAGCTTCTCGAGAGGCTCCAGATGTGCAGCGGTAACGCTTGCTCCGGCGGCGCCCGCCAATCGCAGCGAGAGGTCTTCCAACTCGGGAAGCCGCGGCTGCCCAACTACTGGCAACTTGGCAATGATGTGGGTGTCCTGCATCTTGGTGCGCCCCACATAGCGGCCGGCTTCGTAGATGACCCCAACTTTTGGCTGGACGCCGGAAAGGGACACCCCCTCTTCCATCGGATCCGCCGTCACAGACATCTCCAGTGAGTCGGCATCCTGCGTGACGTAATGCGCCAGCTCATCGCGGGTCAGCTCCAGCGGCATGGCGAAGACGTTGCCCGGCAGGTCGAGGCCACAAGCGGCGAGCATCTCGAAGTGGTCCTTCGGGTCGCACTTGCGGAGCGCCGCGACGTGGTCTCGAAATACGCCTTCCGGTAGCAGATTCTGGAAGAAGGCAGGAAGCAGCCAACCGTTTGCCGGGCTGTAAGCGCCGTTGAACAACGTCGAACGGATATCGCTCCAGAGTGCCTTCTGAGCGCCCGGGTCTTCCGCTTTCATGGAAAGCGACAGGGTGGGCGCAGGAGACAGATTGCTGAAGCCGTCGTCCGCCACGAACCGATTGACGACCTGCGCACCCATTGCATATTGAAACAGGACACCGACGCGCAAACCGCGGCCGATGAAAATCCCGAGCGCTCGAACGTTCATTTCGGCTTCTTGGAGGATGGATTCTTATCGAGGCGCTCGCGAGCGGCATCGACAACCGACTTCACATTGGGGGCGCTGGGCTCGAACGAGCCATCGTTGGCAAGACCTGCCGCTGCGCTCTTGGGAACGATCGCTAGCTCGCAACCTAATCGATCCAACACCGCCAACAGGGTGCTGACCTTGTAGTCGGCATCTCCACTGAGGACGCCAGTGAGTGTTCGGCGTGCAATGCCGGCGTGCTCACCGAGCTCGCGTTGCGAAAGCTTGTTGCTCGTCAGCCTCTTCCGGAGAAAGGATGCGATTTCCGTCAAGCTTGTCATGGCAGTAAAGTAGGATAATTTACGCTTATCCTACTTTATTGCTCACCTAGATTCAAGAAAAATTGAGCAGTAAAGTAGGACAAATCGCAAAAATCCTACTTTGCTGCTCATTTTTCCCGTGGACAATCCGGTCAGCGTGCGTCGTGCGAGTGCACCTGCAGCGCTTCCAGGAAGCGCGAGACCATGTTGTACGCCGCCACGGTTGCGGTCAGTTCGATCAGGTGACGGTGCGAGAAATGCTTGCCGACTTCCGCGGACACCGCCGGATCGACCTGGATCTCGCGCGTCATGGCATCGGTGTACGCCAGCACCGCGCGTTCGGTGTCGTTGAACAGCCTGCTCTCGCGCCATGACGGCAACGCATCGAGCTGGGCCTGGGTGACGCCTTCCTTCAGTGCGATCGGCGCATGCTGGTCCGCTTCATACGGCGCGCCATTGAGCGCCGCCACGCGCATGATCACGAGTTCGCGCAGCGCGCCCGGCAGCGTCGATTGCTGGCGGATGGCCGTGAGGTAGGTAAGCCAGCCCTGCGCCACGGGCGGCGAATGCAGCAGCATCTGGTACAGATGCAGCACGCTGCCGCGTTCCGCCACGATGCGATCGACGATGGGCTTGACCTCGGGGGCGTTGAGGTCCGCGTAGGGAATATTTGCCATGTTCTCTGAGTTCCTGTTTTTCGGTCGCGCTTATTCGGCCACACTTATTCGGCCACACTTATTCGGTCACGCTTATTCCGCCACAATGACCTTGCGGCGCACGAGGTCCGCCATCACGTCGGAGTCCTGTTTCACGCGCGCGGCAAAGGCTTCGGGGCTATTGTTGACGATATCGAATGCGTTGTCGGCGAAGCGCTTGGCCACCTCGGGATCGCGCATCACGGTGCGCGTGGCAGCGAGGATTTTCTCACGTACGTCCGCCGGCAAACCCTTCGGTGCGACCAGCCCGATCCACGTCGGATACTCGAAGCCGGGAATCGTTTCGCTCATGGTTGGCACGTTCGGCAGCATCGCCGAGCGCTTGGGCGAGCTAACCGCGATTGCTCGGATCTTGCCGGCCTGGATATGCGGCAGCATCACGGACAGCCCCGCGAACGCATACTGGATATGGCCGCCGAGCAGATCGGTCAGCAGCGGGCCCGCGCCCTTGTACGGGATATGCTGCGTGGACAGTTGCCGCGCGATCGACAACTGCGCGCTGTTCACGTGACCGGCCGAGGCCGTGCCCGCCGACCCATATGACGTGTTCGGATGGGCTTTCAGATACGTCACCAGTTGCTCGAGGTCTTTGGCCGGAACGTCGTTGTTCGTCACCAGCACCTGCGGCGTCGTGACCAGCAGGCTCAGGTAGTCGAACGACTTGAACGTGTCGAACGGCAGGTTGCGCACGGTGTAGTGATTCACGGCCTGCGAGTCGAGCGCGAGCATCAGCGTGTAGCCATCGGGCTTGGCGCGCGAAAGATCGGTCGCGCCAAGCGAACCGCTCGCGCCGGGCTTGTTCTCGATCACGATGGTCTGGCCGAGCTGCTTGCCAAGCGCGTTGGAGATCGTGCGCGCGGTCTGATCCACCGCGCCGCCGGGCGCGAATGGCACGATCAGGCGAATCGGCTGCGCCGGCCAGTTCTGACTGAACGCCGGCGTGGCCGCCAGCGCGAGCAGTGGCATGGACAGGCGCAACAGCAGCCGGCCTAATCGACCCAAGCGACCCAATCGACCCAAGCGACCCAAGCGACCCAAGCCGCCGGACGGGCGTGATGATACGTATGGCATGGTGGTCTCCTCTTGTTATGTGTGTTCTTATCGGGTGGCCGCCACCAGCCCGCCATCCACAATGATCTCGGTGCCCGTGACATAGCGGCTCTCGTCCGCGGCCAGGAACAGCACGGCATGCGCGGTGTCCCACCCTTCGCCCATATGCCGCATCGGCACCTGATTGTTGCGATGCGCGATAAAGCCATCGGTATCGCCATTGGCGTACTTGCTGGCCAGCCCCTCGATCAGCGGCGTATGCATCAGCCCCGGCACCACGCAGTTCAGCCGGATATTGTCCGGCGCGTGAATCACGGCTGTCGTGCGCGTGAAATGCATCAGTCCGGCCTTCGCCGCGGCATAGGCCACCTGCGGCTTGCCAACGTAGCGCAACCCCGCCACCGATGACACGTTGACCACCGCGCCCCCACCCTGCTGCTTCATGATCGGCAGCACGTACTTGCACGTGAGGAACGCACCCTTGAGATTGACCTGCATCTGCGCGTCCCACACCGCTTCGTCCATATCGATGGGACCGCCGGGCTGCGACAGGCCAACGTTGTTGACGAGGATATCGATGCGGCCATGACGCGCCATGCAGGCCTCGACGGTGCGCTGCACCTGATCGGCCTTGGTGCTATCACACGCGACCACGTCGGCCTCGTAACCCTCTTGCGCGAGCACACGCTGGGTTTCCTGCGCGTTCTCCAGCACGAGGTCGGTGCCAAATACGCGCGCGCCCTGCCGGGCCATCAGCATGGCCGTGGCGCGTCCATTGCCCCAACCTTGCGCCACCGCGCCACAGCCCATGATCAGGGCGACCTTGCCTTGCAGGTCCAGCATCTCGTCTCCTTGTTTTTTTGCTGGCCCATTCTAGTCAGTGCTACATTTTTCCCTGAAATTCAAAATATCTATATGTTGATCGGTCCCACGAATGAATATCGCTCCGCGTCAGCTCCGCATCTTTCTCTCGCTCGCCGAATCGCTGAACTTCAGCCGCACCGCACAGCAGTTTTTCATCACGCAGCCATCGCTGAGCAAGGCCGTAAAGGATCTGGAAACGGAACTGGGTGTCGCACTGTTCGAGCGGTCGACGCGCAGCGTGCGCCTGACGCCCGCCGGTGAAGAACTGGTGCCGATGGCGCGACGCGTGATCGGCGAGTACGACACGGGGCTGCGGCATCTGCGCGATCGTGCCGAACACGAGGCGCATCGCATCGCGATGGCCGCGCTACCGTCGCTTGCCAGCGTGCTGCTGCCCGGCGTCTGCGCGGCACTCGAACAACACTATCCGCATGCGCAGATCTCGCTGTTCGACTGCGCCGATCAGGCTGCGGTGCAGCGCGTGATTCGCTATCAGGTGGATTTCGCGCTGGCCTCGGCCTCGCCATCGAATGCCGATCTGCAGTTCGAGGAAGTCCTGCGCGATCGCTTTGTATTGTTGACGCCAGCCGGCTGGCACCGGCGCGTGCGCAAGCAGATGCGCATGGAAGAATTGGTCGATCTGCCACTGATCAGCATGACCGATGCGAGCACGGCGAAGAAATACATGAGCGCCGCGTTCCTGCAGCGCGGCCTGATCTTCCAGCCGCGCCTGCAGCTGGATCAGATCGGCACCATCGCGGGCTTCGTCAAGCAGGGGCTCGGCATCGCCGTGCTGCCCTATCTCGGCATTCTGCCGCTGCTGTCGTTCAAGGGCATGCGCGTGGCCGAGATCGTCGATGGGCCGGTGCGATCGGTCGGCATCGTGCGCCGCAAGGCGTCGCCGCTATCGCCCATCGCCGAGTACGCGGAACAGCAGGTGCGCGTGGTGGCGGACGCGCTGATCGACAAGATGCCCGAATGGATCTGGCCACCCGCGACGGACCGCCACTAACGTCAGGAAGATTTTCTGCTGGCCCTGCCGGCCTGCGCCAGTGGCAACGTTGCCAGCCGATCGGTGATCACGTCGCGGATGGCCTGCGGCGCGTCCAGCGTCTCCAGCAGCCCGGGCCAATGACCGTGCGCGAGCGCCACGGCCTCCTTGACCGCCGCCGTCGCGATGCGTTTCGGGACGCCGGCGCGCTCCGCGATCGCCTCGTACACGTCGAGCGTCTCCTTGCGCTGTCGCTCGTCGATCGCCACGTTCTGGCCGTATGACGTGAAGTTCGGCAGCGCGGCCACGCACACGATGTCGTAGGCGGGCGAGAGCTCGGGCAGGCGACCGTTGTGGTAGATCACCGAGAAGTTCTTCAGATGCGCGTCGCTGTTGCCGATCAGAGTATTGACCGCCTGCCGCAGGAAAAACTGGCGCACGTTCTGCACGCCGCTTGGGCTCAGGCGATACAGGACGGCCACGAGCCGGACATAAGCGTCCACGCCGGCGTACTTCTTGTTGGGCATGCGGCCCAGCATCTGGCAGCCGTCCTCGGCGTGAACGCGGCCGCCGGGGCCGCGATCGAAACGATCCACGGCCAGATAATGCAACCCTTCGCCGAACGACTCGGCCAGCCCTTCGACGTCGATGCTCGACATCGGCAGCACCCGCACCGGGGCGATGTTCACCCCGGCCGCCGCGGCAAGCTGCATCGAGACGAACTCGTTGAATACCTGCGCATCGTCGTGTTGCGCTGGCAGCTTGGCGATGATGTCGGACACCTTGCCGTGGGTCGGCAGCGTGTACCGCTCCCCTCTGCGCACGGTGGAAAGCGCCAGCTTGTTCTGCACGCCCGAGACCGATGCCGCGCCTTCCGTGGCGCCCTCCACCACGGCGATCTCGAGGTTGTCCGCGCCACCGGTCACGCCGTAGGTACGCACGTATTCGGGAAGGGTATCGATGTCGGCCGGCACCACGACGACAGCGCCCGGCAGATCGTTGCCCGCGGAGGCGAGCACGCCGAAGTCATCCTTGTCCTCGGGGTTCTTGCGCGTGGACTCCAGCCGTTGGCGCAGCACCCCTTCCGGCAGCAAGCCCGCAAAGTACGGTGGTAGCTCGGCGCCGATGTTGTAGATCGCCGGGTGGAACGCGTTGTCCAGCACCTCGGACGTCGCCGCCCGACCAGCCTCGGTGGGGACCGTGATGGAGAGGCTCAGCGTGGGACGATCGGCATCACCGCGGAATGCCTCCGAGGGAACAAAGCGGGTGTTGCCACCGGCTTCGCACAGGTAGCCGCAGAGTTGGTCGTAAAGGCGAATCTCCAGATAGCGGGGACGCAGTTCGAAGCTCATTCGTGATGGCTCAGGAACACGTCGAGCGAGGAACGGGCGGCGCGGTCCGGGCCGCTGCCCTTGCCTTCGAGAATCTGTCGTACCTCCATCAGGCGCTCTTTGGGCACCAGCACCCATTCGGCCTCCATGGCGGCCGCCAGCGATTCGAAGGTAGAGGCGCGGCTGTCCTTCTTGCCCTGCAGGATGGCCGATAGATTCTGCGCGGCCATGCCGACGACACGACTCAAGTCGGCGATGGTGATTTTCCGCTGGCGCCTCATGGCCTGGGACTGCGAAAGTAATGTCATAGCATGATTTTACTAGCAAAAAGCTACTATAGTATGCTCCATGACCTCTCTACAAGCAAGGTTGAAAAAGCAATGCTATCGCATTGCTATGCCACAAAAACAATACGATCGCATTATACAAAAAGGCCTAATGCGCCGCAAATAATATTTTACGATGCCACATTGACCACGATCTTGCCCTGCGCGGAGCGGGTTTCGATCGCCGCGTGGGCAGCATTGGCGTCCTCGAACGTGAATTGGCGGGAGTCCATCAGCACACTCAGCTTGCCGTCCGCCGCCAGGCGCGCCGCCTCGCGCAGGATCTCGCCATGATGCGCGTGCCCGCGCCCCGTCAGCAGCGGCAGCAGCGTGAACACCCCGGAGTATGTCGCCGCGCGGAACGACAGTGGCGCCAGCGCGTGCGTGCCCCAGCCCAGGCAACTGACGACATGCCCACCATACGTACGCGCCGCCGCGAACGAGGCATCGAGCACCGCGCCGCCCACCGTGTCGTAGATCACGTCGAAGCCTTCGCCCGCTGTGTACTGCTGGACGTAGTCGGCCACCGTGGTTTCCCGATCGATATACGTGGCCCCCAGCCGCTCGATGACCGCACGCTGCGACGCCTTGCCCGTGGCATACACCTGCGCGCCGGCCGCGCGCGCCAGTTGCACCGCGATGTGCCCCACGCCACCGGCACCGCCGTGCACCAGCACCTTGTGCGACGCCTGCACGCGCGCCCGGTCAACCAGCCCTTCCCACGCCGTGATCACGATCAGCGGCAGCGCGGCCGCCTCGCGCATCGACAGGCTGGCGGGCTTGTGCGCCAGCAGCGCGGCATCCACCGCTGCATACTCGGCCAGCGACCCTTGCAGACCACCGACGCCGCCCGTCATGCCAAACACGGCATCGCCTGGCTTGAACGCGCTCACCCCCTCGCCCACTGCCTCGACGATGCCCGCCAGATCGAGCCCCAGCACCGCCGGCAATGGCTGCCGCGCATGCGCGGCGGCACCCGCGCGAATCTTGGTATCGAGCGGATTCACCCCACTCGCCGCAATCCGTACCAGCACCTGCCCTGGCCCCGCCACGGGCCGCGCCATGGCAACCTTGCGCATCAGGGCCCCAGCCTGATCGACGACCAGCGCCTGCATGGTGATATCCGACATGTTCCACTCCTTGCTGCCATCCGGCATTCGGTTGCGTATATTTGCTTGCACGTCTCCATTGTTGGCGCCACACCCCGCAGCGTAAATCGACGTTAACGCATGCCGGTCATGCGGAATTGTTTAGGGGCGCGCGCCGTGCTTGCCCCCATCAGTCATTCGGCGGCATGATCCTCGCTGTCGATCCCCCCATTCGATACCTTCAGCACATCATGACTCGCCCCCTTTCTCTCGATCCCATCGTTGCACTGTCCGCGCGTGAGCTGTCGCGCGAGATTCATCGTGGCGCGCTCTCGTGCCGCGAGGTCATGCGGGCGTATCTCGCGCACATCGATGCGTATAACCCGCAGGTCAACGCGATCGTCGCGTTGCGCGAGGCGGAGGCGTTGATGGGCGAAGCGGCGGCCGCGGACGAAGCGCTGGCCGCGGGCAAATCGATGGGCTGGATGCATGGCATGCCGCAGGCGCCGAAGGATCTCGCGATGACGCGGGGGTTGCGCACGACGTTCGGCTCGCCGATCTTTCGCGACAACGTGCCGACCACCGACACCGTGGTGGTCGAGCGTGCGCGCCGCGCCGGGGCACTGTTCATAGGCAAGACCAATACACCTGAGTTTGGGCTTGGCTCGCACACGTTCAACGAGGTGTACGGCGCCACATGCAATCCGTACGATGCCACGCGCTCGGCCGGTGGCAGCAGTGGCGGCGCGGCGGCCGCGCTGGCGATGCGCATGCTGCCGGTTGCCGATGGCAGCGACTTTGGCGGTTCGCTGCGCAATCCCGCGGCCTTCTGCAATGTGTATGGCTATCGGCCATCGGCGGGTCGTGTGCCATACGGTCCGACGCCGGAGACCTTCCTGCCGCAGCTCGGCTGCGAAGGACCGATGGCGCGCAACGTGGCGGACCTCGCACTGCTGCTGGCCACGCAGGCCGGGCCCGATGTGCGTACACCGCAGGCACTGCCAACCGATCCGCAACTGAGCACGCTGACGCCGGACAACGTGGAAGCAACGCTCACGGCAGATCTGGCCGGCGCGCGCATTGCGTGGCTCGGCGACTGGAATGGGTACCTGCCGATCGAGGACGGCATTCTCGCGCTATGCGAGGAAGCCCTCTCATCGATGTCCGCGTTCGGCGTGGAGGTGGAAGCGATCGCGCCGCCGTTTCCCGCCGAGCGCATCTGGAAGACGTGGCTCGTGCACCGGCACTTTCTCACCGGCAACGCACGCATGGCGCTCTATCGCAATGCGGACACGCGCGCGCAACTGAAGCCCGAGGCGATCTGGGAAATCGAGGGCGCGCTGCCGCTCACGGCCACCGACCTCTATGCGGCCAGCACCGATCGCACCGCGTGGTATCAGGCCTTGCAACGGCTGTTCGCGAAGTTCGACTACGTGGCCGTACCGACCGCGCAGGTGTTTCCGTTCGATATCAACGAACGCTGGCCCACGACGATCGCGGGCCGCGCCATGGATACCTATCACCGCTGGATGGAAGTCGTGGTGCCATGGACGCTGGCCGGCTCGCCGGTGGTCAGTGTGCCGGTAGGCTTCGGTGCGAATGGGCTACCGATGGGGATGCAGTTGATCGGACGTCCGCGCGAGGATCTGTCGGTTCTGCGACTGGCGGCGGCCTACGAACGCGAGCGCGACTGGGTAGGCAGATACTTGCCCCCTGCAATCGCGTGATGCATGCACTATCCTGAATCGGTTTTCCCGAATGCCGTTATGTCACGACAGGAGATCGAAAATGCGTACCTCTACTCACATTCTCGCTGCGCTCGTGCTGTTGAGCGCCAGCGGCATCGCGCTCGCGCACAACTGTCCCAACGAAATGAAGGCCATCGACGCCAAGCTGGCCACCAAACCGGCGCTATCGCCGGAGGACAGTGCCAAGGTCACCAAGCTGCGCGCCGATGGCGAAGCCCAGCACAAGGCCGGCAATCACGATGCCTCGATGAAGTCGCTGGGAGATGCGAAGAAGATTCTCGGCATTTAAGCTGGAATCTTCCCGCGATCAGGATGGCTTACGCCACGCGCCGCAGCGGCTGGCGCGCGGCGTCGGCAAACAGCGGTGCGGCACGCTCGGCCGCCAGGCGGATGCGTTCCCGCAGCGCGGGACTGCCCACTTCGTAGCCATTGAAATCCGCCGTCGACGCGTACACGCCGATCGGCAGCGACAGCGCCTGCAGGAAACCGAACAGCGGACGGAACTGATGCTCGAGGACCAGCGCATGGCGATCGCTACCGCCAGTCGCGGCCAGCAGTACCGGCTTGTCGATCAGCGCATCCATGCCGACCAGATCGAACAAATGCTTGAAGTGGCCCGGGAACGAGCCGCGATACACAGGCGCCGCGGCAATGATCAGGTCTGCGGCCTCGATGGCCACGATCTGCGCCTCGATCTCGGCCGGCAGTTCGTCCCGTGACAGTGCCGCGCCCAGCGGCCGCGCGATCTCCGCGAGATCCACGACATGCGTCTCCAGCACAAGGCTCTGCGAAAGTTCGGCCAGCAAGGCCTCGACCAGCACGCGCGTACGCGACGGTTGATAGGCACTGCCGTTTACGGCAACGACTTTGAGCGGCTTAGCCACAGATTTCTCCGAATTCGGCATCAAGGTGATCTACCTTAACTTAGCGCGCCGGTCGGATGAACGAAGCAAAACGACTAACTATAGACGCTACCGGAGGGACGCTACCGGAGGGACGCTACAGGATGGACGCTAGGGCTGCGACAGCGTGAACTCGTGGTGCGCCGTGTTGAGCTTGGAGACCCGATACTCGACACGTTCGTCGTGGTACGAGTACGCGGTACGCAGCACCTGCAGCAACGCGCTGCCGGCCGGCACCTCCATCAGATCCGCATCGTCGTCATTCGCGAGCGTCGCGCGCAGGCGTTCCTCGGTGCGAATGATATTGATGCCAAACCCATCCTGATAGAAGTTGTAGAGCGTGTTCGGACGCTCGCGCAATTGCACTTCGGTCAGCGTCGGGAAGCGTTCCACCGGCACCGTGATCGCGTCGATCATGACCGGCGTCTTCTCCAGCGACAGGACATTGGTGAACCGCAACACCGCATCGCCGACGGACAGGCCGAGCGCCACGGCTTCGGACTTGTCCGCCTTGCCACGCCGGAAGCGGACCAGGCGCACGGTGGGGTACTCACGGTAGCCATCCTGACGCACGACGCGAAAGAACCGGAAGAAATGATCCTCCATGCGGTGCGTGGCAACGAAGGTGCCGCGGCCCTGATGGCGGATCAGGAGGTTCTCCGCGACCAGCTCATCGATCGCCTTCCGCAGCGTGCCGATGGAAACGCCGAACCGCTCGATCAGCTTGCGCTCCGAAGGTATCGCTTCCGCGGGCTTCCACTCGCCTTCCGCAAGGGCGGCAAGCATGGCGCGCTTCACGTCCTTGTACAGCACGCCACCAATCGCGGCACCGGCGTCGAATCTGGTCCCCACAGCCAGGAATCCTCTGGTTACGCGGCCCATGAGGTAGTCATGGGCCGCAAGGTCATATAGATAACGCACATGATACTGAAAAGCGTTGGCGAGACCGGATTTACTCGACCCGGATGCGCTTTTCCTCGATCACCTTCGCCCACCGCGTCACCTCGATGCCGAAGTACTCGGCGAACGGCGGCCCCGCCTGTGGTGCGGGCGTGAAGCCCGCCGTTGTAATGCGTTGCCGCACTGCTTCCGACGCCAGCATGCGCGCCACCGAAGCTGCCATCTTGTCGACGATGGGCCGCGGTGTCCCCGCCGGCACCATCAGCCCCGTCCAGTTCTCGACGATCAGGTCCGGATACCCGGCCTCGGCCACCGTCGGGACATCGGGCAGCAACGGGTGCCGCTCGCGCGTGGTCACGGCCAGGGCCCGCAGCTTGCCGGCCTTCACATAGGCCAGCGATTCCGGGAAATTGGAGAACACCACATCGATCTGGCCACCGATGAGATCGGTCATCGAGGGCGCTCCGCCCTTGTATGGCACATGTGTCAGGTTAGCGTTGCTCTGGCTTTCGAACAGCGCAAGCGTCAGATGTGGCGGCGTGCCATTGCCGCTCGATCCCGCATTCAAGGTCGTCTTCTGCGCGGCGGCCGCCAGATCCTTCATCGACTTGATCGGCGAGTTGGCCGGGACCACGACTACCATCGGCGACGAGGCGATGCGCACGACTGGCAGCAGATCCTTCTGCATATTGAACGGCAACGAGGGGAACAGCGTCACGTTGGACGCGTGCGTCAGGGTAACCGCCAGCCAGGTGTAGCCATCGGCGGGCGCCTTCGCGACCTGATCGGCGCCGATGTTCGCGTTTCCACCCGGTTTGTTGTCGACGACGATGGGCTTCTTCCATTCCTCCGACAACTGCTGCGCGACGGTACGCGCCATAAGATCGGTGAGCCCGCCCGCGGCAAACGGCACCACGTATCGGATCGGCTTGTCGGGATAGTTCGCCACGCCATCCTGCGGCGCCCCTGCTGCCGCGGGTGTCGGACCCGCGAGGGTGGTGACCACTGCCAACGTAGCAAACGCAAGGCAAAAGCCTCTACGCGCGCTACGGTTCAAGCGCTGATACATGGTTTGTCTCCTTTTGTTGCCGTCAGCCCGTCTGACGCGGGCTAGCCGATGCACGAATGGGGGTGTACGTTATGCCTCGATCGATTCCCCCGCCAAAGACTTCAGATCACTCCATAACGCTTCCGGAATCTCCACACCTTGCGCCGCCGCGTCCGCCTGCGCGCGCTGCCGCCGCGCGCCCGGCAGACGCGCACCGGCGTCGTCCAGCAGCGTATGCACGAGCGCTTCCACGCGTTCGGCGTAGATATCGCTACCCGCAAACGCGCCGGGATCGAGCACGAGGAACAACTGACCGATACGCGGACGATTGCCCGCGTCATCGAAGAACGAATCGGCCTCGGCACCGAACTGCGCGCCCGCTAGCGACGTCACCAGCAACTCCACCATGAGCGCGAGCATCGCGCCCTTGACGCCACCCGCCGGCAGCATCGATCCGCGCAGGGCCGCGCTGGCATCCGTGGTGGGTTGCCCGGCTTCGTCGAGCGCCCACCCCAGCGGTATCGCCTTGCCCTGCTTTGCCGCCACCATGATCTTGCCGCGCGCCACTTCGGACAGCGACAGATCAATCACCACGGGCGCCGCATCGCGGCGTGGGAATACGGCCGCGATGGGGTTGGTGCCGAACAGCGGACGCTTGCCGCCCCAGGCCGGCATCGCTGCCGGCGAGTTGCCCATGGCAATCCCGATCATCCCCGCGCTGGCCACCGCCTCCAGCGGCAGCGCCGCCGCCCCGAAGTGGTGGCTGTTGGTCACGGCCGCAACGCCGACGCCCGTCGTACGGGCCAGGCGCATCGCCTCGGCAATGGCAACGTCGCATGCGGCAAACGCAAAGCCGCAGCCCGCGTCGACCACCACCGCACTGGCGCGCGTGCTTCGCGCGACGGGCTCGGCATGACCAACGACCCGATCGTGACGCAGGTGCGCCACGTACATCGGCACGCGCGACACGCCATGCGAGGGCAGCCCTACCGCGTCGGCACGCGCCAGCGCGGCGGCCGTCGCCGCAGCCTGCCGCGCGCTGGCCCCCGCGCGACGGAGCGCCGATGCGGCAATACGTTCCAGCTCATCGAGCGCGACACGCGTCATGAATTCGCCTCCAGGGTTGCGCGAACGGCCTGCGCGATCATCATCGACACGCGCGCATTGGCCTCTTGCGTGACGCCACCGATATGCGGCGTCAGGATCAGGTTGGGTGCTTCGGCCAGCGGGCTGCCGACAGGTAGCGGCTCTTCGGTAAAGACGTCCAGCGCCGCGCCGCCGAGATGTCCCGCGCGCAAGGCGTCAGCCAGCGCCGCCTCATCCACGACGCCGCCGCGCGCGGTGTTGATCAGCACGGCCCCCGACTTCATCGCTGCAAGCCGGCCGACATCGATCAGATGCCGCGTGGCGGGCACGAGCGGTACATGCAGACTGACGGCATCGGCCTGGGCCAACAGCTCATCGAAGCCTACGCCGCGCACGCCGCTGGTTGCCCAGACCGGATCGTCGGCAGCCAGCATCGGATCATGCGCGATGACCTCCATGCCGAACGCCCTGGCCAGCGCGGCGGTGCGCCGGCCGATATCGCCGAAGCCCACCAGTCCGAGGGTCTTGCCCAGCGCCTCGCGGCCATCTGACAGCCGCGCGCGCGGCCATTTGCCGGCCGACATTTCCGCGCCCGACAGATAGGCCCCACGCAGCAGCACCGCGGCCGTCGTCACCACGTACTCGGCGACGGAGCGCGCATTGGCACCGAGTGCCGGAATCACACGGATACCGCGCCGCTGACAGGCCTCGACGTCGATATTGTCCAGCCCGACCCCAAGCCGCCCGACCACCCGCAGGCGAGACGCCGCAGCCAGCAACGCCGCATCGACCTGCGTCCGGTTGCGCACGATCAGTGCGTGCGCACCGTCGAGGACGCCCATCAGGTCCGCACGCCGGTCCACCCACCCCGGTTCGTATTGCACGTCGAAGCCGGGGGTGAGGGCCTGCACCGCGACCGGATCCATAAACTCGCTGATGCAGATGGTTTTCATCATGCGGACTCGTGGATACGGGTCAGAACGAATTCGCGATGACCGAGTGCCTCGGCAGCCGTCCAGCGACCGTTGATGGTGGCCATCATGCATTCGAGCAGCTTGTCGCCGGTCTGGTCCAGGGTCTGCTCGCGCTGCAGCAGGCCGGAACAATCGACGTCCATGTGTTCGCTCATCAGGCGCACCGTACGCGGATTCGCGCAAAGCTTGATAACGGGGACGATCGGGTTGCCGATCACGTTGCCCTGACCGGTCGGGAAGAAGTGCACAACGTAACCGGCCGCCGCGCACAGCGTCACCATCTCCGCTGCGGCGGACGACGAATCCATAAACCAGAGGCCCGGATGCGTCGGCTCCTCGGCCTTGTCGAGCACGCCGTCGACCGTGCACTTCTTGCCGATCTTCTGAATATTGCCGAGCGCCTTCTCCTCGATGGTGGTGAGGCCACCGGCAATATTGCCCTTGGTGGGCTGCGACTCCGATAGATCCGAGGTCTTCCAGCGATCGATCATGCCCTGATAGCGCTCGAACATCGCCATGAACTTGTGACGCACGTCGTCGTTGGCGCAACGGGCCGCAACGATTTGCTCGCCGCCGGTCAGCTCGGAGGTCTCGCCGAATACGAGCGTGGTGCCCAGCGGATGCAGCTTGTCGAACGCGTTGCCGACTGTGGGATTGGCCCCGCAACCCGACGTGGTGTCAGATTCGCCGCACTTGGTCGAGATCCAGAGTTCGTTGAGCGGACACTCGACGCGATGGAGCGTCGTGGCGTACTGCACGAACTGCTTCGCCGCCTTCGAGGCGCGCATGATGGTCTCATGGTCGCCATGGCCCTCGATGCCGAAACCCACCACCGGCTTGCCAGTCTTGGCGATGCCATCGACCACCTTCTTGGTCCAGCCGTCTTCGATGCCGATCACCACCACAGCGGCAACGTTGGGGTTGCTCCCCGCACCGATCAGCGTGCGGAAATGCAGATCCAGATCCGGGCCGAACTGCAGCCGCCCATACGGATGGGGGATGGCCATGGTGCCCTTGATCGCAGCGGCAACCGCTTCCGCAGCGGCATTGGAGAGATCGTCCAGCGGCAGGATAACGACATGATTGCGGACGCCCACGCGGCCGTTGTCGCGACGATATCCCCAGAAGGTGGTGTTTTGATCGATGACAGACATGACAAGGTCCTCAGTGCTTGGATGCTTGGAAAAGGAAGTGGCTTCGGTAGCGCTGCGCAGACTGCGCGCCTTACCAGCGCTTGGTCTTGATGTTGTGCACGTGGGCGTGCTGCCCCGCCTTGATCGGTGCCACCACCTTGCCGATGTCGATACCGTACTTGTAGACCGTCTCGTTCACGTCCATGTCACACAACGCCACCTTGTGCCCGATTGGAATCGGTTGCAGCGCGGTAACCGTCACCACCTTGTCTTCATCCATGATCCAGGCATTCAGCTTCGTGCCCGCCTCGATTCCCTCGACTACCGCCACCGCAACGGTGTCCCGGGCGTCATGCAGTACCACGTGAATCATCTTTGTCTCCTCTTTGTGGGTCAGTGTGGAAACCATCGTAGGCGCTGGAATCATCCATGTCAACTAGCTCATATATATGAATTTAGAGAGGGTAAAAAAAGCGACTCCCGGGGGAGTCGTCTGGTGGACGCCGTATCCGAAGGATCAGTTCCGGGCTGAATCCTTATCCAGCGGGAACACCGGCCGAGCCACGTTGCGGAACGGAAATTTCTCGTAGCGCGAGCTAGTTACGCCATCTCCGTCGCATTCGACCACGGCCTTGGCGATCGGTACGAACACCGGCCGGCAGTACATGCGCGACTTCAGCAACACGAATCGTGCGGCGTGGGGATCGACGCCGATATGGGTAAAGATGCCAAGGTCCCAATGCTCCTGGGGCGTTTCCGTGACGATGACTTTCGCCGCCCCGATATCGAGCAGCGCCGTGCGGCCCATGCGAATCCGTTGGCCGGTATAGGTCGGTCCCGAGATCACGTACTCGCCGTCGCTGATGGCGGCAACGGTGCCGGACAGCGATTTCGACTCGGGATACAGGCCGAGCTGCGGCATGGCGACCTTGTCCCCCACCTTGAGCGTGACCTGCGCCCCAACCCCTGCCGCAATCAGGGTTGCCACGGCTTCCGGGTCGCACACCGGGCCGACCGCGATGTCCTCGAGCCCCTGTGCCAACGCCTCGTGCAGCACGGCCATGTTGTCGCACGTGCCGCCCGACATGCAGTTGTCGCCGTGGTCGAGCAGTAGCACCGGCCCACGTTTGTCGCCAGCTCGTGTATCCGATTCGGCTGCCCGCGCCGCGGTGGCGATCGAATCCGCCAGAGGCTCGGAGTCATAGACAAAATCGGCCCGCTCTGCCCAGATCTGCGCGGCAATGCGGTCGGCCACGGCCTCCGCGGCGTTCTGATCGCCGTTGCCGACGACGATCACGCTGAGGCAAGGCGCTGGGATATCGGCCAGACCGAAGCCCGCGAGCACCGACACGGCAAGCATGCCGTCCCGCTCGGCTTCCTTCGCGCGGGCCACCGCGCGCGCCATGGCGCCCTCATCGGTCCGGCTGCGCAGGGTATGGGTAATGAGCGGCGGCCGGCGCCATGCCATGACGGGACGGACTCGTTGCGCCACCATGTCCAGCAGCAGACGACCGGCATGCTCGCCCGTCTCGTACATATCGACATGGGGATACGTCTTGAAACTGACGGCAATGTCCGCGTGATCGATCAGCGTTTGCGTGATATTGCCGTGAAGATCGAGCGCCACGGCGATCGGTACGTTGGGCACGACCTCGCGCAGGCGCGCGAGCAGATCGCCCTCCCCGTCGTCGCTGTTCTCCGCCACCATCGCACCATGGAGATCGAGCAAGAGCGCGTCGCAACCTCGCGCCGCCGCCACGATCGTATCGGTGAGGTGTGTGTAGGCCGCGGCCGCCACGCGCCCGCTCGGGTTGGCGCCCGCGATCACTGGTACGACGATCTCCGCGCCCGCAGCCTCGGCGAGGTCGATAAAGGCGCCGGCGGCGGTCCGCGACCCCTTCGCGGCACGGTAGCCCTGCTCGCCGTACTGCGGGTCGAACGATTCCAGCGGCGTGGCGACCGGCGAGAACGTGTTGGTTTCGTGGTTCAGCCTGGCAATCAGAATCTTCATGGACTTATTGGCTTATGGGTTTCGCAACATCGAGCATCGCGTGCAGCAGCACGTTGCAGCCGGCTTCCAGGTGTTCGGGCTTCGCGTCCTCGATCTCGTTATGACTGATGCCATCCTTGCACGGCACGAAGATCATCGCGGTCGGCGCGACGCGCGCGAGATAGACCGCATCGTGGCCCGCGCCGCTGATCACGTCCATCTCCGAGAAACCAAGCCGCGTGGCCCCCGCGCGCACTGCCTCGACCAACGACGCATCGAACGGCTGCGGTGGAAAATACACTACCTGCCGTACATCGATGGCCACCCCATGGCGCGCCGCGAGTGCTTCCACTCGGCTCTGCAACGCATCATGCATGGCCGATAACTGCGCATCGTCGGCCGCGCGCAGATCCACCGTCATGGCGACGCGCCCCGGAATGACGTTGCGCGAATCGGGATGGACCGTGAGGCAGCCCACCGTGCCGCGCCCATGCGGCGCATGGTCCAGCGCGATCTGGTTGACGATACCTACCAGCTCCGCGGCAGAAAGCAACGCATCCTTGCGCAGCGCCATCGGCGTCGGCCCGGCATGCGCTTCCATACCCGTCACCGTGACGTCGTACCAACGCTGCCCCAGCGCGCCGGTGACCACGCCGATGGTCGTGTCGTGCGCCTCCAGCACCGGCCCTTGTTCGATATGCGCTTCGAAGTAGGCGCGCGGCTTCCCTTCGCCAAGCGGTGCGGCACCGGCATAGCCGATCGCGTCGAGTGCCTCGCCGACCGACACGCCATCCCGATCGGTCTGCGCGAGCAGGCCCTCGAGCGCGAACTCTCCGATGTAAGCACCGGAGCCCATCATGACGGGCACGAAGCGCGAGCCCTCTTCATTGGTCCAGACCACGACCTCGAGCGGCGCCTCGGTGACGATGCCATGGTCATTGAGCGTCCTGATGACTTCAATACCAGCGAACACGCCGTAGTTCCCATCGAACTTTCCGCCCGTGGGTTGCGTGTCGATATGGCTGCCGGTCATGACAGGCGGCAGGCTGTCGTTACGCCCTGCCCTGCGCGCGAAGATATTGCCGATGGCATCGACGCGCACCGCGCATCCCGCTGCCTTCGCCTCGTTCACGAAGAAGTCCCGGCCCTGCCGGTCGAGGTCGGTCAGCGCGAGGCGGCAGACGCCGCCCTTGGGCGTCGCGCCGATCTCGGCAAGACGCATCAGCGTCTTCCATAGCCGAGCGCCATCGATCGTTAATGCCTCTCCTGTCTTGCCCATGCGTGTCTCCAATGCCATGACGTACATGCCGAATCACCCAGCGAGGCCGACGCCGAGATACAGGTCCTTCACGGCGTCGTCGTGGCGGAACGCTTCGTTGGTGCCCGTGTAGACCACCTTGCCCTGCTCGATCAGGACATGCCGGTTAGCCAGCTGCATGCAGACTTCCAGATTCTGCTCCACGAGCAGAATCGGCACGCCCGCGGCCTTGATCACCTTGAGCTGCGCGACGATCTCCTCGACGATGACCGGTGCCAGACCTTCCACCGGTTCATCGAGCATCAGCAGGCGCGGATGATTCATCAGCGCACGACCGATCGCGAGCATCTGCTGCTCTCCACCCGAGAGTTGCGCCCCGCCATTGCGCCGCCGCTCGTGCAGGCGCGGAAAGATGCGGTAGACATCCTCGAGCTGCCACGGTGACGCCTTTCTTGCCGCGAGCTTCAGGTTCTCCTCGACCGTCAGCAGCTTGAAAATGCCCCGGTGCTCCGGAACGAAACACAAGCCTTCCGACGCCGTACGAAACGCCGGCTTGCCCGTGACATCCTTGCCGCGAAACATCACACGCCCGCCGCGCGGCGCCACGATCCCGGCGATCGCCTTCAGCGTTGTGGATTTGCCAGCGCCGTTTCGACCGAGCAGCGTGACGAGCTCGCCGTCGCCGACCGACAGCGAGACACCCTGTAGCACATGGCTCTTGCCGTAATAGCCGTGAAGATCCTGCACATCGAGCATCATGCTTTGCCTCCGGTGATCATGTTGCCCAGATAGGCGGCCCGGACACGCGGATCGCCGCGCACGATCGCGGGCGCGCCTTCCATCAGCACCTTGCCCTGCTGCATGACCGTGATGGTGTCGGAGATATCCATCACGATATCCATGTTGTGCTCGATCAGGACAACCGTATGGTCCTGCACCAGACCGCGAATCAGCCGCTTCATCGCGCCGAGATCATCGACGCCCATGCCGGAGGTCGGCTCGTCGAGAAACACGGCGCGCGGGCGCGCGGCGAGTGCCATGCCCACCTCGAGCCGACGCTGCTGGCCATGCGAGAGCGCACCGGCCGCCGTATGCGCCACGCGCGACAGCTCCAGTCGGTCGAGCACCTGATCGACGATATCGGTACAGGCAAGATCTCCGGTCGGCAGACGCCAGCCGCTCATGGCTTTTCTGGGTGCGGTGCCGAGCGCGGCCAGCCGCAGGTTCTCCCGCACGGGCAGGCTCGGAAACAGGCTGGTCACCTGAAACGAGCGCGCGATGCCGCGCTGGACGCGCTGGTAATCGGTTTCCCCGGTGACATCCCTGCCCTCGAACACGATGCGCCCGGCACTGACCGGCCGCGTGCCGGTGAGCATATGGAACAGCGTGGTCTTGCCCGCACCGTTGGGGCCGATGACCGAATGGATCGTCTTCGGCATGACGCGCAGATCCACACCACCAAGTGCCATGAACTTGCCGTACTGCTTGACGATGCCGGTTGCTTCCAGGATGGGTGTCGTCATGCGCGCTCCTCGTGAGTGGATGCGCTGCCTCGCAGGCCGCGCAAACGTGCCGCAATGGTCGAGCAGAGGCCCCACAGGCCGCGCTGCATGAAAAGGCTGACGGCGATCAGCAGGAACCCCAGCAGCATCAGCCACCGCGGCCAGAGCGTCGACAGCCAGTCGGCGAGCAGGACATAGAATGCCGCGCCCAGCACCGAGGCAAAGATGTTGCCGGTGCCACCGATCACCGTCATGATCAGGATCATCTCGCTGGCGTGATAGTCGATATTGGCCAGCGGCGCGATTCCCGTCAGCATCGCGTGCAACGCGCCGGCCAGTCCCGTGACCGCGCCGGAAATCACGAATGCCAGCAGCTTGAACGCGCGAACGTTGTAGCCCACGGCGAGCGCGCGCTCTTCGTTGTCGCGAATGGCCAGCAGCGTCCGGCCGAGCACCGATTCCGTGACGCGCAGGACCAGCGCGAAGACGATCAGGAACAGCACCGCGACAAAGCCATAGAACCTCCATGAGGAGGTCAGATCGACCAGCGAGTGGCCGCCGACAGCAATCGGTGGGCGCGGAATATCGAGCAAGCCGTTATCGCCGCCGGTGAGTGCCGGTACCGTGTACGCGATGAAGTAGAACATCTGCGCGAACGCCAGCGTCAGCATCACGAAGTACGTGCCGCGCTGACGAATGGAGAACCATCCCACCAGCGCCGCGGCCAGCGCGCCGATCACCGCCGCCCCAACGAGCGCAAGCGGCATCGGCAGGCCGCCAAAGCGTGTCAAGGCAATCCCCACGGCATAGCTGCCGAGCCCAAAGAAGATGCCCTGGCCAAAGGACAGCAGGCCCGTGTAACCCAGCAACAGATTGCAGGCCATCGCCGCCATCGCGTAGATAAGGACTTCCGTCGCGAGCGTCCCCGAACGGATCAGCAGCGGGAGCAGCAACGTGACACCGAGAGCAAGCCACCAGTAGCGGTATCGAAAGAGCCAATTCGTGCCGGACATCGTCATCCCCTCCCCAGCAGACCATGCGGGCGCAGCAGCAGCACCGCGGCCATCGCCACATAAATCATCAGCCGCGCGCCTTCCGGCCAGAGCGTGCTCATCAGGCTCTGCACGATGCCGACGAGCAGCCCGCCCACCAATGCGCCGGTGAAGCTGCCCATCCCACCCACGACCACCACGATAAATGCGACGCCAAGCGCTTCCACGCCCATAAACGGCTCCGCGCCGCGAATGGGCGCGGCGAGCACGCCAGCGATGGCCGCAGTGCCAGCGCCCAGCGCGAACATCAGGCTGAACAGGCGAAACACGTTGATGCCGAGCAGCGAGACCATCTCGGTGGATTCGCTGCCCGCGCGCACGGCACTGCCGATACGCGTGCCTTCGAGCAGCCACCACAGCGCCACCGCCAGCAGCGCCGTAAAGCCGATCACGAAGAGTCGATACTTCGGGTAGACGAAGTCGCCCCACATCACGACCCCTTGCAGAGCGTCGGGCGGCGGGACATCCACGCCCAGCGGACCCCATCCCACGATGATGAGTTCCTGAACGGCAAGGGCAAGACCCACCGTGATGAGGATATGGAACTCGTGGGGCTGCGCGTAGACGTGGCGCAGCAAGACGATCTCGATAAGCCAGGCCAGGGCGCCGATGATTAGCGGCGCCAGCACAAGCGCCGCCCAGAAGTTCAGGCCGAACTGCAGCGCCTGGAAGCAGAGGTAGGCCCCCAGCGCGTAGAACGCGCCGTGCGCGAAGTTCACGAAGCGCAAGAGGCCGAAGACGATCGACAGCCCTACTGCCAGCAGGAAGTAGAGCATGCCGATGCCGACGCCGTTGATCACCTGCAGCAGATAAACGTTCATAAGCCGTACGGACGAATGAGGCCGCCGGACTGCCGGGGTACGATCCGCGCGGCCCGGTGCATCGGATTTGACGGGGAAGGCCCGCGGTCAGAACGACCGCGGCTTCGCTCGGCTTAGGCCATCTTGCACTGCGTCTGGTCGAGCGGCAGGAACGCCTTGCCCACGCTCACGACTTCAGCGTAGTCGTCTTTGTCCTTCATCGCCGACTTCGCTTTGCCTTTCAGCAGGTAGTAGTTTTTCAGGACCTGATGGTCGCCGGCCCGGATTTCCTCGGGGCCGGTCAGGCCCTCGTATTTCAGGCCTTCCAGTGCGGCAACGACGGCTTTGGGGTCGGCCGTGCCGGCCTTGATCATGCCGTCGATCAGAATCTTCGTGCAGATGTACGAGCCCGCGAGGCTGTAGTTCGGGTTGGCCTTGAACTTGTCCTTCGCGCGCTTGACCAGGTCGCGGTTCAGCGGCGTATCCACATCGTGCCAGTACTGCGCGCCAAAGTAGACGCCTTCGCACAGGTCTGCGCCCAGCGACTCGAATTGCTCCAGTCCCGACGCCCACGCCACGAGGATCGTGGTGTTCTTCTTCATGCCGAAGCTCACGGCCTGCCGCAGCGTGTCCGACGATTGCGAGCCGAAATTCAGGATCAGCAGCACGTCCGGCTTGGCCGCCAGCGCATTGGTGAGGTATCCGCTGAACTCCTTCTCGGCCAGCGCGTGGTAGCTGTTGCCCACGTGCTCGATGCCCTTTTCCTTGAAGATGTTCTTGGCCGCGGAAAGCAGCCCGTCACCGAACACGTATTGCGGCGTGATCGTGTACCAGCGCTTTGCCTTCGGCATGGCTTCGATCAACGGACGCACGGTGCGCTCGATCGCCCCGTAGGTCGGCACGGACCAGCGGAATGTCGCGCGGTTGCAGTCCTTGCCGGTGATCTCGTCGGCGCCCGCGGTGGTAATGAAGACGCCACCGAGCTTTTCTGCTTCCTTGCCCATGGCAAGCGATTCCGAGGAGAGGATGCCGCCCGCGAAATAGCGCGCCGACTTCTGCTGCGCCAGTTCCTGGACTTTTCTGACCGCCGTGGCTGGCTTGCCTTCGGTGTCGAGCACGCTGTATTGCAGCGGACGGCCAAGCACCTTGCCGTACTGCTCCACCGCCAGCTTCATTCCCAGGTCTGCGAACTTGCCGTTCGCGGCGAAGGCACCGGACATCGGTACCGGACAGCCAAGCTCGATGGCTTCGTTTGCGGCAAAGGCGATGCGGGAGGTCACTACGCCTGGGACTGCCGACAGCGCAGCCAACTTCAGCAAATCACGACGGTGCACGGCTCACTCCTCGATAGATGGGGGGATCGCGGGGTTTATCCTATTTATCATGATAAATAGAATAGAATCATCTTAGGAGTGCTGGAAAGCGGTTGTCAATCAACCCGGTCTCAGGGTTTACGCACAGCCCTGAGCGGCCTACGCTCAACGCCACCCTCAACGAGGATTGACCATGTCGACGATGTTTCGTGAGGCAAAGCAAGGCGCCATCGGCATCCGCAAGCAAAAGCGCGCGGATCTGGTTGCCGAAGAGCTGAAGCGATTGATTACGCAGCGCAACCTGCGGCCCGGGGACAAGCTGCCCCACGAGGTCAAGCTGCAGCAGATGTTTTCCGTCAGCAAGAGCACGATCCGGGAGGCCCTGAAGTCGCTCGAGGTACAGGGACTGATCAGCGTCTCCACCGGACCGGGCGGCGGCGGCACGATCGTGGAAGTGCCGCTGGATCGCACGTTCCAGCTCATGCAGAACTACCTGTTCTTCAAGGACGTCGGCATCGCCGACGTCTACACCATTCGGCGACTGCTGGAACCGGAACTGGCCGCCGGGGCCGTGGCCCATCTGACCGAGGACGATTTCGCGGCGCTCGAACACACGATCGACCTCTGCGATCCGGCATCGAAGGCAGCGGCCGAGTCGAAGATGCTCGACCAACGCCAGGAAGACCTGACGTTCCACGACATCCTGGCGGCGGCTAATCCGAATCCGATGCTGCGGTTCTGCTGCGAACTGATCAACGAGATGCTGCGCCAGCTGGTGGTCTTCGGCAACGAAACCCCTGCCTGCGAACACGAGCGTTTCGGGGCCGCGAACGTTTCCTTCCACCGCCGCATCCTCGAAGCGGCGCGCGCGCGAGATGCCGGCGAAGTACGAGCACTGATGTCCGCGCACATGGAAGAGTGCACGCATTACGTCACGCGCATGAACGGCCGGGTCCATGGCCGACTGGTGCTCGACTCGGAGATGACCCGACGGACCTGGCTAAAGCCGAAAGAGTCCGACGAGTCTTAGCAGGAAACGCTCAATCCTTATCCGCGATCTTGTGCTCTTCGATCTTGGGCGGATTCTGCCAGCCGCCGCCCAGTGCGAGGAACAGGTTGATCTGGTCCATCGCCACCTGCGCGTCGGAGGCCGCCAGATTGGCGTCGTTGTTGGCCAGCGTGCGGTCGGCATCCAGGCTTTGGAGGTACGGCGAGCGGCCGGCTTGCCAGAGTTGGCGGTTCTGCCCTGCCGCGGCTTCTGACTTGTCGCGCGCGTTGCGCAGCGCGTCGTTGCGTTCGAGTTCGCGCGAGTACGACGACAGCGCGGTCTGGGTTTCGCGCAGGGCCTTCAATACCACGCCGTCGAATTTGGCGAGCGAGCCATCGGCACCAGCTTCCGCGCCGTGGATGCGCGCGCGTACGCCGTTGGTCGGCAGGTTCCACGTGACGCCCGGGCCGACGCTCCAGTGCGCGGTCTGCCCTTGACCCAGATGGTCGAGAATGCCCGAGAAGCCGGCCGACGCGCCGATGCTGATCGACGGATAGAGATCGGCAGTGGCCACACCGATACGCGCCGTGGCATACGCGAGTTCGCGTTCGGCCTGACGTACGTCGGGGCGGCGCTTGAGCAGTGCCGCGCCATCGCCGATCGGCAGCGGCTGGCGCAGCTTCGGAATGGCCGTACAAGCCACTGCCGACGCATCGAGCGCGGTCGGCGGCTTGCCGATCATCACGGCAAGGCGATACGCCGACACTTCCTGCATGTCCTTGAACTTCGGCAGCGCGGCGCGCAAGGCATCGGCCTGCGCCTGCGCGCGCAGCACGTCGACCGGCTGGCCGCGGCCGGCATCCGACAGTCTCTTCGCCAGCTCGACGCCGCGCTCCTGCAGCGCCAGCTGATACTCGGCGACATGGAGTTCATGCGTGGCGGTGCAGCCCTGCACATAAGCGCGCACGGTTTCGGCCACCACGCCCACGCGGGCCTGATCGAGCGCGGCCTGGCTGGCCTGTGCATTGGCCAACGCGGCTTCGTCTGCGCGCGCGAGCTTGCCGAAGAAGTCGATCAGGTACGACACCTGAAAGCCCGTATCGCCGAAATTGAAGACCGGCACCTTGTCTTCATGCAGCAGCGGCTCCGCCGCGATGAGCCCGCGGGCCACGTCGGCGTGCACCGAACCCTGCACGAGATTCTCGGATTCCACCTCGTGATAGAGCGCGATCGCGCGGCGCAGGTTGGCCGCAGCCACGCGCAGATCCGTATTGGCGACCAGCGCCTGCTTCACGAAATCGTCGATGCGCGGATCGTCATAGAGACGCCACCAGTCATCGGGCACTGGTGCGATGGCAACCGCGGGGCTGTCGACGTCGAACGGACCGTTGGCGTTGGTATTGTTGACGACCGCGTTTTCCGGCACCTTGTAATCGGGGCCTACGGTCATGCATGCTGCCAGCATCGACGACAGCAACACCGAGGCCAGAACATGAACGACGGGTTTCACTTCGAGACTCCTGTTGCAGCCGGTTCGCGCGTGGCGACCTCGGCATTGTGACCATCGCGTATCGTCACCGTGACGGTGCGCCCCGCGATCAGGCGAATATCTTCCGGCATCGGCTCGAACACCACGCGTACCGGCACGCGCTGCGCCAGCCGCACCCAGTTGAAGGTCGGGTTCACGTTGGGCAGCAGATTGGCGCCCGTGGTGCGGTCGCGATCCTCGATACCGGCGGCAATGCTGAGCACGCGGCCATGCAGCACGCGCGACTCGCCCATGATGCGCATATCGACGGGCGAGCCGATATGGATGCCATGCAGCTTGGTTTCCTCGAAATACCCTTCCACGTGGTACGAGTTCACGTCGACCATGGCCAGCACCGGACGGCCGATGGTCGCGTAGTCGCCAAGGCGCGGCAGCTTGTCGTTGACGTAGCCATCCACCGGGCTGATCACGCGTGTGCGCTGCAGATTCAGCTTGGCCACGCCGATCGCGGCTTCCGCCTGCGCAAGGTTGGCTTCGTACTGCGCCACCTTGGCAAAGCCCTCTTCGACGACTTCCTTCGACACCACGTCCGACAGCGTCTGGCTACGCTTGGCTTCGCGACGCGCCTGCGCCAGGTTTGCGCGGATCGACGCGGCAGTGGCCTGGGACTGTTGCAGCGCCAGCGCAAAGCGGTCGGTATCGATCTCGAACAGCACGTCGCCCTGCTTCACGCGCTGATTGTCCTTGACGTTCACGCGCGTGATCAGCCCGGACACATCGGGTGCCACCTGCACGACGTCCGCGCGGATATGCCCGTCGCGCGTCCATGGCGCAATCGTGTAGTAGTCCCACAGATGCTTGGCGACGACCGCGCCGACCGCGACTACGATCAACGTGAGCACAACCGGACCGATGGAGGAGATTTTCAGTTTCATAGTTGGAACAACGGCGCGAAATAGACCACCCCACCGAGGATGATCACGTAGAGCGCAAGATTGAACAGGGACCTGTGCCACACCAGCCTATAGAAGCCCACGCGCACGAACACCGCGCGCAACACCGACATGACGGCGAACGCGATCAGCATCCAGAGCAGCAGGACGGGCACGAACACACCGTAGACGTTGATTTCACCGGGATTCATGGCTTTGCGGGAATGGGGGCCGGCAGCACCGCCGGCGGAAACATCGATACATGCATCTCGACCAGCGCGGACAGCGCTATCGGCGAGCGGACCAGCGATTGCGCGCGCGACAGTCGCGTGCAGAGCGCGGGCGGCGGCGCATCGAGCTTGCCCTTGAGGCGCGCCTCGTAGTACCCGGCCACGCTGCGCAACACGCGGCGCACCGCGTGCTGCTGATTGGCCTCGAGGCTGGGCAGCTCGCGCTGCAACGCCAGCGTGCTGAGTTCCACGCGCACTTCGTTGAAACCGTCGGACGACACCTCGCTGGCACTGGCCGCGAGCCGCGGCACGAGCTGCGCTACGCGATCGAGCATGCGCGAGCGCAACTGTGTGTGATGGTGCGTGTGGCTCCGGGCGTCGGTCACCTGCGCGTGGTCGGCGATATCGCTCCAGCTCGCCCGCACGAGGCGACGCACCGCGGCCTGCGTGCCGAACGGCCGCATCGCGAGCGTCCACAGCAGCGCAAACAGAATGCCGGCCACGCCCGCGATATTGCTGTTGAAGAACGTCGTGAAGTCCGCGCTGTACACGCCCTGGATGCCGATGTCGCTGGCGGTCACCACGCCCAGCGCGAGGCCGATCGGCGCAAAACGCGGCTGCGCGATCAGCAAGCCGATCGCCAGGAACGGTAGCGCGAACGAGAGCACCAGCAGTTCGTAGTTCTGCGCAATCGGCAGCACCGCGAACAACAGCACCATCGCCATCACCACCGCCACCACGTTGGCGTTGAAGAAGCTTTGAATCATCGGCGCCGGCTCGTCCGCCGCCGCGAAGAAGCAGCATGCCACCGCGCCCAGCGCCACGGCGCTAGCGCCGTCGGCCCAGCCACTCCAGATCCAGAGCATGCCCATCAGGAAGATGCCGAGCGCGACCGTGCTCGTGGAGAACAACATCATGCCGTAGTCATAGTGGCGCGCCGCGCCCACGTCCCAGCGGCGGAACATCGGTGTCCAGCCGGCCATCGGCTCGTCCGCGCCCTTCTCGCGATTGCAGATCGCGCGGCACAGCGTCACGCAGTCCTGCCACAACGCCACCATCTGCTGCAGCCGGTCGGTGGCCGCGGTCAGCATGGCGGCATCCCAGCGGTCTGCGCCGGCGGCGCCAGAGTCGGCGTCTTGCGTTGCCTCCTCGACGGCTTCAACGCTGTTGGCCGCAGTCATGTCCACCGTCATGTCAACCGTCATGTCGACATTCGGCGGCGGCGTCACCGCGCCCGCCTGGATCCAGTCCGAAACTTCGCGCATGCGCGCGGTCAGCACCTGGGGAACGCCATGGTGCGCCTGCATCGATTCCACGATGGCGGCAAGCGACGACAGCACCGGCAGCAGCATCGTCATGCGCCCGCGCAGCTCACGCGCCGCGCGCACGCGGCCAGCGCTGTCGGTGTCGTACGACAACTGGGTAATCAATTGGTCGAGCGCGATAATGTCGGCCGCCAGCTTGTGCCGGCTTTTGTGCCGCGTGGCCCGTGCCTGCGGGTTCTGGGACAGCATGTCGGTGGCCCATACGGTGGCATCGGCCATCCACTGGCGCGTGCGATCACCAAACACGGCGGTGACGCTGGTCGGAAACAAGACCGCGCCGACCACGCTCGCGCACAGGATGCCCACGCAGATTTCCTCGGAACGCGCGATCGCGATATCGAAGATGCCGCCCGGATTGTCGACGGCAGGCAACGCCACCAGCGCGAGCGTATAAGCCGCCAGCATGAAAACATAGCTGCGCGGCGTACGGTCCAGCAGCGAGAAGTACAGCAGCACGCCTGCCCACAGCGCCACGATCGCCATCAGCAAAGGCGGCGCGTTGACGAACATCGGCACCAGTGCGACCGATGCGCATGCGCCGATCAGCGTGCCCGCCACGCGGTACAGCGCTTTCGAGCGCGTCGCGCCGGTCAGCGGATGGGCGACCACATAGACCGTCGCCATCGCCCAGTACGGCCGCGGCAATCCCATATAAAGCGCGATCCAGAGCGCGAGCATCGAGGCGATAAACGCCTTGACCGAGAACAGCCAGTCGCGCGCGGATGGCCAATTTGGCATGACGCTCAGGCCTCCGCCTTGCCGGGGTTCAGGCGGGACGGGGTGCCAGCGCCCGCATGGCTGCCGGTGCCGCCTACCGCCGAAGCCGCGCGCGCGACCGCTTCCAGCACACGCAGCGTCGCGGCCATGTCCTCGGCGCTGATGCCGGCGAACACATCGGCACGCAGGCTACGCAGCGCCTCCTCGATCTCGATCGCGGCGGCCTCTCCGGCTTCCGTCAGCGACAGGCTGTTGGCGCGCCGGTCATGCGGATCGACCTCGCGCTTCGCGAGTCCGGCCGCGCACAACTGATCCACCAGCCGTACCAGCGTTGCGCCCTCCACGCCGACATAGTCGGCCAGCGTCACCTGCCGCACGCCCCCGCCAAGCCGACGGATAAACAGCAACGGCGCAGCCGCGGCCGCCGACACACTGTGGTGGGCCAGCGCGTGGTGGCTGATCTGTCGCCATTGACGACCGGCCAGCATCAGCTGACCGGTGAAGGCGAAACGAAGGGCGTCTATCTGTTTCATGGGCAGAATGATAGGCGCACAATAATTAGAATGCAAACTATTTCATTTGGAATAGTTTGAATACACATACTATCTATGGTATTGATGTGAGGTTTGATCGACTTTTCCACCGTCTTCGCGGCCCGTGCGTGAGGCCGTGCAAATCGGTCGTCCACGATGAATTCTGGGCGCGCGATCGCACGGTAACGAAACACAGATGCCGAAAAAAAGGGCGGCTACAGTGGCCGCCCTTTCAGGTTAGTGGAATCGGAAAAATTACGTGCGCAGATTGCGCAGCATGTCCTCGACCATGGCGTCGAGGTTGAATTCGGGCCTCCAGCCCCAGTCGGCGCGCGCGGCGCTGTCGTCAATCGAATCGGGCCAGCCGGAGGCGATGGCCTGCCGATAATCGGGCGCGTAGCGGATCTCGAAGCGGGGGTCGCGGGCCTGGATGGCGGCGGCGATCTCGGCCGGCGTGAAGCTCATGCCGGCCAGGTTGTAGCTGCCGCGTTCGCGCACGGCCTCACGCGGCGCTTCCATCAACTCGAGCGTGGCGCGGATCGCGTCGGGCATGTACATCATCGGCAGGCGCGCATCGGGCTCCAGAAAGCACGTGTACGGTTCGTCCTTGACCGCCGAATGGAAGATATCCACCGCGTAGTCGGTCGTCCCGCCGCCGGGCGGCGTCTTGTGCGAGATCAGGCCCGGGTAGCGCACGCTGCGGACATCGACGCCGTGGTTCTCGAAATACCAGCGGCACCAGCCCTCCCCGGCCAGCTTGGAGATGCCGTACACCGTGGTCGGCTCCATCACGGTTTTCTGCGGCGTATTGACCGCGGGCGTGGTGGGGCCGAAGGCGGCGATGGAGCTGGGCCAGAACACGCGCTCGATACCGTGCTGGCGCGCGAGCTCGAGCACGTTCAGCAGCCCGGTCATATTGAGATTCCACGCCCACTGCGGCGCCTTCTCGCCGGTGGCCGAGAGCGCGGCCGCCAACAGATAGATCTGCGTAATGCCGTGCCGCTCGACCACCGTGAGCAGTTCGCCGCGGTCGGTCACGTTGAGCATCTCGTGCGTGAGGTGCAGGTGGCGCCCCGTGGGCACCACGTCCGACGTAATCACGTTTTCGCGGCCATGCCGCTCCGCGAGCGCCTCCGCGAGTTCCGAGCCGAGCTGCCCGTTGGCGCCGATGATCAGGATTTTCGGCGGTTTGGAGGTTGCAACTTCCGACATCAGATCAGCTCCAGTTCGCGGCCAGCCTGCGCAAACGCGTCGAGCGCGCGCTGCAGCGTCGCTTCGTCGTGGCTGGCGCTCATCTGTACGCGAATGCGCGCCTGCCCCCGGGGTACCACCGGAAAGAAGAAGCCGACCACATAGACGCCGAGCTCAAGCAGCCGCTGCGCCAGCGCCTGCGCGCGTTCGGCGTCGTACACCATGATCGGAATGATCGGGTGATCGCCGGGCTTGATATCAAAGCCGAGCTTGCCGAGCCCCGCACGGAAGAACGCGGTATTGCGCTCAAGCCGGTCGCGCAGCTCGGTGCTGGCTTCGAGAATATTCAACACTTCAAGACTGCCGCCGACGATCGCCGGCGCCACCGTATTCGAGAACAGGTAAGGCCGCGAGCGCTGGCGCAGCAGCTCGACCACTTCCTTGCGGCCGCTGGTGAAACCGCCCGAAGCGCCCCCCAGCGCCTTGCCCAGCGTGCCCGTGATGATGTCGATCTTGCCGAAAACGCCGCGCGCCTCATGGGTGCCGCGCCCGCGCTTGCCAAGGAAGCCGCTCGCATGACATTCGTCGATGCCAAGCAGCGCACCGAATTCGTCGCAGATCGCGCGAATTTCATCGAGCCGCGCCACGGTGCCATCCATCGAGAACGCGCCATCGGTAAACACGAGCTTGTGACGCGCGCCCTCGGCATCGGCCTGCGCCAACTGCGCGCGCAGGTCGTCGAGGTCGTTGTGCTTGTAGCGATAGCGGCGTGCTTTCGATAGGCGAATGCCATCGATGATCGATGCGTGATTCAGTTCATCGCTGATCACCGCGTCGTCCGCGCCCAGCAGCGTTTCGAACAGTCCGCCGTTGGCATCGAACGCCGAGCCGTAGAGGATGGTGTCCTCGGTGCCGAGAAAGCGCGCGAGCCGCGCTTCCAGTTCCTTGTGCAGATCCTGCGTGCCGCAGATAAAACGCACCGAACTCATGCCGTAACCGTGCGTGCGCAATGCTTCGTGCGCCGCCGCGAGCACGCGTGGATCGGACGACAGCCCCAGATAATTGTTCGCGCACAGGTTGATGACTTCGCGCTGGTCGGTGGTGCGCACCACGGCGCCCTGCGGCGTGGCAATGATGCGCTCGGACTTGAACAGTCCCGCGCTGCGGATGGCATCCAGCTCGGCACGCACAGACGCGTAGAAAGCCTCGGCACTCGACGGTGTACTCGACATGAGCCGACTCCTGATGGTAGTGTCTCGGTCGTTCGATCGATAAATCGAACGAGTTTCATATAACGAACGATTCGTGCACTATACAGAACGAAAAGTGGCCGCGCAACCTCCCCTGTCTTCCAAGACACCTTCCGTGGCATCCCACGCCGCCGATGGCCCGCCAGCCGTGGGCACGGCGCTGCAGACGCTGCGGCAAAGCCAGCAGTTATCGCTGGACGAGCTGTCGCGCCGCGCCGGTGTCTCCAAGTCTATGCTGTCGCAGATCGAACGGAATCTCGCCAATCCGACCGTGGCGGTACTTTGGCGGCTGGCCAACGCGCTGGGCGTGAGCCTGACGGATTTTCTGGAGAATGGCGGTGCCGAACGCCCTGTACCATCGATTACCGTGGTGCAGCAACACGCGATTCCGGCGCTGAAGAGCCCCGATACGCGCTGTGAATTGCGGATTCTGGGTCCGATCGAGCTCGCCGGCCGCTTCGAATGGTATGAATTGACGATCCAGCCCGGTGGCGTGCTGGCGTCGGACCCGCACGAGGCAGGCACGCAGGAGCACCTGTCGGTGCTGTCAGGCGCGATGACGGTGCGCGCCGGCGACGATGAAAAGAAGCTGCGGCACGGCGAGACCGCGCGCTATGGCGCGGACCTGCCGCATGCGATCTCGAACCCCGGCAAGACCCCCGCCACCGCGATGCTCGTGGTGATGCACCCCTGAGCGCCTTCCGCGGTCAGATCTCGTCGATCGGCGTCGATACCGCCGGTTTGCCGGCATCCCGCTCGAGCGAGAAGCGATCCCGCGTGGTCACGTAGAAGCTCGCGCCAAAGCGGCCCACCGGGAAGTAGTCCTGCAGCCGCACGCGCCAGGTCTCGGTGTCGATCAGGCCATCGCGCGCATGCAGGCGCAGCACGCGGCCGATAAAGATCTGGCGGCTTTCCGTGGCCAGCGTTTCCCATAGCTTGCATTCGAACGCGACCGGCGCCTCGACGATACGCGGTGGCGCCACCGACGTGCTCGGTGCCGACGTCAGCCCGACATGCGCCAGCTCGCTGACATGCGGTGGCAGCCGTTCGCCGCAGCGATGCATCTTCTCCGCCATCGGCTCGTCGCTCAGGTGCACCACGAATTCGCCCGTACGCTCGATATTGGCTGCAGTGTCCTTCTGCGCGCCGTCGCCCAACCGGTTGATGCTGATCATCACGATCGGCGGCTCTTCGCCCAGCATGTTGAACATCGAGAATGGCGCCGCATTGGCAGTGCCGTCGGGCCCGAGTGTGGTGACCAGCGCGATCGGGCGTGGCACGATCAGGCTCGCCATCAGCTTGTAGCGCTGGTATTCGGTGATCTGCTCGAAGTCGACTTCCATGTCAGCCTCCGAGTCCGAGCATCTGCGCCAGGCTCTTCTCGCCCTGCATGCGCGAGGTCTCGATGCGCTGCTCGAGGTCGTTCAGATGCGCTTCCATCAGCGCGACCGCCCCGGCCGCGTCGCGCGCCTCGATACACGCGACAATCGCCGCATGCTCGTCGTGCTCGCACGGCGCGTGGCCCGGCGGTTCGTACAGCCCTACGATCAGCGAGCAGCGCGAGACCAGTTCCGTCAGGTAGCGCTGCAGCACCGGATTGCGCGCGAGCGCGGCAATGCGCAGATGAAAGCCGCTGGCCAGGCGCGCCCACGAGGGCTGGTCGAAGCGGTGCATCGCGTCGTGCTCTTCATCGAGCTGGCGGCGCAGATCGCGCAGATCAGCCGCGGTCACGCGCTGCACCGCGAGCTCCACCAGCACCCGTTCGAGCGCGCGGCGCGCTTCGAAGATCTGGCTGGTTTCCTCGGGCGTCGGCTCCGCAATCACCGCACCGCGATTGGGACGCAGCGCCACGATGCCGTCATGCGCAAGCTTCTCCAGCACGCGCCGCACCACCGCGCGACCCACGCCGAACAACTGGCACAGTTCGGGCTCCGGGAGCTTGGTGCCGGGCGTCAGGCGATGATTGAGCACACCGTCGAACACCGCGCGGTAGATGCGGGCGTCGACACTGCCGTCGCTCCCGCTCTCGTCGTCATCGTGATGGTCGATCTCGTCGGCATCCACCGCCGGTATTGGCATGCGTGCGCTCACAGGCTTCTTGCCTGCCTTCGTGGCAGAGCGCGGGGCGGGCTTGGCGGCAGGCGTCGTGGAGACTCGGGAAGGCATGGAAGGCATCGGGAATGCAGTGGCCATGATATTAGCGTGAAGCGGTCAGGGCAGTCTCCGCGCGCACGAGCGGGTACTGCTGGTCCATCGCGTCGCAGATCGCGCCCGGCGTGGTCATCCACACCTCGCCGTGGGAGCGGCGCGCGGCGATATGCGCGAGCGCGCGGCGCAGGTGCCGCAGCCGATAGGGTTGCCCCACGAGGTACGGATGCAAGGCGATGCCCATCACGAGCGGTTGCGGATGCTGCGGGTGGTTCGCCTGCATCAGCATCTCGTCGAACTGGTCGATGATCATGTCGGCGAACGCGGCGGCATCCATCTGCCGCGCCATGATCATCGGGATATCGTTGAGCTCCTGCGGATATGGGATGGACCACAACGGGCCGCCGCGCGTCTCCATGCGCACGGGCCGGTCGTCGTGACACCAGTTGAGCGTGTAGCGATAGCCGGTCTCCGTCAGCAGGTCGGGCGTGTGCAGCGTTTCCGAGATCCACGGAGAGAGCCAGCCATCCGGCGCCACGCCCGCATGCGCGCGAATGCGCGCGCGGCAGTGCTCCAGCAGCGCGCGCTCGCCGGCTTCGTCGAACTCGCTCTGGCGATGCGCGTTGGTGTGGCCATGGCCGATCAGCTCGTCGCCGCGCGCGACGCAGGCGTCGATGACTTCCGGGCAATGGTCGTACAGCGCGGTATTGAGCAACACGCCCGCCGGCATCTCGAGCTGATCAAACAACTCCAGGCAACGCCAGACCCCGACGCGGTTGCCATATTCGCGCCAGCTGTAGTTGAGCACGTCCGGTTGCGGCGAGACTGGACCGAGATTGGCGCCAAGACCTTCGCCGAACGCGAAGTGCTCGATATTGAAGCCAAGGTAGACAGCCAGGTTGGCCCCATTGGGCCAGCGAAACCGATCCACATCGGTGATGGGCCGGTACGGAAAGCGGCCGTGCGTGCGGAGCGGACCGAACGCCGGACTGGACGGATGCGTCATGGACGATTGCCTTGATTGGTCGGAGAAATGTTGCATTGATGGGCATGCCCGCCCCGTTCTGGCTCATCGCGCACCAGCAACGTGCGAACACATAAGCCGAATCTTCGTCTGCAACATGCTGGGCAAATCGTTCGCAAAAACCAAGCCAGATCGTCTACGTGTTGATGGGGCACGTGTTTCCGGTTGAGCGAGCGTTTTGCGTACGCGTGTGGCATGGCTCTTGCAATCCGCAAGCTCGCCAGTTTTTTTTGCTACCCACGTTTGCGCCTGCTTCCAACCGCCCTCACGGAGATTCGTCATGTCCCAGCCCCATCGTCCCGCCCGCCGCGCCATGCTTTCGGTCGCCGCCGCCGCCTGCGTGCTCTGCGCGCTGCCCGCCCACGCCGCCGACACTATCAAGATCGGCCTGATCACCGCGCTTTCAGGCCAGTCCGCGCGCGCCGGTGAAGCGCTGACGCGTGGCATGACGATCGCCATCGACGAGATCAACGCCAAGGGCGGCCTGCTCGGCGGCCGCAAGCTCGAGCTCGTGCGTCGTGACGACGAGGGCAATCCGGCCAAGGGCGTGCTGGCCGCGCGCGAGCTGATCTACAAGGAGAAGGTGGCGGTGCTGTTCGGCGGCCTCGACACGCCGGTGTCGATGGCGATCGTGCCGATCGCGAATCAGGAGAAGGTACCGTTCATGGGCCCGTGGGCCGCGGGCACGGCGATCACGCACAACGGCGCCAATCCGAACTACGTGTTCCGCGTGTCGGCCGTTGACGAGGTGGTGGACAAGGCCATGCTCCAGTACGCACAGAAGGCGTTCAGCGCGAGCAAGGTGGGCCTGATCCTCGTCAACAATCCGTGGGGCGAGTCGAACGAGAAGGGAATCGTCGCCGCGCTGACGGCCAAGGGCATGAAGCCGGCCGGCATCGAGAAGTTCGAGGCCAACGATGTCGACGTGGTGCCGCAACTGGGCCGTCTGAAGGCCGCCGGTGCCGACGTACTGCTGATGGTCGGCAACGTGGGCCCGTCCGCGCAGGTGGTCAAGTCACTCGACCGTATGGGCTGGAAGGTGCCGGTGGTCTCGCACTGGGGTCCGGCCGGTGGCCGCTTTACCGAACTGGCGGGGCCTAACGCGAAGAACGTCCACTTCGTGCAGACCTACAGCTTCTTCGGCCAGCAGACGCCGGTCAGCACGCGCGTGGTCAACGAGCTCAAGGCCAAGTACAGCGACGTCAAGGGTCCGGACGACATTACGCCGGCAGTCGGCGTGGCCAACGCCTACGACGCCACGCAGCTGGCGGCGCTGGCGATCGCACAGGCCGGCAGCACCAAGGGCGAGGCGATTCGCGAGGGCTTCTACAAGATCGATCGCTACGAGGGGCTGATCAAGACCTACGTCAAGCCGTTCAACGCGCAGGCGCATGACGCGCTGAGCGAGAACGACTATGTGTGGGCACAGTTCATCGACAACCGCATCGTTCCGGTTGGCAGCACGAAGTAACTCGCAACACCGAAGAAGGATTCACCATGCTTTGGATTTCCGCGCTGATCAGCGGGCTGGGCCTGGGCAGCATGTATGGGCTCATGGCACTCGGCTTCCACATTACCTACGCGGTCTCCGCGACGGTCAACTTCGCGCAGGGCAGCTCGATGATGCTCGGCGCGGTGCTGACCTACACGTTCGCGCAGACGTTCGGCTGGCCAATGCCGCTTGCGATCCTGCTCGCGCTGGCCTTGTGCGCGCTGTATGGACTGGCCGTCGAATTTCTCGCGGTGCGGCCGTTCGCCAGCCGCGGATCCAATGCATGGCTGATGGCCACGGTCGCGCTCGGCATCGTGCTCGATAACGTGGTGATGCTTGCGTTCGGCACCGAGCCACGCAGCCTGCCGTCGCCGCTGGCGATGTCTTCCATGCAGCTTGGTGACACCGGCGTGGGCGTCTATCCGCTGCAGCTTGTGATTCCCGTGGTCGGCCTCGCGCTCGCCGCGGTGCTGCATTACGTGCTGCGCCGCTCGCGCTGGGGTGTGGCGATGCTGGCCGTGGTGCAGAACCGCGATGCCGCGCGCCTGATGGGCATTCCGATTCGCCGCACGATCGCCGTTGCCTTCGCGCTGTCGACACTGCTCGCGGGCGTGGCCGGCGTGCTGATCGCGCCGCTGTTCAACGTGCAGGCCGACATGGGTACCGTGTTCGGCCTCAAGGCGTTCGCGGTCGCAATTCTCGGCGGCCTGTCGAGTGCCTGGGGCGTGATGATCGCGGGTCTGATCTTCGGCGTGGCGGAAGCGCTCGTGACCGCGTCGCTCGGCTCCAGCTACACGCAGATCATCACGTTCTCGCTCGTGATCGCGCTGCTGGCGCTGAAGCCCGATGGCCTGTTCGGCCGCGCGGAGGTACGTAAAGTATGAATGCCCCGGTCTCCAACTCTCCCGTTCCTGACGTCATGACAGGTACGACGTCCACAGCATCTCTCCCCGGGCACGCCACGCAGGCCCTCGCTACCGTGCCCCGTGCCCCACTGCTTGGTCTCGGCTCGGCCTGGCAGATCGGCGCGGTGGGCGTGTCGTTGCTCGCCGCAGCAGCGCTCGCGTTGACACTCAATGGCTATTTCGTCTTCGTCATCGCTGGCGTGGCGATGCTCGCGCTGTGCGGCGTGGGCCTGAACCTGCTGCTGGGCCTGACGGGCCAGGTGTCGTTCGGCCACGTCGGCTTCTATGCGATCGGTGCCTATACCGTGGCCATCCTCACCGGTCAGTTCGGCTGGTCGTTCTGGGCCGCATGGCCCGTGGCCACACTGCTCGCGGCGGTGCTGGGCGCGTTGCTGGCACTACCCGCACTGCGCGTAAAGGGCCCAGGCCTTGCGATGGTCACTATCGCGTTCGGCTTTATCGTCGAACACGGCGCGGTGGAATGGCGCGCGATTACCGGCGGCCAGAATGGCCTGATGGGAATTGCCCAGCCTTCGCTGCCCGGCGTCGACGGCGGTGAACGCGCGATCGCATTGATCGCCATCGTCGCGCTTGGCATTGCCGTGGCCGCCTATGCGCGCATTTCACGCGGCAGCTGGGGCGCCGCGATGCGCGCGGTACGCGACAGCGAAACCGCGGCCGCCTCGATCGGCATCGATCCGCTCGTCGTCAAGACCGTTGGCTTTGCCTGCTCCGCCGCGCTCGCCGGTCTGGCGGGCGGGCTGTTCGCGCCGCTGCAGGGCATGATCACGCCGGGCATGTTCTCGTTCCTGCAATCGATCCTGTTCGTGCTGGTCGTGATGATCGGCGGCGCGGGCACGGTCGCCGGGCCGCTGGTCGGCGCGGTGGTGGTCGGCCTGCTACCGGAAATGCTGTCGAGCCTCGAGAACCTGCGGCTGCTGTGCTTCGGCCTGCTGCTGCTCGTGGTGCTGTGGGTCGCGCCAAGCGGCATCGTCGGCGTGGTGGTCGATCTATTCCAGCGCCTGCGGGGCAATGCGGCCGCACGTGCCGAAGGATCTGTCGCCGACAACGATGGCAGTCATGGCGCCCTCGCCTCGTTGCCGTCACGCGCACCCGAGACGCGGCGCGGACTGTCCGCACTCGGCCTGTCGATGGTGTTCGGCGGCGTGCGCGCGGTGGACAATCTGTCGTTCGATCTGCCTGCCGCCAGTGTCACCAGCCTGATCGGCCCCAATGGCGCAGGCAAATCGACCGTGCTCAACATGCTGTCGGGCTACTACCGTCCCCGCGAAGGCGGGCGCCGCCTCGGCGTGGCACCGCTGGATTCGCGCGGCGCCTGCCATAGCGCGCGTCAGGGCATCGCGCGCACCTATCAGACCACGCAACTGTTCGCGGGCATGAGCGCGCTCGACAACGTCGCGCTCGCACTGGCCGGTGGCCGTCTTGGCACGCTGTTCGGCATCGCGCGCTTTACCGCGCCCACGGTGCGCGAACAGGCGCGCGCGCTGTTGCGTGCCTGCGGTTATGCGGGCGACCCCGATACCAGCGCGGCGGACCTCGCGCACGTCGATCGCCGCCTGGTCGAGATTGCGCGCGCGTTGGCGACACAACCGTCGGTGCTGCTGCTCGACGAACCCGCGGCGGGATTGTCGCGCGAAGACAAGGCCACCCTCGGCGCGCTGCTGCGCCGCATCGCCGACAGCGGTGTGGCGGTGGGCCTGGTCGAACACGATATGTCGCTCGTGATGGACGTCTCCGATGGCATCGTCGTGATCGATGCGGGCCAGCGGCTCGCAATGGGCACGCCGGTCGAGATTCGCAACGATCCGGCCGTGCGGCGCGCCTACCTCGGTGACGCCGCTGCGGCACCGGTGCGTGCGCGCACGCGTACGAGTGCGACTGCGCCCGATCTGCTGCCACCCGAAGTCATCGGCGTGAATGCGCTGCGCGCTGGCTATGGGGCCGCGCCGGTACTGCACGACGTCGATCTGCAGGTGCGCGAGGGCGAGATGGTGGCGCTGCTCGGCGCCAATGGCGCGGGCAAGTCCACGCTGATGCGCGCACTGGCGGGCCTGCACCGGCCCGTCTCCGGCGGCATCACGTTCGACGGCACCGACCTCGCGCGCCTCGATGCGGCGCGCATCGCCGAGATGGGTGTGGTACTGGTACCCGAGGGACGGCAGGTGTTTCCCGAACTCTCCGTGCTCGACAATCTGCGTCTGGGCGCGTTTCCGTCGGGCCCGATCTCGCGCGTCGAGATGATGCAGCGCGTGGAAGCGATGTTCGCGCGCTGGCCGCGTCTGCGCGAGCGACAGCACCAACGCGCCGGCTTGCTGTCGGGCGGCGAGCAGCAGATGCTCGCGGTGGCACGCGGGTTGATGTCGCGGCCGACGGTCATGCTGCTCGATGAACCATCGCTCGGCCTCGCGCCGAAGGTCATCGCCGAACTGTTCGCATCGCTGGACATGCTGCGCGAATCGTCGATGACCATCCTGCTGGTCGACCAGATGGCGGCACTCGCGCTGTCGCTGGCCGATCGGGCCTACGTGCTGGAAGAAGGCCGCGTGGTAGCGAGCGGTTCCGCCGAGGCGCTCGCGCGCGATCCGGCGCTGGTGCAGGCTTATCTTGGAGGACACGACGCATGACAGGGACTCTCGCCCACTCCACCACGGGCATGGTCACCAGCCCCCACGCGCTGGCGAGCGAGGCGGGCGCGGAGATCCTGCGCGCGGGTGGCAATGCGATCGAGGCCGCGATTGCGATGGGCGCAACGCTGGCCGTCACTTATCCGCACTTCACGGGCCTTGGCGGCGACGCGTTCTGGATCGTCAGCGATCGAGACGGCAATGTGCAGGGCCTGTCGGGCATCGGTCAGGCCGCGGCCGCGCCGCCGGCCTATAACGGGACGATTCCCGTACGCGGGCCCGGTTCCGCGCTGACCACCGCGGCGACGGTCGATACGTGGGATCGTGCCTTCGCGTTGAGCCGCGATCGCTGGGGTGGCACCCTCGCGTGGTCGCGTCTGTTCGAACGCGCGATCGTGCATGCGGCGGCGGGCTTTCCGGTCACGCCGTCGCAGCGCTTCTGGCAAGAGTTCCGCTCAGAGGAACTTCGTACGCATCCCGAACAATGGCCCGGTTTCGCTGATACCTTCATGCCCGGTGGGCGCATGCCCGAAGTCGGCGAGACACTTCGACAGCCCGCGCTCGCGCGCAGTCTGGCGCGGATTGCCACGCATGGCGCGCGCGAATTCTACGAAGGCGAACTGGCGCAACGCATCGTCGCGGGCCTGCAGGCCGCGGGATCGCCGCTGACGATGGCCGATCTCGCGGCCACGCGCGCGCGCGAGGAAGCGCCACTGCGCGTGCCGTATCGCGGTGGCGAGCTGCTGAGTCTGGCACCGCCCACGCAGGGCGTTACCACGCTGCAGATCATGGGTATTCTCGATCGCTTCGATGTCGCGAGTGTGACCGAAGGTAGCGCGGATTATTACCATCTGCTCGTGGAGGCCGTGAAACAGGCCTTTATCGAGCGCAATCGGTACGTGGCCGACCCCGAGTTTGTCGACGTGCCGGTGGCGGCCATGCTGTCACGCGAGCGCCTCGATGCGCTGGCCGCGCGCGTTGATCACTCGCACGCGCTGCCGTGGCCTCATGTGTATCAGCACGGCGATACGGTGTATCTGGCCGCCGCCGACAGCGCGGGCCGCTGCGTCAGCGTGTTGCAGACGGTGTACTTCGACTGGGGTAGCGGCGTCGTGGCGGGCGACACCGGTATCCTGTGGCACAACCGCGGCGCGGCCTTCAGCCTCGAGGCCGGCCACCACAACGTGCTTGCGCCGGGCAAGCGGCCGTTCCATACGCTCAATCCGGGCATGTATCTCAGGCAGGGCCACCCTCGCCTGCTCTATGGCACGCAAGGTGCGGACGGTCAGCCGCAGACGCTGTCGACGGTGCTCACACGGCTGATCGATTACGGCATGGATCCCCTGCAGGCACTGGCGCGGCCACGATTCCTGCTGGGCCGCACGTTCTCCGACTCGCGCGACACGCTCAAGCTGGAAGCGGATGCCGGTGAGGATGTGATGACGGCGCTCACGCGGCGCGGACACGAGATCAGCACGATTGCCGCGCAAAGTCCGCTGGCCGGTCATCCTGGCGTCATCGCCATCATGCACGATGACTACCGGCTTGCCGGTGCGCACGATCCGCGCAGTGACGGGCTGGCGATCGGTCTTTGAGGATGCAGAATTTTCCTTAAAGGCCCTTCGTTTTGTAGCGGTTTTGTACTTCGGCGGAACCCGACCCGGATGCCCTCGTCAAAGCAATGACACTGACTGCGGCCAAGATGCGCTGCAGCATGACAGCGCTGTCATGAACCTCACGTTGTGATACGCGCGCTGTGACACCCCCGGTGACACCCTTCAGTGATCATTGTTTTTCTTCGTTGTTTATTCGCTGCTTTTTTTCGCTGCTTGTTTGTTTCCTGTTCGTTGATCGGTTTCCGCTGGCAGACGCTCGCATCGATGAAGCGTCGCCGAGTCCCCAGCAACCGCTCCCCTCTCGCCAAGGAGAACACTGTGCTGAGCCCACATGAATTTGCCACGCTGATGCTGATCAGCAGTGGCCCGCATACCCGCACCGACACATCCTCCGACACCTCGTCGGATCACCCCGAGATCGACCCGGTCGACCTCGACGCCCTGATCGCGCGCCAGCTCGTCAGCTACGAATCGTCGGATGAACGATCGCGGCCGCAAATCACCGATCATGGCCGTTCGATGCTCAAGGCCGTAGGCCGGGACTGCTGATCGGGCATACTGCGCGTTATCGGTACCCGGTTGCGGTACCCAAACCCGCGGGAGATGCTGATTCAGGAGCCCTCCACATCCGGTAGGCAATCCGCTGGTCGACAGTCCGCTGGTCGTCAGTCCGATATTCCGGCCCGCCTCGACCGCCTGCCATGGTCACCATGGCACTGGCGTGTCGCGATCGCCCTGGGCATCGCATGGGTACTCGACGGCCTGGAGGTCACACTGGTTGGCTCTGTCGGCGCGGTGCTCGAGCGCTCCGATACGCTGGCGCTCACTGCGGCAGAGGTTGGCTGGAGCGGATCGCTCTATATTCTCGGCGCCGTCGTCGGCGCACTCGTCTTTGGCCGCATGGCCGATCGCCTCGGTCGCAAGCGGTTGTTTCTTGCCACGCTTTTCGTGTACATGGGCGCGACGCTGGCCACCGCGTTCTCGCCCGATTTCGCTTTCTTCGCGTTCTGCCGGTTTCTCACCGGCCTCGGTATCGGAGGCGAGTACGCGGCCATCAATTCCGCGATCGATGAGTTGATTCCGGCGCGTGTGCGCGGGCGTGTGAACCTTGCCATCAATGGCAGTTTCTGGCTTGGCGCCGCGCTCGGTGCGGGACTGAGTCTCGTGGTACTGGATCCGCGCGTGCTCGGACCAGTATGGGGCTGGCGCGCTTGCTTCGCGCTGGGCGCGTTGCTGGCGGTGGCGATCGTGCTGATCCGCCGGCATGTGCCGGAGAGCCCGCGCTGGCTGGCCACGCATGGTCGGCACGAAGAGGCCGAGCGGGTCATCGCGGGGATCGAGGCCGAGGTGGCGCAGTGGCAGGCGAGGCGTGACGCGCGACGCCCGTCTTCGCTCCCCTCTCCCTCCGCGACAGGGGCCAGCGGTGAGGGCAGTGGCGCGCCGCGATCCACCACCACAACCACCACCGCCACCGCCACCGTGACCTACGCAAACCGAGCCGCGCCGTCGCTGCGCGAAGTGGTCGGCATCCTGCTGCGCCGTTACCGCACGCGCAGCATGGTCACGTTCGCGCTGATGGTGGCGCAGGCGTTCTTCTACAACGCGATCTTCTTCACCTACGCACTGGTGCTCACGCGCTTCGAGGGCGTGGCCGAGGAACGCGTGGCGCTGTACATCTTTCCGTTCGCGCTCGGCAATGCGGCCGGACCGCTGATCCTCGGACCGCTGTTCGACCGCGTCGGCCGCCGCAAGATGATCGCGCTCACCTACGTGCTGTCCGGCGTGGGCCTGGCCGCGACGGGGTACGCGTTCATGCACGACCTGCTCGACGCGCGTTCGCTCGCGCTGTGCTGGTCGGCGGTGTTCTTCCTGGCATCGGCCGCGGCGAGTTCGGCGTACCTGACCGCCAGCGAACTGTTCCCACTGGAGATGCGCGCGCTTGCGATCTCGGTGTTCTACGCGGTGGGCACCGGCACGGGCGGCTTTGTCGCGCCGGTGCTGTTCGGCATGCTGATCGAAACCGGCAGTCGTGAAGCGGTAGCGGCAGGCTACGGCGTCGGCGCGCTGCTGGTGATCGTGGCCGGGCTGCTGGCACTACGCTACGGCGTGGACGCGGAACGCCGCTCGCTCGAGGATATCGCACCGCCATTGCAGTGAAGCAACGCGAATCGCAAAAGCTTTAATAACGTAGCGGCATTTTGAGACGCGTCTCATATACGACGGATCCGGTTTCTCCAAAAATGAGGTTGTCCGCTGATTGGCGGGCAAATCATTGATCAACGGAGAACCTGATATGCATACGACTACCGAAAGCTTGAAGTCGCCGAAGCATCAGCACACGACCACGATCCCTACATGCAACTGCAGAACGCGGCGGTGGACCATCGAAGAGTTGCGCGCGATCGCAGCGGAAGCTATCCGAGAAGACGGCGAGGAGCCTACTGAGGAGAGCATCGACCGGTTGGTCCAGCGAAAGGCAGGTGGTCGCGAAGAACTCGCTGCGCTATCTGGAATTTTCTATGATCCCAGACGGCGTCCTGTGACTATCGAGGAGATGAATGAATCCATTGCGCAATGCGCTGTGGCATCGGGCCTCGGACTATGATCGGCGTTGACACCAACATTCTCGTGCGCTACTTCGCGAGAGACGTGCCAGAACAGTGGAGCCGGGCAGACAGGCTCGTCAACTCCTTCTCGTCGGAATGCCCTGGCTATATCAGTCAGGTGGCGCTCGTGGAGACGGTGTGGGTGCTGACGCGTACGTATGGTGTCAAGCGTCCCGGGATTGCCGCTGCAGTCAATCATCTCCTGTCAAGCCGACACCTTGTATTGGAATGTGGTGACGTCGTCGTGAGAGCATTGCGGATGTTTGAAACAGTGCCCTCCGACTTTTCGGACTGCCTAATCTACAAATCCGGTGTCAAGGCAGCGTGCCGGTACACGCTGACGTTCGACAAGGCGGCGGCGCAGCGGCTTGGGTTCAAGCTGCTGCACTAATATTTCGCGGCTCCCACGCCGCCTTGCCTCCCCAATTTCGATTCAACTCAATCCATCCAGCACCACGTGCTGCCCGTGCATGGCCTGGGCGCCGTCAGAGGCGAGGAAGGCTGCGACGCGGGCCACTGTGCCGGTCGAGACCCAGTGTGTGTGGTCGGCCGATGGCATGCTGGCACGATTGGCGGGGGTGTCGAGAATGCTCGGCGCAATGCTGTTGACGTTGATGCCGGCCTCACGAACTTCATGCGAGAGGCTTTCCACCAATCGTTGCAACGCGCTCTTGGAAGCGATATAGGCACCCATGGTCGCCGCGCCCGCTGACGCCGCGCGTGCGCTCACCGCAATGACCTTGCCGCTGCGCTGGAACATCATCGCGGGAATGAAATGGCCGGCCACGGCGATAAACGACCACGCGTTCAGATCCATCATGCGCATCCACGATTCGCGGCTCAGCGTGTGCGTGGCTTCGCCCATCTCGAAGCCGCCCGCGACATGCACCAGGACATCGACCGAGCCGAAGGCGTCCAGAATCGCCGCGGCGACCGGTGCCATGGCCGCGTCCGACGTCACGTCCGCCGCATGCAGCAGATGACCGCCATGATCGGGCTCCGGGTGGGCGAACACGCTCTGCAGGTGCTGGAGGTCACGGTCGATCAGCGCCAGGCGCGCGCCTTCACCGGCGAAACGGCTGGCCACCGCGCGGCCCAGCGCGCCGGCGGCGCCGGTAATGACGACATGGCGCACGGGGCGGGATTGGGTCGCAGGGCGCGGCGAGTTGGCTTCCGAAGCAGCTTCCATCGCAATCTCCATGGCAGGGGGTTCCTACACCATAGAACCCGTAACGCCCGCCTGCCAGCCCGGTCGGCACAAGCTACCCGCCGACGGCACCACGACGGCACCACAACTGTGCAGCGGCGAAAACCCAAAAGTGTGTATGGCCCACTCGCCGCCACTCGGCGATGATGCGGCTCCCCTATACCCCGAACAGGATCCGAAGTGTCCCAGAGCCGCGCCAGCCAGAGCGCCACGCTGATTGCCGTCCTTGCGCTGATCGGATCGATGGCATCGCTATGTGTCGGCACCTCGTTCGCGAAAAGCCTGTTCACCGAAGTGGGCGCGCAAGGCACCACCGCGCTGCGCGTGGGGTTTTCGGCTTTGATCCTGCTGGCGGTCTGGCGGCCGTGGCGTTTTCCGCTATCCGGCCAGCATGCGCGCGCCATCGCGTTCTATGGTGTGTCGCTCGGCGCCACCAACCTGCTGTTCTATATGGCGCTGCGCAGCATTCCGCTCGGCCTGTGCATCGCCATCGAGTTTATGGGCCCGCTGACCGTGGCCGTGCTGTCGTCGCGCCGCGCCATCGATTTCCTGTGGATCGCGTTTGCCGTGCTCGGCCTGCTGCTCCTGCTACCGATCGGCGAGACGGCCACCCATCTGGACCCGGTGGGCATCGGTTACGCGGTAGCGGCCGGCGTGGGTTGGGCACTGTATATCGTGTTCGGCCAGATGGCCGGCAGCGCGCACGGCGGCCAGGCGACCTCGCTCGGCCTGACCATGGCGGCGATCGTGGTCATGCCGTTCGGGCTCGCCCATGCAGGCACCACGATGTTTTCACCAGCTTTGCTGATCTCGGGACTGGCGGTTGGCATCCTCTCCAGCGCAATTCCGTACTCGCTGGAGATGGTCTCGCTCAAGCGCCTGCCGCGCCGCACGTTTGGCATTCTGCTCAGCATGGAGCCCGCGATGGGCGCGCTGGCCGGTCTGGTGTTCCTGCACGAACAGCTGAGCCTGATCCAGTGGCTCGCCATCGGCAGCATCATCGTGGCGTCGATCGGCTGCACTCTGACGGCGCGCGGCAAGCGCCACGTCGCCGATGAAGGTGTACCAGCCTAAGGGGGCTTGCTTAACCCCGAAACCAGTCGCGTTCGAGCCAACCTTCGCGCTGCGCCGTCGCTAGCGGCAGACTGACCTCATGCACGTAGGCGTCACCGGGAATGCGGCGCGTGGTGAAGCCAAGCTCGCGCATGATCGCCAGCATGCGGCGATTCTCGCTGAGCACGTCGCCGCGCAACCCACGCAGACCTTCGGCACACGCCCGTTGCCGGAGGTGCTCGATCAGCCGACGCCCGAGACCCTGCCCCTGCCATGCATCGGCGACCACAACGGCGAACTCCGCCTCGTTGGCATCGTTGACCACATAGACCGCGTTGGCGACCACTTCGTCATCGACCGTGACCACCAGCGCGGTATCGCGGCCGCCATGGCGGCCCAGCACGTTTTGAATCACGACATCGGCAACCTGACCGCCGGACAGAAAGCGGTAATAGCGCGACTCCCGCGACAGCCCATCAATAAAGCGCCGCAGTGCCGGCACGTCATCGGCCCGCGCGCCGCGCACAGTTACCTCGCGCTGGCCGCGCACGGGCCAGGAAAGCGCGTCAAGGTTGGCGTTGCGGTTGGCGGAAGCGGTGGGATTCGGGTCATTGCGTGCCATTTCAAAACCTGACTATTTAATTCGTAGTCAGGAGTATAGGCGCCATCCTGACTTTTGCAAATGAAGTCAGCGTGCTATTGTGCAAGCATCATGTCTTCTTCGCCCTCCTCTCCCGCCCCCGCTGCCGCGCCCGTGGCACCGCTGCCGCCGCCGATCGATCTGAGCCAGTGCTCGATCGCCGCCGCGCTGTCGTTGGTCGGCGAAAAGTGGACCATTCTGATCCTGCGGGACGTCTTTTCAGGCGTTCGGCGTTTCGACGACTTTCTCGCGCGGTTGCAGTGCTCACCTGCGGTCCTGTCCGCGCGGCTCAAGACGCTGACCGAAGCCGGCCTGCTCCGCAAGGTGAGCTACAAGGAACCGGGCGAACGCGAACGGTTTGGCTACCAGCCCACGCGGTCGGCCGTCGAGCTGCTGCCGGTGCTGGTCGGCCTGATGCAATGGGGCGATGCGCACCTCACGACGTGTGGCCAGGGCCCCGCCGAGATTCGCGCGCGCTCCAGCGGCCGCAAGGTCCACGTTGCCTTGATCGACGACAACGGCAATCCAGTCGCACCGAACGACATGGTGCTGCTGCACGTGGCCAAACCCGCGGTCTGATCTCTCCGCCGCCCGCACGTCCATCCCCCTGCCCCAAAACGCTGCACTGCACCATGACCGTGCGCCCGCCCCAAGGTGGCGCGGTGATTACGGTGCATCGGCGCGATCTTAAGGCCACATTCCCGCCCCATAAGTAATCTATAAAGCATATTTTGGCTTGGCACACCGCTTGCGATATAGGGAGCGGGCCGGTCAACGGCGATCCGCCCACCCCACATCGCACGTCGGCTATCCCATGTAGCCGGCGGTAGGACAACGGCGTCCCCAGAACTGGTCACTGATCAGCCTCTCGGGACGCCTTTTGTTTTTGGAGCCAACGAATGATCGGCAAAGCCACCCGAATCGACCTGCTGAGCATGAAGACGCCGCAGATGCGAGCCTTCCACCTGACCTGGATGGCGTTCTTCGTCTCGTTCTTCGCGTGGTTTGCCTGCGCGCCGCTGATGCCGGTGCTCAAGGGCGAATTCGGCCTGACGCCGAACCAGATCGCCAATATCAATATCGCGGCGGTCGCCGTCACCATCCTCGTGCGTCTGGTCATCGGCCCGATGTGCGATCGCTTCGGCCCGCGCAAGACCTACACCGCCCTGCTCGCGGTTGGCGCGCTGCCCGTGCTCGGCGTGGCAATGGCCCAGAACTACGAAACCTTCCTGTTCTTCCGCCTGCTGATCGGCGCGGTGGGCGCGAGCTTCGTGATCACGCAGTACCACACGTCCGTGATGTTCGCCCCCAACGTGGTCGGCACCGCCAACGCGGCCGCTGCCGGCTGGGGCAATGCGGGCGGCGGCGTGGCACAGGGCCTGATGCCGCTGCTGCTCGGCGCGGTGCTGTTCCTCGGCGTGGACCATACGCTCGGCTGGCGCATTGCGCTGATCGTGCCCGGCGTGCTGATGTTGATCATGGCAGCGGTGTACTGGCGCTTTACGCAAGACTCGCCCGAAGGCAATTTCTCCGACCTGCGCGCCCGCGGCATCGCGGTGTCGGGTGGCAAGGGCGGTGGCGGCTGGGCCAGCTTCAAATCGGCCAGCGCCAACTATCGCGTGTGGATGCTGTTCATTACCTATGGCGCGTGCTTTGGCGTGGAACTGTTCATCCACAACGTGGCGGCCACCTACTACGTTGATCACTTCGGTCTGTCGCTCAAGTCCGCCGGCCTCGCCGCGGCCAGCTTCGGTCTGCTCGCGCTGTTCGCCCGCGCCCTGGGCGGCTGGCTGTCGGACAAGGCCGCGCAACGCCGTGGCCTCGATGCGCGCTCGATGCTGCTGTTCGTATTCATCCTCGGCGAAGGCCTGGGCCTGCTGTGGTTCGCACAGGCATCGAGCGTGACGCTCGCAATCGTCGCGATGCTGCTGTTCGGCCTGTTCACGCATATGGCCTGCGGCGCGACGTATGCGCTGGTGCCGTTCATCGATCGCAAGGCACTGGGCGGCGTAGCCGGCATCATCGGCGCAGGCGGCAATGTCGGCGCGGTGGCGGCCGGCTTCCTGATGAAGGGCCTCGGCGATCTGCACCAGACGCTCACCTGGCTCGGCATCACGGCCACGCTGGCGGCGGTGTGCGCGATCGCGGTGCGCTTCAGCGCCGAGCACAAGGCCCGCGAGCAGGCGCTCTACGACAGCGCACTCGGCACGCAACCCTGAACAACATCCCTATCCCCAGGACAGCCATCATGAAAATCGTTATCGTCGGGCACGGCATGGTCGGCCATAAATTCCTCGAGGTCCTTGCCGACGCAGGCGCGGCCGATCTTGAGGTGACCGTGCTCTGTGAAGAGCCGCGCCCCGCATATGACCGCGTGCACCTGTCCGAATTCTTCGCGGGCAAGTCAGCGGACGATCTGTCGCTGGTGCCCGAAGGCTTCTTTGAGCAGAACGGCAACATGCTGCTGCGCCTGAACGCGAAGGCGACTTCCATCGACACCACCGCGAAGACCGTCACCGCGTCCACCGGCGAGACGCTGCCCTACGACAAGCTGGTGCTGGCCACCGGTTCGTATCCGTTCGTGCCGCCCGTGCCGGGCAAGGAGCGCAAGGACTGCTTCGTCTATCGCACCATCGAAGACCTCGAGGCGATGCAGGAATGCGGCACCCGCGCCAAGCGCGGCGTGGTGATCGGCGGTGGACTGCTCGGCCTCGAATGCGCCAAGGCACTGCGCGATATGAACCTCGAGACCCATGTGGTCGAGTTCGCCCCGCGCCTGATGGCCGTGCAGGTGGATGACGGCGGCGGCCGCATGCTGCGCCAGAAGATCGAATCGCTCGGCGTGACCGTGCACACCGGCAAGAACACCGTCGAGATCGTCGATGGCGAGACGTCCACGCATCGCATGAATTTTGCCGATGGCTCGCACCTCGAAGTGGACATGATCGTGTTCTCCGCCGGCATTCGTCCGCGCGACGAACTTGCGCGCGCCAGCGGCCTGGCGGTGGGCGAGCGCGGCGGCATCGTGGTGGACAACAACTGCCTGACGTCCAACCCGGACGTGTACGCGATCGGCGAATGCGCGCTGTGGCAGGGCAAGATCTTCGGTCTCGTCGCGCCCGGCTACGACATGGCCCGCGTGGCCGCGAAACACCTGCGCGGTGACGCTACCGAATTCGCTGGCGCGGACATGAGCACCAAGCTCAAGCTGATGGGCGTGGACGTGGCCAGCATCGGCGACCCCCACGGCAATGTGGCTGGCAGCCGTTCGTACCAGTTCACCGACGAACGCAAGCAGATCTACAAGAAGCTGGTGGTATCCGACTGCGGCAAGTATCTGCTGGGTGGCGTGCTGATCGGCGATGCGTCCGAGTACGGCACGCTGTTGCAGATGATGCTGAACCGCATCGAGTTGCCCGAGTCGCCGGAGTTCCTGATCCTGCCGTCGTCCGACGGCCAGGCCCGCCCCGCGCTCGGCGCCGACGCACTGCCGGATACCGCGCAGATCTGCTCGTGCAACAACGTCAGCAAGGGCCAGATCTGCGCGGCCGTGACGGACGGCGCCACCAGCATCGGCGCGCTGAAGTCGTGCACCAAGGCCGGTACCGCGTGCGGCGGCTGCGTGCCGCTGGTGACGCAGATCATGAAGGCGGAGATGAAGAAGCAGGGCATGGCGGTGAACAACCACCTGTGCGAGCACTTCCCCTACTCCCGCCAGGAGCTCTATCACCTCGTGCGCGTGGGCAAGTTCCAGTCGTTCGACGACCTGCTGGCCGCGCATGGCAAGGGCGCGGGCTGCGATATCTGCAAGCCGACGGTCGCCAATATCCTCGCGTCGTGCTGGAACGATTTCGTGCTCAAGAGCGAGCACGCGAGCCTGCAGGACTCCAACGACTACTTCCTCGGCAATATCCAGAAGGACGGCACGTATTCGGTGGTGCCGCGCATGCCGGCCGGCGAAGTGACACCCGATGGCCTGATCGCGGTGGGCCAGGTGGCCAAGAAGTACGGCCTCTATACCAAGATCACCGGCGGCGCGCGCGTGGACATGTTCGGCGCGCGCCTGGAACAGCTGCCGCTGATCTGGGAAGAACTGATTGCGGCCGGCTTCGAGTCGGGCCACGCGTACGGCAAGTCGCTGCGCACGGTGAAATCGTGCGTGGGTTCGACGTGGTGCCGCTATGGCGTGGACGATTCGATCGGCCTCGCGATCGAAATCGAAAACCGCTACAAGGGCCTGCGCGCGCCGCACAAGATCAAGTTCGGCGTGTCCGGCTGCACGCGCGAATGCGCCGAGGCGCAAGGCAAGGACGTGGGCGTGATCGCCACGGAAAAGGGCTGGAACCTCTACGTCTGCGGCAATGGCGGCATGAAGCCGCGTCATGCGGAACTCATCGCCAGCGACCTCGACCGCGCCACGCTGCTGCGCTACATCGATCGTTTCCTGATGTTCTACATCCGCACCGCGGACCGTCTGCAACGCACGAGCGTGTGGCGCGACAACCTCGGAGGCGGTCTCGATTACCTCAAGTCGGTGGTCATCGACGACCGGCTCGGGATTGCCGCCGAACTCGAATCCGAGATGCAGCACGTGGTGAACACCTACGAAGACGAGTGGAAGCGCGCGGTCACCGATCCGGAAACGCGCCAGCGCTTCCGCCATTTCGTGAACAGCGACCAGCAGGACAACAACGTCGTGTTCATGGAAGAGCGCGGCCAGGTACGCCCGGCCACGCCGGAGGAACGGAAATTGCAGCACGCGACACTGCGCCACATTCCCGTGGTGGCCGTGCCCGCAAACGCAGCATAAGCGCCAGATCGGCGCTGAAAACGAACGGAGAACGTGATGAGCCCTACGCATCAGAACGAAACCTGGACTGCCATCTGCACCTTGCGCGATATCGTGCCCAATACTGGTGTGTGCGCATTGGTCGACGCGCAGCAGGTTGCGGTGTTCCGCATCGGCCGCGGTGAAGAGGTGTACGCGATTGCCAACTTCGATCCGAACTCGCAGGCAGCGGTGCTGTCGCGCGGGCTGGTCGGCAGCCTCGGCGACCGTCTGGTGGTGGCGTCGCCGATCTACAAGCAGCATTTCGACCTGCGTACCGGCGAGTGCCTGGAAGTGCCGGAGTGCTCGGTGCAGGCGTATGCCGCCCGCGTCTATGACGGCAAGGTCTGGGTGGCTTCGGTCGCCACCGCGGTAGCACTGGAAGAAGCTGAGGAACTGGCAGCATGACCAGCACGCCAGCTTCCAGCAAGCCCCGCCTCGTCGTGGTCGGCAACGGCATGGCCGGCATGCGCACGGTCGAGGAACTGCTGAAGCTGGCACCTGACCTGTATGACATCACCGTGTTCGGCGCGGAGCCGCACGGCAACTACAACCGCATCCTGCTGTCGCCGGTGCTCGCGGGCGAGAAGACCGTCGACGACATCATGCTCAACACGCGCGAATGGTACGCGCAGAACGGCATCGAGCTGTTTGCCGGCGATCCGGTGGTGGCGATCGACCGTCCGCGCCGCATCGTGCGCGCGCAGTCGGGGCGCGAGGTGCGCTACGACCGCCTGCTGCTCGCCACCGGTTCCACGCCCTTCATCCTTCCGGTACCGGGACACACGCTCGATGGCGTGATCGCCTTCCGCGATATCCAGGACGTCGAGAAGATGCTGGCGGCCGCGCGCGACCATCGCCATGCGGTGGTCATCGGCGGCGGCCTGCTCGGACTCGAGGCTGCCAACGGGCTGCTGCGCCAGGGTATGCAGGTGACCGTCGTGCATATCGCCGACAGCCTGATGGAGCGCCAGCTCGACAAGCCCGCGGCGGCGCTGCTCAAGCTCGCGCTCGAGCGCAAGGGCCTGCGCTTTCTGCTGGGCGCGCAGACCGAGGCGGTTCTCGGCGATGTCAGCGAGTCCCCGCGCGTGATCGGCGTCCGCTTCAAGGATGGCAGCGAGATTCCGGCGGACCTCGTGGTGATGACCGCGGGCGTGCGTCCCAATATCGCGCTGGCGGCCAGCGCCGGCCTGCGCTGCGAACGCGCGATCGTGGTTGACGACACGCTGCAGACCTTCGATCCGCGCATCTACGCGGTGGGCGAATGCGTGCAGCATCGTCAGGCCACCTTCGGCCTGGTGGCGCCCATCTGGGATCAGGCGCGTGTCTGTGCCGCACACCTCGCGGGCGCGGGCCATCGCCGTTACGTGCAGCAGGCGACCGCGACCAAGCTCAAGGTCACCGGCGTCGATCTGTATTCGGCCGGCGACTTCATTGGCGGCGAAGGCAGCGAGGATCTCGTGCTGCGCGATGCGCGCCGCGGCATCTACAAGCGCCTGGTGCTGCAGGATGGCAAGCTCGTCGGCGCGGTGCTGTACGGGGACGTCAAGGACGGCCCCTGGTATTTCGATTTGATCCAGAACGGACAACCTGTGCACGCGCTGCGTCAGCGTCTGCTGTTCGGCAAGGCCCAGTGCGAGGCATTGCTGGCCGCCTGAAGACACCTGCTTCGAGAGACACCGCGTGAATCTATCCGATATTGCAGTGGTATCTGCAACCCCTACCACCACGACCTCCACCACGTGCCCGTACTGTGGCGTCGGCTGCGGCGTGCGTGCGACCGTGCGTGCCGACGGTCAGGTGGAGATCCAGGGCGATGCCGATCACGCGTCCAACCACGGCCGGCTTTGCGTCAAGGGTTCGGCGCTTGGCGATACGGTCTCCCTCGACGGACGGCTGCTGCATCCGCAGATGCGCGAAGCCGACGGCTCGCTGCAACGCGTGTCGTGGGATACCGCACTCGACGCGGTGGCGCAAGGTTTCTCGAAGATCGTCGCGGAGCACGGCCCCGATGCCGTGGCGTTGTATGTATCGGGCCAGATCCTGACCGAGGACTACTACGTCGCCAACAAGCTCATGAAGGGCTTTATCGGATCGGCGAACATTGATACCAACTCGCGCCTGTGCATGTCGTCGGCGGTGGCCGGTCACAAGCGCGCGTTCGGCGAAGACCTCGTACCGTGCAGTTACGAGGACCTTGAACTGGCCGACCTCGTGGTGCTGGTGGGCTCGAACACCGCGTGGTGCCATCCGATCCTGTTCCAGCGCCTGTTGAAGGCTCGCGAAGCGCGGCCCGAGATGAAGATCGTGGTCATCGATCCACGCCGCACCGCCACCTGCGAGATGGCGGACCTGCATCTGCCGTTGCGCGTGGGCAGCGACGTGACGTTGTTCAACGGCCTGCTCGCCTATCTGGCGCGCCATGGCCATGCCGACGAGGCTTTCGTCGCCGCGCATACCTCGGGGCTCGACGACACGTTGCGCGCGGCGGATGCCGAGGGCATGGATGTCGCGGCGGTGGCCCGCGCCTGCCGGCTCGATCCGCGTGACCTCGAAGCGTTCTACAAGCTGTTCGCGGATACACGCAAGGTTGTCACCGCGTTCTCGATGGGCGTGAATCAATCGTCGGCAGGTACCGACAAGGTCAACAGCATCATCAACTGCCATCTGCTGACGGGCCGCATCGGCGCGCCGGCGATGGGGCCGTTTTCGCTGACGGGCCAGCCCAACGCCATGGGCGGCCGCGAAGTCGGCGGTCTGGCCAATATGCTGGCCGCGCATATGGAGCTGGCCGACCCGCTGCACCGCGATATCGTGCAGACGTTCTGGCAATCGCCGGCGATGGCCGACCGTCCAGGCCTCAAGGCGGTGGACCTGTTTCAGGCCATCGAATCGGGCCGCGTCAAGGCGGTGTGGGTCATGGCGACCAATCCGCTGGTGAGCCTGCCCGATGCGGATCAGGCCCGGCGCGCGCTGGCCAAGTGCGAACTGGTGGTGGCGTCCGACATCGTGGTGAGTACCGATACCAATGACGCCGCCCGCATCCTGCTGCCCGCGCTCGGCTGGGGCGAGAAGGACGGCACGGTGACCAACTCCGAACGTCGCATCTCGCGCCAGCGCGCGTTCCTGCCGGCGCCGGGCGAGGCGCGCGCGGACTGGGACATCATCAGCGATGTGGCGCGCCGCATGGGCTTCGCCGGCTTCGACTACACCGCGCCGCACGAGATCTTCGACGAGCACGCGCGGCTGTCCGCGTTCCGTAACGGCACCGCCGACGACGGCGACGCCTGGCGCGCATTCGATATCGGCGGTCTCACAGGCCTGGACAAGAACGACTACGACACGCTGGCACCGGTGCAATGGCCCCTGCCCCGGGATGCGAAGGCCGGCACGCAGCGGCTGTTCGCCGATGGCCACTACGCCACGGCGGATGGTCGCGCACGCTTCGTACCGACGCCGCCACGCGCGCCCATGCATGCGCCCGATGACGACTATCCGCTTGTGCTCAACACCGGCCGTGTTCGCGATCAGTGGCACACCATGACCCGCACCGGTCGTTCGGCACGTCTTGGCGAACATATGCCCGAGCCGATCGTCGATATGCATCCACAGGATGCGCTGCTGTGCGGCGTCAGCGAGGGCCGTCTCGCACGCATCAGCAGCCAGTGGGGGGCGATGGTCGCGCGCGTACGCCACGGGGGTGGCATTGCGCGCGGCACGGTGTTCGTACCGATCCACTGGAACGATCAGTTCAGTTCCGACGCGCGCGTCGGCGCGGTGGTGAATCCGGTGGTCGATCCGGTCTCGGGCGAACCCGAGTTCAAGCACACGCCCGTGCGCATCGAGGAATTTCGCGTGTCGTGGCACGGCTTTGTGCTGGCGCGCGATGGCGTGGATCTGGAACGCCTGACGTGGTGGACGCGCGTGCAGGGACGCCAGTTCCACCGCTACGAGTTCGCGGGACGCGAGGCGATTAGCGACCGCTCGGCATGGGCGCGCGATCTGCTCGGCGTGACGGATGCCGATGCGGACTGGATCGAGTACGAGGATCGTACCGCCGGCGTGTATCACGCGGGGTATGTGGTGGACGACCGGCTCGTGGCCTGCGTGTATGTGTCCACGCGCCCCGACCTGCCTTCGCGTACGTGGCTGTCGCAACTGTTCGCGCATGAGCGGCTCGAAGATGCGGACCGTATCGGCCTGCTGCTCGGGCAGCCGATGGAAAAGGTGGCGGATGCCGGTCCAACCGTCTGCTCGTGCTTCGGCGTCGGGCGCAATACGATCTGCGACGCGGTGCGCAAGCACGACCTCAAGACACCAGCCGAGATTACCGCGTGCGTGAAGGCTGGCGGCAATTGCGGCTCGTGCGTGCCGGAGCTCAAGAAGCTGCTGGTGGAGATTCGCGTGGAAGAGACCGCTTGAGAAAGCGGCCTCAGCTCCCGACGCGATAGCGCTCGATCATCTGCCGCACCGCGCTGACATAGCGCTGCGTTTCGGCGTACGGCGGCACCCCGCCGTATCGCTCCACCGCCGCCTCGCCCGCATTGAAGCCCGCCAGCGCGAGGTCGACGCTGCCGCTGAAGCGTGCCAGCAGCCATGCGTAGTAGCGGACCCCACCGCGGATATTCTGCGTCGTGTCGAACGCATCCCTCACGCCGAAACGCAGCGCGGTGCCCGGCATCAACTGCATCAGGCCTTGCGCACCCGCGCGCGATATCGCGCGTGGATTGAAAGCCGACTCGACATGGATGATCGCGCGCACGGTCGCCTCGTCGATACCAGACTCGCGCGCGCTGGTCTCGATCTCGCGCGCGTAGGACGCCGTATCGAGTGGTCGTGGCAGATAGGGCTGCGCGGGTTCGCGGCGGGGTAATGGGGCCACGTAGATGCCCGGTAGCCGGCGGCATTGCATGCCGGGCACTGGCTGGCTGACGTAGCGCTTTGCCCCCGCCCCCTCTTCGCAGGCGAACATGGCCTGCGCGGGCGCGGCGGCAAGCAACGCGCAGAGTGCGATGCCCATCGCCACCCCGCGTGGATTGACGAGCGTGACCGTGAACATGGCGCGCCTCGCGCAACCGGCTACTTGGTGTTGTCCTCGACGATCTGGCCGTTGTATTCGACCTTGCCGCGGAAATAGTAGTCCGTGCACTTCTGGTAGTCGCCCGGAATGACGAGCGAGAACGGCATCTGGTAATCGACGAGCTTGCAGCCGATTGCCGGCTTGCCGTCGCGCCACGACCAGTCCTTGTCCAGATACGCCTTGACCGCCGCGGCCGAGCCTTCCACAAAGCCGCGCATGTCGGCGCAGCCGAGCGGCTCCTCGGGCACGATCGGCACGCCGAGTTCTTCCGCCATCGCGCGATACGCGGCAATGCGGTTGACCACCTGCGACTTCTCCGCGCCGCCTCCACCGCATTCGATACCGCCGTTGATGATGTACACGGTGGCGCCAAAGCCGGGCTTCATATTGTTGCCGAGGTCCACCGCATTGGGCTTCCACGTGCCATCGACCACCCACGTCATCGGCGGCTTGGGCGTCTGCGGGGTCACCGCGAACCACACCGCCGACGCGAAGTTCAGCCAGGTGTCCGCGACCTTGCCTGGATTATCGAGCAGCAGGTTCACATCGCCGTAGAGCGCCTGCGAGAATGGTCCGAAGTTGTAGTTCCATGACAGTTGCTTGGACCCGCGCCCGAAGTAGTCGAGGAACTGTCCGCTGGCGTTCTTCGCGCATGCATAGAAGATCCAGTTCGTCGCGTGCGAGCCCGGTGCGCATTGCTGGTAGGACCCGACCGACGACCCTTCCTCGTAGCCCGACTCGCGCAGGAACCAGAGGCCCTGGCGCCAGCTCTCGATCGGCGCATCTTGCGGCATTCTCGCGAGCACCGCGTTGTTGTGGTCGGGGTATCCCGAGCGCGCCTGCGCCGGCGTGAGCGATGGCCAGTTGGCGCCGGTCTCCTGCACGAAGTGCGCGAACGATGTGGCCAGCAGCTTCTTGCAGATCGCCACCGCATCGCGGCCATCCGCGTAATCGCCGCAGTACGCCGGGAACTTGGCGATGCCGCGCAGCAGGTTCACATACGAATACTTCGTATGCCTGATGGGAAAGATGGCATCGAACTTCGCTTCGGGAAGGATCTGCTCCACGCGCCGCACGTTGGGCGGATTCTCGGCGCGACCTGGCTGGACCGATTCCACCTCGGCGTCGGGCAGCACGCGCAGCGCATCGCGAATCAGCGCGATCTGGCCGGCGGTCTGGTCGACCATCGCTTTCTCCGTCTGGGCAAGTTCCGCCCCCGATGGGTAGCCCGCGGGCGCGGCAATGTAGATGACCTTCGGCTTGTACGCGGCCGGCGCGGGAGCGGGAGCCGGGGTTGGCGATGGTGCCGGCGCGGGCGATGGCGCGGGCACCGGTGCTGGTGCTGGTGCTGGTGCTGGTGCTGGTGTTGGCGCGGGTGCTGGTGCTGGCGCGGGTGCCGGTACCGGTGCCGGTGCTGGTGCTGGTGCTGGTGCTGGTGCGGGCGCCGGTGCCGGTGCCCCCGAACACGCGCCCAGATCCTCCCATACACCCCACGACCCCGATTGCGCGGGATTGTCACCCTGCGTCCACCACTTGTTGCGATAGTTGCGGCCGTTGTACGTCACGCGCGAACCGGCCTCGGCATAGGCCTGCCCCGGCGCCCATGCCGCAAAGCACCCGCCCGCCGGTGCCGGTGACGGTGCCGGAGCAGGCGTGGGCGAGGGAGCGGGCGAAGGTGCTGGTGCTGGTGCTGGCGACGGTTGCGGAGACGGCGCAGGTGCGGGTGCGGGCGCGGGTGCTGGTGTGCCCGACGCCGGCCCCACATCGCGCCACAGCGTCGGCGATGCCGCCGGATTCCATCCCGCGCCCACGAACGCCGTATGCGCCTGCAGCGCCTGGTAGAGGCGACCGTTGTACGTCACCTGCACACCCGGCGCGTAGGTCGCGCCCTCGCGCCACGCTTCCTGCGCGAGCGCCGCGCCCGTGACAATCGCCAATGCCGCGGAGATCAACGGCAGAGTCCTGTGAGCGAAGGCCATGACCATTCTCCTTGTCGCGGCGTTCTCAACGCCGCATCATGCTGCTGCTCGGGTAATGCGCAAACTTCCACTCGCTGTAGCTCTTCTGCAGAGCGAAGCTCGCGTACTCGTCAGGAAATCCGTCCTGCTTGAGCGGTGTGCCAGCCGCGCCGCTATACACGCCGTACAGTTCGCCCGCCGGACCACGTATCTCCTTCCAGTCAGCCCCCGTGCCGGGGTCCGCCATCGGATCCCGATAGCGCGCGCGCAAATGCCGCCGCGCGAACGACGCGCGCGGATCCGACAATAGATCGTTGAAATCGCGCGGATAAGCGCCGCTCGCATCCGCCGCCACAAAGCTGCGGATCGCCGCGTGGATCGCATGGCCGTTGCGCAGCAGTTCTTCCTCGCGCGAGCGCTGCGCGAGGGTGCTCCACATGTCGCCGACACGCGCCAGATAGATGCCCATCAGCGCGACGCACATGAGTGCCCAGATAATGCCGAAGCCGCGCGCACGTGCGTCCGTGCCGGCGCGCCTACCACGAGCTGTAGTCCGTGCCATCTTTCGCCTTTCCGCTCGCGCCACTGCGCACGTCATACACGCCCGGCTTGCCATCAGGCGACGTCACGGTCTTCCATGTCGTACGACTCTGCGTCACGGTATCCAGCGGGATCTCGCGCAGGTAACGCTTCTGCACGAGTTCGTCCAGCGCGCCCGGATAGCGGCCTTCGTCCGCGCGAAATCGATCGATCGATTCGCGCATGGCAGTCAGGTTCTCGCGCAGCACGGTCTCGCGCGCCTTGTCGGTCTGGCCGAAATAACGCGGCACGACCAGCGTCAACAGCGTCGCCATGATCGCCAGCACCACCAGCAGTTCAATCAGGGTGAAGGCCTTGCAGACCGCCCTCACGAATATGGCCGGTGCGCGCATGGTGTTCACCATTGCCGGTAGGGAACGCCGTTGAGCCCGACATCCGTCGACTGCGAATACACGTCGTAGACATCGGTCCCTTCACGCGGCGCATCGGCCGGGCTCGCATAGCTGCGCCGGCCCCAGGTCTTGTCATCGGCCGTGCTGGGGCAATCGCACATCGGATCGCGCGGAATACGCCGCAGGAAGTAGATGCCCGCCTTGGTCGGACTGGTCTTGTCCGGTACGCCCTTGACCAGCGTCTCCAGCGTGGCCGGATAGCCGCTATCACCGATGGTCCGCTCGATCTTGCCCGCCTCCACGGCGGCCTTGTACGCGTCGATGGCATCCCGGATTTTCCACAGCACGCGCTTGAGTTCCTCCTCCTTGGCGCGTTGCGCGGCCACCTGCGTCAGAGGTAATGCCACAGCGGCGAGCATGCCGACGATGGCCAGCGTCACCAGCATCTCGATCAGCGTGAACGCGCGCACGCGTGGGAGGAGGTGTGACATCCCAGCGCTCCTATGGTCCCGCCGGCTTCGGCCCCGGCGCGGTTGCCGGAGCCGGGGCCGGCGCCATCGGCGGCGGTGCCGAGGGTGGCGGCGCTCCACCGCCTCGCGGCGGCGGCATGCGAATGACCTGATCGCTCGAGATGACGTCGCGCTCGGTCGTAATACGCCCCTCGGTACCCGAGTCGAACACGACGATATTGCTAGCCGGAATCTCCTGATTCCTCACTACGCGCGGCGTCAGCAGCAGAATCAGCTCAGTCTGGCTTGCATCATTGGAGCGCGTGCCAAAGATGCGATCGAGGATCGGGATGCGGCTCAGCCCCGGCAGCCCCTGTCCCGAATTGTGCTCGCCGCGCTGGAGCAGCCCCGCGAGCACCTGGGTCTGGTTGTTGCGCACGCTCATCACGGTCTCCGCCGAGCGCGTGCCGATCTGGTACACGATCAAGCCACTGCTGGTGCGGATGGTGTCGGTGACGTTCGATACTTCGAGCCGCATCTTCACCTGCACGTCGCTGCTGCCAACGATCACGGGCGCCACTTCAAGCGTCAGGCCGACGTCCTGATAGTTCACGCTCTCGGAACTGAAATTGCTCGACAGCGTGGTAGTCACCACGGGCAGCCGGTCGCCGATCAGCACCTTGGCCTTCTCGCGATTGCGCACGCGAATTCGTGGCGACGCCAGCGTCTTGGTCTTGCCCTGCTTCTGCAGCATATTGAGCGTGATCGAGGGCTCGCCGAGTCGCACCAGAATGTCGCTGCCGTTCAGGTGACGCAGTTGATCGAACGTGAGAAACCCGGGGGGACGCACCGTGGGATCGTTGCTGTCTGGCAGCGGCTGCGGCGTAAAGCTGACCTGCTCCGGATACAGGATGCCAAACTGCAGCAGATCCGAAGCTGTCACCTCCAGGATCTGCGCCTCGATCACCACCTCGGCCGGCATCACGTCGAGCGCGGCCACCAGTCGCTCCGCCACCTTGATCGCCTCGGGCGTGTCGCGTATGACAATCGCGTTGGTGCGCTCGTCGAGAACCAGGTCCTTCGACTTGACCATCTGCTTGAGCATCGCCAGCACCTGCGGCGCCTGCGCGTTCTGCAGATAGAACGTGCGCACCACGAGGTCCCGATACTCGGCCTCCTTGTCCTGCCGCTTCGGATAGATCAGCAGCGAGTTGCCGCTCACGATCTTGCTGGCAAGCTGGTTGGCCTGCAGCACCAGCGTCAGGACCTGGCGCACCGGCGTATTGGTCGCGTAGATGGTAGTGGGCACAGTGGCGACCACCTCGCGATCGAAGGTGAAATTGAGGCCGGTGATATTGGAGACGAGTTCGAAGATGCTGATCAGCGGCTGGTCGCGGAACTGCACCGTGATCGGCTGGCTGAGGTCGCGCGACAGCTGAGGCCCGAGGTCCCGCCCTTTCGGCGCGCTGAGTTCGTTGCGCAATCGTGCCGCGCGCGCATTGCCAGGCTGTTTGGCCAACACGTCGCTGACGATGGCAAGGGCCTCTTCGGGACGCTCGGCGCGCACCGCCTCCGCGTGCGCCACCGCCATGTCGAGTGGCGCCTGCCGATCGATCCACTCGATCATCGAGGTCGGGTTGTCATCGCCGGGCGCGGCCTGCTGCGCGCGTTGCGCAAAGTTGCGCGCCTGCGCGGCATCGCCCGCTTCATAAGCCACCACCGCGCGCGTCAGATAGTCGTCCATGACCTGACGGCGCCGTTGCAGGTAGCGGCTGCGGATATCGAGGTCGTCCGGATACTGCGCGGACGTCTGCGCCAGCACCTGCAAGGCCTCGTCGGGCGGCAGGCCCGCGAGCTTCGTATCCAGTTCGCGGTAGCGCATGTCGGCTGCGCAGGAACTCAGCAGGAGCAGCGCCACCGTCACGCGCGTCACGACCATACCAAGCCGGTTCATTTTCCGCCTCCCAGGGATATCGACTGCAGTCGCTTCATCGGCAGGTAAGTCAGCTGTACGGCGTCGCGCGTCACCTGTTCGATGCGATACGCGCCCAGCAGCGTCCCACCCGCGCGCAGGAAACCCTTCTTCTGGCACGCCGCGCATAGCCGGAACTCCTGCGCGCCCATCGTAAGCACCACGTAGACGTCGCCATCGGGGTCCAGCCATAACGAGCGCACCGCGAATGGCAACGGCGGCGGGTCCTTCGGTGGCGGCGGGGGCGGTGGCGGCGGGGGTGGGGGCGGTGGAGGCGGCAGCCATGTCTGGCTCGGGAACAAGTCGATCATGCCAGTGGGCGCGGCGGGTCCGGGTGCCCCGGACGGACCCATCTGCGCTGCCACGCGCGGACTCGCCAGCGCGAGCAGCGCTGCTACGTGCCATGCCACCGTGGTGGTGCGGACGCGCATGCGGTTCACGGCGACGTCTCCACCAGAAACGAGCATTTGATGCGCGCGTCGAGTTGCGTCTTGTCGATGCCCGTCCGCGACAGCGCCACGCGCTCGATGCGCACGCCGCGCAGCAGCCGCAGGTCGGCGACGAACGTCCGGACCTGCAGATAGCTGCCCGTGAACGTGCCTTCGACAAGATAGCGACGCAGCGACGCTTCGTCCTCGGCCACGGCCTGATAGGTAACCTGCGGTACCGACAGGCCGTGCTGGCCGGCGATGGCATGGAAGCTGTGCAGAAACACCGAGAAGCGCTGGTCGGCGGTCATCGCACGCCCCACCACATCGGGCGCCGGGGGCGGCGCGTGCACGAGTTGCGCTTCGCGCCTGGACAACTCCGCCGTCCGCCGCGCGAGGTCCGCGCGCATCGGCAGGATCTCCGAGACGGCTACGCCCGCTGCCATCATCATCAGCAGCAGCGCAAGCCAGCCGAACGTCCCGAAGCGCCAGCGCGCCCGGCGCAGTTCCCATATCCATCGCGTCACGGTGCCCCCTCTTTGGCTGGCGGCGGCGCGGCCGCGGCCGAGGCCCCCGACGGCGGGGCATCGTTAGGAGCCGCCGCGTCCGACGTGGCGGGCATGCCCTTGTACGCGCGCCAGATCACCTGCAACGCGGTTTCCACCGACTTCACGGGTGGCCCCGGCTTCTCGACCTGCCGCTTGACCACCATTCGTTCCGTGTTTGGTTGCGACTCGAGGTAGTCGGCAAACGACAGTGCCTCCTGCGCGGTGCGGGTTTCAAATACGAGGTTGATCTCGCGCGTGGCCGTCGCCACCTCCAGCGAGAGCAGCGCGATATTGGGCCGCCACCCGCGCTCGATCAAATGCCGCGCCGGCTCCGTCGCGTAGCGCTGCATCGCCATCAGTTCCGCGGCGCGCGGGTTCTCGAGATCGCGATGCGCCCGGCTGACGGCCTGGCGCTCGCGTTCCTGCTGCGCCATCGCATCGTCGCGCGCGTCGAGTTCGCGACCATGCTCCTGCAAAATCGCAAGGTACTGCAGCGCGCCGACCAGCAGCGCGATGCCGACCGCGATCGCCATCAATCCCGGGCCCGCCGGCGGACGATTGCCCCTGATGAAATCGACGGGCGCGGTCTTCATAGCGGGATGTCCCAGGGTGCCCGCAACCATTGCGCCATCGGGGCGCGGCCCGCCTCGGCGCGGTCCCGGCGATCGCGGCCCTCGGCCCGCGTCGAGCCAATCACGTACGTGCGCTCGGGCTCGGGCACCGCGCACAACACCATTGCATCGCGCATGGCCTCATCGATCGCTCCCGCCACCGGCAGCGTGACGAACGCCGTCCATTGGCCCTGCTCGCGGAAGCCGCAATGCGCGATCGCGCCATCGGCATCGATGTCCTCGAGCTCCACCACCGCGATGCGGCCATCTTCGATGCGCGCCGCACAGTCCGTGCACGCCCGCACATAGCCAGGCTCGATCGACGGTGCGCGCAGCTTGCGCGCGCCGCACATCCGCTCGATGCCCGCGCACAGCGCCTCCGGCATCGCCGCCGCCAGGCGCGACTTGCCCCATGCGGCATCGGGCACGATAAAGCGCCAGCCGGCCGGATTGCCAAAGCCGCTGCGCGCGAAGTGCACGCGCGCCTGCGCGACCCAGTCGGTCGGTGTCGGCAATGGACGCCACGGCAGCGAAAAATAGCAGACAAACGGCGCGCCAACGATGACGCGCAAGGTGTGCAGGCCCGGTTTGGCGGGACGCGGCGCCAGCGCTTCCAGCACTGCCATGGCGGCGGTCACATCGCCGCTGCTCGTGAGCGGGAGCGCACGCTCGCCCGCGCCTGACACCCCCAGCACGCAACCCCGCTCGCCGTCGATCCATAGCGCGGCGCGGCTGTGCCACGCCGACGCGGTTGACATGCCCGAACGCGCCCGTGCCCGGCTCAGAAACGACTTCAGCCACAACGACTTCGCCATCCGTTCGCGCCATTGGCGTCCGGCAGAACTGGCGCGATCGAGCAGGGACCGCGACGGATTGAGCCACTGGGACATGTCTGTCTCCTCGTGCGCCTACGGCAGCGCGGCCTCTACCACCGTGACCCGATTCACCTCGGCGAGCGTGGTCCTGCCGTCGGCCACCGCGCGCATTGCCACCTGTCGGATCGGGATAAAACCGTTGTCGTGCGCTACCCGCTTGAGTTCGGCCGCCGGACGCCGCTCGACGAAGCACTGCTTGACGGCGTCGTTGAAGCGCAGCACCTCGGCAATGGGCTGCCGCCCCAGATAACCGGTCCTGCGGCATGCATCGCAGCCCGCGCCGCGCCGGAAGCGCCAGCCGGCCACGTCCGCGCGCGTCAGGTTCGATGCCATCAGCAGCGCATCGTCAGGGGCCGCATCATCGATCCCGCAGTGCGGACAGATCTGGCGCATCAGCCGCTGTGCCACGGCCCCTAGCATCGCGTCTACAAAGCTGTGGATATCGACGTCCATATGCAGAAAGCGGTCTAGCACCGAGAACACGTTGTTGGCATGGACCGAGGTCAGCACCAGGTGCCCCGTGAGCGCGGCCTGCACCGCGATGCCGGCGGTCTCGCCATCGCGAATCTCGCCGACCAGGATCTTGTCCGGATCGTGCCGCAGAATCGAACGCAGGCCGCGCGCGAACGTCAGCCCTTTCTTGTCGTTGATCGGAATCTGCAACACACCAGCCAGCTCGTATTCGACCGGGTCCTCGATCGTGATGATCTTCTCCTCGCCGGTGTTGATCTCCGACAGCGTCGCGTACAGCGTGGTGGACTTGCCCGAACCGGTCGGGCCGGTGACGAGGATCAACCCGTACGGCTCATGCGCGATCGACCGGATCGCCGCGACGATGTCCTCCTCATGGCCAATCGCGTCGAGGCGCATCGGCGCTTCCTCCTTGCCGCCCCGCTGCTTGTCGAGCACCCGCAGCACCGCATCCTCGCCGTGCACCGACGGCATGATCGAGACGCGGAAGTCGATCTCGCGATGGTTGATGCGTGCCTTGAAGCGACCGTCCTGCGGCACGCGCCGCTCGCCGATATCGAGCTCCGACATGACCTTGATGCGCGACATCACTTGCTCGGCCACCTCGGCACCGCTGGCGCGGCCCGTGGTCTGCAGCACGCCGTCGATGCGGTATTTGATGACGAGGCCGCCCGCCATGCTTTCGATATGGATATCCGACGCGCGGAACTTGAGCGCGTCGTAGAGCGAGGAGTTCACCAGCCGCACCACCGGGTGGGTGTCGGCGGCAAGCGTGGCAAGCGTGATCTCGAGGCCGGCCTCGCCGACACGCATGTCCTCGATGCCGCTGCTGACCTGCGCCAGCGTATGATGCTCGGCCTCATGCATGGCCAGATAGTTCGACAGATCCCCCGGCACGCAGAACGCGAACGAGAAACGCATGCGCAACCGTTGCAGCGCCCACGCGCGATGCTCGGGCAGAAACGGATTGCCGAGTATCAGCAGCAGATGCCCCTCGCCGTTACCGCCGGGATACGGTTCGCGCGCCAGCAGGCAATCGTGTCCCATGGCCTCGGCGAACGGCAGCAGGTCGAAGCACGGGGTCAGCGCATCCAGCGTTTCCGCGTCGATGCCGCGCAGCCCGATCGTGTCATGCACGCGCCGCAGATACCTGGTGGCGTCCTGGTCCGACTCCTCCCACAGCCGCGCCTGCATCGACGCGGGCGAGCGCTGTTCGGTCGGATCCGTGGCGGGGGCGACAGTGAGCGCCGCGCGGCCATTTGCAGTTGCCATGATTCACCCCACACTACCCGCAAGCTGGAAGATTGGCATGTACAGCAGAAAGATGACCGTGCCCACGATGCCGCCGACCAGAAGCATTAGCACCGGCTCGAACACGCGCATCAGCGTATCGATCGCGCGGTCGAGTTCCTCGTCGCAGAACTCGGCCGAGCGCGCCACCATCGTCGCCAGCTCGCCGCTCTGCTCGCCCACGCGGATCAGCCGCTCGGCCACCGGCGTGGTCAATCCCGCGGCGGGCAATGCCGCCGACAGGGACTTGCCCGCATGCACGTCCTCCAGCGCCCGCTTCAGCGACGGCTGCATCGCCGTGGGCAGCAACTGCGCCGACATCTCCATCGATGCCACCACCGGCATGCCGCCGGACAGCAGCAGGCCCATCGTGCGATAGAAACGCGTCAGCGCGAACAGATGCTGATAGCTGGCAAGCTTCGGCAACCGCGTGAGCATGCCCATGAGCCGCGCGCGCACCGCCTGCGTGCGCAGCGCGAACACCACGCCCGCGATGGTCGCGACGATCGCCAGCAACAACAGCGTGCCGTGGGCCTGCACAAGGTGGCCCCACCACAGCATCGCGCGCGCCGACGCCGGAATGTCTTTCATCGACTCATAGACACTGCTGAACTTCGGTACCACATAGAACGCGAGGAAGATGATGATCAGCCCTCCCGAGGCGATCACGATCATCGGGTACACCATCGATGACACCACCTTCTTGCGCACGGCCGCGAGCCGTGCGTCGTAGTGGTGATAGCGCTTGAGCGCCTCGGACAAGGCACCAGTTCGTTCGGCGGAGGCCACCGTGGCAACGTACAGCGCGGGAAACTGCTCGGGCTGCTGCTCGAGCGCCCTGGACAATGGCAGCCCCTCGTACAGCGCACCAACGATGCGCGTCAGCACGCTGCGGTTGATCCCTTCCGCGCTCTTGTCGCGCAGCGTCTCCACCGTCTCGACGAGGCTGAGCCCGGCGTCGAGCAACGCGATCAGTTCCTGCGTGAACAGCGCGCTGTCGAACACCTGCTTGCGCAACGTAAAGGTCGCGCCGCGGCGTTTCTCGGGCAGGATCTCCACCAGGTCCATTCCCATGGCCTCCACTGTGCTCCGCAACTGCGCTTCGTCTTCCGCCTCGACGTCGAGCGTCTGCTCGCCCGCGTCCGACCTGCCCCGTATCCGATATTGCATGCCGGTGCCTGCTACTTGCTCACGACGTCCTGATCCTCGCCGGTTCCGCCGGGCTTGCCGTCGGCGCCGAGCGTCATCAGGTCGTAGTCTTTGCCACCATCGCCGGGACTGCGATAGACATAAGGCTTGCCCCACGGATCGGCTGGCATTTCGCTGCTCATGTAGGGACCATCCCAACCCGTGACATTGCCCTGATTGGTCATCAGTGCCGCCAGTCCGGTCTCGGTGGTCGGAAAGCGTCCGGTGTCCAGCCGATAGCGATCGAGCGCATTCGCAATCGACTTCATCTGCGAAGCCGCGGTCTTGGTCTTGGCCTTGCCGACTTCGCCAAACAGGCGTGGCCCGACGTAGCCGGCCAGCAGTGCGATGATGAGCAGCACCACCAGCAATTCGAGCAGTGTGAAGCCGCGCCGCCGCCCCGCATCGAGCCACCGCCTGATTCGCGCGCGCATGTGTCCAGGCATATGCCCCCTCTTTCCGTCATTGATCGTTGACCTCGCCCAGCACCTTCGTGATCTCGGCGTCCGCGGTATCGCCATCGAGCTCCCACGTGAACACGCCGCGCAGGTTCTGCTGCTTGACGTAGTTCACCTTCGCGCGCGCGGTGGTTGGCGTGTCATACGACCAGAACGTGGTGCCATCGAACTTCCACGACTGTTTTGTCACCGGATGTTCGTGCACCGTGCCAGGCTTGTTGACGAGGATCTTGTAGTCCTCGATGCCGGCCTCGTAGGTGCCCGGCGCGGGCTTGCTTGCGGGCTGGTACAGTCCGTCGCCCTTCGGCCCCGGCGAGACGCCGGTCCAGCCGCGCCCATATAGCGGCACGCCCACCACGATCTTCGAGGCGGGCACCCCGGCGTTGAGCAGGCCCTTGACCGATGCATCGACGTTGTAGGTCTTGCCGACCGCGGTCTTGGCGTTCGGGCTTTCCGGATCGACGTACAGGTTCGACTGGAAGTCCGTGGGGCCGGTCGCTTCCCAGCCACCGTGGTAGTCGTAGGACATGATGTTGATCCAGTCGAGCGATTTGCTGTATTCGCCCGGCTCGGTATTGGCGATCTTGTCTCCGCCCGAGCCGATCGCCACCGTCAGCAGCAGCCGCTTGCCGACCTGCGCGCCGGCCGCATCGAGCTGACGGCGGAACTCGGCGAGCAGCAGCGTGAAATTCTTCTTGTCGTTCGGATCGACGAGGTTGTACGGCTGGCCGCCACCGCCCGGGAATTCCCAGTCGATATCGATGCCGTCGAACACCCCTGCGCCCACCCCCTCGCCGCCGGCATTGCCACCTGCGTCGAACGGCAGGTTGCCCTTGATGTAGACGTTGATGCACGACGAGACAAGTTGCTTGCGCAAGTTGTCGGTCGAGGCCGCGCGGCCAAACCACTTGGACCACGTCCAGCCGCCGATCGAGATCATCACCTTGAGGTTCGGATACTTCTTCTTGAGTTGCTTCAGCTGGTTGAAGTTGCCCTTGAGCGGACCCGCCTTGCCGTTGCGCGGGTCGTCCCAGGCGAAGCCCCAGGCGTCGGCTGTGCCGTCAACCGACTCCGACCCCGAGAATCCCTTTTGATAGTCGGCCCAGCCGTCTCCACCGGTACCTGCTTCCGGATTGTTGGGGTCCGTCGCGCCGGGTTCGGCCTTGGTGATGATGTCGCATTCGTAACCGCCGTTCTTGGCGTACACGTTGCCAAAGGCGTAGTTGATGAACGTGAGATGACGCGCCGCGCCGGAGGTATCGACGTTCCTGAGCTTGTAGTTGCGGCCGTAAATCCCCCACTGCGCGAAATAGCCGCCCACTTCCCGGCCGCCTGATGGCCCGGGTGCGGGGGCTGGCGCCGGGCTTGGTGCCGGGGCCGGGGCCGGTGCGGGTGCGGGCGCGGGCGTTGGTGCGGGCACCGGTGCTGGCGTTGGTGCTGGTGCTGGCGTTGGTGCTGGCGTTGGTGCTGGCGTCGGCGCGGGCGTCGGTGCGGGCGTTGGCGCTGGCGCTGGCGTCGGTGCTGGTGCTGGTGCTGGTGCTGGTGCTGGTGCTGGCGTTGGCGCAGGCGTTGGCACCGGACTCGGCGCCGGTGCGCCAGAGCATGCGCCAAGGTCCTCCCATACGCCCCATTGCCCCGACTGCGCGGGGTTGTCGCCCTGCGTCCACCACTTGTTGCGGTAGTTGCGGCCGTTGTACGTCACGCGCGTGCCGGCCTCCGCGTAGGCCTGGCCAGCCGACCATGTCGCAAAACATCCCGCAGCCGGAGCGGGCGCCGGCGCAGGGCTCGGGCCCGGCGCCGGGGTAGGAGCAGGCGATGGCACCGGCGATGGTGCGGGCGCTGGCGCGGGAGAAGGCGCCGGCGTTGGTGCCGGCGCGGGCGCGCCCGCTGGCCCGAGATCGCGCCACAGCGTCGGCGATGCGGCCGGATTCCAGCCAGCGCCCGCAAACGCCGTATGCGCCTGCATCGCTTCGTAGAGGCGGCCGTTGTAGATGACGCGTGTGCCCGCCGAGTAGGTGGCGCCCTCCTGCCAGGCCTGCTGGGCAAAGGCCATGCCGGCCACCATCGCGAGTACCGCCGGCAACATCGAGCCTTTCATGACGCCCCCTTTTTTCTGATTATTACTGCTGGGAATTCCGCATTTTTAGTCTGTTTTTATTAACTGAATTTACGGCAAAAAACCATTAATATGCGCCGTGAAATCAGCATAGACCCCCCCGCGACTTGCGCAAGAAATTGGAAAAAGAATTAGAAACTAATTTAGCCCCAATAAAATCAATTTAATGACAACTTATTAGATGCGCAGACACGAAAACCGGAGACTCGGCCAACATCGACCTTGACATTTCGTACACTGTTGTACAATATGTAAAGATGAATGCGCGCCCCTCAAAATCCCGCACCCCGGAGCAACGAGCCATGCTCGACCAGCTCCGCCAGATCGCCGATGGCCTCGGGCAGACGCTCGCGCCCTTCTGCGAAGTCGTGGTGCACGATCTGCTCGAGCCCGATCAGGCCATTCTCGCGATCCACAACAGCCTGTCGGGCCGTCAGGTTGGAGATCCAGCCACCGAGCTCGGCATGGCGCGCATTGCCGACCCCGATTTCACACAGGTGCTCGCCAACTATGCGAACCAGTTCGCCGATGGCCGTCAGGCCAAGAGCACCTCGATCGGCATCAAGGATGCGAGCGGCCGCTATATCGCGGCGCTCTGCCTGAACCTCGATCTGACGCTGTTCCGTGGCCTGCAGAGCGCGATGAACCAGTTCATGCGGATGGACACCGAAGGGCCGCGCGAATCGCTGGACCCGGCCGGTGGTGCCGATGCCATCCGCGCGCGTATCGACGCATTCGCCGGACGCCACGCCACCACGCCTCGCGCATTGCGCACCGACGAACGCCGCGCGCTGCTGTCCGAACTCAGGGCCGCCGGTCTGCTCGACGTGCGGCGCGCCATGGAAACCATTGCCGCGCACCTTGGAGTGTCGCGTGCCTCCGTCTATAGCTATGCCCGCTGACGCCCAACTTTTGCTGCTCGACAAACACGCGGTCGAGTCGCTGCTGAATCCCGAAGACGTGCTGCTTGCCGTACGCGAAGCGTTCTCGCTGCACAGCAAGCGCGAGGGACGCGTGTTTCCCGTGATTCGCGAACAGCTGCCGACCGGCGGCGTGTTCGGCATCAAGGCCGGCGATGTGCCCGCGCAGGGCCTGCTCGGCTTCAAAGCCGCCGGCTTCTGGCCCGCCAACCGTGCGCGCGGCGGAGAGCCGCATCAGGCCACCATCCTGCTGATCGATCCCCTGACCGGACGTCCGGTCTGCATGATCGATGGCAACGCGATTACTACCGCGCGCACCGGCGCCGCGGGCGGCATCGGCCTGCGGGAACTCGCGCGGCCGGACAGTGCGTCGCTATGCGTGTTCGGCACCGGGGTGCAAGCGCGCGTGCAGGTCGCCTTCGCATTGCGGCTGCTGCCGTCACTGCGCACCGTGCGCTATGTCAGCGCCAGCGGCGCGCCGGATGCCGCGTTCGAAGCGAGCATCAGGACCGCGTCGGCGGACTGCACGGTGAGCCATGTGACTGACCGCAACCAGGCCGTGGCGGATAGCAGTATCGTCATTACCGCGACGCCGGGCCGCGGCCCCTTGTTCGATGCCGACGCATTGCGCCCCGGCACGCATATCAATGCGGTCGGCGCCGATACGCGCGGCAAGCGCGAGCTACCGGCAGGCGTGCTGGAGCGCGCTATCGTCGTCGCCGACGACCGCGAGCAATCGGTCACGATCGGCGAACGCCAGTGGGCGCCCGACGTGACCTGCACGGAGATCGGCGATCTGCTGACCAGCACGGCGTCCATCGCGCGCCAGCCGGGCGATATCACCGTGTTCGATATGACGGGCCTGGCGTTGCAGGACCTGACCGTCGGGCGCATGATCCATGAACGAGCCATGGCCGAAGGCGTCGGTACCGCCATCGCATGGCCCTGGTAACTCTTCTTTCCAGCCAACACCCATGACCGACATTACCCTGCCCACCTACGCCGACGTCGAAGCCGCTGCCAAACGGCTCGAAGGCCACGCGCACAAGACCCCCGTCATGACGTCGCGCACGGTCAACGACCTGCTCGGCGCCGAAGTGTTCTTCAAGTGCGAGAACCTGCAGCGCATGGGCGCGTTCAAGTTCCGTGGCGGCTTCAATGCGCTGTCGAAATTCACGCCGGAACAACGCCGCGGTGGCGTGGTGGCGTTCTCCTCGGGCAACCATGCGCAGGCCATCGCGCTGTCGGCGCGCCTGCTCGGCATGCCGGCGACGATCATCATGCCGCACGACGCGCCCGCCGCGAAGGTGGCGGCCACCAAGGGGTATGGCGGCAATGTGGTGGTGTACGACCGCTACAAGGAAGACCGCGAGGCCATCGGCCGCAAGCTCGCCGAAGAGCATGGCATGACGCTGATCCCGCCGTACGATCACCCGGACGTGCTGACGGGCCAGGGCACCGCCGCCAAGGAATTGTTTGAAGAAGTGGGCACGCTGGACGCGATTTTCACGCCGCTCGGCGGCGGCGGCCTGCTGTCGGGCACGGCGCTGACCGCGCGCGCGCTTGCGCCGCAATGCAAGATCTACGGCGTGGAACCGGAAGCGGGCAATGACGGCCAGCGCTCGTTCCGCAGCGGCGAGATCGTGGACATCCCGACACCCAAGACCATCGCGGACGGCGCGCAGACCCAGCACCTCGGCAACTATACGTTCGGAATCATTCGCCGCGACGTCACCGACATCCTCACCGCCTCGGACGCACAACTGATCGATTCGATGCGCCTGTTCGCCGCGCGCATGAAGATCCTGGTCGAGCCGACGGGCGCACTGGGCCTGGCCGGCGCGCTCACGATCAAACCCGAACTGCAGGGCAAGCGCATCGGCATCGTGATCAGCGGCGGCAACGTCGATCTGGAACGCTTCTGCCAGTTGCTATCGAACTGAGCTCGACAGCGCGGGCCGGACTCAGATTTCCCCGGCCTGCTTGACCTCCTCGCGCGTGCCTCGGGCCACCTCGGGTGGGAGCTGCAGGAAGATCCACGCCGATGCGGCGGTAATCACGCCGAGGCACAGGAAGGTGGTGTGGAATGCGGGCAGCACGGCCATGCCGGAATGGCGGCCGATGCCCTGCTGGAACGTCGACAGCAGCGCGCCCGCGGACGTCACCGCCAGGCTCATCGACAGCATCTGCACCATCGACAGCATGCTGTTGCCGCTGCTGGCGGTATTGCCACCGAGGTCCTTGAGCGTGACGGTATTCATCGCCGTGAACTGGATCGAGTTGACCGCACCGAAAATCGCCAGCTGGATAATGGTCAGCGCGAGCGGCCGACCGGGCGCGATTAGCGCGAACGAGGCGATCACGATGCCGACCAGCACCGTGTTGGTCGTCAGCACCACGCGATATCCGTACTTCTCGATCAACATGGTGGCCAGCCGCTTGGCCGCCATGCCCGCCGCGGTGACCGGCAGCATCATCAGGCCGGCCTTGATCGGCGAAAAGCCGAGGCTCACCTGCAGCGTCAGCGGAATCAGGAACGGCATCGCGCCATTGCCGATGCGCGCAAACAGGTTACCGAGCAGCCCGACGCTGAACGCGTGGATGCGGAACAGCCGCAGCGGAAACAGCGGTTGCTTGCGCCGTCGCGCATGCAGGACATAGACCGTCAGCGCGCCGAGGCTGGCGATCAGCAGCATCAGCACCACGGCCGGTTGAAAGCCGAGTTCGGCGAGCCCGTCCAGCGCGAACGATAGCGTCACCATCGCGGTGGCCAGCAGGAAGTAGCCACCCAGATCGAACGGGCCGATACCCGGCAGCCGGGCGTTGGGCATGTAGCGCACCGTGGCGAGGGCACCGATCACCCCCACCGGCACATTGATCAGGAAGATCCAGTGCCAGGAAAATGTCTGCGTGAGCCACCCACCCAGCGTCGGCCCAATCAGCGGACCGATCATGCCGGGAATCGCCACAAAGCTCAGCGCCTGCAGATATTGGTCGCGCGGAAACGTGCGCAGCACCGATAGCCGCCCCACCGGCAGCAGCATGGCCCCGCCCACCCCCTGCACCACGCGCGCGATCACCAGCACGGTGAGCGATTGCGCCCATGCGCACAGCAGGGAGCCGAGCACGAACAGAGCAATCGCTATCTGAAAGATCGTACGCGTGCCGAACCGGTCGGCCAGCCAGCCCGACGCGGGGATGATCACGGCCATCGTCAGCGAGTACGCGATGATCACCGACTGCATGCTCAGCGGACTCTCGCCAAGACTGGCGGCCATCGCCGGCAACGCGGTGTTGACGATCGTCGAGTCGAGCGTCTGCATGAAGAAGCCGACCGCGACGACCCACAACATGATGCGCAGGTTGCGGTCGTCGGGCAAAGACGTGGGCATGCGAGAGCTCCGGCGGCCAAATGCAGAACCTTATGCCCGACAACCCCTGCTGGCAAGTCGGCCGGTCGCCGACAGGGGCTTTCGGTGACCGCTCAGGCCACCAGCTTTTGCTCCGCTATGGCTTGCACGTCCACCCGGCGTGGGAGGATGCCCCAGCCCGACGCAGCATCCGACACCTTTTGCAGCGTCGCCACGTCCTCGTCGGTGAAGCGGCGGATATTGACGAACGAACGGTTCGTGATGATGCGGGCGGCCTCCGGCTGTACCTTCGTGAGTTCGGCATACAGCCGCGTGTAGGCATCGGGGTTGGCCCGTGCCCAGGTCCCCGCGCGTTGCAGCGCGGCGAGGTACCCGGCCAGCGCGGCCCGCTTACCCGGATCGGTCAGCGATGGCTGCGGCGCGGTGACGAAGAACAGCCCGCTGTTGATCCGCGAGCCGTCGCGCAGGACACGCGCGCCGCGCTGCTGCGCCACGCCGAAATACGGGTCGAATGTCCCCCACACCTCGATCTGGCGCGACGCGAACGCGGCGGCGGCGTCGGTCGGCAACACGAAGCGCACCGTCACATCGGTCGGCTTGAGCCCGACCTCGGCCAGCGCGCCGTACAGCTGATACTGCGCCACACTGCCGCGCGCCGACGAGATGATCACGGTCTGACCCTTGAGGTCTGCCACCGAACGCAGCTTCGAATCCTCGTGCACGAGCAACCCCAGAGACGACGGTTGGCCACCCAGCGTGGTGACGATGCGGAAGTTCGGATCGCCGATCGACGCGGCCAGGATCGGCAAGTCGCCGCCCCACGCCACATCGACCGCGTTCGCGTGCTGCGCCTCGAACAGCGGCGCGGCGCCCTGGAAGCTGGCCCAGCGGTACTTGAAGCCGACGTCCTTGAGCACGCCCGAGGCTTCGACGAGGCCCCGCAGCAAACCGGCCTGATCGCCGAGGACCAGTGTCACATCGGCGGCCTGCGCGGTGGAGGCGAGCCCCAGGCCCGCCGTGGCGACGGCGGCGGCGCCGGCCAGGGCGGGCGCGGAGAACAGGAAATTTCGTCTGGAAAGCGATATGTCACGACGCATGATGCGACCTCTTCGAATGGTTGGAATGCGGGGGCATTAGGGGAAAAAGCAAAACAAAGACGAGGTAATGCGCCCCCCGCCGGCTGGAACGCCATCCGTCGAGGTCGAAATCGTCAAGGGTGACCGGCCAGACCGGTCGCGTTCGGAGTCCGCGTTCTAATTCACGCGGTATTTGTCGACGATCGCCAGATCGGGATCGAGCCCGAGTCCGGGACCCATCGGCACGCGGATGAAGCCATCCACCGGATCGGCGCGATGGCCGTACAGGTCTTCCTCGAAATCGCAATAGAGCCGCTCGACCACCGGCTTCGACTGGGTCGACGCATTGAGGTGAAACGTCGCCACCTGACCCGGCCCGAACAACGCGCAGTGCGGCACGAAGTCGACGCCGGTCGCCTCGCACAACGCGCGGATGCGCAGCAGTTCGGTCACGCCACCGGTCTTGGCCACGTCGGGCTGGGCGATATCGATTGCGCCCTTCGAGATCATCGCGGCGATATCGAACAGGCTGCCCTGATTCTCGCCAGCGGCGATCGGGAACGGTCCGGCCGCCCTCGCCTGCGCCAGCCCGTCGTAATTCTCGGGCGGCCACACCGGTTCTTCGAGCCACATCAGATCGATGTCCGCCAGTGCGCGCGCGTTGCGGATGGTCTCCGACACCGACCACGGACAGTTGGTATCGAGCATGAAGCGCGCGCGGCCCTCGCCGAGACGCACGGCAAAGCGGATCAGGTCCAGATCCACCTCGTGCAGCTTGATATAGCGGTAGCCGCGCGCGATCGACTGCTCGATCGCATCGCCAAGGTTTTTCTCGTCGGCATAGCGCAGCAGGCTCGCGTAGACCGGCAGCTGATCGGCAAACGCGCCGCCGATCAGGTCCACCAGCGGCCGGCCGGTCGATTTGCCGAGGATGTCCCACAGCGCGATATCCACCGCCGAGATCCCGTTCATGACCCCGCTCACGCGGCCGAAGTTGTGCAGGTTGAACTCGAGGTCGTGCTTGATGCGCGCGATCGCCGTGGCATCGCGGCCCACGATCAGCGGCAGGATCTTCGTGCGGATGGTCTCGGCCAGCGCGCGGTCCTTGTTGCGCGAGAACGCCTCGCCCCAGCCCACGATGCCGGTATCGGTCTCGATGCGGACCAGCAGCGTATCGAAACAGTTCTCGGCCTTGTCGCCCCAGCTCCACGGCGGAATACCGATGGGCTGGAACGGGATCGAGACAAGGATGGCTTCGGCCCTGGCAATTTTCATGATGTCGGAACTTGAGAGGAGTTGAGGACGGCGGCGATCATCGCGCCCGCCTGCCGGCTGTGCTCGCGCGCGGCCGCCTCGGCGCCCGCCGCGTCGCCGGCCAGGATCGCGTCCTTCATCGCGTCGTGATCTTGGACGATGTCGCGGAAGCGGCCGCGAATCCGGTTCGCGGTGGCCACGTAGATCTTGATGTGCTGCTGCACCTGCAGGTACTGGTCGGCCAGCCGCGGGTTGCCCGACTCGACGATCAGCCGCGTATGGAACGCATGATCGGCATCGCTCATCGCCCGCATGTCATGCCGTCCCGCCGCGGCCTGCATGGCCGCATAGTCCTGCGCGATGCGTGCCAGGCTGGCCGGTTGCGCGCCGCGCGCGACCTGTGCCGCGGCCACTCCCTCCAGCGCGCCCCGCAATACATACAGGTTCAGCGCGTCCTCGGCCGTCGGCGTGAAAATCCGCCAGCCTTTGTACTGCTGCTGCGATACCAGCCCTTCCAGCTCGAGCAGCTTGAGCGCGGTCCGTGCCGTGCTGCGCGAGATGCCGAGCGATTGGCCTAGTTCGGTCTCGTTGACCAGTGCGCCCGGACCCAGGGCGCCCTCGATGATGGCCCGGCGGATCGCCGCGGCGCCCTGGGTATCGAGGGCAATCCGGCTGGCGAGCGGTGCGATGGAAGCGGTCATAGGCGGTCCAGAAAGGGCTGGAGGGGTCTGGAGGGTCGGGAATGTCCTAAGTGTTAACAAATAACAACGTGACGTCAAACAATCATTCCGCGCTTCGATAGACGCCCCTCGCATATATGGGCGGTACCTGTAATACCTTGGTTTGGGGGTGTCTGGAACTTTTTCGCGCACAGGCGTACGCTGACGGTCAGCCCTGCTGACGGGCCCCGTGCGCGCGCAACGGTGCGGGATGTTCATTCCCACTCATAAAAGACAGGAGTCACCATGAAGACCATCGTCGCCCTGGCCGCTATCGCCGCCACGGCCATGTTGTCGGCCGGTATCGCGCATGCGGCGGGCCCGGCCAACCCGGCCGACCGCTATGACTACAACATGCGGACGACCAACAAGGACGGCTACGTCGCCGACCCCAACCGCATTAGCAACAAGGACGGCTATCAGCCGGACGCCAATCGCGTGACCAACAAGGACGGGTATATCCCCGATACGGCGAAGAACGACAAGTTCGACCCGTACACGCAGGGCGCGCGCCAGAACACGGCCAGCGCGCTGGTCGACGACAAGGCCGCCAAGCCGGCCAAGAAAAAGTCGACGACGCACAAGAAGTCGCCGACCGCCGCCACCAAGTAAACAGGTAGCGCAGGCAAAACCCCTCTCCCCACGGGAGAGGGGGGTACTCCCCCCTTCAGTCGTCCTTCCAATATCCCGCGCAAGGCCTTCAGTATCTTTTGACGTTGCCGTTAACGATCGATGCAGGGAGGTTTCTCCCGTGCTCCCCTCAACGATCGGACGATATTCATGGATACATCCGTTGTCAGCGCAGCCAGTAATTCGGGCGCCAATCCCGTGCCGCTGGTAATGCTGCGCAAATCGCTGGATATGCAGGCCGCCAGCGTGGCCACCCTGTTGCAAGGCCTGCCACAGGTGACCCCCGCCAGCAATCCCCCGCATCTGGGGCAAAACATCGATATCAAGGTTTGACCAAGGTTTGACCGTATCGGCCGAAGCTTGACGTGCCGGCGCGCGCGGAAGCGTCGTCGCGCCGGATACCACCACCCGCGGACGAAGGGGGGCGAGAATATAAACCGAAGTGCGAAGGCCATCCTGTAAAAACACCGCGTTGTGCGAAAACGCCAACTGCCTTGCATCCGGCAGCCACACGGACATCGCCAAGCGTAAGCCGTCGTATTAGAATCGGTCGCTCATTCGTCATTCGTTGCCGCCAGCCTGGTGGATTTCTGGAGATTGCGTTGTTGCACGCTGGCACTTGTCCGGTGTTTTTACTCGGGTCCCGACTCCTGTCGTCCAAACACGCGAACCAGAGAAACCCACGCTGAGGAACTTAATGACCTCGATTACGTTTGATGTGGCTCTGGCTCACGACCCGGTCGATCGGGATTTCGTGGCGCTCGACGCCCTCTCCTCCGCGTCCGGCCAGAGCGCGGATGAACGCGCAGCCGAACGCGAAGGCTGGGCATTGCTGGAAGCCACGGGCGACCTGGCGCTCCAGACCGAGGCCGCCGGCCGCATCCGCCGCGCCACCGAGTCTTCGGCGCATCTGCTCGACTATCCCCGCGAATACCTGCTGCGCGTCTCCGTGCTCGACATCGTCGCGGCCGAGGAACGCCAGCGGCTGGCCTGGCTGCTGCAGCGCTGCGCGCAGGACGGCACCGTGCGCCGCGACCGCTTCCGCTTCGTCTGTGGCATTCGCAGCAGCCGCTGGATCGATCTGCGCATCACGCGGCGGGTCAACGACGACCGCGCCGACGAGCACGCGGAACTGCTACTGACCGGGCACGACGTGACCGACTGGGTCGAGAACGAGCGCCAACTGGTCGAACTGTCCTATCAGGACCCGCTCACGGGCGCGGGCAATCGCGCCTATATGCGCAAGCGCATCGCCGAGTTTTCGGCGCGCGGCACACCCGGCCAGCTGTTCGCGCTGGCGCTGATGGACCTCGACGGCTTCAAGAAGGTCAACGACTCGCTCGGCCACGAATTTGGCGACGCGCTGCTCAAGGAGATCGGCAAGCGCCTGCAGGACGCGCTGCGCTCGCGCAATATGGTCGCGCGGCTCGGCGGCGACGAATTCGTGCTGATGCTCGAAGGGCTCGACAGCGAATCGGAAGCCATCCGCATTCTCGAGCGCGTGATCCACGTGTGCCGCCAGCCGTTCCATCTGGGCGGCTGCCAGGTGCGCATCACCACCAGTATCGGCCTCGCCTTCGCGGGCACCACGCCGCTCACCGAAACGCCGCTGACGGAATCGCAGTGGCTGCGCCGCGCCGACCTCGCGATGTACGAGGCCAAGGCGCTCGGCAAGAATCGCTACTGCCTGTATTCGCCCGAGTACGAGCACCGGCTCGACGAGCAGTTCCGCATCGAGCAGAGCATGTTCGAAGCGGTACAGAACGGCGAGTTCCTGCTGCACTATCAACCGATCGTCTGGCCCGAAACGGGCGAGGTCTGCGCGACCGAGGCGCTTATGCGCTGGGAACATCCGCAGGGGGCGATCGCCCCGGACGTGTTCATTCCGATGGCCGAGAACAACGGCCTGATCAAGCATCTTGGCGCCTGGGCCCTGCGTTGCGCGTGCGCGCAGCTGGCCAGCTGGGATGCACAGGGCATTCACGTGCAGCACATGTCCGTCAACGTTTCGCCGGTGCAATTCCGCCATCCGGGCTTTCTCGACAGCGTGCGCAACGCGATCCACGATGCCGGCATCGTGCCGGACCGCGTGGTGCTCGAGATCACCGAAAGCGCGCTGATGACCGATCCGGCGGCAACCGAATCGCTGCTCACGGAGCTGCGCGCGCTCGGCATCCGTTTCGCGGTGGACGACTTCGGCACCGGCTATTCCAGCCTGTCCTATCTACGCCGTTTTCCGCTGTCGGCGCTCAAGATCGACCGCAGCTTCGTCAGCGACATGATGGACTCCCCGCATGCGCGCACGATCGTGTCGGCGGTGATGTCGCTCTCGCGCGAGCTCGGCCTGGTGGCAATCGCCGAAGGCGTCGAGTCCGACGCGCAGGCGCATCTGCTGTCGGCACAAGGCTGCACGCTGGTGCAGGGCTGGCGGTATGCGCATGCGCTGCCACCGGGCGAGTTCGAGCGCGCGCTGCGCGCCGGCACACTGCGGCTCGGCCATACCGACGTGTTCTCGCAGGGGCAGGCATGAAAAAGGACGCCTTCTTCGAGATGCTCTGGAACCGCATGGCGCAGCAGGGAGACTTCCCGACGCTGCAGTATTCGGTCGACAACATCTTCAAGACGCTGCAGAGCGACCTCAACGTCGGTGAGATGGCCGCGAGCGTGCTGTCGGACTTCAGCCTGTCGCAAAAGGTCATCCGGCTTGCCAACTCGGCGATGTATCGCTCGTTTGGCGGCGAGGTGACGACGGTCTCGCGCGCGATCCTCGTGCTCGGGGTGGAGGCCATCAGCCATCTGACGCTCGGCGTGCAGTTGCTTGACTATTTCCACGGCGTGGCGCCCAGCCGCCCGCAGGCGGCGCGCGCGATGACGCAGGCGCTGGTCGCGGGCGAGATCACGCGCGCGCTCAGCAACGCGCGCGGCATCAACGAGGGTGAGGAAGCGGTCGTCTGCACGCTGATGCACCATATGAGCCGCCTGTTGCTCGTGTTCTATTTCCCGGATGAGTGGGAACGTATCCAGGCGTTGACCGAGTCCGGCGACATGAGCGAGACCGACGCGTGCGTCGAGGTGGTCGGCGTCTCGCTGGCGGAAATTGCCGAGGCGGCCGCGATCAAATGGCGTCTGCCCGGACTCATCGCCAACTCGATGAGCCATCGCCCACTGACTGCCGAGAGCGTGATCGAGACCCACGCCGACTGGCTTGGCGCCATGGCGCACGTGTCATCGCAGGCGGCCGCCGCGGTAACGCGCGATGCCGCGCCCGAGGAAGTGGAAGCATTGCTCGCAGAACACGCGCGCATGCTCGGGCTCGATGCCGCCGACATCAGTTTCGCGATTCGCCAGGCCGGCACGCTGAGCGCTTCGATCGCGCAGGCGGAGTCGACCGACGCGGAAGCGCCCACGCCGGAAGGCAAGCCCGCCGATGCGCTCGAACGGCTGCAGATCGGCCTCGAGGAAGTGCGCCGCGAAGGCGCCGGCCTGTCGATCGGACAGATGGCACCGCTCGCGCTGGAGTCCGTCATGCGCGCGCTCAACTTCCAGCACTGCTTCCTGATGGTGTTGAACCCCGGCGCCAAGCGCTTCGATGCGCGTCTCGGGTTCGGCAACGGCGTGCGCGAGAAGCTGGACGTGCTGACGTTCGAGGAAGGCTTCGTACCCGATATCTTCCACTTCGCCACGATCTCGCCGCGTCCGCTGCAATTCGAGGACACCCACGATGCGGAAGTGGCCCAACGCGTACCGCGCTGGTATCGCGACGCCATGCCCGAGGCGCGCTCGGTGCTGCTGGCACCGGTGAAGCTGCGCAACCGCTGCGTGGCGCTGCTGTGCGGGGACTGGGGACCGACGTGCTGCGCGGGCGGGCTCACCGAGACGGAACTTGCGCTGGTCGACGAGTTCGCGAAGGAAATCGCGGCAAGCTTTCTACGCTCGACCGGCCAATAACATCTTGTAAACAAACGGCGTCTTCCCACGGAATATTTTTACCCGTGCGCGTGTTCTAAGAGCATGCAGATACGCGTCCCGACATGCGGGACGCAAATGCACTATGCTCATCATTGCGAGAAACGGAGACGCCACGATGTCCCACACCCCTCATCTTTTCCCCTTGCGCGCATTGCGTGCGGCCACCTTGGTAACGGTTGCCGCAGCGGCGCTGCTGGCCGGCTGCGCGGCGCTGGAGCCGGTCAAGACCGGCGACAAACTGATCGGCGGCCCCGAGAGTGCCGTGCGCGAGACCTTCGGCACGCCCACCGACACGTTCAAGCTGGCCGACGGCACCACGCGCTGGATTTACTCCAAGCAGCCGTACGGCTATGACATCTATGCCGCGGACTTCGACGCGAACGGCCGGCTCAAGAGCTTCCGGGAAATGCTGACGGAAGCGGAGATCTACTCCGCGAAGCCGGGCGTCTGGACCAAGCAGGACGTGCTGGAACGATGGGGTCAGCCGAAGGAGCCCATCAACTACTACCCGTTGATGAAGCGCGAGGCATGGTCGTATCGCATGTACGTGCCGCCGTACCAGCCCGCGCACTTCAGCGTCTACTTCACGGATGCCGGCGTGGTCGACCGCACGATGATCATCCTCGACGCGCGCGGCGACCGCAACCGCCGCTAGATCACGAAGGGTCCTTGGCACGTGTCCGCGACACCGCGGACATGATGCCAATGCCCAGCACGATCACGCAGGCGATGCCGATATAGACCTGTGACACGCCCATCGTGACAAGCCCCCAGGCAATGCCGCCGACGAGCAGCAGCACGCCGATCAGGTATAGCGCGAATGACATGACATACCTCCCGCGGTTGTTGCAGACGGCTTCAATGTAGACAGCGCATTCGCCCGCAGACATCGGTGAACCACGGAGAGCGTTGTAGGCCGGTTCCTACCTCGCCCCGTGTACCGGCGTACCTTTGTGGCGCACGACCAGTTTCAGAATCGTCCCATTCCCTATGCACCCCGCGCCCTGCACGATTCGCAGAGGCCGGGGACACTTTTTGAGGTTGCCCCCGTATAGCAAACTTGCTAACATGGAGGCATCCCGTGCGCTGGACCATCCAGTACTACAGCGACCGTACCAAAGCGGAAATCTTGGCTCTGCCCAACGACATATTGGCTGGCTATCTGCGCCTGCTGCATGTGTTGGAGGATTACGGCGCCGATCTGCGCATGCCACATTCACGGGCCATGGGCGAAGGGCTCTTCGAGCTTCGCCCACGCGGCACGGAAGGGATTGGTCGTGTGTTCTATTGCACGATGCAGGGCCACACCATCGTCATGTTGCACAGCATCGTGAAGAAAACACGCGAGACACCACCTGAAGCACTGCGCATTGCGCGGGCACGACTCAAGGAGGTCAAACATGGTTAAGGCACAAGTCAGAACAAAGCATTCGGATGCCGCCGGTGAGCGGTATCAACCCGTCGCTCACAGCGCCGCCGATGAAGCCAAGCTGTTCGCCCGGCCCGGTTTCAAGCAGGCCTACGACGCGCTCGAAGAAGAGTTTGCCGCGCTCGAGGCGCTGCTGGAAGCGCGCAGGGCTGCGGGCCTGACACAGGCGCAGGTTGCCGAGCGCATGGGCACGACGGCCTCCGCAATCTCGCGCCTCGAGTCCTCGCTGAGCAGCGAGAAACATTCGCCGTCCTTCGCCACGCTGCGTCGCTATGCGGCGGCATGCGGCAAGAAGCTGATCATCTCGCTGGCCTGACCCACACGCCGAGTCGCCTACGGCTGCACCGATGGTGCGCGCTTGAGGGTGCGGAGTACGAAGGTCGAACGGCTGTGGCGCAATCCCGGTAGCTTGTAGAGCTTGTGGCGCAGGAACTCCTCGTAGCCCTCGGTGCCGGCGACTGCCACCTTGATCAGGTAGTCGTACTCCCCTGTCAGCAGATGCGCCTCAAGGACTTCGGGGAGTTCGGCCAGTGCCTCGCCGAAGCGGTGCAGCATGTCGTCGTCGTGACGGTCCAGTGTGACTTCGATCAAGACCGTATCGGGGAATCCGAGCGCCTTCTGGTCGAGCAATGCCGCGTAGCGTTCGATCACGCCGGCTTCCTCGAGCGCGCGCACGCGGTTCCAGCACGGCGTGGGGGACAGCCCGACACGTTCGGCGAGCTTCGCATTGGAGATGCGACCGTCGCGACTCAGTTCGCGCAGGATGCGGCGATCGACGTCGTCGAGTTTGGGAGGGTTATTCATGTCCTTTAGCGGATTGAAGAACAATATCCTTCAAACTCTACACGAAACCAGAGAATCGTCTGCATTTTTGACCTGATAGCAGGACAATAAGAAGCCTATTCTGGGACGACGCTGGTACATTGTCTCCATCGCCCACGTATTCCCGAGTGCCCCCGTCATGTCCTTCCCTGCCCTGCAGCTCGACCTCCGCTTCGAAGGCGCCGATACGTTCGGCGCGCTGGAATGGGTGCTCGCCAGCGCCCGTCGCACGGGTCTGACGCTGCAGCAGATTCAGATGCAGGGCCTCTCCGCGCGACTCGTGACGGAAGCGCCCGATGCCGACCTGCTGCATCTGTTCCTGCGGCGCGTCAGCCAGGGGGTTGACGTGACCGTGACCGATGCCGAGTTCTTCAACGCTGAAGAAGAAGCGCTTGCCGCCTGAGGGTTCACACGGCGTACCCCGTCACACCTTCGATCAATGCGGCGCTGTGTCACATGGCGCGCGCGTCCGCACATTCCTATCCTTGCGTCGAGCCCATAAGATCAGGCTGACGGCATCGGCCTGACGATGCAAGTCGGCCGGCAGCAAGGAAGTCAATGAAACGAGCCAAAGCCTGGCGCCGCCTGTCGGTGTTGCCAGCCGCCGCGCTGACGGGAATCGCCGCCGCGCAATCCACAGCACCGTCGCCCGCCGCGACGAACGACGCCGCCGTGCCCGCCACGGAAGTGCGCATGCTCCCCCCGATCACCGCCACTGCCAATGCCATCGGCTCGCTGACGGCGCCGGGCATCGCGCGCCAGCGCGAATCGCTGTTCCAGTCGGCAGGGTCGGTCGGCTTTGTCGACGCGGCGTCGTATAGCGACACCTACGCGAGCAACCTGCGCGACGTGCTCAAGGACGCGCCCGGCGTGTACGTGCAGGAACGCTACGGCCAGGAACTGCGGCTGTCGATCCGCGGCTCCGGCATTGCGCGCGGCTTCCACGCGCGTGGCCTGGACCTGCAACAGGATGGCGTGCCGACCAACTTTGCCGATGGCAGCGGCGACTACTACCAGATCGATCCGCTCGGGCTGGCCGCCGCGGAGATCTACAAGGGCGGCAACGGGCTCGCCTACGGCAGCACCACGCTCGGCGGCGCGATCAACTTCACCACGCCCACCGCGTTCACGGCCGATGCGCCCAACATGGTGCGCGTGGACGGCGGCAGCTTCGGCACCGCGCGCGCCAGCGCACAGGTGTCACGTCAGATTGGCGCGTTCGACTTCCTCGCCAATCTCACGGTCAATCACTCGGAAGGCTATCGCAACCACGAGCGCGGCCAGTACGAGCAGCTCAACGCAAACTTCGGCTATCGCTTCAGCCCGGCCGTGGAGACGCGCTTCTACTTCGGCGCATATATCGTCGATCAGTTGCTGCCGGGTTCGCTCACACTCGATCAGGCGTTGCACAACCCGCGCATGGCCTCCGCCAGCGCGCTGGCCGGCGATCAGGCGCGCAACACGCGCACCGAACGCCTCGCCAACGTGACGACCGTCAAACTCGACAACGGTCAGC
>NZ_CAJZAG010000003.1 GCF_914271485.1 Cupriavidus pampae
TGGTTGATGTCATGCGCAACGCCAATCCTGCCTTCCGGTTCGCTCGGTCACGTTGCCGAAATCACCGGTCACGATCCCGAAACGGCCGGTCACGTTCGGCCGAAATACGCACTTCGAAATGCTTCGATACGAATTCCTCACTACCTTCCAGCTCCAGGACACCCTCTGCAGCCGAATAACGAAACTTCGCTTTCTCGCTCATGTTGGACCCCTTGCCTGATGTTTATATGAAACAGCATCGCAGAGTATAAGTTGCGTAACCGACATCCTTCAAGGTGACAAACGAGGGGGGGAACATCCCGTTCACAAGGCAAGCTAGGGCGAGCGACCTCTCCGCCTACGTACGAAACCGACCCCATTCGGACCCCGCTTTCCACATGTGTACGAAAGTAACCCTTGACACCTTTCGTACAGTCAGTACAATTCGTACATCTATTTCGTACACATTAGCTCCATGTCCAGAGTCTTCGCTTACTGCCGCGTATCCACCTCCGACCAGACCACCGACAATCAGGTCAGGGAAATAGAAGCGGCTGGGTTTGCCATTCAGGCGAAGCGCATTGAAATTGAGGTCGTGAGCGGGTCCGTTGCGGCATTTGAGCGCCCTCGCTTCTCACGTCTGGTAGATCGCATGGAAAGCGGTGATGTCCTTGTCGTGACCAAGCTGGACCGGCTGGGCCGCAATGCCATGGACGTGCGCAGCACCATTGATAGGCTGGCTGCTGATGGCATTAGGGTCCATTGCTTGGCCCTAGGGGGCGTTGACCTGACCAGCGCTGCCGGACGCATGACTATGCAAGTCCTTGCGGCTGTGGCTGAGTTTGAGCGTGACCTGCTCATCGAACGAACCACTGCAGGCATCAACAGAGCTAAGGCGGAAGGCAAGGCCTTTGGACGCCCCTCCGCTCTCTCTTCGGCCCAGCAGGAGGTCATCCGCGAGCTGCTGGCAAAAGGTAGTTCGGTAGCCCAGCTTGCGCGAGATTTCAGCACAACTCGTCAAACCATCATGAGGATACGAGCCAAGCATCAGACTGCCTTAGATTCATGATTCGCCCAAGAAAGCTCACGAAGCGGTGACTGGTCCCAAAATGGAATGCACCTCAGAATTCGACCCAGACTGTGTTGAGTCGAAGTCTGCACCTAAAACGGATTGGAATTGCTAACCTGAGGCCTGTCGATGCTACATCCCCTGTCATCGGCAAACTTCGACCGCGCATCTGGGCTCAGCGCGGTTTCTTTTTGACGCTACGCAAGCACCTACCGCCGTCGCGATTTCTACGTCGCATTTGTCCCGACATCGGCCACCGACAAGGGGAGATCACTTTTTCCCATCAAAGCTCCCCACTGCATTATGCAATGCAGGGACAGATATCTCATCTGATATCACATTGCATCGCATCATGCTGCGTGATGTGAGGTGATATAAAAATCTCTATCAACGCGACCGTCCCAGCGTGGAGCATAACACGGTGAGGAAGACAATTCTCAATCTACAACCAAGGGCATTAGAGAACCGTCGAAACTCATGACTACCATAGAGGTCCACCCACCCTGATTGACTTTTACATCAAATGAAGATTCTGGAGGATACCGAAGAACACTTTGTCATTACTACTGATGCCGAAGAAAAAGATAGACCGATCAATGGAATGCGCGTAGCAGTGAGCGACTCCGCTCGCGCAATGGTCGCCGACATTACCGGTCAGCTACTTGTTCTCGAATCCTATTATGAAATGCGCAAAAGAAAACGAAAGGAGGCAGATCAAATATTATTCGAACAACAGGTCGAGGCAATCATTTGCGATCTTATTCATCGTGACCTTACAAGACCTGGCAAGGCCATATCAGTGCCCTTCACCAAATCCACTCTCGGATCGAAGGATAGATATCGCCATCCCATCTTGAATAAAACTCTGCCGAGGGTCATCCGTAATATGGCGATGCCTGAAATGGACTTCCTTCAATTAGAAGTGGGGTCTCCTCGCGCCTTTACCGACCGACGCGGCAAGCAAACGACAATCAAGGCGACCGATCGACTGCGCGGAATCGTCGCGCACTACGGTGTTGGGCTAAAGGACTTGGCCGTCCGGATGGGTGGAGAGACCATCATCCTAAAAGAAGCCAACAATGGCCCCCTCGATAGGGGTGAGCGCATCCAGTACACCGACACCGCAGATACGGATCGGTATCGTGACGAGATGAGGCGTATCAACATTTTCCTACGGGAAGCAGACATCAACCTTTTACCGACCTCCAAACCCGTTGATGTCAATGATCGTTTTCTCGTTCGGATATTCAATGATGGCAGCTTTGCGAGAGGGGGTCGCTTGTTCGGTGGGTTCTGGCAAAATATATCACGATCTGACCGACATGATTTTCTGTTGATTGATGACAGCGACACAGTCACATTGGACTACGGACAGATGGCTCCGCGAATCCTGTATGGACTCAAGGGCGTTCAACCGCATTTCGAGGATGCGTATACGATACCTGGTCTTGAAGACTATCGAACCGGAATGAAGAAAGTCTTTAACTCCATGATTCACCCGGAAAAGAAGCTTTCACGCAAACCCAGAGGAACCAAGAGCTTCCTTCCGCCGACGATGAGCATTCAAGAAATCACGGAGGCTATCATGGCATTTCATAGCCCTATCGAGGATCTTTTTTTCGCTGGTAGAGGAATGGAGGTCTTCTTTATCGAGAGCCAGATTCTGGTCGCCGTACTCATTAAGCTACTTGACCTCGGCATCGTTGCTCTGCCCATTCATGATGCGATTGTCGTGGCCGCCCACCATCAAGCACAGGCGCAATCAATCATGCTTGATACATTCTCGGCGATGACTGGTGCTCAAGGCCTTGTAAGCATCGAGAATATCCCCTAACGGCCGCGTATTTTGTATTCGATCCAAGCACGCTCAGACGGATCAATCCTTAGGGGCATACCATAGCGGTACATACTCTCTTAATTAACCACGCTCCTCATCAATGGTCATTCCTGCTGCCACCCCTAGATATACCATCATTGATACTCTATCAGGATGTACCATTACCACTACTCCTTAGGTATCTTCACCTTCCCTTATGAGGGGCCCATAACAGAAATTAGGCTTATTCCGGGAAATCCGTTGAGAGGAAGGAGTTGAGGTTGGAGGAAAGGCAGGCCAAGAATGCGGAGAAAAAACCCGTCGTCTGCCCCTCGCGAATTTCGACATGGAGATGAGGGCACGCGACCGATGGGTGCAGTAATCCATAGAATCGCGCTGACGGATGCGTCAGGCAGGCACACTAACCAGCGTGCAACGCCGTTGCCCGATCCAGCCAGTCTTTCAGTTGAGCAAGCGAGTACCCCGCCCCGTACTTTTCCCCTTGCCCTGCCGATTCCCAGCCAAGAAGCTGATTGATCACCGCAGTATGACAGCCCACTTCTCGCAACAGATCGGTCATACCGTGACGAAGTGAGTGCATGGTAAGGCCCCTCCCCACCTCCACCAGGTTCGTCCGAATCCATTTATTCAACGTGGCACTGACCGTGTCCGCCTTGCAGCCCGCGCTGCTCGTGTACCTAGGAAACAGATAGGCCGAATGCCCTTTCAGCTCACGCGCCGCTTTCACAGCTACGAGCGCTCGCAACGTGAGGGGCACCTTCCGGGCGCTTTGCGCGGTCTTGAGAGAGCGCCATGGATGCGGTCGAATATGAATGAACGGCACGGGAACATCAATGTGGCAGTCCTCTACTCCAAGGCCCACAATCTCGGCCAATCGAGCCCCCGTCTCAGCGACGAGGGTCAGGATGCATCTGAGCCCGTCCAAGCCATGGCTGTCCGTTGCTGCGTATAGCAGGCGATAGTCGGAAACCGTAAAGGGGACACGCTTCTCCTCGTCACGCCCGAGTCCGGGAATCTCGATGGACGACCATGGATTCTTGCAGTCCAGCTCATTTTCCTTGATCACATAGGCCCATGCAGCCCTCAAGGTGGTGAGGTAGCGTTGCACCGTGGTAGTGGCGATAGGCTTGCCATTTTCCGAGTGGTCGCCGGAAAGAAGGTGTTGAACGAACCTATTCGCGTCAGCCCTGCGATAGCGGCGAATGTCGCGATCCCCGAGGAGTTCAATCAGGTACTTGAATGGGATCGATGCGGCGTTCACAGTGCGCGGCTTGCTAGCTCTAGCCTTGATGTACTGGTCCCGACAATCCGACGCCAGAATTTTGATGCGCTCCTGCGCAAGGGCCAAGGCCATGGCGCTAGACGCCGGGAGGTGCCTATCGATGTCCTCCGGGGATACCGTGTCTCCCTCTTGATACGCTTGGTAGTGGGCATGCCGAACGCTCGGAGGCAGTTGATCTTCGACCATGTCAAAGAACACCTCCAACGATTCGGGATCAGCTTTGGGGTTACTGGGGTCAACCCCGAAGCTTGCGAGCAACTGATGACCTTGCTCGATACTGGAAGCACGGCTAGGACTCCGCATGTGCGCCCACTCGGCGTCGAGCTTTTTGGCCAGCGTCTCAATCTTGCGAGCAGCCACCTTGAAGTCGCGCGTGCCCAAGCTTACCTGTACGTAGTCGCGCCCCACCGCCTTTACCAGATCCAACGGCACGCGGCGCTTGAACCAGAACGGCCCGGTCTCCGTCTTCCTCCAGAGATACGCAATCTTTACTGCCATGAACGGGGAGATGTAGAGGTAGGGCATGGCTGTGTGGTACTCCTGTGGTACTTCATGTGGTACCATCACACAACCATTCGAACCCGGAAACCCTTGACGGGCTTGGCTTAGGGAGAAGTATAACTCCTTTACCGTGGTCCCGCCGACAGGAATCGAACCTGTATCTAGCGCTTAGGAGGCGCTCGTTCTATCCATTGAACTACGGCGAGCGGACCAGCGCACCCGTTGCCGGGAGCAGGGGCGGAGTATAGCAAAAGCGTGCCGCGCCGGAACTCCGGCGCGGCGTGGTCGACATTTGCGGCAGTGCCCTAGATTGCATCGAGCAGGCGGATGAGCACATAGGACGTCCTCACGCACGCGCGTCTGCTGACATCCTTTCTCCGCAGCAGAACTCTCCAGCGCTTCCCGACAACCTCTGACACCGTAGAGTCTTCGGCACTGAGGATGTCGCGGTCCACCGTACCCTTGAACAGCAACCCTCGACCGGCTTGATCGGTAGTCAGGTCGAACCGGTGGCCGTCAGGCAACAGGAACAAGTGCCCTTCCGCCTCCATTTCTTCCTCGTTAATGGATTCGATGGCCTCCACTCGCCCTCTGCCTCGCGAGACGGCCTCGGCCGGAAGGAGCAAATCCCTTTTGCCCTCAACGATCCTGATTGTGGCTCGGTTGTCGTCAAGCACACGGAACAGCTTCCTCACGGCGTCAAGGGTGCGGCTATCTAGCTCGTCGCTGGCAGCATCGAAGACCTCGTCGTCAGCCGACGCGATGTGTGCCAGCAGGTCGACCGCGCTTTGTACCGCGTCTTTCAACGATGTGTCGGTTGACTGTTCGCTTCGCCCAGCTTCAGTCAAAACAAAACCGACCGAGCCTCGCACGAGATTGGTGATCATGAGTTGGGCGTCGGCACGACCGGGCACGGGGCCTCTGGCCGCCAACTGGGTGCCTCCCATGGTGGACATCCGCTTGGCCACAATGTCTTGGATGGCGTCAACGGATTGAGACGCGAATGATGCCAGGACGCCGTGTGAACCGCGTACCGGTGCGCCGCCAAAGAAGATTGCCACTTCGGCTTTCGGCTCGTCCGTACTGACGAGTTCTGCGATGTCGGCCTCAAGTTTTCGCTTTCGATACAGAAATTGGTGCCAACCCAATGGGTCCGTTTCCTCGGTATGGGTTTCCAGCAGTGCGTTGACCGCTGCAAGATCGGCTTGCATTCCGCTTAGTTCAATATTCTTCATCTTGATCGTTCATTTCGTTCAGCCATTCCAACGCGCTCTCATCGGCGTGCGCCGCGAGCGGGATCCGCAATATGCCCTTCCATTGACAGGTAGCGCGCTGGTGAGAAAAGAGACCAAACCAATATCGAGTGGAATCGACGAGTGATTCTGCTTCGATATCGAGATCAACTGTGTAAGCGTCACAGCGGAAACGCTCTTTCACTGCCGCAACGTCATGCAGCAAGCTGAAATTTTCCTGATTGAATCGCTTCCAATCCGCCTCTACCCGGCACGCCGCCGGGCGCCGCACAAACGTGACCACGTCGATATCTCCGGGTGCTCGCTGGCGCGTGGATGACTCGATGTCCTCGACGAAGCTACCGTCTAGCCATTGGAAACCTTCATCCAGCCCGACCTCCCTGAGCGCCCCACGAAATCCCAGCAGACCCCGCATGATCGCTCGTCGCTCTTTGGAGAAACCAAACCTCTCTACGAATTCCCTTATGTCGGTGAGGTAAGGCGACATCATTGGCGCGCTCTGACCCACGTGCACGGTCTGCCTCAATGCGTGCGCACTCCGTCGCAGCGCGTGCGCTGTCTGACTCGACGTGGACCCTTCGTTCCTTGTAAAGCGGCCGCTGCCGCGTCTGCATTCTCGTTTGCATGTATGACCCCTACGTGATGGCTGTCGCCTTGGTTGGCGAGTCGCGGGGGGCGCGGCGCGAATCGTGTGAGGGGATGATTACATGAATGGAGGGGGAAAAACCGGGCGGAAACAAACTGCCACATATCGGCAACGTTTGGACACGTTTCGTGAGTCAGACCGCTCCGATCGCGGGGCCGGTTTCGATCGTCAGACCAGTTGGCAACAAGCGGCGCAGCAGGAGCAGTCCCACTTGAAAGCCTGCGATTGGGTGGCGGACGCAGGCTTCTACCTGTTCGCTGCGGGCTACGCCGCGGACGCACCACGTGCAGAAGTGTTCGCAGTTGTTGGTCAGCAGGTGGTAGCGATTTTCGCCGAGGCGGGAGCGGGCGCGGTGGACGGCTTGGGCGCCGAGGTAGCGGGCGAAGGGTTCGGGCTTGACCGTCACGGGGTTGCCCGCGGCAAACGCTTCGAGCGAGGTTTCTTCGACCGGCGCGGATTGCAGTGCGTCGCAGAAGCCGCCATAGTGAATGACGCGGCCGCGGCCGGTGTAGATGCCATGATGGGAGTAGCCATTGCGGGCCGTGACCAGGTGGGTGCCCGGCAGGTAGGCGTCGGGGGTGCGGTCTCCTCTGAGTTGGGCTTGCGGATGCATGGCGGTCTCGTTCGTTGGTTGTTGTTCGTTGGCTGGCGACAACCGTTTCGCATCAACCGTGCCAGTCGGGGCTCGCCACGTGCCGGCAAGGCGTGGCGCGGGCTGCCGGGTGTTGAGGGCTACCGGGGTTGCGCCAGGCAGGCGGGATTGGTCGGTTGCCACCCAACATGTTGGACGACACCTGTTGGTCCGGCGCCGACCGCTGGCCCGCGCATCATCGCCCATCGACCGGAGTAACGCGGCGGAATGCCGCCAGCAGCAACGGTTATGGGTCGCCAGCCAACCGGCGGCGCGATTGGCACGCCGATTGCTCTACCCAAGCATCGAACCACGACCAATGACCGGAGACCCATCATGGCCACGCTGACGATCAAGGACCTCGCCGTCCACCGCGAACTCGATTTCCGCTCGATGTCCTGCGTGCGCGGCGGTGGCGCCCAGTGGGTATTTGGATGGATCCAGCCGTACGTTGCCCCACGCGCGAGCGCCGTGGCTCCTGTCGTGAACTTTTACGAGATCAATTACAGCTTCTATGCTGAACAGATGAACAATCAGTTCCAGAGCATCGATGTCCGCAATGACGCGCCGAACTCGACGATCAATGTCGATGCGGGCCAAGGTGCGAAGAACAAGGGCCGGTTGATTTGAGCCGGCCTCGGGAGCCCGCCGCCGGCCGCTATCGTCTTTATCGGCCTTTACTGAGGCGGGCGAGCCGTTATGCTGCCCCGGGGGGCGGCGCTTGCGCGGAGCCGCCTTTGATCCCGCGCCGGAGAGCACCGTGACCTGCGCTACGCAATTCCGCTGGACTTCCGCCGCCTGTACAGACGTCGGACTGGTCAGGGAACGCAATGAAGACGCCTGCTTCGATGCCCCTGACCGTGGCATCTGGGCGGTTGCCGACGGCATGGGCGGTCACGCCGTGGGGGACTTTGCCAGCCGCACGATCGTGCAGGCGCTGGCGGCCATGGCGCCCACGCCGGAGCTCGACGATGTGGTGGCGGCGGCGCGTACGACGTTGCAGGCGGTGAATCAGGTGTTGATCGATGAGGCTGCCCGCATGCAGGTGCGGGTGATTGGCAGCACCGTGGTGGCGTTGATGGCCTGCGAGCGGCGGTGTGCCTGCCTGTGGGCGGGTGACAGCCGACTTTATCTATTTCGCGATGGGCATCTGAAGCAGCTGACGCGTGACCACAGTCAGGTGGAACGGCTGCGCGCGCGCGGGCTGATTACCGCGGAGCAGGCGCGGCGGCATCCGGCGCATAACACCATTACGCGCGCCGTCGGGGCCGCTGGGGCGCTGAACCTCGAGGATTTGCAGCTCGAGATTGGCGATGGGGATATGTTCCTGTTGTGCAGCGATGGGTTGAGCAACGAGGTGGAGGACGATGCGATTGCCGGGGCTTTGGCGGGGGGCGATTGCGAGATCGCGGCGCGGGCGCTGGTTGGCCTGGCGTTGGCCAATGGGGGGCATGACAACGTGTCCGTGATCGTGATTCGCGCGGAGGATATTGGTGGCGGATCGGATCGGACGTTGTTGAACCCGGAGGTTTGATCAACGACGGTTACTTGCCATCGCCCTGTCGGCTGCCTCGGAAATCCTTCGAGTGGATGCCGTGCTTCTTCAGCAGCATCTGCACGTGCGAGCGGTTCATCTCGAAGCGGCGGGCGAGTTCCGCTACCGTGCCGCCTACTTCCTGCAATCCGCGTTCGAGGAAGGCGCGTTCGGCTTCGTCGCTGGCCGCGCGCTTCGCCTCGCTTAGGGACGTCGGCACCGGGGCCTCGATGCCCGCGGCGACCTTGGCCTGTGCGGCCGGGCCGGGACGAATATCGGGGGGCAAGTGAGCGAGGTCCGCCGTGTCGCCGGCCAGGCAGGACAGCCGGTACATGATATTGCGCAGCTCGCGGATGTTTCCCGGATAGCCGTAGTGCAGCAGGAAGTCACGCAGGCGTGGCGTGAGCTTCAGTGGACGCCGCTTGAGTTGCCCCGCAGCCTCATCGCCGAAATACGCGATCAATAGCGGGATCTCGTCGCGCCGTTCGCGCAACGCCGGCAGCGAGACGTGGATCACGCTGAGCCGATAGAACAAATCTTCGCGGAACGTGCCCTCCTGGCTCATGCGCCGCAGATCCTTGTTGGTCGCGGCGACGATGCGTGTGTCCACGGCAATCACTTCGTCCGAGCCCACGCGCTGGATCTCGTGCGCTTCAAGCACACGCAACAGCTTGACCTGCCCCGTGAGCGGCAGCTCGCCGATCTCGTCGAGGAAGATCGTGCCCGTATGCGCGCTCTCGAACTTGCCGCGGCGATCGCTGCTCGCGCCCGTGAACGCGCCCTTGCGATGGCCGAATAGCTCCGACTCCAGCAGGCTGTCGGGTATCGCGCCACAGTTGACCGAGATAAACGGCCGTTCGACGCGTGAGCCATTGGCGTGAATCACCTTGGCCATCAGCTCCTTGCCGGTACCGCTCTCGCCATCGATCAGCACCGGCAGATCGGTCGGCGCTGCCTTCTCGGCGATCTCCAGTGATTCGAGCAGCTTCGCGTTGTCGCCAAATGTCCCCTCGAACACGAAGCTGCGTTCGAGCAATGCCTGCCGCCGTTCACGCGACGACTGTGCGATCGGCTCGATCTCCACGTCATGGTCGGCGATCTGCGCCGCTTCCGCGGCGGGAACGCCTTCTCGCGTCGCCGCCTGGACGAAGCGCTCCTTGTGGGAAAGTCCCATTACCTCGTCACGCAGCGACGTCGCCTGTTTGAGCAGCTTCTCGATCTCGGGACGCTCGAGGCGCGATGACCAGCGCAATGTCGAACGCAGGATCTCCAACCGCTCGATCAGCCCTGCAAATGACACCGCGGACGTCGTGAGTCGCGGGCCAAGGGTCATACCCACAGGCGTCTCGTCTGGCGGCGGAGCCGGTCGGCCGGGAGGATTGAACAGTTTCATGCCGCGCTCAACTGTTTCTGCACCAGCTGGTAATACATGCCACGCCGCTCGAGCAGTTCCTCATGCCGCCCCTGCTCGACGATCGCGCCCTCATACAGCACCAGAATCTTGTCGGCCTGCATGATCGTACTGAGCCGATGCGCGATGATCACTGCGGTACGGCCACGCAGGATGTCATGCATATTGGCGAGGATATTGCTCTCCGACTGCGTATCGAGCGCCGACGTCGCCTCGTCGAACACCAGCAGACGCGGGTCGTGATACAGCGCCCGCGCAATACACAGCCGCTGGATCTGCCCACCCGAGAGCCCGATGCCACGCTCGCCCACTACCTGTTCATAGCCAAGCGGCAGCTTCGAGATAAACGCGTGCGCATCGGCCATCTTGGCCACTTCCTCGATACGGCGCCGATCGCCCGCATCGTCCCCGCACGCGATGTTCTCGGCAATCGTCCCAGAGAACAGCAGATTGGTCTGCATCACGTAGCCGACCTGCGCGCGGAAGAACTCGGTGTCGATCACGTTGAGATCGTAGCCATCGACGCTCATGGTGCCCTCGCTGGGCCGATAGAAGCCGACCATCAGCTTCGCCAGCGTGGTCTTGCCCGAACCGCTACGTCCCACGATCGCCACCATCTCGCCCGCGCGCACGTGGAAGCTGATGTTCTCCAGCACGTACTGAGTCTCGTCGCCCCCGTAGCGAAAGTACACGCCATCGAAACGGATCTCGCCCTGCAGGTCCGGCAGCATCACGCGCGATGCCACATCCTGCGGACGCTGCTCGGGCTCTAGGTCCAACACGTCGCCGAGCCGCTCCATCGCCACCCCGGCATCGTTGAGCTGCCCCCATAGCGCGACCAGCCCCATCAGCGGCGCGAGCACGCTACCCATGAACGCGTTGAAGGCAATGAGCTGCCCAATCGTCAGTTCGCGCTGGAGTACCAGCGTCGCGCCCACCCACAGCACCGCAATGGTGGTGGCCGCATTCAGCAACTGGCTGACCAGTCCCACAAGAATGTGGAACGACTGCGCCCGATATTGCTGGTCCAGCGCCTTCGCATACTTGTGCTCCCAACGCAGTCGCACCGCGCGCTCGATGCCCATGCCCTTGACCGTCTCCGCGCCACCGAGCGTTTCCATCAGGTAGGACTTGGCGTCAGTAGATGCGGTGAACACATCGCGCGCGTAGGTCTTGAGGCGCGGCGTAACGACCACCGTCAGCGCCGCAATCGGAATCACAAACGCGATCAGCAGCAGCGTGAGTTTGACGTTGTAGACAAACATAATGCTGAAGTAGATAAACACCATCAGCAGGTTAAGCGCGGTCGTCACCGTGGACTCGGTCAGGAACGCGCGAATGGTCTGGTTCTCCTGAAAACGCGCAAAGATATCGCCGGTCTTGCGTTTGGCAAAGAACGACAACGGCAGCGCCAGCGTGTGCTTGAAGAACTGCGACATCATCGCGAAGTCCATATTGCGCACCATGAAGTTGGCCAGGTACGCGCGAATGGTCGCCATCAACTGCGTGAACAGATTGGAGATGATCAGCCCGACGATCAGCAGATGCAGCAGCCCCACGTTCTGATGCACGACCACCCCATCGAGGATGTTCTGGATGATCAACGGCGGCACCACACCAAGCAGCTGAATCACGAATGTGGCCAGGAACAGATGGGCGAGGATGCGCTTGTACGGCGTCAGATAGCTGATAAAGCGCAGCCACGGCGAACGCGCGATCGACAGCTGCACCATCGACTCGCTGGCCGTGAATAGCAGGCATGTACCGCTCCAGCCGCGCTCGAACTCCTCGGTGCTCAGCTTGCGGAAGCCCAGCGCGGGGTCCGCCACCCATACGTGGTGCTGCGAGATGCCGTACACCACGACGTAGTGGTAACCCTCCCAATGCACGATGAACGGCAACTCGAAACCAAGCAGCGCGTCGCGCGTACATTGCACGCCGCGCGTGGTGAAGCCGAGCGATTCGCCCGCGCGCGCCAGGCTGTCGAGCGTGGCCCCCGCAGTGGTCACGTTGGCCATTTCGCGCAGCTTGCCAAGCGTCAGCGTCAGCCCATGGTGGCGGCAGATCATCGCCAGGCACGCGGCGCCGCAATCCATCTCCTCGGCCTGCTCGACGAGCGCAAAGCGCCGGATCAGGCGTTCACCGAATTCGGGGCGCGAATGCAGATCGAGGAGCACCGGCCGCTTGCGCCGCTCGGCCAGCTTCTGCTGGCGATGCAACTCGCGGTCGATCACGCGGATGCGTTCCTCGAGCACCTCGCGCAGCTTGCCATTGCGCTCAAGAATCAGCTGCACGGTCTTCTCGGGAATCACGAGCAACCGGACATCGGTTTCCGCGATCGCCGAGGCGATCTGCTCCTGCCGCATCACGCACGCGCGCTCGCCAAAGATATCGCCTTGCCCGAGCGTAGCCAGTGGGTACGACTCGCCGTCCTCGGTGCGCACGATGCGCACCGTGCCCTGCCGCACCACGTAGAGCCGCCGATCGTCGCGCCCGTCCTGCCGCAGGATCTCGCGCCCCGCCGTGACGCGCTTGACGCCCACGCTGCGCACCGCGTCTTCCAGCTCCGAACGATCGAGCTTGCCACGCAGGTCGAACAGCCGGGCGACAGAGCCGCCGGCGGAGCTGATCGCGACATAGCTGGTGATGAACGCGAGCGCGGCCGGATTGGCCGCCACCACGGCCTCGCTGACCGCGCGCGGAATGCACAGCAGCTCGGTCTTGCCCGACGCGCGCACCGACGACTCGTGTCGATACTCGCGCAGCATGGCGATATCGGCAAAGACCTCGCCGGTCTTGCGCACGCCCATGCTGATTTCCTTGCCGTGCTCCTCGTTGAACACGCGCACCGAACCGCTACGCACAATGAACAGGCCATCGGCCGGCTCGCCCGCATTGCAGACGGTGTCGCCGAAGCCGAACTGCAGCGTGCGCGCACTTGTTGCAAGTCGCTCGAGTTCGGGACGTGTCAGCGACGACAGGATCTCGACGGTCGCCAGAAAATCGACGAGCACACCATGCGCATCGGGCGGCGCAGATGGGGACGAAGGCGGCGACAAATCGGCTGGCGCGCCTGATGACGCGCCTGCGGCCGTGCCGGGTGCCATCTCGCTAGCGGGCTTCGATGACATGTTCCTGCGCCCTCGCCATCAGCCACTCTTCCCGCAGCAGGCGGCGGATTTCCACCGCCACGTCGGCATCGAGCCGCGCCGGATGCTTGGCCCGCACCAGAAACACCTCGAAGAATGACTTGTCGGCCGCTGGAAACGGCCCGAGCAGGTCGCCGGCCTCGGCGTTGAACACCTTCGCCTCGATATCGCTCTTGAGCGAACCGCGCAACACCTTGCCAATCTCGCCGCCCTGCTCGCGCGTATCGGCAATCGAATGTTCGCGCGCCATCTCGGCAAAGCTGTCGGGGTCATCCTGCAGATAGGACACCAGCTCGCGCGCCTTGCCTTCGCTGTCCACGACGATATGGCTGACTTCGATGCTGTCGAACTTCGGCGAATTCAGCTGGAAGTAGGTTTCCACCGCGGCATCGTCGCCGATGCGCGCCATCATCTTCTCCTGATACAGGCTGTCGGTGATAAAGCGCTCGAACTCGTCGAGGCTGACGCCGAGCGCGTCGAGGTAGTGGTTCATGTCGGACGCGCGGTGCAGACCCTGCACGCGCCGAAACTGATCGGCGCGCGCCTGGATCTCCTCGGGCGTCAGCGTCATGCCCTGCCGGCGCGCCGCGTGCACGGTCAGCTTCTCGCGCACGAGTTGCTCGACGATGCCCTCGAACTGCCCGGTCAGCTTGAGCACACGGATGAATTCTTCGACGCCGATCACTTCCTCGTCGATGCGCACGATGGCCGTCATCGCTCTCTCCCCTTGGTTCTCGTAACGGGCTAGCCGGCCACCTGCCGGAATGGATCGAGCCCGAGATCGATCAGCCGCCGCTCGCGAACGACAATCTCCGCGGTAGCAGTCATGCCATAGCGCAGCGGATACTTCTGGTCCGCCACGGCGTAGTAGTCCTGCGCGAGCCGCACGCGCCCTTCATACACTGGCTGCTTGTCCGGCCCCGACGGTTTGGTCGCGGGCGAGATGTATTCGAGCGTGCCCGCGATCAGGCCATAGCGCTGGTACGGAAACGCGCTGAACTTGAGCTTGACGGGCAACCCCTCGCGCAGAAATGCACGATCGCGTTCGGCGATCTCCACGCGCAGCACGGGCCGTGCATCCTTCGGGGCGATGCCGCCCAGCGGCGCATTGGCCTGCACCTTGTCGCCACGTTGCGTCGACGTGACATCGGTGATCACGCCCGACACCGGCGCCACGATCAGCAGGAAGTTGTCCTTGTCGATGTTCTCGAAGCGAATGCGCGCGGCCGCCTCGGCGACTAGGCGCGCGGTCTGCACCTGCAGCCGCAGCTTGTCCTCGGTGCTGCCGATCTCGCGCATCTGCGCGTCGTACTGAATGCGCAGGTTGGCGAGGTCCTGCCCGCTCCCTTCGAGATCGGCGCTGGCCTGCGTATATTCGCGCGCCAGCCGCGCATCGAGTTCACTCAGGCGCGATTGCGCGACGCGCAGGCCGTTCTCAGCTTCCTGTGCGCTGGCGCGTTTGGCTTCCACCTGTGCCTGCGACACGCCGCCGCCACCGGGCAGCGCAAACAAGCGCGCATAGCGGTCCTGCTCCTGCCGCGCGAAATCGCGGCCGCGGCGCGCGTTCTCCAGGTTGCTGCGGGCCTCCTGCAATTGCGCGCGCTGCTGCTCGGCCAGGCGCGTAGTGCCTTCGGCCATGCGATTTTCATGTTGCCGCGTACCAACCTCCAGTTGCTGCTTCAATGCGATCGCGCGGCGCTCCATCAAGGCCTTGCGTTCGGGAAACTGCCGCCACTCGCGCTCGGAATCTTCGAGCTTGAGCTGCGCCTCGAGCGCCTTGGCCGCGGCCTCGATCGCGCCGCGCGCATTGAGGCGCGCAAGCACGTCGTCCTTCGACACCGGCTGCCCCTCGGCCACATAGATATCCGCGAGTTCGCCGTCCACGGGCGCATAGAAGCGGCGCACCTCGGACTCCGGCGCGAGCGTGCCCTGCGCGGTGACGATCACGTCCGCATGACCGAAGAACGACCATAGCAGCGCGCACAGCACGAGCCCCGCGGTGGCCATGATGGTCAGCATCGACAGTCGCGACGGCTCGGCGGTCAGCAACGCGATGCCCTCCGCACTGTGATCGTCCAGCGCTTCATGCAACGGGCGTAGCTTGTTATCGTGGTGATCACGGTTGGTGTCGTTCATCGCCGTCCTCCCGGAGAGGCCGCCACGGTCGCGGTGGGACTCGGCTCGCCAACGAGCGCCAGCTTGGCCTTGAGCACTGCCGGGTCGAGCACCATGCGCAGATCGTTGAGCGAGCGCCGCTGCAGGTCGACTTCGGCCTGAATATCGTCGCGCGTCTTGCTCCACTGCGTGATCTCATCCGCCTTCAGCTGCGTATAGATGCGCAGGCCCTGCCGCGCATCGGCCTGCGCGTCCGCCAGCAGCTTGGCCTGCGAGCGGAACTTGGCCGAGATGCCGGCCTCGAGCCGCTGCTCGCCGCCGATCAGGCCGTTGTTGCGATACTGCCGCCATGCCGTGGCCGCGCGGTTGAGCAACAGGTTGGCGCGCCGCAGCGCGGCCTCGCGAATCGCGTTGACGTCGCCGTCGATCGCGCGCACGTACCATGCGTCAGCATCGGGGTCGAGCATGGCGTGCAACCCCAGCAACTGGTCTTCGTAACCCGCACTCCCACGCGCGCGCGGCAGCGCGGCGAACTGCTCGAGCACCTGCCGCTTGTGCGCGATGTCCTTTGAGAGTTCATCGGCCCATGGCCCCGCCTCGATGCGGCCGAGCGCGCTGGCCGCGGCTTCTCCCTCGCCGCGCAGCCATGCCTGCGTCGCCGCCACGTATTGCTCCGCGATCGATGCCGGTGGCAGCTTCTCCGCGGCGAGCTTGTCATACGCCGCGCGGAACGGCGGCGTGGTGAAGTGCACTGCCGCCATCTGCGCGGTCAGCGGACCTAGCATGCGATTGCGCAGCGCCTGAATCAGCGCGATGTATTGCTTGAGATCCGCGTCGGTCCCATCGAGCCCGGCAAGGCGCGGATACTTGTCGCGGTACTCGGCAAGCATCGACTGCAATGCTTCCGGTTGTTCTCGCCCAAGTTCCGTGGCGATGGAGGCATTGAGCCGTTCGATCGCAGCCAGGTACACAGCGTCGTCGTTCTGCAGCTTGCGCAGCGCGCTGAGCGTGCCGGCATAGGTCTCGCCAAACACCGGCACCGTATTCGCGATGCGATCGAGCGCACGCTGGTGGGCTTTGGCGTCCTGCTCCCAATGCGCGAGCAGGCGGCGGATCTCGCCCTCGTCGCGATACAGCCGGATACGCGCATCGTCTCCGCCACGCTCCGCCGCAAAGCGGCTTACGCTGCCGACCCATGCCAGTTCGTCGACCAGCGCGCGCGCATCGGTGTTGTGGCGGCTGCTACCGCGCATGTGCGCGAGGACGGTCTCGGCACCGACGAAATCGCGCGTGCGCAGTTTCTCTATCCAGGGCGGCACGAACGCATTGAGCATTGCCTCGGTGCCGATCGCCTGATACTTGGGGTCGCTTGGATGCTGCGCGAGATAGTCGTCCGCGACTTCCGCCGCGCGCGCATATTGATGGTCGGCCATCAGCCGATCGAGCGAGCGGTCTGGCGCACTGCGCCAGTAGAGGCCGCCGCCGACCACGCCCGCCGCGAGCACCACTGCCACGCTCCAGCGCACCGCGCGCGCGGTCTGCGCGCGATCGCCCAGGCCGAATGTGCGTGCTACCTCAGCGCACATCAATGCGGCCCGTCCGCGTTTGCGTGGCGCCGGCGCATGCGCACCGCCCTGCGCGGCATGGGCGGCATCGGGCATGGGTTCCAGATTGACTTCATCCTCGTGCTTCGCGGCGTAATCCACACAGAAGATATCGAGAAACGAATCGGCCGCACCGACGAACGTGGTCTTGTCGGGGTCATCCTCGATGACCGGGCTCACGCCCGCAGGGGTACCCGCCGCGCCCATATCGCTGGCCGGAACCGCAACCGGACGCTCGACAACCGACGAGCGTGTCGCAGTCGCATCGCCATCCGCCTCGTGCTCGATATCGAGTCGATAGACGAAGTGCGTGCCGCCAAATGCAAGCACATCGCCGGGCCCAACCCGCACCGCGTGATCGCCGAGCCGTGCGCCGTTGACGAAGGTACCGTTGGTACTACCGAGGTCCTCGATCCACGGCGCGCCGCCCTTGAGGTACAGATGCGCATGGCGCCGCGACAGGTAGTTGACCTGATGCGGATAGGCGTCGCGATAGCGCGCGAAGGTGTCGTCGGCCTTGCTGACCAGAAACGGAAAGCCGGTGATCACGATCGGTTGCAGGCCAACGTCCTGACGCATCGGCGTCAGCGCGACGGCAAGACCGCTCTGCTGCACCGGCGCGCGCGGATACAGCCGCACGCGATACGACAACTCCGCACCGAAGCTCAGCTCATCGCCATCGCGCAATGCGGCTGGCTGCTGCGCCACCACCGCACCGTTTACGTGCGTGCCGTTCTTGCTACCGAGATCGGCCACATACACAGCACCGTCTTCCGAGAAGATGCGCGCGTGCCGGCGCGAGAGCACTGACGTGGCATCGGTCGGATACGCCGCGAACGGCGCTTCGCCACGACCGATCGCGAACAGCTCCTCGTCGATGCGGATCTCGCCGAGATCGGGCCGCGACAGTGGCGTCAGCAGGATATCGAATGCATGGGCCGTGGCCGACTGAGCGAGGTTGCGATCCACCTTTGTCGGCACTTCCATGATCAGAGCATCGTCGCGCGTCATGTTTCCAGACAACCAACAGTCGGGCCGGGGGCGCGGCGTCGTGCGCCGGCAATGGCGGCCGGCAGCGGAGAGAGGCGCGAGAGGCGGGATGTCACGAGTAAGACCATAGTAGGCGACGCATCGGATGAGTCAATCGGCCACAGCGCACATGGAGACCGTCGCGAGTACGTCCGAATCCTCATTGCGGCTCGCCGACGATCGTGCTCACCGGGCCCTCCGCTGGCGCATTGCGCACCTGTTCCGCAGGCCATCCACCGCCGAGTGCCTTGTAGAGCGTGACGGTATCGGAAAGAATCTGTTGGTGAACTTCCAACAGCGCCAACTGCGCGGTCAGCAGCGAACGCTCGGTCTCGAATACTTCGAGTTGCGAGACCACGCCCTCTTTCAATTGCGCCTCGATCTGCGCCGACACCACACGCAACTGATCGACCTGTTGCTGCAATTCGATGCGCTGCTTCTTGTGCGCATCGACATTGACGAGCGCGTTCTCCACCTCTTCGAACGCGGTCATCACGGTACGACCGTACTCGTTCTCCGCCACGCCAATACCGGCCTCGGTCGTCTTGACGCGCGCGCGGATGTTCGGGTCGAGCATCGGCAGGTTGATGCTCGGCATAAAGCCGAACGTGAATGACTTGAGCAGATCGGACAAGGCGAAGCTCGCGGTGCCGCCACGCGCGGTCAGGCTGACGCTTGGCAGTTGCGCCAGCCGCGCCTGGCCCACGATGTTGTACGCCGACAGCACGCGATACTCGGCGGCCACCACATCCGGCCGCCGCGCGAGCAGTTGCGACGGCAGTCCCGCAGGCACCACGGGCAACTTGACGCGCTCCTGCAGGCGCCCCGCCGGCACCTTGAGTTCACCGGCTGGCACGCCGACCAACGTGGCCAGCGCATTCTCGGCCACGTTGCGCGAACGGCGCAGCTCGATCAGATCCTTGGTCAGGCGGTTGATTTCCGCCTGCTGCTGCATCACGCGGATCTGCGGCACGAGGCCATTGGCGTACATCGCCTTGTACGTGGTGAGGATCTCGCCATTGCGGCTAACCGTGCGCGCCTGCTGATCGACCTGTTCATCGAACTGCAGAATCTGGAAGTACGTGATCGACACGGCGGACACCAGCGTCAGGTAGCCCGCACGCCAGTCGGCCTCGGTCGCGCGGAATTCGGCGGTCTGTGCCTGCACGCCCTTCTCGACCTTGCCCCACACATCGATATCCCAGCTGACCTGGGCACCGAGGTTATAGGTGCGTACGAGGGATTGTCCCGTGGTCTTGTCGAAGCTTGCGCCCGCGCCGATATCGAACACCGGCAGCGCGCCCGCACGCGCCTCGCCGATCTGTGCGTTGGCCACGCGAATGCGCGCGGCTAACACCTTGATGTCGTAGTTACCCGCCAGCGCGCGCGTAACGAGTCCATCCAGATACGGATCCTGGAACCCGTGCCACCAGTTCGGCACGATGGTCTCGGCAGGCGATACCGTGACCACGTCGTCGCGCGACCATGCGGCCTTGGCCGGTGTTTCCGGGCGCTTGTATTCGGGAGGCCGGAAATCCGCGCAACCTGCAATGACCAGGAGCGTCATGGCGATCAGCGTGGACGGAGCGATGCGGGATGCGTGGAACACGTTGTCCTCCAGCGGCAGAGGCTGTGCCGTGCGTGCGCGCGCGCATCACGGCAATCTGTATTGTGGTTCGGCCGAACAGCGATGGAGGCGGTGAGCAAAAAAAAAGCCGGGGGCAGAGGTGTCCCCGGCGGCAAGCTCCCCGTGCGGTGTAGCTTCGATACCGCTGTTCTTTATGGGTGATGACGTTGCCGATCAGCGATACACGGTGTTGCTGGCGTTCTGGTTCGTGTTCACGTTGTTCGACAGATGGTCCTGGAACGCGGAGCCGTTGGCGAACATGTTGTTCACTTCCTGCATTTGCTGATTCGATTGCGTGATCTTGGTCGTCGAATCGAAGGACAGCTTCACCGGGTGATAGATCGAGGTGTACGGGGCAAAGTTGAAGCCCGTACCGCCGCGTACGGCTTGCATACCCTTGGCGTCGAGGGTTTCGGTGACGGACAGGTCGGTGATGGTCAGCGTGGTCATGGCAGTTCTCCTTGAGAGATTTGGGTGCTACGTGGTTTCAGTGTTGAGCATCGGGTTGGTGTCGCGCTCGGTACTGATATCGCAGCAAGCGTGCCAGCGCATGGGCCAGCGCCTAAAGAAAATTGCAATGCCTTGAAAACACAGGGAAAGCGGGAAAAAACGCGGGGTTGCCGGAGGGTTGCGCTGGCACAGGGGACCAGGCGAATGATGGGGCCGCGCCAACAGTCCGCGTGCGCGGTGTTGGCACGCCCCCGACAGCGGTCATCGCACGTAGATCGTGATCTTCTTCGAGTAGATCGGCGGGGTGGTCGGGATGTGTTTCTCGTCGCCCATGAGCAATTGCAGCGTGTGCTTGCCGGGCGGCAGTTCGATCGTGGTCTCGGTCTCGCCCGCGCCGAAGTGCAGATGATTGCGATCGTTCGGAATTTCCTTGTCGAGCGGCGGCAGGTCGACATCGATCAGCAGATGGTGGTGTCCCGTATTCGGAAACTTCACGTCCTTGGGCGCCACGCCCATGTTGCGCAGCCCGAACCAGACCTTGATCGGCTTGCCCGCGGCAAAGGTCTGATGATCGTTCGGATAACCAATATAGAGATACCCGTTGGGCGGCGCCGCCGTGGGGCCACCGGTCTTGGCGGCACTGCTCTGCGCGGATTTTCCGCTCGTGCCCTGCGCGACGGCGAAACCTACCGACGTCGCAAGCGCGACGACAAACAAGGCGGCGGACAAGGTAGCGATCGGCTTAATCATGGCGTGACTCCCCCAACGCGCACGTCGGTGCGCTAGCGCACGGTGATCGTGATCTTCTTTGAGTAAATCGGTGGGTCGAACGGAATGTGCTTGCTGTCGCCCATCAACAACTGCAGCGTGTGCTTGCCGGGTGGCAGTTCGATGCGCGCATCGGTCTCGCCCGCGCCATAGTGCAGATGGTTGCGATCATTGGGGATTTCCTTGTCCATCGGCGGCAGTTCGACGTCGACGAGCAAGTGATGGTGGCCGCAGTTGGGACGCTCGATGCCCTTCGGACAGACGCCCATGTTCTTGAGGCCCATGCGCACCCAGAGTTTTCCGCCGTCGATCACCGCGCCGTCGTACGGCCAGATGATGTACGCCTCGGCGTTGGCCGGTGCGGGTGTGGGTGTGGAGAGCGAGGGAATCAACGCGAGCAGCGACGCCGCAAGCGCATGGAGCAGGGATCGTCTGGACATATACGCTCCTCCCGGTCGTTTTTTCTTGGTGGACGTTGTGACGCAGTGCGCTCGTCGACGTGTCCTTCAGCGTAGGACGGATGACATGAAAAAGCGAACCCGTCACGCGGGCTGAAGACGCTGTGCTATCTTGAAAAGAGCCGTGTGCAGGTCACGGCGGCTTCACCCGCGCCCGATGCGAGCCTGCCGGGCGAATTTGACGGAGCCTTCGACATGTGGCGGAAAACGCTTGTGATGTTCAGTATCGGTGTCGTGCTCCAGGGACTCGCCATGTTGCCGGGCGTCGGGCTTTCGGTGGTTCCCGCCGCGCATGCCGGCATCCTGCCGAAAGACAGCAACGAGCAATACGAGCTGTCGTTCTGGGACTCGATCAAGAACAGTAACTATGCGAGCGATTACGAGGCCTATCTGAAGGCGTATCCGAATGGCCGCTTCGCGGCGCTCGCCAAGGCTCGCATCGAACGCATCCGCGCGACCGCACCGGCGGCGCCGACGACGACGGATAGCAAGGCTGATAGCAAGGCGAGCACGAAGGCGGATGCCAAACCGGCCGCGAGCGCACCCACGACGCCCGCGCCAACCACACCAGCAACACCACCAGCCGCCGCACGCACACCGGCCCCCACGGCGACCACGCCCCCACCCTCCCCCTCGACACCGCCCACGAGTTCGACGCGCCAGCGCCCGGGCGGCAGTACTTCGTCGGGCAGCATCACATATCCGGGCGAGGGCAAGCCGGCCACATCGGCAGCAACTTCGGCAGCAACTTCGGCGGCCGCGACATCCGCTGCCGCCGCGCGCGGCGGCGAACTACGCGATTGCCCGACCTGCCCGGTGCTGATCTCGCTCTCGCCGGGCGGCTTCACCATGGGCAGCAGCACGAGCGATCCGGCCGAACGCCCGCCTCATCATGTCAGCATCGGCCAGCCGTTCGCGATCGGCAAGTTCGAAGTCACCGTCGAGCAATGGAATGCCTGCGTGGACGCCAGTGCCTGTCCACGCATTGCCACCAACGGCGAGGCGAAGAACGCGCCGGTGCGCGACGTCAGTTGGGACGACGCACAGCAATACGTGGCGTGGCTGTCGAAGACCACAGGCAAGACCTACCGCCTGCCCACCGAGGCCGAATGGGAATACGCGGCGCGCGGCGGCACCAGTTCGGCCTATTGGTGGGGTGACCAGATGAAGAAGGGCAACGCCAACTGCAAGGACTGCGGCGACCCCTGGAGCCAGGACGCGCCTTCCGATGTCGGCTCGTTCCCGGCCAATCCGTATGGCCTGCACGACATGAACGGCAGCGTCTGGGAATGGGTCGGCGATTGCTGGCACAGCTCCTATAAAGGTGCGCCGAGCGATGGTCGCGCCTGGGACGAGAACGGTTGCACCGCGCGCGTGATTCGCGGCGGCTCGTGGCGCGAAGGCGCGCCGTACATGGTGTCCTCGACGCGCTTCAAGTACAGCACCAGCGTGCGGCAGTCGCAGAACGGCTTCCGCGTGGCGCGCGACATGAAGTAACCAGCGGAGTCACTAGCGCGCGCGCGTGGAAATCTGCACGAGGTCCGCGCTGATGCGATCCTTGCCGTACTTGCCCGCCATCTGCGCGAGCGGCTTCTCCAGCGCGCGCAGATAGTCCTGGCGTGTCTCGAATTCGGGCCGCCGCGTCTCGAACAGCGGCGCCGGCGTGGTCAGCAACACCACGAGCTCGCTGCCAAACGGTTTCGATACGATCCAGTCGCCACCATCGCCGATGGTCGCGTGGTAGCTCGCGGGGGCCTGATTGCCCTGCACGCGCTTGCTCGGCACCAGATGCGCCACCTTGCCATCGACCACGTAGTAGTCGACATAGACGTAAGACTCATGCGGCGGCGTCGATAGCTCCATCACCAACGGCATGCCTTCCGTCAGGCGCGTGTTGCCGCCGCGCGCTCGTAGCGTGGCCGCATCCTGCCGGCTGGCGCTCGCCGACCAGTAAGGCGCCACCAGCTTCACCACATCGCACTTGTCGTCGCCGAGCGGCTGCAGGTCGAGCTTGACGCTGCCCGCACCGGGCACCGCATTGAGCTTCTCGCGTAGCGGCTTCACGCCGACACTTTCGGACACGTAGCCGTTGACGTACAGGATGCTGCCCTCGATACGCGCGGACAGCAGTGAGCATGGCACCGCCGCGAGTACGGGCGTCACGTTCGCCATCGACAGCGGCGCGGTTGCCGGCGCGCGCGCGGCGGTCGCCTCGGCGGCCGACGATGCCGGTGCCGAAGCCACTTCACCGTTGGTGGATGAGGTGCTTGCCGATGCCGGTGGCGAGATGGCGGAGGGCGCCGAAGCGACCACCGAGCGCCCCGGGTCTTGTCCCGACTCGCGTGGCGCCACGCCGGTGCGCCACGCGTAATAGCCCACGCCCGCCACCAGCAACGCGCCGACCGCCGCGCCCGCGAGCAACGGTGCACGCATGCCCGCGTGTTGCGGCTCCGCGCCGAGCCCTTCGAGAAACCGCGCGACGGTCGGTGTGCGCGTGGCACGGTCGAGTGACAGCGCCTGGCGCAGCACCTTCCATTGCGAACGCGACAGTACCTTGGGCTGCACGGGCTTGAGGTTGGCCGCGCGCGCCTGGTTCGCGCCCAGCCGGTCGTACGGATGCTTGCCCGTCAGCAGTTCATAGGTCACGCACGCGAGTGCGTAGATATCGTCGCGGGGATCGGGCTCGAGATGCTCGAACATCTCGGGGCTCGCATACGCGGGCGTCATGCCGCCGAGCGAGCCCGCATCGAACACGGTCTGATCGGCGTCGTCGATCGGCTGCCGGAAACCACGCGCAATGCCGAAGTCGATCACCTTCACCTCGCCACGATCGGTGAGGAACACATTGGCGGGCTTGAAGTCGCAGTGCACGAAGCCGCGCTCGTGCGCATACGCGAGCGCGCGCCCCATGCCGATGATGATGGGCAGTGCCTTGGCGTAGGGCAGGCCGGCAAAACCGGGCGCGCGCAGCACACGGCTCAGCGACTTGCCCGACAGATACTCCATGGTCAGGAAAACCGTCGCCCCATCGCGATCGAAGTCGTACACGGTGACGATATTGCGATGCGCGAGCTGCTGGGCCTTGCGCGCCTCGCGCTGCAGCGCCATCAGCGACTTCGGATGCGCGCTGAACTGCAGATTGAGCACCTTGATCGCGATATAAGGCTTGCGGTCCGACGCCTCCAGCTTGCGCAGGTCGAGCGCCTTGTAGACGGTGCCCATGCCCCCCACGCCGAGGCACTCCTCGAGCACGAAGCGTCCGTTCAGCGTGTCGCCCACGCCCTTCACATGCGCGCCGGCGATACCCGGTACCGAAGGAGACGTTGGCGACGAAGGTGATGATGGGGAGGACGGTGTGGACAGTGACGAAATTGACGAGGGAGACGACAGCGACGACGGCGCCGAGGGCGCGCTGCCGTCGCCGGCGCGCGTCTCCTCGGCAATGGGGTCGTATTGCGTGGCCACGCGCGATTCGATGCGGCGCATCACTTCCGTGTACACGTTCGCGGGCAACGGCGTGCGCGTATGTTCCTCGCTCAGCACGCGCGCGAAATGGCCTGGTGTGGTCTCGTCCTCGAGCGCATGGTCGATCGACGCCAGAAACTCGTCGCGCGTCACCCCACCGCTCCGGAAACTGCGTATCAGGTCGGCCAGGCTGGGCATCGAAGCATTCCCGACGTGTGGTTATGAACGGACGCCGCACATGACGTCGGTGACATCACGTCCCCCGTGCATCCTCGATGGATACTAGTGCGCACCCTGCGCATGCGCAATCCGCACAACGCGCTATCGCATGCGCGGACGTTGGCGAACGCACGACACTTGCGCGCCGACTGTTGTCCGCGGCCCACCACATCGACGGCGCGTGACGCTCGCCCGGAACCCTCTCGCAGGCCGTTTGACCGCTTTTTTCCCCGTATTTTCAAGGCATTGCAATTTCTTTAGGCGTTGGCCCATGCGCTGGCACGCTTGCTGCGATATCAGTACCGAGCGCGACACCAACCCGATGCTCAACACTGAAACCACGTAGCACCCAAATCTCTCAAGGAGAACTGCCATGACCACGCTGACCATCACCGACCTGTCCGTCACCGAAACCCTCGACGCCAAGGGTATGCAAGCCGTACGCGGCGGCTTCGGCTTCGCACCCTACACCTCGATCTACAGCCCCGTGAAGCTGTCGTTCGACAAGACCACGAAGATCGACCAGTCGAACCAGCAAATGCAGGAAGTGAACAGCATGTTCGCCAACGGCTCCGCGTTCCAGGAGCACCTGCGCAACAACGTCAACACCAACCAGAACGCCAGCAACTACGTCGGCTGAACGCTGCCGTGACTGAGGAGACCACCATGTCGACCATCGTCGTCCGTGACCTTGCTCTCAGCAAGGACCTCGACAGCAGCGCACTCGCCACCGTCCGCGGCGGCAGTTCGTGGCTCGATCGAGTCGGTGTCGGAGCCACAGGCCCGCTCGCCAACGTCAACATCAATATCAACCAGAGCGTGCAGCAGCTGCAGCAGATCAACGTTGCCGCGCTCAACAACAACGGTGTGATTGGCAGCGGTCTCGGCCGCGTCAAGATCAACGTCGATCCGTCGCAATGGGGCGGCAACTGGGCGGCGGTCTGAACGGCCGGCGTACGGGAGCGGTCGCGCGGGCAGGCTCTCGCGACCGCTTGCCTATACTGGAGTGGACCCGCGCCCGCCCCGGCGCCGTCGTGGCGGCACACACGCCGCGCGCGACACGGTCCCCATGCTGGAGAACGCCATGGCAGTCATCGTCATCAGGGATTTGTCGGAGAACGTGGACCTCGACCGCGAGGCAATGTCCGCGATCATGGGGGGTGCCCGCGCGGCAGGCTCGCCCCGCTGGCAGTCGATCCGTCACGGACACGTGACGCGACTGATCCAGTATCCGCAAGGGTTTCCTGGCAAGCCATCGGTTGCAGGGCAGGAACGGGCAGGCGGCGTGCTATCGCGCGAGTAGACACGCGCACGCCGCTGGCAGCAGTACCAGTCGAGACGTCAAAAAGAAAAGCCCGCCAAGCGATTGGCGGGCTTTGTGGTTGCGGACGGGCCCGGATCCCCTGGGTCACGTCACCGGCAAACTCCGGTCATTTCCTGCGTCGTACCAGCTTTGGCCGTAAATCCCATCCACTTGCGTGGACAGCCATCCGGACCACCCGGACGGTCGGGCCTCCACCTGCCGACGACAAATGACCGCAATCCCGGCACCGAACGGCATGGAAAGTTGCCGAAGGAGATCGGCGGGACACGTTATCGTCCGCCCCGGGCGGGCACCGAGTGCTCGCGTTTCCCAGTATAGAAACCCCGGCCTACCTTTCAAGTCCGCATCGGACACATCTGCTTACGTTTCGCAGTGCAACATTATTCTGCGTGTTCTGATATACTTCGCGCCGTGAGTTTCGCACTGTGAGTTCCGCACCACGCCAGCTGAAGTTTGAAGCGAAGTTTCAAAACGGCGTATCCGCAGCCCTCCCAAGCTCTGCCCCCTGCTTCTGTCCACGCAACATTCGAGACAGGTGCCGGCCAGATCGCACCGCTCACCGCATTTTTGCGACTAGTTGCCTCGTCTCCGATCCTGTTCCGAACAGCCTGAATTCTGGAGCTGTTTGCCTGTCAGGGACCCGCCCGGATTTTCCGCGCGCCCCTGCCTGCCGCCGTATTCACAGCCCACAGCACACTGCTGAGTTCTGTCGAACGGCCTCACCGATTGGCGCCGAAGCCTTTTTAAGACTTTGACCTTGGGTTCGCCCATCGCGCCCACCCCGTGTTTCGAAACGCCGGGGTGTATGCATCACTGAAAAACCAAACGACATGACCCAGCACGAATTCCGTGCGGAGCAAGCTATTGCTTCCGCAGACACGCCGATTTCGCAAGATTCGATCGCCACGCAAAGCCCGCTCGACAAGCTCGACGCGATGCTCAACGGCGACGCGCCTGCCACCGGCGAGATTCAAGCTCAAGCAGGCACCACCGAAGGCACCGCCAATGACGGCACGCCGAATGGCTTTGCCCTGCTCGGCCTCGACGCCGCCATCCTGCGCGCGCTGAGCGACGCCAACTACAACACGCCGACGCCGGTTCAGGCGCAGGCGATTCCCGCCTTCCTCGCCGGCCAGGATCTGCTGGTCTCGAGCCAGACCGGTTCGGGCAAGACTGCTGCATTCATGCTGCCCGCGATCCAGCGCATCAGCGAGAAGGCCGCGCCGAACCGTCCGCGCCTGGACGAGCCGGCCAAGCGTATCAAGGGCAAGCGCCCGCGTCCCCAGGCCGCGCAGCCGTCGCTGCTGGTCCTGACGCCGACGCGCGAACTCGCGCTGCAGGTGACTGAAGCCGCCGCCAAGTACGGCCGCTATCTGCGCCGCATCGTGTGCGCCAGCATTCTGGGCGGCATGCCCTACCCCAAGCAGCTGGCAATGCTCTCGAAGATGCCTGACATCCTCGTGGCCACGCCGGGCCGTCTGCTCGACCATATCGAAGCAGGCCGTATCGACCTGTCCGCACTCGACATGCTCGTGTTCGACGAAGCCGACCGCATGCTGGACATGGGCTTTGCCGACGACATCGACGCGATCGTCGCGGCTACGCCGGCTTCGCGCCAGACGCTGATGTTCTCGGCCACGCTCGACGCACGCATCGCCCAGCTCGCCTCGCGCCAGCTGCGCGATCCGCAGCGCATCGAGATCGCCGCCGTGCGCGCCGACCAGAGCAATATCGAACAGCGCCTGCACTACACCGACGACATGTCGCACAAGGAGCGTCTGCTCGACCATCTGCTGCGCGACGCCACGCTCAAGCAAGCGATCGTCTTCACCGCCACCAAGCGCGATGCGGACTCGCTGGCCGAGCGCCTGTCGGACACCGGTTTCTCGGCCGGCGCACTGCACGGTGACATGACGCAGGGCGCGCGCAATCGCACGCTGACGGCACTGCGCCGCGGCAACCTGCGCGTGCTGGTGGCCACCGACGTGGCCGCACGCGGTATCGACGTGCCGGATATCACCCACGTGGTGAACTTCGACCTGCCGAAGCAGGCTGAGGACTACGTCCACCGCATCGGCCGTACCGGTCGTGCTGGCCGTTCGGGCGTCGCGATCAACCTCGTGAATCACAACGACGTGTTCCAGTGGCGCCGTATCGAGCGCTTCACGAACAATCGTGTGGACGCTTCGACCATCGACGGTCTGGAACCGCGTCGCACCCCGAAGCCGCGTCAAGGCTTCGGCGGTGGCAAGCCGGGCGGCGCGCCGCGCGGTGGCAGCGGCGGCGGCTATCGTGGCAGCAACCCGGGTGGTGGCTACCGCGGTGGCAACAGCGGCAGCGGCGAGCGCACCTTCGGTGATCGCAACTTTGGTGACCGCAACGGCGGCGGCGAACGTCGCTTTGCCGGTGGCGAAAACCGCGGCTTTGGCGATCGCAGCGAAAACCGTGGCTTCGGCGACCGCAGCGAGAACCGTGGTTTCGGTGATCGTGGCGAGAACCGTGGCTTCGGCGACCGTGGCACCGGCGGCAACACCGGTAACACCGGCGGCTACCGCGGTCAGGGCCAAGGCCAGGCTCAGCCGCGTACCTTCGGCGACCGCAGCTTTGGTAACCGTGACGGCAGCCGCGACGGTAACCGTGGCGGCTTCGGCGGCAACCGTGAAGGCGGTCAGCGCGATGGCAATCGCGGTGGCTTCGGCGGTGGCAACAGCGGTGGCGGCTTTGGCGGCCAGCGCAACAGCCGCTCGCGTTACGAGCGTTAATCAAGAGCGTTGATCGTCCTGCCCGTGTTTGACACGGGCAAACGAAAAACGGGCGCCTGAGTGATCAGGCGCCCGTTGTCGTTTACGGCTAGCGGTGACTGGACGACGCTACAGCTACAGCGTGCAACTGCGAAAGCCCACGAACGAGACATCGTCCTCGGGTAACAGCGCCGTGCGCGCGCGCGTATGACGCTGCCGCGGCGCGCTGGCAAACGACACGCCGCGCGCGGCCTGATGCGTGGCAAAACGCCCCACGATCTCGGCGTCCGCCGGACGCGCTTCGAAGCCCGCATAGGGCTCGTACGGCGTGGCGGTCCACTCCTTCAGCGCGCCCCACTGCAGCCCGCGATTCTGCGTGGCTGCCAATTCCCACTCCACCTCGGCCGGTAGCCGGCGGCCGGCCCACACACACCAGGCCTGTGCCTCGAACAGCGTGACGTGGCGCACCGGCTCGTCGGGGTTGAGCGTGCGCAGTGCACCGAAGCGCGACACCATCCACGCGCGCGACTCCGGATGCCGCGACCAATAGCGCGGGGCCGAACGCTCCTGCGTCATCAGCCATTGCCGGCCCGCGGCCGACCACCAGGCGGGATGTTCGTAGCCGCCGTCTTCCACGAAGTCGAGGAAGTGGGCATTGGTCACGAGCGCCGCGTCCATTTCGAAGGCGGGCACATACGTCTGCTGCGGCGGCAATTCGTCGGGCATGGCAAACCCTTCCGCATCGCTCCAGCCCTGCACGAAACGTCCGCCGGGAAAATGCAGCGTCCCCGCAAAGCCGTTGGTCAGCGTCGGCATGGGCGTGGCCGGGCCGACCGGCGCCATGTCGAGGGCCTGCAGCAGCGCGGCGATGGTCTCGCCCTGCGCATCCTCATGAAACAGCGCGCGTCGGAACGCATACAGCGTGTCGTCTTGATCGTCCTGGAGCAGCGCGATGCGGCGCAGCAGTCCATCGAGCACATCCGCGGCATATTGCTTGACCACCGCGACATCCGGCAGCACGATTTCCCAGCGCTCGTCGGGACCGATGCGATCGGGATCGAACCACTCGTCGGCACCATCGAGCCGCGAGGGCTCGCGCGCGACGGGCAGGCGCAGGCCACCATGTTCAAGCTCGTGCACCCCGCGCAGGCACCACCATTCGGCATGCCACGCGATATGACCGAGCGTCCAGAGAGGTGGATTGCAGTCGTACTGGCGCTCGACGTGCCAGCCGCGGCGGGTCTGGCCGAATGCGGCGAGCCAGCCGAGCGTGCGATTGCGCGCTTCTACCAGTGCCTGCGCCAATCCCTCGCGCGGCAGCCGGCGGGCATCGGCCCAGGCCGCCTGGCCACCAGTGAAGTAGAGATCGGGAAGCATGGAGAAGCCGCTCATCGAAGGATCCGTATGAGTAAGGTGGAAGAACGCCGAACCGGGTCCGGACTGCGCGAATTATGACATCGCGGCCCGGACCCGGCTTTTTTGCCGGCTATTCCGACTTCTCGGTCAGGTTACTGCACGCCTGCACCCCACGGCATCACCCGCGTGCGTGGAACACCGCGAACCATCCGCGCGGATCGGTCCAGCACACCGGATCGCTGAAGCCCGCCGCCTCCAGCAGCAGCGCGAAATCGTCGGGACGATACTTGTACGAGTCCTCGGTGTGAATGCGCTCGCCCGCCGCGAAATCGCGCGCGCCACCGGGCCAGTTCACACGCACGTCGCGCGTGGCCGCCAGATGCATCTGCACGCGCGAGGCCTCGCGGTCGAAACTCGCTTCATGCCGCCAGTCGGGCAGCGCGAAGTCGCTGCCGACGATGCGATTGAGGTTGCGCAGCACGTTGCGATTGAACGCGGCGGTCACGCCAAGCGGGTCGTCATAAGCGGTGACCAGCGTCTGGGCATCCTTGTGCAGGTCCACACCGATCAGCACGCCATCGCCCCGCCCGGCGATACCGCGCAGCCGCTGCAGCAGCGCGAGCGCGTCGATCGGCGCGAAATTGCCGATGCTGGAGCCCGGATAGAAGAACAGCCGACGGCCGCGCTTTACGCCGGAGGGCAGATCGAGCGGGCTGCACAGGTCCGCGCCGAGGCCGAGCATGGGGATGTGCGGATGCTGCTGCTGAAGCCGCACGAGCGTGTCGCGCAGGAATTCGACCGAGATATCCACCGCCACGTATTGCGCCGGCTGCAGGCTGCCGAATAGCCGCGCGGCCTTTTCGCAGTTGCCCGCGCCGAGGTCGATCAGCACGCAGCCGCTGCCGGCGCGCGCGGCGATGGCGGGCGCCGCCGCGGCGAAGATCGACGCCTCGGTGCGCGTCGGGTAGTACTCGGGCAAGTCGGTAATCGCCTCGAACAGCCGCGACCCCAGGACGTCATAGAAGAACTTCGGGCTGATGCCAGCCTGCGCTCCGGCGAGGCCCGCGACAATCTCCTCGCGCAGCGCACCGCTGTCCTCGCGGTACTGCTGGACGAACTGGGGTTCAGCTAACTCCGGCGAGGAAACCGCGCGGGCATGCGCATGGCCATTGCCAAGCGGCACGACGGATCCGCCCTGCGAGGGGTGAGTGTCCTGGCGACTGGTGTGGTTCTGGGGGCGTTGCGGGCTCGTGCGGGAAGGTGTGGGGTTCAGCGGTGTCGGTGAGGCCGGCATGACGGTGTCCTTGTTATCGACTGGGCACTACGTGAATCCCTGTAACAGGCCGCGCGCGCTCCGAAACTCCCCCTGCGGAGCGGTACTGCATTGCGAGGCGCGGCTGCCACCGTGGTCCGATTCTGTGTGGTCCGAAACGTACCTGCCGGTGCCAATCAGACAAGCATAGGTGTATATCCTTAGGCGTGCGCTGTCGTTTGCATCGCCTTACAAACTCCATAAGTGTCTTTTAGTGCATATTCGTGCAAATGCGACGCAACATTTTTAAAGGCACTTCGCTTATAATCCGCTCCAGCGCGATCTCAAATGTGATCGCGCCCCTTCAAAGGGGAGTAGCTTGGGGGCCAATGCCCTTAGCACAATCGTCATTCCGAGACGCAGTCATGCTGTGCCTCCGGTTGTGCTGACACTGACGCGCATTCCGCGGCAGCCTGTCGAGCAAGACCTTTGCAACCTGGTTTCATGGTTTGCAAAGGCGCGGCTCCCACACTCCGTGTGTCCCCCCGCAGTTCTCCATGATCCCAGGCCATAAACCAAGCGATATTCGCACCTGAGGAGCGTTGTTCATGGAGTGGTTCACCGATCTGTTCACGATGCAGTTCCTGACAGCCCTGCTGTCGATCGTCGTCATCGACCTGGTTCTCGCTGGCGACAATGCCATCGTGATCGCGCTGGCAGCGCGTAATCTCCCCCCCCACCTGCAGAAGAAGGCTATTGTCTGGGGCACCGTAGGTGCCGTGGTGGTCCGCTCCGCGATGACCATCGGCGTGGTCTGGCTGCTCAAGATTCCCGGCCTGTTGCTGGTCGGTGGCCTCGCGCTGGTCTGGATCGCGTACAAGCTGCTATCGGCCGAGGACAATGGCGACGAGCACGGTGCGGGAGCCACCTCGCTGGTCGGCGCCATGAAGACCATCATCATTGCTGACGCGGTGATGGGCGTGGATAACGTGCTGGCTGTGGCCGGCGCCGCGCACGGCAGCTTCCTGCTGGTGGTGCTCGGTCTGCTGATCAGCATCCCGATCGTGGTCTGGGGTTCGAGCCTGGTGCTCAAGCTGATGGCGCGCTTCCCGGTCATCATCTACATCGGCTCCGGCGTGCTGGCCTTCACGGCGGTCAAGATGATCTCGCACGAGCCGCTGGTCAAGGCGTTCTTCGATCAGTACCCAATGGCGCTGTGGGCCATGTATGTGGTGATCGTTGGTGGCGTGCTCGGTGGCGGCTATCTGGCGCAGAAGCGTCATGCCGCGCGTCCGGAAAGCGGTGAGACGGTGACCGGTCACTGATCGGGATAGAATATCCGCCTGTTGCCTCGGGGGCCGTAGTGGCCCCCGAGGCTTTTCTGTCCCCCCGTCTGACTTCCACTTTTCCGCGCGATGAAACAGTATCTCGACTTCATGCGCCATGTTTACGAGCATGGCACCGAAAAGTCCGACCGCACCGGCACCGGCACACGGTCGGTGTTCGGCCACCAGATGCGCTTCGATCTGCGCGAGGGCTTCCCGGTGGTTACCACCAAGAAGCTGCACCTGAAGTCGATCATCCACGAATTGTTGTGGTTTCTGCAGGGTTCGACCAACGTCAAGTATCTGCAGGACAACGGCGTCTCGATCTGGGACGAATGGGCCGACCCCAATGGCGAACTCGGCCCGATCTACGGGTATCAGTGGCGCAACTGGCCCGCGCCGAATGGCGAGCATATCGACCAGATCGCGCAGGTGGTCGAGCAGATCCGCAATACGCCCGACTCGCGCCGGCTGATCGTCTCGGCCTGGAACGTCGGCGAGATTCCGCAGATGAAGCTGCCGCCGTGCCACGCGTTCTTCCAGTTCTATGTGGCCGACGGCCGGCTGTCGTGCCAGCTTTACCAGCGCAGTGCCGATATTTTCCTCGGCGTGCCGTTCAATATCGCCAGCTACGCGCTGCTGACGCATATGGTGGCGCAGCAGACCGGGCTCGAGCTCGGCGACTTCGTGTGGACCGGCGGCGACTGTCATCTGTACAGCAACCACCTGGAGCAGGTACGCACGCAACTGTCGCGGGAGCCAATGGCGCTGCCGCGCCTGAACATTCTGCGCAAGCCGGACGACATTTTCGGCTATCGCTTCGAGGACTTTGAACTGGTTGGCTATGAATCGCATCCCGCGATCAAGGCACCGGTGGCGGTATGAGCATGACACAGACGACTTTGGATGCGGCCGCGCTGGCCGACATGGCGCGGGCGTTCGTCCGTGCGCAGGCGGAACGCCGCGCGGTGGGTGCCGACACGACTGCGCAGTTGCGCGGCATTGATATCGCCGGTGGCTATCGCGCTGGCCGGGCATTGCATGAGCAGCTGGTTGCCACGGGATTCAAGCCCGTTGGCCGCAAGATTGGCTGCACCAACACGGCGACGTGGGGCAAGCTCGGTATCGATGCGCCGATCGTTGCGCATATGTATGAGCAGACCGTGGTGCATGGCGCCGCGAACCGCGTCGATGTGCCCTGGACCACGCTGCACTTGCCGCGTATCGAGCTTGAGCTGGCATTCCGGTTGAAGGTCACGCCGACGCCCGGGCAGTCGCTCGAAGCGCTGATCGATGGCATCGACTGGGTCGCGCCGGCGATCGAGGTCGTGGACTCGCACGTCGATCCGGCGGTGGCGTCGCCCGCGACCATCCTGTGCGACTTTGGCGCGCATTCGTCGCTGCTGCTCGGCGCGCCGGTCGCGTTGGCTGGCTTGCCGCCGCTGACACCGCAGGCGTTTGCCGACATTACCGCCACGTTGCAGGTCGGCGAGACCGTGCTGCCCGGTGGTGCGGTGCACGTCATGGGCAATCCGCTCGTGTCGCTGCACACCGCGATTGCAATTGCCGCGTCGCTGGGCGCGCCGATCGAGGCGGGCGAGATCGTGACGACCGGTGCGCTGGTGGGACCGGTGGCCGTGGAGGCCGGCCAGCAATGGCGCGGCCGGGTGTCGTTCGCGGGGCGCAACGACCTGACCGTCGGGATGGATGCATGACCCTGCTGACGTTGATTGTTGCGCGCGCGCGCAATGGCACCATTGGGCGCGATAACACGCTGCCGTGGCGGTTACCCGAGGATCTTGCCTACTTCAAGCGCACCACGATGGGCGCGCCTGTGATCATGGGCCGCAAGACGTGGGATTCGATTGGCCGGCCGCTGCCGGGGCGCCGCAATATCGTGGTGAGCCGCAATGCTTCGCTGCAATTGGCGGGCGCCGATGTAGCCGGGTCGCTCGAGGATGCGCAGCGGCTTTGCGTGGGCGTGGAGCAGGTTTTCCTGATTGGTGGCGCGCAGTTGTATGCGGAGGCGCTGCCTAGCGCGGACCGTCTGCTCGTGACCGAGATCGATGCCGATGTGGAAGGTGATGCGGTGTTTCCGGCGATCGATCGGACGCAGTGGGTGGAGCTTTCGCGCGAGACGCATCACTCGGAGGCCAATGGCTTCGACTATGCGTTCGTGACTTACGAACGGCCGCCCTCGGGCGAACAGTAACGACGGGCCCTCTCCCCAGGGAGAGGGCACAAATCACGTTCAGTTGCCGGCGATCGTCATCTGCTCGATCAGGATCGAGCCGGTTTCCTTGGTACCGCGGACCAGTACGTCCGAACCGATGCCGACGATCTGCTTGAACATCTCGGGCATGCTGCCCGCGATTGTGATTTCTTCCACCGGGTATTGGATCACGCCGTTCTCGACCCAGTAGCCCGACGCACCACGCGAATAGTCGCCGGTGACGTAGTTCACGCCCTGCCCCATCAGTTCGGTCACCAGCAGGCCCGTTCCCATCTTGCGCAGCATGCCGGCAAAGTCGTCCTCGGGCTTCGTCAGGTCGCTCGACAACGTCAGATTGTGCGAGCCGCCCGCGTTGCCGGTGGTCTTCATGCCGAGCTTGCGCGCCGAATACGTCGACAGGAAATAGCCTTCCACCACGCCATCGCGCACGACGTCGCGCTCATGGGTGCGCACACCTTCTTCATCGAACGGTGCGCTGCCCATGGCGCCCGGCACATGCGGCTGCTCGTGGATCTGGATATGCGGCCCGAACACGGCCTTGCCGAGCGTGTCGTGCAGGAACGTGGACTTGCGATACAACGCGCCGCCCGACACCGCCTGTACGAACGCGCCGAGCAGGCCTGCCGCGAGCGGGGCTTCGAACAGCACCGGGCACTTGCGCGTGGTCAGCTTGCGCGCATTGAGGCGCGAAATGGCACGCTCGGCGGCGTAGCGGCCGATGTCCTCGGGTGCGGCAAGGGTCGTCGGCGAGCGCTTGGACGAATACCAGTCGTCACGCTGCATACCGCCGCCGGAGCCGGCGATCGGCGCGCACGAGATGAAATGGCGCGAATACGGATAACCACCCACGAAACCACGCGAGGTGGCCAGCACGAACTGCGAATGCTGCGCGGACACGCTGGCACCGTCGCTGTTGCGGATCTTTGGCGAGACTGCGAACGCGGCGGCCTCCGAGCGGCGCGCGATATCGATCGCGCCTTCGGCGGTGACGTTCCAAGGATGGAATAGATCGAGGTCGCGCGGCGAGCGCTCGAGCAGTTCTTCCTCGGCCAGCCCCGCGCAATCGTCCTCGGCGGTAAAGCGCGCGATGTTGTAAGCCGCTTCAGCGGTGGCACGCAGTGCGGCGGGCGAAAAGTCCGAGGTGCTGGCATTGCCGCGGCGCTGGCCGATCATCACGGTCACGCCAACCACCTTGTCGCGATTCTGCTCGATGGTCTCGACCTGGCCCTTGCGCACCGTGACCGAAAGCCCGCTGCCTTCGGAAATTTCCGTCGCGGCATCGGTGGCCCCCAGTTCGCGCGCCATGCGCAACACGTCGGCCGCCATCTCGCGGAGCCGGTCCTGACTGTAGGTGAAATGCGCGGTTTGTTGCGAAACAGCAGAGGTGTCCATGTGGGCGGCTATCGGCTAAAGTCCAAACGACAATCATAGCAAGATAAAATGCGCGCCATGCCGCGAAATACCCGTAACCAATCCAATACCCCAAATTCCCGCTTCGGCGCCTTCCAACCCGAGCCGGACGATGACGCGCCGAAAAGCAAGTCGCAGAAGAAACGCGACATGACGGCGTTGCAAGACCTGGGCGTCGAGCTCGAAGCGCTGGCCAAGGACCGCCTGGCGCGCGTCCCGATGCCCGAGTCGCTGTCCGACGCCATCCACGCGGCGCGCCGCATCACCAGTCACGAGGGCAAGCGCCGCCAGATGCAGTTCGTCGGCAAGATCATGCGCGGCCTCGACAACGAAGAGGTGGACGCGATCCGCAATGCGCTGGATGGCTTCAAGGGCACCAGCAAGGCCGAAACCGCGCGCATGCACCTGATCGAGCGCTGGCGCGAACTGCTGCTGGCCGACGACGAGGCGCTGACCAAGTTCCTGGGCGAGCATCCGGGCAGCGACGTACAGGCGCTGCGCAATACCATCCGCAATGCCCGCCGCGAACAGCAGCTGTCGAAGCCGCCGAAGTCGTTCCGCGAATTGTTCCAGATGATCAAGGCCGCGCTGGATCAGAAGGACGCCGCCAACGAGGCCGCCGCACCCCAACCCGCTCCGGACACCGACGCATGACGCAACCTACTTCACCAATGACTTCGCCTATCAGCCGCAGCCATCCCGATGAACTCGTGGTCGGGCTGGTGTCGATCTCCGACCGCGCCTCGGCCGGCACCTATCAGGACGAGGGTATTCCGGCGCTACGCGAATGGTTCGGACGCGCGCTGACGTCCTCATGGCAAGCCGTGGAGCGGCTGATTCCCGACGAACAGGCGCAGATCTCGCGCACGCTGATCGAGCTGGTCGACGTGGCCGGCTGCGACCTCGTGCTGACGACCGGCGGCACCGGACCGGCGCGCCGCGACGTCACGCCCGAAGCCACGCTGGCGGTCGCCACCAAGCTGATGCCCGGCTTCGGCGAGCAGATGCGTGCAGTGAGCCTGCATTTCGTGCCCACCGCGATCCTCTCGCGTCAGGTGGCGGTCATTCGTGAAACGGCGAGCCGCGCGGCATTGATCGTCAACCTGCCGGGTCAGCCGCGCGCGATTCGCGAGACGCTGGAAGGTTTGCGCGATGCGGACGGCAAACCCGTCGTGCAGGGCGTGTTCGCCGCCATCCCCTACTGCATCGACCTGATCGGCGGGCCGTACATGGAATGCGACGAAGCGGTCGTCAAGGCGTTCCGGCCCAAACACGCGCTTCGTGCCAAATAGGCCTCAGCGCAGCCCCAGATACAGCCCGATCGGCACGAAGATCACTGCCGCGATATTGCCAAGCAGCACGATCGACGCCACCTGATCGGGCTCCTGCCGGAAGTGGTCGGCCACGAGGAAGTTGAGCACGGCCGGCGGCAGCGCCGCGAACACGAACAGCAGTCCGCGCTGGAGGTCGGTCATCGGCACCAGCGCCACCAGCAGCAGCGCCACCGCAATACCGGCGAGCGGGCACACCGCGGCGCCCCACATGCCCATGCCCCAGTTGCGCAGGCTCACGTCCTTCATGCGCACGCCGAGCGCGAACAGCATCAGCGGCACCGTGGCTTCGCCGAGCAGCTTGATCGATTCGTAGATCGGCTCCGGCAGCGCGAACCACGGCTTGGCCAGCGACAGCGCCACGCCCACGACCGTGGCCAGCACCATCGGATTGCGAACGATCTGCGCCAGCGAGGCATGGCGATTGACGATCTTGAGGCCAATCGTGAAATGCATGAGGTTGGACATCGCGAACAGCGCGACGGCGGGCGCAAGCCCGGCCGGCCCGAACGCGAACACCGACAACGGCAGCCCCATGTTGCCGCTGTTGTTGAACATCATCGGCGGCACGAACGTGCGCGGATCCGCGCCCAGCATCCGCGCGGCGACCCAGGCCAGCACACCCGACCCCAGCACCACCGCCACCGCGCAGGCCAGCAGCACGAGCTGGTCAGCCAGCACGAAGTCCTTGCTGATAAACGCGGACACCACCAGCAGCGGCGCAATGACGTCCAGCGTCGCGCGGTTGATCCCTGTCATGTCCGGATGGGCGCGTCGTCCGTAGATCCAGCCGATCAGGATGATCAGGATGACCGGGGTGATGATCGAGACGATGCGCGTGAACATGGGGATTCGGGACGGACGGGGAGCGAGCCGGCAGGCCGGCTCATCGCTTCTGGTGAGGTGGGATCAGGCAGCGGGCGCCTCGGGTGCCGCCGCGGCATCGGCGCTGGCCGACGCCTTGATGAAATGCTGGCGGTAGTAGCGCAGTTCTTCCACGGACTCGAGGATATCGGCCAGCGCGGTATGCAGCTGGCGCTTGACGAAACCCTTGTGGATCGCCGGCTCCCAGCGCTTGCACAGCTCCTTGAGCGTCGATACGTCGAGGTTGCGATAGTGGAAGAACGCCTCCAGCTTGGGCATGTAGCGCGCCATAAAGCGGCGGTCCTGGCAGATCGAGTTGCCGCACATCGGCGACTTGCTGGCCGGCACCCAGCGCTTGAGGAACGCCAGCAGCTCGGTTTCGGCCTGCGCTTCGGTCAGCGTGGACGCCTTGACCTTGTCGATCAGGCCCGAACGGCCGTGCGTGCCCTTGTTCCAGTTGTCCATGCCGTCGAGCACCGCGTCCGCCTGATGGATCACGAGTACCGGGCCCTCGGCCAGGATGTTCAGTTCGGAGTCGGTGACGACCACCGCGATCTCGATGATGCGGTCGGTATCGGGCTGCAGCCCGGTCATCTCCATATCGAGCCAGATCAGGTTATTTTCGCTCTTGACGGAGGGGGCGGCGGTGCTTGCGGCGTGTGTCATGTGTCGGAGACGGCTTGAAGGGTACGAACAACTTATAATTCTCGCATATCTGCCCCAAATGGCCAGTCGCGCACTTGCGCGTCTGCCCGGGGGCGCCCCCGCAAAGGCCTTGCCGATGTTCACGTTCACACTGATTTTCCTCGCTGCGCTGGTGATCATGGTGCTTACCAAGCTGTGGCTCGCCGCCCGGCAGGTACGCCATGTGGCACAACACCGCCACGCCGTGCCGGCCCGCTTTGCCGACACCATCGCCCTCTCCGCCCACCAGAAGGCCGCCGACTACACGGTGGCCCGCACGCGGCTGTCGATGCTGGAGGTGCTTAGCGGGGCCGCGGTACTGATCGGCTTTACCATGCTCGGCGGCCTGCAATCGCTCAACGAGTTCTGGCTTGGCGTGTTCGGCCCCGGCTACCTGTACGGGCTGGCGCTGATCGCCAGCGTTGCGCTGATCGGTGGCCTCGTCGATCTGCCGTTCTCGCTCTACGGCCAGTTCGTGATCGAGCAGCGCTTCGGCTTCAACAAGATGACGATCGGCCTGTGGCTCGTGGACCTGCTCAAGATGACCGCGGTGGCCTGCACGCTCGGCGCCCCGCTGCTGCTGGCCGTGCTCTGGCTGATGGACCGCACCGGCGACTACTGGTGGGTGTACACGTGGCTGTTGTGGGTGGCCTTCAGCCTGCTGCTGCAGGTCATCGTGCCGACGTTTATCGCGCCGCTGTTCAATAAATTCGAACCGCTCACGGACGACACGCTGCGCGCGCGCATCGAGGCGCTGCTGCGCAAGTGCGGCTTTGCCAGCAAGGGTCTGTTCGTGATGGATGGCAGCCGCCGCAGCGCACACGGCAATGCCTATTTCACCGGCTTTGGCGCGGCCAAGCGCATCGTGTTCTTCGACACGCTGCTGTCGCGCCTCGATGGCGAGGAGATCGAGGCCGTGCTCGCGCACGAGCTCGGCCACTTCAAGCGCCGTCACGTGGCCAAGATGATCGCGGTGACGTTCGTGCTGTCGCTGGTGTTCCTGGCCATCCTCGGCTGGATGTCGACGCGCGCGTGGTTCTACATGGGCCTGGGCGTGGCGCCGAATTTCGGCACGGACAACCATGCGCTCGCGCTGGTGCTGTTCTTCCTCACGTTGCCCGTGTTCACGTTTGTGCTCGGCCCGCTGGCCAGCCAGTCGTCGCGCCGGCACGAGTTCGAGGCCGACGAATTCGCCGCCAGCCAGACCAATGCCGGCCACCTCGTCTCGGCGCTGGTCAAGCTGTACAAGGACAATGCGTCGACGCTGACGCCCGACCCGCTCTACAGCGCGTTCTACTACTCTCACCCGCCCGCGGCCCAGCGGATCGATCGTCTGATGGCGCACGCATGACACGTAGCGCGCGCCATCACAACGCCGGCAAAAACACCGGCAACAGCACCGAAGCCGCAATCGTCATCGCCGCGCATGGCCGTCACTACGTCGTTGAACTCGACGACGGCGAGCGGCTGCATGCGTTTCCGCGCGGCAAGAAGAGCGACTGCGCGGTGGGCGACCACGTGCGCATCGAGCGCGCCGCGGCCGACCAGGGCGTGATCGCGGGCGTCGATGCGCGCCGCAATCTGCTGCATCGTTCGGACCAGTTCAAGTCCAAGCTGCTCGCGGCCAATATCGATCAGGTCATCATCGTGCTGGCTACCGAACCGGGCTTCTCCGAAGACCTGCTCGGTCGCGCGCTGGTCTCGGCAGAGGCGCTCGAGATCCGGCCGCTGGTGATCCTCAACAAGACCGACCTGCCGGACCGGCTGGAAGAAGCCCGGCGGCGGCTCGCGCTATATCGCGACCTGGGCTACGAGACGCTGGAGCTGTCCGTGCACGCGCAGCCGGAACAAACGCTGGCGCAGTTGCAGCCGCGCACGGCGGGCGTGGCGAGCATCCTGATCGGCCAGTCGGGCATGGGCAAGTCGTCGCTGCTGAATCTGCTGATTCCGGGCGTGGAAGCGCAGACGCGCGAGATTTCCGCGAAGCTCGACTCGGGCAAGCACACCACGACGTTCACGCGGCTCTATCACCTGCCCGCAGCCTGGGGCACCGTGGAGGGACGACCCGGGTATCTGATCGATTCGCCGGGATTTCAGGAATTCGGCCTTCATCATCTGAGCGAGGGCATGCTCGAACGGGCGTTTCCGGAATTTCGCGCTCGGCTGACCGAATGCCGGTTTTACAATTGCCACCATATCAACGAGCCCGGCTGTGGCGTGTTGGGAGCGATCGAGGCAGGCGAGATTTCGCCACGCCGGCACGACCTCTACACGCAGTTGCTGCACGAATCGCGTCAGCAAAAGCCCTGGTAAGTGAAGTGAAACTACTGCTGAGAGCCTCGTCGCTGGTCCATGCCGCGCATTGCAGCAATGTGCTGCGCGCGGCCGGCATCGAGGCCGAGCTGCGCAACACGTGGCTGGCCGGCGCGGCTGGCGATATTCCGTTTCAGGAGAGTTCACCGCAGGTGTGGATTGCCGACGCGGCCAACGAGACGGAGGCGTGGGCGATTCTCAACGCGGCCGCGAATCCGGCGCCGGGCCCACGCTGGCGATGCGCGCACTGCGATGAATGGCACGAGGCGCAGTTCGCCGCGTGCTGGCACTGCGGCACAATGAAAGAGGGTTGAGCGCTTAGCCTACGAGGCTAGCCAACCCAAAGCGCCAGCGACAGCATCGCCAGCAGCAGCATCCACAGCACCACGGCGCGCCACACCAGGCCGACTGCCGACTGCAGCGTGCGCACGCCTGGTTCCATGCCGAATTCGGGTGGCACGGGGTCGGGATCGGTGTCTTCCATGCCCGGCGCGTAATCCACCCCGGCAAGACTGGTGCGCAGCACCACGCTCGAATCTACCTCGGGCAACGGTGTGCCCAGCCGCACGCCGAGCGCGCCACCACCGCTCGCCAGCAGAATGCCGTTGACGGCATCGTTCCACTTGCGCGCATGATTGCGCCACGCATACACGGCGTCCTCGAAGTTGCCGACGATGGCAAAGCCGATTGCCGTCAGTCGCGACGGCACCCAGTCCAGCACGTAGAACGCCTGCGCGGCAAAGCGGCCGAGCGCGGGGCTGCGTTCGTTGGAGGGCAGATTCCACTGGCGGCCGAGGTACTCGGCCACGCGGTAGAGGATCACACCGCCAGGGCCGATCGGCACGAGGAACCAGAAGAACACCCCGAACACATGGCGATGCACGGCCACGATGGCAGCCTCGAGCGTATGGCGCACGATCTCGCTGACGGGCATTTCGATGGTTTCGAGCCCGGTCCACTCCGCCAGCAGCGTACGCGCGGTCAGCACGTCGTCGCGATTGAGCGCTTCGTGGATATCGGTGAAATAGTGGCTGAACTGCCGGAAGCCGAGCGTGAGGTACAGCAGCAGCACGTTCCACGCGAGCGTGAGTGCCACGCTGATCGAGGCCAGCAGGTAATGCACGATGACCGCCGCGAGCGTGAGCGGCAACACGACCGTAAGCCATGCCAGCGCGGCGTCGCGGCGGCGTCCGGTATCGAACGCGTGCTCGGCCCGTTCGCCCAGCACGCGCACGATGTCATGTATCGGGTTGTTGCGGCCCAGGGCCCGGAACTGCTCGGCGATCAGCGCCAGAAGGATGGAAACAAAGGTCATCTCGAGGCTAAGTCACGTCACGGAGAGCGTGGCGCGGCACCGAGTGCCGCGCCGGTCGCATGACTAGATGACCAAGACGATACCACGCCGATCAGGGCAGGTCGAACACCAGCACTTCGGCGTCGTCGCCCTGCTCGACCTTCACCTCCGCCACATCCTCCAGCTTGGCGGCGTCACCGGCCTCGAGCGGCTGACCGTTGACCGTCACCCGGCCGCGTGCCACATGCACATAGGCACGGCGGCCCGGGGCGAGCGCCAGCGTGGCCGACTCGTCCGCGGCGAACAGACCCGCGTAGAGCCGCACATCCTGATGCACCACGACCGAACCCTCGGCGCCGTCGGGGCTGCCTACCAGGCGCAGGCGGCCACGCTTCGATGCTGCGTCGAAGTGACGCTCCTCGTAGCCAGGGTCGATGCCCTGCTGGTTTGGCATGATCCAGATTTGCAGGAAGTGCGTGGTGTCATGCGCGGCATGGTTGTACTCCGAGTGCCGCACGCCGGTACCCGCGCTCATGCGTTGCACGTCACCGGGACGGATCACGCTGCCGTTGCCCATGCTGTCCTTGTGGGCCAGCTCGCCTTCGAGCACGTAGCTGATGATCTCCATGTCGCGGTGGCCATGCGTGCCAAACCCCATGCCGGGCGCCACACGATCTTCGTTGATCACGCGCAGCGGTCCGTATTGGACGTGGTCCGCGTCGAAGTAGTCGGCAAAGGAGAAGCTATGGAACGACTTCAGCCAACCATGGTCCGCATAACCGCGCTCATTCGACTTACGGATTTCAATCATTTTGATGGCCCTCCTAGTGACCCTTCGTTTTGCCAGATCGCCCGAATCGTTAAACCGGGCTTGGCGTATTGCGTTGCGATGCTTTGCAGTTTAGGCCTCTGAGAGTATATTGATGGGCACCGACTTAGAAGCAGTTGTTCAGATTTTTTGAATGAATATTCTTGAACAAAGATATGGCCCTCTCGCTTGAATCGCTAGAAGTTCTCGATGCCATCGAACGCAAGGGCAGCTTTGCCGCCGCTGCCCACGAAATGGGCAAGGTGCCGTCGGCGCTCACGTATGTGGTCCGCAAGCTCGAGGATGACCTCGACGTGCTGCTGTTCGACCGCCGGCGCCACCGCGCCGAGCTGACGCCGGCGGGCCGCGCGCTGCTCGACGAAGGGCGGCATCTGCTGCACGCCGCCGACGACCTGGCGCGGCGCGTCAAACGGCTGGCCACGGGCTGGGAGGCGACGCTATCGATCGTCGTCGACGACCTCATCAACTTTCGCGCGCTGCTGCCCGTGATCCAGGACTTCTATGCCGAGAACACCGCGACGCGGCTGCGCTTTGGCAAGGAGGTGCTCGGCGGCGCGTGGGATGCGCTGGTCAGCAACCGGGCCGATCTGATCATCGGCGGCGCCTACGAGGCGCCGAGCACGCAGGGTTTCCAGATTCGGGCGCTCGGCAGCATGCCGTTCGTGTTCGTGGTGGCCGCGCAACATCCGCTCGCCTCGGTGGAAGGGCCGCTGACCACGATGGAGATCGCCAAGCACCGCATCGTTGCAGTGGGCGACACCTCGCGCAATCTGCCCGCGCGTACCTTTGGTGTGCTGGCCGGGCAGGATGTGCTGGTGGTGCCGAGCATGCGCGACAAGCTCGAAGCGCAGATCCGCGGGCTCGGCTGCGGCTGGCTGCCCGCGCCGATGGCGCAGCCGCATATCGAGAGCGGCGTGCTGCAGGCGCGCGAGACCGTCGAGATCCGCGCGCCCGGTAACTTCAAGGTGGCGTGGCGCACGAGCACGCGCGGCAAGGCGCTGCAGTGGTGGGCAGCCAAGCTCGAGGACCCGCGGCTGGCGCAGGCGCTGATCCAGCAATCGCCACAGCCCGTGACGGAATGAGCGGCGCGGTACGTATGGCGGGCGACGCTGAACGCAAACCCTATCGCGGCCGCTTCGCGCCCTCGCCCACCGGTCCGCTGCATATCGGCTCGCTGGTCACCGCACTCGCGAGCTGGCTCGATGCGCGCGCGCATGACGGCCAGTGGCTCGTGCGCATCGAGGACATCGACTATCCGCGCTGCGTGGTCGGCGCCGATGCCGATATCCTGCGCACGCTCGAGGCACTCGGCCTGGTCGCGGATGAACCCCCGCAATGGCAAAGCCGGCGCGAGGCGCGCTACGGCGAAGCCCTGCGCGCACTCGACGAGGCCGGCCACCTTTATCCATGCGGATGCTCGCGCAAGGAGATCGCCGATTCGCTGTCGCACGTACGCGAGCGCCATCAGACGCTTGGCTATCCGGGTACGTGCCGCAATGGACTGCACGGCAAGCTGCCGCGCGCATGGCGCGTGCGTGTGCCGGATGGCCCCACGGCCACGCTTTGCTTCGACGATCGCTGGCAGGGCCGGCAATGTCAAAACCTCGAAACCGAACTTGGCGATTTCGTGCTGCGTCGCGCCGATGGGCTATGGGCTTACCAGCTCGCGGTCGTGGTCGACGACGCGGCACAGGGCATTACGCATATCGTGCGTGGCGCCGATCTGCTCGACTCCACACCACGGCAGATTCATCTGCAGCACCTGCTTGGCGCACCAACGCCCACATATCTGCATGTACCCGTGGTGGTCAACGCGGCCGGCGAAAAACTCAGCAAGCAGAGCGGCGCGCGGGCGATCGACGTGCGCGATCCGCTCGCGGCGCTGCGCGAGGCCGGGGCCCATCTGGGGATCGTCAACGGGGAAACGAAAATCGCCCGCTGGCTAGAGCGGGCGATTGAAGGCTGGCTGATCGTGGACCGTCAGATCGAGGACCGGAACGTGCGCGGGCCCCGCTGATCAGCGGGTCAGCAGATCAGGCAATCAGGACTTGCGCGGTGCGCCGCCGAGCAGTGCCGCGACGGGACGCTTCGGCGTCTGACGGCCACGCGTGAGCGCGGCGGCGAGTTCTTCGGAAGCCTGCTGCGCCGAGCTATTGTTATGGCCGCCAGTGGGTTCGTACGGACGCGAGAAGAACGGATCGTCGGACGGACGGAACGCGGTGCGCGACGTCGCATGTTCATTGCGACGACGGCGGCGTTCCTCGCTGGCGCCATCGCCAGTGCTCTCAGGCGCTGCATCACGCGTGCGGCGGACTTCGGTACGCTGGCGGCGACGATCGGCTTCCTCGCCACGCGCGCGCTCGCCGGTCGGATCGAAGCCCTCGAGCTTGCCGCGCGGAATGCTGCGCTTGATCAGCTTCTCGATATCGGCCAGCAGACGGTCGTCGTTGCCCGACACATAGATCGACAGCGCATCGCCCGTGGCACCCGCGCGGCCGGTCCGGCCGATGCGGTGCACATAGTCTTCCGCGCTGAACGGCAGATCGAAATTGATCACGCAAGGCATCGCCTGAATATCGAGGCCGCGCGCCGCCACGTCGGTGGCCACCAGCGCATCGATCGTGCCGGTCTTGAAGCCTTCCAGCGTCTGCATGCGCTCGGTCTGCGTCTTGTCGCCGTGGATCGCCGCGGCGTTGATGCCCTCGCGCTCCAGATGGCGCGCCAGGCGCGAGCAACCGATCTTGCTGTTGACGAACACGATGCACTGCTTCGACTGGCCCTGCTCCGCGCGCTGCTTGAGCAGATGCACGACCGCGTTCTGCTTGTGGCCGTCTTCGACCTGAAAGACCATCTGGCGCACGTTCTCGTTGGTCGAGTTGCTGCGCGCCACTTCGATCGTCACCGGCTGCTTGAGGTAGCTCGCGGCCAGCCGCTTGATTTCGGGCGAGAACGTCGCCGAGAACAGCAGGGTCTGGCGCTGCGCGGGCAGCAGGTTGATGATGCGCTGCAGATCCGGCAGGAAGCCCATGTCGAGCATGCGGTCGGCTTCGTCGAGCACGAGCATCTGCACCTGCGACAGGTTCACCGACTTCTGCTGCACGTGATCGAGCAGACGACCCGGCGTCGCGACGAGGATTTCCACGCCACGGCGCAGCGCATCGGTCTGCGGATTCATATCGACGCCGCCGAACACGACCGTGCTGCGCAGGTCCGTATGCTTGGCGTAGCGCGCGACGTTGTCATAGACCTGATCGGCGAGCTCGCGCGTCGGCGTCAGCATCAGTGCGCGCACCGGGTGGCGTGCGGGCGAGGCGCTCGCGTTCGATGCCGGCAGAAGGCGCTGAATGATCGGCAGCGCGAAGCCTGCGGTCTTGCCGGTGCCGGTCTGCGCGGCACCCATGACGTCCTTGCCCAGCAGCACGATCGGAATGGCCTGCTCCTGAATCGGCGTCGGCTTCGAATAGCCCTGTTCGGTGAGCGCGCGCACGATGCGTGCGTCCAGCCCGAAGCTTTCGAAAGTCTGATCTGCCTGGGGCTGCGGCTCTGCCGGAATCTGGTCTGGAATGGTCGTCGTGGGTGTAGTGGTCATAGTCTCGGTGTCTTGCGGGCGTCGGGCCCGGCGCAAAACGGACACGCGTCTGATACGGGAGCGGATGGGGCAACGACGGGTGCGTTACAAGCAATCGCTCAGAAAATCAAAGACTTGGATTCTAACACCATGACCTCGCCGGGTGACGTCGGATGCCGCAATTCAACGTTCTGCGGTGTCGTCAAGCCGTCACATTGACGTCGTTTTTTCGCGCAGACGGCCCGCTCGACCGCACCAGTGCTAGCAAAACGCACACTTGATCACATCGATCATCTTTGTGATTGAACTGGTCATTATGGACGGATTGCCATAAACTTCGCCCTGCAAACGACTGGGACTTGATCGTTTCAATCATTGCAGAGCCCATAGACACGCCGCACCCCACGCGGCAGGAGACGAGAATGCAGATTTCCATCAAGCGCGCCATCGAGCGCGTCCCCGGCGGCATGATGATCGTGCCGCTGTTGCTCGGTTCGCTGGTCGCGACGTTCGCGCCGGACACCCCGAAGTTCTTCGGTTCGTTCACCGGCGCGCTGTTCACGGGCGCCCTGCCGATCCTCGCCGTGTTCTACGTCTGCATGGGCGCGAGCATCAACGTCAAGGCCACGCCGTACATCGTCAAGAAGGGCGGCGTGCTGTTCGGCGTCAAGATCGGTACCGCGATGCTGCTCGGCGTGATCATGGGCCACTTCCTCGGCGAGTCGCCGATCAGCTCGGGCATGTTCGCGGGTCTGTCCACGCTGGCCGTGGTGGCCGCGATGAATGACACCAACGGTGGCCTGTACATGGCGCTGATGGGTCAGTACGGCAAGCCCGAAGACGTGGGCGCGTACACGATCATGTCGCTGGAGTCGGGTCCGTTCCTGACCATGGTCACGCTCGGCGTGGCCGGCCTTTCCGCCTTCCCGTGGCCCACGTTGGTCGGCAGCATCCTGCCGCTGATGGTCGGCATGCTGCTGGGCAATCTCGACCGCGAGATGCGCGACTTCCTGAGCAAGGCCGTGCCCGTGATGATTCCGTTCTTCGCGCTGGCGCTTGGCGCCGGTCTGGACCTGCACAAGGTGTGGCAGGCCGGCATGCTGGGCCTCGGCCTGGGCGTGGCCGTGGTGGTGATCACCGGCTTCACGCTGTACTTTGCCGATCGTCTGACCGGTGGCACTGGCGTGGCCGGGGTGGCCGCCGCGAGTACCGCGGGGAATGCGGCCGCGGTACCAACATTGATTGCCGCCGCGAATCCGGTCTACGCGGAAGCCGCCAAGAGCGCGACGATTCTCGTGGCCGCATGCGTGGTGGTGACGGCGGTGCTGACACCGCTCGCCACGGCGTGGGTGGCGCGACGGGTGGCCGTACGGCAGGAAGGTGCCGTGGCGCGGACCGCATGAGCATGAGCAAGGTCATGTCCGGTAAGACGACTTCCTGGCTGGTGATCGCCGACGACCTGTCGGGCGCCGCCGACTGCGCGATCGGCTTTGCCGCCGCCGGCGCGTGCACGATGGTCACGCTCGACGCGGCCGCGGCCGATAGCGCGCTGGCTGCCGACGTGATTGCCGCCGACGTGGATAGCCGCCGCATGGCGCCGGCACAGGCCGCCGCGCGCAATGTTGAAGCGTGGGACCGGTTGGGCCATGGCCATGGCGACCAGCCGCGCCGCCTGTACAAGAAAATCGATTCGACCTTGCGCGGCAACTGGGCGGCCGAGACGGCCGCGCTGCTGCCGCATGCGGGCGTGGCCATCGTCGCGCCGGCCTTCCCCGCCACTGGCCGCACCACGCTTGGTGGCTGTGTGTTCGTCAGCGGGGAACCGCTTGGCGAGTCCGATATCTGGCGCCTCGAAGGCCTGAGCGGCCGCGCCGATATGGCGGCACTGCTGGCCGCGCACGACGTGCGCACGGCCGTGGTGGCATTGGAAGTGGTACGCGCGGGCGCCGCGGCGGTGCGCGCCGCGGTGGATGCGTTGATCGCGCAAGGCACGCAGGCCGTGGTCTGCGATGCCGAGAGCGAAGTCGACATCGGCGTGATCGCCGCCGCCACGGCGGCATTGAGCGCGCCCACGTTCTGGGTCGGTTCCGGCGGCCTCGCACGCGCTTTGGCGACCACGTCGGACGGGGTCACGGCCTCCGCCGATGCGGGCACTGCGCCCGACGCAGCCGATGCAGCCGACGCGGGCGCGCATCGTCAGGGCCCGGTCCTCGCGCTGGTCGGCAGCATGTCCGGCGTCTCGGGCCGGCAGGCCGCGCTGCTGCGCGCGCGGACCGGCATGGATCATCTGGAGATCGCGCCGCAGGTGCTGCGCGAAGGTCCCGCGCATGGCACGTGGCAGACGCTTCAGGACGATATCGGCGCGCGCCTGCGGGCCGGCCACGATCTGCTGATCGGCATCGGCCGCGACGAAGCGTTCGATACCGCGGAAGGACCGCGGCTCAGCAATGCGCTGGCCGCGCTGGTACTGCCGTCGTTCGATTGCGTGGGCGGCCTGATCGCCACCGGCGGCGAGACCGCACGCGCGATGCTCGCGGCCGCCGATATCGCCACGCTGCAATTGCGGCACGAAGTGGAACCGGGCGTGCCGCTCTCGCGCACGCTCGAGCAGCCCGCGCGGCATGTGGCCACCAAGGCCGGCGCGTTCGGCAGCGATGCGGCATTGTGGCTTGCATGGCGTGCCATGCAGGCGGTTTGAATTTTGAAGTGACTGCCCTCGTCGGGGAGCAGCAACAAGCAGCACAAGCAGGATAAAACGGATATGAGCGACTACCTCCCCATCATCGGCATCACCATGGGCGATGCCACCGGCGTCGGTCCCGAGATCATCATCAAGAGCCTCGCGCACGATACCGTGTACGCACAGTGCCGTCCGCTCGTGATCGGCGACGCAGCCCGTCTGCGTCAGGCAGCGACCATCGTCAAGAGCCCGCTGCAGGTGCGCGCGATCGCCACGCCGGCGGAAGCGCGCTTCGAAGCCGGCACGATCGACTGCATCGACCTCGGCCTGATTCCCGCGGACCTGCCGTTCGGCAAGCTGTCCGCACTGGCCGGCGATGCGGCGTTCCGCTATATCGAGCGCGCGGTGGAACTCACGCGCGCCGAGCAGATCGACGCGATCTGCACCGCGCCGCTGAACAAGGAAGCCCTGCACGCGGGCGGCCACAAGTTCCCGGGCCACACCGAGATGCTCGCGCATCTGACCGGCACGCCCGAAGTGTCGATGATGCTGGTAGCACCGCAACTGCGCGTGATCCACGTGACCACGCACATCGGCCTGCTCGACGCGATCCGCAAGATCGAGCCGGCACTGGTGCAGCGCGTGATCGAGCGCGGCTATGAAACGCTGCGTCGCGCGGGTATCGCCGATCCGCGTATCGGCGTGTGCGGCATCAACCCGCATGCGGGCGAGAACGGCCTGTTCGGTCATGGCGAAGAAGAAGAGAAGATCATCCCCGCGGTGAACGTGCTGCGCGAACGCGGCTGGAACGTCGAGGGCCCGCTGCCCGCCGACACGCTGTTCTATCGCGCCGGCCGTGGTGACTTCGACCTCGTCGTCGCGATGTACCACGACCAGGGCCACGGTCCGGTCAAGGTGCTCGGCCTCGAAGCCGGTGTGAACATCACCGTGGGTCTGCCCGTGATCCGCACGTCGGTTGACCACGGCACCGCGTTCGATATCGCCGGCAAGGGCATCGCCGACGAACGCAGCCTGCTGGAAGCACTGCGCCAGGGCGCGGAACTGGCGACGCGTCGTTAAGGTATCGGGTCATGCGCCCTTCTCCTCGGGGGAGAGGGCGCACACCTTGGTAACATTGCGGTCGTCCACGACCTCCCCCCTGCCCCACATGAAAGCCGCCGACCGCCGACGTGCCATCCTCGAACGCGTGCTCACGGGCGTTGATGCCAATGTGGAGCGGCTCGTCAGCGAACTCGGCGTGTCCGAGGCCACGGTACGGCGCGACCTCACCGCGCTGGCGCGCGAGGGCCGCATTGTGCGGACCTATGGCGGCGCCGCGGCGCTGATGCCGGTCGGCTCGCACGAACCCGAGGCCCCGCTCGAGGAACGCAAGGCGCTGCAACGCGACCAGAAGGAAGCGATCGCGCGCATGGCCGCGAGCTTCGTGCGCGATGGCGATGCGGTGCTGCTGGACAGCGGCACCACCGCCGCCGCGCTTGCGCGCCTGCTGGCCGCGCGCGAAGACCTGCACGTCTACACCACGAATCTGCTGGCCGTGACCGCACTCGCGGGCCTGCCCAAGATCCGCGTAACGCTGATCGGCGGCGATGTGCGCCCGTCGAGTATGGGTACGTTTGGCCCACTCGCGCAGCTTGCGCTGTCGCGCATCAGCGTCGACAAGGCGTTTCTCGGCGCTGATGGCGTGGTCGCGGGCGTGGGGCTGTGCGAGGCCACCGCCGAGCAGGCCTACCTCAAGGAATGCATCATCCGTCAGGCTGCGGACATCTTCGTGCTGGTCGACTCGACCAAGCTCGGCCGCGCGCGTCAGCAGCACTGGACGCCGCTCGAACGCGCGTGGACGCTCGTCACCGACAGCGAGGCCGCACCCGCGCAACTCGAACCGTTCCACGCGCTCAAGCAGGTGCAGGTGATCATCGCGCCTTGACCCGTTCATCGCCGCGCATCACGTCACCGCTCTCGCATAAGCATTCCCGCTTTTATTCGTTCGCATCGCGCAGGCTGCGCGGTACGTTGGCAGTCTTGCCAACCACAAGAGTGAAACGTGAGCGAAGAGCGCAATCCCCGACGACAGTTCCTGCGGCAAGGCGCCGCGTCACTTGCCGTGCTGTATGCCGGCGGCTCGCTTGCACAGGGCCGCGTGACGCTCAAAGCTGGCGATCAGAAAGGCGGACTGCGCGCGCTGCTTGAAGGCGCCAATGCGCTCGACGGCGTGAACTACGATATCCAGTGGACCGAATTTCCGGCGGCGGCGCCGCTTGCGGAGGCGCTCAATGCGGGCGCCGTCGATAGCGGCCCGATCGGTGACGCCCCCGCGATCTTTGCGCTGGCCGCAGGCACGCGCATCAAGCTGATCGGTGCCAATCGCTCCGATCCCTACGGCACGGCCGTGCTGGTGCGTCCCGATTCGCCGCTCAAGACCGCCGCGGACCTCAAAGGCAAGTCCATCGGCACCAATCGCGGATCGATTGGCCACTATGTCGCGCTGAAGGCGCTCGAGTCCGCGGGGCTGGGGCCGAACGACGCGAACATCCGCTTTCTGCCGCCAGCCGATACCAAACTCGCGCTGACCAATGGCTCCGTCGATGCCTGGGCCACATGGGAGCCCTACACCGCCATGGCCGAGACCAGTGGCCACGCGCGTGTGCTGGTCAGCGGTCGCGGACTGTCATCGGGTCTGAGCTTTCTGGCGGCCACCGAGAGTGCGCTGGCCACCAAGCGTGCCGCGCTGCAGGATTTTCTGCAACGCGTGGTGCGCGCGCAGCGCTGGTCGTATCAGCATGTGCCCGAGTACTCGGCATCGCTTGCGCGCGTCATCGGCATTGCACCGGAGGCCGCGCGGCTGCAGTTCGAACGCCGCAACACGCAATGGCGCCCGATCGATGCCGAACTCGTGGCCACGCAACAGGCCACGGCCGACTTCTATCTGAAGACGGGCCTGCTCAGGCAGCGCCTGGACGTGCGTCAGACTTTCGACACCACGTTCACGCTGCCTGCCTGAGTCAGACCCCTGTCCGTCCCTTACACCACGCGAAACGCGTGGGTACCGTCGCGGTCCAGCTGCGCGATCAGGCCGAACTCCCAGTCGAGATAGGCCTGCATCGCCGCGGCGGCGTTGTCGGTGCCTTCGTACGGACGGCGATAGCGATCGGTGCGCGGTACCGCGAGGCGCGTCTCGCCATGTTCGAGCGGCAGACCCGCCGCGATCCACGCGCCGGTACCGCCTTCGAGCACATGCACAGTGGCATCGCTGCCTTCCTCGGCAAGCAGCGTCTGCAGATCGACTGCCGCAAAACGCGCGAGCTGGCTGGTGCCGCAGGTCAGCACATAGCGACGCGCGTCCGGAATCGTCTTCAACGCCGCGCCCAACTGGGCACGAATCGCAAACCACGCGCCCGGAATATGCTGGCGCACGTAGTTGACGCTCGCGGTCACATCGAGCACGGCGGTGTCGCCAGTCTCGATCCACGCGGCCAACGTCGCGGGGCTGACGGTCTCGATCGGGGTTGCCTCGGGGGCCGGCACCTTGACCGCGCCACGCTCGGCACGCGCGTTGGCATCGACCGGTTCCACCACCGTCACGTCCCAGCCCATCTGCGCGAGCCACGATGCGGTCATGTCCGCGCGCACGCCGTCGTCATCGGCCAGCACGATGCGCGCGCCGCGCACGGGCGCGCTGTGATCGGTCTCCTGCACGAGTTGTCCGCCCGGCGCATTGACGAAGCCCGGCAGATGGCCATCGGCGAATTCCTCGGGCGTACGCACATCGAAGCGATAGACCGTGCGTCCCGGTGCTTCGAGCGTATGCAGCGCATCATGAGCAAGACGGCGCACGCCCGCGCGCGTGGCGATATCGCGCGCGCCCGTACGTGCCGCCGTGCGACGTGTCGCATCGACGATGGCCGGTGCGCGGCGGGTGGCACCGCGATCGAGCGTCTGCCCGGCCAGCGTCCAGCCGATGGTGCCGTTACGCAGCGCGGCCACCGGATTCGGCACACCGGCGTTGATCAACGACTGCGTGCCGATGATGCTGCGCGTGCGGCCCGCGCAATTGACGATGATGCGTGTATCGGGGTTCGGCGCGAGTTCGCGCGCACGCAGCACCAGCTCCGCGCCGGGTACGCTGGTCGCGGTGGGAATGCTCATGGTCTGGTATTCGTCGAAGCGGCGCGCGTCGACAATGACCACGTCCGCCTTCGCATCGATCAACGCCTGCACTTCCGGCGCGCTCAGCGATGGCGTATGGCGCTTCGACTCGACCAGTTCGCCGAACGACTTGCTCGGCACGTTGACGTCGCGAAACACTTCGCCACCGCCCGCGATCCAGGCATCGAGCCCGCCTTCCAGTTCCGAGACGTCGGTATAGCCGAGCGCGCGCAATACCTGCGCCGCGCGCGGCGCCAGATCCTCGCCGTCATGCACGCCGTAGACGACGATGCGCGTGTCGCGGCGTGGAATGCGCGACCACGCCTGCAACTCGAGCTTGGACAGCGGAAAATTCGAGGCCCACAGCGGATGCGACTGCGCGTACGGATCTTCCTCGCGTACATCGAGCAACGCGATCTCGGCGCCGTCGAGCAGCGCCTGGCGCACGGCCGATGGCGAGGTGGTGGGCGATTGAATAGTGGCAGCGGTCATGACGCGAGCGGATCCTTCGAACGGTCCCACGGGTTAGGCAGGAAGGGATTGGAATAACCGGAAATGAACGACTTTTTCTCGCCGCTCTCCGTATAGACATGGCGGCGTACCGCGCCGATATTGGCGCCGTACACATGGATGCTGATCGACACACGATCCTCAAATGCATTGTGCACACGGTGGATATCGCCCACGCGTGGCGACACCGGCTCGACGTGGCCGGGCTCCAGACGCAGCGCCTGCCCGTCCGGGCGCGGCACGCCGTCGGCATCGAGCGCGTACGGCTGCGAATACTCGGCGCCGCGCAGCATGCCGATCAGCCCCCACACGGTATGGTCGTGAATCGGCGTACGCTGGCCCGGACCCCACACAAAGCTGACGATCGAGAATCGCTCGGCCGAATCGCAGTGCAGCAGCATCTGCTGGTAGTACTCGGGATGCGGCTGCGCGAAGGCCTCGGGCAGCCAGTCGTCGCGCGCGACGAGCGTGGCCAGTAGCTGACCGCCTTGATCAAGGATGCGCGGCTCGTCGGGGTGCGTGTCGAGCAGCTTCGTCAGGTCGGTGATGAACTCGCGCAGCGGCGCAAGCGAACGAATAGTGGGTTCAGACATGTCGTCTCCTGATTGTTATGGGTGTAATACCCATGACGATAGCCGAAAATGCGGCGCCTGCCACGCCCTCACACTTCCAGCGTCGCACGGCCGGCGGCAATCAGGATCGAATCGTTCTGCGGCGTATGAATGCGGCTGCAAAGCACATCGCGATAGTGACGCTCGAGCGGATTGTTACGGCTCAGCCCATGATTGCCCGACAACTGCAGCGCCAGCTCCAACGCGCGGATCGCATTGCCCGTGACGGTGAACTTGAGCAGCCCGCTGTCCGTGGCCGAACCCGGCGCCTCCCGATCGGCGTCCGCGGCGGCGGCATCGAGCAGCACCGCGTTGGTGCGCAGCAGCGCGGCGATCTCGCCGACATGCTCCTGCACGCGCGGCAGCGTGGCCAGCGGCGCGCCGAGGCTGCCCGGTGAGCGTTCGCGCAGAAAGCCGCGCAGCCAGTCGAAGCCGGCGCGCGCCACCGCATCGTACAAACTGCCTAGCAGCACGATCATCCAGGCCTGGTGCTCGGCATTGGCATCGGTATCGGCCTGGCTCGCGCCTGCCGGCGCCCAGGCCGACGGCAAGCGGACATCGACCGCATGCGACGCCGGAATCCATACGTCCTCGAGCACGGTCTCGTGGCTGCCCGAGGCGCGCAGGCCCAGGTGGTTCCAGCTCTCGATGATCTCGATGCCCTCCGTGCCCGCAGCCGGCCCCGGCACGAGGAAGATGCCGATACGCGGCTCGGGGTCGTCGGTCCGTGCCCATACGGACAACCAGCGCAGCGCGGGAATGCCGGTCGTATAGAGCTTGTGTCCGCTCACGCGCCAACCATCGTCCACGCGCCGCGCAATCGTCGCGGGCAGGCCGCCGCGCGCGGGAGAGCCGAGTTCCGGCTCCACGCGCAGCGCGTTGATCAGCGCGCCCTCCTCCACCGCGGTGGCAAACACCTCGCGGCGTACGGCCTCGGGCCAATGCCCGTCCCGTCTGCCGATCGCACGCAACTGCAGATACGTCATGGTCAGCACGAGCGCGGTGGCCGCGTCGCCGCGCGCCACCGCCGCAATGATGCGTCGCGCTTCGGCCAGCGTGGCACCGCCACCGCCGTGCTCGCGCGGCACGATCCGTGCGATCAGGCCCTCCGCATGCAGCAGCGCAAAGTTGTCGTGCGGGAAGCTGCCGCTCGCATCGTGATCGGCGGAAGTCGCCGCCAGGCGCGCGGTCAGTGCCGCCAGCTGTGCATCGGTGAGGGGAGCGTTCGCGACAAGTTCGGCGCGCAACGGGGCAAGAGAAGGCGCGAGGGACAGACGAGCGGAGGACATGCGCGGTTGCCCGGAAACCGGGCCGGTATGGGGAAACGCCAAAGCCTACCGTGCCGTCCCCAGCACCGAAACGATGGAGTTCGCATAACGATGCGCAGCGCCTGCGCATAAGCATGATCGTCTTTCGCACATAAGCACGCGCATTTTTATTCGTTTTGCCGCGACGCGTCATGACGTACGTTTTTGGTCAGTTCGCATTCCCCTCAGGAGAACAAGATGAGCGTGGCACCGGGCGCACGACGTGGCGTCAACTTTATCGGCATGATCCAAAGTCAGAAGCAGTCGGAGATCCATCCGCCCAATCCGGATGGTCCCGTCGTCGATCGCGACTACGTGCGCGCATTCGCGCAGGCCCACGAGCAGGCCGGCTTTGACCGCGTCCTCGTGCCGCATCATTCCACCGGGCCTTCCGCCACGCTCACGATCGCGTATGCGGCCACGCAGACCGAGCGCGTCCATTACATGCTCGCGCATCGCCCGGGCTTTACATCGCCGACGCTGGCCGCGCGCCAGATCGCAACGCTCGATCAGTTCAGCGGCGGCCGTCTTGGCGTCCACTTTATCTCGGGCGGCTCCGACGACGAGCAGCAGCGCGATGGCGACTATCTCAACCACGACGAGCGTTACGCGCGCACCGACGAATACCTCGGCATCCTGCGTCGCATCTGGACCGAGAACAAGCCGTTCGATCACGAAGGCAAGTACTACCGCTTCCGCAACGGCTTCTCCGAAGTCAAGCCCGCGCAGAAGCCGCATGTACCGATCTTCTTCGGCGGCGCGTCCGACGCCGCGATTCCTGTGGCGGGCAAGCATGCCGACGTCTACGCGCTATGGGGGGAATCGCTCGATCAGGTGCGCGAACTGACCGCACGCGTGCGCGCCGAGGCGGCGCTGCATGGCCGTGACGTGCAGTTCTCGATCTCGTTCCGTCCGGTGCTGGCCGATACCGAAGCCAAGGCGTGGGCACGCGCCGAGCAGATTCTCGAACGCACGCGCGAACTGCGTGTGCAGGCCGGCTACAGCCGTGGCGGTCCGCAGCAGAGCGAAGGCGCGCGCCGCCTGCTCGCGGCGGCCGAACGTGGCGATCGCGTCGATCAATGCCTGTGGACCGCGATTGCGCGCGAGACCGGTGGTCGCTCGAACTCGACCGGCCTCGTTGGCACGCCCGAGCAGGTTGCGGACGCGCTGCTCGCGTACTACGACCTTGGCGTCACCACGTTCCTGATTCGCGGCTTCGATCCGCTCGAGGATGTGCTCGACTACGGCCGCGAGCTGATTCCGCGCGTGCGCGAGCTGGTGGCGCAGCGCGAAGCCGGCAACGTACAGAAGGCAGCCTGACGCGCAGCCTATCCATTCACAAAGCAACAAATCCATAACGGGGAGTGAAATCATGAGCCAGAGCCATCCTGCCGATGGGCGCCGACGCGTGCTGCGCGCGGCCGGTGCCGCCGCCATCGCGGCCCCCGCGCTGATTCTGGGCCGCAAGGCCTGGTCGGCGCCGCGCAAGCTGACGTTCGCATGGAATCAGAACTCGTTCTGCCTGACGCCGATCGTCGCGGCGCAGGAACGTGGCTTCTTCGAGAAGAACGGGCTGCAGGTGGATCTGATCAACTACAGCGGCTCCACCGACCAGTTGCTCGAGTCGATCGCTACCGGCAAGGCCGACGCCGCCGTCGGCATGATCCACCGCTGGCTCAAGCCACTCGAGGCGGGCTTCGACGTCAAGATCATCGGTAGCTCGCATGGCGGCTGCGTGCGGCTGGTGGGCGCCAAGGCAGCGGGTGTGACGAACCTGCAGGCCCTGAAAGGCAAGACTGTCGGCGTGAGCGATCTCGCCGCACCGGGCAAGCACTTCTTCACGATCCTGCTGGCGAAGAACGGCATCGATCCCGATCGCGATATCACGTGGCGTCAGTATCCGGCGGACCTGCTCGGTGTGGCCGTCGACAAGGGCGAGATTCAGGCGATTGCCGATGGCGACCCGAATCTGTATCTGCTCGAGAAGCGCACCAACGGTGCGTACGTGGAACTGGCCACCAACCTCACCGGTGAATACCAGAGCAAGGTGTGCTGCGTGATCGGCGCGCGCGGCGAACTCGTGCGCAACGATCGCCCCGCAGCGGCGGCGCTCGCGCGTTCGATCGTGCAGGCCACCGACTTCGTCAACGAGAACCCGAATGAAGCGGCCAAGATCTTTGCGAAGTACTCGCCAAAGATCGACCTGGCCGATCTGCGCAAGCTCTACTCCACGCTGACCTACAACCATCATCCGACCGGCGCGGATCTGCAGGAAGAGATCGCGTTCTTTGCGCAGGACTTCCAGCGCATCGGCGTGCTCAAGAAATCCACCGATACCAAACGCCTGGCGCAGCATGTCTACGCCAACGTACTTGGATAACTGCAGGGATAACTGCGGGGATAACACCACACCGCGAAGGGGATGACGATGACAACAAGCCAACCGGCACTGCAGCCTTCGCTCGCGCCGCCGCTGGCCCGCGTGCGCGGACTGGCGCGCGTGTGGAAGACCGGCCTGGCGGCCGCCACCACATGGGCCGCGTTCGGCCTGCTGACGTGGCAGTGGCCCAACCGCGTGGTGGGCTTCAGCGACTGGGCGTACACCGACGAACTTGGCGTTGCGGCGCTCGTTGTGGCGGCGTTGATTGCGCTGGTCGCGGTGTTTGGTACCACGGGAAGCCACCCTACCACGCGCAATGCGCGTAACACGCCGCAGCGTGCGGTGGCCGCGCTGCATATCGCCGGGCCATGGCTGATTGCCGTGCCCGTCGTACTGGCCGCCTGGGAAATCCTGACCGCCAAGACCGCCAGCCTGCCGACGCCATTCTTCGCGCCGCCGCAGGCATTGATCGAGGTGTATATCGACGACTGGCGTCGGCTTGGTGACAGCGTGGTCAATACGCTGCGCCTGCTCGCGCTCGGCGTGGCCTGGGGCGGCGTGATCGGCTTTCTGGTCGGTGTGTCGATCGGATGGTCGCGCCTGATCGGCTACTGGGTGCATCCGGTGCTGCGTGTGCTCGGCCCGTTGCCATCTACTGCGCTGCTACCGCTCACGTTCTACTTTTTCCCATCGAGCTACTCGGCTGCGGTGTTTCTGATCGCATTGGCCACTGCGTTTCCGGTAGCGGTGCTGACGTGGTCCGGCGTGGCCAGTGTCAACAAGAGCTACTACGACGTGGCGCGCACGCTGGGCGCATCTGGCTGGTTCCTCGTGTTGCGCGTGGCGATTCCCGCAGCATTGCCGCAAGTGTTTGTCGGGCTGTTCATGGGGCTGGGCGCATCGTTCTCGGTGCTCGTCACCGCGGAGATGATGGGCGTGAAGTCGGGGCTCGGGTGGTATCTGACGTGGGCGCAGGGCTGGGCCTCGTACGTCAACATGTATGCGGCGCTGATCGTCATGGCGCTGCTGTTCTCGGGCGTCATCACATTGCTGTTCGTCGTGCGCGACCGCGCGCTGTCGTGGCAGAAAGGCACGGTCAAATGGTAGCCATCGCGGCAACATCGACTCAGCCAGCAAACGCTGGCAGCGGCCACCAAGCCACACCCGATGGCAACGTCGGCGCGCAGATCGACATTCGTCACGTCAGCCATGCGTTTGGCGACGGTGCCGCACGCCTGCCCGTACTCGAAGGCGTGAACCTGTCGGTGGCGCCCGGCGAATTCGTCGCGTTACTGGGACCCAGCGGCTGCGGCAAGTCGACCTTGCTGCGGCTCGTGGCCGGACTCGAAACACCGGCCGAGGGCGAGATCCTCCAGGATGGCACGCCGATCACCGCGCCCGATCCATCACGCATCGTGGTGTTTCAGGATCCGACGCTGTATCCGTGGCGCCGTGTGTGGGACAACGTTGCGCTTGGCCTGCAGGCGCGCGGCATCATCAAGCAACAACGGCATCGTGTCGATGCCGCGCTGAAGCGCGTGGGGCTCGAAGCGTTCGATCGCGCGTTTCCGCATCAACTGTCGGGCGGCATGGCGCAGCGCGTGGCGCTGGCGCGCGCGCTCGTCAACGATCCGCGCCTGCTCGTGCTCGACGAACCGCTCGGCAAGTTGGACTCGCTCACGCGCCTCGCGATGCAGAGCGAGCTCGTGGAACTGTGGCAACGCTCGGGATTCTCGGCATTGCTGGTCACCCACGATGTGGAAGAGGCCTTGTTCCTGGCGCAACGCGTGATCGTGTTCAGCCAACGTCCCGCGCGCATCACCGCCGAGATCAAGGTGGACCTGCCCTACCCGCGCCATCGCGGTGACCCTAAGCTGACCGAACTGCGCCACGAGGCGCTACGCCATCTGGGACTCGATGCCAGCTGGTAACAGGCGGCAAGCGGCGGTGGCACGATGAATGCCCCGCCACCGCAATACTGGCTCAATGCCCTGCTGATCGGCATCGAACACGCGCAGCTCTTTCTGCTGCGCGTGTGGCATGCGCTCGGGTTGACCGGCGACAGTCACGGCCAGCCCGCATGGCCGTGGGCACAGCGCATCGTTGGCGAGACACTGCTGATCGATCTCGGCCTTGCGCGGCAACTGCTATGGTGCGTAGCGGCGATGGTGTTTGCACTGCTGGCCGTGTTGGTGGCCATTCTGTGGAAACGCCGCCGTCTGCCCGTGCTCGCGGTCGGCGCGCTCGCACTGGTAGTGGCGCCATGGCCCGCGTCATCGCTGCTGTTTGGCCCGGCCGTGCCCACAAGCTTCCATGCAAGTCCCACGCATTTCTCGGTGGATGCCATCGTCCGTGGCCAGCAGCTCTATACCGCGCACTGCGTCGCGTGCCATGGCGCCGATGGTCGCGGTGAAGGGCCGCTCGCGCCGACCCTCTCGCGCTGGCCGCCGACCATCGTCAGTCCATTGCTCGGCCGCCGCGCGGACGGCGAGATGTTCTGGCATGTGCTCGATGGCATGCGCGACAAGCAAGGCGCTATCACCATGCCAGCATTCGCGGGCGAGCTCGACGACGATGACGCATGGGCGGTACTCGACTATATGCGCGTGCTCTCTGCCGGCACCGGTGCCACCGTGTTCGGCAGCTGGCCAGTGCCGCTGCGACTGCCCGATCTGTCGGTGCAGTGCGGTAACAACCCGCCGCAAACGCTCGCGAGATGGCGCGGCTCGCAACGTGTACGCGTGGCGCTGGCCGATGGCAAACCGGAGACGCTGCCGCTTGAAGACCCACGCTTCCAGACGCTCGTGGTGACGCGCGACGCGCAACCGCTGCGCAATGTCCCGCAGTTTCGCGCGGCATGCATCGCGGTATCACCGGGCGCGTGGCAGGTCTTCACGCGGATCGCCGGCCTCGACGACACACAGCAACGTCGCGTGATTGGCACCACGCTGCTCGCCGATCGCCAGGGCTGGCTGCGCGCACGCGGCGCGCCCGGCGAGGATGCGGAACTGCTGTGCAAGGTTGGCAACGTGGCAGCGAAGCAGGATCTGACGGCGCTGGTACTGGAGATGGACCGCGAGCCGGTGCAATTCGTGAAGGGCGGCTTCGTGCATTGAGCGCGGGGCTGGCACTCAACCGGCGTTCAGAACCGGTGACGAATGCCCACTGTCACCGCGGTCTGATTCTCGTCCGGCACCGCCGTCCCAATACCCCCGACGCCAAGACTCGAGTTGCCGCGATTGCGCGCGAATGCCACCTTCGTATAAACGTCGGTACGCTTCGAGAACGAGTAGTCCGCGCCCACGATCGCCAGCCACGGATCCTGATTGCCGTGCCGCTGATCGGTGTAGTACACCCCGCCCAGGAGCTGTAGCGCGCCGGTCAGGTTGTAGGTTGCACCGAGCCAGTAGAGGTTGGTGCGCAAACCCGTCGCCGTCGGACTATCCGCGCCCTGATCCTGCAACCAGCGGTAGCCACCAAACAGCTTGAGCTGCCCGAACGTGTAGTTGGCACCAGCAGCCAGTCGCTTGGCATTGCGCTGGCGCGTGGCCTCGGTGTTGCCCTGGTACTGGTCGTACGCCACGCCCAGTTGCAGATTGCCGATGTTGTAGCCAAGGCCACCGCCGACATCGCGCGACGTCTCGGGCGAGCCCGGCACCTCGCCGTCATTGTTGCGGCCAAAGCTGTAATAGCCGATCGCCGTCAGCCCACCGAAGTGCCCGGTGTACTTGACCATATTGTCGGCGCGCCCGTTGAATGCGGCATCCACCGAAACCAGTGAATAGCGCGCGGGCACCCCGAACGGATCGAACGCGGCGAACATGTCGTAGATCGCGGTCTGCTGGCGCCCCAGCGTAAGCGCGCCATACGGGTTCTGCAGGCCAACATAGGCCATGCGTCCGAACAGGCGATTGCCCTGCGCCGACAGGCCGTTGTCGAGCGTAAAGCCGCTCTCGAGCGTGAACAATGCCCGCATCCCGCCGCCCAGATCTTCCACCCCCCGCAGGCCCCAGCGATTCGACGACATATTGTCCGAGGCGACGCGTACGGCGGTCCCGCCATTGCCGCCCGGTGAATGCGTAACCGCCTCCACGCTGCCATCGACAATGCCGTAGAGCGTGACACTGCTCGCAGTGGACTGGGCAAACGCGCTTGTTGCGGTGCACATAGCGCACGCGGCTGCGATTGGCAGGACGATGGTTTTCATTATCGTAATCCCCCTGGGCGCGATGCGGATCGGCGGGGACACCGAGCAAGGGCCCCATGCAATTCAAGCAGAATGCGTGGGAAAACGGAAAAGCTTTCGATAGCCGCGCATGCTGTCGCCAAAATCAGACGCGCGCGCATCGCAACAGGGTGCGATACGCGCGTGCTGTGCACCGGTGAAAAGCAATTCCCGGGCGTAGCGCCTACACTCTATCGCCTACACCGCCGAGGCGTTGGTGCCCTGCCCCACACGCGCATCGAGCACCGGCGGCGCGGTGACGATCGAGGTCAGCGACGGCTCCACCGGCCCGAGCTTCGCAAGGTCCGGCAGCGGCCGCCGCAGTGCGGGCAGCACGGCAAACGCCTGCTCCATCGCGTGCGCGATACCAAGCGTTTCGCGATCCTGACGGAAGCCGCCAACGATCTGCAAGCCGAATGGCATGTCCGCATGATCGCGCCCGCACGGCAGCGACAGCGCCGGATGCGTGGTCAGCGTGACCACGTACGTCGGCGCCAGCCAGCGATAGTAGTTCTCCTGCCGCACGCCGTTGATCGACTCCGCGTAAAGCGAGGTCCACGGGAACGGTGATACCGGCGTGGTCGGCGACAGAATCACGTCGTAGTCGCGATACAGCCGTTGGAAACGCTGCAGGATGCGCGTCTGCTCGCTCTGCGCCCAGGCGCTGTCGACGAGCGACATGCGCGCGCCCATCTCGTAGTTGGCACGCGTGTTCGGTCCGAGCTTCGACGGATCGCGCTCGTACGCCTCGCGCATGCCCGCGACAAAGCTCTCCGCGCGCAGTACATCGAAGCACTTGTGCGCGTCGCCGAGGTCGATGCTGACCTCATCGCAACTGCGGAACAGGTGTCGCATCGCCGCGATCTTCTCGCGGAACACGCGACGGATGTCGTTGTCCACATCGCAGCAACCGAAGTCCTCGGTATAACCCACGCGCAGGCGGCCGAGATCCATCGGCATCGGCGTCAGGAACGACATCGGATCCAGTGCATACGTGAGCGGGTCAGAGGCTGACACGCCCGCCGATGCCGCCAGTTGCAGACATGCGTCGGCCACCGTGCGCCCCATCGGCCCGACCACCGAGATCGGCGTCCAGCCAAGCAGCTTGCGCGAGCTCGGCACGACCCCGGGCGACGGCCGGAAGCCCACCACGCCGCACTTGGCTGCCGGAATGCGCAACGAGCCGCCGGTATCCGAGCCCGTGCACACGGGCAACAGATCGGCCGCCAGCGCCGCCGCGGACCCGCCCGACGAGCCGCCCGCGTTCAGGCGCGGATCGAACGGATTGCCCGTGGCGCCCCACACATCGTTGCGCGAATTCGCGCCGGCACCCATCTCGGGAATATTGGTCTTGCCGGTGACAATCGCACCGGCCGCGCGCAGCCGCGCCACCAGCACGTTGTCTTCGGCAGGCACGTTGTCGCGATAGAGCGGCGAGCCATACGTCGTCAGCAGGCCGGCGGTCGCTTCCAGATCCTTCACGCCGAGCGGCAGCCCGTGCAGCAGGCCCAGCGGCGCGCCCGCGAGTACGTCGCGCTCCGCCGCCAGCGCTTCCTCCCGCGCACGGTCGAAGCACGTTGCCGTCACCGCGTTCAGAAACGGATTCACGGCTTCGATGCGCGCGATGCAGGCATCGAGCAGCTCCACCGGCGAGATCTCCTTGCTGCCGATCAGGCGGCGCAGTTCGACGGCAGAGCGTGATACCAGGCTGGCATCCGTGGTCATGTGGTTTGTCTCCATCAGTGGTTTGCAGGGTCAGTCAGCGGCTATCGGTCAGCGGCTATCACTCGGCGGTGATATTCGCACGCTGCGCGGTGGCGCGCATCAACGGCAGCTCGCGCGAGATCAGCGCGGACACCGCGGCGCCATCGGCATACGACGGTTCGAAGCCCGCGTCGAGCAGTTGCTTGCGCATATCGGCATCGGCCATCGATGCGGCCAGCGCGGCTTCGAGCTTCTTCTTCACGTCGGCGGGCAGACCACGCGGCGCGACCAGCGCGAGCCAGGTGTCCGCGTCGATGCCCGGGAAGCCTGCCTCGGCCACGGTCGGCACATTCGGCAGCAGCTGCGAGCGCTTCGCGGTCGTCACCGCAATCGCCTTGACCTTGCCCGCGCGCACTTGCGGCACTGCGGCCGCGACGGTATCGATCGTGTACGGGATCTGGCCGCCGATCAGATCGGTCATCGCGGGCGCGCTGCCCTTGTATGGCACGTGCAACAGCTTGATACCCGCGAGGTTGAACAACATTTCGCCTGCGAACTGCGCGGTGGTGCCCGCGCCGAACGTGCCGTACGTGTACTTGCCCGGCGCGGCCTTGGCGGCGGCTACGAGCTGCTTGAGGTCATGCACCGGAACATCTTTGTTCGCCAGCAGGATCAGACCCGTGCGACCGGTCAGGCCGATCGGCTCGAAGCTCTTCACCGGGTCGTACGGCAACTTCGCATGAATCGCGGGATTCACCGTGAACGTAGTGCCCGAGCTCAAGAACAACGTGTAGCCATCGGGCGCGGCCTTGGCCGCAAAACCTGCTCCAACAATCGTGCCCGCACCGGGACGGTTGTCGATGACCACCGACTGGCCAAGTTTCTCGCTAAGCTTCTTGCCGACCAGGCGGCCGATCACATCGGTCGCGCCACCGGGCGGGAACGGAATCACCAGCTGAATCGGCTTGGTGGGATACGCCTGTGCCAGCGCAGTGCCCGCCATCAGCGAGGTGCCACAAACAACGGCGCACGCAACAACACGGGCGATCTGGGCAAGGCTGCCCGGCGTGGGGGTACGAGTCATGGTGATTCTCCGCAAGGGTCGTGCAGGTTCTGGAATGTTGCCGGTGATCGATCGCTCAACCAGCCGGGGAAATATCGTCGTCGCCGCGCACTGCGATGGCCGCACCGCGTTCGGCGAACTCCGCATAGGCCTCGGGCGGCACGAACAACCCGCCCGTGGTCCACACGAGATGCGTGGCCTGCGGCAGTGCAGCGGTCAGGCCGGTCTCCGCGAGCCATGCCTGCCCCGCCGCGCTACGCGTCAGCATGCGCGGGCCGCTGAAGCCGGCGGCCGCGGAAGGTTCGATATGCATGCCTTCGCTCACGCGCAGGCGGTGCAGATCGAGGAACAAGGTTTCGTCGGCCACCGTGTAGCCACCCGCGAGAATCGGCGCCATCGCCGCGGCGGCAAGGTCCGACGCCCGCGGCACCGCGAGACCATCGGCCTCGGTGCGGTTGTCGAGGCCGTAGTCGTACACCGACTTGCCCGGTGCCAGCATCTCCACGAAGAAGCATGGGGACTGTGTAGGCTCGGCGAAGAACGCGTACACATGGGGGCCGTAGATCTGCCGCAGACCGAATGCGATACCGGCGGGCGCGCCACCGACGCCGCACGGCAGATACACGAACAGCGGATGCGCGGCATCGACGACGATGCCCTCGGCCTCGAACTGGTCGCGCAGATGCAGCGCGGCCGCGCTGTAGCCGAGCATCAGCGACAGCGAACGCTCGTCATCGACGAAGTAGCAGTACGCGTCCTGTTCCGCCTGGCGACGGCCCGCGGCCACGGCCTCGGCATAGTCTCCCGCGTGCTCCACCACGTTGACGCCGCGTGCGCGCAGCCGCGTCTTCTTCCATTCCTTGGCATCGGCCGACATATGCACGGTTGCGCGAAAACCCAACGCGGCCGCCATCACGCCGATGCTCAGACCCAGATTGCCGGTGGAGCCCACAGCCACCTCGTAGCGCGCGAACAGTTCGCGGGCGGGGGCTTGCGCCAGCACCGTGTAATCGCTCTGGCGCGTCACCAGGCCGTTCTCCAGCGCGAGCGTTTCGGCAAACTCGAGCACTTCATGAATACCGCCACGCGCCTTGATCGAACCGGCCACCGGCAGGCTGTGGTCGGCCTTGACCCACAGCGCGCCCTGTTCCGGCCCCAGGCCAAGCGCGCGCTGCATCGCGGGCACACGGTGCAAGCCCGACTCGATGCGGCCGCCGGTCTCTGCCAGTTCGGGAAACAGCTTCGCCAGCAGCGGCGCAAAGCGCAGGAAGCGATCCTGTGCCGCATTGGAATCAGCTAGACTAATGGCACGTCCGTCCACGACGGTCTCGACGCGTGCGGCATCGCTGCGGCCGTCATTGGTCCACAGCAGCGGCCGCGCGGCGCGCAAGTCGTTCAGCAGTGTTTGTTCTGGCGAAGTTGTCTCGGATGTCATAGGTCTTGTTCCGTCGGCCTGCGTCGTCAATCTGGTGTCGCGATGGATCTATTCTTGTCCCGATGGCACGGGTTCACAAACCATTTGTACTGATCCATGCATTAGTCTGACTAATGGCAAACGTACTTTCTGCCTCATTATTGGGCTGGCTGCGCTGTTTTGAGGCAGCCGCGCGCCACTGCAACTTCACGCAGGCTGCCGCCGAGCTCTGCGTGACGCAGGGCGCCGTCAGTCAGCAGGTGAAGCAGCTCGAACAATGGCTCGAACGGCCGCTGTTCCTGCGCACGCCGCGTACGCTTGTGCTGACGCCGGAAGGCGAGCGGCTGCGCTTCGTGCTGCGCGAGTCGTTTCAGGCGATCGAAGGCACGCTGACGCAACTGCGTCGCCCGCGCGAACGTGGCGCGGTGTCGCTGTCTTGTTCGCCTTCGTTCGCGATGGTGTGGCTAACGCCGCGGCTCGGCCATTTCTTCCGCCAGCATCCCGACATCGGCCTGCGCGTCTATGGCGAATTTCACGCGCTGGACCCGTCGCGCATGGCACGCGATGGCACCGAAGCCGCGATTCGCTTCGATCCCGGCGGCTATCAGGAGCTTGCGGCAACGATGTTCCTCGAGGAATGGCTGCTGCCCGTGGCCAGTCCGGCGTACCTCGCCGCGCATCCCGAGTTGCGCAGCCCATCGGGCCTGCGCCCCGGCATGCTGCTGCACGACGTGAGCCCGTGGGACGGCGCCGGTGAATTCGACGAATGGCAATGTTGGCTACGCTATGCCGGCGTCGAACTGGAACAGGCGGGCTACGGCGCCGCCAATCAGGGGCAGCGCTTCAACCTGTCGCAGTTAGCGGTCAATGCGGCGCTGGCCGGCCAGGGCGTAGCGATGGGCCGCTCCGCACTCGTGCTCGAGGAGATCGCGGCGGGACGTCTGATCGATCTGTTTGGCATCCACGCGCGCAGCAATGCGTCATATCACTTCGTCAGCACGCACGCGCAGGCCAGCCAGGTGGCCGAGGTGCAGACGTGGCTCGTGCGCGAGGGTGTGGACTTCCACGCCAACCGACGCCGCGTGCTCAAGATCGGTTAGCGCCGAAGCCATTGTGGTGCGCCGCGCGCACCGCAGTCGGGCGTGGATCGGCCGCCCCCGCGCCATCCCCGCCCCGCCTCTGCGTGTTCCCACACCACGACCGCTGGCGCATTTCCCTTGCATTTCAACGACTTCGTATCGATCGCGGCGCTTCGTGCCGCGTTGGTGCACCCCTTGGCACGTCCCTTGCAAATCTTGGATTCAAGAATGGATATTTCCCTCTCCTAACCTTCAAGGAAGCCTCGATGCCCAAGTCGCCCGTCTCTGCCACCCCCGCTTCCGTCACGCGTCGTCGCGTGCTCAAGGCCACCGGCGCCGCTGTGGTAACGCTGGCGGCACCGGCCATCGTGCGCGCGCAGGGGGCCACCAAGGTGCGCATTGGCTTCTGGCCGGTCGCATCGGGGCTGCCGTTTTATGCGGCCATCGAGAAGGGCTACTTCAAGGAAGCGGGTCTTGACGTCGAGCCGCTCAAATTTGCCAGCGCGCAGCAGGTCATCGAGGCGATTCTGTCAGGCCGCTGCGACGGCAGCGCCAGCGGCACCGCGTCGGCCGCGCTTGCGCTGGGCGAGATCGCGCAGCCGGGCCTGCTCAAGATTTTCTGCACCAACCCGACCAACGCCAAGTACGTGCTCGAGGAATTTATCGTCGCCAAGGACAGCCCGATCAAGACTGTGGCCGACCTCAAGGGCAAGCGCGTGGCGTGCGGCCCCGGCGTGCAGAACGTCACGCTGGCCAAGACCATGCTGGAGCGCGCGGGCGCGGGCAAGATGAGCGTGACCGAGTTGCCGATCGGCCAGCACGTGGCCGCACTCGCATCCGGGCAAATCGATGGCGTCTACACGCTCGAGCCCACTGGCACCGTCGGTCGCCTCAAGGGTCTCACGCGGACGATCGAAGCTGGCGTGGTGGCTCGCTACATCCTTGGCGATCCGATGGCGCCGTGGCACGGCGGTTCGGCCAGCCTCACGTCCGAATTCCTGAGCAAGAACAAGGATGCGGCCACGCGCTATATGACCGCCTATCGGCGTGGCGTGACCCTCGTCAAGCAATCGCCGCAGGAAGCGCGTCCGTACCTCAAGGGCTATACGGCCATCGAGGGCGACCTCACCGCCGAAGTGCCGATGTCCGACTACGTGTTCTACGACGAGTTCAAGGCCAGCGACGCGGCCTACTTCCAGAAGTTCTACGATCTGTTCTCCGAGAAGGGCATCTTCTCGCGCAAGGTCGACGTCAATTCGATGATCTACAAGGGGTAAGGATCATGCGCGAGATCTCGCATACCGATGCACCCGCCGCGGGCGCTGCTGTCGCGCCCGCGCGCTCGTGGGCGCCACCCGCCTCGCAGGATGCCGCGCCACGGCGCCCGTTCGCCGAGCGGCTGCTCCCGTTCGTGGGACCGCTCGCGCTGTTCATCGTGTGGGATGTGGTGGTGCGGATGGGCTGGATCAAGGCGATCCTGTTGCCGAGCCCGGTCGACACGCTCATCGCGCTCGCTACCGGCCTCGCCGGCGGCGCGTTGCTCACCGACTTCCTCGTCACGGTCTCGCGCACGCTGCAGGCGTTTGCCATCGCCGCGGTCATCGGCATGCCGCTCGGCGTACTGCTCGGCAGCAACGAGCGCGCGTATCGCAGCGTCGAGTTCCTGATCGACCTCTTCCGCTCGACGCCCTCCTCCGCACTGATTCCGCTGTTCCTGCTGATCTTCGGCGTGACCGATATCAACAAGATCGCCATCGCCGCATTCGGCGCGGTGCTGATCGTGGTGTTCAACAGCGCGTACGGCGTCATCAACGCGCGCAAGCAACGCGTGATGGCCGCGCGCGTAATGGGGGCTTCGCGCTGGCGCATCTTCCGCGATGTGCTGATCTGGGAAAGCCTGCAGCCAAGTTTCGTGGGCCTGCGTTCCGCGGTGTCGATGGCGCTGGTCATCGTGATCGTCGCGGAGATGTTCATCGGCTCCGAGAACGGCCTCGGCCACGCGATCATCGACGCGCAGCAGGTGCTCAACGTCAAGACCATGTACGCGGCCATTCTCGCGGCCGGTGCGCTGGGCTACGTCCTCAACATCGCGTTCATGCTGATCGAACGACGCATCGTCCACTGGAGCGGAAGATAAATCATGAATGCTGTCGTCACTCCCGCTCGCCATGCCGACGTGCCACCACCCGTGTTTCGACCGGGGCCGCCGGGCACGCACATCACCATCCGCGGTCTGACCAAATACTTTGCCGGCTGGCCGCTGTACGAGAACTTTGATCTCGATATTCCCAAGGGCAAGATCGTTTCGGTGTTCGGCCCCAACGGCTGCGGCAAAAGCACGCTGATCAATATGATCGCAGGCCTGATTCCGATCGATCGTGGCGAGATTCTGTTTGACGGTAAATCGCTCAAGGACACGCGCATCGGCTACGTGTTCCAGAACTATCGCGAGGCGATGTTCCCGTGGATGCGCACCATCGACAATATCGCCTACCCGCTGCTACTCGAGGGCCGCAGCAAGGCCGAGGTCGATCGCCGTGTGGCCGAGCTCGTGGCATCGTTCGACGTCAAGTTCGATCTGCATCGCTATCCGTACGAACTGTCCGGCGGCCAGCAGCAGACCGCGTCGATCATGCGCGCGCTCGCACCGCGTCCCGAGGTGCTGTTCCTCGACGAACCGTTCTCGGCACTCGACTTCGAGATGACGCTGTTTATTCGGGAAAAACTGCAGGAGGTATTTATGCAGACCGGCACTACGATGCTGCTGGTCTCGCACGACCTCGAAGAGGCGGTGTACCTGGCCGACCAGATCCTGTTGCTGACCAAGCGCCCGACGCGTGTCGCGGAAATTCTCGACTACACCGATGCACGCCCACGTACCGTGGAGACGCTATCGCAAGCGAGTTTCATCACGACCAAGAAGCAGAGTCTGGAGATCTTCCAGCGCGAGGTGCGGCGTTGAGCACGATGAGCGTACACTGATGCGACATTCCCCGAGTCAAACATGACGGAAGATCTCCTGGTGGCGGACGATGTGCGCACCTCGCGCGCGGACAGCGTGTATGCGCTGCTCAAGCGCGACATCGCCGACTTCCGCCTTATTCCCGGCGACCGCTTTACCGAAGCCGAAGTCTGCGAGCGCCTCGGCGTGTCCCGCACGCCAGTGCGGCAGGCGCTGTTCCGCCTCAAGCAGGAGGGTTTCGTCGACGTCAGCTTCCGTGCCGGGTGGCGTGTGCTGCCGTTCGACTTCAGCAAACTCGACGAGCTCTACGAGTTGCGCCAGTTGCTGGAAACCGAAGCCGTACGTCGCGTCTGCACCATGGATCGCGAGACCATGGACACCGCGCTCGCCGCACTCGCCGAGATCTGGCTGGTCGCGCCGGAACTGCGCCTGTCGGATCTGGCCCATGTCGGCGAACTCGACGAAGCGTTCCACTGCGCGTTGCTCGACGTTGCCGGCAATACGGAAATGGCGCGCGTGCATCGCGAAGTTACTGAACGCATCCGCATCGTGCGCCGCCTCGACTTCACACGTCAGGCGCGCGTGGATGCCACCTACGACGAGCACGCGGCGATCCTCCGCGCGATCCTCGCCCACCGCACCGACGAAGCCACGCGCCTGCTGCGTTCGCATATCGGCACCAGTCAGGCCGAAGTGCGCAAGATCACGCTGCACGAGGTGTATCTGGCGAAGAACCGCGCGCATGGTGGCGCGGCTAGCTGACCTTCAATGCGCGGCCGATATAAAGAATCGGCCCGGTAGGCCTGCCAATCGGCGAGCCCGTCGCCGGCTCCAGGGTGATCTCGAACAACTGGTTCGGTTGCAATGCAGGCAGTTTGTCGAACGGAATTTCCACGCGCTGTCCTGCCTGCACGAGTCCCAATGAAACCGGTCCGGCCCAGTCGTCACCCTTGGTCCAGAACTGCAACGCGCGATCGGGCGGCGCGGCTTGCGCGCCGAGCGGAATCAGCGTGATCCTGCGGTCTGTGCTCGCCTGGATCAGCCAGCCCGGTGTCTTGTCGCGCGGCTCCGCAAGCACCACCACATAGCGCGGCGCGGGCGGCGGCTGCATGATCTGCCGACCGAGCAGCACCGCAAGTACCACCGCACAGGCCGTCGCGCCCAGCGCAAACCCGCGCCATACGGGGAGTGCCAACCACCAGCGCGTCCGCCCCCGGTCGGCGCGCACTGGCGGCGGCACACGGTAGCCGACGCTCTCGGCAATTCGTGGCCATGTGGCGGGCGCCGGCTCTACCGGCGCCACCAGCGATGTCATCGGATGCAGGCGCGTCTCCCATGCCTGCACGCGCTCGGCAAGGCGCGTATCGGTCGCGAGGCGACGTTCCACGCCCTGCCGGCTCGCATGGGACAACGTGCCCAGCACGTACTCGGCGGCCAGACGATCGAGCTCGTCGTCGCCGCCACGATCGTCGGCATCTGGATGCGGCGGGGGTGTCGTGCTGGCTTTCATTGCATGCACTCCCTCAACGCCTGCAGGCCACGACGAATCCACGCCTTGACGCTGCCGAGTGGCGCACCGAGGCGCGCCGCGATTTCACTATGGGAACATCCATCCAGATACGCATACATCAGGCTCTCGCGCCGTGGTGCATCGAGGTGGTCGAGGCAGTCGTTCAGGCGGCCGAGCAGCACGCGCGTCTCGCCGGGATCGGCACGTCCGACCGACGCCGCCATCGAGGCTTCCGCATCGATCGCCTCGGCGGCATCCTCATCCGGTGTCACCAATCGCATGCGACTGCGCACCACATTGAGCGCTTCATGCCGGACGATGCTGAACAGCCAGCCCCGCGCGGCACCGCGCGCACCATCGTAGGTACTCGCCGCCGTCCAGATCTTCACGAACGCGTCGTGCAGCACGTCCTCCGCGGTCTGCCGATCGCGCACGATACGCAAGGCCACACCCAGCAGGTAAGGCGACGCATGATTGTAGAGACGGCGCAGCGCGTCCCCGTCGCGCGCCGCGCAGCCCGCGATCGCGCCCGCATAGTCAAAGACGTCTCTGACGAACACATCCTGCATGACGGACATCGAATCGTTCAAGGCAGCGCCTCCCGCGCAATGCGAGCCCTCCGGGGCAACTGCCCCGGATCGGATCTGCCGATGATCATATCGCGCCAACACGCGTTTGAAATGCGCGCGACGTCAGGAAGCGGCCGCCTTCCAGAACAGGTAGTCGGCCTGATACTCCACGGTCTGCTTCGCGCCGGCATTGGTGCCCGAGCACGGCGTACCGGGCGCGGCGCCGCCCTTGGTCGCCAAGCGCTGGATATAGGTGACGCCGGTCATGCTGCCGCTGCCCATCGCGGGATTGGCCTTGACGAGCTGATGCGGAATATTGCCCGCGCCCGCCGGTGAAACGGCGACTTGCGTGGCAGTGACTTTCGACCCATCGAGGGATTCCCAGGTGGCCGGTGGGCCATAGTATTTGCCGACAGTCTTGCCGCTGCGATCCATCAGCGTCGCCGTCGGTCCGACAAACGTCCATTCATGCACGTCGGTCGTGTTCGCCTTGAGCTTGCACTCGTACAACAACGTCCCCGCGCCTACCGTCTGCATGACCATGTTATGGCCAGCCGGCACGCGAACCGGTTCGGCCACCGTGCTGGGCTGCATGGCGGCACTGGTCATGGGCTTGTTCGTCGAACATGCGGCCAGTGCCGCGGTGCCCAGGACGGAAAGCAACAGCATTCGATTCATGACGAAGCTCCCTCGAAGTAGTTTTCCTGTCGCAACCATGGCGGTTGCATTAGCTCTACACACGAGCGCGCCATTCGGATGCAGCGGCGCAAAGAAAAACTTTTTTCAGCTTCGCAACCGCGGATGGGTACAACAAGGGGTCATCGCGAAGGGTACAGTTGGCCCGGTCTATGTTTTAAGGGTTTTCCCGTAGCGACGGGACTAAGATGATTCGCACGCAGCGCATGTTGCCGTTGCAGGAAGTCACCGCCCCCATGTATCAAGAAACCATCCAGAAGCTCGCCGATATGGGCGCGCACAAAGCGTCCACGGCAAGGCAGGCACCGTTCGCTTTTCTCATCGGTGCCATGATGGCCGGCGCCTATATCGGCTTTGGCGACATCGTCATGTTCTCGGTGTCCTCGCACGTCGATCCGGGTTACGCGCGACTGATCCAGGGGGCGGTGTTCTCGTTGGCACTGACGATCGTCATCTTCGCGGGCTCGGAGCTATTCACTTCCACCGCCATGGTGATGCCGCTCGCTCAACTACGCGGCCAGACCGACCTCCGCGACACCCTGCTCGTGTGGTCGATGAGTTGGATCGGCAACCTCCTCGGCGCCGCGCTACTCGCAGCACTCATCCACGCATCCGGCGGCGGCGTGATGCTCACCGACGGCGCCGACCTGTTCTTCAAGGTCGCGCACGCAAAGATGAGCGCCCCACCGCTGGAGCTGCTCGCCAAAGGCATCCTGTGCAACTGGCTGGTCTGCCTCGCGGTCTGGATGGTGGCAAGAACCTCGAGCGAAAGCACCAAGCTCGCGATGATCTTCTGGCCCATCTTCGCATTCGTGGCCGGCGGCTTCGAACACAGCGTCGCCAACATGTTCGTGTTCTCGCTCGCGCTGCTGGGCCCCCACCCCGAAAACATCACGCTGGCAGGCGCCATCCACAACGAAATCTTCGTCACGCTGGGCAACCTGATCGGCGGCAGCGTGTTCATGGCGCTGGGCTACTGGGTCCAGCAGAACGACAACGAAAGCCACGCGACAAAACCCGCTGGCAAACCCATCGTTCGATAGACGAAAAAAAGGGGCTGCGAGTGTTCACTCGCAGCCCCTTCTTGGTACCGCCGTAAGTTGGTGGGCCTCCCGTGAGTCGAACACGGCACCAACGGATTATGAGTCCGCTGCTCTAACCAGGCATGAGCTAGAGGCCCTTGAAAGGGCTTAGTTGCCTTCCAGGAAGCTCTTCAGCTTGTCCGAGCGGCTCGGGTGGCGCAGCTTGCGCAGTGCCTTGGCTTCGATCTGGCGGATCCGTTCACGCGTGACGTCGAACTGCTTGCCGACTTCTTCCAGCGTGTGATCGGTGCTCATTTCGATACCGAAGCGCATGCGCAGCACCTTGGCTTCGCGCGGTGTCAGCGAGTCCAGCACGTCCTTCACGACATCGCGCATGGAGCCATGCAGCGCCGCCTCGGCCGGGGCCAGCGTGTTGGTGTCCTCGATAAAGTCGCCCAGATGGGAGTCGTCGTCGTCACCGATCGGCGTTTCCATGGAGATCGGTTCCTTCGCGATCTTCATGATCTTGCGGATCTTGTCTTCCGGCATCTCCATCTTCTCGGCCAGCGTTGCCGGATCCGGCTCGTTGCCGGTTTCCTGCAGGATCTGACGCGAGATGCGATTCATCTTGTTGATCGTTTCGATCATGTGCACCGGAATACGGATGGTGCGCGCCTGATCGGCGATCGAACGCGTGATGGCCTGACGAATCCACCACGTGGCGTACGTGGAGAACTTGTAGCCGCGACGATATTCGAACTTGTCCACCGCCTTCATCAGGCCGATGTTGCCTTCCTGAATCAGGTCAAGGAATTGCAGACCGCGGTTCGTGTACTTCTTGGCGATCGAGATCACGAGACGCAGGTTGGCCTCGGTCATCTCGCGCTTCGCTTCACGCGCGCGCTTCTCGCCTTCCGACATCTTGCGGTTGACGTCCTTCAGTTCCTTCAGCGGCAGCACCACGCGGGCCTGCAGGTCGATCAGCTTCTGCTGCAGTTCGTGCACGGCCGGCACGTTGCGCTCGACGATCTGGCTGTAGCCCTTGTTGTCGGCCACGATGGTCTGGATCCAGTCCAGATTCGTCTCGTTGCCGGGGAAGCGCTGCACGAACTCCGAACGCGACATGCCGCACTTGTCGACCACGATGTTCAGAATCGCGCGCTCGAGCTTGCGGACCTCGTCCACCTGACCACGCAGCGTGTCGCACAGACGCTCGACGTTACGCGCGGTAAAGCGGATACCCATCAGTTCCTGCTGGATCGCTTCCTGCGCCTTCACGTACGGCTTGGACTTGTAGCCTTCCTTCTCGAACGCACGACGCATCTTGTCGAACTGGTCAGCGATCGTGTGGAATTTCTCCAGCGCGGCCACCTTGAGTTCTTCGAGCTGGCGCGCGGAGGCGGCGCCCGCATTGGCGGCGTCGTCTTCCTCGTCCTCTTCGCCGTCGGCTTCCTCGTCAGCCTCGATCTCCTCTTCCTCGGCAGCTGCCTGGGCGGCCGCGGCCGACTCCTGGACTTCCTCGGCGTTCGGGTCGATCAGGCCGTCGACGAATTCGTCGATCTTGATCTCGTCATTGCGCACGCGGTCGGCGTAGGCCAGGATCTCCGAGATCGTGACCGGGCACGCGGAAATGGCCATGACCATGTCCTTGAGGCCCGCTTCGATCCGCTTGGCGATCTCGATCTCACCCTCGCGCGTCAGCAGTTCCACGGTCCCCATCTCGCGCATGTACATGCGGACCGGGTCAGTGGTACGGCCGAATTCGGAGTCCACCGTCGAGAGCGCGGCTTCTGCTTCTTCCTCGGCTTCTTCCTCGCTCGTGGCGGACGGTGCGTTGTCGTTGAGCAGGAGCGTCTCGGCATCCGGCGCCTGTTCGTAGACGGCGATACCGATGTCGTTCAGCGTCGCGACCAGCGTGTCGATCGTCTCCGAATCGACCATGTCGTCCGGCAGGTGATCGTTGATTTCCGCGTAGGTCAGGTAGCCGCGCGACTTGCCCAGCTTGATCAGCGCCTTCAGTTTCTGGCGACGAAGCTCGAGTTCCTCCTCGGTACCCTGCTGGGTCGAGGCGAACTCCTTCAGCAGTGCCTTTTCCTTGGCCTTGCGGTCCTTGGCTTTCTGCTTTTCTGTCCTGGGTGCAGCTGTAGTCGTTGCTGCGGGCGTGTCGTTTTCAAGCTCTTCGGTCACGTCTTCAATAGTGCTGTCGTCTTGCTGCGCTTCGGCGGCCTTTGGTTTCCGGCCACGCTTCTTCGGCTCCGGCTTGATGGCCGGCGTCGCAGGGCGCTCCGATGCAGCGGGTGCGGGTGTCACGGCACGAGCCTGGGGCGCCGCGGCGGCCGCGCCTGAGGCGCTGCCCGTCCGCGTGCTGGCGCTGGCCGCACGCTTGCTCTCGACTTCGGTATTCTGCTGTTTCGCCACGGTGATACTCTTGCCTTTCACTGATGCAGCGGCGGTGAGGCCGCTAGTATTGGCGCTGCCGCTCTCGCGTGCCGAAGTCGAGGGCTTGATAATTTCGGATGTGCGAGCTCCGGCGGAAGTGGTGTCGGCGGGTGCGGAAGCACCACGCACGGACTTCGATGGCGCAGACCGGGCCTGTGTCGTCCTGACTGTCGCGGTCGATGTCTTCGCCGCCGTTGCTTTCACGGACGCCTTGCCGCTCCCGATTTGGGGAGCTTTGCTGGACCCCTTGCGTGCGGCGGTACCAGTGGTACCACCCGTGCTCAGGGTCTCATCGGTTGCTTTGGCCTTTGCCATTGGCACGCTCACTTTCGCCAGAACTGGAGAGAGATTTCGCAATCCAAACCGGGCATTGTAGCACGTCGCTACTCCCCGGCTTCCTGTCAGATATGGTTTTCACCTGAAAAATCAAGGCTTAAGCTCAACAAACCTTGTCAAGGGCCCGTCGAATGGCCATCGCTGGCCGCTCTTGCCACGTTCCTGCCACCTCAATCACCCTCCTGCGGCGCCCTATAGCCAACCTGTCGCCTTTGCTGCACTTCACTGACCAGCCAGCGCAGGCGCGTCTTGTCCGACTCGCTTGCAGTGCCGGCGATCACGGCGGTCTGCAACGCCTCGAGCTCGCGCCGCAATGGCTCTGCCAATAACTTGTGGACGGCACCGTCGAATTCCAGTGTCGCCAGATCCTCTTCGATGTCTTCCCGCAGCACCGCCGCCCGCGCGGCCGCGTACACCTCGGCGTAGGGCGACTGCGCGAGCTGTTCGCTGAACGCGGCGAAGTTGGCCTGCCCCTCGATGGCCTCGCAGGCCCCCACGAGGTGCGCAAGGACTTCCGACTCGGGCCGCTCGCTATCGAGCAGCAACGCGCGCGAATCCGCATCGAGCCGTGCCGCGAGTGACGGGTAGGTCATCAGCAACTGCACCACACGCTGCTCCAGCGCCGTTGGCGCCTGGCGGCGCGCGCGCGGACGCGGGGCGGCGTAGCGCCCCACACGCGACGCGTCGCTGCCCAGGCCGCAAACCGCCTCGATCTCCGCAGGTGTCGTGCCCGTAGCATCGGCAAGTTCGCGCACGATCTGTAGCCGCAGGCCGCCCGCCGGCATGGCCTGCAACATTGGCTTGGCCTCGAACTGCGCGCGGGCGCGGCCCTCGGGCTGCCGTAGATCCTGTTCTTCGGTGGCCACCTGCAACAGGAAACGCGACAGCGGCATCGCATCGCGCACCTGCGCGGCAAACGCGTCGGTGCCCTGCTCGCGCACGTAGCTATCCGGATCATGCTCGGCGGGCAGGAACAGGAAGCGAATGGTCTTGTTATCCGCCACATGCGGCAGGCATGCCTCCAACGCGCGCCGAGCGGCACGCCGGCCCGCGGCATCGCCGTCGAACGAGAACACCACCGCGTCGGTCTGCCGCAGCAGCTTCTGCACGTGCACCGTGGTGCAGGCAGTGCCCAACGTCGCCACCGCGTTGGCAAATCCGAGCTGCGCCAGCGCGACCACATCCATGTAGCCTTCGACCACCAACACGTAGCCGGCTTCCCGAATCGCGTGACGCGCCTCAAACAGACCGTAGAGCTCCGTTCCTTTGCTAAAGAGCGGTGTTTCGGGGGAGTTCAGGTACTTTGGCTCACCTTGACCAATCACGCGCCCGCCAAAGCCGATCACCGCGCCCTTGGTATTGCGAATCGGGAACATGATGCGGTCGCGAAAGCGGTCGTAGCGGCGCGGCTTGCCATCCGCATCGCGCTTGTCGGCGCTCTCGATCAGCAATCCTGACTCGACCAGCGGCGCCGCGATGGCATCGTCACGGAAACTGCCGAACACGGCTTCCAGCCCCTGCCAGTCGTCGGGGGCATAGCCCAGACCGAAATGCGCCGCGATCTCGCCGGTCAGCCCGCGCCCCTTGAGGTATTGCACAGCAGTCTGCGCGCCGCGCAACTGCTTCTTATAGAAGTCGGTGGCACGCGTCATCGCGTCGGAGAGCGCCACCGAACGCGCCTGCTCGGCCGCGCGCTGCGCGGGCGGTAGCCGATCGCGCTCTTCGGGTACGCTCAGGCCTACCGACTGCGCCAGTTCGCGCACGGCGTCGGGATAGGACTGGCCCGAATACTCCATCAGAAAGCCGATGGCGGAGCCATGTGCGCTGCAGCCGAAGCAGTGATAAAACTGCTTGGTCGGCGACACCGTGAAGGACGGGGACTTCTCGTTATGAAATGGGCACAGACCCATGAAGTTGGCGCCGCCCTTCTTCAGCTGCACGTACTTGCCCACCACATCGACAATGTCGACACGGTTGAGCAGGTCCTGAATAAAGGATTGCGGAATCACCCGACTGACCGTCCTGATGGCTAGGCCGGCCGGGAGGCCCGGCGGCCGCTTATTGGAATAGGCATAGCTGATACACGTGAGCGGGCCTCACCCGGACACGTGTTTCATTCATGCAAACGATTGTAGTGCACGCACAACGCAATGCCTGACAATCTCAGCTTCTGACCATAACTTCGCTTATCGCCCCCGCAAAAACGATAAGCATGCTGACTATTGCGCCTTGAAGCGCCGACGCGAACGTTGCATCGTTGAGCCGCTGTCGCTCGGCCTTTATTTTGGAGCGAGCGCGGACTTCACGAGACCCGAGACCACGGTCATATCAGCGCGGCCAGCGAGGCGGCCCTTGAGCACGCCCATCACCTTGCCCATATCCTGCGGACCGGCCGCGCCGGTCTCCGTCACCGCCTTCTGCACTTCGCCAGCCACTTCGGCCTCCGACAGTGCTGCGGGCATATAGACCTGCAGAACGATGACCTCGGCCTTCTCCTTGTCCGCCAGGTCTTGACGACCGGCCTGCTCGAACTGGGAGATCGAATCCCTGCGCTGCTTGATCAGCTTCTCGATCACGGCCGTTACGTTGGCGTCGTCAAGTTCGATGCGCTCATCGACCTCGCGCTGCTTGATGGCGGCCATCAGCAGGCGGATCGTGCCGAGACGATCCGTCTCGCGGGCGCGCATCGCGGCCTTCATATCATCATTGATCTGTGCTTTGAGAGACATGGCAGAATTCCGGAAAAAATGCAAAAACCCGCCGGAGCCTAGCTCTCAGCGGGTCCTCGATGCTGACGCGAAACGCGCAGTCAGTATAGCTTTTTCGGCAGCATCTGGCTGCGAATGTGCTTGTAATGCCGCTTTTCGGCAGCCGCTTTCTTGCGTTTGCGTTCGGCGGTGGGCTTCTCGTAAAACTCCCGCGCCCGTAGCTCGGTAATCAGGCCCGTCTTCTCGATGGTCCGCTTGAAGCGGCGCATGGCGACTTCGAACGGCTCGTTTTCCTTGAGGCGAATGGTAGTCATTTGGCCAGAAAAGAAACAGTAATCGACGATAACTCGGTAACTGGACGGCCGGCGGGGTCCGACAGGGCAGCCGGCAGATTTTACGAAGCGCCGATTGTAGCGCAAGGCCTGTGACGCTGCACGCGCATGGCGGTAGCCGGCTAGTGGCGTGCCAGCGACGCAACAGTCGCCTCAGATACCGCCTCTCCAGCGGCGACGGCGGAGGCCCACGCCCACTGGAAGTTGTAGCCACCGAGCCAGCCAGTGACGTCCACCACCTCGCCGATAAAGTAGAGCCCAGGGACGTCGCGCGCCATCATGGTCGCGGAAGAAAGTGCCTTGGTATCTACACCACCAATCGTTACCTCGGCCTTGCGGTAGCCTTCGGTACCGGAGGGGACCAACTGCCAGCGGTTGAGCGCCGTGCCGAGCTGCCGCAGCGCCTTGTCGGGCAGATCCGCGATCGACTGGCCACCGGGCAGGCCCGCGGCGGCACACCAGGCCTCCGCCAGCCGCGCCGGCAGGCGTTCGGCGAGCAGGTTGGCGAGATGCTTGCGGCTGCCGCGTTTGTGGTCGATCAACCAGCCGGCGGCGTCTTCTCCGTCGAACAGATCGATATCGATCGGCGTGCCGGGGCGCCAGAAGCTCGAGATCTGCAGCACCGCCGGACCGGACAGCCCACGGTGCGTCCACAGCAGGTCTTCCTTGAACGCCCCCGCCGTCTTGCCGCTGCCGGTGGCGATATCGACTTCCATCGAGACCCCGGCCAGTGGCACGAATGGTTGCCATGCCTGGCCGTCGAACGTCAACGGTACCAGCGCCGGGCGGGTTTCGACGATCTTGAGGCCGAATTGCCGCGCGATGCGGTAGCCGAAGTCGGTCGCGCCGATCTTCGGAATCGATAGACCACCCGTTGCCACCACCAGCGCGCCCGCGCGCACCACGCCCTGCGTCGTCATCAGCAGGTAATCGTCGCCTTCGCGGCGAACTTCCTCGACGCCGCAGCCGGTGCGCCAGTGCACGCCACCGGCATCGCACTCGGCGCGCAGCATGCCGATCACATCCTCGGCGCTCTCGTTGCAGAACAGTTGCCCGCGATGCTTTTCATGCCAGTCGATGTCATAGCGGCGCATCAACGCCAGGAAGTCCTGCGGCGTGTAGCGTGCCAGCGCCGAACGGCTGAAATGGGGGTTCGATGACAGGTAGTTGGCCGGCCCTGCCTGCAGGTTCGTGAAATTGCAGCGACCACCGCCGGAAATGCGGATCTTCTCGGCGATGCGCGTGGCGTGATCGATCAGCACCACGCGCGCGCCGCGCTGCCCGGCCACCGCGGCACACATCATGCCGGCCGCGCCCGCGCCAAGCACCGCCACATCGAACCGATCCGTTACCCCTGAAGTCATCGCCACCCTGTCATGCTGTCGCCAGCCAAGGTGGCCGGCGCGAGAAAGCGCAGATTGTAGCGTCGGACGCGCCCACCGGACCGACGCAGCATGCCCATCGCTGCTGTGCTACCCTGCTGGCCTTCCCGATTTATCCAGTCGCACCGGCTCGGTTGCCCAGATTTGGCGCCGTATCCAGCCGGCGCGGCGCGTTTTCACCGTCATTGTTCCCATGCTCGTTCTCGGCATCGAATCCTCCTGTGATGAAACCGGCCTCGCTCTCTATGACACCGAGGCCGGGCTGCTTGCGCATGCGTTGCATTCCCAGATTGCGATGCATCGCGAGTACGGCGGTGTGGTGCCGGAGCTTGCCTCGCGCGACCATATCCGACGCGTGCTGCCGCTATTGCAGCAGGTGCTGGACGATGCGGGCCGCACGCGCGCGGATATCGATGCCATCGCATTCACGCAGGGGCCTGGTCTGGCCGGCGCGTTGCTGGTCGGCGCTTCGGTCGCCAATGCGCTCGGCTTTGCGCTGGGCGTGCCGATGGTGGGCGTGCATCACCTCGAAGGCCATTTGCTGTCGCCGCTGCTGACCGATTCGCCACCGCCGTTTCCATTCGTCGCGCTGTTGGTGTCCGGTGGGCATACGCAGTTGATGGAGGTGAAGGGCGTGGGTGACTACACGCTGCTCGGTGAAACGCTCGATGACGCCGCCGGCGAGGCCTTCGACAAGACCGCCAAGCTGCTCGGTCTCGGCTATCCCGGCGGACCCGAAGTGTCGCGACTGGCCGAGTTCGGCCTGCCCGGCGCGTTTGAGTTGCCACGGCCGATGCTGCATTCGGGCACGCTCGATTTCTCGTTCGCGGGACTCAAGACCGCAGTGCTCACGCAGACGCGCAAGCTTGCCAATACCTGCGAGCAGGATCGCGCGAATCTGGCGCGCGCGTTTGTCGACGCGATTGTCGATGTGCTGGCCGCCAAGTCGATGGCCGCGCTCAAGCAGACGGGCCATAAGCGGCTGGTGGTGGCGGGCGGCGTGGGCGCGAATCGCCAGTTGCGCGCGCGACTCGACCAGATGGCCAAGGCGCGGCGCGCTCAGGTGTACTACCCCGATCTGGCGTTCTGCACCGACAACGGCGCGATGATCGCGTTTGCGGGTGCGATGCGCCTGGCAGCCGCGCCGCAGCTCGGCCGCCTGGACTACGACTACGGCGTGACCCCGCGCTGGGATCTCAGCGATATCAGGCTGCCAGCCTGATCGGCCCGATCAGCTGACGCGCTTGTCGCGTTCGATCAGCGCGTAGGCGCTGTGGTTGTGGATCGATTCGAAGTTCTCGGCCTCGAGCACGAACGCTACGATGCGATCGTCCGCATTGAGACGCATCGCGATATCGCGCACCAGGTCTTCCACGAACTTCGGGTTTTCGTAAGCGCGCTCGGTCACGAACTTCTCGTCCGGCCGCTTGAGCAGGCCCCACAGCTCGCATGACGCTTCTTCTTCGGCCATGCGCACGAGCGCTTCCACCGGCAGTTCCTGCGCCAGTTCCACCTTCATCGTGATGTGCGAGCGCTGGTTGTGCGCGCCGTACTGCGAGATCTTCTTCGAGCACGGGCACAGGCTCGTCACCGGCACCAGCGCGGTCAGGAACACGCGCGTCTGGCCGTCGCGCGCCTCGGCGGTCAGCGTCACCTCGTAATCCATCAACGATGCCACGCCCGACACCGGCGCGATCTTCGAGATGAAGTACGGGAAGCGCACCGAGATGCGCCCGGCGTCGGCTTCCAGACGCGCAAGCATGCGGTCCATCATCGCGCGGAAGGCCACCAGGTCCAGCGGCTCCTGCTCGTCCTCGAGCAGCGCCACGAAGCGCGACATATGCGTGCCCTTCTGGTCGGCCGGCAGACGGACGTCAAGGTCGAACGTGCCCACCGTGGCCACGACGCCGGTCGGCGTCTTCACCGAAAGCGGATAACGGACGCCACGCACGCCCACGCGCTCGATCGGGATCTGGCGGGTGTCGACGCTCGACTGGACGTCGGGCATGACGAAAGCGGGATTGATGTCATTCATTTGGGTTTCCTTTACGGTCGCGGCGTTTTCGCAGTCCAACGACGCCGCGCAACGAGTGTGAAACCACGGACCGGGGGTGGGTCCGTAGCTGCGAACACAAAAAGTGAAGTCGGAATTCTACGAGAGATCGACAAGTTCTGCCGCCGCAAAAGAAAAGCCCGCACGATGTGTGCGGGCTCGCAGGGTATTACGCGATCAATGCGCGCGATGGATGCGCGCGATCCTGGCGCGCCAGCGGTCTCCCGCCGGCAGGCAATCGTCAGGCGACGCGGGTGGCCACCTTGATCGACGAGGACTGACCGATCGAGAAGCGCTCACGCACCGAACGCTCGATGCCGGTCGCATCCAGGCCACACTGCGACAGCAGGAACGCGGGATCGCCGTGATCGATGAACTTGTCGGGCAGGCCCAGCACCAGTACCGGCATCTCGATGCCAGCCTCGGCCAGCGCCTCGAGTACCGCGCTGCCCGCACCGCCCATCGTCGCGCCCTCTTCCACCGTGACGAGGAAGTCGTGGTTCGCGGCGAGCGACTTGACGAGCTCCACATCGAGCGGCTTGACGAAGCGCATGTCGGCCACGGTCGCGTCGAGCGCCTCGGCCGCGCCGAGCGCGGGATGCACCATCGAACCAAAGCCGAGGAACGCCACGCGCTGACCAGCGCGCGCATTGCCTTCGCGGCGGACGATACCCTTGCCCACTGGCAGCGCCGTCAGCTCGGCCGCGGTTGCCGCACCAATGCCCGCGCCACGCGGATAGCGCACCGCGGTCGGCACATCCTGCTGATAAGCGGTGGTCAGCAACTGACGGCACTCGTTCTCGTCGGACGGCGTCATCACCATCATGTTCGGCACGCAGCGCAGGAACGGAATGTCGTACACGCCCGCGTGCGTGGCACCATCGGCGCCCACCAGACCGGAACGATCCAGCGCGAACACCACGGGCAGGTTCTGCAGTGCCACGTCGTGGATCAGCTGGTCATAGCCGCGCTGCAGGAACGTCGAATAGATCGCGACCACGGGCTTCAGGCCCTCGCAGGCAAGACCACCGGCAAACGTCACCGCGTGCTGCTCGGCGATGCCGACGTCGTAGTAACGATCCGGGAAGCGCTTCTCGAATTCGACCATGCCCGAGCCCTCGCGCATGGCGGGGGTCACGCCGATCAGGCGCTTGTCGGCGGCAGCCGTGTCGCACAGCCATTCGCCGAACACCTGCGTGTACGTCTTGCGCGACGGCTTGCCCGACGGACGAATGCCCTCGGCCGGGTTGAACTTGCCCGGGCCGTGGTACAGGATCGGATCGGCCTCGGCGAGCTTGTAGCCCTGGCCCTTCTTGGTCACCACGTGCAGGAACTGCGGGCCATGGCCCTCGAGCGCGCGTTGACGGATATTCTGCATGGTCGGCACCAGCGACTCGAGGTCGTGACCATCGATCGGGCCGATGTAGTCGAAGCCGAATTCCTCGAACAGCGTGGCCGGTACCACCATACCCTTGGCATGTTCCTCGAGGCGCTTGGCGAACTCGAGCACCGGCGGCGCTACCGACAGTACCTTCTCGATACCCTTCTTGGTGGCCGCGTAGAACTGGCCGCTCATCAGCCGTGCCAGATGGCGGTTCAGCGCGCCGACCGGCGGGGAGATCGACATGTCGTTGTCGTTGAGCACGACCACCAGCGGCACATCCTTGTACACGCCCGCGTTGTTCATGGCCTCGAAGGCCATGCCGGCGGTCATCGCGCCATCGCCGATCACGGCAATCGCGACGCGCGCTTCGCCCTTCGTGCGCGCGCCCATCGCCATGCCGAGCGCGGCGGAGATCGAGGTGGACGAGTGCGCGGTACCGAAGGTGTCGTACTCGCTTTCCGAGCGGCGCGGGAAACCCGAGATGCCGCCCCACTGGCGCAGCGAATGCATGCGCTCGCGGCGGCCCGTCAGGATCTTGTGCGGATAGCTCTGGTGGCCCACGTCCCACACCACGCGATCAGACGGCGTCTGGAACACGTAATGCAGCGCGATGGTCAGTTCCACCGTGCCGAGGTTTGACGACAGGTGACCGCCGGTCTGAGATACCGATTCGAGCACGTAGGCGCGGAGTTCTTCGGCCAGCGTGTCCAGTTGGCGTCGGTCCAGCTTCCGCAGGTCTGCGGGGTCGTCAATCTTGTTGAGCAGTGCGTAGGTCATGATGTCCGTTCGGGCCGCCGGATTCTTCGCGTCCGGCTTGTTGTTCTTCAGTTGTTGAGCCTTAGTTCTGGCGCAGCACGATCAGGTCGGCCAGTGCGGCCAGCCGCCCGGCGCGCGGGCCGAAGCCTTCCAGCGCCTCGTGGGCGGTGGTGCGCAGCTGTTCCGCCAGCTCGCGTGCGGCGTCCAGTCCCATCAGCGACACATAGGTCGGCTTGTCGTTTGCGGCATCCTTGCCAGCGGTCTTGCCCAGCGTCGCGGTGTCCGCGGTAACGTCGAGGATATCGTCAACTACCTGGAACGCCAAACCTGTTGCCGCCGCATAGCGGTCCAGCGCGGTCAGACCGGCCGTATCGATGTTTCCGCACAACGCTCCCATGCGCACACTTGCGCGCAGCAGGGCGCCGGTCTTCATCCGGTGCATGCCTTCCAGCGCGTCGCGCGACATCGCCAGACCCACGTTCTGCAGGTCGATCGCCTGGCCGCCGGCCATGCCGACCGAGCCTGATGCAATCGCCAGTTCGGCCACCAATGTCATGCGCGCTTCCGCGCCCAGCATCTGCGCCCGCGTCAGTACCAGGAACGCCTGCGTCTGCAGAGCGTCGCCCACCAGCAGCGCGGTCGCGTCATCATAGGCCTTGTGGACCGTCGGACGGCCCCGGCGCAGGTCGTCGTCGTCCATGCATGGCATGTCGTCGTGGACCAGCGAGTACGCGTGGATCATCTCCACCGCGCAGGCCGCGGCATCGCAAGCCTCCGGCGCGGCTCCGGTCACCTCGCCGGCCGCATGGACCAGCAGTGGGCGCACACGCTTGCCGCCGCCGAGGACAGCATAGCGCATGGCTTCATGCAAGGTGTGTGGAATTGTGTCCGTGGTGGGCAGCGCCGCGTCGAGCGCAGCCTCGGTCCGGGCGCCCTGCGCCCGCATCCAGCTTGCAAAATCGGTCATTCGAAGTCTGCCCCGTTGCCGTTGTTGTCGCCGCGCGTGTCGGTGGCGAGAGGCTTGAGCGCCTCGCCCTCCAGTACACGCACCTGCGCTTCGACGCGCTCCAGCTGCTGCTGGCAGTACCGCACCAGCTCGGCGCCCCGGCGATACGCCGTGAGGGACGCCTCCAGCGGCAGCTCACCGGATTCCATACTGGCGACCAGCGTCTCGAGCTCGGCCATGGCGGCTTCGTACGAGGCGGGAGTGGTCTCTTCAGTCTGGACCGGAGCGGTCGTCGTTCTTGGCATGAGGGGGCCTTGATCAGGGGAAGCGGGGATTCTACGCCAAACCAGCCGATATTCGCTGGGTCACGCACACTCATGTGACGACAACAGCAGATGCCTTGATGGAAGTGACTTGTGCGCTCGGGTCGTCTTTTGGGGAATGCGCTTCAAAGGGCACTAAATGACGACCCGAGGCGACTTTTTCGCTAAAAAGGCAGAAAAATCAGTCCCTTAATTTTTGGGCTTGGGTACAATCCCGGGTTCGTCAGGCCACCCCGGCACCTCGTGCGCGAGCGTCAAAAATGCTCGGGAACCGCACACCGCGGCGTGGCGTCTGACCCTGGTTGCATCTGTTTTGACCCGTTTCCCAAATCGATTTTTGAAATTTCGATGGTTGGGTTGTTCACTGCTTTCGCCTGTTATAGGGAGTGGGGATAATGTCCAATCTCAGCACCGCGCTCAAGCTGGCGCCGGCTGATTCGCAGTTGCCCGTGGATGTGTATTTCGACGAGGCGCTGCATCAACAAGAACTGGATCTGCTGTTCAGGAAGGGCCCGGGGTACGTCGGCCACACGCTGATGGTTCCGGAGGTCGGTGACTTTCACACGCTGCGCGCCGAAGACGAAGGCCGCATGCTCGTGCGCAACACGGGCGGTGTGGAGCTGCTGTCCAACGTGTGCCGCCATCGCCAGGCCATCATGCTCAACGGGCGCGGCAACACGAAGAACATCGTCTGCCCGCTGCACCGCTGGACGTATGACCTCAAGGGCGAGCTGCTGGGCGCCCCGCACTTCGCGGAGCAGCCCTGCGTGCACCTCAACCGCTCGCCGCTCCAGAACTGGAATGGCCTGCTGTTCGACGGCGAACGCGATGTCCGCGCCGACCTCGCGCGCATGGGGGTGGCCGAAGACCTGAACTTCGACGGCTACATGCTCGACCACGTCGAGGTCCATGAGTGCGACTACAACTGGAAGACGTTCATCGAGGTCTACCTCGAGGACTATCACGTCGTGCCGTTCCATCCGGGTCTCGGCAGCTTTGTCTCGTGCGACGACCTCAAGTGGGAGTTCGGCGAATGGCATAGCGTCCAGACCGTTGGCCTGCACGCCGGGCTCAAGCGGCCGGGCAGCATGACGTACCAGAAGTGGCACGACGAGGTGTTGCGGTTCAACAACGGCAAGCTGCCCAAGCACGGCGCGATCTGGCTGACGTACTACCCGAACATCATGGTCGAGTGGTACCCGAACGTGCTCGCCATCTCGACGCTGCACCCGCTGGGTCCGCGCAAGACGCGTAACGTCGTGGAGTTCTACTACCCCGAGGAAATCGTGCTGTTCGAGCGCGAGTTCGTCGAGGCGGAACGCGCCGCGTACATGGAAACGTGCATCGAGGATGACGAGATCGCCGAGCGCATGGACGCTGGTCGCGCGGCGCTGATGAAGCGCGGCGTGAGCGAGACGGGCCCGTATCAATCGCCGATGGAAGACGGCATGCAGCACTTCCACGAGTGGTATCGGCGCGCGATGCAATACACCGGCTGAATACACCGGCTGAGTACACCGGCCGAATACACCGGCTGGTGCCGGGGCATGCGCTGTTACAATCACGCGCTGCCCCGCCCTCACCTGCCTCTCATCGTCATGCAATCGCTCTGGATGTTGTTCGCCGCCTTCGCGTTCTCGTTAATGGGGGTGGGCGTCAAGCTGGCATCCGAGTTCTATACGACCGGCGAGATCGTGTTCTACCGCAGCCTGATCGGCGTGCTCATCATGTGGGCACTGCTGTCGGCGCAGGGCATTCCGATCCGTACGCCGCAGATGACGATGCATATCAAGCGCAGCGTCTTCGGCGTGACCGCGCTGCTCCTCTGGTTCACCTCCATCACCTACCTGCCGCTCGCCACCGCGATGACGCTGAACTACATGTCGCCCGTGTGGATCGCGTTGATCCTCGGTGCCGGTGCGGCGCTCGCGGGCACCGGTGGCAGCGCGGACCGCAAGCTGATTGGCGCGATCCTGCTGTCGTTCGCGGGCGTGCTGTGCCTGCTGCAGCCATCGGTCGGCAAGGACCAGCTCACGGGCGGGCTGATCGGCCTGATCTCGGGCGTGTTCACGGCTCTGGCCTATGTGGAAGTGCGGCAGCTGGGCCAGCTCGGTGAGCCGGAAGGCCGCATCGTGTTCTATTTTTCGGCGGTCGGCCTGGTGGTCGGTCTGGTATGGATGCTGATTGCGGGCACCAGCCACCATACGTGGCACGGCGCGGGTCTGCTGCTGGCCATCGGCATTCTGGCCACGCTGGGACAAACCTCGATGACGCGTGCGTACAAGCGCGGCAACACGCTGCTGACGGCCAACCTGCAGTACGCGGGCATCATCTTCTCGAGCCTGTGGGGCATGATGATCTGGTCCGATCGACTGAACTGGGTGTCGTGGCTCGGCATGGGGCTGATCATCGCGAGCGGCATCGCCACCACGCTGATGCGCGCGGGCGAAAGCACGGATGCACAGCCAACGCCCGCGACGCCGGTCAAGTCGGCCGAGGCGGAGGTTCATCCGGAGGTGTAGCGGGTGTAGCATCACGGGAAGCTCTTCCCGACAGGTCCATCCATGCCGACACCGCTGATCTCCGCTATCGAACTTGACACGCTGCGCGCCAAAACGGGCACCCCGGGCGCACAGGACATTGTCGTCATCGACTGTTCGTTCGACCTCGCCGACCCCGCCGCGGGTCGTGCGGCGTACCACCTGGGCCATCTGCCCGGGGCCTACTATCTCCACCTCGACAATGAGTTGTCCGGTCCGAAGACCGGCTTCAACGGCCGCCATCCGCTGCCCGATGCGGCGCTGCTGACCGCGCGTCTGCGCGCGCTGGGGGTCAACGACAATACGCTGGTGGTGGCTTATGACGCGCAGGGCGCGATGTACGCCTCGCGGCTCTGGTGGTTGCTGCGCTGGATCGGCCACGAGGCCAGTGCCGTGCTGGATGGCGGCAAACCCGCGTGGATCGCGGCCGGTTTTCCGCTCGAAAGCGGCACCACCGCCGATCCGGAAACCCAGGGCAACCTGGCGCAACGATCGACGCTGGTGCCGACCGTGGATGCCGGCACGCTGGTCGAGAACCTCACCGCGCCAACGCGTCTGGTCGTCGATGCGCGCGCGCCGGACCGCTTCCGCGGCGAGAACGAAACGCTCGACCCGGTAGGCGGCCATATTCCCGGCGCCATCAATCGCTTCTTCAAGGACAACCTGCGACCCGACGGCCATTTCAAGTCGGCCGATACGCTGCGTCAGGAGTTCGGTCGGCTGTTCGCGGGCACCCCGCCCGCCGAGACCGTGATGCAGTGCGGCTCGGGCGTGACCGCGTGCCACAATCTGCTGGCCCTCGAGGTAGCGGGGCTGACTGGCGCGGCACTGTATCCGGGATCGTGGAGCGAGTGGAGCGCGAATCCGCAGCGGCCGGTGGCTACCGGGGCCGCGGATTAACGTAGAGGCTCAGCGAGCCACCGCCGCGGGGGCGTGGTGCTGGTGGCTTTCGTGCACGCCGTTGGTGATGAACACGATGGCCGCGATGCCCGCGGCGACCAGCAGCACCTGGATCGCCGACTCGCGCCAGCGCGGGCGGCGTTGCATCTGCGGCATCAGGTCGCTGACAGCGATATAGACGAAGCTGCTCGACGCGATGACCAGCACATACGGAATCCACGCCTGCAACTGGTCGAGCAGGAAGTAGCCAACCACCCCGCCGATCACCGCCGCGAGACTCGACAGCAGGTTGAACGCGAACGCGCGCGTCTTGGAGAAGCCCGCGTTGAGCAGCACGATGAAGTCGCCCACTTCCTGCGGAATCTCGTGCGCGGCGATGGCCAGCGCGGTCACGATGCCGATATGCGGATCGGCAAGGAACGCCGCCGCGATCACGATGCCATCGGCAAAGTTGTGGAACGTGTCGCCCACGAGGATCGTCATGCCGCTGCGGCCGGCCTCCTCGCGATCGTGTCCGTGATGGTGGTGATGCCCGTCACCCTCGTGATGATGCGAGTGGCGCAGCAGCGAGAGCTTCTCCAGCAGGAAGAAGCCGAGCAGACCTGCCAGCAGCGTACCGAACAGCGCGCGCGTATCGGCACCCGACTCGAAAGCCTCCGGCAGCGAATGCAGCAGCGCGGTGGCCAGCAGCACGCCGACCGAGAAGCTCACCATGCGATCGACCACGCGCGACGCCACCGTCAACGACAGCAGCGCCGCTCCGAAGATGCTGCCCACGCCCGAGATCAGCGCGGCAAGCAGGATATACAACAGCGTGGAATCGATGATGAGCTCTCCGGGACCGTGCCGCTGTCATTGATGCAAATCAAGTAACGCAACACGGTTGCAAAAACGCAAAGACCGCATTGTACGTCGGTCTGCGCGAATTGCAATCCTCAAGCGACCTTGTGTTCCTTGAACCAGGCCAGCGCGCGCTGCCAGCCGTCCTTGGCGGCCGCCTCGACATAGCTCGCACGGTAGTCGGCATTGAATGCGTGCCCCGCCTCGGGATACACCACGAACTTCGAGGCTTTGGCGTTCGGGTTGGACGCCTCCGCCAACGCGGCTTTCATGCGCGCCACGTGTTCCTGCGTGATGCCGGTGTCCTTGCCGCCGTACAGGCCGAGCACCGGGGCGTGCAAGTCGTTGACGATATCCACAGGGTTGCGCGGCTTGAGCGGCGTGGGCTCGCCTACGAGCGCGCCGTACCACGCCACGCCCGCCTTGATGCGCTTGCTGTGCGCGGTATAGAGCCACGTGATGCGGCCACCCCAGCAGAAGCCCGTGATGCCGAGCCGGTTGAGATCGCCGCCGTTCTTGCCGGCCCAATCGACCAAAGCGTCGAGGTCCCCGAGCACCTGTGCGTCGGGCACCTTGGAGATGATGTTGGCCTGCAGCTCCTGGATCGTGCCGAAGCTGGCTGGGTCGCCCTGGCGCGCGAACAGCTCGGGCGCCACCGCGAGGTAGCCGAGCTTGGCAAAGCGGCGGCAGATATCGGCGATGTGCTCGTGCACGCCGAAGATCTCGCTGATCACGAGAATGACCGGCAGATTGGTCTTGCCTTCGGGCTGTGCGCGATAGACCGGCATGTTGAAGCCGGACGAGGGCACGGTGACTTCACCGGCGGTCAGGCCAGTGAAGTCGGTCTTGATGGTTTGCGCGGATACGGGCAGCACGGCGGCGGCGAATGCCGAGCCAAGCGCGGTCTTGACGAACGCGCGGCGGTCGAACGCCTGGCCGGGCACGAGGCTTTCTACTTCAGGTTTGAACATGGTCTCTCCGGGAAGTCAGTGGCAGCGCCGCTGATTCTAGGGGAAAACATGCCGCCCCGTGCACACGCTAATCAGTGCAGCTTCACGCGCGGGTTGGTCTTGCTGCGTAGCCAGTGGGTTACGGTGTCCAATCCCATGCGCACCGCGCCATGCAGCGCGAGTACGTGCATGCGATACAGCGACGTGTACATGACGCGCGCCATCAGGCCTTCGATAAACATCGAGCCACCGATCAGGCCGCCCATCAGGCTGCCGACCGCGCTGAAGTGGCCGAGCGACACCAGCGAGCCAAAATCCTTGAACTGGAATTTCGGCAGCGGCCGGCCATCGAGACGCGCGCGAATCGCGTCGTACAGGAACGTGGCCTGCTGGTGCGCTGCTTGCGCGCGTGGTGGCACCGAGGTCTGCTGCTCGGGCCACGGGCAGCTGGCGCAATCGCCGAACGCAAAGATGTCGGGATCGGTCTCGCTCTGCAGCGTCGCGCCCACCACGATCTGGCCCATGCGGCTGACCGGCAGGTCCAGCGTCTTGAGCACCGCGGGTGCCGTAATGCCGGCCGCCCACACCGTCAGATCGGCATCGATGCGCTTGCCGGCCGCGGTCAGCACCGCGTCCGGCGTGACCTCGGTCACACGCTCGTTGGTCAGTACGCCAACCTCGAGCTTGTGCAGCAGCTTGGTGGTTTCGGCGGACACGCGCTCCGACAGCGCCGGCAGAATACGCGGACCGGCCTCGATCACGCTGATATGGATGTCGCGACGCGGATCGAGCTGATGCAGGCCATAGGCATTGAGCACATGCGCGGTATTGCGCAGCTCGGCCGACAGCTCCACGCCGGTGGCGCCCGCGCCAATGATTGCGATATCGACGCGCGGACGACCGTCCTCGCCAACACGACCGCGGCCGTTCTGCGCGCGCACGCAAGCCTTGATCAGGCGGCGGCGAAAGCGTTCGGCCTGCTCGACCGTATCGAGCGCGATGGCGTTCTCGGCGGCACCGGGCACACCGAAGAAATGCGTGACGCAGCCGATCGCCAGCACCAGCGTGTCGTATGGGAGTTCGCGCGCGGGCAGCAATTCCTCGCCGTCCTGATCGACGCATGCCGCCACCGCGATGGTCTTGCGCGCGCGATCGACGCCAGTCAGTTCGCCCTGCTGAAACTCGAAGTTGTGCCAGCGCGCCTGCGCGACATACTCGAGCAAGTGGGTATTCGGATCCATGCTGCCGGCTGCCACCTCATGCAGCAGCGGCTTCCAGATATGCGTCGGCGAACGGTCGACGAGCACGACTTGCACCGCGCCCGACTTGCCCAGCTTGTCACCGAGTTTGGTGACAAGCTCGAGCCCGCCTGCCCCTCCTCCTACGACGATGATGCGATGGACCTGCCGTACCGCTCCTTCTCTCTCACTGGTCATGGGTCTACCCGTTATCTTTATGGAAACGCTGTTGGCCGCGCGGGGTGGCGCAAGGCTCGTTGCCCCCAGTCTGCTGCATTGCAACAAACCGGGCAAGCCTGCCAATCGATGTGTTCCATACTAGACCGCGCGCGCGATGCGGGCGGTGCACAGTGCCCGGGGGCACGGTACGGGTACAGACCATGAAGCGAATGCGGGTATTCCTCTGCATTCGCTTGCACACTTCAGTGCGCTTCTTCCCAGTTGGCGCCGTGACCGACCTCGGCGACCAGCGGCACACGCAATTCCGCCACGGTGCACATGAGCTCGGGCAGTTTCACCTTCACCAGATCGAACTCCTCCTGCGGGACTTCCAGCACCAGTTCATCGTGCACCTGCATGATCTGGCGCGTGCCAAGCTTCTCGCTCTCGAGCCAGTCCTGCACCGCGATCATCGACAGCTTGATCAGGTCCGCCGCGGTGCCTTGCATCGGCGCATTGATCGCCGCGCGCTCGGCGCCCTGACGGCGCGGGCCGTTGCCGCCGTTGATATCGGGCAGCCACAGGCGCCGGCCGAACACGGTTTCCACATAGCCCTGCTCGCGCGCGGTCTGGCGGGTCTCTTCCATGTATTGGGCGACACCCGGATAGCGCATGAAGTAGCGATCGATGTAATGCTTGGCCGCCTCGCGCTCGATGCCGAGGTTGCTCGCAAGCCCGAACGCGCTCATGCCGTAGATCAGCCCGAAGTTGATCACCTTGGCATAGCGACGCTGCTCGCTCGACACCGCCTCCCGCTCCACGTTGAAGATTTCCCCGGCGGTCGCGCGGTGAATATCCTCGCCGTTGGCAAACGCGCGCAGCAGGTTCTCGTCGCCCGAGATATGGGCCATGATGCGCAGTTCGATCTGCGAATAGTCGGCCGACACGATCACGCTGCCCGGCGGCGCGATAAATGCCTCGCGGATACGACGGCCTTCCTCGGTGCGCACCGGAATGTTCTGCAGATTCGGCTCGGTCGACGCCAGACGACCCGTCACGGCCGTGGCCTGGCCATAGCTCGTATGCACGCGCCCGGTGTTCGGGTTGACCATCTTCGGCAGCTTGTCCGTGTACGTGGACTTGAGCTTCGAGAGGCCGCGATAGTCGAGCAGGATCTTCGGCAGCGGATAGTCCTCGGCCAGCTTCTGCAGCACCTCTTCGTCCGTCGACGGCGCCCCGCTCGCGGTCTTCTTGACCACCGGCAGCTTCATCTGGTTGAACAGGATCTCGCCGATCTGCTTCGGCGAACCGAGATTGAACGGCTGCCCAGCGGTGGCATATGCGGCCTGCTCGATCTCCATCAGGCGTTGGCCCAGTTCCGCGCTCTGCGCGCCAAGCCGTTCCGCATCGATCAGCACGCCGTTGCGCTCGATCTTCTGCAGCACCACCGAGACCGGCATCTCGATCTTCTCGTAGACGTAGCGCAGCCCGCTCGCGGCTTCGATCTTCGGATGCATGTTCCGATGCAGGCGCAGCGTCACGTCGGCATCTTCGGCCGCGTACTGCGTCGCGCGCTGCAGGTCGATCTGATCGAAACCGATCTGGCTCGCACCCTTGCCGCAGACTTCCTCGTACGTGATGGTCTTCACGTTGAGCAGTTTCTCGGCGAGGCTATCCATGCCGTGATTGCGATGCGACGCCAGCACATAGCTCTCGAGCATGGTGTCCTGCTCGATACCGCGCAGCGCCACGCCGTGGTTCGCGAACACATGCGCGTCGTACTTCAGATGCTGGCCAAGCTTGGGCCGCGAAGCATCTTCCAGCCACGGGCGCAGGCGCTCGAGCACGTAGTCCAGCGACAACTGGCCGAAATTCTCGACGCCCGCGACATCGGGGCCACGATGCGCGACCGGGATATAGCACGCGGAGCCCGGCTCGACCGACAACGAGATGCCGACCAGCTGCGCGAGCATCGGGTCGAGCGACGTGGTCTCGGTATCGATCGCCACCAGCGGCGCGTCGATGATGCGCGCAAGCCAGGCGTCGAGCGCGGCTTCGGTGGTCACGGTTTCGTAGCTGACTTCGGCCGGCGGCAGGTCCGCCGCGGGCAACGCCTCGCCGACGTCCGCGGCCTCCGGCTGATCGAACAGTCCACCCTGCGCGGCGGCGATGCCCTTCTGCGCGACACCTTTGCCATTGCGTGCCGCATTGGCAAGGTTCGGCAGGCTCTCGCCGGTCAGATCACGCAGCCATGACTTGAAGCCGTACTTCGCGAAGAACGCGGCCAGCTGGTCCTTGTTCTCGCCGAGCTCGCGCAATGCGTGGAAGTCCGCCACGGCGTCGCTCAGATCGCAGTCGATCTTCACGGTCACGAGTTCGCGTGCCTTGGGCAGCCATTCCAGCGTGTTGCGCAGGTTCTCGCCCACCACGCCCTTGATCTCCGGGGCGCTGGCCATGATGGCGTCGAGCGTGCCGTAAGCGCTCAGCCATTTCACCGCGGTCTTGGGGCCGACCTTCGGCACGCCGGGCACGTTGTCCACGGCATCGCCGATCAGCGACAGATAGTCGACGATGCGCTCGGGTGGCACGCCGAACTTCGCGACCACGCCCGGGGGATCGAGCACCTCGCCACTCATCGTGTTGACGAGCGTGACGTGATCGTCGACCAGTTGCGCGAGGTCCTTGTCGCCGGTGGAGACCACCGTGCGCACGCCCTGCGCAGTGGCCTGGCGCGCGAGCGTGCCGATCACGTCGTCCGCTTCCACACCTTCCACGACCACGATCGGCCAGCCCAGTGCGCGCACCGCTTCGTGAATCGGTTCGATCTGGCGCGCGAGGTCCTCGGGCATCGATGGACGATGCTCCTTGTACGCGGGGTACATGTCGTCGCGGAAGGTCTTGCCCTTGGCGTCGAACACGCAGGCGCTATACTCTGCCGGGTAATCATTGCGCAGCTTGCGCAGCATGTTGATCATGCCGTAGATTGCCCCTGTGGGCAGCCCCTCGCCATTTCGCAGATCCGGCAGCGCGTGATACGCGCGATACAGATAGCTCGATCCATCGACGAGCAAGAGTGTTTTTGGACTATCCGACATTCCCATGGACTCAAAATTGACAGGCGCTCCGAACGGCGGCGCCGCCGGAACCCCCCTCGCTGATACGGATGTCTCGGACATCTCTGGCGATACCGTGAACCCCGCGCCGGAAGCAGCGTCGGCGCATGCGGCCGCGATTGCGGCCAAGGCCGATGCCGCCGCTGCGGGCAAGACCCCCGAAGAACAGGAGGCCGCAGCCGCTGCTGCTGCCGCGCGCACCAATCCGCGCAAGATGATTCCGAGCCTGCGTGCGCTCGCCGACGAAGATCGCGCAACCGCTAAGAAGGCGCGCGCCTCGTGGCAAATGTTCACGATTATGGCAGAGTTCATCGAGGCCACCGAGTACCTCTCGGAGATCCGCCCGGCCGTCTCGATCTACGGCAGCGCGCGGCTGCGCGAGGACTCGCCGTACTATCAGAAAACGATCGAGATCGCGCGACTGTTTTCCGATGCGGGCTTCGCGGTGATCTCGGGCGGTGGCCCGGGCATCATGGAAGCGGCCAACAAGGGCGCGCACGCGGGCAAGTCCGCGAGCGTCGGCCTCAATATCGAACTGCCGCATGAACAGCAGGGCAATCCGTATCAGGACATTGCCATGCGCTTCCGCCATTTCTTCACGCGCAAGGTCACCTTCGTGAAGAACTCGGATGCGTTCATCGTGATGCCGGGCGGCTTCGGCACGCTCGACGAACTGGCCGAGGTGCTCACGCTGGTGCAGACCGGCAAGTCGCGTTCGGTACCGGTGGTGATGTACGGCAGCCGCTTCTGGAAGGGGCTGCTCGACTGGTTCCGCTTCACGCTGCTGCCGATGGGCCTGATCGCCGAACACGATCTGGACCTGATGAAGATCGTCGACGAGCCGCAGGAGGTTCTGGAAGCGGTCTACGAGTACTACGAGAAGCGCGGCGGCGATCATCCGATTCCGCCGAAAGAGGAAATGTTCTACCTCTAAGACGTTTTGGCTGGGGGTCCGGGGTGGCCCGCGCGCCACGGGAACGGCCCGAGTGCGGCAGGAATTGCTAGAATGGAATCCTGTCTGTCTGGTCCGGCGCCGCCGGGCCGGGCACCGCCCGCCCAGGAGCCTCGGATGACCTCCCCCATGCAACAACGCATCGCCGCCGGCGATGATGACGTACCGCCTGCCGCTTCGCTGAGGCGCCTGTTTACTGTCGCGGGCATTGCGCTCGCGTCTGGCCTGATCTTCGGTGCGCCTTCGCTGGCCATGGCCCAGCCGGGCAACGAGCAAAGCAATGCACTGACGCAACAGGAGCTCAATCGGATCAACAACCAGCCGATCGCCCCGGCGGCCAAAAGCCAGCTGAACCAGCCGCGCGAGCCGAGCTTCGAGCTCAACGAGCGCGATGGCACGCAGGTGCGCGAGTATCGCAACAAGGGGCAGGCCACCGATATCCAGGTCCGATCCGGTTTTGGGACCAAGTATGAAATGAGCAAGCCGGAAGACAGCTCGCCGAAGATTCGCGATCACGACGTGAACCGCGTGCCGTCCGTCAACCTGCAGTGGTGACGCGCCGACGCGCATAATTCCAAAGTACCGATTCTGTTCACCCACGGATTGGCAGGCCCCCAGGGGCTGCGCCGGTCCGCGCCGGCCCGGTGGCTGATGCCGCCGTGGCGGCAGATTTGCCCGCGGAACCCATCGCTTGCAGATTTGCCGCATTCCGCATCGATTCACACGACAATAATGGCTGTTTTCACCACGGTCTCGCAGGACGAGATCGCTCGCTGGCTGCTCGATTACGACCTTGGCGAAGTGCGCGCGCTGCGCGGCATCGCCTCGGGCATCGAGAACAGCAACTTCTTCCTGACGATGGAAGCGGATGGGCACGTGCGCGAGTATGTGCTGACCATCTTCGAGCGGCTGACGTTCGAGCAGTTGCCGTACTACCTCCATCTGATGGCGCATCTGGCCGGGCATGGCATCAGCGTGCCGGCGCCGATTCCCGCGCGCGACGGCGAGATCCTGCGCGCGCTCAAGGGCAAGCCCGCGACGATCGTCACGCGTTTGCCGGGCGCTTCGCAGCTCTCCCCCACCGCGGCGCATTGCGCGGAGGTGGGCGATATGCTCGCGCGCATGCATCTGGCCGGCGTGGACTACGCGCGTCAGCAGCCGAACCTGCGCAGCCTGGCGTGGTGGCAGCAGACGGAGCCCGAGATCGTGCCGTTCCTCGATGCGGATCAGCATGCGCTGTTGCGCAACGAGCTTGCGCATCAGACCGCCTTCTTCGGCGGCGCCGACTATGCGGCGCTGCGCGGCGGGCCATGCCATTGCGACCTGTTCCGCGACAACGTGCTGTTTGAAGCGGGCAGCGAGGGCAAGCACCGGCTCGGTGGCTTCTTCGATTTTTACTTCGCCGGCAACGACAAATGGCTGTTCGACCTGGCCGTGACCGTCAACGACTGGTGCATCGACCTGCCAACCGGCGTGCTCGACGACGCGCGTGCGCGCGCGCTGCTGGCGGCTTATCATGCCGTGAGGCCGCTGACCGACAACGAACATGCGCACTGGCAGGATATGCTGCGTGCCGGCGCGCTCCGCTTCTGGGTATCGCGCCTGTGGGATTTCTTCCTGCCACGCGAGGCTGACATGCTGCAACCGCATGATCCGACCCACTTTGAACGCATCCTGCGCCGGCGCATCGACGCCACCGCGCTCCCCTGGATCTGATTCCCATGCAACTACTGGAAGTTCCCGCCAAGGAAGGTTACGTCTGGTTCCGCCAGGGTATCTGGCTGTTTCGCAAGAATCCGCTCGCGTTCCTGATGCTGCTGTTCATCTATCTGATCGCGGCGCAACTGGCCATTTTCGTGCCGCTGTTCGGCGTGATCGCGTTGCTGGTGGTGACGCCCGGGCTGTATGTGGGCGTGATGACCGCGTGCCGTGACGTGATTCAGAACAAGCGCGTGCTGCCGACCATCCTGCTGTCCGGATTCCGTACCAATGGCAAGCCCGCCACGCGCAATCTGCTGATTCTCGGTGGGATTTACGCGGGGATGGTGTTCACGCTGAGCCTGATCGCGGGCGCGCTGGTTGACATCAGTACGCTCGCGCCGATTCTGCTGAAGCAGGAGGAGCCGTCGGCCGATGCGGTACGGCAGCTCTATTACGCGTTGCTGATGGGCGCGGTGCTGTACACGCCGATCGCGATGATGTTCTGGTTCGCGCCGCTGCTGGCCGCATGGCATGGCGTGCCGCCGGTCAAGGCGTTGTTCTTCAGCTGGACCGCGTGCTGGCGCAACCGTGGGGCGTTCTTCACGTATGCGGTGCTGTTCGCGCTGCTGATGGTGGCGGTGCCGTTCGTCCTCGAGGCGATCTTCGCGGCGTTCGGCGCGGAGCAGGTGTTGTCATTCCTGGTGACGCCTTACTCGCTGCTGATGCTGGCGATTCTGTACTGCTCGTTCTACGCGACGTATCGCGGGTGCTTCAATATCGCACCCGCAGAGCCGGAAGCCACGTCGGTACAAGCCTGACTGCGGGTCTGATCGCTCAGTCGATCGGATCTAACTTGGCCACGCCCAGCGCCAGCTTTTTGGTGCCATGGCGTTTGAAGTTGATCTGCGCGTGGGCGTTGGTGCCCTCGCCTTCAATGGCCGTGATCTTGCCCTCGCCGAACTTGGTGTGGAACACGCCCTGCCCAACGCGGAAGCCGGTTTCGGCGGCGCGTTTGCTGTCCGCGTAGCCATTGCCGGTGTCCATGCCGCCGGTGGGCTTGGTGCCCGTGTAAGCCACGTCCTCCGGCCGCTTGAACCAGTCGCGGCCCCAACCCGATTCCGACTGCTGACGCCGGCCGGCGCCACCACCACCCATCCCACCACCGTATGCCTGCTGAGGCGGCGTGATCCACTTGAGCGCGCCTTCGGGCAATTCCTCGAAGAACCGTGACCGCACGTGGTAGCGCATCTGGCCGTGCAGCACGCGGCTTTGCGCGAACGACAGGTAGAGCCGTGCGCGTGCACGCGTGATCGCCACGTACATCAGGCGCCGTTCCTCTTCGAGGCCATCGGCCTCCATCGCGCTGTTTTCGTGCGGGAACAAGCCTTCCTCGAGGCCGGTGATAAACACCGCATTGAACTCGAGCCCCTTGGCCGCGTGCACCGTCATCATCTGCACCGCGTCCTGACCCGCCTGCGCCTGATTGTCACCGGCTTCCAGCGAAGCGTGTGTGAGGAACGCGACCAGCGGCGTCATCACCACCGGCAACTGCTCGGGGTCCAGCACCTGCTGGGCCTGATCGCCCTCCGCCAGCGCCGGGGCCTGGCTGCCGATAGCTCCGGGTGGCAAACTCGCAGCCGGCAGCACAGCGGCCGGCGCGTCCAGGCCGTAGCCCTCTTCCATCACGAACGCCTGGGCCGCGGTCACGAGTTCCTGCAAGTTCTCGATGCGATCCTGGCCTTCCTTCTCGTTCCGGTAATGCTGGATCAGGCCACTCGTGTTGGTCACGTACTCCACCGTCTCCGGCAGCGTCATGCGCCGCGTCTCCGCGCGCATCTGATCGATCAGACGAATGAACGTGGCCAGCGAGCTGCCGGCCTTGCCCGGCACATAGGCCACGGCTTCCGACAGCGAGCAGTTGTACTGCCGCGCGGCATCCTGCAACACCTCGAGCGAACGCGCGCCAATGCCGCGCGTGGGGAAATTGACCACGCGCCCGAATGCCGCGTCGTTGCGCGGGTTCTCGATCAACTGCAGATACGCGAGCGCATGCTTGACTTCGGCCCGCTCGAAAAAGCGCAGACCGCCGTACACGCGATACGCAATGCCCGACGAGAACAGCGCGTGCTCGATCACGCGCGACTGCGCGTTGCTGCGATAGAGAATCGCGATCTCCGAGCGCGCCATGCCCTGCGCGATCTGGTCGCGGATTTCTTCGACGATCCACGCGGCCTCCTGGCCGTCCGAACCCGCCTGAAACACGCGCACGAGCTCGCCATGGCCGGCGTCGGTACGCAGGTTCTTGCCCAGGCGGCGCGCGTTATGCGAGATCAGATGGTTGGCGGAGTCGAGGATATTGCCGTGCGAGCGGTAGTTCTGCTCGAGCTTGATCATGTGGCGCACGCGGAATTCGTGCTCGAAGTCGCGCATATTGCCGACATTGGCGCCGCGGAACGCGTAAATGCTCTGGTCGTCGTCCCCCACCGCGAACACCGCGGCCGCGCGGCCGGTGCCGTAGCCCGCCAGCAGCTTGAGCCACTGGTACTGCAGCACGTTGGTGTCCTGAAACTCGTCCACCAGCACATGGCGGAAACGGTGCTGGTAGTGCTCGCGGATGGCGTCGTTGTAGCGCAGCAGTTCATAGCAGCGCAGCAGCAGTTCGGCGAAGTCGACCACACCCTCGCGCTGGCACTGCTGGTCGTAGGCCGCATAGAAGTCGACGAGGCGGCGATTGAAGTCGTCGTTGGCTTCGACGTCCGCGGGCCGCAGGCCCTGCTCCTTCGCGTTGTTGATGAAGTACTGGATATTCTTGGCCGGGAACTTCTCGTCGTCGACATTGAGCGACTTGAGCAGCCGCTTGAGCGCGGACAACTGGTCCTGCGAGTCGAGGATGGCGAAGGTCTGCGGCAGGCCGGCGTCGCGGAAATGCGCGCGCAGCATGCGATTGCAAAGCCCGTGGAAGGTGCCGATCCACATGCCGCGCGTATTGATCGGCAGCATTGCCCCCAGCCGCGTCTGCATTTCCTTGGCGGCCTTGTTGGTAAAGGTGACCGCGAGCACGCCGGCCGGCGAGACATGGCCGTTCTGGATCAGCCAGGCGATGCGGGTGGTCAGCACGCGGGTCTTGCCGCTGCCCGCGCCCGCCAGGATCAGCGCCGGTTCGTCTGGCAAGGTGACGGCGGCGAGTTGTTCGGGGTTGAGATTGGCGAGAAGCGTGGACATTCGAAGTGGGCCTTTGCGGATGCAGGGATTATACCGGCCCCTTATCCCCTATAATTTGACGTTTTCGCCACCGCCAATAGTGACGGGCGGGCCCCGCGATTCCCACGACATACCGATACCGAGCGACACCGAGCATGACCGCAGAAGACCAGTCCCTTGCCAAGAGCTTCGAACCCGCCGCCATCGAGGCGAAGTGGGGCCCCGAATGGGAGCGCCGCGGCATTGCCCAGCCCACGTTCGACCCCGCCCGGCCGAATTTCGCGATCCAGCTGCCGCCGCCCAATGTGACTGGCACGCTGCACATGGGGCATGCCTTCAACCAGACCATCATGGACGGTCTGACGCGTCATGCCCGCATGCGCGGCGCCAATACGCTGTGGGTACCCGGTACCGACCACGCCGGCATTGCCACGCAGATCGTGGTGGAACGCCAGCTCGAGGCACAGGGCGTATCGCGCCACGACCTTGGTCGTGACAAGTTCACGGAAAAGGTGTGGGCCTGGAAAGAGGAGTCGGGCTCGACCATCACGCGCCAGGTGCGCCGCATGGGCGCATCGATCGACTGGACCCGCGAGTACTTCACGATGTCCCCGGACATGTCGAAGGCGGTGACCGAGGTCTTCGTGCGCCTGTTCGAGCAAGGCCTGATCTATCGCGGCAAGCGTCTGGTCAACTGGGATCCGGTGCTTGGCACCGCGGTGTCGGACCTCGAAGTGGACAGCGTCGAGGAAGATGGCTCGCTATGGCATATCCACTACCCGCTGGTGGAAGCCGATGCCGTGCACGGCCTGACGTACCTGACCGTGGCGACCACGCGTCCCGAAACCATGCTCGGCGATACCGCCGTGATGGTGCACCCCGAGGACGAGCGCTATGCGCACCTGATCGGCAAGTTCGTCAAACTGCCGCTGACCGAGCGCCAGATTCCGGTGATCGCCGACGAATACGTTGATCGCGCCTTCGGTACGGGTGTGGTCAAGGTGACGCCGGGCCACGACTTCAACGACTATGCTGTGGGCCAGCGCCACAACCTGCCGCAACTGTCGATTCTCACGCTCGACGCGAAGATCGTCGCCGACGCGCCGGCCGCGTATGCGGGCCAGGATCGCTTCGAGGCGCGCAAGCTGATCGTCGCCGACCTCGACAAGCTGGGGCTGCTCGGCGAGATCAAGAAGCACAAGCTCATGGTGCCGCGCAGCGAGCGCACCGGCAGCGTGATCGAGCCGATGCTGACCGACCAGTGGTTCGTCGCGATGAGCAAGCCGGCACCGGAGGGCACGTACTTCCCGGGCCGCTCGATCGCCGACGTGGCGCTGGACGCCGTGAAGAGCGGCGAGATCAAGCTCGTGCCCGAGAACTGGAACAGCACGTACAACCAGTGGCTCGAGAACATCCAGGACTGGTGTATCTCGCGTCAGTTGTGGTGGGGTCACCAGATTCCCGCGTGGTACGACGATGCGGGCAACTGCTTTGTCGGCCGCAACGAGGAAGAAGCGCTGGCGAAGCAGCAGGCGGCCGGCAGCACCGGCCCGCTGCGCCGCGAGGACGACGTGCTCGACACGTGGTTCTCGTCCGCGCTGGTCCCGTTCTCGTCGCTGGGCTGGCCCGCCGAGACGCCCGAGATTCAGCACTTCCTGCCGTCGTCGGTGCTGGTCACGGGCTACGACATCATCTTCTTCTGGGTGGCGCGCATGGTCATGATGACCAAGCACTTCACCGGCAAGGTGCCGTTCCACACCGTGTACGTGCATGGCCTCGTGCGCGACTCGGAAGGCAAGAAGATGAGCAAGTCCGAGGGCAATACGCTCGATCCGGTGGATCTGATCGACGGCATCGAGCTGGAGCCGCTGCTCAAGAAGCGCACCACGGGGCTGCGCCGGCCGAAGGACGCGCCGCGCATCGAGACCAAGACGAAGAAGGAATTCCCCAACGGCATTCCGTCGTTCGGCGCCGACGCGCTGCGCTTCACGTTCGCCTCGCTGGCCACGCTGGGCCGCAATATCAACTTCGACACGGGCCGTTGCGAGGGTTACCGCAACTTCTGCAACAAGCTGTGGAACGCCACGCGCTTCGTGCTCATGAACACCGAGGGCCACGATTGCGGCATGGGCCCGTGCCATGACGACTGCGGCCCGGACGGCTACCTGCACTTCTCGCAGGCCGACCGCTGGATCGTGTCGCTGCTGCAGCGCGTGGAGGCGGAGGTCGACAAGGGCTTTGCCGAATATCGTTTCGACAATATCGCCAGCGCAATCTACAAGTTCGTGTGGGACGAGTACTGCGACTGGTACCTCGAACTGGCCAAGGTGCAGATCCAGACCGGCACGCCCGCGCAGCAACGCGCGACGCGCCGGACCCTGCTGCGCGTGCTGGAGACGGTACTGCGCCTGGCGCACCCGATCATCCCGTTCATCACCGAGGAACTGTGGCAGAAGGTGGCCCCGCTGGCCGGTCGCGCCAAGGGCGACGGTTCCGAGACGCTTGCGCAGCAGGCCTATCCGCTGCCCGCCGCGGCCAAGATCGACGAAGCCGCCGAGCAGTGGGTCGCGCAGCTCAAGGCCGTGGTGGACGCCTGCCGTAATCTGCGCGGCGAGATGAATATCTCCCCTGCCCAGCGCATTCCGCTCTTTGCGCACGGTGACAGTGCGTTCCTGAAGTCGGTGAGCGCGCAGGTGCAGGCGCTGGCGAAACTTTCGGAAGTCCGCGTGTTCGAAGACGAAGCCGCGCTGATGAGCGAGGGTGCCGGCGCGCCGGTGGCAATCGTGGCCGGCAACCATCTGCTGTTGAAGGTAGAGATCGACGTGGCGGCCGAACGGGCACGCCTGACCAAGGAAGTCGAGCGCCTCAGCGCCGAAATCGTCAAGTGCCGCGGCAAGCTGTCCAACGAAGCCTTCGTGGCCAAGGCCCCGCCGGCGGTTGTGGCGCAGGAAACGCAACGTTTGTCGGATTTCGAACAGACGCTGGGCAAGCTGAAGGATCAACTACAGCGACTGCCCGCCTGAACCTGTATTTCCGGCACGGATGTTGCGAGCCGTTACAAGGCAGAGAGGAAAGTCGGACAGTGACGGACAGACGACCCCCCCGGCCATCCGGCACGGTAATGCACCGGAATAGAAAGGAATTCTGAAATGGAAAACCGCGTCACCAAGGCTGTCTTCCCGGTCGCGGGACTGGGCACCCGCTTCCTGCCCGCGACCAAGGCCAGCCCCAAGGAAATGCTGCCAGTGGTGGACAAGCCGCTGATCCAGTACGCCGTGGAAGAGGCTATGGCCGCCGGGATTACCGAGATGATCTTCGTTACCGGCCGCTCCAAGCGCGCCATCGAGGATCATTTCGACAAGGCTTACGAGCTCGAGGCTGAACTCGAGGCCAAGAACAAGAAGGCACTGCTCGATGTGGTGCGTTCGATCAAGCCGTCGCACGTCGAATGCTTCTACGTGCGCCAGCCTGAGGCCCTTGGGCTGGGCCACGCGGTGCTTTGCGCCGCCAAGCTGGTCGGCGCCGAGCCGTTTGCCGTGATGCTCGCGGACGATCTGCTCGATGGCAATACGCCGATCATGAAGCAGATGGTGGATGTCTATAACCACTACAACTGCTCGGTGCTTGGCGTGGAGGAAATCGCGCCCGAGCAGAGCCGGTCCTACGGTGTGGTGGAAGGCCGCGAGTGGGATGAACGCGTGATCAAGATGTCGGGCATTGTGGAAAAGCCGGCGCCCGAGGATGCACCGTCGAACCTTGGCGTGGTGGGCCGTTACATCCTGACGCCGCGCATTTTCGACCATATCCGCGACCTCAAGCCCGGCGCGGGCGGCGAGTTTCAGCTGACCGATGCGATCCAGTCGATGCTCGATCAGGAACAGGTGCTCGCGTATCGGTACGAAGGCGTGCGCTATGACTGCGGCAGCAAGCTCGGCCTGCTGAAGGCGACCGTGGAATTTGCGCTCAAGCACCCCGAGGTGCGAGACCAGTTCAGCGCGTATCTGGCACAGCGCTAATCAAGCCTGGTTGGTTTGATGCCCTTTCCCCGAGGGAAAGGGCATCACCGAGACTTACCGGCGCTTCATGTAGAACGTGAAGACCTTGTCCACTTCCTGGTGCGACAGCAGTTCATTGCCGGTCTGTTTCGCAAATGCCTGGAAGTCGCGCGGGGAGCCCGGATCGGTGGCAACCACCTTCAGGACATCGCCACTTGCCATGTCCGCCAGCGCCTTCTTGGTGCGCAGAATCGGCAGCGGGCAGTTCAGGCCGCGCGCATCCACTTCCTTCTGAAATTCCATACCTCTCCATCCCATGTCGAATCGAAGCGGCCCGGCACGTGCTGTGCGCTTCGGGTCCGCCTAAAACCGCTATTGTAGCGAAGCATCGAGACGCCTGAAGTCCGTCGGCCTGCGCGGATCCGGGATGTCCTCACCGGTCTGGCGGTCGAAGAACTGCACCGGGTAGCCGCGTGCCTGCAGCCAGTCCGCCACCGCGAAGCCAGTGCCCGCGCTCCAGATGCGAACTTTCTCGGGGGCCACGAGCCGATATTCGGCCAGCTCCTCGGACAGCTCGATGGTGCCGGTAGCCTTGACGTGATACGCGATGATCAGCTCGTTCTTGCGCATGAACTCGTAGACACCGATCAGCGAGACCGACTCGGTATCCAGATTGGTTTCTTCCTTGAGCTCGCGCGCGACGCCGAGCTCCGGTGTCTCGTCGCGCTCGAGAAAACCCGTGACCAGCGCGAACATCTTTTCCGGCCATGCCGCGTTACGCGCCAGCAGCAGCTTGTCCTCGTACTCGACCACAGCCGCGAGGACGGGCAGCGGATTGTTCCAATGCACGAAGCCGCAGCCTTCGGTGATGCAGGCATCGCGGTCGCGTCCCGCGTGCGGCAATACCTGCAGCGAAGCGCCGCACCGTGGACAGTAACGATAGGGTTCCATGGGGACTATTTCTGTTCGGACCAGAGCTTGCCGCCGGTGGCCCAGTTCTCGCGCTTGACTTCGTCGATGATGATGTCGACCGCGCCCGGCTCGCAGCCAAGCGTTTCGCACGTGACGCGCGTGACTTCCTCGACCAGCTTGCGGCGCTGGTCCAGAGGACGGCCTTCGAACAACTCGATGCGGAAAGTCGGCATGCAGGGCTCCTGACAGGAAGAAACCAATACTTTAGCGCCAGTCGGGCGGCGCAGCCACGACCATCGTGGGGGTTGCGGTCGCGATGTGGCCAGTGGTCTACACTTCGAAGTAGCGCGGTCACGGCAATTCTTCCGGACATGCGCGCGACCATGACACTGACCTACGGCAGGATTTGCGACAGGATGTTTGGCATGGCGCGGCGTGGCGGACGTGCAAGCCTCGCGCTGCTGGCGATCTGCGCGTGCGCGCTGGCGTGGTTCTGGTCGCCGCCCGCGCGGGCGCAGGGCGCCAGCACCGAGTCCGCCACGGCGCCGGTCTACGTGGTGCCGCTGCGCGGCGCGGTGGGCCCGGCCACCGCGCATTTCGTCACGCATGGCATCGAACAGGCGCGGCGCGCCAGGGCGCAGTTGGTCGTCATCGAGATGGACACGCCGGGTGGGCTCGACCGTTCGATGCGCGACATCATCCAGTCCATTCTCGCGTCGCCGGTGCCGGTGGCAACCTACGTCTCGCCCGGCGGCGCGCGTGCCGCGAGCGCGGGCACTTACATTCTGTATGCGAGCCATATCGCGGCGATGGCGCCCGGCACCAATGTCGGCGCGGCCAGCCCGGTGGCGATTGGCATCGGCGGTCCACAACGTCCGGAAAAAGGGCCCGAGAAACTACCGGGCAGCGATCAGGCTTCCGCTCCCGCCGCCGCTGGCAACGAAGATACGATGGCGCGCAAGCAGATGCACGACGCATCGGCTTATATCCGCGGTCTGGCGCAGTTGCGGCAGCGCAATGTGGAATGGGCAGAGCGCGCGGTACGCGAGGCGGTGAGCCTGTCCGCGAATGAAGCCGTGGCGCAGCATGTGGCTGACCTCGTGGCGCCCGACCTGCCCGCGTTGCTGCGGCAGCTGGACGGCCGCAAGGTCGAAGCCGCCGGCGCCACGCGGGTACTGCGCACCGCGGATGCGCCCGTGGTGGCCACCGTGCCCGACTGGCGCGCGCGGCTGCTGGCGGTAATCACGGACCCGAGCGTCGCGCTGATCCTCATGACACTCGGCATCTACGCACTGATCTTCGAGTTCTCGCAGCCCGGCATGGTCGCGCCGGGCGTGGTGGGCGCGATCTGCCTGCTGCTCGGTCTGTTCGCGCTGCAGATGCTGCCGTTGAACTATGCGGGCCTGGCGCTGGTCGCATTGGGGATAGGCTGCATGGTCGCGGAAATGTTTCTGCCCACGCTGGGCGTGCTTGGTGTCGGTGGCGCGGTGGCGTTCGCGATCGGCGCGGTGATGCTGATCGATACCGATGTGCCCGGCTTTGGCATTCCGCTGGCGGTGATCGGCACGCTGGTGGCCGCTTCGCTGGCGTTCATGTTCGCGATGTCGGCGCTGGTGCTGCGCGTGCGGCGGCGGCCGGTGGTCAGCGGCGGCGACATGATCGTCGGCCGCACGGGCATGGTGATTGACGATACCGCGACGGAGCCGTCCACGCACGATGATCCGCGTGGCTATCCGCACGAAGGGTGGGCCTCGGTCGATGGCGAACAATGGCGCGTGCGCAGTGGCACCCCGCTCGCGCGCGGCCAGTCGGTGCGCGTGACCGCGCGGGATGGGCTGGTGCTGGACGTTATTCCCGTCGATTGAGGACGGGCGTTGGACAACAACTAGGAGTCTCACATGGCGTTTGGATTCAGCTTTGGCGGTCTGATCTTTCTGGTCGCGTTGCTGATCATTGCATCGGTGCGCGTGCTGCGCGAGTACGAACGTGGCGTGGTCTTCATGCTTGGCCGCTTCTGGCGCGTCAAGGGGCCGGGGCTCGCGCTGATCATTCCCGCTGTACAGCAGATGGTGCGGGTGGACCTGCGCACGGTGGTGATGGACGTACCGCCGCAGGATGTGATCTCGCGCGACAACGTGTCGGTCAAGGTCAATGCGGTGGTCTACTTCCGCGTGGTGGATCCCGAGCGCGCGATCATTCAGGTGGCCAACTTTCTCGATGCGACGAGCCAGCTGGCGCAGACCACGCTGCGTGCTGTGCTCGGCAAGCATGAGCTCGACGAGATGCTCGCCGAGCGCGAGAAACTGAACCTCGATATCCAGAAGGTGCTCGACGCGCAGACCGATGCGTGGGGCATCAAGGTGTCGAACGTCGAGATCAAGCATGTCGATCTCAACGAGTCGATGGTGCGCGCGATCGCGCGGCAAGCCGAGGCCGAGCGCGAACGACGTGCCAAGGTGATTCATGCGGAGGGGGAATTGCAGGCTTCAGAGAAGCTGCTGGAAGCGGCGCAGATGCTGGCGCGTCAGCCGCAGGCGATGCAGTTGCGGTATATGCAGACGCTGACTCAAATCGCTGGTGATCGGACTACGACGATCGTGTTTCCGTTGCCGATGGATTTGATCAGTGCGTTGACTTCGGCTACGACCGGCAAGAAAGAGTGAGGCGACCCTCTCCCCGAAGGGAGAGGGATACAACCAGCGGTGCGTCAGACCTTGCCGGCCACCCACTCGCTGACGCCGGCCAAAGCCTGCGGCAGGTTGGCGGGTTCGGTGCCGCCGGCCTGGGCCATGTCCGGGCGGCCGCCGCCCTTGCCGCCCACTTGCTGGGCGACAAAGTTGACGAGGTCGCCGGCCTTGACCTTGCCGGTAGCGTCCGCGGTCACGCCCGCGATCAGGCTGACCTTGCCGTCGGTCACCGCGCCGAGCACGATGGCCGCGCTCTGGAGCTTGTCCTTGAGCTTGTCCATCGTCTCGCGCAGCGTCTTGACGTCGGCGCCTTCCAACTGGGCTGCCAGCACCTTCAGGCCCTTGACGTCCACGGCCTGCGCGGCCAGTTCGTCGCCCTGCGAGGCCGCGAGCTTGCTCTTGGCGCGCTCGAGTTCCTTCTCCAGCGCGCGCACCTGGTCCTGCACCTGCGCGATGCGCGATACCAGTTCCGAAGGCTGCGCGCGCATCGCGGCAGCGGCCTCGTTCAGGCGGGCGTCGAGCGACTGCAGGTAATGCAGCGCGTTGTCGCCGGTGATCGCTTCCACGCGACGGATACCGGCAGCCACGCCGCCCTCCACCACGATCTTGAACAGGCCGATATCGCCGGTGCGCGTCACGTGCGTGCCGCCGCAGAGTTCCTTCGACGAACCGATCGACAGCACGCGCACGTCGTCGGCGTACTTCTCGCCGAACAACGCCATCGCACCACTCTTCACGGCATCGTCGAACGGCATGACGTTGGCCGTGGTGGCCTCGTTGCGCAGGATCTCGGCGTTGACGATCTCCTCGACCTGACGAATCTGCGCATCGGTCATCGGCGCGTTGTGCGAAAAGTCGAAGCGCGTCTTGTCGGCATCGACCAGCGAGCCCTTCTGCTGCACGTGGCTACCGAGCACTTCGCGCAATGCCTTGTGCATCAGGTGAGTGGCCGAGTGATTGCGCATCGTGCGCGCGCGGCGGATCTCGTCCACCTTCGCCGCCACGACGTCGCCCACCTTCAGCGCGCCGCCCGCGAGCGTGCCCTGATGACCAAACACGTCGGCCTGCACCTTGGTGGTATCGCCCACGGTGAACACGGCCGCGCCGGCCACGAGCGTGCCCTGATCGCCAGCCTGACCGCCGGACTCGGCGTAGAACGGCGTGTTGTCGAGCACGACCACGCCTTCCTGACCCGCCTGCATCGTCGGCACCGCGGCGCCATCGACGTACAGCGCGATCACGCGTGCCTGCTCGACGCCCAGCGCGTCGTAGCCGTGGAACACGGTCTTGTCGCCCGAGTATTCGAGGCCAGCGGCCATCTTGAACTTGCCGGCGGCGCGTGCCTGGTCGCGCTGGCGCGTCATCGCGGCATCGAACGCGGCCTCATCGACCGAGATTTCCTCTTCGCGCGCCACGTCCTGCGTGAGGTCGAGCGGGAAGCCGAACGTGTCGTGCAGCTTGAACGCGAGCTCGCCGTCCAGCACCTTGCCGCCCTTCGACTTCAGGTCGGTCACGGCGGTATCGAGAATCGCCATGCCGTTCTCGATGGTCTCGAAGAAGCGCTCTTCCTCGGCCTTCAGCACTTCGGTCACACGCGCCTGCGCGTCCGCCAGCTCCGGATACGCGCCACCCATCTGCGCGACGAGGTCCGCCACCATCTTGTGGAAGAACGGCGTCTTCTGACCGAGCTTGTAACCATGGCGGATGGCACGGCGCACGATGCGGCGCAGCACGTAGCCGCGGCCTTCGTTGCCGGGGATCACGCCATCGACGATCAGGAACGAGCACGCGCGGATATGGTCGGCGATGACCTTCAGCGAGTTCTGGGTCAGGTCCGTCAAATGCGTCTCACGCGCGGCGGCCTTGATCAGCGCCTGGAACAGGTCGATCTCGTAGTTGCTGTGCACGTGCTGCAGTACGGCCGCAATCCGCTCCAGGCCCATGCCGGTGTCCACGCACGGCTTGGGCAGCGGCGTCATGTTGCCCTGCTCGTCGCGGTTGAACTGCATGAACACGAGGTTCCAGATCTCGATATAGCGGTCGCCGTCTTCCTCGGGCGATCCCGGCGGGCCACCCCACACCTCCGGACCGTGGTCGAAGAAGATTTCCGAGCACGGACCGCAAGGGCCGGTATCGGCCATCTGCCAGAAGTTGTCCGACGCGTAGCGCGCGCCCTTGTTGTCGCCGATACGCACGATGCGCTCGGGCGGCACGCCGACTTCCTTGGCCCAGATGTCGTAAGCCTCGTCATCCTCGGCGTACACCGTCACCCACAGCTTGTCCGCAGGCAACTGGTAGACCTTGGTCAGCAGTTCCCACGCGTACTGGATGGCGTTGCGCTTGAAGTAGTCGCCGAACGAGAAGTTGCCCAGCATCTCGAAGAACGTGTGGTGACGGGCCGTGTAGCCGACGTTCTCGAGGTCGTTGTGCTTGCCGCCGGCGCGCACCGAGCGCTGCGACGACGTGGCGCGCGAGTACGGGCGCTTGTCGGTGCCAAGGAACACGTCCTTGAACTGGACCATGCCGGAATTGGTGAACAGCAGCGTCGGGTCGTTCGCCGGCACGAGGCTGGACGAGCGGACCACCGTATGGTCCTTCGACTCGAAGAACTGCAGGAACTTGCTGCGAATGTCGGAGACTTTCATGTTATGGCAGGCGCAGCCCTTTTCCGGGGCGCGGCATGGTCGTATTGGATTTGCAAACCGTTGATTATACGGGGAAGCCTGTCGGGGTTGGGTGGTACAGTGCTGGCTGTCCGCGCGCGGCGCCTCAGGCGCATGGCGCGCGCCGATCCCCCTTGTTATGCCTGACCTGCCGCAATCCGCCATGGGAGCCTTGAGCCACCTCCGCGTCCTCGACCTGACCCGCGTTCTCGCCGGGCCGTGGTGCGCACAGAATCTTGCCGATTTCGGCGCCGACGTCATCAAGATCGAGCGCCCGGGCGCCGGTGACGACACCCGGACGTGGGGCCCGCCCTGGCTGCGGACCGAGGACGGTCGCGACACCGCCGAGGCCGCCTATTACCTGGCCGCCAACCGCAACAAGCGCTCGGTCACGTGCGACATCAGCACGCCCGAGGGTCAGCAGCTCGTGCGCGAGCTGGCGGCGCAGAGCGACGTGGTGCTGGAGAACTACAAGGTCGGCCAGCTGAAGAAGTATGGCCTCGACTATGACGCGCTGCGCGCGATCAAGCCGGACCTGATCTATTGCTCGGTGACCGGCTTCGGCCAGACCGGGCCGTACGCGAACCGCGCCGGCTACGACTTCATCATTCAGGGCATGGGCGGTTTCATGAGCCTGACCGGCGAGCGCGACGATCTGCCGGGCGGCGGCCCGCAGAAGGCCGGGGTGGCGATTTCCGACCTGATGACGGGCCAGTACGCGACCATCGCGGTGCTGGCCGCGCTCGCGCATCGCGAGCGGACCGGCGAGGGCCAGTACATCGATATGGCGCTGCTCGACGTGCAGGTGGCCATGCTGGCCAATATGAATACAAACTACCTGGCCAGCGGCGTGGCGCCGAAGCGCTGGGGCAATGCGCATCCGAATATCGTGCCCTATCAGACGTTGCAGGCCGCGGATGGCTGGATCATCGTCGCGGTGGGGAATGACGGGCAGTTCCGCAAGTTCGTCACGGCCGGTGGCCGTCCCGAGCTGGCCGATGACCCGCGCTTTGCCACCAATCCGCAGCGCGTGGCGCAGCGCGATGTGCTGGTGCCGATTCTCGCGGAGATGGTGCGGCCGCGCACGCGCGCGCAGTGGATCGCCGATCTGGAAGCCGCTGGTGTGCCGTGCGGCCCGATCAATACGCTCGACGACGTCTTCGAGGACGAACAGGTGAAGGCGCGCGGCCTGCGCGTCGATCTGCCACATCCGACCGCGGGCGAGGTCAAGCTGGTCGGCAGCCCGATCCGCATGAGCAAGACGCCGCCCGAGGCGCTGCGTCATCCGCCGCTGCTCGGCGAGCATACCGAAGCCGTACTGGCCGATACGCTCGGCTACGACGCGGAGAAGATCGCCGCGTTGCGCGGCAAGGGCGTGATCTAGATAACGATATTTCTACCACCGGAGGTGACATGCTGGTCGATGCATTGCTTGCGTTCTTCCACTTCGCTGCAATCTTCCTGCTGATCACGTTGATGGCGGCGGAGGCGGTCGTGTTGCGACCCGACCTCACACCCGCGACGCTCAAGCGGCTGTCCTTCTACGACCTGTTCTATTTCATCTCGGCCATTGCCGTGCTGGTCACCGGTCTGCTGCGGCTGTTCTACGGCGCCAAGGGCATGGGCTTCTATATCCATAACCCCTGGTTTCACGCGAAGATGACCATCTTCGTGCTGATCGCGTTGTGCTCGCTGCCGCCGACGTTCGCCATCGCGCGCTGGCGCAAGCAGGCACGCACGCTGCCCGAATTCCTGCCCACGCCGGCCGAGATCAAGATCGCGCGCCGCTGGGTCATGATCCAGGCGCACGTGCTGATCCTGCTGCCGCTGTGCGCGGTGATGATGGCACGCGGGATTGGGATTTAACTGCTGATGTTTTTCTTATGCTGAACACACTGATCAAGGCCACCAAGCTGGCCATCGCCGTCACGGCCCTCGCCGTGACGACTGCCCACTCCGCACCGGCAACCGGCAACTGGCCCAACAAGCCCATCCGCTTCGTAGTCCCCTACCCTGCCGGCGGCCCGCTCGACACCGTGGCACGCGCGATCGGCGAGAAGCTGCGTGACGAGCTCGGCCAGCCCGTGGTAGTGGAGAACAAGCCCGGCGCCGGCGGCAACCTCGGCGCGGACTTCGTGGCCAAGCAACCCGCGGACGGCTACACGATCCTGATGGGCGCGGTGGCCACGCATGCCATCAACCCGACGCTATTCGCGAAGATGCCGTACGACCCGTTGCGCGACTTCGCGCCGGTGACGCTGGTGGCGGATGTGCCGAACGTGCTGGTCATGCATCCCGGCAAGGCGGCCGAACTGCATATCGACAATGTGCGCGACCTCGTTACCTACGCGCGCAGCCATCCGGGCAAGCTCGACTATGCGTCGGGCGGCAACGGCAGCGCCGGGCATCTGTCGGGCGAGCTGTTCAAGAGCATGGCGCATGTGAGCATGGTCCATATCCCGTACAACGGCGCGTCGCCCGCGCAGTTGTCGGTGCTCTCGGGCCAGACCGATCTGATCTTCGACAACCTCGCCTCGGCCTCGGCCAATATCAAGGCCGGCAAGCTCAAGGCCTTCGCGGTGACCACGCCAACGCGCGCGGCGGCGTTCCCGGAGCTGCCGACGATTGCGGAAGCCGGCAAGGGGCTCGGGCTCGATGGCTTCGATATCTCGACGTGGTTTGGCGTGCTGGCGCCGGCCAACACGCCGCGCGAGATCGTCGATCGGCTCAATCGCGATATCGTCGCCATTCTCAAGACCGACGATATGAAGGCGAAGCTCGCGCGCATTGGCGCGCAGCCCGCGCCGACTACGCCCGAGCAATTTGGCGCACTGATCCGCCGCGAGCTGAAGAAGTACGGCGAGGTCGTGAAGGTGTCGGGGGCGAAGGTCGACTAAAGCTCACGGCGCGCGACGGTGTAGCCGCCACGCGCTGTCCTTGACCGCGGCATCGGCCGTCGGGCCGCGCGGCAGCAACAACCCCACCTGCACGATGCGCGGTCCGTCCATGCGCGTGACCGTAAGCCGCAGGCCGGCAACCGCCACCGCATCGCCCTCGACCGGCGGCGACGGGAACGCCGCGAGCATCGACGTCTCCAGCGTCTGACCCACCTGCGCGGGCGTCAATGCCTGCGTACCGTACAGCGCCGCCACCTCGTCGAGCGATGCGTCGCCCGCCAGCAGGAAATCGTGCGACACCTGATCCCATTCGGGCGGCGTGGCCGGTGTGAGGAACAGCCGCGACAGCATCGGTACGCTCGCGGCCGGCGCGAGCACCGACACCGCATCGCCGGCGCGCAGCACGGCCTGATCGAGCGGCACCAGTGCCCCCTCTCGCGCAACCGTGACCACGCCGCACCGCGGCGGCAACTCGAGCTGATCGGCGCGCTGGTCCGCCACGGGCGAGTTGTTCGCCACCAGAAACTGCATGATCTCGAGCGCCGGTGCATGGGTGCCACGCAAGCGTTCGCGCGAGAGCGGTTCCGCGTAGCCGGGCCGCAGCACGCGCGCCCACCGTGCCGCCAGTGCGACGGTCGTGCCCTGGCACAGCAGGCTCATCAGCACTACCGCGAACGCCACCCGAAACACCAGCCCCGAGTCTTCCATGCCTTTGAGCAGCGGAAACAGCGACAGCACGATCGGCACCGCGCCGCGCAATCCCATCCAGCCGAAGAACGCCTTCTCGCGCCCATTGAAGCGGAACGGCAACAGCGACAACCACACCGCGAGCGGCCGCGCGACGAACATCAGGAACACCGCGATCAGGAACGCCGGCAACGCGATATCCCAGATGCGATGCGGCGTGACGAGCAGACCCAGCAGCAGGAACATCACCGACTGCGCGAGCCACGCCATGCCATCCATCGCGCGCATGGTGTCGGGCGTCACCGCGCGTTCGCGGTTGCCGATCAGCACGCCGGTCAGGTACACCGCGAGAAAGCCGCTGCCACCCGCGGTCTGCACGATCGCGAACACCATGGTGCCGCCCGCGCAGACCAGAATGGCCTGCAGGCCCTCGGCCACTTGAATGCGTTCGAGCACATTGGCCAGGCAATAACCGAGGCCAAGCCCGAGCAAGCCGCCAACGCCGAACTGCACGAGCAGGCGCAATCCCAGCGCACCCGGCGTCAGCGCATCGGGCGCGGTAATCCATTCGATCAGCGTAAGCGTGAGAAAGATCGCCATCGGGTCGTTGATACCCGACTCGATCTCGAGCACGCTCGCCACGCGTTCCTTGAGCCGGATGCCGCTGCTGTTGAGCAGCGAGAACACCGCGGCCGCGTCGGTGGAGCCGACGATCGCGCCAAACAGCAGCCCGAGCTTCCACTCCACGCCGAGCAGCCAGCTGGCGAACACGCCAACCAGCCCGGCTGTGACAAGCACGCCGACCGTGGCGAGCGACAGCGACGGCCGCAACGCCACGCGAAACGTGGCCAGCCGTGTGCGCAACCCGCCATCGAGCAGGATGATCGCGAGCGCGACATTGCCGACCAGAAAACTCAGCCAGGTGTTGGAAAACTTGATGCCGCCAGGCCCATCCACGCCGGCCAGCATGCCAACGCCGAGGAACACGAGCAGGAACGGCACGCCGAAGCGTGACGAGAACGCGCCCACGACGATGCCCAGCGACATGATGACGGCGCCGATCAGGATGGCGTGCTCGATGCTCTCCACGCGGGGACTCTCCTATCGATCCTTTCGAACCTTTCGCTGGGCTTTCGGTTGTCTTTCAACGCGCGGGCGGACGCAGGGTGCCATCGATCATAGCCGAGCCGCCGATGCGCCGAAGTCAGCCGAATGCTGACGCGTCCCCGTCGACGCGTTTCGCCCGCCATACCGCGTCCCGCCTGCGCTGCACCGGGTTACTACCGACTGTGTGCCCGGCTTTCGATGAGCTTTCATACGTATTCCTAGGGACATACCCTGAACATGACGCCGAATGCAGACATATGAAAGGTAGCTGAAAGGTGACGCTTTTACCTTCCACCCACTCGCGACGGGGTCAGGGGCAAATCGCCCCTTTTGTGCAGTGCATCAACTGCATCGCCGCGGAGAATTTCAAGCGTCTTATCGAGGAGAATCACTTTGCGCATACGTAGCCAAAAGGACTTTGCCTCCGGCCTCATGTTCGTCCTGGTCGGAATCGGCTTTTCCTGGGTCGCCCGTACCTATTCCATGGGCACCGCCGCCAAGATGGGGCCGGGATATTTCCCCTTCTGGCTCGGCATCGTGCTGGCCCTGCTTGGCGTGATCGTGACGTGGGGCTCGCTGTCCCTCAAGTCCGAGGAAGACCACCTGGCCAAATGGGACATCAAGAGCCTGCTGTGGATCCTGGGCTCGGTCGTGCTCTTCGGCCTGATGCTGAAGCCGCTGGGCATGGTGGCATCGGTATTCGTACTGGTGTTGGTCTCGTCGATGGCGAGCCACGAATTCAGCTGGAAGGGCGCGATTGCGGCCGCAATCCTCCTGGTGTTGATCAGCCTGGGCGCGTTCGTCTACGGCATCAACCTCCAGATGCCGGTATGGCCGGCTTTCATTACCGGCTAAGGAGACGTCCCACATGGAACTGTTGACCAACCTGGGACTGGGTTTTTCCACCGCCCTATCCTTTCAAAATCTCGCCTACGCGTTCCTCGGCTGTATCCTGGGCACGCTGATCGGCGTGCTGCCGGGTCTCGGCCCGCTCGCGACCATCGCGATGCTGCTGCCGGTGACGTACACGCTGCCGCCGGTGGCCGCGCTGATCATGCTGGCCGGTATCTACTACGGCGCGCAGTACGGCGGCTCCACCACCGCCATTCTGGTGAACCTGCCGGGCGAATCGTCGTCGGTGGTGACTACCATCGATGGCTATCAGATGGCCCGGCGAGGACGGGCCGGGGTTGCCTTAGCCACAGCGGGTCTCGGCTCGTTCTTCGCAGGCTGCGTGGCGACGCTGATCCTGGCCGCGTTTGCGGCTCCGCTGTCGGAACTGGCGTTCAAGTTCGGTCCCGCCGAATACTTCTCGCTGATGTGCCTGGGCCTGATCGGTGCCGTGGTGCTGGCCTCGGGTTCGCTCGTCAAGGCCATCGCGATGATCGTGCTGGGTCTGCTGCTGGGCCTGGTCGGTACCGACGTGAACTCCGGCGCGGCGCGCTTCTCGTTCGATGTGCCGGAACTGACTGACGGTCTGAACTTCGTGTCGGTGGCCATGGGTGTGTTCGGCTTCGCGGAAATCATCGCGAACCTCGAGCAGAAGGAACATCGCGAGACCTTCACGGATGCGGTGACCAACCTGTTCCCGACCAAGGAAGACTTCAAGCGCATGATCCCGGCCGTGCTGCGTGGCACGATCCTGGGTTCGGCACTGGGTATCCTCCCGGGTGGCGGTGCGTCGCTGGCTTCGTTTGCAGCCTACTCGCTCGAGAAGAAGACTTCGAAGCATCCGGAAGAATTCGGCAAGGGCGCGATCGAAGGCGTGGCAGGTCCGGAGTCGGCCAACAATGCGGCCGCACAGACCTCGTTCATCCCGCTGCTGACGCTCGGCATTCCGCCGAATGCCGTGATGGCGCTGATGGTCGGTGCAATGACCATCCACAACATCCAGCCGGGTCCGCAGGTGATGACCAGCAACCCCGCGCTGTTCTGGGGCCTGATCGCCTCGATGTGGATCGGTAACTTCATCCTGATCATCCTGAACCTGCCGATGATTGGTATCTGGGTGAAACTGCTCAAGGTGCCTTACCGCTACCTGTACCCGGCCATCCTGACGTTCTGCTGCATCGGCGTGTACTCGGTTCAGAACACCACGTTCGACGTGTTCCAGACCGCCGCCTTCGGCCTGATCGGTTACCTGTTCATCAAGCTCAAGTGCGAGCCGGCACCGCTGCTGCTGGGCTTCGTGCTGGGACCGATGATGGAAGAGAACTTCCGCCGTTCGCTGCTGCTGTCGCGCGGTGACTTCTCGGTGTTCGTCACGCGTCCGCTGTCGCTGGGCCTGCTGATCGCCGCGGCGATTCTGGTGGCCATCGTGCTGATGCCGTCGATCAAGGCCAAGCGCGAAGAAGCGTTCCAGGAAGAATAAGCAGGGCAAGGCCGGCGCAGCCGGCCACACAACGCAAAGCTCCGGGTGCCGCATGGCACCCGTTTTTTTTTGCCTTTTTGATTTACCTGCTAGGGTCCGAACAGCGTCGCGCACGCCTGGCGGATCGCGCCAGTCACATGATCGCGACCATGGTCGCGCCGCTCGAGCATGCCGACCGTGCGCGTCAGGGGCTCCCCACCCGCCTGCAACGGCAGGATGCGCAGTGACTCGTCCTCGCGCCAGCGTGCGCGCTTGAGCAGCGGCACCACGGTCACGCCCACTTCCTGCCGTACCAGTTCCACCAGCGCCTCGATCGAATTGAGCTCGAGAAATTCGTTCACGCGCAGATGCGAGCGCCGCAGCGCGCGCTCCACGAGCATGCCGGTACGCTGCGTGCGGTCGAATCGCAGGAAGGGGTTGGCGGCCAGCGCTTCCCGTGCGCTCGCACCGGGCGCGCCACGCGCGGCAAGCGCGACCAATGGCTCCTGATAGAGCGGCGTCCAGCGCAGGCTGCCCGCGGGCCGCGCGGTGCCTTCGACCAGAAAGGCCGCGTCGAGCGTGCCCTGCTCGACCTGCGCGGCCAGCTCGATCGACTTGGCGCCGACCAGCCGCACATCGAGCGCGGGATAGGCGCGCTTCATCCGGGCCACGGCATGGGACAGGCCGCCCATGACCGAGACCACGGCCCCCACGGCAACCGCGCCCGCCATCGCTTCCGAAGCCACCAATGGCAGCCGCATGTCGTCGTAGAGCGACAACATCCGGCGCGCCTGCGGCAGCAGCTCCCGGCCGTCGGCATTGAGCACCGCGACGCGACCACTGCGGTCGAACAGCACACGGCGCAGCTCTTCCTCGAGCGAGCGCATTTGCAGGCTGACCGCGGCCTGTGTCAACGCTACCTGCCCGGCGGCGGCGGCAAAGGAGCCATGTTCGGCGACGGCGACGAAGGTACGGAGGAATCGGATGGTGCTCATATCAAGACCGGGGCGCGGGTTGACTCACAAGGATTTCTTGTGAATCGCAAAAGGAATATTAGCTTTCATTGTGATCGCGCGCGCGGAATAATGGATGTTTCCTATCGAATCTGCCCTGCCCGGAGCAAATTGCATGACCCCACGGTGCCTGACCCAACCCCTACGTCTGCTCGGCTTCGGCCTGGCCTCGAGCCTGATGCTCGCTGCCGCCCCGACTTTCGCCGATACGTTTCCCAGCAAACCGATTCGCCTGATCGTGCCGTTCCCGGCCAGCGGCGCCACCGACCTGCTCGCGCGCGCGATCGCGCAGAAGGTCGGCGCCGACATGGGCCAGCAGATCGTGGTCGATAACCGGCCAGGCGCGGGTGGCGCGATCGGCTCCGACATGGCGGCCAAGGCGCCGGCGGACGGCTACACGCTGCTGATCGCGACCTCGAGCACCCACTCGATTGGCCCGTACATCAATTCGAAGCTGCCCTACAACACCGAAACGGATTTCACGCCGATCGGCCAGGTGGCCATCGCCACCAACATCCTCGTCGTGCCGAACACGCTGCCCGCGAAGAATGTGAAGGAGCTGGTCGACTACGCCAAGAAGCATCCGGGCGAGCTGAACTACGCGTCGAGCGGTAACGGCACGATTGGCCAGTTGACCGCCGAGGCATTCAAGGCGCAGACCGGCACCTTCATCACGCATATCCCGTACCGTGGCACCGCGCTCGCCGTGCCGGACCTGATCTCGAACAAGGTGCAGGTGCTGTTCGACAGCGTGGTGTCCGGCATGCCGCACGTGAAGGATGGCAAGCTCAAGGCGCTGGCCGTGACCAGCCTCAAGCGCTCGCCGCTCGCGCCGGATGTGCCGACGGTCGCCGAATCGGGCCTGCCCGGCTTCGAGTCGAACACGTGGTTTGGCATCTACGGTCCCAAGGGCCTGCCTGCGGATATCGTGGCACGCCTGAACACCGAGTTCAACAAGGCCATCCAGTCGCAGGACGTCAAGGACCGCCTGGCCAAGCTGGGCGCCGAGCCCGTCGGCGGCACCCCGGCGCAGTTCGCCGCGATGGTGAAACAGGACAGCGCGCGCTGGGGCAAGCTGATCAAGGATCGCAAGATCACGGTGGATTAAGCCGGAACAATCGAGACAACCATGCAGAACTTCAACTGGACCAACCCCTACCCCACCGTGCGCATTCCGCTGTTCGCACGCAACACGGTGTCCACCTCGCATCCGCTGGCCGCGCAGGCCGGCCTGCGCATGCTACTCAAGGGCGGCAACGCCGTGGATGCCGCGATTGCCGCGGCCGCCGCGATCACGCTGGTGGAGCCGGTGTCGTGCGGCCTTGGCAGCGATGCGTTCGCCATCCTGTGGGACGGCAAGGAACTGCATGGTCTGAACTCGTCGGGCGTGGCGCCCGCCGCGTGGAGCCCCGAGTATTTCAAGGGCAAGTACGGCGAGGTTGCCAACGGCATCGCCAACCGTCCCGTGCGCGGCATCGACTCGGTGACCATTCCCGGCGTGATCGCTGGCTGGGCCGCGCTGCATGAGCGCTTCGGCAAGCTGCCGTTCGAAGACCTGATGGAACCGGCGATCGAGATCGCCGAGCGTGGCTATGCCATGCCGCCGGTGGTCGCGCACAAGTGGGCCGCCGCAGTGCCCGAACTGCGCAACCAGCCGGGCTTTGCCGACACGTTCATGCCGAACGGCCGCGCGCCGGAAGTGGGCGAGAAGTTTGTGTTCAAGCATGCCGCCGACACGCTGCGCAAGATCGGCGCGACGCGTGGCCGTGCTTACTACGAAGGCGAGATCGCCGAGAAGATCGCCGCGTTCAGCAAGGAAATCGGTGGCGCGCTGACGCTCGACGATCTGCGCAACTACAAGCCGGAGTGGGTCAAGCCGATCTCGAAGTCCTACCGCGGCTACGACGTGCACGAGATTCCGCCGAACGGCCAGGGCATTGCCGCGCTGATGGCGCTCGGCATGCTCGACCAGTTCGACGTGGGCTCGCTGCCGGTGGATTCGGTGCAGTCGCAGCATCTGCAGATCGAGGCAATGAAGATCGCGTTCGCCGACCTGTATCGCTACGTCGCGGACCCGCGCAGCATGGAAGTCACGCCCGAGCAGATGCTCGACGACGCGTACCTGAAGTCGCGCGCCAAGCTGATCAACATGGATCGCGCCTCGAATCCCAACTTCGGCATGCCGAAGACCGGCGGCACGATCTACCTGACTGCGGCCGACGAGAACGGCATGATGATCTCGTTCATCCAGTCGAACTACATGGGCTTCGGTTCGGGCGTGGTGGTGCCGGGCACCGGCATCAGCCTGCAGAATCGCGGCGTAGGTTTTTCGATGGATCCGAAGTCCGCCAACGTGGTGGCCGGCGGCAAGCGTCCGTTCCACACCATCATCCCGGCGTTCCTCACGCGCGATGGTCAGCCTGTGATGAGCTTTGGCGTGATGGGCGGCGACATGCAGCCGCAGGGTCATGTGCAGACCGTGGTGCGCATGCTCGACTACAAGCAGCAGCCGCAGGCCGCGTGCGACGCACCGCGCTGGAAGGTCAACCGCGACTTCACGCTCGACGTGGAAGGCACGATGGACCCCAACACCGTGGCCGCGTTGAAGGCGCGTGGCCATCAGCTCAAGTCGGTCGAGGATCCGTACATGGACTTCGGCTCGGGCCAGTTCATCTGGCGTCTGTCCGACGATCGCGAGCAAGGCTACGTGGTGGCCAGCGACAGTCGTCGTGACGGGCAGGCAGTGGGCTTCTGAGCACGCCGCAAGGTTGACGTTCATGTAGCACTGCAGGCGCCACGGGCCACCGTGGCGCCTTTTTTATTGTGCCAACTGTTCTGTTCGGGACCCTCGCAACTGTGCATGGCGCGCGGCTGGGGCATCACTACACTGAGGGTCCTGCTACCCAGAGAGTTCCGATCATGGCCACGTACGCATACCGCATCGTCAATGTCTTCGCCGAGTCCACACTGGCCGGCAACCCGCTCTGCGTCTTCGAGGACGCGCGTGGCATGGACGACGCGACCATGCAGGCGCTGGCGCTCCAGTTCAATCTGTCCGAGACCACGTTCCTGCTGCCTTCGGAGCGCGCCACGCGCCGCATGCGCATTTTCACGCCCAACTTCGAGATGCCGTTCGCGGGCCACCCGACGCTTGGCACCGCGCACGTGGTGCGGGAGCTGGCCGGTGGTGGCGATGCGCTGTCGCTCGAGGTCAAGGCGGGCATCGTGCCGGTCAGCGCAGGCAGCGGCAATGACAGGGATCGCTGGACGCTGACGGCGCCCACCCATGGCGCCCCTGGCACCGCGCCCGCGGGCGCGCCCGATGCGACGATCGCCTCGCTGCTCGGGCTCGATGCGTCGGACCTCGACGGGTCGCCGCTGTGGGTCAACACCGGCAACGAGCAATTGCTGGTGCCGCTGCGCTCGACCGACGCGGTGCGCCGCGCGCGGCCCGACGGCGGGCGGTTCGAGCAATGGCCGCAGAGTCCTTCCTCCGGCCGCCGTTGCGCGTATGTGTTTGCGCGGGACGAGCAGGCGCCGGGCAAGATGCTCGTGCGGTTCTTCTTCACCAAGAACGCGGGCTCGTTCGCCGAGGATCCGGGCACGGGCTCGGCCTGCGCCAATCTCGGTGGCTGGCTGCTGGCCACGGGGCATGCGTTGCCGGCGGCCTACGAACTCGATCAGGGCGAGGCCGTGGAGCGTCGTTGCCGGCTCGATCTCGCGGTGAGCGCCGAGGGCGCGATTCGCGTCGGCGGCCGCGTGATCGAACTCGGACGCGGCACAGTGACCTTGTAGTGGGTCATACTGCGGGTCTGCCTCCCACGACAATCTTCGCCGAAGCGCCATGTCCGAAAACGATCCGCAGTTTGCCACCGCGCATGTTCTGACCAATATTGCCGCGCTGGAAGCGCTGTACGCGGAGCCGAGCGCCGCGTCGCTGTCGAAAGAAGTCGACTACCTGCACCCGCACTATCGCGCGTTCGTGGAGAAGTCGCCGTTCTGCCTGCTGTCCACGATGAACGACAAGGGCGGCGACTGCTCGCCGCGCGGCGACGCGCCGGGTTTCGTGCAGATGCTCGACGACCGCACGCTGCTGCTGCCCGACCGCCGTGGCAACAACCGGCTCGACAGCCTGCGCAACATCATGACGGACCCGCGTGTGGGGTTGCTGTTCCTGGTGCCGGGCGTCAACGAGACGCTGCGTATCAGCGGCACCGCGCGCATCTCCACAGACCCCGAGCTGATCGCGCGCTTTATCGTCGATGGCAAGGCGCCGACGACGGTGCTGGTGGTGTCGGTGCTGTCGGTGTTCTTCCAATGCGCGCGCGCACTGGTGCGCTCGCATCTGTGGTCGCCCGAAGTGCAGATTCCACGCACCGCGCTGCCCAGCACGGGCACGATCCTCACCGCGATCAGCGGCGGCAACTTCGACGGCGCCGCCTACGACCGCGAACTGCCGGAAAGGATGCGCAAAACGCTGTACTGACGGCGCCTCAAACCCACTCTGGCGCATGCGTGCCAAGCGGTACCGACGGCAACTCCCAGTGCGCCGGCGTCTCCGACAACTGCGCCGCGTGCCGCACCACCGTCAGATCGCCAAACCCCGACGGCAACACCTCGAGCAGATCCGCGATATCGTCGATCTTCAGGTCCGGCACGCCAAACCCATGCTCGATGCGCCCGAGTCCGCGCAGCCACTGCCCCACCTGCGCGAGCGACACGCGCACGTGCCAGCTACCACCCTCCACCGCGCGCCGATGCAACGCGACCATCGCGCCGAACGCCAGCAGATAACCCGCGGCATGGTCCAGCACCTGCGCCGGTAGCGGCTTCGGATCGGCACTGCCCGCCGCCTGCGCCTCCGCATGATTGAGCCCGGTGGCGGTCTGCACCAACGAATCGAAGCCGCGCTTGCCCGCCCACGGCCCCACATGCCCGTACGCGCTCAGCGACACATAGACAATGCCCGGCCGCGCGCGCGCCGCTGCCTCGGGACCAAAGCCGAGGTCGGCCAGACCTTGCGGCCGATAGCCCTGCAGCACCACGTCGGCGCCATGCAGCAGCTTGTGCAACGCGCGCTTGTCGTCGGCATCGCGCAGATCGAGCTGACAGGAGCGTTTGCCGCGCCCGGTGTCGATCACCAGCGGCGCAATCGCCGGCAGGTGTGACGCCGTCACGAGCAAAACATCGGCACCATGCGCCGCCAGCGTGCGGCCAGCCACCGGGCCCGCGATGATGCGCGTGAAATCGAGCACACGCACGCCCGTAAGCGGCCGGCAGTCGACGTTGATCTCGCCATGCGCGGGCAACGCGGGCAACGGCCGCGGTGGCGCGTCGCCAATGCGCTCGATCGTCACGGGCGGCAGGCCACGCAACGCCGCGGCCTGCGGATGCGCATCCCATTCCTCGAAACTGCGCATGGCCGCCACCACCAGCCCGGCTTCGGAAGCCGCCGCCTCGAACGCCAGCGCCTCCCACTTGCCGAGCGCGGCCTGCACCGCCGCCTTGTCATGGGCGCAACCGAGAATCCGCAGCACACCGTCCCGGTGATGCGGAAAATTCGTGTGCAGCCGCACCCAGCGGCCATCGCCACACCGGTACAGACCCGCAATCTTGTCCCATAGCTCGGGCGCCGCGCCGCCATTCACCCGCAGATAGCGCTCGCTGCGAAATTCCGTCAGCGCATGGCACATGTCGAGCGAGACCTGCTGGGTGCGCCCCGTGCGCTGCGTCCACAGCGCGGCAGCGGCCAGCGCGGAGGCGCCGAGGCTGGCCTGCGCGGCCGCGCCGATGGCAAAGCTCGACGGCAGCACGGGATCCGCGCCGGTAAGCGTCAGGCGCGACAGCGCGTCCATTGGCATGCCCGCGTCGCGCCACAGCGCGGCCAGCGTATCCTGCGCGAGCGTGGGGCCGGCAGCCATCGCCAGTGGGGCGAGCGAAGGGGCTGCAAGTGACGAGAAGGGGCTGTTCATGGCATGTAATCCCGCGACGTAATACACCGGATCGTGCCACGATTTGCATCGGATCGTGCCACGATTCCAAGGCACGGTAAAATCCCGTTATTCGACACCCGGCGGGCCGCGCGCCCGCCCACCGTTTCTGCTGCCGCCCCCGCGCGGCGCCACCATGAGCCAAGACAACAAGCCCAACGACACGCCCGCCGCCTCCAATTTCCTGCGCAGCATCATCGACCAGGACCAGGCCGCCGGTACCTACGCCGCCCGCACTGACCGTGCCGGCGAGCCGCTGCCGACCGTCATCACGCGTTTCCCGCCGGAGCCGAACGGCTACCTGCATATCGGTCATGCCAAGAGCATCTGCCTGAATTTCGGCCTGGCGCGCGACTACGCCGGCCGCTGCCACCTGCGCTTTGACGACACCAACCCGGTCAAGGAAGACACGGAGTACGTCGATTCGATCATCGACGCCGTGCACTGGCTCGGTTTCTCGTGGGACAGCGACGCCGCCGGTGCGGCCCCGCGCGCCCACCTGTATTACGCAAGCGACTACTTCGACCAGCTCTACGCATTTGCCGAAACGCTGATCGAGCGCGGCGTGGCCTACGTGGACAGCCAGAGCGCCGAGCAGATCGCCGCCGCGCGCGGCAACTTCTCCGAAGTCGGCAAGCCGTCGCCGTTCCGCGACCGCACCGTCGAGGAGAATCTGCAACTGTTCCGCGACATGCGCGCGGGCAAGTACGCCGATGGCCAGCACGTGCTGCGCGCCAAGATCGACATGAGCGCGCCGAACATCGTGATGCGCGATCCGGTGCTCTACCGCATCCGCCATGCGCACCATCACCGCACCGGCGACAAGTGGTGCATCTATCCGATGTACGACTTCACGCATTGCATCTCCGATGCGCTGGAGAACATCAGCCATTCGCTGTGTACGCTCGAGTTCGAGAACAATCGCCCGCTCTACGAGTGGGTGCTTGGCCATCTGCGCGACGCCGGCGTGTTCAAGGATCCGCTGCCGCATCAGTACGAATTCGCGCGCCTGAACCTGACGTATGCGATCACCAGCAAGCGCAAGCTGCTGCAACTCGTCAACGAGAACCGTGTGGATGGCTGGGACGATCCGCGCCTGCCGACCATCGTCGGTATCCGCCGCCGCGGTTTCACGCCGGAATCGATCCAGCTGTTCTGTGATCGCGTGGGCGTATCCAAGGCCGACAGCTGGATCGACATGAGCACGCTCGAGGGTGCCGTGCGCGACGACCTCGACGCGCGCGCGCCGCGCAGCGTGGGCGTGCTGGACCCGATCAAGCTGATCCTCGACAACTACCCCGAAGGCCAGAGCGAGGAATGCTCGGCGCCGGTACACCCGAAGCAGCCTGACCTGGGTCGCCGCGTGTTCCCGCTGTCGCGCGAGCTGTGGATCGAGCGCGACGACTTCAACGAGACCCCGCCCAAGGGCTACTTCCGCCTATTCCCCGGCAACAAGGTGCGCCTGCGCTACGGCTACGTGATCGAATGCACGAGCGTGGACAAGGATGCCGACGGCAATATCGTCGCCGTGCACGCGAACTATCTGCCGGAGACCAAGAGCGGTACGCCGGGCGCGGACAGCGTCAAGGTCAAGGGCAACATCCACTGGGTCAGCGCGGCGCACGCGTCCGAGGCCGAAGTGCGCCTGTACGACCGCCTGTTCAGCGACCCGCATCCGGACTCCGGCGGCAAGGACTTCCTCGAAGCCCTCAACCCGGACTCGCGCAAAGTCGTGCGCGCGTATCTGGAGCCGGGCCTCGAGAACGCGAAGGCCGAGGACCGCTACCAGTTCGAACGTCACGGCTACTTCGTGGCCGATCGCATCGACTCGAAGCCGGGCAAGCCGGTATTCAACCGTATCGTCGGCCTGAAGGACAGCTGGGGCGGCAAGTAATGGCGAAGGACGATCGGCAGTACGTCAACTTTCCGCTGGACCGGGAGTTTATTGCATTGAACGACCTGCTCAAGCTCGCGGGCGTCTGTGACAGCGGCGGCGCCGGCAAGGCGCTGGTCGCGGCCGGCGAGGTGGCCGTCGATGGCGCCACCGAATCCCGCAAGACGGCAAAGATCCGCGCGGGACAGGTGGTGGACGTGGCAGGGGTCAGGATCCGGGTGGTTCCGGCTTGAGGCAGCAGCCTCGGCCGGCATTGCCCGTGCAGGACCAGACAAAGGAATCGGCATGCCAATTGCATTCTGGTGTGTTCTGATCGCCGGCCTGCTGCCGGTGCTGACCGTGGGCGTGGCCAAGGCAGGCGGCCGCGGCAACTTCGACAACCACGACCCGCGCGGCTGGCTCGAGAAGCAGAGCGGCCGCGCGCGGCGCGCGGACCTCGCGCATCGCAATCACTTCGAAGCCTTCCCGTTCTTCGCCGCCGCGGTGCTGACGGCAAGCCATCTCGGCGCGCCCGCCCCACGCATCGACGAACTCGCGATGGTGTTCATCCTCGTGCGTGTGCTCTATACGGTCTGCTACCTGACCGATCGGGCCACGCTGCGCACACTGTGCTGGACGCTTGGCTATCTGACCGTGATTGGGATCTTTCTGCTGCCGGTGTTTGTCCACTGATAGTTGCCGACTCTCGCGTCCCCCTCCCATGCGCGCCCCAACCCTGGCTATACTTGGTGCGGCACTCGCCGCCCTCGTCCCACTCGTCATGCCCGCGCCGGCGATAGCCGCGCAAACCAACTACACGCTGGATCCCCTCCATACCTCGGTCTACTTCGGCGCGAGCCACTTCGACCGCACCACGGTGCGTGGCCGCTTCGGCAAGATCGACGGACGCATCATTTATGACCCGGCCACGGGCGCCGGTTCGCTCGACTTCACGGTCGATACCGGCTCGGTGGACACCGGCAACCGCACACTCGACGGCGTACTGCGTTCGGATCAGTTCCTCGATGTGCAGAACAACCCGTACGCACGGTACCGGGCCAATCACTTCGTGGTCGAGGGCGGCAAGCTCGTGGCGGTGGATGGCGACTTCACGCTACGCGGCGTCACGCAACCGCTGCGGCTGGAAGCGGATCGCTTCAGTTGCGGCCAGACCGTGCTGTTTGGCGTGCACCACGACGTATGCGGCGGGGACTTCCACGCGACAATTCGGCGCAGCGCATATGGGCTCACACGCTTCCTGCCCGACGTCAGCGACAACGTGACGCTGCGGATCGCCGTGGAAGCGTCACCGGGCCAACCCTAAGTCCCCTACCGAGACGACCCGGCATCACCTTTGAGCGCGATTTCTTCTGTAGAATCAGCGCCTTGCATAATTTTTGCCGCGTCCCGCAGTCAGGCGTGTCCCGGCGACGCGAGTCAAGATGATTGCCATTTCTGCCGGAGACGTCGTAGCGGCGTCCCTTGCTGCGGCCGGCGCCTGCCTGGTCTGTAGCGTTCCCCTCGATTTCCTGCGCCGGTTCCCGCTGTGGGCGTTCCGCACCTACGGCCGCGGAGCGCTGCTGCTGCCGATGCTCGCCATGCTGGTCCTGACCGTGCTGGTGCGCCTGGCGATCGCCGGGCAGATCAACAGCGATGCGGGCCTCGCGATGGTCGCTGCCACCGCGTTCCTCGGCCTCGTACTGGCCTCGGCACTGCTGCGCTTCTACCTGAGCGACTACCGCAAGTCATAGGGCATTTCCGCGTGGGTTCACGCGGATCACGTATCATGCGGCCTTTCCTCGCGTCTTACCGTGCCGCTTGCCGCGGTCTCACATCAGGCCCATGGCGCTTAAATCCACGATCTACAAGGCTGAACTGTCGGTATCCGACATGGATCGGCCCTATTACGGCAGCCACGCGCTGACCATCGCCCAGCATCCGTCGGAGAACGACGCGCGCATGATGATCCGCGTGCTCGCCTTCGCGTGCGAGGCCACCGAAACGCTGACTTTCACGCGCGGCCTCGACGAGCCCGACGAGCCCGACCTCTGGGACAAGGCCCTCACCGGCGACATCCTGCACTGGATCGACCTCGGCCAGCCCGATGAGACGCGCCTCAAGCGCGCGGCGTCGCGCGCCGAGCGCGTCACGGTGTTCACCTACCAGAGCGCCAGCGCGCGCGAATGGTGGAAGGGCATCGCCGGCAAGGCGGGCAAGCTGCGCAACGTCACCATCTACAATGTCCCGCAGGACGCCGTCGACGCACTGGCCGGCCTCGCGCAACGCGCGATGCGGCTGTCCGTCACGATCCAGGACGGCGAGATCTGGGTCAGCGACGACGATCACAACGTTCAGCTCACGCTGGACGTCCTTCAGCGCGCCGCCTGACGCGCTGCCGATTCACGCTTCCATACAAGGAAACACGCGATGCAAACCACTTCCTCTGGCCTGCAGTATGAAGACACCGTCGTCGGTAACGGCACGGAAGCCGCTGCCGGCAAGCACGTTACCGTGCATTACACGGGCTGGCTGTATGAAAACGGTCAGGCCGGCCGCAAGTTCGACTCGAGCAAGGATCGCAACGACCCGTTCGTGTTCCCGCTCGGCGCCGGCCACGTCATCCGTGGCTGGGACGAAGGCGTCCAGGGCATGAAGGTCGGCGGCACGCGCCGCCTGGTCATCCCGGCCGACCTCGGCTACGGCGCGCGCGGCGCCGGCGGCGTGATTCCGCCGAACGCGACGCTGCTGTTCGAAGTGGAACTGCTCGCGGTCTGATCGCTCGCGCTCCCGAAAAAACCCCGCTTCGCGGGGTTTTTTTCTTTCAGAAGCCGATCGACGCGTTGCCCACGTCCACGCGCACCTTGTCGCGGTCGAGCAGGCGGCCCGCATGACGCGCGTATTCCTGAGCCCACGCCGCATCGCCGGCAAAGCGACGTTCGCCCGAGAAGCGCGCGACATTCAGGATCTTGTCGATCACCAGCACCTTGCCCACCGGGCTCGATGCCTGGCAATCGAGTTCCGCGTATTCGCGGTCGAACCAGCGCCAGGCGGCGTCTTCACCGATGCCGGCCACATCGGCCTCGACCAGCGTGAACTCGAATTCCTTGCCGTTACCGAACACCACGGTAAGCGTACGTGCCATGACGGCCTCTCCTGTTGTGGACCCGATCGGATCCGATCATCGCTTCATTGTACGAACATGGCGTGAAGCAAGCCATGCGCCAGTCGGTGTGCCCCAGCGTGGCGCAGACACCACGGCCTGTGGAAATGTGGGAAGACCGTGGTAACCCGGACACGCCATGGCCGGCTTTGGATTATGCTTGCACGCATGGCCATCACCAGACAGGACCTCGAATCGGATCGGCTGCGCGCATCGCTGTGCAGCACACCGGTCGCGTCCTCACTGCTGACCGAAGATGCGATGGAGCGTTCCCTGCGCTGTGCGCTGGCCGAACGCGCCGATGCGGACGGGCCCGATGGCGACAGTGGCGACGTCTGGATCTTCGGCTACGGCTCGCTGATCTGGAATCCGATGGTGGTCCACACCGACTGCCGCGTGGCCTCCGTGCACGGCTACCACCGCGGCTTCTACTTGTACTCCCGTATCAATCGCGGCACCTGGGACCATCCCGGCCTCGTGCTTGGCCTCGACCGGGGCGGCAGTTGCACCGGCATGGCGTTTCGCATCCCGAAAAATGTGATCGAGCAGGAATTCCGCGTGCTTTGGCGACGCGAAATGATGACGGGCGCCTATCATCCGCGCTGGCTACGCCTGAAATTCGGTGACGGTGACGGTGCGAATCCAACCCCGCGACGGGCGCTCGCGTTCGTCATGAATCGCGGACACAACGGCTATGCCGGCCGTCTGCCCGATGCCGATGTGGTTTCCTGCCTCCGTCACGCGTGCGGCGTCTATGGGCCCGCGCGCGACTATCTGCAGCAGACGCTGCTCGGCCTGGCTACCCACGGCGTGGGCGACCCCTATCTCGCGCGCCTGTGGCACCAGTTGCAGGAACGCGATGCCCGCGAAGGCCATGCCGGCAGCGTCGGCAGCCAGCCGACTCCCTGCGCAGCGGTCGATGCCGACACCGCCGTGGCGTCGACCATGGCCCCACACGAGACCGTCTGAATTACATCCGCCATGACGCGCCCCCACTCTCGCCCCCGACGTCAGGCCATTGTCGAGATGCTAGGGCTCATGGGGATATTGATGGGCGGTGCGCTGCTCGCGGGTCAGGGGGGCCAATCGCTGGCCCGTTCGATCGTCGCGGCAGGTCCGATTCCGCTGCCACAGCGCCCACGCTCGCTGTCTTCGCAGGAACCACCACCCCCTCCCCCGCGCCCGGAAAACGTCAGCGCGCTCGATCGCAATCTGATCACCGCGGCATCCCTCGGCGACACCGACCTCGTCAACCGGCTGCTGTACGCGGGAGCCTCGCCGCTGGCAGTCGATGAGCGCGGCCGCACCGCATTGCTGAGCGCGCTGTACAACCGCCGTGGCGAGGCGGCGCGCGTGTTGATCCTCGCGGGCGCCGACGTCAATCGCAAGGATGCCGACGTCAACAGCGCGTTCCTGGTGGCTTCGGCGACCGGACAGGTGGATATCGTCCGCCTGTCGCTCTCTCATGGCGCCGATCTCAACAGCACCGATCGTTATGATGGCACCGCGTTGATCGCGGCCGCGCAGCATGGCAACACCGAGGTGGTACGCATGCTGCTGAAATCGGGCATCGCGGTGGATCACGTCAACCAGCTCGGCTGGACCGCGCTGCTGGAAGCCGTGATCCTCGGCGACGGCAGCTCGCGCTACGAGGAGATCGTGCAATTACTGCTCGACGCGGGTGCCGATGCCAACTTGCCCGACCGCGAAGGCATCTCGCCCACGCGCCACGCACGCGACCGCGGCTACAAGACCATGGTCAGGATGCTGATGCGCGCGCGCGGGCACTAGGCCGCATTAACTAAACCGGATTACGCCTTCGCGTTCTCGCTTTCCTGCAACTGCCGCCACATCACCTTGCCGGTGCCGGACTTCGGTAGCGCGTCGACGAACTCGACCACGCGCGGATACTTGTACGCGGCCATATTGTCGCGCGCCCAGTCGATGATGTCCTCCGCCGTGGTGGTGCCGCGCGCAGCGGGCCGCAAGACCACTACCGCCTTCACGGTTTCGCCGCGATAGGGATCGCGCGTGCCGATGATGCAGGCCTCCTGCACGGCCGGATGCTTGTACAGCAGATTCTCCACCTCGGCCGGCCACACCTTGAAGCCCGACGCATTGATCATGCGCTTGAGTCGATCGGTCAGGAAAAAGTAGCCATCTTCGTCCATACGACCCAGATCGCCGGTGCGGAAGAACGTCTCGCCCTCGAACGTGATGAACGCCTCGCGCGTGGCCTCCGGCTTGCCCCAGTAGCCCTTGAATACCTGCGGGCCGCGCACGATGATCTCGCCGACCTCGCCCACCGGCAGTTCCGCGAGCGTCACCGGGTCGATGATGCGCGCGTCGGTATTGAACGTCGGAATGCCCAGGCACTGCTGCTTCGGACGTTCGAGCGGATTGCTATGAGTTGGCGCGATCGTCTCCGACAGGCCATAGCCCTCGATGTAGGACAGCCCGAACTGTTCGCGCAGCCGCTCCGCCACCGCCTGCGGCATGGCCGCGCCGCCGCCGCCGATATAGCGCAGGCTGCGCAGGTCGAACTCCGGCAGGTTCGGACTACCGAGGAAGTCGATCACCATGGTCGGGATATTGGTCCAGTGCGTGACCTGGTAACGCGAGATCAGACGCCCCGCCACCTCGCGATCCCAGCGCGGCAGCATGACCACGGTGGCGCCGGTGTAGATCGGCACGTTCATGCCGTACTGCATGCCGGTCACGTGGAACAGCGGCAGTACCGACAGTTGCACCGACTCGCCGCCATTTCCCGACCACGTGGCGCCGCCGATCACGTTATGCATGACCGTGCGATGCGTGTGGATGCAGCCCTTCGGAAAGCCCGTGGTGCCCGATGTGTATGGCATCACTGCCATGTCGTCGGGCCCCGCGGTGTGCGGCCCGGGCGTCAGTTGCGCGGCCATCGCGTCGGTCCAGCGTGTGTAGCCCGCGGGCAGTGCGTGCGCGGCGGTCAGCCAGGCCGGCGGCGCGTCCTCGGGATGGGTATGCGTGGGCGGCAACGCGTCCGCATACGCGGTAACGAGTACCTGCGCGAGGCGCGCCTCCGCAGGCACGCTCTCGTTGGCTTCCGCGACCATGCCTGCCAGATCCGCACTGCAGATCGCCACGCTCGCCTGCGCGTCGGTAATGTAGTGGCGGAACTCCTCGGTCCGGTTCATCGGATTGACCGGCACCACCACCGCATCGGCACGCAGGATCGCGTAATAGGAGAGCAGGAACTGCGGGCAGTTCTGCATGTAGAGCAGCACGCGATCGCCCTTCTTCACGCCCGCGCGCTGTTGCAGCCAGCCGGCCAGCGCAGTGGCCCGCGCCTCCATCTCGCGGAACGTCAGCGCGCCACCGAAATAGCGGATGGCGGCCTTGTCGGGGTACCGGCGCGCGGAAACCTCGAGGTTGTACCAGAGCGAGGTTTCCGGCAGCACCACCTGTGGAGACAGGCGGCGCGGCCAGAAGCGGAAATGCGGGCGATCGGACGGGACAACGAAGGGAACAGCGGTGGTCACGAGTGTCTCCTGTTGGCCCATGGCGGCCTGTTCTGTCAGCGTATCGGGTGAATATAACTGAACGATCGTGCTATTTTCAACAGTGGTAATTACGTAGACCCGTACGTAGACCCGTACGTAGACCCGTACGTAGACCCGCACGTACCCCGTGACGTGGAGGTTGTTTTTCGGCCATCCACCCCCACAATAGGGAAATAAACGCAACGCAACCAACAAGGGCAAAAACGATGAGCGACGTCACCCTGCAGAACTTCGAAGCCGAAGTCATCGAGTTATCGCGGCAGGTGCCGGTGCTGGTCGATTTCTGGGCGCCATGGTGCGGGCCCTGCCGCACGCTCGGACCCATGCTCGAGAAACTCGAGGCCGAAGCCGCCGGCACGTGGCGGCTCGCCAAGGTGAATGTGGACGAGAACCAGCAGCTGGCCGCGCATTTCGGCATTCGCAGCATTCCGCATGTGGTCGCGTTCGTCGATGGCGAAGCGGTGGATCAGTTCACGGGCGTGCTGCCCGAGTCTGGCCTGCGTGAGTTTCTGGAACGTCTGTCGCCGAACCCCGCCGACCTCGCGCTGGTGGAGGCACGGCATCTGCTGGAAGCCGGCGATCGCGATGGCGCGCAGGACGCGTTCCAGGCCGCGCTCGCGTACGACCCCGGTGCCGACGACGTTCGCCTCGCCTATATCTCGTTCCTGCTCGATGGCAACGCGATCGCCGATGCCGAAACCGAGTTCACGCGGCTCTCGCCGCAGGCGGCGCAGCTCGATGCGTTTGCGGCCTTACGCACGCGTATCGATGCGATGCAGAATGTGTCGGACCTGCCCGATGCCAGCACGCTGATCGCGCGCGTGGAAGCGCAGCCCACCGACCTGGCCGCGCGGCTGGATCTGGCGCAGGTGCTGATCGCGCGGCGCGAGTACGAGTCCGCGCTCGCGCAGTTGCTGGAGGTTGTGAAGCGGGATCGCGCGTTCGGCGATGACGCAGGCCGCAAGACCATGCTATCGGTGTTCGAGATGCTTACCGATCAGCCGGATATCGTGTCGCGCTGGCGTCGTCAGCTAAGCACCGCGCTCAACTGATCGACTCAATTGAGCGAAACAGGGACGTCGGCCGCGTCAGGCCGGCGGCCCTTCGACCAGCGAGAAGCCGTTGGCCTTCATATGGCCGACCATCATCGCGTCCATCGACTTGACGTGATGATCGAACCAGCCAGACAGCTCGCCCACCAGACGGCGGCCGAGGTCGAGGCGACCGTCATCGGCCACGGCCTGGCGAATCGCGTCGGCAATCGCGAGCACCTGCTGATGCTCGCCCGCGTGGCACCCACGCGGACCGAACGCCATCGCCTCCATCCACTGCTCTTCCTGCTGGAAGTGATAGCGGCTGTGATCGATCCACGCGTCGAACGCGGGCAGAAATCCCGCATCGTCCGCCTGCACAGCCGCCGCCAGCAATTGCACGAATTCGGCATGCGTGGCGTCGGTGACGGGTTCGTCGAGATGGAGGTCCGCCGGCAGCCCCTCGGATGAGAGACCCTCGTAAGGCGAATCGATCGAATCGGTAGGCAGGGCGTCGGTTGCAGTCATGGCTGGCACTTGAAATGCAAGACGCAAGCATACCGCGTTATGCTTCGTCGCATGCCCAGACTGATCTTCTTCTGCGGTCATGCCGGCACCGGCAAGACCACGCTCGCGCATCGCCTGATCGGCCCGCTGATGGCGGCGACGGGCGAACCGTTCTGCCTGCTCGACAAGGACACGCTTTACGGTCGCTATAGCGCGGCCGCGATGCGCGCGATCACCGGCGATCCGAACGATCGCGACAGTCCAGCGTATCTCGACAATCTGCGCGATCCGGAATACGAAGGGCTACTCGACACCGCACGCGAGAATCTTGCGCTGGGCATCAGCGTGATCGTGATCGGCCCGCTCTCGCGCGAGATCCGCGCGCACCAGCTCAACGATCCTCAATGGCTGCATGTGCCCGCTGGCACCACGGTCAGCATCCTGTGGGTGCACCTGCCCGAGGACGAGGCGCACGCGCGCATCATCCAGCGTGGTAATCCCAACGATGCGTACAAGCTCGCGCACTGGGACGCGTATCGCACGCGTCGGTTCCAGCCGGATGCGGCCGATTATCCCGAGTTGATCTTCTTCGATAACCGCGCGCCGGACGACGCGCAGATTGACGGTTTGCTGAGAACGCTGGCAGCCTGAAGGTTGACCTGACAGTCGTCGTAAAAGATCAGCCCGCGGCCAAGGCCCCGATCACGGCCGACGCCGCGACGAAACCGAACACCGCCGTCACCGCCACCGACGAGCCAAAGCCCGCGCATGCGAGCCCCTGCGGGCCGCTTGGCTGCGCCGGCGGTGCTTCGTCGAGTTCGCACGACTGCTGTTCCGGCTCGGGATACTTCAATGGTTCGTCGGAATACACGGCCTGGATGTCGAACTTGCGCTTCGGATTGCGCGGGAAGCCCCACTTCTGGCGCAAGGCCTGCCGCACCTTGGCGAGCAGCGGGTCCTGCACCGTGCGCGACAGATCCTCGATGCGCACGCGCGTGGGATCGAGCTGACCGCCCGCGCTGCCGCAGGTAATCAGCGCGCGCCCTTCGCGACGCGCCCACGCGATGATCGCGATCTTCACACGCCCCGAGTCGATCGCATCGATCACGTAGTCGAAACCGCCCAGCAGCTCGGCCACGTTCTCGGGCGTGACGAAATCGTCGATCGTGGTCACGCGGCAGCGCGGATTGATGGCGACGATCCGCTCGGCCATCGCTTCCACCTTCGCGCGGCCGTACGCATCGCCAAGCGCGTGGATCTGGCGGTTGGTATTCGAGGGCGCGATATGGTCGAGATCGATCAACGTGATATGGCCCACCGCGTTACGCGCGAGTGCCTCCGCGGCCCAGCTGCCCACGCCACCGACGCCGATCACGCACACCCTGGCGGCTTCGAGCCGTGCCAGTCCCTCCGCGCCATACAGGCGCGCGACCCCGCCAAAGCGACGATGGTAATCGTCGTCCTCGGGCGACTCGTGGACGAGGGGTGCTGGCAGCTCGGAGGCGTCGGCCAGGGATGGTGGGGGGGCGATGGTCATGCTTGCGTGAAATGGGGCTACTTCGGAGGCTACTTCGGGGGCACGTCCGGCGCGCATTCGGGAGGCGCAGTCGGAAACGCTTCAGGCCGGCATTTTATGACATCGCCCGAAAATCGGCGCACCGGCGACCGCAATGTCAGCGGATGACCGACAACGCGCGCGCGGCTCCATTCCTACAATGATCCTGAGTGGTTGATGCGCCGCTTCAGCACATTGGCGCCCCGCCCCCGAATACAAGGCCCATTTCATGCCCGTTTCCCGTCGCCAAAAGGTTGCACTCTGGAGCGTGTTCACGCCGCTCGCGTTGATTGCGATCGTTGTGATCGTGATCCTCCTGTTCGACTGGAACCGCCTCAAACCCTGGCTCAACGACAAGGTTTCGCAGGCGATCGGTCGTCCGTTCGCGATCAATGGCGACCTCGTCGTGACATGGAAGCGTGCGCAAGGCGAGACCGGCTGGCGCACGCTGGTGCCGTGGCCACGGCTGTCGGCGCGCGATATTACCGTCGGCAATACGGACTGGGCCAAGGCGCCCGAGATGGCTACCGTGCGCGAGCTCATCTTCGTGCTGCGGCCCCTGCCGCTGCTCGCGCACGAGATCAACGTGCCGAGTATCGTGATCGACAGCCCCGCGGTCTGGCTCGAACGGCTGGCGGACAAGCGCAATAACTGGACCTTCGATACCGGCCCCAAGACCGGCAATTCGAAGTGGCACCTCGACGTTGGCGAAATCGTGCTGGCGCAGGGCAATATCGCGCTGACCGACGCCGCCTCGAAGATCGACATGCAGGCCGAGATCGGCACCATCGGCGACAACGCGCTGTACAACAAGGCGCGTGACGGCGCACTGGTCAACGCCGCGTCCGAAGCGTCGGCCGTGCAAGGCAATCCGAACGACGAACGCCGCTACGGGCTGCGCTGGAAGGCGGTGGGCCACTACAACCAGGCCACCATCAACGCCAACGGCAAGGCCGGCACGGTGCTGAGCCTGCGCGATACCGATACACCGTTCCCGGTGCAGGCCGATGTGCGCGTGGGCGGTACGCGCGCGGTGATCGAAGGCACGCTGACCAACCCCGCGCATCTGGGCGCGCTCGACGTCCACCTCGCGCTGTCCGGCGACAACATGGCCAAGCTGTATGCGCTCACCGGCATCGTGCTGCCCTCCACGCCGCCGTATGAAACGCGCGGCCGGCTGGTGGCGACGCTGAAGAAGGACGCATCCAGCTACACCTATCGCAACTTCACCGGCAAGGTGGGCGGTAGCGATCTCGGCGGCACGCTTACCTTCGCTCAGCGTTCACCGCGGCCACTACTGTCCGGCGAGCTCGAATCGAAGCAGCTGTTGTTCTCGGATCTCGCGCCGCTGATCGGGGCTGACGCCAAACCGGGACAGGCCGCCGCCGAAAGCACCGTCAAGCAGCCGGCTGACAAGGCGCTGCCAGTCGCGCCGTTCCGCACCGAACGCTGGGACGAAATCGATGCCGATGTGAAATTCACGGGTCGGCGCATCGTGCGTACCGAGGATCTGCCGATCACGAACCTGACCACGCATCTGAAGCTCACCGATGGCGTGCTACTGCTCGACCCCCTGAATTTCGGCGTGGCGGGTGGCAATCTGATCTCGACGATTCGCCTCGACGGCAAGCGCGAGCCGATGGCCGCGATGATCGACATGAGCGCGCGCCGCCTCAAGATCAAGCAGATGTTCCCCAAGGTGGAATCGATGCGCGCGAGCATTGGCGAGATCAATGGCAGCGCCAAGCTGTCCGCCACCGGGAATTCCGTGGCCGCGCTGATGGGCACGTCCAACGGTGAGGCGAGGTTGCTGGTCGAGAACGGTACCGTCAGCAAGTTTATTCTGGAGGCGATGGGCCTGAACGTCGGCAGCGTGGTCATCTCCAAGCTGTTCGGCGACAAGCCCGTGCAGATCAACTGCGGTGTGGCCGACTTCGGCTTCACCAATGGGGTGGCGCGCGCGCGCACGTTCGTGCTCGACACGCAGGACGCGGTCATCAACACCGACGGTACGGTCGATCTGGCCAATGAAAAGCTGGCACTGACCATTCATCCGGATTCGAAGGGCGTGCGCATCATCTCGCTGCGCTCGCCGCTTTACATTGGCGGCACATTCAAGAAACCGTCGGTCAGCCCGAATATCGGTGTCCTTGCGCTGCGTGCAGGGGGTGCGGTCGCCCTTGCACTGGTCGCGCCGCCGGCGGCGATCCTGCCGCTGATGGACCTGTCGCCCGGCGATGAAAGCCAGTGCGGCCGGCTGCTGACGGAGCTCAAAAAGCGCCCGACCGCGCCGCCGCCCGGCAAGACCTACAGGGATCCGAAGGCCGACGCGCCCGCGGCAGACGCCCCGGCGGACAAGCCGGCGCCAGCCGCCACGCCGAGTACTTCACCCAACACGTCACCGAAAGCGGCGCCCGCCAATCGCGCGGCGGACTCGATGCACGAGGGCAGTTAAGCGTCGGCCACCGTTGCCTTTTCACGACGCCGCGGTTTTTGTGCAGACAAAAACCGTTGCGTTTTTGCACTCTGCGTTCCCCGTTGTTGTGCATGGACGACATCGCGGCGCATACTTAAGCGGCCATTTACAAGGAAGTTACTAACAGATGGCGCGCATCAGTTTTTTTGTCCGGTGCGGCTGCGGCCGCACTCGTTTTTTCACCTCTGCTGCCCCCACATGACGCTGCCCCCTGCCACGGTGCCGCCGATCAGCTGGCTGATCGCTCTCACGGTGTGCAATCACGTCGCCTTCAACGCCAGTCGCGTTGTCGTCTCACTGTTCGCCATCTCCCTCAAGGCCTCCACCATCACGCTCGGCGTGCTGATGGCGCTCTACGCCCTGCTGCCGATGTTCCTCGCGATTCCGGCGGGACGGCGTATCGACGAGATCGGCCCACGTATTCCCATGACGGCCGGCTCGCTGATGGTCGTCGGCGGCACGCTGATGCCCGCCGTCTGGCATGACATCAGCTCCCTGTACGCCGCGTGCGCGCTGATCGGCGTCGGCTTCATGCTGGTGCAGGTGGCCATGCAGTTGCTGATCGGCCAGGTCTCGACCAACGAGACGCGTCTGCGCAACTATTCGCTGCACGCGCTCGGCTTGTCGGTCTCGGGCACGCTCGGCCCCGTGACAATGGGCTATGTGATCGAGCACGCGGGCTTTCGCAGCGCATTCATCGTGCTGGTGGCGGTGGCCATCGTGGGCCAGGTCGGCCTGCAGTACATTCGTCCGCGCCTGCCCGCCACCGGCGGCAACGCGGGCCGCATTGCCATCGAGGACGGCTCGCGTCAGTCCACGCTGAGCCTGCTGCAGTATCCCGAGTTGCGCGCGGTGTTCATCGCCAGTGCGGTGCTCTCGGCCGCATGGGACCTGCATGCGTTCCTGATTCCAATCCGCGGCTCGAATATCGGCCTGACGCCCTCTTCGATCGGCTGGGTGCTCGGTTCGTTCTCGATCGCCACGCTGGCGATTCGCATCGCCATGCCACTGATCTCGCGCCGCTTTTCGGAATGGAAGATCATTCGGATTGCGCTGACTGTCGGTGCGCTCGCGTATCTGATCTATCCATTCGTCTCGCAGTTCTGGCTGATGTGCGCGCTCGCGTTCGTGCTGGGCCTCGCACTCGGCAGCGCGCAGCCCAACGTGATGAACATCCTTCATATCGCGTCCCCTTCGGGCCGCGCGGGCGAGGCACTGGGCCTGCGTTCTGCCGTGCTGAACACCAGTCAGGTGTTGTGGCCGCTCACGTTCGGCGTGGTGGGTACCGCGCTCGGCATGCTGCCGATTTTCCTGTCGATGGCGGGCGCGATGGGCGTGGCCGGTTACTACTCACGCTCGCAAACCCGCAGCAAGGCATTGCCGCCCGCCTGAGTACCTGCTGAGTACCTGCTGAGTACCTGCTGAGATAGCGCGCGATTTGATGCAACGCAGATCGCGCCATGCGGCGCATTCGCTATACTCGAAGCATCCTTCTTGATGTTTTGGTTTGAAGCGACAATGACCCAACTTGCAGATCTGCGCCGCCAATTCGTGCTCGGCGCGCTTTCCGAAACCGACGTGGCCGACGATCCGATCGCGCAGTTCCAGCGATGGTTCGACGAAGCCGTGGTCGCGAAAATGCCCGATCCGAATGCGATGACGCTTGCCACGGTCAATGCGGAGGGCCAGCCCTCGGCGCGCATCGTGCTGCTCAAGGGCGTCGACGCGAGCGGCTTCACGTTCTTCACGAATTATGAAAGCCGCAAGGGCGGGGATCTGCTTCACAACCCGCGCGCGGCGCTGTTGTTCCACTGGGTCCAGCTCGAACGTCAGGTGCGCATCGAAGGCGAAGTGCACAAGGTTGATGACGCCGAGAGCGACGCGTACTTTCTCTCGCGCCCGCTCGGCTCGCGCCTCGGTGCATGGGCCTCCGAGCAAAGCCGCGAGGTGGCCGGCCGCGAAGTCCTCGAAGCACGCGAAGCGGATTTTCGCGCGCGCTTCGGCGACGATCCGCCGCGTCCGCCGCACTGGGGTGGTTATCGACTGGTGCCGCACTGGATCGAGTTCTGGCAGGGTCGCGCCTCACGCCTGCACGACCGCATCGGCTTCCGCCGACAGGACGATGGCAGCTGGAACATCGTGCGACTGTCGCCCTGACCCGGCAGTTGTTTGCTCGGGCAGACAGGTTAACGCGCCCTGACGCAAGGAATTTCGTTCGGCAGTAGAGTCTCTCGGTTGTCGCCATCTAGGTTGCCATCAAGGGAGAGCCGCATGCTGTTCAAACAAGCCCTGGAAACTCAACTCGAACGCTGGATCGCCGACGTACGCGAGCACGCCAATCTGCCCGTACGGTTGCGATTATGGAATGGCAGCGAGTTTGCGCTCGGCAGGTTCGAAACCCCTGATGTCACGTTGACCGTGCGCGATGCCGCGGCACTGCCACTGCTGCTGGTGCCGAGTCTCGATAATCTCGGCGAGGCCTACGTACAGCAGAAGATCGATCTCGACGGCAAGCTCTCCGACATCATCAACGTGGGCTATGGCTTCTCGGCCGCGGCAAAAAAAGCCGCGGGCGGCATGCTCGCCAAGGTGGCGCAACACTTCACGCATTCGAAGCAGGAAGACAAGGCCGCCATCGCGTACCACTACGATGTCTCCAATGATTTCTATCGGCTCTGGCTCGATCCGCGCATGGTCTATTCCTGCGCGTACTTCGAGCACGGCGATGAAGACCTCGCCACCGCGCAGCTCAAGAAGATCGACCACATCCTGACCAAGGTGCGCCTGCAGCCGGGACAGACGCTGCTCGATATCGGCTGTGGCTGGGGCGCGCTGGTTATCCGCGCCGCGCAGAAATTCGGCGCGCATTGCGTGGGTATTACGCTGTCGCAAAACCAGTTCGACCTTGCTACCGCGCGGGTGAAGGAGGCTGGCGTCGAGGACCGTATCGAGATCCGTCTGCAGGACTATCGCGATGTGCAGGGACAATTCGATCGCATCACCAGCGTCGGCATGTTCGAGCATGTCGGCAAGGACAACCTGCCTGGCTACTTCGGCCGCATGCGCGAGCTGCTTGCCGATGACGGCGTGGCGCTGAACCACGGCATTACCGCGACCGATCCGGACAGCGGCGAGGTGCCGATGGACGGCGCGGGCTTTATGGACCGCTACGTATTTCCGCAGGGCGAGCTGCCGCATATCGGACTCGTGCTTCGTACGCTGCAGCAGGGCGGCCTCGAGGCGTTTGACGTGGAACTGCTGCGCCGGCACTATGCGCAGACGCTGCGCCACTGGGCCGAGAATTTCGAGGCTCATGGCGATGCCATCCGCGAGATGGTCGGCGAAACCAGGTTTCGCATCTGGCGTGTGTACCTCGCCGGCTGCGCGCACGCGTTCACGACGGACCAGATGTCGATCTATCAGGTGATCTGCCACAAGGCGGGCCGCCAGGCCGACACGCTGCCCACGTCGCGGCGCTTTATCTATGACACCACGCTGGGCCGATAGGGGTTCGATCCCCTGTCGGCCCGCTCCCCGCTCCCCGCTTCCGTTGGGAGAGGGGTCGGGGGTGAGGGAAGCTTGACCATGAATTTCGACCTGTTTGGCCAGCCCATCGACGACGACGCGGCCAGTACCGACGAGGCCGCGTCCGCGGGTTCCTCGACAGCCAAAGCCGCACGCGGCAAGACCATCACGCCCGCGCAGGTCTCGGCCGAACTGAGCGCGCTGGCCGCGCGGCTGCCGCCGCAGCTTTACCTCGGCACCTCGTCATGGTCCTACCCGGGCTGGCATGGCCTCGTCTACGACGGCCAGTACAGCGAGAGCCTGCTCTCGCGCAAGGGCCTGACCGCTTACGGACGGCATCCGCTGCTGCGCGCGGCCGGTATCGACCGCGGCTTCTACGGGCCGATCCCGCTCGCCGACTATCTTGGATACGCGTCGCAGGTCCCCGAGGATTTTCGTTTTCTGATCAAGGCCCCGGCCAGTGTGTGCGACGGGTGGCTGCGCGGCGCCGACGGCGCGGGCCGCTTGCCCAACGCAGCATTTCTCGACCCCGACATCGCGGTGCGCGACTTTATCGTGCCGGCGACCGGCGGCCTGGGCCGGCGCTGTGGTCCGCTGCTGTTCCAGTTGTCGCCGCTGGGCGCGATGGCCAACGATGCCGAGGCGTTCCTCACGCGGCTTGGCGCGTTTCTGCAGGCGCTGCCGCCTCTCGACCCGTCGCTCACGCCGTTCGCATGCTACGCGGTGGAGATGCGCGATCCCTCGCTGCTGACACCACGCTATATCAAGCTGCTGCGCGCGCACGGCGTGCGCTTCTGCCTGTCCGCGCGCGATCGCCTGCCGCCGGTAGCACGTCAGGCCGGTGCGCAGGCCCTGATGGACGCCGATGCGCCGGGCCCGCTGGTATTGCGATGGATGCTGTATCAGGGCCGCTCGTACGAGATCGCCGAAGCCGCCTACGCGCCGTTCGACAAACTCGTCGACGAAGACGTGCCCACGCGCGAGGCCATTGCGGACCTCGTCGTGCGCACGCTCGCCGCGGGCCAGCCCGCCTATGTGATCGTCAGCAACAAGGCCGAAGGGTCGGCACCGCTGACCTGCCTGAAACTCGCGCAGGCGATTGCCGACCGGCTCTGACGTGGAAGAGGTGTGGGCTCACTGCCGCAGGCGGTGCGCGAACTGCTTGCGGAACTTGGCCACCTTGGGGGTGATCACGAACGCGCAGTAGCCCTGACCCGGATGGTCCTGATAGTAATTCTGGTGGCTGTCCTCGGCGCGCCAGTACGGTTGCTCCGGCTCGATCTGCGTAACGATCGGATCGTCATAGATCTTGTTCGCCGCGACTTCGCGCATCACGTACTCGGCGGTCGCGCGTTGCGCCTCCGAATGGGTGAAGATCACCGAGCGGTACTGCGGGCCCACATCGTTGCCCTGGCGGTTCAGGGTGGTCGGATCGTGAATCGCGAAGAAGATCTCGATAATCTCGCGATACGTGATGACCGACGGGTCAAACGTCACGCGCACGACTTCCGCGTGTCCAGTATCGCCCTCGCAGATCTGCCGGTACGAGGGATGACTGACATGGCCACCGGTATAGCCCGACTCCACGGCGCGGACCCCGTCCACCTGCTGGTAGACCGCTTCCAGGCACCAGAAGCATCCACCACCGAGCGTGGCGACCTCGAACTGTTGATGTTCCATGTCTGTGGCTCCCTTTCCTGTGCTCGCTGTCATGACGTCGTCCCGAATCTGTAGGATATCCAAGCAAATGGCGGCGCGCTTGCAAATATGACGAGCGCCCGTTGTCTGCGACCGGCGCGACCGGTCCCCGCCGCTCCGTTACAATCGCGGAAGTCCCGGCTGGCGCGCGTTTTGCAGCACCGTGGGTGAACCCAATGGGTGCGAAAACCCACTGAGTCGCAGCCATCGGGACATTAGGTTGTGGTTGCGCACGCGCATCCGCGAGCGCGATTACACTGTGGAACCGTCATGGAATTGTGTGGAGCCCAAGACATGGGCATGCCTGAAACCGGAAGCCGCCTCGAAGGCCCTGCCGAACGCCGCCGCGCGGCCTCGCCGGACTTTGATGCTCAGCATTTCCGCCGAGCGCTGTCCCAGTTCGCCACCGGCGTGACCGTCATGACGACGCGCGCGGCCGGCCATACCCACAACGGCGGCGCGCCTTTTGTTGGCATTACCGCCAGCTCGTTCAACTCGGTCTCGCTCGACCCGCCCCTGGTGCTGTGGAGCCTGGCCATGCGCGCCAGCAGCCTGCCGATGTTCCGCGCGGGCTCCCACTACATCATCAACGTACTCGCGGCCTCGCAGCTGGACCTGTGCCAGCGCTTCGCGACGCTCAAAGGCGATCGCTTTGCCGGCGTCGACTATCGGCTGTCCGAGAACGGCCTGCCGATTCTCGCCAACGCGCTGGCCTGGTTCGAATGCCACAATCGCAGCCGCTACGACGAAGGCGATCACGTGATCTTCGTCGGCGAAGTGGAACGCTGCGGCATCCTCGATGCCGGCGGCCAACCGCTGGTGTTCCACCGCGGCGAGTTCTCGACGCTGACGTCGCTCGACCGCTGAATTTCAGGCCGCCCCTCAGGTTGAGGCCTTGAGGATGGCCAGCGGCGAGCCCTCGGTCTTGATCCGCTGCAGCACGATATTCGAGCGGATATCCATCACGCCCCGCGTGCGATAGAGCCGATTGACGATGAAATCCGAGTAATGCTTCAGATTGCGCGCCTGCACGCGCAGGATGTAGCTGCTGTCCCCGGTGATCACATAGGCCGACAGCACCTCGGGCCATGCCTGCACCGCTTCGTTGAACGTCTCGTGCCACCCTTCCACGTCGTGCCGCATCGACACCTGCACGATCGCCTCGATCTCCAGCCCAAGCTGCTCCGCGTCGAACCACGCGCGGTAGCCGCCGATCACCCCGCTCTCTTCCAGTAATCGCACACGGCGCAGGCACGCCGACGGCGACAGCGCGACGCGGTCCGCCAGATCCTGATTGCTGATGCGGCCGTTCTCCTGCAGGCAGGTCAGGATGCGTAGATCGATGGGGTCGAGAGTCATATTGAAGAATCCACCGTTACAAGGGTCATTTACGCAAGATTCTGCGAAATTCACCCGATTATAGCGGCGAAATGGCAAGCCTTTTTCGCGATGTTTTGACTAACATGCGGGCATTGGCCATACAAATGCATCGAAAAGGGTCAGCCATGCCTACCGCGCCCCGCACCCTCTGGGACATCACGCCCCCGGTATCGTCCGCCACGCCCGTCTGGCCCGGCGACACGCCGTTTCAGCACGCGCCGTCCTGGCAGATGGACGCCCATTGCCCCGTGAATGTGGGCCGCATCACGATGTCTCCCCACACCGGCGCGCACACCGACGCCCCGCTGCACTACGCCGCGGACGGTGCCGCGATCGGCGAGGTGTCGCTTGACGCGTACCTCGGCCCTTGCCGCGTGATCCATTGCCTCGGTGCCACGCCAGTGGTGTCGCCCGAGCAGATTGCCCACGCGCTCGACGGCACGCCACCGCGCGTGCTGCTGCGCACGTACGCACGCGCGCCCATCGAGGCATGGGACAGCGGGTTCTGCGCGGTGGCGACGGAGACCATCGCGCTGCTCGCCGCGCATGGTGTGCGGCTGATCGGCATCGATACCCCCTCGCTGGACCCGCAGGAATCCAAGACCATGGATGCGCATCGTGCCGTGCATGCGCATGGCCTGGCCATTCTCGAAGGCATCGTGCTCGACGAGGTACCCGCCGGGGACTATGAGCTGATCGCGCTGCCGCTGCGTCTGACGGGTCTCGATGCGAGCCCCGTACGCGCAGTGTTGCGCAGCCTACCCCGCGCAACCTTCCCAGATAACCACTGATTTCCCCATGACCGCATTTACTCGTGAACACTGCGTGGCGCTCGACCGCGACGATCCGCTCGCACCGCTGCGCGCGCAATTCGCCCTACCCAAGGGCGTGATCTATCTCGACGGCAACTCGCTTGGCGCGCGGCCACACGCCGCCGCCGCGCGCGCAGCGGAGGTGGTCGCCGCCGAATGGGGCGATGGCCTGATCCGCAGCTGGAACACCGCCGGCTGGTTCGATCTGCCGCGCCGGCTCGGCAACAAGCTCGCGCCGCTGATCGGCGCGCGCGACGACGAAGTGGTGGTCACCGATACCACCTCGATCAACCTGTTCAAGGTGTTGGCCGCGGCGCTGCGCGTGCAGCAGCAACGCGATCCGTCACGCCGCGTGATCGTCTCCGAGTCGAGCAACTTCCCGACCGATCTCTATATCGCGCAGGGACTCGCCGATCTGCTCCAGCAGGGCTATTCGCTGCGCCTCGTCGACGACCCGTCGCAGCTCGATGCCGCCATCGATGCCGACTGCGCGGTGCTGATGCTCACGCACGTCAACTACCAGTCCGGCGAGATGCTCGACATGGCAGGCCTGACCGAACTGGCCCATGCGCGCGGCGCGCTCACCGTCTGGGATCTGGCCCATTCGGCCGGCGCGGTGCCCGTCGATCTGCACGGTGCGCAGGCCGACTACGCAATCGGCTGCACCTACAAATATCTCAACGGTGGCCCGGGTTCGCCGGCCTTTGTATGGGTCGCGCCCGCGCTGCGCGATGCGTTCTGGCAGCCGCTGTCCGGATGGTGGGGTCATGCCGCCCCGTTTGCGATGTCGCCGCGCTACCAGCCCACTGAAGGTATCGGCCGCTTCCTGTGCGGCACGCAGCCGATGACCTCGCTCGCGCTGGTCGAATGCGGGCTCGACGTGTTCGCACAGACCAGCATGACCGCATTGCGCGCCAAGTCGCTGCGCCTGACGGACCTGTTTATTCGCCTCGTCGAGCACCGTTGCGGCGATCATCCCCTCAAGCTCGTCACGCCGCGCGAACACGCACGGCGCGGCAGCCACGTCAGCTTTGCGCATCCCGATGGCTATGCCGTGGTGGCAGCGCTGATCGAGCGCGGCGTGATCGGCGACTATCGCGAACCATCGATTGCACGCTTCGGTTTTACGCCGCTATACACGAGCTTCACCGAAGTGTGGGATGCGGTCGAAGTGCTGCGCGAGGTATTGGACGGCGACGTCTATCGCGAGGCGCGCTTCGCGGTGCGCGGCCAGGTGACCTGAATCAGAGGCGACAACATATGAGCACGACACAGGGCTGCCCGTTTTCGGCAGGCAAGCAGGATGAAGAGGGAAACTGGCACGGCGCGCAGATGGATTTCGCGCGCGATATGAGCTACGGCGACTATCTCGGCCTCGATCAGATTCTCAACGCCCAGCACCCGCGTTCACCCGATCACAACGAGATGCTGTTTATCGTCCAGCATCAGACCACCGAGTTGTGGATGAAGCTGATGCTGCACGAGTTGCGCGCCGCGCGCGAGAGCGTGCGTGAAGATCGCCTGCCGCCCGCGTTCAAGATGCTGACGCGCGTCTCGCGCATCATGGATCAACTGGTGCAGGCCTGGAACGTGCTGGCCACGATGACGCCGCCCGAGTACTCGGCGATGCGTCCGTACCTCGGCGCTTCGTCAGGCTTTCAGTCCTACCAGTATCGCGAGATCGAATTCATTCTCGGCAACAAGAACGCGGCGATGCTGCGGCCGCATGCGCATCGGTCCGAGCAACTTGCGCTGGTGGAGGCATCGTTGCAGGCACCGTCGCTGTACGACGAGGCGATCCGTTTGATGGCGCGGCGTGGTTTCGCCATCGACGCGGCATGCCTCGAGCGGGACTGGACGCAACCGGCCGGCTACAACGCGTCGGTGGAAGCCGCGTGGCTGCAGGTCTATCGCGACCCGACCGCGCACTGGGAGCTGTACGAACTCGGCGAGAAGTTCGTCGACCTCGAGGATGCCTTCCGGCAATGGCGCTTCCGCCATGTCACCACGGTCGAGCGCGTGATTGGCTTCAAGCGCGGCACCGGCGGCACCGAAGGCGTGGGTTACCTGCGCAAGATGCTGGATGTGGTGCTGTTCCCCGAATTGTGGAAACTGCGCACCGATCTTTGACGGACGCTCGTCAGCTGCTCGCGTCCGACAGGCGCGCGGCTAACGCGCGCAGCGCCGGTGCAAGCTTGTCGTGGAAGTCTTGCTCGGGCACCGCGCCATATGAGGCGCTGCAACTGAGCATGTGGATATCGCGCTCGCCGATCGGTCGGTACGCCACCGCGCAGGCGTGAATAGCCGGATGCCAGTCGCGGAACGAGGCCGAGTAGCCGGTGCGCTCGGCCTCATCGAGTGCGGCGCGCATCGGCGCCTCCTGCTGCCGCCATTGCTCCGGATAGGCCTGCGCGAACTCCGCGAGCACGCGCTCGCGCCGCGCCGACGGCAACGCCGCCAGATAGGCGCGCCCCATCGAACTCGACACCAGTGACAGCCGCGAGCCCACGCCGAGGCCGAGCATCACGCCCGCGTCGTTACGAATCGATTCGAGGTAGATGACTTCCATCCGCTCCCGCTTGCCCAGCGACACCGACACCCCGTACGACTGCGCGAACGCCAGCATATGCGGCCGCGCGAGCCCCACCACGTTCGATGCCGACAGATACGAGAAACCGAGCGCGAGCACGCCGGCATCGAGCGCGTACTTGCCGAGCGAGTTGTCGTAGCGCAGATAGCCGAGCTGCACGAGCGTACCGGCCAGCCGGCTCACCGTCGCCTTCGGGAAGCCCGTGCGGCGCACGAAGTCCTGATTGCCGAGCATTGCCTCGCCCGTGCGGAAGCAGCGCAGCAGCTCGAGGCCGCGCGCGAGTGCCGTGACGAAGTTGGGATCGCTCTCGCGCTCGCTCGGCGCGCGCTCGGTGGCAGCACCGGATGCGGCAACTGACGGGACATCGGCCAAGGTAGTCTCCTGTTGACGCGGCGGTTTGACGTTGCGGCCTATTGATGCGCCTATTGATGCGACGCATCGAAGCGGTATTGCACCGACGCGAGGTTCAGCTATACTACCGCATCGGAACAAGGTTCCGCAATGCGGAACCACAATTTTTCAGGAGACCTCGATGGCCCACGCCGAATTCAATTGGACCGACCCCCTGCTGCTGGACCAGCAACTCACCGACGACGAGCGCATGGTGCGTGACGCGGCGGCGTCCTATTGCCAGGACAAGCTGATGCCGCGCGTGTTGCAGTCCTTCCGTAACGAGAAGACCGACATCGAGATTTTCCGCGAGATGGGCGAACTGGGCCTGCTCGGCCCCACCATCCCCGAGCAATACGGCGGCCCCGGCCTCAACTACGTGAGCTACGGTCTGATCGCGCGTGAAGTGGAGCGCGTGGACTCGGGTTACCGCTCGATGATGAGCGTGCAGTCGTCGCTGGTGATGGTGCCGATCTATGAGTTCGGCACCGACGCGCAGAAAGAAAAGTACCTGCCGAAGCTTGCCACCGGCGAGTGGATCGGCTGCTTCGGCCTGACCGAACCGAACCATGGTTCCGATCCGGGCTCGATGATCACGCGCGCCAAGAAGGTGGCCGGCGGCTACGAGCTGAGCGGCGCCAAGATGTGGATCACTAACTCGCCGATCGCCGACGTGTTCGTGGTGTGGGCCAAGCTGGTGGGCGAAGACGGCAAGGACGCGATTCGCGGCTTTATCCTCGAAAAGGGCTGGAAGGGTCTGTCGGCACCGGCGATCCACGGCAAGGTGGGCCTGCGCACGTCGATTACCGGCGAGATCGTGATGGATCAGGTGTTCGTGCCGGAAGAGAACATCATGCCGGGCGTCAGCGGCCTCAAGGGTCCGTTCACCTGCCTGAACTCGGCCCGTTACGGCATCGCCTGGGGCGCGCTCGGCGCCGCCGAATTCTGCTGGCACACTGCCCGCCAGTACACGCTGGACCGCAAGCAGTTCGGCCGTCCGCTGGCTGCCACGCAGCTGGTACAGAAGAAACTCGCCGACATGCAGACCGAAATCACGCTGGCCCTGCAAGGCTGCCTGCGCCTGGGCCGCATGAAGGATGACGGTACCGCGGCGGTGGAGATTACTTCGATCATGAAGCGCAATTCGTGCGGCAAGTCACTCGATATCGCCCGCGTCGCGCGCGACATGCTCGGTGGCAACGGCATTTCGGACGAATTCGGCGTGATCCGTCACGTCGTGAACCTCGAGGTGGTCAACACCTACGAGGGCACACACGACATCCACGCGCTGATTCTTGGCCGCGCCCAGACCGGCCTGCAAGCCTTCTTCTGAGCGTCGTAACAGGTCGAAACAAAACGCCCGGCGGGACTGACGTCACGCCGGGCGAAAATCACACACTACCAAGGAGACGACGGGCTGCCCCGCCGTTAAAACACTGGTTTACTTGTTCGGCTGCGGCGTCATGCGCAGGTACGGACGCACCGCCTTGTAACCCTTCGGGAATTTCTGGCGGATCACCTCTTCGTCCTTCAGCGACGGCACGATGACCACGTCGTCACCGTCCTGCCAGTTGCCCGGCGTGGCGACGCTATGGTTGTCGGTCAGTTGCAGCGAATCGATAACGCGCAGAATCTCGTTGAAATTTCTACCCGTGCTGGCCGGATACGTAATGATCAGGCGCACTTTCTTCTTCGGGTCGATGATGAACAGCGAACGCACCGTCAGCGTGTCGTTGGCGTTCGGATGAATCATGTCGTACAGACCGGAAACCTTGCGGTCGCTGTCGGCAAGAATCGGGAAGTTGACCGACGTTGACTGCGTTTCGTTGATATCGCGGATCCAACCCTTGTGCGATTCCACGTTATCCACAGACAAAGCGATGGCCTTCACGCCGCGCTTGGCGAACTCTTCCTTGAGCTTCGCGGTCAGACCGAGTTCGGTCGTGCACACCGGCGTGTAGTCGGCAGGGTGCGAAAACAGGACACCCCAGCCTTCGCCGAGCCATTCGTGAAAACGGATAGGGCCTTCACTGGAATCCTGCTCGAAATCCGGGGCGATATCGCCGAGACGCAAAGACATGCCTTCTCTCCTGTTGATCGGGGGGATAGAAACGAATTGAACCAGCTTAACGAGATTGCGATCCAACCCAAACGAATATAAAGTAACTACAAAATCACTCGAAGTCATAAGACTTCGCATCGCCGAAAGCCTTGCCATACTTCGGTTTCCGGCGGTTCGGACTATAGCCGAATGCCGTTCCTGCCGTTATCGTTATGCCATCGAGACCGGAACGAACGCCCGAAACACGCAGGTGTCAAGACTTGAAACGATGGCTCGCCGCCACATATGCTAGGTTCATGGCCCCAGATGACAAGTTCATGGCCCAGGTGGAAAGATGAACCGCCACAAGTGGGAGCGAGCAAGGCAAAATGTCACTGACACAACCAACCGCCCGCAAACAGGAGAAACTGATGAGCGATGTCAAGACCGTTCTGTCCGATGCCGAAGAATTGCTTAAGCAAGCGGCCTCGACTACCGGCGAAAAAGCTGCCGAACTGCGCGAGCGTGGCATGGGCCTGCTGAAGCAGGCCAAGGAAAAGGCCCAGGATCTGCAGGACGCTGTGGTCACCAAGAGCAAGGCCGCCGCACGCGCGACCGACGATTACGTGCATGACCATCCGTGGCGCGCCGTGGGCGTGGCGGCCGGCGTGGGTCTGCTGGTCGGCCTGCTGCTCAATCGCAAGTAAGTCGTATCCGCGCGGGCGGTACGAGCGTGCCGCCCGCGCCGAAAATTTATTAGGCCCGGCCTGGGAAACCTTGGCCGGGTCGTTGCCGGGGGCCACCTGCTCGGGTCTCCATGCCCAGGGCCTCCCTGCTCGAGGCTCCAACACCGCCGGCCGCGTCGCGAGTCTTTCCGCGTCACGCCTCGCACATTCGTCAAGACCGTCGCATGAGCGAACCCTCTTCCCCGAAGTTCCTGGAATCCCTCCGCAATCTGGGCGGCTCGATCGTGTCGATGCTGCAGACGCGGCTGGAACTGGCGAGCGTGGAACTGGCCGAGGAGCGCGCCCGATTGATGAAGGTGGCGCTACTTGCCTGTTTTGCGCTGGCTTTCTTCAGCATGGCGCTGATGACCTTCACGCTGCTGATCGTCATTCTGTTCTGGGAAACCTACCGGTGGCAGGCCATTCTCGCCATCGTGCTGTTCTATTTCATCGCGGCTGCGGGATGCCTGCTGGTGGCGCGCAACAAGCTGCGCGATGCGCCCCCACTGTTCGAAGCCACGCTCGCTGAGCTCGACAAGGACCGGGAGATGCTGCGCCGATGACCTCCGCCAACGACGATCAGAACCAGAAAGGCCCGTACGCCGACGAACGCGTAGGCGACCGGCCGCGCCGCGATCATCCGCGGCCCGCGCGCTTCTCGCACGAGGTCCGGCTGCCGCTCGCGGTACGCAAGGAGCTGCTGCTCACGCGTGCCGCGCTGGAACGTTACGATGCCGTGCAGGCATTGCAGCAGGTGCGTGGCGGCGCCCGCCGTATGGGCAATGTGAGCGCCTGGCTGCCGCGACTCACGGGACTCTCGCGACCCGGTGGCTGGCTGAAGATGTTTGGCATTACACGCCAGTATCCAATGGTCAGCACCGCGATCACGCTGGCGCTGCCCCTGCTGCGCAAGACCGCGCTGGGCCGCGTCGCCTGGAAGGTATCGAAGCTCGGCGTGGTGGCCGGTGCGGGCTATTTTGCCTACCGGTCATGGCAGGCCGCCCAGCGCCACGATGTCCGTAAATCGCGAAAGCCGGGCGATACCGGCTTCCGCGATCCGCTGGTGCACTCGCCGGCCTCGCCGGCCGAAAGCACGATCGACGCGACGTCACCGATCGTACCGCCGCCGGTCTGAAACCACCGGTGGCCTGAGCGGTGACCCGAACCGTGACGCTGAACTACAGCGTCACCGCGAACCGCTCGTTCGTATCCACGTGCACGCTCGTGCCCCGCGCAAACGGCTGCGGGCGCGCGATATGGTGCCCCTGCGCGTAGTCGATGCCAAGCGCGCGCAGGCGGTGCAGCATCTCCTCGCTTTCGACGAACTCGGCGATCGTGCGTTTGCCCATGGCCTGCCCGATGCGTTGAATCGCCTCGATCATCACGAGATTGACCGGGTCGTCGAGCATCTCGCGTACAAAGCTGCCGTCGATCTTCAGGTAGGCCGCCGGCAAATGCTTGAGGTACGCGAACGATGACATGCCCGCGCCGAAATCGTCGAGCGCGAATGCGCAGCCCATCGCCTGCAACTGCTGGATAAACTTGGCCGCCTGCTTGAGGTTGGCAATGGCGGCGGTCTCGGTGATCTCGAAGCAGATGCCATCCAGCGCCAGCCCGCGCAGCTCGGCCTGTTGCTGCACGAACGCGGGGAAATGGTCGTCCGCGAGCGACGCGCCAGACAGGTTGATCGAACACATCGCGATCGCACCGGGCTGCTCCGCCTCCAGACGCGCGAGCGCGGCAAAGCCAGTCTCGACCACCCAGCGGTCGATCATCGGCATCAGATTGAAGCGCTCGCAGGCCGGCACGAACGCCATCGGCGGCACCAACTCGCCGCGTTCGTCGATCAGGCGCAACAGCAGTTCGATATGGCGGCCGCACTGACCTTCCACGTCCGGCTGCAACGCGACGATTTCCTGCGCATAGAGGCAAAAGCGCCCCGCGGCCAGCGCCGCGTGCACCCGGCTGACCCATTCCATCTCGCCCCGGCGCGACTGCATCTCGTTGTCGTCCATGCGATAGACCTGCACGCGATTGCGCCCGCCCTCCTTCGCCATGTAGCACGCCGCGTCGGCCGCGCTGAGCGCTTCCTCGATCTTGACGATGCTGCCGTCGAGACTCACCACACCGATACTGACACCGAGCGCGAACGTGCGCTGCCGGTGCGCAAAGCGAAACCCCGAGATCGCACGCCGCAGTATCTCGGCCACGCGCGCGCCCTCCTCACCCGAGCAATGCTCGAGCAGCACGCCGAATTCGTCGCCGCCCAGGCGCGCGAGCGTATCGCCCTTGCGCAGCGCCTGACGCATGACCTCGGCCACCTGCCGGATCAGTTCATCTCCAGCCGCGTGCCCGCAGGTATCGTTGACCACCTTGAACTGGTCCAGATCGAGGTACATCAGCGTATGCGTGCAGTCGGTCTGGCGCGTACTGCTGGTGGCCGCGGCCAGCCGGCGTTCGAACTCGGCGCGATTGACGAGGCCCGTCAGCGCATCGTGCGTGGCCTCGTGCGCGAGCCGCGCCGCATGCGCGCGCTCCATGCTCACATCGTGCAGCACGAGCACGACGCCGATTGCGAGCCCCGCGCGATCGCGGATCAGCGCCACCGACGGCTTGACCGCAACCAGCCCGCCGCCGCGCCGTGCCAGCAGCATGATGGCCTGCGTGGGCCAGCGCTCGTGCAGCGCGCGCGAGATCAAGTCGGTAATCGCCGCGCCCGTACTCTCATCCTGCAGCGGACAGGTCTGCGCGAGAAAGGTACCCACGGCCTCCTGATTCGACCAGCCCGTCAGCAGTTCCGCCACCGGATTCAGCGATTCGATGCGGCCCCACACGTCGGTGGTCACCACGGCCTCGCCAATCGCCTGCAGCGTGACCTGCGCGCGCTCCTTCTCGGCGAACAGCTGCGATTCGAATTCCTTGCGATCGGAGATATCGGTCAGCGAACCGGCCATGCGCGCGGGCTTGCCGGTCGTGCCACGCACCATGCGGCCGCGCGAACGCACCCATTGGAAGCCGCCGGTCTTGCGGCGCAGACGGAATTCGACGTCATATTGCGTGCCTTCGCGCAGATGTCGCGACAGTTGCCGCTCGAAGCCAGGCACATCGGCCGGATGCATCAGCGCGAGCAGCGTCTCACGCGCGTGCGGCAATTCGTCCGGCTCGTAGCCGAGCATCTCGGCGCATCGCGGCGAGAAATAAAGTTCGCCGCGATGTGGATGCCAGTCCCACAGTCCATCGCTGCTGCCGGCCACCGCCAGCTTGAGCCGCTCCTCGCTGCCTGTCAGTGCTTCGCGCAAGCGTCGCTCCTGTCGCAGGATGCGATACGACAACCACAGTGCGCTCAGCAGCAGCATCACCACCAGACCGACCGCGCCCCACAGCAGCGTGTCACGCACGCGCCGCGACGCGGTGCCAATGCTGTACGAGAACGCGATCTCGAGCGGCGTGAGCCGCGCGTCGATGTCGGTGATGGCTGTGACCAGGGGTTTCAGGCAAAGGGCATCGCACGCGGAGTCCGCAGCGTGCTCGCGCAGCGCCGTCGCAAGACCGTCGAGCTTGTGGATTTCCTGATCGGCCTCAGCCCACAGCGCGATCGCGCGATCGATCTCGTCGACATTGCGAAAATAGCGGTATAGCCGAATCATCGCCGGAATATCGTCGGGATGATTGCCGCCCGCGATCAGGCCCTGGAATGCCTTGTCGCGATCGAAGTCGTCGTCGCGTTCGAGCGCGATGCGCGCCTCGCGGTCACCGAGCGGCAGCGCGATGGCCATGCGATACGCCTCGAAGTCGACGTCCTCACGCGTCTCGGCAAAGCGCAACAGATGGAGCACCGCGGCTTTCTGGCCTTTGGACCAGAGACTTTCCGCGGAGATGAATGCGCGCGACGCGGATAGCAAGTCGACACTGGCCACGCAAAACAACGCCAGCGCGAAAACCACGGGGACGAACGGCCAGGCGACGCGCAGCACGCGTCCGCCAGCCGGCGGGGATCCGCCATGCTGCAGCATAAAGACTTCCCTTGCCAGCTTCCGCGCAGCCGGCAAATCGTCGATACCTCGGATGAAAGAATGCGGAGCGTCGCCACGACGCGCATGTTGGCGCGTGGCGTAACGTCCATTCTGGGTCACGACGGTGTCGGCGTCTTTAACTCAGACGTATTATTTTTTGCCGGCCCGGAGCAATGATAGAGGCACATCAAGAAAAAAGCGATGTGCACCCGAATGGCAGAGCCCGGCACATCCGCGCAGATCGCGGAGACCGGCAATATGCGAACCGAACTGTGCGATCGCACATTTTTGCAAAGTTAAATCGAGTTAACCGCGCAAAATTCGTCGAACACATAGTTTCAATCCGAATCGAGCTGATTCGGTCGATAAAATCGTCGATTGCACAGTTTTGTCACCATGAGCAGCCGTTGAGGTACCATACTCTACGTTCGCACAGTTTCACCACCGAGGATGGCACGACTTCCTATGCGCTACACGATCAGCAAGGCCTCCGACATCGGAGGCGTAATACGAGCGGCTCGCAAAGCTCAGCGCCTTCGTCAGGACGACGCTGCCGGCAGCGTCGGTGTGAGTCTGTCGTTCATCAACAAGGCCGAAGGAGGCGCGGAATCCGTCCAGTGGGGGAAGCTCTTTCAGATACTGGAGGGCCTGGGTGTCACCGTGACCCTGGACATTCCCGACGCGAGCGAAGAACTGCTGTCGACTCAGTCACAGAGAGCGCAGCACCGCGCCGCGATGCGGGATTTCCGAAATGCGGAGCGTCTCGTTGCGAGTCCCGCTGGGAAGGCAACTACCCCGGCGTCGTTGGAGGGCACTCTCAATAAGGACTCCGCCTCGATAGCAGCGTTGGTGCTGCGCGCCGCGGAGCGCTTACGGGCTACCCAGCCCACCGGGAAGTCACGAGCGGGGATGACTCTGAAGCGTGCGCACCAGGTTCTGGCAACCCACGAACAGACTGATCCAGGCAAGAAACGCCCGAAGAATCCCGCCGACAAATGACAGAACGAACCTTGCTCGCGTCGATCGACCACCAGGTGATCGGTACACTGCACGAAAATCAAAATATCTGGGCTTTCGAATATCATCCGGATTGGCTTGCCAACGCTGACAAATTCGCACTGAGCCCGCATCTTTCGCTTCAGCAGGGCAAACAGGTGGACGGTGGCACCACGCGCCCCTGTCAGTGGTATTTCGACAACCTGCTACCGGAAGAAAAAGTGCGCGAACTGCTGGCAAGCGACGCAAAGCTGCCCGATGTGAGCGACGCTTTTGCGCTCCTTGCGTACTATGGACGCGAGTCTGCCGGTTCCGTCACCCTTTCCTCGCCGGAAACGTACGCCCAGCAAGACCGGGAAACCTCTCTTCGTCTGCTCGGCGACGAGGAGCTGAACCAGCGGATCATCAATCTTCCCAAGATTCCGCTGACGCATGACGCGCCCAAAAAAATGTCGCTGGCGGGCGCGCAGCACAAGCTCCCAGTCGTATTGCGCGATGGCCTGCTTTACGAGCCAAGCGGGGGGGCCACCTCAACGCACATCCTGAAGCCCGACCACCCAGAGGCGGAAAATTATCCGCATTCCGTCGCGAACGAGTGGTTCGTCATGAACCTTGCATTTCGCCTTGGATTCGATGTCCCGAACGTGACGCGCCGCTATGTCCCCGCGCCCGTCTACCTGATCGAGCGGTTCGACCGAGTAACGAAAGATGGATCCATTTTTCGCCGCCACGCGATCGATGGCTGTCAGATGTTGAATCTGGCTCCCACTCGGAAGTACACCAGTTGGTCTCTGGAAGCGCTCTCAGATCTCGCTGAGCATTGCCGAGCTTCCGCCCCCGCGAGGCTCCGTATCTTCCGTTGGTTGGTGTTCTGCGTGATTGTCGGTAACGGGGACTCGCATCTGAAGAACCTCAGCTTTCTGGTCGATGGCAATGGCATCGCCCTGTCGCCGTTCTACGACCTGCTGTGTGACGCGGTGTATGACACCCGCAGCGTCACGGAAAAGCCGCGCTGGCCTGACTTGTCCGAGTTCACCTCGAATGTTCTCGGCGCCAAACGATACGCTGAATTTACTAGAACGCTGCTCGAAGATGCGGGAGAGACGTTAGGTATCCGCCGGAGCACGGCCTCCCGACTGATCGGCGAATTGCTCAGCCAGATGCCTGCGCAAGCCGACGCATTACTCGCTGTGGTCGAAGAGGAAAACCGCGCTCTAGGTGAGGCGCGTCCGGAGCTGGTGGCGAAGCTAACCGGTGAACTGAGACTGTTGCGCGCGGTTCGTCGCATCATCATTCAGGACATGGTCACGAAGCTGACGAATGGTTAAGCAGCACGCGACATGAGAACAAAAAGGGCCTGTGGCGTGCGCCACAGGCCCTTCGTCATGCTGGTGGGTCGTGCGTGACTCGAACACGCGACCAACGGATTAAAAGTCCGCTGCTCTACCGACTGAGCTAACGACCCGAAAAAACAGAATCCGTGATTATAAAGAGGTCCCTATATCGCGTCAAGCCATGCGTTCGAGGCGCCAGAGCTGATAGCGGAACGCGAGCATCGCGCCGATCACGATGGCGGCGAACACGATGAAGGAGCCCACCGCGAGCGTCGAGATGCCCGACAGCCCCTGCCCGATCGTGCAGCCCAGTGCCGTCACGCCGCCAATGCCCATCATCGTGCCGCCGATCATATGGTTGGCCACGTCCTCGGGACCGCCAAACCCTTCCCAGCGAAACGTGCGCGTGGCCAGTGCGCAGACCATCGCGCCCGCGATCACGCCGAATACCGACACGATGCCGATCGTCAGCACCTTGCTCGTATCGCTGAACAGCATCAGCCAGTCCAGCGTGTACGCGTACGGCGCCACGAAGCTCAGGCTCTCCATGCGGCCGCTGTTGGTGGCGACGAAGACTTCCTCTAGCGTGTTCGGGTCCTCGGCAACGTAGCCCAGATGACCCGACACGTACCACATCGCAACGATGATCAGCCCAACCGCGATGCCGCCAAGCAGATTGTCGAAGCTGCGGAAGTCGCGCCCGACGAGCGCCCAGGCGCTGATGGCCAAACCGAGCACGAGACCGAGCGCAAGCTGCAGCGTGCCGCGCGCGAGGCCGGTGGCGTGAGCAAGCAGCGATGGCAGATCCTGTGTGGCCGGCAGCGTCACGGCCACCGCGTCGACGGTATTCACGCGCACCACACCGAACACGCCGCGCAGCGTCATATAGGCCGACAGTCCAAGAAACACGAACACGACCAGCGACTTCAGATTGCCCGCGCCGATGCGCACCAGCGTCTTGCTGCCACAGCCCGAGGCCAGCACCATGCCGAAGCCGAACAGCAGACCGCCGACGAGCGCGGAGAGCCAGCCGAGCTTGGCTGCGGTGTAGATCGTACGCGTCGGATCGATCTGCCCGGCCCACGCAAGCACGCCGGTGCCGATCATCGCCACGCCGATCGCAAGGCCCCACATGCGCAGGCGATTCCAGTCGCCCATGTTCACCACATCGGATATCGCACCCATGGTGCAAAAATGTGTGCGCTGGAGAATCGCGCCAAACAGGAACGTGAGCACGAACGTGCTCCACAGCACGGTCTGCGTGACCGCGGAAAGATTGATCTCGGGCATGTCGATGCTGCTCTTGTTATGAGTTGTTTCTTATTCGAATGGGGACTGCGAAACACGCGTCAGGCCGCGGCGTCCTGGTAGCGCGTGGGATCCGGCACGCCGGCAGCTTCAAAGCCCGCACGGCGGATGCGGCACGAATCGCAGACGCCGCACGCGCGGCCGTCATCATCGGCCTGATAGCACGACACCGTCAGGCTGTAATCGACGCCGAGGCGAGCGCCGGCGCGAATGATCTCGCCCTTGGTCATGTCGATGATCGGCGCATGCACATGGAAGCGTTCGCCCTCGACGCCGGCCTTGGTCGCGAGATTGGCCAGCGCTTCATACGCGGACACATACTCCGGGCGGCAATCGGGATAGCCCGAGTAATCCACCGCGTTGGCGCCGAAGAACAGATCGCGGCCACCCACGGCTTCCGCCCAGCCGAGCGCGAGGGACAGCATGATCGTGTTGCGCGCGGGCACATAGGTAATCGGAATACCGCCGACCGCGCCATCGGTGGGCACGTCGTACGCATCGTCCGTCAGTGCGGAGCCGCCAAAGCGGCGCAGGTCGAGATCGATGATCTCGTGACGCACCGCACCGAGCGCCGCGGCCACGCGCTTGGCGGCCTCGAGCTCGGACGAATGGCGCTGGCCGTAGCGCATGGACAGCGCATACGTTTCGAAGCCTTGCGCATTGGCCATGGCAAGGACGGTGGCGGAGTCAAGACCGCCCGAAAGCAGGACGATGGCACGTTTGGTCATGATGTGGGGGAAGTGTGGGCGAACAGCTGGGCACAGCGGAAACGCGTATTTTATCCCGGCAGCAGGTCACCGGCCCCAAAACAAAAAACCCGCGGTAACCGCGGGCTTTTTGTCATGACCATCCAACCGAGGTTGGCAACTACACGATCACTTGAGCGATTTCAGACGGTTACTCGCCGCCTGCGCGCCTTCGGTGCCCGGGTACTTGGCCACCACGTTCTCCAGCGTCTTCTTCGCGGCCGCCTTCTGGCCGGATTCAAGCTGGTTGTTCGCGATGGCGATCATGGCATCCGGTGCCTTCGGATGCGTGGGGTTGGCATCGACCATGGTCTGCAGGACCGATGTCGAACCCTTGTAGTCGCGCTGCGCGTACAGCGAATTGCCAAGCCAGAACTGCGCGAGCGGCAGATACGGACTTTGCGGATATTTGCGCGCAAACGACGAGAACGCACTGCCCGCACCCTTGAAGTCGCCGCTCTGGAACTGCTTGAGCGCGGCGTCGTACTCGGGCTTCTCGGTGGGCTGGGCCAGGCCTTCGCGACCATCGACGGTGACCTGTTGCGGTTCGAACTTCTTCAGGCGTGCGTCGAGGTCTGCGTAGTAGTCCTTCTGCTGACGCTGCAACGTGTCCACCTGATTCTGCAGCACCTCGTTCTGACCGCGCAGACGGGCCACCTCCTGACGCAGACCCTCTAGCTGGTTCTGCATGTCGAGCTGGACTTTGCTGTTCTGGTCAATGCGCTGCGATGCCGTGGCCTGGAAACCGTTGAACTGGTCCCGCAGGGTAATCACGGCCTTGCGGGCCTCGTCGTCGTCAAAGACGCCGGCGTGGGCCTGGGTGGCAGCGAGCAGACCGCCCGAGACGGCGGCCAGCCAAAGCAAGGTGGATACGCGTGCGTTCATGAAGGCTCGTCCGTGGATCAGTAAACGATGTCGGCGCGGCGGTTTTCAGCCCACGCGGCTTCGTCGTGACCGAGGGCCTTCGGCTTTTCCTTGCCCAGGCTCACGGCTTCCAGTTGAGAGTCGGCCACGCCGAGGGAGTTCAACGAGCGACGCACGGCTTCGGCACGCTTCTGGCCCAGTGCGAGGTTGTACTCGCTGGTGCCACGCTCATCGGTGTTGCCCTGGATCAGAACCTTGCGGCTCTTGTTGGCGTTCAGGTACTGGGCGTGTGCCGACAGCGTGCTTTGGTAGTCGGCCTTGACGCTGTAGCTGTCGAAGTCGAAGTACACGCTGCGCTTGGCCAGCGGGCCGTTCGGATCGTTCAGCGGATCGCGCGAGACGTCAACGGGCTGCACAGCACGGCCGTCGGCAGCCGGCGCACCGGTACCGGCGCCCGACTTGGCGGCGTCGTCGAGCTTCACGCCCGAGCTGCAGGCGCCCAGCGCGAGCAGCGCGGCGATTGCGAGAGTCTTGGTCATCATTTGGGACATGGCGATTTACTCCTCTGTTATTGCGTTATTGCATGAAAGGTCCCCAGGACGGCTCGCGAACATCACCGGACTGGAGGGAGAGAACCTGTTTGGTACGACCATCGGTCGACACCGCTGCCAGTACCGCGCGGCCTCCCACGCGTGTGGCGTACAGAATGTACTTGCCGTTGGCAGCGAAACTCGGCGATTCATCGTTCGAGGTGTCCGTGAGGGAGGTCACGTCACCGTTCGACAGGTCCTGCAGCTGCAGCTTGAAGCCGCCCGCGCGCGTGATGTAGGCCAGGTACTTGCCGTCCGGCGAGATACGCGGACTGACGTTGTAGTTGCCCTTGAAGGTCACGCGCTGTGCCGCGCCGGATTCCTCTCCGGTTGCCGGCATGCGATAGATCTGCGGCGCACCGCCACGATCGCTGGTGAAGTAGATGCTGCGGCCGTCCGGCGCGAACTGCGGCTCGGTATCGATTGCGCTGCTACGCGAGATGCGGCGCAGGCCAGAACCGTCGGCGTTGACGAGATACACCTGCGTGTTGCCATCGCGCGAGAGCGCCACGGCCAGCTTCTGGCCATCCGGCGACCACGACGGCGCACTGTTGTTGCCCTTCTGGTTCGAGACCAGCACGCGCTTGCCCGTAGCAAGGTCATGCACGTACACCACCGGCTTCTTCGCCTCGAACGAGACGTAGGCCACGCGGCGGCCGTCCGGCGACCATGCCGGCGAGATGATCGGCTCGTTGCTGGACAGCGCGACCTGCGCGTTCTGGCCATCGGAGTCCGAGATCAGCAACTGATAGCGATTGCCCACGCGCGACACATACGACAGGCGCGTGGCAAACACACCGCGCTCGCCCAGCAGCTTCTCGTAGATGTAGTCCGCGATCTTGTGCGCGGTCACGCGCAGCTGGCCCGGGGCGACCGTGAAGGCCAGACCGCCGAGGCTCTGTTGCTTGACGGTGTCGTACAGGCGGAAGCGCACCTCGAACTGGCCGTTGGCGGCAGGGGTCACGCTACCCGCGACGAAGGCGTCGGCGCCGCGGCCCTTCCAGCTGCCGAGGTCGACGTTCGCGGTCTCGGCGACAGTGGCGCCACCCGGATCGACATTCTTGAAGCGACCACTGTTGACGAGGTCGCTGCGAATGATCGCGGTGAGGTTGATCGGGGCCTGGGCTTCGCCCTGGAAGTTGGCTGTGGCAATCGGAAACTGCGTCGAGCCGACGCCTACGATTTCCACATTCAATTGGGCGTGCGCGATACCGGCGGACATCGCCAGTGCCGCAGCAAGCCATGCCATCAGCGCAAGACGTACATTTTGGCGCCGCGCGGACAGCCAGTTGGGGGCCCAAAGCTTTCGCATGCTGCTCCTCAAGTCGATTTCAAGATTCATCGGGCTCGGCGAACGGCAAGATCAGCAAGACACTTGGTGCGGCTGGCGCATCCATCCGTGCTTGCGTACGTCTCGCACACTGCCGGCTGCGTCAGGCAACCGTTCATGGTAGCGACCAGGTCAGTCTCCAGCGATGAAGGTTGCATTCTGTTGCAAATCATGGCTTTGCTGTTTTATTCGCGCTGCGTTCGTGTTTCGATTCGCCTTACTGTCGGCTCCGGATTCAATTTCGCGGGCGGAACGAAATCGAGATACTGCTCGGCGCCTTGCCATTCTCGTCACGTGGCAGCGGGCTCGAGGCCTCCACGGCCCGTACCACGGCTTCGTCCCAGCCGGCGTTGCCGCTGCTGCGCGACACGCGCGCCGACAACACCGTGCCGTCCGGGGCGAGTTGCACTGCGACCACGGCGTTCGGATTGCTCGAGGTATCGCCGCCGTAATTAACGTTCGGCAGTACTTTTCGGCGCACACGATCGGAGTAGCCCGGCGACGCGTTGCCGCCGGCGCCCGCGCCCGAGCCGGTGGCATTGCCCACGCCACCGCCACTGGAACCGCCGCTCACGGCCGGACCGCCACTCGCCAGTGCCTTCAGGCGCGCGAGTTCGGCATTGCGCTGCGCGTCACTCTTGGCCTTCGCATCGGCGGCGGCCTTGGCCTTCGCCTTGGCTTCATCGGCGGCCTTTGCCTTGGCATCGGCATCGGTCTTCGCCTTCGCGTCCGCATCGGCCTTTGCCTTGGCGTTGGCATCCGCCCTGGCCTTCGCGTCGGCCTTGGCCTTGGCGTCGGCCTTCTCGTCAGCTTCCTTGCGGCGCTGCGCGTCCTGCTGTTCCTGTTGCGCCTTCTTGCGCGCGTCTTCCTTGCGCTGCGCTTCCTGCTGCTGCTTCAGCTCGTCCTGACGCTGCTGCTCTTTACGATCCTGCTCCTTGCGCTGCTGCTCCTGGCGCAGGCGATCCTGACGCGCGGCCTCGTCCTTCGCAGCCTGCTCCTGCGCCAGCTTGCGCTTCTGCTGCTCGAGCGCGATATCGGCGTCTTCTTCCGCCTTGCTGCGTACCTGCGGCGTGGGAACCGGCTGCGGCTGCACCGTCGGTTGCGGCGGCGGGGGCGGTGTCGGGGCAACGTCCGGGATCTCGTCCCAGAGTTCGGCTTCGCCACCGACGGGCGTGCTGCTCTGCCAATGCACGCCGAAATACAGCACGATGCCAAGCAGCACGTGCATGAAAAGCGCAAGCAGGAACGAGCGCAGCGTGCCGCGTTCCTTGACGGGCTCGTACGGATACGCGGCACGCGCCGCGCGGGGCTGGCGCGGCGGACGCGAAGAGGGATGTTGCGAGGACAGAGTGGCCACGAGAGGACGCGACGCTTATTTGGACTTCACCATCAGACCGACGCGCTTCACGCCGTCGGCCTTCAGCACCGACATCACGTCGAGCACCGCTTCGTACTTGACGGCGCGGTCGGCGGCGATCACCACCGGCTGATCCGGATTCTCGTTCTGGCGCTGGTGGACAAAGTCCAGCAGACCGCGCTTGTCGAGCTTGCGATCGAACGTGTTACCCGACGCGTCCTTGCCGCGCGCGGTCAGCGAGCCGTCCTCATGGACGGACACCACGATCGGCGGCGCCTTCTGCTGCGGCGTGGCATTGGCCACGGACGGCAGATCGACGACGGAAGGGCTCACGATCGGGGCCGCCACCATGAAGATGACGAGCAGCACGAGCATCACGTCGATGTACGGCACGACATTGATTTCCGCGCTGGCACGGCGGCGCGAACCGCCACGACGCTGGATGGCTGCCATATCTGTTAGCTCCGTATGCTCAGCGGGTCTGCCGCTGCAGGATGTTCAGGAACTCTTCCATGAAGCTTTCGAACCGGATCGCCAGACGGTCGATCTCGGTGGCATAGCGGTTATAGGCGATCACCGCCGGAATCGCGGCAAACAGGCCGATCGCGGTCGCGACCAGCGCTTCCGCGATGCCAGGCGCCACCGAGGCGAGCGTCGCCTGCTGGACATTCGACAGACCGCGGAACGCGTTCATGATGCCCCACACGGTGCCGAACAGGCCGATATACGGGCTGACCGAGCCGACCGAAGCGAGGAACGGCAGATGCGACTCCAGCACGTCCATTTCCCGCTGGTACGCGGCCCGCATCGCGCGACGCGCGGCATCGAGCAATGCGCCGGCATCGCTGCTGCGCTCGCGCGCTTTCAGGAATTCACCCATGCCCGACTCGAAAATGCGTTCGAGCGCGCCCGTGTTGTGGCGATTATTCACAGCGCTGTTATAGAGCGCCTGCAGGTCGCCACCCGCCCAGAAATCCCGCTCGAAAATCTCGGTCTGCGAGCGCGCGGCGCGCAGCGCGAGGTGCTTGCGGAAAATATAGGTCCACGAGAACAGGGACATGACCAGCAGCAGGGCCATGACGGCCTGTGCCAGCAGACTGGCGTTGAGCACCAGCGAAATGATCGACAGGTCTTGCGTGACGGTCACCGGATTCATCGAGTCTTCTTTATCGTTTCTAGGACGGGATTGGGAATCGGAGCCGGACGGAAAGTGCTTTTATCGACGCACCCCACCCGAATCGCCCCGGCCGCCAGCAGGAGTTCATCGCGCCATGCTTCCTGGGCGAATTGGACCGAAGCCGGCCCCACCCGTTCCACGCGCGTGCGAATCTCCAGCTGGTCGTCCAGCCGGGCGGGCGCATTGTATTCGACGGCCGTACTGCGTACGACGAAGACCACGCCAGCTTCATCGGCGAGCTTCTGCTGTTCGATGCCGAGCGAACGCAGCCACTCCGTGCGGGCGCGCTCGAAAAACTTGAGGTAATTGGCGTAGAACACCACACCGCCTGCGTCGGTATCTTCCCAATACACGCGCAGCGGCCACACGAAAATCGACATGGGCGGCATTGTAACGGAGTGGAGCGCACATCCGTGGTTAACCCGCAGACGACTTTGCAACAGCAAGTTGCGAGCCAGCACTGGCGCGGCTTTGCGGGGCGCGGCCGATTTGTGACGGAGCACAGTTGGGGGTCATTTGCAGGCCGGCGCGCGAAGCGTTAAACTCCGCATCAACCATTCCATCTTGCGCGACTGGCGAAGTCAGTGGGTACTACCACGAGGAAGCGCAAGCTCTCTGGCATGCCGTATGAGATTCATGCAATTTCGTGCGAACATGCCTGCCGCTCGCCTGGGCAGCGAATGGGAAGCAGGGTGCGCCCTGTGCCGTCTATCCCGTCTGGAACGGGGTCGTTGGCACGGATCGCCGATGCCTTCCCGCACGCCCTACCTCCACAGTTTGCAGTAGCCTGTTTCCAGAATTTTCCGATGCAATGTGACGTAAATTGCAATCGGAGCTATCTGAATTCTCTTTTTAGACGAGTGACGCCATGTTCGAACGCAGCCGTTTCACCATCGACCAGATCGACCCCGAAGTCTTCGCCGCGATCCAGAAGGAAAATCAGCGCCAGGAAGACCATATCGAACTGATCGCTTCCGAGAACTACACCTCGCCGGCCGTGATGGCCGCGCAAGGCTCCCAGCTGACCAACAAGTACGCCGAGGGCTATCCCGGCAAGCGCTACTACGGTGGCTGCGAGTACGTGGACGTGGTCGAGCAGCTCGCGATTGACCGCGTGAAGCAGCTGTTTGGCGCCGAAGCCGCCAACGTGCAGCCGAACTCGGGCTCGCAGGCCAACCAGGGCGTGTTCTTCGCGATGCTCAAGCCCGGTGACACCATCATGGGCATGAGCCTGGCTGAAGGCGGTCACCTGACGCACGGCATGGCGCTCAACATGAGCGGCAAGTGGTTCAACGTGGTCAGCTACGGTCTGAACGCGCAGGAAGACATCGACTACGACGCGCTGGAAAAGCAGGCGCACGAGACCAAGCCCAAGCTGATCATCGCGGGCGCTTCGGCATTCGCGCTGCGTATCGACTTCGAGCGTATCGCCAAGGTTGCCAAGGCAGTCGGCGCTTACTTCATGGTGGACATGGCTCACTACGCGGGCCTGATCGCCGCGGGCGCGTATCCGAACCCGGTGCCCCACGCCGACTTCGTCACCACCACGACCCACAAGAGCCTGCGCGGCCCGCGTGGCGGCGTGATCCTGATGAAGGCCGAGCACGAGAAGGCCATCAACTCGGCCATCTTCCCCGGCATTCAGGGCGGCCCGCTGATGCACGTGATCGCCGCCAAGGCCGTCGCGTTCAAGGAAGCGCTCACTCCGGAGTTCAAGGCCTACCAGGAACAGGTGGTGAAGAACGCCGCCGCGCTGGCCGAAACGCTGATCGCGCGCGGCCTGCGTATCGTCTCCGGCAAGACCGAGAGCCACGTGATGCTTGTGGACCTGCGCGCAAAGCAGATCACCGGCAAGGAAGCCGAGAAGATCCTTGGCGACGCGCACATCACGGTGAACAAGAACGCGATTCCGAACGACCCGGAAAAGCCGTTCGTGACCTCGGGCGTGCGCCTGGGCTCGCCGGCCATGACCACGCGCGGTTTCAAGGAAGACGAAGCACGCCTGGTGGGCAACCTGATCGCCGACGTGCTGGACAACCCGCACGACGAAGCGAACATCGCCAAGGTGCGCGAGCAGGTGTCGGCGCTGACCAAGCGCTTCCCGGTCTACGGTTGATCGGCATCTGACCGACCCCCCCTCTTCCGCACGCCCGCGCGCGGGAGAGGGGCGCCCACCCACTCAACAGGCGGCACGGCATGAAATGCCCTTTCTGCGGTCACTCCAATACCCAGGTTCTCGATAGCCGTGTTTCCGAAGACGGCGACACCGTGCGCCGCCGCCGGCGTTGCGAAACCTGCGATCGCCGCTTTACCACCTACGAACGCATCGAACTGTTCTTCCCGGCCATCGTCAAGAAGAACGGCTCGCGCGTCGAGTACGCGCGCTCCAAGCTGCAGGACTCGATGCGGCTGGCGCTGCGCAAGCGCCCTGTCTCGGCCGAGGCAATCGACCTCGCCATCACGCAGATCGAAGAGAAACTGCTCGCGCTCGGCGAGAAGGAAATCCCGAGCAGCCAGCTCGGCGAGCTGGTCATGCGCGAACTGCGCAAGCTCGACAAGATCGCGTATATCCGCTTCGCTTCCGTTTATCGCAGTTTTGAGGATGTGTCGGAATTTCGCGAAGTTATTGAAGAATTCTCAAGTACGCCGCGCAAACCCTCTCGCAATGGTTAAATTCCACTGCGACGGCACCTTCTGATGTCAGTCGCAGCGCGCAGCGTGTCGTAACGATCCAGAGACATCTCGCGCGTACAAATCGTCGCCCCCCGACCAATATTTGACAACTGCGCGTGACAACTGCGTTGCCCGCGTAGTCATTGACGGAGGGCACGCCCATGTTTCTGCGCCGCACGCGCGCGAATGCCGGTTTCACCATGATCGAGTCATTGGTGGCCGTTCTCGTCCTCGGCGTCGGCGTGCTGGGCGTGGCGAACTTGCTCGCCAACTCTCTCCGTTTTTCCCAGCAGTCCACTTATGAACTCGTAGCGTCGTCGCTGGCGAATGATATGGCGGAGCGCATGCGCGCCAATGCGGAGCGGGTACGTGACGGAGGCTATAGAGGCATCGATACCGCCACCGTGACATCTCGCGGTACAAGCCTTCTTACCAATGCCTGCCAAGGACAGGAGTGTGCGCTACTCAGGGAACGTCAGGACATCAAGGAATGGACGCGCCGAGTGACGGCGAGCCTGCCGGGTGGACGTGGCGTGGTGTGCGCCGACGCAAACCCGCTCGCGCCCGGCGCGCGCGACGCGTGGAACTGCGCGGCGTCCACAAGTGGCGCCCAGTCCCCGCTTGTGATCAAACTTGGGTGGGTGCCTCGGACAGCGAGCAATAGCGACGCAAAGGTGCCATCCGGGCGCGGCGCCGATGACGGCGTCGCAGTCGTGCAGCTGGTTGTCGTAACCAGCCCGCTGACTGGAAAATGAGAGCGCATTCCGCGCGACCGGCGCCACGGGCACGATGCGGCGGCTACTCACTTGTGGAACTCATGACTTCGCTCGTGATGGGGATGATCATTCTTGCCGCAGGTTTCGCGCTCTATACGATGAGCCGCAGCAACCAAAGTGCCATCGCCAACAGCACTGCGCTCGACGAGCGTGGCTGGCTCGCCTTCAATGCCGTGGCCAGCCAACTGCGCCAGGCCGGCTATGCGCCACCGGGAGGTCTGGAGAACATCCCCACGTCCATGCTGCACGGTCTCGACGCATGCGGCGACCCAACGAACGTCAGTGGCGTATTGAAATGCTCGGGCGCGCGCACCGAAAGCGATGCGGTGCTTATCCGATTTTTTGGCTCGAGCCCGCCCGGCACGACAACGGCCGACAATACCGTCATCGACTGTGCTGGCGACGGGGTGCCCGCCCCGCACGGCGAACTCCCGCGTGGCGCTTCCCTTCTCTTTGTTCGCAGCGGCACCAATGGTACTCCGGCGCTCGTCTGCCGCAACGGCATCGATGCGAGTTCCGGAGATATCGAACTGATACGCGGCGTCGAGCGTATGGAGTTGCTCTACGGCGTGTCCACGGCCAACGACAATATGCCGGACAAGGTCGTTTCGGCGCGAGACATGACCGCCGAGGACTGGCGCATGGTGGCGACGGTCACCGTTTCGCTGCTGGTCCGCGGCGAGCACCCGCGGCGCGGTGCGACTCCCGCCAGCACGCTGTGGATGTTCGGCGACTCTCACGACGACCCTGCCTATCGTGTAGATACGACCACACAGCCCGAAGTCGCACGGCGCCTGTTCACGGGCACCGTACAGTTGCGGAACCGACTGAGTTGTAGCGCCGCAGGGGGCAAATCGTGCCGCTGACGGCGTCGACGACAACCGCTCGCCGGTGGTGTTTGCAGGGTAAGCGAAACAACGCCAGTAGAGGCATAGCCCTGATCACGACACTGACCATGCTCATCGTGGTGATGCTGCTTGCCATCACCGGCGCTCGCGTCGTGCTGGATGGCAAACGCAATGCCCGCAACATGCGGGACCTGGACATCGCCTTTCAGGCGGCGGAAGCCGCGCTAAGCGACGCGGAACTTGATATCGAGGAATCCCCGGGCGCGAACACTCGCTCCCATCTCTTCTCCCCGCAATCAGCACAAGGGTTCGCCATAGGTTGCAATACCGGTACTGGCGACAACACGGCTTACCTCGGGCTCTGCCTCCCCAGTAGCGATCAGATCAGCGTCTGGAACGAGGTTGACTGGGATGTCACGACCAATCCCCGTACCGTGGCTTTCGGCACATTCACCGGAAGATCCTTTCAGACAGGTGCAGGTGCCATGCCGTCGCGGCCGCCACGTTATCTCATCGAACTGTTGATCGACCGGTCCAGTGGCATGAGCGCTGATGAGCAACGGTACCTTTATCGCATCACGGCAATCGGCTTCGGGCCGAATGGGGACACACGCGCCATGGTGCAGTCCGTTTATCGCAAATCCAATCGCTAAATGATCTTCGACCTGATCGCACAAGGAACGCGGCGCCTGTGGGCCATTCTGCCGGCCAGTCTGATGGCTTCCGCGCTGGCGGCACCCTCGCAGCCCACCATCGACATCGCAACATCGCCGCTATCACTATCGCTCGAGAGGGCGTATCCCAACGTTCTACTCACCCTGTCCGTGGAGTGGCCTACAGCCGGCGCGGCGTATCGTGGCAGCTACGCGAAGACAGAGGAGTATGTGGGCTACTTCAATCCGCGTCGATGCTATACCTACGATGAAAAGCTTGGGTATTTCGTCGGCAGCGGCAACACGGACAGCACATACGAGTGCGAAGGAAAGTTCAGTGGCAACTTTATGAACTGGGCCGCCGCGTCGGCCATCGATGAGTTACGTATGGCAATGACAGGTGGTGACCGCGTTATCGATAAACGCGATCAGACCGTGCTGCAGCGGGCCTTGGTACCGTCTTACGCCTTCCGGTTTCGGCAAGTATTTCCGGCGAAGGTACTCGATGGCAGCGGAAAGAGTAGCAGACCATCGGGCGTTACGCCGTTCAAACATGGCGAACTACACATAGCTTCATGCGGCAATCACGTTTTCTTCTCGCCGATCTACGATCAAAGCGCGACGTGCGATCGACTGGGCAGCTATAACGATACCGCCACAGAACGACGCGCGTTCCGGGCCCAGGTAATGGTCTGCGACCGCGATGAGGCGCTATCGCGCACCGAACTCTGTCACAGCTACAACGGCCGCGACTACAAGCCGATCGGACAGATGCAACGGTATGCAAGCAAAACGCGCTTTGCCGCATTCAGCTATCTCAACGACAACTATAGCAACCGCTATGGCGGCGTCCTCCGTGCACCGATGAAGTACGTTGGCCCCACGGCGACGGACTCCAAATTTCGACCCATCGCTAACTCAACGCCTGAGTGGGATGAGAACGGCGTGCTGCGCGTCAATCCGTTGGGCGACCGCACTTATGGCCAGAGCGGCGTGATCAATTATCTGAACAAATTTGGCCGCACGAGCCTTCCCGCCATGGATGGCCCGCCAGCGACCGACCGCCTCGACAACCCGTCCGGCAACTACAAGGGAACCGATCCGATCAGCGAGTTGTTCTACGAGAGCATCCGTTATTTGCAGTACCACCCGGATGGGCCGACGCCAGAAGCATTCGGTGCGGGCTGGGAAAGATTTACGGATAAGTTTCCCGCTTACAACAAATGGGAAGAAGATCCGCTGTTGGGCAGTTGTCAGCGCAACTATGTCATCCTCATCGGCGACATCGACGCCAACCTCGACCATTACGTCCCGGGCAACAGCAAGCCCCCTAGTGAAACTTGGGACGCTGTGCGACCCGTTGATACATTCTCCGGTTTTGACGTAATGAAATGGACTAACAAGGTCGGTGCGCTGGAGACGAATACGCCGGAGGCTGGCAACCGCCATCCTCTGCGCAGCGCGTTCCTGAACCTTGGCAGGGGCTATCAGGTCGTGCCCTATCGCTCCTACTACCTTGCTGGCACCGCATACTGGGCCCATACGTCTGAGTTCAACCCTAACCGGAAGGAAGCTCGGGTCACTACCTACGCCATCGATGTAAATCAAGGCGGCGACGGTACCGTCCGCGATACGGAGCGGCAATCACAAATCTATCTCGCGGCTAAATATGGAGGCTTCCGAAACGAACTTGCCGACGGTGGCAATGGCGACGGCAATCCATTCCTGGCGCTCGAATCTGGCGGCACGGCGGTACCTAGCAACAAGGAGTGGGAAGCCGCGCCACCAGGTTCGAATGTTCCGTATAACTGGTTCCTCGCAAGCCAGCCCCGCAAGATGATCGACGGCATAAAGCAGATCTTTGAGCAGATCGCAAGCGGCTCGGCGGGAATGGGCGGCATGGCCGTCAACACTTCCCGCATCCAGCCTGGCAGCACCGCGGCCATGGCGTTCGTGCCGGGATACGACGTGCAATGGAACGGTACGCTCACGGCCTCCCCGCTCGCCGCGCCCAAAGGAAAGAATGCACCGATAGCGTTGTCTTCGCCGCAGTGGGAAGCCGGCGAACGTCTTGGTGCGCGAAAGTTCGAATCCCGATCGATTTTCTCGCTTGGCGGCACGGGCCGCGCCATCCCATTTACGTGGGACTCACTCGATAGCGCGCAGAAGAGCGCGCTCGATGCCGACCCCGAGACGGGCAAGCCCGATGGACGTGGCGAGCAGCGCCTCAATTACCTGCGTGGCGATCGGAGCCAGGAGCAAGCCACGCAGGCGGTAGTACGCCCGCTGCGGCCACGCCGCACATTGCTCGGCGATGCCGTCAACTCCGGACCGGTGCATGTGGGGAGCCCGGCGGGTGCCGGCAGGAGCGAAGCCTACGAAACGTTCAGGTCGAAGTATGCGTCGCGTGCGCCAATGGTGTATCTCGGCACGAACGACGGCATGCTTCATGGCTTCGATGCGCGGACGGGGTATGAGGTTTTCGCCTACGTGCCCCGCAGCGTCTTCCGCGATCTGAACCAGCTCACCTCCCCGAGCTATTCCCATCGCAATTTCGTTGACGCCACACCCGTCACAGGGGATGCGCAGATCGGCGATACATGGCACACAGTGTTGGCCGGCGGATTGGGCGGCGGCGCGCAGGGGCTGTACGCGCTGGATATTACCGACCCCGAAGGCAGCCGGCGCGGCCGCGCCTTTGGCCCCGGTGACGTGCTGTGGGAATTTACGGACAGGGACGACCCCGACATGGGCAACGTCATGGGTACGCCCTCCATCGCCCGCTTGCGCACGGGATACGATGCGCTCGGCAAGCCGGTCGAGGCATCGTTCGTTGTGACGGGTAACGGTCTGAACTCCAATCTGGCGGATGGTGATGCCAGTTCCCGCCCCACCAGCGCATTGTTCTTGTTGCGGATCGACAAGCCGCTCAGTGAACCGTGGAAACTCAACAAGAATTATTTCAAGATCGTCACGCCTCGCAGTGTTGAGCCAGGGGTGCTAAACGTTCCCAACGGGCTGAGCGCGCCGGTCGTCATCGCCAACGCCGCCGGCCTCGTACATACCGTATATGCGGGCAACCTGCTGGGGCATCTATGGAAGTTCAATCTTGAAGTCCCCTCGTCCAGTTGGCACGGAGATACGAACGGCGTATTTCCCGTTTCCGCTACAACCATGAGGCCGGAGCCACTGTTTCGCGCAACGTCGGCGGCAGGTGACATTCAACCCATTACGATGGCCCCGAGCGTCGCTCACGCCCTCGGTGGCTACATGGTGCTGTTCGGCACGGGCAAGTACTACGAGTTGAAGGACACGCAACCGGATCAGCCTACGCCCAACGCGTTCTATGGCATTTATGACGACGGCAAGCAGTTCGTGCCTGACCGGAGCCTTCTGCACGAGTTGAAAACGACGTCGGCGCAAGATGGGGCGGCGGTCGCATGGCATAGCGACAGTGGCCCCATTGGATGGGACAGGCCAGCGAAGCCAGGCTGGCTGCTCGATTTCTTCGACCCTGCGGAAAGACAGACTACAGCGGCGACCCTCGCTAACGGATTCGTTCATTTCAATTCGTTGACGACCAGCACCCAGACCTGCAATTCGCCTGGTAACAGCCGCAGCTACTCGGCCAACATATTGACCGGAATGCCTGCCGACCGCGTCTCGGGCAAGCTCTCGACAGACGGAATTCTCGGCCCCCCCCTGAGCCTGGCCATAGGAACGACGTTGGAACAGCGGAGCAATACCGGCCAGATCCGTCAAACCGAGACGCAACAGGTATTGACGATGGGTACGACGGGCAAGACCACATCGTCGACACCCACCACCGCATCTTCGATTGCAGGGCGTCTGAACTGGCGCGAGATCCGCAATTTCGGGCAACACGGCAGCTGGAGCCCGTCAACACCATGAACCGATCCTTATTGCCCTCTGCGGGCTTTACCTTGATCGAGCTTGTCACGGTGATCGTAATCGTCGGATTGCTGAGCGCGTTTGCCTATCCCCAATACATCCAGCAGACGCGCCGTGCGGATCGCGCGGATGCTTCCGCGGCGCTGCTCTCGGCGATGCAGCAGTTCGAACAGCATTACTCGGACACCAGCTCCTACTACCAGCCCAAAACGAACAAGCTCTGGGATGGATATCGCAAGAAGTCCGAGAGCGAACGCCACGCACTGTCGGCAAAACTCTGCGGCGCGGCGAACGGTCATTGCGTGGAGATCCGCGCCACGCCCGTTCGCGCGGACGAAGTATGCGGGGCGCTCGTGCTTCGTAGTACGGGGGAGCGACTGATCTGGAAACAAGACCGGTACGAGACCAGAAAGGAGTGCTGGTGAACCACCACCAGCGAGCCCCCCAATGCAAGGGCTTCACGTTATTGGAGCTGGTGACGACACTGGCCATCGCCGCGATCGCGCTTGCCGCGGTGCTACCCAGCGCCGGTGCATTCGTGCGTGAGCATCGCGTCGCCGCTGCCGCCGAGCGGCTGGCGTCGGCGCTGACCCTGGCGCGTACTACGGCCACGGCCAGACGCAGCTACGTGACCGTCGCCCCGCTCGGGAAAGGGTGGCCTGAAGGATGGCGCGTGTTCATCGAGAAGGGCCAACCCGATGGCGTGCTCGACGCGGCCGACACGCTGATTCTCCACGAAGATCGCGTAGCGTCCGATCTCACCACCACGACACGTGGCACGTTACCCCTCACGTTCACGCCACTGGGGCATATGCAAACGGCCGGTCGGCCGACCGACTCCGAGCGCATCGACTTTCGCATCGAAAGCGCGACGCGCGTGGTGGAAATCGGCACGCGGGGGCGGGTTCGCGTCTGCAATCCCGCAGGAAAGTCTTCGGCTTGCTAGCCGCGGCATTTTCGCCGACGCAACACGAGCCACTGGCTTGTGACAGGACTGTCTGAATTTCGCGACGAAACTCAGCGCAAGCGGGTGAGTTTCCTGCCTTACCCCACGAAAGGGGTAGCTATTTGATTAGAAAAGCCGTCTAATCTGCCCAGACCTTCCCTCGGGTTAGGGAAGGGTGTATTTCCGCGAGCGCGCATCAGCATATCAAAGCGACCCCGGGAATCGACGTCTGAACGTCGGTTCGAATGAGGGCAAACATAACCGCGCGCAGCACAACAAAAGCAAAAAAGAAGCTCCATTTTTCGGACGGGAGTCATGATGGGTCAGTCTGTCTGCCTGTGGGCAGTGGGCTTGCTGGCGTCTGCGCAGCCCACGGCGGCCCCTGCATCGGGACAAGCGGCAAGCGAGGGCATTGCCGCCGGTGCGACCGTGTCGCGTCACGGTTTGTCGCGCTCCTTAGAGCGCGGCGTCGCCTATGGTCGCGCTGTTCGTGCGACACGCGGCTTTACGCTGATCGAGATGCTGGTCGCCGTGACCATCCTCGGCGTGCTCGCGATGGCCGCGCTGCCGAACTTCAGCAGTTTTACCCATAACAGCAAGATCCGTGCGGAAATGTCGAGTTTTGTCAGCGACATGGAGACCGCGCGCAGCGAAGCCGCGCGCCGCAACGCCGCCATTACGATCTGCCCGAGCCAGGACGGCGCCGCGTGCTCCGAGGACTGGTCGCTGCCGCGCGTGATCTTCTTCGATGCCAACAACGATGGTGCCTACGGTAACGGCGACGATCTGATCCGCCGCGGCGACACGCCGCCCGCGAAGATCGTCATCACCGCGACCGACCTCGCCGCGCCGACCTACGTCCGCTTCCGCTCGTTCGGCACCTCGAACTCGCCGACAGCCACCTGGCAGATCTGCGAAAGCGGGTCCGCACTCTCGGGCCAGACGCTCTCGATGACCGGCAGCGGCAAACCGTATATCCAACAGCAGACTCCCTGCTCCTGACGCCATGTCACGACTCCCTTTGCATGCCCACCGCTCCGGCAGGGTCCCGCGTATCCGCGTGGCACGCAACGCGGCCGGTTTCTCGCTGATCGAGGCACTTGTCACGATCGTCGTGCTGTCGTTCGGCGTGCTGGCGCTAGCGATGCTGCAGGTGCAGACGCTGGTCGATACGCGCACCTCGGCGGGACGGAATATTGCGGCGGAGATGGCTTATAACCTCGCGGATGAGGTGCGTGCCAATGTCGCGGCCTTCGATGCCGGCGCGTTCAAGGAGTTGCCGACCGCCGCGCCCGCGCAGGTTGCCGCGTGCTACGGCGCGGGCTGCACCCCCCTGCAAATGGCCACCACCAGCTACGCCACGTGGCGCAACGATCTGCAGAGCGCGCTGGGTCCCGACAGCGAAGGATACCTGTGCATCGACGGCACGCCCGATGACGGCACCGGCGCCGCGGACAATCAATGTGACAACGCGCCGGGCGCACCTTACGTCATCAAGATCTGGTGGAAGGAGCACACGCAGCGCACCGCTGACAACCAGCCCAATGCGCCCACGATCGCCTTGCGTTTTGTCACGTCGTTCGTCCCCTTCCCCGTCGTTGCTGCCGCGCCATGAGACATATCTCCCGCCCCCTCTCGCGCCGCAACAGCGGCTTCACGCTCGTCGAGATCATGGTCGGGCTGGTCATCAGCCTGTTGCTGCTGCTTGCCGCGAGTTCCATGTTCATCGCCCAGCAACGCACCAACGCCACGCAGGGCGACCTGGCCGAGATCCACGAAAACGCGCGCGCCATCTCGCAGTTGATCCAGCGCGAAGCACGCCAGGCTGGCTATTCGGATTTCGTCTTTGCCAACAACACCTTTGGCGGCGCGGATAGCCTCTCGGCCAGCAATGACGACGGCGTCAATGTCTCGGACTCGCTCACGCTGCGCTACTTCGGCGCGGCGCTGCCCGGGGCCGACCCGTGGGCCGCGCCGGGCACGCCGACCGCGGCCGCTCCGGACGGCACCGTCATCGACTGCACCGGCAAAGAAGTCAATGCCAACTTCCTGACCGCCGAGGTGTTCTCTGTGGTGCAGGCGCCGGACGGTACGCCCTGGCTCCAATGCTCGGTCAACGGCGTCAATACGCCGATGTTCCCGAACGTGGAGTCGCTTCAGGTCCTGATGGGCGAAGACACCGATGGCGACAAGACCATCGACCGCTTCGTGCGCCCCGGCGTGGCCGACGTGAACAAGGTGCGGGCGCTGCGCATCTCCTTCGTATTGCGCGGGAAGAGCACGACGAATCCGGCGCCCAGCACCGCCGCGATCAATCATTTCGGCACCGGATACGCGGCCGGCGACGTGGCGCCCGCCGGCGATGCCGGCAGCATCTTCAATCTTCCGGCCGATGGCCGCCTGCGCAAGCACTACGCGTTCTACGTCGCCATTCGCAATCGTCTGAACTAGACATGAGCCCTCGAACCTTACGCCCCACCCGCTCCATGCGCCCGACCCGGCAGCGCCAGCGCGGGATCTCGTTGATCCTGGTGCTGCTGTTCCTGGTCATCCTGACGCTAGTCGGCGTGTCCGCCAGCATGTCCAGCCGTTCCGCCGAACTGATGTCGCGCAATGCGCGGGACCAGAACATCGCGCTGCAGGCTGCCGAGTCGGCGCTGCGTGACGCGCGCCAGGATATCGGCACCACACGAGACCTGCAGAAGGAAGGCAGCGTCGGCGCATCCGATACCTGCGACCTGCCTACGTACAAGGGCTACTGCACGCCGGCCTCCATCGGCCAGCAGCCAAGATGGGAGCAGTACCTCGAAGATCCGCTGCGTTCGGTCGAACTGGGCGAGATCACGGCCCTGAAGCCCGAACAGAAGATGCCTACCACGGACACGGCCAAGGGCAATGGCGTGTCGCGGCAGCCGCGCTACATCATCGAGCGCGTTCCCGATCTGAATACCGGGAACCCACTGACGCCGGGCGCGGCCCCATCCGTCGTATATCGCATCACTGCCGTGGGGTATGGGGCCAGCGCTACCACCCGCGTGATGGTGCAGGAAGTGGTTCGCTTCTGAAGACCTGTTTTCGCCTTTCATTCGCACTCGTTTCACTGAGCCGTTTTTGCGCAACCTCCCAACTGTCGGGCGCACTATGACCCAGCTATCCTCGTTTCGCGTCATGAGCCGCGTCCAGCGCGTGCTTCTGGCTACCTCCTGCCTGTTAGCGATCGCCTCTGCCTCGGCGGCGCAACTGAACCTGTCCACGCGGCCACTGTACGCGGGCGGCGCCGTGCCACCGATGGTCATGATCGATCTGACCAAGGACCACTCGCTGCACCAGAAGGCGTACAACGATTACACCGATCTGGACGGCGGCGGCATCGACTCGACGTACAAGAACAGCATCGAGTACGCGGGCTACTTCGACTCGTACAAGTGTTACGACTACGATGCGAGCGGCATCAAGGGGTTCGTGCCGAAGTCGATCACCACGACCAAGTACTGTGATGGCAGTACCTGGAGCGGCAACTTCCTGAACTGGGCGTCGATGAGCCGTATCGACGAGGTGCGCAAGATTCTCTACGGCGGCACACGTTCAACTGATACCGCTACGCAGACCGTGCTCGAGCGCGCTTTCCTGCCGATGGACGCGCATGCCTGGGCCAAGTACTACTCGGGCACCGACATCGCGCAACTCACCCCGTTCAATGTGGAGCTGCCGGGCAGCGTGACGGCGGTGACCTCGACTACCGAGATGACATTGTCGGCAGCGGTGCGTGACGTCTCGGTCAGCAGCACCACGGACATGCAGGTAGGCGACCAGATCCGGCTCAAGCCGACCAGTGGTAACGCCGGCGCATCGATGACCGGCTGGATCCAGAGCGTCGGTAACGGCAAGATCTCGCTTGCCATCTACGCCGAAAGCGTCGTCAATCCGACTAACGCCAACGACAAGTACAGCAGCTGGAGCGTCCTCAACCTGACCCGCGGTGGCCTGACGTTATGCAACGTCACGCCCAAGGACAGTAACAACACCAACTCGCAGAAGAACACGCAGGCGCCGCAGATCCGCGTGGTGCGCGGCAACTACGCGACATGGGGCGCTAGCGAGAAGTGGCAGTGCAACTGGACTTCCGAGGCTTCCAATACGCAGGGTTCCTTTCTACCCGGCATCGGCGGCACGGGCGTGTCGGGTTCGTCCAACGGCAACCGCGCGGCGGTGTCCGGCATGAACTCATCGGCGGAGAATCCGTCGAAGACTGCACGCGGTCTTGGCACTGGCCAGGACACCGGTACCTTCAATGCGCGCGTGCAGGTTTGCGTGCCGAATCTGATCGGCACCGAGAACTGTAAGCAGTACGGCACCAGCTACAAGCCTTACGGCCTGCTGCAGAAGTACGGCGAGACCGGGCAGATGCTGTTCGGGTTGATGACGGGGTCGTACGACAAGAATATCTCGGGCGGTGTCTTACGCCGCAACGTGACCAACTTCGCCAGCGAGATCAACCAGGCTGATGGTACCTTCGCGTTCACCGGTACCAATGGCGTCAAGGGCATCGTCTGGAACACCGACAAGCTGCGTCCTTACGGCTATAGCTACGGCGATGGCGGCTACACCAGCGCGGACTCGTGCAACTATCAGCAGACTTCGATCGTGCCGAGCGGTGGATCCACCAACCAGAACCAGCCGGCCAACGAAGGCAATTGCTCGACGTGGGGCAATCCGATCTCCGAGATTTACGTCGAGACGCTGCGCTACTTCGGCGGCCTCGCACAGACGGACAGCTTCCAGCCCAAGACCGACGGCAAGGACAATGCGCTCGGCCTGACCACGGCGGCGTGGGCGAACCCAATGGACCTGCCGGCCAGCAATCCGAACAAGGCGCCCTACTGCTCTCCCATGAACGCACTGGTGTTCAATGCGAGCGTATCGTCTTATGACAATGACCAGGTCAATGTCCTCAGCGCGTTGACCGGTACTCCCGATGTCAGCACCTGGACCGACAAGGTCGGCGCGGGCGAAGGCGTGGACGGCAAGACGTCGTGGTTTGCAGGTGGCGTCAGGAGCGGCGTGATCGACAATCTGTGCTCGGCCAAGGAAGTGGGCAAGTTCAGCGACGTGCTAGGCATCTGCCCGGAAGGCCCGTCGCAGCTCGGGACATTCCAGATTGCCGGTGCCGCGCTGTTCGCGCACTCGAATCGCATTCGCGATGGCAGCAAGCTCGGTGTCCCCACCAATGACTCGAACTCGCTGAAGGTCTCCACCTACGCGGTGCAGCTGGCAACCACCACGCCGAAGATCAACGTGAACGTGAACGGCAAGACCGTGACGATCATGCCGGCTTATCAACTGCACCCCAACGGCGTGGTTGCCAGCAGCGGCACGCTCGTGGACTTCAAGGTCATTTCGCAGGACGCCACGTCGGGCAAGTTCTATGTGAACTGGGAAGACTCCACCGCAGGTGGTGACTATGACCAGGACGTATGGGGGATTCTGAGCTACACGGTCACCGGGAACAACATCTCGGTGTCGACCCGCGTCGTGTCGGCATCCACATCGAATGGCCAGGGCTTTGGCTACGCGATTTCTGGCACGAACAAGGATGGTCCGCACTTCCATTCGGGCATCCTGGGATTCAACTACACGGATCCGGTGCCGGTCACGGTCACCCCTGGCGGCAAGGTCAATAGTTCCGGCGGTTGCAACAACTGCGTGATCGGCGATCCCGAGACAACCGTGACCTATTCCGCCAGCGGCACGGCCGCGGCGCAGTTCCAGGATCCGCTGCTCTACGCGGCGAAGTGGGGCGGCTTCAAGGACATCAATGGTTCCGGCACGCCGGATCAGGCATCGGAATGGGATGTGCGCCTGCAGGATGGCACGCCGGGCTCCGATGGCCTCCCCGACAATTACTTCTATGCGACGAACCCGGGGGCACTCAGCGCGGCGCTCGAGCGCGCCTTCCTGTCGATCCTGAAGGCATCGTCGGCAGCGGCAGCAGCTTCCAACTCGTCGTCGCTGACCACCAACACCACGATCTATCAGGCCCGCTTCAACGGTTCCGACTGGTCCGGTCAGTTGCTGGCCTATGGCCTCAACCTGGACGGCAGCGTGAGGACGCCCGAGCTGTGGGATGCCGGCGCCAAGTTCTTCGGAGTTTCCGCAACTGCGCGCAAGATCCTGACGTACAACTACGCCGATAACACCAGCGCGGGCATCCCATTCCGCTGGGACCGTCTGCCGGACGCATACAAGACCACACTGAACCTCACCGATACCCTGGGCAGCAATCGACTGGACTGGCTGCGCGGCGACCAGAGCAATGAAGGCGATGGCGCCAGGCAATTCCGTACCCGCCCCTCGAGCGTGCTCGGCGACATCATCAACTCGGCGCCACAGTTCGTGGGCGGTCCGACGTCGGGGTACTCGGATCCTTCCTATGTACAGTTCGTCGCGGCCCACCGGACTCGCAAGCCGATGGTCTACGCGGGCGCCAATGACGGCATGCTGCACGCGTTCTCCGCGGATCCGTCCGCCAATGGCGACGGTGGCAGGGAGCTGTTCGCCTACGTGCCCTCGCTGATGTACAGCCGCCTGGCCAATCTCACCGCGAAGGGATACACCCACGCCTACTACGTGGACGGCACGCCTACCATCGCCGATGCCGTGGTCAATGGGAACTGGCGCACGCTGCTGGTCGGTGGTCTGGGTGGCGGCGGTCGCGGTGTCTACGCGCTCGATGTGACCGACCCCGAGGCGATCTCGGAAGGGACCGCGGCAAGCACCGTGCTGTGGGAATTCACCAGCGCGTCGGATCCGGACCTCGGTTACACCTACGGCCAGCCCAAGATCGTGCGTTTCAGGGATGGCAGATGGGCCGCGATCATCGGCAATGGCTACAACAACACCGCCGGCCGGGGCTCGATCTTTATCCTTATGCTGGACCGTCCCGCCGGCAAGAAAACGTGGGTGGAAGGCGTGGACTACTTCAAGCTGACGCTTGACGATGCCGGCACCACGATCTCCAATGCCGTGGTTCAGGTAGCCCCGATCGACGGCGATGGCGACGGCGTGGTCGATGCGCTGTTTGCCGGGGACCTGCTCGGCAACCTGTGGCGCTTCTCGTTCGACAATGCCTCGCCATCCGCATGGCAAGGTACCCGACGCAAGCTCCTGAAGGCCACCGATGCCGGCGGCAAGGTGCAGCCGATTACCACCGCGCCTACCGTGCGGCGCCATCCGCAGGGCGGATATCAGGTCCTGATCGGGACCGGCCGCTTCGTCGATACGGCCGACCCGACCGACATGTCGGTGCAGACCGTGTACGGCGTATGGGATCAGGACAAGAGCACGCAGGCTACCGTGACGCGCGCCAATCTTCAGCAGCAGACGATCACGAACGAAGTGCTGATCAATGGCAACTGGTACCGCCTGATTTCGAAGACCGCATTCCAGTACTCGCCGACCGGTTTGCAGGGCTGGTATATGGACCTGGTTCAGCCAGGCTCGCCGGCCGTCGCTCAGGGCGAGCGCGTTATCTACAATCCGCAGCTCCGCCAGGGACGCCTGATTTTCACCACGGCAATTCCATCAAGCGATGTGTGCGAGAACGGGGGGTCGAGCTGGCTGATGGAATTCGATTCGCTGACCGGCGGCCAGCTGACGGTGACGCCGTTCGACGTCAATGGCGATGGCAAGTTCGACAACAATGACTTCGTCAAGGACAACGGCCAGCCGGGCGCGGTAGGCGGCACCAAGCAGAACAATGGCATCAGCACCAATCCGAGCGTGTTCGATCCCGTCAAGCCCGAGGGCCCCGAGATCAAGATCAGCCCGGGAACCAACGGTAGCCTGACGGTAGTGAAGGAAAGCAACTCGTCCAACCGGGGCCGCCTGTCCTGGCGTCAGATCCTGCATTGATGGCAGGCCCAGGGACACAAGGAGAAACGACATGATGAGAACAGCCCTGCCAATCAGGCGCCCCCGCGGCGCCCGGGGCTTCACGCTCGTGGAGCTGATGATCACGGTCATGATCATCGGCGTGCTGGCCACGATCGCGATTCCCAGCTATCAGCAGTTCGTGCAGCGCGCGCGGCGTACGGAAGCGAAGAGCGCGATGCTGCGGGTGATGGGGGCGCAGGAGCGGTATTTCACCGTGAACAACTCGTACACCACCGACCCTACCGCCCTGAGCTTTGCGGCCTGCGGAAACAACACGACGGGGTCCGGGGATAACTGCGATGCCAGCACCTACCTGATCCAGATTGCAGCGCTCAACGGCGATCCCAAGACCGGATTCACGCTGACCGCGTCTCCGAAGCAGACTGATGACCTGTGCGGCAATCTGACGCTTACCAGCACCAACGTAAAGGGCAAGACCGGCAGCGGCAGCATGCAGGACTGCTGGTAAATCGATCCGCGGTTAATCGTTCGTGCATCGAGCGCCGGCAGTCGCTAACAAACTGCCACATTTCCGGCACATGTCGACACGTTTCGACGGGGTATCCGCCTCTATGCTTGGCGCCTTGATTGTTGTCCGAGGACGCCATGCCGGATACCCGCCTCTCCTGCCCTCCCCGCTTCAGCCTTTCCGCACTCTTCTCCACCCCAGATCGAATCCACGCTACGGTGCGTGGCTATATCCTCGCTGAAGCGCTGCTCTGTCTTGCAATCGTCGCCATGGCAGCGCTGCCGTTGGCTTTGCTCGCCACGCGCGGGATCAGCGCGGCTGGGCAGCAGCGGGCGATGTCCGGTATCACGCGAGTCGTCGCAGAAGCTGCGGAAGCCGGGATTGAGAGCGCGGGTCGCGCATCGTCCGCGATCGGCGTGCGCATAGAGCATTGCGGCGCCCTGCGCGCCGACGCGTCGTGCGTGCCCGGCACGCGTCTCGCAGTTGGCGGGTCGACGTCGCCAACGGCCATGCTGCCGCGCGTGGCGTTGTGGGTCTCACCGTAAGGCCATGCCATGCGGTCCCCTCTCATGCGTCTTTGTCGCCGTCGCCGCCATCGTCACATCCGCGCGTTCTCGTTGGCGAGCATGCTGATCGGCCTGTCGCTTGGACTGATCGCCAGCCTGGTGGCGTTCGTGACGTTTCGCATCGCGAGCGTCGCGTACCGCGATATCGTCGATCACATCATGATGGAAGAACGCGGTCATCGTGCATTGGCGGTGCTTGCCCATGCCATCCGGCACGCGGGCCACGTCTCGCCGGTGGTTGCATCGACTACGCTGCCCGCAGGGGATAGCGCGACGGCGGCCGCGCTATCAGAAGCCTTCGCACCAATCGTCGGGCACGACGACTGTGGCGCGATGTTCACCGATACCGATTGCGCCCGCGCGGGGTTTCAGCGCAGCGATGCGTTGCGTGTGCGCATGTCCGGCAGCAGCCATCCCGACGACCCCACCCTCCCCGACGGCACGATGAGTGATTGCGGTGGCTTCGCGTTGCCGGCGCGCGCCGAGGGCTCTCTATCCGGCGATGCATACAGCGCTCACGGCGGCGAACGTTACGCGCGCAATGTGTTCTATATCGGCCGGGCGGCGGACGGCGTCCCCCAGTTGATGTGCCGCTATCCGGCGCGGCGCGATGGCCGCATGGCGGGCGCACGCTTTACACGGGGCGCGCTGATACGCGGCGTGGAGACCATGCAGTTTCGTTACGGCGTCGACCGCGATGACGACGGCATGATCGATGAGTTCCTGCGCGCAGACGATCTCCATGCGCATGGAACGTCGGGGTGGCACGCCGTCCGCGCCGTGCGCATTGCCCTCGTCATGCGGGGCGAACGCCGCGAGCGGCGCGCGGGCACGCGATCGTTGGTGCTGTTCAGCGAGGCTGATCATGCCACGCCTGACGACCATTTCGTCCCCACGCACGATCTCGACAGACGCCGTCATGTCTTCACCACGACCGTACGCCTGCGCAATCCCTCCTCGTGTCGGGAGGCATCGTGCTGAAGCCACATGCACCGCGACGCCACACGGTGGGCATCAGCACACTCGCCTTCGTATCGCTATTGCTGATGCTCACCGCCTCGTCGTGCTTCGCGGCCATGCATCTGCTGAGCGTGGGGCAGATCCTTGCGAGCCGTCAGGTCGATCGCGAGATTGCGATGCGGGCGGCCGAGGTGGCGCTGATCGACGCGGAGGCCGATGTCCTCGCCGCGCTGGCGCAAGGCGGTGGACGCCTGTTGCACTGGCCTGCGGCGGGTCACTGCAGCGAAGGTGTCGGGCAGGGTCTGTGCATTCCGACGCATGATGCGCCGCCATCCTGGTGGCGCTGGCTCGATGGGCAGGACGTCGCCGAGGCGGCAACCTTCGGTACCTTTACGGGCGCATCGTTGCCTGTGTTGCCGGTTGGTGTGACAGGCGCCACGATGCCGCCGCGCTATTTGCTGGAGCCCATCAGCGACGGTCTGCCCGGGCAACTGCCGCGCTTTCGCGCGACCGCGCTCGGCTTCGGACGCCACGCAGGCGTGCGCGTCCTACTGCAATCGGAGTTCCAGCCGTGATCGCACAATCGTCGTCGCGCGCGCGGTGGGGCACCATGACCCGGGCGCTTGTTGCCGCCCTCCTGCTTCTGACCATCGGTTCCGCATGCCATGCATCGCCTGCGGGGCATTTGCCGATGCACTATCGCGTCGAGCCTGCGCAATATCCGTGGACCGGACGGCTGCATGCCGTGACGTTTCAGACCGCCACGCTCGAAGGCGGTCTCGCTTCGGTTTTGTCGCAGTGGGAGGCAGGTCATTTGCTCGATCAGCGCGAACCCGCCTCGCGGCGGCTATACATCGGTGGCGGCGTGCGTGCGACTGGGCTGCACTGGCACGCGCTCGATCGCGATCAGCGTGATGGGCTCAGCGGTGGTAACGATCTGCAAGACGGTAGTAAACCGCATGATGGCAAGCGAGCCGTGGCATGGCTGCGCGGCCAGCTTGGTATGGCGGGCATGCGCCCGCGCGATACGCGGCTCGGCCATGCCGGCGATGCACGTGTACACGTGGTACCGCCGCCCATCTGGCAACCGCTGATGCCGGGTCACGATCGCTTTCGCATCGCGCACGCGCGGCGCCCCCACACGGTATGGCTCGGCACGCGCACGGGCTCCGTGCATGGATTCGACGCGGTGTCTGGTCACGAGATCGCCGCATTCCTGCCACGCGCGTTGCTGCCTCAGGCGGCGGTACTGACGATAGCGGGCAAATTGCCACCATTGCGCGTCCCCTGTCCGCGTCCCGACACGATCGATGCCGATCTGCGGGGCGAGTGGCGAACGTTGCTGTTGTGCGGCGTGCCCGCTGTGGACGACGTCGATGTGGCGGGCGACAACACAGAAGATGGTCCTGCAGCGTCCGGCGAAGCGATCGATACCGATCGCCATCACGAGAGCGTCAGTCACAGCGCGAACGGCGGCGACAATGCCGGCGCGGCGATCTTCGCGCTCGATATCACCACCGCTGACGCGCAGCGGCCCATTGCTCTGATCTGGGAACTGGCCGCCACCGACGCGCTGCCATTGACCGGCAGCGGTCCATTGCGCGCGGCGGCGCTCGTCGAGTATGGCGTCAGGCGCTGGTATGCGGTGGCGATCGTTGCGCACGCAGACCACAGTGGACTCGCGCTGATTCCGCTCGATGTCACACGTCCGCGCGCCATCCGGCAGATTCCATTGCCGCCGCACGGATGCGACGCCACCCAGCGAGCCGGGCGCCTGCTGGCGGCCTCAGTACTCGCCGACGCGCGCGGCATGGCCCGCTCGATCCATGCGCTCGACAACCTCGGACAACTCTGGCGCTTTCCAATCCCAGAGAACGAATCGGCGACACAGCCCCCCGTCTGCGTGTTGAAACTGCGCGGCGCGGCCAGCCGGCGCGTCGAGGCCCCGCTGATTCTTCCTGGCGTCGTCGTACCGCTGATCGCCGTCGGGAGTGGCAGCGAGGTGGCGGTGGTACCCGCGACCACTTCCGCACGTGGCAGCGACCCACGCGCGATCATCCGCGCGCGGCGACCGCACGGCGAACCTTCCGATGGCGTCATGCTGCGCGCCGACGGCGCATCCGATCAAGGCTGGACCTTTGTGCTGCCTCATGCGGGCGAGCGTTTCGAGCGATGGCTCCCCGCCGGCAATGCGCATCTCGCCTTCACCACCCTATCCGCCGACGGCGGACGGCGCAGCTATCTGCTCGACGCGATGCGTGGTATCTCGCCGGTGGTCACGGGCCTGCCGACCGGTGCGGCAGAGCCTGTCGTGACGATTACGCCGATCCGCACCGACGGCGACACCACGCCCGGCGTTCAACGCAGCGATATCGAGTCGGTCGCGCTATGGACCGTCGACGCCGACAACGCGCACCTGCAGCAGCAGGTTCACCACATCCGCAGGCGCGGCCGTCTCGGTTGGCGTGAGCTGACCCGGAGTTCGCCATGACCCTCGCTATCGGACACCGCCACGGCTTTGGGCTCGCCGAAGTGCTCATGGTGCTCGCCATCACAGTGATACTGGCCGCGCTCGCGCTTCCCACCTGGCAACAGCATCGCGCACGCGCGATGCGCGTGGAGGCGCGCGCCGAGCTTGCCGCGTCGATGCTCGCACTCGAACGCCACGCGTGGTCACACGCCACCTTCGCGACCTCGCGTGATGAAGCAGCACCCGCGGGTGATTGGCCGCTTCCGGTGCCGGCGACACCAGCCACACCGCATCACTGGATTGCCGCGACGACGTGCGGGGATCTGCCGCTCAGTCAATGCGTGGAACTGCGCGCGACGCCCGTGGCGCCGGACGCCCGCTGCGGCACGCTTGTGCTGCGCAGTCATGGCGCGTGGCTGTCGATGCCCGCCGCGGCGACCGCGCCCGTCCCCCTGCCGCGAGGTTGCTGACATGATCGCGCGCCGCCGAACCGGTTTGTCGCTTGTTGAATGCCTCGTGACGCTCGCCGTGGTCGCCATCCTGGCTGCCATTGCCTATCCGACGTTGCGCGCCATCGTTGCCGAGCAAACCGTGACCCATGCGGCCGATCGGCTGGCCGCTTCGCTGGCGCTCGGCCGCAGCACCGCCGTCACGCAACTCGCCGATATCGTCATGCTGCCGCTGAATGGGCACGCGTCGTTTGACCACGGCTGGCAGATCGTATCGATCGAGAGTCCGGAGGCACCGCTGCTGGTGGTGCCATTACAGGATCGCTGCCTGCGCGTCGAGTCACGTGACCCGCGTCGTGAGCCTCGTCGCGACACCCGCGGCGGCGGTCGCGGCGAGCCGGCGTCCGGCATTCGATGGACGGCTGTGGGATACTCACGTTCTGAGCACGGTGGCTTTCATGCCACCACGTTCGTCGTCCGTTGCCATGGGGCGCAGCGGCAGGTCAGACTCGGTGCGCAGGGCCGGATTCGCATATGCCGACCGAACATCGATCACCGCAACCGCGAGCGCGACTGCGACTGATCGGCATCGCTGTTTCAACCTGAACGAACTGAAACGACCGAAATCTCGCCCCAGCGCCACGTGCGCCGCTCGTCATTTCACCACGCAAGGCTTGCTACGCCAGACCGTATGTTTTCCGATTCCGATCACGCCGCCATGGAACAGGCGCTCGCGCTCGCCGCGCGAGGCATGTTCACGACCACCCCCAATCCCCGTGTCGGCTGCGTGCTGGTGCGCGATGGCGAGGTGATCGGCCAGGGATTCACGCAACCGGCAGGACACGATCACGCCGAAATCCAGGCCATGAAGGACGCGTTGTCGCGCGGGATCGATCCGCGCGGCGCCACGGCTTACGTCACGCTCGAACCGTGCAGCCATTTCGGCCGCACGCCGCCTTGCGCGGACGCGCTCGTGCGCGCGGGTATCGCGCGCGTGGTGGCGGCGATGGAAGACCCGAATCCATCCGTCTCCGGCCGCGGCCTGCAGCGGCTGCGCGATGCCGGCGTCGACGTACGTTGCGGTCTGCTGGAAAAGGAAGCGCGCGATCTGAACATCGGCTTCGTATCGCGCATGACGCGCGGCACGCCCTGGGTACGCGTGAAGGTAGCCGCGTCGATCGACGGTGGCACGGCGCTGCATGACGGCACCAGCCAATGGATCACGGGCCAGGCTGCACGCGACGACGGCCATGCTTGGCGCGCCCGTGCGTGCGCCATCCTCACCGGCATCGGCACCGTGCGCGACGACAATCCCGAGCTCACCGTACGCGCGATTGCCACGCCGCGTCAGCCGCAACGCGTGCTGGTCGACTCGCGACTCGAGGTTTCGCTTGACGCCCGCATGCTGGCGCGCGACACCGGCGATTTTGCTAAGCCCGTGCTGATTTTCTGCGCGGTCGACGACACGCGGCGACGCAAGGCCCTCGAGGCGCGCGGCGCCGAGGTCGTGGTGCTGCCGAACCCGCATGGCAAGGTCGAGCTACGTCGGATGCTCGAGGCACTGGGCCAGCGCGGCATCAACGAATTGCACGTCGAGGCCGGCTACAAGCTCAACGGCTCACTGATCCGCGATGGCTGTGCCGACGAATTGCTGATCTACCTCGCACCGAAGTTGCTTGGCGATGCGCAGGGCATGTTCAACCTGCCGCCGCTCGCACGCCTCGACGATGCCCCCGCATTCCACTGGCACGACGTGCGCCAGATCGGCGACGACCTGCGCCTGATCGCGCGCCATGCGCGCCCCCAATCATGACCACCGGCTTCTGAAGAGATCCACCATGTTCACTGGCATTGTCGCGGCTGTGGGCCGCATCGAATCCGTCTCGCCTCTCGGCGACGCTCAAAGCGCCTCCCAGGCGGGCGTGCGACTGCGCATCGCCGCGGGCGCGCTGAACCTGTCGGACGTCGCGCTCGGCGACAGCATCGCGATTCAGGGCGCATGCATGACCGTCGTCGCGCTAGAAGCCGGTCAGTTCGACGTTGACGTTTCACGCGAGTCGCTGGACAAGACCGTGGGCCTCGATCGCCCGGGACGCGTCAATCTGGAGAAGGCACTGACGTTGGCGGAACGCCTCGGCGGCCATCTCGTCTCTGGCCACGTCGACGGTCTCGGCGAGGTCACGCACTTCGCGCCGGTTGGCGAATCGCACGAACTGCGCATCCGCGCGCCGCGCGAACTCGGCAAGTATCTGGCCTACAAGGGCTCGGTCGTGGTCAACGGCGTGTCGCTGACCGTGAACCGCGTCAGCGATCAACCCGACGGTTGCGAGTTCTCGATCAATCTGATCCCGCACACGGTCGAAGTCACGACGCTGAATGAGTTGAAGCCGGGCGCCCGCGTCAACCTCGAGATCGACCTGATCGCGCGCTATGTAGAACGCATGCTATCGGCAGGCTCGGCAGGCGCCACCGAGGGCGCCCGCTAATCCAGCGCCAGTTTACCCCTGGTCTGGCGCCGCCGAGGGGGCAACCGAAGCACCCTCGATACCATGCCGCTTGAGCGCTGCCGCGACGAAGCCGCTGGCCTTCATGTCCTCGACGAAGCGGCGCAGCAGCTCGACCACCGCTGACGGACGCGACTTCGGTACGCCCATCGCCTGCTGAATCACCATAAAACGGCCGGGCAGCAGACGCACGCCCGCCACGCGCTGCGCGTCGGCTTCGAGTTGCTGGCGCACGCCTGCCGCGACATCGAGGTTCTGTTCGAGAAAGGTGTCGACCACTGCCGGCGACGTCGGCGCGCGCACAATCTCGGCGTGCTTGAGCTCGCGCGTCAGATAGAGGTCATAGGCACTGCCCTTGCCGACGGTCACGCGCCGGCCGGGCTGATCGACCTCGGCGTTGTCGCGTAGCGGCGAATCGTCACGCACCATATAGGCACCTTCGATCAGTACATACGGCGCCGTGAACGAGATGCCGGCCCCGCGCACGGGGTCGATCGCGAAGAAGCCGAAGTCCGCCTGCTCGTTCGTCACAGCATCCACCGACTTGCCTGCGGCATCGAACACCACCAGTTGCACGTCCATCCCGAGCCGGCGCGCGAACTCGCGCGCGAGGTCGATCGACACCCCAAATGGCTTGCCGTCCGCGTCGAGCCTCGCGAGGATCGGGTTGCCGACGTTGATGGATGCCCGCAGGGCACCGGTGGGCGCCAGTTCGGCGATTAGCTGGGGATCGATGGCGGTCATGGACTCGGGTCTCCTGTCTTCCAGTGAATGGCTGCGGCCGGCCCTGGGGCGGGCCTGGCGAGCCACGCGTGTCCCACATGGCGCAATGCAGCAGACCCGATGGTACATGGCGAGGTACCGCAATTGCCAGTGCCTGTCCAGCGCCGGAAGCCCGCGGCGGCCGCGCTGTCGACGAGCCGGTTGGCGTACAATACCGGCCTTGATTCCCGGCCCTGAAGGCGCTGGCGCACGATTCCTCGAAACATCGATGCATCAGGCGCGCCGGGCCTCCCCTCTGGCCTCCGCCCTGTTTCCTGAGTTGCCCCTGCCATGACAATCGCCCGCACCGAAGACATCATTGCCGACATCCGCGCCGGCCGCATGGTCATTCTTGTCGATGAAGAAGATCGCGAGAACGAAGGGGATCTGGTCCTGGCCGCGGATTTCGTCACGCCCGAAGCCATCAATTTCATGGCCAAGTTCGGTCGCGGCCTGATCTGCCTGACGCTGACGGCCGAGCGTTGCCGCCAGCTGGACCTCCAGCCGATGGTCTCGCGCAACGGCACCGTGCACGGTACCAATTTCACGGTATCGATCGAGGCGGCCGAGGGCGTGACCACCGGCATCTCGGCGGCCGACCGCGCGCGCACCGTGCAGGCGGCAGTCGCTCGCGACGCCCGTGCGTCGGATCTGGTTCAGCCCGGCCATATCTTCCCGCTCACGGCCCAGCCCGGCGGCGTGTTGATCCGCGCCGGCCATACGGAAGCCGGTTGCGACCTCGGCGCGCTGGCCGGCCTGACCCCGGCTGCCGTCATCTGCGAAATCATGAAAGACGACGGCACCATGGCGCGGCTGCCGGACCTGATCGAGTTCGCGCACGAGCACAACCTCAAGATCGGCACGATCGCGGACCTGATCCACTACCGCAGCCGTACTGAAAGCATGATCGAACGCATGGGCGAACGCGCCATGCAGACGCCCTTCGGCAACTTCCGCACGGTGGCCTATCGCGACAAGGCCAGCGGCCGCGCGCATCTGGCGCTGGTCAAGGGCGAGCCGCACCGCGAGCGCGAAACGCTCGTCCGCGTGCACGAGCCGCTGTCCGTGCTGGACGTGCTCGAAACCTCGCGCACCACGCACTCGTGGAGTGTCGCGGCCGCGCTCGAGGCGGTGGGCCGTTCGGAAGCCGGCGTGGTGGTACTGCTGAACTGCGGCGATTCCGCGGATCAACTGCTCGCACAGTTCTCGGCCCTCGACGCGCCGCAGGAGCGTCCGCGCCGCAAGCCGGACCTGCTGATCTACGGCGTGGGCGCACAGATCCTGCGCGATATCGGCGTGGGCAAGATGCGCGTGCTGGGCTCGCCACAGAAGATGCCGAGCATGACCGGTTACGATCTCGAGGTTACCGGCTGCCAGCCGATGGACGGCCAGGCGTCCTGCGACTAAGGTCCTGCGACTGAGTCAGCAGCATCGATCAACAGACATCGATTTACGACAGGACCGGGCCGCCCAGGCGCCGCCCGGCACCGCCAACCGAACAACAGGAGAAATGACAATGGATCACGGCTTCTACCCCAGCAACATGGATGGTGAAGGCCTGCGCATTGGTATCGTGCAGGGCCGTTTCAACGAACCGGTCTGCGACGAACTGCGCGAAGCCTGCGTGGCCGAGCTCGAGAAGCTTGGCGTGGAAGGCGAGGACACGCTGGTCGTGACCGTGCCGGGCGCGCTGGAGATTCCGCTGGCACTGCAGAAAATGGCCGAAAGCGGCCAGTTCGACGCGCTGATCGCGCTGGGCGCCGTCATTCGCGGCGAAACGTACCACTTCGAACTGGTGTCGAACGAGTCCGGCGAGGGCATCACCCGCGTCGGCCTGGACTTCAACCTGCCGATCGCCAATGGCATCCTGACCGTCGATACCGACGCCCAGGCCCATGCGCGCACGCGCGAGAAGGGTCGCGACTGCGCCCGCGCGGCCGTGGAAATGGCCAATCTGGTGGCGGCACTGGACTCGCTGCGCGAGCAGGATCGCGACGAAGACGACGAGGACGATGATGAGTGACACGCGCGATACCGGCGATCAGGCCGGCAAGCCGGGCCAGGCCGCTCGCCCCGAGCCCAAGGCACCGCCGAAGAGCGCGCGCCGCCGCTCGCGCGAGCTGGCGCTGCAGGGCCTCTATCAGTGGCTGCTGAACCGCAACGACATCGGCGCGATTCAGGCTCACCTGCATGACGCTCAGGGCTTCAATAAGGCCGATCGTGAACACTTCGACGCGCTGCTCAATGGTGCCGTGCGTGAAGAAGGACATCTGACGGCTGCCTTCGAGCCGTTCCTGGATCGTCCCGTGGCCGAACTGTCGCCGGTGGAGCGCGCGGCGCTGCTGGTTGGCAGCTACGAACTCGTGCACTGCCTCGACATTCCGTACAAGGTCGTGATCAACGAGGCCGTGGAGCTGACCAAGACGTTCGGCGGCGTGGAAGGCTACAAGTATGTGAACGGCGTGCTGGACAAGCTGGCCGCCCAGGTACGCGCGCCCGAAGTGGCCGCCCGCCGTTGAGTTGACCCGCATGGACGCCAGGCATATCGCCACGGCCGCACGGCTGGCCCATATCGAGCCGTTCCATGTCATGGAACTGGCCAAGCAGGCAGCCGAACTCGAGCGTGCCGGCCGCCATGTGATCCACATGGGCATCGGCGAGCCGGATTTCACCGCGGCCGCCCCGGTCATCCATGCCGCGGAAGCGGCGATGCGGCGCGGAGTGACGCAGTACACCGGCGCGCTCGGCATCCACGCGCTGCGCGAGGCCATTGCCGGGTACTACAAGACCGCTTACGGCATCGATATCCCCGAGCGACGCGTGATCGTCACGGCCGGCGCTTCAGGTGCCCTGCTGCTGGCGTGCGCGGTGCTGGTCGAGATCGGCGCCGAGGTGCTGATGCCGGACCCCAGCTATCCGTGCAACCGCCATTTCGTCGCGGCGTTCGACGGTTTCGCCCGCATGATCCCGAGTGGCCCGGCGGAACGCTTTCAGCTGACGGCCGAGCAGGTGGTCGCCAATTGGGGGCCCGATACGCGCGGCGTGCTGCTGGCCTCGCCGTCCAATCCGACCGGCACATCGATCCTGCCCGAGGAACTGCGCAAGATCCTCGCGGAGGTGCGCGAACGTAACGGCTTTGCGATCGTCGACGAGATCTACCAGGGCCTGTCCTACGACGCGCCCCCGGTCTCGGCGCTGTCCCTCGATGACAACGTCGTCACGGTGAACAGCTTCTCGAAGTACTTCAACATGACCGGCTGGCGTCTCGGCTGGCTCGTGGTGCCCGACGCGCTGGTATCGGCGTTTGAGAAGGTGGCGCAGAACCTGTTTATCTGTGCGTCCGCCGTAGCACAGCACGCCGCCCTCGCCTGCTTCTCACCCGCGGCGCTGGAGATCTACGACGCGCGCAAGGCGGAATTCCACCGCCGCCGCGACGCGATCGTGCCGGCACTGGAGGCGCTGGGTCTGCGTGTGCCCGTCAAACCCGACGGCGCGTTCTATGTCTACGCCGACTGCCGCCACATCAACCACCCGTTCGCGGGCGACGCGGACCGGCTTACGCAGGCAATCCTGCACGACGCGGGCGTGGTGCTGGTGCCGGGCACGGACTTCGGCCCCCACACCGCGCGCGACTACCTGCGCATCTCCTACGCGACGTCGATGGAAAACATCGAGGAAGCGATGCAGCGACTGCATCATTTCCTGCGGTAGGAACGCTCTGCGCAAGGTCGGTCTGCCGTCTGCATGTGTAGTAATCTATACTTTAATGCTGCGGTGCAAAGCCGCAATCAATGGGGACGCCGTGAAGATTAATTTTGTGAATGCCGCCGAATGGCAAACCTTCGTCAAAGAGCCCAATCTCTTGATCGACAGAATCGAGAAGGAAGTGTTCATTGTGCGAAACTTCATGAATCCGCGGCTCGTCGACGAATTCAAGCAATTCTGCCTGCAATTTTCCAGCGAGAAAGACGCCTCGTGGCATCCGTGCCTCGACAACTGCCCGGACTATCATCGGATTCATCATCAGTATCCGCAGGCGTTTGTTAAATCGACTCAACATGGATACTACTTTCATCCATGGAACGAGAATTTCGCTAGATTGATGACCTTCTCTGGCTTCGAGGAGATATTCGAGCTAAAAGCACGCGCCGCGGGGTCCCACTTCTCGGCTTTCTCGAAGAACCTGCCTTCACAGGGACCCATTGTACGGATCGTTAGCCATCAATATCCGCCCGGCGGAGGTGGACAGGAAGAACATATCGATCCTGTGTCGCCGTTTGCGAAAGTGCAGACCATCATCCAGGCGGCAGATCCGGGCCTTGACTACCACACGGGCGGCCTGTACATCAACGATCCCGAATTTGGGGTCGTGAATATCGATCCGCTGACGAGGAAAGGCGATCTCATCCTGGCCTCCCCAGGAGTCAAACACGGCGTCGCGCCAATCGATGATGATCAGGAACTGCAATGGGACACGACAAAGGGTCGTTGGATCATCATGCCAATTATCATTCACTCTGATCATGTGAAGGATATTTCTTTAAAGCCCTACCAGACCACTAACTCATGAAGAAGCTCATCCTCGTCGACGACCACGATCTCTGCATTCGTACGTTCCTGAAGGAGATTGATGACATAGGCATCCTGGGCGATGCCCGAGGCGTCCTTCATGTAGGCGCTCACATGGGCGAAGAAGTACGCGCATATAAAGATTTTTCCTGCAACCCTATCTATCTCGTCGAAGCAAATCCTGAAATTTTGCCGAAATTAGCCGAAAAATTTAAGGCCGACGACGATGTTCAAATTCTCTCCACTGCTGTGGGAAGCAAGAACGGGACGACTGAGTTTGTAGTTCATCGCACGAAGAAGGGAGGAATGGAGTCTTCCGGCCTCCTCAACCTCGAGAAACTTGGGACGATCGTCCCAGTTTTTGAATCAGAGTCCAAATATCAGGTACCAGTCACGACCATCGATAGCTTGGCTGAGAGTTTGAACCTTGCCGGTCGCATCGGCTTGATGGTTCTTGATATTCAAGGCGCGGAAATGATGGCGTTATCTGGCGCGAGTGCATTTCTGCAGCAAGTGGATGCCGTGATTTGCGAAGTGAATCTAATCAGAAACTATGAATCCTGCCCACTCGAGGAGGATATAGATCGCATATTTGCTGAGGCGGGCTTCGTCAAGCAAATGGGGATTTATCATGAACTATATGATGCGACTGGTCGGTTCCCCGCTTGGGGCGAATGTCTCTGGCATAGGCAGCGATAACAATGCGACAGGAAAACGCTTCAATGCCGAAACTGTCGGTCGTAACAACACTCTACAAATCAGCACCGTTTCTTGATGCCTTCTACAGGCGAATCATGGCGGAAATCTCAAAGCTGGCCGTGAGCTACGAGATCATCTTCGTCAATGATGGATCGCCCGACAATTCACTGGACATTGCCCTGGATCTTCAGCGCATCGACGATCGAGTGATTATTCTCGATCTGTCGCGGAATTTCGGACACCATAAAGCAATTATGGAAGGGCTTTCTTACGCCCGGGGGGAGAGAATTTTTCTGATCGATTGCGATCTCGAGGAGCCTCCAGAAACCCTCGGTGCCTTCTACGAAACATTCCATGTAGAAGACTGCGATGTCGTCTACGGCGTTCAGGAAACCAGAAAGGGCAAGTGGTTCGAAAGAGTCAGTGGGGCGGCGTTTTACAAGCTGTTCAACTATCTCTCGGACACCATGGTCCCCGAGAATTGGACGATCGCGCGAATCATGTCTCGTCGCTACGTCCGGTCTCTCGTGCAATTCAAAGAGGAGACCATGTTTCTTGGGGGGATCATGTCCGCGGTGGGCTATCGGCAGATTCCTCTTGTCATCAAGAAGCACCACAAGGGTACGACCACCTATACGCTCAAGCGGAAGATCACGGCGTTTACATCAGCCGTAACGTCGTTCAGTGAAAAACCGTTGAAGCTGGTTTTCTACGCGGGGTTATGCATCTCCGGCATTTCATTCACGTATGCGCTCTGGTTGGTCGTGCAAAAATTCCTTTTCGGAATCCCGGTAAACGGCTGGACAACGCTCGCAGTCTCCATCTGGATGATCGGTGGACTAGTAATGCTATTTCTCGGAATCATCGGCATTTACATCGCGAAGATTTTTCTTCAGACAAAGCATCGACCGGTGTCCGTCATCAGGAATATCTACAGGACGAACGGCGAACAGGATCTGCCTGTTCACTAAGAGTACTTAGCATCGCCGAGACAAAAAAGGCTGAATCCTTATCCAGGATTCAGCCTTTTTATTCCATCTTATAGAGGCATTTAACTCAGCGCCTCAGCCATCATTCAGGCCGCCTGTGCTGTGCTGCCAGAAGCCTCAAGCTTCTCGGACGCGGGCCGATCGGCTTGTGTCTTGCCGTCGTTCGGCTTGGCTGGCGCCGGATCGGCTGAGAGGCCGAGCAGCGCGCGCAGTCGCGCACGTTCCGCCAGCACCTTCGCACCGTAGCCACCGTCGCCGGTCGAAGTCGAACCGACGTAGAAGCGCAGACCGCCCTCGATCGAGCCGGCACGTGCGATGCAATCCTTGAGCACGAGCGCGCCAATCTTGATATTGGCGTACGGATTCAGCGCTTCGGTCACACCGCCCACGGCCTCGTACTTGTCCGAGTGAACCTTGGTCATGACCTGCATCAGGCCCTGCGCACCCACGCCGCTCTCGGCGTACGGGTTGAAGCTGGACTCGATCGCGATCACGCCGAGGATCAGCAGCGGGTCGATGCCGACCTCGCGGCCAGTCATGTATGCCGCCTTGACGAGCTGTCCCGTCGCCTGCGACGCCACGCGGTACTTACGCGCGATGTACTCGGCAACGGTTGCCTGTTCACGCGCGGTGCCAAGCGTCGCCGAGTTGCGTGCATCCAGCGTGACGCGCTGCACCGGAATCTGTGCCGCCAGGTGCGCCACCGAGGGCACCTTCGCCGCCGACTTCACACCCCACTCGTCCACGCCGGAGACGGTCGGCAGACCGGCCGTCGTAGCATTCACACCCGCATTCAGCCGTGCGGCAGACGCGTCGGCGGAAGCCGCCGGCACACCGTTGTTGGCATGGGCCGAAGGCACCGCCGCGCCGATCAGCACAGAAGGCGCTTCCTTGCCAGCCAGCGCACCGGCCAGCGAGGTACGCCATTGCTGGCTGACCGTCAGCGAGACCGCCGCAGCCACCGACAGCACGCCCAGGCTGTTCAGCGTGTACTTCAAGGTCATGCGGCCGCCACGCAGGGCACGGCTCGCAACCGGGTGAGCCAGACGCAATTGCAACGGCCCATTGACACCGGGTACCGGACGTCTGAGACGGACCTGCAATGCCCGCCCGACGCCGGGAAGATGAAGGGTTTTCCAACCGCTCATACTTACCTCCATCCGCTGTCCGCTGCAGGCGCAGGTGTTACCACCGCGCAAGCCCGATCTCAACGTATTCAAGTAAGGATGCCGCGTCCATCTAGCAGGTGATGGCCAGCATCTGTTGGCAGGGCGCTTCCCGTGCGCCCAACGTGAAACAGGGTACGCTCTTGGGGAAACGCGCCCTGCCGCTAATCTTGCTACGCATACTCACCGCACGGCTTTTATTGCCAGCGGTGTGCTGAGGTGATGAGTGCATCGGGCGACGGCTTTTTCTGCAGCACCCACTTGACAGTGGGATAAAAGCCATGTTGCGACGCAACACCTCATGAAGCAGACCGGATTGTAGGAACCCTTTTATACATCGTCAAGCATAAAACATCTTAAACTTACTACTTACAGCTATATGTAACAAAGCTTTTGAGGCCAAGTCAAGATCACCCGGCCGGGCGCAATCGCAGTGCTGGCCTAGCCTTAGGGGTGTTCGAGACAGTCTCTGACCGCCCGAATCTTTACAATTTCACGACGCGATCCGACACATTTTTTTTGCTTCGTTGCGATCGTGTGTGTATCGTTATCCACCCCATCCCAACCGGAACCAGGCGATCCGCAGGCCGCTTTTTCGCCAAACCGTCTGGACGAATTTCTATGCAATACAAAGACTTGCGCGATTTTGTCGCACAGCTGGAAGCACAGGGCGAACTCAAGCGTGTCGCGCAGCCCATCTCGCCACGACTCGAGATGACCGAGATTTGCGACCGCATCCTGCGCGATGGAGGCCCCGCGGTACTGTTTACGAAACCGCGTGATGAAGGACGTGACGCTATCTATAACGTGCCGGTGCTGGCCAATCTGTTCGGCACGACACGCAGGGTCGCACTCGGCATGGGCGCCGAGTCGCTCGCCGATCTGCGCGATATCGGCCGCGTGCTTTCCGTGCTCAAGGAACCGGAGCCGCCGCGCGGCCTGCGCGAGGCCGGCAAGCTGTTCACGCTCGCCAAGTCCGTATGGGACATGGCCCCGAAGCGCGTCAGCAGCCCCGCGTGCCAGGAGATCGTGTGGGAGGGCAACGACGTCGATCTGGCCCGTCTGCCCATCCAGACCTGCTGGCCCGGCGACGTGGCACCGCTGATTACATGGGGCCTAGTGGTGACGCGCGGCCCGAACAAGAAACGCCAGAACCTCGGTATCTATCGGCAGCAGGTGATCAGCCGCAATCAGGTGATCATGCGCTGGCTCGCGCATCGCGGCGGCGCGCTCGATTTTCGCGAGCATGCCCAGCGTCATCCGGGCCAACCGTTTCCGATTGCCGTCGCGCTCGGCGCCGACCCCGCCACGATCCTCGGCGCGGTGACGCCTGTGCCGGACACCCTGTCGGAGTATCAGTTCGCGGGTCTGCTGCGCGGCAGCCGCACCGCGCTGGCGGCGTGCCTGACGCCGACGCTGTCCGAGCTTAACGTGCCCGCCTCGGCCGAAATCGTGCTGGAAGGCCATATCCAGCCCGACCCGAATCATCCGAGCGGCTATCAGCACGCGCTCGAAGGCCCGTACGGTGACCACACCGGCTATTACAACGAGCAGGACTGGTTTCCGGTCTTCACGATCGACCGCATCACGATGCGGCGCGACCCCATCTATCACTCGACCTACACCGGCAAGCCGCCCGATGAGCCGGCGATGCTGGGCGTGGCGCTGAACGAAGTGTTCGTGCCGCTGCTGCAGAAGCAGTTTCCCGAGATCACGGACTTCTATCTACCGCCCGAGGGCTGCAGCTACCGCATGGCCGTGGTGCGCATGAAGAAGCAATATGCGGGGCACGCCAAGCGCGTGATGTTCGGCGTGTGGAGCTTCCTGCGGCAGTTCATGTATACGAAGTTCATCGTGGTGGTGGACGACGACATCGACGCGCGCGACTGGAAGGAGGTGATCTGGGCGATTACCACGCGCGTGGACCCGACGCGCGACACCGTGCTGGTCGACAACACGCCGATCGACTACCTCGACTTTGCCTCGCCGGTGTCCGGCCTGGGCTCGAAGATGGGCATCGACGCCACCGACAAGTGGCCCGGTGAGACCACGCGCGAGTGGGGCACGCCGATCGTCATGGACGACGCCGTGAAGGCACGCGTGGATGGGCTCTGGAACACGTTGTTCGATCACTGAGCCGCTCCCGACCCACTCCTGACTCGGTATCATGGCCGGATTGTCGCTGAGACGACACCCCGGCCATACCGACCAGGAGGAGACATGACACTTCCCATCGAGGAAGGTGCGCTGCTGTGGACGCCCGCGCCGGCGTTCGCCAGCGGCAGCCAGCTTGCCCGTTTCATGACCTGGCTGCGCGATACGCGTGGCCTCGACTTCCCGGACTACGACAGCCTGTGGCAATGGTCGGTGACCGACCTCGAAGCGTTCTGGGAAGCGCTGCGCGCGTATTTCGACGTCCACTTCGATACCCCCGCCAGCACGGTGCTTGAACGCCGCGTGATGCCCGGCGCGCGCTGGTTTCCGGGCGCCACACTGAATTACGTCCAGCAGGTTTTCCGCCATGCCGGTACGGGTGCCGCACGCCAGCGCACGGCGATCCGCCACGCCGGCGAAGCACGGCCGCTGGCTGATATCAGCTGGCAGACGCTCGAAGCGGAAGTCGCATCGCTGGCCCATGCGCTGCGTGAAATGGGCGTTGGCACAGGCGACCGCGTCGTCGGCTACCTCCCCAACATCCCCGCGACCGTGGTCGCCTTCCTTGCCACCGCCAGTCTCGGCGCGATCTGGTCCGGCTGCGCGCCCGACATGGGTCAGGTGGCCGTGATCGACCGCATCCGGCAGATCGAACCGAAGGTGCTGGTGGCGATCGACGCTTACCAATATGGTGGCAAGGTACATGACCGGACCGCGGTGGTTGGCGATCTGGTCGCCGCGTTGCCGTCGCTGACCGACGTGGTCACGGTCACGAGCGGATTGGTGAGCGCCGCCGCTCCCCCTTCCCCGCAGCCACGCGGTGACGGGCACACGATGCGATGGCATCGGTGGGCCGACACGCTCACGCATGACGTGCCGCTGACGCCGACCCCGGTGCCGTTCGACCATCCGCTCTGGATCGTCTATTCGTCGGGCACCACCGGCATGCCAAAGCCAATCGTCCATGGCCACGGCGGTATCGTGCTCGAGCAGCTCAAGCTGCTGGCCTTCCACGTCGATCTCGATGCCGATGACGTGTTCCATTGGTATAGCAGCAGCGGCTGGATCATGTGGAACGCCCAGATTGGCGGCCTGCTGGTCGGTACTCCCATCGCGCTGTACGACGGCAACCCCGGCTGGCCCGATGCGGGCGTGCTGTGGCGCTTTGCGGACGACGCGCGCGTGACGGTGTTCGGCGCCGGCGCGGCCTTCTATACCGCCGGCATGAAAGCCGAGGTCGTGCCATCGGCGATCGCGGATCTGTCGCGGTTGCGGGCCATCGGCTCGACCGGCTCGCCGTTGCCGGCGGAAGCCTACGCGTGGATCCACAGCCATGTACGCAAGGACATCTGGATCGCGCCCATCTCGGGCTGTACCGACTTTGCCGGTGCCTTTGTCGCGGGTTGTCCACTGCTGCCGGTCCACGCGGGCGAGATGCAGTGCCGCTGCCTGGGCGCGCGCGTGGAGGCCTTCAACGAGCAAGGCAAGGCGGTGATCGACGAGGTCGGCGAACTGGTCTGCACCGAACCGATGCCTTCGATGCCGCTGTTCCTGTGGGGCGATAGCGATGGCAAGCGCTATCGCGACAGCTACTTCGACATGTGGCCGCAGGTCTGGCGCCATGGCGACTGGATCAAGATCACGTCGCGCGGCGGGGCGATCATCTATGGCCGCTCCGACGCGACGATCAATCGCCACGGCATTCGCATGGGCACCAGCGAGCTCTATCGCGTGGTGGAAGAACTACCGGAAGTGCTCGACAGCATGGTGGTCGACCTCGAATACCTGGGGCGCGAATCGTATATGCCGCTGTTCGTCGTGCTACGCGACGGCCATGCGCTCGACGACGCGCTGCGCACAACGCTGTGTGCCCGCATCCGCTCGGCCTTGTCGTCTCGGCACGTGCCAAACGAGATCCTGCAGGTGCCCGCCGTACCGCGCACGCTATCCGGCAAGAAGATGGAGGTGCCGATCAAGAAGCTGCTGCTCGGCCATGCGCGCGACAAGATCGCCAATCGCGACGCGATGGCAAATCCGGACAGCCTTGACTGGTATTTCGCGTACGCCGAGAGTTTCCTCGCCCGGCAGATGCGCTAGCCTTGCGTCTTTAGCATCGCGGAGATCGTGCCATGACGACGGAACGCTTTCAGGGCCAGGATTTGCTACGGGTAGGGTCCCGTGACAGTTACCTGCTGCTCGCCCCCGCGCATGGCGGGCGCCTCGTGCGCTGGGTCCATCGCGGCGAAGACATCCTGTACTGGCCGGACGACGCCGACTGGACCCGCGTGGCCAAGGTCCGCGGCGGCAATCCGCTGCTGTTCCCGTTTATCGGCCGGCATTTCGTGGACGGTGAAGCCGGCAGATGGCGCGACCGGGAAGGCGTGGTACGGGAGATGCCGCAGCATGGCTTTGCGCGGGATCTCGCGTTTGCTGTGGGCGAGGTGTCGGAAGATGCGGTCAACCTGGTGCTGACCGCGTCGGCCGCCACGCGTGGCAGCTATCCGTTCGCGTTCACGTTCGACGTCACGTATCGGCTCGATGATCGAGGCTTGCAAACCGCGTTGCGCGTCACAAACCATGGCGACACGCCATTGCCATGGTACGCAGGCCATCATTTCTACTTCCGCGCCGCACAAACTTCGCGTGCAGCCTCGCGGCTGACTTTACCTGCGGCCCAGCGCGTGCGGCAAACCGCCGACGGCGGCCTCACGCCGCCCGAGCCGGGCAAAGCGCAGTACGCGCTCGACGACCCGCGCCTGCAGGACACCTTTCACGTGCTGCAGGCGCGTGAGAGTGAATGTTCCCTAGTGATTGCCCGCACGGACGGACCGCCTCGCACCATTCGGCTCTCGTTGATGGCCAACTCACCATGGCATGCCATCACTACATGGACCGAAAGCGCAACGTCCGATTTCTACTGCGTCGAGCCGTGGACGGGACTACCCAACGCCATCGGGCACGGACAGGGGCTGCGCTGGCTCCCGCCCGGACAGTCGGCGGAAGCCCGGTGCGCGCTTGCGGTGAGCTGACGCTCAGATCATCCAGCGTAGCGGCCTGACGATGCGTGACAGGCCGATCGATCACGAAGAGATACAGGCCATAGAGCCTGCCACCCGATGTCCGTCTATTTTTGGAACTGAGCGGACAACTCGGCGGGATCCCTCGCCGTTCCGCCATTCGCTCTGTAACGCGGCCATTGAGCCTTGATCACGTCCTCGCAATCCACAATCGTATCTCCGGCTTGATGGAGCTTCCGCTTGTTCTCGTAGCCGGATGCTCTCCCGACCCGCTGTTCTCGCTCAATCTCCTGGCGCGCCGCTACGATCTGCCGAAAGCACGTGATGATGTTGTACTCCGGTGATTGGTGCCAGGCTTCCAACCGTGCAAGACGTGCCGCGGAGTCTGCCAAGGCGGCTTTCCGCGCTGCAAAATCGGCCGCGCGGGTCTTTTCTTCTTCGGATCCACGTGCGGCAATTGGCAGCTCCTTGCCGATCCGGGAAACGACAAATGGCAGATCGGGGTCGGTCAGGGTCCACCCGGTAAGGGCTTCAATCACCCGCTCTCTGACGGTCACAAGAAACGCGGATGGCGGATTGTCCGGCGCTTCATCGGGGTAGATCACCACGCCGGCGCGATACATCGGCACTCTGCGGTACAGCAACATGTCCCCCAAGGACATATCGCTCGTCTCCGGTGAGAAGTAACCGTGACCGCCAGCAATCTGCCGAAGCACCTCCTTGTCGTCCCCTGCCACGGACAGAATGGACTGCGCCCGCTCCCGGGTAACGAAAATGCAGACGACGCCCCTCAGCCATAGCTCGCCCTTGCAGACGTTCTGGATTTCGGAGGCATACGTCCAGATTTTGTATTCGATTGGCGTCTGTTCCGCGGCATGTCCCACGCCCCAGCAAAGAGAGAGCAGCGCGACCAGACCCGAACGCCATTTGCGCCCCCCGAAACTCCGTACCAGATCAAAATTCACAAGACCCCTCTCGTGTTTTGGTGACCCCAGCCGAGGAACGAGCACTGGTTTATCAATATTGAAAATTGCGTTAAAGAAAAACGATTGCCTGACGTCTGAGTTTTCAGTGCAATACGCTTAGAAAATCAGCGGCAATGACCGGCAGCAATTAGAACATAACGGGCGCCCGAGAATTCGGTCCCGCCTGGCAAGGCTCTTTTGCGAGGCTTTCATACACGCTCATATGGAACGTATAGATCACATGCTTGCGAACCCATCGGAATCCCGCATAGAATGGCGGGTTCGCGGGCGTCGTATAATGGCCATTACCTTAGCTTCCCAAGCTAAAGACGTGGGTTCGATTCCCATCGCCCGCTCCACTCTTACTGAAACAAGCCGCTCAGGCAGCCCGTCTTTCCTTACGACTGGCGACGCGCCCGGCGGCTTTTTTGTTGCCATGCTTCCCCAAGAGCCGATCGAACCGACGCCGGACGACCATGCCGAGACGGCCGGTGTCCCTCCTGAAGATGTTGCGCATCCGCGCCGGATTCGCTCGTTCGTGCGGCGCGCCGGCCGGACCTCGATCGGCCAGCAGCGCGCGATCGATGAACTCGGGCCGCGCTTCATCGTGCCCTATACGCCCGCCCCGCTCGATATCGCCGCGACGTTCGGGCGTACCGCGCCCACGATCCTCGAGATCGGGTGCGGCATGGGCGAGACCACCGCGCATATCGCGCAGTTGCGTCCGCAGGACGATTTCCTCGGCTGTGAAGTGCATGAGCCCGGTGTGGGCGCACTGTTGAAGCAGATTGGCGAGCGTGGCCTTGGCAACGTACGTATCTTCCAGCATGACGCCGTGGAAGTCGCCGCGCATATGCTCACCGAGCAATCGCTCGATGGCGTGCATATCTTCTTTCCCGACCCCTGGCACAAGAAGCGCCACAACAAGCGCCGGCTCGTACAGGCGCCGCTGGTCAGGCTACTGGCCACGCGCCTGAAGCCCGGTGGCTATATTCACTGCGCAACCGATTGGGAAGAGTATGCGCACCAGATGGTCGAGGTGCTGCGCGGAGAGCCCGCGCTGGAGAACACATCGGCGGCGGCGGACGGTTTTGCCGAACGTCCCGACTATCGTCCCGTGACCAAGTTCGAACGCCGCGGGGTGCGGCTCGGACATGGCGTGTGGGACGTGGTGTTCCGGAAGAAGTAGGCAGGAAGAAGTCAGACCTGCCCTCTCCGTCAGCGAGAGGGCAGTACAGCGGCACCGTTCATGCGTGCCAGCGTATGCGCACCAAGCTCATGCGTGCCAGGACACGATCCCCGTGTACGCCGTCAGCAGCACGATCACGCCAAACGCGATGCGGTACCACGCGAACGGCTTGAAGTCGTGCGTCGCCACGAACTTCAACAGCCAGCGTACGCACAGGAACGCAGACAGGAACGCGAACACGAAGCCGATGGCGAAGATGCCGAGGTCGTCGGCGGAGAGCACCGAGCGCGCCTTGTACAGTTCGTAGAGCGTCGCGCCGAAGATCACCGGAATCGCGAGGAAGAACGAGAACTCGGTGGCCACCTGGCGCGACAGGCCGAACACCATGCCGCCGATGATCGTGGCGCCTGAGCGCGATGTGCCGGGCACGAGCGCCAGACACTGGGCGAGGCCGACCTTGAGCGCATCGCGCCAGTTCAGGTCATCGACCGATTCGATGCGCGGCGCGCCGGCCTTGGCGGCTTCCAGCAAGGCATTGCCCTGCGGATGGGACACCGTGCCGCGGCGCGCCTCGCGCCATTCCGCCCACAGGATCACGAAGCCGCCGATGATAAACGCCAGCGCCACGGTGATCGGGTTGAACAGATGGGCCTTGATCCATTTGCCGAACACCAGCGCCAGCACAATCGCGGGCACCGTTGCCACGATCACGTTGATCGCGAAACGCTGAGCGCGGCGCTCGGTGGCGAGCCCCGCGACCACGTTGATGATGCGCTGCCGGAACTCCCAGCAGACCGCGAGAATCGCGCCGAACTGGATCACGATCTCGAAGATCTTGCCTTTCTCGTCGTTGAAGTCGAGCAGTTGACCGGCGAGGATCAGGTGGCCGGTGCTGGAGATCGGCAGGAACTCGGTCAGTCCTTCGACGATCCCGAGGATCACGGCTTTCAGGGCGAGTGCGATATCCATGCGATACGGGTATTGAGAATGTTCTTGTGGTTAACGCTGAAGCATCATTGCCGGTTGATCTTGACGTTGATGCCGTCCGGCAGGACCGTGATTGTACCGGGCTCCACCTGCATTCCTGCGTAGCGCAACTGCTCGGGCTTGAACGTATAGAGCGGGTAACCCTGCAGAAGTTGCTCGGCGAGAATGCCGCCAAGCGCGTTCAGCTGGCGCGAGTACTGCCCGGACAGTCCCTGCACGTCGAACTGCTTCACTTCGGGGTCCTGCAGGACCAGCGAATGCGAAGCGGGGTCATAGCGTAGCGCGCTGTCCAGCGCGAACCTTCCGTTCAACGGCTGGCGAAAGAACAACCGGTTGTCGATGGCCGCGTCGAACTGCACCGTCACGCGATTGCGCGCGGCATCGAGGACGAGTTGCGGGTTGGTCAGCTGGACATCGAACAGCTCCATATAACGCTTGCTAAACGGAAACTTCCGTTCGAGAGCGGACTGTAGCTGCGCCTGCGAGAAGGTATATTCGTTGCCGAGCCCGGCACAGGCAGCCAGCCAGCCGGTGGCGGCCGCAGCGGTGGCGATGCCGGCGGCAGCAAGCCAGCGCCGGCGGGACATGACGATCATTGTGCAAGCTCCGTCAGTGAGCAATCAGTGAGCAATCAGTGAGCGGTCAGGATGTCGGACGGACCGCGCTCCGGCGCGGTCAGGACCTCGAGCCGCGCGAGCCATTGCAGCGCGACCCCGCGTGAGTCGCCGCACATCTCCGCGGATGGCCGCAGGCCGCCGCAGAACGCCGGACGCTCGGGCCGGCCAAACACCGCGCAGCGGTAGTCGGCCAGCAACTGCGCGCACGGCACACCGGCTGGTTTGCCGTCGGGCATGCCGGGCAGCGGCGACGCGATCGACGGCGCGATGCAGCAGGCGCCGCAGCCGTCGCGGCAGGACAGTTGAGACTGGCAACCCATAGAGAAGGTTCGGGCAAAGGTTCGGACAACGGCGCTATTGTGCCTGAGTGCGTGTACTGCACCCGGCGGCTTGACCGTCCCCCAGTGCTGGCCTACATTACTGACCCATAAGTTATTTATTGGCAAGCTTCACCCGTGCCCGCACGCTCCCCCTCCCAGAATTCGCCCCCCTCGTCGGGCGCATCGCCCAGCGAATCCGCGAACGAATCGCCAATCGACGGCCGTCGCTGGACGCGTCGCAAGGCCGCGCGCCCCCAGGAACTGGTGGCGGCAGCGCTTGAACTGTTCGTCGAGCGTGGTTTCGCCGCAACACGTCTCGAAGACGTGGCCGCTGCCGCCGGGGTCTCCAAGGGCACCGTCTACCTGTATTTCGCGAACAAGGAAGAGCTGTTCAAGACCGTGGTGCGTGAGACCATGATTCCGGCGCTGATGAAGGGCATCGACCTCGTCGATAGCTACGAGGGCTCCACGCCCGAGCTGCTGCGGGAGCTGCTGCTGGGCTGGTGGAACCTGATCGGCGCCACGCCCGTGGCCGGCCTGACCAAGCTGGTCATGGCGGAGTCCGGCAACTTCCCCGATATCGCGCAGTTCTATCAGAACGAGGTGATCGAGCCCGGCGAGCGGCTGTTCGCGCGCGTGCTGGAGCGCGGCGCGGCGCGCGGGGAGTTCCGGGCGCTGCCGGCCAACCCTTGCACCACGCTGTTCTGCGCGCCGCTGGTCTACCTGATGATCTGGCAGCGCGCGTTCAGCAACGTGTCATGCGAGCCGATCGACCCGAATGCGTTCGTGGACCAGCTTCTGCAGATGCTGCTGTTCGGCGTGACCGCAGGCGCCGCGCGCGACACCCCCTTGCCGCCGCCGACCGGACCGTTCATCTGGGAACGCATCCGCGACGAATTGCTGGCGGAGAGGGAAATGTCCGCAAACCGTTCATAAATCTTTTGCAGGCCCGCATCGCGCCGCAGCGGTAAAATAGCGGGCTTTTATGCATCTTCCCGGCCCATGGCCCCGCTCGGCCGGGAAGCACAATGGTAACAATGGTAGGCGGCCAGTATTGCACGTACTGACTACGCACCGACTGGAAGCATTGCAAGGACACGCAAGATGGATCTCGAAAAAGCCCGTTTCAACATGATCGAACAGCAAATCCGCCCATGGGACGTGCTGGACCAGGAAATCCTGGACCTGCTCGCCGTGGTCAAGCGGGAGCAGTTCGTGCCCGCGGCGTATGCCGCGCTCGCGTTCGTCGACATGGAGATCCCGCTGCCGGCCGGACAAAATATGCTGGCCCCGCGCGTGGAAGCGCGCCTGCTGCAGGACCTCGCCGTGCGCAAGCACGAGAACGTGCTCGAGATCGGTGCCGGTTCGGGCTACATGGCCGCTCTGCTGGCCAACCGCGCGCGCCACGTGCTGACCGTGGAGATCGAGCCGGAGCTGGCCGAGCTGGCACGCGGCAACCTGGCCGCTGCCGGTATCGGCAATGCCGAAGTGGCTGAAGGCAACGGCGCTACGGGCTGGGCCGCGGCCGCCCCGTACGACGTGATCTGCATCTCGGCCTCGGTGCCCGAACTGCCGCAATCGATTCTGTCGCAGATCAAGGTCGGTGGCCGTATCGCCGCCATCGTTGGCAATGCGCCGGTCATGGAAGCCCGCATCATCACCCGCGTGTCGGAAACCGAATACCAGGTGGTCAATTTGTTCGAAACCGTGGTGACGCCGCTTCAGGGCGCCGCGCAAACCTCGCGTTTCAAGTTCTGAGGAGCCTTCGCATGCAGGTGATTTCCGCAACCGAACTGTCGCAGTGGCTGGCCGCACCCGATCGCAAGAAGCCGGTGCTGCTCGACGTGCGCGAGGACCTCGAGCTCCGCACCGCCGCGATGCCCGGCATTACGCATATTCCGATGGGGCAGATTCCGGCCCGCATGGGCGAGCTCGACGACGAGGCCGAGATCGTCTGCATCTGCCACCACGGTGCGCGCAGCATGCAGGTGGCAAGCTTTCTCGAGCGTCAGGGCTATGCGCATGTGTACAACCTGACCGGCGGCATCCACGCCTGGTCCACCGAGGTCGATCCCTCGGTGCCGCAGTATTGATGTTCTGAATCTTCTCCGCAGCAAGGGTCCGCGTCCGGGGGCGCGGATTTCGCAGTCCAGCGTTCCGCTTCACACCAATTCACCGTCGCACCCGATCGCACCCGATAATTGACCGCGCCCAGCGCGGCAAGCTGGAGAAGTCATGAGTCTCGCGCCAAAGTCACTGGCACTCGCCGCGTCGCTGGTATTGCTACACCTGCCGGCATCGGCCGCGGACCTGCTGCAGGTCTTCCGCGATGCGCAATCCAATGACGCGCAATTTGCCAGTGCCCGTGCCCAGTTGCTGGCCACCAGAGAGCGACTGCCCCAGGCACGAGCGGGATTGCTGCCGTACGTGGCCGGCACCGCGGGCTCGAATCGGACCAAGGTCGACCAGTATTCGCCCGTCGAGGCCGATCGCTTTATCAACAACAGCGCGTGGGCGCTGCAACTGACCCAGCCACTGTTCCGCTGGGACCGCTGGGAAACGTACAAGCAGGGCGAGCTGGCCTCGCTCGCGGGCGAGGTCTCGTTCCAGCAGGCGCAGCTCGATCTGATCACGCGCGCCTCGCAATCATATTTCGATGTGCTGGCCGCGCAGGACAACCTGTATCTGGCGCAGGCGCAGAAGAAGGCCATTGGCGAGCAGCTCGAACAGGCCAAGCGTAATTTCGAGGTCGGCACCTCGACCATCACCGACGCCAACGACGCCCAGGCACGCTACGACCTGGCGACCTCCACCGAGATCGCCACCACGAGCGCGCTCGAAGTCAGCCGCGCCACGCTGCAGCAGATCACCGGCAAATCGGTCGATGAGCTGCTTGGCCTGCGGGCACAGGCGCAGATTCCGGGACCGGTACCCGCGGACGTGAACGCGTGGGCGTCGCAGGCCGAGCAGAGCAACCTGCAGGTCAGCCTGGCCAACTACAACCTCGAGACCGCCGAGCGCGAAACGAGCAAGGCCAAGGGCGGTCACCTGCCCTCGGTCGATCTGGTCGCGTCCTATGGCTACACCAATGCCACGGGCACACAGACGCAGATCGTGAATCAGGCAGCGCGCTACAACAGTTCGCAGGTGGGCGTGCAGCTGACGATTCCGATCTTCGCCGGTGGTGCGATCCAGTCGCGAGTGCGCGAGACGCTGGCGCTGGCCGACCGCGCCGCATCGGACCTCGAGTTCGCGCGCCGTACGGCCGCGCAGAACGCGCGCCAGACCTATTCGGGCGTGTACAACGGGCTGGCGCAGGTCAAGGCGCTGGAAGCCGCAGAACGCTCGGCGCTGAGCGCGGTGGAGTCCAACCAGCTGGGGTATGAAGTCGGGGTGCGGATCAACATCGACGTACTGAATGCGGAGGCGCAGCTGTTCCAGACGCGTCGCGACCTGTCGAAAGCACGCTACGACACGATCATGAACGGTCTGCGGCTGAAGGCGAGCACCGGCGTGCTGTCGGAAGACGATGTGGTGCAGATCAACACGCTGCTGACCGAGCACACGGGCGCGATGTACGAGCTACCGGATTGGAAGCGACTGAACAATCTGGGGCCGCGTAATAACGCGCCGCGGGTTGCCCCGCCGGCGAACGCGATCGTACGGTAACGCCGCTACGCCGCTCCGCGGCGCGCCTCGATGGCCGCAAGGCCAAGCAGTACACCCGTCACGCCGGCATAGAACACGATGTTGGCCTGATGCGCCATGGTCACCTGCGTGAGACCGCAGATCAGACTTGCCATCACTACGCCGAGTCCGGCCCCGCCAAGGCTGACGCCCTGCGAACTCCCGTTGCGACGGCTGGCGGCGAGGCTGCGTCGGAACAGTTCGGCGGGCACCAGGAAAAGACCGAGCAACGCTAGCAGCCCCGGGATACCAACCGTCGAGACCGCCTCGACCATGTCGTTATGCGCATGCTCGAGAACGCATGCCAGCGAGTTGGTCTGTTGGCAGAACGACGACTCGTGCAGGATTCGTGCGAATTGACCGACACCAGCGCCGGTCAACGGATGCGCGGCCGCGTACTGAAGGCCGATGTGCCAGATCTTCAGGCGCACGCCCACGGACGTTTCGATATTGCCTTGCGTGAACTGGCGGATGTCGTCGACGACCTGATCCACACGATCCGCTACGGGACTGTGTGGCACGATATAGGACCCTACCGCCAGCACCGCAACGGCTGCGGTGGAGATCACGAACATGCGCAGACTGAAGCGGCGATAGCGGACCAGCAGAAGGGGGAAAACCGTCACCAGCATTGCCAGCATCGCGCCACGCGTGCCATTGAGCATCAGGATCAGCGCCGCGCAGATGACGCCGAACCAGGCCATCACATGGGCGCGCATGGTGTCACCGGGCCTCGCGAAACTAATGAGCCCCAGCGCCGCCACCATATTGGCAAAGGCAATCGCCTGAATGAATCCCGACGGGCGCAATTGCCCGCCAATGTACCGTTGCCCCAAGACGATCAGCAATGCGCAGAAAAGACCGACAGTGAGCCCTCGCCACATCCATTCCGGCCGCGGTGCCTGTGCCACGACAACCCAGCATGCGAGCACCGCGAGCAAGGCGCGCGAGGGATTGTCGACGACATCCCAGTGCGTATGGAAGTAGAGCTTTGATCCGACGTAAATCAGAATGAACGCCAGTACCGCGCAAGTGATCGGCTTCAGCACGGCCCCGTAAGCTCGCCACGCAACGCCCATACGCCGCCAGCCGAGCAGCGCCAGCAAAACGACGGCGCCCATGAAGACTCCCGCTCCGCGCGGGACACAAAGCACCAGAATCGGAAAGGCGAACAGGAGGGCGTCGGCAGCAACCGAAAGCCTGGGAGTACGTGCGATCATGGGTCGAGGAAAACTTTGGAGGCGTGGGTCTTCGACCCTGTTCCGGCATGACGGTCATGCCGACGGCGCATTATAGAGGATCGTCACAAGCGCCTCTCCCCTGCCCTTTCCGGCTAGGTTACCCGCCGCGGCGGCGCTCTTCCACCTTCAGCAACTGCCAGCGAATCGACGACGCGTCGGCGGGAGGGTTCGGCACGCGGTATTCGCGCACGCGCAGCTTGTAGGCCACGCCCGATTCGAAGTCGAGCCCTTCGATCGGACCGTACCAGAGTTGCCATGCCGCATCCTCGCTCTCGCGCCAGCGATAGCACTGCATGCGGCCGACGCCCGTGCATTCCACGCGTTGCGAGTCGATATAGACGATTTTCTCGACCCCGGATGCCGCGTCGATCTTCGCGCCACGGCGACCCACGCCTTCGCGTTCGGCGAACTGGAGCAGATCGCCCTCGGCAGTCTTCCAGATGATCTGGCGCCCCTGCGGCGTGGCGGACGGTTGCGACGCGACAGTCGTGAAAGGCGACTGCATCGCGCGCAGCAGCGCGCTCTCGAACCCCATGCGCTCGCCAGGGCAAGCCATGCGCGTGCCGGCAATCCGATCGAAGCGAATGCCGGTGGATGTCTTGCCGTAGCTGCCCGTAAAGCGGTTGCAGCCGCTGTTACCGCTGACGGTCCCCTGCGCCGCATCGATGCCGCTATTGAACTCGAAGATCACGGGCTGACCGTTGTCGCCTTGTGGCAACTCGCGCAGCGTGCCATCGGCCTGCTGCCAGCGGACGAGTTCCCAACGGGAGGGACCGTCGGACTGCGTCTGCGTGAGGCTCGCGCCCGCGCCTGGCGAGTCCGCTGTGGTGGTCGTGGTACACGCGCTCAACAATGCCAGAGTCGCAAGGGTGAGCGTGGCGGGCAAGCGCTGAATGTTCGGCATGAATCCGCTCCTTGGTTGTTCTGTCATGGCGCCGCCTTGCATGGCGGAAAAACGTCGCAAACAATGTCGCAAATAATGTCGATAACTACGCGGCAAATCTACACGCAAGCGCAGCATTTGCCCCCGCCTTACCGCTGGCGCGACGTTACCGTGTCCATCACGGCGCCTCATGTGCATGGCGCGCAACGGCTGTGCCAGGCACCGCGCATGTCTTTAGCGCAAGGCCGGCGCCAGTGTCGACAGCGTACGCGCGGTGGCGCCGCGATGCATCCCCGCGAAGGCCAGCGCATTCGCCCGCATCTCGCGCAGCGCCTTGCGGTCGGCCAGAATGCGGGCGGCGGTGGTCATCAGCACGTCCGCGTTGTCGACACGTTCGCACGCGCCGGCCGCAATGGCATCCTCGGTGGCCTGCGCGAAGTTGAACGTATGCGGGCCGATCAGCACGGGTGTGCCGCAGGCGCAGGCCTCGATCAGGTTCTGTCCACCGAGCGGCATCAGACTGCCGCCGATAAACGCGATGTCCGAGGCCGCGAAGTACATCGGCATCTCGCCCATCGAATCGCCAAGCACGATGTCCGCCGTGATCGGCGCCGGTCCGTCAGCGTCGACATCCAACGCGCTGCGACGCTGTACGGTAAAGCCTAGCCGCGTGGCGAGCGCTGCCACTTCATCGAAGCGTTGCGGGTGCCGTGGGATCAGCAGCAGCGCCGGGCGTGCTTCGCCCGGCCAGCGAATAAATGCGTCGAGCAGCATCGCCTCCTCGCCCTCGCGCGTGCTCGCCGCAGCCAGCACGGCGCGCTCGCCAAATGCGCGTCGCAACGCCTTGCCGCGCGCGAGCAGCGGCTCCGGCGGCTGCATATCGAACTTGAGGTTGCCCGTGATCGTCACGCGCGTCATGCCCAGCGCGCGATAACGCTCCGCATCGCCCGGTGTTTGCGCCAGCACCTCGGTGAAGTTCTGATAGATCGCCGACGCCGCGTTGCCAAAGCGCGCGGTACGGCGATAGCTGCGCGGCGACAACCGTGCATTGACGAGATACAGCGGCACGCCGGCTTCGCGCGTGCCGTGCACGAGATTCGGCCACACCTCGGTTTCCATCAGCAGCGCCGCCTCGGGCCGGAAATGCCGCAGAAAACGTCGCACGAGCCAGGGCACGTCGTATGGCACGTAGCATTGCTGCACGCGCGCATTGGCGCCGAACAACTGCTGCCCGGTCTGGCGTCCCGTCGGCGTCATATGCGTGAGCAGCACGCGATGATTGGGATGGGCGGCGAGCAGCGCCTCGACCAACGGCTGCGCGGCACGGGTCTCGCCCACTGACACCGCGTGGACCCAGAGCCACGGACCCTGCGCGGGGATGTCGTCGTAGCGGCCGAGCCGCTCGCCAACATGATGGACGTATCCCGGTTCCTTGCGCGCGCGCCAGACCAGGCGCAGCAGCGCCACGGGCAGGATCACGATCCACAACAACGTATAAAGCAACCGCAGCATCAAGACTCCGCACCGCGCACGCGCGTGGCGGCGGCATAAACTTCATCGACGGACGGCACGATACCGTCGTCCCCCACGTTGGCGATGCGATCGGACCAGTAGCCTTCGGTCTTCCAGCGCCACGTGGCCGTATAGATCTCTACCGTCGGACGGCACAGCGCCGCCGAGATATGCACAAGGCCGGTATCGACGCCGATCACGACCTCCGCGCGATTGATCAGGCCAAAGCCCTGCATCACCGAGAAACGCGGCAACACGCGCGCGCCGGGAATGCCCGCGGCAATGGTCTCGGCATCGCGCCGTTCAGCCTCGTTGCCCCACGGCAGCAATACCGTCAAACCTTCCGCGTGCAGGCGCTGGCCCAGCGCATGCCAGCTCGGCACGGGCCAGCGCTTCTTCGCGCCAGCCGTGGCATGGAAGCACACCGCATAGCGTGCGGGCAGATCGGCCCACAGCGGATCGTTGATATGCAGCGAGCGCGCGCGCTCGCCAAAGAAGCGTGGTGGCTCCGGTGGCGTGATCGCGGTCAGCGCCGCGCCCAGCAGACGCGAGCGGCGTACCGAATGGGTCTGACGTGGCACCGTGACCGGCGCGGTGTAGAACAGCCGCGCGGCCGGCTCGTAGCCCGAACCCTGCGTGGCATTGGCGAGCCCGACCACTGGCGCGCCCGCCACGCGTGCGGCAGTGCGCGCGACCACGGCAGTCTTGAGCAGACCCTGGGTCTCGAGCACGGCGTCATAGGGCCGCGCGCGAATCGCATCGCGCAAGGCCGCGAGTTCGCGCCACGTATCGCGCCGGTAGAAACGCTTGCGCCAGCGCCGCAACGCGAACGGGATCACGTGCGAAACCTCCGGTAACAGGCGCACGAGGTCTACGTAGCCCTCTTCCACGACCCAGTCGATCTCGCATGCGGGCCAGCGCGCGCGCAGGTCGTGCACCAGCGGCATGTTGTGAACCACGTCACCGAGCGATGAAACCTTGACGATCAGGATGCGCGCGGGCACGAAGTCCGCCGGCAGCGCATGGGGATACGACGCCGGCGCGAGATCGTCCGCCGGCGCCATGAGCGGCTGCGTCATCCGCTCAGAACGGGAGCTGCGCATCCGGCTTCTCGGCCAGGATCACACGCTTGAACTCGGCCTGGATGCGTGCGAGCGCCGCATCGTTGTCCGCTTCAAAGCGCATTACGACCACGGGCGTGGTGTTCGACGGCCGTGCGAGACCGAAACCATCTGGGTATTCGACGCGCACGCCATCGATCGTGATGACCTCGCGCGCACCGTCGAATTTCGCATTCGCGCGAATCTTGTCGAGCAGCGTGAACGGCTCGCCCTCGGCGCACTTGAGCTGAAGCTCAGGCGTATTGTTCGCGTTCGGCAGCGCGTTGAGCACGGCGCCCGGATCGTCATGACGTGACAGGATTTCCAGCAGGCGCGCGCCCGTGTAGAGGCCATCGTCGAAGCCGTACCAGCGGTCCTTGAAAAACACGTGGCCGCTCATCTCGCCGGCGATCGGCGCACCGGTTTCCTTGAGCTTGGCCTTGACCAGCGAATGGCCGGTCTTCCACATCAGCGGCTCGCCGCCGTGCTGGCGAATCCACGGGGCCAGCTTGCCCGTGCATTTGACGTCGTAGATCACCTGCGCGCCAGGATTGCGCGACAGGATCTCCTCGGCGAACAACATCAGCTGGCGATCGGGGAAGATGACCTGACCATCCTTGGTCACCACGCCCAGACGATCGCCGTCGCCATCGAAGGCCAGGCCGATCTCGCAATCGGTCTCGCGCAACGTCTTCATCAGGTCCTGCAGGTTTTCGACGTGCGCGGGATCGGGATGGTGGTTCGGGAAGTTGCCATCGACGTCGCAGAACAACTCGACCACCTCGCAACCGAGGCCACGGAACAGATCGCCGACGAAGGCACCGGCCACGCCGTTACCGGCGTCGAGCGCGACCTTCATCGGCCGCGCGAGCTTCACATCGCCGAGGATGCGCTCGAGGTACTGCTGGCGGATATCGACGAGCTTGTAGCTGCCGCTGCCCTGATTAAACTTGGCCGCTTCGATGCGCTGACGCAGCGCCTGGATCTGCTCGCCATAAATCGCCTTGCCGGCGAGCACCATCTTGAAGCCGTTGTAATCGGGCGGGTTGTGGCTGCCGGTCACCATGATGCCCGACGTGGCACGACGGCCATCGATCTCGATATTGGTACCGAAGTAGACGATCGGGGTCGCGACCATGCCGAGGTCGATCACATCGACGCCCGCGGCACGCAGGCCTTCCACGAGGCCACCAAGCAGATCGGGGCCCGACAGACGGCCATCGCGGCCAACCACCACGGCCTTTTCGCCCAGTTCGACGGCCGCCGAACCGAACGAGAGGCCGATCTGGCGGGCCACTTCCACAGTCAGCGTGCGGCCGACAATGCCGCGAATGTCGTAGGCCTTGAAGATCGAGGGGTCAATTTGCATAGATCGTCCTTCCGGGAGTGCGGTGTGTCCGTCACCTGGCAGGCACTGCCAGGGGGCGGGTCCAAAGGCGCCATTTTGCCGGATTGCGGCGACGGCGGCAGTTATAATCGCCGAGTTACGCGCATTCGACCATCCGAGTTCGTCTGATCCTGCGCTTTGGCGCCCGGCTTTCGTACAGGGATTTCGTGCCGGGATTTCGTTGCAATCGCTTGCCGTCACAGTTTGCCGCCGCGGTGCGGCACTGCAACGTGCGCCGTCGCACGGTATCCAGCACCGGCCGACGTTCCGCGTAACCGCCGAGATAATATCGTCCCATCGTCAGTCCGACCGCCTTCGTGCCCACCCCACCCGCTCCACCCCACCCCCGCGTCGCCTACCTGATCACGAACTCCGAGATCGGGGGCGCGCAGACGCACGTTGCCGATCTGCTGCGCGCACTGCGTGGCCGCGTCGACGCCACGGTGCTGGCCGGCGGCAATGGCCCGCTGTTCACCGCCGCGCAGGCCGCCGGCACTCGGACGATGGTGTTGCACCGCCTCGACAACCGGCTGTCGCCATGGCGCGCCGTGGGCGCGTTTCTCGAAGTCCTGCGCGCGCTGCGCGCCGCCGCGCCGGACCTCGTTCACGTGCACAGCGCCAAGGCCGGCGCGCTCGGCCGCCTGGCGGCATGGTGGCTGGGTGTGCCGGTGGTCTATACGGTGCACGGCTTCGCCTTCAAGCCCGCCGCCCCGATGTTGCGCCGCTTGGCCGCGCGCATCACCGAATGGTGTCTGGCCCCGGTGACCACGCGCCTGATCTGCGTGGCGCAAGCCGAGCGCGCGCTGGCGGCGTCGCTGCCGATCCCGGCGGCACGCATTGACGTGATTCGCAACGGCGTTGCCGACACGCCGCTACGCGCGCAATCGGACGCCCCGCTGCGACGTATCGTGATGGTCGCGCGCCTGGCCGCACCCAAGCGGCCCGATCTGCTGATTCGAGCGTTTGCGCAGGCGTGCGAGGATCCTGCGTTGGACGGCAGTGAACTCGTCATCGCTGGCGCAGGGCCTGCGATCGCGGAATTGCAAGCCCTCGCGGAGCGCGTGGCACCCGGACGGATCTCGCTGTGCGGTAACGTTGCCGATATCGCGGCGTGGCTCGCGTCGGCGCAGATATTCGCGCTGATCTCCGATCACGAAGGTCTGCCGCTGTCGGTGCTCGAGGCGATGCGCGCGGGCCTGCCAGTTGTCGCGTCGGATCTGCCCGGCATTCGCGAGCAGCTTGGACATGCCGACGGTGCCGATGGCGCCGATGCCCGCCTGATCGCCGGCAACGACGTTGACGCGCTGGCCCACGCCCTGCGCGAACTGGCGGCGTCGCCCGCCCTGCGCGCCGCGCTCGGCGCGCAGGCACGTGCCCGCTATGTACGCGACTTCGGCCTCGATGCAATGGCCGATGCCACATGGCGCGTCTATCGCCAGGCACTGGCGGGCCGCTCGGCTGACCTCGCCCATGCCCACCCCCGTGCCGACAAGGAGGGCGCCTGAAGTGAGCCTGCACAAGGACACCCCACACGCGACGCCACGCAGCGCCGTCGACAGTGCCATCGGTGGGCCAGCCGCTGTGGCCTCATCGGAGACCGCGCGCCGCGCCAGCCGCATGCTGAGCTGGGCTCTGCTCGGCCTGCTGCTGTTCGGCCTCAACCTGATTCTCGCCGAGGGCCTGCGCCACGCCGGCATCGTCACCTATGTGTTCACGCGCACCATGGCCTGGTCGGTGGTGCCGTACCTGAGCGCATTCGTGCTGTTGCATCGCTCGCTGCATTTGCCGTCGATCGAAGGCAACAGCCTTGTCGGCGTGGCCGCCACCCTGCCATTCGCCTTGCTGCTGCTGGCCTTTGCGGCGTTTCATATCGAGTACTCGCGCGGCGCACTGCTGCTCGCCTACCTGACCACGGTCGCCTGGAGCGGATTCGGTTACCGGCGCTTCGTGCAGAACTATGTGCCGGTGTTCGGCTATACCGATCCGCGCGCGCTGGCGCAGCTCGACGGCATTCTCTCGATGCCCGGCGCCGCGGCACCGAGTGCGATGCGCTTTATGCGCATCGGTTCGCTCGAGGAGGCCGCGCACTGCGATGGCCTGATGCTGGACCGTGCCGCCACCGCCGACCCCGAACGCACGCGCGCGCTGGCGCGCTTCAAGCTGGGCCATGTGCGCATGTATTCCGTGGAACGCGTCGGCGAGATGCTGACCGGCCGCGTGGGCCTGACCCATATCGACGAGAACTTTCTCGACGACTACGCCCGGCACTACCTGTATGGCTTTATCAAGCGTGTGATCGACGTTGCCGCGGTGCTCGTCCTCGCGCCGCTGGTGTTACCGGCCGCGCTGCTGACGGCGCTGGCGATTCGCCTTGAATCGCCGGGCCCCGTATTGTTTCGGCAAACGCGCGTGGGCCGCTTCGGCACGACGTTCACGATGCTCAAGTTCCGCAGCATGGCCACGCAGGCCGATGCGCCCGCGCAGTTTGCCGCGCGCCACGACCCGCGCGTGACGCGCGTCGGCCGCGTCATTCGCAAGTATCGCCTCGACGAGCTACCCCAGCTCTGGAACGTGCTCGTGGCCGAGATGAGCTTCATCGGCCCGCGCCCCGAGCAGGTACCGATGGTGGACAAGTTTGCGGAGACCATCGCCTACTACCCCTATCGCCACCTCGTGCGGCCCGGCCTGTCCGGCTGGGCACAGGTGCAGCAGGGCTACGTGGGCAGCCACGAGGAAACCATCACCAAGCTCAGCTACGACCTCTATTACGTCAAGCATTGCTCGTTTGCGCTCGATCTGCTGATCGCGGTCAAGACCGTGCGCACGCTGCTGACGGGATACGGGGCGCGCTGATGGCATTGCGCCACGACCCCACACCCGCCCCGCTGCGCATCATGCTGATGCTGACCGGCCTCAAGGTCGGTGGCGCCGAGTATCAGGTGGCCGCGCTGGCCGGCGCGTTCCGCGCACTGGGCCATGCCGTCGCGATCGTGAGCCTGTCGCCCGGACGCGAGGTCGAGGTGCCGGCCGACGTCGAAGTGATCGAGCTGGCGATGCGCAAGACGCCGCTCGGCTTCGCGCGCGCGCTGTGCCGGGCACGCGCGTTGGTCCGTGCATGGCGTCCCGACATCATCCATGCGCACATGGTGCATGCCAACCTGTTTGCGCGTGTGCTCACGCGCATCGTGCGTTGTCCGCCCCTGGTCTGCACTGCGCACAGTTTTCGCGAAGGCGGCACCGCGCGCATGCTGGCCTATCGGCTGACCGATCACTGGTGCGCGCTGACGACGCATGTGAGCGAAGCCGGGCGCGCGGGCATGATCGCCGCCGGTGCAGTGCCAGCCGCGCGCATGGTCGTGATGCCGAATGGCATCGATATCGAACGCTTTCGCCATGACGTCGCACGGCGTGCCGCCACGCGCGCCAGCTTCGGCCTCGATGACGCCACACCGCTACTGCTGCATGTGGGGCGGCTCGTGCCCGAGAAGGCGCAGCATCTGTTGATCGATGCGTTCGCGCGGCTCGATAACGCACGCGCACAGCTGCTGATGGCCGGCGGGGGGCCGTTGGCCGAGGCGCTGGCGAACCAGATCGCGACACTGGGCCTGGACGATCGCGTGCAGTTGCTTGGCCCGCGCCAGGACATCCCCGCGCTGCTCGACGCCGCCGACGCGTTTGCGCTCTCGTCCGACATCGAAGGCTCACCGCTGGTGCTGGCGGAAGCGCTGGCGAGCGGCTGCCCCGTGGTATCGACCGACGCACCGGGCGCGCGCGAGATCATCGGCAACACTGCCGAAGGCGGCATGATCGTGCCGCGTGGAGACGCCGAGGCGCTCGCTGCGGCTATCAGCGCGACCCTGCGAGCAGGCCGTGGCGACGCGCACGCACAAGCCATGCGCCGCGACCACGTACGCGCGACCAGCGCGCTCGACACCGTGGCACAACGCTGGCTCGCATGCTATCGGGCGCTGCGTGCATCGCCGCGCGATGCGCGACTGGAGGCCGCATGAAGCCACGCGTCGCGGCCAATCTCGTCTGGATGCTGTTCGAACGCGGCCTGCAGGTCGGTATCGGTGTCGTCGTGGTGGCGATGCTCGCGCGCGCGCTCGGCCCCGTGGGTTTCGCGCATTTCCAGTACGCGCAGTCGGTGGTGCTGATTGCCGCATCGTTCGCGCTCGTGTGCGCGGCCGAAGTCGTGGTGCCGCGCCTGGTGGCCGCGTCCGGACCCGATGCCGAACGGACCCGGCACGCACTGCTCGCGCATGCCTTCGCGCTGCGGCTCGGGGGCGGCGTCATCGGCTATCTGCTGATGTGCGGCTACCTCGGCATCACGTCACCGGACGCGGAAATCTGGCACGCAGCCTTGCTGCTCGGCATTGCGATCCTGCTGCGCGAACCGTTCGGCGTGGTCAGCGCGTGGATGCAGGCCCGCACGCATAACCGACCCGGCGTACTGTTCAACGTGCTGGCGGTCGGCACCAAGGCGGCGCTGGTCGGCGCGCTGTTCCTGTACGGCGTGCGCGAAGTCAGCGGCTATGCGGCCGCGTTCGCAATCGAGGCCATCGTGGTGGCGGCGCTGCAGATGCTCTATTTCCGGCTGCGCATGCGCGAGCATCGCGTCGGCGGTCTGTTCAGCGTCGACTGGCAGCGCACGCGCCTGCATGACCTGCTGACCAGTGGCGCGTTGTTCTGGGGTAGCTTTATCCTGATGATGGCCGCGCGACGCGTGGACCAACTGGTGCTGCAACCGGCGGTGGCCGCCGCGGATTTCGGGGCCTATGCGGCTTGCATGCAGATCCTCGACAACTTCACGGTGCTCGCCAGCGTGCTCGCGGCCGGTGTCGCGCCAGCCTACGTGTATGCGCGTGGCAATCTCGCCGAAGCTCGCACCAACGCCGGCCGCGTCGCGGTTGCACTCGCGGCGGTCGGCCTGCTCGGCGGCGCCGTCATTGCCGCATGCGCGCCATGGATCGTCCATCTGCTGTACGGTCACGCGTTCGCGCCAACCGTTACCTTGCTGCAAGCCGCAGCCCTGCTGACGGCACTGGTATTCGCCGATGTGGGTCTCACACTGCTGGCCGTGCATCTGCGCCGGCCGGAGTGGATCGCGGCCAAATGGCTCGCGGTGTTCGCCGTCACACTGCTGTTCGACCTCGCCGTGGTCCCGCGCTACGGCAATTGGGGCGCCGTGGCGGGCTATGGACTGGGCAATGCCGTCGCGGTGCTGGTCGGTCTGGCACTGTACTGGCGCTGCCGGCCGGCGCCAAGCATGGCAGCCCCATGACGACGCTGCCGACGGTGTGTTTCCTGACGGGGACGCTCAATGCGTTCGCCGGCGCGGAGCGAATGACGGCGGTCATCGCCAATGGACTGGCCGAGCGCGGCTATCGCGTGCTGATCCTCAGCCTGTATGACCGGGCCGGCGTGTTTCCGCTGCACGCAAACGTGGTGCACCACGCATTGTTCGAAGCGCGGCCTTCGTTCAAGCGGGAGTATCTGGCTACGGTTATGGGCATTCGACGCTTCGTGCGCACGCATGAAGTCGATGTGCTGGTCGAAGTCGACACGATGCTGACGTTGTTCACGGTGCCAGCTACGCTGGGCCTCGATGTGCGTCGTATTGCCTGGGAGCATTGTCACTTCGACCAGGATCTTGGGCGTCGGACGCGGCGCCTGGCCCGCCGGCTTGCGGCGCGCTATGACGACGCCGTCGTCGTGCTGACCGAACGAGACCGCCTGCGGTGGCAACAATCGTTGCATCCACGCAGCAAGGTGGTGGTCGTCCCCAATGCGATTCCCTTTCCTGTTCAACCTGCACCCGTCAGCGGCGATGCCAGGACAGTCATTGCGGTCGGACGGCTCGTACCCGAGAAGGGCTTCGACATGCTCCTGCAGGCATGGAAGATCGTTGCGCCCTTACATCCCGACTGGAAGCTTGTCATCGTTGGGGAGGGGGAGGAACGCGACGCGCTCGCGCGGCAAATTCGCTCGCTCGGCCTCGAGAGCGCAGTCGAACTGCCGGGTGCCACCCAGGATATCGGCGCACAGTATCGCAACGCCTCGATCCTGTGCATGAGTTCCCGCTACGAGGGATTTGGACTCGTCCTGGTTGAGGCGATGGCGTTCGGTCTGTCGGTGATCTCCACGAATTGTGAAACCGGACCGAGGGAGATCATCCGCGATGGAGAGAATGGCTTGCTCGTTGACGTCGATGATGCCGCGGCAATGGCAGGATCGATTCGACGACTGATCGAGGACGATGATCTGCGCCGGCACCTCGCCAGCAATGGCCAAAGTGTGGCACAACGTTACGATGCCGCCGTGATTCTGGAAGCCTGGCAATCGGTTCTGGCCAGGTGACTCGCGTACAATCTCCGCTTATCAAGATTCGTAAGTGAATAGTCCGCATGACTGATATTGCCACCACGCCCCCAAACAAAGGACAGGTTTCACCGTGGGGGTTATTGAGAAGATCCTCCAAGTTAATACTGGCCTTAGCCGTCGCTGGCGGGCTGCTGGGCGTTGCGGCGTCTCAGGTCATCAAACCAAAGTGGGTCGCCAAGACAACGGTGCAAATCGGCCAATTGGCCAGCTCCAGTTCGCAAGGAATCTCAGTTCGCCTGATTGAAAATCAGTTGACCGCTGCGGACCGCTACAACCTTCCCGCCGCGAGACTTGAGGTGATTCAGGCGATGGGCCTGCCCAGCCCCGATTCGAATCGCGATGCGAAAATCGTTTTCGATACCTTGCGTGCGGCCGCCGGCAAAAGCCCGGACGTGATCAATCTGCAGGTTTCCGGGTATTCACGCGAGTCCGCGCTTGCAGCCATCGAAGCATCGTATGTCACGCTCTCGAACGCCCATCGTCGCCTGTTCGAGCCTTCGTACGATCGGATGAAGCAGGAGCTTGCCGCGATCAATGCAAAGCTGGCCGAGGCGGATCGCGAATACAACACCGCGCTGCAGTCCCTCAAAGGAACCGTCGCGAAGGGTGGCTCCAATTCCGGTCAAGACGTCCTGGTGACCAATCTGACGATGGTGATCAACGAACGTGTGCTGAGTCTGAGAGACCGGGAGAGACAGCTTCAGGAAGCATTGGAAGTGGTTCGTACCTACCCGACTCGCCTGCTCGGTCAGCACTACGTGCCCGAGGAGCCGAGCACGCCAGGCCTGTTGCTGCTGGTGGTCGCCGGCGCAGCGCTCGGCCTTGTCATCGGCGCTCTCGTGGCATTCGTGCGACGACCGGCTGATCAAGAAGCGAACCAGTAGCAGGCGCAGGGGCGGCATGCCCCGCGCCACCTTCTGTCACGACATCGTCGGCATTGGCAAGGTCTCGGCATCGTTCATGGGTTGGCCATATCCGTGAACGTGCTGCGTCAGAATGCTACCGATGGACTCGCGGTCGTTCGCCTCCGCGGCTTGCCTTAGGGCCAGCAAGTCCGCAACCAACGCCTCCCAGGGCACAAAGTCTTCCCGTGCCTTCATGATGCGACGGTGTGCCGTAGTCTCTGGGTTGTCGCCGATGAGCAATTCCTCGTAGAGCTTCTCGCCAGGACGCAGACCGGTAATCTGAATCTCGATGTCACCGGCGGGATGGTTCTCATCACGCACCGACAGGCCCGACAGTTGAACCATGCGCCGGGCCAAATCGACGATCTTCACCGACTGCCCCATGTCCAGCACGAATACCTCGCCGCCGTGTGCCATGGCGCCGGCTTGCAAGACAAGCTGCGCTGCCTCGGGAATTGTCATGAAGTAGCGGGTCACTTCCTCATGCGTGACCGTCAACGGACCGCCACCGGCCAATTGCCGCCGGAACAGTGGCACAACGCTGCCACTACTGCCCAGCACATTGCCAAATCGAACCATTGCGAACACGGTCCGATTAGGCGTCGCCACGCGCGCGCCGCTACCGTCAAGCATCGAGAAGTCGAGCGCGGTTTTCGCGGCCATGGCCTGCAGCGCCAGTTCGGCCATGCGTTTCGATGCGCCCATCACGTTGGTGGGCCGCACAGCCTTGTCCGTCGACACGAGCACAAAGTATTCGACGCCGGACTCCATGGCCGCACGGGCCATGTTGAGCGTGCCAAAGACGTTGTTCATGACTCCTTCCGCCGGATTGCACTCGACCAGCGGCACGTGCTTGTAGGCGGCGGCATGGTAGACGGTCTCAGGACGGTAGAGCTCGCAGATCTCGCGCAGGCGCCTCAGGTTCGCCACGCTCGCGAGCAGAGGAACAACCTCCGTCTGCGAGTGACGCTCGTCCAGCAGACGCTCCAGCTCGTGATGAATCGAGTACAGGCCAAACTCGTTGTGTTCGACCAGAATCAACCGCTTCGGATTCTCGAGCACGATCTGGCGGCATAGTTCGCTGCCGATACTGCCACCCGCACCGGTGACCAATACGGACTTGCCGGCGAGGTTGCGCGCGAGTAACGCGGCATCCGGGGGAACCGGTGCGCGCCCCAGCAAATCCTCGATGTCCAACTCCTGGAAATCCCGGATCGTCACGCGTCCGGAGGCCAGATCGACCATGCCGGGCAGCGTGCGCACATGCACTGGCAGTTCGCGCAGTTTGTCAATGACAGCGTTGCGCTGCGCCCGCGCCATCGACGGGATCGCCAGCAGGATGTCGCTTACACCCATGCGCTCGACCGCATCCGGCACATCGTCCGGGCTCATGATGTCGAGCCCGTTGATCGTGCTGCCGATCTTCGCCGAATCGTCGTCGATAAAGCCCATCAGCCGGTACTGTCGGGTCACGGCCAGTGCGGAAGCGGTCTGCACACCCGCCTCGCCCGCCCCATAGATCAGCAGGCGCCCTTCATGAGCACGCAGCTTTCCCGCAGTGCCCGCCAGCCAGAAGCGCGCCAGCGCCCGGCTCGCCCCAACCATGAGGAGAAACAGCATCGGCTGAATCAGGCCCACGCTGCGCGGGACCCCTTCCAGCTTCAGCACGATCAATGCCGAGAAGAACACGATGCCGTAGAGCGCCACCGCTTTCGCCGTGCTGGCCAGCGCGGCCATTCCGGTGTAACGAAAGATGGCCCGATACAGTCCCAATCGCACGAAGATGGGAAACGCAAACAGCGGCGCCAGCAGATAGACGTAACCCTGCTGAAGGACCGGCAGTCCGGTTTGATCAATGCGCAGGTAGAACGCCACCCAGACCGACACTAGCGCGAGGCAAAAATCCAGCGCGACCACGACCATGCGCTTGGCCGCGCGCGGCAGAGCCAGAAGCGGAACGGAAAGGTTCTTCACAGACTGGCTCGGCCCAGAACGTCAGAAAGCACGCTGCACGTTTTTGCGATTTCCGCATCGGTCAGCGTAGGGTGGACAAGGAACATCACGCTGGTTTCGCCCAATGCGCGCGCAACGGGCAAGCGCTCGGCCGGCTGCCAGCCGGTTCCGTCGAACGCCTTTTCGAGGTAGACCTCGGAACACGACCCTTGATAGCAAGGGACGCCAGCATCCACGATGGTCTGCACGATCCTGTCGCGCGTCCATCCGGGTGCCAGCTTCTCGGGCTGCACGTAGACGTAGCACTTGTAGTTCGCGTGCACGCTATCTGTTTTAGGAGCCGGCGCGCGCACTGCCGGGAACGAGCGGGCAGCGCTGAGGATCGCCTCCGCATGCGCGGCGCGGCGAGCGGCCCAATCCGGCATGCGGCGCAGTTGAATACGACCGATGACGGCCTGCATCTCGAGCATGCGCCAATTGGTGCCAAAGCTTTCGTGCAACCAGCGGAAGCCCGGGGCATGCTCTCGCTCGTAGACCGCCTCGAAGCTCTTGCCATGGTCCTTGTAGGCCCACATGGCGCGCCAGACCGCCTCGTCGTTCGTCGTCACCATGCCGCCCTCGCCACCGGTGGTCATGATCTTGTCCTGGCAGAAGCTCCATGCGCCAACATGCCCGATCGATCCGACACTGCGTCCCTTGTAGCGGGCGCCGTGCGCCTGGGCACAGTCCTCGATGACCTTGAAGCCATGGCGGTCGGCGAGCGCCATGATGGGATCCATATCGCATGGCCACCCGGCAAGATGCACCAGCACCACGGCCTTGGTGCGGGGCGTCAGCACACGCGCGATAGTTTCGGCGGAGAGATTGCCGCTGTCGGCTTCCACCTCTGCAAAGACCGGCGTCGCTCCGGCATTGATCACGCTGGACGCACTGGCGATGAAGGTCCGCGGCGTGACCACTACCTCGTCTCCGGGACCGATGCCCAGGCACTTGAGTGCGACGTCGAGCGCCAGCGTGCCATTTGCCAACGCGACCGCATGACGCGTGCCGACCCACGCCGCGAACTCTCGCTCGAATTCGCGGCACTCGTTGCCTGTCCAGTAATTGACCTTGTTCGACAACAACGTCTGCTGTACGGCATCGGCCTCTTCTTTGGTGAAGCTTGGCCAAGGGGAGAATGGTGTATTCAGCATAGTCTTATCAGATCTTCAGAGTTGCCCCACCGACCCGGTATTTTCTTATTGCCAACCTGTTGCAATACACGGGCCTACTTAATTTGTTCTCGCGCCGGATTCCCGATCATCGTCGCGCCATCGGTCACAGGTTTCACGACGACCGCGCCGGCGCCTACCATGACACCGGCGCCGATCGCGATGCCCTGGCGCACTGCCGCGCCGACGCCGATCCATGACAAGGCGCCGATCTGGACGTTTCCGCTCAGATTGGCACCTGGACTGATATGCACACCGTGCTCGAGCGCACAGTCATGGTCCACGGTTGCCCCTGTGTTGATGATGCAGGCATCCCCAACGGAAGCATCCGCATTGATGACCGCACCCGCCATCACGACGGTGCCGGCGCCCAGCGTGGCAAACCGGCTCACCTGTGCATGCGGGTGGACGACGGTGGCCAACCTCACGCCGGCAGCCACCAGCACGCACTGCTTTTCCCATCGCGCCTGGCCATTGCCGATCGACACCAGCGCCGCATCGAATTCAGCAGCCTGCGCCAACATTGCCGCCAGATCGCCTGCCACCGGCCAGTGCCGGTTATCCTGCCGCCCCGGCCAGGCGTCGTCATAAAAAACGACGTCCTCCCAACCGGCCAGCAGCGCCGCATCGGCGACCACCTTGCCGTGGCCGCTGGCCCCGAACAGTGCGAGCCGCTTGCGCGTCATGGCTTCTTGCCCGTGAACTTCGGCATGGTGGCCTCACCCGATGCGCTGATGCCCTCGCGTACCAGCACCTTCCGCACCGTAAGCCACAGGATACGAATGTCGAGCCATAGGCTTCGATGGTCGACGTACCAGACGTCGAGCGCAAACTTCTCGTCCCAGCTCAGCGCATTTCGACCGTTGACCTGAGCCCACCCGGTGACGCCCGGCCGGACCTCGTGCCGGCGTGCCTGCTCCGGCGAATACAGTGGCAAATATTCCATTAATAATGGGCGCGGGCCTACCAGACTCATGTCGCCCTTGACGACGTTCCAAAGCTCTGGCAACTCGTCCAGGCTCGAAGAGCGCAGGAAGCGGCCGAACGCCGTCAGGCGTTCGGCATCCGGCAACAGTTCGCCGGTCGGGCCCCGTGCATCCGTCATGGTCCGGAACTTCACCATCACAAAGGGCTTGCCATCGCGTCCCGGACGCGTCTGGCGAAAGAACACGGGACTACCGAGCTTGCGCCGCACCATCCAGACAAGAACGAGCAATGGTAGTCCCAGTACGACCAGGGCCATGCACGAAAGAATCAGGTCGAAAAGACGCTTCATCGAATTTCCATCTCACTCAGCATGACGGCGTTCACCTTGTTGACGTCATACTTGTCCTCGGCAATTTCGCGTGCCCGCCGCCCCATCCGTGTGGCAAGGTCGGGGTCGTCAAGGAAGCGGCGCATGGCCACTTCGAGCGCGTCCACGGACTTGACTGGCACCAGAAAGCCGTTATCGCCATCCACGACCGTCTCGCGACAGCCGGGCGCATCCGTGGTGATCACCGCACGGCCCATGGCCATGGCCTCGAGCACCGTGCGCGGCGTGCCCTCTCGATAGGAGGGCAGCACGTATACGGTGCTCTCCGCAATCGCGGGACGCACGTCGCTCAGCTTGCCAAGGTACTCCACGACGCCATCCCTCACCCATGTATCTAGCTCGTCCTGCGCGATCGCGTTGGGGTTCGTGTCGATCCATCCCACCAGCACGAACGTCGCATCCGATCGCTCTGCCCGAACGCGCCGCGCCGCCTCGACAAATTCGCGCACGCCCTTGTCGCCGAGCAAGCGCGCAATCAACAGAAAGCGAGTCGTCTTCCCCGGCAGCGGCGCCACCGAAAAGGCCGAGACATCGACCCCGGAACCGTTGACCACGCAGGACGGTGTGTCCGCCGCGAGAATGCCACGCTCGAGGAACAGGTCGCGATCGTCCGGGTTCTGGAAGAACACCTTTCTCACGCGCTGCAGCGCAGCAGCGTACATACGCTGCACGAGCTCGCGCATGCCGCCGCCCTCCTGCTGGAATGCGTAACCAAGGCCGGTAATCAGCGCGAAACGTCGCGGTACACGCGCCAGCCAGGCTGCCAGCGTGCCGTAAATAACGGGCTTGATAGTGTAGCCCATCACACAATCTGGCCGAATACGCCTCATCAACCGGTACAGCTGTATCGTCGTACCGAGATCCACAAGCGGGTTGGTGCCGACGCGCTGCATTCTGACGTCATGCACAGTCAAACCCTGCGCCTCGAGGCGTGCCCGCACCGGATCTCCGGCCGGCAGCCCCGGAGCCGCAACATGCACGTCAAGTCCGCTCGCCTGCAGGGCAGCAATGAGCGGACCACGAAAGCCAATCAGCGACTCCGCGAAGCTCGCGATCATCAGGAATCTCACGCGACACGCTCCACCAGCCCCGCTGCCGCCGACTCCTGTTCGAGCCAGGCCTGGAACATCAGCACACACCAGAGCGGATGCTGCCAGTTGCGCTGACCGCTGAGGTGCTCTTCCCACTTACGACGGATCGGCCCAGGGTTCAGGAATCCCTCCCGATGCAGCCGAGCGGGGTCGAGCAGTGCTTCCGCCCAATCGCGTAGCGGGCCACGCAGCCAGGTGTCGATCGGCACGCCGAAGCCCATCTTGGGCCGCTCGATAAGTGCCTTGGGCACATGTCGATACAGCACCTGGCGGAGTGCCCACTTCGTCGTGTACCCCGCCTCTTCCTGCCGCAGCTTGTAGGCGAGTGGCAAACGCCATGCGAACTCGACCACACGGTGATCGAGAAACGGGACGCGAGACTCCAGGCTGCGTCCCATCGAGGCGCGATCGACCTTGGTGAGAATGTCGTCTGGCAGATAGGTCAGCATGTCGAGCGCCATCATGCGCTCCACGTCGCCCAGTTCGCCAAATGCGGACGGTGCGGTATCGAGCAACGTCGCCGGTTCGCGTCCGCCGATGACCACCGCACCCGGATCCTGCCATTGCGACACCATGCCGCGATACAACGCCTCGGCCGACTTCGCCGCCATCACACCTGCACCCTTGTGAATCTTCTCGCCGACGTTGGTCCACCGGGCTGCCCCCGGAATACCATTGGCAAGGCTGTTCAGCCGTTGCGGCGAAGGACGCGTCAGTAGCCATGCAACGGCCGAGCGCAATCCGGTTGGCACCGACGACAAGCGATTCCACATGGTCGCCGTGATCTGATACCGGTTATATCCGGAGAACAGTTCGTCGCCGGCGTCGCCCGACAGGGACACTGTCACATGCTCGCGCGCGAGCGCGCTGACCAGATACGTCGGAATCTGCGACGAATCCGCGAACGGCTCGTCATAGAGCGTGGGCAACCTCGGAATGACGTCCAGTGCCTCGTCGGGCGTGACGTAGAGCGCGGTATGTTCGGTGCCGAGGTGCGCGGCGACGGCCTTGGCATGCTCCGCCTCGTTGTACACACCTTCGTGAAAGCCGATGGTGAACGTCTTGACCGGACGCGACGACTCCGCCTGCATCAGCGCGACCACGGTCGAAGAGTCGATCCCCCCCGACAGGAACGCGCCAAGCGGAACATCCGCCATCATCTGCCCGCGAATGGACTTGCGCAGCAGTGCCTCGAGGGCGTCCACGGCCTCCGTGGGACTGCCTGTGAACGGGTCGCGCACGCCTTGCAACGCCACGTCCAGGCCGGACCAGTAGGCGCGTGGCGTGGGCTCACGTTGCGTCAGCGAGATTTCCAGCAGATGACCCGGCGCGAGCTTGCGAATGCCTTGAAAAATCGCGTGCTCGCCCGGTACGTTGTTGTGCCGCATGAACAGGCACAACGCATTGCGGTCGACGTTGCGTTCGAAGGCCGGATGCGCATGCAACGCCTTCAGTTCGGAAGCGAAAAGGAAGGTACGCGCGGCACCTGTGCCCTGCCAGCCGTAATAAAGCGGTTTCTCGCCAAGACGGTCGCGCGCGAGCGTCAGAACCCGCTGCTGACGGTCCCACAGCGCAATGGCGAACATCCCGACGGCTCGCTTCAGCGTGGCTTCGATGCCCCACGCATCAAAGCCAGCGAGCAAAGTTTCCGTATCGGAATGACCACGCCATGCCGGCGCCATGCCCGCGGTCTCCAGCGCCGCCCGCAGGTCCATATGGTTGTAGATCTCGCCGTTGTAGGCGATGACATAACGGCCGCTCGCCGCCGCCATGGGTTGATGGCCGGCCGGCGACAAGTCCACGATCGCAAGCCGCCGATGGCCGAACCCGACCGGCGCGTCGGCGTCGGTCCATGCGCCCCCATCGTCCGGGCCGCGATGTCGAATGCGGTCCGCCATCGCTTCCAGCAACGCCGTTCTCTGCGGTATGCCGGTGACATTGCCACCGAAGAATCCTGTCAATCCACACATATCAACGTGCTCCCACTTGCTTGAGTAAGTGCGCCACTCTCGGCGCAACCTGCTGCACGCAATAGTCCTGCTCCACGCGGCGGCGACCTGCCTGGCCCATTGCCAGGCGCAGCGGCTCATCGCGCAGTAACTCGTCCAGCGATGCCTCCCAGGCCGTCGCTTCGTCGGCGAGGTATCCGTTGACGCCACTTTGGACGATCTGCTGATTGACCCCGACTGGCGAGGCCACGACCGGCAACCCACAGGCCATGTACTGAATGAGCTTGTAGCCACACTTGCCGCGTTCCCACGGCGAATCTCGCAGCGGCATGATGCCAATATCGCAATCGGCGATCGATGCCACTTCGGTCTCCTCGGTCCACGGCACGCATTCCACATCGACGCCGGGTAACGACACCTCCGCGCCGATCACACGCAGGCGAAAGGCGTGTCGTTGTGACAGCCGGCGCAACGGCTCGGCCAGCGCGTCGAGATACGCAGCCGTCGTCGGCGAACCAATCCAGACGATGCGGCGCGTTTCATCGCCCTCCCGTGCCGCGCGCCCCGTTTGGGTGAAATCGGGTTCGGGGTAGCGCTCGAGGTCGATCACGGTCGGCACGATTTCCACCCATTTCGCGCCCGCGTCGCGCGCGCGCTGCGCGAGATACTCGTTGCCTGCCATCACCAGCGCCGCTCCGGCCATCAGATGGTCGATGCGTCGTCCCAGCACGCGCCGGATCAACGGCAATCGATGCAGATCATAATTGTGAAACAGTGCGTCGTCATAATCGAGTACATAGGGAACCCCCCGCAGCATGATGCGCTCGACCGCGGCCGGAAACCACGGCAGCGCTTCTTTCTCGATCCATACCACGCTGACATGCCGGCGCCGTATCAACGAGCGGAGCCGCGCGCCATAGGCGGCGATCATTGCGCCGCGCTGATAGCGCCCGGCGCGGTACTTTCCCGCCAGCATCGCGTCGCCGAGCAGCGCCTGCGACTCGCCCTCCAGCCCGGCCGCGCGCAGCCATGGCAGGAACTGCAGCATCCGCAGACGCGAAGACGCGCCCAGGCGTCCGTAGCGGGTCAATAGCAAGGCCTTCATCGCTTGGACGCCCTCAGGATCTGCGGCAACGATCGGGCCAGCATGCCAAAGCCCCGTAAGGTGTTGCGGATATCCTGCATGCCCCCGCGCGCAGCCGAGAATGCCGTGCGCGACAGTGGCTCCACCACCATGGTCACCGCGACCAACGCCCATGCGCTCGGCAATGAGTAGTGCTTGAAGCCATAAAGAAGCCTGCTACGCAGCGAGTAGAACAGGCGCGTGGCCTTGATCTGACGAGACGTGCCACCCCCGGCGTGAAACGCCTGGGCATCCGCCAGGAACACGATGCGCCCGCCCGCGCGTCGCACGCGTAACGACAGATCGAGATCTTCCAGGTAGACAAAGAACCGCTCGTCGAAGCCTTCGAGCGCTTCGAAAACGTTGCGACGAATCAGGTAGAAAGCACCGATGACGTGATCGACTTCGCGTGTAGTCGTATGGTCCCAATCCGTCATGTGATGCCGGCAATCACGCATCCAGGGCAAACGATCCAGCCCCACGGCGGCAGCTGCGAACATCCCGAGCGTAGGAAAACGCGCGCAGGCTCGCTGAATATGATCGCTTTCGTCGATCAGCTGGATGCCCGTCACCGACACGTTGGCATTCTCCGGACGCTGCATGTAGGCAAGCGGCGTCGCCAGAGACTGCGGATATGCCAGCGTGTCGGGATTCAGGAAAAGAATGAACTCCGCCTGCCCAGTACGTGCACCTTGATTGCAGGCAGCCCCAAAGCCCCGATTCTCCTTGTTTCGTACAAAATGGATCGGGAAATTCCAGTCACTACGTTCCGCGACCAGCTCCAGCGAATTGTCGATGGACGCGTTGTCCACGATGGCAACGGACGCGATCTCCCCGCCCGCGTGCTGCTGCAGACTTTGCATCGCCTCCAGCAACTGCGTGCCGGACGACCAGTTCACGATGACAATATCAATACTTTTCATCCGATTAGTAACGGATCGTAGACCGTCATGGCATAAAGGTTCAGCAGGCCGCTTCCCACGGCAAACACAAGCGCCAGCAATTGAATGACTCTCGACTCGGAAGTGAAAGCCTTGAGGATATAAATCAGAACGAATACGGACAGCAACTCGCGGAACCTGGCTGCCACGATTGGGAATTCCAGCATCGAGAAGTGGATGGCAACACTGAGCAGCATCCCGATCACGGCATATTGCATCGTCACATCGTTCTGCCGCCACAAATAAAGCGCGGCGACCATCAGCGCGATGTCCAACATAAATGGCAACGGCACGATGGTCGAAGACGTCGCCACATCGAGGTAAGTTCCCATCACAGGGAATATCGTCTGAAACGTCGAAAACAGCATCTGTCGAAGCAGCAATCCCGCAACAAAGATGCTGACGATCAATAGCACAGCCACCTTGAAATTCAGGCGTCCCAGCACGTACACCGCCAACAGCACGACGGCGGAATAATGGAAGGTGACCGCCAGACAGAGCAGCAGAAATTCCCACATCTTGAAGCGACGCTCATCCTTCCTCCAGAACACGAAGAAAGCGATCGCGAACGCAATCGAAGCGCGCAGTACGGTCAGCTCGAACAGAATGAAATATCGGCTGATATAGAAAAACACCAGCACCGCGATCAATCCAAGCGTCATCTGCGAAGTCCGTACCGCGGCGCCCTTGATCAGGATACAGAGCGCGCAAATCGTACCGTAGATCGCAATATTCCCCAAACCCAGGCTTGCCAGCGAATAGACCAGCGTGGTGAAACCAAACTCGAAGCGCGTGTCCACGCCGAACAGCCCCTCGCTCGAGCGAACCAGTTCGAAGAATTCGAGATAGTTAGGGTAATCGCGGCTGATGCCCAGGAATTGATGTCCGGCGACAATCCCAAGGATGATGGCCAGCACGCAGAGAAATGCCACCCCGGCCGCGAGCCTGACGTCCTGGTAGGGTTTCTGATTCATCTTGCCTGCCTCGCCAACATCTTCATGCCGATCGCATCGAAGGACATCCGCAAAGACCACGCAACGGCAGCGCCGCTGACACCGAAGGCCTTGGTCAGTCCGACCAGCGCGGCGATATACAGCGGTACTTCCAACAGATGCAACATCGCCGTCGCGCGCGTGCGGCCCTTGGCATGCAGCAGTGCAAAGTACATCGACCCGATCGCATTCGCCAGTACGCCAACGCAGAGGATTCTCCCTACGGCTACCGATGCCGGATCAGCCGGATGCCCGAGCCACAGCGTCAGCAGCTCCGGCAAGATCGCTGCAAGGAGCAGCAGGCCTGCCAGCATGGCGCCGATTACACGCACGAACCAGAGTCGGAACAGGCGTGTTGCACCAGCGGGATCGTCGACCAGCAGCCGACTGATGGCGGGAAATGCCACAGTGGTGACAGCGCTCGACAGTATAAGCGTCTGCACCGTGACCTCGTAAGGAATCACGTAGGTCGTCACGGCCGCAGCACTGATGATCGCGGCGATGAGAAACCGGTCCGCCTGCGTCAGCAAGGGGCTCAGTACGCTGCTGATCGTGAACCATCCGCCAAACTGAAACAGTTGCCTGGCCACCCCGCGCGAATAGGTGCCGTGCCGGCCGTCGGCGGGCAAGCACTGCAACGCAAAAACCCGGTAGAACCACAACGCCAGTGCGCGCGAAATGACAAGACTCGCAATGAGGATGTCAACGCGCGTGGTGAATAGCGAGATCAGATATGGGAGTCCGAAGTTCGCCGCGCCCAGCAGGATGCGCAGCACGCTGATATTCCGAAAGCTCAGATAGGCTTCGTTGACGCCACGATAGGTCGCACTGACGGCCTGCATGGGCAATGCAAGCCCCAGCAACAGGATCGCCGAGCGGACTTCGGACTGCGGCACCTCATTCGCGTGCACCAGATTGCCGACGCCAAGCATGGCAGCCAACAGAATGAGTACCATGCCGATACCACCGGTGACGAGCGTCAGGCGCGTCGCGGTGGTCAGTACATCCGCGATGGACGCTTCGTCGTGCCCATTACGCAGCGCCGCGACGCGCTGCGTCGTGGCGCGACCGATGCCAAGATCCAGTGCGCTCGCATAACCGATCAACCCCCACGCGAGCGCCAGCAAGCCAAAGCGCTGACCACCTAGGCCGGCCAGCAGATGCGGCACGGTCAACGCGGCGATCAGCAACGGCAGGCCAAGCCCAAACAGATTCCAGGAGATGTGTGACGCGCGCATCTAGTGTGTTGTGTGGTGGATCGATCCCCCGAGACGAAACCGCGCTGTGAATATTCGCGATGGCGTGAGCGAGGGCCCGGGGGTTACCCCCCAGAGACGCAGGCCCGAGCGTCAGTCGGCCGTCTGCCTGCGTTGGCGACTCACATACCAACCCATTGCTTCTTCCAGACCATCGCTGATCCGGTGCGTCGGCGCATAGCCGAGCAGCGTGACAGCCTTGCTCACGTCGGCCTGGCTGTGGCGCACGTCGCCGGCACGAAAATCGCGATAGTTCGGCTGCACCGTAGCACTCACCCCATATGGCGCGAGATTGCGGCGCAAGGCATCGAAGAGATCGTTGAGCGTGGTCCGATCGCCCACGGCGACGTTATAGACTTGATTGGTCGCCGCGGTATCGGTTGCGGTGGCGGCAAGCAGGTTCGCCTGCACTGCGTTCGCCACGTAGCAGAAGTCGCGGCTCGTCTCGCCATCGCCGTTGATATGAACGGTCTCGCCGGTCAGCAGCGATGCGGTCCACTTGGGGATCACCGCCGCATAAGCACCCTCCGGATCCTGACGCGGCCCAAAAACATTGAAATAGCGCAGGCCGATGGTCTGGAAGTCGTAGCAACGTGCAAACACGTCCGCGTAGAGCTCGTTGACGTACTTGGTCACGGCGTAGGGACTCAGGGGCTTGCCAATGCGATCCTCGACCTTGGGCAGTCCCGGATGGTCACCGTACGTGCTGCTGCTCGCGGCATAGGTGAAACGCTTCACCTTGGCATCGCGCGCCGCAACCAGCATATTGAGGAAGCCCGTGATATTCGACTCGTTGGTCGCGATCGGATCCTGCAGACTGCGCGGCACCGAACCGAGCGCCGCCTGGTGCAGCACGTAATTCACCGCGTGCTCAGCACCGTCACGCCGGAACACGCACGCGCGCCGGCAGTCTTCGAGGTTGCGAATATCGCCTTCGATGAGCTGGAAATTCGCCCACTGCGTGGGCGCCACCAGACCGCGCACCTCTTCGAGATTGGCCCGGTGGCCGGTGGCGAAGTTGTCGAGCCCGACCACGCGCTGGTCGAGCTTGAGCAGGGTTTCGAGCAGATTACTGCCAATGAATCCCGCGACGCCCGTCACCAGCCACGTTTTCGGCGCGGCAGCGAGCTCCCGCTTCAGTTGTGCGTAGGCATGGGGTTGTGTGGAACTCACCATCTTCATCTTTCCTTGGCCAATGATTTACAGCCGTCCGTCGGCGGCGCCGAGCGGAAGCACACCCTTGACGTCGAACAGCACGGCGCCAGAATGTCCGAGCGCCTTGATTCCCGCCTCGCCCAATGCCACGAACTGGTGGTGACCCACTGCCAGCACCACGGCCGCGTACTGGCCGGGCGGGGGCATTTCGGTCAGGCATTGCAGGCCATACTCATGCTCGGCATCGGCAACGTCGATCCACGGGTCGAACACATCGACCTGCGCGTTATAAGACCGCAGGGCCGCGATGATATCCACCACTTTGGTATTGCGGACGTCCGGGCAGTTTTCCTTGAACGTCAGACCCAACACCAGAATCCGGCTGCCGAGCACGTTCACGCCCTTGCGCAGCATCAGCTTGACGGTCTCGTCGGCGACGTGCTGCGCCATGTTGTCGTTGATGCGACGACCCGCGAGGATCACCTCCGGGTGATAGCCCACTTCCTGCGCCTTGTGCGTCAGATAATAAGGGTCCACACCGATGCAATGCCCCCCCACCAAACCGGGACGGAACGGGAGGAAGTTCCACTTGGTTCCCGCAGCCTCGAGCACCTCGAGCGTATCGATGCCAAGCCTGTGGAAGATCAGGCTGAGCTCGTTCATCAGTGCGATGTTCACGTCGCGCTGCGTGTTCTCGATCACCTTGGCCGCCTCGGCGACCTTGATACTGCTGGCCTTGTGCGTGCCGGCGGTAATGATTTCCGCGTACAGCTGATCCACGGCCACGGCCACATCCTCGGTACTGCCGCTGGTCACCTTGCGGATCGTCGGCAGGCGATGTTGCTTGTCGCCGGGATTGATGCGCTCCGGGCTATAGCCGCAGAAGAAGTCCACGTTGAACGACTTTCCGCTCATCCGTTCGAGCACGGGAACACAGACCTCTTCCGTGGCGCCGGGATAGACGGTCGATTCATAGATCACCACCGCGCCCTGCGGCATGACACGACCGACGGTCTCGCTGGCCTTGACCAGCGGTGTCATGTCCGGGCGATTGGCCTTGTCCACTGGCGTCGGCACCGTCACGATGAACACCGCACAGTCCCGCAGATCGTCGACATTGCAGGTGTATTCGAGTTGCGCGGCTTCCGCCAGTTCGTCCTGGTCGACTTCCAGCGTGCCGTCGCGCCCGGACTTGAGTTCGGCGATGCGCGTCGGGTTGATGTCAAAACCGACAACCGGGCGCCGCTTGCCGAATTCCACTGCCAGCGGCAGTCCGACGTAGCCAAGGCCGATGACCGCGATTTTTGCTTGGTTCAGGTTCATGCGCAAAGAGAAATCAAACGTTAACGGATGGGATCGTCACCAATCCGATCGGTATCACTCAAACAGTTCCGCTGCCGCAAGACTGGCGCCGGTCTGGTCCTTGGACGACAACAGCGGCGCCACATCTATCCGCGGCCAGTCGATACCGATCTCCGGGTCGTTCCATGCAATCGTGCGCTCGAACTGCGGCGCATAGTAGTCGGTGGTCTTGTAGAGGAAATCCGCAGATTCCGACAGTACGACAAAGCCGTGCGCAAACCCCGGTGGCACCCAGAACTGACGATGGTTATCTTCGCTCAACTCCGCGCCGACCCATTTGCCAAAGGTCATGGATTGCTTGCGGATATCGACGGCAACGTCGAACACCCGTCCGCGCACCACGCGCACTAGCTTGCCCTGCGGTTGCTGGATCTGGTAATGCAGACCACGCAGGACACCCTTGCCGCTGCGGCTATGGTTGTCCTGCACGAACTCCAGATTGAGGCCGGTCGCCTCGGCGAACGCCTTCTGGTTGAAGCTCTCGAGGAAGAACCCACGCGCGTCGCCAAAGACCTTCGGCTCGATGATCATGACATCGGGAATGGCCGTCCGAATGACGTTCATGCTCATTTGATGGATTCCGAAATGATGTGCTGCAGATACTGACCGTAGCCGTTCTTGAGCAGCGGTTTCGCCAGCCGCTCGACCTGCTCCGCCGTAATCCATTTGCTACGGTAGGCGATCTCTTCCGGACAAGCCACCATCAGACCCTGGCGGTTCTGCAGCGTGGCGATGAAGCTTGCGGCTTCGAGCAGCGAATCGTGCGTACCGGTGTCGAGCCATGCATAGCCCCGACCCATGATCTCGACGTCGAGCTGCCCCAGCTCGAGGTACCGCTTGTTGACATCCGTGATCTCGAGCTCGCCGCGCGCGGACGGCTTGACGTCCGCCGCGATGTCGCAGATCTGATTGTCGTAGAAATACAGCCCCGTCACCGCGTAGTGCGAGCGCGGCTTCACCGGCTTCTCCTCCAGGGACAGCGCGCGGAAATTGTCGTCGAACTCGACGACGCCATACCGTTCCGGATCGTGCACGTGATAGGCGAAGACCGTCGCGCCCTGTTCCTTTTCGGAAGCGCGCTCGAGCTGGCCGGCAAGGTCGTGGCCGAAGAAGATGTTGTCACCGAGGATCAGCGTCGACGGGTCATTGCCGACGAAATCGCGCCCGATGATGAAAGCCTGCGCCAGCCCGTCCGGAGATGGCTGCACTGCGTACGACAGATTCAGGCCCCACGCGCTGCCGTCACCAAGCATCTCGGCGAAGCGAGGCGTGTCCTCCGGCGTCGAAATGATGAGGATGTCCCGAATACCCGCCAGCATCAGCGTGGACAGCGGGTAGTAGATCATCGGCTTGTCGTACACCGGCAGCAGTTGCTTGGAGACAGACCGCGTGATCGGATAGAGTCGCGTGCCGGAACCGCCGGCCAGGATGATGCCTTTGCGCATGGTACGAATGTCAGGAAAGAATCTGGTCCAGCAGGAGGTCGATGCCCTCCTTCCAGTCAGGAAGATGGATATCGAACGTGTCCCGCAACTTGGTCGTATCGAGGCGCGAGTTCGTGGGCCTCGGGGCGGGTAGCGGATAGGCGGTAGCCGGAATCGGCTCGATGCTTGCCACAGCCGCCTTCAGCGTGGCACCTCGCGCGGCGGCACCGGCTACCACGTGCGTTGCATAGCCATGCCACGTGGTCTCGCCCGCCGCGGCGAGGTGGTAGATCCCCGTCGGAAATGCTTCGGGCCGGCCATGCAGCCAGTACCTCGCGACGATCTGGGCCGTGACATCCGCGATCAAGGCGGCGGTCGTCGGTGCGCCGAACTGATCGTGGATCACGCGCAGGCTGTCACGCTCGCGCGCCAGGCGCAGCATGGTCTTCGCAAAGTTGTTGCCGTGGGCGCCCGCCACCCAGCAGGTACGCAGAATCAGCGCGGCGGCACCGCTGTCGGTCACCGCCTGCTCGCCTGCCAGCTTGCTCTTGCCATAAACCGATTGCGGATTCACCGCATCGGTTTCGCGGTACCAGCCCTGACCGGCGCCGTCGCGTCCGGTACCGTCAAACACGTAATCGGTTGAATAATGCACCAACAGGCTTCCGACCTCGCGTGCAGCCGACGCCAACACCCCGGGCGCCACGCCATTGACCGCGAATGCCGTCTCGGCATCGGACTCCGCTTTATCCACCGCCGTGTAGGCCGCCGGGTTCAGGATCACATCGGGCTTGATCTCGCGCACCAGCGCGCGCAGCGCGTCAGGCTGCGTAAGATCGCCGTGGCTGCGGTCCACCGCCACCACACGACCCAGCGGCGCAAGACTGCGTCGCAGTTCGAAGCCGACCTGCCCCTTGCTTCCTGTTACAAGAAATGTGGGCGTCTTGCGCGTATCAGGCCGCATATTGCTTGGCCACCCAGTTACGATATTCGCCCGACATGACGTCCTGCACCCACGCCTGATTGTCCAGATACCACTGGACCGTCTTGCGCAGACCGGTCTCGAACGTCTCCGCCGGCTTCCAGCCCAGCTCGCGTTCGAGCTTGCGGGCGTCGATGGCATAGCGCCGGTCGTGGCCGGGCCGGTCCTTCACGAATGTGATCTGATCGCGATAGGATCCTGCTGCCTTGGGCTTGAGCACGTCCAGCAGATCGCACAGCGTATGAACGACCTCTAGATTGGTTTTTTCGTTCCAGCCGCCTACGTTGTAGGTCTCGCCCACCCGGCCACGCGCCAGCACCTCGCGAATCGCCGCGCAGTGATCGCCCACATACAGCCAATCCCGGACATTCTGTCCATCGCCATAGACCGGAAGTGGCTTACCCCCGAGCGCATTCGCGATCATGAGCGGAATCAGCTTCTCGGGAAAATGATATGGGCCGTAGTTATTGGAGCAGTTCGTCGTAAGAACCGGCAGCCCATAGGTGTGGTGATAGGCGCGGACCAGATGATCGGATGCCGCCTTGGATGCGGAGTACGGGCTATTCGGCTGATAGGCCGTCGTCTCGGAGAACTGAGCATCCTCAGGTCCGAGCGAGCCGAAGACCTCGTCCGTCGATACGTGCAGGAAACGGAAATCGGCGCGGGCAGCCTCATCCAGCCCGCTCCAGTACGCGCGCACCGCCTCGAGCAGCGTGAAGGTGCCGACGATATTGGTCTCGATAAATTCGCCGGGCCCGTGGATCGAGCGATCGACGTGGCTTTCCGCCGCAAAATGGACCACAGCGCGCGGGCGATGCGCGGCCAGCAGCGCGTCGAGCCCTGCGCGGTCGCAGATATCCGTCCTGGAGAAGACATGCCGCTCATCGCCGTCCAGCGGGGCGAGCGTCTTCAAATTCCCTGCATAGGTCAGCTTGTCGACGTTGACAATGCCCGGGGCATTGGGAGCGTTCAGCCAATCCAATACAAAATTCGCGCCGATGAATCCGGCGCCGCCAGTGACCAAGATATGCGACAAACTAGTACTCCCTGCTATCGATATATTTCGAGAACCCGGCACACGCCGGGCACCCCTCTTCGTCCGTGAGGAGGACGGAGGGACATTACTGTCCGTGGAAGTGGCGGTATTCTATCCGACTCGCCCTCGGCCCCATCCCATGGGAGTCATCTTTTTGTAGCGTGTTGTAACCGATATCCGAACAGCACGCGCTCCCCTTGCCAAGGCAGGCAACCTTGTATGTGACAATCTATGCATCTGAAAAGAGAGGATTCTCCTTCACTCTACGCCATCGGCGACCTGCAGGGCTGCCGCGATTCGGCGCAGCGACTCATAGAACGCCTGCCACCAGAAGCAGGCCTGCGTTTCCTGGGTGACCTCATAAACCGCGGGCCGGACTCTCTCGGAACGCTGTATGCCGTCCGCAACCTTGGCACGCGCGCAAAAGCACTACTGGGCAACCATGACATTCACCTCTTGGCGGTCGCTGCAGGCGTACGGAAAAAGAGTCGTTCCGACACAATAGACGACGTTCTCAGCGCGAACGATGCCGATGCGTTGTTGACATGGCTGCGTCATCGGCCACTAGCCATTCGGGAAGGCGGTTTTCTGCTTGTGCACGCCGGGGTGCTGCCGCAATGGACCGCGACGCAGGTGATGGAACTGGCCGCCGAGGTCGAAGAGCAATTGCGCGGTCGGAATTGGGAGGAATTTCTTGCCGAGATTTTCGGCAATACGGCCGATCGCTGGCATGACGGGCTGCGCGGCATCGATCGCCACCGGGTTGTCATCAATGCTCTGACCCGACTCCGATTCTGCACACCAGAAGGCGTGATGGACCTGAAATCCAAGGAAGGCCCGGGCGGCGCCGCGCAGGGCTACATGCCATGGTTCGACGTGCCGGGACGCCGAACCGCCGATGTGACGATGGTTGCCGGGCACTGGTCCACACTGGGCTTGCTGACGCGCCCCAACTTGATGCTGCTGGATACGGGATGTGTTTGGGGCGGGCATCTGACGGCCGCGCGACTGGACCCTGATCCCCAGCACCGCGACCTGGTACAGATCAAGTGTCCGCAGTATCGAGACCCACTGAACTGAGTGCTGGTCGGATCCGACTACCAGTACAATGCCGTCCCGGCCCTCCCGTCTAAGCGGCATATGCCGTCAGCCAGCGGGCACCTCAAACGCCGCGACTTCTTGATGAACCAGATCGTACTTCCCCACCAACCGGGCACGCGCGCCATGCGTGACGCCATTCTGCTTCTGCTGGCGGGCTTTGTCACGCTTGGCATGTTCCTCTGGCAGGGCGACAAAGGCCTGAATCTGCCAGACGAAGGGTTCTTCTGGTACGGGGTGCAGCGCGTGCTATCGGGCGAGGTGCCAATCCGTGATTTCATGGCCTACGACCCGGGTCGGTACTACTGGTCCGCGGCTATACTGCGACTGCTCGGTACAGAAAGTCTGCTCGCGCTGCGCGCCACTGCGGCGATCTTTCAGATGCTCGGCGTCTATATTGCGCTGCGGCTGCTCGATCGGGAAGCCGACACCGCAAGGCCTGTCGTCATGATCGCGGCGGCTGTTGTCCTCAACGCCTGGTTCTATCCGTGGTTCAAGGTCTTCGATATGGTGCCGTCAATCGCGCTTGTCGCCGGCCTGGCATTCGCCATCGAACGACCGTCGCCGCGTCGTCTTTTTATCGTTGGATTGATCGTAGGCCTCGCTGCGATATTTGGACGCAATCACGGTGTATACGGGCTCGCCGGGAGCGTCGGCATCATGCTTTTCCTTACCATCCGGCGCGATCATCGACTGAGGCCCGTCGCCGCACTGACCTCGTGGGCTGCGGGAATCGCCGTTGGCTTTCTTCCCATCCCTGTCATGGCACTCGCGATTCCGGGCTTTGGCGAGGCATTCTGGCAAAGCATAGTTTTTCTCGTGACGGGGGTGAAAGGCACGAATATTCCTTTGCCGGTACCTTGGCCGTGGTTGGTGCCGACTGAAAAAATGCTGCCCATCGATGCAGCGGCCGCACTAGCGCAAGGCGCGTTCTTCGTCTTACTGATCACGTTTGGGATACTGACCCCGCTTTGGGCACTGGTTCAGCGATGGCGAGGCAAGCTCGTGTCGCCGGCACTGGTGGCGTCGGGTATGCTCGCCTTGCCCTACGCCCATTACGCATTCTCGCGGGCCGACATCGTTCACCTGGCGCAAGGTATCTTTCCGATGATGATCGGTAGCTTTGCACTGCTCCTGAACCGCCCTGCGTGGGTTCAGGGGCTTGCCGCCATCATGCTTGGCGCGGGCAGCTTGCTGGCGGTGCTCCCCGTCGACCCCGGCTGGCAATGCCACCAAGCGGCAGACTGCGTGAAAATCGAAGCCGGTGGAAGCGATGTACTCGTCAGTCCTCGCATCGCTCAGGATGTGACCCTGATTGAAAAGCTGGGCCGCGCCGCTGGCGAGCATTCCAATATTCTGGTGTTGCCTTTCTGGCCAGGCGCCTACGCGCTGCTTCAACGCAGATCACCCACTTGGGAAACTTACGCACTTTTTCCACGTTCGGCGGCATTCGAGCAAACCGAACTAGCACGGATCAGGGCAGCGACGCCCACCTTGGTGATGATCAATGACGCACCGCTCGATGAGCGTGAAGAACTCCGATTCCATAATACGCATCCGCTGATCTATCAGTACGTGATGGATAACTATGAGCTGGTGAAGGATTTTTCGGGCGATCCGTGGAATCAAGTCTACAAACTCAGGCAGACCGAAGAGAAAGCGTCCCATGCGAACTTTTGAGAGCCAGAGTATTGGCATCTTGCCGTTGACGAGTGCGAGCAAGCATCTTGCGTGGGCGGTCTGCGTTTCTGTCGCCTTCGTGAGCCTGCTTTCGCTATGCTTTACGCCGATTTGGGAGACCAATGATGACGTCGGCATGTCCATGATTGCCCATGGATACGGATTCGTCGCGCAAAGCTCACCCAATCTCATTTTTTCCAATGTGCTCTGGGGCCATATCATCCAGGCAATGCCGCAATTCGGCCATGCATTTGGGTACACAGTAGCGACTACACTGACCATCACGGTGTCATGTGCCGCAACGCTCTACTTCATCCTACGCATCGGCGTTGCGCGGCTGCATGCAACGATTGCCGTTGGCATGGTGTTTATCTGGCCAGTGCTTTTTCCTCAGTTCACGTTGAACTCCGGCCTGCTTGCCGTCGCCTCTATCCTGGGCTGGCGTGTTTATGCGGAAACGCGAAGCACTGCCGATCTTATCCTCGCAAGCAGCCTCGCTTTTTTTTCATTTCTGATCCGCGATCAACAATTTTGGCTTGTGCTGGCGGTGAGCCTTCCCTTATATCCCTGGAAATTCCTGGCACGAGACCGCAAATTGCAAGTTGCGATCGTGTTGCTCGCGATGTCGATCGCCGGCTCAGTGTTACTGAATCAAGCCGCTTACGATACTTCCGCGTGGAAACAGTTTGCCGAATTTAATCAGGCACGCGCTCCCTACACTGACTTCCGTGCGGGCGATGAAGTGCGGAATCGGCCTGACGTGTTAGCCAGACACGGATACTCGCCGAACGACATCGATCTGATCAGCGAATGGTTTTTCGTGGATCCGCAACTGACGAATGCTGTCAAGCTGAACGCCATGCTGACGGATGTCGGCCTTCGACGCTGGGTACAGCGCGGCTTCGGTATGGGCGTGGAGTCGCTGCGAATGATGTTTGTGGACCGACTGTGGCCAATGTTGGCCTGCGCGCTCTTGATTGCGCTGATCAGCCCCTCGCGCTCGGTGTTCATACTGATCGTCATGACGGCGGCGGCGGTGTTCGCACTTGGCGCAATAGGCCGGCCCGGCGTGACCAGAGTCCAATACCCGCTATGCGCGTTGTTACTGCTGGTTGCGCTAAGCGGCCTGAGTACCCGCCCGCGAAGGATCCACGGCGTTGCCGCCCTGATGCTCGTAGCGGCGAGCGCAGCGACCGTCTACGCCGTGTGGCCCTATGAGGCAGTGGCATCGTCTCGCGTCCGCGAAGCTCAGAAGCAGATGCAGGAACTCCCGAAGGGCACGTTGGCGGTCTGGGGTGGAGCCTTCCCCTATGAGGCCGCGTTTCCCCCTTTCGGTGAGCCCGCTCGTGCTCACTCTGTGCAGCTGTATCCGATGGGGGTTACGACTTTTGCTCCGTTCTCCATCGCCATACACGAGGAAGCGGCTGGGCGAGGCTTCCTGACGCGTCTGACCAGTGCCGCCGGGCTGAACCTCAGCGTCGGCCCACCGCAAGCGGAACTACTACGCGGCTACTGCAAGGAGCATTTTCGCTCACAGCTAGCCGACCGGGTCATCTACGAATACGACAACCTCGTCATCCACAACATGCGCTGCATCGGTCCCCAGCCGTAACTTATTGATCGCCCGCTTGTTTTCTGACAAGAATCGTGAATTCGTAGAGCCCGTAGTCGTGCAAGAGCGCAACGTTACGGGAATAGCGTCGCTTGCAGTGATCAAATAGCACGCACGGGTCAGCGTAAAAAAGCGTTTCGCGCATCTTGTCAGCGTCAGAGTACGAGGTGAGGCAGTTGAACGCAAAACCGAGACGGCTGGTTCGATCCATGACGTCCAGCACGCCCTTGATATACGTCAACCATTCGCTGTCGCCACGATCCATCCGAACATTGAAGATACCGCTGGCGATGCCATAGTCGGCAACGGTATCCGGCTCACTGCCGACCAGGAAACGAGTCGAGGCCTCGGCGCCGTGCTGCTGTTGAGCTGCCTGAATCATTTCAGCGGCAACGTCGATTCCCGTGTAGGCAAAAGTGGGATATGACTTCCCGAGGTAATCCCTGAGCGCCCCATAGCCACAACCAAGGTCGTTCACGCTGAACGCCTCATTGGGCTGATCGATGACCTTCGACAACTGACTGAACCGGAGGAACTGACTTTCCTCTCCGTTCCAATCGACGCCTTTCGCCGTCTCACCGTGCTCAGCAAGTCTGGCCGCGTAATATCCGGCTACCTCGTCCAGCAGATCTGCTTGTTTCTTCACCATCTTTGAGGTTTCCCAATCACCTGCTGTGTGCGGTCTTGATGACCCGTGCCATCAACTGCGCAATCTGCTCGGGCTGCTCGTTCCCCATGCCGATCCAAAGTGGCAGGCGAATCAGGCGTTCGGACTGACGAACTGTCACATCGAGCGTGCCATGTGTCTTGCCGTAGCGCTTGCCACCCGGTGAGGTATGCAGCGGTACGTAATGAAAGACCGAAGACACGCCGCCTGCCTTAAGGCCAGCCAGCACGCTATCGCGATCGATACCATCCGCCAGGAGAACGTAGTACATGTGAGCGTTGTGTTCGCAATGCTCCGGAATGATCGGCCGGCGCAACAGACCTTCGACCTCCAGTTCGGCAAAGGCCTCGTGGTAGCGATCCCAACTTGCGATGCGATCGGCGGTAAGCGCTTCGGCATGCTCAAGTTGTGCGCGCAGGAATGCCGCGATCAGCTCACTGGGCAAGAACGAAGAACCGACTTCCTGCCATGTGTACTTGTCGATCTCGCCGCGGAAGAATCGACTACGATCGGTGCCCTTCTCGCGAATGATCTCAGCGCGGGTGATCAAGGCATCGTCATTGACGAGGAGTGCCCCACCCTCGCCAGAAATCACGTTTTTGGTCTCGTGAAAGCTGAACGCACCCAGATCCCCAATCGCGCCGAGCGCGCGCCCGCGATAGCGGGCCATGGCGCCCTGTGCGGCGTCCTCAACGACTTTCAAGCCGTGGCGCCGGGCAATTGCGCCGATCGCGTCCATTTCGCAGGCGACTCCTGCGTAGTGCACCGGGACGATCGCGCGCGTACGCGGCGTGATCGCTGCCTCGATCAGACGCTCGTCCAGATTCAGCGTGTCCTCTCGGATATCCACGAACACCGGCACGCCACCACGCAGCACAAAGGCATTCGCAGTCGACACAAAGGTGTACGACGGCATGATGACTTCGTCGCCGGGCTGAACGTCCAACAACAGTGCGGCCATCTCAAGTGCCGCAGTGCACGAATGCGTCAATAACGCACGGGCGCACCCCGTCTTGCGTTCAATCCAGTCGCTGCACCATTTGGTGAACTGCCCATCCCCGGCAAGCTTCCGCGTATTAGCGAGTTCAGCCACATAGGCGAATTCATCGCCGGTCAGATGAGGTATGTTGAATGGGATGTGCTTGTCTTTCATCGAATCTATCCTCGCGCTGCGACAACGGTGCCCAGCATGATAAATGCTACGCCGATCAGCTTCGAGCCCGAAAGCGGCTCGCCGAGCAACCAGATACTCAGGCACAACACGATGGCGAAATTGAGGCTCATGAACGGATATGCCTGACTCAGATCGAACTTCGTCATTGCGGCCATCCACGCGAGCGAGGCAAGAAACGCGGCGAAGAATCCCGAAAAAATCAGTGGATCGAGTAACAGGAACAATAGGAAGCGCAACTTCTCCAGCGGAGCCTGGGGCATTGCACCAAATTTTCCAATGCGCCACTTCAGAATCAGCTGACCATAGGTGGTGAGCAGGATCGTGGCGAGGATATATACGTAATCGAAGGCGCGAGTCATTTTTTCAATCCAGCACAGCGAGTCCGAAGCCGGTCGCGCCGTACCCATTACCGTTGTAAAGCATGTAACGCCGCCCCGCGTGGTCGAAGACGAACGGGTACTCGATCATGTCAGCATCCCAGCCTTCATCGGAGACACCGATACCACTCTCTTCGTCGCGACGCACCCATCGAATGCCGTCGTCCGATTCAGCGTAGCCAATTCGATACTTGTGTGTTCTGTAGGAGTACCACATGCGCCATTTGTCCGCATCGCGGATAACGGACGGGCGGGAGATCGCGACCTCCGCGTCGCTCGCGTAGTCGATGGCCACGGTGCCGTCGCGCCGCCAGTGAATGCCATCATCCGACGTTGCGTACTTGAGGTGGTAGCGATGCTCGGGTCTTCCCGGAGTGACGCGCCACTCCGTGCAGGAGAGATACCACATTCGCCATTGCTGCCCATCGCGTAACACGCAGCAACTTGCGCAGAAGTGCGGCTCGGTTGCAGTCCGATCAACAATGGGACCACGAGCATAGCGCTCGAACGAGTTGGATGCGCCGGATACTGCCAGACCGATGGCATTGCGGAACGGGACGGTAACCCCGAGATTCCATCCGATGTAGTACAAGCGATCGCCGTCAGGTGCGGGCGTCAGCCACGTTGCCATCGCCCCGCTGTCATCGAACGCCCCCAACTCACCTGGGGCAAGGATCGGCTCGCGCCCGCACGCTAATATCGTGTCCGGCTGCATGAGATCGATGTCGACATACCCAGTGTGGCTGCGTCCGATCGCATCGCGCGCGCTGAAGTAGATGCGGAACAAGTCGCCACCGAGCGATTGGGCGATCGGAACCGCGGCATGGCTCTGCATCCAAGGCAATGAACCATCCGGACAGAAGATACGACCCAGCTTGCGCCAGCGCCCGTGCGTGTTCATATCTTTCGTAGCCTCGAGCTCGGCACGGCCGATCGCTGCGTCGGCTGGCCGACATAGACGCCCTCGCTCTCGGCGTCTGCGAGAACCAATGCACCGGCACCGATTACACAGCGCTCGCCCAGCGTAATGTGGTCGCGCAACGTGGCATTGACGCCGACAAAACACTGTTGCCCTATTTGAACGCCGCCCGACACGACGACGTGCGATGCCAGGAAACAGTGATCCGCGATTGTCGAATGATGGCCGATATGATTACCGCTCCACAGCGTAACGTTGTTGCCGATGACGACGAACGGCTGAACGACGTTGTTCTCCAGAATGAAGCAATTGTCGCCAACCTGGCCGTCATTCAACACGGTGGCCCGAGAGCTCACGTAGCTGGCCAACCGATACCCCTTAGCGCGTGCCGCTTCGTACTTGTCCTTGCGAACAGCATTGAGCTTTGAGTAGCTGAGCGCCACGAAAAACGCATTGCGGTCGGCCGGGTAATGTTCAGTCACGCGTTCGAACGCGACAACTGGAAGCCCACAGAAGTGGTCCTGAGTCAGATATGCCTCATCCACGCAAAACGCCACGACCTCGTATGCAGAATCGTGGCTGAAATAGTAGTGGGCAAGCTGCGCGATATCTCCCGCGCCAAAAATCACCAAGGGGGTCTTCATAGCCATCTCCTGGGTCACACGTTACTGAGTTCACGGCTGAACATGCTTCATATAGCGGCGTGCTTCCGCGCCGCAATTGAATAGCAGATCAAGAATGGTGACCCCATGAATAAAGTCCCCCCATAACTGCGTATATTCGGCGTAACCCGCATAGTCGAACCACGAGAGCTGGATATTCCGAGCCTCGAAGACCGATTCATCGACATAGTCCCGTGCCGACGGACCCGATACGTATTCCGTGCCGCCAGCTTGCGCGCATAGATCCGCCAGTCGCTCGGTCTTCCCATCCACGAGCACGTAATCCCACGAGTTCGAAATTTTGGTGCGGATACCCAGATAGGCGCAGATTGCCTCGATAAACGCCCGGTTCAACTGCGACAAGAGCTGGTACTGGTTGTCGCAGTAAAGTGGGGCAACCCATGCCGCAACCTCGTCGAAATGGGCCGCGCGTCGATAGTTCTGTTCGAGCGTACGCCAGTGAGTACGTGCCCAATCCGCGTCGCCGTCGATTTCCGTGTCTCGGATCTTCTGGTCATAGCGTCCTTTGACCTGCACTGGCACCGTCAGCCACTGAACACCCTGCGGCGTCTTGATCTGATTTCGGTTACGCCAATCGCGGCGTGTGTACTGCATGTCATCGTAGAGTATGAACTCGTCAACGCTGGCGATCAGGTCGAAATAGCCCTTCCACGGGATGTAGTTTGACTGCACGATGGCTACGGATTTCATGTCGTCGGCACTCCGGGCCAGATTGCTCGCAAGGCAAACCACATAGTGTAACCGAACCCCGCTCCTCAAATCCCGAAAGCGGGCCGCGTGGCAGGCTGTGGCATCATACGCCCCTCTCATTTTCAGAGCCTGCGGTAAGCATGCCAATCTATTCGCCCTGGCTGGTGCTGTTGATATTCGGCACCGCGCTGCTGTTCCTGACGCCGCAACGAATCTGGGCATTTGTTGACACACCGGCGGCCGGTTCGCACACCCGCTACGTTTCGCTCGACGGCCTGCGTGGATTTCTTGCGCTAGCCGTGGTCATTCACCACACCGCGGTCACCTACGGCTACCTCCGGACCGGGCAATGGGTGGTACCCCCATCGGATTTCTATACGATGCTCGGTCAGGCTGGCGTCGCGGTCTTCTTCATGATCACGGCGTTCCTGTTCTGGGGACGCTTGCTCGATAGCCATTCGCGCATCGAATGGCTCGGGCTGTATTGCAATCGATTCTTCCGCATCACGCCGCTGTACCTCGTAGCGATTCTCTTCATGTTCGCAGTGGTCGCGTATCGCACCGACTTTGAACTCCGGGTCCCCATCCGCGATCTGGTGTCGCAACTTTTTCGCTGGCTGCTACCCGCTCTGGTCAAGGCCGATTACGCGCCGCCGATCAATGGCGTCGAAAAGCCGTGGATCGCGATCGCGGGCGTGACATGGACGCTCTACTACGAGTGGATGTTCTATTTCTGCCTGCCGCTACTGATGATCGGTGCGCGCTTTCGCAAACCCTGGGCCTTTCTGCCAGCGCTTGCATTGATCTACTTCTTCGCGCCTTCAATGTTCTCCGGCGTGGAGAAATTCTTTCTTGCGCTGTTCGTGTTCGGCATGATTGCCGCCAGTCTGGTCCGACGTTATCCCCAGATGCTTGGCGACAATCCATGGAAATCGTTGCTCGCCATCGCGCTTCTGGCCGTCCTGCTCTCGACCAGTCATACCGCTTACCGATGGGGACCGGTTCTGCTTCTGTTCGGCATCTTCCTGCTCGTCAGTAGCGGCGCATCGCTGTTCGGGCTCTTGCATCTGCGCGGAGCGATCCGCATGGGCACCATCAGCTACGGCATCTATATCCTGCAAGGGCCCGTGCTGACGGTATTGTTCGCTCCAGGCGTGCTCGGCGAGCAAGTCATGCGCTCGCAACCCGTCTACTGGCTCGCGGCCGTAGGAAATGGGCTTGCGTTGATTGTGGTGGCGGCCATCGCGCATCGGCTGATCGAGCAACCCGGCATTGAACTCGGCAAGCGCATCACGGCACGTCTGCAAGCTATGACGCGTCAGATGTCAGCGACGCAGGCGACGTAGACGTAGACGTAGACGTAGGCGTAGGCGACGGCGACGGCGACGGCGACTCGAGCGAAGATATCCTGCCCGGGTGCTGCGCCGACGCGGCCCCACCCCGCAACCCCACCACCACGTCCCGCGCCGACTCCGCCAGCTCCCGTCGCCCCAACCCCTCGGGCTGCAGCACCGGACCGATCGTCAGCCTGGCCTTGATCCGCGGTGCGCGCAGAATCGAATCCATGCATTCCAGCAGCGTAATGTCGTCGATATACGCCGGTGCCAGCGCCAGTTCGCCCGTGGCCGCATCGACGTAGCTGAGTCCCACCGGTTGCACCGGGATATTGCCGGAGATCGATGCCTGCAGCAGGTTCGCGTGAAACGGCAGCACCTTCGAGCCATCGGTCGTGGTGCCCTCGGGGAACACGCCGACCAGGTCGCCCTTCTTCATCTCGTCGGCAATGCGATGCAGCACGCGATGGGCATCACGCTTGTTGGCGCGTTCGATAAAGATCGTGCCGGTCTTGTCGCACAGCCAGCCGATCACGGGCCAACCGCGGATTTCGGACTTGGCGACGAAGCGCGTCGGCTCCCAGCAATGGATCACGTAGATATCGAGCCACGAGATATGGTTCGACACCAGCATCGCACCCTCCTGCGGTGCGTGGCCGGTGCGACGATCCTCCACCTCGAGTTCGACGCCGCAGATCGCCAGCATCCTGAGCGACCATTTCCGGATGCGCTGGCGTCGCGCCTCCTTGCCGATCCACGGAAACACCGTGGCACAGATCAGCATGCCTTGCAGGATATGCAGGAACAGGACGAGCTTGCGCAGCACGATCATGGCCTGGCTCCGCTCAGCGCGCCTCGTACACCAGTTGGCCACCGACCAGCGTCATGCGCACGCGGCCTTCCATCTCGTAGCCAAGCCACGGCGAATTCTTGCCCTGGCTCTTCAGCGACTTGCGCTCGACCTTCCACACGTGCTTCGGATCGAAGATGCAGATATCGGCGGCGTTGCCGGTCAGCAGCGAGCCGGCGTCGAGGCCAATCACGCGGGCCGGTTCGCTCGTGATACGCGCCAACGCCTTGACCAGCGGCACCTTGTGCTCCGAGGCCCAGCGCAGCGTCAGCGGCAGCAGCAGTTCCAGACCGGTCGCACCGGGCGTGGCCTCGGCGAACGGCAGCAGCTTCTCGTCGTCGTCCACCGGCGTGTGGTCAGAGGTCAGCGCGTCGATGGTGCCGTCGGCCAGCGCGGCGATGATGGCATCGCGATCGCGCGCGCCACGCAGCGGCGGGGTGAAGCGCATCTGGCTGTTGAAGTAGCCGATGTCCATGTCCGTCAGCGACACGTGGTGGATATTCACGTCGCACGAGACCGGCAGCCCTTCCTTGCGCGCCTGGCGCACAAGCTCGAGGCCTTGTGCCGACGACAGCCGGCACAGGTGCACGCGCGCGCCGGTGGTGCGCATCAGTTCGAAGATCGTATGCAGCCGCACGGTCTCGGCAATCACCGACACGCCCGACAGGCCCAGTCGCGATGCCACCGCGCCGCTGGCGGCCACGCCGCCGCCGAGAAACGGATCCTCGGGGCGCAGCCACAGCGTAAAGCCGAAGGTCTGCGCGTATTGCATCGCGCGCTGCAGCACCTTGGTGTCCCGGATCGGCTCTTCGGCCTGGCTGAAGCCGACGCAACCGGCTTCGGTCAACTGCCCCATCTCGGTCAGCGCCTCACCCTTGAGGCCCACGGTCAGCGCACCCAGCGGATATACGTGCGTCTGGTTCAGCGTGCGCGCGCGGAACTTGAGCATCTCCACGAGGCCCGGTTCGTCGAGCACGGGATCGGTATCAGGCGGGCACACCAGACTCGTCACGCCACCCGCGGTCGCGGCCGCGACCTCGGACTCGAGCGTGGCCTTGTATTCGTAGCCCGGCTCACGCAGCCGCGCCGACAGTTCGACCAGACCCGGGCACACGATCAGCCCCTTGGCGTCGAGCGTCTTGTTGGCATGGAAATCGGCCGGCGCCTTGCCCACACCGACGACCTTGCCGGCGGCAATGTACAAGTCCTGCTCGGCGTCGATATTTGCGGCCGGATCGATCAGGCGGCCACCCTGGATATGAATTTTCATTGTCTCAATCGGGGAAAGCTTCAGGGAGGCGCTTAGTCGTTATTTCCGGCGACTATACCCATGACTGCCATACGGACCGCGATGCCGAACGTCACCTGATTCAGGATCACGGACTGCTTGCCATCGGCCACGGCGGAGTCGATCTCCACGCCGCGGTTCATCGGGCCCGGGTGCATCACGATCGCATCGGGTTTCGCCAGCGCCATGCGCTCGGGCGTGAGGCCGTAGGCCTTGAAGTATTCCTGCGCGGAAGGCAGCAGCGCGCCGCTCATGCGCTCGTTCTGCAGCCGCAGCATGATCACCACGTCCACACCCTTGAGGCCCTCTTCCATGTTGTGGAACACGCGCACGCCCATCTGCTCGAGACCGGACGGCAGCAGCGTGCGCGGTCCGATCGCGCGCACTTCGGGCACGCCCAGCGTGGTCAACGCATGGATATCGGAACGCGCCACGCGCGAGTGCAGGATGTCGCCGACGATCGCTACCGTCAGGTTCGTGAAGTCCTTCTTGAAATGCCGGATCGTGTACATGTCCAGCAGGCCCTGCGTCGGGTGCGCATGGCGCCCGTCGCCGGCGTTGATCACGTGGACGTGCGGCGCCACGTGCTCGGCAATCAGGTACGGCGCACCGGAGCTGGCATGGCGCACCACGAACATGTCGGCGGACATTGCCGACAGGTTGTTGATGGTGTCGAGCAGCGACTCGCCCTTGCTGGTCGAGGACGCGTTGATGTTCAGGTTCAGCACGTCGGCCGACAGCCGCTTGGCGGCGATCTCGAACGTCGTGCGCGTACGCGTGGAGTTCTCGAAGAACAGGTTGAACACGCTTTTGCCGCGCAGCAGCGGCACCTTCTTGACGTCGCGGTCGGAGTCCGACAGCGACACGAACTGGCTGGCGGTGTCGAGGATGTGCGTGATCATGTCACGCGACAGCCCTTCGATCGACAGCAGGTGCTTGAGCTCACCGTTCTTGGTCAGCTGCGGGTTGCGGAACATCTTGGTCATGGCAGGTCAGGCGCGGGCGGGGTCGGGTTCCGGGTCGGGAAAAACTAAGCGGGTTCAGGCACGTGCCTCGGTGGCGAACGTAAAGCGCGCGGCCGCGCCCTCGCCCGCTCGCGACAGCACCAGCGTGCTGTGCGCCGGCACGTCGACGGTGGCGGAGGCGAAGTCGGCGGCCACCGGCAGCTCGCGGCCACCGCGGTCGGCCAGCACCGCCAGCGCGATGCGCGCGGGGCGGCCATAGTCGAACAGTTCGTTGACGGCGGCACGAATCGTGCGGCCCGTGGCCAGCACGTCGTCGATCAGCAGAATATTGCGGTCCTGCACCGCGAACGGCAGCGCGGTCGGCTCAGCCTGGCTGTGCAAACCCTTCTTGGCGTAGTCGTCGCGATGGAACGCCACGTTGATCACGCCGTGTTCGCCGAGCTTCAGGTCGGCGGCCAACCGTTCGGCAATCCAGGCGCCGCCGGAATAAATGCCGGCGATCGACCAGGCTGCGCGGTCCGCGGATGGCATCAGCGCCTGGGCCTGGTCGCGCAGCGCGTGGTAAAGCGCCTCGGCGTCGGGGGTAGAGGTCTGCGTCATAGGGGAAGCTCGTCGAAAAACTGTTGCAGGATGATGCGGGCGGCCTCGGCGTCAAGCGCGCCGCGCCGCGCGCCGCCCATGGCGGCCATGCGTGAGGAGTAGCGCTCGTCGACCCAGGTCACCGGCAGGCCGTAGCGGCCGTTGAGCTGGTTGCCGAAGCGGCGGGCCAGCCGCATCGACGGCTGTTCCGGCTCGTCCGGCGCGGCCTCGGGATTGACCGGCAGGCCAACCACGAGCTGCACGGGCGCCCATTCCCGGATCAGTTCGGACACCGCGTCGAAGCGGGCCTCGACGGTCGTATTGGGGACAATATGTAGTGCGCGGGCTTGTCGGGTCACGAAATTGCCCAAAGCCACGCCAATTTTCTTTTCGCCGTAATCAAAAGCGAGAACCGTGCCGTCACGCGGGACTTCGGGCACCGCCGGCTCAGGCATGCCCGGCTTCTCCGGACAGCATCGTGACGTCGATGCCCAGCAGGCGCACCGCAGCCGCGAAGCGCTCCTCGGGCGGCACACTGAAGATGATCTCGGGATCGGCCTGGACTGTCAGCCAGCCGTTGCGGCTCAGTTCTTCCTCGAGCTGGCCGGCGCCCCACCCGGCATAGCCGAGCGTGAGCAGGAAGCGATGCGGGCCGCTGCCATTGGCCACAGCCTCGAGCACGTCCTTGGAGGTGGTCATCTCGAGCCCGCCTGGCACCGCCAGCGACGACACGTAGACACCCACCGGGTCATGCAGCACAAAGCCCCGTTCGGTCTGAACGGGGCCGCCGAAGTAGACCGGCTGGTGCGCCACCGGCTGGATCTCGAGCTTGAGGTCGATCTTGTCGAACAGCGTGGCCATATCGATATCGATCGGCCGGTTGATCACCAGGCCGAGCGCGCCGCGCTCATTGTGCTCGCAAAGGTAGACAACGGAACCCGAAAAGGTCGGATCGGCCATGCCGGGCATGGCAATCAGGAACTGATTGGTGAGATTGATCGAGGTGACTTCGGGCTTCGCCATGATTTCCATTTTATCAAATCGCCGCCGCTGCTTCGGAAAACTTGTTGCGAAACATCACATCGCCGCCGGGGCCACATTTATTCCGGGAGCAGGGCCGCGAGGTCTTCCGCGGTCAGCCAGCGCCATTCGCCCGGCGCCAGCGTCGGCTCCAGCACCAGCCGGCCGATCGCGCTGCGGTGCAGTGCCTCGACATGATTGCCGGCCGCCGCGACCATGCGCTTGACCTGATGGTACTTGCCCTGCAACAACGTGAGGCGCAGGCTCCGCTCGCCGGTGGCCTCGCAACCCTCGGCCGCCAGCGGCGCCGGTTCGTCGTCGAGTTTCACCCCGGTACGCAACGCCTCGACCTGCGCCTCGGTAACCGGCTCGGCCGTCGTCACCTCGTAGACCTTGGGCACCTTGCGCTTGGGCGAGGTCTGGGCATGGATGAACTGGCCATCGTCGGTCAGCAGCAGCAGCCCCGTGGTGTCGTGATCGAGCCGGCCGACCGCCTGGACTTCCCGCAGCCGCAACGGAACTGGCAGGAGCGTGTACACACTTGGATGATGGCGCGGCCGCTGCGAGCACTCATAGCCGGTGGGCTTGTTGAGCATCAGGTAGGCCTTGGTACAGGCGAGCCATTCTTCGCCATCGACGGTCAGCCGGAGGCCGTCCACCTCGAAGTTCGCGCGCGGATCGTCGCACAGTTCGCCGTTGACCTCGACCAGCCCGGCGGCGATCAGGTCGCCACAGTAGCGGCGTGTGCCAAAGCCCTGGGATTGAAGAATGCGATCGAGAGTCATGTGCTGCGGATATCCTGCAAAAACGGGCTAGTTGCTATGGTAGGTTACGACGATGCCCAATTCTCGTACCCCTCTGCTTCCCGCGGCCCGCCTGCCTTACCGGATCGAGCGCCGGTTTGCGCGTGGCCTGGTCTGGTTCCGGCGCGACCTGCGCGCCGACGACCATGCGGCGTTGCATTATGCCCTCATGCACTGCCAGCAGGTATGGTGCGTGTTCGTGTTCGACCGCGAGATCCTCGACCCGCTGTGCGCGCGTGGCCTGCGCGCGGACCGCCGCATCGACTTCCTGCTGCAATCGCTGGCGCCGCTCCGGGCGACGCTCGAGCAGGCCGGTGGCGGCCTGATCGTGCTCCATGACACCGCACGCGACGCGCTGCCGAAGCTGGCGCGCGGGCTCGAAGTGGAAGCCGTGTTCACGAACCACGATTACGAGCCCGCAGCCAATGCGCGCGATGCCGCGGTGCGCGAAGCGCTGGCCGCCGACTCGCGCGACTTTCTCACCTTCAAGGATCAGGTCGTCTTCGAGGCCAGCGAGATCCTGACCGGTCAGGGCGGCCCGTTCTCGGTGTTTACTCCATACAAGAACGCATGGCTGCGCACGGTGCAGCCGTTCGACCTGCGGCCCTACCCGATCGAGCCGTATCTCGGCGCGCTGGCACCGGTGCCACGCCAGTGGCAACACGCATTACCGTCGCGGCACGACCTCGGCTTTGCCGAGAGCAACCTTGCCGAGGTGGCCATGCCGACCGGCAGCGACGGCGCGCATGCGCTGTTCGACGAGTTTCTCGACCGCATCGGCGACTACGGCAAGCTGCGCGATTTTCCGGCGACGCGCGGACCCAGCTATCTGTCCGTGCACCTGCGCTTCGGCACGATCTCCATCCGCACGCTCGCGCGTGCGGCGCACGAGGCCGTGCTGCGTGGCGGGGCGGACGCGCCCGGTGCGGCGGTGTGGCTGTCGGAGCTGATCTGGCGCGATTTTTACTTCATGATCCTGCATCACCACCCGCGCGTGGCCGCGGGCAAGTCGTTCCATCCTGAATACGACCAGTTGCGCTGGATCGACCACGCCACCGGCGAGCGCTACTTCGAAGCGTGGTGCGCGGCGCAAACCGGCTATCCGCTGGTCGATGCGGCGATGTTGCAGATCGCGCAGAGTGGCTACATGCACAACCGGCTACGTATGGTCGCGGCAAGCTTTCTGATCAAGGATCTCGGGGTCGATTGGCGGCGCGGCGAGCAGTATTTTGCCGATCAGCTCAACGATTTCGATTTCTCGGCGAATAATGGGGGCTGGCAGTGGGCAGCATCGACCGGCTGCGATGCGCAACCCTACTTCCGCATCTTCAATCCGGTCACGCAATCGGAGAAGTTTGATCCCGAGGGCCGCTTTATTCGCAAGTACCTGCCGGTGCTGGCAAAGCTGCCGCCCAAGTACATCCACGCACCATGGACCGCCCCCGCGCACGTGCTGGCCGAGGCCGGCGTGCGATTGGGCGACCAGCCGGGAGACAACTACCCGCGCCCACTCGTGCAGCACGATGTGGCGCGCGGGGAAACGTTGTTGCGTTATGGCGCGGTGAAAGGGAAATAGCCGCTTGAAGAACTACGCGGCCAGCATCGCGCTTTCGCGGTAGTGGCGCTGGGCGTCCTCGGGGCGCTCGGTGTCTTCGAACAGGCGCGCGAGCGCGAGGTGCGCGCGCACACGCAGGCGGCGCTGCGCTTCGGGTTCCGCGTACTTGAGCGCGCGTTCGAAGCTCGACTGCGCCTTGCCCCACAGCTGCTGGCCAAGGCACAGCACGCCGAGCGTGTAGTACAGATCTGCGTCGTTCGGATGCTGCGCGAGCCATTGCTCTGCCTGCTGAATCTGCGGCAGCGCGCGTCCGGGTTCGGCACAATCGGCGTAGCGCTGCACCAGCCGGCTGTCCCAGTTGACCTTGAGCGCGTCTTCGACGATGCGGCGTGCTTCGTTCTGATGACCGAGCGCCGAAAAGTAGCGGGCCGCCGATTCCGCGATACGCACCGCGCGGCGTTCGTCCGTGGACAGCGACTTCCAGAAATACAGCAGCGCGTCGGCATCGTGGCGGCGCTCTTCGAGCATCGCTTCTACGGCCATCTGCTTCAGGCGCAAGGCCAGCACCGGATGCAGAGCATTGCGCTTCTCGAGCGAGCGCGCCAGACGCAGCACCTCGGACCAGTTCTTCAGATGCTGGTGCGCGCGCAAGGCAATGCGCTGCACGTGGATCTGCCGTCCGCCCTGCGCCTGCAATTGCGCGATGGTCTCGAGCGCGCCTTCGGCATCGCGTGCGTCGACGAGCAATTCCGCCATCGACACGAGGCGAGCCTGTTCGCGCTCGGGATCGGTCACCTGCGCCATCCACACGTCTCGGCGATCCGATTCCTGCATGCGGTGCGCCGCGCGCGCGCCGATCAGCGCCGCGGTCTGCGCCTGCTCGGGCCACGCCTGCGCGTCGCGCGCCGCGCGTTCCGCACGCGCAAAGCGCCCCGCGAACAAATTCTCGATGGCTTCGCGCAGCGCGGCCTGTGCCTTGCTCATGCGACTGCGCTCGCGATAGGACGCGGCACGGCGCGGCATCTCGGAAATATGGCGAATCGTCGACAGCACGGTCCATGCGACGAAGAACGCCAGCAGCAGCAACGCGAGCGCGAGGTTCAGCGACAGTTCGACCCGATACGGCGGATAGAACAGCACCACGTTGCTGTGATTGAACTGCGTGAACAGCGCAAGGCCGACCGCGCCGCCAAACAGGACCGCTACCCAGAACAGTAGCCGCATGCGCTACTCCTTCTTGAGCGCGCGCAGCGCGCCCAGGCTCTCGGCCATGGTCGGCAGCGTCACGGTAACGGCGTTGGCCTGAGCCTGGCGCAGCAGCGTAAGCACGCCCTGGACCCGACGCGAGCGCGTATCGAAATAGCGCGTGATCATCGCCTGCGCGGCCGCGAGGTCGTTGCGGAACACCGGTTCATTGCGCGACAGCAGCGCAAGCCGCGCATTGAGCAGGCGCAGCTTGACGTTCTCGCGCAGGAACCAGCCCTGGTCACCCGACAGCAGCAACGCGTTGGCGTCATCGACCTTGCGGATGCGAATCACCTGCGCGAGTTCCTCGAGCACGTAATCCCATAGGCGTACGGCGTAGTTGCCCGAGCCAGCGGCGGCGGCGGCAGGAGCCGACGCGCCACGCGCCGCTGACACGGCAGGCGTGGCGGGTGCGGTGGCGACGCCCGAGGCGGCAGGAACGCCCTCGGCCGGCCGGCGGTCGATCATGCGCTCGCTCGAGATCAGCGGCAGCGCGTCGATCTGGTTGATCGATTCGTCGAGCTTGATCGCGGCGCCGGTCAGATCGGTATCGGGCACGGCTTTCATACGCGCGATATCGCGCGCGATCGCGCGGCGCAGCAGGTTGTATTGCGGCTTGTCGGTGCGCGCCAGGCGACCATCGGCGGATTGCAGCGCCGCCAGTGCCACCTGCACGTTGCCGGTCAGTTGCAGCTGCTGGCCCGCGTTGGTCAGCAGTTGCTGGATCTCGGCAATCTCCCAGTCATCGCGATTGCGCATCAGGTCCTGGTAGACCTGCTCGAGCGCGGCCTGCTTATCGCGCGTCTCGCCGACCTGATCGTCGAGCGCGCCGACCTTGGCCTGCAATTCCTTGACCGTGTCCTGCGCGTTGCGCGACAGCACGCGCGTCTCCTGCACCAGCGTGTCGTTGCTCTGCTGGCGCCGCGCGAGTTCCTCGGTGAGATGTTCGACGCGCCGCTGCAGCCACCAGAAGCCGGCCACCATGACGATCAGCAGCACGACGGCGACTGGCCACCATGGATTGAAACGGCGCGCGGCGGCCGCGGGGGAAGCCGCGGCGGGGGGAGCGGACGGGGGAGCGGAATAAGTGGTCTGGTTATCTGTCGTCACGCGATCGACCTTCGTTGACGTTGTAGGCGGCTCATGTTGGGGCGCATCGTTCGATATCTTGCGCGCGGGCTGCGCGGTTGCGCCAGCCGGTGCCGGCGCTGGCACCGATGCTGACACCGAGGTTGGCACCGCTAACGGTACCACCGGCGATGCCTGCGCCGGTGACGACCCCGCTGACGCTAAAGACGGCGCCGGACCTGCGTGCGCGTCCGCCCATTGGCGGCACGCAATCAGCAGTCCCGCATCGCCGGGTGCGGCGGGCATGACGTGCGCGAAACCCAGCGCCTCGGCCTGCCCGGCAATTCTCGCATGGGGCGTGATGCACTGCACCTGAAGCAGACGCGACAGCTCCTGCGGCGACAGATGCAGCCGCGCCAGCGCGTCGAGGTTCCGCACGGCCTCTGAACTCGTCAGCAGCCATGCCTGTGGCGGTGCATCGGGGCGCAGCCCATCGCGCACGGCCTGCCATTGCATACCGCTCGGCTCGGGCAGTGTGCGGCGATAGGCCTCGACGGCTTCGACCGTAGCGCCCGCTTCGCGCAGGCGCGTAGCCAGCCAGTCCCGGCCGCCATTGCCACGGATGATCAGGACACGCTTGCCGGCGTAGTCGCCGATCGCCGGCAGGCTGTCGAGGCGCGACCATAACGCTTCCGAGTCGAAGCGCGCGGTGTCGCCCGCACCGTTGGCGTCGCCGCTGGTGTCACCCTCGTCGCCATATCCATTGACGGGCAGACCGCCATCGGCACCGGGCGGCGCGATCACGACATGGGTGGGCGGCGCGATGCCCCGCTCGGCCAGCGCCATCACCGAGGACGGACCGACCACAGCTACCGGCACCTCGGCCGGCCACTGCGCCACGGCGGTGTTCTGCACCTGCGCGAGGGCATCGAGGGCGTACGCGATGGCGTTAGGGCTGACGAAAACGACGAGCGCGTAATCGGACAGACGAGCGAGTGCCGCGCGCAGCGGGCCGTCGTCGTCACTCGGGCCGATCGCCAGCAGCGGAAAGCCGAGCACGTCGAGGCCGTGCGTGTGCAGGGCCTCGGTCAGTTGCCGGGACTGCCCGGCAGGTCGCGTAACGACAACGGTCGGACGCGGCATGCGTGGCCTCAGGCCGGGGCGGGGTCACTGCCCCCGCCGTGATCAGTTCCATGAGCGGACGCGGCCGCGGCTTCCAGCTCGGCGAGGATCTCGCCCGCGCCCTGGCCGAGCAGATCGCCCGCCACCGCGCTGCCAAGCTGTTCGGCCTGCTCGACGCTGGCGACGCGTGCCATGGCATGCGCGCGCACGTTGCGGCTGCCGTCGGGCATCGCCACGAACGCATCGATCTGCAGATCGTCGCCGTGCCAGCGCGCATGCGCGCCGAGCGGAACCTGACACGAACCGCCGAGGCGGCGCGACACCGCGCGTTCGGCCAGTACGGCCAGCGCACTCGGCGTATCGTTGAGCGGCGCCAGCCACGCGGCCAGTTCGGGACGGTCGGCACGAATCTCGATGCCGAGCGCGCCCTGCCCGGCCGCCGGCAGCGAGGCCTCCGGACCGATCAACGCGCGGATGCGATCGCCGAGGCCGAGGCGCTTGAGCCCCGCCGCGGCGAGGATGATCGCGCCATAGTCGCCACGATCGAGCTTGCCGAGGCGCGTGTCGAGGTTGCCGCGCAGCGGCTTGATCACGAGGTGCGGATAGCGGCTGCGCAACGCGGCTTCGCGGCGCAGGCTCGAGGTGCCGACCACGGTGCCGGGCGGCATCTCGTCGAGCGAGGCGAACTGCGCGGACACCAGCGCATCGCGCGCGTCCTCGCGCGTCATGACGGCCGTCAGCGTGAAGCCGTCAGGCAGCTCCATCGGCACATCCTTTAGAGAATGCACGGCGAGGTCCGCGCGGCCTTCGGCCATCGCGACTTCCAGCTCCTTGACGAACAGACCTTTGCCGCCGACCTTGGAAAGCGTCCTGTCGAGAATCTGATCACCCCTTGTCGTCATGCCGAGAATGGACACATCGCAGGCGGGATAGTATTGTTGCAACGCAGCACGCACATGCTCGGCCTGCCACAACGCGAGACGACTCTCGCGGGAGGCGATGACGAGCTTTTGCGGTGCGTTCCGCTGTATAGAAGAGGCAGGTGCTTGCATGCGCGCATGGTAGCACGCACGTCCCAGGCACCTACGCGTCAACCCGGCGCATCAGACCTATAAGACGAGAGGAGATTGCATGACGCAGCCCGCTGCGCGCCCTACCGGTCGGACCCGTTCCGCCGGCAGCAAGACCAGTGTCACAAAACTGGCAGCAAGCGCCCCAAAAGACACTTTAAAGACCAAGAACAAGGCGACGACCACCGATGGCGTGGACGTCAAGGCAGAGGCCACGGCGCCCGCCACCCGCCGCGCGATCGCCGACAAGGATCTGCCGCTGCGTGAGGACATCCGCTTCCTCGGCCGCCTGCTCGGCGACTGCGTACGCGAGCAGGAAGGCGAAGCCGCCTTCGACCTCGTCGAGACGATCCGCCAGACCGCCGTGCGCTTCCGCCGCGAGAACGACCGCGCCGCGGGTGCCGAGCTCGACCGCCTGCTCAAGCGGCTGTCGCGCGACCAGACCAACTCGGTGGTGCGGGCCTTCAGCTATTTCTCGCACCTGGCCAATATCGCCGAGGACCAGCACCACAATCGCCGCCGCCGCGTGCATGCGCTGGCGGGCTCGCCGCCGCAGCCGGGCAGCATCGCGCGCGCGCTCGAAGCCATCGACGCCGCCGGCGTCACCGGCAAGCAGCTGCGCGCGTTCCTCGACGCGGCGCTGATCGTGCCAGTGCTGACCGCGCATCCGACCGAGGTGCAGCGCAAGAGCATTCTCGATGCCGAGCGCGAGATCGCGCGGCTGCTGGCCGAACGCGACCTGCCGATGACCGCGCGCGAGCGCGAGCACAACACCGCGCAACTGCGCGCGCGCGTGACCACGCTGTGGCAGACCCGCATGCTGCGCAATACGCGGCTGATGGTCGTGGACGAGATCGAGAACGCGCTCTCCTATTACCGCACCACGTTCCTGCATGGCATTCCGCGCCTGATGTGCGAGATCGAGGAAGACATCGCCGCGGTGTTTCCCGCCACGCGTAAAAGTAAAGGTACGGCGGGTCCGACAGGTGCGAACAACGGCGGCGGCGGCGCGCCCCAGCCGCTGGCGCCGTTCCTGCAGATGGGCTCATGGATCGGCGGTGACCGCGATGGCAACCCCAACGTCACGGCCGAGACGCTCGAACATGCGGCCAGCGAACAGGCGCGGATGATTCTCGAGTGGTACCTCGAGGAACTGCACGCGCTCGGCGCCGAGCTGTCGATGTCCTCGCTGATGGTCGACGCGAGCCCCGAGCTGATGGCGCTGGCGGAAGCCTCGCCCGATCACTCCGAGCATCGCGCCGACGAGCCGTACCGCCGCGCGCTGATCGGCGTGTACGCGCGCCTGGCCGCAACCGCGCACGCGTTGACCGGCCACACCACGATGCGGCATCCGGTGGCCGACGTCGAGCCGTACGCCAATGCGGAAGCGCTCGCGGCGGACGTACACATCGTCGTGGAATCGTTGCGCGCGCATCATGGCGAGGCGCTCGCACGGTCTCGCGTCGATGCGCTCGCGCGCGCGATCGCGGTGTTCGGCTTCCACACGGCGTCGATCGACATGCGCCAGGTGTCGGACGTGCACGAGGCCGTCATCGCCGAACTGCTGGCGGCCGCCGGTGTGGAGGCCGACTATGCCGCGCTGCCCGAAGCCCGCAAGCTCGAAGTCTTGCTCGACGAATTGCGCCAGCCGCGCCCGCTCACGCTGCCGTGGCACCAATACTCGGAACAGACGCGCGGCGAACTCGCGATTTTCGCGCGAGCCCGCGAGCTGCGCGCGCGCTTTGGCAACCGCGTGGCGCGCAACTACATCATCTCCCATACCGAGACGCTGTCGGATCTGGTCGAGGTGATGCTGTTGCAGAAGGAGTCCGGCATGCTGCGCGGCACGTTCGGCAGCAAGACCGATCCGGCGCGCATGGAACTGATGGTGATTCCGCTGTTCGAGACCATCGAAGACTTGCGCAACGCGGCCGGCATCATGCAGTCGCTGCTCGATCTGCCGGGTTTCGCCTCGGTGATCGCGCATCACGGTGGCGAGCAGGAAGTCATGCTCGGCTACTCCGACTCGAACAAGGATGGCGGCTTCCTGACGTCGAACTGGGAGCTCTACAAGGCCGAGCTCGCGCTCGTGCAACTGTTCGATGCGCGCCGCGTCAAGCTGCGGCTGTTCCACGGCCGCGGTGGCACCGTCGGCCGCGGCGGCGGCCCGACCTATCAGGCCATCCTGTCGCAGCCGCCGGGCACCGTGAACGGCCAGATCCGCCTGACCGAACAGGGCGAAATCATCAACAGCAAGTTCGCCAACGCGGAGATTGGCCGCCGCAATCTGGAAACGGTGATCGCGGCCACGCTCGAGGCATCGTTGCTGCCGACGCAGAACGCGCCGAAGGAACTGGTCGCGTACGAGGCCATGATGCAGCAGTTGTCGGATCACGCGTTCCACGCGTACCGTGAACTGGTCTACGAAACGCCGGGCTTCAAGGACTACTTCTTCGCCACCACGCCGATCACCGAGATCGCGGATCTGAACCTCGGTTCGCGGCCCGCCTCGCGCAAGCTGATGGACAAGAAACACCGCCGCATCGAGGATCTGCGCGCGATTCCGTGGGGCTTCTCGTGGGGTCAGTGCCGGCTGCTGCTGCCGGGCTGGTTTGGCTTTGGCAGCGCGGTCAAGGCGGTGCTCGACGACGCCGGCAAGGACGAGAAGGCGCGTAAGGCAGCCGAGGCCACCCTGCGCCGCATGGTGAAGAACTGGCCGTTCTTCTCGACACTGCTGTCGAACATGGACATGGTGCTGGCCAAGACCGACCTTGCCGTGGCCTCGCGTTACGCGGCGCTGTGCGAGGACAAGGCGTTGCGCAAGACCGTGTTCGCGCGCATCAGCGCCGAATGGCATCTGACGTGCGAGATGCTCGCGTTGATTACGGGCCGGCAGGAACGGCTCGCCGACAACCCGCTGCTCGCGCGTTCCATCAAGAACCGCTTTGCCTACCTCGACCCGCTGAACCACTTGCAGGTGGAACTGCTCAAGCGATACCGTGCGGGCAAGGACAATGACGACGTGCGCGTCCGGCGCGGCATTCACCTGACCATCAATGGGGTGGCGGCCGGGCTGCGCAATAGCGGGTGACGATCGGCGGTTGATGGCTGCCGCGCGTCTCCGTAACGGAGGCGCGCGGCACCTCCCAATCGTCACTGTTTGGCCCAGTAAGCTCCCCCGCCCGATGGTTTGAACATGGTCATCGTCTGGCCGCGCGAGTTGGTGGCCGCAAAGACATTCGAGTTCGGGTTGTAGTAGCTGCTGCCACCCGTTCCATTCGGTTTGGTCTGGGTCCCCGACGGCGGATTCGATGTGAATTTCTGCGCGCCGGCCGCGTACTCGAACCAGCGGTTGTATTGCGGAAACTCCTGTTTATGCTTTTGCCAGTGGTCCTGCGCGTTCTGTGTCGACGACTTCCATCCCGACGATGCCCATGACTCTCCTGGCTTGCCGAGCGCCTCTTTATCCGTGAGCTGGGACTTGACCTTGCGGCCGTCGTCGCCGACCCTGATCGGGCCTTGTTGCCCGCTCACCGACGGCTGCAACGCCGCCGCGGAGAGTTGAGCCGCAACATCGTCGCGCATGCACGCCGTATTGCAGCCCACAAGGCTGAGCTTTTTCAGGTTGTCTGCGCCGCCCGCGGCAAGCGTCGCAAGCGCGGCCACCTCGGCCGCCGTCTTGCCCCCGAGCCGCCCGCCCCCCGCATTGTCGCCATGTCCCACGACCGACACCTTGACGCTGCCTACCGGTTGGGCGAATGACCCCGCGCCTTCCAGCGAGCCTTGCGGGCCTACCTTGAGCAGTTCGGTCCCGTAGTACTTGTCCGCGAGTGCCTGGGCCGCCTTGGCCGTCACCGGATCGTTACCGGCCTGCACGACCACGCGACGCTTGTAGTCGGGTGCCCCCGTGAAGATGTTTTTGTCCGGTGGTCCGGAGGGCTCGGCGCGTCGTGTGTTCTCGCTCAGCAGTACGTAGGTCGTGTTCCCCTCCTTCTTGAACGTCTGCACGTCGAAGCGCGTACCGGGCTGAAACAGGACTTCCGATTCGTTGAGGCCCATCCCCGCAATGTTCTTGCCTGTCTGCCCGAGAATGCGAAACACCGACTGGTGGCCGGGATTGCCGGCGCTCGAGAAGTCTTTGGCGACGTTCAGCGACATCGAGGTGGACGTGAAGGGGGTAGACACCACGACGTCGCCGGGCTGGATTTTCGTTCCCCAGATCTGCTTCGGCGTGATGACGCCGCGATAGGTAACCTCGGTAGTATTCGGCAGCTTGGCGAGCGCACTGTTCAATTCCGTCACCCGTGAAGGATCGACCGGAGATTCCGACCCTTGGGCCTGCTTTGGCATGAAGGGCGCATTGAATGGCTTGGGCGACCTGACGTACTGCTTGATGACGCGGCGGTCACCGTCGGTCAGCATGGGCGCGCCCGGCGTTTTCTGCGCGGCTTCTATCCCACGTTGCATGAGCTCCGCCGCGTTGCGGTTCGCCTCCCTGTTCGCGGCTTGCCTGGCCTGCGGCGTGACCGGTGGTTGATGCAACGCCATCGCGCCGATGATGCGGCGGTGTTCTGCCGTTTCGGCAGACGGGCGCCCCCCGTCGGTGAGGTTGACGCCGGATCTGTCTCCAGCGCCTTGTGTAGTGCCTGCGGATGTCCTCAAACCTTGGAACAGCAACCCATTGGCGACCTGCGAAGATACCGTGCCTTCCGGCTTGCCGAGCGCGTCGGCATCTCCAGCCGTCGTCTTGATCTTGCTGCCGTTCGCCCCTATCTTGATCGCGCCCTGCGTTCCGCTCACCACCGGTTGCGAGCCCCCGCTGGCTTTTCCAGGCGCACGCGTCGAAGCGCCGGCCCCCGAATCCGCCCTGCTGGTGTTCGCGCCGCCGCGCATCCCTCGTGGCTTGCCGCCACTCCCTGCCGCAGGCAGCGCCAGCATCCTGAAATCCGTCTCGCTCGACGTACTTACCGCCTCTTTCTCCGTCAGGGTGCCACCGGCCGCTATCGTAACGACGCCATTTGCGTCACGCCGCGTGCCCTCCAGCAGCAAGTTGCCGCCCGCCGTGAGCTTGATGTTGTCACCGCTCTTGATGCTTGCGGCGGACGCCGTGTCGCTTTGCGAGCTTTGGTTGCCGCCACCCGCGCGCGCGCTGCCCAAGCCTTGGCTCGACAGGACGGTGGCGCCGGCGTCCACCGTGACGGTCTGGCTCGTGCGCTTGTCGCGCGCCGCGTTGAACGTGAGATTGCCGCCGGCATCGACGGCAACCTCGCCTCCGCTCGACAAAGCAGTGCCCGTGAACGTCGCATCGCCGCCGCTCCTGATCGTCAATGGTCCCTTGCCACCGCCGATACTGCCCGCCACTTCGGTATCGCGGCTTTCCGACGTGGTGCTCACGGTGACGGACACGTTGCCGCCGGGCTTGACGCCATACGTCGACACACCTGCGTTGACGTCGACGCCCTGACTGCTCGAACTGCTGGTGTTCCTGGCCGCATCGAACGTGAGCTTGCCACCGCTGGTGAGGCTCGCTCCTTCGCCCGCGGCGAGGTTGGTGCCTTCGAAGCGCGCGTCGCTCTTGACGTTGACCGACAGCTTGCCACCGGCGTTGATGCCGCCCGCGACCGCGGTGCTGCTGCTGTCGCTGGACTTGTCGCCCCGGTAGTCGATCGCGGCCGCGCCGCCGATATTGACAAGATTGATATCGAGCTTGCCATTCGCGTACGTCCCGTCGCTGGTGTTGCTGGCCGTACTGGCCGCCGCGCGATAGTCGAGCGATCCGGCGTTCAGTGTGACGTTCTTGCCCGCATCGATCTTCGTGCCTTCCAGCGTCGTGGCGTTCACCGATGTGCTCGTGACGCTGCCGCCGACCTTGATGTTCGATACCACCACATCGCTGGTGTTCGATGTTTTCGATGCGTCATTGCGCTGATAGCTGGCCGTGATACCGCCCGCGATCTCCGCCACCGGAGGCGGCGGCGGTGTGACTGCGCCCGGCCCTGCAGCCGCGTTGGCCGTCACCCCCGCCGTCGCTTCCGCATACACGCCGAGCCTGGCGGTATGCGTAGTGCTGCGCGACGAGCTATACGTCGTGTTGGCGGTCGCCTCGCTCGTGATGGTCTGCGCCGATTGCGTCAGGCCGCCACCGGCGCTGATCTGCGTGCCCACGTCTTTGATGCTGTTCGTCGCCGTGCGCTTGATATTCCCGCCCGCCGAGATCCCCGACGTCACCGCGGTGGTCGAGCCATCGACATTGCTGGTGCGCGTGTTCGACCCATACAGGCCAGCGTCGGCGCGCGCGGTGGCCTCAGCCGACGCCGAGAGCTGGGCACCCAGGCCCACAGCCGCGTCCGCCGTGGCGGACGCGGTGGCATTGCCCTTCAGGTATAAGCCGGCCGTGGTTGTGCTGCCGCTCGAGCGCGTTTCGTGGACGTCGTTGACGGCCTTGAAGTGCATGTCCCTGGCGTCGAGTTTCATATTGCCGCCGGAGGCCAGCTGCGAGCCCTCAAGCGTCAGGCCATTGGTGGCCTTGACGTTGAGATCGCCGCCCGCGCTGATTGCCGAACCGTGATGCCTGGTATCGAGCGACGACGTAGTGGTCGTACTGTGCCGCACGAGGGCGACGCGATTCTCCGAGTCGGCCGATGCGACGGCCGACGCTTTCGCGGTTCCATGGGCATTGCCGTTGCCCGCATACCCATCGGCACCGGCCTTCGCATAGACGCCGGCCTTGTTGTTGCTGCTGGCCATCAGGCCGACTTTGGTGGTGGTGCTGGTCGTGTTCGAGGTCTTCTTGTCCTCGGTCGCGAGCAGGTTCACGTTCCGCGCGTTGACGATGGCGTTGCCACCGGCCTTGATCTTCGAGCCCTGCAGATTGACGTCCTGCGAAGCATTGATCGTTACGTCGCCGCCAAAGTTCACGTTCGAGCGCACATGCCGCAGGTCGGTCGTATCGGTCTGCGTCCTGGTGGTGCTGCCGAACACCAGGTCCGCCGAGCCGTTGCCCTTGACCTCGGCCGACGCCCCTGCCGCTGCCGCTCCTCTGGCGCGGCCTGATGTGGACGATGCCGATGCGTCCGCGCTCGCCGAGGTGTCGCCGCCCGCGCTGACCTGCAGAATGCCGCTGCGCTCGGTCGTGGTTCGCGTCTCGTCGTAATTGCGCCCGGCCAGCACGTTCACGTTGGTCGCGTTGATCGTGCCCTTGCCCTTGACGACGACGTCCGAGCCCTGGACCGTGACATCGTTCTTCGCGGTGACGTTGGCATTGCCGCCCACCTGCAGATCGCTGCCAACGTTGCGCACCGAGGTCGAATCGGAGGTCACCTTGGTCGAACCGTACACCGAGTTGTTCTGGCCGAAGCCGCTCGAGATGTTGGTCGTATGCGTGGTCGTGGTGTTCTCACGCGCCACGATACTGACGTTGTTACCGGCGTTCAAGTCGGCGTTGCGGCCCACCTTCGCATCGGTACCGGCCAGCGTAATGTCGTTGCCGGCCTGCGCGGACAGATTGCCGCCCACGGTCAGCCCCGACTTCACCTGTTCCACGGTGGTCGTCGTGGTCGTCGTGGTGCCCTTTCCGCGGTTGGTGCCCGTCGTCGAGGTGTTCTTGTTCTCGATGGTGTCGAACGTGATGTTGTTGCCGGCCTTCAGCGACGCATCGGTGCCGGCCGTCATGGTGGCGCCGAGGTTCGTGATGTCCTTCTTCGCGTCGAGCGCCAGCGTGCCGGTGGACTGGATCGAGCCAGTCTGGCCGACCGTGGTCTGCTGGAACAGGTCGGTGGTGCCGTTGCTGGTGCTGAAGGTCTTGTTGACGATGCTGCCTGCGGTCGACTTCAGGCTGACGTTACCGCCCTTGATCACGCCGGACGTGTTGGCGATATCGCCAGCAGATCTCGCCACCAGGGACTTGCCGCCGACGATGGTGCCGCCCATGTTGGTCAGCGACGTCAGGTTCAGGTTGGCATCCTGCGCGGAAATCACCGCTCCCAAGCTGACGGCCGCCTTGGTGCTCTGCGACAGGTACACCACCGGTGCGAGCACAGTCCTGCCGTCGACGACGGTCTGCACCATCCACACGATGTCCTGCTTCAGGTTGGCCTGCTGCTCGGGCGTGAGTGCCTTGCCGAGTTCGAGGCCGAGGCTCTTGGTCTGCGCCGACGCGTTGTCGAACAGGCCCTGCATCTGCGCATCGGCGTTGCGGTACCTCCCCAGCATCACGTTACCGGTCTGGGCGATCAGCTGTTGCTTGACCAGGTAGTTCTCGTAGCTGGCATCGCCAAGGCGCAGACTGATCTCGTCGGCGCTGTAGCCAAGCATCTTCGTGAGGTAGTCCGACCCGTAGGTGGCGGTGCCATCCATATAGAGCGGATTGGTCTCCACGAGGTACTTCGCGGCCGGGTCGCGGGCGACTACGAAAAGGCCGCTGGGACTGATTGGCAACGGCATACTGATGCCGCCGAACGACGTACCGTTGACGCCATGGGCCGCGTTGCCGGTTGTCGCGCCATTGAGCGACGTGCTACCAACGCGCACCGTGTTGCTGTCGAGCACGGTTCCGATGGTGTTCGGTCTGGTTGTGCCTTCCTTCACCGAATTGACATCGGTGGTCACGGCGCCTTTGTTGGACAGCGCAATGCCGCTGGCCGTCAGAGTCTGAGTGTGGATACCTGCGTTGAGCTGCTTGTGCTCGCGATAGACGTACGAGTCGTTGTAGCCCTTGCGGTAGCCGCACATGGCATCGTCGAACCTTCCTTTGCACAGTTTGTCCGTGTAAAACTTTGCCGGGCCGAGCGCAATGTACTTGGTGTGGAGCGTGTAGTAGCGCGTGTAATCCCGGGCCTGCAGTGCAAGGCTATCGTTGGCAAACGTTGCATCGCCACCGAGCCTGAAGCCGTTGCCCGCATCGTCGCGGATGCCGAAGTCGCGCAACGCATTCGCGTGCTGCGTACTATCGAACGAGAAGCCCTGTAGCGCGACGCTGTTGCCACCGTAGATCGTGCCACCGAGATTGCTGCCGGTGTGGAATGTCAGCCTGAGGTTCGTCGTAGCGAGAATCTGCGGCGAATATCTGGGCGCGACGTCGTCCTTGTATCGCTGATACTCGGTCCACGTCGACTTATAGTCCTTGAAGACTTCCAGATTGCCATCGGCACCGCCGTCGTTGTACTCGCGCTGCTTGACCGTGGTGGTGTCGCCCTTGGTCCAGTAACGCGTGTCGCCACCGGCCACTTCGTTGCGGATCGTGTTGGCGACGATATCGATGCTGCCATCGCTGACGATATCGCGGTTATTGACCGCGGTGTTCGCGCGCAGCGTCATGGCGCCGACCGCGTTGATCGTGCTGGAGTTGGTCAGCGTGCCGTTGGCCGTGACCGACAGGTTGCGGCCCGCATAGATCGCGCCGTTGTTAACGAGGTTGCCCGCGCCCGCGCTGGGGCCGCTGGCCAGCGTCAGCGTGCCCGCGTTTGCCTTCACCGTGACGTCGCCGAGCGCTGCAATGCCGCCCGTGCCGCTGATCGTGATGTTCGGTGCGGTGACGTTAAGCGCGTCGCGCGAGTACAGCAGGCCATCGTTGGTCAGGTCGTTGCGCACCGTGATATTGCCTGTGCCGCCGCCGCCCATCACGTCTATCGCGGCCATCACGCGCGCGGTGCTGGTGTTATCACCGCCGAGGGTCAGCGTAGCCGCGTCGAGGTCGAGATTGCCGGCCGACGACAGCACCGCGTCCTTGTTCAGCGTGACCGTGTTCATATCGATATCGACGGTGCCACCGCTGACGGTCTTGCCCGACCCGATCGACAGCGTCGAATTGCCGGTGCCCTGCTGTACCGACAGCTTGCCAACCGCCTGTACGATGCCGTTCAGCGCCGCCGTGTAGTTGTTGGCTCCGCGCGCACCGATATTGAGGGCACCATTGCTGAGCAGGCTGCCGGTGGTGTTGAGCCCGCCCGCGCCAGCTGCCAGCGACAGATTGCCAACCGATTGCAGCGTGCCCTTGTTGATGATCTGATTGGCGGTGACCGTGCCGCCGCCACCCGATGTGGCGGCCAGCGTGGTCACGCCACCTGTGTCGTTGAGGAAGGTGCCGGTCAGCGTAATGATGCCGTTGGCGTTCGCTTGCCGCGACAGCAGCATCGCGCCGGCGTTGTCGAGGCTGCTGGCATCGATCCTGCTGCCAGCGTCGGCCTGCACCCGGCCCGTCGTCGTATTGCGGATGGCCGCGGCCTTGAGCGCGAGGTCGCGCTCGGCCAGCAGGTTGCCGCTATTGATCAAGGCCTGTGTCCCGGTGCCATTGCGATCGGCGATATCGAGCGTGGTGGCGGCGTGCACCGTGCCGCTATTGTCGATGGCGCCATCGACGCGCAGCGTCGCGGCGCCCTTGCCAGCGGTGATGGAGCCAGCGTTGTCGAGTCCCCGCGCGGCGGTCAGCACGACATTGCCGCCGAGGCTTGCAATCCCTTGCGCTGCATCATTCGCCACTGCGAGCTTGCCAACGGTCGTCAGCAGCAAATCCCCGCTGGCCAACAGTGCCGCCGAGCCGAGATTCATGTCGCCCGAGGTCGTGCTGGCTTCGAGCCTGCCCGACGACTGGAAACGCGTGCCAGCCCCGGTCGCGATCGCACCGAACCGTCCCCGCCAGTTGCCTGCCGCCAAGATGACACTGGCATTCAGCCCGGCACCACCCGTCGCGGTCAGCGACGTGTCGCGGCCTGACGACAGCGAGGCATTGCTCAGCGCCAGCGCCGTGGCTTCGTTGCTGGTGCTGGCCACCAGCACATCGCGCTGCGCGGAGATGCGATTCTGCAGTTCGATGCGGCCCGCAGCCGACAGCGTGAAGTCATCGGCGGAGGCCGCGGCATCGCCGAGCATGCGCACGCCGACACCGGCTTCAGTGGCGGTCAGACGAATGCGGTTGGCGTACATGCCGCCCAGCGCGGTACTGTCGATCGCATACGCAGGTGTGGTGCCGGCACCGGGCACGGCACCGGTGACCGAACGGCTGACGTAGTCATAGCGATTGGCGCCGGCCGTGATCGACAGATCCTGCGCGTTGATCGTGCCGTCGAGCTTCACGGTGCGCGCCACCAGATCGAGCATCTGCTGCGCGGTGGCATTGAGGCCGCTGCCATTGATCAGGATATCGCCCTGATTGACGGTAAAGCCGCCGAGAGAGCCGTTCGCGTTCAGATACGGCACACCGGTCGTCAGCGTGACGCGATCGGTATTGATAAAGCCGCAGCCCGAACACGTGATGCCATACGGGTTGGCCAGAATCACGTCGGCGCGGCCGCCGAGCACTTCGGTAAAGCCGGCCAGCGTACTGCGGTTGTTCGACACCACTTCATTGAGAATCACCCTGGCGGCGTTCGTCATATTGAAGTTCGCGGTGACCTGCCCCGCCAGTTGCGACTGGTAGGCGATCTGCGCGGACGTGGTGTTGTTCAGCACCAGGCCCTTGTCGTTGACGTTGTAGCTGTTGTACCGGTTGTGCGAGAGCCCCGCCGCGTTGGCGGTATCGATATTGACGACGGTGGTGCCGTTGGGCGCCACGTAGGTGTTGGTCTTGCCGCTGGCGACCGCGACCGATTGGGCGAGTACGGTCTGCGGTATCGCCATGGCCGCGCCGCCCAGCAGGCCGCCTGCCAAGGATGCACGAAACAGCGCTCGCGCATACCGACGCTTGCCGTCACGCGTGCTCTTGGCCTTGCCGTGGCCGCGCGCCGTTTCCGCAACTGCCGTCCACGTGGCCGTGGCCGCGTTCCAGATGACTCGATAGAAATGGTTCATGGCGGGTGACCTCAGATCGATGCGGACAGTCGCAGGCTGAACAGCGTGCCTTCGCGAAATTGAGAAGACGGTGCGCGGATGGCGCGCGCGGCAAAGGCGTCGATGGCCACGGTCTTCCAGAACAGGCCGATGCCGAGCGTGGCGCCCGACAGCGAACCCGACGGCACACCGGCCGCGCGGTTGGTGACATTGCCCCAGTCGAAACCTGCGTAGACGCGTCCGGCCAGCGTGCCCGCCGGGTTACCAAACATCGCCGTGGAGACCTGCCATGGCAGGCCCAGCTCGTTGCGCACGAAGTAGCCGTTGTCGCCGGCCAGCGTGTAGCTCTGGAAGCCGCGCACGGACGACGGGCCGCCAATCAGGATCTGCTGCGTGCCGTACAGCGTGTCGTTGGCGGCCTGCCCGCTCAACTGCGTGGAGAAGGTCAGCGGTGTGCCCGCGAGCTCGAAGCGACGGTTGTAGCCGAGGTCCAGCGTGAACTTGTTGAACTGCGCGTGCGGCAGGTCGCGCGGCAGATCGGAGGGATCGTGCAGCGAACCGAGCAGGTTCAGGCCCTGCACCATCGCCAGACGGCCGTTGAAGATGCCGCCGTAGACCTGCGTGAACGCGTTGACGCCCACATCGAGGAACGTCAGCGTGCGGCTGCTGACCTGCAGGAGTTCACCGCCGAGCCAGTTCTTGCTCTGCTGCGTGGTCAGCCGCGCGGAGAACGCGACGCGGCTGGTCTGGTTGCGGAACACCACGCGATCGGCGCCCAGGCTCCACGTATCCATCTTGCCGGTGGCCTTGAGCGCAAGACCGCTCGGCAGACCCAGCGTGTTCGTGTAGTTGCTCTGGCTGTAGTCGACCGTAAAGGTGTTGTAGCCGAATGGCAGCTGGGCGTGCACGGCCGTGGAGTCGGACTTGTGGCCGCCATTGGCCGGGAACACCGACTGCCGGCGTGTCACCGCGAACAGTTCGTTCAGGCCCAGCAGGCTGTCCAGCGTGACCGTGGCCGACGCGGCGTTGCGGCCGGTGGCATCGGTGCCAAGGTTGTCGTACGAACCGAACAGATGCACCGGGAACGATGCGTCGTTCTGCACCGCCACGACGCTCTGGCCCGGCGTACTGCCCGGGCGCAGGTCCAGCCGGGCGTTGTTGGAGCTCAGCAGATTGAGCTGATCGATGCCCTGCTCCAGATCGCGCAGATTCAGCGCGTCGCCAGGATTGCCGGGGAACGCGCCACTCGGCCAGATCGAGCCCTTCTTGCCGCCAGCCGGTCCGCTTTCGATCTCGTACCGTTCGATGCGGCCTTCCACTACGGTAATCACGAGCTTGCCGGTGCGCAGGTCCTGCGCTGGCAAATAGGCACGCGTGGTGATATAGCCGCGATCGATAAAGCTTTTGGTCAGCTGCGCGAGGATGGCTTCGATATCGGTGGCGGCGAGGCAGCGGCCAGCGAAATCGCGCGTGATATCGGCGCGCAGGAAGTCGGGCACGCGCTGCGTGTCGCCAGTGATCTCGATCGTGCGGATATCGCGACAAGCCACGCCGATATCGGGCACCTGCACCTGCGGCTTGACGGTATTGAGGTCCGTGCCACCTGGGGGCGGCAACGCGCGCAGCGCGCGCTCCTGATCCTCGCGCAGGCGGTCACGCTGCTGGCTCTCGACGTTCTGGTTCTGGCGCTCGAACACGGCGCCCGGCGTGGTTCGTGCCAGTGCACTGGCATGGCAAAGCGCGAGTGCGGCGATCCACAACCGCGGACGGCAATATCGAGTCATACGCGAGCTCCAGGCGCCGGATTGGCGATGAGCTCACGATATGCCTCTGCATCTTCTGCTTACCCGTTGCTTTATTAATCTTGATTCAATCAATACTCCTTTTAATTGGAAACAATAATCGCAGTCATAAAGCAAAGCTAATGCGCTTATTTCAGGCTGCGCAGATAAAGAAATAGCGCATCGAGGTCGGTGTCGTTCATGTGCGCGAACGAGGCGAACGGCATCACGCGGCTCACGTCCGTGCCGTCGGGTCGCTTTCCGGTGCGCATCATCGTGACGAAACGCGCGGCGTCGTCGTACGGTTGCATCGCGCGCGAGTCCGCGTGCAGGTCGGCCGCGTTCGGCCAGTCGGGCGGGGCGCCCGGAATCTTGCCGCCCTTCAGACTGGCGCCGTGGCAGCCTATGCAGGCGTTGGCCACATAGGCGCCGTACGTGACGGTCGGGGCCACGACGACGGCAGGCGCCGGCGGCAGTGACTGGTCGATCTTCTCGGCGGCGTCCTTGATCACGCCAGCGCCGTACAGACCGCGTATGAACCACGGCATCGACACCTCGCCAGACTGCGCGCCGCCGGGGGTGGGCGGCAGGCTGCGCAGATAGGCGACCAGTGCCGCGAAGTCTTCGTTGGACAGGCGGTTGTAGTCCTCGCTCGGCATGACCAGCAGCGGACGGCCTGTCGATGCCACACCGTGGCGGATGGCCAGATCCCAGTTCTCCGGCCGGTAGGCCGCGATCACTGGGTTGGCGGAAGTCAGGTCCGGAGAGCGCACGCGGAACCCATTGGGCTCGTCGAACACGACCTTGCCGGCACCGTTGGCGCCGTGGCACTCCATGCAACCGCGCGACAGGTAGAGATACTTGCCGTGCGCGATCGAGGCCGCATCGTCGAGGTACCCAACAGGCTGCAGATCCGGCACCTTGACCGTGCGCTGCATTTTCTGGCCGCCCCAGTACCAGGTACCCCCGACCGACACCACGACGACCAGAACGAACGTGGCAAGTGCGGCGGACGCAATGCGGAAGAAGCGCGCGATATCCATGGGGAGCCCTTTCTTTTTCTTGGTGTGCCGCCGATTCCAACGGGACGTGCACTTGCGATCTGTGCGCGATGGTACAGACTTCGCGGCGCACGCAGCCCGCGCTTTTTTCGGGTCCGCACGCTTTGCGGCGCGTGCGCCCTACCAAAATTCCGCTAAAGACGCCAGCCCCAACAGGGGACGCTCGACCCGCCTATCTCCGGCCTCAAACAGGCGTTGGCACCCTTACAGTGCGGTCTAGCCTCGGAAACGTGTGACCGTACCCAGCCCGGCGATGCTCAACCTCGCCGCCGGTCGCCCCCGTCCGGCGGCAGACCAGAACGAACAGAACCGCATGACGCCAGATTCGGCCGCCAACTCGACAACTGGGCACACTCCTGCGCCTACTCCCGCCTCGGCCCTGCCCTGGCGTCCCCTGCTGCTGGCCAGCGTGGGGGCGTTCGTGCTGGCCGCGGCCGGCATCTGGCTGTCCCGCCTGCCCGGCAACGCCGCGGCACTGTGGCTGGCCAACGCATTCGGCCTCGGCATGCTGTTGCAGCGGCCGCGCTATGAGGCACGTTGGCTGCTCGCCGTGATGTTCATAGGATATGCACTGGCCAACTGGGTCGGGGGCGACACCGTGCTGGTGTCGGCACTGTTGTCTGGTGCTAACCTGCTTGAGATTATTTGTTCGGTGACGTTGCTGCGGTTGATGAGTTCGCATATGAGCAACGTGCGCTCGGGACCGCTCGCCAGCTTTGCGCTGACGCTGGGCGTGGCGGCGACGGTGGGGCCGGCCGTGGGCGCTCTGGCGGGCGCGGCGGCGCTGACCCAGGCGTATGGCACGCCGTTCACGCGCGTGTGGTGGACGTGGTGGAATGCGAGCGCGCTCGGCATGGTCATGCTGCTGCCGCTGATGGTGTCGGTCACGCGCGCGCGCGTCAGCGCCACGCTCAAACGCGGTCTGCTGGTCCGCCTGTGCATCCTGCTGACGATCTCGATCGCCATCGGTGCCGTCGCGGTCATGCAGGCGCACGATCCATTCGTCGCGATGTCGCTGCCGCTCGTGGTGGTGGCGCTGCTGAGCAACCCGTTCGCCACCGCGGTACTCACGCTGACCTCGACGCTTGCGGCGGAAGTGTTCGCGCTGGCCTCCGGCATCCCCGAGGTGGCGATGCAGAAGCTGCCGCTCTCGGCCGCGGTGATCATGGTGTTCCCGGTGTGTATCGCGCTGATGACGGAACAGAATCGCGCCGGCCGCGCCAACCTGCGCAGCAGCGAACGGCGCTTCCGCCAGGCCATGGAACACTCGGCCATCGGCATGGCGCTGGTCGGCCTCGATGGCCGCTGGCAGATGGTCAATCGCGCGCTGACGGATCTGCTCGGCTATGACCCCGACGAATTCCGCGACCGGCCGTTCCAGCTCATGACGCACCCGGACGACCTCGCCGAGGACCTGCGTCAGGTGGAGCGGCTGCTGGCCGGCGAGATCGACTCGTACCGCATGGAGAAGCGCTACCGTCACAAGGACGGGCACTACCTGTGGGCACTGCTTGCGGTCTCGCTGGTGCGGGACGAAGTGACCGGCGAGCCCGATCACTTTATCTCGCAGGTAGAAGACATCCATACGCGCCGGCTCGCGCAGGAACAGCTGGAGCAGCTCTCGCGCCGCACGCAGCTCGCGGTGGAAGCCGGCGGCGTCGGCATCTGGGAATGGGACTTCACGAACGCGGCCATCATGTGGGATGCGCGCATGCATGCGTTGCACGGCACCGCGCCGGAGCTGGGCACGCCCACACTCGCCGAGTGGATCGCGATGCTGCATCCCGAGGACGTGAGCCGTGTCAGCAGCGAAATGCGCCAGGCCATTCGTGGCCTGCAGCGCTTCGATACCGAATATCGCATCGTGCGACCGACCGGCGAGGTCCGCCATGTGCGCGCGATGGCCATGGTGTCGCGCCAGGAAGATGCCCGCGCGATGGAACGAGAGGGCCGTGATCCGCGTGACGGCGGCATGACGCGCGCGCTGGTCGGCACCAACTGGGACATCACCGAACAGCGGCGCCTGACCTCGGCACTGTTCGAGGAAAAGGAGCGGCTCCACATCACGCTGCGCTCGATCGGCGACGCGGTGATCTGTACCGACGGCGCGATGCGCGTGACCTTCCTCAATCCGATCGCCGAGCAACTGACCGGCTGGAGCATGGATGCCGCGATGGGGCAGCCGCTCGAGCAGGTATTCCGCATCGTCGATGAACTGACCGGCGACGTGATTCCAAGCCCGGTCGAACAATGCCTGCAATCGCTGCGACCCGCCTATCTGCAGGAAGGCGCGGTACTGCAGAGCCTGACCGGCGAGCGCCACGACGTGCAGGACTCCGCCGCGCCGGTGCTGACCGGCAACGGCGACGTGCTCGGTGCGGTGCTGGTGTTCCAGGACATCACGAGCTCGCGCGCGCTGCAGCGCGAGCTGGCGCACTCGGCCACGCACGATGCGCTGACCGGCCTGCCCAATCGCGCATGGTTCGAAAAGAAGTTGCGCGAGGCCTGCGAGGCCGCGCGCCAGCATGGCCATCGCAGCGCGCTCTGCTTCATCGACCTCGATCGCTTCAAGATCGTCAACGACACCGCGGGCCATGGCGCCGGCGACGTGCTGCTACGCGAGCTCGGCTACGTGATCCGCCACCATGTGCGCCCCGACGATCTGCTCGCGCGCCTCGGTGGCGACGAGTTTGCGCTGCTGCTCAAGGACTGCACCATCGATCAGGCCGATCATGTGTGCCAGAAGGTCATCGACGCGATTCGCGGCCGCCGCTTCCCGTGGGATGGTCGCGTGTACGACGTGGGCGCCAGCATCGGTATTGCGGCCATCGACGGCGAGGTGCCGCCCGTCGGCGAGCTGATGAGCCGCGCCGACGTGGCCTGCTACGCCGCCAAGGCCGCTGGCCGCAATCGCGTATCGGTCTACCGTCGCGACGAAAGCGATGCGCGCCGCCATCACCGCGAACTCGAAGTGGCCGCGGGCATCCACTCCGCGCTCGAAGCCAATCGCTTCCGGCTGTATGCGCAGGAGATCCGCGCGCTGCGGCCCGAGGACGATAACGCAAGCCATATCGAAATCCTCGTGCGCATGGTCGACGAGAGCGGCACGCTGGTGATGCCGGGCGCGTTTATCCCGGCGGCCGAGCGTTATGACCTGATGGGCCATATCGACCGCTGGGTCATCCGTAACGTGCTTCACGACTTCGGTCCGCGGCTCGCGGCGATTCCCGGCCTCTCGGTGTCCATCAACCTGTCGGCGAACTCGCTGGGCGAACCATTCCTGCTGCCGTTCCTGCACGCGGCGCTCGACGAATCGGTGCTGCCGGCGCGGCGCATCCGGCTGGAGATCACCGAGACCGCGCTGATCAACAACATGTCGGCCGCCAATCGCCTTGTGGCCGAGGCGCGTCGCGCGGGCTGCACGGTCGCGCTCGACGACTTCGGTGCGGGCCTGTCGTCGTTCTCGTACCTCAAGCAGTTCCCGGTCGACTACCTCAAGATCGACGGCAGCTTTATCCGCAACCTGACCGACAGCGTGGTCGACCGCGAGATCGTCAGCTCGATCAACGACATCGGCCATCGCCTCGGTGTGAAGACAGTGGCGGAGTCGGTCGAGGACGAGCAGACGCTTCACACGCTGCGCGCGATCGGCGTGGACTACGCCCAGGGCTATGTGATCGGCCGCCCGGTGCCGCTCGAGACCTATATCGCTGGCGCCACGCATCAGGCGGCGGAAACGCCGCCCTCCAACTGAACGCCGCCGCCTGAACCCTCCGGGCGCGTTCGGATTTCCGAACACTGCAACGTCACCGCCGTTCGGAGATCCGGACGGCGCGTTCGGAATTCCTCTGTTTTCCTTTTGTTTTCATGGCCTTACGCAAGGTCTAAGGCGTTCGTGCGCTGGCACGGCTCGTGCAATTTCACGCGCTGCGTTTCCAGAACGAGAACCCTAAGGAAGACAACCCTCCACGATGAAACTCAATCGACTGCCCACCCTGATCTTCATCGCGATGCTGCTTGGCATACTGGCCGGCACCGCGGCGCACCACCTGGCACCGGATGCGGCGGCCGCGAAATCGATCGCCGACTACCTGTCCATCCTCACCGACGTATTCCTGCGGATGATCAAGATGATCATCGGCCCACTCGTGTTCGCCACGCTGGTCTCGGGTATCGCCAGCATGGGCGACGGCCGCGCCGTGGGCCGCATCGGCCTCAAGGCAATGGTGTGGTTCGTCGCCGCGTCGATCATGTCGCTGCTGCTGGGCCTGATCATGGCCAACGTACTTGCACCGGGACACGGCATGAACCTGCCGCTGCCGCCTGCGGATGCGGTCTCGAACGTCAAGACGGCCGGGCTGAACCTGCGTGATTTCGTCGCGCACATGTTCCCGAAGAGCTTCGTGGAGGCGATGGCCACCAACGAGATCCTGCAGATCGTGGTGTTCTCGCTGTTCTTCGGCTTTGCGCTCGGCACGATCAAGGACGGCGTCGGCAAGCCCGTGCTCGCCGGCATCGAGGGCCTCGCGCAGGTCATGCTCAAGGTGACCAACTATGTGATGACCGTGGCGCCGATCGGCGTGTTCGGTGCCGTCGCGGCGGTGATCACCGTGCAGGGTCTCGGCGTGCTGGTGGTGTATGCCAAGCTGCTCGGCAGCTTCTACCTCGGGTTGCTGCTGCTGTGGGCCGTGCTGATCGCCGGTGGTGCGTTCTTCCTCGGCCGCCGCGTGTTCTCGCTGCTGCGCCTGCTGCGCGCGCCGCTGATGATCGGCTTTGCCACCGCCAGCAGCGAGTCGGCCTACCCCAAGGTGATCGAGCAACTGACGCGCTTCGGCGTCAACCCGCGCATCACCAACTTCGTGCTGCCGCTCGGCTACTCGTTCAACCTCGACGGCTCGATGATGTACACGTCGTTCGCGGCGCTGTTCGTGGCGCAGGTCTATGGCATTCACCTTTCGCTCACGCAGCAGATCACCATGCTGCTGGTGCTGCTGGTGACCAGCAAGGGCATCGCTGGTGTACCGCGCGCGGCGCTGGTGGTGGTGGCTGCGGTGCTGCCGATGTTCGGCCTGCCCGAAGCCGGCATCCTGCTCGTGCTCGGCATCGAGCACGTGCTCGACATGGGTCGCACCGTGACCAATGTGCTTGGCAACGCGATCGCGACCACCGTGGTGGCACGCAGCGAGAACGCGATCGGCGCGCCCGATCTCTCCGAAGAGGACCTGGAAAGCACGGACCTCTCCACGCACGGTGCAAGCCTGGGCACAAGCCAGGTTCTGGCGCGCAAGTAAGACTGCCGCCAGCGCGTGCGAGGGCCCTGCCGCCGACCCGGTGGCAGGGCCCTTTTTGTTGCAACGTACGATGCTTGTACAGTCAATATTTGCGCGGGTCGAATTCTCTCAGGCTTTGTTCTGATGTGGTAAAAGAGCTGCCATGCAGCACGAAGACCCCGTCATTTCATCCGCCTCCGCCGCTTCAGCCACATCCGCAAGACCCCGCGTCGCGCTCTCCCTGTTGGCCCTGCTGGTGCTTGCCGCGCTGATCGCCGCGGCAAGCTGGTTTGGCTATCGCTATACCTATGACGCCGCGCTCGCGCGTCAGGCCGAACGCGGCCAGGTGCAGCTGCGCCTCTATTCGCAGGCGCTCGACAGCGAGCTCGCGCGCTATGACTACGTACCCAGCCTGCTGTCGCTCGATGCGCGTATCGATGCGCTGCTGCATCACCCCACCGACCCCACACGCGTAGCCGATGCCAACGTCTACCTGGCCGCGCTCAATGCGCGCGCCGGCACCCGCGTGGTGTACGTGCTCGACGCGCAGGGCCACGTCATCGCCACCAGCAACTACCAGCGCCCGGACAGCTACCTTGGCGAGGACCTGAGCTTCCGTCCGTACTTCCATACCGCGATCGAGGGTCAGCTGGGCCGCTTCTACGGCGTGGGCACCACACGCAGCGAATCGGGCTACTACCTGTCCGCACCGCTCGGCGATCGCGACCATCCGTCGGGTGTGGCGGTGGTGAAGATCGGACTGGAGCCGCTCGAGAATCGCTGGCAGGGTGCGGACAGCCAGATGCTGCTGGCCGACGAGAACGGCGTGGTGATCCTCGCCTCCGACCCATCGTGGAAGCTGGCCGCCATACGTGAGATCCCGCCCGATCTGCGCGCGCGGCTCGACCAGACGCTGCAGTACAACCGCGCGCCGCTGCCCACACTCGCGCTCTCCACCGTACGCACCTTCGGCACCGGTCCGGGGCCTGGTGGCGATGCGCTCGTCATGCTGCGTCAGGGGCCGCCGATGCTCGCCCAGCACGCGTCGCTGCCGGGCACCGACTGGGATCTCACGCTGCTGACCAACACCTCGCAGGCCCGCGTGGCCGCGCTCAACAGCGCCGCGCTGGCTGGCGTGCTCACCGCGTTCGTACTGCTGCTGGCCGCGGCCTGGAATGTACGCCGCCGCATCGTCAGCGAGCGCCTGGCCGCGCGCCATGCGCTGGAAGCCGCCAACAACGAACTCGAACGCAAGGTGGCGGAGCGAACCTCCGACTTGTCCACCGCCAACCACCAACTGCATGCCGAGGTGGCCGAGCGAATCCGCACCGAATCGTTCCTGCGGCAGGCGCAGGACGGCCTGATGCAGGCCGGCAAGCTCGCCGCCGTGGGCCAGATGTCGGCCGGTGTCGCGCACGAACTGAACCAGCCGCTGGCCGCGCTGCGCACGCTCTCCGGCAATGCCTGCAAGTTCCTCGAACGCGGCGACACCGCCACCACGCGCGACAACCTCGAGAAGATCATCGCGCTGGTCGAGCGCATGGGGCGCATTACCGGCGCGCTCAAGTCCTTCGCGCGCGATCCGGCCAGTGGTCCGCGCCGCTGCGCCAGGCTCGCGGACGCGGTGGACAACGCGCTGTTCCTGATGGAGACGCGGGTCTTGGCCAACGCACCTCGGATCGATCGCGATATCGACGCGCATCTGACCGTCGCCTGCGACCCGAACCGCCTCGAGCAGGTGCTCGTGAACCTGATTGGCAACGCGCTCGATGCGACCGCACGCCAATCGGAGCCCAAGCTCTGGCTGCATGCCTACGAGAGCGGCGGCCTCGTGCATCTGACCGTGCGCGACAACGGGCCCGGCCTGTCGGAAGAAGCGTTTGCGCGGCTGTTCGAGCCGTTCTTCACGACCAAACCCGCAGGTGAAGGGCTCGGCCTCGGCCTGACCTTGTCGGCAGGCATTCTCAACGACAGTGGTGGCACGCTTACGGCGATCAATCATCCCGACGGCGGCGCGTGTTTCACGCTCGCCTTGCCACGCGCGATCGGCAACGTCGCGCGTGAGACCGCGCATGGCAACTGAATCGTATGTCCAATGATCTGACCGTGACGATCGTCGAGGACGATCCCGATGTGCGGCTCGGCTGTGAGCAGGCACTACGGCTTGAAGGCATGGCCACACGCACGGCCGCGAGCGCCGAGGCCGCGTTGCGCGAGCTTCGGGCACAGGCCGATGGTGGCGTGCCCCCGGGCATCGTCGTCACGGATGTGCGCCTGCCCGGACGCGATGGCATGTCGCTGCTTGCCGCGTTACGCGCGCAGGACCCGACGCTGCCCGTCATCGTGATCACCGGTCATGGCGACGTGAGCCTGGCCGTGCAGGCCATGAAGCAAGGCGCGTACGACTTCCTCGAAAAGCCGTTCTCGCCCGAGCGCCTGGTCGATGCGTGTCGCCGCGCGCTGGAGCAACGGCGGCTCACACTCGAGGTGGCCGGCCTGCGCGCGCAACTGGCCGCGCGTACCTCGGTGGCCAGCCGGCTGATCGGCAACTCGCCCGCCATCGAACGGCTGCGCGCGCGCATCGCCGACGTGGCGGACACCGGCGCCAACGTGCTGATCCACGGCGAGACCGGCACCGGCAAGGAACTGGTCGCGCGCTGCCTGCACGAAGCCAGCAACCGCCATGCGCGCCATTTCGTGGCGATCAATTGCGGCGGCCTGCCCGAACAGTTGTTTGAATCCGAGATCTTCGGCCATGAGGCGGGCTCGTTCACGGGCGCCACGCGACGACGCATCGGCAAGATCGAGCATGCGGCCGGCGGCACGCTGTTCCTCGACGAGATCGAGAGCATGCCGATGCCGATGCAGATCAAGCTGCTGCGCGTGCTGCAGGAGCGCACGGTCGAGCGGCTGGGCTCCAACCAGCCCGTGCCCGTCGATGCGCGCGTGGTGGCCGCGACCAAGGCCGACCTGCGCGCGCAGTCCGAGGCCGGCACGTTTCGCGCGGACCTCTACTTTCGGCTCAACGTCATCACGCTTGCGCTGCCGCCGCTGCGCGAGCGGCGCGAGGATGTGCCGCAGCTGTTCGAGCATTTCGTGGCGCAGGCCGCCCTGCGCTTCGACCGCGAGCCGCTGCCCGCGACGCCCGCGGAGATGTCCGCGCTCATCGCTTATCCGTGGCCAGGCAATGTGCGCGAATTGCGCAATCTGGCAGAGCGCCACGTGCTCGGTCTCGGTTGCCAGCCTGGCGATATGCATGAAGATGACGACCGACCTTCGGCACTTTCCCTCGCGCACGCCGTCGAACAATTCGAGCGCGCGCTGATTGCGGACGCGCTGCGCCGGCACGACGGCAACCTGTCGCGCGCGAGCGAAGCGCTCGGCGTGGCCAAGACCACCTTGTTCGACAAAGTACGCAAGTATGGTCTTTGAGATGCCCAGTGATAGTTTGAGGCACGGGCGCGAACCGTTATCATCTGCATCTGCGCACCGATGTGTGTTCCGCGTGCGCTCGCGTTCATCGTTTGAGGCACTGATCCATAAGGACTAGGGCGAACGACGGGCGCGATGGCCGTTTTTCATTCGTTTTCAGGCCTGGTTTTTCATCGCGTCAGTCCACCAGAGACTACCGATGTACGTTAAACAACAAAAGTGCGACGCCAGTCATCGATAACCCTCTGTCATGCGTGCCCCATGCGAGGAATACTATGAATGGTGTGCGGTACGGTTCGCCGTGCCGGGCAGGTGGCAAAGACCACCGCCGCCAAGCAGTACGACCGGCGGGGAGCGGGTCGAGCAGCAGGGTCAGTAGATATACGGCAGCCCGGTAATCACCGGCGTGGCGCGCCCGAAGGCGCCACGCGACGCGACTTCCGCGTTGCGCTGACGATCGACAACGGGTGAGTGGATGAAACTGGATCCAGAACTGGCTGACAAGCCGTACTACAGCACGCGAACTGCAGCAAAACTTCTCAACGTATCGCTGGGCACAGTCCAGAAGATGGTCGAACGGGGCGAGCTCGGCGCCTGGAAAACCAACGGCGGACATCGGCGCATTCACAAGGAAACGGTGCACCGGCTGCTGGCCTCGCGCGCCGCGCCCGATCTGCAGGCGCCGCATGACCTCGACCTCGTGGTGTTTCATCCGAATCACCAGGAGGCGCAGCGCATCAGCGCACAGCTGGGCAAGTGGTCGCTTCCGCTGAAGACGCAGGTGCTCGAGGACGTCGTGGATACCGTGATCACGTCGATCGACGCACGGCCGCGCGTGGTGCTCTATTACGTCGAGGAACTCAACGATGCCGAGTCGGCCATCATTGAGAAGCTGCAGAATTTCTTCGCGCGGCAACGCGTGATCTTCGCGGTGATCACCAACCGCCAGGCCTACGATGGCGTGGCCGACGCACTGCAGCACTGGGGCATCATGGTGTTCCTGAAGACGCCATCGCTGGAAGAGGTAAAGGGCTTCCTGCGCGCGCAGCTGATGATGGGCCGCACTGCGGGCTGAGCGCGAGACAGCTCTTAACTTTCTTAAGTAAGAGCCTCCTTCAAACTTTCGGGGACTAACACCTCGTCCCGCATCATCCAGCCATAGAGGTCGCGCGGGTCGCGAGGTGTTGCAACAAAGCCTAAAATCCGACCCGCGTCCTTCGCGAGCGCCACATTGTGGAGCCATCGTAAAGCGGAAAAATCCTCGAGCGCGAAGCCTACGGAATCGAAGATCGTGACGGCTTCGCGCGTCTGCCGGCCCGGCGTTTTCTGCGCCAACACTTCCCACAATTCGACGACCGGGGCATCGGGCGGCAGTTGCTGAATCTCGCCCTCGATGCGCGTCTGCGGCGCGTACTCGACGACGATCCGCGCCCGTCGCAGGATCTCCACGTGCAGCTCGGTCTTGCCTGGGCAGTCGCCACCCACGGCATTCAGATGCATCCCGGGCGTGACCATCTCCGGCGTGAGAATCGTCGCGCGGGTTTTGTCCGCGGTCACGGTCGAGACCACGTCGGCGCCCTGCACCGCCGCCGCAATCGATGGCGCCGGCACGATGCGCAGATCCTGTATGTGGGCGAGATTGCGCGCGAGGCGATCGGTCGCGCGCCGGTCCAGATCGAACGCGCGGATCTCGCGGATGCCGAGCAACGCGTGGAACGCCAGCGCCTGAAACTCGGCCTGCGCACCGTTGCCGATCAGTGCCATGTTCCTGGCATCGTCACGCGCGAGCACCTGCGCCGCCAGCGCCGAGGTGGCCGCAGTACGCAGCGCGGTGGCCAGCGTGAGATCTGCCAGCAGCAGCGGAAAGCCAGTAGCCACTTCGGCGAGAGCGCCATAGGCCATCACAGTGGGCAGGCCGTGTCGCGCATTGCGTGGATGACCGTTGACGTATTTGAACGCATGCAGCTGGCCATCGCTGACCGGCATCAATTCGATCACGCCGACGTCCGAATGACTCGCGGCGCGCGCCGACTTGTCGAACGCGTGCCAGCGCAGAAAGTCCTCGCGCAGATACTCGGCGAGCTGCACCAGCGATTGCCGTACGCCGATGGAGCGCACAAGGGCCGCCACGTCGCGCGCATCGAGGCAACGCGTGCCACGGGTGTGGAGTGAGCCGTGCGGTGTAGAAGTCATGATGCGCGTTTCCTGTTCAGTTGGTCCGATGCCGCGTGCCCTGCAGGTCGCGCTTTATGCGGCCCGCCCTGCCGCTGCATTGCGTGTGGCCAGCCCTGCCGCGCTGTCGCGATCGAGCCGCAGCGTCATGCAATACGCGCCACCGCCCGACAACATGAATGGCGACAGATCGACCTCGCGCAGCCGATAGCCGCGCCGCGCGAATTCCGTGCGCAGATGCGGCGTGGTGCGCGTCATCACCACCTGATCGTCGAGGTTGACCGCGTTGACGCTGAAGTGCCGCAGGTCGTCCTCGGTCGCTTCGATACGCAGACTCGCGGGCACGCGCGCGTGGATCTCGCGCAGCGCCGACGCGCTGAACGCGGGTGGGTAGTACAGGAGCTCGCCCCCCGCCAGCGGGCAGAAGCAGACGTCGAGGTGATAGCTGTGCGCGGTGGCCAGTTCGAGCGCCACGACCTCGCGCCCGAAGTGTCGGGACATCGCGTCCGCTGCCTCGCGCGACGAGCGCGGACCGAACCCCGCCCAGAAATGACCGCGCGAGGCATCCCAGATGCAATCGCCGGCGCCCTCCTGGTAACAGCCCTCGGGCAACGTCGTCACGCTGTCGATCAGTCCGCGCGCCTGCAGCGAGGCGAAGATCGCCGCAAACGGTGTCTCCTCGCCCTGCCGCTGCGGGTAGCGAAAGCGTGCGAGCACCGCCTTGCCATCGAGCACGACCGCGGCGTTGGCAGGGAACACCATATCCGGCAGGCCGGGCGCGCCCGGTGCTACCTCCACCGCGAAGCCCGACGCATCGAGCGCCTCGCGTAGCGCGTCGAAGGCCTGCATGGCGTGGCGATGCATGCCGCGCGGATCGCGGGCCCACGCCTGCGGGTCCATCCACGGATTGATGCTGTAGGAAACGTCGTAATGGGTCGGAGCGACAACGAGAATAGTCGGGCGAGTGATCACGGCAGTTCCTCTCAAAGGGTTGGGACTGCGTGCATTGTCGGGCGCTCGCGCGTTAGCCAGAAGCGCACATATTGGACAAATTGCGCCACTGGGATAACAATTCGCTAGTCGTCACTCGCAAATTGTCAGGCCGCCATGGACGCCACCGATCAGCAGTTGCTCGCGTTGCTACGCGATAACGCCCGCACCCCTGTGACCACGCTCGCGAAGGTGCTGCGCATCTCGCGCGCGACCGTGCAGAACCGCATCGACAAGCTCGAGCGCGACGGTCTGATCGTCGGCTACACCGTGCGGCTCAAGCCCGAAGCGGAGCCGCATCGCATCCGCGCGTGGATGACGGTGGCGGTCGAGGGCAACAAGGCGCGGCAGGTGCTGCAGGCCCTGCGCGGCGAGCCCAACGTGCAGACGCTGCATACCACCAACGGCCGCTGGGACATCATCGCGGAGCTGCGCGCCGATACGCTCGAAGCGTTCGACCGCACGCTCGACCGCATCCGGCTGATCGACGGCATCTCCGCGACGGAGACCAGCATTCTGCTATCGACTTACAAGCTCTGAGGCTGTCATCCACGCGATGCGACCAGCGGACGCTCGCGTTTGGTCTCTTCGTCGAGCACCCGGCCGCTTGGCGCGACGAGATCGCGCAGCGACACGATGCCGACCAGACGCATCGTGCCGAGGTCATCGACCACCGGCAGACGCGCGACGCTGAGTGCGGCCATGGTGCCCGCCGCGGCGCGCCCGGTGTGCGAGGGCAGCAGCGCGGATGCGGTGCCGGCCGGTAGCAGGTCGCGACAAGTCAGTGCGGCATGGTCTTGGCTGGCGGACAGCGCGCGCACGGCCGCATCGATCGCGGCGCGATTGAGCATGCCGAGCACGCGCCCTTCGCCAACCACCGGATACGCGCGGTGCGCCGCATGCGGGCCAAAGTACTGCGCCATCGCCGCTTCCACGCTGAGGTTGCCATCGATCGCCACAACCTCGCGCGTCATCACGTCGGCCACATACGCATGCTCGAGCGGATCGACGCCATACTCGCGCCAGATATGCAGGCCGCGCCGGGCGATCTTCTCGGTCATGATCGAACGCTTCATCGTCAGCACCGAGAAGCCATACGCCACCGCGGTGGTCAGCAATAGCGGCAGCAGCGCCTCGCTGTCATGCGTGAGGCCGAACGCGAACACGATCGCGGTCAGCGGCGCGCCCAGCACGCTGCCGAGCACGCCGGCCATGCAGACCAGCGCCCACAGCGCGGGCGAGCCGCCCGGCAACCATGGCGCCAGCACCATGCCAAGCCCGGCACCAAGCATCAGCAGCGGGGCCAGCACACCGCCCGATGTACCCGAACCCAGCGCGGCAACCCAGATCACCGCCTTGACCGCGAGCAGTGCCACGGCAACCTCGATGGCAATGCGGTTGTTGAGCAGATCGCCAATCACGTCGTAGCCCACGCCGAGCGCGCGCGGTTCGAAGTAACCGCCGATACCGACCACGAGCCCACCGATCGCGGGCCACCACATCCAGTGCAGGCGCAGACGGCCAAAGACGTCCTCCGTGCGATAGAGCGCCAGCGTCAGCCCGGCCCCGAGCACGCCGCACAGCAGCCCAGCCACCGCGCACGAGACCAGCGCCGTCACCGAGACCGGCGCGGTATGCAACGGAAACAGCGGCCCGGTATCGAACACGAAGCCGCGCAGAAATCCCGCCACCGCGCAGGCGAGCGCCACCGGCAGCAAGCTCCGCGGCCGCAGTTCGAACAGCAGCAGTTCGATCGCCAGCAGCACCGCCGCGACCGGCGTGCCGAAGATCGCGGTCATGCCCGCGCACGCGCCCGCGACCAAGAGCGTCTTGCGCTCGGCCGCGCTCAGATGCAGCAGTTGCGCAAGCAGCGACGCGATCGAGCCGCCCGTCATGATGATCGGTCCCTCGGCCCCGAATGGCCCGCCGCTACCGATCACGATGCCCGAGGACAACGGCTTGAGCACCGCGACCTTCGGCGACATGCGGCTGCGGCCGAACAGCACGGCCTCCATCGCCTCGGGAATGCCGTGGCCGCGGATCTTGTCGCTGCCGTAGCGCGCCATCAGGCCGACGATCAGCCCGCCGATCACGGGCAAAGCGATCACCCACAAACCCAGCGTGTTATGCGCGGGCGAGCTCTCGGCGAACGACAGCGTTTGATAGAAGAACAGGTTGGTAAAGAAGCGGATCAGATTGACCAGCACCCATGCGGCCACTGTGCTGACGCCGCCCAATACGAGCGCGATGGCGGCCAGCATCGGCAGCCGCCGATCGACGGCGTAGTCGCGCTTTTCGAAATGCCGCATTTCGACATCATTAGCTTTGTCACTCATGCTGCACTTTCCTATCCGAACCCAAGGCCACGCAATATATCACGGCATGATATATTGGCGCTTTTTGTCCGCTTTGGTACGTTACATACCTACCGTCCGGCCCCGACAACTACTCCAACGCCGCCATGCCGCCTGACTCCGCCAAGCCGTCTGACGCCGATCTGGCTGCCGCCAGCGCGCCCTCCGCCCGCCAGGCCGTGGCCTGGCTGCGCACCTTCGTGCCGACGCCGATCACCGGCGGCCGCTACGAGCGCTACAAGAGCTGCCTGGGGGCGTTGCTCGGCCTGTTTGTTACCGAGTGGATCAGTCGTCACCTGATGGGTGGGTTCAACCCGTGGTTTATCGCGCCGATGGGCGCGTCGGCGGTGCTGCTGTTCGCGGTGCCCTCGAGCCCGCTCGCGCAGCCGTGGTCGATCATCGGCGGCAACCTCGTGGCGGCTACCGTGGGTGTGACGTGCGCCATGCTGATTCCGTCGCAGGGCCTCGCGGCCGGCGTGGCGGTGGCGGTGGCGATCGGCCTGATGTTCCCGCTGCGCTGCATCCACCCGCCCAGCGGTGCGGTGGCACTGACCGCCGTGCTGGGCGGACCGGCCGTGAAGGCGCTCGGCTTTGGCTTTATCGTGATGCCGGTGGCGGTCAACTCGATGGTGCTGGTGCTGATGGCGCTGGCCTTCAACAACGCCTTGCGGCGCCGCTACCCGCACCGGCCGGCCGAGACCGTACCGAGCCATCTCACACGCGACGTGCCCCCCAGCCAACGCGTGGGCTTTACCCGCGCGGATCTCGACGCCGTGCTCGCGGCGCGCGGGGAATTCCTGGACATCGAAGAAGACGACCTCGAGGCCATCCTCGTGGCGGCCGAGCTGCGCGCGTTCCGGCGCCGCTTTGGCGATGTGCGCTGCGTGGACATCATGTCGCACGATGTGGTCACCGCCGCGCCTGACATGCCCGCCGCCGATGCGGCCGCATTGCTGGTCCGCCATCACGTCAAGGCGCTGCCTGTGGTGGACGATCAGAGGCGTCTGCTTGGCATCATCACGCAGACCGACTTTTTCGACGCCCAGCGCACCGGCTCGCGCCGCACGGCCGGCAACGTGCGCGATCTCATGACGCGCGCGGTCACCGTGGCGCAGATCGACCAGCCGATGGTCGATCTGGCGCGCGCTTTCTCCGACGGCGGCCTGCATCATGTGCCCGTGCTCGACCACGACCGGCGCGTGGTCGGCATGGTCACGCAATCCGACCTCGTGGCCGCGCTGGTGCGCAGCCGCACGGGGACACCGGCAGAGCCGGACGCACGTGTGTCCGCTGCCGGCGAGTTCGGTGGTCTATAACTCTCATCAGGCAGTCTTCATCGCGTGACGCAATATCACGCGGTGCGTAAAACGATTTCCGCTATGCTTACGGCGTTTCCGTCACACGGCCGCCGAGGAGATCTGCCCGATGAGTTCCGGACAATTGATTGAGAAGCTCGCCGCCGTCTTTGCGCTGATCCTGCTGATCGGCGGCTCGCTGGTAGTGCTTGCACCGTTTGCCACCGCGCTGCTGTGGGGCGCGATTCTGGCCTTCAGCTCCTGGTATCCGTACTCCGTACTGTCGCGCTGGCTCGGCAATCGCCGGGGCATTGCCGCGCTGCTGTGCGTGTTGCTGGCCTCGGTGATCGTGCTCGGCCCGTTCGTCTACGCGGGCGCAAGCTTCTCCGCACACCTCGACGACCTGACCGCGCTGGTCGACCGCTACAAGGAGCGCGGTTTCCCGCAGCTACCCGAGTGGCTGGCCAGCCTGCCCTATGTCGGCAGCTATCTGCAGAACACGTGGAACCAGGTCGTCAATGCCGATTCGGAGATGCTCGCGAACCTGCGCAAGCTCGTGGCGCCGGTCGGCCACGTGTTGCTTGGCGCGGGCCTGTCGATCGGCGCGGGGCTCGGCCAGCTGGCGCTCTCGATCGTGCTGGCGTTCTTCTTCTATACCGGCGGCGAGCTGGCGGTGGATTGGCTGCGCGGCGGCATGCGCCGCATCGCGGGCGATCGCGCCGACCATCTGCTCGCACTGGCCGGCAGCACGGTCAAAGGCGTGGTCTACGGCGTGCTCGGTACCGCGTTCGTGCAGGCGGTGTTGACCGGCGTCGGCCTGTGGATTGCCGGCGTGCCGGGGGCCGCGATTCTCGGCTTCATTACGTTCTTCCTGTCGGTGATTCCGGTCGGCCCGCCGCTGATCTGGATTCCGGCCGCGCTGTGGCTTTATCACTCGGGTGCCACGGGCTGGGCGATCTTCATGGTCGTGTGGGGCATCGCCGTGGTCGGCATGGCCGACAACATCATCAAGCCGCTGCTGATCAGCAAGGGCACGGGCCTGCCGCTCATCTGGATCATGATGGGCGTGCTGGGTGGCGCGCTCGCGTTCGGTTTCCTCGGTGTGTTCATCGGCCCCACCGTGCTCGCGGTGGCCTACGCGCTGTTGCGCGACTGGACGATTGGCACGCAGATGGCGGCTCCCGTCACGGCGGTCACAGCTGCACCGCCGACGCGGCTGACTCCGGACGCATGACCCCCAACGCCGACCATAGCGCCAACCGCGGCGCCAACCCTAGCGCGGACCATAGCGCGGACCATAGCGCGGACAATAGCGCCAACGCACCGGTGCCCCGGCGGGCACCGGACGATCTCAGCAGCCTGATCGCCTGTGAGTACTGTGACGCCGTGTACGCGCGCACCACGCTCGCGCCGGGCGAACGCGCGCAATGCCTGCGCTGCGGCGGCGCGCTCTATCGCGAGAGCCGGCGCGGCTACCGACGCCTGCTGCCGCTGGTGATCACCGCGCTGATCCTGTTCGTGGTCTCCAATTCGTATCCGATCGTCGAGATGGATCTGCAGGGTGTGCGCACGCAGACCACGCTGCTGGGTGCCGTGGAAGCGCTGCATGCCGATGGCATGGACCTTGTGGCCGCGCTGGTGCTGGCCACCACGATCGTGTTTCCGCTCACCGAGATGCTCATGATGTGCTATCTGCTGGTGCCGATGGCCCAGCACCGCATGCCGCCCGGTTTCGATCGCATCGTGCGCGGCATCCGGCAAACCCGGCCATGGGGCATGATCGAAGTGTTCATGATCGGCGTGCTGGTGACCGTGGTGAAGCTGTCGACGATGGCGCAGGTACTGCCCGGCATTGCACTGTGGTCCTTTGGCGCGCTGGTGGTGGTGCTGGCGGCGATGCTGTCGTTCGACCCGCGCGCGTTGTGGGACTACCTCGAGCAGCCCACGCCCGACGACGAGCCTGCACAGGAAGTGGTGCGATGAAGCAGCCCCTCGCGCGCTCTCGCCGCCTGGCCACCGAAGTCGTGGCGGAATTGATCGACGACGACGAACGCACGCCGCTCGCGCAAGTGCCCACGGCCACCTCGCTTGGCCTCGTGTCATGCCACGCGTGCGACCAACTGAGCCCGCGCGCGCTCGAAGGCGAGCCGTGCCCGCGCTGCGGCGCCGCGCTCCATCATCGCAAGCCGGCCAGCGTGTCGCGCACCTGGGCGTTCCTGCTGTCCGCGATGATTCTCTACATCCCCGCCAACCTGCTGCCGGTGATGGTCACGCAGTCGCTGCTCGGCACGCAGCAGGACACCATCTTCTCGGGCGTGATGTACCTGTGGCTGTCCGGCTCGCATCTGCTGGCCGGCGTGGTGCTGATCGCCAGCATCGTGGTGCCGTTGCTCAAGATGATGATCCTGACGCTGCTGCTGGTCTCGGTGCGGTTTCGCTCCACCTGGCGGATTCGCCAGCAGACACGGCTGTATGGACTCGTCGAATTGATCGGCCGCTGGTCGATGCTCGATATTTTCGTGGTGGCATTGCTTGCCTCGCTCGTGCGCGCGGGCGCGCTGGCCACCATCGTGCCAGGCGCCGGCGCACTCGCGTTTGGCGCCGTAGTCGTACTGACCATGCTCGCATCGCTGAGCTTCGACCCGCGCTTGCTGTGGGATTCGCTGGAACCGACGGAACACGCCGATGCCCGACAACACTGAACTACCTCCGCCGCCGCCCGCCCCGCCCACACCACCGTCAGCCTCGCCCGCAGTGGGACCTTCAGGCCTGCCATATCCGGCGCGGCGCCGGCGTGCGCGCTGGCTGCCGTCGCTGGTGTGGCTGATTCCGATCGTCGCCGCGATCGTCGGCATTTCGCTGCTGGTCAACACCATCCTGTCGCGCGGGCCCGAGATCGATGTCACGTTCCGCACGGCCGAAGGCCTGACGCCGGGCAAGACGCCGGTGCGCTACAAGGACGTGGAGATCGGATTGGTCAAGTCCGTGCGGCTGGCCGAAGACCGTTCGCACGTGATCGCGCGCATCGACCTGACCAAGGATGCCAGCAGCTTTGCGGTGGCCGATACGCGCTTCTGGGTAGTGCGGCCGCGGCTGGCGGTCAGTGGCGTGTCGGGCCTGGAGACGTTGCTTTCCGGCGCCTATATCGGCGTGGATATCGGCAAGTCCGCCGAACGCAAGGTCGCGTTCACGGGCCTTGAGGTGCCGCCCGTGGTGACCACCGACGCGTCGGGCAAACAGTTCGTGCTGCGCGCGCAGGACCTCGGTTCGCTCGATATCGGCTCGCCGGTCTACTATCGCCGCGTGCGTGTGGGTCAGGTGGTGGCGTTTCAGCTCGAGCCCAATGGTCGCGATATCACGCTACGGGTGTTCGTCGACAAGCCCTACGACAAACTGGTCACGGCCAATACGCGCTTCTGGCATGCGAGCGGCGTCGATCTCAAGCTCGATGCCACGGGCCTGAAGCTGCAGACGCAGTCGCTGGTAACGGTACTGCTTGGTGGCGTCGCCTTTCAGGCGCCCGAGCATTCGGGCGGTGCGCCGGCGGCGGCGGAGAACACGCAGTTCCTGCTCGCCGGCGATCAGGGCGAGGCGATGAAGGAGCCCGAGGAGCTTGCGCCAACGCTGGCGGTACTGAACTTCGATCAGTCCGTGCGCGGATTGTCGCCGGGTGCACCGGTGGACTTCCGGGGCGTGGTGGTGGGGCAGGTGCGGTCGATCGGCATCGAATACGTGCGCGACAAGAAGGCCTTCCGCATGCCGGTGGTGGTCGAGTTGTATCCATCGCGCATGGGCTTTCGCGAACGTGACGTCGCTGAGGAAGCGCAGAAGCGCACGATCGTGGAGACGCTGATTCGTCGCGGCTTGCGCGCGCAATTGCGCACCGGCAATCTTCTGACCGGGCAGCTCTATGTGGCGCTCGACTTCTTCCCGAAGGCCGGGCCGGCCGCGGTCAATCTCGATGCGTCGATGCCTGAGCTGCCGACCACGCCGGGGACGTTCGACGAGTTGCAGGCCAAGCTTGGCGACATCGTCAACAAGATCGACAAGGTGCCGTTCGAGCAGATCGGACAGGACGTGCGCACGACGCTGGCGTCGCTGAATCGCATGCTCGACAACGCCGACAAGCTGGTGGCGCAATTGCAGGGCGATGTGGCACCGCAGGTGTTGTCCGCGATTCAGGATGCGCGCAAAACGCTCAACACGGCCAATGGCACGCTCGCGTCGGATGCACCGTTGCAGCAGGACACGCGACGCATGCTGCAGGAACTCACGCGCACGGCGGCATCGCTGCGTGCATTGACCGATTACCTCGAGCGCCATCCCGAGGCGCTGCTACGCGGCAAGGCGGAGAAGCAATGATGACTACACGTTCGCTCATGGCGGTGTTTGCGCTGCTGCTTGCGGCCTGTGCCTCGCCCGATCCGCGCTACTACTCGCTGGCGGCGGCGTCCGGTGCCGCCTCCGGGCCCGCCGCGCAGCCGGCGCGCGCGGAGCCATTATGGATCGAGGTCGCGCCGGTGCGGGTGCCCGAGCGGCTCAATCGCGCGCAGCTGGTGGTGGGCGATGGCGCGGATGGGCAATTGAAGTTGCTCGACCTCTCGCGCTGGTCGTCGCCGCTGCCCGACGAGATGCGCGATGCGCTGTCGCAGCAGTTGCAGGCGCGTGTGGGCGCCGTGGATATCTATCAGCAGGGGCTGGCGGATGTGACCCCGGTGTATCGCATCACGACCGAGGTCGTGCGGCTCGATGGCGAGGTCGGACAGCGGGCCAGCGCGACGATTGCGTGGACCGTGCGGCGGTTGCCCGATGGCAAGGTGACCGGTGGCCGGACGGTGGTGGATGTGCCGGCACCCGGGCAGGTGGACGGGTTGGTTTCGGCTTACCGACAGATTGTTGGCACCACGGCGGATGATATAGCGGCTGCGATGGGCGGGCTCAGGCCTTGAGACGTGAGTGCCCTCACCCCCGGCCCCTCTCCCCGCCGGGGAGAGGGGAGCGAACCGTTGGTATGCGAGGCGAGCGTCAGCGCGCTGACGCCTTCGCGGCCGCCATCGCCGTCAGACAGTCCTCTGCTGTGCCTTGCACCAGCCTGACGCTGCAGGCGAGCATCAGGTTTTTCGGCAGGCCGAAGTCCTCGACCACATAGCCGCGCGCGTCGATCGCGTCGCCGTCGGCGTCGATCGATGCGGTCACGCGCTCCCGTAGCGTGGACGACTCGCTGGCGTATCCCCACACCGGCTTGCCCAGCGCGATCGCGTAGCCCACCTCGAACGCCGTGCCCGAATCCGGCTCGCCAGGGCCGCGGAAGTCGTCGAGGTTGGCCATCACCACGTCCGCGCGGTGCAGCAGCGCGATATTGGCCTCGTAGATCCACCGCGCGGTGTCGGGACCAGACAGCCCCTCCGGCGCGGCCTGATCGAGCGGATACAGGCCGGTGAACCCGTAATCGGCGCACAGCGCCTGGAGCCGCTTGCCGTATTCGATGGCGTCCTTGCGAAACACGTCAAAACCGGCAAGGTAGATGGAAGTCATGGGGTACAGCGTCGAGGGAAGATGACGCAGCATAGCGCAACGCCCCGCCCCGCCTCACCTCACCTCACAGCACCTCACCTCCACGCCCGATACCAAAGTCGGATTGACCAGCGTTATATACCGCCTTATATTGCGCATGTGCCGCGCTGCCGCGCCGACGTCATTTTTCCCGACCCTACGCCTCTGACTATGCCTTCCACGCCTCGCCTCCTGCGCCGGACGATCGGCGCCGCCGCGCTCGTCGCGCTTAGCCTGACTTCCTCGTCTGTCTTTGCCGCCGACCTGATCGTCTCGGCCGCCGCGAGCCTGACCAATGCGTTCAAGACGCTCGCCGAGCAATACGAGAAGAGCCACCCCGACACCAAGGTCGTGCTCAACTTCGGCGCTTCCGACGTGCTGATGCAGCAGATCGTCAAAGGCGCGCCCGCCGACGTGTTCGCGTCCGCCGATCAGGACGCCATGAACAAGGCCGAGAGCGAAAAGGTCGTGCAGCCCGCCTCGCGCAAGGATTTTGCCGCCAACCAGATCGTGCTGATCGTGCCGCACGACAGCAAGCTCGGCATCGCCTCGCTCAAGGACCTGACCCACGCCGACGTCAAGCGCATCGCCTACGGCAACCCGTCGTCGGTGCCCGTGGGCCGCTATACCAAGAGCGCGCTCGAGGCCGACAACCTGTGGGACGCGGTGTCCGCCAAGGGCGTGCCCGCACAGAACGTGCGCCAGAGCCTGGACTACGTGGCGCGCGGCGAAGTCGATGCGGGCTTCGTGTTCGCCACCGACGCTACCGTGATGCCCGACAAGGTCAAGGTGGCCGTGCGCGTGCCCAATCGCACGCCGGTGACTTACCCGATCGCGATCACCGCGCAGACGAAGCAGGCGGCAGCGGCAACCTCATTCGTGAACTACGTCCTGTCGCCCGACGGCCAGGCCGTGCTCGCGCGCTACGGCTTCCTGAAGCCCTGAGCGACCGCGTAACGACCGCATAACGATTGATTGCGAGCGCAATATGGATGCCGTCTGGGTACCGCTACTGCTGTCGCTGAAAGTGGCGGGCTGGGCCACGCTGCTCAACAGCGTGCTCGGTGTGGCCGTGGCCTACGCGCTCGCGCGCTGGCGTTCGTCCGCACGTGACGTGGTGGATGCGATCCTCACGCTGCCGCTCGTGCTGCCGCCCACGGTGCTCGGCTACTACCTGCTCGTGCTCGTGGGCCGGCGCGGTGTGTTCGGCGCCTGGTTATCGTCGATGGGCATCGAGCTCGTCTTTACGTGGCAAGGCGCGGTGCTCGCTTCGACGGTGGTAGCGTTTCCGCTCGTGCTCAAGTCCGCGCGCGCGGCGTTCGAGGGCGTCGATCATCAGCTCGAGAACGCGGCGCGCGTGCTGGGCGTCACGGAAGTCGGCATCTTCTTTCGCGTGACGCTGCCGCTGGCCGCGCGCGGCATTATCGCGGGCGTGCTGCTGGCGTTTGCGCGCGCGCTCGGCGAATTCGGCGCCACGCTGATGATCGCCGGCAACCTGCCCGGCCGCACGCAGACGCTGTCCGTTGCCATCTACGAGGCCGTACAGGCCGGCGACGACAACACCGCGAACCTGCTCGTGCTGGTGACTTCCGTCACCTGCGTAGTGCTACTGGTGGCGGCCGGCCGTCTGGTGCCGCCAGTCGCGCGCGGCACCGCTGACGTTTATGAACCCCGCCGCTTTCGCAACCGCGCACGCAAGGCCGTGACACCTGCGGCCACCAAGTGAGACGCCCATGAGCATGCACGTCGCACTGCGCAAACAGATGACCTCGCGCGAACGGCAGTTCGCGCTCGATATCGAGTTTGAATCGACGAGCCGGCGCATCGCGCTGTTCGGCCCTTCCGGCGCGGGCAAGAGCCTGACCTTGCGCGCGATCGCGGGCCTGCTCGCACCCGACAGCGGACGCATCGTGCTCAATGGCCGCGCGCTGTTCGATAGCGAAGCCGGCATCGACATACGCCCGCAGGAGCGGCGCGTCGCTTACCTGTTCCAGGACTACGCACTGTTTCCGCATCTGACCGTCGCGCAGAACATCGCGTTCGGCATCAGCAAAGGTTGGCGTAACCCCGGCCGGCGCGCGCCTCATCCCGATGCCGAGCGCTGGATCGATGCGTTCGGCCTGCGCGAGATCGTGGGCCAGTATCCATCGGAGATCTCGGGCGGACAGAAGCAGCGTGTGGCGCTGGCACGCGCGCTGGTCGCAAAGCCGGACATCGTGCTGCTCGACGAACCATTCTCGGCGCTCGACCCCGACCTGCGCACGCGCATGCGCAACGAGCTGCGCACGCTGCAAAGCAGCCTCGACGTGCCGATGGTGGTGATCTCACATGATCCCGAGGACGTCGAGATCCTGGCCGACCATGTGCTCGAAGTGCGCGAAGGCCGCATCTTTGGCGGTGGCTACGGCCACCAGCATCCGCCGGTGTATGCGCCGGCAGATCTCCAGCTGACCTCGTAGCACACGGCCCGCGCGCCGCGCGCGCAACGAGTCGCGTGCAGCTTCCGGCGCGTAGCTTCAGGGGAAAGTGTCCTCGGGCAAACCCGTTCCCAAGCCGCTCCTGAAATTAGGCCTTGGCCGATGTCTCCGCCTTCGGGCGGTCGATAGCGTTCGCATATTCCAATCCATTTCACGGATTCGTGCGAGCGTCATGCGAACGACAACCTGCCCCCCTACACCCTCCCCGGCGCGCACCGCCGCCCTGTTGATTCACGGCCTTGGCGGCACCCGACATGACTTCGGCGTGGTCTACAGGCAGATCGGGCAAACCGGCATCGATACGCATGCCATTACGCTGCCGGGCCACGGTACGACGCCCGACGATCTCTCCGACACGCGTGCGGAGGAATGGCTGGACGCGGTCACCACCGTCTACCGCAAGCTTCTCGCGCAATACGACACCGTTCACGTTGCCGGCATGTGCATGGGCGCACTGCTCGCCATCCTGCTATGCGCACGCGAGCAGCACAGCGTCGGACGGCTCGTCGCATTGTCGCCGCCGCTTCGTCTCGACGGCTGGAGCCTGCCTTGGTACCAACGGCTGCGCCATCTGCTATACGTGGTGCCAACGTTGGCAGCACGCATCAAGGTGGAAGAAAAAGCGCCCTACGGGATCAAGAACACACAGGTTCGGCGGATCGTCGAAAGCAGGTTTGCACGCGGCGACAACTCGCATTACTCGTGGGTACCGCTCGCATGCGTGCGCGAAGTCGATCGCCTGCGCCGGTGGACCCGGCGTGAAGCCGCACGAATCGCGTGCCCGACGCTGATTGTTCACGCTCGTGAAGACGAACTGACGAGCCTGGAATCGGCAAACCAGTTACAACGCCGCATTCCACATGCGGAGGTGTCAGTCCTCGAGAACAGCTACCACATGATCGGCATGGACAACGATCGCAAACAGGTCGCCAGCCAGGTCAACGATTTCCTGCTCGATCATCCATCGTCAGGCTGCCGAAGCATGCCGATGGCTCAACGCGTCAGCAGGTCCACGTAAGCGCCATCGATCAGGCGCGCGCGCTCCACGCCAAGCGCGTCCATCAACGCATGGGCTTCCGCCACGCCGGCCTCGGCGGGCTCGTCATCCGCCAGCACCACTTCGAGTTCGAGAAAATCGCCGAGCCCCTCGACGCGATCGAGGTGCACGCGCGTGCGGCCCACCAGAAACAGCGTACGCACTTTCCTCACACGGCCGCCCTCGCCATGCGCGGCACTCAGTGCGGCACGCAGCGTGTCGGGCGACGCGGTCGGCGACAGAATGTAGAAGCTCTCCTTAGGCCCGGTCTGGTCCGGCCGCGCATAGAAGATCAACTCGCCGCGCGACGCGTCGAACGCGCGTAGCTTCAGCCGGCCCTGCGCACACGGAAAAAACGTATCGTCCTGCTCGATGCGCTCGGGGGCATGCTGCGCCAGCGCGGCCGCGCGCGGTGCCACCACCTCGACGCTGTCGATGCGGGCCTTGATTTCGATGTTGCGTGCCATGCGTGAATCTCCAGCGGCGACAGGAAGCCGCGCATTCTACAGCGTGCCGACGATCACGCTCGAGGCTTTGAAGATGGCCAGCGCACGCATGCCTTCCGCCAATGCGAGTTCGCTGACGGCCGCGGCGGGTACGATCGCCGCGACGGTGCCCCCACCATCCAGCGCGAGAACGACTTCCGCGTTGACCGCGCCCGGCACGATGCGCGACACGGCGCCCGGCAGCTGATTGCGCGCCGACAGCTGCCCCTCGAAGTGCAGGCCGTCGGCGCCGGGCACGGCGATCAGCACAGACGACGCCTTGATCAACGCGAACGCCTCGACGCCCGCGGCCAGCCCGAGCGTCTCGGTACTCTCGCGCGTGATGGTTGCCACGATGGGCTGACCGCCCGGCAGCCGTAACGTGATCTCGTCGTTGACCGCGCCGGTCAGTACCGACTCCACATACCCGAACAACTTGTTGCGCGCGCTCGTGCGCACCGTGAAGCGTCGCATCAGCGCGAGATCACGGTCCGGATCGGCGCCCGGACCCGAGCTGGCCTCGCTGGCGAGCGCACCCGCATCGGCCTGCGCGCCGAGCCATGCGACAAAGCGGCGATGCTCGGCCTCGAGCGTACGATAGGTGCGAATGAGCTGTTCGGCTCGTTCGGTGAGCTGCGTGCCGCCACCGCCCTTGCCGCCGGCCGCGCGCGCCACGAGCGGCTCGCCGGCGCTGTTGTTCATCGCGTCGATGGCGTCCCAGGCGGCTTTGTAGCTGAGGCCGACCGCGCGTGCGGCGGCGGTGATCGAGCCATGGTCGCCGATCGCGGCCAGCAGGGCGATGCGATCCTTGCCGCCCCACTCGCGGGCCCCGGCCCGGAACCAGATCGCGCCTTCGAGTTCTAGCATGATGTGTGTTGTTGTCTGATGCGTGATGACGGCGATAGTAGCGCGGGTCAATGGCACAATGTGGCCTATGCAACGTCTCTGGTCCGTTTTCGTCAAGTTCGTGCTGCTCGCCATCGTTGGCGGGGCGCTGCTGCTCGCGTTCGCCGTGATCATGGCCAATCGCCAGTTGCCGTCGCTCGACGCGCTCACCGCGTTTCGTGCGTCGCCGGGGTATGTGCCGCTCAAGCAGTTCCCGCACACGCTTCCGGAGGCCGTCGTGGCGATCGAGGACGATCGCTTCTATATCCACGATGGCATCGACTACGTGGGCGTGATGCGCGCGGGCATCGCCAACCTGTCCGACGACCTGTCGCAGGGCGCATCCACCATCACCATGCAGGTGGCGCGCAATTTCTTCCTGTCGCGGCAGAAGACGTACACGCGCAAGCTCTACGAGGCGCTGCTCGCGTATCGCATCGAGAACGCCCTGAGCAAGGACGAGATTCTCGAGCTCTACCTCAACAAGATCTACCTTGGCCAGGGTGCCTATGGCTTCGGAGAAGCTGCCGAGACCTACTTCGGCAAACCCGTGGCGGAGCTGACGCTAGCCGAGTGCGCGATGCTCGCCGGGCTGCCCAAAGCGCCGTCGGCCAACAACCCCGTGGTCAATCCGCGCCGCGCGCGTCAGCGCCAGAGCTACATCCTGCTGCGCATGCTCGAACTGGGCCGCATCACGCGCCCGCAGTACGACGCCGCACTGCTGGAACCGCTCAGACTGCGCTGAGCCGCGGCGCGCCGTGTCAGCCGGCGCCCGACTGCGCGATGCCGGCGCGGCATGCTAGCGTCTGACATCGCAACCGCGGAGAGCGGTCATGGAAAGCATGTGGGGGGATATCTACAGCACGATCCGGGCCGAGTTCGCCGACGTCCCGAACGTCAAGGAACTGACGCGCCTGCTGCTGCGGCTGACGCTTGCGGTCGTGCTCGGTGGCGTGATTGGCTGGGAGCGCGAGTCCGCAGGCAAGGCCGCGGGGTTGCGCACGCACATGATGGTCGCGCTGGGCTCGGCGCTGTTCGTGCTGGTACCGCTTCAGGCAGGCGTGCCGCTGGCCGATATGAGCCGCGTGCTGCAGGGCCTGACGGCGGGCATCGGGTTCCTCGGCGCCGGCGCGATCATCAAGCAGGCGAAAGAAGACGACATCCGCGGCCTGACCACCGCCGCAAGCATCTGGACCGTCGCGGCGATCGGCGTGGCGTGTGGCCTCGGCCGCGAAATGACGGCCGTCGTCGCGACGGTGTTCAGTCTCGTGATCCTGCAGCTTCTCTACGTCTTCAAGAAGTAGCGGACACCGAGGCCGACGGCAGCGGCGCCGCGGGCGGCGGCTCCAGACTCACCCGATTCTCGGCGATGGACTCGCGCACGATCGGGTCGAGCCCTTCGCCATCCGTGGCATCGACGTGCGCCAGCAGCGCGCGCCGCATGCGCGGCTCCCAGAAGCGCTTGATATGGCTGGAGATATCGGCCAGCGCCTCCTGGCGATCGGGCATCGCCTCGAAGAAGCCGCCAATCTGGTTGGCCATCTTGATCAGGTTCTCGATATGCATGGCCGTTACTCCGCCGACGCCGGATTCACCGGCTCGGTCGCCGCGCGCAGGAACGCCAGCTGCTGGTCGTTGAAGTCCTGATAGCTGCGCTGCCACGTGGATGGCTGCGCCACCGGCATCACCTGCACCGCCGTCACCTTGTACTCCGGACAGTTAGTCGCCCAGTCCGAATTGTCGGTGGTAATCACGTTGGCGCCCGATTCGGGGAAGTGGAACGTGGTGTAGACCACGCCCGGCTGCATGCGCTCGCTGACGATCGCGCGCAGCACGGTCTCGCCCGCGCGGCTCTGCACACCTACCCAGTCACCATCCTTGATGCCGCGCTCCTCGGCATCGTGCGGATGGAGCTCGAGCCGATCCTCGTCGTGCCAGTGCACGTTCTCCGTGCGGCGCGTCTGCGCGCCCACGTTGTACTGCGACAGGATACGGCCCGTGGTCAGAATCAGCGGGAATTTGCGATTGACCTTCTCGTCCGTCGCCACATACTTGGTGATGATGAACTTGCCCTTGCCACGCACGAAGCCATCGACGTGCATGATCGGCGTGCCCTGCGGTGCCTCGGCGTTGCACGGCCACTGGATGCTGCCGAGTTCGTCGAGCCGCTTGTAGCTCACGCCCGAGAACGTCGGCGTCAGCGCCGCGATCTCGTCCATGATCTCCGACGGGTTGTTGTAGTGCATCGGATAGCCAAGCGCGTTCGACAGCAGGATCGTGGCTTCCCAGTCCGCATAGCGGCCCTTAGGCGGCATCACCTTGCGCACGCGCGAGATGCGGCGTTCCGCATTGGTGAAGGTGCCATCCTTCTCGAGGAACGTCGAACCCGGCAGGAACACGTGCGCGTACTTGGCGGTTTCGTTGAGGAAGATGTCCTGCACCACGATGCATTCCATCGACGACAGTGCCTCGGACACGTGCTGCGTGTTCGGGTCCGACTGCACGATGTCCTCGCCCTGGCAGTACAGGCCCATGAAGGTGCCCGTCAGCGCGGCTTCGAACATGTTCGGAATGCGCAGACCAGGCTCCGGATTGATCGTCACACCCCATGCGCTCTCGAACAGCGCGCGCGTGGTGGAGTCCGACACATGGCGATAGCCCGGCAGTTCATGCGGGAACGAGCCCATGTCGCACGAACCCTGCACGTTGTTCTGCCCGCGCAGCGGGTTCACGCCCACGCCATCGCGGCCGATATTGCCGGTGGCCATCGCGAGGTTGGCGATGCCCATCACCGTGGTCGAACCCTGCGCGTGCTCGGTCACGCCGAGGCCGTAATAGATCGCGGCATTGCCACCGGTCGCATACAGACGCGCGGCGCCGCGGATCTGATCCGCCGGCACACCGGTCACCGCTTCCATCGCCTCGGGCGAGTTCTCGGGCAGCGCCACGAAATCGCGCCATTGCTGGAAGGCAAGGTCTTCGCAGCGCTCGGCGATAAACTGCTCGGCGAGCAGGCCTTCGGTCACGATCACGTGCGCCAGCGACGTGACCAACGCCACGTTGGTGCCCGGACGCAGTTGCAGGTGATAGTCGGCGCGAATGTGCGGCGAGTCGACCAGGTCGATGCGGCGCGGATCGACGACGATCAGCTTCGCACCGGCACGCAGGCGACGCTTCATGCGCGAGGCAAACACCGGGTGACCATCGGTCGGATTGGCCCCGATCACCATGATCACGTCGGCCTTGGCCACCGAGCGGAACGTCTGCGTGCCCGCCGATTCGCCGAGCGTGGTCTTGAGACCGTATCCGGTCGGCGAATGGCACACCCGTGCGCACGTATCGACGTTGTTGTTGCCGAACGCGGCGCGCACCAGCTTTTGCACGAGGTAGTCTTCCTCGTTGGTGCAGCGCGACGACACGATACCGCCGATCGAATCGACGCCATGCTTGGCCTGAATCCGCTTGAACTCGGAAGCCGCGTAGGCAATCGCTTCTTCCCACGACACTTCGCGCCACGGATCGGTGATCTTCGCGCGGATCATCGGCTTGAGAATGCGGTCCTGATGGGTGGCATAGCCCCACGCGAAACGACCCTTCACGCACGCGTGGCCTTCATTGGCCTGGCCGTCCTTGTACGGCACCATGCGCACGACCTCGTTGCCCTTCATCTCGGCCTTGAACGAGCAGCCCACGCCGCAGTACGCGCACGTGGTCACCTTGTCGTGCGAAGGCTGGCCCAGCTTGATCACGGACGTCTCGGTCAGCGTCGCGGTCGGGCAGGCCTGCACGCACGCACCGCATGACACGCAATCGGACTCCATGAACGACTGGCTCGTGCCCGCCGACACGCGCGACTCGAAGCCGCGGCCGGTAATCGTCAGCGCGAACGTGCCCTGGGTTTCCTCGCACGCGCGCACGCAGCGATTGCACACGATGCACTTGGACGGGTCGTACGTGAAGTACGGATTCGACTCGTCCTTCTTCAGGTGCGTATGCGTGGCGATGGCCGGCGTGTTGGTATGCCCGTCGGCGTAGCGCACCTCGCGCAGGCCGACCGCGCCGGCCATGTCCTGCAGTTCGCAGTTGCCGTTGGTCGGGCAGGTCAGGCAGTCGAGCGGGTGATCGGAGATATAGAGCTCCATCACGCCACGGCGCAGGTCGCCGAGCTTGTCGCTTTGCGTGCGCACCTTCATGCCCGCTTCCACCGGCGTCGTGCACGAGGCCGGATAGCCGCGACGGCCTTCGATCTCCACCAGGCACAGACGGCACGAGCCGAACGACTTGAGCGAGTCCGTCGCGCACAGCTTCGGCACGGCGATGCCCGCTTCCATGGAAGCGCGCATGACCGACGTGCCCGCTGGCACCGTCACGTCCACGCCATCGATCTCCAGCGTGACCTGTACTTCCGACTCGCTGGCCGGGGTACCGTAATCGAGTTCGTTTCGAGCGTTCAAGGGATGTCTCCCGATCTTATGTTTTGTGGGATGGGGGGCGATATCGATATCGCTACGCCGCGCGTGCCGGCTTCGGTGCAAGACCGAAGTCTTCGGGAAATTCGTTCAGCGCGGACAGCACCGGGTACGGCGTCATGCCGCCCATCGCACAGAGCGAGCCATTCAACATCGTGTCGCACAGGTCGCGCACGAGCGCCACATGCTTCACGGGCTGATCGCCCGTCAGGATGCGGTCCATCACCTCGACGCCACGCGTCGAACCGATTCGGCACGGCGTGCATTTGCCGCAAGACTCGATGGCGCAGAACTCCATCGCGTAGCGCGCCTGCTTCGCCATATCGACGGTCTCGTCGAACACGACGATGCCACCATGGCCCACCACCGCGCCGAACGCCGCGTAGGCCTCGTAGTCCAGCGGCACGTCGAAGCGCGACTCGGGCAGGTACGCGCCCAGCGGGCCGCCCACCTGTACCGCGCGAATCGAACGGCCCGAGCGTGTGCCACCGCCGTAGTCGACCAGCAACTCGCGCAGCGTGATACCAAACGCTTTCTCGACCAGTCCACCTTGCAGAATATTGCCGGCCAGCTGGAACGGCAGCGTGCCGCGCGAGCGGCCCATGCCGAAGTCCTTGTAGAACGTGGCACCTCGAGCCAGGATGATCGGTACCGTGGCCAGCGAGATCACGTTGTTGATCACGGTCGGCTGACCGAACAACCCTTCGATCGCAGGCAGCGGCGGCTTCGCGCGCACCACGCCGCGCTTGCCTTCGAGGCTTTCGAGCAGCGCGGTTTCTTCACCGCACACATACGCACCGGCGCCCTTGCGCACTTCCAGATGGAAGCGGTGGCCACTGCCGCGGATATCGTCACCGAGCCAGCCCGCCGCGGTGGCGATGCGAATCGCTTCCTCGGTGGCGGCAATCGCGTGGGGGTATTCCGAGCGCGTGTAGATGTAGCCGTGCTCCGCGCCCACCGCGAGGCCCGCGATGGTCATGCCTTCGATCAGCATGAACGGATCGTCTTCCATGACCATGCGGTCGGAGAACGTGCCCGAGTCGCCTTCGTCGGCATTACAGACGATGTACTTGACCGGCGATTGCGCGGCCAGCACCGTCTTCCACTTGATGCCGGTCGGGAACGCCGCGCCGCCACGGCCGCGCAGGCCGGAGTCCAGCACCTCTTGCACGATCTGTGCGGGCGCGAGGGCCAGCGCGCGCGTCAGGCCGGCATAGCCTTCATGCGCGATGTAGTCATCGAGCGACACTGGGTCGGTGATGCCGAGGCGCGCGAAGGTCAGGCGCTCCTGCTTCTTCAGGAACGGATGCTCGTCGACCACGCCGATCGACAGCGCATGCGTCCTGCCCTCAGGCAAACCCGCATCGAACAGCGCCGGCACGTCGTCGGCGGAGACCGGTCCGTAGCCGATGCGGCCGGCTTCGGTCTTCACCTCGACCAGCGGCTCCAGCCAGAACATGCCGCGCGAGCCGTTGCGCACGAGGTGGATATCGATGCCGCGCTTGGCGGCTTCGCGTGCGATCGCTTGTGCCACTTCATCGGCGCCAAGCGCAAGCGCGGTGGAATCGCGCGGTACGAAGATCGTGATGCTCATACGCTCGCCTCCACTGCGTTCTTGTTGTTCTGCTCCGCGCGCATGGCATCGCGCAGGCCTTCGATCAGCCGCGTGAATCGCGCGGCATCGACGCGACCGTGCAGTCGATCATCGATCATCACCGCCGGGCCGATCGCGCATTGCCCGAGGCAGAACACCGGCTCGAGTGTGAACGCGCCGTCGGCCGTGGTGTCGTGCATCGAGCAACCGAGCGTGCGTTCGGCGTGCTTGACCAGCGCATCGGCACCGACCGACTGGCACGCCTCGGCGCGGCAGACCTGCACGACGTGCCGGCCCGCGGGATGTTCGCGGAAGTGGTGATAGAACGTGATCACGCCATGAACTTCGGCACGCGACAGATTCAACGCTTGCGCGATGACCGGCACCGATTCGGCCGGCACGTAACCGTGCACGTCCTGGAGTTCATGAAGAATCGGCAGCAATGCACCGGGCATGTCGCGGCTCGCGGCTACGATCTGTGCGATGGCATCAAGGCGACGCGCGGCGCTTACCGTGCTGCTTGCGGCTGCTAGATTGCTTGTGGGGGTGACGGTTTCTGGCATGGCGTCTCCGTGCTCTTGTGTCGTCAGGGCCTGGAACGCGTGGCTTGTCTCCTGCGTTCCTACGCAACCGCCGACTGACCATCATTGGGTCCATCGTGCGGCCTGCATATAGGCTCTTTTTTTCATATTACGGGACCGCTTTTTAGCGATCTGTCCCGTTTGTGCGACTATAGGCCTGTGTTTTCACCCCATCAATATGCTATTTTTCGCATATGCTACGCATCTCGATCCTCCCCCGTCTGCAGATCCGCGACGACGCGGCGACTGCCCCGGCGCCAGCACTGGACGTCTCGCGTCTGGTGGCGCTTCTCGGCCATATCGAGGCCACCGGCAACATCGCGCAGTCGGCCGAAGCTATCGCGTTGTCATACCGCTACGCGTGGGGCATTTTGCGCGACGCCGAGACGCTGTTCGGCGGCGCGTTGATCGCCAAGACGCGCGGACGTGGGTCCACACTCACGCCGATGGCGCAGCAACTCGTATGGGCGAGCAAGCGGATTGCCGCGCGGCTGTCGCCGACGCTGGACAGCCTCGCCTCCGAGCTCGAGATCGAGCTGAAGAAGCTGATGGTCGCCTCGGATCCGGCGGTGCGCCTGCATGCCAGCCACGGTTTTGCGGTGGCGGCGCTGCGCGACTTCCTCGTCGAGCACAAGGTGCGTCACGACCTCAAGTACTGCGGCAGTCTCGAGGCCGTGGCCGCGCTTGCGGAACACGCGTGCGATATCGCCGGCTTTCATGTGCCGATCGGCGATCTCGAAGACGATATGGTGCGGCGCATCACGAGCTGGTTGCGCCCAGAAACACACTGCCTGATCCACCTCGCGGTGCGCACGCAGGGATTGTTCGTGCGACCCGGAAACCCGCTTGGCGTGCGCTCGCTCGAAGATCTGGTGCGATCCGACGTGCGCTTCGTCAATCGACAGCAGGGGTCGGGGACGCGGCTGTTGCTGGACCTGATGCTGGCGCGGCGCAACATCGATCCGAATCGCATCGAAGGTTTCAACAACGGCGAGTTCACGCACGCGGCGGTGGCCGCGTACATCGGCAGCGGCATGGCGGATGTGGGCTTCGGCGTGGAGACCGCGGCGCGCCGCTTCGGGCTGGAATTCGTGCCGGTGCTCAAGGAGCGTTACTTCTTCGCGATCGAGCAGAAGATGCTGCAGAGTCCGGCGCTGGCCGAGGCGGTGGCCGCGCTCAAGAGCCGCTCGTTCCGCGAGCGTGTCGACGCGCTGCCGGGCTACGACGGCGCGCTGACGGGCGTGGTGCAGACGATGGAGCAGGCGTTTCCGAATCTTCCGGAACTTGCCCCCCTCTCACCCCGGGAAAGGGGGCGGATGTAAGCGAAGCGGTGTCTCAGTAGATTTCCGGCACGATCAGTTCGTTCGGCACCGGCTGCCGCACGTAGTCGGCGTGCCGTTCGCGCTTGGGCAGCACGATCGATGTCTGTTGCGGCTCCACGTACGGCATCTGCTGCAGCAGATGGTGGATGCAGTTGAGGCGCGCGCGCTTCTTGTCCACAGCCTGCACGACCCACCACGGGGCTTCGGCGATATGCGTGCGCTCGAGCATGACTTCCTTGGCGCGCGTGTAGTCTTCCCAGCGGCGGCGCGACTCGAGGTCCATCGGGCTCAGCTTCCACTGCTTGAGCGGATCGTGGATGCGGCTCAGAAAGCGCATATGCTGCTCGTCGTCCGAGATCGAGAACCAGTACTTGATCACCTGGATGCCCGAACGCACGAGCATGCGTTCGAACTCGGGCACCGAGCGGAAGAACTCTTCATATTGCTCGTCCGTGCAGAAGCCCATCACGCGCTCGACGCCCGCGCGGTTGTACCAGCTGCGGTCGAACAGCACCATCTCGCCGGCGGCCGGCAGATGCGATACGTAGCGCTGGAAATACCACTGCGTGCGCTCGCGATCGTTCGGCGCGGGCAATGCCGCCACGCGGCAGACGCGCGGATTCAGACGCTGCGTGATGCGCTTGATCACGCCGCCCTTGCCTGCGGCATCGCGTCCTTCAAACAGGATCACCACCTTGTGGCCTGTCGCAACCACCCAGCTCTGCAGCTTCACGAGTTCGCCCTGCAGGCGGAACAGTTCGCGGAAGTACATCTGACGTTCCGCGCGCTCTTCCTCATCGCTGGCGAGGCCGCCATTCTCGGCGCCGCCACCGGCCAGGATGGCCTGCACCACGGCCGGGTCACGATCCTCGAGTTCGAGTTCGAGCTCTTCGTCGTAGTAATCCGCCACTTCGCGGTGAATGCGCCGGATCAGGGCTTCGTCGTTAGCTGCGTCGTTGGAATTCATGTCGCTGCGCTCCGGGGTGTCTGTTCGGGCAGGGTGGTGGTCAAACAGTTTACGCCCGCCGCATGGCAGTTGCGTGAAATGACGAAGTTGTCATGCGCTAACCGCCCGCCTGCTGCTTGCGAAAGGCCCAGCGTCCCGCCAGCGCGGTAAAACTCGCCACGATCGCCACCAGCACCCAGAAGCCGTGCGGATGTTCGGCCAGTGGAATGCCACCCACGTTCATGCCGAAAAAGCCCGCGACGATATTGATCGGCAGCGCGAGCACGGTCACCAGCGTCAGTGTGAACAGCGTGCGGTTGGTCTGCTCGTTCAGCTTGGCCGCGATCTCCTCCTGCAGCAGCTTGATGCGCTCGACCAGCGCGGCGAGGTCGCTCAGCACCAGCGAGAATTCCTCGGTGGACTCGCGCAGTTCGCGCAGATCGCCGTCCTGCAGCCACGCGGGCGGCCGGTTGAGCAGCCGAAACAATGCACCAGGTTCGGGCGCGAGCAGCCGCTGCAACCGTACCAGCCCACGGCGCATGGCGCCGAGTTCCGAACGATTGCCGTGCAGGCGCTGCGACAGCAATTGATCCTCGATGCGATCCACGCCGATGCCGGTTTCTCGCACGATCTGCACGAGCACATCGGCCTGATCGCGCAGCAGATGCACCACGAGGTCGAGCGGCGAGCGGAACGGCTCGCCATTGCGCACCGCCGCGCGCAGCCGATCCACCGAACGCAGCGGACGCAGACGCGCGGTCACCAGCACGCGCCGATCCACGCTGGCCCATAACGTCGAGATATCCGTCGACGACACGCCAAAGTTGTAGATCACGTCGTTGACCACCGCGAGCAACGCATCGTCCTGCCGCTCGATGCGCGTCGAATGCGAGCCCTGCCGCAATGAGGCAAAGAAATCTTCCGACAGTCCGAGCTGGCTTTTCATCCAGCGCTCACACGCACTGTTGGACAGGTTGAAGTGCAACCACAGAAAGCCCGCGGTCGCCCCCGCGGTCGACGCTTCGGCCGCTTCACGCAACCACGCGATCGCACGATGCGAATCGATCTCGCGCACCGGTTCGTCCGGCACGAACAAAAAGCCACTGACCAGCCCGACCGGATCGGAACCATAGCCGGATTCGACGATGGCGGATTGCATGAGGACGCTCCGGAAAAAACGCGAAACCAAGACGGTAACACGGCGGTGTGACGTTGCAGGTGTTGGCGCGCGCGCCTCAGCGCTGGTCGCGAATCAACGCGGATGGAACAACCCTGGGCTGCGGCACGACGGGAGGCCGTGCAATGCCAAGCGCTGGCGGTTCCAGCGCTGATTGCGCTGGCGGAAAGGGATAGGGGTTTGGCTGAATGTTAGCCAACGCTCCCGGTGTATCCGGATCCAGTACTTCGTGGAGGCCAGTCCGCCCATTCCCCAGTTTGGCGAAGTACGGATCAATGAAAGCCCAGCCGCGATCGTCTCCTGCCTCGTAACGGCGATAGATCCAATAGCACACCGTATCGGCAAGCTGGATGAGCCGTGATGCCTTCGAGTCGATGAACAAAGGCACCTCAGCAAAGTTGCGCAACCTGCCATTGGCGTGTCCCACATGCTTGAACGTCTGATGCAACGCCTGCATGTTCGCCTCGTCACTCTGCTTACGATCGAAAACGAAAATCCCGCGTGCGGCTTCCTTTTGCCCGAGCGCATCGCGCCAGCGTGAAGCTCGAGGCCAAAAGGGAACGGGCCGCATCAGCGGCCCGTTCGGGTATTGGTAAGTCAGGTGGAACAATCGTCCAACGCGCTGCATGAAGGTCAGCACTCCCGACTCGGTTGACATCGTACCCTCCACAGTTGAGCGACGCAATCGCAGAAAGTCGACTTTTGCGTGAGTGCCCTGCGATACAAGAGATGGCCACGCCAAAACAAAAAAGCCCGCACGAAGCGGGCTTTTTTGTGGAGTACCGAGACTTAAGCGAAGTTCTTCGCGGCGAAGTCCCAGTTGGCGACGTTCCAGAATGCCTCGACGTACTTCGGGCGGGCATTGCGGTAGTCGATGTAGTACGCGTGTTCCCACACGTCGCAGGTCAGCAGCGCCTTGGCGTCGGTGGTCAGCGGCGTGGCGGCGTTCGAGGTGGACACCAGGTCCAGCGAGCCGTCGGCCTTCTTGACCAGCCAGGCCCAGCCCGAACCGAAGGTGCCTACGGCGACCTTCGTGAACTCTTCCTTGAACTTGTCGAACGAACCCCACTTGGCGTTGATCGCGTCGGCCAGGGCACCGGTCGGTGCGCCGCCGCCGTTCGGCTTGAGCGAGTCCCAGTAGAAGGTGTGGTTCCAGACCTGGGCCGCGTTGTTGAAGATGCCGCCCGAGGACTTCTTGACGATGTTTTCCAGCGACTCGTTCTCGAACTCGGTGCCCTTGATCAGGTTGTTCAGGTTCGTGACGTAGGTCTGGTGATGCTTGTCATGGTGGAACTCCAGCGTCTCCTTGGAGATATGCGGAGCGAGGGCATCATGCGCGTACGGAAGCGGAGGAAGTGCGTGTTCCATTGTTCGGTCTCTGCGGGTTGTTTATAGGTGGGGACTGACGATTGTAGGTGACTTGCCAGACCCGCGCAAACGCGGCCGGAAAGTCCCCTGGACTCATGTTAGTTTGTATCGGCTCGGTCAGAAGCCGCCGAGCTTGGCCTGCACACCGGCAATTTCGACATCGGCCACGCCCTCCGCCAGATGCGCCTCGACGATGCTGCCGGCGCGCAGTTCCTGCGGTGACCGCAGCGCATGTCCGCGCTGGTCGATCAGCACCGCATAGCCGCGTTCGAGCGTGCGCTGCGGCGCCAGCAAATCCAGCGCGCCCGCGGTGCGCGCCAGTCGTGCACTGGCGCGTTCATGCTGACGATTGGCCGCGGTCGCGAGCCGCGCGGACAGACGGCCGACATCGGTGCGCGCGCGGGCCACGTCGGGCATGCACGCGCGCCAGCGCATCGCCAGCACCTGTTGCCGATGACGCTGCACGGTCATGGTGTCGCGCAATGCCGCACGCAAGTGTCGGGCCAGATTGTCAACACGCGCGCGACGCTCCTGCAGTTGCGCCTGTGGGCTGCGCAGCCGGCGCGCCAGCCAGTCAAGATGCTGCGCGCGGCGATCGAACTGGCGCTCCATCGACTGACGCAATGCGTCCTGCGCGCGCCGCGCGAGCTGCAGCAGATGCGCGCGATCAGGACTCACGAGCTCGGCCGCACCGGTCGGCGTGGGCGCACGTACGTCCGCGACGAAATCGGCAATCGTGAAATCGGTCTCATGGCCCACGCCGGACACCACCGGCACCGCGCTGCGCGCGATCGCATGCGCCACTACTTCCTCGTTGAACGACCACAGGTCCTCGATGCTGCCACCCCCGCGGCACAGGATCAGCACATCGCACTCGCGCCGCGCGTTGGCGGTATCGAGCATCGCGGCAATCCGCTCGGCGGCGCCAATGCCCTGCACCGGCACCGGATAAACGATCACCGGCACGTGCGGCGCGCGCCGCCGCAGTGTGGTCAGCACGTCGCGCATCGCAGCCGCCTGCAGCGAGGTGACCACGCCGATCGCACGCGGATGTGTGGGGATCGGACGTTTCCGTTCAGTGGCGAACAGCCCGGCCTGTGCAAGTTTTTCCTTCAGACGCAGAAACGCCTCGTAGAGATTGCCGAGCCCGGCGCGACGCATCGCCTCCACTCCGAGCTGCAGCTCGCCGCGTGCCTCATACATCGTGACCAGCGCGCGCACCTCCACCGCCTCACCTTCACGCGGCGCAAAGTCCACATGCTGGTTGCGCCCACGAAACATCACACAGCGGATCTGCGCGCGCGCGTCCTTGAGCGAGAAATACCAGTGCCCACTCGCCGCACGCGTGAAATTGGAGATTTCGCCACGCACCCAGGCCAGCGGGAAGTTCCGCTCGAGCATCGACGAAATCGCATGATTGAGCTCGCTGACCGCGATCACTTCTCGGCCGCCAGCCGGCGCATTCGGCGAGATTGGGCGGGGAACGTTCGGAAAGTCGGGCATGGTCCACTACCGCGCGGGCGGCGTGCAATTGACATGTCCACAGCATAACTGCTCTGTCAAGAGGTACACAGGGGGCCACCCGTTTGAGGCGGTAACCCGCCTACCTTGGCACAACCCTTTGATTCTTATGCCTTTTCCGCGCAAGGCAAAAATTAGGCAATGTAAGAGAAACGCTTACGCGTCAACGACTTACGGCGCGCGCCCCCGCCTTGTTCACAAAGTTATCCACAGAAGCTCTGGATAAACGAGAAGGCGGTGTGCGGCGGTGTGGATAATCGCGCTTTTCGGACACGGCGGCTTGCTCCGGCAACGACGCGGTTGGATTGCGTCACTTACGCTCGAAACCACCGTCTGTGACGTATCGATGACCGATTTGCCTAATTTTTAAGCGCCGCATAATTCACCCTTTAAAAACAACGAGTTGGACAGGCTGTCCCGTATTTGTCCACAACCCGTCCACAATCCTGTCCCGCATGACTGTGGAAAGTCGACACGGTTTCGACACAGTTCCGGCGACCCATTGCGCGGCATTGCTGCCCAACATTTAAGCAGCACAGACTTCCCCCTTTCAAATCAGGGACTTGGCCTAGTTCTCAGCATCCTGTCCACAACCCGTCCACAATCCTGTCCCGTCCGCGTGTGGATACCTGCCTGCCCATTTTTCAAGCAGCGGCGGCAACTCCCTTTGCGATCAACGAGTTAGGACACGTATCCGGTGGGTATCCACAAGTGCTCCACAGTCCTGTCCTGCGCGGCTGTGGACAGCCGGTGCGGGGCCGGCACAACGCTCGGTGACAGGTGTGATGCAGGTGGCTTGCCGCGCGCGAACGCGCGCGGTAGAGTGGCGCCTGATTTTTTCGAGCATTGCCGCTGCGCGCTATCGGGCCGGAAATTTCCGAGAGAGTTGTACGAGAGTCGTACGAGAGCGCGCATCAAAGGCTGCCAAGGTCTGCAGTTTCGTTCGTTTCGGGTCTGTCTTCGTAGTCGAATCGGGGGTCCACGTGTTTTCCATCATTCAAGCGGCCGGCTGGCCGATCTGGCCGCTGCTGCTCGCCTCGGTCATCGCGCTGGCGTTGATCGTCGAACGTTTCCTCTCCCTCAAGCGCAGCAAGGTGCTGCCGCCGAAGTTATACGAGGAAGCGCTGTCCGCCGCGCAACAGCGCCGCGCCACGCCCGAGGTCGTCAACACCCTCGAGAAGAATTCCCCGCTGGGCCGCATCCTGGCCGCTGGCCTGCGCCACGTCGTGCTGCAGCCGCATACCTCGCGCGATGCCGCCAAGGATGTGGTCGAGGAAGCGGGCCGCGCAGTGGCGCATGACCTCGAGCGCTACCTGAACGCGCTCGGCACCATCGCCTCCGTCGCGCCGCTGATGGGCCTGCTCGGCACCGTGATCGGCATGATCGAGATCTTCGGTCACCAGAACGGCACCGGCGCCAATCCGGAACAGCTCGCGCACGGCATTTCGGTCGCGCTCTACAACACCGCGTTCGGTCTGATCGTGGCGATTCCCGCGCTGATCTTCTGGCGCTATTTCCGCCGCCGCGTGGACGACTACGTGGCCGAGCTGGAATTCCGCGCGACCACGTTCCTCGACGCCATCCTGCCGCAACGGCGCTCGTAAGCGCGCGGGAGCACGCCATGCACTTCCGTTCCCGCCAGCGGCGCGAGGAGCCGGAGATCAACCTGATCCCGCTCATCGACGTACTGCTCGTGATCCTGATCTTCCTGATGATCACGACCACTTATTCGCGCTTCACCGAGCTGCAGATCCAGTTGCCGACCGCGGACGCCGAGCGCGCCCAGCAGCGGCCGGCCGAGATCGTCGTCTCGGTGTCCTCGCGCGGCGTTTATTCCATCAACAAGCAGGTGCTCGAGCAGAAGGACGTGACGAGCCTGGCCGATCAGCTGCGTAACGCGGCCGGTCCCGCCGGCAACGGGCCGCCGCCCGTTGTCATCGTCAACGCCGATGCCCAGGCCACGCACCAGGCGGTGATCAACGTGATGGAGGCCGCGCGTGTGGCCGGGCTGTCGCGGCTGACCTTCGCCACGCAGAGCGCGCAACCGCGCTGATTGGCTTTGCTCCCCTCTCCCTGTGGGAGAGGGAAACATCGCGGGTCGTTGTACCATTCGGGCATCGTCGATCTTTGACCGCGCCGCCCGCCCCTCCGACCCACCCCTGATGCCCGCTCCCCGACACGCCCTCGCCGCCTTCGTCACCGACCAGTGGCAACGCCGCAGCTGGTTCGCCTGGCTGATGCTGCCGTTCTCGCTGCTGTTCGGCGTGATCGCGCGCGTGCGCCGGCATGGCTATCTGCACGGCTGGTTCCGCTCGACGCGGCTGCCGATGCCGGTGGTCGTGGTCGGCAACGTGACCGTGGGTGGCACCGGCAAGACGCCGGCCGTGATCGCGCTCGCGCAGGCGCTCACCGAAGCCGGCCTGCGCCCCGGCGTGGTGTCGCGCGGCTACGGCGTCAAGCTCACGCATCCGCGACGCGTCAAACCCAGCTCGTGCGCGGCCGACGTCGGCGACGAGCCATTGCTGATCGCGCGCGCCACCGAGGTCCCGGTGTGGGTGTTTCCCGACCGCGCGCTATGCGCGCAGACCATGCTGGTCTCGCACCCCGGCGTCAACGTGCTGCTGCTCGACGACGGCCTGCAGCACTATCGCCTGCAGCGCGATTTCGAGATCGTGATGTTCGATGGCCGCATGGGCGGCAACGGCCTGCTGTTGCCGGCGGGCCCGCTGCGCGAACCGCTGTCGCGGCCGCGTGACGCCACGCTGATCAACGATCCACATTTCCGCGCCACGCCTGACAAGCCCGACGTCTACGGCATGCGGCTGGAGCTCGACGTGGCCTGGCAGCTCTCCGATCCGACCATGACGCGACCGGTCTCGGCTTTCGCGGGCCGGCGCGTACTCGCGGCCGCCGGCATCGGCAACCCGGAACGGTTCTTTGCCAGCCTGCGCCAGGCCGGCCTGACCCCGTCCACGCTGCCGCTGCCCGACCACTATGACTTTGCCGAGGACCCGTTCGCCACGCATCCGGCCGCCATCGACGCGGAGGTGATCCTGATCACCGAGAAGGATGCCGTAAAATGCGAGCGCTCCGAGTACCATGGCGACCCGCGCATCTGGGTCGTCGCTACCACGCCCGTGATCGACGCGGGCCTCATCGATAAAATCCGCCGCGCCGTACTGGCGCGCGCGCCGGCCGTTGCCACGCCCGTGACTACCGGGCAGGCCGGCCTAGACAAGGAACACCAGGATGGACAACCGGCTGCTTGAGATCCTCGTTTGCCCGCTGTGCAAGAGCAAACTGGAATACAACCGCGCTGCCCAGGAGCTGATCTGCCACGTGGACAAGCTCGCATATCCGATCCGTGACGGCATTCCCGTCATGCTCGCCGACGAGGCGCGCCAGACCGTGCCCGGCCGCGTGATCGAATCCACCACGCCGAACGCGGGGAGCGACAGCAGCAACGCGTAAGCGCGTTCGCCTGCCGAGCTGCCCGTCCGCTGCCGCGCCGCGCGCCGCGCCCGTCATTCAGTCGTCGCCATTTCAGCCATGACCATTCCCGACTTTACCGTCGTCATTCCGGCGCGCATGGCCTCCACGCGCCTGCCGGACAAGCCACTGGCCGATATCGGCGGCCATCCGATGATCGTGCGCGTGGCCGAACGCGCGCATGCCTCGTCCGCGCGCCGCACGGTCGTCGCCACCGATGCGCCGGCTGTGGCCGAAGCCTGCGCCGCGCGCGGCGTCGAGGCCGTGCTCACGCGCGCCGATCATCCGTCCGGCACCGACCGCCTGGCCGAAGTGGCCACGCTGCTCGGCCTGCCCGATGACGCGATCGTGGTCAACGTGCAGGGCGACGAACCGCTGATCGACCCGTTGCTGATCGACGAAGTGGCGCTGCACCTGGCCGCGCACCCCGACTGCGCGATCGCCACAGCCGCGCATCCGCTCGACGATATCGCCGACGTGTTCAACCCGAACGTGGTCAAGGTGGTGTGCGACGCGGCGGGCCGCGCGCTGTATTTTTCGCGCGCACCCATCCCGTGGTCGCGCGATGCCTGGTCGGCCGTGCCGACGCAGCCGGCCGCTGGCGCCCAGGTGGCGCTGCCCGCGATGCCCGTGCTCCGACATATCGGCCTGTATGCGTATCGCGCGGGCTTTCTGCGCCGCTTTCCCACGCTGGCCGCCGCGCCGCTGGAGCAGACCGAAGCGCTCGAGCAGTTGCGCGCGATGTGGCACGGCGAGCGGATCGGCGTACTGGTCACGGCTTCCGCACCGGCACCCGGTGTCGATACGCCCGCCGATCTGGAACGCGTGCGCGCGCTCTGGGCAACCGGCGCGGCGCAGGAAGGCCCCTGACTCGATTCCTCCGCTCAAGTTCACACTGCTGCAACCGAAGCGAGGGCCGAATCCGCGCGGCCCATGGCATAATGCCTGCCGAAACAGAGCCTGCGCCGCGCGCTAGCGCGCATCGCACAAGGCTCGGTGGGGAGATAGAACGAGCCGGTCCGGCAGATGCCATCGTTGGGACATGATTGCGCCATGGGTGCGCCATGGGTGCTTTAGGGTTGCAACATGACTACGTCATGGGGTTTTCCATGAGATGCGCCTGCCGTAAGTCCCGCGTCAAGCTGCGGCGGTACCCTCCTTCGAAGTCTCCCGCTTTACCAGATTCCAAAAACTTCTGAGGACCCGTAAATGCGTTTGATCCTGTTGGGCGCGCCCGGCGCCGGCAAAGGCACGCAAGCCAAATTCATCTGCGAAAAATTTGGCATTCCGCAAATCTCGACGGGCGACATGCTGCGCGCCGCCGTCAAGGCCGGCACGCCGCTCGGCCTGGAAGCCAAGAAGGTGATGGACGCGGGCGGTCTGGTGTCCGACGACATCATCATCGGTCTGGTCAAGGATCGCCTGAAGGAATGCGACTGCGATCAGGGCTACCTGTTCGACGGCTTCCCGCGCACGATTCCGCAGGCTGAAGCGATGAAGGAAGCCGGCGTCGCCATCGACTACGTGCTGGAGATCGACGTGCCGTTCGACGCGATCATCGAACGCATGAGCGGCCGCCGCGTACATGCCGCTTCCGGCCGCACCTACCACGTCAAGTACAACCCGCCCAAGACCGAGAACGTGGACGACGTCACGGGCGAGCCGCTGATCCAGCGCGACGACGACAAGGAAGAAACCGTGCGCAAGCGCCTGGACGTGTATGCCAAGCAGACGCGCCCGCTGGTCGACTACTACTCGAACTGGGCCACCAACGGCGACGCCTCGGCCAAGGTTGCCGCGCCAAAGTATCGCAAGATCTCGGGCCTCGGCGACGTGGACAAGATCACCGCCAGCGTGTTCGACGCGCTCAAGTAATCTCCGCCGCGCCAGAGAAAAAGCGATCCGTCCGGGTCGCTTTTTTTTCGTCCGCGCGCGCGTTCCACCTTTCGGCCACACCGAAGCCGCCGTAGAATTCCTCTTGATTGACGTATACGTAAATCAAACGTAACCGGCGCAACGATAACAAGAGGAAGACACGGTATGGACATTCAGGGCAACGTATTCATCGTCACGGGCGGCGCGTCCGGACTCGGCGCGGGCGCCGCGCGCATGTTCGCGGAGAACGGCGGCAAGGTCGTGATCGCGGATCTCAACGACACCGCGGGTCTGGCACTGGCCAAGGAGCTCGATGGCGCGTTCGTGCGCTGCGATGTCACGTCCGAGGCCAACGGTCAGGCCGTGGTCACCGCGGCGCAGGCGATGGGCCGGCTGGGCGGGCTCGTGAACTGCGCGGGCATCGCCACGGCCGCCAAGACGGTCGGCAAGAACGGCCCGCATCCGCTCGACCAGTTCGAGAAGACCATCCGCATCAACCTGATCGGCACCTTCAACATGATCCGGCTGGCCGCCGCGGCGATGGTGCAGAACACGCCGGACGCGGAAGGCGAGCGCGGCGTGATTGTGAACACCGCGTCGGTGGCTGCCTACGACGGCCAGATCGGCCAGGCCGCGTATGCGGCCTCGAAAGGCGGCGTGGTGTCGATGACGCTGGCGATCGCACGCGATCTGGCGCGCGACGGCGTGCGCTGCATGACCGTTGCGCCGGGCATTTTCGAGACGCCGATGCTGCTGGGCATGCCGCAGGAAGTCCAGGATGCACTGGGCCGCATGGTGCCGTTCCCTTCGCGTCTGGGCCGGCCTGTCGAGTACGCGCGGCTCGTGCGTGCAATTGTGGGCAACACCATGCTCAACGGCGAGGTGATCCGCCTCGACGGCGCGATCCGGATGCAGCCGAAATAGTCGACTCCCAATAATCGACTCCCCCCGCGTCACCGACTCGGTCATCGACTCGGTCATCGACTCGATTACCGCGCGGGCAGCAGCATCACGAGCATCGTGCCGGGCGCTGCCGGCGGGATGAAGGTCAACTGCTCGAAGTAGACGACCGTGGGTTCGCCGCTCGGCGCGCGCAAGTGGAATCCCCGCTTGCCGCCCTGCCGCTCTTCAACGTCCTGCGAGTCCCAGGCATCGCGAAACGCGGGACTCGCCGCCTGCAGTCCCGCCACGAGCGCCCGGGTCGGCGCGTCCCCCGCATGGCGCAGGCTATGCGCGCGAAACTCCGCCACGAGGCGCGCCGCGCGATGCGGCCAGTCCTCGACGCGCGCCTGCAGACGCGGCGACAGGAACATCGCGCGTAGCAGGTTGCGATCGTCGCTCCCCGTATCGAGCCACCCCACGAACAGATCGGCGGCCGCCGCGTTCCACGTTAGCGCCGTCCATTGGCGGTCGAGCAGATACGCGGGGCCCGCGATCGCCTGCACGCTCTCGAGGAGCGCGGCCGGCACGGACGGATCGGCCGCGGCGCGCGGCTCCGCCTTGCCCGCGAGCGCGAACAGATAGGCGCGCTCGGCCCGCGAGAGCCGCAATGCCTGCGCGAGCCCGTCGAGCGCGCGCGCGGACATCGCCACGGGCCGGCCCTGCTCGAGCCACGTGACCCATGTGGCGCTGAGTCCCGCGAGCTGGGCGACTTCTTCGCGGCGCAGCCCCGGTGTCCGGCGGCGCCGACCCGGCGGCAGGCCGACGTCGGCCGGCGTCAGCCGCTCGCGATGGTTGCGGAGGAACGTGCCGAGCGCGCTGTCTTTTGACGAAAACTCGGACGAAAACTCGGACGAAAACTCGGATGAAAGCGCGACGGAAGGGGCTTCGGGATCCATTGGGTGGTGCGATTTATACCAGGATAAAGCAGTGAGTTGTACCGGGACAATTGGGCATCTACAGTACGTGAAGGCTGCCGCTCCGGCAACTGCCGCCACCCTTCCCACAAGAACAAGGTCGATCGTCATGCAACAACAGGAACTCGTCGCCGCCCAGTTCGGCGCCACCGCCAATGCCTACCTCACGAGCGCGGTCCACGCCCAGGGCGCGGATCTGACGCAACTGAAGGAGACGCTCGGCAAGCTGGAGGCGGTACGCGCCGGTCGTGTGCTCGATCTGGGCTGCGGGGCCGGCCATGCGAGCTTTGCCGCCGCCGCAGTGGCCGGCGAGGTCGTCGCCTACGACCTGTCCTCGGAAATGCTCGACGTGGTCGCCGGCGCCGCGCGCGATCGCGGCCTTGCGAATGTCCGCACGCAACAGGGCGCGGCCGAGACGCTGCCGTTCGCCGACGCGAGCTTCGATGCCGTGGTCTCGCGCATGAGCGCGCATCACTGGCGCGACGTGCCGGCCGCGCTGCGCGAGATGCGGCGCGTATTGAAGCCGGGCGGCACGGTCATGATGATCGATATCGCCGGCGCGGAAGATCCACTCTGCGATACGTGGCTGCAATCGGTCGAACTGCTGCGCGACCCGTCGCATATCCGCGACTACTCGCCCACGGTGTGGCAGCAGATGTTCGAGGCGGCCGGGTTCGGCGTCGCGGTGGCGCCGCTCTGGCATATCGACCTCGAGTTCGACACCTGGGTCGCGCGCATGCGCACGCCCGACGTCGCCATCGCGGCCATTCGCCACCTGTGGACCAAGGCGCCCGGCGAGGTCGTCGAGCGCTATCGCGTCAAGCCCGACGGCAGTTTCTCGCTCGAAACGATGATGCTGACCGCCAAGGCGCCCTGATCAGGCCGCCATCGCCTCGGCCGGGATCGGCAGGTTCTGGATCATGTTCCAGACCGCCGCGGCCGCGGGCGACAGCGAGCGATCCTCGCGACGGACCATCACGATGCTGCGCTCCTCGCGCGGCACCAGCGGCCGCGATACCAGCGGCGACGCAGCCGGCAACGGCAGCGAGAACGATGGCAGCACCGACGCGCCAATGCCAGCCTCGACCATGCCGAACACGCTGGCCGAGTGGCCAAGCTCCTGCACCACGTGCGGCGTCACGCCATGCCGCGCCAGAATGCGGTCGATCAGCGGCCGGCTACCCGAAGCGAAATCGAGCAACGCGAGCCGCTCGCCGTGGAGCGCGCTCCATGGCACGGTTTCCGCGCCCGCGAGCGGATGATCGCGCCGGCAGACGAAGCAGAACGGATCAGTGGCCAGGTCTGCGATCGTCAGCCCGTCACGCGCCATCGGATCGATCAGCACGCCGAAATCCACAGCGCCCGCCCGAATCTGCTCGAGCCCGTCGGCCTGGACGTTGTCGCGAATAAACAACCGAATCTCGGGATATTCATGCGCGCAGGCGGCCACGTACATCGGCATGAGCCGCGCCGAAATGGTTGGCGCGCTTGCGATGACCACCCGTCCGCGATAGCGCTCGCCCAGTTGCCGCGTCTCCTCGAGCGTGTCATCGAGCTGCCCAAGCAGGCGTTCGAGCGCCGGCACCAGTGCCATTCCCGCATCGGTTAGCACCACTTCACGCGTCGTACGGTCGAGTAACCGCACTCCAAGTGCTTCTTCAAGCTCTTGCACCCCGCGACTAACGGCGGGCTGGGTCAGGCCCACCGCATCGGCGGCCCGGCTGAAACTCCCATGCGCCGCGACGGCCAGGAAGACCCGCAACTGCCGAAGCGTGTAATTCATGCGAACGTTAGATTAATGAATGAAATAAATGAATTTGCATTCTAGACAGCTCTGTCGTCCAATACTAGGCGGAAACCCTTAAGCAATATCCCTAGTCAATGACCACCGCCATCCTCGCGCCTTTCAAAAAGACCTACGACCTGATCGACGGCTTTGTCCTGATCATGTTGTCCGCGATTGCCATCGCGCTGCTCGCCCCCGAAATCGGCACCGGCGACGGCCCGCTGCATCTCGGCATTGTTACCAATATCGGTGTCGCGCTCGTGTTCTTCCTGCACGGCGCCGCGCTCTCTCGCGAGAAGCTCGTCGCGGGGGCGAAGCACTGGCGCCTGCACGCGTTCGTGCAATCGTTCACGTACGTCGTGTTTCCGGTCGTCGGCGTGATCCTGATGCTCACGCTGCGCCAGACCCTGCCCAACGACCTGTTGCTGGGCGTGTTCTATCTTTGCGTGCTGCCGTCCACGGTGTCCTCGTCGGTGGCGATGACCTCGATGGCGCGCGGCAACGTGCCCGGCGCGATCTTCAATGCGACCATCTCTGGCCTGATCGGCATGGCGCTGACGCCGCTGCTGATGGGTCTGGTCATCAGCGCGAGCGGTGCCTCGATGCCGCTGGGCAAAGCGCTCATGGGCGTCGCGCTGCAACTGCTGCTGCCGTTCGCGCTCGGCCAGGCCGCGCGTCCGTTGATCGGCAACTGGCTCGCGAAGAAGAAGCAGATCACCAACAAGATCGACCGTGGCGTGATCGTGCTGATCGTGTATTCCTCGTTCTGCGATGCCACTGCCGCCGGCCTGTGGCACCAGTACCAGTGGCAGACCATTGCCGCCGTGATGGGCCTGGCCGCCGTGCTGCTGCTGGTCGTGCTGGGCGCGACCACGTTCACCGCGCGCCGCCTGAAGTTCCCGATCGAGGACGAGATCACCGCGGTGTTCTGCGGCTCGAAGAAGAGCCTGGCCAACGGTATTCCGATGGCCAAGATCCTGTTTGCCGGTCATCCCGCGCTGGGTCTGCTGGTGCTGCCGCTGATGGTGTATCACCAGCTGCAGTTGATCGTTTGCTCGGTGATCGCGGCCCGCTACGCGAACCGCGAGGACGAGGTGGTGCGCAACCGGTCGACGGTGCGCGCCTGATCGCCTTGCCTTAAACCGAAGGAGCCTTCGCCAGCGGAGGATTCTTCGCGAAGTAGGCCTTGATGCCGCGCAGGATCGCGTTGGCGAGCTGCTCCTGATGGGCATCGTCGTTGAGCTTGCGCTCCTCTTCGGGATTGCTGATGAACGCGGTCTCGACGAGGATCGACGGAATGTCGGGCGCCTTGAGCACCGCGAACGAAGCCTGCTCCACGCTGCCCTTGTGCAGGCGGTTGATACCGCCGATCTCCTTGAGCACCGCGTTGCCGACCTGCAGGCTGTCGTTGATCTGCGCGGTCGTGGAAAGATCCAGCAGCACGCGCGCAACCTGCGCATCCTTGTTGCCCATATTGGCGCCGCCGATCAGATCCGCGGCGTTTTCCTTGTTGGCGAGCCAGCGCGCGGCCGAGCTCGACGCACCGCGCTCCGACAGCGCGAACACCGAGGCGCCCTTCGCTTCGGGCGACAGGAACGCATCGGCGTGGATCGACACGAACAGATCGGCCTGCACGCGGCGCGCCTTCTGCACGCGTACGTTCAGCGGCACGAAAAAATCGGCGTCGCGCGTCATCATCGCGCGCATGTTCGGCTGCGCGTCGATCTTCGCGCGCAGGCGGTGCGCGATCTGCAGCACCACGTTCTTCTCATGCGAACCGGCAGCACCCGTGGCACCGGGGTCCTCGCCCCCGTGACCGGGGTCGATCGCCACCGTCAGCAGACGGCGCAACTTGAACTGGCTGGGCGGCGGCACATTGGTCTGCGCCATCGGCGGCGGCACCGGTACCGCCGGGGCGGCGGACGGTGACGAAGGCGATGGTGTGGGGGGCTTCGGCTTGACCGCTGCCACCGCCGGCGGCAGTGCCGTGGTACCGGTCGGAATCTGATCCTTGTCCTCGAGCTTGCGCACAATCGCGCCGATCGCGTCTTCTTCCGCACCGGCCGGCGCGCCGGACACCCCCTCGTTGCCCGGCGGCGGCGCGCTCGAGGCAAAACGACGCTGTTTGTCCTCGGTATCGCGCACGAGCTTCCATAACGGATCGGGCGCATTCACCGGATACAGGTCGAACACCAGACGGTTGCGATAGTCGCCCACCGGCGCCAGCGTGAACACCTGCGGCGAGACGTCTTCCTTGAGGTCGAACACGAGCCGCACCACGCGCGGCCGGTTCTGGCCGACGCGCACGCTCTGGATATAGGGATCGTTGGAGGCAATCTTGGCGACGATCTCGCGCAACGTCGGCGAGAGGTCGAGCCCGTCGATATCGACCACGAGCCGGTCGGGTCCACGCACCATCTGATGGGTGGCAGCAAGCGCGCTGTCAGACTCGATGGTCACGCGTGTGTAATCTTCGGCGGGCCACACGCGCACCGCGACGATATTGGCGCCAAACGCGATCTGCGGTCCGGCCAGTGTCAGGACGACGGAGCCAGCGCCCAACTTGAGGCACTGCGCCATCCACTTGCGGCGCGCCGTCAGCACACCGTTGGAAGCATTCGGTGCGGTCGAGATATCAGGTCGGTCAGTGGCGATTCGCTTGATCAGCATGCGGTCAGCAAGGTAAGTCCAGTGGGAGTATAGGCCCGCAGGGTGGCCATGCGGGCATCGGCGCCCTCGCCGGCACCGTCCGGCACCGCAATCTGACCGCGGTTGTCCGATTGGAGCAACACATGCAGGTCAGGTTCCCCAAGCAGGCGTCCCGCCTTCTCGGGCCATTCCACCAGATTGAACGCAGGCTCCGCGAAGCAGTCGCGAAAGCCCGCATCGATCCATTCTTCCGGATCGGCAAAACGGTAGAGGTCGAAGTGATAGACCGTGAATGGCGAGCCATCGGCACGTGCCACCTCATACGGTTCGCACAACGTGTAGGTGGGGCTGCGGACCTTGCCGGCATGGCCGAGCGCGCGCAGCACCGCGCGCGAGAGCGTGGTCTTGCCCGCGCCGAGGTCGCCGGAGAGCTGGACGTGGATCGTGCGCGGCGGCAGCGTGCGGGCCGCGCCGGCCAGCGCCGCGCCGAACCGTTCGGTGGCGGCTTCGTCGGGCAGCGCGAGGATGCGTTCTTGGAGCAGGGGCATTGCGTACAATTCGGGGATGACCGAGCAAGCCGTACCCGCGCCAGCCACATCGCCAGCGCCTCAGGGATCCGATACCCGCTGCAGTACCAGCGAAACCGCAACCGCGAGCGCGAGTGCGGACGGGCTGCAGACGCTCGTCGCGTCGATCCGGAGCTGGGGCGCCGAACTCGGTTTCGATGCGGTGCGTATTGCGGATGTCGATCTGAGCCATGCCGAAGCGGGATTGCTGGCATGGATCGCGGCCGGTCATCACGGCGACATGGATTATATGGCGAACCATGGCACGCGTCGCGCGCGGCCAGCCGAACTCGTGCCCGGTACTGTGCGCGCGATCGTCGCGCGCATGCCGTATCTGCCGGCGACCGTCCCGGAAGGTCTCGACACCGGCTGGCGCGCGCACGAACTCGCGCGGCTCGACGACCCAGCCACAGCCGTGATCTCGGTCTACGCGCGGGGTCGCGACTATCACAAGGTCTTGCGCAGCCGCCTGCAGCAGCTGGCAACCCGCATCGAGCAGGAACTCGGCGCGTTCGGCTATCGCGTATTCACTGATTCCGCACCCGTGATGGAGGTCGCGCTCGCGACGCAGGGTGGGCTCGGCTGGCGCGGCAAGCACACGCTGCTGCTCGATCGCGAAGGCGGCTCGATGTTCTTTCTCGGCGAGATCCTCGTCGATATCCCGTTGCCCGCGGACCCGCCCGAGACGCCGCATTGCGGCCAGTGCACGCGCTGCATCGATATCTGTCCGACGCAGGCGATCGTCGCGCCGTACCGCATCGATGCGCGACGCTGCATCTCGTACCTGACCATCGAGCACAAGGGTGCGATTCCCGACGAGCTCCGCGCGCCGATGGGCAATCGCGTCTACGGCTGCGACGATTGCCAGCTCGCGTGCCCGTGGAACAAGTTCGCGCACCGCGCCACGCTGCCGGACTTCGACGTGCGCAACGGTTTCGACGCGCCCGACATGGTCGCGCTGTTCCTGTGGACCGAAGCGGAGTTCAACCAGCGGCTCGAAGGCAGCCCGATCCGGCGCATCGGCCATGAACGGTGGCTGCGCAACCTTGCGGTGGGACTCGGCAACAGCCTGCGCGCGGCATCATCCGGCGGCGATGATGCCGAGGACGCCGATGACGCATTGGCCGCGCGCATCCGCGCCGCGCTGCACGCGCGGCAGCACGAGGCCAGCGAACTGGTGCGCGAGCACGTGGATTGGGCACTGGCGCAGGACGTGGCCGCGCCCTCGTCCGCTAGCTGACCAGCGCCAGCCAGAGCGGCGTGGTGATGATGGCCGCAATGGTCATCACCGAGATCGTCGCGGCGACCAGCGGCCCATTGCCACCCATGCGCACTGCCAGGATGTATGCGCTCGAGGCCGTCGGCAGCGAAGCGTAGAGCACCACGATCTGATACTGCAGCGTGGTCAGCGGCAGATAGCGGCCGACGAACCATGCGAAGCACGGCATCGCCAGCAGCTTCACGCCACTCCACCATGCCATCGGCCCCGCGGTGGCCGATGCCCCCGTCATCTGCAGGCCGGCGCCCACGGTCATCAAACCGAGCGCGGTCGACGCCGAGCCTAGGCGGCCGAGGATCATGCCGACCACCTCGGGCGGATGCAGCCCCAGCACGTTGGTCAGCAGGCCACCCGCGGTGGCGAGGATCAGCGGATTGCGCGCGAGCTCGCGCCACAGCCGCGACTCGCCATGCCGCGCGAGCGCCCAGACCGCCACGACGTTGCAGATCGGCACCGAGCAGCCGACGATGATGGCCATCAGCGCGAGGCCTTCGTTGCCGCCCAGACGCGCCGCAATCGCGAGCGCGATATACGAGTTGAAGCGGAATGCGGTCTGCAATCCGGACGCGAAGTCGATCGCATCGGGCCGCAGCACCCATTTGACGAGGTAGCCGCCGACCATGCCGAACGCGGTCGTGGCAAGCGCCAGGCCCAGCATGGCCGAGGTCGACGAGAAATCGAATTTCGCGCTGTTGGTGGACTGCAGCAGCAGCGCCGGGAACAACACGAAGTAGACGAGGCGTTCGATGCCCGCCCAGAATGCGCGGTCGAACGGCGAGTACCGCACCAGCAGCCAGCCGATCAGGATCAGGCTGAAATCTGGAATCAACAGCAAGGCGGATGACATGGGTCTCCGGATGTCGTGTTTTCGTTATATGCCGTGTCGTCTGTAGCGCACGTTTTCTGTTGCACTGCGCCAAAATGCCAAAAGTGCGGCTTAGGGCAGATACGGATGGGTATTGTTCCAGAGATCGGGCAACATGGCATGCCGAATTTTGTTTTCGGATGTCCGATCAACCATACATTTGTGCGTAGATCGGCACATCCGCTGTACCGTGGTAGCCATGTTGTCTGCGTTCCGTTTCTCGTCTCGCGTCCTGCCTCGTGCCGCCTTGCTCGGCGCGGCGGTGGCGTTCGCCGCGTGCGTGCTGCCCGCCAGCGCGGGCGAGATCGAGGGCGTGCGCTTCGACGACGCGACGCGGCTCGGCGGCAAGGAGTTGCCGCTCAACGGTGCGGGCCTGCGCTCGATGTTCGTGATCAAGGGTTACGTCGCCGCGCTGTATCTGCCCGAACGCGCGCGCAACGCGACGCTGGCGCTCGGCACGCAGGGGCCCAAGCGGCTACAGATCCGGCCGCTGCGCGAAGTGGATGCCGACACGTTCATCAAGGCGTTCAGCGAAGGCATACGCGAAAACCACAGCGAACTGCAGTTCCGGATGCTGTCGGACCGGCTGACCCAGTTCGCGCAGACCATGAACCAGGTGGGCACCGCGCGCCGCGGCGACATCATCAATTTCGACTTCACCCCGGACACCGGGACCGTCGTGGCCATGAATGGCATTCCACGCGGCCGGCCGATTCCGGGCGAGGATTTCTACCAGGCGGTGCTGCGCATCTACCTGGGCGAGCATCCGGTGGACCGCGACCTCAAGCGCGGACTGCTGGGCGACTGAACACGCATTCAACCGGAGACACCCTCTCATGCAAGCTGGCAAAACCGCTTTGTTCCTGGCCCTCGCGGCCTCGGCTACCCTGCCGACCATTGCGCAGGCACAGTCCTACCCGACCAAGCCGATCCGCCTGATTATCCCGTTCGCGCCCGGTGGCACGACGGATATCGTGGGCCGCGGCGTGGCCGACCAGATGAGCAAGATCCTCGGTCAGCCGGTGGTGGTGGAGAACCGCGCCGGTGGCGGTGGCTCGATTGGCGCCGACGCGATCGCGAAGGCCCCGCCCGATGGTTACACCATCGGCATCTCGACGGTGTCGACGATGGCGGTGAACCCGGCCTGCAATCCCAAGCTGTCGTACGACCCGATCAAGGACCTGAAGCCGATCGCCAACGTCGCCAACGTGGCCAACGTGATCGCCGTGAACCCGAACTTCCCGGCCAAGGACTACAAGGAATTCATCGCGGTGCTCAAGGCCAACCCGGGCAAGTACTCGTACGCGTCGTCGGGTACCTGCGGCTTCGGTCACATGCTCGGCGAGCAGTTCAAGGTCTCGACCAAGACTTTCATCGTCCATATCCCGTATCGCGGCGCGGGCCCCGCGCTGAACGACGTGCTGGCGGGCCAGGTGCCCATCATGGTGGACAACCTGCCGTCGTCGATGCCGTACATCAAGGCCGGCAAGCTGCGCCCGCTGGTCGTGGCATGGAACAAGCGCATCGAGGGCCTGCCCGACGTGCCGACCTTTGGCGAACTGGGTCTGAAGGAGCCGAACGATCCGGCCTGGTACGGTCTGGTGGCACCGGCCAACACGCCTGACGACATCATCAACAAGCTCAATGCCGCAGTCGTGAAGGCGCTGCAGGACAAGGGCTTCGCGGACCGCCTGCATGCGGCCGGCGCCGAACCGTCGGGCAACACGCCGGCGCAGCACGCGGCCGAGATCAAGAAGGAATTCGAGAAGATGAAGAACCTGGTCAAGGTGCAGAACATCAAGCTCGAGCAGTAACGCCGTATTGGTTTTCGGCAGGCAGGATCAAAAGGCATAGAATCCGTTCTGTGCCTTTTTTTACGCCCTTTTTGCCCTGACGCATGCCTGCCCAGTTCGATGCCATCCTCCCCGCCCCGTTCGGCAAGGTCGGCGTACGTACCGACGGTGATGCCGTTGCCGAGCTGGTCTATCTGCCGGATTCGTACGACGCCATCGCGCCCGCCAGCACGCTGCTGCGCGAAGTGGCCGCGCAGCTCGACGCGTACTACGCCGATCCCAATACCGTCTTCGATCTGCCGCTCGCCGCACGCGGCACCGACTTTCAGCGTCGCGTCTGGGACCAGATCTGTGCCGTGCCACGCGGGGGCCTGACCACCTACGGCACCATCGCCAAGACCCTGCGCAGCGTGCCGCGCGCAGTGGGTCAGGCGTGTGGACAGAACTGGTTTCCGGTGGTGATCCCGTGCCATCGCGTGGTCAGCGCGAGCGGGCTCGGCGGCTTCGCCCATCATGGCGAGGAAGGGTTCCACCTCGGTGTCAAACGCTGGTTGCTGCGCCACGAAGGCGCGATGCTGTTGTGAGCGCGGCCCAGGTAGCCGTGCAGGTAGACGAGGCGGCGCTGGCCGCGGACCTCACGCTCGTCGATCGCTTCTGCGATGCGCTGTGGCTCGAGGACGGCCTGTCGCGCAACACGATCGACGCGTATCGCCGTGACCTGTCGATGCTCGCGCGGTGGCTGCACGAGAACGACCACGGTGCGCTGCTTGGCGTCAACGACACCTCGCTGTCGGCCTACTTCGCCGCGCGCCATGCGGAGACGCGCGCCTCGTCGGCCAACCGCCGTCTGACCGTGTTCCGCCGCTTCTTCCAGTGGGCGCTGCGCGAGCATCTGATAACGGCCGACCCGTGCCTGCTGCTGCGGCCGGCCAAGCAAGCGCCGCGTTTCCCGAAGACGCTGTCCGAGGCTCAGGTAGAGGCGCTGATCGACGCGCCCGACACCGAAGCGCCGCTCGGCCTGCGCGACCGCACCATGATCGAGCTGATGTATGCGAGCGGGCTGCGCGTATCCGAACTCACGCAGATGAAGACCGTCGAAGTGGGCCTCAACGAAGGCGTGGCGCGCGTGGTTGGCGGCAAGGGCAACAAGGAGCGACTGGTGCCGTTCGGCGCGCAGGCTGGCGACTGGTTGCGCCGCTATCTGGCCGAGTCGCGCCCGGCGCTACTCGCGGGCCGCGCGTGCGACGCGCTGTTCGTCACGCAGCGCGGCGAGGGCATGACGCGTCAGGCGTTCTGGCATCTGATCAAGAAGCATGCGCGCGAAGCGGGCATCCATGCCCCGCTGTCGCCGCATACGTTACGACACGCGTTTGCCACGCATTTGCTGAATCACGGCGCCGACCTGCGCGTGGTGCAGCTGCTGCTGGGGCACGCCGATATCTCCACCACGCAGATCTATACGCACGTGGCGCGCGAGCGCCTGCGCGAACTGCACCAGCAACATCATCCGCGCGGCTAGCTTCGATCAGGTGGCGCCGAGACGATCGCGCGTACGGCGGGCCACGTTTTTGGTCCACGGGAATGCGGACCAATAGCGGTCGGCAAACTGCTCGATATCGGTCTTGTGCTTGAGCGAAAGACCGATCATGTCGAGCCCCTCGATAAACATCTGACGGTGCCGCTCGGACAACTGGAACGTGTGCTCCCCGACCGGCGTCTGCACACGCATGGTCCCGAGATCGATCGAGATCGCATTGCCGCTGTCCGCATCCACTGCGTTCATCAGCGATTCGATCACGTCGCGCGGCAGCATGACGAGCAGCAGCCGGTTGTTCATCGCATTGGAGTAGAAGATCTCTCCGTAGCTGGGCGCGATCACGGCGCGGATACCGAACTGCTGCAATCCCCAGACGGCATGCTCGCGGCTCGATCCACAGCCGAAATTGGCGCCGCCAACCAGAACACTGGTGCCCGCGTACTCGGGCCGGTTCAGCACGAACTCCGGACGCAACGCGCCGCTGGCGTCGAAGCGATGGTCGTACAGGATCCCCTTGTCGAGCCCGGCCTTGTCGATGCCGCGCAGGAACTGTTTCGGGATGATCTGATCGGTATCGAGATTCTCGAAGCGGATCGCGGCCGCTTTGCCGATGATGTGGGCGTGCTCAGACATGGGCGAGCTCCAGCTTGCGGACGTCGGTAATTTTTCCCGTAATGGCCGCTGCGGCCGCCATTGCCGGACTCATCAGATGGGTGATGGCGCCCCGCCCCTGCCGGCCTTCGAAATTCCGGTTGGTGGTGGAAGCACAGCGAACGCCGTCGGCCAGCACATCGTCGTTCATCGCGAGACACATGGAACACCCCGGCTGCCGCCACTCGAAGCCCGCTGCCGTCAGGATCTCCGCAATACCTTCGCGCTCGGCCTGCGCCTTGACGGCCCCCGACCCCGGCACGACCATGGCTCGCACTCCACTGGCCACCTTGCGGCCGCGCACGATGCCCGCCACCGCGCGCAGATCTTCGATGCGGCCGTTGGTACACGAACCGATAAAGACGTGCTGAATCGGCGTGCCCTCGAGCGCGCTGCCCGGAGTGAGGTGCGTGTACGACAGCGCGCGCTCGACCGAGCGTTGATCCGCCTCGTCCATCTGGTCTTCGGCGAACGGAATGCGTCCGGAGACCGGCACCACCTGGTCCGGACTCGTGCCCCACGTCACGTAGGGTTCGATGTCGCTGGCATCGAAAACGAAATCAAGGTCGAACGATGCCTCGGGGTCGCTCTTCAGCGTACCCCAGTACGCGAGCGCGGCGGTGCGCTGGGCGTCGTCCATATCGTGCGCGCGGCGCAGGACGTAGTCGGTTGACGTCGCGTCCGGCGCAATCAGCGCGCCGCGTGCCGCCGCTTCCACCGTCATATTGCAAAGCGTAAATCGGGCTTCGACGCTGAGGTCACGGATGGCCGAGCCGCAGTATTCGACGACGTAGCCGCGCGCGCCCTGCGCACCAATCCTGCCGATGATCATCAGGATCAGGTCCTTCGCCGTCGTGCCCGCGGGCAGCTTGCCATCGACACGGATCCGCATGGTCCTGGCCATACGGTAGACCAGTGTCTGCGTTGCCAGCACGTGTTCGACTTCCGACGTACCGATGCCAAAGCCCAATGCCCCCAACGCGCCGTAGGTGGTCGTATGGCTGTCGCCGCAGATCACCACCATGCCCGGACGGATCATGCCGTGCTCGGGCGCGATCACGTGTTCGATCCCCTGCAGCGTGTCGTTGGTATCGAACAATGGAATCGCATGCCGCACGCAGTTGTCGCGCAGATTCGTCGCCTGCAGCGATGACGCCGCATCCGCAATCACGCGGATCCTGGTCGGATGCGTCGGGATGATGTGGCTCACGACCGAGACGTTCTGTCCCGGCACCAGCACTTCCCGGCCCTGCTCGTGCAAACCGGCGAACGCCTGCGGACTCGTGTACTCGTTCATCAAGTGCAGGTCGCAGAACAGCAGGACGTTGTCGTCGTCGATACGCGTGACCGTGTGCGAGTCGACCAGCTTGTTGTAAAGGGTTCGTTGAGACATGGAAACTACCTGGTTCGCAATCACTCGGCGGTAATGCCGCGTTGTTTGATCAATTGGGCCCACATCGGCAACTCTTTCTCCAGCCGCTTGCGCGCCGCCTCCGGTGTGGAAGGCATCGGCTCGAAGCCTTCCTTGATCATCCGGTCTTTCGTCGCCTCCGCCGTCAGTGTGGCGTTGAGCGTCGTGTTCAGTTTGTCGATAACGGCCTTGGGCGTGCCGGCCGGCGCAAACACCATGAACCACGTCTCGAAGTTGTAGCCGGGCAAGCCCGCTTCGGCGGCCGTCGGCACGTTCGGCAGCAGCGGCGAACGGGTTGACCCCGTGACCGCGAGGGCCGTGAGCTTGCCGGCCAGCACGTGCTGCTGCGCCGCCGAGATCACGGGGAAGCTCATATCTACCTGTCCGGCAATCGTGTCGACGAGCGCGGGGCCGCCGCCGCGATACGGCACGTGAACGATCGACACGTTGGCCACCGACTTGAACAGTTCGGCCGACATATGGAACGTGCTGCCGTTACCCGCCGAGCCGTAGGTCAGCTTGTCGGGCTTCGCCTTCGCCAGCGCAATCAGCTCCTGCAGGTTCTTGGCGGGAATCTTGTTGTTGACCACCAGCACGTGCTGGGAGCCCGCCACCATGCCGATCGGCGCCAGATCCTTCAGCGTGTCGTACGGCATGCGAGGGAACAGGCCCGGGTTGATCGCAAGGGATACCGTTTGCAGACCGATGGTGTATCCGTCCGGGGCAGACTTGGCCACGGCGTCCACGCCGATATTGCCGCCCGCGCCCGCGCGGTTGTCCACGACGATGGTGCCGCCCAGGTTTTTCGACCACGCGTCTGTCACCAGGCGCGCGGCGATATCGGCGCTGCCGCCCGGGGCGTATGGCACGATCAGGCGGATCGGACGCTGCGGAAAGGACTGCGCCGAGGCGCTGCCCATTACGACGGCACAGGCAAAGGATGTGGCAACGAACGCGGCAAGGTGAATGCGCTTCATGGGGGGTTGTCTCCGTCTAGGTCTGTGTTTTTATGAACTGGTTTTTTATGGGAGAGATGCTAGCACTTGCCTACAGAAACATAATTTAGGCAGAATCACTTCTTTCTTGCCTACCATTCAGCAATGGACAGTTTTTCGGACGTGGCTTTCTTTGCGGCGATCAACAAGCTCGGCAGCCTTGCGGCGGCGGCCCAGGAACTTGGCGTCACGCCATCCGCGGTCAGCAAGCGGCTGCATGCGCTGGAGTCACGACTTGGGGTTCGGCTGTTGAACCGTACGACCCGGCGCATCAGCCTGACGCCGGAGGGCGAGAGCTACCTGGTCGAGGGCGCGCGTATCCTCGCGGAACTGGAAACGCTGGAACGCACGGTGGGCGGCAATAGCAGTTCGCCGCATGGCCTGCTGAAGATCGGTGCCACGCTGGGTTTTGGACGGCGGCATATCGCCCCTGCCCTCGCCGCGTTTTCCCGCCAGTTCCCGAAGATCGAGATTCAGCTGTATTTGAGCGAGCGGCCGATGAACCTGACCGAGCTCGGGCTGGATGCAGTGGTCCACTTCGGCGATTTGCCTGACGTGCGACTTACCGCGCGGCTGCTGGCGAACAATCGCCGCCTGCTCGTCGCCGCCCCGACTTATCTCGCGCGCGCCGGTTTGCCCGGCAGTCCGCGAGATCTGGCGCGGCATAGCTGCATCTTTATCCGCGAAGCGGATGAGACCTTCGGTACCTGGCATTTCCGTCATGGCGCTCAGCAGGAGACCGTCAAAGTGCGGGGCACGATGAGTACCAACGATGGCGAGTCCGCCGTCGTCTGGGCCCTTGAAGGTCAAGGACTGGTCGTCAGATCCGAATGGGATATTGCCGAGCCGCTACGCCATGGCACACTTTGCCAGGTCCTGCCTCAGTGGCAACTCGCGCCGGCCGATATCCACCTGGTCTACAGCGGTGGCAAAACCCGCTCGGACAAGCTGCGGGTACTGGTCGATTTTCTGCTGGAGCGATTTGCCGATCACCGCCAGCAAAAGGCGGGGGGCGCCGGTGGGCCCGCCGGTAAGGGACAATGGTGACGTCTCACAGAACCTGTCAGTCATGAGTAAAGCGAAACACATCTCTGAAACGCCGGCCACGCAGTTCCTGCGCCAGCATGGCGTTGCCTTTGGCGAGCACCCCTACGACTACGTCGATCACGGCGGCACCGGTGAATCGGCGCGGCAGCTCGGCGTGCCCGAGCACGACGTGATCAAGACGCTGGTGATGGAGGACGAGCGCGCGCAGCCGCTGATCGTGCTGATGCACGGGGACTGCTCGGTGTCCACCAAGAACCTCGCGCGCCAGATCGGCTGCAAGAGCGTGCAGCCCTGCAAGCCCGAGGTCGCGCAGCGCCACAGCGGATTCATGGTCGGTGGCACCTCGCCGTTCGGCACGCGCAAGAAGCTGCCGGTCTATGTGGAAGCGTCGGCGCTGGCATTGGAGCGGATCTACATCAACGGCGGCCGCCGCGGTTACCTCGTCAGCATCGCGCCGCAGGTACTGACCGATCTGCTCGGCGCGAAGCCGGTCGAATGCGCACTACCCGATTGATTCCTGACGGAGCGCACCGCCGGCCGCGCTACAATCGCGCCAGCCTAAAATTACGACAACACCCCAGATAACTCCCTGCAATGGTCAATCTGATCTTCGCCGCTATCGCCTACCTGATCGGCTCGGTATCCTTCGCCGTCGTGGTCAGCAAGCTCATGGGTCTGCCCGATCCGCACAGCTATGGCTCGGGCAACCCCGGCGCCACCAACGTGCTGCGCACCGGCAACAAGAAGGCCGCGATCCTGACGCTGATCGGTGATGGCGCCAAAGGCTGGTTCGCAGTCTGGCTCGCGCATCGCTTCGGCCCCGCGTATGGCGTCAACGAAGCCGGCATCGCGCTGGTGGCAGTGGCGGTTTTCCTCGGCCACCTGTTCCCGGTGTACCACCGCTTCGCGGGTGGCAAGGGTGTTGCCACCGCAGCCGGCATCCTGCTCGCGCTCGACCCGATCCTCGGCCTCGCGACGCTCGCCACGTGGCTGATCATCGCGTTCTTCTTCCGCTATTCGTCGCTCGCGGCACTGGTATCGGCGATCTTCGCGCCGTTCTTCTACGTGCTGATGTCCGGCGTGGATATCATCACCGGCGCGATCTTCGTGATCAGCGTCTTGCTGGTGATGCGACATCGCCAGAACATCGCGAAGCTGCTGGCCGGCAAGGAAAGCCGGATCGGGGACAAGAAGAAGCCGGGCTGAAGCCGCCGTTATTGCCTGGCTGTCACTGACGACTGTGATTCGCTCGCGATGTCGGCCCCTTCCGCATGCCACCCGCCGCCAAGCGCGGTAATCAGGATCACCGACGTGGTGTACTGACGGCTCGTGATCGACAGCGCGGTGCGCTCCGCGGTGTAGGCCACGGTCTGCGCGGTGAGCACGTCGAGCAGCGCGGCGGTACCCGCCTTGTAGCGATTGTTCACGAGCGCGAGCGCATCGCGCGCGGAGCGCAGCGCGTCGTTCTGCACTACCGATTCCTGCTCCAGCAGACGCGCGGCCGCGAGGTTGTCCTCGACTTCCTGGAATGCGTTGAGCACGGTCTGGCGATAGGTCGCCACGCTCTGATCGTAGGCCGCCACCGCCTGCGCCTTGTTCGCGCTGCGCAGCCCGCCATCGAAGATCGCACCCGCCAGCGCCGGGCCGAACGACCAGATGCGATCGGGCAGCGAGAGCCAGCGCGCGAGTGTGGCCGCCGTAAGGCCGCCGGTCGCCGACAGCGACAGCGTGGGGTAGTAAGCGGCCTGCGCCACGCCAATCTCGGCGTTGGCGGAAGCCATGCGGCGCTCGGCCGCGCCGATGTCGGGCCGCCGTTCGAGCAGTTGCGAGGGCACCGCCACGGGCACGCGCGGCAGCGTGGTGTTGAAGTCGGCCGCATGCATCGTGAGTTCCGACGGCGACTTGCCGATCAGCACCGCAATCGCATGTTCGAGTTGCGCGCGCGTGATCTGGATATCGATCTGCTGCGCCTGCGCGGACTTCAGTTGCGTCTCCGATTGCAGCACATCCGAACGCTGCGCGGTACCCACCGCGTATTGGTTGCGCACGAGCTGCAGCGAGCGTTCGTAATCGCTGACCGTACGATCGAGCAACTCGCGTTGGGCATCGGCAATGCGCAGCAGGAAGTAGCTCTGCGCGAGCGTCGATTGCGTCGACAGCAGCGTGGAGGCGAGGTCAGCCGCGCTGGCTTCCGCGCCGGCCTGATTGCTTTCCACCTGACGCCGCACACGCCCCCACACGTCGAGCTCCCACGCCGCGGACAGCGTGGCGCTCTGTCCGTTGCGGATATTGCCGGCCTGGCTGGTGGTACTGCTACCCGAGCGCGAAGCGCTAGCCGTGCCGTTGAGCGTCGGGAAGAAGCCCGCACGAGCCGCCTGCAACGCGCCCGCGGCCTGACGGTACTGCGCTTCCGCGGCCTTGATGTTCTGGTTCGAGATCTGTACCTGCGCCATCAGCATATCGAGGTCCGGATCGTTGAACACGCGCCACCATTCCGCGCGCGCCACCTGATCCTGCGGCTCCGCGGTCTTCCAGTCGCCGGTCCATGCAGGCATGTCGGCACTGGCTTCCTTGAACGCGGCGGACGACGGCGCATCGGGTCGCTTGTAGTCGGGACCAACCGCGCAGCCGGCCAGCAGCAGCGCGCTGGCCAGCGCAACTACATGAAGGAGGGGGGAGCGGTGCATCGGCATCATGGCTCGCATCAATCGCTTTGTTTGCTTCAATGTCTTCAATCGCATCAAGGTAGGCGCGGCGCGGCGTCAGGTTCAGTACGCCGATGACGCGCGCGCCAGGCATTGACCTTCAGGCGCCAGCGGTCGAGCGTCAGGTAGACCACCGGCGTCGTGTAGAGCGTCAGCAGCTGGCTGACCACCAGCCCGCCGACAATGGAAATCCCGAGCGGCGCGCGCAATTCGGCACCGTCGCCGCGGCCGATCGCCAGCGGCACCGCACCGAGCAACGCCGCCATGGTGGTCATCATGATCGGACGGAAGCGCAGCAGGCACGCGCGATGAATCGCCTCGCGCGGGGACAGGCCTTCGCGGCGCTCGGCATCGATCGCGAAGTCGATCATCATGATCGCGTTCTTCTTGACGATGCCGATCAGCAGGATCACGCCGATCAGCGCGATGATGCTGAAATCGGTCTTCGACGCGAGCAGCGCGAGCAACGCGCCCACGCCGGCCGACGGCAGCGTCGACAGGATCGTGAGCGGATGCACGTAGCTTTCGTACAGGATGCCGAGCACGATATAGATCGTGATCAGCGCGGCGAGGATCAGGTACGGCTGACTCTTGAGCGAGTCCTGGAATGCCTTGGCACCACCCTGAAAGTTGGCTTGCAGGGTCTCGGGCGCGCCGATGCGCGCCAGCGCATCGCGAATCGCATCCGTCGCCTCCGACAGCGAGAAACCCTCGGCCAGATTGAACGAAATCGTCGAGGCCGCGAACTGACCCTGATGATTGACGCCGAGCGGCGTGCTGGTCGGCGTGACGCGCGCGAACGCGGACAGCGGCACGCGGTTGCCGCCGCCAGTGACCACATAGATGTCCTGCAGCGCATGCGGGCCCTGCAGATATTCCTGACTCAGCTCCATCACCACGCGATACTGGTTCAGCGGGTGATAGATCGTGGAGACCAGCCGCTGCCCGAACGCATCGTTGAGCACCGCGTCGACCTGCTGCGCGGTCACGCCTAGCTTCGACGCGGTATCGCGATCGATGATCACCGAGGTCTGCAGGCCCTTGTCGTTGGTATCGGTGTCGACGTCCTCGATACCCTTGATATTCGAGATCGCGGCACGCACCTTCGGCTCCCACGCGCGCAGCACTTCGAGATCGTCGGACTGCAGCGTGAACTGATACTGCGAGCTGCTCTGCCGGCCACCGATGCGAATATCCTGCACCGGTGTCAGGAACAGGCTCGCGCCGGGCTCCTTGGCCAGCTTGACCCGCAGCCGCGCGATGATCGCATCGGCCGTTTCCTTGCGCTCGGAGAGCGGCTTCAGCGTGACGAACATCTGCCCCGTGTTGCGCTGCGACCCACCGGTGAAGCCGGTCACATTGACCACAGCAGGGTCGGTGCGCACGATCGTGATGAAGTTGTCGAGCTTCTTGGTCATGGCCTGGAACGATGTGGCCTGATCCGCGCGGATAAAGCCAATCAGCCGCCCCGTATCCTGCTGCGGGAAAAAGCCCTTCGGCACGATGACGTACAGCCACACGTTGAGGCCAACGGTCGCAATCAGCACCAGCCAGACCAGCGTGCTGTGCCGCAGCGCCACGCCGAGCGTGCGCGCGTATTGATCATGCATCCAGTTGAAGACGCGTTCGCTCGTGTGATAGAAGCGGCCACGCTTCTCTTCCGCCACCGGGCGCAGCAGCTTGGCGCACATCATCGGCGTGGTGGTCAGCGAGACCACCAGCGAGACCAGGATCGCCACCGACAGCGTGATCGCGAACTCCTGAAACAGCCGGCCGACGATGCCGCCCATCAGCAGCAGCGGGATAAACACCGCGATCAGCGAGAGGCTCATCGAGATCACCGTGAAGCCCACCTCGCGCGCGCCGCGCAACGCGGCCTGGAGCGGCTTCATGCCGTTCTCCATATGCCGCGAGATATTCTCGAGCACCACGATCGCATCATCGACGACGAAGCCCGTGGCAATGGTCAGCGCCATTAGCGAGAGGTTGTTCAGCGAGAAGCCGCACAGATACATCACCGCGAACGTACCGACCAGCGACACCGGCACGGCGACACTCGGGATAAGCGTCGCGCGCACGTTGCGCAGGAACAGGAACACCACCATGATCACCAGCGCGACCGAGATCATCAGCGTGTGTTCCACCTCGCGCAGCGACGCGCGAATGGTCGGCGTGCGGTCGAGCATCACGTCCATCGAGATCGCGGCCGGAATCATCTTGCGTAGTTGCGGCAGGATCTCGTTGACGCGATCGACGGTCTCGATGATGTTGGCGCCCGGCGAACGGTTAAGCACCAGAAGCACCGATGGCTTGCCGTTGGCCGAGCCCGCGTTGCGGATGTCCTGCACAGAGTCCGTCACGTTGGCCACGTCCGACAGCCGCACCGGTACCTGCACCGAGTTCGGGCCCGTATTGCCGGTGCCGCCACCGGTGGCGCCGGTCGTGATCGTGGTGGTGCCGCTGCTCGTGGTCAGCGTGGTAGTGGTGACGCCGTTGACGGTCTTGGTGCTGACGTTGCCGCCGGCGGTGGCGTTGGCGGTGCTCGCGATCAGTGCGCCCGCCGACGCCGACGAGTAGGTTCCCGGCGTGGCGTAGCGGACGATCAGCGGCATATAGTCCTTGGCCGCCATGGCCTGGTCGTTCGCGTAGACCTGCCAGTTATTGTTGTTGTTCTCGAGCACGCCAAGCGGACGATTGGCGTTGGTCGCGCTGATCGTATTGCGCACGTCCTCGAGCGAGATACCGTAGTTGTTGAGCGCGGTCGGGTTGAGCTCGACGCGCACGGCCGGCAGCGAGGAGCCACCGATCGTCACCTGACCCACACCTTCCACCTGCGACAGCTTCTGCGCGAGGATGGTCGAGGCCGCATCGTACAGCTGGCCGCGCGTCATGGTCGGCGAGGTCAGCGCGATGATCATGATCGGCGCGTCGGCCGGGTTGACCTTGCGATAGGTCGGATTGTTCGGCAGGCTCGTCGGCAGCGTGGCGCGCGAGGCATTGATGGCGGCCTGCACATCGCGCGCGGCCCCGTCGATATCGCGCGACAGGTCGAACTGCAGCGTCACACGCGTGGAGCCGAGCGAGCTCGACGAGGTGATTTCGTTGACGCCGGCAATGGTGCCCAGCGCGCGCTCGAGCGGCGTGGCCACGGTGGCGGCCATGGTCTCGGGGCTCGCGCCCGGCAGCGAAGCGGACACCGAGATCGTCGGAAAGTCCACCTGCGGCAGCGGCGAGATCGGCAGCAGTCGCAGCGCCGCAATGCCCGCCAGCAGAATGCCGATGGTGAGCAGCGCGGTGGCAACCGGGCGATGGATAAAGGCGGCCGAGAGGTTCATCAGGCGTTAGGCTCCTGCGGACGCGGGGCATTGCGCGCGGTACCGCCATCGTCGTCACCCCCGTCGTCACCTCCGTCGTCACCCCCGTCGCCACCAGCACGACCATCGCTTTCCGGATCGCCAAACTTGCGACGGCGCCAGTCGTTCAGACGATACGCCAGCCGGTCGAACGCAAGGTAGATCACCGGCGTGGTGAACAGCGTCAGCACCTGGCTGACCAGCAGGCCACCGACCATCGTCACGCCGAGCGGGCGGCGCAGTTCGGAGCCGATGCCGGTGCCCAGCATCAGCGGCAACGCCGCGAGCAAGGCCGCCATCGTCGTCATCAGGATCGGACGGAAGCGCAGCAGGCACGCCTGGAAGATGGCGTCGCGCGGCGCCATCCCGCCCTCGCGTTCGGCCTCGAGCGCGAAGTCGATCATCATGATCGCGTTCTTTTTGACGATACCGATCAGCAGGATGATGCCGATGATCGCGATGATGCCGAGGTCCTGCTGCGCGACCAGCAGCGCCAGCAGTGCGCCGACGCCCGCGGAGGGCAACGTGGACAGGATCGTCACCGGATGAATGGTGCTCTCGTACAGCACGCCCAGCACGATATACATCGTGATCACCGCGGCAAGGATCAGCCACAACGTATTGGACAGCGATGCGCTGAAGGCCAGCGCGGCACCCTGGAACTCGGTGGCCATCGAGATCGGCAGGCCCATTTCCTTTTCCACACGCGTGATCTTCTCCACCGCGGCGCCGAGCGACTCGCCCGGTGCAAGGTTGAACGAAATCGTCGCGGCCGGGAATTGGCCCTGATGGTTGATCACGAGCGGACCGGTGCGTTCGCTGACGCGCGCGATCGAGCCGAGCGGCACCTGACCGCCCGACGATGATGGCAGCCGCAGCTCGGACAGCGACTGCGGGCTCGTGCGGAACTGCGGCATGGTCTCGAGCACCACGCGGTACTGATTGGCCTGCGTGAAGATCGTCGACACCAGACGCTGGCCGAACGCGCTGTACAGCGCGCTGTCGATCACCGCCGTGGTGATGCCGAAACGCGCGGCGGCATCGCGATCGATCTCCACATAGGCGCGCAGGCCGTTGTTCTGCTGATCGCTGGTCACGTCGCGTAGCTCGCGTTCCTGGCGCAGGCGCTCGACGAGCTTCGGTACCCATTCGGCGAGCACCTTCGGATCGGGGTCTTCCACCGTGAACTGATACTGCGTGCGCGACACGCGATCTTCGATGGTCAGATCCTGCACTGGCTGCAGATACAGCGATACGCCGCCAAGCTTCTGCGTCGCGGCCTGCAGGCGGTCCATCACCACATCCATGCTCTCGCGCTCGCCCTTGGGCTTGAGGTTGATCAGCATGCGCCCGGCGTTGAGCGTGGTGTTGGTGCCGTCGACACCGATGAACGATGACACGCTTGCCACCGCCGGGTCTTCGAGGATGGTCTTCTGTACCGCTTCCTGCTTGCGCCCCATGGCCGAGAACGAGGTGGTCTGCGCGGCCTCGGTGATGGCCTGCAGCACGCCGGTGTCCTGCACCGGGAAGAAGCCCTTGGGCACCACGAGGTAAAGCAGGCCGGTCAGCAGCAGCGTGCCCACGGCCACCACGAGCGTGGCGGTCTGGCGCGCGAGCACCCATTCGAGCGCGCGACCGTAGCGTTCCACCACGTTGTCGAAGAAGCGGCCCGTCGCGCGATGAAAGCCCGACAACTCCTCTTCGGGCACATGGCGCAGCAGACGCGCGCACATCATCGGCGTGAGCGTCAGCGAGACCACGGCCGAGATCAGGATCGATACCGCCAGCGTGATGGCGAACTCGCGGAACAGCCGACCCACCACGTCCCCCATGAACAGCAGTGGGATGAGCACGGCCACCAGCGAGAACGTCAGCGAGATGATCGTGAAGCCAATCTGCTTCGATCCCTTGAGCGCCGCCGCCATCGGCGTGTCGCCCTTCTCGATGTACCGCATGATGTTCTCGATCATCACGATCGCATCGTCCACGACGAAGCCGGTCGCGATGGTCAGCGCCATCAGCGTGAGGTTGTTGATCGAGAATCCCGCGAGGTACATCACGCCGAACGTGCCGACCAGCGAGAGCGGCACCGCAACGCCCGGGATGATCGTCGCGGGCACATTGCGGAGGAACACGAAGATCACCATCACGACCAGCGCGATGGCCAGCAGCAGTTCGAACTCGACGTCCTTTACCGACGCGCGGATGGTGGTGGTGCGGTCCGTCAGCTGCTGCACGTGCACCGAGGCCGGCAGCGCGTTCTGCAACTGCGGCAGCAGCGACTTGATGCGGTCCACCACCTCGATCACGTTGGCGCCGGGCTGGCGCTGGATATTCAGCACGATCGCGGGCTTGCCGTTGGCCCACGCGGCCAGCCGCGTGTTCTCGGGGCCGTCGACGATATCGGCCACGTCGGTAATGCGGATCGGCGCGCCGTTCTGGTAGCCGATGATGATCTGGCGGTACTCGTCGGCCGATCGCAACTGGTCGTTGGCATCGATCGTCGACGCGCGCTGCGGGCCATCGAAGCTGCCCTTGGCGCCATTCACGTTGGCGCTGCCGATCGCGGTGCGCAGGTCGTCGATCGACATGCCAAGCGCGGCCAGCGCGGTGGGATTGGCCTGAATGCGCACGGCGGGACGCTGGCCGCCGCTGATCGTGACGAGACCCACACCCTGGATCTGCGAGATCCGCGCGGCCACGCGCGTGTCCACCATGTCCTGCAACTGCGGCAGCGGCAACGTGTCCGACGTCATCGACAGCGTCATGATCGGCGCGTCGGCCGGATTGACCTTGCTGTAGACCGGTGGCATCGGCAGGTCCGCGGGCAGTAGATTGCCACCCGCATTGATCGCGGCCTGCACTTCCTGCTCGGCCACGTCGAGCGACAGCGACAGTTCGAACTGCAACGTGATCACCGAGGCGCCGCCCGACGAGGATGACGACATCTGCTTGAGGCCCGGCATCTGGCCGAACTGGCGTTCGAGTGGCGCAGTCACTGACGACGTCATCACGTCGGGGCTCGCGCCCGGATACAGCGTGGTGACCTGGATGGTCGGGTAGTCAACCTCCGGCAGCGCGGATAGCGGCAGCAGGCGGAATGCCACCAGCCCGGACAACAGGATGGCGACCATCAGCAGCGCCGTGGCAACTGGCCGCTCGATAAAGATGCGTGACGGATTCATGCCGCTCCTCGATTCCTTCGCCGCTTACTGCTGCGGGCGCTGGCCGACATTGCCGGCGGCGGGGTTAGCGGAGCCTGCGGGGGTATTGCGGGTCGGGTCGGGCACGGCATCCGCGTCGCGCTGGCGGCGCGGTTCGCCCGCCGGCGCGCTCGCACCACTGGCATCATCGCCCCGATGTGCATGCGCGCCACTGGCACCATTCGCACCTCCCGCACCCGCGCCGCTCGCACCGCCCCAGTTGCTGCCCTCGCGATGGCGTCCGCGCCCACGCGGCTGGCTTGCGGGCACGAGCTGTGCCGCGCGCGCGGCCGGGTCCACGGCCTCCACGGTCATGCCTTCCTTGAGGCGATCGGCACCATCGATCACCACGCGCTGGCCGGGCTGCACGCCCTTGGTCACCGCGGTACGCGTGCCATCGCTGGCGCCGAGCGTGACCGCGGCCACGTGCACGGTGCTTGCGTCATCGACCACGTACACAAACGTGCCCTGCTGGCCGCGCTGGATGGCCGCGACCGGAATCACGGTGGCGTCCTCGAGCGTGTCAATGCGCGTGCGCACGTTGACGAACTGGTTCGGGAACAGCATGCCGTCCTTGTTCTCGAACTGCGCCTTGAGCTTGACCGTGCCGGTGGTCACGTCGATCTGATTGTCGGTGGTAAGCAGCGTGCCGTCAGCCAGTTGCGTGCGCATCTGGCGGTCCCACGCCTGCACCGGCAGCTTCTTGCCGGCATTGAGCTGCTTGAGCACCTGCGGCAGGTTGTCCTCGGGAATCGTGTACAGCACGGTAATCGGCTGGATCTGCGTGATCAGCGCGACGCCGTTGGTATCGCCGGTATTGACGATATTGCCCGCGTCCACCTGCCGCAGGCCGATGCGGCCAGACACCGGTGCCACAATGCGCGTATAGCCCAGCTGGATGCGCGCATTGTCGACATTACCCTGATCGGTCTTGACCGTGCCCTCGTACTGGCGCACCAGTGCGTCCTGCGTGTCCACCTGCTGACTCGAGATCGAGTCCTGCTGCAACAGCGTCTTATAGCGTTTCTGGTCCAGACGCGCGTTCTGCAGCAGCGCCTGGTCGCGCGCGAGCTGCCCCACGGCCTGGTCGAGCGTGGCCTGGAACGGGCGCGGATCGATCTCGGCCAGCACATCGCCGGCCTTGACCATCTGACCTTCCTTGAACAGCACGCGCAGCAGCGGCCCGGATACCTGCGCACGCACGGTCACGTTGGCCAGCGGCGTGACGTTGCCAAGGCCGTTGAGCACCACATCCATATCGCGGCGCGCAACCGTGGAGACGACCACCGGCGAACGCGGCATATTGGCGCCCGGACCACCGGGGCCTCCGAAGCCACCGGCCCCGCGTGCCTGCCGGCCACCGGCCGCCGCACTGCTCGCCCCGGCCTGCCCGGCGACGCTATCGGCCGCCGCGCGGTGGCTATGCCACCAGTACCAGCCGGCACCAGCCAGCACCACGACGACCGCGAGCGCGATCCAGGTGCGGCCCGCTGACGTGCCGCGCTTTGGCGCGGGACCCCGCGGTGGGGAGGGTGGCGAGGAGGGTTGACCGTGTTCGGGTTGGGACATTTCCGGAATCCTGGGAGCGACGCGCCCGGAACGGGGCGCGCCAACGATATTCGCGCGGCGGCCAAGACCGGCCGGCGGGCGAAAATGCAAAGTATGCCAAATCGCGCTACCGGAAAGACCATTGACCCTGGCCACCGGTAGAGGGGCTCGCGTTGCGGACGCGAACGTGCAGTGCACCTGGCGATGGTGAAAACTGCCGCGTTGATGGGACAAAGCATAATGTGCCGGGATGACCGCGCCTGTTTCGCGGACTCGCCCTTTTATTACAGCGGGTTACCAACGCGCCGGGTGTAACCTCCGGAAACAAAACCGTCGAAGCAATTCGCATTCCCACGCCGCAAGCCTGTCTATCATTTGCCTATGCGAACGAACCAGCCTACCCAGATCCTCGTCGTCGACGACGATCCCGAACTGCGCGACCTGTTGCGCGAGTACCTCACCTCGCAGGGCTTTGCCGTGTCCGTGATGCACGACGGCGACGGCCTGCAGGCGCGGCTCGAGCGCGAACGGCCCGCGCTCATCGTGCTGGACCTGATGATGCCGAAGGTCGACGGCCTGACCGCGCTGCGCAACCTGCGCGCGAAGAACGACGATATTCCGGTGATTCTGCTGACCGCGCGCAGCGATGAGATCGACCGCATCGTCGGCCTCGAGATCGGCGCTGACGATTACCTCGGCAAGCCATTCTCGCCGCGTGAATTGCTGGCGCGGATCAACGCGGTGCTGCGCCGCAAGCTGGCCCGCCCCGCGGCCGCGCCCGAAGATCGCGAGTCGATCGCGTTCGGGCCGTTCCGCGTGAATTTCCGCCAGCGCTCGCTGTTGCGCGCGGGACAAGGCGTGTCGATCAGCGACACCGAATTCGCGCTGCTCAAGCTGCTGCTGATGCATCCGCTGGAAGTGCTGTCGCGCGAGCGCATCGTCGAACTGATGTACGGCACCGCGAGCGGTATCAGCGATCGCGGCATCGACGTGCAGATCTGGCGGCTGCGTCGCCTGCTCGATGAGGACGCGCAGCGTCCGCGCTATATCCAGACCGTGCGTGGGCGCGGCTATACCTTCGTGCCTGACGAAGCGGAAGAGATTCCGCAGTAAAAAGCGTTGAACGATGAAGCTTAGGATCGACACCCTGTTCGGACGGATGGCACTGCTGATCGCCGCAGTGCTCGTGATCAGCCATTTCTCGTGGCTGACCATCCTGCGTATGGATCGCCGTCAGCAGCAGGTCGACTATTCGGTCGAGCAGATGCTGTTCCAGCTGCAGAGTATCGAGCACGCGCTCGACGCGCGGCCGCCGTTGCCGCTGCCGAGCCTGGTCGAGATTGGCAGCAATGCGCGCGCCGAGGAGATCGCGACGGTGCCGCAGGGCGGCCGGCCGCGCCGGTTGATCGAACAGTTCGCGGGGCGACTGCCGAAGGGCAGCGAGTTCCGCGTCGAGGACGAAGCGACGCCACGGCTGTGGATCAAGCTGCCGACGCGCACGAACTGGATCGCGATGCCGATCCTGTGGGTGCACAACCCCCCTCCCGATAACCGGTTGGTACCCGGCGTGATTCTCGTGGTGGGCGTCGCCATTGTGTTTGCGCTGCTGATCGCATGGCAGATCCAGCGGCCCGTGCGCGATATGGCCGAGGCCGCTGCGCGATTGTCGCGACAGGAGAGCGTGGCGCCGCTGCGCGAACGCGGGCCCCACGAGTTGCGGCAGCTGATCGAGCGTTTCAATCGCATGGTGGCGGACCTCGTGCGTACCGATCAGGAGCGCAATACGATGCTGGCCGGCATCGCGCACGACCTCAAGACACCGCTCGCGCGGCTACGGCTGCGCGCGGAGATGCTGTCCGACCCGAAGGCCTCGGCTGGCGTGACGCGCGATGTGGAGTCGATGTCCGCGATCGTCGAGCAGTTCCTGACGTTCGCGCAGAGTAGCGAGCCGACCGCGCGGCCGGTGCCCGTGGAGAAGCGGATTTCAGAGCTCGCGGATTCGCTTGCCGAGCAAGATCGCTTTGTCGAGCTCGACCTCGCGGCCGGCGACGGTTTCCGCATGATCGCGACGCAGCTCGATCGCATCGTCGGCAATCTCGTCGATAACGCCTATGCGTATGGCGCGCCGCCGGTCCATGTCTCCACCGCGCGCACCAACGAAGGCTGGCGCCTGACGGTGGAGGACCATGGCACGGGCATTCCCGACGATGCGATGGACCGCGTAACGCTACCGTTCGTACGACTCGATCCCGCACGCGGCGGCAACGCGCACTCGGGCCTCGGCCTGGCAATCGTCGATCGCCTAGTGCGGCAGGGCGGCGGCAAGCTCAACCTCGTCAATCGAGAGGAAGGCGGCCTGCGCGTGGAGATGGTGTTCCCGTTTGCGCCGCTGGCGCAGGCGGCTTGAGACGCATGGATTGACTTGCCTTGCCGCAGAGCCGCCATCAGCGCCCCGGCACCGGCAACGGTTCCCGCTTCACGCGCTCGCGTAGCCATGTCGCGGCCTTGCCCAGTGGCCGCTGCTTGTGCCACACCAGTTCCATCGCGACCGGCCAGTCCTTTTCCTGAAACGCGAGCTTCGGCGAGACCAGCCCCGCCGCTGCCGGCGAGTTCGCGGCCACGTGCCATGGCACGAAGCCCCAGCCGAGGTTGCGCTTGATCAGTTCCACGATCACCCACTGGCTTTCGACCCACCATACGTCCGCCGCCACGCGCAGACGCTTCTTTTCTTCGCTGTCGCTGCGCGTTGCCACCATGAGCTGGCGATAGCGCTTGAGCTCTTCCCAGTCGACACGCGGCTGATGTGCGAGCGGATGGTCCGGGGCGCAGAGAATCGGCATTGGCACCCAGCCCAATGCATGGAACGCCAACTCGGCCGGCAGAATTTCCTGCCGCCACATGATGCCGAGATCCGCGCCCTGGCTCATGACGAGGCGGCTCACGTCCTCCATCAGAGGGAACAGCAGTTCGAGCTCGACCGCCGGAAACTGGCGCGAGAACTCTTCGAGCATCACGCCGAGGATCTCTTCCGGATAGAGCTCGTCCACCGCCAGCACGAGCCGCGTCTCAACCCCTTCGCCGAGGCTCTTGGCCACGCCCCGAAAATGCTCGCAGCGTTCGAGGATCACGCGCGCCTCGGCCAGCAGCCGCTCGCCCGCAGGCGTCAGTACCGGATAGCGCGCGCTGCGGTCGAACAGCGCATTGCCGAGGTCGATCTCGAGGTTGGCCACGGCGGCGCTGACCACGGACTGCGCCTTGCCCAGCCGGCGCGCGGCAGCCGAGAACGAGCCGGTTTCCGCCGCCGCGACGAAGGCCTGCAGTTGGTCGAGTGACAAGCTCATGTCGATCCTTCCTCTCATCTATCGGCATCTATCGGAAAAGCCGATGGTATCTAACTTGGCAATATCAATTTAGCAGATAGACTGTGCCCATTGTCGTTTTGCTGGAGAGCATCATGCGCACTACCGGAGACCGGATCCGACACGCTATCGGTTTCGAGTTGATCGGCCTGCTGGCCTTTGCCCCGCTCGCGAGCTGGGTATTTGGCTATGCGCTGCACGAGATGGGCCTGATTGGCGCGGTCGCGTCGCTGATCGCGGCCGGATGGAATTACGTCTACAACCTGATGTTCGACAAGGCCATGGTTCGGCTCAAGGGCGATGTCCACAAGACGCCGGCCGTGCGCGTCCTGCATGCGATCCTGTTCGAGGGCGGCCTGCTGATCGTGTTCCTGCCGTCGGTGGCGTGGTACCTCGATATCAGCCTGTTCGACGCGTTCATCATGGACATCGCCGTGGCAGGTTTCTACATGGTCTACGCACTGATCTACAACTGGGCCTACGACATCGTGTTCCCGATTCCGAAGGCCGCCGCGTCGGTGAGCGACGCGCGGCCGACTTCGATCGCGAATTGACACGGTAACCGACCGTTCCACGTCATCCGAATCACCGTGGGCATGCGTTAACATCTTCGCCATGCCCATGTCCAATGCCCTGCCCCGCATCGTCCCGGCCGCCGCGCTGTTAGCGTGTCTTGCCGCCGGGTTCACGACCACCCCCACTTACGCCAAGCCGGCGAAGGCCAAGGCGGCAGCCGCGGCCACCGCTGCGGCCGCCGTCGCGACCTCTGCCGCGCATGCGAAGCGCCCCGCCGCGGAAGCGGTCGATCCTGCCGCGCTGCGTGCCGGACTGCCCGCGACGGTGGTCAGCGCGCTGCGTCGCGCCAACGTGCCGCTGTCGGCGGCCAGCTTCTACGTGGTCAAGGTTGGCGCGCCCATGGCCCGCGCGAGCTGGAATGCCGAGCAACCGATGAATCCGGCCTCGACCATGAAGGTCGTGACGACGTTTGCGGGACTGCAGTTGCTGGGGCCGGACTTCCGCTGGCAGACGTCGCTGTACGCCGACGCGCAGCCGGAGGTCGATGGCTCGGTCAACGGCAATATCTATCTGCGCGGTCGTGGCGATCCCAAGCTTGTGCCGGAGGAGATGGCCAAGCTGGTGTCGACGGCGCGCCGCGCGGGCGCGAGCAAGATCAATGGCGACATTGTGCTCGATCGCAGTTTCTTCGCGGATGGATTCGATGCCAACGGCACCATCGATGGGGAAAGCACGCGCGCTTACAACGTGAATCCGGACGCGCTGCTGTATTCGTTCAAGACGCTGTCGTTCACGATCAGTCCCGATCCGGCGAGCCGCTCGGTGGCGGTGTCGGTGACCCCCGCGCTCGCGCAACTGCGCGTGGACAACCGGCTGGCGCTGACCAACGGCCGCTGCGGCGACTGGCGCACGCGCGCCACGCCGGCGATCACGCCGCAGCCGGACGGCACCGTGCTGGCCGCGTTCGATGGCAACTATGCGGCCGATTGCGGCGAACACGTGGTCAACCTCGCCACGTTGTCGCACAGCGATTTCATCTCGGGAGGCTTCGTCGCGGAGTGGCAGCTTGCGGGCGGCACGTTCGCGCATACGCCCGGCGTGCGCAGCGGCCCGGTACCGCGCAACGCGGTCTTGCTGGCGCGCCACTACGGCGAACCGCTCGGCGATATCGTGCGCGATATCAACAAGTTCTCGAACAACGTGATGGCGCGCCAGCTGTTCCTGACCATCGGCGCGGAAATCGACCGCGGCGGCCCGGCCAGCACCGCGCGCTCGTCCACCGTCATCCATAAATGGCTGCAGAAGCAGGGCCTGGACCTGCGTAGCCTGGTGCTCGATAACGGCTCAGGGCTCTCGCGCGATGAACGCATCAGTGCGTATGACATGGCCCGGCTGCTGCAACAGGCTCTGGCGAGCAACGTCGGGCCCGCGCTGATCGACTCGCTGCCGATCCTCGGCGTGGACGGCACCCTGCGCAACCGCCTGACCCGCGCCAACGCGGCGGGCAATGCGTATCTGAAGACGGGCACGCTACAGGATGTGCGCGCACTCGCGGGCTATGTGGACGCGCTGAATGGGGAGCGCTATGTGGTGGTGGCCTATATCAACCACCCGAACGCGTCGGCCGCGCAGGAAGCGCACGACGCACTGATGCAGTGGGTGTACCGCGGCGCGCCGTGATTGCGCGCCTTCGGCTTTGCTCCCCTCTCGCTCGGGAGAGAGCCTATGTGCCACAGGTTTGCGCCGCTATCGCTCAGAGAGGGCTGACATGCCGCCGGTGCAGGGCTGTGCCATGCCGCCGGTTTGCTCCCCTCTCCCTCAGGGAGAGGGGTCGGGGGAGAGGGTGAAAGGTAAATTCACCCATTGTTTTCTCCCCTCTCCCTCGGGGAGAGGGGCCGGGGGAGAGGGTCCACGCCCTATTCAAATGCCGCCGCAGCGCGCCCTAACCGATCCCGCACGCCATCCCACTCGTGCCCGACCGGCACCGGCTCGAACACCAGCCGCGCAAAGCCTTCCTTGTCGAGCCGCCGCAGCAACCGATACAACTCGCGCGCATAGGCTTCAGGTGTGGCAGGCGCTGCCACGAACGCGCAGCGCGTATCGGCGCCAGCCGGTGCCACGCGCCCGACGAACGCCAGGCGCCCATCGGTGGGCAGTGACGCCACATATGCGGGCAGTGCGGAGGCATCCGCCAACACCAACGCCGTCCGCGGCGCGTAATGCGCGCGCAACGTCCCCGAAGCCCGCGGTGCGGCCTCATCCGGCAACGACAGTGCGACACCCAGCACCGCCTCCATCATCGCCGGCGTAATCGCGCCGGGCCGCAACAACACCGGCCCAACGCCCTGCTCCAGCCGCGACAGATCGACGATCGTTGACTCGATGCCAACATCGACCCCATCGCCCTCGACCACATACACCGCATCGCCAAACTCATCCCGCACGTGCTGCGCGGTAGTCGGACTCACCTGCCCGAACTTGTTGGCCGACGGCGCCGCAATCCCACCGCGGCCGCGACGAAACCGCGACAACAGCGCCTGCGCCACCGGATGCGAGGGACAACGCAAACCCAGACTGTCCTGCCCGCCCGCCACCGCCGCGGGAATATGCGCGGCGCGCTTGAGAATCAGCGTCAACGGCCCCGGCCAGAACGCATCAATCAGCTTCTGCGCGGCCTCGGGCACGGTATCGGCCCAGTAGCCGACATCGCCCCCATCGACCACATGCACGATCACCGGATGATTCGACGGACGACCCTTGGCTGCAAAGATGCGCGCAACAGCCTCCGGATTTTCAGCATCGGCACCGAGGCCATAAACGGTCTCGGTCGGAAACGCGACGAGCTGACCCGCTTCGAGCAGGCGAACCGCCTCGTCGAGCTCAGCGGCCGTGGGCATGCGTGAGGACATAAACGACTCAGAGCGGAATATGCAGCGCCTCGGCTGCGGCGACGAACGCCGCGTCGGCGGCACCCGCAGCATCGCCGATGCAGTTCACATGGCCCATCTTGCGCGCGGGCCGCGCATCGCTCTTGCCGTAGAGATGCAGCTTGGCACCCGGCTGGGCCATGACTTCATCCCACGCCGGCGTACGCTCGAGCCCAAACTCGAACCACGCATCGCCCAGCAGATTCAGCATCTTGCCGGCCGAATGCTGACGCGTGTTGCCCAGCGGCATACGCGCCATCGCGCGCACCTGTTGTTCGAACTGGCTGGTCTCGCACGCATCCATCGTGATGTGCCCCGAGTTGTGCGGGCGCGGTGCCATTTCATTGGCCACCAGCGACCCATCGGTCAGCACGAAGAACTCGATGCACAGCACGCCAACGTAGCCCATCTCGGTCGCCACGATCGCTGCCGCGGCACGCGCGCGATTGGCGATATCGTCGGACACGCTCGACGACGGCATCGTGGTCGAAAACAAAATGCCATCGCGATGCACGTTCTCGGCCAGCGGCCACGTCGCGGTGCTGCCATCCGCGGCACGCGCTGCCAGCACCGACACTTCGTATGCCAGCGGCAACATCTGCTCAAGCACGCACGGCACATGCTGCATCGCACGCCACGCGGCACGCACATCCTCGCGCGTCTTCACGCGCGCCTGGCCCTTGCCGTCATAGCCCATGCGCGCGGTCTTCAGAATGCCCGGCAGCAGCAGCTCAGGCAGCTGATCCACATCGGCATCGTGCTGAATGACCCAGTGCGGCGCGGTGGGCACGCCCGTGCGCTCGGCACATGCGGCAAAGAACTTCTTCTCGCCAATGCGGTTCTGCGCGATCGACACGCAATAGCCGCGCGGCGCCACGAACGAGCCCAGCTGCTCGAGCCGATCCAGCGACATCGACGGCACGTTCTCGAACTCGGTGCTCACGGCCTGGCACAGCCTGGCCATCTCGGCCAAAGCGGCCTCGTCGGTGTACTGCGCGCAGATATGCCGATCGGCCACGGTGCCTGCGGGGCTGTCCTGATCAGGATCGAGCACGCAGACGCGATATCCCATCGACTGCGCCGCGTGCGTGAACATGCGGCCCAGTTGCCCGCCGCCGAGCATGCCAAGCCAGGCGCCCGGCAGGATCGGCGCGCCGGGATTGTCGACGCCGAACTCGGCGCGCGACTCGGGCGTGTGGGCTTCGGACAGAAAGGGATGGATATCGGTCGGCATGCGTGAAACGTGAAAGAGCAAAAAGGGAAAAACAGTGAGGCGGTAAAGAGAAACACCGCATCGAGATGTCACACTCGGCGGCGTCTCAGGCTCCTCAGACCGGCAACTTCATCGCGCGCGCCGCTTCGGTCTGCTTCGCGCGGAACGCCTCGAGCGCGTCGGCCAGCGCCGCATCCGTGGTCGCGAGCGTGGCAATCGCATGCAGCGCCGCATTGGCCGCGCCGGCTTCGCCGATCGCGAAAGTTGCCACAGGCACGCCCTTCGGCATCTGCACGATCGACAGCAGCGAATCCTCGCCGCGCAAATACTTCGACGGCACCGGCACGCCAAACACCGGCACGATCGTCTTGGCCGCGATCATGCCCGGCAGATGCGCGGCACCGCCGGCACCGGCGATGATCGCGCGAAGGCCGCGCGCGCGCGCGGTCTCGGCATATTCGAACATGTCATCGGCCATGCGGTGCGCCGAGACGACCCGTGCCTCGAACGGCACGCCAAAATCCTTGAGCATGGCCACGGCATGCTGCATCACGTCCCAGTCGGAACTGCTGCCCATGACTACACCTACGACCGCACCGCCCACAGCCTTGTTTGCTTCGTTGCTCATCTTGCGATCCGTCGTCGATTACAGCAGCGCTTCGCCGGTCAGGCGCGTCAACGCCTCCTTGTACTTGTCGGCGGTCTTCTGCACGACGTCGTCTGGCAGCTTCGGCGCCGGCGCGGTCTTCGGCCACGGCTTGCCATCGATGCGCACGGCCTCCAGCCAGTCGCGCACGAACTGCTTGTCGAACGACGGCGGGTTGGTGCCTACCTGATACGAATCGGCTGGCCAGAAGCGCGACGAATCGGCGGTCAGCACCTCGTCCATCAGCGTCAGCGTGCCGTCCTCGTCCAGACCGAATTCGAACTTGGTGTCGGCGATGATGATGCCACGCGTGGCCGCGAACTCGGCCGCTTCCTTGTACAGGCGAATCGAAATGTCACGCATCTTCGCGGCCAGCTCCTTGCCGACACGTTGCTCGCATTCCTCGAACGAGATGTTCTCGTCGTGCTCGCCCATCTCGGCCTTGGCCGCGGGCGTGAAGATCGGCTCGGGCAGCTTCTGCGCGTTCTGCAGGCCGGCCGGCAATGCGATACCGCACACCTTGCCAGTGGCCTGGTAATCCTTCCAGCCGCTGCCGGCGAGGTAGCCGCGCACCACCGCCTCGACGAGGATCGGCTTCAGACGCTTGACCACCACCGCGCGGCCTTGCACCTGCGCCACTTCATTGGGTGCCACCACGCTCTCGGCGGTCACGCCGGTCTCGTGATTCGGCACGATATGCGCCAGGCGCTTGAACCAGAAGTTGGCCATCTGGTTCAGCACGCGGCCCTTGGCCGGAATCGGCTCTCCCATGATCACATCGAACGCGGACAGGCGGTCCGTGGTGACGATGAGCAGCTTGTCGTCGCCGACGGCATAGTTGTCGCGAACCTTGCCGCGGCCAAGCAGCGGCAGGGATTGGATGGAGGAATCGTAGAGAGCGTCGGACATGGTGGGCAGGACTAAAAACGGTACTGGAATCCCCCTCCCCTGAGGGAGAGGGAGCAACGACAGGTTATTGCACGACTTGCGCGAGCTTGCCGGACTTGTACTGCTGGGCGATGTCGGTCAGCGACACGGCCTTGATCTTGCTGGCCTGGCCTTCGCAGCCAAACGCGATGTAACGCGCCTTGCAAACCAGCTTGGCGGCTTCGCGCGCGGGCTTCAGGTACTCACGCGGGTCGAACTTGCTCGGGTTCTCGGCAAAGAAGCGACGGATCGCGCCGGTCATCGCCAGACGGATATCGGTATCGATATTGATCTTGCGCACACCGTACTTGATGGCTTCCTGGATCTCTTCCACCGGCACGCCGTACGTTTCCTTCATGTCGCCACCGAACTTGCGGATTTCCTCGAGCAGTTCCTGCGGCACCGACGACGAACCGTGCATCACCAGGTGGGTGTTCGGAATGCGCGCGTGGATTTCCTTGATGCGGCTGATCGCGAGGATGTCGCCGGTCGGCTTGCGCGTGAACTTGTACGCGCCGTGCGAGGTACCGATCGCGATGGCCAGCGCGTCCAGTTGCGTGGCCTTGACGAAATCGGCGGCCTGCTCGGGATCGGTCAGCAGCATCGAATGATCGAGCTTGCCTTCGGCGCCGATACCGTCTTCCTCGCCCGCTTCACCGGTTTCCAGCGAGCCCAGGCAGCCCAGTTCGCCTTCGACGGTCACGCCAACAGCGTGGGCCAGTTGCACGACCTTGCGCGTCACGTCGACGTTGTACTCGTAGTCGGCCGGCGTCTTGCCGTCTTCGCGCAGCGAGCCATCCATCATCACGGACGAGAAATCGCTGTCGATCGCAGCCTGGCAGATTGCCGGCGACTGGCCGTGATCCTGGTGCATCACCACGGGGATATGCGGATACGCTTCCACCGCGGCTTCGATCAGGTGGCGCAGGAAGTGCTCGCCCGCATATTTGCGCGCGCCAGCCGATGCCTGCATGATCACCGGAGCGTTGACCTCGTCGGCGGCCTGCATGATGGCCTGAACCTGCTCGAGGTTATTGACGTTGAACGCGGGCAGACCGTAGCCGTTCTCGGCGGCGTGGTCCAGCAGCTGGCGCATGGAAACGAGTGGCATCTCAAACTCCTGAATAAAAAGACTGTTTCTGTATTCTGTCCGGCGCGGCTCACGCGCGCTGTCGGTCAACTGCCTACGCGCACGATTTTCAAAGTATTGGTACCGCCCGGCTGGCCCATCGGCTCGCCCACCGTCAGCACGATGAAGTCGCCCCGCTGCACCACGCCCTGCGCCAGCAACAGCGCTTCAGCCTGTTCCAGCGCGACATCGCGGTCCGTGCTCGCCTCCAGCGGCAGCGGCACCACGTTGCGGTACAGCTGCATCTTGCGCTGCGAGGCCAGGTTCGGCGTCATCGCGTAGATCGGCACGTGAATGCGGTGGCGGCTCATCCACAGCGCGGTGGCACCGGAATCGGTCAGCGCGGCAATGGCCTTCACTCCAAGATGATAGGCGGTGAACAGCGCACCCATGGCAATCGACTGATCGATGCGAGAGAACGTCTGGTTCAGGAAGTCGGTATCCAGCTGGACCACCTCTGACTTCTCGGCCTCCAGGCAGATCGCGGCCATCGCTTCGACGGTCTCCACCGGGTAGCGACCGGCGGCGGTTTCCGCCGACGTCATCACCGCGTCGGTGCCGTCCAGCACCGCATTGGCCACGTCCGACACCTCGGCCCGCGTCGGCACCGGATTGACGATCATGCTTTCCATCATCTGCGTAGCCGTGATGGTCAGCTTGTTGGCCTCGCGCGCGAGCCGGATCATGCGCTTCTGCAGCGCCGGCACCGCGGCATTGCCCACTTCCACGGCCAGGTCGCCACGCGCGACCATGATGCCGTCGGACGCCTGCAGGATTTCTTCCAGCACGCCCGGTCGAATCGCTTCCGCACGCTCGATCTTGGCGATCATGCGCGTCTTGTGGCCGTGCGGCTGGCCGGCCACGGCCGCCAGCTGGCGCGCCATTTCCATGTCGGTGGCGTTCTTCGGAAAGCTCACCGCAACATAATCCGCGCCGAGCGCCATGGCGGTCTTGATGTCCTCCATGTCCTTCGCGGTCAGCGCCGGCGCCGACAGCCCGCCACCCTGACGGTTGATGCCCTTGTTGTTCGACAGGTCGCCACCGATGCGCACGGTGGTGAAGATCTCCGTACCGATCACGCGATCGACCACCAGCACGATCAGGCCGTCGTTGAGCAGCAGCACGTCGCCGGGACCGACGTCGCGCGGCAGGTCACGGTAGTCCAGCCCCACGCGCTCCTGATTGCCGATCTCGCACGTCGCGTCGAGGACAAAGGGGTCGCCCGGCTTCAGCGTGACCTTGCCGTGCTCGAACTTGCCGACCCGAATCTTCGGGCCCTGCAGGTCGCACATGATGGCCACTTCGCGCGAGCACGCCCGCGCGGCCTCGCGCACGAGCGCGGCGCGGTCGATATGATCCTGCGCGGTGCCATGCGAAAAATTCAGGCGTACCACGTCGACGCCGGCGGCGATCATGCGTGTCAGCATCTCGAGCGTGCTCGAGGCCGGGCCGATCGTGGCGACGATCTTGGTCATGCGGGTCATGCGGGCGACTCCTTCTCTGGGGGCGTTGGGTTATGTCGCAGCGAGTGTCGCAGTGGATCAGCCGTTCGCGCGTTGCTCCAGCACTTCGAACGCCGGCAGCTTCTTGCCCTCGAGGAACTCGAGGAACGCGCCGCCACCGGTGGAGATGTAGCCGACGCGGTCGGCAATGCCGTACTTGGCGATCGCGGCCAGCGTGTCGCCGCCGCCCGCGATCGAGAATCCCTTCGAATCGGCGATCGCGTGTGCGAGCACCTTGGTGCCGTTGCCGAACTGATCGAACTCGAACACACCGACCGGACCGTTCCAGACGATCGTGCCGGCAGCCTTGAGCTGGTCCGCCAGTTGCGCGGCGGTCTTCGGCCCGATGTCGAGGATCATGTCGTCATCGGCCACGTCCTTGACGTCCTTGACCGTGGCGGTGGCCGTAGCGCTGAATTCCTTCGCGCAGACCACGTCGACCGGAATCGGCACCGAGGCGCCACGCGCGGCCATCATGTCGATGATGGCTTTCGCATCGCCCACGAGGTCGGCCTCGGCCAGCGACTTGCCGATCTTGTGGCCGGCGGCCAGCAGGAACGTGTTGGCGATACCGCCGCCGACGATCAGCTGGTCGACCTTGTCGGCCAGCGTCTTGAGGATGGTCAGCTTGGTGGAAACCTTGGAGCCGGCGACGATGGCCACCAGCGGACGGGCCGGCTGGCCCAGCGCGCGGCCCAGCGCGCGGCCCAGCGCGTCGATCTCGGCCGCCAGCAGCGGGCCCGCGCATGCCACCGGCGCGAACTTCGCGATGCCGTGCGTGGTGGCCTCGGCGCGGTGCGCGGTGCCGAATGCATCGTTCACATAGACGTCGCACAGGCGCGCCATCTTCTGCGCCAGCTCGTCGCTGTTCTTCTTCTCGCCCTTGTTGACGCGGCAGTTCTCCAGCAGCACCACCTGGCCCGGCGCCACCTGCACGCCATCGACCCAGTTCTGCACCAGCGGCACGGGCTTGCCCAGCAACTCGGACAGGCGCGTGGCAATCGGCGCGAGGGAATCCGCGGGCTTGAACTCGCCTTCGGTCGGACGGCCCAGATGGGACGTGACCATCACCGCGGCACCGGCCGCGAGGCAGGCCTCGATTGCCGGCACGGACGCGCGAATGCGGGTGTCCTCGGTGATATGGCCTGCGTCATCCTGCGGCACATTCAGGTCGGCGCGGATAAACACCCGTTTGCCGGACAGTTTGCCTTGGGAAATGAGATCGGAAAGACGCAGGACAGAGGTCATGGCGATATACGTAGATAAGAGCGAGCGACGGCAAAGACGATGGCGTCGCGGGACAAGTCGGGGAAACCGGCATTTTACCTGATCGCCGTTGCGGAATTGCGCGTTTGCCGGGTGGGCCACCGAACGGTCAAGCAGAAACGACCATGAGCAACAGCAGCTACAGATTCGTCAGTTCGTGGCATTTCTGCGATATCCCCACCGAAGCGGGGTGCAGGCCAGTGCCCTATTCCGGCGCAGTTCTAGTACTGTAGCGAGAAATGTATTCATAACGTCTGCAATGTCAGACAACCGGGATGCTATTCGGTAAATAAAGCGTGCGCGCTCACGAGGCGCCACCGAAAAAAGCAACTACAACAAATACCGCAGGGACCCATACCGCTGCGGTAATGGTCGCGAATGCTGGGGATGAATGATGACTGCACTGCCTCGAAACGGGTACCCACGTCGTACCCGCATTTGTCTTGGCCCTCTCCCTTTTTCCATACGCCTGCTGGGTCGTAGCGGGCATTGATCATGTCCGCCGATCGGGGCCGTCCCGTGGCCATCCGGCCTGGGACGGCGCGTAAGCATTCGTGCAGCAAACGGTACCGGGGAGATGGTCATGCATGAGACGATTCGTGGTCTCTATGAGGGGATGCTCGACCGCGCCGCATGGCGCCGCAGCCTGGCCTCGCTCTGCGAAAAGAGCGGCAGTGTGCAGGCCTCGATCTATGTCATCGAGCTTGGCGACGGGCCCGCGCGCGTGGAAGAGATTGCGCACACCACCAGCATCGGCACCGAGCGCGCCGGCCTGGCGCGCGATCCACGCGCGGTACTCGCCGGCCCGCTGGTGGTCGGCCAGTGGCAGGTGACTCTGCGACGCGTGGCCGGCATCGCCGACGGCTTTGGCAACCTGCCGCCGCTGCCGACCATGACCTGCCTCGTCGACCGCAGTCCGCGCCGCGAGATCTACCTGACCCTGCAGCGAAGACCCGATCAGATACCGTATGACAACACCGATGCACAGGCACTCGACTGGGTCGTGCCGCATTTGCGTCAGGCCATGGCGTTATGCCAGCGCGCGCAGGCGGAGGCCCTCGCGCTACGGGCTTCCATCGATGTGATCGCGCGTCTGCAGTACGCGGTGCTGGTGGCACGCGCCAATGGCACGCTGATCGTGGCCAACACCGCCGGCGAAGCCTGGGCGCGGCGGCTGCTGCCGCAGGAACCCAACGGCCTGTTTGTGAACGGCCTCGGCACGCAGTTGTCGCAAGGGTGGCGGCTGTCGCGATCCCTGCCGGAAGTGCTGCGGCTGGTCTGCGATACCAACGCGCCGCCGCAGGCGATTCACGCGCGCGGTAGCGAGGGGCGGACCGCGCAAATCGTGATCGTGCCAATGCGGCCAGGCGGCGAAACGACCGCGGCGCTGGTGGCCATCCATGAGAATCGCGGCGCGCCGCTGACGATGAACACGATCTTGCGCGATCTCTACGCGCTGACGCCAGCGGAGTCCCGGCTGGCCTCGCTGATGATGACGGGCATCGGCTTGCCCGAGGCGTGCACGCAGCTCGGCGTCAAGCGCGAGACCAGCCGCACGCAACTCAAGTCGATCTTCACGAAGACCGGCACGGGCACACAGGCCCAGCTGGCGCACCTGCTCACGCGTATCGGCAGCGTGCTGTCGGGACCGCCGGGGTCTGCCTGATGGGAGCTTTCGCGGCGACCAGCGTCAGCCGATAAACCGCAGCGCCGTGTACACGGCCATGCCCACCAGGATCATCCCAACCATGCGGCGCGTGGCCAGGTAGAACAGCGTGGCGGCAATGCCGGCCATCATGCGGTCGTTGAGCGGCGAGACCGTGAAGTGTCCCTCGAATGTGAGGAAGTCCGGCAGGATGATCGCCGCGAGCGCGGCCGCGGGCGCATAGCGCAGCGCGCGCTGGATGCGGTCCGGCAGCGTCACGCGTTCGCCGGCCATCAGGAACAGCGCGCGCGTGACGATCGTCACCACGGCCATGCCGGCCAGCGCGATCCAGATCTCGGTGTGCGAGAGCGGGGTTGCTTGCAGCAGGCTCATCGCGACTCTCCCGATTTGCCGACGCCACCGACACCGCCCTTGCTCACCCGATTGCGGGCCCGGATCGCGCGGAGCGTGGCACGGTTCGCGAGTTCGTCGCTGGCCATGCCCGCGGCAATCGCGCCGACCACGGCCACCACGAGACTGAGCCGGTACGGCAGGTCGAAGAACAGGAGCGCGAGCACCGAGGACACCACCACCGCCAGCATCGTCGAGCGCGACGTGATGGTCGCGATCATCACCGGAATCAGCGCCATGGTGCCGGCGAGGCCGAGCCCCCAGCTATCGGGGAACAGGCTCGCGAGCAGGATGCCGACGATCGACGACACCTGCCACATCGTGAAGTTGGTCAGCGCCATGCCCCAGAAGAAGCCTTCCTTGCCCGGCGTGTAACCGATCTGGTTGCCATAGCGCTGCATGAAGTAGACAAAGTGCAGGTCCCCGTTGAACGATCCCATGATCGTGCGGCGGAACAGCGGCATGTAGCTGAAGTGCGGCTGCAGCGCCGCGCTGAAGATCACGAAGCGCAGGTTCACCACCGCCGCGGTCAGCCACACGGTCCAGATCGGCAGACCCGCCGCGAACAGCGGCAGCGCGGCCAGTTGCGCGGAGCCCGCATAGACCAGCAGCGACATGCCGATGGCCTCGGGCACTGTCAGCACCGACTTGCTCATGGCCACGCCGGTCACGAGCCCCCATGAGAACACTGCGGGGAGCGACGGCGCGAAATAGCGCGCGCCTTCGAGGAAGCCCGTGCGTTCAGCCTCGGCAAAGCGATGCCAGAGGCGCAGCCACATGGACCACACGGGGGACGACAGTCGGGGCGTCATGTCAGGGGTATGGAAGAAAAGCCGGGGCGGTCTGGGACATGCCCGCCTGCGGGCGCCGGCACCGCGTCTTGCCGCGCGGTGTCTGGCTCAATGGTCAGGAAAGCCCCATTATAGGGTCGCCGCCACGCTGGTAAGCACGCGCTTAACAACTATTTGGCGACTGTTGTAGCGCGGCTGCGTGAGCGCTCTACTGCCGTAGCAGACCCACGAGTTCGTCGATATCTGGCAAGGCAGCGTCGAGGCCGGTTGCTTCGCCCGCGCTGGCATCGAGCACGCTGTCGGCCAGCGCGCGCTTGCCCTGATGCAATTCGACAATGCGCTCTTCGATCGTGCCCGCGGCGATCAAGCGGTAGACCGTGACCGGGCGCTGCTGGCCGATGCGATGCGCGCGGCCCATGGCCTGATCCTCGGCAGCCGGGTTCCACCATGGGTCGGCGATCACCACGTAATCGGCCGCGGTCAGGTTCAGGCCGAAGCCGCCGGCCTTGAGGCTGATCAGGAAGGCGTCGCCCTCGCCCGTCTGGAATGCCGCCACACGCCGCGTACGCTCCGCGGCAGGGGTGCTGCCGTCGAGGGTCAGGCTCGTGAGCCCGGCTTCGTCAAGCGCGCGGCCGAGCACGCCGAGGAAGTCGACGAACTGGCTGAACACGAGCGTGCGATGGCCGTTGGCGGCCAGCGTCACCATCAGTTCGGCAAACGCGCGGACTTTGGCACCCGGCTGCGCCACCTCGGGCGTGGCGAGGCGCGGGTCGCAGGCCGCGCGGCGCAGCCGCATGAGCTGCGCCAGTACATGGATGCGGGCTTCCGCCTCGGTGGCCGGGCGCGCGGCCGGAATGCCCTTCTTGCTCTTTTTGCTCACGGCCGGGCGCAACAAGGCGCGTTCAGCTTCAGACAGTGCCTGCCGGCGCAACGCTTCGTAGTGCGCGGCCTCCACCGGCTCCGGCTCCACGCGGATCACGAGCTCGGTGCGCGGTGGCAGTTCGTCGAGCACCTGCGCCTTGGTCCGGCGCAGCACGAACGGCGCGATCATGCGCCGCAGGCGCACGCGCGGCTCGCGCGCGCCGCCGCGCTCGATCGGGTTGGCGAAATGCTCGTTGAAGCGCGCCATCGAGCCGAGCAGCCCCGGCACGCAGAAGCGCATCACGGCCCAGAGTTCGGAGAGGCGGTTCTCGACCGGCGTGCCGGACAGCGCAAGGCGCAGGTCGGCCACCAGCGCGAACATGGCGCGCGCGCGATGCGACGACGGGTTCTTGAACGACTGCGCCTCGTCGGCCACCACCGTGTGCCATGGGCGCGCGGCGAAGGCCTGCCGTGCCTGCGTGAGCAGCGTGTACGAGACGATCACGAGGTCGTGCGCGCCTGCCTGTTGCAGCACGGCTTCGCGGTCCTCCTCGGCATAGACCCGCACGCGCAGTGACGGCGCAAAGCGCCGCGCCTCGGCGGCCCAGTTGCCGCACACCGAGGTGGGCGCCACCACCAGCGCCGCGCCGCCGGACGCGCGGGCGCACAGCACCGCGAGCGCCTGCAGCGTCTTGCCGAGGCCCATGTCGTCGGCCAGGCACGCGCCAAAGCCCGCCTCGGCCAGCGACATCATCCAGCGGAAGCCGGCTTCCTGATACGGGCGCAGTTCCGCCGCGAGCGTCGGCGGCAGCGGTGCCACCTGCTCGCGCGCCGCGCGCAGCCGGCGCACGCGCGAGCGGAAATGATCGTCGGGATCGATGCCGACACCGGCCAGCACATCGTCGAGCCACGGCGCGGCCACCTGCGGCACGCGCACGCCATCGCGCACGTTTTCGGCCACGCCCGCGAGGTCGCGCAGCCGTCCGCGCAACTGGCGGGTGAGCGCGACGTAGACATCCTGCCCCATCGGCAGGAAGCGCCCCGCGTTGGCGCCGGTCCACGTGAGCAGCTTGCCGAGCTGGAGCACGAGCCCCTCGGCAACGCGCAGCTCGCCGACCAGCTTGAACCACTCGGACTGGCTTTCCACGCTGACGGCCAGCTGCGCGAGATCCGCCGGCAGCAGCCGGATTTCGCGGCCGCGCGGCCATTCGAGGTCGAGCACGCCAGGCAGGCCTGGCAGGGTCTCGATCACGGTCAGCGCGTCCTCGGCGTCGTCGAGCATCCACGTGTACTCGCCACCGGCGGGCGACTGCTGCACCAGCAACGGCAGCGCGGCGAAGACTTCCGCCACATGCGCCAGTTCGGCGTCGAGGTCGCGCTCGGTGACCAGCACTTCGCCGCCGATCCAGACACCCGGTCCGCCGGCGGCGTTGGTACCCTGCGCGCCGCCTGCCCGGCCATCCGCGGCACCGCGCCCCGCACCGGAAGCGGCGCTACCGGAAGCGCCGCCAATTGTCGCCATCAGTCGCGCGCGGCCCGCGCCGGGGGCCATGCGTGGGCCGGCCGCGCCGAGTGGTGTCACCACGAGCCGCAGGCTGATGCCACGGCCGACCGGCGCCACCTCGGCGCGCAGCCGCGACTCCGCCGCCAGCTCGCGGGCGTCGCCGGTGGCGTCGGCGTGGACCTCGAAGCGGCCGGCGAGGCCGCGCAGTGCGGCATCGAGCCGCCCGCGCTGGGCGGCGGGCACCGCGAGTCCATCCGAGATCCAGCGCGCGGCCTCCTGCTGCTCCGGCGAGAAGCGGATCACACGCAAGCGGCGCGGGCCATCCTGCACCACGGTGATCTGGCGCAGCGCCTCGGCCTGCCGGCGCGCGGCGGGTGCCAGCAACTCCTCCATCGCGGGCGCCGCACGCAGGGGCGGGGTCATGCGCAGGACAAAGCGGTCGCCCTCGCGCACGGCCTCGAGCGTCGGCACCGCCTCCACCACCTCGAGCGCCTGCGTCGGCGCGTGCGCGAACACCACACCGGGGTGTCCGACCAGCGCCATCACGGCCTCCGCCCGATCGATCACGCAGGCCGCACGCGGCCCCGCACGCCGAATCGCGGCAGCCACCCGCAGGTCCCAAGTCGGCAGCGCGTCGGCGGCCGGCTCGCTCTGGCCGGTCTGGCCGGTCTGACCTCCTTGGCCTCCTTGGCCTCCTTGGCCTCCTTGGCCTCCTTGGCCTCCTTGGCCTCCTTGGCCTCCTTGGCCTCCTTGGCGAGCAATAGTCCCACCCGGCTGACTGTGCGCGCTCCGCGCGCCAGGCCCGCGCGCGGGACCCCGCGGTGGCTCCCCCTCCGCCCGCGCGAGCACCGCCGACAGCGGCACCGGCCGTGGCCGGCCCCAGCCGCGTGTGCCCTGCACCTGCTCGAGCGGCTCGACCGTGCCCACGGCACCGTCGGCATCCACCGTCAGCGCCCAGAGCAGGCGCCGGGCCCCGCGCTCGTCGGCGGCGGGCGCAGCGCCGGCCAGCGCCTCGAGCGCGCCCAGCGCGTCGCGCCAGCGGACGTCAGCGGACGGCGCGGCGCTAGCGGTGGCGGGCGCGTCCGCCCGAGATGTATCGTCAGGCACAGGAGCGGACGCGGAAGCAGACGAAAAAGCTGCGGGCATCTGGTAATCGGGAAGGGATCGGCAAAAAGTTCGGCAGGCGGAACCTGCGATTCTAGACCGCCCACCCCCGGGACGCGTTGGCACCACCCCGCGCGCGGCTTACAATGGCGATCTTTGTGATTTATATCGGTGCTCAGGAGATAACCATGTCGATGGCGGATCGCGACGGCAAAATCTGGATGGACGGCAAGCTGATCGAGTGGCGCGATGCCAAGATCCACGTGCTCACGCACACGCTGCACTACGGTATGGGCGTTTTCGAGGGCGTACGCGCCTACAAGACGCCGGACGGTACCGCGATCTTCCGCCTGAAGGAGCACACGCGCCGCCTGTTCAATTCGGCCAAGATCTTCCAGATGGAGATGCCGTTCGACCAGCCGACGCTGGAGGCCGCGCAACGCGAAGTCGTGCGCGCCAACAATCTGGAATCCTGCTACATCCGCCCGCTGGTCTGGATCGGCTCCGAGAAGCTGGGCGTCTCCGCCCGCGGCAACACCATCCACGTGGCCATCGCCGCGTGGCCGTGGGGCGCCTACCTCGGCGAAGAAGGCCTGGAGCGCGGCATCCGCGTGAAGACCTCGTCGTTCACGCGCCACCACGTCAACGTGTCGCTGGTGCGCGCCAAGGCGAGCGGCTACTACATCAACTCGATCCTGGCCAATCAGGAAGCCACCGGCCTGGGCTACGACGAAGCGCTGCTGCTCGACACCGACGGCTACGTCAGCGAAGGCTCGGGCGAAAACGTGTTCATCGTGCGCAACGGCGTGATCTACACCCCGGACCTGGCGTCGTGCCTGGACGGCATCACGCGCGACGCCACGCTGACCATCGCGCGCGACCTCGGCATCGAGGTGCGCGAAAAGCGCATTACGCGCGACGAGATGTACTGCGCCGACGAAGCGTTCTTCACCGGCACCGCCGCCGAAGTCACGCCGATCCGCGAACTCGATGACCGCGTCATCGGCGAAGGCCGCCGCGGCCCGATCACGCAGCGCATCCAGGAAACGTTCTTCAAGGCCGTCAGCGGTACCGACGAAAAATACAAGAAGTGGCTGACGCTGGTCTGACCCCAGCCTCCGCACATCTCAAACTCACCCCTGCAACTGGCAACACCATGACCCAAACCGCCACCGTCGTCGAAATCGGCGCGGAAGACATTCCGCTGCACTGCCCCACCGGCAATACGCCCGCCTGGAACTACCACCCGCGTGTGTTCCTCGACGTGGCCGACACCGGCGAAGTCAAGTGCCCGTATTGCGGTACCGTGTACAAGCTCAAGCCCGGTACCGTGCTGAAGGGTCACCACTGATCCGCGGCCTCGTTCCGCGCCTTGCGTTTCTGGCTGGCAACCGGCATGTCCGGTTCGCCAGCTGTCGTCATTGGCGCTGCCGTCATTCATGAAGAAAGCTCTCGTCATCGCCCCCAACTGGATCGGCGACGCGTTGATGGCTCAGCCGCTGTTCTCGCTGATCAAGGCCCGTCATCCGCGTCTCGAGATCGACGCGCTCGCGCCCAAATGGGTAGCGCCGGTCCTCACGCGCATGCCCGAGATCAGCCGTGTGTTCCCGAGCGACCTCACGCACGGCAAGCTGCAGCTGTCCGCCCGCCTGATGTTCGCGCAGCAGCTGAAGAACGAAGGCTACGACATCGCCTACGTGCTGCCGAACTCGCTGAAGTCGGCGCTCATCCCGTGGCTTGCCGGCATTCCGTTGCGCATCGGCTATCGCGGCGAAGCGCGCTTCGGCATGCTCAACGTGCGGCACGCGAATCCCAAGCGCGATCAGCGCCCGCCGATGGTCGAGCACTATGCGCGACTGGCACTCAAGCCCGGCGCGCGTCTGCCCGAGGATCTGCCCGAGCCGCGTCTGCGCACCGATCCGGCGCGCATCGCCGCGACGGCCGCCCGCTTCGACATCGCGCCGCAAACCCGCGTGATCGCGTTCTGCCCGGGCGCCGAATTCGGCCCGGCCAAGCGCTGGCCCGCCGCGCATTTCGCCGAACTCGCACAAATGCTGCGCCGCTCGTTCCCGTACGCGCAGATCATCACGCTGGGTTCGGGCAAGGATGCCGAGATCGCCGCAGAGATCGTCGCGGGCGCGCCGTTCGTGCGTAATCTGTGCGGGCACACCTCGCTCGACGACGCCGTGGACCTGCTGGCGCTGTCGGAAGCCGCGGTCTGCAACGATTCGGGCCTGATGCATGTGACCGCCGCGCTGAATCGCCCGCAGGTGGCGGTGTACGGCTCGAGCGATCCCCGCCATACCCCCCCGCTGTCACAGGCAGCGAGTATCATGTGGCTTCAGCTCGAATGCAGTCCGTGCTTCAAGCGCGAGTGTCCGTTAGGACACCTGAAATGCCTGAAGGACATCGGACCCGAAATGGTGTTCGTCGAGCTCCGCCAGTTGCTAAGTCGGTCCTTACGCCCGTGAAGCCGGTCCTTACGTCCGTGGCGGTCCTGACGGCCGCGCCTTGAACCCCTGACACGCCACCATGCCACGTTTCGCCCGCCTGTTCGATTCCGCCGAAGACATCGTCGAAGCCTTTCGTGAAGCCATGAAGTTGCGCGATGCCGACGGTGCGTTGCGGCTCTGGCTCGACGAGGATTCGGTGACCTGCGTGCTGCCAGACGGCCAGCGACTGATCGGGCACGAGCATCTGCGCCAGGCCTTCACCACGCTGCTCGATTCGCAGCCAGTGCTGATCGACGCGATCGAAACCAGCAGCCATGCCTCGCTCGGCGTCTCGATCTTCGACGTGACCGAGGCGCTGCGCTTCGGCGCGGACCGCGTGGAGGCAGACCTCTACGTGCACACCACCTACGTGCTGATGCAGAACCACGAAGGCTGGCGCCTCGCCCATATCCATTGCAGCCCCGCCAACGCGGTGCAGGTGGCCACCGTCGCAGCCGCACCGGGACAGGCGCTGCACTGACGCGTCTGCCCGCCATGTCCGTTCCGCCGCTGGCCGCCACGTCGCAGGACTCCACGCAAGACACCACGCCCTCGGTCGCGCAATCGGTCGCGCAATCCGTCGCGAAACCGTCGGCGCCACTCCCCACGCAGGTCATGACACCGACCGGCCCATCGTTTGGCGATGACTTCCACACGCCGTGGTGGCTGCGCGGCGGTCATGCACAGACGATTCTCGCGGCGCGCTTCACGCGCCATGCCCGCCTGGCCTATCGGCGCGAACGCTGGGATACGCCGGACGGCGACTTTATCGATCTCGACTGGACCACGCACGCCACGCAGCCGGACGCGCCGCTCGTCGTCATGTTCCATGGCCTCGAAGGGGCTTCCGACAGCCACTACGCGCAGACGCTGATGGACGCGTTGCGCGCGCGCGGCTGGGCTGGCGTGATCCCGCATTTCCGCGGCTGCTCGGGCGAACTCAACCTCGCCCCGCGCTTCTATCATTCCGGCGATGCGGCCGAGATCCGCTGGGTGCTGCAGCGCCTGCACGCGATGGATCCCGCACGGCGTTTGCTGGCGGTGGGCATCTCGCTGGGCGGCAATGCGCTGCTGCGGTATCTAGGCGAGGATGGCTCCGCGGCCAGCTTCATAGCGGCCGCCGCGTCGGTCTCGGCGCCGCTCGACCTCGCCGCCGGTGGCGCGGCGCTCTCGCGCGGCTTCAACCTCGTCTACACGCGAATGTTCCTGCAGACGCTCAAGCGCAAGTCGCTCGCCAAGCTCGACCAGTATCCGGGCCTGTTCGACCGCGCAACAATGCTCGCGAGCCGGGACCTCTACGCATTCGACAACGTGGTCACCGCGCCGCTGCACGGCTACCGCGACACCAACGACTACTGGCAGCGCGCGGCCAGCAAGCCGATTCTTGGCGAGATCCGCGTGCCCGCGCTCGTGCTCAACGCGCGCAACGATCCATTCCTGCCCGGGCATCATCTGCCGGGTCCGGCCGACGTCAGCGGGCACGTGTTGCTCGATCAGCCCGAACAGGGCGGACACGTTGGCTTTATGACGCCACGCGCTGGCGTGCTGGGGCAGTTACCGCTGCTGCCCATCGCAGGGCATCTAGACTGGATGCCCGCACGCATTCTGCAGTTCTTCGACAGCGCGGCATAACAACAGGAGACGACGATGGATGAAATCGTCAAGCAGGCCATGGCTCGCTGGCCGAACGTGCCGAACTGCTACGGCTGGCTCGCGCTCGATCGGCGTGGCCAATGGCGCATGCGCAACGAGTACGCGCAGCAGCACGGGTTGTCGGGCGATCCGATCCGGCACGAGGCGCTGATCGCCTTTATCGAACGCAACTACCAGCGCGACAGCGAGGGCAGCTGGTTTTTCCAGAACGGACCGCAACGCGTGTTTGTTTCGCTGGGCTATACGCCGTGGGTCGTGCGACTGCACAACGGTGCGCTGCGTACCACCACCGATGTGGCGTTCGTACCGGCCGCATGCTTCGCGGACGAGCATGGCAACGTGCTGCTGACGGGTCAGGTGGATGGCGTGGCCGGCGGGCAGATCGCACTGCTGCACGACCATGACCTCGATGCGTTCGCGAGTACGAGCACGTGGCACGGCGAAGCGTGCGGCGCCGCGCTCGGCGTGTTCCATTTCGGTGGCCACGATTTCGACATCGCGCCGATCGTGGAGGAAGAGGTGGCGAAGCGGTTTGGCTTCCGTGCCACGCCAACCCCGGCATCGTGAACCAAGGCTAGTTCGGCATGCCCTTGTTGTCCTGCTTTTCCTCACGGAACTGACGCTCGAGCTGGTGCAGCCGCGCATCGACTTCCGACAGCGTGTAGAAGTCGCCATCGCCGGCCTTGCGGGCGATCTGCAACTGCTCGATCGCGGCCTGATAGGAGCCATCCATCGCGTACTTCTCCGCCAGCGCCTGATGCTGCTGCAGGCGCTTGCCCTGCGCGGCATATGCACGCGCCAGCAGATCCCACCATTCGCTGCGTGACGATTCCTCGCGCGTGCGCGAGCGGATGAACTTCACCGCGTCATCGAGCCGGCCGGCCGCCATCAGCGTGTCGGCATAATTCAACGCCACGGCATGCGCCAGCGGATAAGCGCGCAGTGACGCGGTGGCCTGGTTCAGCGCATCCTGCGGGCGCTTCTGCTGCAACGCGAGCTGGATCGCCATCACGTCGAGCATCGGGCTGCCCGAAGCCGCGCCGGGAATATTGCCGTACAGCCGCCGCGCTTCCATCAGCGCTTCTTCGGCCTTGTCGAAGCGCTGCAGCCGCTGCTCGACGAATGCCACGCCGTAATAGAGCGCGGGCAACCGAACCGGCGAGGCGCTGGCCATCTGGTTCTGGAACGCCGAGCGCGAGGCCACGAGGTCCGCGCGGTCCTTGTCCTGAATCACACGCGAGCGGACGCGCGCGAATTCATACTCGGGCGTATTGCCGACCTTGCGCGCGGTCACGTGACGCACGCGGTCCTGCATGTCGGCCAGCCGCTCCGAGGTCAGCGGGTGAGTCCGCACGTAGCTGGGGACCGAACTCTCGGCGACACCCATCACGCGCTGGAGCCGCGCGAAGAAATCGGGCATGCCCTGCGGATCGAAGCCAGCAGCGTTCATGATCTGGAAGCCCACGCGATCGGCTTCGCGCTCCGCGCCGCGCGAGAACGACAACTGGTTGGCAACGGCAGCGCCCTGCCCGCCCATCGCCAGCGCGGCAGCCGCGTCACCACTCTTGGTCGCGGCCAGGCCGGCCAGCACCATCGATGCCAGCGCGATCCACATCGACTGATCCTGGCTCGTGATGCCGCGCGCGATATGCCGCTGCAGCACGTGGCCGATTTCGTGGCCGAGCACCGAGGCGAGTTCCGACTCGGTCTCCGACTGCACCAGCAGGCCGGTATGCACGCCGATATAGCCGCCCGGCAAGGCAAACGCGTTGATCGTGCGATCGCGCACGCCGAACAGCTCGAAACCGGTGGCGAACGTGCCCGCGCCAGAGGAACCGGAGATGTTCTGGCGGCGCGCGGCCTGCACCAGTCGGTAGCCCAACGCGTTGAGGTAATCGGACAGCAGCGGATCGCTGATGTAGTCGGGGTCGCGCCGGATATCGCGCATGATGCGATCGCCGAGCCGCTTTTCCATGTCCGGCGAAAGCGACGCGCTGGACGGGTCGCCCATATCCGGCAGCTGAATACCACCGCTCTCCACGACCGGATTATTGGTGCGTAACCCGAAGTCGGACTTCTGGCCGGCGCGCACGCTACGGCTCAGATTGTCGAAGACCTGATCGCTGGCATCGCCGTCCAGCGACGACGAGCCAAAGGAAGACGTGGGGCCGATCGAGGCGGTGGTGCCACCGCCCATGCTGCCGCCGGCACCGGCCGCAGTCGCCAGCGACGGGAGCGGCGCCGGCCGAGCGGCTTGCGGGGCCGTTTGCGGCGTGGTCTGCTGGCCATTCTGCTGCCCGCTTTGTCGTCCGGACTGCTGAGTCGTCTGCGCCCAACCCGGCGCCGCCATCGTCACCGCAAGCGCCGCCGCCAGCACGCGAACGCGCAGACGCACTCCTCTGCCGTTTGTAGGCACAGGAGAACGGGCAGCGACAGCATCGGTGGCAACCGAAGCCGCGCCAGAGGCAGGAAGACCGGGGCGGGATGTGGCCCGCCGGGGCCATGGAAAATCGGGCATGTTGCTATGATAGCGGCCTGCGCTGCCCGTTCCCATCGGGCAAGCCCTTCCCGCGTTCTTCATACCGCATTTCCCTACCCACTCCCGTCATGAGCGACCTCACACACTTCGACAAAGCCGGCCAGGCGCACATGGTCGATGTCGGCAGCAAGGCCAGCACGCACCGCGTCGCGGTGGCCACCGGCACCATCACGATGGAGCCCGAAACCTTCGCGCTGGTACGCGACGGCAACGCGCGCAAGGGCGACGTACTCGGCATCGCCCGCATCGCCGCGATCATGGCCACCAAGCGCACGTCAGACCTGATCCCGCTCTGCCACCCGATCGGCCTGACCAAAGTCGCCGTGGACTTCGCCCTCGACCCACCCAGCTCAACCATCGCCTGCATCGTCCGCACCGAAACCCACGGCCAGACCGGCGTGGAAATGGAGGCCCTGACCGGCGTTCAAGTCGCCCTGCTGACGATCTACGACATGTGCAAGGCGGTGGACCGCGGCATGGTGATGGGCAATGTGCGCCTGCTGGAAAAGCACGGCGGCAAGTCGGGCGATTGGGTGGCTAACCCATCTTCTTAACTCTGCGGCGAGACCCGCTGTTTGCTCTTCTGTCACGTCTTCCCTCCCAAGCCGTGATGTGCGCTTGTCGCAACCCGCTGAATATGTTGCAGAGATTCGCGCCAGCGAGTGTCTTATCCGCGTGACGGTCACGGTACAAGGCAACAACTGCCATTGTCTGCCCCGTAATAAAGGTAACGTCACATTTCTAAAGCGGCTTGCGGTCAGCCGGCTGAGGCAAATTGGCGTTAAATACCAGACAGCGTTACCAGTTTTTCAGCAACAGTTCTTCGCGGCAGCGGCCCGGTAGTGGCCGCGCCGGCAGGCACGACACCTTGGGGTATTGATCATGAACGGGCGCAAGCTTGGCCTTATCGTTGTGGCAGTGATGGCAGCGGCGGCGACTTTCGCGAGTGGCACCGCGGAGGCGCACGGGCGCGCGCGCGTTGGCGTGGGCGTCTATGTCGGCCCCGGCTGGGGTCCCGGATGGGGCGGCTGGGGACCGGGCTGGGGTTATCCGGCCTATGGCCCGTACTACTACCCTGGCTACTATCCGCCGCCGGCCGTGGTTGCCGTGCCGACGCAACCGCCGCAATACATCGAGCAAGGTGCGGACGGTAACCCGATCGATGCACCGGCGGATCCGGACGCTGGTAGTGGTTATGGAGGGTCGGCTGGCGGTGCCGCGCCGGTTTCCGGACAGAATCAGAACCCGAATCAGTTCTGGTACCACTGCACGCGGCCAGAAGGCTACTACCCGTATGTGAAGACCTGCCCAGGCGGCTGGGAGCAGGTGCCCGCGCATCCTCCGGCCGGATCCTGAGACAGGGAGGACACGATCATGAATACGCGTTCCATTGTTTTGCTGCTGACCTCCACGCTCGCGCTTGGCGCCTGCGCGGTGCTGCCTTCGGGCCCGAGCGTGATGGCACTGCCGGGCACCGGCAAGAATTTTGATCAGTTCCGAAGCGACGACTACAACTGCCGTCAGTATGCGTTCGGGCAGGTGGGAGGTACCACGGCGCAGGACAACGCCAACGCCAGTGCGGTCGGCAGTGCGGCAATCGGTACCGCGCTGGGCGCCGCCGCCGGTGCGGCATTCGGTGGCGGCTCTGGTGCAGCGGTCGGCGCCGGTGTCGGCCTGCTGACGGGTGCCGCGGTCGGTGCGGGCAACTCGTACCAGTCGGGCTACGGCACGCAACAGCGCTACGACTCGGCGTACACGCAGTGCATGTACGCGAGCGGCAATCGCGTGCCGGTGTACGGCACCATGGCGTCGCAGATGGCTCCGCGCCGCGCGGCCGCCGTGCCGCCGCCGAACTACCAGCCGTACTACCCGCCGCCTCCGCCGCCCGGATATATGCGCTGAGGTATAAGCGCTGAGGTATAAGCGCTGAAATTCGGCCAGGTTGTTGGGAAGCGCGCCACGGCGCGCTTTTTCTTTGACGCTAGCCGCCGGACCACTGCCGCGACTTCGCGCGTATCCACGAGCAGAACTCGCGCGGCTCCGCCTCGGCTTCGCTGCCCCCATTCATCTCTTTGCAGGCACGCGCGAGCGCCGCGAACTGGGCGCGCTCGTCGCCCTGATAGTAGAAGCGCAGTCGGTCCATCCATAACCGCGCCCGATCCTGTTCGCCCGTCAGCGCGAACAGCCATGCGGTGCGCGCGATGGTCGCGGGCATCGGCAGCAGATGCAGCGAGGCAATATGCGCGGGCAACAGCGCGCGCGCATTGTCCGCGGTGATGATCGCGTCTTCGGCGGCCTGTGCGCGCGCATAGGCATCGAACCAGAATGCAGGCCTCGGCAGCGTGTCGCGCACGCCCTCCGCCGCGTACTCGCGCGTTTCCACGCGACGATAGTCCTGCCATGTGGTGACCAGCACCACGGCGCCAGCGACGCCAACCACGAGCGCGAGCGGCTTCGCCAGCCGGCCATCGCCGACGCCTGCGGTCTCGAGCCAGCCCAACATGAAGCAGACTGGCAGCAGAAAGTAGAGATAGTGCAGCGGGTACTCGAGCATCGAATGCACGGCGAACATCGCGAGCCACATCAGCAGCATCACGGTCTGCGCGCGATCATCGGCATCGCCGCGCAGCAGCCGGTTCCGCACCACGCGCCACAACCATGCCGCGATGGCCAGCAGCGCGCCAGTGGTGCCCACCACGCCGGTCTTGGCGAGCATATCGAGCACGGCGTTATGCGCGTGCAGTGCCATCTCGGGCCGTGCGCCGACCTGTGCCATCTGCTGGAACTCGGCCCAGCCGAACTCGCCATAGCCGATACCGATCCACGGATGCGCGCGGAACATCGCCAGCGCATGGGTCCATAGCGCGCTGCGGCCGGTGAGCTGACCTTCGCCTTTGATCAACGCGATCGTGTCAAACAACTGCCAGTCGAACATCTGCCCAGCGGCGCGAATCAGCGGTTGCAGGATGATGAGTAGCGCCACCATCACGATCGCCGCGACGACAAGCGCCGCGGGGCGCTGCATCACGTTGGCCTTGCCGGCGCTATATGGACGATGCCGCGCCATCGCTGCGGCAATCAACGCGTAGATCGCCGCGATACCCACGTGGACCACGCCGGTGCGCGAGCCTGACAACACGATGCCGGTCTCTAGCAGCAGCACTGCGATCAACCACGCGGGAAAGCGCAGGCCTCCGCGCGCGGCCAGCCATACCGATGCCACGAGCGCGAGACCTTGCACGGTCGCCTGGTGATTCGGCTGATTCAGGTTGCCCCACAGGCGGCGGTTGGTGGGATGGAAGTACTCGGACACCAACCCAAGCATGTCGCGTTCGAGGTGGAAGACTTGGATCCACTGGGTCAGAGTGCCGAGCAGCCCTGCCACCAGAAACGCGACCGCCAGCGCATCGACAATCGTCGCGCGTTGCACGGCGCTTTTCCCCTGCCCGGTCCACCACGCAGCGGCGATCATGACCGCCGCGAGCGCAAGCATGACCTGGGTCATGAAACGCGTGCCGGTTACGTCGGCCATGCCGCTCGCGGCCTGCAGTAGCGTGGTGGCGATCAACCACAACGGGGCCACTGCGATCCATGGGAGGAATCTGATTTTGTGTGCAACGTTGTGCGAGGCACGTTCGGAGGCTGCGGCGAACGTCAGCACGATGATCAGCGCTACGCCGAGCAGGCCTGCGGCCCATTCGCCGTAGAACGTCGCGAGGGGGAGCGTGTGCCGGGAGACCAGCAGGGGGAACGAGAAAGCAACGACGAGCGCCGCTGCGGGAAGCATGGCCCTGGATGGCGGCATAGCGCGGGCAGTGGAGGGAAAGGCGCCATGATAGCGTGGCGCCAAAAAGAAAAAGCGCCCGAAGGCGCTTTTTCTCAGCTTAGGCGAGGGAAAGGCTCGCTGTGGGCGTTATTTTAGGCTTAGGTGCCAGCAGCAGCGCCAACCGGGCAGCTCGAGGGAGCGTACGAGTCGTTCCAGCCGCCGTTTGCACCCTTCGTCACGCCGCAGGTCCACGTACCCGTCCCAGCATCACGGGTCCACGTGATCGTCGCACCTTGCACGGCGTTGGCAGCGCTGCCGCCGAGCGTAGCAATGATCGTTGCATTGCCCGCGAGGACAACTGCGGGAACCTTGTTAGCGCCATCGATAAGGCTCGAAGCAGTACAGCCCAGATTACAGTCGCCATTGGCATTCGACTCGGGATATGCCAAAAACGCAACGGGGCGCTTGAATACATTTAAAGCGCCCCGAGCATCACTTAACCATAATCGATCAACGGACACCGCCGTCTCCCGTCGACGTGCAGACGCGCGGCAGATACTTCGACGCGGCCGACGAGCGGCACTCCCACTTCACCGAGCCCTTGTCGGCATCGAGCATCGTCAGCGTGATGTCCTTGCCCGCCAAGCCAGACGACACGCCCGAGTCCTTGAACGCCGCGACGATCGTGCAGCCGCCCGAAGCCCCGGCGGTGCCACCGACCTTCACGCTCTTGATGTAGTTGCCCGTGATATCCGTGTGCAGCGGAATTCCATCCATCGCCGCCACCGAGTTATCGGGACAACTGCCCCCGGACGAGTACGCCTCGGTCACGCCGACCTTCTGGCCTGACGCAAGGCTCATGCCCTCGGCGAACTGGGAGCGTGCGATGTAGTTCTGGTACTGAGGAATCGCGATACCCGCCAGGATCGCGATGATGGCGACGACGATCATCAGTTCAATCAGCGTGAAGCCGTGTTGGATGCGAAGGTTGCGTTGCATGGTTTGACCCTTTCAGATGTGTTGTTGGCAATGACGTCCCACACGGCATCGGTCGCAAAAAAGCCGCAAACCTCGCCCCGTGAAACGTGACACATCATCCCAATCGGACCCATCCGACCCGTTTGATCCAGCGCAAGCGCTATGAAACGGTCACACTCTGTCGCACTCCGCTGCATTTCCGCCGCATTTCCACTGAGGCACAACGCAAAAAGGGCGACCCCTAGGGTCGCCCTTCATGTTTTCGCAGCCAATGCAATGCGACGAATCTGATTCCTTACCAAGCTCCTTGGCGGACCGCTTCAGACTCCCGTTGACGCGCTCAGACTCGCCACAACAACAATCAACCTTAGGCCGTCTGCCGCTGGTTGCGCTTCTGCAGCAACTTGCCCAGCAATACCACGAACGCCGCGCCGGCAATGCCGAACACCAGATGCGCGTGCGGCACATTGGCTTCGAACCACAGGTGATCCACCGGATCGCTCACGAGCATTTCACCAGCCAGGTAGCCCAGCAGCGCCGCACCCAGCACGATGATGATCGGGAAGCGCTCCATCACCTTCAGCAGGATGGTGCTGCCGAACACGATCAGCGGAATCGACAGGCCCAGACCCACGATCAGCAGCATCAGCTGGCTGCCTTCGGGACCCTTCTGCGCGGCGGCGGCCACGGCCACCACGTTGTCCAGCGACATCACGAGGTCGGCGATCAGGATCGTGCGGATCGCGGCCCAGATGTTGTCCTTGCCCTCGTGACCATCTTCATCGTCTTCGCCAGTCAGCAGTTGCACGCCGATGTAGACCAGCAGCAGCGCACCGACGATCTTCAGGTACGGCAGGGTCAGCAGCTTGACGGCTGCGACGGTCAGCACCACCCGCATGATGATGGCGGCAGCGCTACCCCAGAAAATGGCCTTCTTCTGCTGCGCGGGCGGCAGGTTACGCGAGGCGAGCGCGATCACGACGGCGTTGTCGCCCGACAGGACGATATTGGTCAGGATGATCGAACCCAACGCGATCCAAAACGCACTGCTGGACAACAATTCCACGGCAAAGCTCCTCGATATTCTTTGTGCTGCTTAGTGATGAACTCATCGCCCGCTTCATGGCTGACTGCGGGCTTTCGGATGTCTGAATCTACAGACATGCAGGTTTATCGCACCAACCTTTCGATAAGGTTTCAAACCTGTAATGTTGGCCTCAGGAGATACCCTGAGATGCGGCGCACCAAAATGAACATTGCCCCCGGCATCCGCGCGGGGGCAATGGTTGCTACATGTACCACGTCTGCGGCGATCTTGCCGATCGCCGCGATGGCGCGGGAAATTACAGAATCGACTTCAGCAGGCGGCCCATTTCGGACGGGTTCTTCGTGACCTTGATGCCGCAGGCTTCCATGATTTCCAGCTTGGCTTGCGCGGTATCCGCACCGCCCGAGATCAGCGCGCCAGCATGGCCCATGCGCTTGCCCGGAGGCGCCGTCACACCAGCGATAAAGCCAACCACCGGCTTCTTCATGTTTTCCTTGATCCAGTAGGCGGCGTTCGCCTCGTCCGGACCACCGATTTCACCGATCATCACCACGGCGTCCGTATCCGGATCGTCGTTGAACATCTGCATCACGTCGATGTGCTTCAGACCGTTGATCGGATCGCCACCGATACCGACGGCCGACGACTGGCCCAGGCCCAGCGCGGTCAGCTGGCCCACGGCTTCGTACGTCAGCGTGCCCGAGCGCGACACCACGCCGATGCGGCCCTTGCGGTGGATGTGACCCGGCATGATGCCGATCTTGATTTCGTCCGGCGTGATCAGGCCCGGGCAGTTCGGTCCCAGCAGCAGGGTCTTCTTGCCTTGCTTGCGCATCTTGTCCTTGACTTCCATCATGTCGCGGACAGGAATGCCTTCGGTGATGCAGACCACGAGGTCCAGATCGGCGTCAACGGCTTCCCAGATTGCGGCGGCAGCGCCTGCGGGCGGCACGTAGATCACCGACACGGTGGCGCCGGTTTGGGCCTTCGCATCCTTCACGCTGGCGTAGATAGGAATGCCTTCGAAGTCTTCGCCGGCCTTCTTCGGGTTCACGCCAGCAACAAACGCGTTCTTGCCGTTCGCGTAGTCGCGGCAGCCACGGGTGTGGAACTGACCGGTCTTGCCGGTAATGCCCTGCGTGATGACCTTGGTATCTTTATTGATCAGAATCGACATGCTGTAATCCTTTGCGTAGTTGGGCGGACCGGCTTACTTGCCAGCGGCGGCGGCCACGACCTTCTGCGCGGCATCTTCCATCGCGTCGGCCGAGATGATGGGCAGACCCGAATCGGCCAGCAGCTTCTTGCCGATTTCTTCGTTGGTACCCTTCATGCGGACCACCAGCGGCACGGACAGCGACACAGCCTTCGAGGCCGCGATCACGCCTTCGGCGATCACGTCGCAACGCATGATGCCGCCGAAGATGTTGACCAGGATGGCCTTCAGGTTCGGGTTCTTCAGCATCAGCTTGAACGCTTCGGTCACCTTCTCGGTGGTGGCACCGCCGCCCACGTCGAGGAAGTTGGCCGGCTCGCCGCCGAACAGCTTGATGGTGTCCATGGTCGCCATGGCCAGACCAGCGCCGTTCACCAGGCAGCCGATGTTGCCGTCCAGCGAGATGTAGGCCAGATCGAACTTCGAAGCCTCGATTTCAGCAGCGTCTTCTTCATCCAGATCGCGGTAAGCCACGATTTCCGGATGACGGAACAGTGCGTTCGAGTCGAAGTTGAACTTGGCGTCCAGTGCGATCACCTTGCCGTCGCCGGTCAGGATCAGCGGGTTGATTTCAGCCAGCGAAGCGTCGGTGTCCCAGAACGCCTTGTACAGACCTTGCAGGGCCTGGCGCGCTTGCGCAACGCTCGCGTCGGGCACGCCGATCTTGCGGGCGATGTCGTCAGCGTCGGCATCCTTCAGGCCTTCGGCCGGATCGACGATCAGCGTGTGGATCTTCTCGGGGCTGTGGGCAGCCACTTCCTCGATGTCCATGCCGCCTTCGCTCGAGGCCATCAGCGCAACCTTCTGCGACACGCGGTCCACGACCAGGCTGACGTAGACTTCCTTCTTGATGTCGGCGCCTTCTTCGATCAGCAGGCGGTTGACCTTCTTGCCTTCCGGGCCGGTCTGGTGCGTGACCAGTTGCATGCCGAGAATGTTGCTGGCGTAGGTCTTGACGTCGTCAATGCTCTTGGCCACTTTCACGCCACCGCCCTTGCCGCGGCCACCAGCGTGGATCTGCGCCTTGACGACCCATACCGGGCCGCCGAGCTGCTCAGCAGCCTTCAGCGCTTCGTCAACCGAGAACGCGGGAATGCCGCGCGGGACCGGCACGTTGTATTTGCGCAGGAGTTCCTTGCCTTGATACTCATGGATATTCATGCGTGTTTCCTTTCGGGTAGGCGTAAAAGGGGGAAGAAGGAGAAATTCGTGGGAGACGAACAGCTCTCGCCTGTCGGCCGACCGTGACGGTCAGCCTGAGGTTCTGGGTTTCGGCTGGTAACCAAACCAGCGCGGGTAAAACTGCCGAACCACCTCGCCCTCGAAATGCAGCGCGTGGCAACCATGAAGCTGGTAAGGAGGTTCGGGATTCGAATCGTTGGCGCCGTCGTCGCGCGTGTTGAACACGTCGCCGGCAAAAGCTTGAATAGCAGTGGTCGGCAGCACACCGGCCAGTTCGGTCAGATGGGTGCAACCCTCCACGCTGCCGAGGCGCTCGCGCACCGCCTTGCGGAAGCCGCGCATCAGGTTCAGCCCGATGAGTTTGCGGTAGGCCGGGCCGATCGTGTCGCAGTGGGTCGGATATGGCACCCAGTCGGAAGAGGCCTCGGCGTCCACGATGTTCATGCGCAGGTCGATCGTCACGCGCAGCCACAGGTCGTGCAGCGGTTCGCCCTGGGCCCGCACCCCGCCACCCGCCAGCGGAATGTCGCGCGGCTTGGTGTCGGTGATCCGGGCCTCGATGTCCCACAGGCCGTCATCGCGCAGATACGCCTCGGCCGTGATGGCTCGACGGTGACGTAAGGCGCGATTGGCGGGCGGGGAGAGGGGCATGCTGCGAACGAATGCAGGGCGTTACGACTTTATTGGCTCGGTACGGCTATGGGCTGGCTACAACGGGGCGACGGCGCTGGCGGCCTGAAGCCGCGCGGCCGCCGAAGGCCGAAAAAACCCAAGGAGTTTAACATGCCGCGACGCTCCCACCGGGAACATCCTGCCAGACACACTGTCCGGCGCGAATTGTTGCGCGGTCATCGTCGTGAAACCCAATTGTGACAACGGTTTGCGGGCGACGGGTGTTTTTGGCGTTGCAGTGCGCCACGAAATAAATTCGGGCAAATACACCTGCTGTGCGCGCAGGTATACAACGGCAGCATGCGCGTTGTGGGCAGCATGTCAGACATCAGTCATCTAGGCGCGGCGGGGTGCCAGCGCACGAGTCGCCGCCTGCTATTCGAAGTCTTCCCCGTCTTCGGCACCACGAATCACCTTGCCGATCACCGCGCGTGAAAAGCCGCGCGCCATCATGAAGCGGATCTGCTTCGCACGCGCCTCCGCCGAGTCCGGCGCTTCGCCAAAACGCTTGCGCCACACTTCGCGCGCACGCTCGACCTCGGTCTCGCGCAGACGCTCCTGCAAATCCTGAATCTGCTCGCTGCCGAGCTTGTGGGTTTTCGCTTCCTGCAGTACGCGGGCCGCGCCGTAGCGGCTGGCGCGCCGATGCACGAGGCTATCGACGAAGCGCGTATTGGAGAGCCAGTTGTCGCGCTCGAGCGCGTCGAGCAGCGCGTCCACTTCCTCGGCGGATTCGGCATGTGGCGCCAGCTTGCGCGCCAGCTCCACACGGCTGTGCTCGCGCCGCGACAGATAGCCGATGGCGCGCGCCTTGAGGGAAAGCGGGGGACGGGTAATCATGGGGAACCCTCTCCCGCAGGGAGAGGGCAAAGCTAACCCTTAGTCAGCGATCTCGGCCGGTGCGGCCGGCTTGACGCCAGGGTTGGTCGCCACCACGCCAAGCGCGGCACGAACCTTGTTTTCGATTTCCTCGGCGATGTCGGGGTTCTCGCGCAGATATTCGCGCGCGTTGTCCTTGCCCTGACCGATCTTCTCGCCGTTGTAGCTGTACCACGCGCCCGACTTCTCGACGATCTTCGCGTCCACGCCGAGGTCGATGATCTCGCCCTGACGCGAAATGCCCTGACCGTAGAGGATGTCGAAGAACGCTTCGCGGAACGGCGGCGCCACCTTGTTCTTGACGACCTTGACCTTGGTCTCGTTGCCAATCACGTCGTCGCCCTTCTTGATCGAGCCGATCCGGCGAATGTCGAGGCGCACCGAGGCGTAGAACTTGAGCGCGTTACCGCCGGTGGTCGTTTCCGGCGAGCCGAACATCACACCGATCTTCATGCGGATCTGGTTGATGAAGATCACCAGGCAGTTGGTCCGCTTGATCGTGCCGGTCAGCTTGCGCAGCGCCTGGCTCATCAGACGAGCCTGCAGGCCCGGCAGCGAATCGCCCATCTCGCCCTCGATTTCGGCCTTCGGTACGAGTGCCGCGACCGAGTCGATCACGATCATGTCGATCGAGCCCGAGCGCACCAGCGCGTCGGCGATTTCCAGCGCCTGCTCGCCGGTGTCCGGCTGCGAAATCAGCAGGCTGCCGATGTCCACGCCGAGCTTGCTGGCGTAGCTGACGTCAAGCGCATGCTCCGCGTCGATAAACGCGCAGGTGCCGCCCAGCTTCTGCATTTCGGCCAGGGCCTGCAGCGTCAGCGTGGTCTTGCCCGACGATTCCGGGCCGTAGATCTCCACCACGCGGCCGCGCGGCAGGCCGCCGACGCCAAGCGCGATGTCCAGACCCAGCGAGCCCGTCGAGACGACCTGGATGTCCTGTTCGACATCGCCATCGCCGAGCCGCATGATCGAGCCCTTGCCGAACTGCTTCTCGATCTGCGACAGCGCGGCGGCAAGCGCCTTCTGCTTCTCCGCGCTCACGCCGGCGCCGGCCTTCTTGTCGTCCATGGTCGTCCTTCAGTCAATGGTGTATAAATAGGCCGCATGCGGCGCCGCACCCGATTTCTCCATGTTTTTGCACGGAAATCACGAGTTTGGCTGATTTTTTTGCCCGGGTATCACCCGGGCGCCGCCTCATGCGCCGCCTCAGTATCGGGCACCTGCGCAATGCCCTAGTGGCAGTGCGCGCGGAATGTCGGATACTGTATAAAAAAACAGTATGCTTGGCAAGCCCCAGCGAAGCCGGCAACAAGGGTGGAGACAAAACATGCGCATTCTGATCGCCGAAGATGACGACGTTCTGGCAGACGGGCTGACCCGCTCGCTGCGGCAGTCCGGCTATGCCGTCGATCATGTCAGTCATGGCGTGGAGGCCGATTCCGCGCTGTCCACCCAGCAATTCGACCTGTTGATCCTCGACCTCGGCCTGCCCCGCATGTCCGGCCTGGAGGTGCTCAAGCGCCTGCGCGCGCGCGGCGCGATGGTGCCGGTGCTGATCTTGACTGCCGCAGACAGCGTCGATGAGCGCGTCAAGGGCCTCGACCTCGGCGCCGACGACTACATGGCCAAGCCGTTCGCGCTCTCCGAACTGGAGGCGCGCGTGCGCGCGCTGGTACGCCGCGGCGCCGGCGGCGGTGCCACGCTCATGCGCCATGGCCCGCTCGCGTTCGACCAGGTCGGCCGCATCGCCTACCTCAACGAGCAACTGCTGGACCTGTCCGCGCGCGAGATCGGCCTGCTCGAGATCCTGCTCACGCGTAGCGGCCGGCTGGTCTCCAAAGAGCAGCTCGTCGACCATCTGTGCGAATGGGGTGAGGAAGTCAGCAATAACGCGATCGAGGTCTACGTGCACCGACTGCGCAAGAAGATCGAGGTGGGCGGCATCCGCATCGCCACGGTGCGCGGCCTCGGCTACTGCCTCGAGAAGTTCCAGCCGGCCATGGCCGCGCACGGCTGAGCCTGCGGCACCTACCCTTCGGAGACCGGTCGCGATGAGTCTGTTGTGGTTGCCGTTGCGACGTCTGGCCCGTCTGCACCCCTTTTCGCGTGGCTCACGTGCATCGCCGCGCGCGTCGGCCGCGGGCGCGGGCAGCGACCCCGCCGATCCCGCCGATCTCGCTCAAGCTGCCGAAGCCAGCGTCACCGACGAAGCGCTCGCTGAAGCGCTGCCCCACCTCGAAGAGAACACCGCGCATCCCGCGCCGCGCTCGCTGTTCGGGGAGATCCTCGACTGGATGCTCGCACCGCTGCTGCTGCTCTGGCCGATGAGCATCGCGGTGACGTACCTCGTGGCCAAGTCGATTGCGAATGGCCCGTTCGATCGCTCGCTCGAAGCCAGCGCGATCGTGCTGTCGCAGCAGGTGCGCGAGGTCAACGGCCGCGTTACGCTGCAACTGCCACTGTCGGCGCGCGAGATCCTGCGCGCCGACGAGACCGACAATATCTATTACCAGGTGGTGGGCAAGCGCGGCGAGTACGTGGCCGGCGATCACGACCTGCCGCTGCCATCCGAGGACGACCAGGCGCACGCGGGACTCGTCTCGCTGCGTGACGATCATGTCGGCGGCAACGACGTGCGCGTGGCGTATACCTACGTCGAACTCAAGAACGCGAGCGGCACGCAGCCCGTGCTCGTGCAGGTAGCGGAGACGCTGGACAAGCGCGCGCGACTGGCCAACGAAATCATCAAGGGCGTGATCCTGCCGCAGTTCGTGATCCTGCCGCTCGCGGTGGTGCTCGTATGGTTCGGCCTCACGCGCGGCCTGGCGCCGCTCACCGCGATTCAGCAGCGCATTCGCGCACGCAATCCTGGCGACACGAGTCCGATCGACGAGAGCGCGGCGCCGCAGGAAATCACGCCGCTCGTCGCGTCGTTCAACGATCTGCTCGCGCGGCTCGACCAGTCGGTGCAGACGCAGAAACGCTTTATCGCCGATGCCGCGCATCAGATGAAGACGCCGCTCGCGGGACTGCGCATGCAGGCCGAGCTCGCGCAGCGCGAGCAGTCGCCCGAGGAGTTACGTCGCTCGCTCGCACAGATCGCCGGCAGCTCGGAACGTACCGCGCATCTGGTCACGCAATTGCTGTCGCTCGCGCGCATGGAGAACCTCGCTGGCGTCGGCGGCATGGCGCCGCTCGATCTGGCCTCGCTGGTGCGCGATGTGGTCAAGGACTGGCTGCCACAGGCGTGGGCGCGACGCATCGACCTCGGTCTCGAACTGGGCATGGAGGGCGACGACCACGCGATAACGATCATCGGCAATCGCCTGATGCTGACCGAGATGCTCAACAACCTGCTCGACAACGCCATCCGCTACACGCCTGCCGAAGGACATGCCACCGTGCGCCTGAGCGTCGATGCGTTCGAGCCGTTCGTCTACCTCGACGTGGAGGACACCGGTCCCGGCATTCCGCCCACCGAGCGCGAGCGCGTGATGGAACGCTTCTACCGCGTGCTCGGCACCAATACCGAGGGCAGTGGGCTCGGCCTGGCCATCGTGCGCGAGATCGTGCAACAGCACGGCGGCGAGGTGTCGATCGGCGACCACGTGTGGCAGACCGAGCCGCGCCGCGCGGGCGCGCGCTTCCGCATTACGCTGCGCCGACCGGTCAGCGACGACGCCAGCGGCGGCGTGTTCGGCAGCGCTGGGGACGGTGGCGCATGAAACGCGCGTTTCCACCGGCCAACGCCGCCGAACACCGCGCGTGGCGGCGCAACGTACGCTGGATCGCGAGCCTGCTGGTGCTCTGGTTTTTGGTGACATTCGTCGTCAGCTGGTACGCGCGCGAACTGCGTTTCCCATTCTTCGGCTGGCCGTTCTCGTTCTGGGTTGGCGCGCAGGGCGCATTGATCGTCTACGTGTTGATGGCTGCGTTATACGCCTGGCGCATGAACCGCGCGGATCGGGCTGGAGACGACGACGGTGCCGCCGAAGCCAATCCGGTGGCCCCCGACGCTGGCCGGCAGGATTCACCGAGGCGCGATGCTGCATAGCATGATGCGCGCCACGCCATACCGCGCGCGGCAAGGCGTGTCGCCGGCCCGGCAGCGCAGCATGACGATTGGCGCGCCACCATGGCGCCGCACCCCGCGTGGGGCGCGCGAGAGCGCCTTCACCCGCTAGCGTATACCCCGACGGTTCCCGTCTATCCCTGTCAGAACTCAGTAAGTTTCGCCTCCCACAATCGTTTGCAACTTCGGTGCGGGAGTCCGCGCGCGCGCGCAGCGTGCCGTGCGAGGGGACCGGAGATCCCAACGTAGAGGAGACAAGAAAATGGCTAACGGGCAGAATGTAGCGGTGCCGGGGGGCGGCGCCAGCAGCGCGCCGATGACGCGCGAGGAGAGAAAGGTCATTCTGGCCTCCTCGCTCGGCACGGTATTCGAGTGGTACGACTTTTATCTATACGGTTCGCTGGCGGCGGTCATCGCCAAGCAGTTCTTCGCGGGCCTCGATCCGACTTCCGCATTCATCTTCGCGCTGCTCGCGTTCGCCGCCGGCTTTATCGTGCGACCGTTCGGCGCGCTGGTGTTCGGCCGCCTCGGCGACATGATCGGCCGCAAGTACACGTTCCTGGTGACCATCCTCATCATGGGCGTGTCGACATTCATTGTGGGTCTGTTGCCAAGCTACGCGACCATCGGCTGGGCCGCTCCGATCATCCTGATTCTGCTGCGCATGCTGCAGGGCCTCGCGCTCGGCGGCGAGTACGGTGGTGCCGCCACATATGTGGCCGAGCACGCGCCGCACGGCAAGCGCGGCGCGTACACCGCGTGGATCCAGACCACCGCGACGCTGGGTCTGTTCCTGTCGCTGATCGTGATTCTGCTGTGCCGCGAACTCACCGGCCCGAACTTCGAAGTCTGGGGCTGGCGTATCCCGTTCCTGCTCTCGATCCTGCTGCTGGCCATGTCCGTGTACATCCGCCTGTCGATGAGCGAATCGCCGGCGTTCCAGCGCATGAAGGCCGAAGGCAAAACCTCCAAGGCACCGCTGACCGAGTCGTTCGCCCAATGGCGCAACCTGAAGATCGTGATCCTGGCGCTGATTGGCCTGACCGCCGGGCAGGCCGTGGTCTGGTACTCGGGTCAGTTCTACTCGCTGTTCTTCCTCACGCAGGTGCTGAAGGTCGATGCGAAGACCGCCAACCTGCTGATCGCGGGCGCGCTCGTCATCGGCACGCCGTTCTTCATCTTCTTCGGCTCGCTGTCGGACAAGATCGGCCGCAAGTGGATCATCATGGCGGGCTGCGCGCTGGCCGTGCTGACGTACTTCCCGATCTTCAAGGGTCTGACGCACTACGCCAACCCGGCGCTCGAGCGCGCGCAGCAGACCGCGCAGATCGTGGTGTCGGCCGACCCGAAGACCTGCTCGTTCCAGGGCAGCCCGATCGCCCGCGAGATCGACTTCCGCAGCTCGTGCGACATCGTCAAGCGTACGCTGGCACAAGCCTCGGCCAGCTATGAGGTGGTGCAAGCCCCGCCGGGCACGATCGCTACGGTGAAGATCGGTGACAAGGAGATCAAGTCGCTGGACGCGACCGTGGTCGGTGGTCACAGCTTCGACGACGCCAGCAAGAAGCAGATCGCGGCGTTCAAGAAGGACGTGTCCGAGTCGATGGCCGCCGCCGGCTACCCGCTCAAGGCCGATCCCGCGCAGATGAACACCATCATGGTGCTCGTGCTGCTGGTGATCCTGGTGATCTACGTGACGATGGTGTACGGCCCGATCGCGGCGATGCTGGTGGAAATGTTCCCGACCCGCATCCGCTATACGTCGATGTCGCTGCCCTACCATATCGGTAACGGCTGGTTCGGTGGCCTGCTGCCAACGATCTCGTTCGCGCTGGTGGCACAGAACGGCAACATCTACTACGGCCTCTGGTACCCGATCATCATCGCCGCCATGACGTTCGTGATCGGCGCGCTGTTTATCCGCGAAACCAAGGACGTGGACATCTACGCCAACGATTGATGGAAAGATAGCGAAGGGGTGTTGACAGACCGCAATCCGTAGGTATAATTGCGGTCTTCGTTGGCGAATTAGCTCAGTTGGTTAGAGCGACGGAATCATAATCCGCAGGTCCGGGGTTCGAGTCCCTGATTCGCCACCACTTCTTCAAGTCTTTGTCCCCGCTGCAGCAAGGTGGGATCGGCAAGGATGCAGTACATTAATGCCCTGTCGAGATCGATGCTCGACGGGGCATTATTCTTTTCTGGGCACCGTCACTGTTTGCGCCCCAACCAGCCATGCAAGCATCAGTCCCGAATCGCTCAGCATGCGCAGATCCGCCGCATTCGCGTCGTATTCCCCGTTCACCCGCGCAATCTGGTTGTTGTAGTAGTCGCTCTCCGCGATCAGCACGTCCAGCAGCGTACGCTTGCCCAGGTGGTACCACTGATCGAAGAATGCCCGGCGCACCCGGTCGGTCTCGACGATCAGCGCCGCATACTGCGTCGCGCGCGTCTGGGCGGCGTCCCGCTGCTCGGCGCTGGTCCGCAGGCGCGACTCCAGGTCGCGCTGGACGCTCTGAGCGCGCTGCTCGCCGGCCCGCGCACGCTCCCGCGCCGCCTGCTCGGCGGCACGCGCCGAGCCGCCCTGGAACGCGTTCCACTGCACGCCCACGCTCGTCATCCAAGGCAGCGTCCGACCCAGACTGTCGGGCTGGCTCGACTTGGAGACGAGCCAGTTGATCTGCGGCCACCGGCTCGCGCGCACGGAGTCCGCCTGAAAGCCCGCCGCGCTGGCCTCGGCCCGGCTCTGCAGCAGCGCTGGATGCGACTGCGCGGCGTCCAGCGCGGCCGCCAGCGCGATGTCCTCCGATTGCCATCGGAGCTTCGCGGGCAATTCCACTTCCTCGCCCACCAGCTTGTACAGGGCCACCTCGGCCTCCCGCGTCCGGGCAATGACCTGGTCGCGGCTGCTCAACGCCTGCAGCAGCCGCGCGCGCGCCTGCGTCAGCTCGCTGCGGCGCCCCGCATCGGCCAACACGATCTGGCTGAGCATGGTCACGAGGCTGGCCATCTGTTTGACGTAGCCTTGGGTGTGGCCGAGCGCGGCGCGGTTTCGCAGCAGCTCCAGCACCGCGAGACTCGTGTCGAACGAGATCTTCTGCCTCGATTGCTCGAGTTCCTGGAAGGCGGCCTTGGACGTTTCGCTCCGGCTGTCCACGGTGCGCGCGATACGACCCCAGTCGATCAGCGGCGTGGTGACCTGCACCGTGCCATAACCCCTGTTGGAGACGTCGGTGCGGTTGCCGCCGCCGAACTGGGCGGATGGCGAGTTGGCCCCGAGTTGCACCTGCGGCCATCGCTGCCCTTTCGCCTGCCCGATGTCGAACTCCGCGGCCTGCCATTTGGCCATGGCCTCCCGTACCTCCGGGCTCAGCATGAGCGCCTTGTCGACCATCTCGGCCAGGTAAGGACGGAAGGCCGTCGCGGCGGCATCCGGCACGGCGACGATGATGCGCGATGCGGGCACCGCCATGTCGATGGCCTGCGTCGCGACGTCGGCCGACGGCTGCGCGCGGACCGGCGGCACGGCCATGAACAGCGTCATGGCATCGATCACGACGAACGGGCACACAAGCTTGCTGGCGATTGCAGTCATGGCGTGGCTTCCTGTCAGCGCTCCCGGAACGCTTCCCGGGACTTGAGCACCGGCTTGAGCAGGAAGCTGAGAATCGTCTTCTCGCCCGTGCGGATCTCCACCGTCGCCGTCATGCCGGGAATGATCGGGAACGTCTTGCCGCCCGCGCTCAGATACGCCTTGTCGGTGCGCACCAGCACGCGGTAGTAGGACGATTCCGCCTGCCCGATGCGGGAACGTTCTTCGTCCTTGATCGTGTCGGGGCTGATATGTTCGACGGTCCCCCGCAAGCCGCCGTAGATGGAGAAGTCGTAGGCCGAGATCTTTACCGTCGCGGCCAGTCCGGGCCGCACGAATGCGACGTCCGCGGGCTTGATCCGTGCCTCGACGAGCAGCTGGTCGTTCAGCGGGACGATCTCCATGATGTCGCCGCCCTGCTGGATCACGCCGCCGATCGTCGTGACGCGGATGTTCTTGACGGTGCCCTTGACGGGCGCGCGGAGCGTGGTTCGGCGCATCACATCCTCGCGCGCGCCCGCGTTCTCCCGGGCCTGCGCCAGCTCACCCTCCACGCGCGTCAGGTCCGCATTGGCGTCCGCGCGAAACTTGTTCTGCCGCTCCGCCATCTGCAGGCGGAACTCGTTGGCCTGGCGCTTCATGCGCAGGATCTCCACCTCCGAGACGAGGCCGCGCGCGGACAGCGGTTCCGACAGCGCGATCTCCCGCTCGGCCAGGCTCAGGCTGCGCTGCAGCGCGGTCACGCTCTCCTGCAGGGCCTGCCGGCGCGCGTTGTAGGCCTGCGTTTCGTCGCGCACGATCGACGCCACCGACTGCACGTCCTCGGAGAACACCAGCGGCGCCTGATATGCCTCCGCGCGCAGCCGCGCGGCGGCGGCCTTCAGTGCCAGCACCTTCGACATCCCCTCCCGGTACGCGGCGCCCGCGCGCGTCGGATCGATCTCCAGCAGCACCTGCCCGCGCTGGACGATATCGCCCTCGCGCACCGACAGCGACTCCAGGATTCCGCCCTCGAGGCTCTGGATGATCTGCTCGCGGCTGGCGGGAATGACCTTGCCCTCCCCCGTGGTGATCTCCTCCACATCGGAGACCGCCGCCCAGCCCAACCCCGCGAGCAGGACCGCGCCGATCAGGAACAGCACCAGCAGGCTGCCTTCCGGCCGCTGGACGAGCATCGCCTCCCGCAGCTCGCGCATGTAGGCGAGGTCTTCACCGCGGACCACACCGGTCGGCCCCGGACGGCGCGCGTCCTTTGGGCGGCCTGAGTCGGATCTGACGGGGTCCATGTCGTGCCTCGCCCGCGGATGCGCCTACGCCGCGCCCCGCGCGGGCGGCGCCGGTGCATGGCCTTGAACGGGCAGCGCGACGATGCCGAGCTCTCTCAGCACGGCGTCCTTGGGGCCGTCCAGATGCACGCGTCCTTCGTTCAGGACAACGACACGCTCCACCAGATTGAGCACGGACAGCCGATGCGTGGCCACTACCAGCGTCTGACCCTTCGATGCCGCCGATAGCCGATGCAGGAAATGCAGCTCCGTCTGCAGATCCATCGAGCTCGTGGGTTCATCCATCAGCAGGATGCGCGGCTCGAGCAACAGGCAGCGTGCCAGCGCCACGAGTTGACGCTGTCCGCCCGACAGCCCTTCGCCCATCTCGCCGACAGGCATGTCGAAGCCGCGGGGATGATGCGCGGCAATCTGATCGACGCCCGTCAGCCGCGCGACCTCGAGGAACCGCTCGGTGCCGCAGGACGGATTGCCGATCATGACGTTGTCGCGCAGCGTGCCGTGGAAGAGCCGTGCGTCCTGTGAGAGCAGCCCCACCGCCGCCCGCACATCGGCGGGATCGATCTGCCCGGCGTCGATGTCGTCGAACAGCAGCTGGCCGTCCTGCGCCCGGAAGAGGGCCGCCATGACGCGCAAGAGCGTGGATTTTCCGCTGCCGATATTGCCGAGCACGGCCACGCGTTCCCCCGCGCCGATGTGCAGCGAGATATCCTGCAGCACGCGCGGCGCGGTCTGCCCCGGCGGCACCGGATAGGCGAATCCGATCCCCTTCAGTTCGATGTCGCCCGTAAAATGCTGCCGCGCCAGATACCGCCGGCCCGGTACGCGATCCACCGGCAGCGCCACCAGCCGGTTCAGCGACCGGAGCGCGGCGCGCGCCTGCTGGAACCGCACGGCGAGGCCCACGACCGCCGCGAGCGGCGATACCGCGCGGCTGGCGAGGATGACCGAGCCGATCAGCGCGCCCGTGCTCAGTGCGCCATCGTGGATCAGGTACACCCCCCACACCACGATGATCACCGTCTGCATCTGCTGCATCCACGTCACGAAGTTGATGGCCAGGCTCGACATCGCCCGCGACTTCATCGCGCTCGCGGCCGTCAGCGCGCTGAAGTTCTCCCACTTCATCTGCATGACGCCCTCGCCGTGCACGGCCTTCAGCGATTCCATGCCCTCCACGACCTCGATCAGCAACCCCTGCTTGAGCGAGGCTTCGCGCAGGTTCTCCTGCATCGTTCGTGCAAGCGGCCCCTGGATGGCAATGCTCACGATGATGATGATCGGGATCGATGCCACCAGCACGAGCGACAGCGGGCCACCGATCACGGCGATGATGGCCACGAAGGCGATGCAGAAGGGCAGGTCGGAAATCGTGGTCAGCGTGGCGGAACTGACGAAGTCACGCACCGATTCGAACTCGCGCAGCTGGTTCGCGAACGCGCCGGCCGATGGGGGCCGGTACTCCATGCATGTGGCCATGACCTTGCGGAACAACAGTGTCCCCAGCACGAGATCGGCCTTCTTGCCCGCCACATCGACGAGATGCGCGCGCACATGCCGGGCGACGAATTCGAACAGCATGGCGAGCATGACGCCGATCGCGAGCGACCACAGCGTGACGTAGGCCTGGTTCGGAATCACGCGGTCATACGCGTTCATCGTGAAGAACGTACTGGCCAGCGTCAGCACGTTGATCAGGATCGCGCCCAGCGCGGCGCTCGTGTAATAGCGCCGATAGTGCCAGACCGTCCCGAACAGCCAGTGTCCGTCCTGCTCGGGCAGCGGCTCGCCGGCGCGGTCGTCCAGCTGCGGCCGCGGCTTGATCAGCAGCGCATAGCCCGAGTACATGTCCGCGAGTTCTTTCGCGGTGAGCACCGTGACGCGCCCGACGAGTTCCATGAACACGACTTCGTAAAGGGCTGCCGGCCCTTCGCCGCGCCGTATCGTCACCACGCAGACGCGGCCGTTCCGGCACTGCAGGACCACGGGAAACAGATATGACGAGAGTTCGGCCAGATCGCGATGCGCCCACGCGGAACTGATGCCCACCTGCTCGAGAATACGAACGGCCAGCGGCGGGGACAGCCACGCGCCGCGCGGCAGCCCCGTCCGCAGTGCGGCCTCGCTGACGTTGAGTCCGTAGTACACGCAGACCCAGCGCACTGCCTCGAGGAGCGTGTCACAGGGTGCGTCCGCCGGCCCCGGGGTCATCACGGGGTCCTGCCTCGCATGCATGGTCATGATCGGCGCCCAGTCATCGCGCGCTCAGTCCGATCCGGCGATACGCACCTCGACGCGTCGGTTGGGCGTATTGCAGTCGATGCGCGACGACGACGGACCGCTCCCTGGGCACTTCACCGATGGCTCCGAGCTGCCCGCCGCAGTGATCGTGATCAGCCTCGCCGACAGACCGGCGGATATCAGCATCTGACGCACCGTCCGCGCGCGCGCGGCGGAGAGCGATCGATTGACCGCCTCGGTGCCGATCCTGTCGGCGTGACCCCTTACCAGAACCTGTCCGACGCCGGAAGAATCGTCGGCCAGCCGCGCGACCAGGTCGCGCAATGCCGCCTGCCCCGCCGAATCGATGGCCGCCGCATCCGATCGCGCGAAGCCGAAATGCACCTCGACACCGACGACGGGCGGCAGCGACGCCACGACGATACCCGCTTCGCAAGGTACCACCGCGCTCGCGCGGCTGATGACGCGGCGCTGCGCGAGAGTACCCTCGAGCCGTGCCTCGGCCTCCGCGCGCGAGTACGCCCGCGCATGCCCGCCCTCGCCTTCCTGCACGCCGGCAAAGTACGTCTGCCCGCCCCGCAGATCCACGTGCGCGCCTGGCTGCGACTTGCCCGAGTAAGTCGGTGCATCGTCGAGGATCGACTCGATGGTGTGCCGGCCCGGCGCGACGCAGAATCGCGTGAAGCCGTTGGGCATCAGCGCGGCATGAAACTTGCCGTCGATATAGATATGGGCGGGTTCGGTCCTGGTGATGGCGGAGGTGGATGGCGGGCGGAAGATGACGATCTGGGCCTGGGTGGTGATGGGGGGTGGCGCCGAGGCATACAGCCCATCGCCGGCATCTGGAGCGACGCTCGCCTGTGCCCACGCGGGCGCGGGAACCATGAGACGACAGGCTAGCAGCAGCCCCACAACCTCAGGCAATGACCGAGTGAGCGTCACCATGAGCCATGACATCTGTTTCTCCTTGCTCGTCGTCGCCGCGCTACACGATGCTGACGTTGAGCCTGTCATCGAGAAAGATTTCACCCGTGCCGACCGTGTAGATGCGATAGGACACGCCCTCCACCGTCTGTCGTCCGGCATCGCTCCAGAACAACCCGGCGGGATTACGCAGGACGACCTTGTCCGTGTTGTCCCCGAGCACGGCGAACTGTGTCTTTCCATCGTCGATCAGCATGTTCATGTCGCCAAGGCGCTGCACGTCGCCATAGCCGAGCGAGAGCGTGTTGTTGCCTCGCGCCGACAGATCTATTTTCTCGATCCCCGTGAGCTTCGACTTCATTACGTTCAGGTCGAGGTTCAGATTCTGTGCGTCGAGAACGAGCGTGTCCTTGCCCATGCCGCCATCTATCGCCTTGAAACTGAGTGCGGTCACCTTGATGATGTCGTTGCCGGCTCCGCCGTTCGCGTAATCGCTTGCACCGACGCCATTGAACGTGTCATCGCCGCCGCCGCCGAAAAGACGATCGAATCCGGCAGCCCCGCCATTGAGATTCGCCGTCAGCACGTCATCGCCGGACGTATAGGGCTGCGAGAAATCGACGGCGGAGTAATAGACGTAGAACGCGCCGGAATCGTTGCCATTCTGATCCGCCCCCGGAGATCCCGCGGCGATATCCATCAGGCCGTCGCCATTCCAGTCTCCTACTGCGACCGACGTCCCCAACTGCTCGCCGGCCTTGTTGCCGTAGATGACATAGCCCTTGCTCGGATCCGCTATGACGTCCTTGATTGCCACGATGGGCGACGCGAGGTTGCTTCCCGTTCCATACACGACATACACCGCGCCGGTCTGCGTACCCGCGGGGCCATTGGTGAACGGAGCGCCGATCACGAAATCGGCAATGCCGTCGGCGTTCAGGTCTCCTCCGCCACGTACCGAGAGACCGAACCGTTCGGCGGAGTTGGCGATGCTCTGCGTTGACGACTGCGCATTCAGGATGACAAAGCCGTCCGCGGCGCTGAACCTCTGCACGTGATTCGGATCCCTGGGGAAGTAGTCTCGCCCCGGCGGAGGGGCCGCATCCAGATACATGTCCGTGGTGCCGAATCCCCCCAACTTGCCATAAACGACCCAGACCCTGGAAAGGTTGTATGGCGACCCGATTGCGAAATCGTCGATCCCATCGCCATTCACGTCGCCAATGCCCGAGGAAACGACATGGCAATCGTTGCCCCAGGGCGTGCCGAGCCTGTCGTCGAACATCGAATGGATACGGAGGCCATCCGTTCCGTTCTTGAACGTGGTGAGATCGACCTGCTGCGCCAGGCCACCCGCTTTCCCGAAGACGACATAGGCGGTCGCACCATTAGTCGTCAGAGGATTGATCTGCGTTCTTGCGAACACCGATGCATCGATCAGAAGGAAATCATCGATACCGTCGCCGTTGACATCTCCGATAGCAGACATGGTGTTGCCGATGTCGACGTTCTTGACACCGTCCTTCTGGGATGACGTGTCGCCGCCGACGACCGCGGTGTATTTCACGTTCTCTCGCGGCGTCAGTATTCCCCACGACTGGCCGGCGGGCCTCTGAACAGAAATGTTCTGCCATCCGGTCGTCGTGGCGTTCATGTTCTTGCCGCCATAGAAGACCAGCGCCTGTCCTTCGTTACTCGATGCCGTTCGGCCAGGCAGCGGATCGGACGCGAGCAGATCCACGTAGCCATCGCCATTGATATCGGCCCCCGCCACGCCAAAGCCGAAGCCAGAGTCCGCGGTAATCGGTCCAATCATGACCGCGAAACCGTGGGAATTGTCGAAAGGCCCGGTCCCGCTGTCGCCACCATCGATCGTGGACAGTTGCAGAACGCCATTGGTGAAGCTCCCGCTCGGCGCTCCAAAAATCACATACACCTTGTCGTTCGTATGGCTCGCGAAAGCGACATCGGCATAGCCGTCGCGATTGAAGTCACCGATCTTGTTCAAGACGAGACCCATCGTGTCCGATGCGCCCTTGGCGGGATAGGTGTGCCCCCGAATCACCAGACCCTTTGCCGCCGACAACGATGTGAGAGTCGAGATTTCTGGAAGTCCGCCGGTCGAACCATAGAGGATGTAGCAGATTCCGGAGTCGGCCTTGTTCGTGTCCGCGAAAGGCGCCGATAGCAGCAGATCGCTGATCCCATCGCCGTTGAAATCTCCGACATCGGTCATATCCCACCCGACCTGGTCGCCTGCCGCCCCACCGCTTACCGAAACGCGGCCGCCGCTTTCGATGACCAGCGGCGATTGCGGCGTGCCGGTCGGGCCGAGCAGGCTGCCCGACACCGTCGTCTTCACGTTTCCGGATTCATCGACCAGAAGCGCGCGGAGGGCGTAGGTGTCGGGCTTCATGCTCGGCAGGGTGATTTCCCACTTTCCATCCGCCGCTACCGCAATCTTCTGCGCCAGCGTCCTGTCCCCCGCATCCAGCACCCCATTGCCATTGACGTCCGCGAACAGCGTGACGGTGAGCTTGTTCAAGATTTCGCCTGGCGCCGTCACGACGCCCTGAAAGGTGGGGGTCGAGTCGTTCGTGATGTTGTCGTTGTTGGCGGCGCCCGTGTCGCTGTCTGTCGTGAGATCCACCGTCGTTGCCGCAGTCGCCGCCGGCGGTGTGGTGTCCACGGTGATGGTCCATGCCGCGGTGGTGTCGCTTGTCACACCAAGCGGGTTCCGCGCGTTGGCGGAGAAGCTGTGCGGACCTTCCGCCAGCGCGCTCGACGGTGTGAAGGTCCAGTTTCCGCCGGAATCCGCAGTGGTCGTCCCCAGCAGATTCGCGCCATCGAACACCGAGACCAGACTCCCGGCTTCCGTTGTGCCGGCGATGGTGGGCATCGTATCGTCCGTCGCACCGTTGTTCTGCACCGGTGCCGTGTAGATACCGACGTCATCGCGTATCTCCTTGATCACGATGGACGGCTTGGCGGTCACCACGGTGATCGTGTATGCCGCGCTCGGATTCGTCTCGTTACCGGCGGCATCCTGCTCCACGGCGGTAATCGCGTTGCTGCCCGAGCGCAGATCCGTTGCGGGCGTAAACGACCAGCTGCCATCGGCCGCGACGGTCGTGCGGCCAAGCTCCACCTTGCCGGACAGATCGGTAGTGGACACGACGATGGTGTCGCCGGCTGTACCGGTCCCCCGGATCGATGGGCGGGCATCGTCGGTTGCGCCGTCCTTGGCCACGTTACCGGTCACGGCCCCGACATCGTCGAACATGCTGGTCACCGCGAGGCGGCCGCTATCGGGCGGCGTGGTATCCACGATGATGCGCCATGCGCCCGAGGCATCGCTCACCTGACCGACGGCGTTGACCGACTTGGCCGTGATGTCATGCGTGCCTTCCGCCAGATCGCGGGCCACCGCCAGCGACCATGCGCCGTTGGCATCCACGGTAGCCAGGCCCAGTTGCTCCGCGCCGGCGTACACGGCGACCATGCTGGCCGCGACCGCCGTGCCGATGACCAGAGGACGCCGGTCGTCGGTGACGCTCCCCTTCGCGATGGTCCCGGTCGTTACGCCAACATCGTCGGTGATGCCTGTGATGACCGGGGGCGCGGGACGCGTCAGATCGAGCGTGATCACATATTCCGCCGATGGCGCGGTCTGGTTACCCGACACATCCATTTCGACCGCGGTCAGTTTGTTCTGGCCCGCAAGCAGTGCCGCGGCTGGCGTAACGGACCACGTGCCGTTTGACGCGACCGTCGCCCGTCCGATCTCCCGCGTCCCGGTGGCGTCTGTCGTCGAAACGATGACCGTATTGCCTGCGGTGGCGGTACCCTGCACGGCCGGATTGGCATCATCCGTGGTGCCGTTCTTCACAACGTTGCCGGTCACGGCACCCACATCGTCGAGCACCCCGGTAATGGCCAGCTTCGTGATGTCCGGCGGCGTGTAGTCCGTGGTGATCGTGAGGGCCGCCGATTTGCTGCTCGTATTGCCCGCCACGTCCGTCGCGGTCAGCGTCATCGCGTGATTGCCCTCGGAAAGCGGAGAGGTGGGGGTAAAGCTCCAGTTTCCACTACTGTCGGCGGTGACTGTGCCCACCTTTGCATCGTTATCGTAGAGGGTCACCAGGCTGCCGGCTTCGGCGGTCCCCGATAGCGTTGGCTGCGAGTCATCGGTTGGCGTACCCGTCTGGACGTCACCCTGTTTGGCGCCCACGTCATCCACGATCTTCGTGATTGACGGCGGCGCGGGCGCGACGGTGTCTACGGTGAAGACAAACGGCGGTGTTGGAGCACTCGTGTTGCCGGACAAGTCGCGCGCGGTCACCGTCACGCTGTGCGATCCCTGCCCCAGCGAGCCCGGAGGCGTGAAGACCCAATGCCCCGTACCGTCGACGGTGGTCGTCCCCAATACCGAAGCGCCGTCGGAAACCGTGATGGTGCTGCCGCTTTTCCCCTTGCCCTCGAACTGCGGCCGCGTGTCGTCCGTGACGGCGCTCGCCGAAATCGCACCCTGAATACTGCCGAAATCGTCCTTCACGGAATCGACACTCACTACCACCGCCGTGGTATCGAGCGTGATGCGGAAGGGCGTGGTGGCAACGCTCGCGTTCCCGGCGGCGTCGATAGCGACCATGGTGAACGAATGACTGCCATCCGCCAGCGATGTCGCAGGAGTGAAGCTCCAGTTGCCATTGCCGTCCGCCGTCGCCTCACCGATCTTGACGCCACCGTCCGAGATCTCCACCTTGCCGCCCACCTCGACACGGCCGCTGAATACGGGACGGCTGTCGTCGGTGATCGCGCCGTCGGAAAGCGCGCCGGTCTGGGCACCGGCGTTATCCCGCACGACAATCGAGGCTGGCGCGAATGGCGCGGTCGAATCGATCACGAAGTTCCAGCCACCGGTCGGATTACTGCTCTGGCCAATCGCATTGGTCGCCGTGACGGTGATATTGTGCGAGCCATCGGCCATCGGCAATGCTGGCGTGAATGTCCAGTTGCCACTCGCATCGGCTCTCGTCTCTCCGAGTTGTGTGGCACCGTCGTAGAGCGTGATCTTGCTGTCCGCGTCGGCGGTCCCGATGATCGTCGGCATCGCATCGTTCGTCTGCCCGCCCTTCTGAAGCATCCCGGTCTGACGCTCGACATCATCTTCGACGTTCTCGATCGTCGGTGCCGGGGGACGGCTGAAATCCAGCACGATGGTGTAGCTCGGCGTCGGCGCGGACTGGTTGCCTGCCGGGGTCATTTCCACCGCAGTGATCGCGTTGCCGCCAGACAAAAGCGGCGCCAACGGCTCCATCGACCACGTTCCCCCCGCTGCAACCAGCGTCCTGCCGATCTCGCGTGTCCCGGTGCTATCCGTCACGGAAACGATGATCGTGTTGCCCGCAGTCCCCGTCCCCTGGATCAGGGGACTGCTGTCGTCGCTCGTGGCCCCCTTCGCCACGTTGCCGCGCACCGCGCCGACATCGTCCACCACGCCCGTGATGGCAAGCTTCGATGCATCGGGCACCGTGTAGTCGGTGCCGATCGTGAACGTGCCCGATTTCGGGCTGACGTTGCCCGCGGCATCGGTTGCCGTCACCTCGAACACATGCTGCCCCGCGGGCAATGCCGTGGTCGGCGTAAAGCTCCAGTTGCCGGACGCGTCGGCCTGCTCCGTACCCAGTACCTTGCCGTTGTCGTAGATCGTGATGGTGCTGCGCGCCTCCGCGGTACCCGCGAGCGTCGGCAGCGGATCGTCCGTCAGACCGCCCGACGCCACCGCGCCCTTGACGGCGCCCACGTCGTCGGTCACGCCGGTGATGGACGACGCCAGCGGCGCGGACGTATCGATCGTGAAGGCGAAGGCCGGCGTCGGCGCGCTGACATTGCCCGCAAGATCCCTCGCGGTCGCCGTGATGCTGTGGCTGCCCTGGCCGAGTTCGCCGCTCGGCGTAAAGGTCCATTTACCCGACCCGTCGACGGTGGTCGTGCCGAGCGAGGTGCTGCCGTCGAACACCGTGATCGTGCTACCGCTCTTGCCGGTTCCCTGGAACTCCGGCCGGGTATCGTCCGTGACGGCATTCGGCGCGAGCGTGCCGCGTACTGCGCCGATATCGTCGTTCACGACACCGATCTGCACGACCACGGCGGTCGTGTCGACCGTCACCCGCAACGGCGCGGTGGCCAGGCTCGCGTTACCGGCGAGATCACGGACGACGGTCGTGAAGGTATGGCTGCCATCGGCAAGCGGCGACGCCGGAGAGAAGCTCCAGCTCCCGCCGCTATCGACGATCGCCTCGCCGATCTGCACGTTGTTGTCGCTGATCTCCACCGTGCTGCCCGCTTCGGCGCGCCCGCTGAACGTCGGCCGGCTATCGTCCGTCGTCGCGTTGTTCGCGAGCACGCCGGTCTGTGTGCCCTCGTCGTCGACCACGGTCAGGTTGGTCGCCGCGCCGGGCACCGTGGTATCGATCGAGAAATTCCAGTTGCCCGTGGGGACGCTGGTCTGGCCCACCACGTTCGTGGCCGTGACCGTGACGTTGTGCAGCCCGTCGGCCAGCGCGGTCGCGGGAGTGAAGGACCAGTTGCCGCTCGTATCGGCGCTGGCCGTCCCGAGCAGGGTGGCGCCATCGAACACGCGTATCGTGTCGCCGGCGCGCGCGGTGCCGAGGATGGTGGGCAGGTTGTCGTCGGTGACGCCGCCCTTCTGCAGCAGCCCGGTCAAAGGGCCGGCATCGTCCTGCACGTTGCTGATGATGGGCACGCCGGGCCGCGCCGTGTCGACAACGATGGCGTAAGGCGCGGTAGCCGGCGTCTGATTCCCCGCGCGATCCATTTCCACGGCGGTGATGACATTGGTGCCGCTCAACAGCGGACTCGCCGGCGTCAGTGTCCATGTGCCCGCACCGGACACCGTGACGCGGCCGAGCTCGCGCGTGCCGGCGCTATCCGTGGTCGAGACGATGACGGTGTCGCCCGCCGTGCCGGTGCCCGAGATATCGGGCCGGCTGTCATCGGTCGTGGCGCCTGCCGCCACGTTACCGGTCACGCTCCCGACGTCGTCCGCCATGCCGGTGATGGCCAGCGCGGCCGGGTTCGGCGCGGCGGTATCGAGGGTCATCGAGAACGGCGAGGACTTGCCGCTTTCGTTGCCCGCCGCATCGGTGGCCGTGGCCTCGAACTGGTGGTCGCCATCGATCAGAGGCGTCGTCGGGGTGAATGTCCAGCTTCCGGTCGCACTGGCGACGACGGTGCCGATGACGGCGTCGTTGTCATAGATCGTGACGGTGCTGCCTGCCTCCGCCCGCCCGCTGAGCGCGGGCTGCGCATCGTCGGTCATGCCACCGCTGGCGATCGCGCCCTGGTGGATGCCGACATCGTCGGTAATGCCCAGGATCGTGGTCGAGGCCGGCGCCACGGTATCGACGCGAAACGTGAACGCGGGCGTGGGCGGGCTGGTATTCCCCGCCGGATCGCGTGCCGTCGCCGTGATGCTGTGCTGTCCCTGGCCAAGATCCGAGGTCGGCGTAAACGTCCAGCGGGAGGACGCGTCGGCAATTGCCGTACCGAGCACGGTGGCCCCGTCGCGCACGGTGATCGTGCTGCCGGCCTTTGCCTCCCCCTGAATCTCTGGCCGCGTGTCGTCAGTCACGCCAGCCGAGGCGATATTGCCCATCACGTTGCCGGCATCGTCCGCGATCGCCGTGATCTGCAACGGCACCACGGCGGTATCTAGGGTCACATTCAATGCCTGGCTGGCCGCGCCGCGATTGCCGGCGACGTCGGTCACGACGGTGGTGAAGGCGTGAGCGCCGTCCTGCAGTGCCGCCGCCGGCTCGAACATCCATGCGCGCGTGGCGGCCACCGTCGTCGTGCCGAGCGAGACACCGTTGTCGAACACCTCCACCGTGCTGCCGGCTTCCGCCGTGCCGCTGAACGTGGGCCGGCTGTCGTCGGTGACCGCGCCGTCGGCGAGCGGTCCGGTCTGTCCCCCTTCGTCGTCGCGTACCACGAGGTCGTTCACCGCCGCGGGTGGAACCGTATCCACGGTGAATGTCCACACCGTCCCGAGGTCGCTGGTCTGGCCGATCGCCGTGGTCGCGGTCGCGCCGACGTTGTGCAGCCCCTCGGTCATCACGGCCATCACGCCCACGTCGGCCAGCGACGCCGCTGCCAGCGTGCCGGTGAGCGAGACGGACGGCGTGAAGCTCCATGCGCCGGATGCATCCGCCACGGCACTCCCCAGCAGAGTCGTGCCATCGTACAGACGGACCGTCGTACCGGGCTGGGCGGTACCGCTGAACGTCGGGGTACTGTCATCCGTCACCGCATTCGGCTGCAGGAGCCCTATCGTCGTACCGACATTGTCCTGCACGGATACGATCGTGGGCGCGGGCGGTCGCGAGGTATCCACCACGATCGAGTAGGGTGCCGTCGGCGCGGTCTGATTGCCTGCCGCATCGATCTCCAGCACAGTCAATGCGTTGTTGCCGTTGACGAGCGGCTGGGCCAGTTGAACCGTCCACAAGCCGCCAACGGAGACCGTCGTCTGCCCCACCACATGACTGCCATTGCTGTCGGTCGTCGACACGACGACCCGATCGCCCGCCGTGCCGGTCCCGGAGATCGAGGGCCGATCGTCGTCGGTGGTCTGGCCCGCCGCCACGTTGCCGGTGATCGCGCCCGCGTTGTCCGCAACGCCGGTCAGCGCGAGGCGCGAGGCATCCGGTGGCGTGACGTCGATCGTCAGCGAAGTCGGCGCCGACTTGCCGCTCGTATTGCCGGCGGCATCCGTCGTCGTGATCGTGAACGCGTGCTGCCCTTCAGGAAGCGGCGTGGTCGGCGTGTACGTCCACTTGCCCGTGGCATCCGCCGTCGTCGTGCCGATCAGCTTGTCGTTGTCGTATACGCCGATGGTGCCGCCTGCCTCGCCCGTGCCACTCAGGGTGGGCTGAGGACTGTCGGTGACACCGCCATCGGAGATCCTGCCGCGTATCGGGCCCACCTCGTCCTGAACCGAAGGCGCTGGCGGAACGGCGGGCGGCGCGGTATCGATACGGAACACGAATGCCGGTGTGGGCGCGCTTGTGTTGCCGGCCGCGTCCCGGGCAACCGCCGTCAGGCTGTGCTGCCCCTGGCCCAGCTCTCCCGGCGGTATGAACGTCCACCGCCCGGTGGCGTCGGTCGTCGTGGTGCCCAGCGTCGTCGGGCCGTCGAGCACCGAGATCGTGCTCCCTGCCTGCGCCACGCCACGAATCTCCGGACGCGTGTCGTCCGTCGCGCTCCCCGGTGCGATGGCACCTGTCACATTGCCGACGTCGTCGGTCAGCGAGACGATCTGCACCGGCACCGTCGAGGTATCGATGGTGACGTTGAACGGCGGGCTTGCCGCGCCCGCAACGCCGGCGGCGTTCGTGACCACGGTCGTGAACGCGTGACCGCCGTCGGGAAGTGCGAGCGCCGGCGTGAACGTCCAGTTGCCTCCCGCATCCGCACGTGTCTCGCCGAGCCGGACGCCATTGTCGAGGACGGCGACCGTGCTGCCCGCCTCGGCCCGGCCCGAGAAGGCCGGACGGCTGTCGTCGGTCGTGTCGCCATCCGCCAGTACGCCGCGTTGCGCGCCTTCATCGTCTCGCACCACCAGATTCGATACGGCGGCCGGTGCCGCCGTATCGACGGTGAACGTACGCGCCCCGGTCGGCGCACTGGTCACGCCGCCAGACGTCGCGGTGGCCGTGACGCTGTGCGTGCCTTCCGCCAGCGGCGTGGACGGCGTGAACGTCCAGTTGCCCGATGCGTCGGCGGTGGTCGTGCCTAGCGTCGTGGTGCCGTCCGATACGGTCACCGTGCTGCCGGCGAGCGCGGTGCCGACGATGGTCGGCAACGTGTCGTCCGTGAGTTCGCCCATCTGCAGCATGCCGGTCTTGCCGCCGACGTCATCGCGGATGTTGACGATCGTGGGCAGCTCGGGCTGGGCGGTCTGGAGCAGGAACACATAGGGCGCGCTCGGGGCGGTCTGATTGCCCACCGCATCCTGCTCCACGACGGTCAGCGAATTGCTGCCCGCGATCAACGGCAGTGCCGGCTCCAGCGTCCATGTCCCCTGCGCGCCAACTGTCGTCCGGCCGATCTCGCGGCGGCCCGTGATGTCCTCGGTGAACACGATGATCGTATCGTCGGCCGTGCCGGTACCCGCGATCACTGGCCGGCTGTCGTCGCTGCTGGCGCCCGAGGCCACGTTGCCGGTGACCGCGCCCACATCGTCGGTCAGGCTGGTAATCGCCAGCTTCGACGCGTCCGGCAGCGTGACGTCCAGCGTGAACCTCACGGGGTCTGACGGCGGGCTCTCGTTACCCGCCGCATCCGTTTCGGTCACGGTGATGCTGTGCTGGTCGCCGGCGAGATCCGCGCCCGGCGTCATCGTCCAATGACGACTGGCCGCGATCACGGCTGTTCCGATGGCCACGCCGTTGTCGTAGACGGTGATCACGTTGCCGGGCGTGCCGACACCGCCGAACGTGGGCCTCGCGTCGTCGGTCGCTCCGTCTGGCGCGATCGGGCCGCGTATCGGTCCGACGTCGTCGACGATATCGCTGAGTCCGACATTCGCCGCGGGCTTTGGCGGCACGATCGTATCGACGGTCAGCGCGAACTGCGCCGCCGCGCTCGTATTGCCTGCCGCATCCTTCCCCGTCACGGTCACGGCGTGATTGCCCTCGGACAGCGGCTGAGCGGGCGTGAAGCCCCACGCGCCTGTCGCGTCCGCGACCGCGGACCCGATCGTCACGCCGTTGTCCGCAATCGTGATCGTAATACCGGGCTCCGCGGTGCCGGTGAACGTCGGCATCGTGTCGTTGGTCGCCCCACCGTTGGCGACCGGACCGACGACGGGCGCGACATGGTCGGTAACCGTGCCGATCTGCACGACCGGCGGCACGGTGTCGATCACGAGCGGAACCGTGACCTCCGTCAGGTTGCCGGCGTTATCCTCGGCGATCACCCGCACCTTCTGCTCGCCCTCGGGCAAAGCGCCATCGGGCGGCGTGACCGACCACGTGCCGTCGGGATTCACGACCGTGGTCCGTTCCTCGCCGTTCGGGAATATCACGCGCACGGTATTCCCGGGTTCACCGGTACCGCTGATTGCCGGGTGCGCGTTGTTGGTCGCCGGTCCCGTATTGCCGTCGACCAGCACCGTGGGCGCCGCCGGCGGGGTCCCATCGACATTCAGATCCGTCACGAGCATGGGCGGGCTCGGCGCCATGCCGGGCCCCTGTTGCGTGACCTCGATCCGATGCGGACCGTCGGCAAGCGGCTCCGTCGGCTGGAACGACCATGTGCCGTCCTGACCGACGGTCGTGGTCCCGATCGGCACTCCATTGTCGTAGACCGTGATCACATATCCGGGCGTGCCGCTGCCGCTGATGATCGGCCGCCGGTCGTCCGTGTAGGCGCCTTCCTTCAACTGCCCACGGATCAACCCAGTGCCATCGGTCGCCGACGCTCCGAATGGCTGGTTCGACGTCTGCCCGCCGTCTCCGCCGGAAGCGGCGGCGTTGCTCCCGTTGGAAGATGTCGCCACGGCAACGCCGAAGATGGCCCCCATGCCCGCGAGGGACGCGAGCAGGCCTGTCACGGGCGTCTCGCCGACGCCGGGCACCGCGGCAGGCGGCACACCCACGCCGACGGGGCTCTCGCCCAGCGCCGCGGGCATCAGCGCGCCATCGCGAAGCGCCTGGATACTCTGGCTGCCATCCGTTGGCACGAACGAATACAGCTGCCCATCTTCCGCCACGCCGTAGAGGCCGATGGGTTCGCTGACCGAAAAAGCACCCTCGATAACCAGGACCGGGTCGGAGGCGCCTTCGGGAATGACCTGAAGGTCGTCCCCCTGACGGCGTAGCGTGATATTTTCCGGAGCGACGTTCCCGCCTTCCTGCTGGATGACGTACTTCGCACCGGGTACCGCCTTGAGTCTCCGCGGGGCTTTGCCACGCAGGCGAGACAGGCTGTCGATCGTCGGCTGGCCAGTTGGCCTGACGGGGACTTCTGCCAAAATTGAGGCCATGATTTCCTCATCGGCGGCATTTGATAGGTCGAAATCTTTCTATTTTTTCTAATTAGTTTTAGAAGAAATTCGACACGGTTTTTTCAAATAATAGGCATGCCCCGGATAAATACAATCATGCAGTTTCCGACAGCCTTTACAAAATCAGTCACTCTGGCGTAACCGAATCGGACGGCATTGACGAGTCAGCCCGGAAACTCTCGCGCGAACACGTCCGCGATAAAGTCCATCACCGCGCGGATCGCGGTCTGCCGTCGCATATCGGCGTGCACGACCAGATAGAAGTCGCGCGCGAGCGTCCGCACCTCGCCCGGCACGACGGCCACGCCGTCTCCCGCATCGACGCCCGCCGTCATCCCCGCCAGATAGCGCGGTAATGCCGCCACGCCCATGCCACCCCTTGCCGCCGCAAGCTGACTCATCAGGTCGTTGCTGCGAAACCCGATGCGCCGGCCCGCGGCCATTTCGTAGATCCATTTCTGCTCGGGCATATGGTCGAACGACACGTCGTAGGCGATGAACTGCCACTGGTCCGCCGGCAGCGCCGTATAACCGGGTGCCGCATACAGGCCGTAGGAAATCTGGCCGATGCGGCGGGCCACATAGTCGAGCTCCGTCGGCCGGCCAATGCGAATGGCGATATCGGCTTCCTGCCGGTGCAGCGAAGCCAGCGCCTGCGTGCCATGCAGCGTGAGGTCGATCTCGGGGTGCCGCGCGCCGAATACCGCGAGGCGCGGTGCGAGGAAGATGCTCGCGAACGCGGGCGGTGCGCTGACGGTGACGCGAGCGGAACGTCCCTGCCGGCGCGCGAGTACCGCGCGCTCGAGCGCATGGGCCTGCGTCTGCATGCCCTCGGCCACGCTTGCGATGTCTCGGCCGGCCTCGGTCAGGTGCCAGCGGCGCGCGGACCGATTGACGAGCACGATGCCGAGGGCATGCTCCAGCGCGGCCACGCGCCGGGCCACGGTGGCATGTTCCACCTCCATGCGGCGCGCCGCGCCCGACAACGTCCCCGCCTCGGCAAGCGCGATGAAGTGCCGCATGTCATTCCAGTCAAACATTGGTGCGCATTGGTGCAGATTCTCACAAGCGATGTGAAGTCCGGCGGAATTCCCGGCGCGGACCGGTGATGCTATTTTTCATGACGATCGACATCTTAATACGCAACGCCCGGCTCTGCTGGCGCGGGCGCGAACATCTCTTTTCAAAAGCGTCATGAAAGCCATCCAGTACCACCGCTTCGGCGGCCCCGAAGTGCTCGAGTACGTCGAGCTGCCTGATCCCGAGCCCGGCCCCGACGAAGTGTTGATCGAGACCACGGCCATCGGCGTGAACTTTCCCGATATCCGTGAGCGACTCGGCGTCTACAACCGTGCCGACACGCGCGTGGGTGGTGTCACGCTGCCGCAGGTCGGCGGTCTGCAGGTGGTCGGCCATGTCGTGCGTAGCGGCAGCGCGGCGCATGACTATCTGCTGGGGCGCAAAGTCATGGCGCTGATGGCAAACGGCGCGTATGCGCAGCGCGCGGTAGCGCGCGCTGACATGCTGGTGGAACTTGCGGACGATGCCGACGACGTGGCCATGGCCAGCGTGGCGTGTCAGGGCGTAACCGCCTATCTGGCCTTGCGCGTCTGCACGACCCTGCGGCGGGGGGAAAGCGTGCTGGTGCATGGCGCGGCCGGGGGCGTCGGCAGCCTTGCGGTGCAGATCGCACGCATGCTCGGTGCGGGCATGATCATCGGCACCGCGAGCAGCGATGACAAGCGCGCATTCGCGCTCAGCCTCGGCGCCGATCATGCGATTGGCTACGACTACCCGCGCTGGCCCGAGACCGTGCTGCACTACACCGAGGGCAAGGGCGTCGACGTGATTCTCGAAACGATCGGCGGCGAGGTGTTCGATCAGAACTTCACCTGCCTCGGCATGCTGGGACGCTGCATCGTCATCGGCTCGACGCAAGGGCCTGGTGAAGCGCTGGCGCCGCGCCGGCTGATGGCCAAGGCGCAGACGCTGACCGGCGTCTACCTGCCCGCGTTCTTCCAGCGCCCGGATATGATTCAGCGCGCGCTCCACTTCCTGCGGGATGGTATCGCGCAAGGCATGATCCGTCCGACCGTGGCGGCGCGGCTACCGCTCTCGCGCACCGCCGATGCACACGCGATGCTCGAGCGGCGCGAGGCACGCGGAGTGATCGTCCTGGATCCGCGTGCCTGACGCCATGTCGTGAAGCAATTTTCTGAAGCAACATCAGTTCGGCCCGATGATCTGATGCTTGCGCGCGAACTCGGCGATATCGATCAGCGAATGGAGTTTGAGCTTGCCCATGACGCTGGTCTTGTGCGAGCTCACGGTCTTGTTGCTGATGCGCAGCGCCTCCGCGATCGCCTTGTTCGAGTGCCCCGCGGCAAGGAAGCGCAGCACGGTCACTTCGCGACGGCTCAGGCCGGCGGTAGGACTCTTGGGGCCATCGGCCATGCGCCGCAGCGCGTCGAGCACCGACACCGGAAATACGGCGTAACCCAACATCATCACGCGCAGCACCTCGACCAGTTCGTCCAGGCCGGAAACCTTGGCTACGTGGCCGTGCGCGCCGGCACGGACTGCACGTACCCCCGCGCCGTTCACCGCTGACAGCACGATGAGCCGCGCCTTGGGACAGAGTTTCTCCACGGCCTCCACGACCGCATCGCCAGGCAGCGATGGCATGTCGAGATCGACGATCAGGAGGTCGGGCTTGAGCTCCTCCATCAATTTGATCGCATCGGCGGCGTTGTGCGCCTCGTGGATCTCGAAGCCGAGGTGCGCCGTCAGATGGGCGGAGACGGCAAGGCGAACGGCGGGATGGTCATCAACGATCAATGCTACGGACATGGCATGCGCTCCTCATGGACAGACAATGCGGAGAGCATAGGCCGCCTGGTGCGCCGCGAAATACAGAAAGGTCTAACGATCCAGAGCGAATCTTCTGAAGAAAGTCGCGGAGATTTCCTTGCCCGGCTACGACCCGGATTTGGGAATCGACATGTTATCCATCGCACCACTCGCGGACGTAAAGCGTGGTGCCGGCATGGCCTGTATCACCTCGCGCGCGCCGTGATGATAGACGCGGTACACCTCTCGCTCGACGTTGTGCGGATGGCGCGCGGCCTCTTCGATCGTGAGCACGGGCGCGAAGCATGCGTCGGTACCCTCGAAGCGTTCGCGCCAGTACGCCAGTGGTTGCGCCGCGATGGTATCGGCCACACGCGCCTTCAACGCGGGCCAATGCGCGCGGTCATACTGCGCGGCGGGATCGATGTCGTCGAACCCGAGCAGCGCGAGCCATTGCCGATAGAACGCGGGCTCGAGCGCGGCGAACGTCAGGTCTCGCCCGTCGGCACAACGGTAGACATCATAGAACGGTGAGTCGTGGAACGGGCTCGGCAGCGGGCCATCGACCGAGCCCGCGGCGCGCGCCACGTTCAGCAGTCCGCCAAGCATCGCGACGATGTCGGTGATGGCCGCATCGACCACGCACCCCTGCCCGCTCGCGCGCGCATGCAGGATCGCGCTCGTGATGCCGAATGCGAGCCCGAGCGCGCCGGTGGCATCGCCCATGACCATGGGTGGCGTCTTCGGCAGCGCGCCTTCATACGTGCCCTCATGCGTGCCCTCATGCGTGCCCTCATGCGTGCTCCTACGAGCGGCCGCATGCAGCAGCCCTGACAGCGCGAGGTAGTTGAGATCGTGTCCCGCGCTCTGTGCGAGCGGACCGGTCTGGCCCCAGCCCGTCATGCGTCCGTACACGAGCCGCGCATTGCGCGCGTGGCATGCCGCGGGACCGAGTCCGAGGCGTTCCATCGCGCCGGGACGCAGGCCTTCGATCAATGCATCGGCATCGGCCACGAGGTCGAGCGCGGCCGCACGCCCCGCTTCGGTCTTGAGATCGAGCGATATGACATTCTTGTCATGGTCGAGCGCAACCTCGGGTGGCATGTCACCATCGAGCAACAGCCGCCGCGCATCGGGTGCGGTCGGACGCGTGACCAACGTGACAGTGGCCCCAAAGGCTGCCAGCATCGCACCGCACAACGGCCCGGGACCAATGCCTTCGAACTCGACTACGCGTACCCCTCGCAACGGCAGCAGGCGATCTTGCATGAGCAATGTCTCCTCTCAAGGAACGAACATCGAATGTATTTGATCCAAATCGTGACATCGTAATTTAACGACTGTCATGATGCACATGGGCATTGGTCCCAATCCTCAACCAGGAGATTCCAGTCATGACCCAGATCGTGCTTGCCACCGATGGCTCCCCGTTCAGCGATGCGGCCGCGCGTTTCCTGACCCGCGGCGACCTGCTGCAGCCAGGCTACACCGTACACGTATTGCATGTTGCGCCCGATGTCACCGGACAGGTGCGCGCCTTCGTCAGCAAGGAAGCTGTTGACGACTGGCACCGCGAGGAAAGCGAAAAATCCATGCAGTCGGTCTGCGACATCCTCGCCGCCGCCAACATTGCGTTCGAGCGTCATCCGCTGCATGGCTTTGCGCCCGAGAAGATTCTCGGTTATGCGAAGTCGGTGAATGCCGGTGCGATCGTGATGGGCACGCATGGACGCGGCACCTTCTTCGATGCCGTGCTCGGCTCGGTGGCCGGCCGCGTGCTCGCCCAGGCAACGTGCCCGGTGATCATGATCAAGGCGGAAAAAACCAGATAAGTCGGGTTCAGCCCCAGAGCGGGGGTTCGTCCATCAACGCGATCTGCTCGCGCAATTCGAGGATGCGATCCTGCCAGTAGCGTGCCGTGCCAAACCACGGGAACGCGGCCGGAAAGGCGGGATCGCGCCAGCGACTGGCCAGCCAGGCGCTGTAATGGATCAGGCGCAGTGTGCGCAGCGCCTCGACGAGCCATAGCTCGCGCGTTTCGAACTCGGCAAAGTCCTCGTAGCCCGCGACGATGTCGGCAAGCTGGTCCTGCATCGCGGCGCGATCGCCTTCGAGCAGCATCCAGAGATCCTGCACTGCGGGGCCCATGCGGCTGTCGTCGAAGTCGACGAAGTGGGGGCCGGGGTCTCCACGCCCACGCGCATCGTCTGCATCGATCCACAGCACATTACCGCGATGGCAGTCGCCATGCAGGCGCAGATGGCGCACGTCACCGGCACGTTCGTAGCAGCGGCGCACACCATCGAGTGCGAGATCCACGGCCGCGCGCCACGGCGCGAGCAGATCGGCCGGCACGCAGTCGTGCGCGAGCAACCAGTTGCGCGGTGCCACGCCAAACGTCTCCAGATCGAGCGCGGGCCGCGCCGCGAAAGGCGTGCGCGCGCCCACCGCGTGAATACGGCCGATAAACCGGCCGAGCCACACGCGCGTCTCGGCCACATCGAGCGCCGGTTCACGGCCACCGCAGCGCGGGAATACCGCAAAGCGGAAACCGTCGTGCACATGCAGCGTGGTGGCCGTGTCGTTACCCGTCGACGGCAATGCGAGCGCGGGAACCGCCGGAATCTCCGCGTCGGCGAGTTCGCGCACGAACGCGTGTTCCTCGACGAGTGCGGCATCGGTCCAGCGGCCCGGGCGATAGAACTTGGCAATGACCGGCGCGGCATCCTCGATACCGATCTGCCAGACGCGGTTCTCGTAGCTGTTGAGCGCGAGCAGGCGCCCGTCGGGACGCAGCCCCGCGGACTCGAGCGCATCGAGGATCCGCTCGGGCGTCAGGCCGGCATACGGAATGTCGCTGTCGGCAATCGGCGCGAGCGGGTCGGTCATGGCGCGCCTGACGGTCAGGCCTTGCGGCCGCCGAGCAATGCGGCCTGCGGCGCCGGGCGGCGCTTCTGCTGACCTTGCGGCTGGGATTGAGGCTGCGACTGCGGTTGCGACCGACGCTCGCCGCCTTCCGGCTGCGAACGCTGGGGCTGTGCCGGACGCGGCGATCCTTGCGGCTGCGCGCCGCGCGGTTGCGAGCCCCGGGGCTGCTGCGCGCCACGCGGCTGTTGCGCGCCGGCGGGTTGTGCGCCGCCGCGTGCAGGTTGGGCTCCGGCGCGGGCACCGGGTTGCGCGGGCTGCTGACCACGCGGCTTGGCCGGCGCGGCCTTCTGCCCCTGCGACTGCCCCTGCGACTGACGCGGTGCGGCCGGTGCCTGCGTGCCCGACGCGCGCGGCGCCTCCTTCCGCTGACCCTGCCCGCGCTGTCCGCCGCCCTGACCACCCTGGCGACCCTGTCCACCACCACCGCCACGGCCCTGACGGCTCTTCTGGATCGGCTCGGCCGCGATGGACGGATCCACCTCGAAGCCCGGCAGTACGGTCTGCTCGATCTGACGCTTGATCAGGCGCTCGATATCGCGCAGCAGTCCATGCTCGTCCACGCAGACCAGCGAGATCGCCTCGCCTTCGGCGCCCGCGCGGCCAGTCCGGCCGATGCGGTGCACATAGTCCTCGGGCACGTTCGGCAGGTCGAAGTTGACCACATGCGGCAGCTGGTCGATATCGATGCCGCGCGCGGCGATATCGGTCGCCACCAGCAGCCGCAGCGTGCCGGCCTTGAACTCGGACAGCGCGCGCGTGCGCGCCGACTGGCTCTTGTTGCCGTGAATCGCCAGTGCGGACAGACCATCCTTTTCCAGCTGTTCGGCCAGACGATTGGCGCCGTGCTTGGTGCGCGTGAACACGAGCACCTGATGCCAGTCGTGCTCGCGCACCAGATGCGCCAATAGTTCGCGCTTACGCTCGCGATCGACCGGGTAGACGCGTTGATCGACGGTCTCGGCCGTGGTGTTGCGGCGCGCGACCTCGATCGAAGCCGGGTTGTTCAGCAGACGATCCGCGAGCGCGCGGATGTCGTCCGAGAACGTGGCCGAGAACAGCAGGTTCTGACGCTTGGCCGGCAGAATGTTGAGAATCTTGCGGATGTCATGGATAAAGCCCATGTCGAGCATCCGGTCGGCCTCGTCGAGCACCAGCAGCTCCACCTGCGACAGGTCGATCGTGCGCTGCGAGACGTGGTCGAGCAGACGTCCCGGCGTGGCCACGACGATATCCACGCCGCGCTTGAGCGCGTCGATCTGCGGATTGATACCGACGCCGCCGAACATCACCATCGAACGGAGGCGCAGGAACTTGCCGTAGTTGCGCACGCTCTCTTCCACCTGCGCCGCGAGTTCGCGCGTCGGCGTCAGCACAAGCGCGCGCACTGGGCTACGCTGGCCACGCGGTACGGGATTGCGCTCGATCGATTCGTGCAGCAGTTGCAGCATCGGCAGCGTGAAACCCGCGGTTTTGCCGGTGCCGGTCTGGGCGCCGGCGAGCAGGTCGCCACCCTTGAGAATTGCAGGAATGGCCTGCGCCTGAATCGGGGTCGGCGTGGTGTAGCCCTGTTCGGCCACGGCACGCACAAGCTTGTCGGACAAGCCTAGTTCGGAGAAAGACATGAATTGACGCTTGAGCCGCTCGCCACGCATCAGATGCGCCAATCGTGGAGCGGCATGACTCAGGATGCCCGGCGCTCCCGGCCGCTGCGACACGCTGCGGTCCCCAGGAGCCGGCCTGACGGGTCGATTGCAACCGTCTGCGGAGCAGGAAAGGCCCGTAGTGTACCAGTCCCCCGCGAAGTGCCGCGTGTGACGGCTTTACCCATGCGGGGCGCAAGGTGGCGTGCGCTCGCGCGGCCGCGTTCTGGCTGTCACCCGGTTGTCATGATTGCCGCCGCCCTCACGGACCGTGTTCCGCGCACGCCACAACCCCGCGTGGAATGCCCGCTCAGACCCCCGCCCCGCTCGCGCGGCGACCGGTCGAGCGGGTAGAATCGCGGGTTACCCTGCCACGTCGGAGCCTGCCATGCTGGTTGCTTTTGGTATCTGGAAGCGTATCTCTCGTCACGTCGCACCACGTTTCGTTGCACAACGTTTCGTAGCACAACATCTGCCGCGCGTGGCATTGGCCGCACTGCTGGTGCCCGCCGCATCGGTCGCGCTGGCGCAGCAAGCCACGATCATGACGGATACGCCCACTATCACGGGTGGGCCGGCCAACAATCCGTCCGGTGCGGGCGCACCCGTGCGCGCGATTCCTGACGACGCGGGGCAGGCGCGGCTGACCATGGCGGCACCAAACGCGTCCGGCCCGCAGAGCGCGAAGCTCGGCAGCAAGACCGTGACCATGGCGCCCGGCCTACGCGTCTTCAATACGGATATGCAGCTGACCCCGGTCGCCAATCTGGTCGGCCAGAAGCTCGAGGTGCGTTACCGACTGGACGTGTACGGCCAGTTGCTGACCGCCTGGATCATGACCGAGGTCGAATACAAGGCATGGAAGGCAGCGCACTGAGCGGCGCACTGAGCGGCGCACTTAGCCGCGCGCTGAGCGAAACCTGAAGTACGGACGTACCCACGCAGCAAACCCGCAGTACCGTGGTCCCCACCGCGGTTGATTTCGATGTCACCCGTTGCAAAAGCGGATGCCCCCAGGTAAACCACTGAGACCGGCACCATGAAGAAAGTATTTGTCAAAACGTACGGCTGCCAGATGAACGAGTATGACTCGGACAAGATGGTGGACGTGCTCAACGCGACCCAGGGCCTCGAGCCCACCGATAACGTCGAGGACGCCGACGTCATCCTGTTCAACACCTGCTCCGTGCGCGAGAAGGCCCAGGAGAAAGTATTCTCCGAGCTCGGCCGCATGAAGGCGCTCAAGGCCCTCAAGCCCGACCTCGTGATCGGCGTGGGCGGCTGCGTCGCCAGCCAGGAAGGCGCGGCCATTGTGACGCGCGCACCGTATGTCGATGTCGTGTTCGGCCCGCAGACGCTGCATCGCCTGCCGGACCTCATCTCGCGCCGTCGCCAGACCGGCCTGTCGCAGGTGGACATCTCGTTCCCCGAGATCGAAAAGTTCGACCATCTGCCGCCCGCCCGCGTGGACGGCCCGAGCGCGTTCGTCTCGATCATGGAAGGTTGCTCGAAGTACTGCAGCTACTGCGTGGTGCCTTACACGCGCGGCGAGGAAGTATCGCGACCGTTCGAGGACGTGCTGGCCGAAGTCGCGGGTCTCGCCGACCAAGGCGTGCGCGAGATCACGCTGCTGGGCCAGAACGTGAACGCATATCGTGGCGCGATGGGCGGCACCAGCGAGATCGCCGATTTCGCGCTGCTGATCGAGTACGTCGCGGAGATTCCGGGCATCGAGCGCATTCGCTACACCACCAGCCATCCGAAGGAGTTCACGTCGCGGCTGGTCGAGCTGTACGGTCGTTGCGACAAGCTCGTCAATCATCTTCACCTGCCCGTGCAGCATGCCTCGGACCGCATTCTGATGGCGATGAAGCGTGGCTACAGCGTGCTCGAGTACAAGAGCATCATTCGCAAGCTGCGCGTGTTGCGGCCCGAGATGTCGATGTCGTCGGACTTCATCATCGGCTTCCCCGGCGAGACCGATGCCGACTTCGACAAGCTCATGGCGATGGTCGAGGAAGTGGGCTACGACACGTCGTTCTCGTTCATCTTCAGCCCGCGCCCCGGCACGCCCGCCGCGAACCTGCACGACGACACGCCGCACGACGTCAAGTTGCGCCGGCTGCAGCGACTGCAGGCGACCATCGAAGAGAACGTGCAGCGCATCAGCCGCGGCATGGTGGGCTCCGTGCAGCGCATCCTCGTGGAAGGCCCCGCGCGCAAGGACCCGACCGAGTTGCACGGCCGCACCGAGAACAACCGCGTGGTCAACTTCGCGCTGCCCGGTGTGCCGCAAACCCAGCGCGATCGCATGATCGGCCAGATGGTCGATGTCAGCATCACCGAGGCGTTCCCGCATTCGCTGCGCGGCGAGATCGTGGTGCGACAGTAAGCCCCCGCATACGCTACCGATGAAAAAACCCAACGCAGCGCAAACCGCGGAGTTCGTGGCTCCGCGCGACGACAACACCCGGCTGCAGAACCTGTGCGGCCCGCTCGACGAGAACCTGCGTCAGATCGAGCAGGCGCTCGATGTAACGATCCAGCGCCGCGGCCATCGCATGACCGTGCGCGGCAAGCTGGCGCAGGACGCCGCGCTCACGCTCGAGCGCTTCTACAACGAGTCGTCGCGGAACCCGCTGTCCATCGACGACCTGCAACTGGGCCTCGTGGAATCGCGCCAGATCTCCGCGCATGGCGGTTATCTGCCCGACGATGGCGGCATCGATGGTGAGGGCGGCACGCCCGGTGATGAATCGCCGGTGCTGCACACGCGTCGCGCCGGCCTGCAGGGCCGCACGGCCAAGCAGCGCGAATACCTGCGCCATATCCTGTCGCACGACCTCACGCTGGGCATCGGCCCGGCAGGCACCGGCAAGACCTACCTCGCGGTGGCCTGCGCGGTGGACGCGCTCGAGCGCGATGCGGTCAAGCGCATCGTGCTCACGCGGCCCGCGGTGGAAGCCGGCGAACGCCTCGGTTTCCTGCCCGGCGACCTCGCGCAAAAGGTGGATCCGTATCTGCGCCCGCTCTATGACGCGCTGTACGACCTGCTTGGCTTCGATCGCACGCAGAAGATGTTCGAGCGACAGATGATCGAGATCGCGCCACTGGCCTACATGCGTGGCCGTACGCTGAACCATGCGTTCATCATCCTCGACGAGGCGCAGAACACCACGCCCGAGCAGATGAAGATGTTCCTGACGCGGATCGGCTTCGGCTCGAAGGCGGTGATCACCGGCGACACCACGCAGATCGATTTGCCGCGCGGCCAGAAGAGCGGCCTTGTGGAGGCGCAGCACGTGCTGCGCGATGTGCGCGGCCTGGCGTTCACGCGCTTTACGACCGTCGACGTGGTTCGCCATCCGCTCGTCGCCCGCATCGTCGATGCGTACGACGAGTATCACGCCCAGCACAATGACGCCTGAGCCGCCTGAATTGCACAAGAAAGGACGCCGCAAATTGAAGAAGACTTCCCCCACTACCGTCACGCTGTTTGACGCCGATGGCCGCGCCCGCAAGACCGCCGCGCACGCGCTGCGCGTGCAACTGCCCGATGGCCGCAGCGTGACGATCGATCTGTCGCAGGCCGCCGACGGCGTGGTCGCGCTGCTCGCCGAGCATACCGACACCGCGCAGCAGGCCGGCCTGCTGGTCCGCCCCGACAACCATGACGCGCTGTCGGTCGCGGTGACCTCCACGCCACTGACGACGACCACCGGCACGCCGGCGACCCCGCCCGCGCTCGAACTGGACCTGCAATATGGTGAGGGCATCCGCAAGGGCGACGAGGGCCTGCCGCGCCGCAAGCAGGCCGAGACCTGGGTCCGGTCCGCGCTATATGCCGATGCCGCGCTGACGGTACGCTTTGTCGGCGAAGAGGAAGGCCGCACGCTGAACCGCACGTATCGCGGGAAGGACTACGCGACCAACGTGCTGACATTCGCCTACGCGGAGAACGCCGACGACCCGATCACCGGCGATATCGTGCTGTGCTGCCCAGTTGTCGAATCGGAGGCGCGCGAGCAGCACAAGCCGTTGCAGGCACACTATGCGCACCTGATCGTGCACGGCGTGCTCCATGCGCAGGGCTACGAGCACGAGGAAGATGGCGAAGCGGAAGAGATGGAAGCGATCGAAACCGAGACCTTGCAGGCCCTCGGCTTCGACGATCCGTACCTCCCGGTGCGCGAACACTAAAGCGTCTTTGCAGGCACCGTAGTGCGGCGGCGCACGTGGGATGCCTCCCATTTGCGCCGCATCCGGCACCCCCGCAGGGGCGTGGAGGCGGGTCGTAAAGCTTTTAGTGTATGCTTCAGACGATCTCCACCACGCGCTCGCCGCGACATGAACGACCCCTATCCCAGTTCGAAATCTGCCAATTTCAAGCAGTCGGATCGGCCACGATCCCTTCTCGAACGCCTTTCGGATTTCATTTCCCCCGAGCCGGACACTCGCACGGAATTGCTCGAAGTGCTGCAGGACGCGCACGGACGCAATCTGATCGACGCTGATTCGCTCTCGATGATCGAGGGCGTGTTCCAGGTTTCCGAGCTCACCGCGCGCGACATCATGGTGCCCCGCGCCCAGATGGACGCGGTCAATATCGCCGACGCGCCCGAGACCTTCATCCCGTACATGCAGCAGACCGCGCACTCGCGGTTTCCGGTGTACGAGGGCAGCCGTGACAACATCATCGGCATCCTGATGGCGAAGGATCTGCTGCGCTACTACACCGATGACACCTTCGACCTGCGCGAGACGCTGCGGCCGGCGGTGTTCATTCCGGAGTCGAAGCGGCTGAACATCCTGCTGCGCGAGTTCCGCATCAACCGCAATCACATCGCGATCGTTGTCGATGAATACGGCGGCGTGGCGGGCCTGGTCACGATCGAGGACGTGCTCGAGCAGATCGTCGGCGACATCGAGGACGAGTTCGACCTCGACGAAGATCAGGACAAGATCCTGCCGACCGCCGATGGCGCCTGGCGCGTGCACGGCCTGACCGAGATCGAGCAGTTCAACGAAGCGTTTGGCACCGGCTTCTCCGACCATGACGTCGATACGGTGGGCGGCCTGCTGATCAACCACCTCGGCCATGTGCCGCATCGTGGCGAGATCATCACGTTGCCGCCGATGCGCTTCGAGGTCCTGCGCGCCGATGCGCGCCAGGTGCACCTGCTGCAGGTGCGCCGGGAAGCTACCAACGACGCGCTGGCCGTGGCCGATGCATGAAGCGTTCCGCCGCCAGCGCGGTGGATGCGCGCCGTGCTGACGGCCATGCCGGCCAGTCCAGCCACGGCGGCAATCACTCCGACAAGACTTTTTCACCGATGAACTCTGCTTCGGCTGCTTCGCGCGATCTTTCGCGCGCGACCGCGCTTGGCCCACGTCTGCGTCTGCTGCTGGCGGCCATGCTCGGCATTGCGCACACCCAGGCCTTCGCGCCCCACGACTGGTGGTGGCTGCAACTGCTCGCTCTCGCGGGGCTGGTGGCGCTGATGGCCGATGCCGGTCGCGCGCGCATGGCTGCCGCCACTGGCTATGCCTTCGGCATGGGCTGGTTTCTGTCGGGCATCTGGTGGCTTTACATCAGCATGCACGTGTACGGCGAGATGCCGGCCTGGATGGCCGCGCCCGCCGTGGTGCTGTTTGCAGCCTACCTGTCGCTGTGGCCGGCTTTGGCTGGCGCCGTCTGGTACTGGCTGACGCGTTCGCGACCGGCCGCATCCGCCACGGCGCTGGCTGGCGTGTTCGGCGCCATCCTGTTTGGCGCCGCCTGGGGCCTGTCGGAGTGGTTGCGCGGCGTCGTGTTCACGGGCTTTCCGTGGCTCGGCAGCGGCTACCCGCATACCGCGGGCCCGTTGGCCGGTTACGCCCCGCTGTTCGGCGTGTATGGCATTGCCACGCTGGCCGCGACGCTGGCGGCCCTGCTCGTGGTCGCAGTGCGCGCGGCTGGCCTGCGCCGGCGCGGCACGATGGTCACGGCGATCGTCAGCGGCGCCGCGATCGTGATCGTGGGCGCGGTGCTGCGCCCGGTGGCGTGGACCCAGCCCATTGGCGAGCCGATCTCGGTGCGTCTGCTGCAGGGCAATGTCGCGCAGGACATCAAGTTCGAGCCAGTCGGCATCCAGCGCTCGCTGGAACTGTATCGCGACCTGATCACGGCCAAACCGGCCGACCTCGTGATCACGCCGGAGACCGGCTTCCCGGTGATCCTGCAGGAGCTGCCGCTCGATATCGCTCAGGACGTGCGGCGTTTCATGGAGAACACCGGCAGCACGATCCTCTTCGGTGCGGTGGGCGCGGACTCACCGGTGGACTTCACCAACAGTGCATTCGCAATCGGTCCCGAACATCCGACGCTGTATCGCTATAACAAGCACCATCTGGTGCCGTTTGGCGAGTTCATTCCGTTCGGCTTCCACTGGTTCGTCAATATGATGAAGATGCCGCTCGGCGACTTCATGCGCGGCGGGCTGGACCAGCAGGCGGTGCCGGTGCGCGGCATTCGCGTGGCGCCCAATATCTGCTACGAGGATTTGTTCGGCGAGGAGATCGCGCATACGCTGCGCCATCAACCGGAGCCCGCAAACATGATGGCGAACATGACCAACCTGGCATGGTTCGGTGACACCATCGCGCTGGATCAGCATCTGCAGATCTCGCGCATGCGCGCGCTGGAGATGCGCCGCCCGATGCTGCGCGCCACCAATACCGGCATGACCGCGGTGGTCAAGCCGGACGGCTCCACCGAGCGGCTGCCGACGTTCGAGGTCGGCACGCTGGCTGCGACGGTTCAGGGCATGCAGGGATTTACGCCGTTCATCCGCTGGGGGAACGTGCCGTTCCTGGCGTTGAGCGGGCTGGTGCTGGCGGCCGCGGCACTGGCGCGCGTACGCCGGCGCGGCTCAGTGACGTAGGATGAGCGGCGCAGGGCTAGCGCAATACCACCGAAACGGCGGCAGCGACAGCCATCACGGCGATGGCGACAAGATAAGGCTTACGAGGCAACAACGACATGACCGATCCCCTTATTAAGGTTGAATGCAGCTCTGAATGACTGCGTAATCTGCACTGTATACAAAATTGGTATCGGCACACATCGTCCTTCTCTGAATATCGTGTCGGTATTTTCCCGACCCGTTGCCGGAATCTGACACTGCGGCAACGGGCCAAAAGTCGGCCAGCGCATGCAAACACCCCCCTCCTTCGGCGGTCGTCGCGCAAAAAACCGATAGAATTCAGGGTTTGGCAATCCGACCGCCCGAATTCGACTGCCCGAAGCCGGCCACCCGAATTGCCGCCGCATTCATCTCCGTCCTTCCTATGCTGACCTTCCAACAAATGATTCTGACCCTGCAGGCCTACTGGGACCGGCAGGGTTGCGCGTTGCTGCAACCGATCGATCTGGAGGTCGGCGCGGGCACGTCGCACGTGCACACGTTCCTGCGCGCGATCGGACCCGAGCCATGGCGCGCCGCGTATGTGCAGCCGTCGCGCCGGCCCAAGGACGGCCGCTATGGCGAGAACCCGAACCGCCTGCAGCACTACTACCAATACCAGGTGGTCCTGAAGCCCGCGCCCGAAAACATCCTCGAGCTGTACCTCGGCTCGCTCGAGGCGCTCGGACTCGACCTGAAGCAGAACGACATCCGCTTCGTCGAGGACGACTGGGAGAATCCGACGCTCGGCGCGTGGGGCCTGGGCTGGGAAGTCTGGCTCAACGGCATGGAAGTCACGCAGTTCACGTACTTCCAGCAGGTGGGCGGCATCGATTGCAAGCCCATCACGGGCGAGATCACGTACGGCATCGAACGTCTGGCGATGTACCTGCAGAAGGTCGAGAACGTGTACGACCTGGTCTGGACCGAGTGGGTCGAGAACGGCGAAACGCGTCGCCTGACCTACGGCGACGTGTATCACCAGAACGAGGTGGAGCAGTCCACCTACAACTTCGAGCACAGCAACACCGAAATCCTGTTCCGGCATTTCTCGGAACACGAAGGTGAAGCCAAGCGCCTGATGGGAGAGGTCAAGGAGGGCGAGACCGCCACCGGCACGCGCCTGGCCCTGCCCGCCTACGAACAGGTTCTCAAGGCCGCCCACACGTTCAACCTGCTGGACGCGCGCGGCGCGATCTCGGTGACCGAGCGCGCGGCTTATATCGGCCGCATCCGCAATCTGTCGCGGATGGTGGCGCAGGCCTACTACGATTCGCGGGAGGCCCTCGGCTTTCCGATGTGTGGCAAGAGGACCGACGCATGACGTCCCCCCTGCGCGGCCCGGTCCCGTTGCGGCTGGTCCTGGCCGCCGTACTGACCGCGGCCGGTATCGCCACGATCGCACCGGGCAGCGCGCTGGCGAAGAGCACGACCGCCCCCACGCCGCAGGTGCTGTACCTGCCGGAGAACCTCGCCAATGTGTGCGAGGCCGACCAGCAGCAGCTGCAACAGGCCATCGCGCGCCACTGGCGGCCGGGGCTCAATGCCGTGGACCAGTGGACGCAGCTCGTACGGACGTTCTCGTGCGACCTGTCGGGCTCGCGCGATCTGGGCTGGCACCGTGTGCCGCTGCGCGCTTACGAAAGCGCGATCCGCTACCCGCTGACGTGGGTCGAGTGGGAAGAGCGCAATGGCAAGGCCAGGCGCGCGGTCAAGATGTATCGCTCGGCCGCGCAGCTGCCGCAGAAGATCGATTTCTGGGTGGGCGGCCGCATCGACGAGATTCGCTACGATCGCCGCCTGCAGCGCATCGATGCACGTTTTCCCGCCGCGGGTAGCCGCGGCGCTTCCGGCGTGGCCGCGCAATGCGCGTACACCACGCTGCAGTTCCGGCAACAGAACGGCCTGTGGCTGCTGTCCGGCGTAGAACCCAATCCCGCACCGCGCTGCTGAGCGCGGTGCCTGCCTCATACCCGTTGGATACGATTCATGTCGCAACTGATGACCGATTCGCTGCTGATCGAACTGTTCACCGAAGAGCTGCCGCCCAAGGCGCTGGCCCGGCTCGGTGACGCGTTTGCGCAAGGCCTGTTCGCGGGCCTGCGCGAGCGCGACCTGCTCGAAACCGGCGCCACCGTGACGCCGTTCGCCACGCCTCGCCGCCTGGCCGCGCTGGTCACCGGCGTGCGTAGCGCCGCGCCAGACCGCGAGCAACGCGAGAAGGTACTCCCGCTGACCGTGGCACTGGATGCCGCGGGCGCGCCGACCGCCCCGCTCGCCAAGAAACTCGCGGCGCTGGCCAAGTCGATCGGCGTCGACTCGATCGACTGGCAGACCCTCGAGCGCGCGTCCGACGGCAAGGCCGATGCATTCTTCCATCGTTACACCGCGCGCGGTGCCACGCTGGCTGGCGGCCTGCAGGCGGCGCTCGACGAGACGCTCACGAAGCTGCCGATTCCGAAGCTGATGAGCTATCAGCGTCCCGATGGCAGCACCGTGCATTTCGTGCGTCCCGCGCATAGCCTGATCGCGTTGTTCGGCGCCGAGATCGTGCCGGTATCGGTGCTGGGCCTCGACGCCAGCAATATCACGCAGGGCCACCGCTTCCTCTCGCACGGCATGATCGAGATTCCGCATGCGAACGAGTACGCGGCGCTGCTCGAGTCGAAGGGCCGCGTGGTGGCGAGCTATGCCGACCGCCGCGAGCGTATTCGCTCGACGCTGCTGGCCGAGGCTGGCGCGGATCAGGTGGTCATGCCCGACGCACTGCTCGACGAAGTGAACTCGCTTGTCGAATGGCCGGTGGTGTACGCCTGCCACTTCGAGGAGACGTTCCTCTCGGTGCCGCAGGAATGCCTGATCCTGACGATGCAGACCAACCAGAAGTACTTTGCGCTGACCGATGCCAACGGGCATCTGCGTCATCGTTTCCTGATCGTATCGAACCTGGCGACGGAAACGCCGCAGTCGATCATCACGGGCAACGAACGCGTGGTACGCCCGCGCCTGGCCGACGCCAAGTTCTTCTTCGACCAGGATCGCAAGAAGACGCTGGCCTCGCGCGTGCCGCAGCTGGCCAACGTGGTCTATCACAACAAGATCGGTACGCAGCTCGATCGCGTCCAACGCCTGCAGCAGATCGCGGGCCATATCGCCGAGACCATGAACGGTACCGGCGCGCCGGTCGATCAGGCTGCGGCCATGCGCGGCGCCGAGCTCGCCAAGGCGGATCTGCTGACCGACATGGTTGGCGAGTTCCCCGAGCTGCAGGGCACCATGGGCACGTACTACGCGCGCCACGACCACGAGGATCATGACGTGGCGCTGGCCTGCTCCGAACATTACCGTCCGCGCTTTGCCGGCGACGCGCTGCCGGCCGGCAACGTCAGCACGGCCGTGGCGCTGGCCGACAAGCTCGAGACGCTGGTCGGCATCTGGGGTATCGGCCTGCAGCCGACAGGCGAGAAGGATCCGTTCGCCCTGCGCCGCCACGCGCTCGGCATTCTGCGCATGCTGATCGAGAAGCCGCTCGCGGTGAAGCTCGACACGCTGCTCGCGCTGACCGAGCAGTCGTTTGCCGGCATCGCCGCGGTGAAGCCCGCGCGCGAGGCCATTCTCGACTTCCTGTACGACCGCGTGCGCGGCTACCTGAAGGACAAGGGCTACACGACCAATGAAGTGGAAGCCGTGGTGAGCCTGCGCCCGCATGCGCTGCACGACATCATGGGCCGCATGGAAGCGGTGCGCACGTTCGCGGCGCTGCCGGAGGCGGAAGCGCTTGCGGCCGCCAACAAGCGCATCACGAACATCCTGCGCAAGACCGACGAGGCCATCGGCACGGTGGACGCCGCGCTGTTCCAGGAAGCGGCCGAACGCACGCTGCACGCGGCCATCGAGCGCGTGCGCCCGGGCGTTGAAGCGGCATTTGCCGGTGGCGATTTCACGGCCGCGCTGCGCGACCTCGCGCAACTGCGCGAGGCGGTGGACCAGTTCTTCAACGACGTGATGGTGATGGCCGACGACGCGCGCCTGCGCGCGAACCGGCTCGCGCTGCTGGCGTCGCTGCACGTGCTGGCCAACCGCGTGGCCGATATCTCCAAGCTGGCGGCCTGATCGCCGCTCTCCGACCGAAACAGGCTGCCCTACCGACGCAACGCAAGATGCCACAGAATCCGCCCCGCTTCGTCATCCTCGATCGCGATGGCGTCGTCAATCTCGACAGCGATCAGTTCATCAAGACGCCCGATGAATGGGTGCCGATTGCCGGCAGCCTCGAGGCGATCGCCGCGCTGAACCAGGCCGGCTTTCGCGTAGTGATCGCGAGCAACCAGTCGGGCATTGGTCGCGGTCTGTTCGAGATGAGCGCGCTCAACGCGATGCACGAGAAGATGTACAAGGCGCTGGCCAATCTCGGCGGTCGCGTCGAGGCCGTCTTCTTCTGCCCGCACACGGCCGCCGACGGCTGTGATTGCCGCAAGCCCAAGCCCGGCATGTTCGAGCAGATCGGCGAACGCTTTGGCATCGAACTGCGCGCGGTACCCGTGGTCGGCGATTCCCTGCGAGACCTCGAAGCTGGCGTGGCGGTTGGCTGCGTGCCGCACCTCGTGCTGACTGGCAAAGGCCAGAAGACGCGAGACAAGGGTGGCTTGCCCGCCGGCACGCGCATCCACGACGATCTGGCCGCCTTCGCGCGCTGGCAAGTCACCGGCGACGGTGCCCTGCCCACGCACAAGTCCCCTGCCGCCCCCTCACAAGATCTGCCCCGCGCTCACCCCAGATGATCTTCATTCGTTCCCTGCTGTTTACGCTCTATCTGATCGTCCTGACGCCGCCCTACGCGTGCGCCTGCTTTATCGTCTTTCCGTTTATGAACGCCGCCAACCGCTTCCGCTTCGTGCGGGGCTGGACGCGGCTCGTGATCTGGGCCGCACGCGGCATCTGCGGCATCCAGTACCGCATCGAGGGCATGGACCGCATGCAGGCGATGCTGGACAAGCCCGTGGTGCTGCTGTCGAAGCACCAGTCCGCGTGGGAGACCGTGGCCTATATGGCCCTGATGCCCAAGCCGCTGTGCTTCGTGTTCAAACGCGAACTGCTGTTCGTGCCGTTCTTCGGTTGGGCGCTCGGCATGCTCAAGATGGTGCATATCAACCGCAAGGAAGGCTCGCGCGCGTTTGCGCAGGCGGTCGACCAGGGACGTGAGCGTCTGGCCGAGGGCGCGTGGATCATCATGTTCCCCGAGGGCACGCGCACGCCATCGGGCATGGCGCGTCCGCGCTACAAGAGCGGCGGCGCACGCCTTGCGGCCGAAACCGGGGCGTGGATCCTGCCGATTGCGGTCAACTCCGGCCGCGTGTGGCCGCGTAACTCGTTCCTCAAGTATCCGGGCACCGTGACGATTTCGGTCGGACCGGCGATCAACTCGGCCAACCGCACGGCCGATCAGCTCAACACCGAGGTGCAGATCTGGGTCGAGGCCGAGATGCGGCGCATCGATGCGGACAGCTACCGCGAAACGCAGGACGGGGCGCCTGCATGAAGTTGTTGCGGCCTACCCCCGATACCACTGACGCGCAGCTCGAGCTATCGTTCGAGGCAGCGCTGGCGGCTGGGCCCGCGTCGCCCACGTCAGTTTCGCCGCTTGGGCCGCTTGGGCCGCTTGGGCCGATCGCGCCACTGGTGGCCGATCCTCCCGCATGGCCGCCGCTGCAACCGAACTCTCGGGTATTGCATATCGGCGAACGCCCGCTGCATTACACGCTCAAGCGCTCGGCACGCCGGACCATCGGCTTCACCATCGACGATCGCGGTCTGTCCATCACGGCGCCGCGCTGGGTGACGCTTGTCGACGTCGAGTCGGCCATCCTCGAAAAGCAGCGCTGGATCTTCACCAAGCTCGGCGAGTGGCGCCACCGCGAGGCGCGCCGCGTGTTGCCGACCGTGCAGTGGCGCGAGGGCGCGAGCCTGCCGCTGCTTGGCAAGCCGATTACGCTGCGGCTCGATTCACCGACGGGCGCACTGCAGTTCGACGCGGAGACGCGCGTACTGCATCTCGCGTTACCGACGCATGCCGACGAGCAGCAGATCAAGGATCGCGTGCAGGGCTGGCTGCAACATCAGGCACGGCGCCTGCTGGCCGAACGGCTCGAGATCTATGCGGAGAAGCTCGGCGTGCGCCATACGGGCTTTGCGCTGACTTCCGCGGCGACGCGCTGGGGCAGTTGCACCGCCGACGGCAAGATCCGGCTGAACTGGCGCCTCATGCATTTCCCGATGTCGATGATCGACTATGTGGCCGCGCACGAGCTCGCGCATCTCAAAGAGATGAACCACGGCCCGCGCTTCTGGGAAACGGTCGAGTCGATCTTTCCCGAGTTCCGCGATGCCCGCGCGCAGTTGCGCGCGCATCCGCCCGAGCTGTTACCGACGTTCTAGAATACGGTTGCTGCCACGGCAGACACCAAACCTACAGAAGGCCCCCACATGCGACTCCTCCATACGATGCTCCGCGTTGGCGACTACCAGCGCTCGATCGATTTCTACACGCGCGTGCTCGGCATGCAGCTGCTGCGCGAGAGCGACAACCCCGAATACAAGTACCGGCTGGCCTTCGTTGGCTACGGTCCCGAGAGCGAAGGCGCGGTGATCGAGCTGACCTACAACTACGGCGTCGATCAGTACGACCTGGGCAATGCTTACGGTCATATCGCGCTGGAAACCGACAATGCGGCGGCCGCGTGCGACCGCATTCGCGTAGCCGGTGGCAAGGTCACGCGCGAGGCCGGCCCGGTCAAGGGCGGCACCACCGTGATCGCCTTCGTGGAAGATCCGGACGGCTACAAGATCGAACTGATCGAGCGTCATTCGACGCGCGACGCCGCGCGTCCGTAAGCTGCCGCCGCCGCATGAGCACCGCCATCCAGGCTCTCGACCGTCGTCCGCTCGACGGCCTTGCCATCGGGCTCATGCTGCTGCTGTGCGCGGCGTGGGGGCTGCAGCAGGTCGTGATCAAGGTCACCGCGCCGCTGATGGGTGCGGTGATGCAGGCTGGCGTACGCTCGGCCATTGCGGCGCTGCTGGTCTATGGTTTCACGCTGTGGCGCCGCCAGCCGCTCTGGCAGCGTGACGGCACGTTGCCGGCCGGACTGCTGGCGGGTCTGCTGTTCGGCGGCGAATTCCTGTGTGTGTTCGTCGGCCTTGGTCACACCACGGCCTCGCGCATGGCGGTGTTTCTCTATACCGCGCCGGTCTTCACCGCGCTCGGTCTCCATTTCACGGTACCGGGCGAGCGGCTGCGCCCCGCGCAATGGCTCGGTGTCATCGCCGCCTTCGCGGGCATCGTGATTGCGTTTGCCGACGGCATGGTGTCGCCCGCCAGGTTATCTCAATCAGGCAGCTCGACACTATTGGGCGATGGGCTCGGCGTGCTGGCCGGCGCCCTGTGGGCCGCCACCACGCTGGTGGTGCGCGCCAGCCGGCTGGCCAGCGCACCGGCCAGCAAGACGCTGCTGTACCAGCTTGCGGTATCCGCCGTGGTGCTGCTCGCGCTGGCGCTGATGGCCGGCCAGCACCTCGACGTGCAATTCAACGGCCTGGTGCTCGCGAGTCTGTTCTACCAGTCGGTGCTGGTGGCTTTCGCGAGCTATCTGGCGTGGTTCTGGCTGCTGCGCCAGTATCTGACCTCACGCCTCGCGGTATTCTCGTTCCTCACCCCGTTGTTCGGCGTGACGTTCGGCGTGGTGCTGATGCACGATGTCGTCGGCATACGCTTTGCCGTGTCGGCGCTGCTGGTGCTCGGCGGCATCGTGCTGGTGAACCGAAAAGCCTAGAACGAGAACATCCCCAGCGCGCCGCGCACTTCGTCCAGCGTCTGCTGAGTCAGTTCACGCGCCTCGGCGGTACCCTTCTTGAGGATATCGAACACGTAGCCGGGGTCCTTGGCGAGTTGCTCGCGACGCTCGCGGATCGGACGCAGCATCTCCTGCAGGATGCCCTCGATCCGGCGCTTGAGCACCATGTCGCCCAGACCGCCCTGACGGTAGTGTTCCTTGAGCGCTTCCACTTCCGCGACGTTCGGATCGAAGGCGTCGAGGTAGGTGAACACCACGTTGCCCTCCACCTGACCCGGATCGGACACCTTGAGGTGGTTCGGATCAGTGTACATGCGGTGCACGGCTTCCTTGATCTGCTCCGGCGACGCGCCGAGCGGAATCGCGTTGCCTTGCGACTTGCTCATCTTCGCCTTGCCATCGACGCCCGGCAGGCGGCCATGCTTCGGGATCAGCGCCGCGGCTTCCGGCAACACCTCTCGGCCCACCTGATGGTTGATACGGCGCACGATTTCGTTGGTCTGCTCGATCAGCGGTGCCTGATCTTCGCCAACGGGTACCAGCACGGCCTTGAAGCCGGTGATGTCCGCGGCCTGCGACGCGGGATAGCACAGGAAGCCAGCCGGGATATCACGACCGAAACCGCGCGCCTGGATCTCTTCCTTGATCGTCGGGTTGCGCTCGAGGCGCGATACCGTGACGAAGTTCAGGTACATCAGCGTCAGCTCGGCCAGCGCCGGCAGATGCGACTGCACGGTGATCGTGGTCTTGGCGGGGTCGATACCAACCGCGAGGTAGTCCAGCGCGACCTCGAGCACGTTGCGGCGCACCTTCTCCGGGTCATGCGCGTTGTCCGTCATGGCCTGCGTGTCGGCCAGCAACAGATACTGCTTGTGCGAGTCCTGCAGCGACACGCGGCTCTGGAGCGAGCCGACATAGTGGCCGAGGTGCAGCGGGCCGGTGGGACGGTCGCCGGTCAGGATGACGGGACGCGGATCTTTAATCGTTTGGGCTGTCATGGCGTCACAGATGAATCAAGACAAATACGGTAGAAATCAGGAGGCCTCGCGGCTATCGTCGCGCGCGTCGGTGGCTTTGGCAGCGTTGGCAGCATTGGAGGCAGCGGTGCCGGCAGCGACCAGGCGCGCCAGCTCGACGTACTCGGCAACTGGCACTTCCTCGGCGCGGCGGCCGAGATCGAAGCCGAGCGCGTCGAAGTCGACCTGATCGCGCAGGAACGACAGCGTGTTGCGCAGGACCTTGCGGCGCTGCGAGAACGCCGCGGCCACCACGTCGCCGAGCACGTCCACATTGCACGCGGCATACGGCGACTGCAGCTCGCCGCTGGCGAGTCGTGGCCAGGGAATCATGCGCACCACGGCGGAATCGACCTTCGGCGGCGGATTGAACGAGGCCGGCGGCACGTCCAGCACATGCTCCATGTGATAGCGCACCTGCAGCATGATGGACAGCCGGCCAAACGCCTTGCTGCCGGGCTCGGCGATCATGCGTTCGACCACTTCTTTCTGCAGCATGAAATGCTGGTCGCGCACACACTCCGCAAACCCCATCAGATGAAACAGCAGCGGACTGGAGATGTTGTAGGGCAGATTGCCGACGATACGCAGTGAGCGCCCCGCTTCCTGCAGCCGCGAGAAATCGAACGCCAGCGCATCGCCGGCATGGACGTCGAGCTTCGTGCCGTAGCGGCGGTTGAGCCGTTCCACGAGGTCGCGGTCGAGCTCGACCACGTGCATGCGCGGCAGGCGCTCGAGCAGCGGATTGGTCAGCGCGCCGAGGCCTGGGCCGATCTCGACGACCACGTCGTTCGGCTGCGGATCGATGGCATTGATGATGCCGTGGATGACACCGTCGTCCACGAGGAAGTTCTGACCGAATCGCTTGCGGGCCACATGGCCCTGATGAACGTTTGAACGCATGATATGTGGGGCTTCCCGTCAGTGTGGCGGTCGCCCGTTCGTGTGGTGGCCATTCGCATGACCCGTCATCGCCACGGCGCAGCGGATCGCCTCGATCATGCTGCCGTGTTCGGCGCGGCCGCTGCCGGCCAGGTCCAGTGCGGTGCCGTGATCCACCGAAGTACGAATGAATGGCAGACCGAGCGTGACATTGATGCCATGCCCGAACGTGCCGTATTTGAGGGGCGCGAGCCCCTGGTCGTGATACATCGCCAGCACGCAGTCCGCGCCGGCCAGATGACGCGGCTGGAACAGCGTGTCGGCCGGGTACGGTCCGCGCGCGTCGATGCCCGCGTCCTGCGCCAGTGCAAGCGCCGGCGCGATGATGTCGATTTCCTCGCGGCCCATATGTCCACTCTCGCCCGCATGCGGGTTCAGCCCGGTGACGAGGATGCGCGGACGGGCGATGCCGAAGCGGCGTCGCAGGTCGGCGTCGATGATCGTCAGCGTCTCCATCAGCAGCGGCACCGACAGCGCATCCGGCACCGCGCGCAGCGGCAGATGCGTAGTCGCCAGCGCCACGCGCAGCATCGCATTGTCGTGCGCGGGCTGCGGGCCCGCTAGCATCATCACCACGCGCGGCACGCCGGCGCGTTCGGCCAGATACTCGGTGTGGCCCGTGAAGGGCACGCCCGCATCGTTGATCGTGCTTTTCTGCACGGGAGCGGTGACCATCGCCGCGAATCGTGTGGCCGCGCCTGCGGGCAGCAGGCCATCGATGGCGGCGTCGAGCAGCGACAGCACATAGCGGCCGTTGCGCGCGTCGAGCTGTCCCGGCACGCAGCCCACGCCCAGCGCGATGTCTTCCACCACCACATCGCCGTCGGCAAGCCGGCGCGCCCAGGCCTTGCCCACGCCCAGTGCCTCGGCGCGCGCGGAGAGCATGCGCGCATCGCCCAGCACGTGGAAGCGCATGGCGCCGTGCATGTCCCCCTTGTCACCCACATGCGGCCCCGCGATCTGCAGCAGTGCGCGGATCGTGATGTCGGGGCCGATGCCGGCGGGTTCGCCGGTGGAGATGGCTAGCGCAAGAGGTTCAGGCATGTCGGCGAGGGCCGCGCGTCAGCGCTGGCGGTTGATCCGGTACTCGACGTAGGCCGCGCTGCGCAGCTGGCGCGCCCAGTCGTCGTACGCCGTGCGCAGCTTCTGCTCGCGCACCTCGGCGCGTGCGAAGTCGCGCTGTTTCTCGGGCGATACCTCGGTCTCGCGACGGTTTATCACCTGGATCAGGTGCACACCGAACTGCGTGACCACCGGCTCGGAAATCTCGCCGGGACGCAGGCGGTTCATCGCCTGCTCGAACTCGGGCACGAGCTCGCCGGGCGACACCCAGCCGAGATCGCCACCGTTCGCGGCCGATCCATCCTGCGAATAGCGCTTGGCCACGTCGGCGAAGTCGCTGCCATGCGTCAGGCGGTCGCGCAGGCCTTGCAGCTGGCGCGAGGCCTCGGCCTGCGGCATGTTCGGGCCGGTACGGATCAGGATATGGCGCACCTGCGTCTGCTGGATCTTGTCGGCGGCCTGCGGCGACGACGCGCTTGGCGCGGTGCGCTTGGCGGTCAGCTTGATTACGTGGAAGCCATTGGCGCTCTCCACCACCTGCGGCGCCATCGTGCCGGGCTGGAGGTCCACCACCGCATTGGCGAACAGCGCGGGCAGCCGGCCGATCTCGCGGAAACCGAGCGAGCCGCCCTGGGCGGCCTCGGGCGCTTCCGAATTGGCCTTGGCGAGTTCGGCAAAGTCGGCGCCATCCGTCGCCTGCTTGAGCAAGGCTTCGGCCTTCTTCTTCAGCTCGGCCTTCTGCGCTTCCGACGCGTCCTCGGGCACGCGCACGAGGATCTGCGCGACGTTGAACTCTACCGGACCGCTGCCGGCCGTCGGCTGGCCGCTGCGCGCGGCAAGGTAGTTGTCGATCTCGCCATCGTAGACCTGCACCTTCGAGTCGACCTCACGTTCGCGCAGGCGAATCACCTGGACCTGCTTGCGCAGTTCGTCGCGGTACTTGGTCCAGGTCATGCCGCTCGCTTCCACGCGGCTGCGCAGGTCGGTGGCGCTCATGCGGTTCTGCTGCGCCACCGACTCGATGGCGCGATCCACTTCCTGGTCCGTCACGCGAATGCCGGCGTCCTGCGCGGCCTGCGTCTGCACGCGATCCATCACCAGACGCTCGAGCACCTCGCCGAGCAGGTCGGCGCGCGGCGGCACTTCACGCTGGGAGGCACGCAGCTGGCTTTCGATCTCGTCGGCGCGGTCGAGCAGTTCACGGCGCGTGATCACGCTGTTGTTGACGATGGCAACCACTTCGTCCACGAGCTGCGAGCGCCGGGCGCCCGACTGCGGCTGCGGAATGCCCATTTGCGGCTGGCTCGGCGGCGCGGCCGTCTCCTGACCTGACTGCGGCAGGAAGATGCCCGTCGCGCGTGACGACGAACCCGGTGCGCGCAATTGTGCGGCAGCCGGCAGCGCCAGCGACCCCATCACCGCGGAGAGCAGCACACGCTGCCAGACGATGCGCTGACTGGCATTGAACAGGGAAAACACGGAAAAAACTCGACGTTTCATCTTGGTCCGTCATTCATAGTGATCGTACTGGGATGTCGGCACCGGCCTCGAGGTAACGGGCTCGTAGCCCGGCACGTTCAGGCGCAGGATATCCAGCGGATTGGAGCCGATCTTCGACAGCCCACGGAACTCCACCTGCAGGAAGAACCGTCCGGTGTAGCCATCCGAGGTATTGCGGAAACGCTGGTAGACCACCCGGCCCACCCAGCAATCCGCAGCGTACTCGATACCCGCAAGGGCATCGACGAGCTGATTCGCCGCCTTGTCGAACGCCACCCGGCCAATGCCGTAGGTGCGACGCGTCAGCGGCCATTGGCTCGACAACTCGATCTGGTCGATCGCGGTGTTGTCCGTTATCGACGTCGGGCGGCGGTAGCGATAGCCCAGGTTGATCACCTTGCGCGACTCCGGGCGCCACGAAAACGCCACGTTGGAATAGTTTACGCGATCGTCTTCCGGGCTGTACTGGATGCCAGCGTCGATATAGTAGCCCCGGAACAGCTGGATCGTCGTCGCCGCGAGCAGGTCCGAGTAGCTGGGCTTGGTGTCGGTCGAGGTGCCCGTCAACTGCACGCGCTGGCCGGTGAAGTCGAAGCGCTGCGCGATCGTGCCGCGGAAGCGCTCGATCCCGGTTTCCGATTCGATCAGGCGCGTGGTCACGCCGGCCGTCAGCTTGTTATTGTCGGCGATCCGGTCGTAACCGGTGAACGAGTTCTCGGTAAAGATCTGTCCATAGCCAAAGTCCGACTGGGCCGTATCGAACAGCGGGAACTGACTCTGGTCGCGGAACGGCGTGTAGACATAGAACAGGCGCGGTTCCAGCGTCTGCGTGAACTTGGTGCCGAAGATGCGGCTCATGGTCGGCGCCTCGCGGTCGAACGCCATGCCCGAATCGAAGCTGAAGGTCGGCACCGTGCGGTTCAACGTATTGGGCGCGCCCACGGTGTTCGTGCCCGCGTCCATGTTGTACTGCGCCGCGTTGAACAACACCTTTGGCGTCGCGTACCAGCCGGCGCGCACGATCGGATAGCTGATCGACGGCTGCAGGTAGAGGCGATCGCCCTCAGGCTGCTGAAACCTGGTGGTCGTCAGCGGAATCTTGAAGCGCGAGTAGTCGCCTTCGACCTGAATGTCGAAGCCGCCAAGGTTGTACTTGGTATAGCGCGCATTGATCTGCGGTTCACGCTCGTAGGACGGCTCGCTCGGTGACAGCGTCTGAAACTTCTGCACCCGCGCGAGCACCGTGAAGTCTTGCCAGTTGTAGACGACCCCGCCTTCCTGCGTGTACTGGCGCAGGGTCGACTGCGCAATCGTGCGCGTCAGATCATCCGGATACTGGTCGTCCGAGACCTTGCTGACGTTGGCATAGGCCGTCAGCCCCGGTGCCAGGCGCTGACTATGCTGGATCGAGTACGCCCAGCGATTGCGGTCGGCCTTCTTGTCATCCGGCAGGAAGTCGGCACGGATGCGGCCGCTGTAGCCGTCGCCCAGATATCGAAAGTCTCCGCCCAACTGTACGCCGCGCGACGAAAGGATACGCGGGTACAACGTCAGATCCCGGTTAGGCGCGAGGTTGAAATAGTACGGCGCGGTCAGGTCGAGACCCGAACGCGAGCTAAAACCGAATACCGGTGGCAGGAAACCGCTGCGCCGCTCCTCGTTGAGCGGGAACGTGAATGCGGGCGCCGCCGCGATCGGCACGCCGAAAAAGCGCAGCACGCCGCCATACGCGGTGCCCACCTCGCGGTCGTTGTCGATATCGATCTTGTTCGCGCTGAAATACCAGTCCGCGTTGTCGGGTGAGCACGTCGTGTAGGTAGCGTGCTTGATCGTGCTGCGATCGGGATCGAGAAAGTCGATCCGCTCGGCCGTGCCACCGCCACCGGTCTGCTGGAAGTAATAGTCCGGCGAGAGCATGTAGCCCTCGTTGGCCTCGATGCGCATCTTGGCCTCGGGCCCCACGGCCACCGTGCCGTTCTTCGACAGGCGCGCATTGCCCTGTACGTGGGCCTCGTCGGTGTCCTGATCGTAAGTCAGCGTGTCGCCCTTGACCACAGAGCCATCGCGGCGCAACTCGGCATTGCCCTCGAGCGTGACGCCCTTCTCGTTGTAGCCGGTCATGCGATCGCCCGAGACGAACGACGGCGCGTTCGGGTTGGGCGGCACCTTGGCCTGCGGCGTGAGCGAGAGACTGTTCGACTTTGGCGCAGTCGTACTCGCCGCCGGCTCCGACAGGCGCGGCACCAGTTCACCGGCCTGCGTCGGCGGTGGCGGCGGCTCCGGGGTCTGCGTCACGGTTTCCACCGGCAGCACGTCGGGAATCGTCGAGGCAGTGCCATATTGGGCATGCACGTTCACCGACAGTCCGGCCATGGCCAGGACGAGCGGGCGCAACGCGCTGGCGGGCAGGGCTTTACGCATCAGCCTTGGCTCGCCGGCTAGGCGCGGGCGCGTTCGAGTGGCCGTCTGGTTCGGTGATCGTCGTTGTTCGGTCATGCGAGCGGTGGTCGTTCACCCGGCGGCGAGCAGCACTGCGATCCGCCGGAAGCCCGGAGAGGCGGACACAATGCCCGCCAACCCTTGCCGGATCGGGCTGCCGGGCAAAGGTGGCCCCTCCCCCGAGGCCACCCGGCACCCGGGTTTGGTCGGGTATTATACGGGCCAACCTATTCACCCTTTCCGGCATGGCAGCACTTTCTCACGAGCCGGGCCACGATCCGCGCCTCACCCAACTGAAAACCTGGGTAGCCGGACTCGGCGCCGCCTGGCAGATCGACCCCGATTCCTGCGCGCCCGCGTCAGCTGACGCCAGCTTCCGGCGCTATTTCCGCGTGCGCACGGTCCACCCGAACCACCCGACCGCGATCGTCATGGACGCGCCGCCCACGCACGAGGACTGCCGGCCGTTCATCCACGTGGCCAAGCTGTTCGGCGATGCGGGCGTGACCGTGCCGACCGTGCTGGCGCAGGACCTCGAACAGGGGTTCCTGCTGCTGGCCGACCTCGGCAACCAGACCTATCTGTCGAAGCTCGACGAAACCACCGCGCGCGGCCTGTATGGCGATGCCGCGGCCGCGCTGGTCAGGATCCAGGCCGCCACGCGGCCCGGCGAGTTGCCAGTTTACGACCGCGCGCTGCTGCAGCGCGAACTCGACCTGTTTCCCGAGTGGTACGTGGCACGCCACCTCGGCGTGACGCTGACCGACGCGCAACAGTCGGATCTGCGCGAGGTCATGGACGCGATTCTGGCCAACAACCTCGCCCAGGCGCAGGTGTACGTGCATCGCGACTATCACTCGCGCAACCTGATGGTGATGCCCGATGGCGCCAATCCGGGCATTCTGGACTTCCAGGACGCCGTGATCGGCCCGATCACCTACGACGCGGTGTCGCTCTGGCGCGACGCCTATATCGAGTGGGAAGAGGAACAGCAGCTCGACTGGCTGATCCGCTACTGGGAACGCGCCCGCGCGGCCGGATTGGCGGTCAATGCCGATTTCGGCGAGTTCTACCGCGACTACGAATGGATGGGCCTGCAGCGTCATCTGAAGGTGCTCGGCATCTTCGCGCGGCTCTACCATCGCGATGGCAAGGATGGCTACCTCGCCAACCTGCCGCTGGTACTCAAGTACACGCGCAGCGTGGCGGGCCGTTATACGGAACTGCGCAAGCTGATGCGGCTGCTGGACGCGCTCGAGGGCACGAACCGCCCGACGGGCTTCACGTTCTGAGCGTCGTGCCCTCTTCGCGCCCAGACCCTCAGGTCGCCGCCAATGACGACGGCGGCACCGCCATCGCCACCACGCCAGCCGCCGAATGGTGGGCTGGCGTGCGCGCGCTGCTGCCGATGTTGCTCGGCGTGGCGCCGTTCGGCCTGATCTACGGAGTACTGGCAGTGAACGCGGGCATGCCCGCGTGGCTGGCTTGCGCGATGAGCGCCACCGTGTTCGGCGGCGCTTCGCAGATGATCCTCACGCAGTTGTGGTCGGCCGGCACGCCCGCACTGATCGTAGTCTTCACCGTGGCGATGGTGAACCTGCGCCATGCGCTCTATTCCGCGACGATGGCACCGGCGCTCGCGCATCTGCCGCGACGCTGGAAGGCGCTGATCGCGTACCTCCTCACCGATGAGGCCTTCGCGGCGATGACGCGCCGCCTGACCGATACCGGCGAGCGGCTGCGCCATCGTCACTGGTTCTTCTTCGGCGCGGGCATTTCGCTGTGGACCTGCTGGCAACTGTCGACGCTGGCCGGCGTGCTGGTGGGCGCGCAGGTGCCACGCGACTGGCCGCTCGATTTCTTCCTGCCGCTGACGTTTATCGCGATCATCGTGCCGAACCTGAAGCACCGCGCGCAACTGGCGGCGGCGCTCGTGGCCAGCGGGCTCGCGGTGGCGTGCTACGGCATGCCGCACAAGCTCGGCATCATGGTGGCCGCACTGGGCGGCATCGCGGCGGGCATGATCCTGCTGCAGCGCGCGCGCCATGCGCGGCCGGAGACCACCGCATGAGCCCCGCCACGTTGCTTGCGGTGTTCGTGGCGGCGGGCGTGGCCACCTTCCTGATCCGGCTGTCCTTTATCGCGGTCGAGGGCCGCGTGCGGTTGCCCGCGTGGTTCCGCGGCGCGCTGCAGTTCGTGCCGGCCGCGATGTTGTCCGCGCTGATCGCGCCAGACCTGTTGATGCAAGATGGCGCGCTGTATCTGAGCCCGCATAACTCGCGGCTGCTCGCGGGCATCGTGGCCGTGTTCGTGGCCGCGCGCACGCGCAGCGTCGGCTGGACCATCGTGATCGGCATGGCGGCGCTGATCGGGCTGCAAATGCTGCAATAACGGATTCAATGATGAAAGCCATGATTTTCGCCGCCGGCCGCGGAGACCGTATGCGGCCGCTGACCGATACCTGCCCCAAGCCCCTGCTCCCAGTGGGCGGCAAGGCGCTGATCGTCTGGCAGATCGAAGCGCTTGCGCGCGCCGGCGTGACGGAGATCGTGATCAACCACGCCTGGCTCGGCGCGCAGATCGAGGCCGCGCTCGGCGACGGTGCGCGCTACGGCGTGCGGCTCGCGTACTCGGCCGAAGGCGTGGCGCTCGAGACGGCCGGCGGCATTGCGCGCGCACTGCCGTTGCTCGTGGAGGCGGGACAGGATGGTGTGTTCCTTGCCGTGTCTGGCGATATCTTCTGCGACTACGACTACCGCGCGCTATTGCCTCGCGCGCAGGACATGAACCGTGCCGCGCAACCGCGCATGCATCTGGTCATGGTGCCAAACCCACCGTTCCATCCGCGCGGCGACTTCGTGCTGGCGTCGGACGGTCAACTGCGACTTCCGGGTGAAGCTGTCGCGGCCAATGACGCGCAGGCGCTCACGTTCGGCAACATCGGCCTGTACGACACGCGCCTGTTTCGCCAGATCGAAGTGGGGCAGAAGGTGGCGATGACGCCGTACTATCGCGCCGCGATCGCGGCAGGCACCGCCACCGGCGAGCGCTTCGACGGCCGCTGGGAGAACGTCGGCACGCCCGCGCAACTGGCCGCACTCGACGACGCATTGCGCGCCTGAAGCGCCGCCGCACGACACCTGACCACTGCGGAAATACCGCCCGCGCGGGTCCCCGCCTGAGCGGAAACCGGCCCCAATCCACCCTGTGACGCCGTGCGATGCGCGCATCGCGTGCCCGACGGCGTTAGAATCCGGAGGATTCGATTACAGCGCGCCCACAGCGCCGACCGCCCATGTCCGCTCCCGATTCCGCCCTTCTCGACGCCTGCCGCGGCCGCCGCGAGCGCGTGCTGCAACAACTGCGCGCAGGCGGCGGTGGCGTTGCCATCGTGCCCACGGCCCCCGAGGCCATGCGCAACCGCGACAGCGACTATCCGTACCGCCACGACAGCTATTTCTATTATCTGACCGGTTTCACCGAGCCCGAAGCGGTGCTCGTGCTGGTGGCCGACGCCGATGGCAGCGGCCGCAGCATCCTGTTCTGCCGCCCGAAACACGAAGAGCGCGAGATCTGGGACGGTTTCCGTTTCGGCCCCGAGGGCGCGCGCGCGACATTCGGCTTCGACGAAGCGCATTCGGTCGAGGAAATCGATGCGAAGCTGCCACCGCTGCTGGCCAATCGCGCCCAGATCGCCTATCCGCTCGCGGCCTCCACGCGTACCGACATGCAGGTGCGGCGCTGGCTCGATGGCGTGCGCGCGCAGGGCCGCGCGGGCGTGTCGTCGCCATCGGTCGCGCTCGACGTGCGGACCTGGCTCGACGAGATGCGCCTGTTCAAGGATGCGAGCGAGATCGCGGTCATGCGCCGCGCCAGCGAGATCTCCGCGCAGGCCCATGTGCGCGCGATGCAGACCTCGCGCGAAGGGCTGCGCGAATATCACCTGGAAGCGGAACTGCTCTACGAGTTCCGCCGTCATGGCGCGCAGAGCGTCGCCTACAATTCGATCGTCGCGACCGGCGCCAACGCCTGCGTGCTGCACTATCGCGCGGGCCCCACCGTACTGCGCGACGGCGACCTGTGCCTGATCGACGCGGGCTGCGAGCTTGACGGCTACGCATCCGATATCACGCGCACGTTCCCGGTGTCGGGCCGTTTCACGCCCGCGCAGCGCGAGCTCTATGACCTCGTGCTGGCCGCGCAGAATGCCGCGATCGCGGAAACGCGCGCCGGCGTGCCCTACAACGTGCCGCACGACGCCGCTGTGCGCGTGCTCGCGCAGGGCATGCTCGATACCGGCCTGCTCGACCGCAACAAGGAAGGCACGCTCGACGACGTGCTGGCCAGCGGCAGCTATCGCCGCTTCTACATGCACCGCACCGGCCACTGGCTCGGCATGGACGTGCACGACGTGGGCGAGTACCGCGTGCCAGGCGCGTCCACCACGCCAGGTCCCGACGGCGCGCCCGGCGAACGACCATGGCGCCCGCTGGAACCGGGCATGGTGGTGACTGTCGAACCAGGCATCTACGTGCGGCCCGCCGAGGATGTGCCCGAGCGCTATTGGCATATCGGCATCCGGATCGAGGACGACGCCGTGGTGACCGATGGCGCCTGTGAACTATTGACGCGCGGCGTGCCTGTCGACGCGGATGAAATCGAAGCGATCATGCGTGCTGGCGCGCGGGATGGCGTACAACATGTGGGAGATACACGATGATCGGCTGGCTACGCAAACTGATACCTTCGAGCGACACCAACAGGAACGGCAACAGCAGCGGCAACCTCAGCGGCACCAGCCGTGCGGCCAGCGCCGCCACGCCCCGCCGTGTCGACGCCGGCGAGCCGTTCGTGATCAACCTCTATGACGACCGCGTGGTCGTGCACCGGCCCGATGGCCAGCGCGAGGAACTGGCGTGGGATGTGCTGGAACGCGTGATCGTGCGGGTCTCGAATCGCGCGCCGTGGGCCGGTACCGCATGGCTGATTCTGGTCGGCGACGGCGACAGCAAGCAGGGCTGCGTGGTACCGCTCGATGCGGCCAACCACGCCGCACTGCTCGCTCATCTGCGCACGCTGCCGGGCTTCAGCGAACAGAAACTCGACAACGCGCTGCGCGACGCCGAAGCGGGCCGCGCGCGCACGGACGCCAATCTCTGGAAGCGTGGCGATGTGCCCCCCGCCCCAGCGGAGAAAGCGCAAGAAGCGGGAGATAGCCATGACCCTGCCAGCCACTCCTGATACCGCAGACTCGGCGCACACACCAGGCGCGCCAGACGCGGAGCAGACGCCGCGCGACATCGCCATTGTCGGCTGCGGCCCCGTCGGCCTGACGCTAGCGGCCCGGCTGCTGCGTACGACGGCGTGGCGGTTGACGCTGATCGACGCGGCCACGCCCGCGCGCGCGGCACGCGATCCCCGCGCGATCGCGCTCTCGCACGGCAGCCGCCAGTTGCTCGAGCAGATCGGCGCGTGGCCCGTGCCGATGCAGACCATCGAGCATATCCATATCTCGCAGCGCGGCCGCTTCGGTCACGTCAAGCTGCATCACGACGACTACGACGTGCCCGCGCTCGGCTACGTGGTCCGCTATGGCGACCTGTGCCAGGCACTCGAGCGCGCGCTCGCGCGCGCCGCGGAGGCCGCGCCGGGCCGGCTCGTGCGCGTGTTCGAAACCCGTATCGACGAGATTGCCGAACAGAAAGATGGCGCCGATGGCGCGGCCGTGCGCCTGACCGGCACCTCGCACGCCGATCACGATGGCCTGCCGGTCGCATTCGAGGCGCGTCTCGCGGTGCAGGCCGAAGGCGGGCTGTTCCACCAGCAGATGCGAAAGCACGGAACCGGCGGCCACGGCGATGCCCGTATTGGCCAAAGCAGCGGCCAGGGCACCGGCCGGCGCCGCGACTACGGCCAGACCGCGATCATCGGACACGTGACGGCCTCACGCCCGATGCCCGGCTGGGCCTGGGAACGTTTCACCGAGGAAGGACCGCTCGCACTGCTGCCACACGAGGATCACGGCACGCCCGGCTATGCGCTGGTGTGGTGCTGCGCGCCCGATACGGCCACGCGCCGGCTCGCGCTGAGCGAAACCGAATTTGCCCGCGAGCTCGGCGAAGCCTTCGGCACGCGGCTTGGCACCTTCACGCTGCACGGCAAGCGCCATGCGTTCCCGCTCGGCCTCAATGCCGCACCGGTGACCGTCGATGGCCGTGTGGTGGCGGTCGGCAACGCGGCGCAAACGCTGCACCCGGTCGCCGGCCAGGGGCTCAACCTGGGCCTGCGCGATGCGTTCGCGCTGGCCGACTCGTTGCGCGCAAGCTGTACGCCGCAGGCGCTGGAGGCCTTTGCGACCCGTCATCGCGTGGATCGCGCCGTTACGATCGGCGTCACCGACCTGCTCCCGCGCGTGTTCGGCGTCGGCGGCCCGCTGGCCGCTCATGCCCGTGGTGCGGCGCTGGCGGCACTGTCGTGCGTCGCCCCGCTCAAGCATGCGGTAGCGCGTCAGATGATGTACGGCGTACGGCGGTAGCCCCGCCAACGCAACGATCTAATGTCCCGGGCGGTGATTATTACCGCCCGCGAGACCGCAACGAGGATATTTGCTCAATTCTTGAGCACCTCCCGCCGTTTGGCGGTAAAATCCCGCCCTCGCACACGAACCGGGTTGAACCCAACACGCTCGCTGGATCCTGCCCATGCAAGATCCGGCGCGAAACACGTTCGTTCATCGCTGTCGTTCGTCTATCACACGCTTATCACTCGTTTATCGCTTTTTACGCCCTCTCATCGTGCAGATCGGTCCACATCGCCTCCGTAACAACCTGTTCGTCGCGCCCATGGCTGGCGTGACCGACCGGCCGTTCCGCCAGTTGTGCAAGCAACTCGGCGCGGGCTATGCGGTGTCCGAAATGGTGGCGTCCAACGCGCAGCTCTGGAAGAGCGAGAAGACCATGCGCCGCGCGAATCATGCCGGCGAGGTCGAGCCGATCTCGGTGCAGATTGCCGGGGCCGAACCCGCCATGATGGCCGAGGCCGCGCGGTACAACGTCGATCGTGGCGCGCAGATCATCGACATCAATATGGGCTGCCCGGCGAAGAAGGTCTGCAACGTGGCCGCGGGTTCCGCGCTGCTGCAGAACGAACCGCTGGTCGCGCGCATCGTCGAGGCTGTGGTGGGTGCGGTGGGTGACCGCGTGCCCGTCACGCTCAAGATCCGCACGGGCTGGGACCGCGAGCATCGCAACGCGTTGCGCGTGGCACATATCGCCGAGAGCGCAGGCATCAGCATGCTGACGGTGCACGGCCGCACGCGCGCGGACCTGTATCACGGCGACGCCGAGTACGAAACGATTGCCGCGGTCAAGGCGTCGGTGCGCATCCCGGTGGTCGCCAATGGCGACATCACGTCGCCGGAGAAGGCCCGGCATGTGCTGGCGGTAACCGGTGCAGATGCCATCATGATTGGCCGCGCCGCGCAGGGCCGCCCATGGCTGTTCCGCGAGATCGAACACTTCCTCGCGACTGGCGAACTGCTGCCATCGCCCGAAGTGGCCGAGATCCGCGCGATCATGAATCACCATCTGGCCGATCACTACGCGTTCTATGGCGAATTCACGGGCGTGCGCACCGCGCGCAAGCACATCGCCTGGTACACGCGTGGCCTCAAGGGCGCGAATCTGTTCCGTCACCGCATGAACACGCTCGAGTCCACCGACGCGCAGCTGCAGGCGGTCAATGCGTTCTTCGACGAGCAGGCCGCGATTTCCGATCGGCTGGTGTACGAAGCCGATGGTGCCGACAGCAACGAATCAGACAGCAACAACAACGACGGTGGCCCCGATGCCGCCGACAACAACAAGAAACGGGAACTGCTTGCCGCATGAGCCGCAATGCCATCGACCAATGCATCCGGGACAGCCTGGATACCTACTTTCGCGATCTCGACGGCGAAGAGCCGTCGAACATGTACAACATGGTGCTCGAAGCCGTCGAGCGCCCACTGCTCGAGGCCGTGATGGCACGCACGGAGCGCAATCAGTCGCTCGCGGCCGCCTATCTCGGCATCAATCGCAACACGCTGCGCAAGAAGCTGCAGCAGCACGGTTTACTCTGAATTAAAGCCTCCCCCAAAGCCATGATCAAGCAAGCCCTCCTCTCCGTTTCAGACAAGACCGGCATCGTCGATTTCGCGCGCGAACTGAACGCGCTCGGCGTGGTGCTGCTTTCCACCGGCGGCACCGCCAAGCTGCTGGCCGACGCCGGCCTGCCCGTGACCGAGGTGGCCGACTACACCGGCTTCCCCGAAATGCTCGACGGCCGCGTCAAGACGCTGCACCCGAAGGTGCATGGCGGCATCCTCGCGCGCCGCGACCTGCCCGAGCATATGGCCGCGCTGGCCAAGCACGATATTCCGACCATCGACCTGCTCGTGGTCAACCTCTATCCGTTTCAGCAGACCGTGGCCAAGGACGACTGCACGCTGCCCGACGCGATCGAGAACATCGACATCGGTGGCCCGACCATGCTGCGTTCGGCCGCCAAGAACCATCGCGACGTGACCGTGATCGTCGATCCGGCCGACTACGCGCCGGTGCTCGAAGAGATGCGCGCGAACGCCAACGCGGTGGGCTATGACACCAACTTCCGCCTGGCCACCAAGGTCTTCGCGCACACCGCGCAATACGACGGCGCGATCACCAACTACCTGACCGCGCTTGGCGCCGACAAGGCTCACCAGACGCGCAGCGCGTATCCGCAGACGCTGAACCTCGCCTTCGAGAAGGTGCAGGAAATGCGTTACGGCGAGAACCCGCACCAGTCGGCGGCGTTCTATCGCGACCTGAAGGCCGTGGATGGCGCGCTGGCCAACTACGTGCAGCTGCAGGGCAAGGAACTGTCGTACAACAACATCGCCGACGCGGACGCCGCGTGGGAATGCGTGAAGTCGTTCGACGCCGCCGCGGGCGCCGCGTGCGTGATCATCAAGCACGCCAACCCGTGTGGCGTGGCGGTGGGTGTCAACGCGCTCGAGGCCTACGACAAGGCGTTCAAGACCGACTCGACCTCGGCCTTCGGCGGCATCATCGCGTTCAACGTCGAGCTCGACGAAGCGGCCGCGCAAGCCGTGGCGAAGCAGTTTGTCGAAGTGCTGATCGCCCCGTCGTTCAGCACCGCGGCGCGCAACGTGTTCGCGGCCAAGCAGAACGTGCGCCTGCTCGAGATTCCGCTCGGCAAGGGTGTCAATCAGTATGACCTCAAGCGCGTGGGCGGCGGCCTGCTGGTGCAGGGCCCGGATGCACGCAACGTGCAGCAGTCCGAACTGCGCGTGGTGACGCGCCGCCAGCCGACGCCGAAGGAACTGGACGATCTGATGTTCGCGTGGCGCGTGGCGAAGTTCGTGAAGTCGAACGCCATCGTGTTCTGCGGCGGTGGCATGACGCTGGGCGTGGGCGCGGGCCAGATGAGCCGTGTGGATTCCGCGCGCATCGCGAGCATCAAGGCGCAGAACGCCGGTCTGACGCTGGCGGGTTCGGCAGTGGCGTCGGATGCGTTCTTCCCGTTCCGCGACGGCCTCGACGTGGTGGTGGACGCGGGCGCAACCTGCGTGATCCAGCCGGGCGGCTCGATGCGCGACGATGAAGTCATCGCCGCGGCCGACGAACGCAATATCGCCATGGTGTTGACCGGCACGCGACACTTCCGGCATTAAGCCCACCGGGAGCGGGGGCAGCGTTACACTACGCGCTATTCCACCCGCTCCCAACTCCTTCATGCGCATCCTGGGCATCGATCCCGGCCTCCGGACCACCGGCTTCGGCGTCGTCGAGAAGCAAGGCAACCGGCTTGCCTACGTCGCCTCGGGAACCATCAAGAGCAACGGCGACGAAAGCCTACCCCAACGGCTCAAGACGTTATACGACGGCATCAGCGAGGTCACGCGCGTGTACGCGCCCGACTGCGCGGCCATCGAGAAGGTTTTCGTCAACGTCAATCCCCAATCCACGCTGCTGCTCGGTCAGGCCCGTGGCGCCGCCATCTGCGGGCTGGTCGGCCATGGCCTGCCGGTGTTCGAATACACCGCGCTGCAACTCAAGGTGGCCGTCGTCGGTTACGGCCGCGCCAACAAGGAGCAGGTGCAGGAAATGGTGATGCGGCTGTTATCGCTGTCGGGCCGTCCCGGCTCCGATGCGGCCGATGCGCTCGGCGTGGCGATCTGCCATGCCAACGGCGGCGATACGCTGCAAACCCTGTCCGGCCTCGCGCCCGAACTCGTGCGCAAAGGCATGCGCGTGCGCCGCGGCCGTTTGGTGGGATAGCCCCCACAAGCCCCTCATGATCCCCACCCGTTTTTCGATCCTCGCCGTGGCCATCGCCACCGCCTTGCTGGCCGCCTGCGTGTCGGCACCGCCCGCGCAGGCGCCCGCGCCCACCACGCCGGAAGCGCCGAAGGTCAGGCCGCTCGTGATCGGCCACCGCGGCGCCAGCGCGCTGCGACCCGAACATACGCTCGCGTCGTATGCGAAGGCGATCGAGGACGGTGCCGACTTTATCGAGCCCGACCTCGTCTCGACGAAGGACGGCATGCTCGTCGCGCGTCACGAGAATGACATCACGGGCACCACCAACGTCGCCACGCTGCCGCAGTTCGCCGACCGCAAGCGCATCAAGGTGATCGACGGCGAACGGCTGACGGGCTGGTTCACCGAGGACTTCACGCTCACGGAACTGAAGACGCTGCGCGCGCGTGAACGTATTCCGAAGCTGCGCCCCGCCAACGCGCGCTACGACGACCAGTTCGAGATCCCAACGCTTGTGGAGATCGTGAAGCTCGCCAGCGAGGCGGCGCAGAAGCGTGGGCGGCCGGTCGGCATCTATCCCGAACTCAAGCATCCGAGCTATTTCCGCGGCATCGGCCTGCCGCTCGAGGAGAAGCTTGCGCCAGCGCTGCAGGCCAGCACGTATTTGCGGACCGCACCGATCTACGTACAGTCGTTCGAATCCGGCGCGTTGCGCAACATGCGCCGCCTGCTCGGTACCTCGATGCCGAACGTGCGCTTCACGCAGCTGATTGGTGGCGCGGGCACGCGTCCGGCCGACTGGCGCCTGGCCGGCGACACGCGCACCTATGGGGCGATGCTTACACCGCTGGGCCTGCGCGAAGTCGCCACGTACGCCAACGGCATCGGCCCCGAGAAAAGCCTGGTCATCGCGCGCGACAGCACCACGCCCACCGCGCTCGTGCGCGACTCGCATGCGGCCGGCCTCGTGGTGCATCCGTACACGTTCCGCCCCGAGAACAATTTCCTGCCGAAGGCGCTGCAGATCGCCGGCGATCCGGCCACGCGCAATCCCAATGGCATGGTGCGCGAGCTCGATGCATTCATCGCCGCGGGCGTGGACGGTTTCTTTACTGACGACCCCGCAATCGGCCGCCGCGCGGTCGATGCGCCCGCACCCTGACCCGTAAACCAAAGCAAACATGATCGGACGAATTGCCGGCACGCTCCTCGAGAAGAATCCCCCGCACCTGCTGGTCGACTGCCACGGCGTCGGCTACGAGGTCGATGTGCCAATGAGCACGTTCTACAACCTGCCGCAGGTCGGACAGCCGATCACGCTGCTGACCCAGCAGATCGTGCGCGAGGACGCCCATCTGCTGTTCGGCTTCGGTACGGCGGCGGAGCGCAACACGTTTCGCGAACTCATCAAGATCACCGGCGTGGGTGCGCGCATGGCCCTCGCGGTGCTGTCTGGCCTGTCCGTGAGCGAACTCGCGCAGGCCATCACGCTGCAGGAAGCGGGCCGCCTCACGCGTATTCCCGGCATCGGCAAGAAGACCGCCGAGCGGCTGCTGCTGGAACTCAAGGGCAAGCTCGGCGCCGAACTGGGTCATGCACCCGGCGGCACGCCGGTGGCGGACTCCGCGGTGGACATCCTCAACGCGCTGCTGGCACTCGGTTATTCGGAAAAGGAAGCCGCGCAGGCCAGCAAGCAGGTGCCGGCGGGCACGGGCGTCTCCGATGGCATCAAGCTCGCACTCAAGGCGCTGTCGAAGGGCTGACGAGTAGAATAGCGGCATGATCGAAACCGACCAACTCACCGGCGCCGAGCGTTCCCCCGAACGCGTGATTGCGGCCACGCCCGCTTCCAGGCAGGAAGAAGCGTTTGAACGCGCGCTGCGCCCGAAGCTGCTGGACGAGTACGTCGGCCAGGAAAAGGTCCGCAATCAGCTGGACATCTTCATGCACGCCGCGCGCAACCGCCGCGAGGCGCTCGACCACGTGCTGCTGTTCGGCCCGCCCGGCCTCGGCAAGACCACGCTGGCCCACATCATCGCGCGCGAGATGGGCGTCAATCTGCGCCAGACCTCGGGCCCGGTGCTCGAGCGGCCCGGCGATCTCGCCGCGCTGCTGACCAACCTCGAAGCCAACGACGTCTTGTTTATCGACGAGATCCACCGGCTCTCGCCGGTCGTCGAGGAAATCCTGTACCCGGCGCTCGAGGACTACCAGATCGACATCATGATCGGCGAAGGGCCGGCGGCGCGTTCGGTCAAGCTCGATCTGCAACCGTTCACGCTGGTTGGCGCCACCACGCGCGCGGGCATGCTGACCAATCCGCTGCGCGATCGCTTCGGCATCGTGGCGCGGCTCGAGTTCTATACCGCCGAGGAACTGTCGCGCATCGTCACGCGCTCGTCGCAACTGCTCAACGCGCGCATCGATGCGCACGGCGCGCTCGAGATCGCACGCCGCGCGCGCGGCACGCCACGGATCGCCAATCGTTTGCTGCGGCGCGTGCGCGACTACGCCGAGGTCAAGGGCGACGGCACGATCACGCGCGAGATCGCCGATGCGGCGCTCGCGATGCTCGATGTGGACAGCGTCGGCTTCGACCTGATGGACCGCAAGCTGCTCGAAGCCGTGCTGCACAAATTCGGCGGCGGCCCGGTAGGCGTCGACAACCTCGCCGCCGCGATCGGCGAAGAGCGCGACACCATCGAGGATGTCCTGGAGCCGTTCCTGATCCAGCAGGGCTACCTGCAGCGCACACCGCGCGGCCGTGTGGCTACCGCATCCGCCTATCGTCACTTCGGGCTGGCCTCGCCGCAAAGCGGCGGAGAACTGCTCGACGCCCCCTGAGCGCCCCCGAGCGGCCCCTGAGTTAAACGATTTAGCATTCGCCGCAAATTTTTTCGAAGTGGATTGCCGGCCCCTGAGCCGTTGTCCACAATGGCTGCATCGTCTTTCAATGACACGCACCTGATGCGTCAAGCAGCCATGACTCCTTCGTTCCGCCTTGCCCGCCATCTCTCGCTGATTGCCGCACTGGCCACGCTTGTCGTTGCCGGTGGCGCGCAGGCCCAGCAGAAAGCGCCACCTTCGGTCGGCATCGCGGAAGAAGCCGTGATCAGCGGCAAGGTCATCGATATCAACGCCGACACCAAGGCGGTGCTCGTGCAGGGTCCGCGCGGCAACGTGGTCGAACTCGTCGCCGGCGACGAAGCGCGCAACTTCGGCAATATCCGCAAAGGCGATATCGTCACGCTCACGCGCGGCGCGGCCGTCGTCGCGCAGCTGGAGCCGGTCGGCAGCAAGGACGTAGCGATGGCGGAACAGGTCGATCGCACCTCCCGCGCGGCCGAAGGCGGCAAACCCGGCCTGACGCGCGAAGTCACGACGACCGTCACGGGTCAGATTACCAGCGTCGACGCCAAGGCACGCACCGTGACCTTCCGCGGTCCGCGCGAAAACCTGCGCACGGTCAAGGTTCAGGATCCCGCCATCGATCTGGCCGCCATCAAAGTCGGCCAGATGGTCAAGATCGTGCTACGTGAAGTCATCGCGATCAACGTCAAGTCGCCGTCCGCGGGCTAAACCGCGCCGGGTCACCGGAGGAGAGCCATCATGAATCGACGTCAGTTTGTCACGCGCGTTACCCATGTCACGACATCGGGCCTGGTCGTGGCCACCGCGTTCGCGGCCGGTTGCACGACCACCGGGCCAGATTCGCCATCCGATAACGCCGCCAAACGCCAGGAGATCGATGCCGGCGTCGACGGCGCGCTCAATCGGCTCTATGGCTCCGCGGACGGGGCACGCGAACTCGGTGCCAAGGCACAGGGCATTCTCGTGTTTCCGCGCGTGCTGTCGGCCGGGCTTGGCATTGGGGGGTCTTATGGTGATGGCTCGCTACGTGCCAAGGGCGCCACGGTGGGCTACTACCGCACGATCGCGGCATCGGTGGGCCTGACGGCGGGCGGCCAGTCCAAGGCCGTCATCATCATGTTCATGACGCCCGAGGCCTACAACAAGTTCGTCCAGAGCAGCGGCTGGACCGTCGGTGCCGACGCGAGCGTGGCGCTGGCCAAGATTGGCGCCAACGGCAAGATCGATACTGTGACCGCCGCGCAGCCCGTGATCGGCTTCGTGCAGACCAATGCGGGGCTGATGTTCGATGTCTCGCTCGACGGCTCGAAGATCAGCAAGCTGTCGATCTGACCCGCCAGCTACACCGCCAGCACCAACGGTGTTCCCCTCTCCCTCCGGGGAGAGGGCGGTTCTTCGAGCGCCAGCCGAAGGCCCCCTCCTTCGCAGTTCCGGCATAATCGCGCGAACGTCCCCCGGACCGGACCCCGAAGATGCCCGCACCCGTCATCGCCCCGCCTGAACCTGCTGAACCCGCGGCACCCGCCTCCCCCACGCCATCCACGCCGCATACCGGACGCGTCTATCGTTACTACGACCTGGTCATGGTGGCGTTCGTCACGGTGCTGCTGTGCTCGAATCTGATCGGCGCGGCCAAGGCGGCGCAGATGACGCTGCCGATTATCGGCACGGTCACGTTCGGCGCGGGCGTGTTGTTCTTCCCGATCTCGTACATCTTTGGCGACGTGCTCACGGAGGTCTACGGCTACGGCCGCGACCGTCGCGTGGTGTGGGCCGGCTTTGCCGCCCTGGCCTTCGCAACCTTCATGAGCCTCGTGGTGCTGAAGATGCCAGTGGCGCCATTCATGGCCGACTATCAGAAGAGCCTGCAGGACGTGTTCGGCAATACGTGGCGCATCGCGCTCGGCTCGCTGATCGCCTTCTGCTGCGGTAGCTTCACCAACAGCTTCGTGCTCGCCAAGATGAAGCTGTGGACCGGCGGTCGCTGGCTATGGTCGCGCACGATCGGCTCGACGCTCGCGGGGGAGCTGGTCGACTCGTCGCTGTTCTACGTTATTGCGTTCTATGGCATCTGGCCGCTGCACGAGGTCGTGCAGGTCGCGATCGCGCAGTATGTGCTGAAGACCGCGTGGGAAGTCGTGATGACACCAGTGACGTACAAGGTGGTCAACTTCCTGAAACGCGCGGAGAACGAGGATTGGTATGATCACCACACCGACTTCACGCCGTTCCGCCTGCGCGTCTGAACTGAGGGCGCCCTCAGGGCACGCGCCGATCCACCTCGTCGAGCGTCATCGCCGCCAGATGGCTCACATCGCCCCACTGCAACAGCGTCAGGTGCGCGCTGTCGCAACGCAGCCGGTTGACGCTCGCATTGAGGAGCTCGTGCTGGCGTGGCGCCTCGAGCGTCATGCCGGTGGCCTCGCGATACAGGCAATCGAGCACACCGCCATGCGCGACCAGCGCGATGCGTTCCCCCGGATGACGCCGCGACAGCGATAACGCGATTTCCACCGCGCGGTCCTGGAACTTGCGCAGCGACTCGCCGCGCTCGGGCGCGTAGTCGGGCACGCGCGCCTGCCAGCGCGCAAAATCCTCGGGCCGCTGCTCCGACACCTCGGCATAGGTCATGCCTTCGAGCACGCCATAGCAGCGCTCGCGCAAGCGCGGCTCGGCGCGCACGCTCAGGCCGAGCGCCTCGGCCAGCGGCGCCGCGGTCTGCATCGCGCGGCCCAGATCGCTCGAGTACACGGCATCGATCGGCTCGCCCGTGAGCGCCTCCGCCAACGCGCGCGCCTGCGCGCGGCCTGTATCGTTCAGCGGCACGTCGAGCTGCCCCTGCAGGCGCCGATCGCGGTTCCAGGCCGTCTCGCCATGACGAATCACGATCAGATGGGTAAAGGCCAGCGCATGGGGCCCGGTGCTTAACGACATGCCAGTTTCCTTGGGGGCGGCTTCTTGGGGTGGTGTTCCACTGCGGATGAGCGTATCGCGCGGATCAGCCAATCAGCTTCGGGTTCAGCGAGTAGGTGCCGGTATAGCTGGCATATCCGAGCACGTGACCCTGGATCGCATCCAGCACCTGCGCGCCGGTGAAGCGGCCCTCGATCGGCAGGCGATCGATGTCGAGCGCGTAGACCGTGAACACGTAGCGATGCGGAATGGTGTCGTTCCACGGCGGGCAGGGACCGTCGTAGCCGTAGTAGTCGCCCTTCATGTCCGGGTCGTTGGCGAACCGGCCCGTGTAGTCGTTGACCCCATGGCGCAGCCCGCCGGCGGTCGCGGTACCCGCCAGCGCCTCGGGGCCCGGCTTGCCGCGCGCGATCACGCCGTCGCTGTGCGTGCCGGCGGATATCGTGTTGAGGCCGGGCGGAATATCGATGAGCACCCAGTGATAGAAGTCCACGCGCGGCAGCGAGGCCGGCACCTCGCGGCCCTCCTGATTCACGTCGCCGGCCTGGCTCGGCATGTCGGGATCGTGCGCGATCAGCACGAACGAGAGCGTGCCATGCGGCACGTCGTCCCAGTGCAGATCGGGGTTGCGGTTGGTGGACAGCGTCACGTGCGTGGCCGCGTCGGGCACGCAGAAGGCGAACTCGCCGGGCATCGGCGCGTTGTCGGCAAAAGCCTTGCTCCAGAGTTTCATCGGGTGCTCCTTCCGAGTTTCAACGTTCACTACCAGCTTAGCCACGGACAGCGGCGCCCGGGGGCACACGCAGCCAGAATGTCACAGGGCCGTCGTTGATCAGGCTCACCTGCATCATCGCGCCGAACTCGCCGGTCTCGACCGTGGGATGCGCGACGCGTGCGCGGCCCACGAAATGCTCGTAGAGCCGCCGGCCGTCTTCGGGCGAGGCCGCCGGCGTGAAGCTCGGCCGCGTACCGCTATTGGTGTCCGCCGCGAGCGTGAATTGCGATACCACCAGCAGTCCGCCCGCGTTGCCCTGCCCGTCGATGTTCTGCACGGACAGGTTCATCTTGCCCGCCTCGTCGGAAAACACGCGATACGCGAGCAGCTTGGCGAGCAGACGCTCCGCCTGGCTCTCGGTGTCGCCGCGCTCGGCGCAGACCAGCGCCAGCAGGCCCGCGCCGATCTCGCCGGTAGTGCGATCGCCAACGGTGACACGCGCCTGCGAGACGCGCTGGATCAGCGCGATCATGCGAGCGTGACGCGCGCGAACCGGCGCTTGCCGACCTGTACCACGAACGTGCCGGCTTCGACCTTGGTGGCCTTGTCGCTCACGGTGGCGCCGTCGATCTTGACGCCACCCTGCTCGATATTGCGGTTGGCTTCCGACGTCGACGGCACCAGGTTCGCCTGCTTCAGCAGCTGCGCGATACCGAGCGGCGCGCCGGACAGCTGGACTTCCGGAATGTCGTCGGGAATGCCACCACGCGCGCGGTGGTTGAAGTCCTCGAGCGCGCGGTCGGCCGCCTCCGCGCTATGGAAACGCGTGACGATTTCCTGCGCGAGCGCCACCTTGCAGTCGCGCGGATTACGGCCCAGCGCGATCTCCTGCTTCATCAGGTCGATCTCGCTCAGCGGGCGGAACGACAGCAGCGTGAAGTACTGCCACATCAGATCGTCCGAGATGCTCATCAGCTTGCCGAACATGTCGTTCGGCGCCTCGGTCACGCCAATGTAGTTGTTCTTGGACTTCGACATCTTCTCCACGCCGTCGAGCCCAACGAGCAGCGGCATGGTCAGGATGCATTGCGGCTCCTGCCCGTACTCCTTCTGGAGCTCGCGGCCCACCAGCAGGTTGAACTTCTGGTCGGTGCCGCCGAGCTCGATATCGGCCTTGAGCGCGACCGAATCGTAGCCCTGCATCAGCGGGTAGAGGAACTCATGCACCGAAATCGGAATCCCAGACCGGAACCGTTTGGTGAAGTCGTCGCGCTCCATCATCCGCGCCACGGTGTACTTGGCGGCCAGCTGGATCATGCCGCGCGCGCCAAGCGGGTCGCACCACTCGCTGTTGTAGCGAATCTCGGTGCGGTCCGGGTCGAGCACGAGGCTCGCCTGGCGATAGTAGGTCTGGGCGTTGGCTTCGATCTGTTCGCGCGTGAGCGGCGGACGCGTGGAATTGCGCCCGGACGGATCGCCGATGGTCGAGGTGAAATCGCCGATCAGGAAGATGACCTGATGGCCGAGGTCCTGCAGCTGGCGCAGTTTGTTCAGCACCACGGTGTGGCCGATGTGGATATCGGGCGCGGTGGGGTCCAGTCCGAGCTTGATGCGCAGCGGCACGCCCGTCGCCTCGCTGCGCGCCAGCTTCTGCGCCCATTCGGCCTCGATCAGCAGTTCGTCGCAGCCGCGCTTGGAGATTTCCAGCGCCTGCATCACCGACGGTGTCAGGGGATATTTGGCCGCGACGGCCGGGGAAACATCAGTCATGACGTAAGTCGTTGAAATACATGGGAAAACCGCGCTGGCAACCAATTTTATCTCTGGTATAATCCGCGCTTTCGATGGTCGCCGATCAGGAGGTGCCCGGGGCATACCGCAGGCAGTGTCTGCAGCCACCGTGCACACATCACTGGTCAGGCGCCAAACCGCCATTGTAGGGTAGGCGGCAAACAATCAAGGCCGTGCCGCACCTCGGGGGAGGAAGGCAGACGACACACATCGTTGCGGACGCGTGCCCGATACAAAGAGTGAATTTTACGTGATGTGGTCCAGACTCCGCGAAGTTTTCGCGCGCGAGCTGGTGGTGCTCGTCGACCCCACCAATCCTCTGCATGCGCGCAGGCGCAAGCAGCTGACGGCCTCCGTCGGTACGATGTTCACGCTCGGCATGGCCGCGGCGATGGGCGTCGCGCCGCGCAATGCCTATGACGACCCCGATGCCCCGCGCGTCCAGGAATCGATGCGCCTGCCCGATCTGCGCCAGCAGCTCGCCCAACTGACCGACGCCGAGGCCGGCGTCTACATCCGACAGGAACACATGCAGCGCGGCGACACCATCGCCGCCCTGCTGCGCCGCCTTGGCGTGGACGATCCCGACGCGCAGGCCTTCATCGTCAAGAACCGCACCGCGCGCGCGCTGTTCGACCTCGCACCCGGCCAGATCGTGCAGGCCGAGGTCGATGAGGACAACCTGCTCGTGTCGCTGCAGGTCAACCTCGGCGGCGACGCCGCCGCCTCGCGCGAACTCGTGATCGAGCGCGTGGCCTCCGCCACCGCGGCAGGCGACTTCAGCTACAAGGCACGCGTCAACACCGTCGATAACGACCTGCGCTACGAGATGGCGTCGGGCGCGATCGACGGGCGCGGCTTCTTCAAGGCGATGGACGCGGCCAACGTGCCCGACGAAGTGGTCGCGCAGATGATCTCGATCTTCTCGGGCGTGATCGACTTCCACCACGACATTGCCAGCGGCGACCGCTTCCGCATCATCTTCGAGGCCGGCTTCCGCGACGGTACGTTCGTGCGCAATGGCCGCGTGATCGCGGTCGAGCTGATCAATCGGAATTCGCTGCATCAGGCGCTGTGGTTCGCGCCCGAGGGCGGCCCGGGCGGGTACTACACATTCGACGGCCGCAGCATGAAGCGTCCGTTCCTGCGTTCGCCGGTCGAGTTCTCGCGCGTGTCGTCGGGCTTCGGCGGCCGCGACCATCCACTGCATCACCAGTGGGCCCAGCACAAGGGCGTGGACTTCGCGGCGCCGATGGGCACCAAGGTGTTCGCGGCCGGCGACGGCACCGTGGACTTCGTGGGCCAGCAGAACGGCTACGGCAACATCGTCGTGCTCGAGCATGCGGGTGGCTACTCCACCTACTACGCGCATCTGTCGCGCTTCGCCACGCTGCGTCAGGGCCAGCATGTGTCGCAGGGCGAGGTCATCGGCTTTGTCGGGCAGACCGGCTGGGCCACGGGACCGCACCTGCACTACGAGTTCCGCTACAACGACGTGCCGCAGAATCCGCTGACCATCACCCTGATGGAAGCCCCGACGCTGACCGGCAAGTCGCGCCAGGAATTCCTGAGCTACACCAGCAGCATGCTGGGCCGCATCAACGCCCTGCGCACCTACAACGTCCTGACCGCCGCCAACTGATATGACCGCACCGTCCGTCGCCGTGCCCACCGATTGCTATATCGGCCTGATGTCGGGTACCAGCATGGACGGCGCGGACGGCGTGCTCGTGGACCTGTCCGGCCCGCGACCGGTCGTGCTCGCGGCCGCGCACGAACCCTTTCCGAGCGAACTGCGTGAAGCGTTTGGCGCGCTCCAGCAACCCGGCGACGACGAGATTCATCGCGAGGCCATGGCCGCGAACGCGCTGGCGCGCGTGTACGCAGCCTGCGTGGCAACGTTGCTGCGCATGACACCGGTCAGCGCCGATGCGGTGACCGCGATCGGTGCGCATGGCCAGACCGTGCGTCATCGCCCGGGGCAATACGACGGCATCGGCTACACGCGCCAGAGCCAGCATCCCGCGCTCCTGGCGGAGTTGAGTGGCATCGACGTGATCGCCGATTTCCGCAGTCGCGATATCGCCGCGGGAGGCCAGGGTGCTCCCCTCGTGCCCGCGCTGCATGCGGCCCTGTTTGGCGCGCCCGATGAAACGCGCGTGATCTGCAATATCGGCGGCATTTCCAACATCAGCATCGTTCCCGCGGCCGCGAGCGGCCGTCCGGTCTCGGGTTTCGATTGCGGACCCGGCAATGCGCTGCTCGACGACTGGATCCAACGTCATCGCGGCGTGCCGTACGACGAGGATGGCCGATGGGCCGCCAGCGGGCAGGTGGATACCGCGCTGCTGGCACGCTGCCTCGACGACCCCTACTTCCGCATGCCACCGCCCAAGAGCACGGGCCGTGACTTGTTCCACCGGCTTTGGCTGCAGGACTGCCTCGATGCCGGCGACCCGCGCGTGCCCGCGCCCGCCGACGTCCAGACCACACTGGCCGTGTTGACTGCTGAGGCCATCGCGCGCGACGTACGGCGCCATGCCGAGGACGCGCGCCGGCTGATCGTCTGCGGCGGCGGCGCGCGTAACGGCTTTGTGATGGCACAGCTGGCGCGGGCCTTGCCTGGCGTCGCGGTGCAGACCACCGACGATTTCGGCGTGCCGGTGTCGCAGGTGGAAGCGATTGCGTTTGCCTGGCTCGCGCGGCAGTGCGTGCATCGCGCGCCCGGCAATGTGCCCACCGTCACCGGCGCGGCCGGCCCGCGCGTATTGGGTGCGCTGTATCCGCGCTGAAGCGGAACCCGCAAGACATAAAAAAAGCGCACCGTGAGGTGCGCTTTTTTACTGCGGCAAGACCGAAGCGTCGATCAGACCGAGAACGACGAGCCGCAACCACAGGTGGTGCTGGCATTCGGGTTCTTGATCACGAACTGCGCGCCGTTGATGTCTTCCTTGTAGTCGATCTCTGCGCCCACCAGATACTGGTAGCTCATCGAATCGATCAGCAGCGTGACACCGTTCTTGACCATCTCGGTGTCGTCTTCATTCACGTCCTCGTCGAACGTGAAACCGTACTGGAAGCCGGAGCAACCACCGCCCTGCACGAACACGCGCAGCTTCAGGTCGGCGTTGCCCTCTTCCTCGATCAACTGCTTGACCTTGTCGGCTGCGCTGTCGGTAAAGACGAACGGTGCCGGCACGTCCTCGGTTACGGGTGCCTCTGCGACTGCGTTCATGGGGGGTTCTCCTAGTTAGATACGCCCGTATTCTAAGCGCTACGGGAATATCGTGCCGAAACCCCTCGCGTTCAAGGGGCACTGACACACGTTACGCTCAGGTTTGGCTTGGGTTTGGCTCAGGCTGCGGCCTGCTGACGTCCGCCAGCGTCTGTCGGCCCCTCGCCATCGGCGCTGCCGACAACGTCCTTGCCGTCCTTGCCGTCCTTGCCGTCCTTGCCGTCCTTGCGGTCTGCCTCGACCAACTCGGCGGCCACGGCGGCTACAGCGGTCGGGGCCGGCAGTGCCTTCGGCTCACCCTGGCTCAACGGCACCAGACGGCCTTCGACAAGTGCGCCCTGATGCATCTCCAGCGCCGCGTAATGCACTTCTCCATAGACTCGCGCATTCGGCTGGAGTTCGAGCAATTCCGCGGCGTGTACCGGACCGGTCACGCTGCCATTGAGGATCAGATGGCCCACGCGGACCTCGCCCTCGATCACGGCCTTCTCGCTCAGCACGAGCATGCTTGGCTTGCCCTTGATGCCGGTCACGTTGCCACGTACCCGGCCATCCAGTCGCAATCCCCCGGCAAACGTCACATCGCCCACGATCACGGCATCGGCGCCGATCAGCGTATCGATGGACAAACCTTTCTTCTTCGAGAACATGTTGTTTTCTCCTGAATGCTGCTTGCTGCCTTGCTGCTTGCTACGCTACTTACGGTGAGACAGACTGCGCCGCGCGGACCTGTCCGTTCTGGACAACGCGGACCGCCACCGCGCGAATCTCCGCATCCGGCGGCACCGCGAGGTCGCCTTCGATGCGCTGGTAATGCTGGAACCGCACCTGCGGCAGGCTGGGCCCACCCGACTGCGGCGCCGTTACCGTCAACGGCTTGCCCGCGCGCAGCGCCGTGATCGTGAACTCCAGGTTGCCCTGAAACTCCGGCTGCGGCACGAAGGCGCGCGACCCGCCCTGCATGACCAGCAGGCGGTAGTGCAGCGCATGCGGCTGCGTCTCGTCGCGCGTCACGCGAAAGCTGCGCACATGCACGCCTGACGTGTCGCCGGTAGCCGGCAGCAGCGTTTCGAAGAACCCGAGGTCCTCCTTGAGCTGCGCGCTCTCGGCTTCCGCCGCCTTGAGCTGTTCCGCGAGCCGTTCCTGCGCGGCACGGGCCATGCGCAGTTCGGCTTCGGCCGTATCGGCCCCCGCGCGCAAGCGATCTCGCTCGCCGGTCACGGCCTTCAGGGCATCGCGCAACTCCGCGTCCTGCACCGCCGGCTCTGGCGTGACCGCACCGCCCACGCTGGGACCTTGCGTCCCGCGCTGACCCGCATCGTAGGCCCAAACCGCGAGGCCAACACCGATGGCGAGCAACAGCACGGCACCCATCATCCAGCTACGCCACGAACGATGCGCGCGAATCACCGCACGCGAGCCGCGCAACCCTCTGCGTGGACGCAGCGGCCGGTATTTCATGCGATCTCCTGCAACTCTGCGCCGCAAATGTCTCGGCGGGCGAGCATTATCCCTCCAAAACCATGACAGGCGCGGGAATTGGCGACACTTTCAGCTGTTTCGGCGAAATTGCCACGTTCGGTCAGAAACGGAACGAAAAAAAAACCGCACGCCAGGCGTGCGGTTTTTTTCGGACCTCGCAGGACCCGGCAACCTGAGGTACCGGATCTCCGCGAAGGCGCATCAACGCTTCGAGAACTGCTTGCGACGACGTGCCTTGTGCAGACCGACCTTCTTACGCTCAACTTCACGAGCGTCGCGGGTCACGTAGCCTGCCTTCGACAGCGTCGACTTCAGCGTTGCGTCCCAGTCGATCAGCGCGCGGGTGATACCGTGGCGCACTGCACCGGCCTGGCCGGTTTCGCCACCACCATTCACGTTGACCTTGATGTCGAAGGTCTGCGCGTTGGCGGTCAGCTCGAGCGGCTGACGCACGATCATCAGGGACGTTTCGCGAGCGAAATATTCCTGAATGGGCTTGCCGTTCACGACGATATCGCCCTTGCCCGACTTGATGAAGACACGAGCCACAGCGCTCTTGCGGCGGCCAGTACCGTAATTCCAGTTACCGATCATGGATTTGGCCCCTTAGATGTCCAGCGTCTTAGGCTGCTGTGCTTCATGCGGATGATCAGCTTCGGCGTAAACCTTCAGCTTCTTGATCATCGCATAGCCCAGCGGGCCCTTCGGCAGCATGCCCTTGACAGCTTTTTCCAGGGCGCGGCCCGGGAAACGCTGCTGCATCTTGCCGAACGTCGTTTCGTAAATACCGCCGGGGTAACCCGAGTGGCGGTAATACTTCTTGTCCTGTTCCTTGGTACCCGTGACACGGATCTTGGCGGCGTTAACGATGATGATGTAATCGCCTGTGTCGACGTGCGGGGTGAACTCTGGCTTGTGCTTGCCGCGCAGTCGGCGTGCCACTTCGCTGGCAACACGGCCGAGGACCTTGTCCGTCGCGTCAATCACGTACCAGTCGCGCTTTACCTCATGAGGCTTGGCGGAAAAGGTCTTCATGATTTTTCCTGAATCGTAGAAATGCTGCCCAATGTGACGGTCGCCGTTTTAGCGTCCTATCAGTACCTGCTTGACCTGCTTTTTTTCCGTGGGCAACAGCCGGAAAAGTCGTCGATTATACTGCGGGCTTGCTTGGACGTACAAGCAACGAACGAAAAAAAACCCAAGCGGTTTGGCTTGGGTTTGAATCCACCAAAGGAGGAGGGTGGAGGAGACACTGGAAGATCGACTGCGCTGGGTTCGTTTCGTTTTCGCACACCAGAACGCTGTCGTTCAATGACTCGAATTATATAGCGAGGACTTGCGGGCGCAAGAGAATTTGCACTGTGGAATCAGATTTCGCATTATAGAATGCAGTAAGAGACACTCAATAATCAGTGAATTTCTTTGAAAACAAAGAGTTAGTAGACATCCACGATTGACGTTTCAACGCGACAGTAGAGGAAACCCTCCAAAAACCACGGGAAATCCCTGCCATCCGTCGGTGGGGGGAGATGATACGGCGTTGCGGAAGGCAAGATTCGCCCCCATATCTGAAGAACGACAAGGAACGAACACAATGGAATGCAAAGTGACATGGATGGGCCCGGAAGGCATGAGCTTCGTGGCCCAGACCGGTAGCGGGCATATCGTGGCGATGGACGGCGCGCCCGACGGCGGCGGCAACAACCTGGCGCCGCGGCCCATGGAAATGGTGCTCCTGGGCACCGGCGGCTGCACGGCTTATGACGTGGTGCTGATCCTGAAGCGCGGCCGTCAGGACGTGCGCGGGTGCAGCGTCAAGCTCGAAGCCGAGCGCGCGGGCGAAGACCCGAAAGTGTTCACGCGCATCAACTTCCATTTCGTGGTGACGGGCCGCAATCTGAACGCTGCCACAGTGGAACGCGCAATCACGCTGTCGCACGACAAGTACTGCTCGGCGTCGATCATGCTGGCGAAGACCGCCGAGATCACCCACACGATGGAAATCGTGGAGGGATAAGTAGAAGCAAAGCAGGCCGATAAGCCGGATTCTGTGCGCCTGGCCGCCTTGCGGCGAACCGGGCGTGACAACCATTCCTCTAGGCCGACCGTTACCGGCCGGCTCCAGCTCCCTACCCGCAGGCTCAGCGGGCCGCCTCAACGCCTGCCTATTTGGGATTGCTCCAGGTGGAGGTTACCGCGTTTCACCCTTCCCGCCGGGCGAACCCGATGGGAAGACTCGTCTCTGTGGCCCTATTCCGCACGTTGCCGTGGATGGCTGTTAGCCAACACCCTGCCCTGTGGAGTCCGGACTTTCCTCCCCTTGGCCCTTGCGAACCAAGCAGCGATTGTCTGGCCTGCTTTGCGGCCCGCAGTCTATCACTGAGAACGGCGTCCGGGGCGAAACACCGAGTGGTCCGCGTAGAACGCGGGGTCCGCATTGTCTTCGCACCAGCCCGGAATGCCCATCACGGGTAGCGGCGCGAAGCTGCGCCCGCCACGCAGCGTGTCGCGCGCTTCCCGCAGCGAGGCCGCCAGCGCGTGGTCGATCTCGTCGAGCGAACTATCGGCCGCCAGCCGCAGCGGCCAGGCATGAGCGGTGACCGCTTTGTACGGCGCCACGAGTTTTTCCAGCAGCGCATGACCGAACGGCACGACCGCGCAGCGCTTGCTCCACGCGTCGCGGCCGGCCACGAACAGCGCCTGCCACTGGAAGTCGCGCAACGCCGCGGCCAGCGCATCGTCCTCGTACAGAAACACCACCGCGTTCTCGTCGAAGAGCGTCGCGGCATCGCGCGCGCGCCCGCGTTCGCTGGCAACACCCGCGCGCGATAGTTCCTCCGCCTGCAGGCGGTTGAGCCATTGCTTGGTTTCAGGGAAATGCAGCCACACGAGCGCGTTGAAGGCGTCGTGGAGGTTGTCGCGCGTGGGAACTTCGCCAGTGGCGTAGATATGCGATTCGTAGGCGGTGTCGGCAGGCAGGTTCTCCTGCGACACGAAGCGCAGCGGCAGCCCGCGCGCATTGCGCAGGTCGGCCGCGGTTTGACTCAGGCTGGCATGGAGGTCGACATGAGGGTCGGCACCGATGGTCGCCCCCACCGCGGCAAACGGCTGGAACCAGGGCTGGCTCCAGTCGATGCCGCGCCAAGCCTTGTTCACGCTGCCGAAGTGGCCTTCCAGCGCATCGTCTCGCCGGCGCGCAGCGGCACGAGCGTGGTGTCGCCGTACGGCAGCTCGGCCGGCAGTTCCCAATCCTCGCGCGTCAGCGTCAGCGTGCCGGTGTTGCGCGGCAGGCCGTAGAACGCCGGGCCGTTGAAGCTCGCGAACGCTTCAAGCTTGTCCAGCGCGCCTACGTTATCGAATGCCTCCGCGTACAGCTCCATTGCATGCAGCGCGGTGTAGCAACCGGCGCAACCGCAGGCGTGCTCCTTCAGCCCGCGTGCGTGCGGCGCACTGTCGGTACCGAGGAAGAAACGCTCGCTGCCCGAAGTGGCGGCCTTGACCAGCGCCTCACGATGGATCTCGCGCTTGAGCACCGGCAGGCAATAGTAATGCGGGCGGATGCCGCCGATAAAGATGGCGTTGCGGTTGTACAGCAGGTGGTGCGCGGTAATGGTCGCGGCAGTCGGGCCTTCGGCGTCGCGCACGTACTCGGCGGCGTCCTTGGTGGTAATGTGTTCGAACACCACCTTGAGGCCCGGGAAATCGCGGCGCAGCGGCTTCATCACGCGCTCGATAAACACGGCTTCGCGATCGAAGAGGTCGATGTCGCCGTCAGTCACTTCACCGTGCACCAGCAGCGGCAGGCCCGCGCGCTCCATCGCTTCGAGCGTTTTCGCGCAGCGGCGGATATCGGTCACGCCCGCGTCGCTGTTGGTGGTCGCGCCGGCCGGATACAGCTTGACCGCATGCACGAAGCCGCTCGCGCGCGCCGCCACGATCTCCTCGGGCGGCAGGTTGTCGGTCAGATACAGCGTCATCAGCGGCTCGAACGTCATGCCCGCAGGCAGCGCCGCGAGGATGCGTGCGCGGTAGGCGCGGGCCTGCTCGACCGTGGTCACGGGCGGCCGGAGGTTCGGCATGATGATCGCACGCGCGAACTGGCGAGCGGTGTCGGGCAGCACGGCAGCGAGCGCCGCGCCGTCGCGCAGGTGCAGGTGCCAGTCGTCCGGGCGGGTGATGGTCAGCGTTTGGGTCATGGTCACAAAATCAGGATGGCGCGGTAATCGTTGACATTGGTGCGCGTGGGGCCGGTGACGACGAGGTCGTCGATCGCGTCGAAGAAGCCCCAGGCATCGTGCGCGTCGAGCTGACGGCGCGCAGGCGCGCCCGCGGCCTCGGCACGCGCGAGCGAGGTCGGATCGGCGATCGCGCCAGCGTTGTCCTCGGAGCCGTCGATGCCGTCGGTATCGGCGGCGAGCGCGTACACGCCCGCAGTGCCGCCAAGCTCCAGCGCCAGCGACAGCAGGAACTCGGAGCAACGGCCACCGCGCGCGCCAGCTGCCCCCGCGGGCAGCGTCACGGTGCATTCACCGCCCGAAATCAGCGCCACGGGGGCGGCGAACGGCGCATTGTACGCGCGAATTTCGCGCACCAGCGCGGCGTACACCTGCGCCACTTCACGCGCTTCGCCGGTCACCGTATCGCCGAGCAAGACCGGTTGGATCCCATGCTTGCGGAACACGGCGGCGCCAGCTTCAAGGCTGCCGTGCGCGGTGGCGATCATGCGATTGTCCACGCGGGCGAACAACGGATCGCCGGGTTTCGGCGTCTCGTCGATCTCGCCGCGCGCGCCGCGCTCGAGGTGCGCCTGCACCGTGGCGGGCACGGTCGCGCCGAAGCGTCGCAGAATCGCCAGCGCGTCGGCATAGGTGCTCGGGTCGGGCACGGTGGGCCCCGACGCGATCGCGCTCGGGTCGTCGCCAGCCACGTCGGAAACGATCAGCGTCGTCACCGGCGCGCGGCTTGCCTGCGCGAGGCGACCGCCCTGGATGCGCGAGATGTGCTTGCGCACGATGTTCATGTCGGTGATCGGCGCGCCGCAACGCAGCAGTTCGCGCGTGGTGGCCTTGAGATCGGCCATCGGAATGCCCGTGGCCGGCAGCGACAGCAGGCTCGAGCCGCCACCCGACACCAGCACGATCAATCGGTCGTTTTCGTTCAGTCCCTCGACGCGCGCGAGGATGTCGGCGGCGGCCTGCTCGCCGGCCTCGTCGGGCACCGGATGGCCGGCCTCGATCACGCGGATATGGTCGGTCGGCATGCCATGCGCGTAGCGCGTGACCACCACGCCCTCGAGCGTGGCGCGGCCCGCGCTTTGACCTCCATAAGCGCGCTCCACCGCCACCGCCATCGAGGCGGCCGCCTTGCCGGCGCCAACCACGAGCGTGCGCCCGCCCTGATGCGGAGGCGGCAGTTGCGCGGCGACGATTTCGAGCGGGTCCGCGGCGGCAACCGCAGCGCGGAAGGACTCCAGCAGCAAGGCACGGGCGTCGTCGCGCCGGGGATCGGACGCGGCATCAGACGCAAGGTTGCCTGCTGGGGCGCCGGACGGATCGCGAGCGGTATCGGGCGCGGGATCGCGCGGGTCTGGGCGGCTCACAGCGCCTCCGCGATCGCGCGGCCGAGATCCGCGGTGCTGGCCGTGCCGCCGATATCGCGCGTCAGCGGCGCATGCGCGGGACCAGCCGCCAGCACCTTCTCGATCGCGGCCAGCACGGCAGCGCCGGCTTCGGGGTGGCCCAGATGCTCGAGCATCATGCCGCCGCACCAGATCTGCCCGATCGGATTGGCAATGCCACGCCCCGCGATATCGGGCGCCGAGCCGTGCACCGGCTCGAACAGGCTGGGATAGGTGCGGTCTGGGTTGATATTGGCCGACGGCGCCACGCCGATCGTGCCCGTGCAGGCCGGGCCCAGGTCCGACAGGATGTCGCCGAACAGGTTACTGGCCACAACCACGTCGAACCAGTCCGGATGCTGCACGAAGTGCGCGGTCAGGATGTCGATGTGGTACTTGTCCACGTTGATGCCGGGGTAATTTGCCGCCATGGCCTCCACGCGCTCGTCCCAGTACGGCATCGTGATCGAGATGCCGTTGGACTTGGTGGCCGAAGTCAGGTGCTTCCTGGGCCGTTTCTGCGCCAGCTCGAACGCGAATTTCAAGATGCGGTCCACCCCGGTGCGGCTCATCACCGTTTCCTGCACGACGATCTCGCGCTCGGTGTTCGGGAACATGCGGCCGCCGATGCTCGAATACTCGCCCTCGGTGTTCTCGCGCACCACGTAGAAGTCGATATCGCCGGGCTTGCGGTCCGCCAGCGGACTCTTGATACCGGGCAGCAGCCGCACCGGGCGCAGGTTCACATACTGGTCGAACGAGCGGCGGAACTGCAGCAGCGAGCCCCACAGCGACACGTGATCGGCCATTTTCGCGGGCCAGCCGACTGCGCCAAAATAGATCGCGTCGTATTTCGTTAGCGTGTCGAACCAGTCGTCCGGCAGCATCTTGCCGTGCTTCTCGAAGTACGCGTAGCTCGAGAAATCGAAATGGTCCCACTGGAAATCGATGCCAAAGCGGCGTGCGACGGCATCCATCGCGCGAATGCCTTCCGGCATCACTTCGGTACCAATGCCGTCTCCGGGAATGACTGCGATCTTGTATTGGCTCATGGCGGGACGCTTTCGCGCGTGATAATGTTTCGCATTCTATTGCAAAGCGGCAGCCCCCTGCCGCACCGGTATCCGCCATGTGCCAGTTGCTAGGCATGAACTGCGCCACGCCGACCGACGTGACGTTCTCCTTTACGGGCTTCGCCTTGCGCGGTGGCCTGACCGACCATCATTCCGACGGCTTCGGCGTCGCGTTCTTCGAGGACAAGGCGTGTCGTCTGTTCATCGACAACCAGTCGGCGGGCACCTCGCCGGTGGCTGAACTGATCAAGCGCTATCCGATCAAGTCGAAGAACGTGATCTCCCACATCCGCAAGGCCACCCAGGGCACCGTGCGGCTGGAGAACTGCCATCCGTTCATGCGCGAGCTTTGGGGCCGCCACTGGATCTTCGCGCATAACGGCGACCTCAAGGAATTCAACCCGTTCCTGTCCGGCGTGTATCAGCCGGTGGGCGACACCGACAGCGAGCTGGCGTTCTGCACGCTGATGCAGGGCCTGCGCAAGCGCTTTCCGGGTTCGCAGCCGCCGCTGAACGAGCTCTGCCACGCGCTGGCGGACATCACGCGCGATATCACGCTGCATGGCGTGTTCAACTTCCTGCTCTGTAACGGGCAGGCGCTGTTCGCGCATTGCTCGACGTACCTGTACTACATCGTGCGCCAGTGGCCGTTCTCCGAGGCGCATCTGATCGATGCCGACCTGTCGATCGATTTCGCGCAGGTGACCACGCCCGACGACCGCGTCGCCGTGATCGCCACCGCGCCGCTGACCGACAACGAAACCTGGACGCGCTTTGCGCCGGGCGAGCTGATCATGTTCGAGAACGGCCTGCCGACGATGACGCTGACCGTGCCAATTCCGCCCGAAGTCCAGGCCAAGAACGCCGCCAATAGCGCCTGCACCTGAGCTGGCGCCCGCCTGACAGTTATCCGCACAGACCCCGGCAGGCCGCCTTGCGCGGCCTGCTTTGCGTTTTACGAAAATCAGGTCTGCGCCAGCCACCCCCCACACCCCCACTCCGCCTGACATACTGCGCGCTCGGATTTGAACGATCAGGAGACGCAGGCTATGGTGGACAAGAAAAAATCGCTGCGGCGATGGGTGATGGGCGCAGCCGCAATCATGACGGCGGCACTGGGCGTGCAGGCGGGTACGGCCAATGCGGCCTACCCCGACAAGGCCGTGACCATCGTGGTGCCCTGGCCCGCGGGCGGTCCTTCGGATATCGCCGCGCGGCCGCTGTCGAAGGGGCTCTCGGAAGCGCTGGGCCAGCCGTTCGTGATCGACAACCGTGCCGGCGCCGGTGGCAATATCGGCACCAACCTCGTGGCAAAGGCCAAGCCGGACGGCTACACGCTGATGATCACGGCCAGCGGCCCGATCGTGATCAACCAGCATCTGTACAAGAAGATGCCGTTCGACGCGAAGACCGACCTGAAGCCCATCACCAACCTGCTCAAGGTGCCGCAGGTCATCGTCGTGCATCCGTCGGTGCCCGTGAATAACCTGCAGGAGCTGCTCGCGTATATCCGCGCACAGAAGGGCAACTTCTCGTGGGCGTCGGCCGGCAATGGCACGACCCAGCATATGACGGGCGAGCTGCTCAAGAACATGACCAAGCTCGAGATGAACCATATCCCGTTCAAGGGCTCGGCACCGGCCATCAATGACCTCGTCGGCGGGCACGTGCCGATGCTGATCGACAGCACGATCGCCGTGGTGCCGATGATCAAGAGCGGCAAGGCCAAGGCCATCGCCGTCACCGGCAAGCAGCGCGCGTCGCAGCTGCCCGATGTGCCGACCGTCGAGGAGTCGGGCGTCAAGGATCTGAAGGGCTTTGAATCGTACGCGTGGTATGGCCTGTTCGCGCCCGCCAATACGCCCGCCGATGTGGTGAGCAAGCTGGAGAAGGCCTCGCTCGAATACATGCATTCGGCGGAGTTCAAGCACGTGCTCGAGAGCTCGAGCTCGCAATACGTTGGCAGCGATTCGGCCGCGTTTGCCGCGTTTATCAACGAGGACGCCAAGCGCTGGGCCAAGATCGCCCCGACGCTGAACCTCACGCTCGACTAAATTGCCCCGGCACCATCGATGACAACGACTCAAACCACTCCTTCCCGCAATGGCGGCCAGATCCTCGTGGAGGCGCTGCGGCGCAACCAGGTGGACACCATCTATTGCGTGCCCGGCGAAAGCTATCTGCCCGTGCTCGACGCGCTGGCCGATCACGACAGCATCCGCACCATCGTCACGCGCCATGAAGGCGCCGCCTCGAACATGGCGGACGGTTACGGCAAGCTGACCGGTCGCCCCGGCATCGCGTTCGTCACGCGCGGCCCCGGCGCCACGCACGCCGCTAACGGCGTGCACACGGCGATGCAGGACTCCACGCCGATGATCCTGTTCGTGGGCCAGGTGGCCAACCAGATCAAGGAGCGCGAAGGCTTTCAGGAAGTCGACTATCGCCGCGTGTTCGGCGGTCTGGCCAAGTGGGCGACCGAGATCGAGGACATCGCGCGCATTCCCGAGATCGTGAGCCGCGCGTTCAGCGTGGCGATGTCGGGCCGCAAGGGCCCGGTGGTGGTCGCGCTGCCCGAGGACGTGCTGTTCGGCGCCGCGGCGGTGGCCGATGTGCCGCCCGCCCGCATCAGCGAAGCCGCGCCCGACGCGGCGGCGCCGGCCGAACTGGCCGCGCTGCTGCGCGAAGCCCAGCGCCCGCTCGTGGTCGTCGGTGGTACCGGCTGGAATGCGACCGCTCAGGCCGCGCTGCGCGAGTTTGCCACGGCGTGGAACCTGCCCGTGGCCGCCTCGTTCCGCCGTCAGGACGTGCTCGACAATCGCGATGCGCATTACGTCGGCCAGCTTGGCCTCGGCGTATCGGCGGCCCTCGCGCGCACGGTCAGTGAGGCCGACCTGCTGATCGTGATCGGCAGCCGCCTGTCGGAGATCACGTCCGGCAACTACGAACTGATTCGTAGCCCGCGCCCCGCGCAGCGCCTGGTGCATGTGCATGCGGACCCCGAAGAGCTCGGCCGCGTGTTCCTTGCGGACCTGCCCATCAACGCATCCGTGGCCAACGCGGCAACGGCCTTCGCCGCGCTGCAGCCCGCTGGCGCAGCCCTGCCGTGGCATGGCTGGACCGAAGCGGCACGCGCCGCCTATGTCGCGCACAACACGCCGCTGGCGCGCGGCGCGTCGCAGCGCGGTGTGGAAATGTCGTCGGTGGTCGCGCATCTGTCGAACACGCTGCCCGACGATACGGTCATCAGCAATGGCGCCGGCAACTACACGGTGTGGGTGCATCGCTTCTATCGCTACAAGCAGCTCGGCACCGAACTGGCACCGACCAATGGCGCGATGGGCTACGGCCTGCCCGCGGCGATCGCGGCCAAGCTGGCGGCGCCCGAGCGCACGGTGGTGTGCTTTGCCGGCGACGGCTGCTTCATGATGTATCCGCAGGAGCTGGCCACGGCCATGCAGTTTGGCGCCGCGGTGATCGTAATCGTCGTCAACAACGGCATGCTCGGCACCATCCGCATGCATCAGGAGCGCGAGTACCCGGGCCGCATTTCGGGCACGCAGCTGGCCAACCCCGACTTTATTGCGCTGGCACGCGCATTCGGCGCGCATGCCGAACGCGTGGAGCACGAGTCGGACTTCCCGGCCGCGCTGGAGCGCGCGCGTGCGGCGGGTCGTGCGGCAGTGCTGGAACTGGTGACCGATCCGCAGCAGATCACGCCGGCGTTGCGGCTGGATCAATAAGGCGTGCCCCGGGCCACGCGCCGGTCTTGACGAGATCGGTCGCCACCTCGCGGATGGCGCTATTCAGCGCCCATAGCGTGGCCGGTTCCAGTTCGGTACGACCGAGCACGAGGCTGATACAGCGTTCGGCATCGGCGCCGGGCAGCGGGAAACCACGCAGGCGGCCCGCGGCGATATCGTCGGGGACCGCCGCAAGCGGCAGCACCGTGCAGCCGCAATTCTTGTGCACCAGCGACGCCGTGATGGCGTTGGAACCGTCGTTCTCCAGCGCCAGTTGCACGCTGTGTCCACGCCGCGCGGCCATGGCCTCGACGAACACGCGAATGCCATGATGCGTGCTCGGCAGGATCATCGGAATGCCCTGTAACCCGTGCGAATCGACGCGTTCCTGCGTCATCGCGAAGCCGGGCGGCGTCAGCAGATAGAGCCGCTCTAGCAGGAGCGGCTCGTAGCTTGTGCTGCCCGGGTATTCGGGCCGGTACAGGATCGCGATATCGACCGTGCCCGCCTGCAGTTCGGCGAGCACGTTGCTGGCCAGTCCTTCGGTGAACTGGAGGCGGCTATGCGGAAACTTGCGGTGCAGGACGTGATAGAGATCACCGAACACGGTGCGGGCGATGGTCGGCTGCGCCGCGATACGGATGCGCGACGGGCCCAGCCCCGCATTGCTCGACACTGCGGACTCGGCGGCCGCGAGCGTCTCCCTGATCTGACGCGCGTACGCCAGCAGCGCGGTGCCCTGCTCGGTCAACGACACGCCGCGACCGGTGCGATGGAACAGCCGCGTACCCAGCTGCTTTTCGAGCTGCGTGACGCGGCGGCTGATACTGGAGGCATCGACACCGCCGGCAAGCGCGGCGGCGGAGAAACTGCCGGAATCCGCAACGAGCGCGAAGATCGACAGATCGTCGGAATTCATTGGCATAAAGCGGTACTGCGGCCCTCACCCCGCGCGCCCAGACACTGCGCGCGAGGTGAGCGCAGGTTTAATGCTGCAGGATCTTCGACAGGAACTGCTTGGCGCGGTCCGAGCGGGCGTCGGTGTTGCCGAAGAACTCTTCCTTCGGGCAATCCTCGACGATCTTGCCGGCGTCCATGAAGATCACGCGGTTGGCCACCTTGCGCGCGAAGCCCATTTCGTGGGTCACGCACATCATGGTCATGCCTTCGTTGGCCAGCTGCACCATCACGTCCAGCACTTCGTTGACCATTTCCGGGTCAAGCGCCGAGGTCGGTTCGTCGAACAGCATGCAGATCGGGTCCATCGACAGCGCGCGCGCAATGGCCACGCGCTGCTGCTGGCCGCCCGACAGCTGGCCCGGGAACTTGGCCGCCTGGCTCTTCAGACCCACGCGCTCGAGGTACTTCAGGCCCTTGGCGGTCGCCTCGTCCTTCGAGCGGCCGAGCACCTTCATCTGCGCGATGGTCAGGTTCTCGGTGATCGACAGGTGCGGGAACAGCTCGAAGTTCTGGAACACCATGCCCACGCGCGAGCGCAGCTTCGGCAGATTGGTCTTCGGATTGCCCACCGAGGTGCCATCGACGAGGATGTCGCCCTTCTGGAACGGCTCGAGCGCGTTCACGGTCTTGATCAGTGTCGACTTGCCCGAACCCGACGGGCCGCACACCACCACCACTTCACCCTTGGCGACTTTGGTGGTGCAGTCGGTCAGCACCTGGAAAGCACCGTACCACTTGGAAACGTTATTGATTTCGATCATACAGCCACCTTTTTCTGGTAACGCTTGACCAGCAACGAAGCGGAGATGCAGATAACGAAGTACACGGCACCCGCGAACAGCAGCAGTTCGACGATCCGGCCGTCACGCTCGCCGATACCGTAAGCCTGGCCGAAGAAGTCCGCCAGCGCGCTCACGTAGACGAGCGAAGTATCCTGGAACAGGATGATGCCCTGCGTCAGCAGCAGCGGCACCATGTTGCGGAAGGCCTGCGGCAGAATCACCAGCCGCATGGTCTGGCCGTAGGTCATGCCGAGCGCCTGTGCCGCGAACATCTGCCCGCGCGACACGCTCTGGATACCCGCGCGGATGATTTCCGAGTAATACGCGGCCTCGAACAGCGCGAACGCAATCAGCGCGGATGTCATGCGCAAATCGGCGGCCGGCGACAGGTTGAATGCCTTCTGCAACAGTTGCGGGATGATCAGGAAGAACCATAACAGCACCATCACCAGCGGGATGGAGCGGAAGATGGTCACGTACCCCTGCGCAAACCAGTTGAACGGCTTGAACGAGGACAAGCGCATCATCGCGAGCACGGTGCCCCAGACGATGCCCACCACCACGGCGGTTACCGTGATCTTCAGCGAGACCATCATGCCCTCGCCGAGCACTTCCAGCGTGGTGAGATTGATCGAGCTGAAATCGAAGTCGTATGCCATCGTGTCCCCTTACTTGCCGCCGATGAAGCCGGGCACGCGCGTGCGCTTTTCCACCCAGCGCATGATCAGCATGACCGTCACGTTGATCAGCATGTACATCACCGTCACCGCGATAAACGACTCGTACGGCCGCGCCGTGTAGTCAACCAATTGACGCCCCTGCGCCGCGAGTTCCAGCAGACCGATCGTCGACGCCACCGCGGAGTTCTTGAAGATGTTCAGGAACTCGGAGGTCAGCGGCGGCACGATCACGCGGAACGCCATCGGCAGCAGCACATGCCGATAGGTCTGCGGCAGCGTGAAGCCCATGGCGAGGCCCGCGTTGCGCTGGCCGCGCGGCAGCGAATTGATACCCGAGCGCACCTGTTCGCAAACCCGGGCCGCCGTGAAGGTGCCCAGGCAGAGCATGGCCGCCAGGAACTGCTGCGTGAACGGGTTCATCTGCTTGATCGCATCACCGAACGGCAGCAGTTCGGGAATCACGAAGTACCAGATGAACAGCTGCACCAGCAGCGGGATATTGCGGAAGATCTCGACGTACCACGCCGCGATCCCCGACAGGAATTTGCTGGGCACGGTGCGCAGTACGCCGAGCACCGACCCGATGACGAGGGCGATGACCCACGAGGAGAGCCCGAGCGCGAGCGTGACCTTCAAACCGGAGATCATCCAGTCGAGGTACGTCTCGTTCTGCGCGGCCTGCTCGAGGAAGACTCCCCAATGCCAGTTGTAATCCATCTTGCGTCCTCAAAAAGAAACGGAAGGACTTCTCCTTCCGTTTCGCACTCATCTAACTGAAAAATCAGTCGAGCGCCTTGTCGTTCGGGTTCTTGAAGAGCGTCTTCATGTCTTCCGACAGCGGGAAGTCCAGGTTCAGGCCCTTCGGCGGGACCGGTTGCTGGAACCACTTGGCGTACATCGTGTTGATCGAGCCATCCTTCATCAGGCCGGTGATCACGTTGTCCGACAGCTTCTTGAACGGTGCGTCGTCCTTGCGGATCATACAACCGTAGGACTCGCGCGACTGCGGCTTGCCGACCACGATCCAGTCGTTGGGGTTCTTGGCCTTGGCGCGCTCGCCGTACAGCAGCGCGTCATCCATCATGAACGCCACGGCACGGCCGGACTCCAGCGTCAGGAACGACTGACCGTGGTCCTTCGTGCTGATGATGTTCATGCCCAGCTTCTGGTCATCGTTCATCTTGCGCAGCAGGCGCTCGGACGTCGTGCCAGCCGTCGTCACGACGTTCTTGCCCTTGAGGTCGGCCCAGTCCTTGATGCCGCCGTCCTTCTTCACCATGATGCGCGTGCCGATGATGAAGATGGAATTGGTGAACGACGCTTGCTTCTGACGCTCGAGGTTGTTCGTCGTCGAGCCGCATTCGATATCGATCGTGCCGTTTTGCAGCAGCGTGATACGGTTTTGCGACGTGATCGGGATTTCCTTGACCTGCAGGTTCGGCAGCTTCAGTTGATCCTTGACGGCTTCCACGATCTTCGTGTTGATGTCATAGGAATAACCGACCTGACGTACACCACCCAGGTTGTAATTGAACGGAATCGACGAATCCCGCACGCCCAGCGAGATCACACCCGTTTCCTTGATCTTCTGCAGCGTGCCCGAGAGCGGCTCTGCGGCTTGTGCGGCGCCGCTCAAAAGACCTGCCGCGACCATCAGGCCCGCCAGCTTGGCAAAATTCATAACATCTCCTTGACCATGAAGAGAAAGGCGGCACTCTAGCAAAAAACGCCCCGCCAGCGAAATAGTATTGCTTAGCCGCCTATATCCGGCAACGGGTTTTCCCCTAACTGGTGCAATTCTCGGCACGGCGTCGCACGGCCGCGTCGTATTGGGGCGAAATCGTTCAATCGCTTCAGACACCCGTCAAGCATGCAAAAAAACGCGGTCGCCGGTATTTGCCGGCAACCGCGTTTCCGCGTTATCCCTGCGCGCCATGTTGAAATATTGCATTGCAACAAATCAATGACGCCCTTTTTCGATCAGGGATACAGGCCGCGCATCTCGCGCGCCTGCAGGATTCGCGTGCAGGCCACGATAAACGCGGCCGTACGGAGCGTGACCTTGTTGTCCTGTGCGACCTGCCAGATCGCGCGGAAAGCCTCTTGCATGATTCGTACCAGCCGCTGGTTGATTTCCTCCTCGGTCCAGAAGAAGCTCGAGAAGTCCTGCACCCATTCGAAATAGGACACGGTCACGCCGCCAGCGTTGGCGATGACGTCCGGAGCGACCAGAATATTGCGGTCGCGCAGAATGTCGTCGGCCTCGGGCGTGGTCGGGCCGTTCGCGCCTTCGATCACGAGGCGGGCCTTGGTCAGCGACGCGCGCTTGGCGGTCAGTTGGCCCTCGAGCGCGGCCGGGATCAGGATGTCGCAGTCGACTTCCCAGAACTGGTCACCCGAAATTACCTCGGCGCGGTAGCCATCGATGGTGCCACCGTGCGACGCGTATTCGATCAGCGCGGGGACATCCAGGCCGTCCGGCTGGTACAGCGTGGTGCGATGGTCCTGCACAGCCACCACGATCGCGCCAGCCTCATGAAACAGCTTGGCGGCCACCGAGCCGACGTTGCCGAAGCCCTGCACGGCCACGCGCGCACCCTTGACGTCCATGCCGATGTTGCGCGCCGCTTCCGACCCGACCACGAACACGCCCCGGCCGGTGGCTTCGCGCCGGCCGAGCGAGCCGCCCAGCGAGATCGGCTTGCCGGTGACCACGCCGGTGGCGGTGCTGCCCTCGTTCATCGAGTAGGTGTCCATCATCCACGCCATGATCTGCTCATTGGTGTTGACGTCGGGCGCCGGGATGTCCTTGTTCGGGCCGATGATGATGTTGATCTCGCTCGTGTATCGGCGCGTGATGCGCTCGAGCTCGCCGTGCGACAGCGTGCGCGGATCGACGCGGATGCCGCCCTTGGCACCGCCGTACGGCACGTTGACGGCCGCGTTCTTGACCGACATCCACGCCGACAGCGCCATCACTTCCGACAGCGTCACGTCCTGGTGGAAACGCACGCCGCCCTTGCCCGGACCGCGCGAGGTGTTGTGCTGCACGCGATAGCCCTCGTAGTGGGCGATCGTGCCGTTGTCCAGCTCGATGGGCACATCGACGATCAGCGCGCGCTTGGGGCGCTTGAGCGTTTCCACCCACCGCGCGAGCGAGCCCAGGTAGGGCGTCACGCGTTCGACCTGCTTCAGGTAGATGCCCCAGGGGCCGAGATCTTCGGCATTGAGATAGGACGGGAGGATATGGGTGCCCGGTTTGATGATGGGCGACGGGGTTTGCGATAACGTTTGCGACGGTGCTGCGGAAGACATTGGCTGGTTTCCGTGTGAAGGTGATGCCAAGGATATCGGCGCCGCCCTTTCACAATCCAATGCCGTTTGCTCATTCGCCCCATCAGGGTTATGCAAGACACGCATAACCCTGACAACCTGGTGCAGGCTGCCTCAGTGCGGTGCGGCCTGCGTCATGAGCGTGCTCCAGATCTGGTCGACCAGTTGCCGCTTGCGACGGACCTGCCCGCCGCGCCGTTCGTGGTTGTTCTCGCCCGGCCGTTCGCGATAGAGCCGAATCTCCATGTCGATCGACTGCGGCAGCCCGCGCCCGCCCTCCGCGCGCACCAGCCGGCCCTGCTGTACGTCGTCGCGCACCGCGCTCTCGGGCAGGAAGGCCATGCCGTGACCGGCCAGCGCCATGACCTTGAGCGCCTCTGCCATATCGGTCTCGTAGCATTTGTCGAGCTTGAGCGTGTCCGCGGCTACCTCGGCCAGCAGCATATCGACCATGCGGCCGAGAAACGCATTGGGCGTGTAGCTCAGGAACGGAACCGGCTTCTTGTCCGTGCCCGGCAGGCGGAACAATGGGCGGCCGGTGGCATCGGGCACGCTGTATGGTGACAGCCGCTCTGTGCCGAGCACAAGCATGTCGTAGTGCGCCGGATCGAGCTGGATGGCCTGGCGCGGGTGGTGGTACACCATGACCAGATCGCAGCCGCCCTCCACCAGCGTGAGCACCGCGTCGTGCACGTTGAGCGCGCGCAGCCGGCACGGCAGCGTGCCGAGCTGACGCTCGAGCGCCTTGAGCCATTCCGGGAAGAACGTCAGCGACAAGGTGTGCGGCACCGCGAATTCGAGTACCTGCGCATTGGCCGAACGCTGCCCGCGCATCAGCGCGCGCGTCTCGCTGACCTGCGCGAGCATCGCCAGCGCCTGCTCGTAGAAAACCTTGCCGGCCGCCGTCAGGCTGGTCGGATAACTCGATCGGTCGATCAGCTCGGTGCCGACCCACGCCTCGAGCGATTGGATGCGGCGCGAGAACGCCGGCTGCGTGACGTGGCGCAATTCCGCCGAGCGCGAGAAGCTGTGCGTCTCCGCCAGGCTCACGAAGTCTTCAAGCCATTTGATTTCCATGGCCGCAATTATGCCGCGACTACCGATTTGCCCAATGTAGAAGAAATTTCTACCAATCGACGATGCGGCAGAACGGGATTACAATTTCAGAACGATTTGGATGTGATTACGCACGTACCGGCTCGCCCGATCCGCCTATGATGGGTATTCCGCTGTCGAACAGCAAAAAGAATCGGAGCCCGCCATGTCCCGCCTGCACACGCCGCACGCCCTGTCCGAAGCCGGCCGCATCGCCCCGCCGCCGGCGCTGATGCCTTTCGCGCAGAGCATGGAGGCGGCGCTGGCGCAAAGCGCCCGCCTCGTGACGGATGGCATCGTCGCCAGCCTGCCCGATGCGGACACGCTGCTGGCGGCGCTGCCACCGGGCGCGCTCGCCGGCGGCGCGGGGACCTACACGCGCCATCTGATTCATGCCGATCCGTTCGGCCGCTTCTCGGTGATGCTGCTGGTCTGGCGCCCCGGGCAGGCGAGCCCAGTTCATGGCCATCGCGCGTGGTGCGCGTATCGCGTGCTGCGCGGCACGATGACCGAGCGTCATTACCACTGGAATCCGGCCACACGGCACGCCGCCTTGGCTCATACCGTGACGCGCGAGGCGGGCGACACGTTCAGCGTGCCGGCCGGTCTGCGCCATATCCATCAGCTGTCGAACACCGGCGATGAAGTCGCCGTCTCGCTGCACGTCTACGGCGTGGAGCAGCACCAGATTGCCACCGGCGTGAACCTGCTGGTGGATACCGCCCCCACCTGACCCCCTTCCCCCCAACGCCCCAGCAACGTCCATGGATCGCTACGACCGCCAGATTCTCGCCCTGCTACAGGAAGACGCCACGATGCCGGTCGCCGAGATCGGCGAGAAGGTCGGGCTCACCTCCACACCCTGCTGGCGGCGCATTCAGAAGCTGGAGGAAGCCGGGCTGATTCGCCGGCGCGTGGCGCTGCTCGATCCGGCGAAGCTCAATGTCGGCGTGACGGTATTCGTCTCGGTTCGCACCAATCAGCACAACGCCAAATGGCTGAAGACCTTCCACGGGCTCGTGCAGTCGATTCCCGAGGTCACCGAGTTCTATCGCATGGCGGGCGATACCGACTATCTGCTGCGCGTGGTGGTGCCGGATATCGCCGCCTATGATGCGGTGTACAAGAAGCTGATTCACGGCGCCGAGCTTGCCGACGTGAGTTCGAGCTTTGCGATGGAGCAGATCAAGTACACCACCGCGCTGCCATTGGACTACGCGTAGCCCCGTGTAACTTACGCGTGAGCGACGCCTTCCTCGTCGTCGGTTTCGCCCTCGACCGCATTGCGCGCCTGGATGCGCCACATCTCGGCATATCGTCCGTTGAGGCGCATCAGGTCGGCATGCGTGCCGCGCTCGATCACGCGGCCCCGATCCATCACGAGGATCTGATCCGCATGCACGACCGTGGACAGCCGGTGCGCGATCAGCAGCGTGGTGCGGTTCTGTGCGAGCCGCATCAGTTCGGTCTGGATCGCCTGCTCGGTGCGCGAGTCCAGCGCGGACGTGGCCTCGTCGAACACCAGGATCGGCGGGTTCTTGAGCAGCGTGCGCGCGATCGCGACACGTTGTTTCTCGCCGCCTGACAGCTTGAGGCCGCGCTCGCCGACCGGCGTGTCGTAGCCCTGCGGCAACTCGCGAATAAACGTGTCGATCTGCGCCGCGCGCGCGGCCGCGATGACCTCTTCGCGCGACGCCTCGGGCCGGCCGTACGCCACGTTGTAGTAGATGCTGTCATTGAACAGCACGGTGTCCTGCGGCACGATGCCAATCGCGCGGCGCAGCGTGTCCTGGCGAATACCGCGCACGTCCTGCCCATCGATCTCGATGCCGCCGCTGTTGACGTCATAGAAGCGGTACAGCAGCCGCGCCAGCGTCGACTTGCCCGAACCGCTGTGCCCCACCACGGCAGTGGTGGTGCCCGCGGCGATCGTGAAGTCCACATCGTCGAGAATCACGCGATCGCTTTCGTAGCCAAAGCCGACATGGCGGAAGCGCACCGCGGCACCACGCACCTCGAGGGGCGGCGCATCAGGGGCATCCGCAATCTCCTGATGCGTGCCCAGCAGCACGAACATGCGGTCCATGTCGGTGGTGGCCTGCTTGATTTCCCGATAGATCACGCCGAGGAAATTCAGCGGGATATAGAGCTGGATCATCAGCGTGTTGACCAGCACGAGGTCGCCGAGCGTCAGCCGACCGGCCGCCACGCCAACCGTCGCGCGCCACAGGATCAGGATCAGCCCCGTCGCGATAATGGTCTGCTGGCCGAAGTTGAGGAACGACAGCGAGTTCTGCGAGCGCACCGCCGCGCTGCGGTACTTGAGCAGGTTCTCGTCGTAGCGGCGCGCCTCGTATTCCTCGTTGCCGAAGTACTTGACGGTCTCGAAGTTGAGCAGCGAGTCGATCGCCTTCTGGCTCGCGCGCGAGTCCAGCTCGTTCATGCGACGGCGGAAGTGCGTGCGCCACTCGGTCACGACGATCGTGAACACGATATAGCCAACCAGCGCGATGGCCGTGATGCCCGCGAACCAGATATCGTAGTGCAGCACGAGGAAGCCGATCACGAGCGCCATTTCCACCAGCGTCGGCAGGATGCTGTATAGCGAGTACGAGATCAGTTGCTGGATGCCACGCGTGCCACGCTCGATATCGCGGCTCATGCCGCCGGTCTGGCGGTCCAGATGGAAGCGCAATGACAGCCCGTGCAGATGACGGAAGACCTGCAGCGCAATCTCGCGCACCGCGCTCTGCGTAACCTTGGCGAACAGGATCTCGCGCAACTCCGTGAACAGCGTACTGGAGAGCCGCAGCACACCGTAGGCGACGATCAGTCCCACGGGCACCACCAACAACGCGCGCGCATCGCCCGGGCCCACGTCCATGGTGTCGATAAGCCGCTTCATCAGCACCGGCACGCCGAGGTTCGAGACCTTGGCCATGACGAGGCACGCGAGCGCGAAGATCACGCGCCACTTGTAGTGCCAGACGTAGGGCAACAGGTTGCGCACGGTCTGCCAATCGCTGCGCGGGGCGCCGCGGCTGGAAAACAGCGCGTTGGCCGATGCCGCGGGGGCGGGATCTTCGGGGATGGAGGGTGTCGTGGGTTGGCGGCGCATACGTTAGAATTCTGCTATGCCGCGATTGTCGCAGAGATCGCGATATGCGGCAGACACCCCCCCTCCCCTCCTTCCCTCCTCCTGACACGATGAATCAACCCGCGACCGTTTCCGCTCTGCCAGAGGGCAAGAATCCCGCATTGCGCGTGGTGCCGATGCCCGCCGATGCCAATGTGCATGGCGATGTGTTCGGTGGCTGGATCATGGCGCAGGTAGATATCGCCGGTTCGATTCCAGCAGTGGGGCGTGCGCAAGGGCGCGTCGCGACCGTCGCCGTGAACTCGTTCCTGTTCAAGCACCCGGTGTTCGTCGGCGATCTGGTGAGCTTCTACGCGGAGGTGTTGAAGACCGGACGCACATCGATCACGGTCTCGGTGGAAGTCTATGCGCAGCGCATGCGGCACACCAATGAGATCGTCAAGGTGACCGAGGCCACCCTGACGTACGTGGCAACCGATGAAAACCGGCAGCCACGGGTGCTGCCGGCCTGATTACTGAAACTTCGAGAAGTCGGGCTTGCGCTTCTCGAAGAAAGCCGTGAACGCTTCCTTCGCTTCCGGCGCGACCAGCATGCGCGCGAAGACGCTGGCCTCCTCGGCCATCTGGCTCTTCACCGCCGCGCCGTCATTGCCCTTCATCAGCCGCTTGGTCTCGCGCAGTGACGACGCGGGCAGTGCCGCGAGCTTCGCCGCCTGCCGCTGCACGTGCGCATCGAGTTCAGCCACCGGCAACACCTTCGTCACCAGACCCATCTCGAATGCCTCCTGCGCGCTGAACGGCTCGCCCAGCAACAGCTTTTCGGCGGCGCGCTGATAACCGACCAGACGCGGCAGCAACAGGCTCGATGCCGCTTCCGGGCACAGCCCGAGCTGCGTGAACGGCAGCGTCAGCTTGGCCGTGTCCGATGCGTAGACGAGGTCGCAGTGCAGCAGCAGCGTGGTGCCGATGCCGACGGCCGCGCCGCTGACCGACGCAATCACAGGTTTGCCAGCTTCGGCGATCGCATACAGGAACTGAAACACCGGTGCCGGCGCCCCGCCCTCACCCGCGCCTTTCTCCCCCCCTCCGGGCGGGCGCTTCATAAAGTCTTCGAGGTCGTTGCCGGCCGTGAAGATCTCCGGCTTGCCCTCGATGACGATCACGCGCACCGCGCTGTCCGCTTCGGCCGAGCGCAACGCGTCCGCCAGCGTCTGGTACATCGCCGCCGTGATCGCATTCTTCCGGTCGAGGCGATCGAAGGTGAGCGTCAGAATGCCGCGGTCGATCCGTGTGGCGATGCTCATCGTGAGCTCCCGTTCAGAGGCGTTCGAAGATACCGGCCGCGCCCATGCCCGTGCCAACGCACATGGTCACCATGCCGTACTTGAGGTTGTGGCGACGCAGCGCATGCACGACCGTCGCCGAGCGCACCGCGCCGGTTGCACCGAGCGGGTGGCCCAGTGCAATCGCGCCGCCCATGCGGTTGACCTTCGACGGATCGAGGTCGAGGTCACGCATGACCGCCAGCGCCTGCGCGGCAAACGCTTCGTTGAGTTCGATCCAGTCCATCTGATCCTGCGACAGCCCCGCCGCCTTCAGCGCCGCGGGAATCGCCACCTTGGGGCCGATGCCCATGATCTCGGGCGGCACACCGCGCACCGCGAACGACACGAAGCGCGCGAGGGGCACCAGGTTGAACTGCTTGAGGATCTTCTCCGACACCAGAATCAGCGCACCCGCGCCATCCGAGGTCTGCGAGCTGTTACCCGCGGTCACGCTGCCTTTGTTGGCGAACACCGCGCGCAGTTTCGCCAGCCCTTCCAGCGACGTATCCGGGCGCGGGCCTTCGTCGAGCGAGAGCGTGCGCGTCTTGATGCTGACCTGGCCCGAGGCAAGATCCGGAAATTTCTCGATGATCTCGATCGGCGTGATCTCGTCGGAGAACTCGCCGGCCTGCTGCGCGGCCATGGCCTTCTGGTGCGACGCCAGCGCGAACGCGTCCTGATCCTCGCGGCTGACCTTCCACTGATTGGCCACCTTCTCCGCGGTCAGGCCCATGCCGTACGCGATGCCGACGTTCTCGTCGCGCGTGAAGATCGACGGCGACATCGACGGCGAGTTGCCCATCATCGGCACCATGCTCATCGACTCGGTGCCGGCCGCGATCATCACGTCGGACTCGCCCACGCGAATGCGGTCGGCGGCCATCGCCACGGCGGACAGACCCGATGCGCAGAAGCGGTTCACGGTAATGCCGCCGACGGTATTCGGCAGGCCCGACAGCAGCGCGCCGATGCGCGCCACGTTGAGGCCCTGCTGCGCCTCCGGAATCGCGCAGCCGACGATCGCGTCTTCGATCAATGCCGGGTCGAGCGACGGCACCTGCGCCACCGCAGCCTTGAGCACGGTGGCCAGCAGGTCATCCGGACGCATGTTCTTGAATGCGCCCTTGGGCGCCTTGCCGATCGGCGAGCGGGTGGCCGCGACGATGTAAGCGTCTTGCAGTTGTTTCATGATGTCGGTTCCTCGCTTGCCTGTTAGTTACGCACCGGCTTGCCGGTCTGCAGCATGCCCATGATGCGTTCCTGCGTCTTGCCGGTGCCGAGCAGGTCGACGAACGCCTTGCGCTCGAGCGCAAGCAGCCAGTCCTCGCTGACCAGCGAGCCCGCCTCCACATCGCCGCCGCATACCACCTCGGCAATGCGGTTCGCGATCAGGAAGTCGTGCGCGGAGATAAAGTTGCCGTCGCGCATATTGACGAGCGAGGCCTGAATCGTCGCAATGCCCGAGCGTCCGGCCACCGGCACCAGCGCCGATAGCGGCGCGCGATACCCCGCATCGGCCAGCGCGCGCACTTCGCTCTGCGCCACATGCAGCAGTTCGTGCACGTTGAAGACGATCGGGTCCGACGCCTGCACGTAGCCGATCTTGCGTGCGTCGAGCGCCGACGTGGACACCTTCGCCGTTGCCGCGGCCTGGAAGCGGCCGGTGATGAAATTCAGGTAGTTCGTGCTGCCGGCCGCCTCGGCCGCGCGCGCCGCGGCGAGCACCGCTTCCTTGAGGCCACCGCCCGCGGGCACCAGACCCACGCCGACTTCGACCAGACCGATATACGACTCCATTGCCACTACGCGACGCGCGGCATGCAGCATGATTTCGCAGCCACCACCGAGCGCGATACCGGACACCGCCGTCACGACGGGCACCGCCGCGTACTTGACGCGCACCATGCCGTCCTGGAACTTCTTCACGAACGGCTCGATGCCCTTGGCACCGCCCATCATGAACGCGGGCATCGCGGCTTCCAGGTTCGCGCCGGCCGAGAACGGGCCACCCGGATTACCAAGCTGAAGCGACGTCGGCTGCCAGATCACGAGGCCCTTGTAGCCGGCTTCGGCGAGGTCGATCGCACGTGTCAGGCCGTCGATCACGTCGGGGCCCATCGTGTTCATCTTGCTCTTGTACGAGACGATCAGCACGTCATCGGCGCCCTCGCTGGTCCAGATGCGGACCGCGTCGTTCTCTTCGATCGTCTTGCCTGCCTTGCGTGGGTCGGCGGCATCGCTGCCACGCAGCGACGCACGGAACGCCTGCCGTGCGTACACGGGCAACTGAGGACGCGCGACGAATGCGCTGGTCGCGGGCGACCACGAACCCTGCGGCGTGTGCACGCCCTGCGCTTCGGCCACGGGGCCGCTGAACACCCATGCCGGCAGCGGCGCGTTGGCAAGCGCGCGGCCGCCGTCGATATCCTCCTTCACCCACTCGGCGACCTGCTTCCAGCCCGCGGCCTGCCAGTCCTCGAACGGGCCAGTGTTCCAGCCAAAGCCCCAGCGAATCGCGAGGTCCACATCGGCGGCCGAACCGGCGATCTGGTCGAGGTAGACCGCGATGTACTGGAACACATCGCGGAACACCGCCCACAGGAACTGCGCCTGCGGATTGGTCGACTCGCGCAGCAGCTTGATGCGTTCGCCCGGCTCCTTCTTGAGGATGCGCGCGACGATCTCGTCGGCCTTCTTGCCCGACTCGACATACTGACCCGTCTTGGCGTCGAGCACCTTGATGGCCTTGCCGTCCTTCTTGTAGAAGCCCGCGCCGGTCTTCTGGCCGAGCGCGCCCGCATCGACCAGGCCCTTGAGCACCGCGGGGGTCTGATACACCGGTGCGAACGGATCGTCGCGCAGGTTGTCCTGCATGGTCTTGATCACGTGCGCCATGGTGTCGAGGCCCACCACGTCGGCGGTGCGGAACGTGGCGGACTTGGCGCGGCCGAGCTTCGAGCCGGTCAGGTCATCGACCACGTCGAACGGAATGCCGTACTTCTCCGCTTCGGCGAACACCGCGAGAATCGAGAAGATGCCGACACGGTTCGCGATGAAGTTCGGCGTGTCCTTCGCGCGCACCACGCCCTTGCCGAGCGTGGTGGTCAGAAACGCCTCGAGCTGGTCGAGAATCGCGGGCCGCGTATGCGCGGTGGGGATCAGCTCCACCAGATGCATGTAGCGCGGCGGGTTGAAGAAGTGCACGCCGCAGAAGCGCGACTTGAGGTCCGCATTGTCACCGAGGCCATCAGCCAGCGCCCCGATCGACAGGCCCGAGGTATTGGTGGCGAAGATCGCGTTCGGCGCGATATGCGGCGCGACCTTCTTGTACAGATCGTGCTTCCAGTCCATGCGCTCGGCAATGGCCTCGATCACGAGGTCGCATTCCTTGAGCAGCGCGATATCGTCCTCGTAGTTCGCGGGACGAATCAGGCCAGCTTCGTCCTTGATGCCGAGCGGCGCCGGGGACAGCTTTTTCAGGTTCTCGATCGCACGCAGCGCGATGCCGTTCTTGGGGCCTTCCTTGGCCGGCAGGTCGAACAGCACCACGGGCACGCGCGCGTTGACGAGGTGCGCGGCGATCTGCGCGCCCATGACGCCGGCGCCGAGCACGGCAACCTTCTTGACGATGAAATTGGACATGCGCGCTCCAGTATTCGATGAGCGTTGAGGAATGTGGCACTGCGCCCCTCCCCACGCGGGAGAGGGGGAGAAACCATCAGAACAGATCGGCGTCGAGTGCCATCAGCGTGGCGGCGCCAGCGCGGGCCTTGCGGATTTCCGCGGCGGTCTCGGGCTGCAGCTTGGCGAAGTAGAAACGCGCGGTGGCGAGCTTCGACGCGTAGAACTTGTCGCCGCTACCTTGCTTCTCCAGCGCGATCTTCGCCATGCGTGCCCAGAAGTACGAGAACACCAGGTGACCGACCACGCGCAGATACGGCACCGCCGCCGCGCCAACCTCGTCGGCATTGCCCATCGCCTTCATGCCGATTTCCATCGTGAGCTTCTGCACCTTGTCGCCGAGGTCCGCCAGCGGATTGATGAACTCCTGCATCGCCTCGTTGGTGCCCTCTTCCTCGACAAAGGCCTGCACGATCTTGCCGAACGCCTTGAGCTTGGCGCCCATGTCGCCGAGGATCTTGCGGCCGAGCAGATCAAGCGCCTGGATCGTGTTGGTGCCTTCGTAGATCATGTTGATACGCGCGTCGCGCACGTACTGCTCCATGCCCCACTCGGCGATATAGCCATGACCGCCGAACACCTGCATGCCCTCGTTGGTCGAGGTGAATGCGTTGTCGGTCAGGAACGCCTTGATCACCGGCGTGAGCAGCGCGACGAGGTCGGCCGACTGCTTGCGCACCGACTCGTCCGGATGCGACAGTTCACGATCGATCTGCAGCGCGGTCCAGTACGCGAATGCGCGGCCGCCCTCGACGTAGGCCTTCTGCGTCAGCAGCATGCGGCGCACGTCCGGATGCACGATGATCGGATCGGCAGGCTGGTCCGGTGCCTTCGGTCCCGTCAGCGCGCGCATCTGCAGACGCTCCTTCGCATAGGCGAGCGAGTTCTGGTACGCCACCTCGGTCAGGCCCAGACCCTGCGCGCCCACGCCGAGGCGTGCCGCGTTCATCATCACGAACATCGCGTTGAGGCCCTTGTTCGGCTCGCCGACCAGCCAGCCCTGCGCGCCGTCCAGATTCATCACGCACGTCGCGTTGCCGTGGATGCCCATCTTGTGCTCGATGGCACCGCACTGGATGCCATTGCGCGCGCCGGGGTTGCCGCTCGCGTCGGGCACGAACTTCGGCACCACGAATAGCGAGATGCCCTTGGTACCTTGCGGCGCATCCGGCAGACGCGCGAGCACGAGGTGGATGATGTTGTCCGCGAGGTCATGCTCGCCCGCGGAGATGAAAATCTTGGTGCCCGTGATGCGATACGAGCCATCGGCCTGCGGCTCCGCCTTCGAACGCAGTATGCCGAGGTCGGTGCCGCAGTGTGGCTCGGTCAGGCACATGGTGCCGGTCCATTCGCCGGAGACCAGCTTGGGCAGGTAGGTCTGCTTGAGCTCGGGCGTGCCGTGCGCGTGCAGCGCCTCGTACGCGCCGTGCGACAGGCCCGGATACATCGTCCACGCCTGGCTCGCCGAGTTCAGCATCTCGTACAGCGCGTTGTTGACGACGATCGGCAAACCCTGTCCGCCGAACTCGGGATCGCAGGCCAGCGCGGGCCAGCCGGCCTCGACGTACTGTTGATATGCTTCACGGAAGCCCTTGGGCGCGCGGACCACGCCATCGCCCTCGTACGTGCAGCCCTCGCGGTCGCCGCTCTGGTTCAGCGGGAACACGACGTCGGCGCAGAACTTGCCGGCTTCTTCAATGACCTGGTTGATGGTGTCCGCGTCGACGTCCGCATGCTGCGGCATCGCCTTCAGTTCGGCATCCACGCCGAGCAGTTCATGGAGCACGAACTGCATGTCGCGCAACGGTGCGGTGTACTGGCCCATCAAAGACTCCTTGGAGGTTCACGATGTCGCCCGCCGCCAGCCCCGCGTGACGCGGAGCCCGTTGCACCGGACGACCTCAGGTTCGGTAGGACTGAATCAGCTTGTTGAGCGCAACCATGGCAAGTTCGGCACTGTCGGGCAGACGCAGGAAGCGGGCATCGTGATGCAGCCCCAGCTCGAGGCTGTACATCTCGAAAAGCATCAGGCGCGGGTCGCAGTCCGCGCGTAGATGGCCCTGGTCCTTCGCCTGATCGATCGCACGCAGCAGCGCGGCACGCCAGATCGTGACGCTCTTGACGAGCTCGTCACGCACCGGGCTTTCCGCGCGATCGTCGTATTCGACGGCCCCGCTGATGTAGATGCAACCCGTGGTCACTTCCTGGATCCGCTTCTCCATCCAGCGGCGCACCATCGACCACAGGCGCGGCAGACCGCGCGGCTCCTGCAGGGAAGGGTAGAACACCTCCTGCTCGAAGCGCCGGTGATACTCGCGCACCACTTCAACCTGCAGGTCCTCGCGCGATCCGAAATGCGCGAATACGCCGCTCTTGCTCATCTGCATGCGTTCCGCGAGCAGCCCGATGGTCAACCCCTCGAGCCCGTCGCGCGACGACAGTTCCAGTGCCGCATCGAGAATCGCCACGCGCGTCATCTCACCCTTGCGCAAGGGCGCGGGTGCTGCTGCGGCGGATTCAAGACGAACTGACTGGTGGCGCATGATTTCTCTCTCCGTTCCGTGGATGGCTTTGATTTCACGCAGTCTAAGCCAAAAAAGAACGGTCGTTCAGATTATTCGGGCGGGCCGCTTCGACATCAAGCATTTAATTAGACAGCGGTTTCTAAACGCCGGCCAATGGTGTAGAGCCCGCATGGTTTTTTCAACACAAACCCGTTTCAATATCGCCCGGTCACGCCCGCGATCACCACGCCGAGTCGCAGCACGAAGTAAGCGGCCCAGTTGGCGACGCGCCGCACGCGTGGCAGCCGCGCATGCGCTTCGGGTGCGATGCGGGCGCTGCGTTGCGCCATCGCGCGTTCGAGGTGCGCGCGCAGATCGGCCGCAAAGACGCGGTCGTACACGGACACGTTGGCTTCGCGCGCGAGCAGCAGGCTGAACGGATCCATATTGCTCGATCCGACCGTCGCCCAGCTTTCATCGACCACCGCCACCTTGGCGTGCAGGAAGCTCGCTTCGTACTCGTAGATCTCCACGCCCGCCGCCAGCAGCGTGGCATACAGCGCGTGCGTGGCGTAATGCTGGAGCCGGTATTCGACCACGCCCTGCAGCAGCAGCCGCACGCGCACGCCGCGCTTGCGGCAGGCCAGCAGCGCGCGCCGCATCTTGTGGCCAGGCAGGAAATACGCGTTGGCGATGATCACGTCCTCGCGCGCGGAACCCAGCGCGTACAGGTACTCGCGCTCGATCGTGCGGCGGTTGCGCAGGTTGTCGCGCAGCAGCAACGCGGCGGGCACGCCAGCGGGCTGGATGTCGCGGGGCGCGCCATTGGCCGCGACCGTCAGTGCCTCCACCGAGGCCAGCGCCTCCGCGGCCTCGCGGGTACCACGCCGCTGCGCGATGCGGAACCACAGGCGCGCCGACGCCAGCGCGATCTGCGTGACCAGCGGCCCGCGCACCCGCACCGTGAAGTCGTAGCGCGGACCCAGTTCAGGCAGATCGAGCGGGCCGTGGTTGTGGTCGCTGATGATGTTGATACCACCGACGAAGCCAACCGCCCCGGGGAGCTGCGCATCGATGACCGCGATCTTGCGATGGAGCCGGCGCAGATGGCGCCGCGCGAGCCGAAACCCGCGCACCGGGCGATAGATGTCGACCTGCACGCCACCGGCGCGCAAACGGTCGGCCAGCGCGGCGGGCATATCGCCCGCGCCAAAGCCATCGGCTACCAACCGCACCGCGACGCCCCGCTCCGCCGCGCGGATCAGCGCGTCGCCCACGGCGGCGCCGACCTCGTCGTCGGCATAGATATAGGTCTCCACCACCACGCTCGTGGTAGCCGCGTCGATGGCCGCGATCAGCGCGGGGAAGAACGCCTCCCCGTTGCGCAGCAGGTCGACGCAGTTGCCCGCCACGGTGCGGCCGCTGCGCGCGGCCCAGCGCAACAGGCCGACGCGACCCTCGAGCGGACGGTATGGTCGCGGGGGGCGGGATGGCCGTCGCGCGTCGTCATGACCGGGAGGACGGTCGAGACGATGGGGGCTCACACCAGCCGCATTGGCCGCGCCGGCAGGCTCTTGTTGCTTGTCGGGATGGTGCGGGTCGGGATGGTGCGGTGCGGTATCCGCGCGATCGATTGTCCGTGACATGTCTCGATTATCGACGAACCGGCGCCACAAGCACATCGGTGCATCATCTCTGCTATCGTCCGACTCATTCTGACGCACGGATGGGAACGCATTGTGAAGGTCTTCGGTATCGCCGGCACGTCGGGCAGTGGCAAGACAACGTTGCTGGAGCAGCTGATTCCGCGCTTCGTGGCGGCCGGCCTGCATGTGGCCGGCATCAAGCACACGCACCATGGCTTCGACCCCGACACGCCGGGCAAGGACTCCTGGCGCCTGCGCGCGTCGGGCTGCGAGAACGTGGTGCTGGTGGGGGCGCGCCATCTGACGCTGATGCGCAACTATCCGGCCGATCAACCGTCGCCAGAGATCGCCGAGGCGCTCGCCGTGCTGCCCGCCAAGACCGACCTCGTGCTGGTGGAAGGCTACAAGTGGAGCGACTTTCCGAAGCTCGAGGTGTTTCGTCCGGCCACGGGCAATGCGCCGCTATGGGAAGAGGTCCCCGCCGTAGTCGCCGTCGCCACCGATGCCCCTGAGGCCGTGCGCGCGCGCACATCGCTGCCGATCCTCGATCTGAACGACGTGGATGCCATCTTTCGCTGGATCCGCGACTATCGCTGAGCCGTCACGGCATCAGACTTCTGGAATGGCCACGTGCCGCGCGAGTTCGGCGACCAGCGGCACATGGTCCGATCGTTGCGCCCAATCCCGGCCCGTGAGCGCATGCGCGCGTTCGATGTCGAAGCCGCGCACGTAGATGCGGTCCAGCTGCCACCACGGCATATGGCTGGGGAACGTATGAATGCGTCCGGTCTTGGCCTGCGCCGCTTCCACGGCGCCGAGCGTATTGCAGATCTGCGCATCGAGCCGGTGATTCCAGTCGTTGAAATCGCCGGCGATGACCAGTGGCGCATCGGACGGCACCACGCTGCGCACACGCTCGACCAGCGCCTTGGCCTGGCGTACGCGGCTGCGCGCGAACAGGCCGAAGTGCACGCAGATCAGATGCGCCTCCACACCGTTGATATCGGCCACCGCATGCAGCAACCCACGCTGCTCGAAGCGATGGTCGGACACGTCGAGGTTCTCCGACATCAGGATCGGATGGCGCGACAGGATCGCGTTGCCATGGTGCCCGTGGTCGTACACCGCGTTGCGGCCGTAGACCGAATGCGGAAAGGCATCGGTGGCCAGGTAATTGAGCTGCGTGTGGTCGGGGTCGAACAACTCGGCGGCGATCAGACGGTCATTGCGGTCCTGCACTTCCTGCAGGAACACGATGTCGGCATCCATCGACTGCAGCCCGGTGCGAACGTTCTGAATGCGCGGTTTGCCTGAACCGGTCACGCCCTTGTGAATGTTGTAGGTCACCACGCGCAACTTCATCATGCCACTCCGGGTATCGGCTGGACGCCCGCCACGCGCCATGCGAGCTGGCGCACGGCCTCGGCATTGCTGCGCGAGAAACATCGTTCGGCCGCGGCCTCCCAATGCAGCCATTCATATTGCAGGTGCTCGCGCGGCGCCAGCGTCACGGGCACCGGATGGGGCACGCACAGGCCGAACCAATGCTCGGTATTGCGCACGATGCCCGGCGCATAGCGATGCCGCCACTGCGGATAGATTTCGTATTCGATGGTGTGATGCCAATCTGTAAGCGTGTGCTCACTGGCGATAAGGCCGGTTTCCTCGGCGACTTCGCGTGCGGCGGTCAGTGCCAGCGGCTCGTCCGTGGCATCGAGGCTGCCCGTCACCGACTGCCAGAAACCTGGCCGGTCGGCGCGTTCGATCAACAGCACCTGGAGATCTGGCGTATGAATAACGACCAGTACCGATTCGGGAATCTTGTAGGGCATGGAGGGGGTCTACAGAACAGACCCAAGCATAACGCAGCCACACAAGGTCGGCATCAGACGGCGGAGTGAGAAGGACGGTCGGTTGTCCTACCCGCGCTCGGGGAAGTGATCGGGTCGGTGATCGGGTCGATGGCCGGGTCTGTGACGGGCGCTGCCTCCGGCGCCACCGGCTGCCCTGCCCCTTGCGGCGTATGGCGAAGCCACGTGTCGAAGACTTCGGGCGAATCGCCGTGGCCCCACGCCGCGCGCAACTGCTGCATCAGCGGCGCCAGGCACTGCGTGTAGCGCTGCGATGCCACATGCGCATGCTCGGCCAGCGCATCGGCGCTCTCGCGCACCTGCGCCTCGAGCGCGGCGCGTTCCTCGCCGATTTCCTTCTCGCGCAGCCCCAGCGCGTTGTACTTCTGGATCAGGAAGCGTTGATAGTCGCCTGTCTCGCCGCCCTGCGCCGCCTGCGCATTCACCTGCTCGAAACGCATGACGATGCTGCCGGTCTCGCGTTCCACGTGGGCGGCCTCGGCCACCAGCGCCTTGGTCGCGTCCTGCAGCCGCAGGGCTTCGCGCCGGTGCGTCTGCAATCGCGAGGCCTCATCCTCGAACGTGCGCTGCGCGGTCAGGTACGCCTGCACCAACGGCTGCGGCGCCACCACCAGCAACGGGTCCGCGCCACCGGCGCCGCGACCGCTCATCAGCGCGTCCTCGGGCAGACGCAGATTGCCCATATCCTCGAGCCAGCGGCCGCGCGCCATCACGGTGGCCACGGTATCGAGCGCGAGCTTGCGCAACGCATCGGCACGCTGGGTTGTCACCGCGGCGACCGATCCTTCGTCATCGGCCAGCGCATTGGCCGCGGGCCGCGCCGACTGCGCCGCGTGGGCGATCTCGGGCACACACGCGGCCACGGTAGTCGCCACGGATTCCGACATCGCCTGCGCCGAGCGGCGTACCGCGCGGCGCAGCTCGAAGCGCGCCACCATCATCATCAGCACCCCTGCCACCAGCCAGGTCAGGATGGTTTCCGCATGCACCGCCAGAAACTGGCGGATCTGTTCGACATCGATGTTCACGGTTAAGTCCTCCCACGTCGCGGCGGTCTTCGGGTGGACCGCATCGCACGCTGCATTGGGGAGACATTGTTCCCGGGACCATCGTTCCGGAACGTAACAAATGGAAACGCATTGTTGTGCGGCCAACAAAAAAGCCGCCATGAAAGGCGGCTTCTTTGTTAGTACTGAAGACGTCGATCAGGCCGTCTTCGGCTCTTGGTTGCGCAGGCGGATATGCAGCTCGCGCAGTTGCTTCTCGTCGACGCTGCTCGGGGCCTGCGTCAGCAGATCCTGCGCGCGTTGCGTCTTCGGGAACGCGATCACGTCACGGATCGAGTCGGCGCCGGCCATCATCGTCACGATGCGGTCCAGGCCGAAGGCCAGGCCACCGTGCGGCGGCGCGCCATATTGCAGCGCGTCGAGCAGGTAACCAAACTTGGCGCGGGCTTCTTCCTCGTTGATGTTCAGCGCGCGGAACACCTTGCTCTGCACATCTTCGTTGTAGATCCGCACCGAACCGCCGCCCATTTCCCAGCCGTTCAGCACCATGTCGTAGGCCTTGGCGATGCACTTGCCCGGATCGGTTTCCAGGTATTGCAGGTGCTCGTCCTTCGGGCTCGTGAACGGGTGGTGCATGGCCACCCAGCGCGCGTCTTCCTCGTCGTACTCGAACATCGGGAAGTCGATCACCCACAGCGGCTTCCACACGTCCTCGAACAGGCCCGTGCTCTTGCCGAATTCGGAATGACCGATTTTCAGACGCAGCGCGCCGATCGAGTCGTTGACGACCTTGGCCTTGTCGGCGCCGAAGAAAATGATGTCGCCATCCTTGGCTTCGGTGCGCTTGAGGATCTCGGCGATCGCGGCGTCATGCAGGTTCTTGACGATCGGCGACTGCAGGCCATCGCGGCCCTTCGCCACTTCGTTCACCTTGATCCATGCCAGGCCCTTGGCGCCGTAGATGCCAACGAACTGCGTGTAGGCATCGATCTCGCCGCGCGAGATCGCACCGCCACCCGGCACGCGCAGACCGACCACACGGCCGTTGTCGCTGTTGGCGGGACCCGAGAACACCTTGAAGTCCACGTCCTTCATCACCTCGGTCAGCTCGGTGAATTCGAGCTTGACGCGCAGATCGGGCTTGTCCGAACCGAAGCGGGCCATCGCCTCGCGGAACTCCATCACCGGGAACGCGGCGTCGAGGTCGACGTTGATCGCGTTCTTGAACACCGTGCGCATCATGTCCTCGAACAGGTCGCGGATCTCCTGCTCGGTCAGGAACGACGTCTCGCAGTCGATCTGCGTGAATTCGGGCTGGCGATCAGCGCGCAGGTCTTCGTCGCGGAAGCACTTGGTGATCTGGTAGTAACGGTCGAAGCCCGAGACCATCAGCATCTGCTTGAAGATCTGCGGCGACTGCGGCAGCGCGAAGAAGTGGCCCGGGTTCACACGCGACGGCACCAGATAGTCGCGCGCGCCTTCGGGCGTGCTCTTGCCGAGCATCGGCGTCTCGATGTCGATAAAGCCTTGCGCGTCCAGATACTTGCGCACTTCCATCGCCACCTTGTAGCGCAGGCGCAGGTTGTACTGCATCTGCGGACGGCGCAGGTCCAGCACGCGGTGCGTGAGGCGCGTGGTTTCCGACAGGTTGTCGTCGTCGAGCTGGAACGGCGGCGTCACCGACGGGTTCAGCACGCTCAGCTCATGGCACAGCACCTCGATCTTGCCCGAGGTCAGGTTTGCGTTCTCGGTGCCGGCCGGGCGCGGACGCACCTTGCCGGTCACGCGGATGCAGAACTCGTTGCGGATTTCCTCGGCCACCTTGAACATTTCGGGGCGGTCCGGATCGCACACCACCTGCACCAGGCCCTCGCGATCGCGGAGGTCGATGAAGATCACGCCGCCATGGTCGCGGCGGCGCTGCACCCAGCCGGTGAGGGCCACTTCCTGGCCCGTCAGTTGTTCGGTCACCAGACCGCAGTAGTGAGTACGCATGGAGGACATAGGAGAAATTCCCGGGTAAGTCGCGGGCGCTGTGCGGCCCGCTCGAATTCAATGAGTATCGGTGGGATCGGCAGCCGTGACCGCCTCGGCGTCGCCAGCGGCGGCGCTCGTGATGGCTGCGGCAGCCACGGCAGCGGTGACCGCCACGGCTTCGACTTCCTCGGTAGCGCGTTCGTCCGCCTCGCTCTTGCGCGGCAGATCGGTCGGCGCCACCACGCCCATCGAGACGATGTACTTCAGCGCGGCATCGACGGTCATGTCGAGCTCGATCGTATCGGCCTTGGGCATCATCAGGAAGAAGCCCGAGGTCGGATTCGGCGTGGTCGGCACGTAGACGCTCACGTACTCGCCCTGCAGATGATTCTGCACGTCTCCGCCGGGCCGTCCGGTCAGAAACGCGATGGTCCAGGAGCCCTCGCGCGGATACTGCACGAGCAGCGCCTTGCGAAACGCGTTGCCCGACGAGGACAGCAGCGTGTCGGACACCTGCTTGACGCTGGTGTAGATGGGGCCCACCACCGGAATGCGGCCCAGCAACATTTCCCACCAGCGCACGAGGCGCTGGCCGATAAAGTTGTGCGTGGCCACGCCCACGAGCAGGATGAACAGCAGCGTGAGAATCGCGCCCAGGCCCGGAATGCGGCGGCCGAACAGGTTCTCCGGCTGCCACGACAGCGGCAGCAGGGCCATGCTCTGATCCATCGTGCCGATGATCAGGTTCAGCACCCAGAGCGTGATGCCGAGCGGCACCAGCACGAGCAGCCCGGTCAGAAACCAGGTCTTGAAGGCGGAAGTCTTCTTGGTGGCCACGATGGTCCGATGTCAGTGGGCGGCGCCACCCGACGACGACGCGGGCTTCGCGGCACCGCTGTCGCCGCCCGAGGAGGACGAAGACGACGAGGTGGACGCGGGGGCCGACGTCGGAGCGGACGACGAGGATGACGATGAAGACGAGGACGAGGGCGAGGACGACGACGTGGTATCCGACCCGGACGCGCCGGCGGCCGGCGCACTCGCGCCGCCGCTACCGCCGCGGAAGTCGGTCACATACCAGCCGGAGCCCTTGAGCTGGAATCCGGCGGCGGTGAGTTGTTTCTTGAAGCTGCCGGCGGTGCCGCAGGACGGGCAGTCCGTGAGCGGCGCATCGCTCATTTTTTGCAGCACATCTTTCCCGTGGCCGCAGGCTTCGCAACGGTAGGCATAGATCGGCATGGTGATTTTTTCGCGAGAAAACTGAAATTCAGCGGAACAAAACCTCGGATTATAAACCGTCGCTGGGTCTCGACCGTGGAGAAAAGCCGCCAAATACCGGCGCTAACACCAGAACCGTTAAAAGTTATGCCGTGTGCACTTTCTCCACGCGCGGATGATCGTCGATCCATTGCGGCAGCAGCGAGCCGAAAATCATGCCGCCAAGCGAGAACAGCAGGCCCACCAGTTGCGGCGGTACCGCGGCATCGGCGAACCCGATTTCGCACACGATCCACGAGCCCAGCCCCAGCAGGATCGCGGCCAGCCCGCCCTGACGCGTGGCCGGTTTCCAGAACAGCCCGAAAGCGAGCGGCACGAACGACGACACCAGCGTGACCTTGTACGCGTTCTCGACCATATGGAAGATCGACAGGTGCGAATTGAGCGCGAACAGCGTCACCAGCGTCGTAAACACCAGCACCACGGCCTGCATCACGCGCAGGAACTTGCGGTCGTCCAGATGGCGGAAGTACGGGCGCAGGATGTTTTCGGCAAACGTCACCGACGGCGCCAGCAGCGTGGCCGACGCGCAACTCTTGATGGCGGACAGCAGCGCGCCGAAGAACATCACCTGCGCGAACAGCGGCGCGTGGTTCAGGATCAGTTGCGGCAGGATCAGCTGCGAATCGGTGTCGATGTACTTCTCCACCATCGCTGGGTCGATCATCGTGGCCGAGTACGCCAGGAACATCGGGATGAACGCGAAGCAGAAATACAACACGCCGCCCAGTACCGACGCGCGGCCCGCGATGTTCTCGGTGCGCGACGAGGTCACGCGCTGGAAGACGTCCTGCTGCGGAATCGAGCCCAGCATCATCGTAAACAGTGCCGCGGCAAACCCGACGATCTGCAGGATGTCGAGCGATGGCAGGAATTCGAACTTGCCGGCCGCCGCCGCGTGCGACACCACGGTAACCACGCCGCCGGCCTGGCTGCTGACCTCCATGCCGATATAGAGCATGCCGACCACGATGATGATCATCTGGATGAAGTCGGTCACCGCCACCGCCCACATGCCGCCGAACAGCGTGTACACGAGCACGCTGGCCGCGCCGATCATCATGCCGGCCTCCTGCGACAGGGCGCCGTCGGACACCACGAAGAACACCAGCCCGAGCGCCTTGATCTGCGCCGCCACCCAGCCCAGGTACGACACCACGATGCATAACGTGGTCAGCACCTCGGCCACGCGGCCGTAGCGGTTGTGATAGTAGTCGCCGATCGTCAGCAGGTTCATCCGGTACAGCGGCCGGGCGAAGAACAGACCAACGAGGATCAGGCACAGCGACGAGCCGAACGGGTCGGACACCACGCCCGACAACCCCTCGCGCAGGAACACCGCCGGGATGCCGAGCACGGTCTCGGAGCCGAACCACGTGGCAAAGACGGTTGCGGTGACGATATGGAACGGCAGGCTGCGGCCGGCGACCGCGAAGTCCTTGGTGTTGCGCACGCGCAGTGCGGCCCACAGACCGATCCCGACCGAGATGACCCAATAGATGATGACGAACCAGATCAGCATGCCGCCGCCCTATAACCCGCCTTGAAAAACGCGGATTATAACGGCATGGCGCGCGCCGGCCAGCGGGGATTTGTCAGAAGTGCCCGCTCGAGGACAGGATCTGCATAATCACCACACCGGCCATGAAACCGCCGACCAGCATCAGCGCGGCCGCGAAGATGCGATTGGTGCGGCGCTGCTCGGCCACGAGCATCGCCAGCAGCTTCTCGGTTTCCCCATTCGAGTGCAACGCGCGGCGCTCGAGGAACTGGTGCGCCAGGCGCGGGAAGTCCGGCAGCATCTTGGCCCACTGCGGCGCTTCCACCTTGATGCGCTCCCAGGCGCCCTGCCAGCCCACCTGCTCGTGCATCCATCGTTCGAGGAACGGCTTGGCGGTTTTCCACAGATCGAGGTCGGGGTCGAGCTGTCGGCCGAGGCCTTCGATATTGAGCAGCGTCTTCTGCAGCAGCACCAGCTGCGGCTGGATTTCCACGTTGAAGCGTCGCGAGGTCTGGAACAGCCGCATCAGCACGAGGCCGAGCGAGATCTGATGCAGCGGCTTGTCGAAATACGGCTCGCAGCATGCGCGCACGGCGCTTTCCAGTTCCTCGACACGCGTCTCCGCCGGCACCCAGCCCGACTCCACGTGCAGCAGCGCCACGCGGTGGTAGTCGCGGCGGAAGAACGCGATAAAGTTCTGCGCCAGGTAATTCTTGTCGAATTCCGACAGCGCGCCGACGATACCGAAGTCCAGCGCGATATAGCGGCCGAACGATTCGGGCGCGACAGACACCAGAATATTGCCGGGGTGCATGTCCGCGTGGAAGAAGCCATCGCGGAACACCTGCGTGAAGAAGATCTCCACGCCCTCCTCGGCCAGCTTGTGCATATCGACACCGGCAGCCCGGAGCGCTTCCGTGCGCGAGATGGGAATGCCGTACATGCGTTCCATCACGAACACGCAGTTCGTGCACCAGTCCCAGAACACTTCCGGCACCAGCAGCAGGTTGGTGTCCTGGAAATTGCGGCGCAGCTGGCTTGCGTTGGCGGCCTCGATCATCAGGTCGAGTTCGTCATGCAGATACTTGTCGAATTCGGCGACCACCTCGCGCGGCTTCAGGCGGCGACCGTCGGCCCACACGCGCTCCAGCCACGTGGCCATGTCGCGCATCAGCGCCAGATCGCTGTCGATCACCGGCAGCATGCCCGGCCGCAACACCTTGACGGCCACTTCGCGGCCATGGCTCGGGCCGCCGCGCAGCGTGGCGAAGTGCACCTGCGCAATCGAGGCGCTGGCCACCGGCTGCTGCTCGAAATGCTGGAACAGTTCCGTGAGCGGTTTGCCGAGCGAACGCTCGATGATGGCCACCGCCACCGCAGAGTCGAACGGCGGCACCTGATCCTGCAGCAACGCCAGCTCGTCCGCGATATCGGTCGGCATCAGGTCCCGCCGGGTGGACAGCACCTGGCCAAACTTGACGAAGATCGGACCCAGCGCGGTCAGGGCCATCCGCAGACGCTCGCCGCGCGGTTGTTCGAGGCGGCGGCCGATCGTGATCACGCGCACGAGGAACTTGATTTTGCGATCGTTGAAGCCGGACAGCACGAGTTCGTCGAGACCGTAATACAGCACGACGAAGATGATCTTGCAGAGACGCAGAAGGCGGGTCATTCGGGGGTGTGGAATCCGGAAACCGGGCCGCGTGGGCCGTTAGTGTGCGAGTGCAAAGGTGCGAGTGCGAGGTTGCGAGTTTAAACGACGTGGGTGACCGTACTTCAGCGCGGTGGCACGCCGGGCACGTCAGACGCATTGCCAGCGCTGCCCGGATTGGCGCGGCCAAGCCGCTCGAGCCGTTTCTCGAGCCGGGCCAGGTCGTCCCGCAGCCGCGACACGTCGCCGCCAAACTGTTCCAGCGCAGTGTGGCGTACCAGGGTCGGCTGCTCGTCGAGCAGGTATTCGGTGACGTTGTCCATGAGCGCGCGACCCACGCGGGTGGCGCCCTCGTGCACCTGTCGTGCGCCATCGACGGCACGCTGTGCCACGCTGTCCGCGAGCGGGCCGCCCACGACGCCGCGCAGCGCGCGCGAAAGATCCTCGGCGGCATCCCAGCGCAGGTGACGCGCCAGCGTGGACACCACGTTGGCGAACTCGGCGTCGCCGTCGATGCGCACATGCCGCATCGCGGCCGCCTGCCCACCCTCGGCCACATCGGCCACGACCAGCGGCCATTGCTGCAGCGGCACACGCAGCGTCACCGCCGGGGCATCGCTATCGGCCGCACGCTCGATGCCACCCTGCTCGGTCACCTTGAGTGACAACGCGAACGCCGCGGCGTCGAAGCGGATCACGCGGCCCGCGGACGGCACCAGCAGGGCGCAGGCCCAGGGCTCCTGTTCGATCAGGTGATTGAGCGCGGCGACGACCGGCGCGGCCAGTGGAGTAGGCAGAGCGTTCATGGCGGGCTTGAAATGCGGACAAATAAAATGGCCCACGCGAGCGTGGGCCTTCATTCTAAGCCAATTGCCCACCGCGTCACTTCAACGCGGTGGCAGGCGGCATCAGGCGCCTTGTTGAATACCAGCCAGCAGCCAGCCACCACCGTTGGCCGGCTTGGCCAGGTTCCATACCTCGGCGAACGGCTGGGCGGCCTCGCCCACGCGCTCGCGGATCATGCCCGAGAAGCGCACGCTGGCCACATGCTGGGTCGGCGTGGTCTCGATGCCGAGCAGCTGCGCTTCGAGCGTGACCACGTCGGTCTTGTTGACCTCCGCGCCGCGCTCCGACAGATCCACTCGGATCTCGCCAAACATCTCCGGCGTGGTGAACTCGCGGATATCGTCGAGGTTGCCGGCATCCCACGCGGCCTGCAGACGCACATAGTGCACCTTGGCGTTACGCAGGAAGTTTTCGGTATCGAAGTCCGCCGGCACGCCCCACGGCTGCTGGGAGGCAGCGACCGCACCAGCCGCCACTCCACCCGTCGCACCGGCCAGCCCGGCCACGGCCGCAGGCTGTTCGGCCTGACGGAACGTCGGCTCGGACACCTTCGGCTGACCGAAAGCCGGCTCGCGGTTCATGCCGCCGTTGCCACCGTTGCCACCCATGCCCGCAAAGGCCGGCTCACGGCGCTGCGCGCCACCGCCACGGAACTTGCGGATCAGCCAGATCGCGGCGAACGCGACCAGCGCGATCAGGATCAGGTTACCGAGCATCCCGGCCATGGCTTCGCCCAGACCGAAATGGGAGAGCAGATAGCCCAGACCCAGACCGGCGGCGAGACCACCCAGCATGCCGCCCCAGTTGCGCTTGGGCGCGGCCGCTGCCGCACCACCCGCGGCGCCGGCCGTGGCCGGTGCGGCCTGGCTAGGCGCAGCCTGCTGCTGTGCAGGTGGCGATTGCGGCGCTTGCTGATGCTGCTGCGACACCGACGACGATTGCTTGCCCACACTGCGCGAGCCGCCAAGCCGCTTGGCATTGGCGTCCAGCGCGACCCCAAGCGCCAGCGTCATCATCAGCGACGCGGCAATAAACTTTCCGCGAAAAGTAGACATATCTAGTGATCCCCTGTCAGATCCGGCCATATTCGTCTAAGTGAGGCCGAAGCCCAGACAATTCAATGGCCATGCATGGCGAGTTAGTACTTTCTCCCGACGTGGAGCGCCACCACTCCGGCCGTCAGATTGAAGTATTCGACCTGTTCCAGGCCTGCTTGTTCCATTAAGCGTACAAGCGAAGGCTGGTCTGGATGCATTCTGATCGATTCCGCGAGATAGCGATAGCTAGGGGCATCCCCTGCCACACGCTCGCCGAGCCACGGGAGCACCTTGAACGAGTAGACATCGTAGGCCTTCTCGAGCGGTTTCCACACCTTCGAGAATTCCAGCACCATGACCTTGCCGCCCGGCTTGGTGACGCGACGCATCTCCGCCAGCGCGCGGTCCTTGTGGGTCATGTTGCGCAGCCCGAAGGCCACGGTGACGACGTCGAAGTAGTTGTCCGGAAACGGAATCTTCTCGGCATCGCACAGTGCCACCGGAGTGACCACGCCCTTGTCGAGCAGGCGGTCGCGGCCCACGCGCAGCATCGATTCGTTGATGTCGGTCAGCCAGACCTGGCCGGTCGGGCCGGCCGCCTTGGCGAATGCGCGCGCGAGGTCGCCCGTGCCGCCCGCGATGTCCAGCACCTTCTGCCCCGGCCGCACGTTGGCCTGGGCGATCGTGAACATCTTCCAGAGCCGGTGCATGCCACCGGACATCAGGTCGTTCATCACGTCGTACCGGCTGGCCACCGAATGGAAGACGCCGGCCACCTTGCCGGCCTTCGCCGTCTCCTCGACCTTCTCAAACCCGAAGTGGGTCTCGCTCATGTTCCAGAACTCCAGCTATTCAATGATGATGGCCGCAGGCATGACCGCCCGGCGCGGCCATCGGTGCATCGCGGTCGAGGCCGGCGGCCTCGAGACGCTTCAGGTAATCGTTCCACACGGTGTCCTGCTGATCGCCCAGGCGGTGCAGCAGGTCCCACGAGTAGATGCCGGTCTCGTGACCGTCGTCGAAGCGGATCAGGATCGCATAGTTGCCCACCGGCTCCACGGCGGCGACGCCGACGTGGCGCTTGCCGGTCTGCAGCGTCTCCTGGCCCGGGCCGTGCCCCTGCACTTCGGCCGAGGGCGAGCACACACGCAGCAACTCGAACGGCAGCCGGTAGGTGCGGCCGTTGTCGAAGCCGATTTCAAGCACGCGCGACTGCGTGTGAACGGTAAGCGCGGTGGGGTGCGGGGTATCTTTCTCTAGTCCGGCCATATAGTGGGGATCAAGCTTCCTGTACGACCCGATAGCTTACTCCACCCCCAATGGCTTGCCCATCCCGCGGCCCCGCGCCACTTTCATCTTGGCCTTCACGATAGCCAGGTGCGCCGTCTACCGGCACATAACGCAGGCGCCGGTCGTGGAACGCCGCCACCGTGCTGCGGTGCGCGATGCTGACGATGGTCGCGTTCGGCAACGTGTCCACCATCAGGCGATACATCGCGCCCTCGGTTTCCTCGTCGAGCGCGCTCGTGGCCTCGTCGAGGAACAGGTAATCGGGCCTCTGCAGCAGCGCGCGCGCGAACGCGAGCCGTTGCTGCTCGCCCGGCGACAGGCGCAGCGACCAGTTGTCGAAGGTATCCAGATGATCAGCCAGCATGGCGAGGCGGGCCTCGCGCAGCACGCGGCGCAGCGTCTCGCGATCATGCACGGTGCCCGCGTCCGGATACGACAGCGCGTCCGCGAGCGTGCCGATCGGCAGATAGCTGCGCTGCGGCAGGAACAGCAGACGCGCGTCGGGACGCGCGACACGACCGCTGCCATACGGCCAGATGCCCGCCAGCGCTCGGAACAGCACGCTCTTGCCGCAACCCGACGGCCCGCTGACGAGCCAGCGTTCGCCGCGGCCGATGGTCAGCGAGAACGGCGCCACCAGCGGGCGCTCGACCGGATGCGCAACCGGGCCGACGCCTTCTTCGTCGACGCTGCCGCCACCGCGCACCGGCAAGGCCAGCGCAAGCGCTTCGATCGCCATCGCGTCGCCCTGCCCGTCCACCACTTCGATGTCCTGACGTTTTTCCTGCGGCGCCCCCGGCGCGCCATGCATTGCGGCTTCCGCGCGTTCGGCCAGCCGCATCGCGCATTGGAAGTCGATCAGACGGTTGGCGGCGGCCTTCCAGCCCACCAGCGTCGCATAACTGTCAACGAACCACGACAGCGCGCCCTGCACCTGACCGAAGGCCGAACCGATCTGCATCAGGCCGCCGAGCGTGAGCTTGTTGGCGAAGTAGCGCGGCGCGGCGACGAGAATCGGGAAGATGATCGCGAACTGCGCGTAGCCCGACGTGACAAACGTGAGCCGCCGCGTATAGCGCATCAACTGGTTCCAGTTCGCGCGAATGCGTTCGAAGCGCGCGCGCAGGCCGGCCTGCTCGGTGGGCTCGCCCTTGTACAGCGCAACCGGCTCGCTGTTCTCGCGCAGCCGCACGAGCATGAAACGGAAATTTGCCTCGTATTGTTCCTGCTGGAACGACAGGCCGATCAGCGGGCGCCCCACGAAGTGCGCGATCACCGAGCCGATCACCGCGTAGCCCACCGCGAACCACACCATGTACCCGGGGATCTCGATCGGCGTGCCGCCGAGCGCGAGCGTGATCGGACCCGAGACGGCCCACAGGATGCCCACGAACGAGATCAGCGTGACCACCGAGTTCAGCAGGCCCATCGACAGCGTCAGCGCGCCGTCGGTGAACTGGCGCAGGTCGTCGGCGATCCGCTGGTCGGGGTTGTCGGTCGAATGCGTCTGCTCGATGCGGTAGTACGCCTGATGGCCGAGCCAGCGGTCCATGAAGGTGCCGGTCATCCACGTCCGCCAGCGCATCTGCAGCATCATCTGGTAGTACTGGCGCGAGATCGCCAGCACGATAAAGCAGCCCGCGATCCACGAGAAGCGGATCAGCAGCGTCTTGAACGAGACGAAGTCGCGTTGCTCCAGCGCGTTGTAGAACACACGGTTCCACTCGTTGAGCAGCACGTTGATATAGACGATGGCCAGGTTCAGCGCGACCACCAGTGCCAGCAGGCCGAGGCCGGCCTTGCGGTCGTCGGACTTCCAGTACGGCTTGATCAGGTCCCAGGTGGCCGCAAGGCGCAGCTGGCTCTGGTTCCTCAAGGCCTGGGCGGGTACGGCAGGGCCCGGCACGGTGGCGGAGGATGGCGTGACGTTCGACATGAGCGGGCAGGCCTCGTTGTTATTGGTGAGATCGTTGAGATCGTGCGTGGAGCTCGACCATCGCAGTGTGACAGGTAGCGGCAACGAAGGTTGCCCCGCGGTCGCTCCACGGGACTCCCTGGCTTTACCTTACGCGCGAAGACTTAAATGGCGCTTAACCGCTTGCCCCGAGCTTTGTCGCGGGGCACGGTTGCCTATTCCCCATCGTCGGGCACCGACAGCGCGGTGCGCAGCGCCGGCAGCCGGCTGGCGAGCTCGGCAATGCGCGTGGCGTCCGCCGCGCGCTGCGGCGCGGCCCAGATGGCTTCCGGGAAGTGGGTATCCCAGAGATAGCGCGGGATGATGTGCCAGTGCAGGTGCGGCACCATGTTGCCGAACGCGGCCAGATTCACCTTGTCGGGCGTCATGACCTCGCGCACCACGCGCTCCACGCGCGCGACCAGGCGCATCAGCCACGCCTGGTCGGCGTCGTCGAGGTCCGAGAGCTCGGCCACATGATCGTTCCACACGATGCGGCAGAACCCCGGAAACCGGTCATGCTCGACCAGAATCAGCCGGGCGCGGTCTCCCATCCAGACCAGCTCGCCGCCATCGGCTGCGCACAGGGGGCAGTTCGGGATATGGGTCCGGGTAGGGTGGGCCAGGGTCATGGGCGTTGAACATGCCTTATACGAGGACGCGCTCGATACCGCCGGCGTTGGCGCGCTGCACATACTCCGGCAGCCAGTTCTCGCCCAGCAGGTGCTTGGCCATCTCCACCACGATGTAGTCGGCCGACATCGAGGCATCCTCGTTGTAACGCGACAGGCCCTGCAGGCACGACGGGCAGCTGGTCAGGATCTTGACGTCGCCCTCGAAGCCCTCGGTGCGCAGCTTGTCGGCGCCCTTGCGCATCTCTTCTTCCTTGCGGAAGCGGATCTGCGTCGAGACGTCCGGACGCGACACCGCGAGCGTGCCCGATTCCCCGCAGCAGCGCTCGTTCTTCTCGATCTTGCCGCCGCCCTCGTTGCCGCCCATCAGCTCGTTGACGAGCTTGGTCGGGTCCATGGTCTTGATCGGCGTATGGCACGGATCGTGGTACATGTAGCGCGTGCCGGTCACACCCTCGAGCTTCACGCCCTTCTCGAGCAGATACTCGTGGATATCGATGATGCGGCAGCCCGGGAAGATCTTGTCGAACTCGTATCCGGCCAGCTGGTCGTAGCACGTGCCGCAGCTCACCACGACGGTCTTGATGTCGAGGTAGTTGAGCGTATTGGCCACGCGATGGAACAGCACGCGGTTGTCGCTGACCATCTTCTCGGCCTTGTCGAACTGGCCGTTGCCGCGCTGCGGATAACCGCAGCACAGGTAACCTGGCGGCAACACGGTCTGCACGCCGACGTGCCACAGCATTGCCTGCGTGGCCAATCCCACCTGCGAGAACAGCCGCTCCGAACCGCAGCCCGGGAAGTAGAACACCGCCTCCGTATCCGACGACGTGGTCTTCGGATTGCGGATGATCGGCACGATCTCGTTGTCTTCGATATCGAGCAGCGCGCGCGCGGTCTTCTTGGGCAGGTTGCCCGGCATCTTCTTGTTGATGAAGTGGATCACCTGCTCCTGCACGGGCGGCTTGCCGACCGTCGCGGGCGGATGCTGCGTCTGCTTGCGCGCGAACTTCTTCAACACCTCGTTGCCGAGGCGCTGCGCCTTGTAGCCGAGCCCGATCATTGCCGAGCGCGTCAGGTTGATGGTCTGCGGATTGGTCGCGTTCAGGAAGAACATCGAGGCTGCGGTGCCAGGGTTGAACTTCTTCTGGCCCATCTTGCGCAGCAGATTGCGCATGTTCATCGACACGTCGCCGAAGTCGATCTTCACCGGGCACGGCGTCGCGCACTTGTGGCACACGGTGCAATGGTCGGCCACGTCCGAGAACTCGTCCCAGTGCTTGATCGACACGCCTCGGCGCGTCTGCTCTTCGTACAGGAACGCTTCGATCAGCAGCGATGTCGCGAGGATCTTGTTGCGCGGGCTGTACAGCAGGTTCGCGCGCGGCACGTGCGTGGCGCAAACCGGCTTGCACTTGCCGCAACGCAGGCAGTCCTTCACGCTCTCGGCGATCGCGCCGATATCGCTCTGCTGCATGATGATGGACTCGTGTCCCATCAGGCCGAACGACGGCGTGTACGCATTGCGGAGGTCGGCGCCCGGCAGCAGCTTGCCCTTGTTGAAACGTCCCTGCGGGTCGACGCGCTGCTTGTAGGCGCGGAAGTCGCCAATCTCGTCCTCGGTCAGGAACTCGAGCTTGGTGATGCCGATGCCGTGCTCGCCCGAGATCACGCCGTCCAGCGAACGCGCGAGCGCCATGATGCGGGCCACCGCGCGGTGCGCGTCCTGCAGCATGTCGTAGTCGTCCGAATTGACCGGGAGGTTCGTGTGCACGTTGCCGTCGCCGGCGTGCATGTGCAGCGCCACGAAGACGCGGCCGCGCAGCACCTGCTTGTGGATCTTCTGCGCCTCGTCGAGGATCGGCTTGAACTCGCCGCCGTTGAAGATCTTGCGCAGCTCGGCGCGAATCTCCGCCTTCCACGACACGCGAATGGTGCGGTCCTGCAGCAGGTGGAACACGGTGGCATCGGGCTGCTGTTCCAGGCGTTGCTCGAACGCCGGACCGAGCAAGCCAAGGCCGTGAGCGATCAGCGACGCGCGCGCGTCGCCGAGCGGCGTGTCCATGTGGTCCTGCAGATAAAGCCAGCGCGCGCGGATCTCGCGCAGCAGCGTCAGCGCGTGCTGCACGCGGTCCTCGAGCAGCTCGGCGCTCGGAATCTCGTTGGCGTCGTCGCTGCGGCCCAGCGGCAGGTTGCCGCGCGCGAAGAATTGCTCGAGCGCATCGGTGAGCTTGAGCTTGTTCTTGATCGACAGTTCGATATTGATGCGTTCGATGCCGTCCGTGTATTCGCCCATGCGCGGCAGCGGAATCACGACGTCTTCGTTGATCTTGAACGCATTGGTATGGCGCGCGATCGCGGCCGTGCGCGAACGGTCGAGCCAGAACTTCTTGCGCGCCTCGGGGCTCACCGCGACGAAGCCTTCGCCGCTCTTGCCGTTAGCCATGCGGATCACTTCCGACGTGGCATGCGCGACCGAGTCCTCGTCGTCGCCGACGATATCGCCGATCAGCACCATCTTCGGGAACGCATTGCGCTTGCTCTTGGTGGCGTAGCCCACCGCGCGCAGATAGCGCTCGTCCAGATGCTCGAGGCCGGCCAGGATGGCGCCGCCCGCGCGCTTCGATTCGCTATCGAGGAAGTTCTTGATCTCGACGATGCTCGGAATGCCATCGCGCGGCTGGCCGAAGAACTCCAGGCAGACCGTGCGGATGTGCTTCGGCATGCGATGCAGGATCCAGCGCGCGCTCGTGATGATGCCGTCGCAACCTTCCTTCTGCACGCCGGGCAGACCCGCGAGGAACTTGTCGGTGACGTCCTTGCCAAGGCCTTCCTTGCGGAACTTGCGGCCTTCGATCGCCAGCGTCTCCTTGCGCAGCGGCTTTTCGCCGGGCGCGCGGTTGCCGTCCGACCACTGCAACTCGAACGTCGCCACCGGCACATCGTGAATCTTGCCGAGGTTGTGGTCCATGCGCGTGATCTCGAGCCAGTTGCCCTCGGGATCGACCATGCGCCACCACGCGAGATTGTCGAGTGCGGTGCCCCACAGCACGGCCTTCTTGCCGCCGGCGTTCATGGCGACGTTGCCGCCGATGCACGAGGCATCGATCGAGGTCGGATCCACCGCGAACACGAGGCCCGCCTTGTCGGCGGCATCCGCCACGCGGCGCGTGACCACGCCCGCGCCAGAGAAGATGGTCGCTACCTTGTGCGCCACGCCCGGCAGATCGGTCTGCTCGACCGGCCCCAGCTGCTCGAGCTTTTCGGTGTTGATGACCGCCGAGAACGGCGTCAGCGGCACCGCGCCACCGGTATAACCGGTGCCGCCGCCGCGCGGGATGATGGTCAGGCCGAGTTCGAAGCAACCCTTCACCAGGCCAGCGATCTCTTCCTCGGTGTCCGGCGTGAGCACCACGAACGGATATTCCACGCGCCAGTCGGTGGCGTCGGTCACGTGCGAGACGCGCGACAATCCATCGAACTTGATGTTGTCCTTCTGCGTGACGCGGCCCAGCACGCGCTGCGCGCGCTTGCGCAGATCATAGGCGTCGGCGAATTCCTGCTGGAAGGCCTCGATCGCCTGCCGCGCGAACGCAACCAGTTGCTCCACGCGGTGCGAGCGATCCTCGGCGGCCGGCTCGGCATGCTCGGCGCGATCCGCCGCGCGACGCTTCTCGATCTCGCCCAGCCGATGGTGCAGCGCGCCCACCAGCATCTGGCGGCGCTTGGGATTTTCGAGCAGGTCGTCCTGCAGATACGGGTTGCGGCGCACCACCCAGATATCGCCCAGCACTTCGTACAGCATCCGTGCCGATCGACCGGTACGGCGCTCGCTGCGCAGCTCGTGGAGAATGCGCCAGGCTTCCTCGCCCAACAGGCGGATGACGATCTCGCGGTCGGAAAAGGACGTGTAGTTATAGGGGATCTCTCGCAGGCGCGGAGCGGTGTCCTGCGCGGCGAGCTTGGCGTCTAGCACGAGTGGGGCGTTCATGGCGGGACCGCTTCCTGCGGGCGCACGGGGACAGTGCGCATTTATTCGTTGAAGCGCGATTGTACTTCAACCCCCCTCCCTCCGCCCCTTGTTGGGGCGGTCTTTCCTGTTTATCCCGCACTGCAACAAGGGGCATTCGGGCCGGTCAGAACCACGCCTTCAGGGTGTTGCCGATGCTATGCCAGAAGCTGTCGGGGATCCATAGCAGACTGCCCGTCATGGCCAGATAGCGCAAAAACTTGCCAATCGCCATGTAACCGAGGCTCGGCCAGAACGACAGACGAAGCCAGCCGGCCAATGTGCACAATGGATCACCAACAACAGGCAACCACGACAGCAGCAGTGTCGGCGGACCGAGCCGGCGCATCCAGCGAAAGTATTTGGCGTCCAGCGCGGGCTTGCGCGGCTTGCGGGGATGGCGCTGATGCTGGGCGTGCTCGGCCTCGTGCTGCCGGTGCTGGCGCCGCAGGTGGTAGCGCACGAGCGCGAGCTTGGCCCAATAGCCGAGCCACCAGTCGATCGCCCCACCAATCGTATTTCCGGCCGTCGCGACGAGGATCGCGGGCCAGAACATGTCCGGGTTCAGCTTGATATAGCCGAACACCGCCGGCTCGGAGCCGAGCGGCAGCAGCGTGGCCGAAATCAGGCTGATCAGGAAGATTGCCGGCAGCCCCACCTTCGGGAGGGCCACCATGCCGAGCAGCGAATCGAGGAACGCTTCCATATAAGAAATACCGGCTGAATACAGGTGGCACGGGAGGTTCGCCGCCACACATCGAGGTGCCCAAACGGTGAGCAACACTCATAGCGATACCGTGCAATTTGTGATTAACTGTTAGAGCCAGTTGCGGTCAAACGTTCACCGCTCATCACCCGGCAAGCACCAATATCACGAAATAGCCGTAGCAACCAAGCGGCAGTACAGCGTCGTGGCCAGTCCCGCGCAGTCATGTGTTTGGGATGCCGGTATTGGCCATGCGCGTCACCCACATGGAGACAAGCATGGCGATTCCGATCCGCCTGACGGTCAATGGCAAGCCCGTTGACGCGCAGGTCGAACCTCACACCCTCCTCGTCCAGTTCCTGCGTGAAACCCTGCGTCTGACCGGCACCCATGTGGGTTGCGACACGGCGCAGTGCGGCGCGTGCACGGTGCATATGGACGGCCGCGCGGTCAAGGCCTGCAACCTGCTTGCGGTGCAGGCGGACGGCATGCAGGTGACCACGATCGAGGGCTTGTCGGACCACGGCGAACTGCACCCGATGCAGGAAGCGTTCCGGGAGTGCCACGGCCTGCAATGCGGCTTCTGCACGCCCGGCATGGTCATGGCCGCCACCGCGCTGCTGCGCGAGCGGCCCAATGCCGATGCCCAGGCGATCCGCGAACAGCTCGAGGGCAACCTGTGCCGCTGCACCGGATATCACAACATCGTGCGCGCGGTGCAGCAGGGGCAGGCCATGATGCAAGCGCCGGTCGCGGCGGAATAAGGGGAGCGACGCCATGAACGCACCCGAGAGACACCCGCTGATCGGCACGCCGGTCCGGCGCAAGGAAGACTATCGCTTCCTGACCGGCAACGGCCAGTACACCGACGACATCGTGCTGGCGCACCAGAGCTATGCATGTTTCGTGCGCTCGCCGCATGCGCATGCGCGCATCCGCTCGATCGACACTACCGAAGCACTGGCCGCGCCCGGCGTAATCGCCGTGCTCACCGGCGAGGATATGGCAGCCGACAAGGTCGGCGGCCTGCCCTGTGGCTGGCTGATCCACAGCATCGACGGCACGCCAATGAAGGAGCCGCCACATCCGGCGCTCGCGCATGGCAAAGCGCGCCACGTGGGCGACCAGGTGGCCGTGGTGATTGCCGAGACGCTGCAGCAGGCGCGTGACGCGGCCGAGAAAGTGGACGTCGACTACGAGCCATTGCCCGCGGTGGTGGCGCCGGCCTCCGCCGCGCAGTCGCAGACGCTGGTCCATGACGACGTGCCCGACAACACGTGCTACACGTGGGGCCACGGCGACAAGGCGGCGACCGATGCGGCGTTCGCCAGGGCCGCGCATGTGACCACGCTGGAGATCGTCAACAACCGGCTGATTCCGAATGCGATCGAGCCGCGCGCGGTCAATGCCAGCTATCAGCGCCAGGACGACAGCTACACGGTCTACGTGGCCAACCAGAATCCTCACGTCGAGCGCCTGCTGATGGGTGCGTTCGTGCTCGGCCTGCCCGAGTCCCGGCTGCGCATCATCGCGCCCGACGTCGGCGGCGGCTTCGGCTCGAAAATCTTCCTGTATCCGGAGGATGTCGCGCTGACGTGGGCCTCGAAGAAAATCGGCCGCCCGGTCAAATGGACCGCCGATCGGTCGGAGTCGTTCCTGACCGACGCCCACGGCCGCGACCACGTGACGCGTGCCGAGCTCGCGATCGATGCCGATGGCCATTTCCTTGCGATGCGCGTGCATACCGTCGCCAATATGGGCGCGTATCTGTCCACGTTCGCGAGCAGTGTGCCGACCATCCTGTATGCGACGCTGCTGGCCGGCCAATATGCGACGCCGGCGATCTATGCGGAAGTGCACGCGGTGTTCACCAACACCGCGCCCGTCGACGCGTATCGCGGCGCGGGCCGGCCCGAGGCCACGTACGTGGTGGAGCGGCTGGTCGAGACCGCCGCGCGCGAGCTCGGGACCGATCCGGCCGAACTGCGCCGCAAGAACTTTATCCGCGAGTTTCCGTATGCGACCCCGGTGGGGCTGACCTACGACACCGGCGACTACGAGCCTTGTCTGGCGCGCGCGCAGGAACTCGCCGACGTGGCGGGCTTCCCGGCGCGGCGCGAGGCATCGAAGCAGCGCGGCAAGCTGCGTGGGCTCGGTTACTCGTGCTACATCGAGGCGTGCGGGCTGGCGCCATCGAATGTCGCGGGCGCGCTCGGGGCGCGCGCGGGACTGTTCGAGGTGGGCGAGATCCGCGTGCATCCGACTGGCACCGTGACCGTGTTCACGGGGTCCCACAGCCATGGCCAGGGGCACGAGACCACCTTCGCGCAGATTGTCGCGGACCGGCTCGGCATCGCGCTGGACGCGGTGGAGATCGTGCACGGCGATACCGGCCGCGTGCCGTTCGGCATGGGCACCTACGGTTCACGCTCGCTCGCGGTGGGCGGCTCGGCGATCATGAAGGCGCTCGACAAGGTGGAAGCCAAGGCGAAGAAGATTGCCGCGCATCTGCTGGAGGCGTCCGATGTCGATATCGAGTTCAGTGACGGCGTGTTCCGCGTGGCCGGCACCGATCGCACCAAGACGTTCGGCGAGGTGGCACTGACGGCTTACGTGCCGCACAACTATCCGCTAGACAAACTCGAACCGGGCCTCAACGAAAACGCGTTCTACGATCCGACCAACTTCACGTATCCATCGGGCGCGTATATCTGCGAGGTGGAGGTCGACGCGGATACCGGCGAGTCGCAGGTGGTGCGCTTTACCGCGGTGGATGACTTCGGCAACGTGATCAACCCGATGATCGTCGAAGGGCAGGTCCACGGTGGCATTGGCCAGGGACTGGGCCAGGCGATGCTCGAGCAGTGCGTGTACGACGAGGACAGCGGCCAGTTGCTGACCGGCTCGTATATGGACTATGCAATGCCGCGCGCGGGCGATCTGCCGGACTTTACCGTGGAGACCGCCAAGGGCACGCCATGCACGCACAACCCGCTGGGCGTGAAGGGTTGCGGCGAGGCCGGCGCGATCGGTTCGCCGCCGGCGTTTATCAACGCGCTGGTCGATGCGCTCTCGCCGCTGGGCGTGCGCGATATCCAGATGCCGGCGACCCCTCACCGTGTGTGGCAAGCGATCCAGCGTGCCGCGCAGCAGTCCACTACCGCCTGAGCGAAAGGAGCACGACATGTACGCATTCCAGTACGAACGCGCGGCCGATGCCAAGGCGGCCGTGGATATGTTGAAGGCCGACGGCGAGGCGCGCTTCCTCGGTGGCGGGCAAAGCCTGCTGGCCTCGATGAAGCTGCGGCTGGCTTCGCCTTCCACGCTGATCGACGTCACGCGGATCCCGGGCATGTCGGCGATTCGCATGGAGGGGGACGAACTGGTGATCGGCGCCGCCGCGCGCCATGCCGATGTGGCCAGCAACCCAGAGGTCATGCGCCGCATTCCGGCGCTTGCCGTGCTCGCCAATGGCATTGGCGATCGGCAGGTGCGCGCGATGGGCACGCTCGGCGGCTCGCTGGCCAATGACGATCCGGCCGCGGACTATCCGGCGGCGGTGCTCGCGCTCAACGCGATCATCGTCACGGATCGGCGCAATATCGCCGCGGACAATTTCTTCAAAGGCCTGTTCGAGACGGCGCTCTCGCCCGACGAGCTGATCACCGCGGTGCGGTTTCCGCAGCCTGATCAGGCGGCCTACGTGAAATTCCGCAATCCGGCGTCGCGCTTTGCGCTGGTCGGCGTGATGGTGGCGCGCACCGGCAAGACCGTGCGCGTAGCGGTGACCGGCGCGGCCGACAAGGTGTTTCGCGCGCCCGCGCTGGAGCAGGCCCTGTGTGCCGCGTTCACCCCGGCCGCGGCGCGCGCGGTGCGCATGGACCCGTCGGGGCTCGGCGCGGACCTGCATGCATCGGCCGAGTATCGCGCGCACCTGATCCCGGTGCTCGCGAGCCGTGCGGTGGAACAGGCGTTGAAGGGATAGTTGCGGTTGCACCCCTCTCCCGGTGGGAGAGGGGGACATAATCGGCTACGCCTATGCTGCCTGCTTCCATCGACGACACGATCGCGCTGCTGGCGCGTCAGCAATACTTTGCCGATCGCGAGACGGCCACTGTGGTCTACCTTGCGCTGCGCATGCAGCGGCCGCTCTTCCTCGAAGGCGAGCCCGGCGTGGGCAAGACCGCGCTCGCGCAGGCGATGGCGGACGGACTCGGCACGCGGCTGCTGCGCCTGCAGTGCTACGAGGGCCTCGATATCGCGAGCGCGCTCTACGAGTGGGACTATCCGCGCCAGATCATGGCGCTGCGACTGGCCGAAGCGCGCGGCGAACGGCCCGCGCAGCAGTCGCTCTATCACGACGATTTCCTGCTCAAGCGGCCCCTGCTGGAGTCGCTGCTGCCCGATGCAGCCGCGCCAAACGTGCCGCGCGTGCTGTTGATCGACGAGATCGATCGCGCCGACGAACCGTTCGAGGCGTTTCTGCTCGAAGTGCTGGCCGACTATCAGGTGTCGATTCCCGAGATCGGCACCGTGCGCGCCGAACGGCCGCCGTTGATCATCGCCACCTCCAATCGCACGCGCGAGGTGCATGACGCGCTCAAGCGGCGCTGCCTGTATCAATGGATGGGTTATCCGGGCCGCGAGCGCGAGTTGCAGATCGTGGCCGCGCGTGCGCCCGAAGCCGCCGCCGCACTGCAGCAGCAGGCCATCGATTTCGTGCATCGCCTGCGCGGCATCGACCTGTTCAAGGCGCCGGGCATCGCCGAAGCCATCGACTGGTGCCGCGCGCTGGCGACGCTGGGCGTCACGGAGCTCGATCCACAGTCGGTACGCGACACGTTGGGCGTGCTGCTCAAGTATCAGGACGATCTGGCGCGCGCCGATGGGCCGACCATCGCCGACCTGCTCGCGCGGCCCGCCTCATGACCGGCATGGATGCGCGTGCGCGTGAACCCGCGGATGGCATTGCCTTGCCCATGCTGGCGCGCAACGTCACGCATTTCATGCGGCTGCTGCGCGACGCGGGCTTTGGGCTATCGCCCGCGCATGCGGTGGATGCGCTCGAGGCGCTGCGGCACGTCGAGATCGGCCAGCGCGACGAGGTGCGCGCGGCGCTGGCGGCGCTGACGTTGTCGGGCCCCGATCAGCGTCCGCTTTTCGACGCGGCCTTCGATCTGTTCTGGCGCGACCCCGACTGGGAGGGCAAGCTGCGCGCGCTGCTGCTGCCACGCGTGGATGCCGGTGCCCCGCCGCCACGACGCAGCAACCGTCTGGCCGATGCGTTGGCCGCGCGCACACCCGAGGCGCCACCGCGGCCGCAGCCGCCCGCCGCGGAAGAGCGCATCGCCATACCGTTGACGTTCTCCGCGCAGGAGCGCCTGGCGCAGCGCGACTTCGAAACGCTCGATGCCGAGGAATGGCGCGCATTGCAGCATCTGATTCGCACGCGGCGCGCGCATCTGGGTCTGCAGCGCACGCGTCGTCTGCGCGCGGCCACCCACGGTACGCACGCGGATCTGCGCGCGAGTGCAAAGCTTGCGGTGCGCCAGCATGGCGAATGGCTGCGCTGGAAGTATCGCCAGCATGCCGAGCGCAAGCTGCCGATCGTGCTGTTGCTCGATATCTCGGGCTCGATGAGCCAGTACTCGCGCGCGGTGCTCTACTTCTGCCACGCGCTGATGCAGTCGCGCGAGCGGATGCATGTGTTTCTGTTTGGCACGCGCCTGACCAATGTCACGCGCGCGCTGCGCGAGCGTGACCCCGACGATGCGGTGCGGCTGATCACCGAACAGGTGCGCGACTGGGCCGGTGGCACGCGCATCGGCACCGCGCTGGCCGAGTTCAACCGGCACTGGGCGCGGCGCACGTTGTCGGGACGCGCCACGGTGCTGCTCGTGACCGACGGTATCGACTTAGAGGACATCGACCTGCTCGACGCCGAGATGGCGCGGCTCGCGCGCTTTGCGCATCGCATCGTGTGGCTCAATCCGCTGCTGCGCTATGCCGGGTTTTCGCCACAGGCGCGCGGCATGCAGGCCATCCTGCCGCATGTGGATGCGCTGCGCGCCGCGCACAACCTGGACAGCCTGCTGCAGCTGGAGACGCTGCTCGCGCACGCCACGGATCGCACAACGGATCACCCCACGGATCACATCAAGGCGGATAGACAACGCCAGAAGAGGCCATCATGGAAATGAATCAGACCCAGCGCCTGCCCGTGCCGCGCGACATCGCATGGGCCGCGCTCAATGACCCTGAACTGCTCAGGCAATGTATCCCCGGATGTGAGAGCATCGAGCCCGATGGCGACAATGCGTGGCAGCTGGCGCTGACGGCGGCGGTCGGGCCTGTGAAAGCCCGTTTCAAAGGCCGTATGGCGCTACAGGATATTCAGCCGCCCGAAAGCTATACCATCGCGTTCGATGGCCAGGGCGGCGCGGCCGGCTTCGGCAAAGGCGTGGCGCGGGTGTCGCTGGCACCCGATGGTGACGAAACGCTGCTCACCTATGCGGTGACCGCGCAGGTGGGCGGCAAGATTGCACAGATCGGCTCGCGGCTGATCGATGCAGCCGCGCGCAAGATGGCCGATACTTTCTTCGTGCGCTTTACCGAGGTGGTGAGCGGTAGCGATGCGGAAGCGGACACGGAAGCGGCAAATACGGACAACGATGCCGGCGGGCAGGCGGATGGCGCCTCTACCGCCGGAGAGCAACAGGAAGGGAAGCGGAAACGATCATGGACAGCGTGGATCTCGAAGCCTTGAAGAGCAGCGTGCGGTGGCAGGCCGAAGGCCATCGCGTGTTGCTGGTGACGGTGGTACGGACGTGGGGCTCGTCGCCGCGGCCTGAAGGCGCGATGCTGGCGGTGCGTGACGATGGCCTGGTGGTAGGCTCGGTGTCGGGCGGCTGTATCGAGGACGACATCATCGATCGCGTGCGGCGCGAGGGCATTCGCAGCGATCGGCCGGAAGCGGTCAAGTACGGCGTCAGTGCCGAGGAAGCTCACCGGTTCGGGCTGCCGTGTGGTGGCACGATCGAACTCGTGACGGAACCGCTGTCGGCCATAAGCGGGATTGGCGAGCTGCTGGCCGCGGTGGAGTCCGGGCGGCTGGTCTCGCGCCGCCTCGACATGGCCACGGGGCGTGCGACGCTTGGTTCCGCCCAGGTCACCGATGGATTGGGGTTCGACGGCGACACGCTGCTGACGATTCACGGGCCGCGTTATCGCATGCTCGTGATCGGCGCGGGTCAGCTTTCGAAGTATCTGTGCCAGATTGCGGTGGGGCTGGGGTTTCAGGTGACCGTGTGCGATCCGCGCGAGGAGTACACCGAGACGTGGGATATTCCGGGCGTGTCGATGGTCCGCACGATGCCCGACGATACCGTGCTGGCGATGCGGCTCGACGAGCGTTGCGCGGTCATTGCGCTCACGCATGATCCCAAGCTCGATGATCTGGCGTTGATGGAGGCGCTGCATACGCCAGCGTTCTATGTTGGCGCGCTGGGTTCGCGCCGCAACAATCAGGCGCGACGCGAACGGCTCAAGGAGTTCGATGTCACCGAGGCCGAGCTCGCGCGTCTGCATGGGCCGGTTGGCATTTATATCGGCAGTCGCACGCCGCCCGAGATTGCGATTTCGATTCTGGCCGAGGTGATCGCGGCCAAGAATCATGTGTCGCTGCCGGACATTCTTCAGGTGGAAGGCGCGAAGGCCGCGCGCGAGATCGCGGCGGGCGAGGCGGAATGTCCCATTACGCCCGCCGGCTCGGCGGTGGCCTGAGCGCATGAGTGCCGCACCGCTGATCCTCACGGACCTGCCCACGGGCGTGCTGCTTGCCGCGGGCTTCGGCCGACGGTTCGATGCCACCGGCACGCGCAACAAGCTGCTACAGACGCTGCCCGACGGCCGCACGGTCGCGTGGCGCAGTGCGCGCACGCTGGCCGTGGCATTGCCCACGACGATTGCGGTGGTACGACCCGGGCAGGACGAACTGGCGGCGCAACTGCGCCATGCCGGTTGCCGCGTGATCGAAAGCGCCGCGGCGGAAGCTGGCATGGGGGCCGCGTTACGCGACGCGGTGGCCGCGACCCCGGACGCGCGCGGCTGGGTGGTGGCGCTGGCCGATATGCCGTGGCTGCCGATCGAGCTGGTGCGCGCGGTGGCGCTGACGATTACCGCACCCGACACGATTGCCGCGCCGTGGCGCAATGGACAACGTGGGCATCCGGTAGGTTTTGGCGCTGCGTGGCGCGAGGAGCTGCTGAAGCTCGAAGGCGATGAAGGTGCGCGCGCGCTGCTGAAAACGCAGCCGGTCACGCGCATCCTTACCGAGGATGATGGGGCGTTTCGGGATATTGATTTGCCCAAGGATCTGGCTTGACCCGTGTGCCCTCACCCCCGGCCCCTCTCCCCGAGGGAGAGGGGAGAAAACAATGGGTTAATTAACCTTTCACCCTCTCCCCCGGCCCCTCTCCCTCCAGGGAGAGGGGAGCAAACCAAGGGCATGCGGCACGCCTGCCCTTCCCGGCGGGAGAGGGTTCACGGCGAGGGCGGCGGGCGCATCAGTCCGCCACCACTATCCCTTCAACCGTTTTCCGTTTCCGCCAGCGCGCGCAGGAACTCGCTGCTCCACCAGTGCACGTCCTGCGCGCGAATGCGTTCCAGCAGTTTGGCATGTCGCGTGCGGCGTTCCGCCAGCGGCATATGCAGTGCCTGCTGAATCGCCTGCGCGGTTGCGCGGAAGTCGTATGGATTCACCAGCAACGCTTCCTTCAGCTGCTCGGCGGCGCCCGCGAAGCGCGATAGCACCAGCACGCCCGGATCGTCGGGGTCCTGCGCGGCGATAAACTCCTTGGCCACCAGGTTCATGCCATCACGCAGCGGCGTGACCAGTGCCACGCTGCTGGCGCGGCACAGCCCCGGCAAACGCTTGCGCGCGGTCGAGCGGTGGATGTAGCGCACCGGCATCCAGTCGAGCTCGCCATACTCGCTGTTGATCGCGCCCGTAATGCCCTCCATATCGCGCCGCAGATCGGCGTACGCATCGACCGACTCCCGCGACGGTGCCGCGATCTGGATCAGTGTCGCGCTCGCGCGGTTCTCCGGATACTCGGCCAGCAGCGTCTGAAACGCCTTGAGACGTTGCGGCAAACCCTTCGAATAATCGAGCCGGTCGATGCCCAGCAACAACCGACGCCGCGCATACTGGGCACGCATCATCTCGTACGTCTCGCGCGAATCGTCGCCCTTGCCGAGTTCGATGAATTCATCCACGTCGATGCCGATCGGAAACGCCTGCGCACGCACGGTGCGATGGAACGCGCGAAAGCGATACTCGCCCATCGGCTCGGCCCCCGCTTCGTCCTGCGCGTAGCGCGCGAAATGATCGACATCGGCCTGACTCTGGAAGCCAATCAGGTCATACGCGAACATCGCGCGCATCAGCCATTCGTGCTGCGGAATCGCGGCGAGGATCAGCGGCGGCGGCAACGGGATATGCAGGAAGAAGCCAATGCGCTGCCCACAGCCAATCGCCCGCAATTCGGCCGCGAGCGGAATCAGGTGATAGTCGTGAATCCAGATCACATCGTCGGGCTTCAGCAGCGGCGCGAGCTTGCGCGCGAACAGCTGGTTCACGCGCCGGTAGCTGTTGAGGTTGCCACCGGAGTCGAAGTCCGCGAGATCCAGACGATAGTGGAACACCGGCCATAGCACGCCGTTGCTGTAGCCAAGGTAGTACGCGTCGTAATCCTCACGGCTCAGATCCACCGTGGCCAGCGTCACATTGCCGGCCTGCTGCAGATGGAGTTCGCCTTCGCCGGGCGTGCCGCCCTGATTGATATCAATGGCTTTGCCGCTCCAGCCAAACCACAGGCCGCCAGTCTTGGAGAGCGCCTCGGAGAGCGCGACGGCCAGACCGCCTGCCGCATGATTGCGCGGATCGGCGACCCGGTTGGATACCGCTACAAGTCTTCCCATTGGCTCTTTATTGTTTCGTTTCGCTGCGTCAATGCGTGTGGTCGCTCCCGTTTTACGGTTGGCCCAGGGAGGCTTCGGGCTACATCCTTGTCAATGCGCCGCGACTCAGATCACGGTGTCCCACGGCGCGGACAGGCGCATCGCACCGTTGATCAGGCCGACCATCGAATACGTCTGCGGGAAATTGCCCCACATCTCGCCAGTGACCGGATGCGTGTCCTCGGACAACAGGCCGAGCGGATTGCGCGCGGCAAGCATCGCCTCGAAGATCTCGCGCGCCTCGTCGCGGCGGCCGATGCGCGCGAGCGCATCGATACGCCAGAACGTGCAGATATTGAACGCGGTCTCGGGCTTGCCGAAATCATCGGGGGCTTCGTAGCGGCGCATATAGGGGCCATCGCATAACGAATCCTCGAGCGCCTTCACCGTCGCGATGAAACGCGGGTCGCGCGGGTCGATGAAATTGACCTCCGCCATCAGCAGCACGCTCGCATCGAGCTCCTTGCCGCCGAAGCTCTCGGCAAACGACTGGCGCGACTCGGACCACGACTCGGCCAGGATCTGCGTCTTCATGCGATCGGCATGATCGCCCCAGTAGACCGCGCGCGCGGGCTGTTCGAGCTTGAGCGCAATCTTCGCGAGCCGGTCGCAGGCTGCCCAGCTCATCAGCGCCGACGACGTATGGACACGCGCGCGCGTGCGCAACTCCCACATACCGGCATCGGGTGTGCCGAACACACGCACGGCCTGCTCGCCCACTTCCTCGAGCCGGTGGAATTCGGCGGCACCGCCGCGATGCAAAAGCCGGTGATCATGAAAGGCCTGCGCCGCGCCGAGCACCACGTTGCCGTACACGTCGTGCTGGAAGTGCTCCTGCGCCTGATTGCCCACGCGTACCGGACCCATGCCGCGATAGCCGCAGAGATGATCGAGCATGCTTTCGGGCAATTCGCGTTCGAGCCCGATGCCATAGAGCGGCTGGATATGCCCGTCCTGCGATTGCATCACCACGTTGGAGAGCCAGCGCAGGTAGTCCTCCATGGTGCCCACTTCGGACAGGCTGTTGAGCGCGCGCACCACAAAGAACGCGTCGCGCAGCCAGCAGTACCGGTAGTCCCAGTTGCGGCCGCTGCCGGGCGCTTCCGGAATGCTCGTGGTCATGGCCGCGACGATCGCGCCAGTCTCCTCGTACAGCGACAGCTTGAGCGTGATGGCCGCGCGAATCACCGCGTCCTGCCATTCGCGCGGTACCGCCAGGCGGCGGCTCCACAGGCGCCAGTACGAGGTGGTCTCCTGTTCGAAGTCGCGCGCGGTTTCTTCCACGCCCTGCGCGAGCGTCTCGTCGGGACCGAGGATGAAGTTGTACCCACGCGTGACGAGGAACGGCGTGTTCGACATCACGTAGGCCAGCGGCGCGTCGGTGGTCATGCGCAGCGTGGTGCCATCGCCGACGTAACGCACATGGCTGCTGCCGCGCGTGATTTCGGGCTTGATGCGGCCCCACTGGAAGCGCGGCGCCACAGTCACGCGCACACGCGGCGCGCCGCGGATCGGACGAATGCGGCGCACCAGCGTGATCGGCCGGAAATAGCGACCCAGCCGGAAGAAGCGTGGCGCGAAGTCGGTGATCTCCAGGCAGTTGCCGTGCTTGTCGATCAGCCGCGTGTGCAGCACGGCCGTGTTCGGCTCGTACCACTGTGTCGCTTCCTGAAAATCCTCGATCTCGATCGAGAAATGCCCGGCGTTGTCGCTCGGGTCCAGTAGCGCATTGAAGACGGGGTCGCCATCGAAGCGCGGCAGGCACATCCACACGACGCGGCCGCGCCCGTCGATCAGCGCCGAAAACGCGCAGTTGCCGATCATGCCGAGCGAGAGCGAAGCATCGGCGACGCGACTGGAACAGTCCCTGTCGACGTTCACCGCCGCTTCCGAGGCGATGCTGGCGTTGATGGCCGCGCTGGCCGCGGCGCTGGCGGCGGCGCTGCCTGCCGCCTCGTTGGCAGGACTGCCGGACGTGGTACCGAACGTGGTGTCGGAATGGCTCACAGCGAATCCTCCCTTAGAGTCGGTGTGAAGGGTTATTACCAGCGGGGTTGGAACCAGTGTCGGCCTCGTGTGCCACTGACGAGGCCTGCGCCGACTGATGCAGCCAGCTGCGCAGCGCGTCCGGGCCGCTGACGCTCACGCTGGCCGCGCTCGCGCGCTGGCCCACGAGCACGCCGGTGCCGCCCAGTTCATTGACGACAGCAAAGCCCGCTTCATCGGTGACGTCGTCGCCGGCAAACACCGGGCGGCGTCCCGCGAACGGTGGCATGCGCATGAACGAGGCGATCGCCCCACCCTTGTCCACACCGGCCGGCTTGATCTCGACGACCATCTTGCCGGGCAGCGCCTCGAGGCCCGCCGCGTCGCGCAGCACATCCGCCACCGCGGCCCGCACGAGCGGTTCCAGCTCGGGCGCCTGCCGGTAATGGATGGCCACGGCAATGGTCTTGTCCTCGAGCCGCAGCCCGGGGTGCTTACGCACGAGCGCCTCCAGCCGCGGCATCAGCATGCTGATGTCGGGCGATGGCGGCGTAATCAGGTGTTCGCCGATATTGCGGAATTCGGCCCCGTGCACGCCAGCCGCGGGCAGGCGCAAGGGCTGCAGGAAGTGGTCGAGCTCGGCCACAGGCCGGCCCGAGACGATGGCGAGCGCGCCGTCCAGCCATCGATACAACGTATGCAACGTGGCGACCAGTTCGGGCTCCACGCGCACCAGTTCGGGGCGTGGGGCGAGGTCGGCCAGCGTGCCGTCGAAGTCGAGGAACAGCGCTGTATCGGGTTCGATCAGAGGTAGCGGAGACATCGCGTTAAACCGTAGCACGGAGGCATGACGGGCCGCCACCGGGCGCTGTCCTACAAATCGCCACATGGGCGGCCAGTGACGCCCGACTCACCTTCCCTTCCGCGATACCGTGCGCGCGAAGCACGCGGCAAAAGACGGCAGGAAGGCGGAAGATGGGCGCCATCCATTATCATTGGCGGTTTCCGCCGATTTTTCCGGCTTTTTTTGCAGTGCCACGTGCGCTTAGCTGCCCGCCCCTCATGACCCGCCCGTCCGCCCAGCCTGACTACCTCAAGAAGATCCTGACCGCCAAGGTGTATGACGTGGCACAGGAAACCGAACTGACCTATGCGCACAACCTCTCCGCCCGCACCGGCAACGCGGTGTGGTTCAAGCGCGAGGACACCCAGCCGGTCTTCTCGTTCAAGATTCGCGGCGCCTACAACAAGATGGCGTCGCTCACCCCCGAGGAACTCAAGCGCGGTGTGATTGCGGCCTCCGCCGGCAACCACGCGCAGGGCGTGGCGATGTCCGCCGCGCGGCTGCAGTGCAAGGCCATCATCGCGATGCCGACCACCACGCCGCAGGTCAAGATCGACGCGGTGCGCGAGCGTGGCGGCGAATGGGTAAAGATCGTGCTGCATGGCGAGTCCTACAGCGATGCGTATGTCCACGCGGCCGAACTCGAGAAGAAACACAAGCTCACGTTTATCCATCCGTTTGACGATCCGGAGGTCATCGCGGGTCAGGGCACGATCGCGATGGAGATCCTGCGCCAGCATCCGGGCCCGCTCCATGCGATTTTCGTCGCCATCGGCGGCGGCGGCCTGATCTCGGGCGTGGCCGCGTACGTCAAGGCCGTGCGGCCGGACATCAAGGTCATCGGCGTGCAGACGACGGACTCGGACGCGATGAAGCGTTCGGTCGACGCGGGCAAGCGGGTGGAATTGAAGGAAGTGGGCCTGTTCTCCGATGGCACCGCCGTGAAGCTGGTGGGCAAGGAGACCTTCCGCATTACGCGCGAACTCGTCGACGAGATCATCCTCGTCGATACCGACGCGATCTGCGCGGGCCTCAAGGACGTATTCCAGGACACGCGCTCGATCCTCGAGCCGGCCGGCGCGCTGGCGATTGCGGGCCTCAAGGCCTACGCCGCGCGCGAAAAGCTCAAGGGCCAGCATCTCGTGGCCATTGCCTGCGGCGCCAATATGAACTTCGACCGTCTGCGCTTCGTGGCCGAGCGGGCCGAGGTAGGCGAGGCGCGTGAAGCGGTGTTCGCGGTGACGATTCCCGAAGAGCGCGGCAGCTTCCGCCGTTTCTGCGAGATCGTCGGTACGCGCAGCGTGACCGAGTTCAACTACCGCATTGCCGATCGCAAGGCCGCGCATATCTTCGTGGGTGTGCAGATCGCGAGCCGTGCGGAAAGCGACAAGATGGCCGCGAATTTCCGGCGCCACGGTTTCGATACGCTCGATCTGTCGAACGACGAACTCGCCAAGCAGCACATCCGCTATATGGTCGGCGGCCATTCGCCCGAGGCCGACAACGAGTTGCTGTATCGCTTCGAGTTCCCCGAGCGCCCGGGCGCGCTGATGAAGTTCCTGTCGAGCATGAGCCCGAACTGGAATATCAGCCTGTTCCATTACCGCAATCAGGGCGGCGACACCTCGAACATTCTGGTCGGCATCCAGGTACCGAAGAACGACAAGCGCGCGTTCCGCGACTTTCTTTCGACGCTTGGTTACGTACACTGGGATGAGACCGACAATCCCGTCTACAAGCTGTTCCTGTCACGATCGTAAGCCGACCATGAGCGACACCCACAGCGACACCCACAATCAGCCGGAACATTCGCCGCTCGGCAAGCCGTCGGCCTACAAGAACGAGTACGACCCGACGCTGCTGTTTCCGATTTCGCGGCAGCCCAAGCGCACCGAGATCGGTCTGCCCGCGGGGAAATCGCTGCCGTTCTTCGGCGTCGATATCTGGAATGCGTACGAGCTGTCGTGGCTGAACCTCAAGGGCAAGCCGCAGGTGGCACTGGCGAACTTCATCATTCCGTCCGACACGCCCAATATCGTCGAGTCGAAGTCGTTCAAGCTCTATCTGAATTCGTTCAACCAGAGCAAGATCGCGTCGCCTGAGGCGCTGCAGCAGTTGCTGCATCACGACCTGTCGGAAGCCACCGGCGGCACCGTGCAGGTGCGGCTGGTCACCGAGTCGGACCTCGGCAAGCAGAAGATGGGCGAGCTCGACGGCCTGCTGCTCGATCGCCTCGATATCGAGACCGATATCTACGAACCCGATCCGTCGCTGCTATCGGCCGAGCAGGACGAAACGCCGGTGGAAGAAGCACTGGTCTCGCATCTGCTGAAGTCCAACTGCCTCGTGACGGGCCAGCCGGACTGGGGCAGCGTGCAGATTCAGTATGTGGGCGCGCCGATCGATCAGGAAGGTTTGCTCAAGTACCTGATCTCGTTCCGCAACCACAACGAGTTTCACGAGCAGTGCGTCGAGCGGATCTTCACGGACGTCCTGCGCCAGTGCAAGCCGGTCAAGCTGGCCGTGTACGCGCGCTATACGCGCCGCGGCGGGCTCGATATCAATCCGTTCCGCACCAACTTCAACACGCCCTGGCCCGACAATCGTCGGAATGCTCGTCAATAGGGCACGCCGGTAGCCATCAAAACTCCGCGTGCGCGCGGATACCAAAGAACTTCGCCGGCCCGCGGTCCCGGTTATAGCCGGGATTGCGGATGTACTGGAAGTCCGGCGACAGGCTCAGCGTCTTCCATACCGCAAAGCTGTAGTAGATCTCGAATATCTGCTCGGGACCGTAGCGCAGCGCGCCGTCGCCAAGAAACGCGCCGAGCCCGCCGGCGGCCAGATACGCGCGATGGTGCGGCCCCAGCATGTTGGCCGCCAGCGCCACCCCCACCTCGTCTTTCGCCCGTCCCCATGCGTGGCCCTTGAGCGTGCCGCCGAGCGCGACCTGCCGGCCGATCTCCGTGAACGCGTAGGTCTCGGTCTTGTCGTCGGACCAGTTCGCGCGCAGGAACACGCCCAGCGAGTCGTTGACCTCCTGCAGGAACGCCACCCCCACCCCAACCTTGGCATGCTCGCGGCGCACGTCGGCGACGTCTGGCGTCACGCCATTGGCCTGCCCAAGCGCGATGGCGTCCGTGAACGATCCCATGCGCGCCTTGTTGCGCCATAGCAGCAGGCGCGCCTGGCCTGGCCGTCCCGCAATCTCGTAGCGCTTCTCCAGTTCGACCACATCGCCATAGTGTTCGAACAGGCGCGTGTCGAGCTCGCGCCCGTTGGACTCGATCGGCAGCAGGAAGCGGCCGTAGCGGGCCGACCAGCCATCGCCGATGTACTCGAGCGCCGCGCCCCAGTTGTAGCCGCGCGAATCGGCCGGATAGTCGAACGAGCCATGCGTGAGGAACGACCAGTTCATGAACTGCGTGCGCGGGTCCGAGCCGTACGGATTCTGGTCGAACACGTCGATCACGCCGAAGTTGCCGGCGGTCAGCACCACGCGCTGCTTGTCCACCGTGCGCGCGAACTGGTTGAAGTCCGCCTCGAGCGTTTCCTCGCCGCCGCCCATGCCCCAGACCTGCCGCACGAACGCGCGCGCGCGGTAGAACTTGGGGGTCGTGCTGGCCGTCTTGGCCAGCTCGCCATTGGAGAAGCCGCCGAGGCCATGCAGGTCGGAGAACGGCACGCCCTGCGCCACCTCGGGATTGAAGTGGAATTCCGCGCCCCGCCAGAGCCGCAGGCCCAGGTCGAGCGTACTGGTGAACGAATAGCTCTTGGCGCGCTGGTCGGTCAGGCTGTTATCGCCCGAGTACGCGGCATTGAATGCGGGCTTGCGTTGCCAGATGTAGGTGGCCTGGCCGTGGAACGCGAACGGGCTTTCGGTGTCGGCGGTGCTGGCATCGGGCGCACCTGCACCGGGCGCTGCGGATGGCAGCTCCTGTGCGGACACGACGGCATGAGCGGCCAGCATCAGCAGCGCGGCCACGGCAAAGCGAAACAAGGACATGTGCAAGCAGAGATTGCCGCGCGCCTTGCGTGAGGCGCGTCGTGCGAGATTTAGGTGGTGTCATGCGGCTGGCAACTCAGCTTAGCCAAGCGCATATGACAAGTCCATCGTCGTCCCTTCAACGTTCGCGCATGTCGTTTCGCCGACATTGTAACGATCCTTGGAATTAATTAACTCGAAAATTAATATGGTTCGAGATTTCAGGAATGCACGATGGCAACCAAACCGAACGTCACACGCGCGCGCCGTCCCGGCCGGCCCTCGGCCAACGCCGGGGAGGCCGACAGCGCCGGCCAGCGCGATCTGCTGCTCGATGCCGCCACGCTGCTGTTCTCGCGGCATGGCGTGGCCGGCACACCGATCAAGGCCATCGCCGCCGAAGCGGGCGTGACGCCCGCGCTCGTCCACTACTACTTTCGCGACCGTGATCAGTTGCTCGATGCGGTGGTCGATGAACGGGTGCAGCCGCTGGTCGATCGGGTGTTTCCATCGATGCCGCCGACCGTGGCACCGGGCGAGCCCGCCCCGGACGTGGTCGCGATGATGACCGGCCTGGCCGGGCAGCTGATTCGCGTGGCCGCCGCCACCCCGTGGTTCCCGGGCCTGTGGATTCGCGAGATCGTCGGCGCCGATGGGCTGCTGCGCGAGCGGGTGGTGCAGCGGATCGCGCTGCGCCGTGGCGCGCTGGTGACCGGCGTGCTGGCCGCCGCCCGCGCGCGCGGCGAGCTCAACCCCGGGCTCGAGCCCGCGCTGGTCATGGTCTCGCTGATCGGCCTCACGCTGCTGCCGCTGGCCACCACGCATATCTGGCGCAGCCTGCCCGGTGCGGAGACGATCGACACCGACACCCTCGTGCGCCATGTCGGCGCGCTGCTCGCGCGCGGCCTCGCGCCTGCCTGACGCCAACCTGCCCCGCACTCGCCTACTCAGACCTACACGGAGCCCGTCCGATGCCCTTCTTCTCCGTCCACACCCGCGCGGCCTCTCGGCCGCACCCATCGCACCCATCGCACCCATCGCACCCATCGCACCTTTCCGCCGCCGCGCTCGTGCTCGGCACGGCGCTGGCGCTTGGCACGATGCTGGGCGGCTGCGCAAATGACGCGCCCGCCGGCTGGCAGGGCTACGTCGAGGGTGAGTTCGTCGCCGTCGCCTCGCCGTTCGCGGGCCGCCTCGATCGTCTGGCGGTGGAACGCGGTCAGCAGGTGGCCAGCGGCGCCCCACTGTTCGTTCTCGAGTCCGACGACGAGCGCGCCGCGCGCGATCAGGCCGCCGAACAGGTGCGTGTGGCGGAGGCGCAGTTGACCGACATGCAGACCGGCAAGCGGCCGGTGGAGGTAGCGGTGAACCAGGCGCAGCTGGTGCAGGCGCAGGCTCAGGCCACGCGCAGCGCGGCTCAGCGCAAGCGCGACGAGGTGCAGTTCGAGATCGGCGGCATCTCGCGTGCGCAGCTCGACGAAAGCCGGGCCACGGCCGAGTCCGATGCCGCGCGCGTGCGCGAGATGCAGCGCGACGTCGAGGTCGCGCGCCTGCCGGGACGCACCGCGCAACTGGCGGCACAGGCCGCGCAGGTGCAGGCCGCGCGCGCCGCGCTGGCGCAGGCGGAATGGAAGCTGTCGCGCAAGGCCGTGGCGGCCACCGCGGCCGGGCTCGTCTATGACACGCCGTTCCGCAATGGCGAATGGGTGCCGGCCGGTAGCCCCGTGGTGCGCATGCTGCCGCCCGGCAATGTGAAGGTGCGGTTCTTCGTGCCCGAGGGCGTGGTTGGCTCGCTCAAGAACGGTCAGGCCGTACAGATCCGCTGCGACGGTTGCGCGGCGCCGGTCGCGGCCACCATCACCTATGTGTCCAGCGAGGCCGAGTTCACGCCACCGGTGATCTACAGCAACGAGACGCGCCGCAAGCTGGTGTTTCTGATCGAGGCGCGCCCCACGCGCGACGATGCGCCCAAGCTGCATCCGGGCCAGCCGGTGGAGGTGCGCGCATCATGATGGCCACGCCCACCCACGAGGCGCCGGCGCTCGCCATCGACGTGCATGGCCTCAACAAGCATTTCGGCGACAAGCATGTGGTGAACGACCTGTCGATGCAGGTCGCGCGCGGCGAGATCTTTGGCTTTCTCGGCCCCAACGGCAGCGGCAAGACCACGTCGATCCGCATGATGTGCGGGCTGCTGACACCCGACTCGGGCTCCGGTACCTGCCTTGGCTACGACATCCTCAAGGATGCCGCCGAGATCAAGCGCAATGTCGGCTATATGACGCAGCGCTTCTCGTACTGGGAAGATCTATCGATTCGCGAGAACCTCGACTTCGTGGCGCGTGTGTACGACATGCCGAACCGGCGCGACGCAGTCGATCGCGCGCTCGAGGACCTCGGTCTGCAATCGCGCGCGACGCAGCTCGCGGGCTCGCTCTCGGGCGGATGGAAGCAGCGGCTGGCGCTGGCGGCATGCCTGCTGCACGAACCGCGGTTGCTGCTGCTCGACGAGCCGACCGCGGGCGTCGATCCGAAGGCGCGCCGCGACTTCTGGGAGCAGTTGCATCAACTGGCGGCACGCGGCATATCGGTGCTCGTCAGCACGCACTATATGGACGAGGCCGAGCGTTGCCACAAGCTGGCGTATATCGCGTACGGCAAGCTGCTGGCGCAGGGCACTTCGCAGGAAGTCGTCGATAGTCAGCACCTCACCACATGGAGTGTCGAAGGCGAAGACCTCGCCGGCCTGTCCGCGGCGCTGCAAGGCAAACCCGGGGTCGAGCAGACGGTGGCGTTCGGCACCGCGCTGCATGTCACGGGACGCGATGGCGTGTTGCTGGGCGAGACGCTGAAGCAACTGGCCGGACCGAAACGCCATATCGAACAGACGCCGACCAGCCTCGAAGATGTGTTCATCCACATGATGAGCGGCGCGCAGGACAACATGGCCATCAAGCAGAAGGAGCGGGCATGACGTCGCCGAGGTTCTCGTTCCAGCGCTGGTGGAGCATCGTACTGAAGGAGTTCCTGCAACTACGGCGGGACCGCGTGACGTTTGGCATGATCGTGGGTCTGCCGATCATCCAGCTGATGCTGTTCGGCTTCGCGATCAACAGCGATCCGCGTCATATGCCGACCGCGATCATCAGCGCCGATCAAAGCGACTTCACGCGCTCGTTTATCGCGGCGCTGGAGAACACCACGTACTTCAAGGTCGTCGGCACGCTGCCCAACGAGCAGGCTGGCCGCGAAGCGCTGATGCGTGGCGACGTGCAGTTCGTGCTGACGATTCCCACGGACTTCTCGCGCAAGCTGCTGCGCGGCGAGCGGCCTGCGCTGCTGATGGAGGCGGATGCCACTGACCCGTCCGCGACCGGTCCCGCGATCGGCGCGCTGGCGAGTCTGCCGGACAGCGTCGCGCGTATGGACCTCAAGGGTGCGCTTGCGCCGCTGGCCGGCGGCAAGTCCGCGTTCGATGTCGATGTGCAGCGCCTGTACAACCCCGAGGGCATCACGCAGTACAACATCGTGCCGGGCCTGATGGGCGTGATCCTGACCATGACGATGGTGATGATGACCGGCCTCGCGATGACGCGCGAACGCGAGCGCGGCACGATGGAGAATCTGCTCGCCACGCCCGTGCAGCCAGTGGAGGTGATCTCGGGCAAGATCGTGCCGTATATCTTTATCGGCCTGATCCAGTCGACGATCATCCTGGCCGCCGCGTACTGGGTATTCGCGGTGCCGTTTCTGGGTTCGATCATCGCGGTCTACCTCGCGGCGCTGCTGTTTATCGCCGCCAATCTCACCGTCGGCATCACGCTGTCCTCGCTCGCGAAGAACCAGTTGCAGGCCGTGCAACTCACGTTCTTCTACTTTCTGCCCAACATCCTGCTGTCGGGCTTTATGTTCCCGTTCGTCGGCATGCCGAAGTGGGCGCAATGGATCGGTAACGTGCTGCCGATGACGTATTTCAACCGGCTGATCCGCGGCATTCTGCTCAAGGGCAATGGCTGGACCGAACTGTGGCCGAACGTTTGGCCGATGGCGATCTTCACGGTCGTCGTGATGACAATCGCGGTGCGCTTCTACAAGCGCACGCTGGACTGATGGAGGCCGCGATGCGAGCAATCCTTTTCTCATGCACGGCGCTTGCCGTGATGGCCGGCGTGGCTGGCTGCGCGGTGGGTCCGGACTTCCGCGCGCCGGACGCGACCACCGATGCACGCTATACCACCGGACCGCAGCCGCAGCGTACGGTGGCCACCGAGATCGCGCAGGGTCAGGCGCAGACGTTTGTCGAGGGCGATGTGCCGACGCAATGGTGGACGCTGTTCCAGAACCCCGCGCTCGACGAGACGATCCGCCGCGCGCTCGACCACAGTCCCACGCTCGCGCAGGCCAGCGCGCGGTTGCGCGAGGCGCAGGAAACACTGACCGCGCGCACGGGCGCGACGCAGTATCCGAGCGTCGATGCGAAGTTCAATGCGATGCGCCAGCAATACGACATCAAGTCGCTCGGTATCAATGCCATTCCGAACCCGGGACCGTTCACGCTGTACGGCGCGTCGGTGCAGGTCTCCTATGTGCTCGATCTGTTCGGCGGGCAGCGGCGCGAGCTGGAAGGACTGCGCGCCGTAGTGGATTACCAGCGCTACGAGTTCGAGGCCGCGCGGCTCTCGCTCGCCGCCAATGTCGCCACTACCGCGATCCGCGAAGCGGGCCTGCGCGCGCAACTGGCCGATACGGTCGCGCTGGCGGAGGCGCAGCAGCGGCAGCTTGGCATCATGGACGACCGCTTCAAGGCGGGCGGTGTGGCACGCGTGGATGTGCAACGCCAGCGCGCCGAGCTTGCGCAGACGCAGGCGCTGATCCCCGGCCTGTCGCAGCAGGTCGACGCCGCACGGCATCAGCTTGCGGTCTACACCGGCCAATCGCCCGGCAACGCGCAGTTGCCGGAGTTCTGGCTCGACGACCTGCATCTGCCCGAGACATTGCCGGTGAGCCTGCCGGCGACCCTCGCGCGGCGCCGCCCCGATATTCGCGCCGCGGAAGCGTTGCTGCACGAGGCTTCCGCCAATATCGGCGTGGCCACCGCGAACCTGTATCCGCAGATCACGCTCAGCGCGAGCGCCGGCACACAGGAGTCACGCGCGCGCGACCTGTTCAACAGCCTCAATATCTGGAGCCTCGCCGCGGGCGTGGTGCAGCCCGTATTCCGCGGCGGCGAATTGCTGGCGAAGAAGCGCGCGGCGGAGGCCGCCTACGAGCAGTCGCTCGCCGCGTATCGGCAGGCGGTACTGCAAGGCCTGCAGAACGTCGCCGACTCGCTGCGCGCGCTCGACGCCGACGCCGGCACGCTACAGGCCCGCGCCGACAACGCACGCCAGACCCGCGACACGCTGGCGATCGTCTCCGAACAGTACCGCCTGGGCGGCGTCAGCCAGTTCACGGTCATCGACGCCGAACGCCAGTCCCGCCAGGCCGCGCTCGATCTCGTGCAGGCACGCACGAATCGATTGGCGGATACGACGGCGTTGTTGCAGGCGTTAGGTGGTGGCTGGTGGCAGGAAGAGGTGACGCTGTCCCGCAAGTAAGGCGACACAGCGCTGAAGCAGAAAAGACAAAGGGCGCCGAAGCGCCCTGGATTGCAGGTGCGGCAGGCTTGTCATCGCCCGGTGCCGCCCCTGGCTTCCTCGACGCCGAAGCGGAGGAAGACTCGCAGTCCCTTTCGGGAACATGCGGAGTATAGCCGCATTCAATCCAGCACGCTATCGTGTTGCGTTTTGAGATGATCCAGCCGGTCATAGGCGTCCATCCGCAACGCCGCGCGGACACCACGCATGATTCCCCGACGATCCGCTTCGGCCACGATCGGCGTGAGCGGCTGGCGTCCTCCGCGTCGGGTTCAGGCACTACCATGCCCGCAAAATCGCACAACACTACCGCCCACAATCGAGGCTGATACGTCAGGGTCATCCACTGCGGCTTACTTTCAATAGCGGTTTCGCGACTATCGACTTAGATACCGCCGTAACCGCGCGACGCCTTCGTCGAGACGTGCGACGTCGCACGCGTAGCACCAGCGCACGAAGCCTTCGCCCTCGTCGCCGAACGCGCTGCCCGGGGCGAGGCCGATGCGGGCTTCGCGGACCAGTGTTTTGCATAGCGCGAGGCTGTCGGTGGCGCCGTCGAAGCGGAAGAACACATACATCGCGCCATCGGGCACGCGGGCGTCAACACCGGGCAGCGATGACAGTGCGCCGACCAGATGGTCGCGGGCCTGCCTTGTGCGGGCGACCAGGTCCTGCGTGAAGGACTCGCCTTCGCGTACCGCGACCACGCCCGCCTCCTGCACAAACGATGGTGCGCACGACGTGTTGTATTCGATGAGCTTGCCGAGGTCCGCCGTCAGCGAGGATGGCAGCACCATCCAGCCCAGCCGCCAGCCCGTCATCAGCCATGCCTTCGAGAACGAGTTCACGCAGATCACGCGCTCGTCGCGCGTGGCGATATCGAGGAACGACGGCGCGGTCAGTGCACCACTGTCGTTGCCGTAGTACAGACGCTCATAGACCTCGTCCGCGATGATCCAGATGCCGTGGCGACGGCAGTGGTCGAGCACGACCTGTTGCGCCGCGCGTGGCATCACCCAGCCAGTGGGATTGTTCGGCGAATTGATCATCACCGCGCGCGTGTCCGGCGTCAGCGCGGCCAGCAGCTTGTCGACATCGAGCGTCCAGCCCTGTTCGGTATAGTCGAGCGAAACCGTCTCCACGTTCGCGCCGAGGATGCGCGGAATCTCGACCAGGTTCGGCCACAGCGGCGTGACCGCCACCACGCGATCGCCGGGGCCGGCCACGAGCTGCGCGGCAAGCATCAGCGCATTGACGCCCGCGCTGGTCACCACCACGTGATCGACCGCGGTCGCGCCGTGCAGCCGCGTGGCGTACGCGGCCAGCGCCTCGCGCAACGGGAGAATGCCAAGGTTGTGGGTGTAGAACGTGGCGCCGTCGGCAAGCGCCCGGCTGGCCGCGTCGCGAATAAACGCGGGCGTGACCTGATCCGACTCGCCGAACCAGAACGGCAACACGTCCGGCAGACCGATACCGGCGTTGGCCACCTCGCGGATGCGCGACGCGCGCAGGTTGTGGACAACGTCCCGTGCAGACAGCGGGGCGGACCGCATGGTGGACCGCATGGTGGACGACAGGGCGGGGGCGGCGGACATCGGGGCTCCTTGGCAGGGAATGCGATGGGCTACGGATGCATGACAGCTGCCAAGCGTACCACCCTCACCCGCCAAAAAACCACGTCAGCCGTGTTCGGCGCACTTCTCGTTGTAGACGCGCTGAAGCTGGCGCCGCGTACGATCGCGCTCGACGGTCGGAATCTCGGTGCCCTGGCTGTTTTCCACGCTCTGACCCGAAGGCCGATAGCTGCGGCGCGGCAAATCGCCGATCTGAGCCGCCAGCGAGTTGCACTCGGCATCGCGCGACGGCGGCTGGCTCGGCGTGGGGCGGAACTGCGGCTCCCCTTCGCGCACCGCGTTCGAAATCGCATTATTGATGGCGGCGTCGCCCGCGCTCTGGGCCCGCGCCTGCGCATGATGAAACGCCGGCGGCAGCGGCAATTGCATCAACAAGCCGCTTGTGGTCACGAACAAGGATGCGACAACCATACTGCGAGCGAGGCGGGGCATGGAACAGTCTCCTGGGCGGGCGTGCTTCCATGGTAGCCCAATCGCGCAACGCCCTCACCCCCAAAGCTGCCCGGCTGTTGCTACGGCGCTCAGCGCAGCACGAACGCCTTCTGCCGCACGTTCTCGGCATCGAGGCCGATCTGCACGTTGAACTCGCCCGGCTCGGCCACGTATTCGAGCTTCGCATTGAAGAACTTGAGCTTGTCCTCGTCGATCGGGAACGACACCACACGCGACTCGCCAGCTTTCAGCGGAATCTTGCGAAAGTCCTTGAGCTCCTTGATCGGACGCACGACCGACGCGGCCACGTCCTGCAGGTACAGCTGCAGCACCACCTCGCCATCGCGCGCGCCGGTGTTCTTCACCGTCACGCTGGCCTCGATGCTTTCGCCGGCGCGCAACGTGTCCCGCGACAACCGGACCTCCGACACCGAGAAATCGGTATAGCTGAGGCCATACCCGAACGGGTACAGCGGACCGGAAGCCTCCTCGAAGTACTGCGAGGTGTAGTTCGCGGGCTTGCCCGGCGTGAACGGCCGCCCGATGCGCAGCTGGTTGTAGTACGTCGGAATCTGGCCGATCGAGCGCGGAAACGACACCGGCAGCCGGCCCGACGGGTTGTAGTCGCCAAACAGCACATCGGCAATCGCATGCCCACCCTCGGTGCCCGCGTACCAGGTTTCGAGCATCGCGTCGGCGTTCTCTTTTTCCCAGTTCAGCGTTAGCGGCCGGCCGTTCATCAGCACCAGCACGATCGGCTTGCCGGTCGACTTGAGCGCCTTGATCAAGGTCTGCTGCGAGCCCGGCAACGACAGCGTGGTACGGCTCGACGCTTCGTGCGACATACCACGCGACTCGCCCACGGCCACCACCACCGCATCGGCCTCGCGCGCGGCGGCCACGGCCTCGGCGATCATATCGCCGAGCGGACGCGGATCCTGCACCAGCTCTTTCGTATCCCAGTTCAGGAAGTTCAGATACTCGACCACGCGCGGATCGTCGGTCAGGTTCGCCCCGTGGGCGTGGATCACACGCCCACGGTCACCCAGCGCATCGCGCACGCCCTGCAGCAGCGTGACCGCATGCTTCGACTTGCCGGCCGCCGACCAGCTGCCGAGAATATCGATCGGGGCATTGGCCAGCGGACCGACCACAGCGATGGTGCCGCCCTTCTTCAGCGGCAGCGTCTGGTTGCGGTTCTCGAGCAGCACCAGCGAACGGCGCGCGACGTCGCGTGCGTCGGCGCGATGCAGGCGGCTATCGGCTTCGACATCCGCGGGATCGTCCGCGGCACGGCCGATGCGGCGATACGGATCGGCAAACAATCCGAGGTCGTACTTGGCGCCAAGCACTTCGCGCACCGCCTCGTCGACCACGCTCACCGGCACCGCCCCGGACTTCACGAGACCGGGCAATTGCTCGAGGTACAGCGAATCATGCATGCTCATGTCCGCGCCCGCCTCAATGGCCAGTCGCGCGGCTTCGCGGCCATCCTTCGCCACGCCATGGCGCATCAGCTCGTCGATTGCGCCGTGATCGCTGACGGTCAGTCCCTTGAAGCCCCACTGCTTGCGCAGCAGATCGCGCAGCAGCCATTTGTTCGAAGTAGCCGGCTCCCCGTTGATCGAATTGAGCGCGATCATCACGCCGCCCGCGCCCGCATCGATCGCCGCCTTGTACGGTGGCAGATAGTCCTGGAACATTCGCATCGGACTCATGTCTACCGTGTTGTAGTCACGGCCACCCTCCACCGCGCCGTACAGCGCGAAGTGCTTGACCACGGCCATCAGGCTGTCACGGTTTGCGGGCGATGATCCCTGAAATCCCTTGACCATCGCGCGCGCGGACTGGGAAACGAGGAACGGATCCTCGCCAAAGCCCTCGGACGTGCGGCCCCAACGCGGATCGCGCGAGATATCGACCATCGGCGCGAAGGTCATGTCGATACCGTCGGCGGTGGCCTCCAGAGCCGAGACGCGCGCGACGCGTTCCACGGCGCCCATGTCCCACGTGGAGGCCACCCCGAGGCTGATGGGAAATATCGTGCGATGACCGTGCACGATGTCGTAGGCGAAGAAGATTGGAATGCCGAGACGGCTCTTGACTGCGGACTCCTGCAGCGGACGATTCTCGGATGGCGTCACCGAGTTGAACGTGCCACCCACACGGCCGGCTTCGAGCTCCTTGCGCAACTGCGGCTGCGGCATATCGGAGCCGATGCTGATCAGGCGCAACTGGCCGATCTTCTCGTCGAGCGTCATGCGCGCGATCAGGTTGTCGATGAACGCATTGCGTGCGGCGGGGGTCGTACCGGTGGCGGCGGGACTCTCCGCGGAGGCCGCCGCCGCGACATCGATCAGGCCCGGCGAGCAAAGCAGGCTGGCGGCGAGCGCCAGCGAGGTAAACAGTCTCATCTAATTGTTTTTCCCAAGTGGCGCGGCCGAATGCAGAAACGGCGATCGGAACCGCGCTGGCAACGGAATGCGTGCCGTGCTGGCTTATGCCCGACTTTGTCGGACTTTTTTACAGTGTTCGCATGCGCTGGCAGGCACGCATCGTGCAAAGGTAACTTTTTATGCACTGCACCGGCAGTGTACCGTCTATAAACTAGCGACTTCGCGCCGCAGCCGTCTGCGGCAACATTTTTTAACGTGTCTTACTGGAGGAATCCGTCTTGATAGCCGCCTTTGCCGCGACTTTAGGAGTCAGCACCAGAGCCCGAACCCGTGCCATCCTGCCCGCGCTTGCCGCCATGCTGGCGCTGCTGCAAGGGGGTCACGCGGCCGCCTTCTCGCTCGACGATGTGACCGCGCGCGCGAAGGGCCTGGCCGACAAACCCTACGCGGCCCCCGCGAACAATCTGCCCCCGGCCTTCCAGCAGATGCAGTTCGCCGACTACATCAAGATTCAGCCGCGCGTCGACAACCTCGAGTGGAAGGACCTCGGCACACCGTTCAAGCTCGGCTTCTACCACCAGGGCATGCAGTTCAGCTCGCCGGTGCGCATCAACGAGATCGTCGGCAAGACGGTGCAGGAGATTCGCTACGACACCTCGCGCTTCGATTTCGGCGATCTCAAGCTCGATCGTTCCGCCACGGCCAAGCTCGGCTACGCGGGCTTTCGCGTGATGTATCCGGTCAACCGCCCCGACAAGCTCGACGAAGTCCTGAGCGTGCTCGGCGCGAGTTATTTCCGCGTGATCGGCAAGGGCCAGGTGTATGGCCTGTCGAGCCGCGGGCTGGCGATCGACACCGGCCTGCCGATTGCCGAGGAGTTCCCGGCCTTCCGCGAGTTCTGGATCGAGCGACCCAATCCACAAGACAAGAAGCTGGTGTTCTACGCGCTGCTCGACTCGCAGCGCGCCACCGGTGCGTATCGCTTTGAGCTCGCGCCCGGCGATGACGCGACGCTCAAGGTGCAGGCGCGCGTGTTTATGCGCGACAAGGTGACCAAGCTCGGCGTGGCCCCGCTGACCAGCATGTTCCTGTTCGGCCCGAACCAGCAACGCGACCCGAACAACTTCCGTCCCGCGCTGCACGACTCCAACGGTCTGTCGATTCATACCGGCGACGGCGAATGGCTCTGGCGTCCGCTCAACAACCCGCGCCACCTCGCCATCAGCCAGTTCACGGTGAACAACCCGCGTGGCTTCGGCCTGCTGCAGCGTGGCCGCGAATTCTCGGCGTACGAAGACCTCAAGGATCGCTACGACCTGCGGCCGAGCGCGTGGATCGTGCCCGAGGGCGACTGGGGCAAAGGGAAGGTCGAGCTCGTCGAGATTCCCACACCTGACGAAACCAACGACAACATCGTCGCGTACTGGACGCCGGATGTGCTGCCGCCCAAGGGCACGCCGCTGGTGGCCAACTACACGATGCACTGGACCATGGACGAGCGCGCACTGGTGCCGAAGGAAGTGGCGTGGGTCAAGCAGACCCTGCGTTCGGCCGGCGAGATCATGCAGGCCAACCTGATTCGCCACCTCGATGGCAGCATCGGCCTGCTGATCGACTTCGAGGGCGCTTCGCTCGCGAACCTCGCGCCGAGCGCGCAGATCAATCCGCAGGTCAGCCTCAGCGACAACGCGGAACTGATTGAACGCGTGCTGCAGGTCAATCCCGCGACCAAGGGCCAGCGCCTGACCCTGCGCTTCAAGGTCAAGGATCCGAAGAAGGTGGTCGAGCTGCGCGCCGCGCTGGTGTCCGCGGATAACCGTCCGCTGACCGAGACGTGGAGCTATCAACTGCCGCCGGATACCGCACCGAAAGCACAGTAACCCCCGCAGTAACCCCGCAGTAATCCTTAACCGAAGGCGATGATCAGATCATCGCTTTCGGCACCCACACGCGCAGCAGCGAATACAGCTGGTCCAGATCCACCGGCTTGGCGATATAGTCGCTTGCGCCCGCGGCCAGACACTCGAGGCGATCTTTCTGCATCGCCTTGGCCGTCACCGCGATGATCGGCAGGTTCCTGAGCTTCAGGTCCGCGCGAATCCTGCGCATCGCTTCCAGCCCATCCATCCCCGGCATCATCACGTCCATCAGCACGATATCGATATCCGGCGTACGCGCCAGAATCTCGAGTGCCTCATGGCCGTTGCGGCCAATCTCCACGCGCATGCCCTGATGTTCGAGCGCGCTCGTCAGCGAGAACACGTTGCGCACGTCATCGTCCACCACCAGAATGCGTCGCCCTTCGAGCTCGCGGCTGCGTGCCCGCGCAGCCAGCAGCATATGGCGGCGGTCCTCGGGCAGGTCCGACTCCACCTGATGCAGGAACAGCGTCACCTCGTCGAGCAGGCGCTCCGGCGAACGCGCGCCCTTGATAATGATCGACTGTGAATACTTGAGCAGCTCGCGCTCCTCGGCGTTAGACAGGTTGCGCCCCGTATAGACGATCACCGGCGGGAACGAGCACGCCTCCGTGGTCGCCATCGAGCGCAGCAGTTCGCTGCCCTGCATGTCGGGCAGCTTGAGGTCGACGATCATGCAGTCGAACACTTCGGTCAGCAGCCGCTTCAGCGCCTGTTCGCCGCTTTCCACCGCCACGATCTCGATCTTCTCGTCGCCGATCAGCTGCACGATGCTGTCGCGCTGCCGCGCGTCGTCCTCCACCAGCAGCACGCGCTTGACCTGCCGCGCGATCTTCTCCTGCAGCCGGCGGAAGATATTGGAGAGATCGTCGCGCGAGGTCGGCTTGACCGCAAACCCCACCGCGCCAAGATGCAGCGCGGTGTCGGCGCGGTCGGTGGCCGAGACCACATGTACCGGGATATGACGCGTGCGCGGGTCGCCCTTGAGCTCCTGCAGCACCATCAGCCCGGAACGATCGGGCAGGCCGAGGTCGAGCAGAATCGCCTGCGGCCGAAACTCGCGCGCCACCGCGACGCCATCGCCGCCGGTGCCACAGACGATGCACTGGTACTGCATGTCGTGCGCGGTCTCCAGCAGGATCTGCGCGAACTGCGGCTCGTCCTCGATCACCAGCACGAGTCGCTCTCCAGCCAGCGCGTCGCGATCGTCGGCGATGACCATACGCGTTTCGGTGTGCGCGGAAGTCTCGGCAGCCAAAGCGGCAGCCGCGGCGTGCAGCGCCGGCTTTGGATGCGAAGGCGGCGCGGTGTCCGCAGCAGCCTGAACCGGCCGTACCGTCTCCGCCGCCGCGCGATCGGTGGCGTCATCGGCAACATAAGCCACCGGCAGCGTCAGCGAGAACGCCGAACCCCGCCCTGGCGCGCTCTCCAGCGTGATCTCGCCGCCCAGCAATTCGGCCAGGCTACGCGAAATCGACAGCCCGAGGCCCGTGCCACCGTATTGCCGGCTGGTCGTGCCATCGGCCTGATGGAAGGCCTCGAACACGCGCGCGTGCTGCGACGGCGCGATGCCGATGCCGGTATCGATGACCGTGCAACGCACGCGGCCCGGTCCGGCCATGGTCCACGCCACCGACACCTGCCCGTTCTCGGTGAACTTCACCGCGTTCGACAACAGGTTCTTCAGCACCTGCTCAAGGCGGTGACCATCGGTTGTGATCGTGGCTGGCACGTCGGGCGCCACCGCGCACTGGAATGTCAGGTGCTTCTGGCGCGCGAGCGGATCGAACGTGCGCACGAGGTTGCCGTTGAGCTGCTCCAGCGACACCGTGTCGATCACGAGCTCGACCTTGCCGGCCTCGACCTTGGCGAGGTCGAGGATGTCATTGATCAGCACCAGCAGATCGTTGCCCGCCGAATGAATCGTCTGCGCGTAGCGCACCTGTTCGCCCGACAGATTGCCGGACTTATTGTCTGCCAGCAGCTTGGACAGGATCAGCGAGCTGTTCAGCGGCGTGCGCAGCTCGTGGGACATATTGGCGAGGAACTCGGACTTGTACTGGCTCGCGCGCTCCAGGTCGGCAGCCTTCTCCTCGAGCGAGGTCTGCACGCGCGTGAGCACGTCGTTCTTCTCGTCGAGCGCACGCGCCTGCGCGGACAGCTGCTCGTTGGTCTGTTCGAGTTCGGCCTTCTGGTTGGCGAGCACCGCGCGCGACTGCGACAGCGCCGAGGTCTGCTGCTCCAGTTGCTCGTTGGCCACGCGCAGTTCTTCCTGCTGGCTCTGCAATTCCTCGTTGAGCTGCTGCGTTTCCTCGAGAACTTCCTGCAGTCGCTCCTGCTGCTGCGCCGCGGCCACAACGTCGCCGATCGAGGCGCTCATCAGCGTGAGGAATTCGTTGGTGCGCGCATCGGGCGGCGCCATAAACGCCAGTTCGAGCGCGCCGATCACGATGCCGTTCGCACGGATCGGCGCCACGGTCAGCGCCTTGGGCGGTGCGGCACCGAGCGCGGACGTGACGGCCCAGTAATCGGATGGCACCGCATCGATATGCAGGGCCTGTGCCGAAGTAACCGCGCGACCCACCAGCGTGTCGCTGACCGCAATGCGCTGCGGAAGGGCATCCGCATTGGCCAGACCGACCGCGCCGCGGCGCTCCAGCGTGTTGCGGCTGGCCAGTACATAGAGGGTGCCGGCCGCGGCGCCGAGGTAATCCGCCAGAAATTCCAGCACGACCGGCGCCAGCCGGGCCAGTGAGTCCTGCCCCACCACCTGCGCGCCAAAGCGTACCTGCCCGTCGCGCAGCCACGCCTGATGCGCGCGCACACGGGCCTGCTCCTCGTGCGCGGTCAGCGACGCGCTGTACGCACCCGACAGTTGCACCAGATCGTTGCGTCCGCGCCAGGCCACGATAATGCTCAGCAGCACGCTGGCCACCACCGAACCGATGATCGTCACCAACGCGAACTGGCTGCCGGAGTCGGCACGGTTGACCCGCAGCGTCTGCTCGATGCCGAGGAACGCCTCGAGCTCGCGATTGGTGGCATCGCGCTCGGCTTCGCCACGGCCGGCCAGCAATGCGGCCTGCACGTCGTTGCCGCCATGGCGCAGCGCGATCAATTCGTCGGCCTTCTTGTCCCACTGCTGCTGCCACGCCTTGATGCGCTGCAGCCGTTCCACCTGAGGCGCGTTGTCAGCGACGAGATTGGCCAGCGCGTCGACGTCGGCCATCAGCACCGGGCGCGCGAGGTCGTAGTCGCGCGTGTATCGATCTTCGCCGGTCATCGCAAAGCCGCGCAGCGCCGCTTCCTTGCGCCAGACCAGCCGGCCGATCTCCTGCGTATTGCCGATGACGCGCTCGGAATGCTCGATCCAGCTATTCGCGGAGAGCAGGTACATCACGAGCGAGATAAAGATCGCGGCGGTAACCCCTCCGACCACGAGCGGCAACATGATATTGCGCCGCAGGATCCGCCGGAACGCCAATTCATCGAGACCTGACGAGGGGAGCATGTTCTGATCGGAGCCGGAAAAAACCGCGCACCAAAGCAATTGAGGTGGCGGCATCTTACCTCAGCGATTCGCCCAATAAAAAAGCCGTGCCCGAAGGCACGGCTCAGGGGACGACGCGGGAAAGACGCGTCGCTTCTCGGGGAGAGAAACCTTTTACAGCGACTGCAGGAAGGCGACGATGGCGTCGCGGTCCGTCTTGGGCAGGGCCTCGAAGCGCGTACGCGCATCGTTGGCTTCGCCGCCGTGCCACAGGATGGCCTCGACCATATTGCGAGCGCGGCCGTCATGCAGCAGACGCACGCTCTGGTCGGCGTTGGTCTGCACGAAGCGCAGCGAACCGATGCCCCACAGCGGCGCGGTACGCCATTGGTTCGGCGCGGCACGGCCTTCGCTCAGCGTGTCGGTCAGGCCCGGGCCCATGTCGTGCAGCAGCAGGTCCGTGTACGGATGGATGGTCTGGTCGCGCAGTTCCACGAACGGGTGGTTGGTACCCGTCTTCAGGCTCGCGGTGTGGCAGGCCACGCAGCGGGACTGGGTGAACATCAAGCTGCCGCGCGCAATCTGGTCCGGGTTCACGTCATGCTCGGGCGAGACCCGCACGCCGGCCGGGAAGCCGCTGCGCAGGCTGCGCTGGGCGGGCACCGCGATCAGCGACAGGTAGCTCGTCAGGCGTTCGATTTCCGTTTCGGAGATCGCCGTGGCCGCGGTGGCCTTGCGGCAATCGGCCGAGCCCATCTGGCAACCGCGCGTCGGGAACACCGGCGAAGTCACGCCCATATCCTTGCTCAGCGCATCGCCGGCCTGCTGACGGATGCTGCCCTTCGAAGCCTTCCAGCCGAAACGGCCCAGATGGGTCTTGCCGGTTTCCGGATCGGTCACCCAGTTCGGCACACCACGCACGCCGTCGCCGTTGGTATCGTCCGGATCCGCGAGGGCGAGAATGGTCTTCTCGTCCAGCGCTTCGAGCAGACCCATACCGATGACCTGCGCGGCCTGACGCGCCGAGTATTGCGCGGGGGTCGGTCCCTTGAACGCGTAGACCGGCTTGACCAGCTCCACCTTCTCGCCGTCCGGCAGCGTGCGCACCGTGGTCTCGTACGACTTGATGCTGACGTCGTACTGCGGCGCATTGCCGTCCTGGGCGTGCTGCTGCACGTTCCAGCCGTAGGTCGGATCGGCCTTGCCATCCGCGCCGGCGGTCAGGATCGACATCGTGTCGAGCTTCACGCCAATGCCCGGCGAAATGCTGCGGCCGTTGTTGGTGTGGCACTGGATACAGCGCGACTGGTTGTAGCGCGGACCGAGCTGGCCGATGTGGGCCGTGAACACAGGATTGTCGGCATCATGCTCCGAGTGCTTGCCGTCGAGGAACGACGTGTGGAACAGACGACGGCCTTCCACGAAGCGCTGCGTGTTGGCGATGCCGATATTGTTCGACATCTGCTGGAACACGCGCATCGGCTCCTCGGAGTAGTTGTACGAGAGGCTCGCCTGGCCGCCCAGCAACGCTTCGTCCGGAATCGGTTCCGAGTCGAGGTTCGGGACGATGCCGTACCACGGCTTCATGCCCTGGCCCACCACGTACAGCTGCTCGAACGAGTAGTAGCGGCTGCCACCGCCATCGACCACCGGATCGCGCTTGAGGCGCGGTGCCGGCGCGAGTTCGATCTTGTCGCCGATCGCCAGCTTGCTGTGCGGGTCCGTGCGCCAGTTCGAATCCACGGTCATCATGCAGTTTTCTTTGGGCTGCCCTTCGATACAGATCGGCAGTCCACCCTGCGTCGGATTGTTGAAGCCGTAGTTCAGCGACCAGCCATAGTCACGCACTTCCGGATTCTGAATATTGCGGAACAGGCTGAACGTGGTGCCGTCGAAGATGCCCTGGTTCACGCGCAGGTAGAACGAAATCTTCTGGCGGCCCGCGGGCACCTCGTCGCGAATCTCCAGACCGAACGTGCGGTTCTGGAAGTAGAACGTCGGGAACGTGAGGTAGCGGCCCGGACCCGCGTCCGGCGCATCCCACGCCTCGCCGCGTTCGCGCGCATGGCGCTCGGTCGGGCGCATACCCACCAGCGTCACGAGCGTGCCATCGGCCTCGCGGTACTGGATCTGCTCCATCGCCTGCGTCGTGGCGTCGTACAGCGGCGAGTAACCTCCCGCCGGTTGCACGGGTGTGGAGTTGCTGGCGTTGTTATTGCCGGACGGCGCGGCAGCACCATCGCCACCACCACCGCCGCCGCAGGCGGCAACGATCGACGCGGCAATCAGGGAAGCGGCAAGCGCGGCAACCGCGCCCGTGCCTCGCTTGGGGACGGGAAATTGCATTTTTCTGACCTTCTCTTGTTGTTATCGAATACCCGCGGCCAGGCATGACGGCCGCCGGCGGGATCAACGAACTGCAAACACTGCAGACAACAGAAATCCCCTGGATGCGCCGGAGCCGGCGATCCATATGGATGCAAGACTGTTGGATGAGCGACACCGTCAGGTGCCGTGGAACGGAAGATGGCTAACTAGCGCGTGACATATTGGGTGAATGCAAGACCCCGATCTCGCCCGTTATCCTGGTATGTTCCACGTCAGCAGACGCGCGCCGCGGTAGCTGGCTACCGTGGCAACCGCATCCACGCATGGAGCGGGTTCCCGTCTGAAATGCCTGGCTTCTTCATACCCTGACCCTTTTTGTTAGTGTTGTTTTGTTTTTGATGTGACAGGCCTGTATCGCAAGCATCGTGCCTGCCATTTCTCGCCGGTCTGGTTACTGTCAGTGGTCATTCATTGGCCTGAAGATCGCGACATATTCGAACGAATTGGCGTATCCAACCAAAGGGGGATATGGAAACGACCGGATTCTGTCGAAATGCACGAAGGCGGTCACCACACCCCGTGTCAGAAAATGGCCAATGAGGTGACATCATTTGGCAGTCGCCCCGCATTCCCTCGCATTTAATGGCCTTCAACGATCCCGTCACGCTGCTCCTGATCATTACGCCGTTCGGGCTCATGACGATGCTGCTGCTGTGCCTGTCTTACGTGGGCCTCGGCAAGGACAACACCTCCCTGCACTGGTGGATCGCCGGCGACCTGCTGCTGGCCGCATACCGCATTGCGGCCACGCTGCAACCGGGTGTGCCCGGTGGCGTGTTTGCATGGGTCCCCACCATGACGCCGGCCGCCGCGTTTATCGCCGGCACCACGCTGCTGCTTGCGGCAGTGGGCGCCCACACCCTCGCGCTGTACCGGCTGGACGAACACCGCCGCGCCGCGCCCTGGCTCACGCGTCTGTGGCTCGGGCTGCCGGCGCTCTATGCGCTCGGCGCGCTGGCCTCTGTACGCTCGGCCTACGCGCTGCCATGGCATTCGCTATTTATGGTCGCAACGATCGCGATCCAGGTCCGCGTGACCCTGCGGCTCGCGCGCAAGTATCGCGGCGCGCTCGGCTTGCTGGCGGGGCAATTGGTCATACTGCTCTATCACGCATGGAGCGCGCTGACGCTCACGCTGCATCCCCTGCCGCCGCTCCCGTTCGATCGCCCGTTCCTGCCCCTGGTGCCGGCGCTGATGATGGACGTGATCGTGTCGTTCCTGTTCACGCTCAGTTATGCGCTCGCGCTACAGGAACAACTGCGGCTGCGCATCCTGCAGCTCAGCATCACCGACTCGCTGACCGGCGCGCTGAACCGGCGCGGCGCGGTCGGCCCGCTTCAGGACGCGTGGGCCCGCGCGAATGCCGAGCGGCATCCAATCGCCATCGCAATGGTCGATCTCGATAACTTCAAGCGCATCAACGACCAATACGGCCATTCCGCCGGCGACGCCGCGCTGCAGACGTTCGCGGACACCGTGGCAGGGCTCAAGCGCAAGTCCGATGTGTTCGTGCGCTGGGGCGGCGAGGAATTCCTGCTGTTGCTGCCGCGCACCGACCTCGGCCAGGCCGAGCTTTTTCTGATCCGCCTGCGCGACCAACTCAAGGCACTGCCACTTACGCCCGCGCGGCCCTTTCATCTGGAATTCAGCGCCGGTCTGGCGGACAGTCATACGAGCGCCGCCACGCGCGATTTCGAGGCCACGCTGCGCGCGGTGGACAAGGCGCTGTACCGCGCCAAGGTCGATCGCAACCGCGTGGAAGTGGTGACCGAGGTCGATGGCTGATCACTTGCGGCGGCGATTATTGAGGCGGCGTCAACAAGCTTTCCCACTGGCTTGCCTTTTTCTCAACCATGATGCGCCGCACAATCCGGGTTATCAGATATCCGGAGATCCGGCATGACACCGTCTCACTCTTCTGCGGAAGCATCCGCGGACCCCTCTCAACCCAACGGCAGCGCGGCGCTACCGTTATTCGCGCTGGCCGTTGGCGCTTTCGGCATTGGCACCACCGAGTTCTCACCGATGGGCCTGCTGCCCACCATTGCCAGCGGCGTGAACGTGTCCATTCCGACCGCCGGCATGCTGATCAGCGCCTATGCGATTGGCGTGATGGTCGGCGCGCCGCTCATGACGCTTGCGCTATCGCGCTGGTCGCGCCGCACGGCGCTGATCGTGCTGATGAGCATCTTCACGCTCGGCAACCTGTTGTCGGCGGTGGCCCCCGATTACACGACGCTGCTGCTGGCACGACTGGTCACCAGCCTCAACCATGGCGCGTTCTTCGGCCTCGGCTCGCTGGTCGCGGCCAGCGTGGTGCCGCGCGAGAAGCAGGCCAGCGCGGTGGCCACGATGTTCATGGGATTGACGATTGCCAACGTCGGCGGCGTGCCCGCGGCGACATGGCTCGGTAACGTGATCGGTTGGCGCATGTCGTTCGTGGCCACCGCCGGTCTCGGCGTGCTCGCGATGGCGGCGCTGTGGTTCGCGTTGCCGAAGGGCAGCGCCGGTCAGCGGCCGAACGTGCGCGCGGAACTGGCGGTGCTCACGCGGCCTGTCGTGCTTGGCGCGCTGGCTACCACGGTGCTCGGCGCGGGCGCGATGTTCACGCTCTATACCTATATCGCACCGACGCTGACCGACCTGACAGGCGCGTCGTCGGGCTTTATCACCGCGATGCTGGTGCTGATCGGTCTGGGCTTCACCATCGGCAATGCGGCCGGCGGCAAGCTCGCCGACCGCTCGCTCGACGGCAGCCTGATCGGTTTCCTGATCCTGCTGATCGCGGTCATGCTCGCCTTCCCGCTGCTGGGGAAATCGCACGCAGGCGCGGCAATCGGCCTGCTGGTATGGGGTCTCGCCACGTTCGCGGTGGTACCCCCGCTGCAGATGCGCGTGATGCGCGCGGCCGTGGAAGCCCCGGGACTGGCGTCGTCGGTCAACGTGGGCGCGTTCAACCTCGGCAACGCGCTCGGCGCGGCCGCCGGCGGCTGGGCCATCTCCGCCGGCTTTGGCTACAAGGCGGTGCCCATCGTCGGCGCGGTTATCGCCGCCGCCGGTCTGGCCCTCGTGCTGATCCAGATCTCCGCGCGCCGCAAGCCGGCGGGGTTGTCGCTCGGCGAAAGCGGTCAGTAATCGGCGTCACGCAAGACCGAGCCGCTGCCGCTCGGTCTGCACCTGATCTTCGCCGTCGCGGCGGCCGATGATCCAGCCTTCCGCGGGCACCAGCGCGCGGTATTTCACGTCGACGATCTGTTTCCAGTCCTGGATCAGATCGCGATGGGCGACGCGCCACTCCCCTTCCCTCCGCTCCATGTGATCGAGATAGCGTGACGATGTGAACATATCCATCGGCGTGCTCTCGTCACCGGCCGCGCCCCCGGTCAACTGCGCCAGCTGCTGCGTGGCCTCCTTCGGATACTGCTGGATCGTGCGCACGTAGGTTTCCACCAGCGCGACGTCGTCGCTCGCGAACTCGATCAGCATGTTGCCGATAAAGTGGCTCGAGGTGGCAATCGGGCGATGTCGCACGAGGATCCATTCGACCAGTCCTTCGGCGGGACCGATGTAGGGACCATGGCTGTCGATCGCGCCGGGCCAGAAGATATCGAGCATGCCCTGACGATCGAGCCGATCGACAGCGCGGCACCAGCGGAACATCAGGTCCTGGATCTGCAGGCGCGAGACGATGCGCTCGGGCGTGTATTGCTGGGTAGTGGTTGTCATGGCTCAGGTAGTCTTGCTCATGCAGTCTTGAACTGCACGCGGGTGGAAAGCTCCTGCATCTGCGTCGCTTCCTTACGGATCAGCGTCGCGAGATCGGTCGGGGTACCGCCGACGGGCACGATGCCATAGCCCTCCATCTTGGCAACGATGGCCTTGTCGGCGAGCATGCCGTTGAGCAGCGTATTGATGCGCGCCACAATCGGCTTCGGCGTACTCGCAGGCGCGCCCACGCAGAACCATGGCGACATCACGTAGCCCGGCATGGTCTCGGCCAGCGTGGGCAGATCCGGCAGCAGCGGCGAGCGCTGCGCGGAGGTAACCGCCAGCGCCTTGATGCGTCCGGCCTGAATCAGCTTGAGCGCGGACGAGATCTGATCGATCGTGAAGTCGATATTGCCGGCGATCAGGTCGGTCAGCATCTGCGATCCACCCTTGTACGGCACATGCACGGCCTGCACGCCGGCGCGCTGCTTGAACACCTCGCAACTGATCTGCGCGCTCGACGCCACGCCGGAACTGCCGTACTGGAAGCTCGCGCCCTTGGCCTTCATGCGCGCGATCAACGCGGCCGGAGAATCGACGTCGAGCGAGGGCCGCACCATCAGCACGTTCGGCGTCTCCGCGAGGTTGATCACCGCCGCGATGGAGTCGATCGTGAACGGCAGCTTCTCGTACGCGAAATGGTTGGTCACCATCGTGCCGACCGAACCCATCAACAGCGTGTAGCCATCGGGATTCGCGCGCGCCACCGCGGCGACACCGATCGTGCCAGTGGCACCGGGCAGGTTCTCGACCATCACCGGTTTGCCGAGGGTCTTCTGCAGGTGTTCGGCGACGAAGCGGCCAAGGATATCGGTGGACCCGCCGGGCGGGAACGGCACCACGACCTTGATGGATTGCGCGGGCCAGCCATTGGGCAGCGCCGCAGCCGCGTCGGTAGTGGCCTGCGCATGTGCGAGCCGCGCCAGCGGTAGCCCAAGGCCCGCGGCAAACGACCCACCGATGCATTGCTGCACGAAACGCCGTCTCGATGATTGCATGACATGTCTCCTCTTGTTTTTGGATACCGCACTGCCGAAGCTTCAGGCGTGCCAGCCCGCGGCGATCTCCGTCGCCATCTGCGCGGCCTGCGCCAATCCCGCCCGCGCGCTCGGCACGCACCGGGAGGGATCGAGAACGTTGTCGGTCATTGCATCGAGCGACGCCGCATCGGGCACCAGCACCGACACGCGCGCGCCGCGCGCCTGCAACGTGTCGACTTCAGCCCGCAGGTGACCGCTGACGGGGTTGCCGTCGGCATAACCAAGCGGCGCGATGACAAGCACATGTGCCGCGTCCGGAGCGAGGTCCGCGTTGGTCAGCGAGCGGATGCCGCCGTCCATGTACACCCGCGCGCCGATCGGCACCGCGGGCCACGCACCGGGCACCGCGCAGCTCGCGGCAATGGCGTCGATGAAATCAACGTCGCTGCGCGCATCGAACACCGAGTGCTCGCCGGTTGCGGTATCGACGGCCACCACGTAAAGCGTGCGGTCGGGCCATGTCGTGCGTGGGAGGCGCGCGGCCACGATCTGCCGGCGCACCTCGAGCGGCACGGTCTCGCTGCGCAACGCAAAGGCGCCAATGCGTCGCCGCGCGGCATCGAGGTCGCCACCGACCTTCTCCATCAACTGTCGGTTGCGCGCATCGGCATCGGCCTGCGAGTACGGTCTTGCCTGCTCCAGTGAACCGGCGGGAGGTGAAAGCTGCTGCGCCAGCAACGTTTCGATCGACACGCCCGAGGCGAGCTGCGCGCCCACCACCGAACCCGCCGATGTGCCGACGAACGCGTCGGCTTCCGCAATGTCCACACCCGCGCGCGCCAGCCCCGCCGCGATGCCCGTGGCCCACGCGATGCCGGCCACCCCGCCGCCGCCCAGCACGACGGCGCGCTTCATATCACCCCCGCGTCGTTGAGTGCCGCCAGACGCTCGGGTGACAGACCCAGCAACTCGCCATAGATCTCGCCGTTGTGTTGACCGAGGTCCGGCGCGGGTTCGATCGGTTTCTCGGCGCTATCCGGAAATTTCGGTACCACGCCGGCCATCTTGATGGGACCGATATGCGGATCTGGCACCGACGCGATGGTGCCGCGCGCCTGATAGTGCGGATCGTTCATGATGTCCTCGATGCTGTAGATGAACGAGTACGCGAGCTTGGCCTCGTCGAGGATGGTGCATAGCGCCTCCACGGGCACACTCTCGATCCACGCGGCCAACGCGGCGTTGAGTTCATCGACGTGCTGCCAGCGTTGTTCATGCGTGGCGAAGCGCGGATCGTCGAGCCAGTCCTGCCGTTGCATCGCCTGCGCAAGCCGCTGAAAGCCGGCATCGGCGGAGACCGTGAGAATCATGTACCGGCCATCCGAGGTCCGGAAGTGCTCGCCCGGCGCGGCCGCGAAATGCTTGTTGCCGCGCCGCTCGCGCACGGTGCCCAGGCGGTCATACGCGGGCACGAGCACCTCGGTGAAGCGGATGATCGACTCATACATCGCAAGGTCGATCTGTTGGCCTTCTCCATCGTGCAGGTCGCGATGGTAGATCGCCATCATCAGCGCGAACGCCCCGAGAATCGCCGACTGATAGTCGGCGATCGATGTACCGATGCGTACCGGCGGCCGGTCCGGAAAGCCCGTGATGCCCATCAACCCGCCGAACGCGAGCGCGATGCGGTCGTAGCCCGCGCGTTCGCGATACGGTCCGGTCTGGCCAAAGCCCGAGATGCGCAGCATGATCAGGCGCGGATTGCGGGCCTTCAGCTCCTCCCAGCCGAGCCCCCACTTCTCGAGCGTGCCGGGACGGAAGTTCTCCACCACGGCGTCGGCGTGCTCGACGAGGTCGAGCAGCAGGTCGCGCCCCTCGGGCTTGCGCAGATCGAGCGTGATTGATTTCTTGTTGCGATTTTCAACGCTCCAGTACAGGCAGTGGCCATCGACAAAGGGCCCGAGGTCGCGCACGGTGTCGCCGCGCCGTGGGACTTCCACCTTGATCACCTCGGCACCAAAGTCGCCGAACAGCGTGGCCGCCACGGGGCCCGCGACCATCGTACCGAGGTCGAGGATGCGCAGACCACTCAGCAGATGCGGACCGGGACCGCGATCGATCTTCATGATGCTGCGCCCTCCTTGTGCTTGCCGTGCGCGGGCGATGTGTCGTGCTGACGGCTGTCTCCGACCCGCACGACGTAATCGGCCAGACCCGAGTTGCGCGTCATATGCCAGTAGTCGTCGTTGCGGAATGGAGTCGGTGCCACAACGCGGCCGCGCGCATTGCGGTACCAATTGGACATGCCCTTGTGCGTCCAGATCATGCGTGCGTGCGCGTCCTGCACGCGAACGTTGTAGGTATCGTGCACGTCCTGGCGCACCTCGATCTCGAACGGCCCGTCATACGTGTTCAGCGCGGCCTTGAGCAGCGACATCACGTACTGCACTTGCGTCTCGAGCAGCGCCACCACGCTGCCACCATGACCGAGCGCGGTGTTGGGCCCGGCCAGCATGAAGAAATTCGGAAAGCCCGGCGTGGCTACGCCGAGGTAGGCCTGCGCGCCGTGCGCATCCCAGTGTTCGCGCACGTTGCGGCCGCCACGGCCGTGCAGGTTGAACGACGACAACAGATTGACCGCATCGAAGCCCGTGCACACCACGATGATGTCGGCTTCATGTCGTTCACCATCGGCAGTGATCACGGCATCGCGCTCTACACGCTCGATGCCGTGATTGACGATGCGCACGTTGTCGCGCGTGGCGGTGCGGAACCAACCGTTGTCCATCAGCATGCGCTTGCCGAACGGTGGGTAGTCGGGCAGCACGTCGGGCAGCAGGTCCTGGCGTTCGCCGAGCTGCTGCCGCACGTACGAGACGAAGAACTCGCGATGCTTGTCGTTGCGGCGATTGATCGCGCGCTCGGGATGCGGCCATTCCGGGTCCACCTGCAACGAGGCGTGGATACGATCGTTGAAGATCCACGCCAGACGCTGGCGATACCACGGTTGGTAGTACGGCAACTCCTTGAGCAGAAAACGCGCGGCACTCGGTACCGGCTTCTGAAAGCGGTCGAACGGCGCGGCCCATTGCTTCGAGCGCTGGAATACCGTGAGTTGCGACACGATCGGCGCGATCGCTGGCACGATCTGCATCGCGCTGGCGCCGTTGCCAATCACGACCACACGCTTGCCGGTGACGTCGAGCCCCTCGGGCCAGCGCGCGCTGTGGAAGCATGGGCCCGCGAAGGTGTCGAGGCCGGCGATCGCGGGCATCTTCGGCATATTGAGCAGGCCCACCGCGCTGATCACGATATTGGCGCGAATCACATCGACGTTGGCATCGTTGCGGTCATCATCGGCATCGGACACGCGCACGGTCCAGTCCATGCTGCCCTCGTTGTAGGTCGCGGCATCAACTTGCGTGCCGAAGCGAATATGCTCGCGCACGCCAAAACGATGCGACACGTCGACGAAGTACGCCTGAATCTCCTCGCGCAACGCGAAATAGCGCGTCCAGTCGGCCTTGGCGAACGAGTACGAATAGATGTGGTTGGGCGTATCGACGCCGGCACCCGGATAGCGATTCTCGTACCACGTGCCGCCGACCTCGGCGTTCTTCTCGATCACCGTGTGCGGAATGCCCGCACCCTGCAGGCGGATCGAAGCACAGAGGCCGGCCACACCCGCACCGATCACGACCACGTGAAAGCCATCGGGCACGCGGTACTCGCCGCGCTGATCGATCAGAAACTCGGCATCGCCGCCGAGCCAGGCGCCGACCATCGGGCCGTACGCTTCGGGGACGTCTTCACCGACGCTGCTGCGCATCATCTCCACGAGCAGTTCGAGTTCGGGCAGCGGCAGTGCGGCGGGTTGGCCGGCCTTCCACGCGAGCACGGCCTTGCGCGCGGCGGTGCGCACTTCCTCCTGCACCTCGGGTGGCAGGCCACCACTGTCGTGATCGTCGATGCCGCGGATATGCGTGCACTGGTAGCGCTCCGACAGCCACTGCCGATCGCCGGTCAGATGCAGCAGCATCATCAGCAGCGTGGGCACGTTGGCCGACGGCAGTGCCTGGTCGAGCTGGCGAGTCCAATCAGGATCGATCGAGGCGGAGGAGATCGTGGAGGCGGTGGCGTTCATTGGCGGGTTCTGGGCAAAAGGGGGCCCACGGCGGACCGCGCGCGGCCGCCGGAGGCATGGAACGTCGGGAAAAATGCTTGTTAGTTACTTGGGCGACATGCCGGAGGTGCGCACGACATCGCCCCACTTCGCGTATTCGGCGACAACAGTTTTCTGCATGAATTGCGGCGTGCCGGGCCACGGCTCAAACCCGAGCGCGTCCAGCTTCTGCTTGACCTGCGGCATCTTGAGTACCTGCTGCAATTGCGCGCTGAGCTTCTGCACCACGGCGGGCGGTGTGCCACGCGGCGCGACCAGCGCGGTCCAGCCAAGCGCTTCATAGCCCTTCACACCAGCTTCGATCATGGTTGGCACGTCGGGCGCGATCGGCGAGCGCGTGCTGTCGAGCACTGCCAGTGCCTTGAGTTTTCCGGCCTTGATGTTCTCGTGCTGCGCGCCAATGGTGTCCACCATCAGTTGCGCGCGGCCGGACATGACGTCGATCGAGGCAGGCGCGCCGCCCTGATAGGACACCGTGGTGATATCGATGTCGGCCTTGGACTTGAACAGTTGCAGCGCGAGTTCAAAGGCCTGCGCGCCCGACGCGAACATCAACTGACCAGGCTTCTTGCGCGCATCGCGAATCACGGCTTCCACGCTGTCGTAGCCGCTGGCGGGACTCGCCAGCAACACCATTGGCGCCTTGGCCACCATGCCGATCGGCTCGAAGTCGTTCAGCGCGTCGTAAAGCTTGTTGGCCTGCAGATGCGGGCCAGTAGTCAGCGTGCCGCTGACCGCGAGGCCGAGCGTGTAACCGTCTGGCGGCGCCTTGGCGACGAGGCCCATCGCGATCATGCCGCCGACCCCGGGGCGGTTCTCGATCACGAACGACTGGTTGTTGAGCTTCGACAGTTCCTGGCCGATCAGCCTGCTGATGGTGTCCGAGGCGCCGCCGGGCGGGTAACCGACCAGCAGCTTGACGGGCTTGGTCGGGAAATTGTCGGGCCCCTGCGCGTAGGCGCCGCCGGGCAGCAGCAGCGCCAGGCAGGCGGCGGCGATAAGGGGTGCGCGTGTCATGTTGTCTCCTGTCGTTCTGTTTTGTTTTGCTGTCAGAGACAGTATCGGTAGGGTCTGCGCATGGGGTAAAACATTGGATACCGATTCGTTCATAATGTGAACGTTTTATTCGGCCGATGGTGACGCGCCTTCGATGCATGCTGCACCGTAGCAAGGGCACTCGCGCATCATCCTTTTGCAGGAGTTCACATTGTGAATACGGAAACCGACAAAGGGCGCATGCCCGGCGCGCAGGCGGTGTTTCGCGCCATCGACCTGCTCAAGCTTGTCGGTCTGAACCACGAGCACGGGATTTCGCCGGCGTCACTGGTGGCGGCAACGGGGCTCGACCGCGCCACCGCGTATCGGTTGCTGAGCTCGCTCGTGCAGAGCGGCATGGTGGCGCGCGACGAGGGCAAGCTGTATCGGCTGGGGCTGGAGTCGATGCAGCTCGGCCTCGCGACGATGAGTCGTGTACCGATCATGGAGCGCTGCCGGCCAACGATGATCCGACTGGCACGCCGGACCGAGGACACGGTCTACCTCGTGGTGCGAAACGGCGATTACGCGCACTGCGTCCACTACGAGCAGGGCGCGTTCCCTATCAAGGCGCTGGTGCTGCAGGTGGGCGGGCTGCGCCTGCTGGGGGTCGGGTCGGCGGGCACGGCGCTAATGGCGACATTGTCGGAGGCCGAGCTCGAAGGGTTTCATGCACGGCATGCGGCCGAATTGCCGCCCGAACGCAGTTCGATGCCGCATCTGCTGCGTCAGGTGGCACAGATCCGTCAGCAGGGGCATGCGCAGACCGACAACCTCGTGGCCACCGGCGTGGGTGGAGTGGGCGTGGCGTTCGAGGTCACGCCGGGAACCTACGCCGCGATCAGCGTCGGTGCCATTCGCACGCGCATGGACGACGCGCGGCGGCGGTGGATTGCCGACCTGATGCGTGAGGAACTACGGAGCGCAGGATGGTCATTATTGCCGGCGCGGTGAACGTTCCACCAATGTTTGCGTGAACCACCGACTCCCCTCACACTAGCGGCCATGGGTCACTCACAGGCAACCAAGGCCGCCACGCGCGAACGCCTTGTCGTCACCGCCGCGCGGCGACTGCTGCGCGAAGGTACCGGCGGCGCAAGCGTCGGCGACATTGCGGCGGACGCGCACGTCACGGCAGGCGCGATCTATCGGCACTTCGCTTCGCGCGATGCATTGCTGGGCGATGCATTTGGCGCCGCAGCCACAGTGCTGGCCGACTGGGCACGCAAGGCGCCCGATTTCGAGACCGCGGTGGGTCTATACCTCAGTCCCGCCCATCGCGATGCCGTCGGCGCCGGGTGCCCCGTCGCCGCACTGGCGAGCGATATGGCGCATACCCACGACACCACCGAAGCCGCATTGCGCGGCGCGTTCACCCAACAGGTACGCGATGCGCTCGAAGTACTGACCGAGCGCCTGCAGCCTCAGGTGGGAGCGCAGGCACGCGCGCGCGCCATCGTGTCATGGTGTGCATGTGTGGGCGCGCTGGGTCTGTCGCGGGCGATGAGCGATCCGTCGGCTGCGGATGCGTTACTGGCGGAAGTTGCCGCGGGCCTTACGCAATGGCCGGCAACGGTTCCGCAAACGCCTCGATAAGCTGATCCGCAACCGTATCGAGAATCTCGCGCGACAGCGCCGGATCATCGACGGCACGCGATAACGTGAGCGCACCCACGCAGGCGCTGAAGATCAGCCGCGCGTGCGCGCGTCGCTGCTCGCGAATCTCGGCTGGCAGCAAGCTTTCGAGAAACTCGAACACGCGGCCGAGCTGGGCAGCATAGGCGTCAGACGCGTTGATCGAACGGATGCGCGGCACATCGTTGAGCAGCGCGGACAGCGGGCAAGCGTCGGCGGGATCGTCGCGGTGAGCGGGCGACAGATATCGTGTGATCGCATTGCGCAGGCTCGAGCGCGCTTTGGCTTCCCACGCTTCGAGGCTACCGAACGTGGCGGCAAGCGCCTCGACGACGAGGTCTTCCCGCGAGCCGAAGTGCTTGTAGAAGCCGCCGACCGTCAGCCCCGCCTCCCGCATGATGTCGGCCACGCCAATACCATCGAAGCCACGCTCGCGAAAGCGGCGCGCGGCAATCTGCACGATACGTTGATGCGTGGCGGCTTTCTCCGCGCGGGAATGCCTCATGGTGAATGCATGGGTCGGGGACGCGACAATCGTAGCACGCGGCTGCCCAGCCTTAAGTCTCCTTTAAGTCTTCGTCCCTAGACTCAAGCCATATTCACCAACGGGACAGGAGATAGCCATGACCCCCCAGGAAACTCAAGTGCTGGAACGCTTCTTGACCCAACTGTCGCAGGCGCGTGCCGCCGCGAAGGATCCGCAGGCCGACGCCATGATCGCCGAGGCGGTTGGCCGGCAGCCGGATGCCGCCTATTTGCTCGTGCAGCGCGTATTGCTGCTCGACAATGCGCTCGCCGCCGCGCGCGAGCAGAACGCCACGCTGCAATCGCAACTTCAGGCCGCCCAGGGGGGCGGCGGGCGTGGCTTTCTCGATGACAACGCATGGGGCAACGGCGCGGGTCGCGCTGCGGCGCCCGCCGCCGCATCCATGGCGCCACCCCAGGCGCCGCCCGCTCAGGCACCCATTCAGCCACCGATGGCGTATCAGGGCGCCCAGGCACAGCCACCTGCAAAAACCGGTTGGCTCGGTGGCGGGTTGGGTGGCACGTTGGGGAGCATTGCGACCACGGCGGCTGGCGTGGCGGGTGGAGCCTTCCTGTTCCAGGGGCTCGAGAACATGTTCCATCGCAATAGCGCGAGCAACGTGTTGGGGCAGCCGGATATGGCAGTGCTGGATCAGCCCAACGAGACCGTGGTGAACAACTACTACGGCAACAACGACGGGCAGTCGGTGGATACGGCCAGTGCGGCCTCGGGGAATAGCTTCCTCGATGACGACGATTCCAGCAATGGATCGTTCTTCGACGACGATTCGTCGTGGACGTGAGGGTCAGGATTGTCACCGCCGGCCCCTTCGCGGGCCGGCGGTGACAGCAGACTAGCGCCAGATCTGGCGCTTAGTCGTCCAGCAGCGACAGGTCGCGCACCGCGCCCTTATCGGCCGACATCACCAGCTTGGCGTAGGCCTTGAGCGCACCGGTCACCTTGCGCGGACGCGGCTTGGCCGGCTTCCAACCCTTGGCATCCTGCTCCGCGCGACGGCGTGCAAGTTCGTCATCGGACAGCAGCACATTGATGGTCCGGTTGGGGATATCGATCCGCACCTTGTCGCCATCGCGCACCAGCCCGATCGCGCCACCAGCAGCCGCTTCCGGCGAGCAGTGACCGATCGACAGACCCGAGGTGCCGCCCGAGAAACGACCATCCGTCAGCAGCGCGCACGCCTTGCCGAGACCCTTCGACTTGATATAGCTCGTCGGGTACAACATCTCCTGCATGCCGGGGCCGCCCTTCGGACCCTCGTAACGCACGATCACGATGTCGCCAGCCTTGACCTTGTCGTTGAGGATGTTCTCCACCGCCTCATCCTGCGACTCCGTCACGTGCGCATTGCCCTCGAACACGAGAATGCTCTCGTCCACGCCAGCCGTCTTCACCACGCAGCCATCGAGCGCGATATTGCCGGTCAGCACGGCCAGGCCGCCCTCCTTCGAGAACGCATGCTCATACGAGCGAATGCAGCCTTCGGCGCGATCGAGGTCCAGGCTCGGCCAACGCGTGTTCTGGCTGAAGGCCACCTGCGTCGGAATGCCCGCGGGACCCGCCATATAGAACGTCCGCACGGCTTCATCCTGCGTGCGCACGATGTCCCACTGGTTCAGCGCATCGCCCAACGTCGGCGTATGCACGGTCGGCACATCGGTATGCAGCTTGCCGGCACGCTCGAGCTCACCGAGAATCGCCATGATGCCGCCGGCACGATGCACATCCTCGATGTGGTACTTGTTCGTGTTCGGTGCCACCTTGCACAACTGCGGCACGATGCGCGACAGACGATCGATGTCCGCCATCGTGAAGTCGATCTCGGCTTCGCGGGCAATCGCCAGCAAATGCAGAATCGTATTGGTCGAGCCACCCATTGCGATATCGAGCGTCATGGCGTTCTCGAACGCCTTGAAACCCACCGAACGCGGCAGTACGCGCGCGTTCTCCTGCTCGTAGTACTCGCGCGTCAGTTCGACGATACGACGGCCAGCGCGCTTGAACAGCTGCTCGCGGTCGGCGTGCGTGGCCACCACGGTGCCGTTGCCCGGCAGCGAGAGACCCAGCGCCTCGGTCAGGCAGTTCATCGAATTGGCCGTGAACATGCCCGAGCACGAACCGCAGGTCGGGCACGCGGAGCGTTCCACCTCGGCCACGTCGGCATCCGAGTACGACGAATCGGCCGCGATCACCATCGCGTCCACGAGATCGAGCTTCTTGAACTCCATGGTCTTGGTCACCGGATTGGCCAGGCGCGTCTTGCCGGCTTCCATCGGACCACCCGACACGAAGATCACGGGAATGTTGAGGCGCATCGCGGCCATCAGCATGCCCGGGGTGATCTTGTCGCAGTTGGAGATGCACACCATCGCGTCGGCGCAGTGGGCATTGACCATGTACTCGACCGAGTCGGCAATGATCTCGCGGCTCGGCAGCGAATACAGCATGCCGTCGTGACCCATCGCGATGCCGTCATCGACGGCGATGGTGTTGAATTCCTTGGCCACGCCACCCGCCGCCTCGATCTCGCGCGCGACGAGCTGGCCGAGGTCCTTCAGATGGACGTGTCCGGGGACGAACTGCGTGAACGAATTGACCACCGCGACGATCGGCTTCGAGAAGTCTTCGTCCTTCATGCCGGTGGCGCGCCAGAGCGAGCGCGCTCCCGCCATATTGCGACCGGCGGTGGAGGTTTTGGAACGGTATACGGGCATCGTGGGAACTGTAGGAATCGGAATCGCGAGAAAAAGGGTCGTCGTGGACCCGGGGCCGCGGGAATAAGGACCCCTTCGCTCGCCCGGCGAACAACCTCTTGAGCCGCGCCCTGGGCAAAACCCGACGATTATCCCATATCGGAGATAGGACGGCCGTCATGGCCATCGGGTATAAAGGAGCGGCAGCTCACAACCCCCTTCCCTCACACATGGACACCAAGTTGACCACCAGCGCGACACGCGCGGGCTCGGCCGCCGAGGTTCTCGCCGTTTTCCTCAGACTTGGACTGACATGCTTCGGGGGACCGGTCGCGCATATCGGCTACTTTCGCCAGGAGTTCGTGGAGCGACGTCGCTGGCTCGACGACGAAGCCTTTACGGATCTGTTCGGCCTTTGCCAGTTTCTGCCGGGACCTGCAAGCAGCCAGCTCGGCTTCTCCATCGGGATACAGCGGGCCGGATGGCTCGGTGGTCTGGCGGCGTGGTGCGGCTTCACGTTGCCGTCAGTGCTGATGCTGATCGCCTTTGCCGTCATGGCACCCAGCCTCGGCGGCCCTGTCGGCGCGGGGCTCATTCATGGTCTGAAGCTCGTGGCCGTTGCGGTAGTGGCCCAGGCGGTCTGGGATATGGCCAGACGCATGTGCCCCGATCACCGCCGCGCCGGCATCGCGTTGGCGGCTCTTGTTCTGCTGAGCCTCCTGACGACCGTCTATGCCCAGTTGATCGTCATTGCCTTGGGCGCGGCGGCAGGGCTGCTGCTCTGTCGATCCTCAGAAACTCCGCCCGCTGTTAGTCGAACCCCGCTCGCACAAGGGTTCCTGGTCTCGCGCACGGCGGGTGCCGTGGCGCTGGGGTTGTTCCTCCTCCTGCTGCTCGGCTTGCCCGCTCTTGCAACCGCCGATGCAGGCCGCTCGGTACAAGTGTTCGACGCTTTCTACCGCTCCGGCGCACTGGTGTTCGGGGGCGGTCACGTCGTGCTGCCGCTGCTGCAGCAACAAACTGTAGCGACGGGCTGGGTCAACCCGAACGACTTTCTGGCGGGCTATGGCGCCGCGCAAGCGGTCCCTGGCCCGCTCTTTACTTTCGCGGCGTTCCTGGGATGGGTATCGGCCCCCGCGCCCAATCACTGGGCCGGCGCCGCCATCGCAACGCTCGGCATCTTTTTGCCGGGGCTATTGCTGGTCATCGCCGCACTACCGTATTGGCGAGCCCTCAGAACCCGCCCGTCGATGGTCGCCGTGCTGAATGGCGTCAACGCGGCAGTCGTCGGCCTGCTCGCCGCCGCGCTGTACACGCCGGTCTGGACCAGCGCAGTGCTTTCGCTGCTCGATCTTGCGATCGCCGCGGTCAGCTTCTTCCTGCTGCTCCGGTGGCGGGCCCCACCGCTAGTTGTCGTGGCCCTGTGCGCTGTTGCCGGCATCGCCCAAAGCCTGTTGCATTAAGTGCAGGCGCGGCGTAGCCGTTGCAACGTTTCCATGTTTCGACTATATTCGAAACATGGAAACCGATAACGCGCTCGAAGCGCTCGCCGCCCTCGCCCACGCCGTCCGCCTCGCGGTGTTCCGGCTGCTCGTCCAAGCCGGCCCGGAAGGCCTGCCCGCGGGCCGCATCGCCGAGCTGATGGAAACGCCCGCCTCGTCGCTCTCCTTTCACCTCAAGGAACTCAACCGCGCCGGCCTGCTGGCCGCCCGGCAGGACGGACGATCCATCATCTACACGGCGCGCTATGAAACCATGAATGACCTGCTTGGCTACCTCACGGAGAACTGCTGCGGTGGGGCGCCGTGCGGGCCACTGGTTGCCTGCGCGCCGTCGGTCAAGTCATGAGCGGCGCGTCATCGATGCAGGCCGCCGCCCGAACCGGCGGCATCGGGGTGTTCGAGCGTTACCTCACGCTGTGGGTGGCGCTCTGCATCGTGGCCGGCATCCTGCTTGGCCAATGGTTGCCCACGGTGTTCCGCGCCATCGGCGCGATGGAAGTCGCGCAGGTCAACCTGCCCGTCGGCGCGCTGATCTGGGTCATGATCATTCCAATGCTGATCAAGATCGATTTCAGTGCGATGGGTCAGGTTGCCGGCCACTGGCGCGGTATCGGCGTGACGCTGTTTGTGAACTGGCTCGTCAAGCCGTTCTCGATGGCAATGCTCGGCTGGATCTTCGTGCGGCATCTGTTTGCAGGCTGGCTTCCCGCGGATCAGCTCGACAGCTATATCGCCGGCCTGATCCTGCTCGCAGCGGCACCCTGTACCGCGATGGTCTTCGTCTGGTCGCAACTCTGCGAGGGCGATCCGTATTTCACGCTGTCGCAGGTCGCGCTCAATGACGCGATCATGGTGGTGGCCTTCGCGCCGGTGGTCGGTCTGCTGCTCGGACTGTCGTCGATCTCGGTCCCGTGGGACACGCTCCTGACCTCGGTCGCGCTCTATATCGTGGTACCCGTGCTCATCGCGCAAGGCATCCGTCGGGCGCTACGCGCTCGCGGCGAGGCAACGTACCAGCGCGTCGTCGGTGCCATGGGCCCGTACTCGATTACCGCCCTGCTCGCCACGCTCGTGCTGCTGTTCGGCTTCCAGGGCAATGCGATCGTCGGGCAGCCACTGATCATCGTGCTCCTGGCCGTGCCGATCCTGATTCAGGTCTTCCTGAATTCCGGCCTTGCCTATGTGCTCAACCGCAAGCTGGGCGTCGCGCACTGCGTCGCCGGCCCCTCCGCACTGATCGGCGCGAGCAATTTCTTCGAACTCGCCGTCGCCACGGCCATCAGCCTGTTTGGTTTCCACTCGGGCGCCGCGCTGGCCACCGTCGTCGGCGTGCTGATCGAAGTCCCCGTCATGCTGTTGGTCGTGCGTGTCGTCAATCGCTCGCAACGCTGGTACGAATCGAAGTAGGAAACGACATGTCCGTCACCATCTTTCATAACCCCGCGTGCGGCACGTCGCGCAACACGCTGGCCATGATTCGCAACGCCGGAATCGAGCCCACGATCATCGAGTATCTGAACACGCCGCCGGACCGCGCCACGTTGCAGGCGATGATTCGCGATGCGGGCCTCACAGTACGCGCGGCGATGCGCGAGAAAGGGACGCCCTATGCCGAACTCGGCCTCGGCGACCCCGCGCTTACCGACGAGCAATTGTTCGATGCGATGCTTGCGTACCCGATCCTGATCAATCGCCCGTTCGTCGTCACCGATCGCGGCGTGCGACTCTGCCGTCCGTCCGAAGTCGTGCTCGAGATCCTGCCTTCACCGCAGCAGGGCGCGTTCACCAAGGAAGACGGCGAGGCGGTGGTCGATGCGCAAGGACGAAAGATCGGATGACAACCGACCTGCCCAATATCGTGCCCGCCGTGCTCGACATGCCGGATCTGCACAAGCTCGAACCCGCACGCGTCAGCACACATCCGCCCCGCATTCTGCTGCTCTATGGCTCGCTGCGTACGACGTCTTACAGCCGCCTGCTCGTGCAGGAAGCCGAGCGCATCCTCCAACAGTTCGGTGCGGAGACCCGCGTATTCGATCCCGCCGGCTTGCCGATCGCCGATAGCGTGCCCGCCGACCACCCCAAGGTCGCCGAACTACGCCAGCTCTCGCAATGGTCGGAAGGACAGGTGTGGTGCAGCCCCGAACGCCACGGCACGCTGACGGCGGTGTTCAAGAACCAGATCGACTGGCTGCCGCTCGAGTTCGGCGGCATCCGCCCCACACAGGGCCGCACGCTTGCCGTGATGCAGGTCAGCGGCGGCTCGCAGTCGTTCAACGCGGTCAACGCGTTGCGTGTACTTGGACGCTGGATGCGCATGGTGACGATTCCAAACCAGTCGTCGGTGGCCAAGGCCTGGCAGGAGTTCGACACCAACGGCCGCATGAAGCCCTCCTCCTACTACGACCGCGTGGTCGACGTGATGGAGGAGCTGTACAAGTTCACGCTGCTGGTGCGCGATCGCAGCGACTACCTGACGGATCGCTATAGCGAGCGCAAGGATGCGGCAGAGAAGTCCGCTGCGTTGGTGACGGCAGCGATGGCGCACGAAGCGCCCGCGGAAGATAGCGATAGCGGCGAAGTGGAATGACAGATCGTTCGCAGTTGGCACTCAATCGCGGCGTGATCGCGCGGCTCGGCATTGCCCAGACGCTTGCGTGGGGCTCGACCTACTACCTGCCGGCAATGCTTGCTACGCCGATGGCGCGCGACCTCGGCGTGACACCACCCACGATCTTTGCCGCATTCAGCGCAGCGCTGATCGTGTCCGCGCTAATCGGCCCGTCGGCAGGCCGAATGATCGATCGCACCGGCGGTCGCGCAGTGCTGATCGCCACGAGTCTTGTATTCGCGCTCGGCCTCGCTGGCCTCGGCATGGCGCAAGGCTTGGTCGGCCTGTTCGCCGCATGGCTCGTGCTAGGCATCGGCATGGGCGCGGGTCTCTACGAAGCGGCATTCGCTACGCTGGTAGCGCTGTACGGCCACCGCTCGCGCAGCGCGATCACCGGCATCACACTGATCGCCGGCTTCGCGAGCACCGTGGGTTGGCCTCTATCAACCTACATGGAAACCCACATCGGCTGGCGCGGGGCATGCCTCGCATGGGCTGCATTGCATCTGACGCTCGGACTCGCGCTAAACCTGAGCATGCCGCGCCGCGGGGCATCCGTGGAGACGTCGGCCAACACGCGCACCAAGCCAGAAATCAATCCGCCAGCAGCAGTTACGCGCTCTGAGGACATTCCACCGCAGCGCCTAGCATCCTTCGCGCTCGGGTTCGTCTTCGCCGCAACATGGTTCATCAGCACCGCGATGGCCGCGCATCTGCCCAGACTGCTGCAAGCGGGCGGCGCCACGCTAGCCACAGCAGTCACGGTCGGCGCCCTGATCGGCCCCGCACAAGTAGGTGCCCGCATCCTCGAGTTCGGCCTGCTGAGAAAGGTCCATCCCTTACTCTCGGCCCGCCTCGCCGCAGCCATGCACCCACTCGGCGCGCTCGCCTTCGGCATCTTCGGCGCCCCCGCCGCCGCGCTATTCGGCATCCTCCACGGCGCCGGCAACGGCATCCTGACCATCGCCAAAGGCACGCTACCGCTGGTGATCTTCGGCCCAAGCGGCTACGGCCACCGCCAAGGCGTACTGATGGTCCCCGCCCGCATCGCGCAGGCATTGGCCCCATGGCTCTTCGGCATCTGCCTCGACGCGTTCGGCATCGGCGCGCTATGGGTGTCGTCAGCAATCGGCGCCACGGCAGTACTCATGCTGATGCTACTCGGCCGCAAAGTCCCCACGCCTCAAATCAACGAAATGCGATAGCCCGCTGGTGTGCGTGCTTGCTATGCTCCGCGCATACACGGTTGGACCAGCCGCTCCCGACCTGATCTCGGTCAGGATCGATGCGCACTGCTCAACTACGCGGTGAGGTGCTGCGCAATCGCAAACCTCCTAAAAATCCCCGGCCCCAAATAGCAAAAGCCCCGCGCGAGGCGGGGCTTTCACTGACACTTTCCGTGACCCGAGGTCAGAACGGAATGTCGTCGTCCATATCTTCAAAGCCGTTCGACGGCGATTGCGGGCGGCGTTGACCGCCGCCTTGGCCACCACCTTGCTGGCCACCTGCAGCGCCGCCGCCTTGACCGCGGCCGCCACCACCGGCGCCGCCGCCGTAGCCACCACCGCCGCCACCCGATGCTTCGCGGCTGTAGCCACCGCCACCGCCGCCACCACCGTAGCCGCCTTCATCACCACCACCGCCACCACCTTGACCACGGCCGCCCAGCATTTGCATCTGGTCCGCGACGATCTCGGTGCTGTATTTGTCCTGGCCCGCCTGATCCGTCCACTTGCGCGTGCGGATGCGGCCTTCGATATAAACCGACGAGCCCTTCTTCAGGTACTGGCCGGCGATTTCGGCCAGCTTGCCGAAGAACGCGATCCGGTGCCACTCGGTGGCTTCCTTGAACTCGTTGCTCTGCTTGTCCTTGTACCGATCGGTCGTCGCGAGCCGAATGTTGGTCACGGCGTCGCCGCTGGGCATGTAGCGCGTTTCCGGGTCAGCGCCCAGGTTGCCGACGAGGATGACTTTGTTGACCGATGCCATATGAATATTCTCCGAAGGACCACCTCATCCGAGGTGGCAAGTAAAAGTCTGCAAAAACGCAATCGCGGCAAACAAAAACGCGCCCCCGGAGCCAACTACGATTTGGCCGGACCGGGCGCGCGCTCATGCTAAACCCAAACTGCTGGAATTAGTACTCGTGGTTCTGCGGTTCTTCACCACCGTATCGATCACACCACGGTCGGCGAATCGATACGCCTCAGGGTGCCACCTCGGGTGCTACCTCAGGATGCCGCCGCAGGCGCTTCCGCCTGCCCGCGAGCGGGGGGCGGCTTCATGCGCCAGGCGATTATAAGCCAGGCCAGCAACACCACCGCACAGCCAATAAACACCGCCGCCCGGCCCTCGTGCTCGAGCAGCCAGCCGCCGATCACACCGCCCAGAAACAGCCCCATCGCCTGCGTCGTGTTGTAGATGCCCAGCGCCGCGCCGCGGCTGGCCGCCGCATAACGGGACACGAGCGACGGCTGCATGGCCTCCAGCACGTTGAACGCCACGAAGAACAACAGCAGCACCCCAACGATCGGCCACAGCCCCTGCACCGCGGCAAACAGAACCTGCACCACGGTCATCAGCGCCACCGAACCCAGCAACACTACCCGCACGCGGCCATACCGCTCGGCCGCCATCATCGGCCCGAGCATCAGGATGAACGACACCAGAACCACCGGCAGGTAGACCTTCCAGTGCTGGTCGAGCGGCATACCGGCGGCGGACAGCATCGTCGGCACCACCATAAACATGGCGACCTGACTTGCATGAAGCGCCAGCACCCCCACATTCAGACGGAAGAGGTCCGGATTGACCAGCACGCTGCGGAACGGCAACTGCACCGGATGCGGCGCTGGCGGAGTCGGCACCACGAATATCGTCACGCCGATCGCCACCACGCCCAGGACCGCCATCAGCCAGAAGATGCCGGACATGCCGATGGCTTCCAGCAGCGGCGAGGCAATGACCAGCGAGAGCGCAAAGGTCAGGCCGATGCTGCCGCCGACCATCGCCATGGCTTTGGTGCGATGTCGCTCGCGCGTCAGGTCGGCAATGCAGGCCGTGATGGCGGCCGAGATGGCGCCAGTCCCCTGCAGCGCGCGGCCGATCGTGATGCCCATGAGCGTATCCGAGCACGCCGCGATGATCGCCCCCGCAACGAACAACAGCAGCCCGCCAATCATCACCGGCTTGCGCCCGACGCGATCGGACAGCCAGCCCAGCGGAATATGGAGAAACGCCTGCATCAGACCGTAGATGCCCATCGCCAGGCCCACGCGCTGCGCGTCGTGCCCGTCCGGCAGCCCGCGCGCGAACTCGGCGAATACCGGCAGGATGAGGAACAGTCCGAGCATGCGCAGCGCGAAGATGCTTGCGAGCGACAGACTGGCACGCAACTCGCTTCGCGTCATGCGCTCGCGTACCGGCGGCGCGGCATCGGCGGCACCTGGCACCACGCCGGGTTCACCGGCTGCACTGGCAGTAGCGGATTGGGGGGAGGAAGGCATCGACGGCATTGCGGTCGTGAGAAGTATCTGATTCGGTCGGAGCTGACGGGGTTGCGCCTGAGGAGGGTGCCCCTAACGGTGACACCCAAGGCGGGCTGCGCCAATTCTGTCGTGTTTCCCGTCTTTTTGTCGCTGAAGCCCCGGAAACCGAAGTTCGGTATATTAGCAGGTTTGCTTCCCGCGCTTTCCCGGTCACCTGCCGTCCCCGCAGGTGCCGGAGCGATCTCACCCGGCAGGCGTTTGCCCTCGTTTTGGGCATCACAGGCGTTGCTTTAGGCACTTTGAAGTTTCTATGGAAGAAATCAAGATTCGTGGGGCGCGTACCCACAACCTGAAGAACATCAATCTCGACCTGCCGCGCAACAAGCTGATCGTGATTACGGGTCTGTCCGGGTCGGGCAAGTCTTCGCTCGCGTTTGACACGCTCTACGCGGAAGGCCAGCGCCGCTACGTGGAGTCGCTGTCCGCCTACGCTCGCCAGTTCCTGCAGTTGATGGAAAAGCCCGACGTGGACCTGATCGAAGGTCTGTCGCCAGCCATCTCCATCGAGCAGAAGGCCACCAGCCACAACCCGCGCTCGACCGTTGGTACGGTCACGGAAATCCACGACTACCTGCGCCTGCTGTTTGCCCGCGCGGGCACGCCATATTGCCCGGACCACGGCATCGCGCTGCAGTCACAGAGCGTCTCGCAGATGGTGGACGCCGCGCTCGCCCTGCCCGAGGACACCAAGCTGATGATCCTGGCGCCGGTGGTGGTCGATCGCAAGGGCGAACACTCCGACCTGTTCGACACCATGCAGGCGCAGGGCTTCGTACGCTTCCGCATTCGCTCGGGCGGCGGTACCGCGCACGAGGCGCAATCCAAGGTGTACGAAGTCGATCAGTTGCCCAAGCTCAAGAAGACCGAGAAGCATTCGGTCGACGTGGTGGTCGATCGCGTGAAAGTGCGCGAAGACATCAAGCAGCGTCTGGCCGAATCGTTCGAAACCGCGCTGCGCCTGGCCGACGGCCGCGCGATCGCGCTGGAGATGGACACCGGCCACGAGCACGTGTTCAGCTCGCGCTTCGCCTGCCCGATCTGCTCGTACTCGCTGCAGGAACTCGAACCGCGCCTGTTCTCGTTCAACAACCCGATGGGTGCGTGCACGAGCTGCGACGGCCTGGGCCAGATCACGTTCTTCGATCCGAAGCGCGTGGTGGCCTTCCCCAACCTGTCGCTCGCGTCCGGCGCGATCAAGGGCTGGGACCGCCGCAATCAGTTCTACTTCCAGATGCTGCAGAGTCTTGCGGCGTTCTACGACTTCGACACCGACACCGCGTTCGAGGAACTGCCGCCCAATGTGCAGGAAGTGGTGCTGCACGGCTCGGGCGAAGAAGAGATCCCGTTCACGTATATCAACGAGAAGGGCCGCACCACGGTGCGCGCGCACGTGTTCGAAGGCATCATCCCGAACCTCGAGCGCCGCTATCGCGAGACGGACTCCCTCGCGGTGCGCGAGGAGCTTGCCAAGTACCAGAACAACCAGCCCTGCCCTGCCTGCCAGGGCACGCGTCTGCGCACCGAAGCGCGGCACGTGAAAGTGGGCGAGAACGAGCAGGCGCGCGCGATCTTCGAGGTCAACGCCTGGCCGCTGCGCGATGCGCTCACGTGGTTCCTCACGCTGAACATGCATGGCGCCAAGCGCGAGATCGCCGACAAGATCGTCAAGGAGATCACCGCGCGGCTGAACTTCCTGAACAACGTCGGGCTCGACTACCTGTCGCTCGAGCGCAGCGCGGACACACTGTCCGGCGGCGAGGCGCAGCGCATCCGGCTGGCTTCGCAGATCGGCTCGGGCCTGACCGGCGTGATGTACGTGCTCGACGAACCGTCGATTGGCCTGCATCAGCGTGACAACGATCGCCTGATCGGCACACTCAAGCATCTGCGCGACATCGGCAACTCGGTGCTCGTGGTCGAGCATGACGAGGACATGATTCGCGCGAGCGATTACGTGGTCGATATCGGCCCCGGTGCGGGCGTGCATGGCGGCATGATCGTCGCGGAGGGCACACCGGACCAGATCGAGCAGGCGGTCGGATCGCTGACCGGCCAGTACCTGTCGGGCGCGCGACGCATCGAGGTGCCGGCCAAGCGAGCCGCGCCCGATGAAGAACGCCTGCTGCGCATCGTCAACGCCACTGGCAACAACCTGCGCAACGTGACGGCGGAGATTCCGGTCGGGCTGCTGACCTGCATCACCGGTGTATCGGGCTCGGGCAAGTCGACGCTGATCAACGACACGCTGTATCACGCGGTGGCGCGCCATTTGTACGGCTCCACACCGGAGCCCGCCGCGCACGATCGCATCGAGGGACTCGAGCACTTCGACAAGGTCATCAACGTCGACCAGAGCCCGATCGGCCGCACCCCGCGCTCGAACCCCGCGACGTACACCGGCCTGTTCACGCCGATCCGCGAATTGTTCGCGGGCGTGCCGTCAGCGAAGGAGCGCGGCTACGATCCGGGCCGCTTCTCGTTCAACGTCAAGGGTGGCCGCTGCGAGTCATGCCAGGGCGATGGCGTGATCAAGGTGGAGATGCACTTCCTGCCCGACGTGTACGTGCCCTGCGACGTCTGCCACGGCCAGCGCTACAACCGCGAGACGCTCGAGGTGCTGTACAAGGGCAAGAGCATTTCCGAAGTGCTGGACCTGACGGTGGAACAGGCGCACGAGTTCTTCAGCGCGGTGCCGGTGGTACGGCGCAAGCTGCAGACGCTGCTCGATGTGGGTCTTGGCTATATCCGCCTGGGCCAATCCGCGACCACGCTCTCGGGCGGGGAGGCGCAGCGCGTCAAGCTGTCGCTGGAGCTGTCCAAGCGCGACACGGGCCGCACGCTGTACATCCTCGACGAGCCGACCACGGGTCTGCATTTCCACGATATCGAGCTGCTGCTCAAGGTCATCCACAAGCTGCGCGACCAGGGCAACACGGTCGTGATCATCGAGCACAACCTCGACGTGATCAAGACCGCGGACTGGCTACTGGATATGGGGCCGGAAGGCGGCGCCGGCGGCGGGCAAGTGATTGCCAAGGGCACGCCGGAAACCGTGGCGACGAGCAAGGCCAGCTTTACGGGGAAATATCTGGCCCCGCTGCTGAAGCGAAGCTAGGACTATCGCGCCTGCACCTCGGGAACGCCCGCCACATCCGGGCGTTCGTCGTCTTTCAACCGGCTGCGATTCATCAATCCAGCCTGCTCGAGCACCGGATACGCCGTCGCGCAGAACAGCGAGTTGAGCCGCTTGAGCTCGCTGATCATGTCCAGATGCAGCGAGCTCGTCTCGATGCTCTCGGCGGTCTGCACCGCCACGCGCTGCAGATGCGAGCGCGAATACTTGCGCTCGAGGTCGCGGAACTTCGCCTTCTCCTCCACCAGCTGCTGCGCGCTGCGCAAATCACCAGTCAGAAACACCGACATCGCCAGCCGCAAATTGGCCACCACGCGTCCATGCATCTCGGCAATCTCCTGCATGCCGGCCTCCGAGAACTGCAGGTTGTGCGCGATCTTCTTGTCCTTGGCATCCAGCAGCATGCGTTCGATCAAATCCCCGGCATGTTCGAGGTTGATCGTCAGCGAGATGATCTCGGTCCAGCGCTGACCATCGTTCTCGTCCAGCGCCTCGGTACTGATGCGCGTCAGGTAGAGCTTGATCGCGGTATAGAGATCGTCCACCTCGTCGTCGATGCGGCACGTCGCCGTAGCCAGCCGGGCATCGTTGGTACGCAGCACGCGCAAGAGGTTGTCGAGCATCTGTTCGACCCGATCGCCAATGCGCAACAACTCGCGTGCCGCATTGGACAACGCCAGCGTCGGCGTGGTCAACGCGGCGGGATCCAGGTGACGCGGCGTCACCTGACTGTCGCCCGTGTTGCGCCCCGGCAGAATCGCCTCGCACAGACGCGCGAGCGGCCCCGTGGCGCCGATCAGCAAGATCGCCAGCACGACGTTGAACATCAGGTGGAAATTGACGATCAGCCGCTGCGGATCGGTGCTGACCAGCTTGAGCAGGTCTTCCGCGTGGGTCAGCAGCGGCAGCGCGATCAGGCACCCGAGCAGGCGCGACAGCAGGTTGCCCAGCGTCACGCGCTTGCCCGGCTGGTTGTTGCCCGAGGTAGTCAGCAGCGCCGAAATGCCCGAGCCGAGGTTCGCGCCGAGCACGAGCGCCAGCGCCACGTGAATCGACACTACCCCAGCCGACGCCAGCGCGCCGCAGAACAGCACTACCGCGAGGCTCGAATAGCAGAGGATGGTCAGGAAGGCGCCAATCAGCATGTCGAGCGTCGCATCGCCGGTCAACGTGCCGAACAGCACCTTGACGCCGGCCGCCTGCACCACCGGGCGCGTCGCGATCGAGATCAGCTCGAGCGCCAGCGTGATCAGGCCCAGCCCGATCAGCACGCGACCCACATGGCCGACCCGCTGGCCCTTCCAGGACAAGTGCAGGATCACGCCCACGAAAATCAGCAGCGGCGACAGCCACGACAGGTCCAGCGAGAACACCTGCACCATGACGGCGGTGCCGACGTTGGCGCCAAGCATGATTGCCAGCGCGGGCGCCACGGCGATCAGCCCCTGTCCCACGAACGAACTGGTGATCACCGCCGTTGCATTGCTGCTCTGGACAAGCCCGGTCACGCCCAGACCCGCCGCGAAGGCGCTGAGGCGATTCGATACGCTGACCGAGAGGATATGGCGCAGGTTGGCGCCATAGACACGCAGGATGCCTACCTTGACGATATTGGTGCCCCAGACCAGGAGCGCCACGCCGGAAAGCAGATGAAGAAGAACGCCCATCGTCCGCCCTTTCGTGACCGTTAAGGAACCGCAAGAGGGCGGTTCACGCGGTCATCATGTCGTTGTCAATGGGGCATTATGCGCCGGAGGGCAGTCCCGGGCAAACGGTGGGCCTTTCAGTGCCCCTCGAAGTTGCAAACTGTAAACAACGGCAATCCGCTGGCCGACAGCAGCTTGGAGCCACCCAGTTCGGGCAGGTCGACAATGGCCGCACCCTCGATCACGGTGGCGCCGAGGCGTTCGAGCAACCTGCGGCCGGCCATCATGGTGCCGCCGGTGGCGATCAGGTCATCGACCAGCAACACGCGGTCGCCCGCCTTGCACGCGTCCGCGTGGATTTCCACGGTGGCGCTGCCGTATTCGAGTTCATATTCCTCGGCCACCGTCTGAAACGGCAGCTTGCCCTTCTTGCGGATGGGCACGAACCCGAGGTTCAGTTCGTACGCGATGATCGAGCCGAGGATAAAGCCGCGCGCATCGATGCCCGCCACGAGGTCCAGCCGTTGGTCCATGTAGCGGTGGACGAACACGTCGATCAGCACGCGCAGCGTCTTGGGGTCCTGCAGCAGCGGGGTGATGTCGCGGAACATCACGCCGGCCTGGGGCCAGTCCGGCACCGTGCGGATGCGGTCGCGCAGGTAACGGCTGACGTTATTGAGCTCGTCACCGAGATCGGGGGACTGGATAATGGAATCTGCCATTGGGGGAATTCAGTTTTCTGTACACAAGACCGCGATGGTACCGCGCGGAGGGGACAAAAGCGGGCAAACCCGGGCAAAACTGAACGGCGCCCGGACTAATCGCGGATCATCCGCTCCTCGGCCGCCTCCAGCGCCTCCGGCGTACCGCGCAGCACCACGATATCGCCGGGCTCGAGCACCGTGTCCGGCTCTGGATCGAACGCCGGAATGCCGCGGCGCCGCACTGCCGTCACTTCCACACCGATGCGCTCGAGCCCGAGCAGGCCCAGCCGGCGACCCACCGCCGTATGCTCGGCACCGAGCGACACCGCATGCAGCCGCACGGTATCGCGCTCGACCATGTCCTCTTCGTCATCGCGTCCGTGGAAGTAACCGCGCAGCAGGCTGTAGCGCGCATCGCGCGCCTCCTGCACACCGCGTACCACGCGTCGCATCGGCACGCCCAGCAGCACCAACGCGTGCGAGGCGAGCATCAGGCTGCCCTCGATGATCTCGGGTACCACCTCGGTAGCGCCGGCCTTCTGCAAGGTATCCAGTTCCGAGTCATCGACGGTCCGCACGATCACCGGCAATGCGGGCGCCAGTTCCTGCACATGGTGCAGTACCCGCAGCGCCGACGGCGTGTTGGCATACGTGATGATCAGCGCGGCGGCGCGATGAAGACCGGCCGCAATCAGCGCCTCGCGTCGCGCGGCGTCGCCATAGACCACCGTGTCGCCGGCCGCCGCGGCCTCGCGCACGCGGTCCGGGTCCAGATCGAGCGCGACGTAGGTAATGCCCTCGCGCTCCAGCAAGTGCGCCAGATTCTGCCCGCTCCGGCCAAAGCCGCAGATGATCGCGTGCTTCTCGGTCTGCAGGCTCTGCGCCGCGATGCGCGTCATGTTCAGCGACTGCATCAGCCATTCGTTGGCGGCAAAACGCAGCACGATCGCGTCGCTGTACTGGATCAGGAATGGCGCCACCAGCATCGACAACAACATCGACGCCAGGATCACCTGAGTCAGCACCGGATCGACCAGACCGATGCCGTCGATCTGGTTCAGCAGCACGAAGCCGAACTCGCCGGCCTGCGCAAGGCCCAGCCCGGTGCGGATCGCCACCCCCTGGCGCGAGCCGAACGCGCGCGCCAGCAGCGCGATCAGCACCAGCTTGAACAGAATCGGCACCAGCAGCAGCCCGAGCACGAGCCAGACGTGGTCGTAGACCACCTGCACGTTCAGCAGCATGCCGATGGTCACGAAGAACAGCCCCAGCAGCACGTCGCGGAACGGCTTGATGTCCTCCTCCACCTGATGCCGGTAAGGCGTCTCGGAGATCAGCATGCCCGCCAGAAACGCCCCAAGCGCCATCGACAGGCCCAGCCGCTCGGTCAGCGCGGCCATGCCGAGCGTCACCAGCAGCAGGTTCAGCATAAACAGCTCCTGCGAGCGCCGTGCCGCCACGATATGGAACCAGCGGCTCATCAGGCGCTGGCCGAGGAAGAAGATCAGGCCCAGCGCCACCACGATCTTGACCGTCGCCACCCCCAGCGCGGCCACGAGGTCGGCAGGGTCGCGCGAGAGCGCCGGCACCACAATCAGCAGCGGCACCACGGCCAGATCCTGGAACAGCAGCACGCTGATGATGTTGCGGCCGTGTTCGCTCTCCAGTTCCATGCGTTCGGACAACATCTTGGAGACGATTGCCGTGGAAGACATGGCCAGCGCGCCACCGAGCGCGATCGAGGCCTGCCAGCTGAGCGGAAACAGCCAACTGAAGAGCCAGCTCGCCGGCAGCACCACCAGCATCGACAACACGACTTGCGAGCCACCCAGCCCGAACACCAGCCGCTTCATCGCGCGCAGCTTGCTCAGGCTGAACTCCAGCCCGATCGAGAACATCAGGAAGACCACGCCGAACTCGGCCAGGTACTTGGTCTGGGCCGAATCGCTGGCCAGGCCGAGCGCGTGGGGGCCGATCAGGATGCCTACCGCGAGGTATCCGAGCATCGGGGGCAACTGCAGCATGCGGAAGGCCACCACGCCGAATACGGCGGCGGCCAGCAGTACCAAAGTCAGTTCCAGCGGAGAATGCATGCGGCAGGGGTCGGAACAATCGGGAAGGAACAGGATCGAACGGCCGCGGACCTGCTGCAGGTTTCCCGGCGGGCCGTCCAGACGCCATCGCATTCGTTGGTATACTCCGTCGCCATGATAGCCAATTTCGATGCGGATCGAGCACTTCGTCTCGGCCGCGAGACTCTCCAGATCGAGGCCGACGCCGTTCACGGGCTGATCGGTCGCCTGACACCCGAATTCGCGGACGCAGTACGCCTGGTGCTGGGTTGCACCGGCCGTGTCGTCGTGTCCGGCATCGGCAAGTCCGGCCATATCGGCCGCAAGGTCGCCGCCACGCTCGCCTCCACGGGCACGCCGTCGTTCTTCGTGCATCCGGCCGAGGCCAGCCACGGCGACCTCGGCATGATCACGAGCGACGACGTCCTTATTGCGTTCTCGAATTCCGGAGAAACGGGCGAACTGCTGTCGATCCTGCCGATCGTCAAGCGCATGGGCGCCCGCCTGATCTCCATTACGGGCAACCCGGCCTCCAATCTGGCCAAACTGTCCGACGTTCACCTCAACGGCGCGGTGGAAACCGAAGCCTGCCCGCTGAACCTCGCTCCGACCGCCAGCACCACCGCGGCGCTCGCGCTGGGTGACGCACTGGCCGTGGCCGTGCTGGACGCACGCGGGTTCGGCGAGGAAGACTTCGCGCGCTCCCATCCGGGCGGCGCGCTCGGCCGCAAGCTGCTGACGCACGTCCGCGACATCATGCGCACCGGCAATGCGGTGCCCGAGGTGCGCGAAGCCACCCCGCTGGCCCAGGCGTTGATGGAAATCACGCGCAAGGGCATGGCCATGACGGCCGTGGTGGACGATCAGGGCCGTGCCATCGGCGTGTTCACCGACGGCGACCTGCGCCGCCTGCTGGAAACCCCGCGCGATTGGCGCACCGTGCCCATCAGCGAGGTGATGCACCTGAATCCGCGTACGGTCCTGCAGGATGCGCTCGCCGTCGAGGCCGTGCAGATCATGGAAGCCAACCGCATCAACCAGCTGCTGGTGGTGGATGGCGACGGACGCCTGACCGGGGCGCTCCATATCCATGACCTGACCCGCGCCAAGGTCATCTGAGCGCGCCCCGGCCACCATGCAGGCACTTCTCGCCAAACTGACCGGACTCGTCATGCGGCTGCTGCCGCTGCTGCTGATGGCGATCGTGGCCGGCAGCACCTTCTGGCTCGTCGAGATCAACTCGCCGCGCCAGGACAAGTCCGCCGAGACCGGCAAGCGTCACGAGCCCGACTACTTCGTCGACAATTTCTCGGCGACCGAACTCGCGCAGGATGGCAGCACCAAGCTGCGTTTCAACGGCATCAAGATGATTCACTTCGAGGACGATCAGACCTACGAGGTGACGCGCCCCGCCCTGCGCGCGTACGAGCCGGACCGCCCGCCCGTGACCGCCAATGCCGACCGCGGCGTGATGAACTCGGAGGGTTCGATCATCGATCTCTACGGCAATGCGTTCATCGTGCGCCAGGCCGGCGCCGATCTCAGCAAGGACCCGCGCATGACCGCGGCCTCGCAGTATTTTCAGTTGCTGGTCAACGACGACATCGTGAAAACCAACCAGCCGGTACAGCTGGTGCGTGGCCCGTCGGTGATGAACGCGAACGGTCTGATCTTCAACAACGTCACGCGCGAAGTACAATTGCTGGGTAACGTACGCGGCACCATCATTACGGGGCCGCCTTCGGGCCAGGCTCCGAAACCATAAGAAGCGCGCCCATGCAAGACTGTGTCGTTGTCCGCGCAGCCTTGCCAGGCCGTCATTCCTGTCCAATTTCTAGTCCGCTATGACTTCATCCCAGACGACGCCGTCCCGTCGCCGACCCGCTGCTGCCGCGCTGCTCGCCATGGTTGCCATGCTTGGCCTATCGCTTGCGGGCCCCGCATTGGCCGAACGCGCGGACCGCGACAAGCCGCTCGTCCTGGAAGCGGACAACGCCAGCTACGACGACGTCAAGCAGATCTACACGCTGACCGGCAATGTCGTGCTGACCAAGGGCACGATGGTGCTGAAGTCCGATGCGGCCGAACTGCGTACCGATCCCGAGGGCTACCAGTACGCGATCGCGACTTCCAAGCCGGGACGTCAGGCATATATCCGCCAGAAGCGCGACGGCGTGGACGAGTACATCGACGGCTGGGGCGATCGCATCGAATACGACGGCAAGCAGGAACTGTCGCGACTGATCGGACATGCGCGCGCGGCGCGCGTGGCCGGCACCAAGATCATCGACGAGATTCGCGGCGCGCTGATTACCTATGACAGCCGCAACGAGTTCTATACCGCGGCTGGCGGCGGAGAGCCCGCCAGTTCGGGGGCGACCTCGGGCCGCGTGCGCGCCGTGCTGTCGCCGCGCGCAGACGCGGCCAGCGCGCCCGGCGCGCCCCTCGAACTGAAGCCCGCACCGGCCCCGGCCACAGGCACATCGCCAAGCCGGCCCTGAGTCCCGCGTCCCGGGCCCGAAGCATTCCAACGCAGCAGTCCATGAACGATACCGCCACGCTCACCAAGCCGATCTCCGCCGACACCGTCGCCAATGGCAGCACGCTCGTCGTGCGCCACCTGAAGAAGCGCTACGGCTCGCGTACCGTCGTCAAGGACGTATCGCTCGACGTGAAGAGCGGCGAGGTGGTGGGTCTGCTCGGCCCGAACGGCGCGGGCAAGACCACGTCGTTCTACATGATCGTGGGCCTGGTCGCGCTGGACGAAGGCGACATCCTGCTCGACGGCCAGCACATCAGCCGCCTGCCGATCCACGAGCGCGCGCGCATGGGCCTGTCGTACCTGCCGCAGGAAGCCTCGGTCTTCCGCAAGCTCAACGTCGAGGAGAACATCCGCGCCGTGCTCGAGCTGCAACTGGACAACGGCAAGCCGCTCAAGAAGGACGTGATGAACAAGCGGCTGGACACGCTGCTCGAGGATCTCCAGATCGCGCATCTGCGCAACAACCCCGCGCTGTCGCTGTCGGGCGGCGAGCGGCGCCGCGTGGAAATCGCGCGCGCGCTGGCGTCGTCGCCGCGCTTTATCCTGCTCGACGAACCGTTCGCGGGTGTGGACCCGATCGCAGTGGGGGAAATCCAGCGTATCGTCAGCTTCCTCAAGGCCCGCAACATCGGCGTGCTGATCACCGACCACAACGTGCGCGAGACGCTCGGCATCTGCGATCACGCGTACATCATCAGCGAAGGCACGGTGCTCGCAGCGGGCCAGCCCGAGGAAATCATCGCCAACGAGTCCGTGCGACGCGTCTATCTGGGCGAGAATTTCCGCATGTGACGCGCTGGCCGCGAGTGCGGCCACTTACACTCCGCGCGCGGCGGAAAACGATCACCGAGCTAAAGCGATAGGCGATAGCAATTTCCGTTCCATCGACGGGAAGATGCGCATAGAATAGGTCGCATGAAACCGTCGCTTCAGCTTCGCCTCTCCCAACACCTTGCCTTGACCCCCCAACTGCAACAGTCGATCCGGCTGCTGCAGTTGTCCACGCTGGAGCTCCAGCAAGAGGTGGAACAGGCGCTGACGGAGAACCCCCTGCTCGAGCGTGAGAACGACTGGATCGAGAGCCCGCTGCGCGTGGCCGCCGATGGCTCGGTCAACGTGCAGAGCGCGCCCGCGCCGGCCCCCGCCGAGCCGCAGGGCAATGGCGAGGACCGCGCCGAGGGCGCCGGCGGCAGCGACGACGAAGGCTTTAGCGATTCCTCGAACGAAGACTACGGCAGCGAGTGGAGCCTGGACGACTTCGCACGCCGCCCCCAGGGCGACGAGGACGAGAAGACGCCGATGCAGCTCCGTGATGCGGAGCCGACGTTGCGCGAACACCTGATGGGACAGCTCGCGCCGCTGAAGATTTCTCTGCGCGACAAGGGCCTTGTGGTGTTCCTGATCGAGTCGCTGGACGACGACGGATACCTCGGCGCGACGCTCGACGAAATCTACGCCGAGCTGCCCGAGGAACTCGAGTTCGAGATCGAGGAACTGCAGTCGATGCTCACATTGCTGCAGAGCTTCGACCCGCCCGGCGTCGCGGGCCGCAATGCGGCGGAATGTCTCACCCTGCAGTTGCGCCGCATCTCGCATCCGCAACGCGACCTTGCATTATCGATCGTCAACCACCACCTGGAATTACTGGCGGTGCGTGACTACACGCGCCTAAAGAAAGCGTTGCAGGTTGACGAAATAGCATTGAAGGCCGCGCACGATCTGATCCGTTCACTGGCACCGTACCCCGGGCATGCATACAGCCGGCCCGAGGCCGATTTCGTGGTGCCCGACGTGTTCGTGCGCAAGAGCGCGGGCGGCTGGATTGCACAGCTGAATCCCGATGTGATGCCACGATTACGCATCAACGACATGTACGCGCAGATCCTGCGCGGCGCGAAGGGCGAGTCGGGCACGGCAGGACTGCAGCAGAAGCTTCAGGAGGCGCGGTGGCTCATCAAGAACATCCAGCAACGCTTCGATACGATCCTTCGTGTTTCGCAGGCGATTGTCGAACGCCAGAAGAACTTTTTCACCCACGGGGAAATCGCGATGCGCCCCTTGGTTTTGAGGGAGATAGCCGATACACTCGGTTTACATGAGTCCACCATCTCTCGCGTGACCACCAACAAGTACATGGCCACGCCAATGGGGACTTTCGAGTTGAAGTACTTCTTTGGGAGCCATGTGTCCACCGAAACGGGTGGCGCAGCTTCATCCACGGCAATCCGCGCGCTGATCAAGCAACTCATAGGAGCCGAAGACCCCAAGAATCCCCTTTCCGACAGCCGCATCGCCGAACTGTTGGGCGAGCAGGGCTTTGTGGTCGCGCGGCGCACCGTCGCCAAATACCGCGAAGCGCTCAAGATCCCGGCAGTGAATCTCCGCAAGTCTTTGTAGCCGAGCTGCGCCTTCTGCCTGGTGCAGCTCTTTCAGAAGGAGAAACGCTATGAACTTCAAGATCAGTGGACACCACCTGGACATCACGCCTCCTCTGCGTGAGTACGTGGAAACGAAACTGGAGCGTATCGTCAGGCATTTCGATCAAGTCATCGGTGTGAGCGTGCTGCTATCGGTCGACAATCACAAGGAAAAGGATCGGCGGCAGTATGCGGAAATCAATCTGCATCTGAAGGGTAAGGACATCTTCGTGGAAGCCCATCATGAAGACCTGTACGCGGCGATCGACTGTCTGGTCGATAAGCTCGACCGTCAGGTGATCCGTTACAAGGATCGCGTACAAGGCCACGACCGCGAGGCCCTGAAGTACCAGATGGCAGCGGCGCAGATGCAGCAGCAGTAAAAACCCAACGTGCGACGAACACGTCGCCGAGGAGTGATACGAAGAGAGCAAAGCCGCGCATCAGCGCGGCTTTTTTGATTGCAACCGTTCAGCGTCGGTGTATGCTGCGCAATACATGCATGAAGGAGACCGGTGTCCGCCGCCTGCCGGGGCGCGACGCTGCGGTGCACAAGATTCCGATGCCGCTGCTCTATAATGCCCGGACGTTAGACCCCCCAAGAATATCCGCGCATCGCCCATGAATCGTTTGGCCAAACTGCTGCCACCCGGCAACATATCCCTCGACGTCAGCGTCACCAGCAAGAAGCGGGTGTTCGAGCAAGCCGGGCTCCTGTTCGAGAACAACCATGGCGTGGCACGCGCCACAGTCACCGACAACCTGTTTGCGCGCGAGTCGCTCGGTTCCACCGGCCTCGGTGCTGGCGTCGCGATTCCGCATGGCCGCATCAAGGGCCTCAAGCAGCCGCTGGCCGGCTTTATGCGCCTGGCCGAGCCGATTCCGTTCGAGTCGCCCGATGGCAAGCCTGTATCGCTGCTGATTTTCCTGCTGGTGCCCGAACAGGCCACGCAGCAACATCTGGAAATCCTGTCGGAAATCGCCCAGTTGCTGTCGGATCGCGAGATGCGCGACGGGTTGGCGACGCTGCCCACGCCGGAAGCCGTGCACCAGTTGTTGACCGACTGGCACCCGTGACGTGAGCGCCGTCGCGGACGTGTCGTTGCCCGCCGCCCCGCACTCAACAAATCCGTAGATGCACCTCAACCGCAAGTAATCGCATGGAACTCACCGGCGTCACCTCGCAGTCGATCTTCGACGACAACGCAGCCGACATCAAACTCTCGTGGGTGGCCGGGCTGGAAGGCGCCGACCGCGCGTTCGATGTCGAATTCGCGCGCGAGGCCACGTCCGCCGCGGACCTCGTGGGTCACTTGAACCTGATCCACCCGAACCGCATTCAGGTGCTCGGCAAACCCGAGATCCTGTATTACCAGCGGCTCGACGATGAGCCGCGCAAGCGCCAGATGGGCGAGCTGATCCTGCTGGAGCCGCCGTTCCTCGTAGTGGCCGATGGCATGGAGCCGCCGCCCGACCTCGAGCTGCGCTGCACACGCTCGTCCACGCCGCTGTTCACCACGCCGGTCTCGTCGGCCGCGGTAATCGATCACCTGCGGCTCTACCTGTCGCGCATCTCGGCGCCACGCGTGACGATGCATGGCGTGTTTCTCGACATCCTCGGCATGGGCGTGCTGATCATGGGCGAGTCGGGACTCGGCAAGAGTGAACTCGGCCTGGAACTGATCTCTCGCGGTCACGGTCTGGTGGCCGACGATGCGGTGGACTTCGTGCGGCTGGGCCCGGATTTCGTGGAAGGCCGTTGCCCGCCGCTGTTGCAGAACCTGCTCGAAGTGCGCGGCCTGGGCCTGCTCGACATCAAGACGATCTTCGGTGAAACGGCCGTGCGCCGGAAGATGAAGATCAAGCTCGTGGTGCAGCTCGTGCGCCGCAACGATGGGGAATTCGAGCGCCTGCCGCTCGACTCGCAATATCTCGACGTGCTTGGCCTGCCCATCCACATGGTGAAGATCCAGGTGGCGGCCGGCCGCAACCTTGCCGTGCTGGTGGAAGCCGCCGTGCGCAACACGATCCTGCGCCTGCGCGGCATCGACACGCTGCGCGATTTCATGGATCGCCAGCGCGCGGCGATGCAGGCCGACGTGGTATCGCGCGGCCAGGGCCGACTGCTCTGAGCCCAGCGGTCAACCTGGCGCGGGCGGCCCACGTTGTGTGCGGTAACGGGCGTCAAAGTCCCGTGTTTCGTCTGAATGTCGTGTGATTCCACCCTCAGGAGAGAGAAGCATGAAGAAGCTGATTGCGATGTGCGTGCTGGTGACCCCGTTGATCGCCACGGGCGCGTTTGCCCAGGGTGCTTCCGCTCCTGCCGCTCCGGCCGCCGGTAATACGCAGCAGGACCGGATGAAGGCCTGCAACACGCAGGCGACGGGCAAGAAGGGCGACGACCGCAAGAAGTTCATGAGCGACTGCCTGTCGGGCAAGTCCGCCGCCGCAGCCGAGCCCAAGACGCAGCAGGAAAAAATGTCCGTCTGCAGCAAGCAGGGCAAGGGCAAGAAGGGCGACGACTACAAGTCGTTCATGAAGGATTGCCTGTCCAAATCGGCCTGACACCAGTGAGGGCGGCGACGGTCTGGCAACGGACCGACCGCCGCCGGTGGTGCGCCGTGTCATGACGCCGCCATCACCCGGTGCTATTCTCTCGGGTGCCATGCGAATAATTCTCATCACCGGAATTTCCGGATCAGGCAAGTCTGTCGCGCTGAACGTGCTCGAAGATGCGGGCTACTACTGCGTCGATAACTTGCCTGCACAGTTCATTCCCGACCTCGCGAGCTATCTGTCCTCCCAGGGCTACACGCACCTTGGAGTGGCGACCGATATCCGTAGCCGCGAGTCGCTCGCGCAACTGCCCGAGACCGTCCGCAACCTCGCCAGCGAACATCAGGTGCAGGTGCTGTTCCTGACCGCCAATACCGATGCGCTCGTGCAGCGCTATTCGGAAACGCGCCGTCGCCATCCGCTGTCCGTCCGTACCGAGGCCACGCCGCTACTCGAACAGCAGGCCAGCGCAGAGCCCGTGTACAACGATCGCTCGCTGATCGAGGCGATCGACATGGAGCGCGAGTTGCTGAGCCCGCTCGCGGAATCGGCGCATCGCATCGATACCAGCAACGTACGGACCAATACGCTGCGCAGCTGGATCAAGGATCTGATCCGCGACAGCCACACGCAGCAGTTGACGCTGTTGTTCGAATCGTTCGGTTTCAAGCATGGCGTGCCCAGCGATGCCGATATGGTGTTCGACGTGCGCTCGCTGCCCAACCCCTATTACGACCTTGCGCTGCGGCCGCTCACGGGCCGCGACGCGCCAGTGGTGGACTTCCTGCAAAGCCAGCCGCTGGTGCTCGCGATGGCCGAGGATATTCGCGCGTATGTGGAAAAGTGGCTGCCGAGCTTCATCGCGGACAACCGCAGCTACCTGACCGTGGCGATCGGTTGCACGGGTGGGCAGCATCGCTCCGTGTTCATCGCGGAAAGACTTGCCAACTATTTCCGGGCACATGGTAATGTGCTGGTCAGACACCGCGAGCTTGCGCCGGGCTGAGGCATTCAGATTGCCCCCCCAGCTTTACCCCGCATGATCCCGGTAATGCTGCGCGATACGACACGGTATGCACCCATGTCCAGCCACCCGCCTTCCTACATTCCGGCCAACCCGGACTCGACACCCGTCATCCTCGACGCGCTGCCGCTGTTTCCGCTGCACACGGTACTGTTTCCCGATGGTCGCCTGCCGCTGCGCGTGTTCGAAAAGCGCTACGTGGACATGGTGCGCAGTTGCCTGCGCGATGGCAGCGCGTTTGGCGTTTGCCTGATCTCGAGCGGCCAGGAAGTTGCGCGCCCTGACGATCCGACCGTCCCCGAGTCAGTGGGATGCCTGGCGGAGATCGTCGATTGCAATATGGAGCAGCTGGGCGTGCTGCTGATCGAGGCGCGCGGACGCCAGCGTTTTCGCGTGCTCTCGCACGAGACCCACGACGACGGCCTGCTGGTGGCGCGCGCGGAACTGCTGCCCGACGACATCATCGACTGCAAGCTCGAGTTGCTTGGCGAATGCCTGGCCGCGTTGCGCCGCATCGTGACGGCGATCCACGCGGAATCTCCCGACAACCTGCCATTCTCGGAACCGTATCTGTGGGACGACCCGACCTGGGTCGCCAACCGGTTATGCGAGCTGCTGCCGGTGCCGCTCAAGGCCAAGCAGATGCTGATGGAGTTACCCGATGCGGGCATGCGCATCGAGATCGTCCACCGCTACATGCGGCAACACCATATCGTCTAGAACAGACCCCCGCGCGCCTGATCTTCCAGCAGGCGCCGCACGGGTGCCGGCGTCCCCAGGGCATCGAGATCGTCGAGCGACAGCCAGCGCCGCGGTTGATCGTCCGCGCCACCATCCGTGTGCGTGACCGCATCGAGGTCCACGCGAATCGCCCGAATCAGCAAACGGAAATGCGTGAACACATGCGTGAGCTCACCGGCGAGCATCGCGCGCGATGGCTTGCCCAACGTGCGCGCGTACGCGAGCGCGGCATCTTCCGCGGCCTCGATGTCGAACGGCACCGTGTCCACCGGCATCTCCGGCAGGCTCCACAACCCGCCCCAGATGCCACTGTCGGGCCGCAGACCGAGCAGCACATCGCGGCCATGCCGCATCACGAGCATCACCGTGCTGCGCTCCGGGATTGCCGCGCGCGGCTTCGGCGTGGGCAGCACCGCGGTCAGTCCGTCGCGGCGCGCCACGCAATCGGCCGCAAGCGGACATGCGTTGGCATCGCTCAGGCACGCGGGCTTGCCGCGCGAGCACACAGTGGCGCCAAGGTCCATCACCCCCTGCGTGTACGCGATCATGTCTTCCGCCTGATGCGGCCCCGCGGGCGGCAGCGCCTGCTCCGCAAGCTGCCACATACGCGTCTCGATGGCGCGTTCGCCGGGATATCCCGCGATACCGAACACACGCGCGAACACGCGCTTGACGTTGCCGTCTAGGATCGGCGAGCGCACGCCGGCACTGAACGCCGCCACTGCGGCGGCGGTCGAACGGCCAATGCCCGGCAGCGTGACCAGCACGGCGGGGTCGGTCGGAAACACACCGCCGTGCTCGTCCATGACGGCCTTGGCGCAACGATGCAGGTTGCGCGCGCGCGAGTAATAGCCCAGCCCTGCCCACAACGCCATGACCTCATCGGCCGGCGCGGCCGCAAGCGCGGCAACCGTCGGCAACTGGGTGACAAAGCGTTGGAAGTATTCGATGACGGCCACGACCTGCGTCTGCTGCAGCATGATCTCGGACAGCCAGATGCGATACGCGTCGCGCGTGTTCTGCCACGGCAGGTCGTGGCGGCCGTGCTGGCGCTGCCAGCTCACGACGCGCATGCCGAAATCGGACGGCACGGAGACTGGCGCGGCTAAGGAGGAAGCAGGAGATAAGGGTAAGGCGGCGGACTTGCGAGGCATGCGGCAACGGTGTGGGGTGCGCCCTCTCCTTGCGGAGAGGGGCGCCCATGTGAGGTGGGGCAATATTACCCCAGCCCCACACTTCGCTTCCCCGTCAGGCCGCGCGTGCCCCGGAGACGTTAATCGGCACTTCGACGACCGCCTTGGCCAGTACCTCGATGCGGCCGCTCCGTTCGTCGAGTCCGTTGAGCACCTCTTCGAGCTGCGAGATGCGGCTCTCGAGCGTGTCGGTTGCCTCGTGGATGCGTTCGATCGAATCGACGCGGCGGCGCAGCTGCTTCTGATGCTCGCGGACCTGCGCCTCGAGCGGCGTCATCACGGACTTGAGCCAGATCTCGATATCGCGGTTGAGATCGCGGAAGTTGTCGAGCACGCGGCTCGCCATCGTCGCGAACGCATTCTGCACCAGCTGCGGACGCGAGCGCGTGAGCATGTTCACGGCGCCGAAGTGGTTGTTCACGAGCTGCAGCGTCTCCTGCAGATCCATCGCATAGCGCGACGTCACGAACTGGATCGGCGCGGGCAGCGTAAAGCCGTGCTCGGCGTTGAAGCGTCGATACATGCTGTCCACAAGTTGATGCAGGCCCGCGATCTTCTGGTCGGCGTCGGTGATCAACGCTGTCAGTTGCCCGAACAGCAACTCCATGTCCTCGCGCAGACCACGCGAGAAGAAGCGCTCCTTCATCTGTTCACGCGCATCGCGCATCGTGCGGCGCACGTCGCGCAGCTGCAGGCTCTTGATGATGTCCGCGCTGTGGCGGCCGAACACGAGTCGCAGTGCCTGGAACTTGGTGATGCTCTGCTCGAACTCTTCCTTCTCGCCCTGCACACGCAGCAGCATGTGCTTGACCATCGCGTGGTTCTTGCCGCGCAGGCCGCGCAGTTCGAACAGCTGCTCGACGATATCGCGGCGGCGGCTCTGCAGCAGTTGCTGCGCGCTGCGCGAGACGTCGTGCACAAAGCGCTGCACCTGGTCCGCGACGATATCGCGCCGCTGCGGAATCAGCTGATCCGACAGCACGTGCTCGAACTGCGCCAGATTGCTGCGCACGAGCAGCGGCTCGTCATGCGTGACCTTGGCGACCAGACCCTTCTGCGCGGACACCGGATATACGCGGCGCTCCTCGATGCCGAGCACCTGCGCGGTGGTCCGCACCTGACGCGAGATTTCCATCGCGATCTCGGGCGAGGACTTGAGCGGGTCCCACAGTCCATCGATCTTGTTGAGCACCGCCAGGCAACCGCGGCGATGGCCAGCGGCCACGTGGCTGCGCCACAGTGCGAGGTCGCTCTTGGTCACGCCGGCATCGGCGGCCAGCACGAACACGACGACGTGCGCATCGGGAATCAGCCGCAGCGTCAGTTCCGGCTCGGTACCGATGGCGTTGAGACCCGGCGTGTCCAGAATCACGAGGCCCTGGCGCAACAGCGGATGCGGGAAGTTGATCACCGCATGACGCCAGCGCGAGATCTCCACCATGCCGTCCGCATCGACCGACCACGCGGCATCGGGATCGCTCTCGTTATAGAGCCCGAGAGACTCCGCCACGGCCGGCGTCACGCGCGTGGTTTCCACCACGTGCTGGAACGCCGCAAGCATGCCTTCGGGCGAGGACGGATCGAGGGGAACCGTGGTCCAGTGCGAGCCGGAAGCACCGGGCTCCATAAAGTCGGCCGTCGAGGCTTCCTGGAGTCGTGTCTCGATCGGGAGCAGACGGATGCTGGGCGCCTCGTTCTCGTCGTAGCGCAGCTCGGTCGGACACATGGTGGTCCGGCCCGCCGACGACGGCAGGATGCGGCGGCCGTAGTCCGCGAAGAAGATCGCGTTGATCAGCTCGCTCTTGCCGCGCGAAAACTCGGCAATGAACGCGACCTTGAGCCGGTCGCTCTTGAGCACGTTCTGGATGCGCTGGACACGATCGTCGGCGGTAGCGTCGTAGAGGTCGTACTGCTGCAACCACGACTGGAATTCGGCTAGTGACTGGAGTACCCCCGTTCTCCAGGCGCCATACTGTTCGAATTGATGGGCGAGGCTTGTCATGGAGTGTTCGGCTGCGTTTGCTGTTTTGGGCTAGGTGTTATGGCACTGCGCGCACAAACGACGCCGACTTCGGGTGGCCCGTTGACCCTGCGGACCCGAGGCAGGCGCCTCTCGGTCGGATCTTTCTGATTTGCTGGATCCGACGCTTTTTTGTAACTTTTTTTATCTGGGCACACGATACATGTTTCCAGCGCCATTTTGTGGAATTCGCGTCCCTCGGCGCGTGCAAATCGCGCGAGTGTTGCGCCGAGCCATCGGCCATGTCCGATGACCGCTCCGACGGCGTGAAACCGGGGGGCGATCGCAACAGGGTGAGACATTGTCTGGCCCGGCGTCGGGCCTAGCGCTGGCAGTGGGGGCAATAAAACGTCGAGCGCTGGCCCTGGACGATCTGGCGGATCGGCGTGCCGCATACGCGGCATGGCTCGCCGGTACGATCGTAGACAAGGCAGTCGAGCTGGAAGTAACCGCTGCTGCCATCGCTGCCGACGAAATCGCGCAGCGTGCTGCCACCGCGCGCGATGGCTTCGGCCAGCGTTTCGCGCACGGCCGCAGCCAGCCGGTCATAGCGCTCGCGGCTGATGCGCCCGGCCGGCGTGGTCGGACGAATGCCCGCGCGAAACAGGCTTTCCGACGCATATATATTGCCGACGCCGACCACGATATCGCCGGCCAGCAGCACGGTCTTGATGGCCGCCGAGCGGCCACGCGTATGGCGATGGAACCAGCCGCCATCGAAGCGATCGTCGAACGGCTCCACACCGAGGTTGGCGAGCAGCGGATGGCTCGGCAGCTCGGACTCCGGCAGCGGGCTCCACAGGATTGCACCAAAACGGCGCGGGTCGCGGAAACGCAGCACAATGCTGTCGGTGGCGCTGTCGGTGCCACCTGCCGACCCATCGGAGGCCTCCAGCACGATGTCGAGGTGGTCGTGCGGTCCCGGCGCGGGCGCCTGAGGCCACACGCGCAGCGTGCCGGTCATGCCAAGGTGAACCAGCAGCCAGCCCGGCTCCGGAGCGGGGGCACCGGCGGCAGAGTCCGCAGCGGAGTCCGCAGCAGAGGTCGAATTCGGCAGACATTCCAGCAGCAGGTACTTGCCCCGCCGCTCGATGCGCGCGACCACGCGCCCGGTCAGCAGCGACTCCAGCTCCGGATCCACGGGCCAGCGCAGGCCGCGATGGCGCACCGTCACATCGACGATGCGGCGCCCCACAACATGCGGCACCAGTCCGCGCCGCGTGACTTCGACTTCCGGCAACTCAGGCATCGCGTGCCCACTCCCCCAAAGACCCGGTTTGTGACAACCTTCTGGTGTAAAAACTGGTACAGAACCTCTTGTCGGTACGACGCTCCAAATCGCAGACGCCCGACTCCGTATGTGCGTGCTGTCAGACGAAACGCGCACCCGCTGACAAGCAGCGCATTGTAGCGGCAGGCTACAATGCCTCTCATCCATTTCTGACGCCGCGCGCGCCGGAGCATAGAAATTCATGCCGGACTTTCGTTTGTACCGTTCGTCCCCACCAGCCATGCGCCCGGAATTTTTCCCGATGATTACCACCGTCCACATTGGCGAACAACGTTCGCCAGTCCGCCGCGTCGCTCGTGTTACCGGACTGCCAGGTCTGCGCCGCCATGCCCGCGCGCTCGCCGCGGCCGCATGCCTGGGTTTCGGTTCCCTGCTCGGGTCACTTGTTTCCTTACCGGCCTTCGCGGCCCCGCCGGCATCAGCCGCGTCCGAGTTTGCACCGGCCGAGCTGGCGACGCCGCTGCCCGGACTGCTTGCACAAACTGATGACGACGCCAGCGATGCCGCGCCGTCCGCATCGTCCTCGCCGGCGGCACGTGCTCCGCGCACGCCGCTGCCGAACATCACGCTGACGCCGGAGATCATGTACCGCGTGCTGGCGGCGGAAATCTCGCTGCAGCGCGGCCTGGTCGGCACCGCCTATCGCACCTACCTCGACCTTGCGCGCTCGACGCGCGATCCGCGCCTGGCCCAGCGTGCCACCGAAATCGCGTTCAACGCGCGCATCTCGCAGCAGGCCCTCGACGGTTCGCGGCTGTGGGTCGAGCTGGCGCCGAAGTCAGCGGCGGCACGTCAGGTGCTGTCGACGCTGCTGGTGCTCAACGGACGTTGGGAGGAAGCCGAGCCTCTGCTGGCACAGCAGCTCGCGGCCGCCCCGTCCGCCCATCGCGCCGAAGCGATCCTGCAGCTTCAGCAGCAGATGTCGCGCACCAGCGATCCCGCCGGCGCGGTCGCGGTGTTCCAGCGGCTGACCGCCAACGACATGAAGCTGCCCGAGACGCATTTCGCGCTCGCGCGTGCCAAGGAAGCCGCGGGCGATTCGGCCGGCGCGCTGAAGGAACTCGACGAAACGCTACGCCTGAAGCCGGATTTCGAGGCCGCCGCGCTTGCCGCCGCGGAAATGCGCGCCGAGCAGGCGCCGGACGAAGCGATCGCCGGACTCAAGAAATTCCTCGCCAAGTCGCCGTCCTCGGTCAACGGACACATTACGCTCGCGCGGCTGTACCTGCAGAAGAACGACATGACCGCCGCGCAGGACCAGTTCCAGGCGCTGCGCAAGGTCGCCCCGAACGATCCGCGTGTGCCGCTCGCGCTCGGGCTGACCAGCCTGCAATCGCGCAGCTATGACGACGCCGAACGCTATCTGAAGGAATACCTGCAGATGGCCGAGAAGTCGCCGGCAGCGAATCCGGACGTCGCATTCCAGTACCTCGCGCAGATCGCCGAGGAGAAGAAGGATTACAACGGCGCGATCCAGTGGCTCGACCGCATCGACGACGGCCGCCTCGCGCCCGCCGCGCAGGCCAAGCGCGCGCAGTTGCTCGGCCGCCTGGGCAAGCTCGACGACGCGCAGGCCGTGTTCGGCGAGATGATGGCGGAGTCGGAGGACATTCCCGACCCCACCCAGCGCGCGCAACGCATGGGCGCGATCCGTCAGGCCGAGGTGTCGATGCTGATCGACAGCAAGGCCTATGACCGCGCGCGCAAGGTGCTCGAGGAGCGCGTCAAGGCCGAACCCGACAACGCGGACTGGCTGTATGAACTCGCGATGCTCGACGAACGCGAGAAGCGCTTCGACAGCATGGAACGCGCGCTGCGCAAGGTCATCTCGATGCAGCCCGAGCAGAAGCAGGGCTACAACGCGCTCGGCTATTCGCTCGCCGATCGCAACGAGCGCCTGCCCGAAGCACGCAAGCTGCTCGAACGCGCGTCCGAACTCGGTCCCGACGATCCCTACATCATGGATAGCCTGGGCTGGGTGAAATTCCGCCAGGGCGAGCTGCAGCCCGCCGCGGACCTGCTGCGCAACGCCTACACCAAGGCGCCCGAAGCGGAAATCGGCGCGCACCTTGGCGAGGTGCTGTGGCAACTCGGCCAGCAGGACGAAGCGCGCAAGACCTGGAACGAGGCCGCCAAGATCGAGCCCGAGAACCAGACGCTGATCGAAACGCTACGCCGCTACAATCAGAACCTGCTGCTGTCCAAGTAATCGCCTGCGGCACGCCCGGCGCTCGCGCGTCGGCGTGCCGCATGTCAATCCGGCGCGCACGCTGGCGCTATCGATTCCCGACCATCCGAGATGATTCGTTCCCGTCGTCTGGCCCTGCTTTGCGTGGCCGCCCCGCTCTGGCTCGCGGCCTGTGCGAGCGTTACCCCGACCCGCAGCTTCGACGCTGGCGAGACGGCGCGCACCGAGAACTACTCCGGCCGCTTTGCCGCGAACTACGTGCGCTACGGTCGCAACGAAGGTGTGCAGGGCAGCTTCCGCTGGCAGGAGCAGGGGCGCAACGTGCGTCTCGACCTCGTCTCGCCACTGGGACAGACGCTGGCCGTGATCACCTCGACGCCATCGGGCGCCACGCTCGACCTGCCCAATGAAGCCCCGCGCAACGCACCGGAAGTCGATAGCCTGATGGAGCAGTCGCTCGGCTTTGCGCTGCCGGTATCGGGCCTGCGCGACTGGATCCACGGTCGGCCCACGGCGGGCGCGCCCGCCAATGCGACACGCGACGTCAAGGGTCGTCTGGACACGCTCACGCAGAATGGCTGGACCGTGCGCTACGTCGACTGGCAGGAGCCACCGCAGGGCACAGCGGTGACCACCGCGCGGCCGCGCCGCATCGACCTCGCGCGCGACACCGGCGACTCGCCGCTGACCGTGCGCCTGGTCATCGATCCGGAAGCGCAATAACCACCCGCGCCGCCAACGTTCGCCAGCCCTTAGCCTCGCTAGTTCGTCGCCTCCCAGCATGACCGTCATCGATACGAATTCCTCCACGGCAACACTGCCGCCGCCCGATCTGCGCGACTGCGCGGCACCGGCCAAGCTCAATCTGTTTCTGCACGTGACCGGCCGCCGCGCGGATGGCTATCACACGTTGCAGACCGTGTTCCAGTTGATCGACTGGAGCGACACGCTGCATTTCCATCGACGCGAGGACGGCGTCGTCGCGCGCACGACCGAGATCGCCGGCGTGCCCGCCGATACCGACCTTGTGGTGCGCGCGGCGCGCGCGCTGCAAACGGCCACCGGCACGCGCTTCGGGGTGGACATCGCGGTCGACAAGCGACTGCCGATGGGCGGTGGTATCGGCGGCGGTTCGTCCGACGCGGCCACCACGCTGCTCGCGCTCAATCATCTGTGGGGACTGCGCCTGCCGCGCGCGAAACTGATGGAGATCGGCCTCGCGCTCGGCGCCGATGTACCGGTGTTCGTGTTCGGTCAGAACGCGTTCGCGGAAGGCATCGGCGAAGAGCTGACCGCGGTCGATTTGCCCGACAGCTGGTTCGTCGTAATTCACCCACGCGAGCATGTGCCGACAGCTGCAATTTTTTCCGACCAGCGCTTGACAAGAAATACGCCAATCTCTATAGTTGCGGACTTCGCTGCTTGCACAAACAAATTCGCTTTCGGTCGCAACGATCTGGAAGCGGTGGCAACGGCGAAGTTCGGCGAGGTTGCCCGAGCCCTTGCATGGCTGAGACAATATAGTCCGCATGCGAGGATGACCGGATCCGGAGCCTGCGTGTTTGCCCGTTTCGACGATGCGCAGACAGCGCAGCAGGTGCTGGATCGGTTGCCATCCGAGTGGGATGGCAGATGTGCGAAGAGTTTGACGCAACATCCGCTCGCAGCTTTCGCATAGCAAGTTTTCGTCTGGCGTCATGTGGCAGTCTAACGTGACGATGGATGATGAAAGGTTGTGTAGGGGAGTCGCCAAGTTGGTCAAGGCACCGGATTTTGATTCCGGCATTCGAAGGTTCGAATCCTTCTTCCCCTGCCATTACTTCCTATAGTGTCCCCATGGACCGCATGTCAGCAGCCGTAACCGCCGCCCCCGGCGGACGGCAGCAACAACTCCCCCAGCAGCAAGACAGGTGCCCCGAATGAGCAGCGAAGGCTTGATGGTATTTACCGGCAACGCCAACCCCAAACTCGCGGAGGCTGTCGTACAGCACCTCGGCATTCCGCTCGGGAAGGCGTTGACGGGCCGTTTCTCCGACGGCGAAGTCCAGGTCGAGATCCAGGAAAACGTTCGTGGCAAGCACGTCATCGTGCTGCAGTCCACCTGCGCGCCGACCAACGACAATCTGATGGAACTGATGGTGATGGTCGATGCGCTGAAGCGCGCCTCGGCACGTAGCATCACCGCGGCCATGCCCTACTTCGGATATGCGCGCCAGGATCGCCGTCCGCGTTCCGCGCGTGTCGCCATCTCGGCCAAGGTCGTGGCGAACATGCTCGAGGTCGCGGGCGTCGAGCGCGTGCTGACGATGGACCTGCACGCCGATCAGATCCAGGGCTTCTTCGACATCCCCGTTGACAACATCTACGCATCGCCGGTTCTGCTGGGCGATCTGCGCGAGAAGAACTACGGCGATCTGCTCGTGGTCTCGCCGGACGTCGGCGGCGTGGTGCGCGCACGCGCACTGGCCAAGCAGCTGAACTGCGATCTGGCGATCATCGACAAGCGTCGTCCCAAGGCCAACGTGGCCGAGGTGATGAACATCATCGGTGAAGTGGACGGCCGCAACTGCGTGATCATGGACGACATGATCGACACCGGCGGCACGCTGTGCAAGGCGGCCCAGGTGCTGAAGGAACGCGGTGCGCAGAAGGTGTTCGCGTACTGTACGCACCCGGTGTTGTCGGGTGGCGCGGCGGCCCGCATCGCGGCTTCCGAGCTCGACGAAGTGGTGGTCTGCGACACGATCCCCCTCAGCGACGAGGCCCTCAGCTCCGGCAAGATCCGTCAGTTGTCGACGGCGCCGCTGCTGGCCGAGACGTTCACGCGGATCATCAAGGGCGACTCGATCATGTCGCTCTTCGCTGACTCCTGATCCGCGGATCCTGTTAGAATCGCGGGCTTAACTGGTTTTTAACGCATTGGGGACCGGGTTTCGGTCCCCAATGTGCTTCCCAAGGCTGTCTGGTCGCGGACAGCCTTATTCACATCTGGAACATTGGAGTTCAACAATGAAAGTTATCGCTTTTGAGCGTAGCGTACAGGGAACGGGTGCGAGCCGCCGCCTGCGCAACGCCGGCAAGACCCCCGGCATCATCTACGGCGGCGCCGCCGAACCGAAGATGGTCGAACTGGATCACAACGCGCTGTGGCACGCCCTGAAGAAGGAAGCGTTCCACTCGTCGATCCTGGATCTGGAAGTTGGCGGCACGACCGAGAAGGCCCTGCTGCGCGCATTCCAGATGCACCCGTTCAAGCCGCTGGTGCTGCACGTTGATTTCCAACGCGTGTCGGCCACCGACAAGATCCACGTGAAGGTGCCCCTGCACTTCATGAACCAGGAATCCGCTCCTGGCGTGAAGCTCGGCCACGGCATCATCAACCACATCCTGAACGACCTGGAAGTGTCGTGCCTGCCGGCCGACCTGCCCGAGTTCATCGAAGTGGATCTGGCCAATGCAGAACTGAACCAGACCATCCACCTGTCGGACATCAAGCTGCCGAAGGGCGTGACCGTGATCACCCACGGTGACGACAACCCCGCAGTGGCCACGATCTCGCTGCCGGCTGGCGGTGTGTCGGAAGCCGCTGAAGGCGACGCTGCCGCAGGCGAAACGCCGGCTGCTTAAGCTCGCGCTCCGCTTCAGGAAAACCGCCGGTTCGCCGGCGGTTTTTTTTCGCGCTCAGTTTCGCGTATCCTTTTCCGCTGCACGTCTTCTCGCACGAATATCGCATGATCAAGCTCATCGTGGGCCTCGGAAACCCCGGGGCCGAATACGAGGCCACGCGTCACAACGCGGGCTTCTGGCTCGTCGATCAGCTCGCCCGCATGGGCGGCACCACGCTGCGCGTGGAAGGCCGTTTCCATGGCCTGGCGGGCCGCGCACGGCTGTGGGACCAGGACATCTGGCTGCTCAAGCCGTCGACGTTCATGAACCGCTCGGGCCTGTCGGTCGTCTCGCTCGCGCGTTTCTACAAGATTCTTCCCGACGAGATCCTGGTCGCGCATGACGAGATGGATCTGCCGGCGGGGGCGGTCAAGCTCAAGCGCGGTGGCGGCTCCGGTGGCCACAATGGCCTCAAGGACATCGCCGCGCATCTGACCACGCAGGATTACTGGCGCCTGCGGCTTGGGGTCGGCCATCCGCGCAATGCGCCCGGTGGTGCCGCAGGGGGGCGCGAGGACGTGGTCAACTTCGTGCTCAAGCCACCGCGCAAGGAAGAACAGCAGGCCATCGACGAGGCCATCGACCGTTGCATGGAGCCGCTCGGCCTGCTGGCACGCGGCGAGACGGAACGCGCGATGATGGCGCTCCATACCAACCGCTGAAGACACCCACTAACGAGGCATCGGCATGACGGCGAGTGTAGCGACACAGAAAGTAGCGATCCTGACCGCGGCGGGCAGCGGCATGGGGGCGGCGGCCGCGCGGCGGCTGGCAGCGGACGGGTACCACGTCGGCATCCTGTCGTCATCGGGCAAGGGCGAGGCGCTGGCCCACGAACTCGGCGGGCTCGGCATCACGGGCTCGAACCAGTCCAACGACGACCTGCAGCGGCTGGTCGATGCGGTGCTGGCACGCTGGGGCCGCATCGACGTGCTGGTCAACAGCGCCGGTCATGGCCCGCGCGGTCCGGTCCTCGACATCTCGGACGAAGACTGGCATCGCGGCATGGACACGTACTTGCTCAACGTGATTCGCCCCACGCGCCTGGTCACGCCCGTGATGCAGCGGCAAAAAGGGGGCGCCATCATCAATATCTCGACGGCATGGGCCTTCGAGCCCAGCGAGATGTTCCCGACCTCGGCCGTGTTTCGCGCGGGGCTCTCGGCATTCACGAAGATTTTCGTGGACACGCACGCCAAGGACAATATCCGCATGAACAACGTGCTGCCGGGCTGGATCGACAGCCTGCCGGCCACCGAGCAACGGCGTGACAGCGTGCCGCTCAAGCGCTACGGCACCAGCGACGAGATCGCCGCGACCATCGCGTTTCTGGCGTCCGACGGGGCGGCCTATATCACCGGCCAGAACCTGCGCGTCGATGGCGGGCTGACGCGCTCGGTCTGACAGCATCGTCGGCAAGAAAAAACCCCGCACGGCGCGCGCTGTGCGGGGTTTTGCTTTGGTACGGGGTATCGTTGTTATTTTCGGTGCCGAACGACGACCTTCAGGCCGCGTGTTTGGCTGCTGTCAGCAGCCGATAGCGTTGCATCAGCACCTCTTGCGTCTCGACCCGATTAGGGTCCTTCGGGATGCATGCGACGGGGCAAACCTGCTGGCATTGCGGCTCGTCGAAATGCCCCACGCATTCGGTGCATTTGTTGGGGTCGATCTCATAGATCTCGGGCCCCATCGAAATCGCTTCGTTCGGGCACTCGGGTTCACAAACGTCGCAGTTGATGCAGTCGTCGGTGATCAGTAGCGCCATGATATTTCCTTCCGGCTATCCGCGTGCGCCCGACTGGCCGCGTCGTCACGGATCGCAGGCTCCATTCTATTCCGATTCGGACTTGCCGATTTTCTCGTTGAGCCAGCGCTCGACCGACGGGAACACGAACTTGCTCACGTCGCCACCGAGTACGGCGATCTCGCGCACAAAGGTGCCGGAGATGAACTGGTACTGGTCGGACGGGGTCAGGAACATGGTCTCGACATCGGGCAGCAGATAGCGGTTCATGCCGGCCATCTGGAACTCGTATTCGAAGTCCGACACCGCGCGCAGGCCGCGCACGATCACGCGCGCATTGTTCTTGCGCACGAAGTCCTTGAGCAGTCCGGAGAAACCTTCGACACGCACGTTCGGGTAGTGGTTGAGCACTTCACGCGCGATGCCGATGCGTTCCTCGAGCGAGAAGAACGGACGCTTGTTGGGGCTGTGCGCCACGCCGACCACGAGTTCGTCGAAGATGTTCGACGCACGGCGGACCAGATCCTCGTGCCCCCGGGTCATGGGATCGAACGTGCCGGGGTAAACCGCGATGACCATACTTCCTCCTTGGGGAGACCGCTCTATTGAAACAACAGCGGCGTAGTGTAACGCCAAAATCTCTGAAGACAAGGCGCTGCCGAGCGCATCGCTAGCCGGCCTGCCCCGGTTGCCGGTGTTGCAGCAGGTGGAAGTGCACCGCGCCGGCGCGCGCCTGACGCACGATCTCCAATGCTGCGGGAATCGGTGCATCAGGGCCGATCAGCGCACGATCGGTTTCCACATACACGGCGCCGCCCGGACGCGTGAGCCGCGCCGCATGCTCGAGCGCCGGCCCCAGCCAGTCTTCGGCGAACGGGGGATCGAGGAAGACCACGTCGAAGCTGGCCGCGGGCATCTGCGCCGCCACCGTGAACGCATCGCCCTGCACGACCTTCACGCCGCCGGCATCGAAACGGTACTGGTTGTCGCGCAACTGACGCGCCACACGGGGGTTGGTCTCGACGAGCGTGACGGCTGTCGCGCCGCGCGAGGCAGCTTCAAACCCGAGTGCGCCCGAGCCAGCGAACAGATCGAGGCAATGCCATCCGCTCAGATCCTGACCGAGCCAGTTGAAGAGCGTCTCGCGTACGCGATCGGGTGTCGGGCGCAGGCCCTCGGCCTCCAGCACGGGCAGCAGCGAGCGCTTCCAGCGGCCGCCGATGATGCGGACCTGCGCGGGCGTCTGACGCGGGCGGGAGGATGCCGCGCGTGCGCGCGGCGATTTCGCACCTGAGGTACCCGAGGCACCTGAGGTACCTGAAGTACCTGGGGCACCTGAGGGGCGGGAAGGAGGTTCGGCGGAGGTGGTGGATGTGCCGGAAGCGCCCGATGCGCCATCTGCACCACCCCGGGTCTGGGATGCGTTACGCGAAGTCATGACAGGATTGTAGAGCCTGTCGGCCAATCCTCTACTTGCCGGCGGCCTGATTCTCTACCGGACCACCCACGATCACCGTGGCCAACCCGTCCGGATGGACGTGGCGCTGGAACGCCGTGCGCACCTGCTCGCGCGTCACCTTGGCGATCTGCGCGGTCCATGTGTCCAGGTAGTCGAGCGGCAAGCCGTACCAGCCGATGTTGGCCACATTGGTCAGCAGCTTGCGGTTGCTGTCGATACGCAGCGGGAAGCCGTTGACGAGGTTGTCCTTGGCCGCGCGCAGTTCGGCATCGGTCGGGCCCTCGGCCACGAACTTGGCTGTGACCTCACGCACGAGCGCCAGCGCCTCGTTGGTGTTCTCCTTCTTGGTCTGCAGCGTGATGCCGAACGGGCCGGGCTGCTTGGCCGGCGCGAAGTAGCTGTCCACGCCATACGTCAGTCCACGCCGCTCGCGCACCTCGTTGGTCAGCCGCGAGCTGAACCCGCCGCCGCCGAGCACGTAGTTGCCCACCAGCAGTGCGAAGTAGTCGGGATCTCCACGCGCGATCGACGGCGCGCCGATCGACACGCTGGCCTGCTGCGCCGGATGGGGAATGCGCTGCTCGCTCGAGGCAATCTTCATCTGCACGTCGGGCAGCTTGGGCGCCGCCACGCCGGCGGGCAGCCCGCGCGTGAGGTCCTCGGCAATCGCCTCGGCCTGCTTGCGATCGATGGCACCGATCAGCGTGACCACGGCACGATTGGCGCTGTAGTTATCGCGCCAGAATTTCACGAGGTCATCGCGTGTAATCGATTCCACCGAGGCGGGGGTCGACGTCACGCCATACGGATGGTTGGGATAGATCGCCTTCGACAGCGTCTTGTCGGCGATCGAGCCGGGGCGCGTATCGGCTTCGCGAATCGCCGCGATCAGGCGCTGCTTCTCGCGCGTGATGACGGCATCCGGATACGTCGGCGCCTTGATCAACTGCCCCGCGAGCTTGAGCGACTGGCTGCGCTCGGGCTCGGCCGTCAGCGTGCGCAGACCCACGCCGCTGCGATCGCCGCCGGCGGAGCCGCCGAAGTCGGCGCCGGTATCGGCAAACGCATCGGCGATCTGTGCCTCATTGCGGGCGGGCTGGCCATCCTGCGCGCCCGCACCCTTGTCGAGCAGCGCCGCGGTCAGCGTGGCCAGGCCGGCCTTGCCGGGCGGATCGTAGCGGCTGCCCGCATCGAAGTCGATATTGACGTCGAGCATCGGAATCGACGGACTCGGCACGAAGAACACCTTCGCACCGGTCGAAGCAGTCCAGTTCTCGATCGGGATCGCGGCGTGCGCGAACGACACGGCGGCCATGCTGGCGACACCGATCGCCACACCGAGCGCCGCGCGGGCAAGTTGACGCGAATATCTGGACATCACAGTTCCTTAAAGACCCGTTCCGTAAAAAATGGCGCCGTGCGCCTGACTCAGTGACGCAGGCCCTCGGCCGCCGGAGAAGCCTTCGGCTTGTTGGGGTCGATCGGCTGCGGCAGCAGCGTCGCCACGGTCAGGTTGTCGTCGTGGAAATACTTCGCGGCAACGGCCTGCACCTCTGCCGGCGTGACCGCCTTGATCTTGTCCAGCATGCGATCGATCTGCTGCCACGGAATGCCGGCGATCTCCGCCACACCGATCTCCATGCCCTGACCGAACACCGAATCGCGCTTGTAGATCTGCCCGGCGATGACCTGCGCCTTCACGCGCTTGAGCTCTTCTTCAGAGACGCCGTCGCGCGCGATGCGCTGGACTTCCTCGCGCAACGCCTTCTCGATTTCCTCGGTCGTGTGACCATCGGCCGGAATACCGTCGAGCACGAAGATCGATTCGTTGCGGTTGATGCTGTCGTAGCCCACATTCACGTCGTCGGCCAGACGCTGCTGGCGCACGAGCTCGCGATTGAGCCGCGCGTTGTCGTAGCCATCCAGCACCGCGGACAGCACCTCGAGCGCGTACGGATCGACGTCCTTCTCCACGTCACGCAGGCGCGGCACCTTGTACGCGAGCACGATGTACGGGTTCTGCGCGGGCGCCTTGACCCAGACCCGCTTGATGCCCTGCTGCGGCGCCTCCAGCTGCGTCTTGCGCGACGGCAGCGCGCGCGGCTTGAGCTTGCCGTAATAGCGCTCCGCCAGCTTGCGCACTTCGTCCGCCTTGACGTCGCCGGCCACCACCAGCAGCGCGTTGTTCGGCACGTACCATTCGCGATACCACGCCTGGACGTCTTCCACACGCATGTTGACGAGGTCGTCCATCCAGCCGATGACCGGATGACGATACGGCATGGCCGTGTACACGGTGGCGAGCAACTGCTCGTAGACCTTGCCGCGCGGCGAGTCGTCGGTGCGCAGGCGGCGCTCTTCCATGACCACCTTCATCTCGCGCTCGAACTCATCCTTCTTGAAGATGACGTTCGCCATGCGGTCGGCCTCCAGCTCCATCATCTTCGGCAGGTATTGCTTGCCGATCTGCTGGTAGTAGAGCGTGAAGTCGCGGTTGGTCATCGCGTTCTCGCGGCCGCCGAGCAACGCGATCTGGCGCGAGAACTCGCCCACCGGCACCTTGGGCGTGCCCTTGAACATCATGTGTTCGAGCATGTGGGCCACGCCCGTGGTGCCGCTCAACTCGTCGACGGCACCGGTGCGGTACCAGATCTGATGGACGACCGTCGGCGCGCGATGGTCTTCCTTGACGATCACGCGCATGCCGTTGGACAGCGTGAATTCGGTAGTGCCGGCCTCGGACTGGCCGACGGCCGCCGCGGTGCGCGCGCCGGATGGCGGTGCCTGGGGCGCCGGCGCGCTGGTGGCTCCGGCTGTGGCCTGCGCGAACGCCGAGCCGGCGAAGGTCAGCGCGATCAGAGTCGGGACGACGCGGCGCGCAAACTTGCCGCGCAGGGTGTCGCGATGCTGACTGGCTTGATGGGCAGCCTGATGGTTGACCTGATGGTCACCTTCACGGCCGGTACGGTCAGCTAAAAAGACAGCGCAATGGTTCATGCGACCCCGTCTGCTAAAATTTTGGCGATTGATTCTAACGGGTATTGTGACCCCTTTCCCAATGTTTAGTTTCTGGAAGAAGCGCAAGGCCGAGCCGGCCCCTGCGCCTGCCGAGCCGCCGGCCGCTGTACCCACGCCGGAAATCGTGCCGGTTTCCGCACCGGCATTGGTTCCCGCGCCCGTCGCCCCGTCGCCCGCCGCGACGCCGACGCCCATCCCGGTACCGGTCTTTACGCCGGCACCAGTCCCCACGCCAACCCCAGCACCGGTGCCTGCGCCAGTGCCGGTCCCCGTGCCTGTGCCCGTGCCGGCGCAGGTTCCACCGCCGCCGCCGGCCCCGGTTGCCGCCCCCGCGCCATTGCCGGTGCCAACGCCGGTCGAAGAGCTGGAGCTCACGCCGCCCCCGGCGCCGACCGCCGAAGCCAAGCGCGGCTGGATGACGCGCCTGCGTGCGGGCCTGTCCAAGACCAGCCGCAATATCGGCACGCTGTTCGTCGGCGTGAAGGTGGATGAGGCACTGTTCGAGGAACTGGAAACCGCGCTGCTGATGGCCGATGCGGGCGTCGAGGCCACCGAATACCTGCTCGGCGAGCTGCGCCGCCGCGTGAAGAGCGAGCGCATCGAGACCGCCGAGGGCGTCAAGGCCGCGCTCCGCGCGCTGCTGATCGACCTGCTGCGTCCGCTCGAGAAATCGATGGCGCTGGGCCGCGACCAGCCGCTGGTGATGATGATCGCGGGCGTCAACGGCGCCGGCAAGACCACCAGCATCGGCAAGCTCTGCAAGCACTTCCAGAGCTACGGACAGTCGGTGCTGCTGGCGGCCGGCGACACGTTCCGCGCGGCCGCGCGCGAGCAGCTGACGATCTGGGGCGACCGCAACAACGTGACCGTCGTCGCGCAGGAGAGCGGCGATCCGGCCGCGGTGATCTTCGACGCGGTGAACGCGGCGCGCGCGCGCGGCATCGACATCGTGATGGCCGATACCGCGGGCCGTCTGCCCACGCAGTTGCACCTGATGGAAGAGCTGCGGAAGGTCAAGCGCGTGATCGGCAAGGCCATGCCATCGGCTCCGCACGAGGTGCTGCTCGTGATCGACGCCAACACCGGGCAGAACGCGCTGGCGCAGACGCGCGCGTTTGACGACGCGCTCGGCCTGACCGGCCTGATCGTAACCAAGCTCGATGGCACCGCCAAGGGCGGCATCCTGGCCGCGATCGCTCGCCAGCGTCCGGTACCGGTCTACTTTATCGGGGTCGGGGAAAAGGTCGAGGACTTGCAGCCGTTCAAGGCTGACGAGTTTGCGGACGCCTTGCTGGGCTGATCGAATTGCCCTCTTCCCGCAGGAAGAGGGCAGCAGCAAACTACTCGCTGTCCGGCTGCGCGCCGGGCGCCGCATCGCGGAACGCGTCCAGCGCAAGGCAGGCGTCGTTGATGCGTGAGATCACCGGGTAGCGACTCATATCCACCTTGAAACGCTGGGCGTTGAACACCTGCGGCACCAGGCACAGGTCGATCAGCGTCGGCGCGTCACCATACGCAAACGTGCCCACACGGCCGATGCGTTCGAGGTTCACCTCGAGCGAGGCAAAGCCCTGCTCGATCCAATGGCGATACCACGCGTCCTTGGCCTCGTCCGCCACGCCGAGCTGGTGCTTGAGGTACTTCAGCACGCGCAGGTTGTTGAGCGGATGGATCTCGCACGCGATCTCCTGCGCGAGGCCACGCACGATCGCACGCTCGAGCGGATTGCCCGGCAGCAGCGGCGGCTGCGGATGCGTTTCGTCGAGATACTCGATGATGGCGAGCGACTGGATCAGTGGTTGCTGGTCCACCATCAGCGCCGGCACCACACCGTCGGCATTGACGGCGCGGTAGTCGGGCTTCAGTTGCTGCCCGCCATCCTTGAGCAGGTGGATCGGCTCGTAGTCGTAGGGCAAGCCCTTCAACGCGAGCGCGATCCGTACCCGGTACGAAGCTGAACTACGAAAGTAGCTGTACAGCTTCAGCATGCGTCAGGCCACCTTGACCGTGAGGTCGCCCACGCCTTCGACGTGGCAGGTCATGACGTCGCCCTTGACGATTGGGCCCACGCCTTCGGGCGTGCCGCTGTAGATCAGGTCGCCCGGCTGCAGCTCGAACAGCTTCGACAGGTACGACACCATTTCCGGCACCGACCAGATCAGGTCGGACAGATCGCCGCGCTGCTTCTCCACGCCGTTCACGGCCAGCGTGACCGCGCCCTTGGCCGGATGACCAATGGCCGCCACCGGCACGATCGGGCCGATCGGCGCCGACTTGTCGAAGGCCTTGCCCGTTTCCCAGGGACGGCCCGTCTTCTTCGATTCGTTCTGCAGGTCGCGACGCGTCATGTCGAGGCCGACCGCATAGCCGAACACGTGGCTGGCCGCCTGTTCGACCGCGATGTCCTTGCCGCCCTTGCCGATGGCGACGACCAGTTCGATCTCGTAGTGAACGTTGCCCGAGCCCGGCGGATACGGGAACGTGCCTTCGCTGTTGTCCGCCACGTAGCTCACCGCGTCAGACGGCTTGCAGAAGAAGAACGGCGGCTCGCGATCGGGGTCCGAACCCATCTCGCGCGCATGCGCCGCATAGTTGCGGCCCACGCAATACACACGACGTACGGGGAAGCTTGCGCTGCTGCCTCGCACGGGAACGCCAACGGGGGCTTGCGGGGCGAATACGAACTCGGTCATCCAACTATCTCCAGACTCTGGTCTTGTAGGGCAGGTTAGCCGCGCCAGCCGTACGATGCTGCCGGGCCCGCGGCAGTGCAAGAGCATACACCCGCCATCGCGCGGAAGGCGCGGCGCGCGCATTCTCTTATGCATTCCTCTTCCTAAGTCGGCGCGAATCTTGCATGATGCAGTGCAACCGAAGCGACAGCCATGACCCGCCGCCACCCTCCCCCTCCCGCCTCCGTCGCGCCAGTACAGCCCGTGCGCACGCTGCGCATCCTGCTGGTACGGGATCCTCACGACGCCGATCCACTCAACGTGGAGACGATCCGCTCCGGATTGGCGCAGGCAGGCTTCACGGAGGTGCAGATGGTCGACGCGGACCTGCGGCTGCCGGACGTGATCACGGCCCAGCAGCCGGACCTCGTGATCATCGCGTCGGAGTCCGCCGCGCGCGACACGATCGAGCACGTGTGCGTCTCCACCCAGCACGCGCCGCGGCCAATCGTGCTGTTCACCGATAACGACGATTCCGCGCGCATCAAGGCCGCGCTGACCGCCGGCATTACCGCCTACATCGTCGATGGCCTGCGCGCCGAGCGTGTGAAGACCGTGCTCGATGTGGCCTACGCGCGCTTCGAACTCGACCAGCAACTGCGCGCCGAACTCGACGCCACCAAGCTGAAACTTGCTGAACGCAAGGTCGTCGAGCGCGCCAAGGGCCTGCTGATGCAGGCACGCGGCATTGGCGAGGACGAGGCGTACAAGCGCCTGCGCAGCATGGCCATGGAACGTGGCATCAAGCTCGTCGACGCCGCCCAGCGCGTCATCGACGTGATGGCTTAAGCTGGACCGAAGCCAGCGGCGCACGCCGCTGGTGCAATGCACAACTGTGGCGCTGCCGGCCGCCCCGTTCGGGCGTCGCCACTGACCCCGCGCACCCATCCGCTCCACCCATTCCCCGCGCGCTTCCCCTTTCAGGCGCCTTACGCCCGATTTCGCACGAAATTCGCGCGGATTTTCCCCATTCACACGCTGGCACGTCGCTTGCGTTATCGATGGACGGCCAACGAAGGCCGCCAGTCGCACCGGTTTCAACACACACAACTCGATGGATGCGCGCGCCCAATGACGGGCACGCGATCCCGGACAACGACGTCCTGAACTGCACCTGCCTGGCGAAGGCGGGCGGCGGCTCGGGACGTTTTTATTTGGAGCCTCTCAATGCCCTCTCGCCTCAAGATCGCCAAGCCGCTGCGTGTCTCCACCAACACCGCCACCGCCGATATCGTGCCCGCGAGCCAAGGCCGGCGCCGCGTGCTGGCGACCATCGCCGGGGCCAGCGTCATGACGCTCGTCGATCCGCTGGTGCGTAGCGGGGCGTGGGCCGCGGGCTCCGATGCGCCCGAGAAGTCCGAGGTGAGGATCGGCTTCATCCCGCTGACCGACTGCGCGTCGGTCGTCATGGCTTCTACGCTCGGGCTCGACAAGAAGTACGGCATCAAGATCACGCCGAGCAAGGAAGCCTCGTGGGCCGCGGTGCGCGACAAGATGGTCAATGGCGAACTCGACGCGGCGCACGTGCTGTATGGACTGGTCTACGGCGTGCAGCTCGGCATCGGCGGCCCCAAGAAGGACATGGCCGTGCTGATGAACCTGAACCACAACGGCCAGGCCATCACGCTGTCTTCCAAGCTCGCCGAGAAAGGGGTGAAGGATGGCGCGAGCCTCCGGGCGCTGATGACGAAGGAGAAACGCGAGTACGTGTTCGCGCAGACTTTCCCCACCGGCACGCACGCGATGTGGCTCTATTACTGGCTGGCGGCCAACGGCATCAATCCAATGCAGGATGCCAAGGCGATTACCGTGCCGCCTCCGCAGATGGTGGCGAACATGCGCGTGGGCAATATGGACGGCTACTGCGTGGGCGAACCGTGGGGCGCGCGCGCCATCGCCGACAAGATCGGCTTCACGGCCGAGACCACGCAGGCGATCTGGAAGGACCATCCGGAGAAGGTGCTCGGCACCACGGCCGAGTTCGTGCAGAAGAATCCGAACACCGCGCGCGCGATGACCGCCGCGATTCTCGAGGCCTCGAAGTTCATCGACGCGTCGGTGTCCAACCGCCGCAAGACCGCCGAGACGATTGCCGCCAAGTCGTACGTGAACACCGACATGGACATCATTCTCGACCGCATGCTCGGCCGCTACACCAATGGCCTCGGCAAGACCTGGGACGATCCGGACTCGATGAAGTTCTATCAGGACGGCAGCGCCAACTACCCGTTCCTGTCCGACGGCATGTGGTTCCTCACGCAGCAGAAGCGCTGGGGCCTGCTCAAAGACCATCCGGACTATCTCGCGGTAGCAAAGCAGGTGAACCGTATCGACGTGTTCAAGCAGGCCGCCGCCGCCGCGCAGGTGCCGCTGCCAAAGTCGGAATTCCGCACCGCCAAGCTGATCGATGGCGTGGTGTGGGATGCCACCAAGGACCCGAAGGCCTACGTCGACGGCTTCAAGATCAAGGCCTGATTTTTCCACTGCCCTTCCACCGCGATTTGCCGCATGCAGGAGTCAGACGTGAACACCATTGTGCAGACCGCGCCCGAGCGCGCCGCAGATAGCTTCGCCGATCCCGACGTCAAGGAGCGTGCCGCGCGCCGCGCGCGGGAGATTGCCGCGCAGGAGGCGCGCGCCGCCCGACGCGACGCGGTGTCGGGCCTCGTCATGAAAACCGTGCCGCCCGTGCTCGGCTTCGTGTTGTTCGTGCTGGTCTGGCATGGCATCGCCACGCTGATTCCAGCCATTCCCACGCCCGGCAAGACGTGGGATGCCGCGGTACCACTGTTCACCGATCCGTTCTACAGCAATGGGCCGAACGACCAGGGCATCGGCTGGAATGTGCTGGCATCGCTGGCGCGTGTGGCCGCGGGCTTTGGCCTCGCGGCGGTGGTCGGCATTCCGGCCGGTTTTATCCTCGGCCGCTTTGCATTTCTCAACGCGATGATGGCACCCGTGATCAGCCTGCTGCGTCCCGTCTCGCCACTCGCGTGGCTGCCGATCGGTCTGCTGCTGTTCAAGGCCGCCAACCCGGCGGCGATCTGGGCGATCTTTATCTGCTCGATCTGGCCGATGATCATCAACACCGCCGTAGGCGTCACGCGCGTGCCGCAGGACTACCTCAACGTGGCGCGCGTGCTCGATCTGTCGGAGTGGCAGGTGTTCCGCCGCGTGCTGTTTCCCGCCGTGCTGCCGTACATGCTGACCGGCGTGCGGCTGTCGATCGGCACCGCATGGCTCGTGATCGTCGCGGCAGAGATGCTGACCGGCGGCACCGGCATCGGCTTCTGGCTGTGGGATGAATGGAACAACCTGAAGGTCGAGCATATCGTCATCGCGATCTTCATCATCGGCGTGGTGGGCCTGATCCTCGAGCACCTGCTGCTCGCGCTGGCCCGCCGCTTCAGCTACGGCAACAACTGACCGCACGGTGAGCCTTATGGAAAAATTCGTCAGCATTGAAAACGTCGGCCAGACCTTCAAGACGCGCAAGGGGCCGTTCGTCGCGCTACGCGATGTCAGCCTCTCCATCGCCGAAGGGGAATTCATCACGTTGATCGGCCACTCGGGGTGCGGCAAATCGACGCTGCTGAACCTGATCGCGGGCCTGACCACGCCGACCTCGGGCGCGCTGATCTGCGCGGGCCGCGAGATCGCCGGCCCCGGCCCCGAGCGCGCGGTGGTGTTCCAGAACCACTCGCTGCTGCCGTGGATGACGTGCTTCGAGAATGTGCATCTGGGCGTGGAGCGCGTGTTCGGCGCCACCGAGAGCAAGGCTCAGGTCAAGGCGCGCACCCAGGACACGCTCGCGCTGGTGGGCCTGACGCATGCCGAGAGCAAGTATCCGCACGAGATTTCGGGGGGCATGAAGCAGCGTGTGGGCATTGCGCGCGCGCTCGCGATGCAGCCCAAGGTATTGCTGATGGACGAGCCGTTCGGCGCACTCGATGCGCTCACGCGCGCGCATCTGCAGGACGCGCTGCTCAAGATCGTCGACCGTACGCGCAGCACGGTGGTGATGGTGACGCACGATGTCGACGAGGCCGTGCTGCTGGCGGATCGCATCGTGATGATGACCAATGGCCCGGCCGCGACCATCGGCGAGATCCTGAAGGTGGATCTGCCGCGCCCGCGCGACCGCGTGGCGCTGGCCGACGACAAGGCCTATCACGCGTGCCGCACGGCCGTGCTGGACTTCCTTTATCGCAAGCAGCGCAATCCGGCACTGGCGGAGGCCGCTTAAGAGAGACACGCGGGGAGCCGCGCGACCACGGTCGGGTGGAGAGCGATGGCGGGGTCCGCTATGATGAAACCCATAAGCCATTCTCTCCCCACATCATGACGTCCACGCAACCACCCAGCTCCCCGACTTTCTCCGCCGCGAAGTACATCAAGGAGATCGGCCGTGGCGTCAACGGCGCCCGCGCGCTGCCCCGCGAGGATGCGCAGGCGCTGTTCGACGCGATGCTCGCCGGTCAGGTCTCCGACCTCGAGCTCGGTGCCGTGCTGATGGCCTACCGCATCAAGGGCGAGGCGCCGCACGAGCTTGCCGGCATGCTGGAGGCCGCGCATGGCCACTGCCTGCCGCTCGACGCGCCCGCCGATCGCACGGTGGTGGTGATGCCAAGCTACAACGGTGCGCGCAAGCAACCGAACCTCGTGCCGCTGCTCGCGCACCTGCTGGCGCGCGACGGCGTGCCCGTGCTCGTGCACGGTACGCGCGAATTCCAGGGCCGCGTGACCAGCATCGCACTGTTCAAGGCGCTTGGCACACCGCTGTGCGAGACCACGCGCGATGCGCAGGACCGGCTGCGCCTGCCGGCCGCCGGCGGTAATGGCTTGGGCCCGCTGGCCGTGTTGCCGATCGATGTCCTGTCACCCGCGCTGGCCCAGTTGCTCGACAAGCGCGCGATCATCGGCCTGCGCAACTCCTCGCACACGATCGTCAAGATGTTGCAGCCCGTGGGCGCGCATACGCCCGCCGAGGCGCTGAGGCTCTACAGCTACACGCACCCCGAGTATCGCGAGACGCTGACCGATTATTTCTCGCACGAGCCAGCCAACGTGCTGCTGGCGCGTGGCACCGAGGGCGAAGTGGTCGCCGACGCGCGCCGCAGCGGACGCATCGACTGGATGCATGACGGTCACCAGCGCACGCTGGTCGATCCGGTGGGCGGGTCCATCGGCGATGTGCCGGAACTGCCGGTCGGCACGGACGTCGATGCCACCGCCGCCTGGATTCGCAAGGTGCTGGATGGCGCCGAGCCGGTACCCGCGCCGATCGCGGCGCAGGCCGACGCGATTCGTGCCTGCCTGAACCTCGGCACGCGCGTGACCTGGGCCGATCCGGTTTAAGGACGACCGTCAGGGACGACGCTGGGGCAGCGGAATGCGCTCGGTCTCGCCGGGCACGTGTGGGAACTGGTCGTCCTGCCAGCGCTGCGACGCTTCCTCGATGGCCTCCTTGCTGCTGGCCACGAAATTCCAGAAGATGTAGCGCCGGCCGTCGGTCGGATCGCCGCCGAGCAACATCACGCGCGCCGGCTCGCTGGCCGTGAGCGTCACCGGCTCGCCCGGCGTCAGCACCACGAGGTGCTCGGTCGGCACCGCTTCCCCATCGAGCGCGATCGTGCCATCCACCGCGTAGATACCGCGCTGCACATGGTCCGCCGGAATGACCAGACTCGCGCCCGCGTCGATCTCGATGGCCACATACAGCGTGCGGCCATACACGCGCACGGGCGACTCCGCGCCGAAGGCGTCGCCGGCAATCACGGTCATACGCACGCCAGGCAGCTCGATATGCGGCAGCGTCGCGCCGGGATGATGGTGAAACGACGGCGGATCGGCTTCGTGCGCCTGTGGCAACGCCACCCACGTCTGAATACCGTGCAGGCGCGGCCCGGCTTCGCGCGACGCGTCGGGCGAGCGCTCCGAATGCGCGATGCCGCGCCCCGCCGTCATCCAGTTGACGTCGCCGGGGCGAATCACCTGTTCGCTACCCAGACTGTCGCGGTGCATGATCTCGCCCTCGAACAGGTAGGTGACGGTGGCCAGCCCGATATGCGGATGCGGTCGCACATCGATGCCGTGGCCGGGCTCCATGGCGACGGGGCCCATGTGATCGAAGAAGATAAACGGACCGACGGTCTGGGTGGTCGCGGCAGGCAGCAGCCGACGCACGGTGAAATCGCCCAGGTCCCGCACATGGGGCTTGAGCAAGTGTTCGATAACAGACATTGGGGGCTCCGTTGGAATGGAAAGATGCGCGAGGACAGCCCTGAGTGTAGCGAATCCCGCAACACAGAATCCCGAATTCCCGAGGAAACCGGAGCGGCTTTGGCCCCTCTAATCCCTCTGTGAGCTGCCGCTTCCAGCCAGATCCAGACTGGGGGCGGGATGGCGAGCAGCCCCTCACAGAGAGAAAAGGCGTAATCTACTAGAAATGAGATTGCAATGGTCCGGAACTATCGACCCCATTGCCACTCCAACTTAGCACTCGTCCGGCATGAGTGCTAATATCCGTTGCAGTGCTGTAGCCGATCCGATGTGGAGTACGCTACACCCGGCATAAGAGCGCCGGAAGCGAAAGGAGTCATAGTGAACGCAGTCCTGTCTGCTGATCAAATCGCGCTGGGTCAAGCGAGCCCGGCTGCAGGTCTATCCCCGAGCCGCCGCCTGCCGGCAACCCAGTCCAACGCCAGCTTTGCGCTGACGCTGCCGGGTACCCTGGGGAATCTGGAAGCGTATATCCAGGCGGTGCACCGGGTTCCGATGCTTACCCCCGAGGAAGAGCAATCGCTGGCGCGAGACCTGCGCGACACCGAGTCGGTCGATGCTGCCCGTCGCCTGGTGATGTCGCATCTGCGTCTCGTGGTGTCGGTCGCCCGTCAGTATCTGGGATATGGCCTGCCCCACGCCGACCTGATCCAGGAAGGCAACATCGGTCTGATGAAGGCCGTGAAGCGCTTCGACCCGGATCAGGGCGTGCGTCTGGTCTCGTACGCGATCCACTGGATCAAGGCCGAGATCCACGAGTACGTGCTCAAGAACTGGCGCATGGTCAAGGTGGCGACCACCAAGGCCCAGCGCAAGCTCTTCTTCAATCTGCGCAGCCACAAGCGGGATGCGCATACCTTCACGCCCGAACAGGTGGAAGCCGTTGCGCGCGAGCTCAACGTGAAGCCCGAGGAAGTGATGGAGATGGAAACCCGCCTGTCGGGTGGCGATCTGGCACTGGAAGGACAGGTCGAGGACGGCGAGGAAGACTTCGCGCCGATCGCGTATCTGGCCGACAATCACAACGAGCCGACCCGCGTGCTCGAGGCCCAGCGTCAGGACCGCATGCAGGTGGAAGGTCTGGAAGAAGCGCTGGAGCGTCTGGATCCGCGTAGCCGCCGCATCATCGAGGCGCGCTGGCTGCACGTGAACGACGACGGCTCGGGCGGCTCCACGCTGCATGAGCTGGCAGCCGAGTTCGGCGTGTCCGCCGAGCGTATCCGCCAGATCGAAACGGCCGCGATGAAGAAGATGAAGGGCGCGCTGCAGGCTTTTGCCTGATTGCACAGCCAACGCAAAAAGGGCCGGTCTCAGACCGGCCCTTTTTGTTTATCGCGTGTGTTTGTGGCGCGTGTTTGTCTCTCGGTCTGTCTCGCGCGCTGGCTTACGAGCCCAGCAGGGTCTTCAAATCGTGTGCAATCGGATCCGGGCCCTGACCGTGGCGGATAAACAGCCGCAGCTGACCGCTCGGATCAAACACGTAGCTGCCGGCCGAATGGTCCATCGTGTAGTTGTTCGGCGAGGTACCGGGCACCTTCGCGTAGTACACCTTGAAGTCCTGCGTGACCTGCTTGAGCGCGGCTTCGTTCTCGGGGCGCAACCCCAGGAAGCGCGCATCGAAGGCGGGCACGTACTGGCCCAGCAACGCGGCGGTATCGCGCTCCGGATCGACGGTGACGAACAGCACCTGCACCTTGTCGGCCTCGGGGCCCATCTGCTCCATCACGGCCTTGAGTTCGGCCATCGTGGTCGGACAGACGTCCGGGCAGTGCGTGTAGCCGAAGAACATCACCACGGCCTTGCCCTTGAAGTCCGCCAGTGTGCGGACCTTGCCCGACGGATCGGTCAGTGCGAAGTCCTTGCCGAAGCCGGTGGCGCCCGAGATATCGACGTTGCGGAACGTGGGCTTGGGCTTGCCGCAGGCGGCCAGCAGGAAGGCGCAGCAGAAGAGGACGAAGGTACGGCGCAGCAGCGCCGGCAGGGCGGGAAAAGACGTGGGCATTGGCGGGTCGTTGGCGAAATCAGCCTCGGCAGTATCGCCGATCGACGCTCCCCCGGCGATCGAATGTGCGGGGGGCGCGTCAACATGCCGCAGACGTCAGATCTGCGGCAGGAACTTGAAGTAGTGGTCGATCAGCAGTGCCGCGAACAGCAGCGACAGGTACAGGATCGAGAAGCGGAACATGCGCTGCGCGAGGCCATCCGAATAGTTGCGGAACAGCTTCCACGCGTAGCCGAGGAAGATCAGCCCGAGCACGATCGCCGCAACCAGGTAGATGTAGCCACACATGCCGTAGACGAACGGCAGCAGCGTGGCCGCGATCATCGTCAGCGTGTACAGCAGGATATGCAGCAGCGTGTAGCGCTCGCCGTGCGTGATCGGCAGCATCGGCAGGCCCGACTTGGCGTAGTCGGCGCGCCGGTACAGCGCGAGCGCCCAGAAATGCGGCGGCGTCCACGTAAAGATGATCAGTACCAGAAACCACGCCTCGGCCGGCACGGTGCCCGCCACGGCGGCCCAGCCCAGTGCCGGCGGCATCGCGCCCGACAGGCCACCGATCACGATGTTCTGCGGCGTGGCCGGCTTGAGCAGGATCGTGTAGACCACCGCATAGCCGAGGAACGTCGCAAACGTGAGCCACATGGTCAGATCGTTGGCAAACACGTGCAGCAGCCACATGCCGGCGCCACCGAGCACGCCCGAGAAGATCAGCGTCTGCAACGTGGTGATCTCGCCGGTGGCCGAAGGGCGCCACGCGGTGCGGCGCATCAGCGCATCGATCTTCTGCTCGACCAGGCAATTGATGGCGAACGCGGCCCCGGCCAGCAGCCAGATGCCGGCGGCGCCTCCGATCAGCACGGACCACGGCACCATGCCCGGCGTGGCCAGGAACATGCCGATCACGGCGCAGAAGACCGCGAGTTGGGTAACGCGGGGCTTGGTCAGCGCGGCGTATTGACGGGCCAGATGTCGGAGATGACGTAACCGGCCCACGGAAGAGTGGGGGTGTGTAGCAGTAACCACGGGAGAAGACTTGTCCTTCATGTGGCGCGCGCTGCAACGGATGGTTGGGCGGCGGCACCAGCGGTTCGGGTCGCGAGGCCGATATTGTAGTTGAGACGGAGCAACAGTATCAGCAGCAGGGCTGCTCCACCGTTATGAGCGACCGCGGCGATCAGCGGCCAGTCGAACACGATGTTGGAAAGACCGGTGGCCAGTTGCAGTGCCAGCACGGCCAGCAGCCACCGCGCGTGGCGCGTCAGACCCTCCAGCCGGCGCGCGCGCAGCGCGAACCATGCGAGGTACCCGAGCACCACGAACGCAAACCCGCGATGCACCCAGTGGATCGCCACCAGCGCGCTGTGCGGAATGTAGTTGCCGTCCGCCGTCATACCGAGCTGCCGCCAGAGCGTAAAGCCATGGCGGAAGTCCATTTCGGGAATCAACTGCCCGTTGCACAGTGGAAAATCGGTACAGGCGAGCACCGCATAGTTGGTGCTGACCCAGCCACCGAGAAAGATCTGAATCACCAGCAGCGTCAGCGCGACGATGCCGGGCCAGCGCAGACCGGCGGCCCGGGGCGCCACGGCGTGTGGCGCCTCGTTGCGCGAGCCAAGCCAGATCAGCGACGCCAGCAGACCCATCGCAAGCATCAGGTGCGTGACGACGATAACCGGCTGCAGCTTCATCGTCACCGTGAACGCGCCGAACGCGCCCTGCACGCAGACCAGCACCAGCACGCCGGTGGCATACCACGGCGACTGCCGCAGTTCCTTGCGCTTGACCCACGCCAGCACCATCAGCGCGATGATCAGCACGCCAACTCCCATGGCGAAATAACGATGGATCATCTCGATCCACGCCTTCACATGCGTGACCGGTCCGCTCGGCAGCGCGGTCTGCGCCGCGGCGATCGGTTCCATGGCCGCGTGCGGGTTCGAATGGCCGTAGCAGCCGGGCCAGTCGGGACAGCCAAGACCGGAGTCGGTCAGGCGCGTGAAGCTGCCAAACATGATCAGGTCCAGCGTCAGGAACGCCGTGATCCAGACCAGCTTGCGATATTTATCGCGGCTGCCGCGCACGAACACGTACGAGAGCGGCAACAGCGCGATAAGAATGCCGATGATGGCGAGTTGAAGCAGCATGCCTGGTCAGCCGATACGCGAATACTTGAGAAGCTTCTTGAGGTCGCCGTTGATCTTGGCCGGATCGGGATCCTTAGGGAAGCGCATCATCAGATTGCCGAGCGGATCGACGAGGAAGATCGTGTCCTCGGCGCGCGCGCCAGCGTCCGCCGGCAGCCATTGCCGCACCGCGGCCGCATCCATGCGCAGAAAACGCACGCCCGCATAGGGTTCGTTGTAGGCGGCGCTGAGCCGTTCGTCCACCGCGCCCTTGTCCTGGATCAGCCAGACCGGCACGATGCGCTCGCGGTCCTGTCCCTGACCCGCGCGAATCTGACGAATCATGAACAGCTTCTTCGCGCAGGCCTCGTCGCACGCCGCCGGGTCCGTCGTGACCAGCAGCCACTTGCCACGCATCGACGCGAGCGGTACCGATTCGTCGCGCTCGTTGGCAATCTGCACGGCCGGCATCGGGCGCTGCGGATCGATCAACGTGCCGTAGTTGGTGGAGCCGCCGGTGGGCTTGACCACGTAGTACATCAGGTACGACGCGATGACAGGCGACGCGCAGACGAGCAGCAGTACGAGCATCTGCAGGCGGCCGCGGCGCGTGCGCGCGTCAATACGGTCACCAACGGGTGCATCGGTATGCGGAGCACCAGGCGTGCGAGGGGTCTTGGCCGAAGGATCTTGCGGAGGCATGGATTGGATCTGTACGGTCATCTCTTCTTTCGTTATCAGGCGGCCTGCGCCCCCTGCTCCTGGCGCGCGCGTCGCACGCCGAGCACGATCAGCAGCGCCAGCATCAGCGCCGCGATACCAAACCACTGGAACGCGTAGCCATAGTGGCGATCCGCGCCAAAGCCCGCGGGCGTCCAGTCGCGCGCGAGGCCATCGCGCGTGTCCGTAGTCTGTTCAATCACCAGCGGCAGCAGCGGCATGCCCAGCTCGCGCGCATACGCCTGCAGCTCGAGGTTCTGGCGGATCTGCCGGCCCGCCTCGGCATCGGCCGAAGCGCCCAGCCCATAGACGCGCGGCACCGTGTCGAGCGCGGTGCCATTCAGCGTGACGTCCCCGGCCGGCGTGTCGAACGGCGCGAGGCGCGTGCGGTCCTGCGCGTCGCGCGGCAACCATCCACGCAGCACGAGCACGTTGGCGCCACTGTCGAGCCGCAATGGCGTCACGACGAGAAAGCCCGCGCGACCATCGGTACCATGCGGCCGATTGTCGAGCAGCACCGTGTGCGCGCGATCGAAGCGGCCGCGTGCACGCACGGTTCGATCGCTCAATCCACCGCCCGGAATATCGCCGGCATTGAGGTCCACCGGCTCCTGCGCCGCGAGCGTGGCGAGCCGTTGCGCGCGCGCGGTCTTCTCGTGCCCGCGCTGCAACTGCCAGTCGCCGAGCACGCACGTGATCACCATCACGGCAATGGCCGCGATGGTCGGCACGGTACCCGGCGAACGCCACAGCTTCATGCGTGGACCTCCACTGCATCGACGGCATGAGTGCCATAATGCACGCACATGCCCGCATACCGATAAGGACGTCCCCGCCCCGTCATGCGTTTCATCATTGCCCTAGCCTTTATCCTGATCATCGGCAGCCTGGCCTCGGCGCTGTTCTTCATGATGCGCGACCGTGGCCGCACGCCCAACATGATGCGATCGCTGATGCTTCGCGTCGGCTTTTCCGTGGCGCTGTTCCTGTTCATCCTGTTCTCGCACTGGATGGGTTGGATCCACAGCACCGGAATTCAGATGAATCCCTGAAAAGACAAAGCGCCGCAGGGGTAGTTCCGCCCGCGGCGCCTCTCGTCCTGCGTTCTGTCATCCCGACCGCAAGGATACTCCCCTCCGGGATCAGAGCCAGTAGACCACCACGTAGAGACCAAGCCAGACCACGTCAACGAAGTGCCAGTACCAGGCGGCGCCTTCGAACGCGAAATGGTGATCGGGCGTGAAATGGCCCTTCAGCACGCGGCCGAGGATCACGGCCAGCATGATCGCGCCCATCGTCACGTGAAAACCGTGGAAGCCCGTCAGCAGGAAGAACGTGGAGCCGAACACGCCCGACGTGAGCTTGAGGTTCAGCTCGTGGTACGCGTGGTAGTACTCGTAGCCCTGCAGGCACATGAAGATCGCGCCCAGCAGAATCGTCAGCGAGAGGCCCTGGATCACCTGGCTGCGCTTGCCGGCCAGCAGCGCGTGGTGCGCCCACGTCAGCGTAACGCCCGACGTCAGCAGCAGCGCCGTGTTGATGGTCGGGATCGGCCACGGGCCCATGGTCTGGAACTTCTCGACCACGCCCGCGGGACCGGTGTTCGGCCACACGGCCGCGAAGTCCGGCCAGATGATCTTGTTGTTGAGGTCGCCCAGCCACGGCATGGCGATCGAGCGTGCGTAGAACAACGCGCCGAAGAATGCCGCGAAGAACATCACCTCGGAGAAGATGAACCAGCCCATCGACCAGCGGAACGACAGGTCGATGTTCTTGCCGTACTTGCCCCCCTCCGACTCGCCGATCGCGTCGGCAAACCATGCGCGCAGCACGAACAGGAACCACACCAGTCCCACACCGACCAGGTAAGGGCCCCACGGTTGTCCGTTGACCCATCCGGCGGCGCCGCCGCCCACCATCAGCAGCCCGAAGGCCGCCGTGATCGGATGGCTCGACGGGCCCGGTACGAAGTAGTACGGAGCGTTTGCGCGGTTCGCACTCATTCTTCTAATCTCCAGCTCAGAGTCTCTGATTCAGTGGTTTTTATTGTGCTGCTGTGTCTTGTGCTGCTGCCCTACCCTGTTGCCTGTCCCACCACGGTGCGCACGATCACGACGAGCACGCCGACAAAGATCGCCGCGGCGATCAGTCCGGCGATGATGACGTGGACCGGATTGAGCTTCGCCATGTCGGACTCGTGCTCCGAGCCCTTGCGCAACCCAACGAACGACCACAGTACTGCGCGCATCGTTTGCAGGAACGAAGCCTTGCGATGAGTCGCTTGTTTCAGGTCGTCCATGCGTTCCTCAACTGCCATGTCCAGTCGCTTCGCCGGCCGGTGCCTGCGCGACCGGTGCCCCGACTTCGAAGAACGTGTACGACAGCGTGATGTTCTTCACGTCCTTCGGCAGCTTCGGATCGATCACGAACACCACCGGCATCTGCCGCGCTTCGTTCGCCTTGAGCGTCTGCTGCTTGAAGCAGAAGCATTCGACCTTCTTGAAGTACTCGGTCGCCTGCTTCGGCGCATAACTCGGAATCGCCTGGGCCGCGATATCGCGCGACTGCCCGTTGGCCACCTCGTACACGATCGTCGCCATCTCGCCCGGATGCACCTCCATGGTGTTCTTCACCGGACGGAACGCAAACGGCCCGCGCGCGTTGGAATCGAACTCCACGGTAATCGTGCGGCTCGTATCCACCTGCGTGTTCTTGAGGGAGCCGCCGTACAGTTCGCGCGTGGTCACCACGTTGATGCCGGTGATCTCGCAGATCTTCTTGTACAGCGGCACCAGCGCGTAGCCAAAGCCGAACATCACGCCGACCACTACCAGCAACCGGCCGAGCATGCCGCGGTTGAAACGCCTCTCGTCTGCCTTGTCGCTCATCTACCGCTCCTGCACGAACCGGTCAGCCGCCAAGAAACTTCATCTTGGCGAAGAAGCCCAGAAAGAACATCAGCACCACCGACAGCAGGATCCATCCTAGCCGTCGGTTGGCGGCCCGCTGGGCCGCCTTGCGATCGTCCGGCTGCGTGGTCATCATTTGACCAGCGGCGGTTCTTCGAACGTATGGAACGGCGCCGGCGACGGCACGGTCCACTCGAGACCCTCGGCGCCTTCCCACGGCTTGTCGGCCGCCTTCTCTCCGCCGCGATAAGACGGCAGCACCACGAAGAAGAAGAAGTACACCTGCATCAGGCCAAAGCCGAGCGCGCCGATCGATGCCACCGCGTTGAAGTCCGCGAACTGGGTCGGATAGTCGGCATAGCGACGCGGCATGCCGGCCAGACCCAGGAAGTGCATCGGGAAGAAGGTCACGTTGAAGAAGATCAGCGAGCCCCAGAAGTGGATCTGGCCGCGCGTCTCGTTGTACATGAAGCCGCTCCACTTCGGACCCCAGTAGTAGAAGCCCGAGAACAGCGCGAACAGCGAGCCCGCCACCAGCACGTAGTGGAAGTGCGCAACGATGAAGTACGTGTCCTGCAGCTGGATGTCGATCGGTGCGACGGCCGGCATCAGGCCGGTGAAGCCGCCGATCGTGAACACGAAGATAAAGCCGATCGCGAACAGCATCGGCGTCTCGAACGTCATCGAGCCGCGCCACATCGTGGCGATCCAGTTGAAGATCTTCACGGCGGTCGGCACCGCGATCAGCATCGTCGCGTACATGAAGAACAGCTGGCCGGTCACCGGCATGCCGGTCGTGAACATGTGGTGGGCCCACACGATGAACGACAGGATCGCGATCGACGCGGTGGCGTAGACCATCGAGCTGTAGCCGAACAGACGCTTGCGCGCGAACGCCGGCACCACCTGCGAGACGATCCCGAACGCGGGCAGGATCATGATGTACACCTCGGGGTGACCGAAGAACCAGAAGATATGCTGGTACATCACCGGATCACCACCGCCCGCGGCGGAGAAGAAGCTCGTGCCGAAATGGCGATCGGTTAGCACCATCGTGATCGCGCCAGCCAGCACGGGCATCACCGCGATCAGCAGGTACGCGGTAATCAGCCACGTCCAGCAGAACATCGGCATCTTCATCAGCGTCATGCCCGGCGCGCGCATGTTGAGGATGGTCACGATGATGTTGATCGAGCCCATGATCGACGACGCGCCCATGATGTGCATGGCGAAGATCGCCATGTCCATGCCCGGACCCATCTGCACCGACAGCGGCGCGTACAGCGTCCAGCCCGCGGCGGTGGCGCCGCCCGGTGCGAAGAACGAGCCGGCCAGCAGCAGCGCGGCCGGCGGCATCAGCCAGAAGCTGAAGTTGTTCATGCGCGCGAACGCCATGTCCGACGCGCCGATCTGCAGCGGAATCATCCAGTTCGCAAAGCCGACGAACGCCGGCATGATCGCGCCGAACACCATGATCAGGCCGTGCATCGTGGTGAACTGGTTGAACAGTTCGGGGCGGAAGAACTGCAGGCCCGGCTCGAACAGCTCGAGTCGGATGAACAGGGCCAGCAGGCCGCCCGACAGCAGCATGGTGAACGAGAACAGCAGGTACAGCGTACCGATGTCCTTGTGATTGGTGGCGAACAGCCAGCGGCGCCAGCCATGCGGATGATCGTGGGCATGATCGTCGTGGCCATGACCATGGTCGTGGTCATGAGCATGGTCGTGCGGATGACCCAGCGTCTCCGGGGTTGCGGTACTCATCGCGATGACTCCTGAATTCCTGAATGCGGACGTGCGCGGGTCAGCCGGCGACGCGGTTGCCCGCGACGCTGGCCTGCTTGTCTTGTGCGCCGGCGTTGTTTGCCGGTGCCGGTGCCTGCGCCTTGGGCGCGGCATCGCCAGCGGCGGCCTGGGCTGCGCCCCCGCCTTCCGGGAACTTGCCCGCGCGCGCGTTCACAAAGTCGGCCGGCTGGATGACTTCACCGGTCTTGTTGCTCCAGCTGTTGCGCGTGAACGTCATCACCGCGGCCAGCTCGGTATCCGAGAGCTGCTTCCACGACGGCATGCCGCCCTTGCCTTCCAGCAGGATGTGCATCTGGCCAGCCTTCGGTCCGTTGACGACCTTGGAGGCATCGAGGGCCGGGAATGCGCCGCCGCCCTTGCCGTTCGGCTGGTGGCAGACCGCGCAGTTCGACACGTAGACCTTCTCGCCGCGCACCTTCATTTCGTCGAGCGTCCAGGTCTTGTTGGGATCATCGGCCGCGGCGGCCAGCGCCTTCTTCTTCTCGTCGACCCACTTGGTGTAGTCGGCGTCGGACACCACGCGCACCACGATCGGCATGAACGCGTGCTCCTTGCCGCAGAGCTCGGCGCACTGCCCGCGATACACGCCGGTCTTCTCGGCGCGGAACCACGTGTCGCGCACGAAGCCCGGAATCGCATCCTGCTTCACGCCGAACGCGGGAATCATCCACGCGTGGATCACGTCGTTGGCGGTGGTGACGATGCGGATCTTCTTGTTGACGGGCACCACGAGCTCGTTGTCCACCTCCATCAGGTAGGTGTTCGACTTCGGCTGCTCGTTGTTGATCTGCTCGCGAGGCGTGGTCAGCGTGGACACGAACGAGATGCCCTCGCCCTGGCCCTTGAGGTAGTCGTACCCCCACTTCCACTGATAGCCGGTGGCCTTGATCGTGATGTCGGAGTTCGTCGTGTCCTTCATCGCGACCACCGTCTTGGTGGCGGGCAGCGCCATCGCGATCACGATCAGGAACGGCACGATGGTCCAGACGATCTCGACGGTGATGCTCTCGTGGAACGACGCCGATTTGGCGCCCTTGGACTTCCGGTGCTTGAAGATGGAATAGAACATCACGCCGAACACGACGATAAATATCGCCGTGCAGAGGATGAGCATCATCCAGTTCAGCCAATGAATCTGTTCGGCGATCTTTGTAACGGGTTCGGTCAAGTTCAGCTGACGCACGGCGGGACCGCCGGGCATATCACTGACCGCGGAGGCCGCCTGGCTAGCGAGCAGGGACGCGCCGGCCAGACATGCTGCGGATGCCTTCTTCCACATTTTCATTTGTTATCTACCTAATTTACAGATTCAAATCTGTCCCCGTTTCCACCCGGCACCGCTCCCTTCAGAGGCGATGCAGGGCCGCAACGAGTTCCTGCGCGAACTTGCGACGTCGATGCGGGTCCAGATACGACCCCACCCGCACGACACGCTTGCCCGACCGCAAGACCACGAGCGCCCGGAACGATTCACCCAGTTCTACCCGCACCCAGCACGGGTTGAATTCATCCCACGTCATCCGGCTGGCGCTGGCTGTCTCCACGACCAGCATGCCGTCGGTCAAACTGACGCGTTCATAATCCGTCGCATGGCGCCCGTGCGCCAGCAGGGCAATCCCCAGCCCCAGCAATTCGAGGCCGGCGAATGGCAGCACGAGCCAAGTCCCCTGCCATGCGAAAAACAGCGCGATGGCAGTCGAAAAACATACGATGGAGAAGTAGAACCAGCCGACCTGGCGAGGAGAAAGCGAGCAATTCCGCTTCATCAGCCAGTCGTTGCTCGGCAAAGGGGGGCGTCCGTCGAGATTTCCGCCGGAGTTACCAACTGCCGTCTGGAATGCGATACCCAAGTCTTGCATCGCTAACCGCTCCGCATCGGATGCACGCCCGGGACGACAAACGCTCCATGGAAAGCACGTGCGCAGGTGAATGCGGCCTTTGCGCGATGATGCCTACGCCTGCCGGTACCGGGGACCGTACGGATTCGTGCGGCCGGGGAACGGTACGGCCATACATTACTACCGTACAAGTTCCATACATCGTCCGGACATGGCGTTAACCTGATCCGAACATGGTACGGAGGCGTAGCGTGCTTAACCCCGAGGGGCGAGATAGTGCCAGGGGACCACTGCGACAAACTGGCGCATTATATGGCGCTTCGCATACTCAAACAAGGCCGGACTTGCCCGCCGGGCTTGCATCGGCCAAGTTTTTGTGCATGGTGCGGCGCGGCATGATAGTCAACGCAATGGTCGAATTCGTGTGCCGGCGCCGCAGTTGCGTCAGTGTTTTGCGTGGATATCCGGTGTGGATGTTTTGCGACAATCTGTCGCAGGCAGATCTGCCCGACGCAGGTCTTCAGCGACGCGGACGGGCGCGCCCGATCTTGTCCACCGGCACCACCGCGCGGCCCTGATCATCGGTGGCCTGCCGCTCGCGCGGCGCGAGCTTCCACGCATGGCCGTAGACGATCTCGAACGTCAGCGGGATCACGCCATCGGCAGTGCGGCGGCGCTCCAGCGCGTCCAGCACGGCGCGATACCAGCGGCGTCCGCGCAATCCCGCCCCGCCCGGGCGCCGCATGCCACCGAACGCGCGCACCTCGCGCAGCAGTGCCTCCGGCGTCTCGTAGGTAACCGTCAGCGTTTCCATGTCCATCACCGGCGTGGACCAGCCGCCGTGGACCAGCATGTCGCCGATGTCGTGCATGTCCACGAAGCGCAGCGTGTGCGCATCGAGATCGACCTCGGCAAACGCGTCGCGCACCTCGCGCAGCGTGTCGGGTCCGAACAACGAGAACAGCACGAGTCCGTCGTCACGGGTCACGCGATGCCATTCCGGAAACACCTGATGCGGCTCCGGGTGCCAGTGCAGCGCGAGGTTCGACCACAGCAGGTCGAAACTGGCTGCCTCGAAAGGCAGTGTGGCAAGATCGCCCTGGACCAGATCGAACGTCGGCCGCTTGCCGAGCATGCGGCCGAGCCAGCCCGGCTGGCGCTGCGGATCGCGCTGAGCGGCCTCGCGCAGCATCGCGCCGGAGATGTCGAGCCCGGCGATCTGCGCATCGGGAAAGCGCGCGCGCAGCGCCGCAAGGCCTTGGCCATGGCCGCATCCGAGATCCAGCGCGCCGCGCGGCGCGAGCCGGATCACCTCCATGCGCTCCTGCATGCGGCGGCCGATTTCGCCGAGCATGAAGTCGAGCTGGCCGAATCCGGCGCTGCGCCGGTCGAAGGCAAGACGAGTCAGCCGCGTGGGCGGCAGCCAGGCATCGGGAGTGGCGGCGGAATGCGAGGACACGAGGGAATCGATAAGAAAGATGGCGAACAGCGGAGTGGCGAACCACAGGATGGCGCGCGACAGCAGGCAACCCCGCCGCGGCCCATGAACCGGCCGCAAGTATACGCGCCCTCCCCGGCTCGCGCCGAGGGCGCGCCATGCGCTGCCGGCCTGGCCGCGCTTCGCCACGGACTACCGCGCCTGTGGCGCGCGTTGCTGCCGTCCGCGTGCGCGCTATGCGGGCAGGTACAGGCCGAAGTGGTCTGCACGGCCTGCGCCGCGCGGCATCTGGCGCCGAAGCCCCGTTGCCCGTTCTGCGCGCTGCGTAGCACGCGCGGGCGGGCCTGTACGCTGTGCCTGGCGGACCCGCCGCCATTCGATGCCGTATTCACGCTCGGCGATTACGCCGCACCGCAGGACCATCTCGTGCTCGCGCTGAAAAGCGGCGCGGCGCTGCCGCACGCACGCTGGTTTGCCGACGCGCTCGCGCTGCGGCTGGCCGCCGCCGCGCTGCCCCTGCCCGATCTGCTGATCCCACTGCCGCTCGCGCGGGCACGGCTGGCCGCGCGTGGCTTCAATCAGGCGTGGGAGATCGCGCGACCGCTGGGCCGGCAGCTCGGCATCGCCACGGCCGCCACGCTGCTCGCGCGCCGCGGCGATGCCGCCACCCAACACATGCTGAGCCTGAACGACCGACTGGCCAACGTGCAGGACGCCTTCACGGTCACGCACCCGGCAGCCGTCGCAGGACGCCATATCGGCATCGTCGACGACGTGATGACCACCGGCGCCACGCTGCGCGAGGCGGCACGCGTGCTCAAGGCCCATGGCGCCGCGCGCGTCACGGTGCTGCCCGCGCTGCGCACGCCATGATTGCCGCACGGGGCCGCAGGCGTTAAGCTGCGCAGCGCTTCCCACCGTCCCACGTCCGCATGTTTAACGTCGTCCTCGTCGAACCCGAGATTCCTCCCAATACCGGCAACGTGATCCGGCTATGCGCCAACACTGGCGCGCAGCTGCATCTGGTCAAGCCACTCGGCTTTCCGCTCGAGGATGCGCGCATGCGCCGCGCAGGGCTCGACTATCACGAGTACGCCACCATGCGCGTGCACGACAACTGGGAGGCGCTGATGGCCAGCGAGCAGCCGAACGTCGATCGCATGTTCGCGCTGACCACGCATGGCTCGACGCCGTTCGGTGAGGTGGCGTTCCAGCCCGGCGACTGGTTCGTTTTCGGCTCGGAAACCCGTGGGCTGGCGCCAGAGCGGCGTGAATGGTTTCCGCCCGCGCGCCGCATCCGCCTGCCGATGCGCCCCGACAACCGCAGCCTCAACCTGTCGAACACCGTGGCGGTGGTCGTGTTCGAGGCCTGGCGCCAGAACGGGTTCGCCGGCGGCGCATAAGGGCCGCGCAAGCGGGTCCGGCGCGCCGCGGTTACGCCTACTCTGGCTGCACGTGCGCGGCGCGAATGACCTTGTCCCAGCGCAGTTTCTCGCTGGCCATGGTCTGCCGCAACGAGGCCGGCGCGGTGCCGGCCGGCGCGAAGTACTGCGCGCGCATTTTCTCGCGCACGTCTTCCCTGCCAATGATCGCCACCAGCTCGCGATAGAGCCGATCGACGATCGGCGCCGGCGTGCCCGCAGGCGCGAGCACGGCCTGCCACGAGATCGCCTCGAAGCCCGGGTAGCCCGATTCCACCACCGTCGGCACCGACGGCAACAGCGCCGAGCGACCGGTGGTGGTCACCGCAAGCATGCGCAGCTTGCCCGCCTGTACCAGCGGCATGGCGATCGCCGGCACCATAAAGCCGGCCTGCACCTGCCCGCCGACGATGGCGGTGGTGACCTGCGGAAATCCGGCATACGGCACGTGCTGCAGATCGATACCAGCCATCGCCTTCAACTGCTCCATGGCCAGATGCGCGGCACTGCCGTTGCCCACCGAACCATAGTTCAGCGTGCCGGGCTTCGACTTCGCCAACGCGACAAACTCCTGCAACGTGCGCACGGGCAGCCGCGCATCGACCACCAGCACATTCGGCGACGTGGCCACGAGCGTCACCGGCGCGAGTTGCCGCACCGGATCGTAGTTGAGGTTGCGCCAGAGCGTGGGCGCGGTGACGAGCGGCCCGTTGATCGTGAACAGCAGCGTGTAGCCGTCCGGCGTCGCGCGCGCCACCATGCCGGTGCCGATGTTCCCACCGGCGCCCGGATGATTCTCCACCACGACGGGCTGGCCAAGCGCCGCGGCCAGTTGTTCGGTCAGCAGACGCGCGATCAGATCGGGCGACGAACCCGCCGGAAACGGTACGATCATGCGCAACGGCCGCGCGGGCCAGTCCTGCGCCAGGGCATCGGACGCGCGCGCCAGTGCCGACAGGCACAGCGCGGAGGGAAGTAGCACGCCCAGGGCGCGACGGCGGGAATTCATGTCAGTGTGGTGGCCTTCAGGGTGGGCTTCAGTGCGGGCTTCAGTGCGGCAAGCGCACTGCTTAGTGCCATGATTCTGCGCCGGGTTTCAAGGCGCAGACCCCGCACCGTGCCGTTCAGTGCCAAGCGGGCATTAGTGCAACGGCGACTCGTCACGCGCGTCGCGCTGCAACAGCTGCGCCACCGCATCCGCGGCACCGAGACCTTCGAACAGCACCGCGCAGACCGCGCGCGTAATCGGCATATCGACACCATGCTGCGCGGCCAGCGCGGCAACGGCCTGCGCGCAGCGCACGCCTTCGGCCACGTGCCCGAGATCGGCAAGCACCTGCGCCAGGGTCTTGCCTGCGGCAAGCTGCTGGCCGACCTTGCGATTGCGCGACAGATCGCCGGTCGCGGTAAGAATCAGGTCGCCGACGCCGGCGAGGCCCATGAACGTATCGAGGCGCCCACCGAGCGCGAGGCCCAGTCGCGTCATCTCGGCCAGCCCACGCGTCACCAGCGCGGCGCGCGCATTGAGCCCCAGCCCGAGGCCATCGCTGGCACCGGTGGCGATCGCCAGCACGTTCTTGACGGCCCCTCCCACCTCGACACCGATCAGGTCGTCGCTGCGATAGATACGCATCGCATGGTGATGGAATGCGGCCTGCGCGCGCTCGCCGAGCACCGGTGACGTGCCCGCCACGGTCAGCGCGCACGGCAGTCCGAGCGCGACCTCGCGCGCGAAGCTCGGCCCGGTCAGCACGCCATAGTCGATGGCGGGCGCGCCGGGCAACGCATCAAGCTCGGCACGCACCATCTGGTGCGGCATCGCATGGGTGTCGGCCTCGAAACCCTTGCACAGCCACAGCATCGCGGCCGGCCCCTTGATGGTCGTGGCGATTCTGCGCGTGGTCTCACGCAAGCCGGACACCGGCGTGGCAACGATGAGCAGCCCCGACGGATCGCTTTCGGCATGCGCAACGGCACGCGCGAAGTCGGCTTCGTAGGCGAGTCTGGGAGAAAGAGAGATGCCAGGCAGATAGCCGGCGTTGACGCCGCCCGCAGCCATCGCCGCGAGCTCGTCGGCGTCGCGGCCCCACAGCACCACGTCGTGCGTGGCCGCCGCGTGGCTCGCGAGGGCGGTGCCCCATGCGCCAGCGCCAAGGATCGTGAGTTTCATGACGTCATGACGCTAGGCCAGAGCAGACCCTCTCCGCGCGGGAGAGGGTGCGACGCATCAGTGACGCGCCTGGCTGCCGTCGGGCATGACGATGCCCGACTCAGCGCCTTGCTGGCCGGCCTCGGCCATCGCGGCTTGCAGACGTTGCTCGTACAGCGCCTGGAAGTTGATTTCCGACAGATGGATGGCCTGGAAGCCGGCACGCGTGATCACGTCGGCGATATTGCCGCGCAGGTACGGGTACAGGATGGTCGGGCAGGCAATGCCCAGCAGCGGGTCGAGCTGCTCGGCCGGCACGTTGCGGATATCGAAGATACCGGCCTGATGCGCTTCCACCAGGAACGCCACCTTGTCCTGGACCTTGGTCGTCACGGTACCGGTCACGACCACTTCGAAGATGCCTTCCTGCAGCTGGGCGGCGGCCACGTTGACCTGCACCTCGACGGCCGGCGCTTCCGACTCGAGGAAGATCTGCGGCGAGTTCGGCTGCTCGAGCGACATGTCCTTCAGGTACACGCGCTGGATATTGAAGAAGGGCTGGTCGTCCTGCTGGGTAGCTTGTTGCTGGTCGCTCATGAGAGGCTTCCGGATTGACTGAAAGGGGTGATGGGGTGCTGCAAGGGTGCCGGCACGCGCGTCCGCGCGGGTCGAGCCCGGTTTGGAAAGCGCATATGGTACATGACGCGGGTGGCGAATTCACCCGCTCGTTGACCCAGTCAGAGAGGAATCAGAGATTCACGACCTGCCGGAAGCCGCAGGCCGCGAATCTGTCACAGAAATGTGCCGCGCGGCACGGGCGTGTCAGGCCGCAAGCAGCGGCACGAGGTCGCCCTTGCGATCGAGCGCGGAGAGATCATCGAAACCGCCCACATGACGCTCGTCGATGTAGATCTGCGGTACGGTACGGCGGCCGGTGCGCGACATCATTTCCTCGCGCTTGCCCGCTTCGCGGTCGATCATGATCTTCTCGATCGTCTCCACTCCGCGCTGGCGCAGAAGGCGCTCGGCCATCTGGCAATAAGGGCAAACCACCGTGCTGTACATGACGACGCGGGCCATGCGAAATCTCCTTGTCCTGAAATGCAGCGGCGCGGATGCCAGGGGCGATCCGCGCCGCGCACAGCAAATAAATGAATCGACGTTACTTGACGACCGGAAGTCCGGCCTGCTGCCAGGCGGTCATGCCGCCTTCGAGCGCGTAGACCTCACTGTACCCGGCTTCTTTCAACGCTGCTTGAGCCTTCCCCAGGCTCTGGCCGGTCTGGCTGATGACGATGACGGGGGCGCTCTTGTCCTTGGCGAGCGAGCCGGCGCGGTTCGGGAGGTCGGCAAGCGGCGCGCTCTTCGCCTGGGGCATGTGGCCCTTGGCGAACTCCGCGGCGTCGCGCACGTCGATGGCCACCGCGTTGCGCTTGTTGATCAGCTGGGTGGCGCCGGCGGTATTGACGCTTTTTCCGCTCGTGCTGCGCATGATGGCCGGCCAGGCTAGCAGGCCGCCAGAGACCACTGCGATAGCGATCAGGGCCAGGTTGTTGTAGTCGGCGAAGAAATTCACGTTGGCATTTCCGTTGGGTTGGGTCGGCGGCATTATAAAATACGCGGTTTGGCGCCACCCTTCATTTTATGGGGTGCGGGCCGCGCCGCATTCGCGCCGCCGCGCCAGCAGGTTACCTACTCTCTGGAAGCAGCATGTACAAGCTCGTTCTCATCCGCCACGGCGAATCGACGTGGAACCTCGAAAACCGCTTCACCGGCTGGGTCGACGTCGACCTGACCGACACCGGCGCCGCCCAGGCACGCCAGGCGGGCCAATTGCTCAATGAAGCCGGCCTGACGTTCGACATCGCCTACACCTCGGTGCTCAAGCGCGCGATCCGCACGCTCTGGCATGTCCAGGACGAAATGGACCTGATGTGGATTCCGGTGCGCAACGAATGGCGCCTGAACGAGCGTCACTACGGTGCACTGTCGGGCCTCAACAAGGCCGAGACCGCCGCCAAGTACGGCGACGCGCAGGTTCTGGTCTGGCGCCGCAGCTACGACACGCCGCCGCCCGCACTCGAAGCGGACGACCCGCGCGCCTCGTTCGACGATCCGCGCTACGCCAATGTGCCGCGCGAGCAGGTGCCGCTGACCGAATGCCTGAAGGATACGGTGGCCCGCGTGATTCCGCTATGGAACGAATCCATTGCTCCCGATATCAAATCGGGCAAGCGCGTGGTGATTGCCGCCCATGGCAACAGCATCCGCGCGTTGGTGAAGTACCTGGATCAGATTTCGGATGACGACATCGTCGGCCTCAATATTCCCAACGGCACCCCGCTCGTATACGAACTGGACGCCGACCTGCGCCCCCTGCGCCATTACTATCTCGGCGACGCGGACGCCATCGCCGCTTCGCTGGCCGCCGTGGCCAACCAGGGCAAGGCGCGCTGACCGTGACATGGTGCGGGCGTCGGGGCAGGACCCCGGCCCCGCGCATACCGCAGACTCGGGATGATGTGGCAGCGCTGGCCCCGGCCAATGTTGCCGCGCCCACCGTCACCGCGGTGACGCGCAGGCCTTTTTTCCCGCACCCTCTTATACTGTCGGACAAATCCGGTCCAGGCACCCGTCGTGGCGCCCACCGGATTCCACCAGGCACAATCCTCACACGTTCAGGCTGCCCTCATGCGTAAGTCGCTCAAGAACATTAGCCTTGTCTCAGTCGGCGTCGTTGCCGGCGTGCTCGCCACGCTGCAGATTTCGGCGACGGCGCAGAACTCATCCGGACCGCTACCGCTCGACCAGTTGCGGCTGATGTCCGATATCTTCGGGCAGATCAAGCGCGAATACGTTGAGCCGGTCGATGACAAGAAGCTGCTGACCGAAGCCGTCAAAGGCATGGTCGCCAGCCTCGACCCGCACTCGGCCTATCTGGACGAAAAAGACTTCAAGGAACTGCAGGAAGGCACGCGCGGCCGCTTCGCGGGTCTCGGCATCGAGATCTCGCAGGAAGAAGGCCTGGTCAAGGTGATCAACCCGATCGAGGACACGCCCGCGTTCCGCGCCGGCATTCAGCCGGGCGACCTGATCACGCGTATCGACGACAAGCCCGTGCGCGGCCTGCCGCTGGAGCAGGCGGTCAAGCGCATGCGCGGCGAGCCCGGTACCAAGGTCACGCTGACGATCTATCGCAAGAGCGAGGAACGCACGTTCCCCGTTTCAATCACCCGTGCCGAGATCCGTGTGCAGTCGGTCAAGGCCAAGATGCTCGACCATGACATCGGCTGGATCCGCCTGACCAGCTTCCAGGAGCGCACCGTCGCCGACCTGGGCCGCAGGCTGAATGAGATGGCCCAGAAGAACCCGAATCTGAAGGGCATCATCCTCGATCTGCGCAACAACGGTGGCGGTGTGCTGCAAGGCGCCGTGGGCGTGGCGGCGGCGTTCCTGCCCGAGGATGCGACCGTGGTCTCGACCAACGGCCAGGTACCCGACGCCAAGCGCGTGTACAAGGCGTCGTTCAACAACTATCGCCTGTCGTCGCTCGAGGACGATCCGCTCAAGGATCTGCCGCCGCTGTTCAAGAAGATTCCGATGGTCGTGCTGACCAACGCCTACTCGGCATCGGCTTCGGAGATCGTGGCCGGCGCGCTGCAGGATCACCACCGCGCGCTGATCATGGGCAAGACCACGTTCGGCAAGGGTTCGGTGCAGACCGTGCGTCCGCTGACCAACGACACCGGCATCAAGCTGACCATCGCGTACTACTACACGCCGACGGGCAAGTCGATCCAGGCCAAGGGCATCCGTCCGGACGTGCCGGTCGATCAGAACCCCGAGGGCGATCCCGACGACGCGCTGATTACGCGCGAGATCGATACCGAGCGCCACCTGCACAACAAGCAGGAATCGGAAGAACCGGAAATGGCCGAACGCGAGCAGCGTCGCGTGGAAGAACTGCGCCGCCTCGAGGAAGAAAACGCCAAGAAGTCGCCGGAGGAGCGCGAGAAGGAACGTCGCAAAAAGCCGGTGGAATTTGGTACCGCCGACGACTTCATGCTGCAGCAGGCCATCGCGCAGTTGAGCGGTCAGCCGGTCAAGCGTTCGAAGTCGCGCCTGGAACTCACTCAGGCCGCCGGCAAGCCGGACGAGAAGCCGGATGCCACCGCCAAGCCCGCCGCGAAGCCCGCGAGCAAGGCCACGCCGGCCAAGCCCGCGCAACCGGCCACGCAGCCGGCGCAGCCGCCCGCCAGCGCACCCGTTGGCGAACCGCTCGGCACGCCGACCGGCAAGGCGCGCTGATCCGGTAGCGCTGTTTCCCTCTCACACGGCCCGCGGTTTTCACGACAGCGGGCCGTTTTTGTTTTCAGCTTCGGTCTTGCCCCTGCCATGAACGACGATCAACTGCTGCGCTACTCGCGCCATATCCTGCTGGACGAATTCGGCATCGAAGGCCAGGAACGGCTGCTCGCGGCCCGGGCGCTCGTGATTGGCGCGGGTGGACTCGGCGCGGCCGCGCTGCCGTATCTGGCATCGGCTGGCGTGGGACATATCACGCTCGTCGATGACGACGACGTCGACCTGACCAACCTGCAGCGCCAGATCGTGCACACCACCGCGAACGTCGGACGCCCCAAGGTGGAATCCGCGCGCGAGGCGATGCTACGCATCAATCCCGACCTCGACATCCAGCTCATGCCCCAGCGCGTCAGCGACGCCGAGCTCGGGCCGCTGGTGGCACAGGCGGATGTGGTGCTCGACTGCTGCGACAACTTTGCCACGCGCCACGCGATCAATCGCGCATGCCTCGCGCACCGCGTGCCGCTGGTCTCCGGCGCGGCGCTGCGCTTCGACGGCCAGATCAGCGTGTATGACCTGCGCCAGCCCGATGCGCCCTGCTACGCATGCCTGTTCCCACCCTCCGAGCCCGCCTCGGAGGCGGCCTGCGCGACCATGGGCGTGTTTGCGCCGCTGGTTGGCATGGTGGGCACGGTACAGGCCGCGGAAGCGCTCAAGCTGCTGTCGGGCGTGGGTCAGCCACTGGCCGCACGGCTGCTGATGGTCAACGCACTGACGATGGAATGGACGGAGATGCGACTGGCGCGCGCGCCTGACTGCGAGGTGTGTGGGGGGAAATAGGGGAAGCTGGGGAGCTGTGGAGCTGGGAAGGTGTGGCGGTCATCGGTACCGGGCGCCCTGACGGCGGAGCAAACCGCGGGGCCCGATTACCAATGACTGGATGAGAGCAAGAATCCGAATGAGAACGGTTATTGCCTCATCGCGCACAAAGCGGTGACACCTGTCAGCGTCACGCGCCGCGCCGACCGCTGTCGAACATCGTTTCAGCGGCTGGCGGTACGACCGTGAGACCGGCGCTTATTGCTCGCCGGGCTCCATCTGCGATTGCAGATAGTTCTGCAGGCCAACCTTGTCGATCAGGTCGAGCTGCGTCTCGAGGTATTCGATGTGCTCTTCGGTATCGGTGAGGATATCGACGAGGATGTCGCGGCTGACGTAGTCACCGACGGACTCGCAATACGCGACGCCTTCCTTGACCGTGGTGTGAGCGGTCTGCTCCAGCTTCAGGTCGCACTTGAGCATTTCAGGCGTGTCTTCGCCGAGCAGCAGCTTGTGCAGATCCTGCAGGTTCGGCAGGCCGTCGAGCATCAGGATGCGGTCGATCAGGCGGTCGGCGTGCTTCATCTCGCCGATCGATTCCTTGTATTCGACATCGCCGAGCTTCTTCAGGCCCCAGTGGCGGTACATGCGGGCGTGCAGGAAATACTGGTTGATCGCGGTCAGCTCGTTCTTGAGCTGGGCGTTCAAATGCTGGATGACCTTCTTGTCACCTTTCATACGGGGCTCCTAGATGTGCAAACGGGCCCGCAGTCGGAATTGCGAAAGCACAAAAGCGCGCCGCGGTTTCTACCCGCTGGCACGCTTCATACTTCACACGAATTCAAATTGACGCAGACAACGACCTTAAGCAACAAGCTCGCTGCGCTGATCATTCGCGACTGCCGGGTCACGAGCGTCCATTATCGCACGTGAGGCAGAAGCCGAACAGGTAGAAATCTCCACAATCTGGATCGTGGAGATCGTGGAGACGGTAGGAGCGGGAGAGATATTACGTACTGCTGCCACGCCTTCGGCGAGGACCTGTCTTGCGCAGTCGGTGCAACGTCCGCAGCAAGTGCCAACGCCGAGGGTTTCGGCCAGCTCGTCCAGCGTCGAAACGCCAAGATGGGCAGCGCCATGAATCTCGTGATCGGTGACCTGGTTGCAGATGCAGACGTACACAACATACTCCTCGGGGGCTTGCGCGACACCGGCATGTCGGCGCGTTTGAGGAAGATTAACAGAGATCGAAAATGATAACAATTCCCATTAATCACCAATGGGCAATCGTTACAACTGCGCGCTGATTCCGCCACTTTCCCCCTGAAAAGTGACGGCCAATACATCACATGAAAACAATAACCCTAAAAACCTCAGGGTTGTGCGACGCGTTGGAGCGCCACGGCAAGGTCGTCGGGCTCGTACGAGCTCAGCACCTGGTCCACGAGCGGCCCGAGTCGTTCGCAGTCGGCATGGATGACCTCCTGCTTGACGCGCAATAGCTGCGACGGATGCATCGAGAACTCGCGCAGCCCCATGCCCAGCAGCAACCGCGTCATGGCGGGGTCGCCCGCCATTTCGCCGCACACGGCGACGGGCACGCCGGCCCGGTTGGCCTCGCGGATGGTGCGCGCCACGAGTTCCAGCACGGCCGGGTGGCAGGGATCGTAAAGGTGCGCCACGGCGTTGTCGGCACGGTCGATCGCCAGCGTGTACTGGATCAGATCGTTGGTGCCAATGGACAGGAAGTCCATGCGGCGCAGGAACAGCGGCAGCAGCAGCACCGCCGCCGGAATCTCGATCATGGCGCCGACCTTCACGCCTGGGTCGTATGGCAGCCCGCGCTCGTCGAGCTGGCGCTTGGCCTGTGCGATCAGGTCCAGTGTCTGGTCGATCTCGCTGGCGTGCGCGAGCATCGGAATCAGCAGCCGCACCGGCCCGAAGGCCGAGGCGCGCAGCAGCGCGCGCAACTGCGTGAGGAACATCGCCGGCTCCGACAGCGACCAGCGGATCGCGCGCAGACCCAGTGCCGGGTTCGGCGCGGTCTCGAAATCGTCGTTGCGGGAATCGAGCGGCTTGTCGGCGCCAATGTCGATCGTGCGGATCGTCACCGGCAGACCGTGCATCGCCTCTACCGCGCCGCGATAGGCCGCGAACTGCTCGTCCTCGCCGGGCAGTGCGTCGCGCCGGTTCATAAACAGGAATTCCGAGCGGAACAGCCCCACGCCCACGGCGCCGGCCGCGAGCGCCGCACCCGCATCCTCGGCCATCTCGATATTGGCGAGCAGCTCGATCTCGAGGCCGTCGAGCGTGACCGCCGGCGTATGCCGCAGCCGCTGCAGGCGCTTTTTCTCGAGCGCGCGCTCGCTCTGGCGATGGCGGTACTCCTCGAGGATGATCGGCGACGGATCGACGATCACGAGGCCGGCATCGCCGTCGATGATGATCCAGTCGTCCTGCCGGATCAGCTCGCTTGCGCTCTTCACGCCCACCGCGGCGGGGATATCGAGACTGCGCGCGACGATCGCGGTGTGCGAGGTGCGCCCGCCGAGATCGGTGACAAAGCCGTGGAAGACCGTGTGGCGGAACAGGAGCATGTCCGCCGGCGAGATATCGTGCGCAACCACGATCACGCCTGGCGCGGCCTCGCCGTCGGGTGCCAGCGCGGGTACCGGCGCCGGGGCAAGCACGGGTGCGCCCGCTAGCACCTTGAGAATCCGCTCGACCACCTGCTCGATATCGGCCTTGCGCTCGCGCAGGTATTCGTCCTCGATCTCGTCGAACTGGCGCATCAGCTCCTCGAGCCGCGTGGTCAGCGCCCATTCCGCGTTATAGCGGCGGGTGCGGATCAGCATCTCGGGTTCCTCGGACAACGCTTCGTCGTCGAGGATCATGGCGTGCACGTCGAGGAAGGCGCCCATCTCTTCTGGCGCATCGCGCGGCAGGTCCCGCTTCAGTGTCACCAGCTCCGCGCGTACCGCCGCCCTCGCCCCACGCAATCGCTCGACCTCCGCATCGAGCCGGTCTTCATCGACCAGATAGTGCGAGACGTCGAGCGCCGCGGGCGCGAGGATATGGGCGCGCCCGATGGCGACCCCACGCGAAACCGGAATGCCGTGCAAGGCAAAGGGCATGAACCGCTCCGTTCAGGAACGTTGAAGAATGAGCCGTGCGAGCCTTTGCTCGCGGTCGTTATGTGTTACTCACCCTCGCCGAAGCGATTGGCGATCAGCGCCAGTAGCGCGTCCATCGCCTCCTGCTCGTCGGGACCGTCGGTTTCCAACGTGACCGTGGAGCCGATGCCTGCTGCAAGCATCATCACCCCCATGATGCTTTTGGCGTCGACCTGCCGCCCGTTGCGTGACATCTTGACCTGACTGGAGAACTTTCCCGCCAACTGCGTCAGCTTGGCCGAGGCCCGGGCATGCAGCCCGAGCTTATTGATGATGGTGGTGTCCCTCTGCAGCATATTTATCGGGGTGGTTGGCTTGTTGGTTCTGGACGGTGGTCGCGCCGACCTGCAGCACGCCTTGCGCGCCGCCCGCCAGGGCCTTGGTTGCGAGCTGGTCGAGCTTCTCCGCGCGGTAGCAGATGGCACGGACCAGCATGGGCAGATTGACGCCGGCTAGCACCTTGACGCGGCCGGGTTCGGCCAGGCGCGCGGCGATGTTCGCCGGCGTAGCGCCAAAGATGTCGGTCAGCACGAGCGCGCCGTTCTCCTCGCAGAGCCCGGCCAGACGTCGTCGGGCCTCGGCCAGCACGGCTGCGGGATCGGCGTCGGGAACGACATCGATGGCCTCGAGCTTCGGCGGCTGGCCGCAGTAAACGTGGGCAGCACAATCGCGCAGCGCCGAAGCCAGCGGTGCGTGCGCGATGATCAGAATTCCTGCCATGGTGGTGAGCGCGTTGGGATGCCGGAATTGTAGCAGGCGCCCCTTCGTGCTATTCGGCTAATGCCCCATTGCCGGGAATTCCCCGCGGGGAACTCCCATACTGTGGCGCGCTAGCGTCGGCGCGCCTCCGCGACGGCCGACTCGAGCGCGTCGATGAACATGCCCGCGACGTCGAAGCCGGTCTGCTGCGTGATCTCCTGGAAACACGTCGGGCTCGTCACATTGACCTCGGTCAGGTAGTCGCCAATCACGTCCAGGCCCACCAGCAACAGACCCTGCTCCCACAGCCCCGGCGCCAGCGTCTCGGCGATCTCGCGGTCGCGCACGGTCAGTTCCTGCGCACGGCCCAGACCTCCGGCGGCCAGGTTGCCACGGATCTCGCTGCCCTGCGGAATGCGGGCCAGCGAATACGGCACGGGCTTGCCGCCGATCAGCAGCACGCGCTTGTCACCTTCCTTGATGGCCGGGATAAAGCGCTGGACCATCAGCGTGCGCGCGCCGTTGTCACCGAGCGTCTCGACGATCGACCCGAGATTCATGCCGTCCGGGCCGACGCGGAAAATCCCCATGCCCCCCATGCCGTCGAGCGGCTTGACGATGATATCGCCGTGCTCGGCATGGAACGCGCGGATGCGGTCGGCATCGCGCGTCACGAGCGTCGGCGTGACGAACTGCGGATAGCGGCCGATCGCCAGCTTTTCCGAGTGGTCGCGGATCGCGCGCGGACGGTTGAAAATGCGTGCGCCCTGATCCTCGGCGAGCTCCAGCATCCACGTGCTGGTCACGTATTCCATGTCGAACGGCGGATCCTTGCGCATCAGCACCGCATCGAACGCAGTGAGCGGCTGACGCGCCGGATCGCCCAGGCGGAACCAGTCGTGCGCGTCATCCAACAACGCCAGCGGACGGACCGTGGCCTCGACCACGTTGTCCGCGAGCGACAGCTGCGACTGCAGGCAGAAGAACAGCTCGTGCCCGCGGGACGCCGCCTTGGTCATCATCGCGTAGGTGGAGTCCTTGTACGTCTTGAAGGTCTCGAGCGGATCGGTGATGAAGAGAATGCGCATGGTCTTCGCGGCTGGTAGGTCAGAAGGTCGGATTCAGAGGATCGGGTTCGGGTCGGTCTTCTCGAGCTCGATCGACGCGGCCAGCAGGGCGAGACGTGCCACCACGCCGTACATATAGAAGCGGTTCGGCACCGCGGCACCCGGCTTGGCGTGGCTGTCCGGAATGCCGTTGGGCGCGAACGCGAGCGGCACGAAGTGCATGCCCGGCGCGTTCAGGTTCTCGTCGTTGCCGCGGCCCGTGTGCACGCGATAGAAGCCGCCCACCACATAACGGTCGATCATGTAGACCACCGGCTCGGCCACGGCCTCGTTGACCTTCTCGAACGTGTGCACGCCTTCCTGGATGATGACGTCGGAGACCTCGAGGCCTTCCTTGACGACGCTCATCTTGTTGCGTTCCTTGCGGTTCAGGCCCTTGACCTCGGACGGATCGCGCACGGTCATGATGCCCATGCCATAGGTGCCGGCATCGGCCTTGACCACCACGTACGGCGTTTCCTTGATGCCGTACTCGCGGTACTTCTTCGCAACCTTTTTCAGCACGCCTTCCACCGCGTCGGCCAGCTCCTCCTCGCCCACGCGCTCGTGGAAGTCCACACCCGAAGTGCGCGCGAAGTAGGGATTGACCATCCACGGATCGATATCGATCAGGCGCGCGAACTTCTTGGCCACCTCGTCATAGGCGGCGAAGTGGCTGGTCTTGCGGCGCGTGGACCAGCCCGCATGCACCGGCGGCAACAGGTACTGCTCGTTGATGTTCTCGAGCACGGCCGGCACGCCGGCCGACAGGTCATTGTTGAGCAGGATGGTGCAGGGGTCGAAGTTCTCGAGGCCCAGGCGGCGGCCCTTGGTGCCCAGCCGCGCCAGCGGCTCGACCACGAGGGTCTGGCCGTCGGGCAGCTCGATCGGGGTCGGCTCGGTAATGTCTTCCGAGAGCGAGCCCAGCCGCACGTTGAGACCAGCTTGACGCATGATCAGCGACAAACGCGCCACGTTCTGCAGATAGAACACGTTGCGCGTGTGACGCTCGGGGATCAGCAGCAGGTTTTTGGCATCCGGGCAGATCTTCTCGATCGCGGCCATCGCGGCCTGCACGGCCAGCGGCAGCATCTCGGGCGCGAGGTTGTTGAAACCGCCCGGAAACAGGTTGGTATCGACCGGCGCCAGCTTGAAGCCAGCATTGCGCAGGTCCACCGAACAGTAGAACGGAGGCGTATGTTCCTGCCATTCCAGCCTGAACCAGCGCTCGATGGACGGCGTGGCGTCCAGAATCTTCTTTTCCAGTTCGAGCAGTGGACCGTTCAGAGCGGTGATGAGATGCGGGACCATATCCATCCTAATTGATCGTCTTTATTGTCCGCCCCGATTGTAGAGGAACGGCCAATAGCCTGCAGGCATGGTTCTCATAACGTTATGAGCATGCTGGTGTCTGGACCGGATATGGGGACGGCCGTGCGGATTTCAAACGCTTGCTGGGAAGAGCCAAAAAACCCAGAAACGCGACGGCGGGAGTCGCGAAACAAAAAAAAAGCGCGGCGGGAGCCGCGCTTTCAAATGGCCTGACAGATACGGGGAGCGTTCTGCAGGTGGAGGAAACTGCCTCACTCGCACTGTATGTGCGCTCTCCCTTAAAGACAATTGAGACTTTTTAAGATCGGAGTTAAGCACTCTGCGAATTGTTACAACCCCGATGACAACCCCACCCCCGGCACCCGTTGCGGCGCCTCGCATCGCGCGGCGCGGAAAAGAAAAAGCCCGGCACAAGGCCGGGCAAAACTCCTGAGAGAAGATTCCCAATCAGCTCTCCAGCACAACACTTTTGTGGATCACACCTCGTAAGCGGTCTCGCCGTGGGAGGTGATGTCCAGACCTTCGCGTTCTTCCTCTTCGGGGACGCGCAGGCCAATCAGCATGTCAACCAGCTTGAAGGCGACCAGAGCCACCACGCCCGACCACACCACGGTGGTCAGCACACCTTCGAACTGGATCCAGACCTGTCCGGCGATCGAGTAGTCGTCCGCCACCTTGTTGGCCACGTAGTCGTAGATGCCCACGCCACCGAGGCTCGGTGCCGCGAACACGCCGGTCAGCAGCGCGCCGACGATACCGCCCACGCCGTGCACGCCGAACACGTCGAGCGAGTCGTCCATGCCGAGCATGCGCTTGAGACCGGTCACGCCCCACAGGCACAGCAGGCCGGCAACCAGGCCCATCACGATCGAGCCCATCGGGCCGACGAAGCCGGCAGCCGGGGTGATGGCCACGAGGCCGGCGACGGCACCCGAGGCGCCACCGAGCATCGAAGGCTTGCCCTTGCCGATCCACTCACCGAAGGTCCACGACAGCACTGCGGCGCAGGTGGCCAGCAGCGTGTTGACGAAGGCCAGTGCAGCGCCGCCGTTGGCTTCCAGGCCCGAACCGGCATTGAAGCCAAACCAGCCGAACCACAGCAGCGAGGCGCCAACCATCGTGAACGTCAGGCTGTGCGGACGAATCGCTTCACGACCGAAGCCGATACGCTTGCCGTACATGAAGGCACCCACCAGACCGGCGACAGCGGCGTTGATGTGCACCACGGTACCGCCGGCGTAGTCGAGCGCGCCCTTCTGGAACAGCCAGCCGGCCTTGGAGGTCGCGGCCGTCGCGGCAGCGGCGTCGGTGTAGGCGTCCGGACCCGGCCAGAACCAGACCATATGGGCCATCGGGATGTACGAGAACGTGAACCACAGCACCACGAACACGAGCACCGCCGAGAACTTGGCGCGCTCGGCGAAAGCGCCGATGATCAGGCCGCAGGTGATGGCCGCGAACGCGCACTGGAACGCGAAGAAGCCCAGTTCCGGCACGACCACACCCTTGCTGAAGGTTGCGCCAACGGCATCGACGTTGAGGCCCTTCATGAAGAGACGATCGGTACCGCCGAAGAAGGCATTGCCTTCCGTGAATGCGAAGCTGTAGCCGTAGATCGCCCACAGGATCGACACCAGCGAGAAGATCACCAGGCACTGCATCAGCACCGAGAGCATGTTCTTCGAACGCACCAGGCCGCCGTAGAACAGCGCGAGACCGGGCAGCGTCATCAGAATCACGAAGGCCGTGCAGACCAGCAGCCAGGCCGTGTCGCCCTTGTTGGGAACGAGCGCCGGCGCCGCGGCGGGTGCGGCTTCGGCAGCTGCGGCCGGTGCGGCAGCAGCGGGCGCGGCAGCAGGTGCGGCGGCCGCTGCCGGTGCGGATGCTTCGGCGGCGGGCTTGTCCTGCGCCACGGCATGCGTGGACAGGCCGAGGCCGGCTGTGCCGAGTGCCAGCGTCATTGCGCCGGCTGTCAGGAATCGCTTGAACCAGGTTTTCATTGGATTAACCTCTTGTCTTTGTGTCTCTGTCTCACAGGGCATCGCCGCCGGTCTCGCCGGTGCGGATGCGAATGACCTGCTCGATCGGTGCAATAAAAATCTTGCCGTCACCGATCTTGCCGGTGCGCGCGGATTTCTCGATGGCTTCGATGGCGCGATCGACCACGTCGTCCGGCACGGCGACTTCGATCTTCACCTTCGGAAGGAAGTCGACGATGTACTCGGCGCCGCGATAGAGCTCTGTATGCCCTTTCTGGCGGCCGAAGCCCTTGACCTCGGTCACGGTAATGCCAGACACGCCGACGTCGGACAGCGCTTCGCGCACCTCGTCGAGCTTGAACGGCTTGATGACTGCAATGATGAGTTTCATCGGGTTTCTCCTGTTGGCGGCGCCGTGCACGGCGCCGTCCGGCCGGATGCGTGTTTAGAAAGTCTTGGTAAGCGATGCCCAGGCCGTGGCCTTGCCCACGTAGCGGCCGCGCGTGTTCGTGTAGACGGACTTGTCGGCGTTCGTGTCGATGTACGCGACGGCGACCGAGAAGCCCTTGCCCAGGTCCTTCGTCAGGCCGATCTTCCAGTCCGTGTACGACGCGTCGCTGAAGTTCTTCACGCCCTGATAGCCCACGTGGGCGTTGAACGTCAGGTCCCAGAAGTTCAGCGGCACGTTCGCATTCAGGTCGACGTAGTAGCTGTTCTTGCTGTCGTCGAAGCCGAACAGGTTGGTCACTGCGTGCGAATACTTCAGGAACACCGGGCCCCAGCCAATGCCGGCATATAGTTCAGTGGTGTACGGACGCGTCGTTGTGTAGCCGCCCGGGTAGTAGTACTCGAGCACGCCGACGTCGTAGTTGAATTCGAGGTCGGAGACCTTGAAGGTGTTCTTGTAGCCGCCGTAGAAGTCCATCTCCACCGGAGCCGACACCGACGAATCGGCGTCCTCGAGCCAGCTGATGCTCGAGTTCCAGTTACCGATGTAGAAGCCGCTGGAGTGCGAATAGTCGAAACCACCCTGGATCGCCGGACGACGATTGGTCTGGCTGATACCGCGATAGCGGTAGTCGGTCACCAGCGCGACGTTGGCAGAGAACGTGTGCGGGGACGCTTCCTCGGCGGGCGCTGCGGCGGGGGCCGCGGCATCCGGCGCGCTCTGTGCGAGCGCGGCGGATGCGGCAAGGCTCAACAGGACCGCACTGACGCTGACTGCGAGGGTCGACTTCTTCATGGGTGATTCCTCCTTTTCCTCAATCTCTTCGTGGGCTCGGTAAAGCGATGTCTTGAGTTCTTTCCGCGGCGCCGCTCTTGTTGGGCGGTTGGCTCTTGTGACTCCATTACTGCAACAGGCGTGCCAGCCTGTATCGCGAATGAAATTTTCGAACGATTTGCGGGTCGAAAGGCTATACAAGCGTCGCCAAAACCACTTTTTGTCAATGCAATGACAGCAGTCGTGCTTTCACGAAAACACGAAAAGATGCGGGCAAACCCTTGTCACGGCTTTCATGGCGGGCGCTGAAGGGCCATAATCCGCGTCATGCGGGGGCCGGAAAGTTGTGTAACCTGCGCGCGGTCATGGATGGGGCGATTCGGGGTCAGGCGGCGGGTTCGCCAGATGCCAACGCCCCAATCAAGTGCACGACCATGGCGCACCCAGCACACTGGGCCGCGCACATGCACAAACAAGGTGCGAGCGTGCGGAACGCGGCGCAAGCCCCCACGAATCGTCATTCGTTTTTTAAGGAGTTCGCCATGAAACCGACCGATCTCTTCAATGATCTGCAGAGCAAGGTCAGCGAGGCGCTGCGCAATTCGCCGGCCAAGGACATCGAAAAGAATGTGCGCAGCATGATGAGCCAGGGCTTTGCGCGCCTGGACCTCGTGACGCGCGAGGAATTCGACGTGCAGTCCCAGGTGCTGGCCCGTACGCGCGCGCGATTAGAAGAGCTGGAGACGCGCGTGGCCGAACTCGAGCGCAAGCTCGGGGCCGGTGGCACTCCCACGGGGACCGGCGGCGTCTGACGACTGCCCGAGTTTCCCGCCCACGCGCAGAAGGCCGCCAGCAATGGCGGCCTTCTTGTTTTTAAGTCGCCCCCTGACTTAAGACAATCAAGACACCATGAGTCTGGCCGTATTGCGCAGCCGCGCGCTGACGGGCATCGACGCGCCGCCCGTATCGGTGGAGATCCACCTGGCCAATGGCCTGCCCGCGTTCAATATCGTCGGGCTTGCGGACACGGAAGTCCGGGAGGCGCGCGAGCGCGTGCGGGCCGCGCTGCTGCACGGCGCGTTCGACTTTCCGAACCGGCGCATCACCGTCAACCTCGCCCCGGCCGACCTGCCGAAGGAGTCGGGCCGCTTCGACCTTGCCATCGCCGTCGGCATCCTCGCCGCTAGCGGGCAATTGCCGGGCGACCGACTCGACGATTGCGAGTTCGTGGGTGAACTGTCACTGTCGGGCGAGCTGCGCCCGGTGCGCGGAGCGCTCGCGATGGCGATGGGGCTCGCGCAGGACAACGCCATGCGCGCGCAGATCGACGCAGCGCCGCGCGCGTTCGTGGTACCGGCAGGCAATGGTTCCGAGGCCGCACTGATCGACGGCCTGCGCGTATTGCCGGCCGCCACGCTGGCGGAGGTCTGCGCGCATCTGACCGGCAAGCCCGAGCAGCAGCTGGGCACCGCGCGCGCGCCTTCGCTCGACACGAGCCCTGTTACGGCGCTCGACATGAAAGACGTGCGCGGGCAGCTGCAGGCGCGGCGCGCGATGGAGATCGCGGCAGCCGGGCAGCACTCGGCGTTGCTCGTCGGGCCACCGGGGACGGGCAAGTCGATGATTGCGCAGCGCTTTGCCGGGCTGTTGCCGCCGATGACGCAGGCGGAAGCGCTCGAAGCCGCGGCGGTGTTGAGCCTGACGACGGTTGGGTTCCAGCCGTCGCTATGGGGGCGCCGGCCGTTCCGCGCGCCGCATCACACGGCGTCCGCGGCGGCGATGGTGGGTGGCGGCGGCAATCCGCGGCCCGGCGAGATCTCGCTCGCGCATCACGGCGTGCTGTTCCTGGACGAGTTGCCCGAGTTTGAACGACGCGTGCTGGAGGTTCTGCGCGAGCCGCTCGAGACCGGGCACATCACAATCTCGCGCGCCGCCGCTCACGCCGACTTTCCGGCGCGCTTCCAGTTCATCGCGGCCATGAACCCGTGCCCGTGCGGGTACCTCGGCCACCCTACGCGACCGTGCCGTTGCACGCCGGATCAGATCCGGCGCTACCAGTCGCGCGTGTCGGGGCCGCTGTTGGACCGTATCGACCTGCAGATCGAGCTGCCGGCGCAGAGTCACGAAGAAATGCTCGATGGGCCCGCCGGCGAGGCCAGCGACGTGGTGCGCGCGCGGGTCATTGCCGCGCGTGAGCGGCAGCTCGCGCGTCAGGACAAACCCAATGGCGATCTTGGTGGCCGCGAGATCGACACGCTGTGTCCGCTCGACGACGCCGCTTGCGCGCTGCTGCGCGGCGCGATGCACAAGCTGGCATGGTCGGCCCGCGCGTATTTCCGCGTGCTGAAGGTGGCGCGCACGATCGCCGACCTCGACGGCACGGAAACGCTGGCGGTGCGCCACGTGGCCGAGGCCATCCAGTATCGCCGCGCGTTGCGGGGCGGCTAGCGTCAGCGTGCGGCTCAGTCGAGCACTGGCGGTTCCACCGGGGGTGGCGGAGGTTCCTCGATGGGCGGGAGATCCGGCGGGTGGCCCGGCGGCGGCGGGGCTTCCGGTGGGGGTTCCCGGTGGGCGTGGAGGGGAAATGCCTGGCGCATGGGCGCTCCTGCGGTTGGATACTGCAGTGGATGCTTCCCATTGAAGCAAACCGGAGCAGCGTTCGCCACCCGCGGTTTGCTTGCGCGCCTCAGATGTCCAGGGTCAAGCGTGATGTCGTCGCACGAAGAACAGCGCGGTCCCCACGGCCATCAACACGCTGCCGAAGAAGCGGTTCTGCCAGCGCAGCGCGCGCGCGTTGCGAAACAGGCCCTGCATGCGCGAGGCAAGCAGCGCGTAGCCGTGCATCACGGTCACGTCGACCGCGCACATCGTCAGCGCGAGAATCGCCAGTTGTGCCGCGAGTGGGTGCGTGGTGTCGATAAACTGCGGCAGCACGGCGACCATGAACACGATGCCCTTTGGGTTGGTCGCGTTGGTCAGCACGCCCGTGGCGAACCGGCGCTGACGGCTCATGGTCGGCACGCGCGCCGGGGCCGCGCTGCCGCCATCCCCATCCGCCGCCACGCGTGCGCGCCATTGCTGAATGCCGAGGTAGATCAGGTACAGCGCGCCGACCGTCTTGACCGCCACGAACGCGGTTTCCGAGGCCAGCAGCAACGCGCCGAGGCCGCCGCCCGCGATCAGCAGCACCATGACCAGCCCGACCTGCAGCCCCAGAATCGTGGTGGTCGCGCGACGTACGCCGTATGACAGGCCGTGGCTCATCGACAGCACCGCGCCCGATCCCGGTGACACCGCGATGACCCAGCATGCCGCGAAATAGGCGACCCAGACTTCCCAACGCATTCTCTTCTCTCCCTTCGTTTCAATACGGATGAAAGCCGGTCAGGAACTGCTCGACCTGCTCGGCCTGACGTTGATCGCGCGCGGCGTCGCCGGCCTCGAGCACCACCGCCTGATATACGTGCCGGCCCGATGCCACGAGCCGCGCGGTGAGCCGTCGCGGTGACTGATCCTGCGGCGAGATGCCGGACACCTGCACCTCCACCGCATCGAGCGCCAGCGCCGGCTGCACCGCGGTCATGACCTTGACCGCGCGCGTCTGCGGCGGGTTGTCGGTGTGCGCACCCAGGTTCGCCGTCAGCCCCGCCTGCATCGATGCGAGTGCCTGCTGGCGCAGCGCGGGATCGTCCTCGGGCAGCGTGACCACGCCCACCGCGAACAGCGTGTCGTCGATGCGCGCGGCCTCCATGGTCATTGGCAGCTTGCGGCCCGCAACCGCCACCTCGCGCGCGGCGCGCGTGGGCTTGGCGGGATAGAGCGCAGCATAGCCGCCCTCGCTCGAGACGGTGGTGCGCCAGTCGTAGCGCGGCGAACAGGCCGCCAGCGCGCCGGCAAACAAGATCAACAGCAGGAGTCGTGACATGCGTGGGCGTGGTGGGGGACGGCCGGAACGTGCGACAACCAACGACATTCGCCGGCGCAAATCGCTATTATCCGGGAAAGCCTTGTTCAGGTGACACCATGTCCGCCCTCCCCCGCTCCTTGCCATCGTTTCTACTGCCCGCCGTTGCCGCGCTGCTGATCGCCGTGGCAGGCCCGGCATCGGCCGCCACTGCGGATCATCTGCCGTGGATGACCGACCTGCCCGCGCAGGCAGCCGCCGCCAGCAAGGCCGGCGAGCCGCTCGTAGTGCTGGTCAGCCTGCCCGGCTGCACTTATTGCGAAGCCGTGCGCCGCAACTATCTGGCGCCGCAGGCGGCTGCGGGCGAGATTCGCGTGCGCGAGATCGATATGAGCGCGGACACGCCGCTGCGCGATGTGGACGGCACCATGACCACCGCGCGAGCCTGGGCCCGCGCGCGCAATATCAGCGCGGCGCCGACAGTGCTGTTCCTCGACCCGCGCGGACGCAACGCCGCCGCGCCGCTGCGCGGCATGCAGCCGGACTTCTACGGCGCCTATTTCGAGCAGGCGCTCGATGCGGCACGCGAGAAGGTGGCCGTCGCGCGCTGATCGCCGCACCTGCGGCCGAATGACGCAGCCCTGCCGCCAATCAGCACGCCGGCCAACGACATCGCGCGCGCGGCAGTAGAATAGACGCCACTCCGGGCCCCCACCCCGTCCATCCAACGGACCGCATCATGTCGACCTCCGCTTCTTCCGGCAGCAAACGCCTGCCCATCGCCATCGCCGCCCTCGTCATCGTGGCCGTGCTTGGCTGGTTTGGTTTCCGCGCGCTGTCCCCGGCTTCGGCCGCCCCGGCTGCCACGTTCACGCTGCTGTCCGGCGAAAAGGTCAGCACCGCCGAGCTCAAGGGCAAGGTCTATATCCTCAATTTCTGGGCCACGAGCTGCACCACGTGCGTGAAGGAAATGCCGGACATGGTCCGCACGTATCAGCAGTTCAAGGACAAGGGGCTCGAATTCGTCGCGGTAGCGATGAACTACGATCCGCCGATGTACGTGATGAACTACGCCAAGACGCGCGAACTGCCGTTCAAGGTGGCGATGGACTCCGATGGCGCCGCCGCCAAGGCGTTCGGCAATGTGCAGCTGACGCCGACCACGTTCGTCGTGGACAAGAACGGCAAGATCCTCAAGCGCTACGTGGGCGAGCCCGAGTGGGATGCGCTGCACAAGCTGCTGGAGGACGCGCTGGCAACGTAAGCTAAGCGCCCTCGCCGGTTGCAGAAAGGTGCCGCAAGGCACCTTTTTTGTTGCGCGCGATGTTGTGATGCGACCACCCCCGCGCAGGTTCGGGGCGTCGCGCCTTGCCTCCGCAGGCTGTATGGATATACAGTGGGCGCCAGCTTTCTCTCCGCCGCCCCTCCCGTGTCCATTGAACTTGCCCCCGACGTCACTTCATCAGTGTCGCCTGACGATCCGCCCGCCTATCTGGCCAAGCTCAACCCCGAGCAGCGCGCGGCCGTGGAACACGCGGGCGATGCGCCGCTGCTGATCATCGCCGGCGCGGGCTCGGGCAAGACCAACACGCTCGCCCATCGCGTCGCGCATCTGGTGCTGGGCGGCACCGATCCGCGCCGCATCCTGCTGCTGACATTCTCGCGTCGCGCCGCCGCCGAAATGGGCCGGCGTGTCGAACGCATCGTCGATCAGGCGCTCGGCACGCAGACCGGTGCAGGCCGCGCGGCCTTGCAATGGTCAGGCACGTTCCACGCGCTCGGCGCGCGACTGCTGCGCGAGTATGCGGAGACGCTGGGCCTGGCGCCGACGTTCACGATCAGCGATCGCGGCGACTCGGCCGACCTGATGCACGTAGTGCGGCACGACCTCGGCTTGTCGGAGCAGACCTCGCGCTTTCCGCGCAAGGAGACCTGCCTCGCGATCTATTCGCGCGTGGTCAATACGCAGTTGCCACTCGAGGTCGTGCTGAAGACGCAATTCCCGCGCTACACGATGTGGGCCGAGGCGCTCAATGGTCTGTTCGCGGGCTACGTGGAAGCCAAGCAGAAGCAGCAGGTGCTCGATTACGACGACCTGCTGCTGTACTGGGCGCAGGCGATGCAGGAGCCGGCCATCGCGCAGGATATGGGCGCGCGCTTCGACCATGTGCTGGTCGACGAGTATCAGGACACCAATGCCTTGCAGGCGTCGATCCTGCTCGCGCTCAAACCCGATGGGCGTGGCCTGACCGTCGTGGGCGACGACGCGCAGTCGATCTACGCGTTTCGCGGTGCCACGGTGCGCAACATCCTCGACTTCCCGTCGCACTTTACGCCGGCCGCGCATCAGGTCACGCTCTCGCAGAACTATCGCTCGACGCAGCCGATCCTGCGCGCCGCCAACGCGGTCATCGGTCTCGCGGCGGAGCGCTTTACCAAGGACCTGTGGTCCGAGCGCGAATCCGCGGAAAAGCCCGGCGTGGTGGTGGTCAACGACGAGGCCGATCAGGCGCGCTTTGTGGTCGAGCAGGTGCTTGCGCGGCGCGAGGCGGGACTCTCGCTGATGTCGCAAGCCGTGCTGTTTCGCGCGGCCGATCACAGCGCGCAGGTCGAGATCGAACTCGCGCGCCGCAATATCCCGTTCGTGAAGTTCGGCGGGTTGAAGTTCCTCGAATCCACACACGTCAAGGACGTGATGGCCGTGCTGCGCTGGTTCGAGAATCCGCGCGATCGCATGGCGGGATTTCGCACGCTGCAGTTATTGCCGGGCGTCGGGCCCAAGACCGCCGGGCGCGTGCTCGATGGCCTCGATGGCGCGATGGCCCCCCTGGATGCGCTGTCGGCGTTCGAGCCACCACCGGCCGCCGCGCCCGCATGGACCGAGCTGCTGGCGCTTGCCGATGCGCTGATGGCGCCGACAACCGCATGGCCCTCCGCGTTCGAGCAGGTGATTGCGTGGTACGGGCCGCATCTCGAGCGATTGCACGACGATGCGGCCGCGCGGCAGGCCGACCTGCAACAACTCGAACGCATCGCCGCCACCTATGCCTCGCGCGAACGCTTTCTGACCGAGCTGACGCTAGACCCGCCCAGCGCGTCGAGCGACGAATCGGGCGTGCCGTCGCGCGACGAGGACTATCTGATCCTGTCGACGATCCATTCGGCCAAGGGGCAGGAGTGGAAGGCCGTGTACGTGCTCAATGCGGTGGATGGGTGCATGCCCTCCGATCTCGCGACCGGTACGACCGAGGAGATCGAGGAAGAACGACGACTGATGTATGTGGCGATGACGCGGGCCAAAGATCATCTCGATGTGATCGTGCCGCAGCGCTTCTACGTGCATCAGCAGGTCGGCTTCGGCGACAAGCATGTGTACGCGTCGCGCACTCGCTTTCTGCCGAACCGCGTGATGACAAATTTCTACAGCCGCTCGTGGCCGCCGCCGCCGATGCCGGGCGAGGCACCCGCGAAGGCGCCGCTGCCGAAGATGGATCTGGCGGGGCGTATGCGCGGGATGTGGAAATAGTCCCGCGCGGTCTTCAAAGGCCGTAGCGCTTGATCTTGTCGTAGAGCGTGGCCTTGCCGACCTGCAGCAGATCGGCGGCCTGGCTGACCGCGCCGCCGGTGCGCGCAAGCACATCGGCGATGACCGCGCGTTCGTAGTGCTCCATACGCTCGCGCAGCGGCTGCGAGTCGGGCTGCAGATCATCATGCGCATCCGCCCTGCCGTGATTGCCTTCGGGCACACCCAGCACAAAGCGATCGGCCGCATTGCGCAGCTCGCGGACGTTACCGGGCCACGGGCGCTGCATCAGCGCCTGCCGCTGCATCTCCGACAGGATCGGCGCGGGCCGTTGGTAGCGCACCGCGGCCACCAGCATGAAGTGTTCGAACAACGGCACGATGTCCTCGCGCCGGTCGCGCAGCGGCGGCAGCGGAATCGTGACGACGTTGAGCCGGTAATAGAGGTCTTGCCGAAACAACCCCTGCTCGACCAGCGCCTCCATATCGCCCTTGGCCGCCGCGACGATGCGCACATCGATGCGAATCGATGCATTGGAGCCGAGCCGTTCCAGCGTGCCTTCCTGCAGCACACGCAGCAGCTTTACCTGCAGCGCCAGCGGCATGCTCTCGATCTCGTCAAGAAACAGCGTGCCGCCCGACGCATGCTCGAGCTTGCCGACGCGGCGCTTGCCCGCGCCGGTGAACGCGCCGGCCTCGTGGCCAAACATCTCGCTCTCGAAGATCGACTCCGGCACCGCGCCGCAATTGAGCGCGATAAACGGCGCATCGCGGCGCGTGGACAGCGCGTGCAGGCTGCGCGCGGCGAGCTCCTTGCCGGTGCCGGTCTCCCCATTGATCATGACGGGCACATCGGTGGCGGCAACGTTGGCGATAAGCGCGCGCACCTGATCGATGGCCGGCGAACGGCCAATGATGCGCGTGCCCGCCGCAGGCCCGGCCAGTTCGCGCCGCAGCGCGACGTTCTCGAGCTCCAGCGCGCGGCGTTCGAGCGCGCGCCGCACGGTATCGGTCAGGCGGTCGGCACCGAATGGCTTCTCGATGAAATCGTAGGCACCTTCGCGCATCGCCTGCACGGCCATCGTGATATCGCCGTGGCCCGTGACCAGAATCACGGGCACGCCCGGCGCCACGTTGCGGCAATGATGAAGCAGGTCCAGCCCACTCGCGCCAGAGAGGCGCACGTCGGTGACCAGCACGCCGGGAAAATCCGGCGCGAGGTGCGGCATCGCCGCTTCCGCGGATGGCAGCGCCAGCACGGAGAACCCGGCCAGTTCGAGGCTCTGCGCGGTGGCCTGGCGCACCAGCGGCTCATCCTCGACGAACAACACCTTCAGACCGTCTTGCATGTCAGTACCCCTGCTCTTTAACTATGAACGGGCTGATGGGCCCGCCGCAGCGTGACGACAAACTCGGCACCGCCATCCACATTGCGCGCCACCAGCTGCCCACCGAACTCGCGCACGATCGACGACGAAATGGCGAGGCCAAGGCCAAGGCCCTGACCGATTTCCTTGGTCGTGAAGAACGGCTCGAACAGCCGCGGCAGCGCTTCGGCCGCGATGCCGCCGCCGTTGTCGCGCACCGCTACCGTGACGAGCGGCTCGTCCGTATTCACGATGATGTCGATATGCCCGGCCACGCGCGCCGACGCGATCGCATCGAGCGCGTTGCCGACGAGGTTCAGCAGCACCTGCTCGAGCTTGAGTTCATCGGCCCACACGGCAATCTCGCTCGCGACATCGTCGGTCTCGGGGGGCTCGCCAAGGCCGTGCACGACGATGGCCGTGCCGGCGGCGCGCGGCGCCGTGATCGCCAGCACGTGATCGATCGCGGCGCGCACACGCACCGCATTGCGCCGCGGCCGCGCCTTGCCCGCGAACAGCTTGAGCTGGCTCGTGATCTTGCCCATGCGCGCGGTCAGGTCCGCGATCGCGGAAAGGTTGCCGGTGGCGGCGTCGAGCTGGCCACGTTCGAGCAGCACGCGCGTGTTGTCCGAGAACGTGCGCAGCGCGGCCAGCGGCTGGTTGAGTTCGTGCGTGATGCCGGCGGCCATCTGCCCAAGCGCCGCCAGCTTGCTCGCCTGCACGAGTTCGTCCTGGGTGGCGCGCAGTTCCTTCTCCGCGCGCGTGCGCTCGACCACCTCACCCTCCAGTTGCTCGTTGATCGCCATCAGGTCTGCCGTGCGCGCTTCTACCCGGCGTTCCAGTTCGTCGTAGGCGGCTTCGAGCAACCGCCGGCTGTATTGCATGTCGCGCGCGCGCTGACGGCGCTGGCGCAGGTTGACGAGCATCAGGCAGATGCACGCGTAAGCGAGCGCCGCGCCGATGGTCGCATTGCGCGCGGCGGCCAGCACCGGATCGAGCGGCGCCATCACCTGCATGGTCCATCCCGCGGGGCCCACCGCGCGGCTGACTTCGAGGAAGCGGCCATGATCGTCTTCGAGGTCTTCAAGGCTGGGGCCGGCCGCCGCGCCGGCCGTCTGGGGCGCGGGCGGGTTGGCGCCCACGCGCACCAGCCGCGCGCCGTCGGACAGCGTGGTGCCGGCGAGCCAGCGCGTGATCGGCGACATCAGCGGCTCCAGCGGCAGCGGCGTGACGTCCTTGTCGTGATACTGGCGCGTGTTGTAGAGCTCGGCCTGCAGGTCCTGCGGCAGCGGCCGCAACGTGCGGTACTGCCAGGCCGGCACCGAGGACAGGAAGATCACGCCGTGGTCATCGCTGACCATCAGCGGCTCCGCGCTGCCACCGCCGGCGCGCTGGAACCATTCGAGATTGAGCTTGACCACCGTCACGCCGATGACCTTGCCGTCCGCCTCCACCGGCTGCGCGATGTAGTAGCCGGGCTCGTCGCTGGTCACGCCGATCGCATAGAAACGGCCGACCTCGCCACGCGACGCGATCTGGAAGTACGGACGGAAACGGTAGTCGGTGCCGACGAAGCTGCCCGGCTCGCCATGATTGCTGGCGGCCAGCGCGATGCCGTTGGCGCCGATGACATAGGTGGCCGAGGCGCGCGCGCGGCGGTTGACGTCGACGAGGTAGGCATTGGCCGCGTCGATACGCGCCTGGTCATGCGGATTCCGCAATAGCTCCCGCACGAACGGGTGCAGCGAGACCAGAGAGGGAAGGAATTCGTAGCGGTCGAGCGTGCTCTCGAGCGTGGCTGCGTAGCGATCCGCGCGTGTGGCGGTCGATTGTTGCAGCCCGGCAATGCCGCGCTGCACCGAGATCAGCCACGTGAGTGCGCATAGCACGAGTAGCCCGGCCGTCAGCGCGGCCGCGAACGCCCACCAGCGCGACATGGCACCCGACCCATCCGGTGCGTGCGGCGGGTGTGCATCGCCGGGGGCGGCGGGGTCGTGGACTGCCAGGAAATCGTCGGAATGGGGCATCGGCGCGCGCAGGGGATCTGGCGCCGATGATACCCGCTGACGATGATCGCCTGCGGGTGCGGGGGAAGCGGCGCCGATCGAACGATCGGCGCCGGAGTTGACGTGCCCCGCGGCAGCACGAGCCGCCGCAGGCGACACGTCAGCGGGCGCCCTGACCGGCGTCGGCGAGCCCGGCCGAGTCATCGTCGCCACGCAACACACGGGCGAGGCGCGGACGGTCGAGCTCGCGCTCCCATGCGGACACCACCACCGTTGCCACGCCATTGCCAATGATATTGGTCAGCGCGCGGCACTCGCTCATAAAGCGGTCGATACCGAGAATCAGCACCATGCCGGCCACCGGAATGTCCGGCACCACGGCCAGCGTCGCGGCCAGCGTGATAAAGCCCGAACCGGTGACACCGCTTGCGCCCTTGGACGTCAGCATGGCCACCGCGAGGATGGTCAGCTGTTGCCATAGCGTCAGGTCGATGCCAGTGGCCTGCGCGATGAACACCACCGCCAGCGTCATGTAGATGTTGGTGCCGTCAAGGTTGAACGAATAACCGGTCGGCACCACTAGGCCCACCACCGGCTTGGAGCAGCCGAGGCGTTCCATCTTCTCCATCAGGTGCGGCAGCGCGGCTTCCGACGAGCTGGTACCGAGCACGATCAGCAGTTCTTCCTTGATATACGCGACGAAGCGGATGATCGAGAAGCCCGTGAAACGCGCGATGGTACCGAGCACCACCAGCACGAACACGACGGCCGTGAAGTAGAACGTGCCGATCAGCTTGAGCAGCGGAATCAGCGAGCCCAGACCGTACTTGCCGATGGTGAAGGCCATCGCGCCGAACGCGCCGATCGGCGCGACCTTGGTGATGACGTGCACGATGTGGAAGAACACCTTCGAGACTTGATCCACCATGTCGTGGATCACCTTCGCGCGGTCGCCGACGACGCCGAGCGCCGAGCCGAAGAACAGCGAAACCAGCAGGATCTGCAGGATGTCGCCATTGGCAAACGCGCTGAAGATCGTGTCCGGGATGATGTGCATCAGGAATTCGACGCTGCTCTGGCCATGGGCCTTCGACACGTATTGCGAGATCGCCTTGGTGTCGAGCGTGGCGGGGTCGATGTTGAAACCGACGCCGGGCTTGAGCAGATGCGCGGCGCACAGGCCGATCAACAGCGCAAACGTCGACACGATTTCAAAGTACAGCAGTGCCTTGCCACCTACGCGGCCCACCTTCTTCATATCGCGCATGCCGGCAATGCCGGAAACGACGGTACAGAAGATGATCGGACCGATGATCATCTTGATGAGCTTGATGAAGGCATCGCCGAGTGGCTTCATCTCGACCGCAGTGTTGGGCCAGAAATGGCCCAGCACGATGCCGACGATGATGGCGAAGATCACCTGCGCATACAGGATCTTGTAAAAGGGTTTCCTCATGATGTCGTCCTCGGTATTTGACCGTGACGGATGCCGCGACCCGGCAACCGATTTTCCGCACGTCTCGGAATTGCGACGCGTCTGGTTGTAACTGTTTGCAACCCGCATGCCAGTGCATACATCGATCGCAACGCATTGATTGAAAAGCATTTTTTTCTGGGGGTGCGCGCCAAGGCTCCGACTTTCCGGAATTCCGGAAACGGCCGGTCCGGAGATCCGGAAGAAATAGAGATTTAAAAAGCACTTTTCGCACTGAGGAAAGCGTTGACGGCGTCACGTGAGGGCTTCTGACAGGCCAGCGAACGCATCGGATTCCGGAAATCCGGGCAGCCGTTTCGGGCAGTAGCGCGTGTGCGTGCACGTATAATTGCGAGCTTCCCCGGACGTCCCCCCGCCGACGCATGAGCAGCCACTTCCAACACCACGTATTTTTCTGCCTGAACCAGCGCGAGAACGGCAAGGCATGCTGCGCCGACCACAACGCCAAAGAGATGCAGCAGTACGCCAAGAAGCGTTGCAAGGAGCTTGGCATCTCGGGCGAAGGGCGCGTGCGGATCAACCAGGCCGGGTGTCTCGACCGATGTGAACTCGGCCCGGTACTCGTGGTCTACCCCGAGGCCGTCTGGTACACCTTCGTCGACGAGCAGGACATCGACGAGATTATCGAGAGCCATCTGGTGAACGGTAAGCCGGTCGAGCGTTTGATGGTCGATCGCTAAGGTCGTTGTTGAGATCGATCAGTCAGCTTCACCCGCACTGCCACCCTTCCTGTCGTACTCCTGCCCGATAACATGAACGCGCACACCGAGGTTCTCTCCATCGCCGGCCCCGTCGGCGCCATCGATATTTCGGTCGATCGTCCGCAGAACGCTCCCGTGCGCGGTCTCGCGCTGGTGGCGCATCCCCATCCGCTGTTCGCCGGCACCAAGGACAACAAGGTGGCGCAGACGCTGGCGCGCACGTTCGTGGCGCTGGGCTATGCCACCGTGCGGCCGAACTTCCGCGGCGTGGGCGGCACCGAGGGCGAGCATGACAAGGGCATCGGCGAGCAGGACGACCAGTTGGCGGTGATCGACTGGATGCGCCAGCAGACCGCATGGTCGCCCGATGCCGCCACGCTGCCGCTCGCGCTCGGTGGCTTCTCGTTCGGCAGTTTCGTGACCACACATGTGGCGCGCCGGCTCGCCGAAGCGGGTACGCCCGCGCAACGCCTGGTACTGGTCGGCACCGCCACCAGCCGCTGGGAAGTCTGCGACGTGCCGGCCGATACCATCGTGATTCACGGCGAGCTCGATGACACCGTGGCGCTTGCGAGCGTGTTCGACTGGGCACGCCCGCAGGAACTGCCCGTGATCGTGATTCCGGGCGCCGACCACTTCTTCCATCGCAAGCTGCACCTCATTAAGCAGCTTGTTGTAAACGCCTGGGCGACCACGTCGGCCTGACGTCCAAACTTTTTCGAATCTTAGGTAACTGAACAATGATGAACAGAGCCATGCCGCACCTCGCGCCTCTTGCCTCCATCGCGCTTGCCGCCACGCTGGCCGCCGCTCCGATGGCCGTGCTCGCGCAGGGCGTGCCGATGCCGCAGGTGGCCGCCAAGTCCTGGATGCTCTATGACGTGACCAGCGGCCAGGCGCTTGCCTCGCAGAACGCCGACCAGCGCGTCGAGCCCGCGTCCCTGACGAAGCTGATGACCGCGTACCTGGCCTTTGCCGCGCTCAAGGAAAAACGCCTGACGCTCGAGCAGACCGTGGTGCCGACCTCGCTCGTGCTCAAGGTGAAGAGCGACGAGTCGCGCATGTTCATCGAGCCGAACAAGCCCGTGAGCGTGCAGGACCTGCTGCTAGGCCTGATCGTGCAGTCGGGCAACGACGCCGCGCTGGCACTGGCCGAAGCCGTGGGTGGCTCGGAAGAAGGCTTCGTCAAGATGATGAACGACGAGGCGGGGCGCATGGGCCTCAAGGGCACGCACTTCACGAACACCGACGGTATTCCCGACCCGAATCACTACACCACCGCGATGGATCTGGCCACGCTGACCACGCGGCTGATCAACGACTTCCCCGAGTACTACCCGATGTACTCGCAGAAGGAGTTCACCTATAACAAGATCAGGCAGCCGAACCGCAATCGCCTGCTGTACATCGACCCGACCGTCGATGGCGTGAAGACCGGCCACACCAAGTCCGCCGGCTACTGCCTGGTCTCCTCGGCCAAGCGCCCGCTTGCCAACGTGCCGAACGGCTCGCGCCGCCTGGTGTCGATCGTGATCGGCACGGTGAGCGAACAGACGCGTACCGCGGAAAGCCTGAAGATCCTGAACTACGGCTTCCAGTTCTTCGACACGCTGCGCCTGTACGACAAGGGCCAGGTACTGGCAACGCCGGACATCTACAAGGGCAAGGCTGGCACCATCAAGATCGGCGTGTCCAGCGAGACGTTCGTGACCGTGCCCAAGGGTACCGGCGGCCGCCTCAAGCCCGTGCTCGAGCGCCAGGAGCTGCTGATCGCGCCGATCTCGGCGGGCCAGCAGGTGGGTACCGTCAAGCTGATGGACGGCACCACGAAGGTCGGCGAGTTCCCGGTGGTCGCGCTCGAGGAAGTGCCCGAGGCTGGCTTCTTCGGCCGTCTGTGGGACACCATCCGCCTGTGGTTCAAGCGCAAGTAATGACGCAACCGAGCTCCTGAGGATTAAAAGCATGAGTACCGATTCCAACGATCAAGACAACGACCGTAAGGACGATCCGACCGAGGGCGTCTCGCCACGCGAGTCGCTGATCGAATACCCGAGCGATTTTCCGATCAAGGTCATGGGCGCGATGCAGGATGGTTTCGCCGAAACCATCGTGGAAGTCGTGCGAGGCTTCGATCCCGAATTTGACGCCGGCAAGATGGAAATGCGTCCGTCGCGCAACGGCAACTACCTGGGCCTGACGGTGACGGTACGGGCGACGAGCCGCGAACAGCTCGACAACCTGTACCGCGCGCTGAGCTCGCACCCGATGGTCAAGGTGGTGATGTAAGTGAATGTGATCACGCTCAAGCCGGGCAAGGAGAAGTCCCTGCTCCGGCGCCATCCGTGGGTCTATGCCACGGGTATTGCCACCACCACCGGTCGTTGCGAGCCGGGCGCCACCGTGACGGTGCGCGCCGCCGACGGACGCTTTCTGGCGCGCGGGGCCTATAGCCCCGAGTCGCAGATCCGCGTACGGGTATGGACCTTCGACGAGGACGAGCCCGTCGATCACGCGCTGATCAAACGGCGCGTGGCCAGCGCGCTTGCGCATCGCAAGCAATGGGTACACGACACCAGCGCCGTGCGGATCGTGTTCGGCGAATCGGACCGCTTGCCGGGCCTGATCGTCGATTACTACGGCACGGGCGAGCGTGGCCAGCTGGTGTGCCAGTTCAACTCCGCCGGTGTGGAGCAGTGGAAGAGCGCGATCGTGCAGGCGCTGGTCAAGGAGACCGGCTGCCCCAACGTGTACGAGCGTTCCGACGCGGCCGTGCGCGAGCGCGAAGGGCTGCCGTTGGTGACCGGCGTGCTCGCCGGCGCCGAGCCCGATCCCGAGCTGTCGGTGACCGAGCACGGGGTGCGCTACTACGTGGACGTGCGCAACGGCCACAAGACCGGCTTCTACGTCGACCAGCGCGACAACCGCAAGCTGGTCGGCGATCTCGCGCAGGGTCGCGAAGTGCTGAACTGCTTCTGCTACACGGGCGGCTTCTCGCTGGCCGCGTTGCGTGGCGGTGCGACGGCCGTAACGTCGATCGACTCGTCGGGTGAGGCGCTCAAGATCGCCGCCAACAACGTCACGCTGAACGGCTTCGACGCGGAACGTGCCACGTGGCTCGATGCCGACGTGTTCAAGACGCTGCGGCAGTTCCGCGCCGAGGGCCGCCAGTTCGACCTGATCGTGCTCGATCCGCCGAAGTTCGCGCCGTCCGCGCAGCATATCGAGCGGGCCGCGCGCGCGTACAAGGAGATCAACCTGGTCGGCATGCAATTGCTGCGGCCGGGCGGGCTGCTGTTCACGTATTCGTGCTCGGGTGCGATCAGCATGGAACTGTTCCAGAAGATCGTGGCGGGCGCCGCCACCGATGCGCGCGCGGATGCCCGCATCCTGCGCCGCCTGTCGGCCGGCACCGATCATCCGATGTCCGCGGCCTTCCCGGAAGGCGAATATCTAAAGGGCCTGCTTCTCGAAAAGATCTGAAGCTGACTGTCTTGGGACGGTAACAATGGCCACCTATCATTGGCTTCGCGGTGGAAGCATTGGCAGGTGCCCCACCGCCTCTTCTTATCAGTCTTCGTGGTAATTGCCCCGCAGGTAAGACCTGCGGGGCATTTTTTTGCCTGAAACTAGACGACTGCCACTAGCGATAGCCGCCACGAAACTCCCTATAATCGACCGATCGTCGAACGATCGTTCGCAAAAAAGGAGACCTCATGCCCGCCGCCAAGCACCTGCCACCGGTTCTGCAAGATCTGGCCCTGCCTGTCATTGCCTCACCGATGTTTATCGTGAGCTATCCCGAGCTCGTGCTGGCGCAGTGCAAGGCCGGGATCGTCGGTTCGTTTCCGGCGCTCAATGCGCGGCCCGCGGAGCTGCTCGACGAATGGCTGACGATGATGCAGGAGGAACTGGCCGCGCATGTGGCGGCGAACCCTGGCGCGCGCGTGGGCCCGATCGCGGTGAACCAGATCGTGCACGCTTCCAATGCGCGGCTGGAGCATGACATCAAGGTGTGCGTCGAACACAAGGTGCCGATCTTCATCACGTCGCTGCGCGCGCCGCCCAAGGAGATGATCGATGCCGTGCACAGCTATGGCGGCATCGTGCTGCACGACGTGATCAACCTGCGCCATGCGGAGAAGGCGATCGAGGCCGGCGTCGATGGCCTGATCCTCGTCGCGGCCGGTGCGGGGGGCCATGCGGGCATGATGTCGCCGTTCGCGCTCGTGGGCGAAGTGCGTCGCATCTTCGATGGCCCGATCGCGCTGTCGGGCTCGATCGCCACTGGCGATGCCGTGCTGGCGGCCCAGGCGATGGGCGCCGACTTCGCGTACGTCGGCACGCGCTTTATCGCATCGCAGGAAGCGCATGCAAGCCCCGAATACAAGCATTCGATCACGCATTCGGCCGCGGCGGATATCATCTACACCAACCTGTTCACGGGCGTGCATGGCAACTACATCCGCGAGAGCATCCTCAATTCGGGGCTCGATCCGGAAAACCTGCCGGTCGCGGACAAGTCCAAGATGGATTTCTCGAGCGGTAGCTCCAAGACCAAGGCTTGGAAGGACATCTGGGGCGCAGGCCAGGGCGTGGGACAGATCCACGATATTCCAACCGCGGGCGAGATCGTCGCGCGCATGAAGACCGAATACGATGCCGCAAGAGCCCGGCTCGCACTCTCGCTATAGTCGTCCCGTCAGGGCGCTCTGGGTCACCCTGGGCGTCATCAGCCTGGTGCTCGGCATCATCGGCATCTTCCTGCCGCTGCTGCCGACCACGCCGTTCGTGCTGCTGGCCGCCGCGTGTTTCGCGCGCGGCTCGGCGCGCTTTCATACCTGGCTCGTTTCGCATCCGCGCTTCGGGCCCACCATCCTCGACTGGCAGAAGCATCGCGCGATTCCCTGGCGTGCCAAGGTGTTCGCGCTGTCGACAATGTGGGTGTCGATGGGGACCACCGCGTGGTTCCTGCGCGCGCGCCCTTATGCTTCCCTCACGCTGATCGGCATCGCGCTCGCGGTGAGCATCTGGATGCTGCGGCTGCCGACGCGCGCGCCGGCAAGCCGATCCTCGTCTCAGTCGTAACGACGCGCGTCCTCGATGGTCTTGCCGTCCTGCGGCAACGCGCCTTCGGCCACGAACCTTACCTCGCCGCGCAGGCGCAACACCTCGCGCAATGACGTGCCGATGGCCGTGGCCAGTGCGTCGTCCTGCCGCGTCGCATCGCAATGCAGCGTCATGGTGTCCGCACCCACGGTGCCCGTCACCACGAGCCGCGCGGCACGCACTTCCGGATGGCGCCGTACCACCTCCGCCACCTGCCCCGGATAGACGAACATGCCCTTGACCTTGGTGGTCTGGTCCGCGCGGCCGAGCCACCCCTTGAGCCGGATATTGGTGCGGCCGCACGGACTCGCACGCTGCGGCGAATCGGCCACGATCGCCGACAGGTCGCCAGTGCCGAAGCGGATCAGCGGATAGTCGCCATTGGCGAGCACGGTTACCACCACTTCACCGATCTCGCCATCGGGCATCGGCTGCGTGCCGCCGGGCTCGACGATCTCCACCAACACGCCCTCATCGACGATCCAGCCATCGCCACCCTCGGTCTCGTAGGCGATCAGGCCGAGGTCGGCGGTGCCGTACATCTGGCGCGCGGTCACGCCGTGGTCGTGCAGCCACGCGCGCAGCGGCGGCGGACAGGCCTCGCCCGAGACCAACGCCTTGGACAGGCTCGCGCAGGGCTGCCCCATCTCGGCACCTCGCTCGAGCAGCAGCTTGAGGAACGATGGCGTACCCGCATAGGCGGAGGGCTGCAAGCTGGCCAACGCTTCCACCTGCGACTCGGTCTGCCCGACGCCGGCGGGGAACACACAGCAGCCGAGGCGGTGCGCGCCGGTTTCCATCATCATGCCGGCCGGCGTGAAGTGATACGAGAACGTGTTGTAGACCAGTTCCCCCGCACGAAAACCCGCGGCGTACATCGCGCGCGCCACGCGCCACCAGTCGCCCGAATGGCCATCGGGTTCGTGGATTGGACCCGGCGAGCGGAACAGATGACGCAGGCCGCCGATCGGCGTGGCGTTGAGCCCGCCAAGCGGGGGCGCCAGACGTTGGCGCGCGGTCAGTTCGGACTTGCGCGTGACCGGTAGCTGTGCAAGCGCCTCGCGCGTATGGACGTCGCGCGCATCGATGTGGCCGAGTACCTCGGCGAAATACGTCGCGTGGGACTGCGCATGCGCGACCTGTCGCGACAACGCGGCAAGTTGCGCGTGTTCGCGCGCTTCCGGCTCGCGTGTTTCGAGCGCGTCGAAATACTCGCCGGTGCCCGCGGCGGCCATCTGATTGGTGTCCATGAATCGATCCTTCACGCCAGCCAGCGTTTGCGGCGGCGATAGCTCTTTACGTCGCGGAACGACTTGCGCGCGGCGCCTTCCGCATCGTTCGCCGCCACGCCGAGGTAGAACTCCTTGACGTCCTCGTTGGTGCGCAGCGACTCGGCATCGCCATCCATCACCACGCGGCCGTTCTCGAGGATGTAGCCATAGTCCGCATAGCGCAGCGCCACCATCGTGTTCTGCTCCGCCAGCAGAAAGCTCACGCGCTCGCGCCCGTTGAGGTCGCGCACGATCTCGAAGATCTCCTCGACGATCTGCGGCGCGAGCCCCATCGATGGCTCGTCGAGCAGGATCATCGCGGGCTTGGCCATCATCGCCCGGCCGATCGCACACATCTGCTGCTCGCCGCCCGACGTGTACCCGGCCTGCGACTTGCGTCGCGTCTTCAGCCGCGGGAAGTAGTCATAGATCTTCTCGAGCTCGTCGCGCGTGGCCGCGCGGGACAGCCCGCGCGTGTATGCACCGGTCAGCAGGTTCTCCTCGATGGTCAGGTGCGCAAAGCAGTGGCGCCCCTCCATCACCTGGATCACACCGCGCCGCACGAGGTCGTTCGGCGTGAGCTGATCGACGCGATCCCCGCGGTAGGTGATGGAGCCCTTGGTCACGTCACCACGCTCGGCGTGCAGCAGGTTGGAGATGGCCTTGAGCGTGGTGGTCTTGCCGGCGCCATTGGCGCCGAGCAGGGCCACGATACGACCCTCGGGCACTTCGAGCGAGACGCCCTTGAGCACGAGGATCACGTGGTCGTAGATGACCTCGATATTGTTGACGGTGAGCATGGCGTCAGGACTTCACGCAGCCCGGCGTGATGCCCTTCTCCTTCGCGTATTGCGCCGCGTTGGCCTTGAACAGCGGGTGGATCAGCGCCTTGTTGCCTTCGATCCAGTCCGACACCACGACCCACTTGCTGCCGTCCCACTGCTGAATCTTCACCTTGCCCGAGCCCTCGTGGTTCTCGCACGACGTCTTGATCTCGGGCAGCAATCCGGTGGCGCCGAGCTGCTGCAGACGCGCGTTGGTCACGTTGAGGTTCTCGAAGGCCCAGCGCATCTGATCGCCGTTCATCGGTTTGCCCTTGCCGAACTTGTCCTGCGCAACGCGAATCGCTTCCACCGTCACCACGGCCGCCGATACGCCACGGTTGTAGAGCACCGAGCCCACCTTGTTGCGGTCCTGCATATTGCCCTTGTTGGCGCCGTAGACCACCTTGTCGATATCGGCGATCAGCGGCACGTTGCGGCCCGCCACGTTCCACGTCGCGCTCAGATACCCCTTGGCCGCGTCGCCGGCGGGCACGGTGTCCTCTTCCGAGCCGGCCCACCACGAGCCGATCATCTTGTCGCGCGAGAAGCCGACCTTCTGCGCCGCCTTGAGCGCGGTCTGGTTCATCACACCCCAGCCCCAGAAGATCACGTAGTCCGGATTCTCCTGGCGAATGCGCAGCCACTGCGCGCCCTGCTCGTTGCCGGGGTGCGCCACCGGAATCTCGACGAGGTTGAACTTGTTGAGCTTGGACTCCGCCTGCAACGCGACGATCGGCTCCTTGCCGTATGCCGAGTCGTGATACAGGTAGACGATCTTCTTGCCCGCGAGCGAACCGCCGCTCTTCGTCTGCAGGTATTTGACGATGGCCGACACCTGCATCTGATACGTGGTGACGAGCGGGAATGCGTATGGGAACACCGAGCCGTCCACCGCGTCGGTGCGGCCATAGCCCATCATGACCAGCGGGACCTTGTCGGCCGCGGTCTTGTCCACCAGCGCGTACGAGATGCCCGTCGACATCGAGTGATAGGCCGTGCCTTTGGTGGTCGCGTTCTTGGCCTTCAAACGCTCATAGCACTCGACGCCCTTGGCGTTGTTGTACTCGGTCTCGCACTCCTCCCACGACAGCTTGACGCCGTTGACGCCGCCGTCCTTGAGGTTCACGTAGTTGAGGTAGTCGATAAAGCCACCGTAGAACGACTGGCCGTTGGCGCCGTAGGGGCCGACGCGATAGCTGGGCAGCGCGACAAACTGCTCGTTGGTCTGCGCGAATGCGGCGCCGGCCGGCGCGAGCAGCGCCACGGCGGTAGCCGCCGCGAGCGCGACACGCCACAAATTGCGGATCTCGAATGCCATGACTTGTCTCCTGTTCCTGATGTTTGTTGTTTTGCTACTACCCCTCGAAATCCCTTCGGTGCGGCTCAATGTGGAAATGGCCACAGGCGCAGCTTCTCCTTGCCGATCTGCCACAGGCGCGCGAGCCCGTGCGGCTCGACGATCAGGAAGAAGATGATCAGGCCGCCGAACACCATCAGCTGGATATGCGAAACAGTGGCGTTGGTGAACGGCAGGTTGAGCGTCGTGGCGAGCGCCGGCAGCACGTTGTCGAGAAAGATCGGCAGCAGCAGGATGAACGCCGCGCCGAGGAACGAGCCGAGAATGCTGCCCACCCCGCCGATGATGATCATGAACAGCACGCGGAACGACAGGTCCAGCGAGAACCCATCCGGCTCCACCGAGCCGAGGTAGCAGAACGCGTACAGCGCGCCCGCCACGCCGCAGTAGAACGAACTGACCGCAAAGGCCAGCAGCTTGGTGCGCATCAGCGGAATGCCAATGACCTCCGCAGCCACGTCCATGTCGCGCACCGCCATCCATGCGCGGCCCGTGGCCGAGCGTACGAGGTTCTTGGCCAGCAGCGCGAGCACGGTCACCACGCCGAGCACGAACAGGTATTTGCGCACCGGCGTGTCGAGCGGCAGGCCGAACAGGTCCAGCCGCTGGGCCGTAATCACGCCCGAGGAGCTGTTGTTCGAGAACCAGGGAAACTTGGTCAGCGCCCACACCACGAAGAACTGCGCGGCCAGCGTGGCCACCGCGAGGTAAAACCCCTTGATGCGCAGCGAGGGTAGCCCGAACGCCACGCCCACAAGGGCCGCGGAGAGACCCGCCAGCACGAAGGTGAGCAGCACCGGCAGCCCTTCGATACGTAGCTGGAAGTTGTACGCGGCGTACGCGCCCACGGCCATGAATGCGGCCGTGCCGAGCGAGAGCTGGCCCGCGTAGCCGGTGAGGATGTTGAGCCCGAGCGCGGCCAGCGAGAAGATCAGGAACGGAATCAGGATCGCGTTGAACCAGTATTCGCTGCCGAGGAACGGCACGGCAACGAATGCGATCGCCATCGCGAACGCGAAGCCGATGCGGTCCTGACGGATGGGGAAGATCTGGCTGTCGGCGACGTATGAGGTCTTGAACTGGCCCGCTTCACGATAGAACATTGTCCCTGCTCCTCAGACCCGATCGATGTGCTTCTCGCCGAACAGCCCCTCAGGCCTGACGAGAAGAAACAGCAGTGCGAACACATACGGGAACCAGCCCTCGATGCCACCGAAGTTGCCCCCGAACATCGACTGGAACACCGGCGGGATATAGATTTCCGCCAGCTTCTCCGACGCGCCGATGATCAGGCCGCCGACGATCGCGCCAGGCACCGAGGTAAAGCCGCCGAGGATCAGCACCGGCAGCGCCTTGAGCGCGGTCAGCGTCAGCGCGAACTGCACGCCGTTGCGCGAGCCCCAGAGCATGCCGGCCACCAGCGCGACAAAGCCCGCCACGCCCCACACGATGGCCCAGATATGCTGCAGCGGAATGCCGAGCGAAAGCGCGGCCTGGTGATCGTCGGCCACCGCGCGCAGCGCGCGTCCGACCTTGGTGTACTGGAAGAACAGCGCGAGCGAGCCTACCAGGATCGCGGCGATGCCTGCGGCCGCGAGGTCGAACTTCGATATCACGATATTGAAGTGCGTGAGGATCGGCTCGATCGGCTCATCGACGATGCCGAGCTGGATCGGCCGCACCTCGTTGCCAAACAGCAGCGGCCCGAGTCCTTCGAGGAAGAACGACAGCCCGATGGTCGCCATGAATAGCGTGATCGGCGGCTGGTTGACGAGCTTACGCAGCACGAGTCGTTCGGTGCCGATGCCGACCAGCACCATCACCACGAAGGCGCCGATGACCGCGGCCCACATCGGCATGCCCTTGTCCATCAGGCCGACCACCGCGAGCGCGGCAAAGTACACCATCGCGCCCTGCGCGAAGTTGAACACGCCGGACGCCTTGTAGATCAGCACGAAGCCCAGCGCGACGAGCGAGTACATCAGTCCCGACAGCAACCCGCCCAGCAGAATTTCAAAGAAGAAAGTCATGTTCGATGCCCGCGCTGGTTTAGTGCGACGCGCCGAGATAGGCGCGGATGACGTCCGGATTGGCCTTCACCTCTTCCGGCGTGCCGTCGCCGATCTTCTTGCCGTAGTCGAGCACGACCACGCGGTCCGAGATATCCATGACCACGCCCATGTCATGCTCGATCAGTACGATGGTCGTGCCGAACTGCTGGTTGACGTCCAGGATGAAGCGGCACATGTCCTGCTTCTCCTCGACGTTCATGCCGGCCATCGGCTCGTCGAGCAGCAGCATCGATGGCTCGGCCGCGAGCGCGCGCGCGAGTTCCACGCGCTTTTGCAAGCCGTATGGCAACCGTCCCACCGGCGTCTTGCGGATGGCCTGAATTTCGAGGAAATCGATCACCTCCTCGACCTTGCGCCGGTGACGCATCTCCTCCGCGCGCGCGGGTCCCCACCACAGCGCGTGCGCGAGGATGCCGCTGCGGAACAGCGTGTTGCGCCCGGTCATGATGTTGTCGAGCACCGTCATGCCCTTGAACAGCGCGATGTTCTGGAACGTGCGCGCAATGCCCTGGCGCGCGGCCGCGGTCGGATGCATCTGCCGGCGCTCCTCGCCGCGGAATACGATGCGTCCCTGCTGCGGGTGATACACGCCATTGATCACGTTGAGCATCGAACTCTTGCCCGCACCGTTGGGGCCGATGATCGCGCGGATCTCGTGCTCGCACACATCGAACGAGATGTCGGTCAGCGCCTTCACACCGCCGAACGCCAGCGAGATGTGCTGCAGGTCCAGAATCACGTCGCCACGCGTGTGCGCGCGCGTCGGCATGCGAGGGTCCAGCGCTTCGCCGGGCCGCACCTCCGCACAAGGGGTGTGCGGAGAGCCCGCACCTTGCGCGGGCGATGCGATCGTGCCGGTCGTGGTGTGCGCGCTCATCGTCTGCGTACCCCCTGGTGGGGGGCTGTCCGCGCGGGTCCGTGCCATCTGTGTCATGCCATCGCTCCGTTCGGGTTAGGCTGCACGCGTGGCGCCTGGCGTGTGGCCCGGCAGAAACCGCGTGGCCTCCACCAGTTTCAGCGTGGCGGACACGCTGCCTTCGCGCCCGTCCTCGAACTTGACGCGCGTCTCGATGAACTGCTCGGTCGCGCCTGTATAGAGCGCGTCGATCAGCACGGCATACTTCTCAGCGATAAAGCCGCGGCGCACCTTGCGCGTGCGCGTGAGCTCGTCGTCGTCGGGGTCCAGTTCCTTGTGCAGTATCAGGAAGCGCGCGATCTGCGAGCCGGCAAGCATCGGATCGTTGGCAAGGTCCGCGTTCACCTGCGCGACGCATTCGGCGATCATCGCGATCACCTCGGGCTGCCCGGCGAGGTCGACGTAGCCCGCATACGCCAGATGGCGCCGTTCGGCCCAGTTGCCGACCGCGTCGAAGTCGATATTGATAAAGGCGGTCACGTGCGCGCGCTCCGCGCCGAAGGCCACCGCCTCCTTGATGTACGGGAAGAACTTGAGCTTGTTCTCGATGTACTTCGGCGCGAACATCGAGCCGTCGGCGAGCTTGCCGACGTCCTTCGCGCGATCGATGATCTTCAGGTGACCATCGGCATCGATCACGCCAGCGTCGCCGGTCATGAAGTAGCCGTCGTCGTTGATCGCTTCGCGCGTGGCATCGGGACGCTTGTAGTACGCCTTGAGCAGGCCCACGCCGCGCACCAGCACCTCGCCGTTGTCGGCGATGCGGATCTCCATGCCAGGCGCGGCCGGCCCCACGGAATCGAACTTGACCTGACCGTCCGGCTGCAGGCAGACGTAGGCGCAGGTCTCGGTCTGCCCGTAGAACTGCTTCAGGTTGACGCCAATCGAGCGATAGAAGCGGAACAGATCGGGCCCGATGGCCTCGCCCGCGGTGTAGGCCACACGGATGCGGCTCATGCCGAGCACGTTGCGCAGCGGACCGAAGATCAGCGCAGCACCCACCGCATAGCGCAGGCGCTCGACCGGCGCAACGTGACGACCGTCGAGCAGATCCGCGCCGCAGCGGCGGGCCACGGCCATCGCCCAATGGAACAGCTTGCGCTTGATCCATCCCGCATCTTCCATGCGGATCATCACCTGCGTGAGCAGGCCTTCGTAGATGCGCGGCGGCGCGAAGTAATACGTGGGGCCGATCTCGCGCAGGTCGGTCATCACGGTCTCGCGCGACTCGGGACAATTCACCGTGAAGCCGGCCACCATCGCCTGCGCATACGAGAACAGGTTGTCGCCGACCCATGCCATCGGCAGATACGACAGCACATCGTCATCGGGGCCGAGGCCATCGAAACCGCAGCCGTTGCGCGCGGCGCCGATCAGACCCTCGTGCGCGTGGCACACGCCCTTCGGCTTGCCCGTGGTACCCGACGTGTAGAGGATGATCGCGGTGTCGCCAGGCTGGCCCGCGGCCACCGCCTCGTCATACATGCCCGGATGCGTGCGATCGTACTCGCGGCCGATTTCCTGCAACCGCTCGTAGGACAGCAGCGACGGATGATCGTAATCGCGCAGGCCGCGTGGATCCTCGTAAATCAGATGGCGTACCGCGCGGCCGCGCGCAGCCAGTTGCGCTTCCACCTCGAGCAGCTTGTCCACCTGCTCCTGATCCTCGACCACCGCGAAATCGATCTCTGCGTCGTCGAGCACGTACACCATCTCGTTGGCGATCGCATCCTGATAGAGCGGCACCGGTACACCGCCGAGCGCCTGCGCGGCGGTCATCGCCCAGTACAGACGCGGCCGGTTATCGCCGATCACGGCGAGGTTCATACCGCGCGTAAAGCCGAGCGCCGCGAGCCCGCACGCGGCTTCGCGCACCTCGCGTGCAACCTGGGCCCAGTTGTGAGTCTGCCAGATACCGAGGTCCTTCTCGCGGTAAGCCGGATGGTTTGGCCGCTGCCCGGCATGCGCCAGCAGCAATCGCGGAAAGGTCGTTGCCGACAACGTCGCTGCAAACGACTGCTGCATCGCTCCACCTCCTGTGCCGCAGTGTGGGGGCACGCCCGGGTATCAAGCCATTGGAGCGGTCGCTATACTGGGCCGTGCCGCGCGTCGCTGGTGTGCGTGCCGCACCGCATCAAATGCCCGCCGTGCCTTGTCCTGTCTGGCACGCGCCCCGCTGTCCCTGTGATGTAACGGTACGATAGCCCATGGAAATTGGCGGGGTTGTCGCGCCGGTGACAATCTCGGGTTAATCCCTACGGGAGTTGCCGCGCCGATGCAGAATGCCAAGCCGAACGCCGACGCCAATGACTTGATCGACCGCTGCGTGTGGGCGCGCGATCTGAGCACGGCGCAGCGCGACCATGTCCGCGCCGTGACAGTGATACGCGAGTACGACCAGGGCGACTACGTCGTGCACAAGGGCGATATGGCCGACCATTGGCTCGGCGTGGTCGAGGGCATCGTCAAGATCACGACGGTATCGCCGTCGGGCAAATCGGTGACCTTCACAGGTGTACCGACCGGAGGCTGGTTTGGCGAAGGCGCCGTACTCAAGTCGGAAGTGCGCAAATACGACGTGATGGCGCTGCGCCGCTCGCGCATCGCGTTTATTCCGCGCGAGACGTTTCAATGGCTGCTTGAAACGAGCCTGCCGTTCACGCGCTTCCTGCTGACGCAGTTCAACGAACGACTCGGGCAATTCATCGCCGCGGTGGAATACGAACGGCTGCTCGACATCGACTCGCGCGTCGCGCGCGCGGTGTCGTCTCTGTTCAACGAGCAACTGTATCCGGGGCTAGGCAATACGATCGAGATCTCGCAGGAAGAGATCGGCCTGCTGGCTGGCATCTCGCGGCAACGCGCGAACCAGGCGCTCAAGGTGCTGGAGCAGCAGGGACTGGTGCGTGTGGACTATGGCGTGATCGAGGTACTCGATCTGGACGGATTGCGGCAGTACGGAGAGTGAAACATCACGACTTGCCACCGGCCTCGCGCAGGAACGCCAGCGCGCGGTCTTCGCTGACGTAGGCCGAGTTCACGCGCACCCACGGCGTGGTCTCGCCGCCCGGGCGGAAAAAATTGCCTGGCGCGATCTTGACGCCGTGGCGCTCGCCGATCGCCAGCAGTTCGCGCGAGTCCTCGATACCCTGCGGACGCGTCCACAGGAAGTTGCCACCGGCCGGTTCGCAGAACACTTCCCAGCCGCAGTCCGCGAGCGTGTCCACCGCATCGGCGGTGACCTCGCGCGTGCGCAGCCGCAGCCGGTCCACATACTTGCGATACGCACCGCGTTCGAGCAGGCATGCCGTGACCGCCTCCGCGAAGTAGGAGCCCGCCACGCTCGTCAGCACCTTCACATCCGCCAGCGCCTTGATCACCGGCTTGCTCGCGACGATGTAGCCGACGCGCAGCGCGGCCGAGACCGTCTTGGAAAAACCACCGATGTAGATCACGTGCTCGAGCTGGTCGAGCGTGGCAAGGCGATCGGTGAAGTGCGTCTGGAAGTCAGAGAAGATGTCATCCTCGACAAAGCGGAAGTCATGCTTGCGCGCGAGTTCGAGCAGGCGAAATGCGACGCGCGGCGCGAGCGTCGAGCCGGTCGGGTTCTGCAGGATGCTGTTGGTGAAGAACAGCTTGGGCTTGTGTTCGCGCAGCAGCGCCTCGGCCGCGTCGGGGTCGGGACCATCGGGTGTCTGCGGCACGCCCACGAGCTTGACGCCATGCAGCCGCAGCAGGCCGAACAGGTTGTAGTAGCCGGGGTCTTCGACAAACACGGTATCGCCGGGCTTCAGCAGATGCCGCACGACGAGGTCCATCGCCTGACTCGCGCCGTTGGTAATCAGCACCTGCGGCAACTCCGCGTTGATGCCCACCTGCCGCACGCGCGTCAGCACATGCTGGCGCAGCTCGGGCAGGCCCAATGGCGTTGCATAGTGAATCAGGCTGTCGACGTTATGACGCGAGACATGGCGAATCGCCGCGGTCAGGCCATCCACATCGCGCCATGATTCGGGCACGAAGCCGCCCGCGAGCTTGAGCATGCCGTACGGATGATGAAACTGCTCGATGATGTGGTCCGACAGATCCTCGGCCAGGCTTGGATCGGACCAGCCGCGCATCGCACGACCGGACAGTGGGCTGTCCGCGACGTAGAAGCCGGAACCCTGACGGGAATCGAGCAGCCCCTGCGACACCAGGCGGTCATAGGCCTCGATCACCGGAAAGCGGCTGATGCCGTGATCGGCCGCAAGCTGGCGGATCGACGGCAGCTTGGCACCGGGCCGCGCTTCGCGCGTGCCAATCCACGTGCGCACCGAGTTGACGATCTGTTCGGTCAGCGGCACCCCGGTGGTGGCGTCGATCATCAGCTTCATGAATCCCCCTGCATTGTTTCAAAGGCCGCGAACTGTCAGAGAAAACTACTGAACAGTTCATCTAAAACTGTTCGGAACTGTGCATGGGATTGTAGTGCAGGCCATGAATAATGGCAGCACGGTTCCGCGCCTTGCGGGGCCACGCTGCAGAAGGAGATGGGCCATGCGAGAACTCAGGACATTCGAATTGAACGAGCCGGGCCGGCTCGTGAACTGGCGCGCGCGCCACGACCAGCGCGTGCTGGCGCTGGAAGGCGTGCTATGGCTGACCGTCGAGGGCGTGCCATGCGACATCTGGCTCCGGCCCGGCACCGAACACGTGCTGCGCGAGGGCGAGATGGTGTGGCTGTCCGGCGAGGGCGGCGCGGCGCGCTTCGTGCTGTCGGAACCGGCCGCGCACTGGTCCGCCGGGCGCACCTTGCGACTGGCCCGCCGCGCGCTGGCGCGCATGACGAGCACGGTCGCCTATGGCGCGTGCCCGCGCGCGTCCTGATTGATGCGCTGCAACCCGAACAGCACACCGGCGACGCCCGTTTGAGTTACGTTAACGTAAGCGTCAAGTAACGTCATATAATCCACCGAGTCCGGCCAGAGCGACCATAGATGTCGCCGGCCGGCGGTTGCCAGTCACAGACCGAGCGGTGGAGACCATGACTGATCTTTCGGATGTCAGCAAGACGGTTGGCAAGGCCCCGGCGGATGCCGCCCGAGGCCCCGTCAACAAGGTGCGCTTCGTGACCGCGGCCTCGCTGTTCGACGGCCACGACGCGTCCATCAATATCATGCGGCGCATTCTGCAGTCGCACGGCTGCGAGGTGATCCACCTCGGCCACAACCGCTCCGTGCGGGAGGTGGTGAACGCCGCGCTGCAGGAAGATGCGCAGGGCATCGCAATCTCCAGCTACCAGGGCGGGCACGTCGAGTACTTCCAGTACATGATCGACCTGTTGCGCGAGCATGGCGGCGAACACATTCAGGTGTTTGGCGGCGGCGGCGGCGTGATCGTGCCCGAGGAGATCCGCGCGCTGCAGGCCTATGGCGTCGCACGCATCTACAGTCCCGAGGATGGGCAGCGTCTGGGTCTGGCCGGCATGATCGCGGACATGGTGCAGCGCTGCGATCTGGACCTCACGCGCTATGCGCCCGCCACGCTCGACGGCATCGAGTCCGGCGATCGTCGCGCGCTTGCCCAGCTGATTACCGCGCTCGAGAACGGCAAGGCCGACCCGGCGCTGGTCGAAGCCATGCATACCAAAGCACACGCCGCGCGCGTGCCGGTGCTCGGCATTACCGGCACCGGCGGCGCGGGCAAGTCGTCATTGACTGACGAGTTGATCCGGCGCTTCCGGCTCGATCAGCAGGATGCGCTGTCGATCGCGGTGATCTCGATCGACCCTTCGCGCCGCAAGTCCGGCGGCGCACTGCTCGGCGATCGCATTCGCATGAACGCGATCGATCATCCGAACATCTTTATGCGCTCGCTCGCCACGCGCGACGCGGGCTCGGAGATCTCGCAGGCGCTACCGGATGTGGTCGCCGCGTGCCGCGTGGCCGGCTTCGACCTCGTGATCGTGGAGACCTCCGGCATCGGCCAGGGCGATGCGGCGATCGTGCCGCACGTCGATCTGTCGCTATACGTGATGACGCCCGAGTTCGGCGCCGCGAGCCAGCTCGAGAAAATCGACATGCTCGACTTCGCCGATTTTGTCGCGATCAACAAGTTCGACCGCAAAGGTGCGCAGGATGCCTGGCGCGATGTCGCCAAGCAGGTATTGCGCAACCGCGAGCAATGGCACACCAGGCCCGAGGAAATGCCGGTGTATGGCACGCAGGCGTCGCGCTTCAACGACGATGGCGTGACCATGCTCTATCACGGCCTGCGCGAGGCACTCGTCGCGCACGGTTTGTCGCCCAGGTCGTCGGGCACGCTACCGGTCCCCGTCGGGCGTGTGTCGACCGGACAGAACGTGATCGTGCCGCCCGCGCGCAATCGTTATCTGGCGGAGCTCGCCGATGCCGTGCGCGCCTATCATCGTCGCGTGGACGAACAGTCGCGATTTGCGCGCGAACGCCAGCAACTGCGCGCGGCGCATCGCATGCTCGCCGAAGCCGATGGTGAGAGCGCGAACAACGATCGTCTGACGACGCTCGCCACCGAACGCGACGCGGCCATGGGCGCGGTGGAGCGCAAGCTGCTGGCGATGTGGCCACAGATGCGCGCGGCCTACGGCAGCGACGAGTACGTGGTGAAGATCCGCGACAAGGAGATCCGTACCGGCCTCGTCACCACCACGCTCTCCGGCACCAAGGTGCGCAAGGTGGTACTGCCGCGCTTCGAGGACGAAGGCGAAGTGCTGCGCTGGCTGATGCGCGAGAACGTGCCGGGCAGTTTCCCGTACACCGCCGGCGTGTTCGCGTTCAAGCGCGAGAACGAGGATCCCACGCGCATGTTCGCGGGCGAGGGCGATGCGTTCCGCACCAACCGCCGCTTCAAGCTCGTCTCCGAGGGCATGGACGCCAAGCGTCTGTCCACCGCGTTCGACTCGGTCACGCTCTATGGCGAAGACCCGCATCTGCGCCCCGATATCTACGGCAAGGTTGGCAACTCGGGCGTGTCCATCGCCACCCTCGACGATATGAAGGTGCTGTACGACGGCTTCGACCTCACGAGTCCGAGCACGTCGGTGTCGATGACGATCAATGGCCCCGCGCCGACGCTGCTGGCGATGTTCATGTGCACCGCGATCGACCAGCAGCTCGACCGCTTTCGCGCCGACAACGCGCGCGAGCCCACTGCCGACGAGGAAGCGAAGATCCGTGCGTGGGTGCTGCAGAACGTGCGCGGCACCGTGCAGGCGGACATCCTCAAGGAGGATCAGGGCCAGAACACGTGCATCTTCTCGACCGAGTTCTCGTTGAAGGTGATGGGCGATATTCAGGAGTACTTCGTCCATCATCAGGTGCGCAACTTCTACTCGGTGTCGATCTCGGGCTATCACATCGCGGAAGCCGGTGCGAACCCTATCTCGCAGCTTGCGTTCACGCTGTCCAATGGCTTCACCTATGTTGAGGCGTATCTCGCGCGCGGCATGCATATCGACGACTTCGCGCCGAACCTGTCGTTCTTCTTCTCGAACGGCATGGACCCCGAGTACAGCGTGCTGGGTCGCGTTGCGCGCCGCATCTGGGCCGTGACCATGCGCGACAAGTACGGCGCCAACGAGCGCAGCCAGAAGCTCAAGTACCACATCCAGACATCGGGCCGTTCGCTGCACGCGCAGGAGATCGACTTCAACGATATCCGCACCACGCTGCAGGCGCTGATCGCGATCTACGACAACTGCAATTCGCTGCACACCAACGCGTACGACGAAGCCATCACCACGCCGACCGGCGAATCGGTGCGCCGCGCGCTGGCCATCCAGCTGATCATCAATCGTGAATGGGGCGTGGCGAAGTGCGAGAACCCGAATCAGGGCTCGTTCCTGATCGAGGAACTCACCGACCTCGTCGAGGAAGCGGTCCTGCAGGAGTTCGAGCGTATCGCCGAGCGTGGCGGTGTGCTCGGCGCGATGGAGACCGGGTATCAGCGCGGCAAGATTCAGGAAGAGTCGCTGTACTACGAGCAACTCAAGCACGACGGCACGCTGCCGATCATCGGCGTCAACACGTTCCGCAATCCGGAAGCCGATCCGGTGCCGCAGACCATCGAACTCGCACGCTCGAGCGAGGAAGAGAAGCAGAGCCAGTTGCAGCGGCTCGAGGCGTTCCAGCGCGACCATAGCGCCGATGCACCGGCGATGCTGCAGCGGCTGCGCGAGGCCGTGATCGAGAACCGCAACGTGTTCGCGGTGCTGATGGATGCGGTGCGCGTGTGCTCGCTGGGGCAGATCACGCATGCGCTGTTCGAGGTGGGCGGACAATACCGCCGCAACATGTAGCGGCGGGTTCACGGCAGCGGGGCGCTGCGCTACACTCGAAGGCTGCGCCCCCTGCCCCGAACTTTCCGAGATTGTCATGTCCTACCAATCCCCTGAATACAACGCCGCCAACATCTTCGCCCGCATCCTGCGTGGCGAACTCCCCTGCTACAAGGTCTATGAGGACGCGCACACGATCGCTTTCATGGACATCATGCCGCAGGCCGACGGCCACACGCTCGTGGTGCCGAAGGAAGGCGCGCCGGACATCCTGACGCTGTCGCCGGAAGCTGCCGCCGCCGCGATCCACACCACGCAGCGCATCGCGCGCGCCGTGAACAAGGCGTTCGCGCCGGACGGCCTGCTCGTCACGCAGTTCAACGGCGAAGCCGCGGGTCAGACCGTGGCGCATATTCATTTCCACGTGCTGCCGCGCTATACGGACCAGTCGTTCCGCCGCCATGCGCGCGAACAGCAGCAGGCGGAAGTGCTCAAGGAACACGCGGACCGTCTTATCGCCGCGCTGTCGGAACTGTCCGACTGACGCGCGCGTTCCATCCATCAAAGGATCCAACATGCAGATCAAGACAGTGGGCATCGTCGGTGCCGGCACCATGGGCAACGGCATCGCGCAGGCGTGCGCGGTGGCGGGACTCGATGTGGTGATGGTCGATATCAACGACGCCGCGGTGCAGAAGGGTATCGCCACGGTGGCGGGCAGCCTCGACCGGCTGATCAAGAAGGAAAAGGCCACCGAGGCGGACAAGGCCGCGGCGCTGTCGCGCATCCATGGCAGCACTGCCTACGATGACCTCAAGCGTACGGACATCGTGATCGAAGCCGCCACCGAGAATCACGAGCTCAAGGTCAAGATCCTGAAGCAGATCGACGCGCTGGTCGGCGACGACGTGATCATTGCCTCCAACACGTCGTCTATCTCGATCACGAAGCTTGCCGCGGCCACCTCGCGCGCCGATCGCTTTATCGGCATGCACTTCTTCAACCCGGTGCCGATGATGGCACTGGTCGAGCTGATCCGCGGCCTGCAGACCAGCGATGCCGCGCATGCTGCGGTGGAAGACCTCGCGAAGCGCCTCGGCAAGTATCCGATCACGGTGAAGAACAGTCCGGGCTTCGTCGTGAACCGCATTCTGTGCCCGATGATCAACGAGGCGTTCTGCGTGCTCGGCGAAGGCCTGGCGTCGGCCGAGGAAATCGACGAGGGCATGAAGCTCGGTTGCAATCATCCGATCGGCCCGCTCGCGCTGGCAGACATGATCGGCCTCGACACGATGCTCGCGGTGATGGAAGTGCTCTACACCGAGTTCGCCGATCCGAAGTATCGTCCGGCGATGCTGCTGCGCGAGATGGTGGCTGCTGGTTACCTCGGTCGCAAGACCGGGCGCGGCGCATACGTTTATAGCAAATGAGCAGCAAGTAAGTCGGGTGGGGGCAGCGCCCCCGCCCACCCCGCCTGCTCAATCTACCTGCGCGTTGCTCTTCTTCACCACGTCGGTCCACTTGCGGACTTCGGCGTCGACGAAGCCCTGCAACTGCGCCGGTTCCAGCGTATTGGCCTCCAGGCCTTGCGCGACCAGTTGCTGATGCACCGCCGGGTCTTGCAATACGCTCGACACCGTCTGCAGCAGCTTGGTGCGCGTGCCCGCATCGACACCCGCCGGCGCGGCGAGGATAAACCACGCGGTGAGGTCAAAGCCCGGGTAACCCGATTCCGCGACGGTCGGTACGTTCGGCACCGCCGACGAGCGGCGCTGACTGCTGACAGCGAGTGCACGCAGCTTGCTGGCCTTGAGGTAAGGCAGCACCGCCACCGGGTGATAGAACATGAAATCGACCTGCCCGCCGAGCACCGCGGTCAGCGCCTGGCCGCCTTCCTTGAACGGCACGTGCGTCATGTTCACGCCCGCCATCGACTTCAGCAGTTCGCCTGCAAGGTGACCCGAGGTGCCGTTGCCCGCGGAACCGAATGACAGTTTGTCCGGATTGGCCTTGGCGTAGGCCACGAGCTCCGCGAGGTTCTTGTACGGCGCGTCGGCACGCACGACGAGCAGCGTTGGCGTGTAGCCCGGCATACCCAGATACGTAAAGTCCTTGTCGGGGTCGTACGGCAGCTTGCGGTACAGCGCCTTGTTGATGGCGTGCGTGCCCACGGTGCCGAGTGTCAACGTGTAGCCGTCGGCCTTCGACTTGGCCACGTAGTCGGTGCCGATCGCACCGCCGGCGCCGGCGCGGTTCTCCACCACGACCGGCTGGCCGAGCTTCTTCGCCATGCCTTCGCCGACCACGCGTGCAATCAGATCGGTCGAGGTACCGCCGCCGAATGGCACCACGAGCCGAATCGGACGCGTGGGGTAGTCTTCGGCGTGGACTGGCATGTGCGCGAGTCCAGTCGTCAACAGCAGTGCGGCCAGGGCCGCGCGTATCGTCTTGTTCATGTCTCCTCCGTCTTAGCGGTGTTTTATCGGGCCCTGCTTCGCAACTGCGCGCGAATCTCCTCGTCATGCTCGCCGAGCAACGGCGGCGCTGTCACGTCCAACGCGCGCTCGCCGTCGAACGATACCGGGCTGCGCACCGTGCGGAACTCGCCGAGCGTCGGATGCGTGCCCGTGACCAGCAGCTCCAGATGGCGGGCCTGCGGGTCCTCGAGCGCTTCGCTCGTGTCGTACATCGGCGCATGCGGTACGTCCTCCGCTTCGAGCCGCGCACACCATTCCGCGCGCGTGTGGCCGCGGAACAGTTCGCCCAGCAATTCGATCAACGTTTCCTGGTTGTCGATGCGCGCCTTGCGCGAGGCGAAGCGCGGGTCCTGAAACAGGTTGGGCCGCTCGATCGCGTTGGCCAGCCCCTGCCAGAATTTCTCCGGCGACGACATGTGCAACGCGACCCATTTGCCGTCCGCGCATTCGAGCACATACGACTGCGATACGCTCGGCCGGCTGTAGGGTCCCATCACCTCGCCCGCCGAATAGTAATGCGTGAACGCGTCGAGATTGAAGTGGCTCATCGCCTCGAGCATCGATACCTCGACCTTGCGGCCCACGCCCGTGCGCTGGCGCTCGTAGAGCGCGCCGAGGATGCCGTAGGTCGCGTAGAAGCCCGTCATCGAGTCGGCGATCGCCGGGCCCACTACGCGCGGATTGGCGGGATTGACCAGCAGATTCAGGAAGCCGCTTGCGGCCTGCGCCACGGTGTCGTAGCTCGGGCGGCCGGCGGCGGGACCGGTGGCGCCGAAACCGCTGATCGCGCAGTAGATCAGGCGCGGATTGATCTCGCGCAGACGCGCCTCACCGGCGTTGAGCCGTTCGGCAGCGCCGGGGCGGAAATTCTGGATATAGACGTCGGACTCGCGGATCAGCGCGTCGAACACTTCGAGGTCGTCGGGGTTCTTGGTGTTGAGCGTGAGGCTGCGCTTGTTGCGGTTGTACGTCTGGAAGTGCGGACTGTAGAGCCCGCCCTCGAACGCGCGAAACGGGTCGCCGGTCTCGGGCTGCTCGATCTTGATCACGTCGGCACCGAGGTCACCCAGCAGCATGCCGCATGCGGGTCCCGTGATGAAGGTGCCTTGTTCGAGGACCTTGAGGCCCGCGAGAACTTTGGACATGGTGTCTCCGGAATGCTGAACTGATACGGGTCAGGCGTGCGGGTCGTAGCCCGCCGGCGTATTGCCCGTGTAGACCAGTTCGCGCGTGGCCTGGTACGACAGCGCGAAGCCGATCGACTGACGCAGCTCCTCGCTCAGATGCGCGATCAGGCCGCCGGTGCGCGCGAGAATCGGCACGCCCTTGAGCGCGTTGAGCGGAAAGCCCACGCCGAGCAGCACGGCGGGGATCGCGGCCGACACGTTGAGGCGCAGATCCTTGCCGACCACGTCGGGGATGACTGCCTCGATCGCTTCGGCGATATCGAGGTACACGGTATCGGCACCGGCCTCGCGTGCCACCGCGAACAGCGCGGCCACACGCGGGTCGCGCGACTTGTGGAGCGGATGGCCGTAGCCGGGAATCGCGCGGCGCTCGGCGCGATAGGTGGACACCACCGCGCGCGCCGCGTCGGTGATCGTCTCGCCAGCCTGCACGCGTTGCCATACCTCGTTGAGCATCACGCCGGCGGTTTCCGAGGCGCCCAGGATCACCGAGCCGCAACCGAGAATGCCAGCCGCCACCGCGCCCTGCAGCGCATCCGGTGCCGCGGCCAGCGTCATGCGGCTGGCCTGCACGCTCGGCACCAGGCCGTGCTCGGCAATCGCGACCAGCGTCGCGTCGAGCACGCGCACGGCCGCCGGCCCCGGACGTTCGCCGGTGACCAGAAAGTAGAAGTATTCGGTGAAGCTCAGCTTGCCGATCAGGTCGTGGCACAGGTCGGCGCCGCGCACGACGATGGTTTCGGTGTTGGACGTGCTGATCGCGGTACGCGGAACGGTTTCCTTGCCAATCTTCATGACGCGTGTCTCCTGAATCTCGATGTTGTGACGCCAGTCTAGGGGCTTCGATGGACAGATAACAGTGATGAATTTCTCTGCAATGCATCGACAGCATCGATTTACGCGAGGTATGATCGGCGCCATGGAACTTCGACATCTCCGTTACTTCGAGGCACTGGCCGACACGCTGAGCTTCACGCGTGCTGCCGAGCGCATGCATGTGACGCAGTCCACGCTGTCGCACCAGATTCGTCAATTGGAAGAGGAGATCGGCCAGCCGCTGTTCAATCGCGTCGGCAAGCGTGTGACGATGACGGAGGCGGGCGAGACGTTGCTGCTGCATATCAGCCCGGCGCTGCGGCAGGTCGATCTGGCGCTGCATGCGGTCCGCGACGAGCAAGGCCCGGTCGCCGGCGAGATTCGCGTGGGCGCCACGCATAGCTTCAATATCCGGCTGATTCCGCAATGCGTGTCGTCGTTCCTGACGCGCTATCCGTCGGTGCGTGTCATCGTGGAGGAGCTATCGGCCGCGGAGATCGCCTCACGACTGGCGAACGGCGAACTCGATCTGGGCGTGTCATACCGTCCCGAGCAGACAGATGCGCTGCGCTTCGAGCCGCTCTATAACGAGGAACTGAAGCTGGTAGTGGGCGCCAACCACGCGATGGCAGGCCGCCGCCGCGCGCGCATGGTGGAACTGCACGGCATGCGCATGGTGCTACTGCCGTCGTACTTCGCCACGCGGCAATTGCTCGACGAATGCTTCCGCGCCGCTGGCGCCGAGCCGCTGGTCATCGCAGAATTGAACTCGATCGCACCGATGCTGGAACTGGTACGACAGGCGGATATCGCGGCAGTGATCGGCGAAAGCGCCAACCTCGGCAATGAAGACCTGCGCTTCATCCCGCTGGAAAGCCCAACCCCGCAGCGCACGCCGGGCCTGCTATGGCGCAAGGGCGCGCCACGCGCGGTGCCGGTGAAATTCTTCGCGACCGCAGTGCGAAGAGTGGTGGAATCGATGGAGAATCGGTAGCCACCGTATTCCCCTCTCCCTAGGGGAAAGGGGAACACTCACGGCTACTTACTTCGCGACCGGCATCGTGAATTCCGCGCCCTTGGCGATGCTGTCGGGCCAGCGCTGCATCACGCTCTTGTAGCGCGTGTAAAAGCGCACGCCTTCCTCGCCGTAGGCGTGGTGGTCGCCGAACAGGGAGCGCTTCCAGCCGCCGAATGAGTGCCAGGCCATCGGCACCGGGATCGGTACGTTGATGCCGACCATGCCCACCTGGATCTGGCGCGCGAACGCGCGCGCGATGCCGCCGTCGCTGGTGTAGCACGACACGCCGTTACCAAACTCGTGCGCGTTGATCAGCGACACGGCTTGCGCGAAGTCATGCACGCGCACCACCGACAGCACCGGGCCGAAGATCTCTTCCTTGTAGATCGTCATGTCCGGCTTGACGTGATCGAACAGCGTGCCGCCAACGAAGAAGCCATTGGCGTGCCCATCGACCTGATGACCGCGGCCATCGGTCACGAGCGTTGCGCCCTCTTCCACGCCCTTGGCGATATAGCCTTCCACCTTCGCCTTGTGCGCGCCGGTCACCAGCGGCCCCATCTCGGCGTCGGCTTCCATACCGTTGCGGATCTTCAGCGCCTTTGCGCGTTCGGCCAGACGTGGCACCAGCTTGTCGGCCACATCGCCAACCGCCACCGCGACCGAAATCGCCATGCAACGCTCACCGGCCGAGCCGTACGCGGCGCCGATCAGCGCATCGACGGCCTGATCGAGATCCGCATCAGGCATCACCACCAGGTGGTTCTTCGCGCCGCCCAGCGCCTGTACGCGCTTGCCGTGTTTCGTACCTTCCGTGTAGATGTACTCGGCAATCGGCGTCGAGCCAACGAACGAGAGCGCCTGCACATCCGGATGCGCGAGCAGCGCGTCAACCGCCTGCTTGTCACCCTGCACGACGTTGAACACACCATCGGGCAAACCCGCCTGCTTGAGCAGATCGGCCATCAGCAGGCTCGGCGACGGATCGCGCTCGCTCGGCTTGAGCACGAACGTGTTGCCACAGGCGAGCGCCACCGGGAACATCCACATCGGCACCATCACCGGGAAGTTGAACGGCGTAATGCCGGCCACCACGCCCAGCGGCTGGCGCAGATTCCAGTTGTCGATGCCGCCACCGATGTTGTCGGTGAAATCGGTCTTCAACAGATTGGGAATACCGCACGCGAACTCCACCACCTCGATGCCGCGCGTGACCTCGCCCTTGGCGTCGGAGAACACCTTGCCGTGCTCGCGCGTGATCAACGCGGCCAGATCGTCGTGGTGCCGATCGAGCAGCTCCTTGAACTTGAACAGGATGCGCGCGCGGCGCAGCGGCGGCGTCTCGGCCCAGGCCGGTGCCGCAGCCTTGGCCGCGGCCACCGCGGCGTCCACGTCAGCGGCGCTACCGAGCGCCACGCGCGCCGCCACCTCACCGGTGGCGGGATTGAACACGTCGTTGAAGCGATCGGCACCGGCGCGCCGGATACCGCCGCCGATGTAGTGATGGATTTCGGCGATCTGCCGGTTTTCTGCGATGTTCACTGCGATGTCCCCTCTGTTTTCCTGATTACTTCACTTCCTGCAGCACGGCGCGCACGGTATCGAACAGCTGGTCGATCTCGGCTTCCGAGATGATCAGCGGCGGCGAGAACGCCAGCGTATCGCCCGTGTAGCGAATCAGCACGCCGCGCTCGAAGCATTTGACGAACGCTTCGTAACCACGCGCACCCGGAGCACCCGGCCGCGATTCGAGTTCCACACCGGCCATCAGGCCAAGGTTGCGGATGTCCTTCACATACGGCGCGTCACGCAGCCCATGCACCGCGCTCTCGAACTTCGGCGAGAGTTCGGCCGCGCGCTCGAACAGCTTGTCGCGCTTGTACAGATCGATCGCCGCGATCGCCGCCGCGCATGCGAGCGGATGACCCGAATACGTATAGCCGTGCGGCAGTTCGATCGCGCCCGCACCGGCACCGTTGACCACCGCGTCATGCACCTCGCGACGCACCGCCACCGCACCCATCGGCACCGCGGCATTGTTGATGGCCTTGGCCATCGTGATCAGGTCCGGCGTCACATTGAGGCGTTCCGCGGCAGTAGCGGCACCCAGGCGGCCGAACGCGGTGATCACCTCGTCGAAAATCAGCAGGATGCCGTGCTTGCTGGTGATCTCGCGCAGCTTCTCGAGGTAGCCCACCGGCGGAATCACCACGCCCGTGGAACCAGCGACCGGCTCGACGATCACAGCCGCGACGTTCGACGGATCGTGCAGCGCGAGAATGCGTTCGAGGTCGTCCGCCAGATGCGCGCCCCATTGCGGCTGTCCTTTCGAAAAGGCTGCCTCGGCAATGCTGTGCGTGGCGGGCAGATGGTCGGTGTTCGGCATCACGTTGGCCGCCCAGATCTTGCGGTTCGGTCCGATACCGCCGACGCCCATGCCGCCAAACCCCACGCCGTGATAACCGCGCTCACGACCGATCACCTTCACGCGCTGGCCTTCGCCGCGCGCGCGGTGATACGCCAGCGCGATCTTCAGCGCGGTATCGACCGACTCGGAACCCGAGTTCGTGAAGAAGATCCGATCGAGCCCCTTCGGCATCAGGGCTGCCACCTTGGTGGCCGCCTCGAATTCGAGCGGATGGCCCATCTGGAACGGCGGCGCATAGTCGAGCGTGGCGGCCTGCTGCGCGATCGCTTCCACGATCTCCTTGCGGCCATGCCCCGCAGCCACGCACCACAGCCCCGCGCAACCGTCGAGCACCTGACGCCCGTCATGGGTCGTGTAGTACATGCCACTCGCCGAGGCCAGCAGGCGCGGCGCGGCCTTGTACTGGCGATTGGCGGTAAACGGCATCCACAGCGCTTCGAGGTCGGGGATCACGGTCTTGGCGGCGTCCATAGCTTCTCCTGGGTGTTGGGTCGGGCCGACCTAACGTGGAGTTGGGCCGGCGTTGGGTCGTCGTTGTGTCGGTAAGGTGCACCCACTCTACCGGCGCGTGGCGGGCCGCAGAATATACGGTCGCGAGATCGCGCCATCACCGTACAGTTTTGGTACCGCATACCGTACAGGCAGGTACATCGCGACGTTGCCCCGCAATCGTGCATACGACCACCTCTCGAACCCGAATCCCGCGTGGCGGCGCGGCCATTCACGCTGCATCGCACCATAACGGCACGCTTACCCACATTGACGCGGTGCGGCTAAACTGTGCAGGTTTTCAGCCGTCAAACCACCTATATATGGTCGCCCCGAATCTGGCCCCCAACCTCCCCTTGCAGCTCGACCGCAGCCGCCGCGGCAGCGACACGCTGACCGACCAGATCGTTGCCGGCATCGTTGCGCTGATCGACAGCCGCGCGCTGCGCGCGGGCGCGCCGGTGCCCTCGGTGCGACGGCTCGCGCAGCAGCATCATGTGAGCACGTTCACGGTGGCGGAAGCGTATGCGCGGCTCACGGCGCTCAGCTATCTGAGCGCGCGACCCGGCTCGGGTTATACGGTCGTGCATCGTCATACGCCGGCCGGACAGGCGCGCGCGCCGCAGTGGCAGGCGCCTGAACTCAATGCGGCCTGGCTGCTGGCCGACGTGTTCGCCGATCATTCGGTGCCGATCAAGGCCGGTGCGGGTTGGCTGCCTGGCGACTGGCTCAACGAGGAAGGCCTGCACCAGGCCATGCGCACCGCGTCGCGCGTGCCAGCCGCGCAGGTCTCGGGCTATGGGCATCCCTATGGCTTTGCCCCGCTGCGCGAGCATATCGCCACGCATCTGAGCCAGTACGGCATGCCGGTGCAGGCCCAGCAGGTAGTCCTCACGCAAGGCGCAACGCAGGCGCTCGACCTCGTCGTGCGCACGCTGCTGCGCGCTGGCGACACCGTGCTCGTGGAAGCACCGTGCTACTGCAATCTGCTGCAGATTTTGAAGCTTGCAGGGTTACGCGTGGTCGGCGTGCCACGCACCGCCGCAGGCCTCGACACCGATGCGCTCGAGGATGCGATCCGCGCGCATGCGCCGCGCGCGCTGTTCGTCAATACGGTGCTGCAGAACCCGACCGGTGCCACGCTGACGAGCATGAACGCGTACCGCGTGCTGCAACTGGCCGAGGCCCATCGGCTGCTGGTGGTCGAAGACGATATCTACCGCGAACTCGCGCCAGCGGGCTCGCCAATGCTGGCGGCGATGGATGGCCTGTCGCAGGTGGTTTATATCAACGGGTTCTCGAAGACGATCGCGCCCTCGGTGCGCGTGGGTTACCTCGCGGCGAGTCCCGACCTCGCGAAGGTGTTCGCGCAAACCAAGATGGCGGTGGGGCTGACCTCATCGGAGGTCACCGAGCGGCTGGTCTATTCGGTGCTCACGAGCGGGCACTACGCGCGTCATGTGAGCGCCCTGGGCGAGCGACTGCGCGCGCAGCAGGATCTCGTGACCGAAAAACTGGAAGCGCATGGCATGGAAGTGCTGCTGCGCCCGGAAGGCGGCATGTTCGCGTGGGCGCGCCCGCGCTGGGAGGGGCAGAACGGACAGGCGCTGGCGGCGCGTGCGCTCAGGCATGGCATCTGGCTGGCGCCAGGCGTGTATTTCGAGCCCGATGGCGACGACTCTCCGTGGATACGCTTCAACGTGGCGACCAGCGATGCCGCGCAGTTGTGGGCGTTCCTCGACGCCTGCCGTACCGGGCAGGACGCCGAGGTGGGCGCGGCCAGGGAGACCGCGCTGCGACAGACCGCGTGAATCAGAAGCGGTAGCGCACGTAGCCCGTGTAGAAGTTGGCGCCCGGATTGGGCTCGCGGATGCTCGCGTTGGAGATGTGCTGGAAGCGGAAGCCGGCTTCGGTGGACTGGTTCTTGCCGAACGCGATACCCACGCCGATCATGTCGCCGAACTGGAACGCGCTGCTCATGTTGTGCTCGTCGGACGTATGCGTATGCGTGAGCAGGCGCAGGCCAAGACCACCCTCGATGAACGGCACGAACGAGAAGCTGCCGCGCTTTTCCACACGCAGGATCGGGGTGAAGCCGAATTCCTGCAGGTTCTGCGAATTGGTGCCCCCGCGCGACTGCCACTGCGCGATGTTGAACTCCACTTGCAACCTGAGCAGCCAGCTATCGGGATTGCCGTATTGGATCGGCGTGTTGAAGTTGATGCCGAGCTCGTACTTGTTGACGTCGTGGCTCGTATCGCGGCCGTAGGCCACGTGAACGCCCGGATCTGTGAACCACGGTGCGGCCTGTGCGGCACCACTGGCTCCCGCGGCTAGCGCGGCGGCAATAAGACAACGGACAGCAAGGGGTACGGAGAGGGCGCGCGTGGCAGGCGCGCGCAGGGAACGCTGTTGTAGTTGTGGATGCATGAGAGAGCGTCGGCGATGAAGAGAGGACCCGGCAAGGGGAAGACAAAACAGCCGGACATGCCGAGGCTCTGCGAGATATCGCGCGCGTAGGAGGGGGCATGGGAATGCCCCTCGGCGTCAGCGCCCGGTCCCTCCCAGAATCCGGTACGTCAGGCCCAAAGCCGCTCCGCCAGCCAGTTCGCGAACATACAGATTCCGAGCCAGACGGCGAGACAGCCTGCAATAAAACGGTACGTCATGGGTATTTCTTCTTGTGACATCTTCGTGGGACCGCGATTATACATTCATTGATGAATGTATGTTCAGCGTTCCCTCCCGCTATCGGGCGTTCCTACCGATACCGGACAGATCAGAAACGTCACAAAGAAACAATGATGCCAGCGTGCGGGAAACCGTGCACGGCAACGGTTCAATTCTCTTTTCAAAAAATTTGTTCATACCGGCGTAAACGCACGATGGCGCGCCTCTCGGCGCGCCATCGTCAGTCCTTCACACAAAACCCACAAGCCTTACTGGTATTAGCTTTTGAGGAAAGGAAGTACTTCCTCCAGTAGCCGCTCGGGAATTTCTTCGGCAATGTAGTGGCCGCTCGGTAGAGCATGGCCATTGACGTGCCGTGCGACCTTGCGCCACTCCTCGAGCGGCTGGAAGCACTGACCCACCGCTCCTTCGGCGCCCCACAGCGCAAGCATCTCGCACTCCACCTTGCGACCGGCCTCGAGGTCCGCACGATCGTGCTCGAGGTCGATGCCGGCGCTGGCGCGGTAGTCCTCGCACAGCCCATGCGCGGCGCCCGGCAGTTGCAGGCAGCGCAGATATTCGGCCAGCGCGGCCTCGGTGAACGGCGCCAGGCCCGCGCTACGCGTGCCCATGGTCTGGCGCAGGTAAAGCGCGGGATCGGCCTCGATCAGCGTCTCGGGAAACGGCGCCGGACGGATCAGGAAGAACCAATGGTAGTAAGCACGTGCAAACGCCTCGTTGGTCTGCGCGTACATCGCCAGCGTGGGCGCGATATCGAGCGTAACGAGCTTTTCCACTGCCTGCGGATGGTCGAGCGCGAGCCGATGGGCCACGCGACCACCGCGATCATGTGCGAGCACACGAAAGCGCTCGAAGCCAAGCGCGCGCATGATCGTGATCTGGTCGGCCGCCATCGCGCGCTTGCTGTAGTTGCTGTGATCGGGCAGACCGGCTGGCTTGTCGCTGTCGCCATAGCCACGCAGGTCCGTCGCCACCACGGTGAAATGCTTCGCGAGCTCGCCAGCAACCTTGTGCCAGATCACATGGGTCTGCGGATGGCCGTGCAGTAGCAGCAGGGCCGGGCCCTGCCCGCCCACCACCGCGTGAATCCTGATTTTGCCGCTGACGTCCTCGCACTCGAAGGTGCGTTCGGTGAATCCTTCGAACATCTCGTCTCCTTGCCGAATCTGGTGGTCACACTGGCAGGCAGTGTAATCACGGAATCCGTCGCCATGATGTCGCGCCCCGACTTTCATTCGGTCGTGGCATTCACGAGTCGAACGGCTAACGACCCTCAGGGCACCAGCAGGATGGCGCCAGTGGTTTCGCGGCGCTCGGCCGCTTCGTGCGCACGCGCGACGTCCGCCAGCGGGAAGCGCTGGCCGATTTCCACCTTCACATGGCCGGCCGCGATCGCCTCGAACAGATCCTTCGCATTCGCGCGGAAGCGTGCCGCGTCGGCGTTATGCGGAAAGACCGACGGACGCGTCAGGAACAGGCAACCCTTTTTGGCCAGCAGTTCGGGCTCGATGGCTGGGGCCGGGCCCGAAGCCGCGCCATATAGCACGACCAGACCAAACGTCTGCGCGCAGTCGAGCGATCCCAGGAACGTCGATTTGCCGACCGAGTCGTAGACCACGCGCACGCCAGTGCCACCGCTCGCGGCTCTGACCTGCTCCACCCAGTTGTCGTTCGAATAGTCGATGGCGACGTCGCAGCCCATGCGCTTTGCGAGTTCGCACTTGGCCGGCGAGCCCGCGGTGCCAATGACGAACGCGCCGAGCGCCTTGGCCCAGCTGCTCAGGATCTGGCCGACCGCGCCCGCCGCCGCATGCACGAGGACCTTGTCGCCGGGCTGGATCGCATAGGTATGGCGCACCAGATACTGCGCGGTCATGCCCTTGAACAGGATGGCGGCGGCCTGCTCGTCGGAAACGTTGTCTGGCAACGCCACGAGCTTGTCCGCAGGGACGTTACGAGCCTCGGCGTAGGCACCGAGACCGGCATTCATGTACGCCACGCGCGTGCCCGGCGCGATGTCCGTCACGCCAGCACCCACCGCTTCCACCACGCCTGCCGCCTCGTGGCCGAGTCCGGTTGGCGACGGCAGCGGATAGATGCCGCGCCGTTGATACGTGTCGATAAAGTTGAAGCCGATCGCGGTCTGGCGGATGCGCACCTCGCCAGGGCCGGGCTCGGGAAGCTCGACGTTCTCGAGCCGCATTACCTGCGGGGCTCCAAATTCGTGAAGGCGTACGGCGCGAACGGTGGTCGTCATGCTGGTCTCCTCGGGAACGATATCGGTGGATTGCGGATTATCAAGCGATTCCGGAAATCCTGCCGAAACGAGACCATCGCCACCGCAGAATCTGCGGTCACATCGACTGCGCAGTCAGTCGCGTAGTCAGTCGAGCTGTGCGCACATGCAGAGGGCAGAGCTGCTGCTCTGTCGGCGGAATGCCTCGGAGTCCCGCACTTCAACCGGCAACTGCGCGGCCTGGACCAGCGAGAAGCCGTAGCGGGCGAAGTAGTCGGGACAACTGGAGGTCAGCAGCACCGCGCGGCGGCTGCCGTTGGCGCGCGCGCGCATCATGGCGGCGCGCACGAGATGGGTGGCGATGCCCTGGTCGCGACATTCGTGCAGGACCGCGACGGAGCGGATCATCGCGGTGTCGCCGAAGCGTTCCGCGCAGGCGCATCCCACCACGCGCCCCTCGACCACCGCTACGTGGAATTGCGCCACCTGCAGCGTTACGTCGTTAATCGGTAGGCCGCACCGCTCCAGAACAGCCTCGATGGCAGGAATGTCGGCCACATGCGCGGCACGGATCTGCATGTCTTTGATCATCGGGAGCCTCGTATCGCTTGACGCGTATCGCTGAACGCTATGGACGACATCACCATGGAAGCCCTGCATGGATGTTGCACGCACCCGTCGTACGATGACGCACGACAAGATACTGACAACCACGCGCCGTTCGAGCGATGCAATGCTGACAAACGCGGCGCGCGCGGACTCACAGTAGCGCAATCAGCCGCTGCGTGCCAGAGGGAAATTTACTCGCATTCGTCTCTGTTCGTCACAGTCGCCGCGGTGCGCATCCAGTTGGACACGAGCATGAAACGCGCCAGCGCGAGGGCACCGTCGTCGTGCGTGAGGGGAATGCGGGGGAGGATGTTCGGCCGCGCGGTAAAAGCGCGATGACGGCGCGAGCGGGAAACCGGAGAAAAGCTGGAGGCGGGGATACGGAATCGAACCGTCGTGAACGGCTTTGCAGGCCGTCGCATAACCACTCTGCCACCCCGCCATGGATGACGTCTGTATGACGCTTTTGTTGGTGCGGGCCGCAGTGTAGCCGAAGATCGGAAATCGTGCAGCGAGGTCGCGCATCAGACCTCTCAATGCTCTCCGCCGACCTCGCCCATCGCCGATTGCTGATAGTTCGGCAGGCCGATCTTGCGAATCAGCTCGAGCTGCGTTTCGAGCCAATCGATATGGTCCTCGGTGTCGTCGAGGATCTCCGTCACGATGTCGCGCGACACATAGTCGCCCACCGACTCGCAGTACTTGATCGCGTCCTTGAGGTTGGTCTGCGAGGCTCGTTCGAGCTTGAGATCGCAGCCGAGCATCTCTTCGGTGTTCTCGCCGAGCAGCAGCTTGTCGAGGTCCTGCAGATTCGGCAGGCCATCGAGCATCAGGATGCGTTCGATCAGCAGGTCCGCATGCTTCATCTCCTCGATCGACTCCTCATACTCGTGCTTGCCCAGCGCGGTGAGTCCCCAATGACGGTAGATGCGTGCGTGGAGGAAGTACTGGTTGATTGCCGTGAGCTCGTACTTCAATTGCCCATTCAACAACTGGATGACTTTCTTATCGCCTTTCATGATGCATCCCCTATGAGCGCGCGACCGATATCAGTACAATTTCATGGTAATGGCATATGCCGGAAGGTCAAGCCAGTATTGACTTTCTGGGTACAGCATCAGGGAATGCACATCATTGCGATTCACGTTTGCAATAAAAAATGGCGCCCAAAAAGAGCGCCATTTTCATTACTTCGCAGCGTGCTTAAGCACCGCTGGCGCGATAACGATTGCGCAGATCGCGAATCAGATCGTGGTTGCGCAGCACGCCTTGATACTGGCGTTCAATCAACGCACGGATATCGAAGCTGAGGTCCGCATCCTGCAGCGCATCGCCGTACTTCTTCTTGGCGATGTCCTCACCCTTCTCGGTCTCCTCCAGAATCGCGAGGTCCGAGCGATCGGACACCGCGGTCCGCAGACTCACCCAGCCACGATGCAGGGCACCGGCCACGCTGCCCGATTCCTCGGCCTTGCCACCAAGTGCCGTCACCTGCGTCTGCAGTTCGCGCACCGCTGCGCCGATTTCCGTCGCGCGGCTCGAGAACAGGGTTTTCAGCTCGGGGTTCTTGGCGTCGTCGGCTGCCTTGCGAAAACCTTCTTCGCCATCACGCGACACTTCGATCAGATCGTTCAGTACGGATACGTTGTTGTCTGCCATCGCTTTCTCCTTTCTCAAGTCTGCGCCGTGCGTCCATCGCAACGGCGGCGTATGACTTCAAGATAGGGGAGCGGGCGCGCGCCAACTGTCGGGTACGCTCGCAACCGGTTGTCGGTCGATGCCTACATTCAGTCGAACAGGTGACCCATGCGAGACCGCTTGGTCGCGAGGTATTTCTCGTTCTCGGAATTGGACGGCACGATGTGACGCATCTGCTCGGCGACGATAATGCCGGCGTCTTCCAGCGCGCGTTGCTTGACGGGGTTGTTGCTCATCAGCCGGATCGACTTCACGCCCCATTGGCGCAGCAGATCGGCCGCGAATACATAGGTTCGTGCATCGATGGCCTGGCCAAGCGCGAGATTCGCGTCGACGGTATCGAGTCCGCCGTCCTGCAGCGCATACGCGCGGATCTTGTTCGACAGGCCGATGCCGCGACCTTCGTGACCGCGCAGGTACAACAGGATGCCGCGGCCTTCCTCGGCGATCTTCTGCATGGCGAGATCGAGCTGTGGGCCGCAGTCGCAGCGGCACGAGCCGAACACGTCGCCGGTCAGGCATTCGGAATGCAGCCGCGTCAGGACGTTCTCGCCAGAGATATCGCCGATCGTGAGGGCAAGATGCTCTGTGCCCGTATGCGCGCCTTTGAATGCGTGCGCGGTGAACTCGCCGTACCGTGTCGGCAGGCGTGCGGAGCCGATCAGCTCGCTTTCTGTGTCATTCATGTTGTCAATGTGGTGCGATGTCCGCCATATGGCGACGCATGGCGGCAAGGATACCGCACCACGGCGGGACATGCTTGGAACCGGGGCTCCGCGCCCGCCCCGCGCTCGCCGCCCCTCCCTCGTAACGAGGGAAAGGGACAAAAAGCGTGCGCGGGGAATAGTGCGCGTGCCGCAGGCGCCTAGACCGGCACCTGCAACGCGTCGGGGCGATCCCACCACCGGTGCTGACCGACGGCCTCGAGAAACGCCTTGTGGCCGACCGGCTGCTCCTTCTCGGTGACCAGCACACCTGGGCCCGCAAAGCCGCCATCGAGACCGGCAGCGCGCGCGGCGGCCGCTACCAGCAACGCGCCGTTACCGCCCGCGCCCACCGCCTTGTAATGCTTGTAGCTCTCGCTGACGAACAGCAGCGCGGCAGCGGGTGGCACGGTGGGTGGATTGTCGCCATCGGCCACGTACACGGCATCGAACAGCACCGAGCCCACCGACGGGAGTGCGTGATCGACCTTCAATGTCACGCCCTTGGCAGTGACCACCGCGTTTGCACGTGGCCCGATGATCTTCACCACCGCGCCGCCGGCCGTGGCCAGCTTGCGCAGCGAATCGATGGCCTCGTCGCGCACGCCGTCGTTGACGAGCACCGCGATCTGCCGGCCCTTGATCGCGCCCTTCGGCTGCGCGTCGAGACTCAGCGCGGGTGAGGTCGCGATGCCGTAGTCGTTGATCGGCACGTTGGGGCCAACCGGCACGACCTCGATGCCGAGGTTGGCCGCCACCTGTTCCGCGAGTTCGGGCGCGATATGTACGAGTTGCCCAACGACACGTTCGCGAATCTCGGGGCTCGCTACCTTCGAGAGCTCGAACGTGTAGGCGTCGACGATCTGCGTCTGCTCCACCGCGGACTGGCTGCGCCAGAACAGATTCGCCTGCGAAAAGTGATCGGCGAACGTGTGGCTGCGCATGCGGACTTTTACCGCGCCATCTTCAGCGGGCTGCGGGAAGTGCTTGTAGCCCTCCGCGTCGCCGGCCAGAAACGGGCAGCCGCCACTGATCGTGTTCGGCTGATAGCTCTCGCGGCCCTGCACGACGGTCTGGCGCATAAAGCCGTCGCGCTGATTGTTATGCACAGGGCAGAGCGCGCGGTTGATCGGCAGTTCGTGGAAGTTGGGTCCGCCGAGGCGCGTGATCTGGGTATCGGTGTAGGAGAACAGCCGTCCGGCCAGCAGCGGATCGTTGGTGAAGTCCATACCGGGCACGATATGGCCCGGGTGAAACGCCACCTGCTCGGTCTCCGCGAAGAAGTTGTCGGGATTGCGATCGAGCACCATCTTGCCGATGCGTCGCACCGGTACCAGCTCTTCAGGAATCAGTTTGGTCGCGTCGAGCAGATCGAAACCGAACTTGAGCGCATCGGTCTCGGCCACCAGTTGGACGCCTAGTTCGTACTCGGGAAACAGGCCCGCATCGATCGAGTCCCACAGATCGCGACGGTGGAAGTCGGGATCCTTGCCGTTGATCTTCAGCGCTTCGTCCCATACCAGCGAATGCGCGCCGCCGACGGGCTTCCAGTGGTACTTGACCAATGTGCCGTTGCCATTGGCATCGACGAGTCGGAACGTATGTACGCCGAAGCCTTCCATCGTGCGGAAGCTGCGCGGCAGCGCGCGGCCCGACATGGTCCACAGCACCATATGCATGGACTCCGGCTGCAGCGATACGAAGTCCCAGAACGTGTCGTGCGCGGAGGCCGCCTGCGGGATCTCGTTATGCGGCTCGGGCTTGACCGAATGCACGAAGTCCGGAAACTTGATGCCGTCCTGGATAAAGAACACCGGCATGTTGTTGCCGACCAGATCGAAGTTGCCCTGCCGCGTGTAGAACTTGGTCGCAAAACCACGCACGTCGCGCGCGAGATCGGGCGATCCACGCGAACCCGCGACGGTGGAGAATCGCACGAACACCGGCGTCTTCTCGCCGACGCGCGTGAAGATATCCGCCGTGGTTACATCGGCGAGCGACTCGGTCAACTCGAAGTATCCATGCGCGGCCGCGCCACGCGCGTGCACCACACGCTCGGGAATGCGCTCATGATCGAAGTGCGTGATCTTCTCGCGCAGATGAAAGTCTTCGAGCAATGTGGGACCACGCAGCCCCAGCTTCAGCGAGTCGTCATCCTGCGGCAGTTGCAACCCTTGATTGGTCGTCAGCGTGCGCCCCTGATTCGAGACGAGATTACCGACGGTCTCCGACCCAAGCCGCTTGGGCCGCCGATTCAGGCGATCGGCAACCGCGCGCTCGTAGCTACCGTCGTTGTTATCGCCAGCGCCTTGCGGCTTCGGTGGTGTGGTGTCCGGCGGCGTCCCAGTGGCGGCTGGACGAGCAGACTTTGCGGGAGGTGCAGCTTTTTTTGTCATGGCCGATTCCGAGGTGAAGGTGATCGAACCATGTCGAACCGCAGATTGCGTGCCATCCCTGCAAAGCGCGCACAGGTGCACGGGCACGCTCATTGGTGACGATGCCACCCCGGTTTTTTACATCGCCTTGTAAAAGCTGCGGAACACCGCGCTTGATGTGCGTCAGGCCTTTTCGCGTGCAAATGCTTCGACGAGAAAGTCAATGAACGCGCGTGCGCGCGCGCTCTGGTTGCGGCGGTTTGGGTAGTAGACGTACAGGTCGGCCGAGGGGAGCGTGAACTCGGGCAGCACCACGCGCAGGCGGCCGCTCTCGAGGTACTTGGCGAGGTCCCATTCCGAGCGGATCAGGATGCCGTGACCGTCGAGCGCCCAGCCGAGCACGATGTCGCCATCGTTGCTCGACAGGCTGCCCTCGACCTTGATGGCTTCGCTATGGTCGTCGTGCGTAAAGCGCCAGATGCCGTACGCATCGTCGTTCTGCCGATGGATGATGCAGCGGTGCCGCGCGAGGTCGGCGAGCGTACGGGGCGTGCCGTGGCGTTCCAGGTAACCCGGGGACGCACACAGGAAGCGTCGGTTCGACATGATGCGGCGCGCTGCCAGACGGCTGTCGGGTAGCGTGCCGAAACGAATGGCCAGGTCAAAGCCCGAGTCGACGAGATCGATCGGGCGATCGGTCACCTGCAGTTGCACCTCCACTTCAGGGAAGCGCCGCGCGAACTCCGAGACCAGTGGCGCGATGGTCGTGCGGCCGAACCCGAGGGTGGCGTTGACGCGCAGCAACCCACGGGGAGCCACGCCGCCGCTCGATACCGCGTCTTCCATCGCCCGCAGCTCGCCCAGGATGCGCGTCGCGTACGACAGGTAGGTCTCGCCCTCGTCGGTCAGGCTGACGCTGCGCGTGGTGCGGTTGACGAGCCGGACGCCGAGCCGGGCTTCCATCTGCGCGAGGCGCTTGGTGGCTGCTGGCGGCGTCAGGTCCATCTCGCGCGCGGCCGCGGCCAGGCTGCCGCGCTTGGCGATCAGCACGAAGAATTCGAGCTCGGAAGCCAGATCAGTCTTCACTGAGAGTTAATAGTCAATTGATTTACGGTGAATTCTAGGCTGGTTTGCCGCTTCTATGCTATCGACTCGGCCCTGCGATCCTTCCACAGCAGGCGCCCATGGAGACCCGTTCCAATGAGAATCGTTGAAATCCGCGAGAAGACCCTGCCGATCAGCTCGCCCATCCGCAATGCCTATATCGACTTCAGCAAGATGACGCTGAGCCTGGTCGCCGTGATCACCGACGTGATCCGCGACGGCAAGCCCGTGGTCGGCTACGGCTTCAACTCAAACGGCCGCTACGGCCAAGGCACGTTGATGCGCGAACGGTTTATCCCGCGCATTCTGGAGGCGGATCCGGAGTCGCTAGTCGACGCCACCGGCAACAACCTCGATCCGCACAAGATCTGGAACACGATGTTCACCAACGAGAAGCCTGGCGGTCATGGCGAGCGCTCGGTGGCCATCGGCACGATCGACATGGCAGTGTGGGATGCGGTGGCCAAGATCGAAGGCAAGCCGCTGTTCCAGCTGCTGGCTGACCGATATGGCGACGGCAAGCCGAACCGCAAGGTGTTCGTCTATGCCGCGGGTGGCTACTACTATCCGGGCCAGGATCACAGCAAGCTCAAGGACGAGATGCGCAGCTACATCGACCGTGGCTACACCGTGGTCAAAAAGAAGATCGGCGGCGCCTCGCTCGACGAGGATCTGCGCCGCATCGACTCGATCATGAGCGTGCTGCAGGATGGCCAGCGTCTGTGCGTGGACGCCAACGGCCGCTTCGACCTCGACACCGCGATCGCCTATGCCAAGGCGTTGTCGCAGTACAACCTGTTCTGGTACGAGGAAGCCGGCGACCCGCTCGACTTCGAGCTGCAGGCCACGCTGCGCAACTACTACGCCAACCCGATGGCCACCGGCGAAAACCTGTTCTCGATGCAAGATGCCCGCAATCTGATCCGTTACGGCGGCATGCGCGCCGATCGCGACTGGCTGCAGTTTGACTGCGCGCTGTCGTATGGCCTCGTGGAATACCTGCGCACGCTCGACATGCTCAAGGAGCATGGCTGGTCGGCCAGCCGCTGCATTCCCCACGGCGGGCACCAGATGTCGCTGAACATCGCCGCGGGCCTCGGCCTCGGCGGTAACGAAAGCTATCCGGATCTGTTCCAGCCGTTTGGCGGCTTCCCGGATGGGGTCAAGGTCGAGAACAGCTACGTGACCATGCCTGACCTGCCCGGCATCGGCTTCGAGGGCAAGTCCGATCTCTATAGCGTGATGCAGGCACTGTCAGCCTGATACTCGCCGACCCGCCTGGCAGCGTGCCGGCGGGTTTCTTGTTTCCGCTGTACGCTTGGCAACCGCAACACTCGCAATACCGGCAATACCCGCACGCAGTACCGAAAGCAGCACCACCATAATAATCAGGAGACAACCATGCTGAACCCGCGCGCGAGCCTTCGCGCCGCAGGCCTTGCAGTGGCCTGTGGTATCGCTGTAACCCCCGCAATCGCCCTCGCCGAATACCCCGACAAACCCGTGACCCTCGTCGTGCCGTTCGCCGCTGGCGGGCCCAGCGACAAGATCGCGCGCGACGTTGCCGAGGCACTGCGCAAGACGCTCAACCAGACCGTGGTGGTGGAGAACACCACCGGTGCCGGCGGCACCATCGGCACCGCGCGCGTGGCACGCGCCAACGCCGACGGCTACACGCTGCTGGTGCACCATATCGGCCTGGCCACGGCGCCGTCGCTGTATCGCAAGCTCGGCTACAAGAGCTCGGATCTTGAATTCCTCGGCCTGATCAACGAAGCGCCATCAACGCTGATCGGCAAACCACAGCTCGCACCGAATACGCTTGCGGACCTGCGCAAGCTGATCGCCGCCGATGGCGACAAGCTCAACCTCGCGAACGCGGGGGTGGGCTCGGCCTCGCACCTGTGCGGGTTGATGCTACAGAGCATGCTCAAGAGCAAGATGACGTTCGTGCCGTACAAGGGCACGGGCCCGGCGATGTCGGACCTGATGGGCAATCAGGTCGACCTGATGTGCGAGCAGGCCACCAACAGCACGCCGCAGATCGAAGGCAAGAAGGTGAAAGCCTACGGTGTCAGCAGCCTGCAACGCTCGGCGGTGCCTGCACTGGCGAACGTACCCACGTTGAACGAAGCCGGCCTGCCGGGCTTCAACTTCACGGTATGGCACGGCCTGTACGCCCCGCACGGCACGCCTCCCGCAGTGCTGACCAAAATCAACACCGCCCTACGCGCCGCCCTCAAAGACCCCGAGCTAATCAAACGCGAAGAAGCGCTCGGCATCACGGTAGTCACCGACGACCGCCTGTCTCCAGCGGGCCACAAGAAGTTCTACGAAACGGAAGTCGCACACTGGGGAAAGATCATTCAGGACGCAGGCATTCAACCGGAGTGATTTCGTAATGCTGCGATGGACGCTGTGAACAGCGTTCCATAGAGTTGCGTCGACGCATCGATCGGCACATCCCCGCAAGGGCGCCCCGATGCAAAGAGTGAAGGGCCTCCCTATTGGGAGGCCCTTCGTTTTGCGCAATCGACATGGAACACGCGGGTCCTAGCTACGATGATTATCGTCATGTACGAAGAAGCGACGGTGGACGCAACCACTGGCGCTGAGGTTTATACACCCCTCGGTCACGAAGCTCACCATGGCATCGAGCAGGTGCTTTTGCCTCTCAGTCCGACCGCAGGCAATCCTATCTTCCTCACGAAAAAATTCATCGGCCATCCTGAGTATCGCTGGCAGGTCCACAGCGTTCACCGCGCGCCGGGTGCCAACCGCATGATCTATCGCGTTCTGCTTATCCGACGCACCCAGATCGACAAGCAGTACTACCTAAAGAACATCCTGGCATCCCGCAGGAAAGGGGCCCGCAGCGTACTGCACCCTTGGGCGCTGGTGGAAGTCGAGTTCGGTCACCACTTCAACGTTGGCGATGCGACGGGCAACTTCAAGGAAAGCAAACAGTATGTCGACACAATTCAGCTATACAGCATGCCAAAGCGACGTCTGGCAGTGGTGACACAGGTCATCGAACGTAAGGCAGAAGACCTTGTACAAGTCATTCCAATAAGCTCGAAGCTACCCGAGGCCGATGAGCAATCGACCGTTGAAGTGACCTCGCAACTGATACGCATGGTTCATTACCAGAAACGAAGTTGGGCCATTTGCACAATGATCCAAACCGTGACCGCCAGTCGGATCATTGCCCCGCTCGTAGCGCGCACGAGCAGACTGCATTCGCGTGACCCAACATTCGGCATCGTCGTGCGAGGCCACATTCGCACCCAGTTGAAAGACGCGATTCTGCACGGCGTAGCTGCAGGTAGTCGCATCAGCGATACCCAATCGCTCATGGCTGAGAAAGCACTGTCTGCCCGACTGAGCGCAGAGGTAGCATCGATGGAAACGAAGTTGGAACTCTTCGCGCTGTATGAGCAGGTGGCAGCCGATTCAAAGCTGACGCTAGACGAGATGCGTCAACTGTTTCCCCAACATGCCACGCACATAGACGTTTAACGAAAGTTTGGTGAAGCATTGTGAGAGGCTACGCGTCGGGATATACTTTCTTCCGTTTGGTGATGGGTCCCGGCCAGGACCGGCCATCGCGACGGTTAAGAGCCTCCTGGGCAGCACCTTCTTTAAGCAAATCCGCCCTAGTGGCGGATTTTGCTTTTCTGGCTTGCATTGGTCGCAGCCGATGCGATTTCGTAGCGCGGCGATGGGGCTGGGTGCACGGCGCGACCTCGCGGTGCGGCTCGACTGCAAGCGCCTCGATGCCTCCATCCGACGCGTTCGCCACCAACCTGCGCTACTCGCACGCGCGGGTTCGCTCGAAAGTCACCCTTCGTCATGGCTAGCGGCGTGACACCATAGCGATTTCGCTCGATTGCTGTCATAAACTGTCAGTCTTTCTGTGCCTTCAACTGTAGAAAATGAACCCAGACGAGATTCGAGCGAGCATCCTTGACGGAACAATTAGAGCGATTTCTGTAGACACTTGTATCTTTGACGCTTCCGGATTGCGTCTCGAACATGGGCAACTGAAACAGTTGGAGGGCTTGGCCGCATCCGGGTTTCGATTGGTATTCTCTGAAATGACCCTGAAAGAGCTTCGTGGGCATCTGGCAAAGAAGACCGAAGAGGCACGCTCGTCGCTCCAAAAGGGGCTTGCAGAATCAGTTACTGTTGAGTTGCACCCGATCCTGACCCACTAGGGCCTGTAATTTGCATCGAATGTTGACCCACGTATAGAACACTGTCCTGCTCGGCAACGCGCAGGAGTTCGGAGTGATCG
>NZ_CAJZAG010000004.1 GCF_914271485.1 Cupriavidus pampae
CTCCCGACGGCACGGCGATCGCACCCGAAGTTGGCTATTACCCGTATTCGCCGGGCGGCGAGCAGGGCATCACGTATGTGCCCGCATGGCATCTGATCGACGCCACCAGCAACGCTCCGCGCAATGAGAGCGGTCAGCCGATTGCTTTGCCGACGGTGGACCGCACTGTGGTTCAGCAGACCGACGGCGTGGCCGGGCAGATCGTCACTGGTGGCAACCTTGACATCACGGCCGCGACGCTGTCGAACCAGGGCGGCATCGTCTCCGCCGCGCGCAACGTTACGCTCAATGTCGGCACGCTCGATAACAGCCGTTCGGCGACGCTGGTCAATATCGTCACCGACACCGTCAATCAGTCGGAGCTCGACGCCTTCCTCGCACGGCTCAAGGCGCTGGGCGAGGTCGATCCGCACACTGGCGTCAAGACGCTCTACAGCCAGCTGATGTACGGCACCATCCCGCCCTCGTGCGAGGGCGACAGTTGCGGCGCGCCGCCGATGACCGCGGCGGCCTTGAACGTGGGTGTCAATACCAATGGCGCCGCGGTCGTGGCGCCTACGCAGACCACGGTGACGCATCAGCTCGGCAAGGCCGGGCAGATCACCGCGGGTGGCAGCCTTGCCCTCAACGGCACCGGCGACCTGACCAACGCGGGCGATATCGCCGCGGCGGGCAATATCAAGATCACCACGCCCGGTACCTTTACCAACAAGGGCGTGCACGAGGTCAATGTCACGACCGTACAGGGTTGCGTGCCGGGCGGCGATTGCCCGGACGACAGCGCGCCGACCGTGCAGTCGGTGGCGTGGAAGCAGACGCCCAGCACCATCGCGGCCGGCAACACGCTGACCATCGAAGCCGGCAACGTGCAGAACCTGAGCGCAACGCTTGCGGCGCAGGGAACTGTTGGTATCACCACCGCCGGTACGGTGACCAATCAGGCGGGGGTGATCCAGTCGGTCTCCGGCGATGTGTCGATCACGGCCGCATCGCTGGTCAACAAGTCGCTCGACCCGGTCAAGCTGCACAAGAGCTACGGTGGCCAGAATCCGTCGTACGCGGGTGGCTGCAACCCCGGCGGTACGTATGGCAACAGCCAGTGCTCGGCCACGGAAGATGCGGCGGCAGGTCCCGCCGCGGTGATCTCGGCCGCGCGCGATGTCACCATCCAGACCGGATCGGTTAGCAACAACGGCGCGCTGATCACCGGTGGACGCAACGTCAATGTGCAGGCGAGTGGCGGGGTGGACAACACCGCCATCGCATTGAATGCGGACTGGGTCGGCCGCTGGCAGGAGAATCGCAGCGGTGGCGACCGCTGGCACGACACCGGTGGCCGCGCGACGATCGGCAATATCGCGTCGGGCATTCAGGCCGGCAATGCGCTGACGGTGAACGCGGGTGGTCAGATCGTCAACACTGGCAACCTGCTCGGTGCGGGCGTGGACCTGACGGGTGCATCGCTGGTCAATGGCATTACAAGCCCCGATCAGCCGACGCCGCCGGCGGCGACGCCACGGCAGGTGATCTCCCTCGGCCCGGCACCGGTCCCGGCAGGTTCGCTGCCGGCCACCACACCGGCCGCGGATCCGACGCAACCGTGGCAGTTCACGCCGGTGATTGTAGCCACGCCCAGTGCACCCACCACCGGCACGGCGCCGTCGGTCGATTGGCACTTCAACGCCAAGCCGAGCGGTACGCCGATCACGACACCGGGAGGCGGGGCACAGTACGTCAACCCGAGCGCGGCGACTGCGGTGCTGGCGGGTGTCACGCCCGACAGTCTGCTCGCGCAGCTCCCCCCTGAACTGCGCCCGGGCAATGTGTCGTTCTACTACGACCCGTACACCGAATCGCAGCAACTGCAGCAGGCTGCGCTGGCGCAGACTGGTCAGCAGAGCTTTATCAACGGACTGGCGTGGGACAGCCAAAACAACCTGTCGGTCAACGACCAGCAGAAGCTGGCGCTGTACAACAACGCGGCCGACTATGCGAAGGCCAACCACATCGCACTCGGTCAGGCGCTAACCGACGACCAGGTCAAGGCGCTCGACGCGCCCATGCTGTGGTACGTCGAGCAGGCGGTGCCCGATCCGCGATGCACCGCAGCCAGCAGCGTCTGCCCGAGCGTCAACGCGTTGGTGCCGCAGGTCTATCTGCCGGAGGGCTACGCACAGGCCCTGTCGCTGCCCACGGGCGGCACGATCAGCGGCGACAACATCAAGATCGCTGTAGACGGCCAGCTACGCAACACCGGCCAGGTCGTCGCGAATGACACGCTGACGGTAAAGGCCGGGAGCATCGATCTCAGCCCGAACGTGGTGTCGATTGGCACCAATGCGTACAAGGCGCAGGGTGGCTGGAACGTCGTCACGGGCACGGTGGTGCAGCCAGGCGGGTTCCTGTCGGCGATGCACATGGACATCGAAGCCGACAGTATCCGGGCGATCAACGACGCGTTCCGCATTACGCGCGCGGATGGTTCGGTGGACGCGGACGCCAGCGCGGCGCTGGTGGCGCAGCTGAAGGAAAGCCTCGGACTGAACTACGTCGAAGGCACGGTCGCCGACGACATTCATACGCAGTTCATCAAGGAGAAGAAGGGACTCGGGATCCTGGGTCAGATCATAGCGATGGCGGCGGCGGTCGCGATCTCGATCATGACAGCGGGTTCGGGGGCAGCGCTGTTGGCGGTTGTTGCGGGAAATGCGTTTGCGACATCGGCGATTGGTGCCGCCATCGCTGCTGGCCTCAGCGGTCTCGTGGCGGGCACGCTATCGAGCATGGTGACGCAGATCATCACCACCGGCACGCTCAACATTGGCGCTGCGCTCAAGGCGGGCGCGGTATCTGGATTGACTGCGGGGCTGACGCACGGTGCGATGGGGGCGCTGAACGTCAACAACGCGGGCATCAACAGCCTAGGGGACAACCTCGCAAAGGGCGACTGGACTCAGGCGGCCGGTCAGCTTGGCAATTATGCGCAGGCAACGGTGGTGCGCTCGGTCATCAGCGCGGGGATCAGCACGGCGGTATATGGCGGCAGCTTCGGCCAGGCATTCGCAGGCGGGCTGGTTCGCGACGCGGCGGCACTGGCGGCAAACGCCGCAGGGGTAAAGCTGCCCGGCATCGGTACCGAGAATGCAACGACCGACAGCATCATCGCCAACGCGGCAGCGCACGCGCTGATCGGCTGTGCGGCCCAGAGTCTGAATGGAGGGGATTGCGCGGGTGGGGCGATTGGTGGAGCAGTCAGCGCGCTGACGGCACCGCTGATCCGGGATGCGATCTATGCGGGGACGGATGTCGTCAGCTACAGCAAGGACGAGATCCGGCAAGGCATCACGGTCGGTCTATCTACCCTGATCGGCGGCTCGATCGGTGCGTTGCTGGGCACGGACGCAACGTCAGCAGCGCTCGCGGCGCAGAACGAGGCGTTGAACAATGCCACATCACACGGGCCGGCACGCGGTATTGCAGCGCGTGAGAACGCGCGGCTGATGGCAGCGTGTGGGAGTTCTTGCACACAAGAGGACTTCAATCGAATCGATACACAAGTGCGGCAAGTGGAGGCTGCCGCGATGCTGGCGAAGATGAATAATCTGACGCCAGAGCAGGCACTCAAGCTAGCAGATATGCTGTCGAACCTGTTGCCGTACTATGGGTCGGCAGCGATGCTGTATCAGGCGGTGACGGGCAAGACTCTGAGCGGCCAGGAGTTGGGGACTGCGGATCGGTGGTTGTCAGGGATTCTGGGAGCAATTCCGATCGGCGCGGCGGCCTACGGCAGAATTACGGAATTTGTCAAGACTTGGGCTGTTCTTGACGGTGCTGGGGGGGCTGCTAGCATCCCCAGGACTATCCCCTACCAACCGCCAGGCTCTGTCGTCTTGCAAGGCAACGCACCGGTATGCGGCCCGGCGTGTGCGGCGATGGTAATCGGCGATAAGACGGGCACCTCAATTAATCTACAGGAGGCAATCGGTAGCTTTGCAAATGGAATTAGGCCTACTGGCGTTAATGCGACAGAGCTTTCATCAGTCATTTCCAATGCCGGAGTTCGTAACACAGTTGAGACCGCATTGTTGCCACGACAGTTGGACAATGCCTTGTCGAATGGGCAAGCAGTAATTGTCAATGTCGGCGGGCATTTCGTGATTGTAGACAGCAAAACCACAGTAAACGGCACGAGCTACTATATGACTAGAGATCCGTATACGGGACCGCGTGGCGTTTTGGCCAGCGCACTTGAATCCGTGATGTCTCAAGGCGTTAATGCAATCGTAATTGGAAGGTAATAATGGACGTTAGTAGTCTCGTGAGGATGCGTGATGCCGATGAAGGATTGAAGCTAGAACTATCCGGATGGTTGGTAGATCGCGAGGACGGCCTCTATGTTTTGGCTGATCATTTCCCGGAGGATTATGATCATCCATGCAGGATAAAGGTAGAGAACGACGGAATCATGTACGCGATCCTCGCGAGCGTACCTACGTTAGTAGGTGGGCGATCTCTACTCTTCTACAAGGCAAGATTGACTGGTGTGCTGACTGGTTCGCGCCCTTTCTCACTGCTGGTCGAAACGATGTGTTTGGAAATAGCGCGTGGTTCCGGTGAGTATGATCGGGTCGACCTTAGCCAGAAGGCGGTGGAGGAATCTGTGAGAAACCGCGGGCCGTATCGATTCGGACCGAGGCCCTGTTCGTCGCGCGATTGGCTCGAAGATGAATAGGAAATATTGATTTGATCACTCGTTCGATGTCATTGACACTCGAAGAGAAGTTCGCGTTGCGCATGATCTTTCGCGGATCGGACCCGACAAGCGTCGCCGTCCTAGCTCAACTGGATGCGATGGATGCCAAGCAACGAAAAGCGACGGGCGTCGGATTTTTCACCAGCATTCGCCTAGCGATACCACTCCGCGTTATCGAGCCAAGACACAAGGACTGGAATTTCCGGCACCGACTGCTTAGCCACGGGGGGTCATTTATGTGCACGATCGAGGACCCAACGGTGCTTGAGCTAGAAGCGGTGTCCCACAACGGCGATTGGCCGCATAGCTTTCATGTAGAAGATTTCATTGAAAGCTAGATGGATTTGATTGACCGAACAGAAGAAGCTCATCTGTCTGCTGAGACGCGCTCCTGACGCGAGACGCGGATTAGAGTCAAAGCTCCCGTCAAGGAATTAGACACCCACGTTCGCCGTGCCCGTTGCCATCTGCAAAACTATTTTATCTTCGCTAGCGTCCCGGCGGACTCATCTTGCGAATCGCAGCAACTGCAGCAGGCAGCGCTGACCCAGACTGGTCAGCAGAGCTTTATCAACGGACCGGCGTGGGACAGCCAGAACAACCTGTCGGTCAACGACCAGCAGAAGCTGGCGTTGTACAACAACGCGGCGGATTACGCCAAGGCCAACCACATCGCCCTCGGTCAGGCGCTGACCGACGACCAGGTCAAGGCGCTCGACGCGCCCATGCTGTGGTACGTCGAGCAGGCGGTGCCCGACCCCCGATGCACCGCAGCCAGCAGCGTTTGCCCGAGCGTCAACGCGCTGGTGCCGCAGGTCTATCTGCCGGAGGGCTACGCACAGGCCCTGTCGCTGCCCACGGGCGGCACGATCAGCGGCGACAACATCAAGATCGCTGTGGACGGTCAACTCCGCAACACCGGCCAGGTCGTCGCGAATGACACGCTGACGGTAAAAGCCGGGAGCATCGATCTCAGCCCGAACGTGGTGTCGATTGGCACCAATGCATACAAGGCGCAGGGCGGGTGGAACGTCGTCACGGGCACCGTGGTGCAGCCAGGCGGGTTCCTGTCGGCGATGCACATGGACATCGAAGCCGACAGCATCCGGGCGATCAACGACGCGTTCCGCATTACGCGCGCGGATGGTTCGGTGGACGCGGACGCCAGCGCGGCGCTGGTGGCGCAGCTCAAGGAAAGCCTCGGACTGAACTACGTCGAAGGCACGGTCGCCGACGACATACATACGCAGTTCATCAAGGAGAAGAAGGGACTCGGGGTAATCGGGCAGATCGTGGCAATGGTGGCAGCCGTTGCGGCTTCCATCGTGACGGCTGGTGCGGCAGCGGCCGCGATGGGGGTAGCGCTGTCGAGCATGACGCTCGGCCAGGCCATGATGGTCGCCGCGCTGTCAAGCATGGCTGGCAGCATGGCAAGCCAGATCGTCTCGGGGCAGGGCCTTAACTTCGGCAAGATCGCGCAAGCCGGCTTGATCGGGGCTGTGACGGCGGGCCTGACCAACGGCATTACGTTCGATGGCAGCAGCTTTGGTGTCAGCGAATGGGGTCAGTCGCTGAAAAACACCAACACGCTCGCAAACCTCGCCGGCAGCAACAGCGCCGGCGGCGTACTGCAAGCTGCAAAAGATGGCGCGACCGGGACCATCTACCAGCAAGCAGTCGGCATGATCGGCACGGGGCTGATCAATGCGGGGGTCAGCACCGCCTTCAATGGAGGCAGCTTCGGTCAGGCACTGCTCAACAATCTGGTGGCCCAGGCGGCAGCCCTCGGGGCAAAGGGGATCGGTGGGGCCACCGATGCGCTGACTCTGGAGAACGTGGCAAGTCACGCCGCGCTGGGTTGCGCGGCGCAAAGTGCGATGGGTGGGGATTGTGCGAGCGGGGCGATTGGCGGAGCGACGTCGGCCATCGTGGCGCCGGTGGTGCGCGACGGGTTGTACGGCGGCGGCGAGAGCGTGACGACTACGTTCAATGCGGACGGCACGATAACGACAACGACTAGCTATAACAATCCGGCATACAACGCGATGACGGCCGCGATCGCGATGTTGGCGGGCGGTGGGCTGGCGGCAGCGTTGGGCCAAAACGCCAACGCTGCAGCTGGGGCCGCTCAGAACGAGGCACTGAACAATGCGCTCTCCGGTAAGCAACTAACCGAAAAAGGCAAGGAGCTAGCGGCAGCCAAGTCGCCTGAAGAGCGGCAGGAGATCACCGAGAAATTCGATGGCTTGGATCGGGCGCAAACAAAGGTCTATACGGATCTGACCGATGCAAAGGATGCTCTCGCGCTGGCAACATCGCCAGAGGAAAGAGCTGCCGCGCTGCAGAAGCTAGAGCAGGCTGTTGTTCGTGCTTCGGAATTGTATAGCGAGTTCAATGCTGCGAACGATGCTGGAGGCAAGAATGCAATTGGAGCCGCACTACTGGGTGCGAGCTTGGAACTCCAAAAAAACGGTGGCACGCTGACGGCGGAACAACGGCAGGCGTTGGCACAAACATTCTCGCAGATAGGGACGGCGCTGGGTGCATACGAAGGGTCGCTATTTAGTGGCAACACCAATCTCGCACGTGCAGTTCAGGCATTGGTGGATGGTATTACGGGAACTGGAGCCGTCGGGTCCGCCATATCGGGCTCGGTTGCAAACGCGAATTTTGCACAATCGAGCATAAATTCGACTGGCACTTTTAGCCCTGAAGGAGTTATAAAATACAGCCAACTCGCGGGAGTAAAAATTAGCACTGTTGACGACTTGGCCGAGGCCATCACGAAGGGCCTTGTGAGGCCGAGTCAGTTGCCAGTGGATTACGTGGTCTCACAGGATGGGACGAAGCTGATACTAAACACTCGAACCTCGGTTGCACTATTTCGTGCTGGGATACCACAGTCGCAGTGGTATGGTGCGAATAAAACTGGAATGCAGGTGCCAGATATGCCTGCAGGAACGACTTTTGATGATCTGGCTGCGGCACAGTTAACCAGGAATAATCTGCCCCCAACCGGTACATCTAATCCGCCTGGAGGAGTACGATGAAGAAAGTGGGAAAAGGTATAGAGGTATTTAATCCTTACACATGGCTTCCATCATATGGGGAAACATCCGTTAAGTTTCGAATCGAAAATTCTGAATTGGTAGTTACAATTATTTTTGATGGTGAGTCCGGGATATGCGAGCGTGAATTGAGGTTTGTAGCGGTTTGCTGGTTCTGTTCACAAGCTTTCCCTGGCCCATCGATGCTGGATATTGACGGTGATGATGTCAAACTTCTCTTGAGAGGAGTATTGATTGAATATCCGAACTCTGAAGCCGCGATGGCTTGGCGGGTTCATTTTGGATCCGCAAGGGCGGTTCGACACTTCAGTATCGCGTTCATGTCGGCGAATATCAAATTTAGCGTACTGGCCAGTGAAGTGATGGTTAGTTAAAGATTAATAATTAATTGCGTTTTCAATGGACACCTTCCGAAAGAGATGCTTTGCCATAGAAATCCTCACGGCATCAAGTAGAAGCTGGGTCGGTTGAAGTCGAAAGGCGGCGGTTTCCTGTCGGCGATGCACATGGACATCGAGGCCGACAGCATCCGGGCGATCAACGACGCGTTCCGCTCTTTATCGAGTACCGCATGGAAGTGTGGCAATCCGCTGAAAGCTCGGCTCGCCGAGCGCGCGCGTTCTTGTGCGGCGGGTCACGGTGGTGCGAATACGGCGCGGCGGTACGCTGCGGTTTGCGACATCGTCGCGAAGCAGCGGGCATCGTTGCGGTGGGGAGGGCCAGCGGATCCCGAACCTTAGGGGGAGACGGGCATCAGCGAGCGCTGCCTCGCGGCTTCTTCCCGAAGACGGGAAGAAGCTCGTGAGTACAAGATCAGGCGAAGGTATCCACTTCACCTTGCGCCAGCACGCGCTGCGGACGCGCGACCGGGGCTGCTGGTTCGTTGCCGAAGCTGGTGGTCTGGCCGAAGCTGCTCTGGCCGCCGGCGAACGATTGGCGTTGCTGTTGTTGCTGCTGGCCATTGCCGGGCTGGCCGGCGAAGTTCTCGGCGCCCACCGAGGTGTGGCCGAGCTGGATGCCGCTTTCCGCGAGCGACGTGCGCAGGTGCGGCAACGCCGATTCCACTGCGGCACGGACAGCCTGATGCGGCGATACGAACTGGGCCTGGGCCTGGTCGTTCACGACATTCAGCACAACCTTGAGCGGGCCGAGATTGGGCGGGTTGAGTTCGAGCTCGGCGGTCTGGCTGCCTTGCGTCGACATGCGCACCATGTGCTGGCCCAATGCCTGTGACCAGTTGCTGTCGCCGAGCTGTGGCGCCACGACCGGACGGGCGGCGGCAGCGGCGCTCGCTTGCGCGGCGGCGGTCGGTGCCTGGGCTGCGATGGCCGAAGCCAGCGTGGCGGCGCTGCTCGAGTTGGTGGCACCGGTATCCGAACCTTCGCCCGTGCGGATGTTGGCCTGCGCGGCGGCGTAGCTCGAAGCGGTGGTGCCGGACGCGTTCGTCGATGCCGCCTGCGGTTGCTGGGCCGCCGCTGGCTGGCCGAGACCCGCCTGCGACTGATGACCGCCCGAGCGGCCACCCTGCGCGTCCTGATTGGCGAGCGTGGCCGGGGTGATCGAACCTTGAACCGCCTGGGACGGCTGCGTCGCCTTGTCGGTCGCGGAGGTAGCCGTGCCGCTGGTCGCGCTCTGCGCCGCGGCGCGTTGCTGCGCGATGGTCGCGAGCGTTTCGGCCGGGCTACGCGTAATGGTCTGGGTGACGCTGGCATCCGCCGGCAGCGTGGTCTGCGCGGCGACGGTATCGGATTGCTGTGCCAGCGCGGCGTCGGCCTGAGTGGCGGCAGCGGCGGCTGCCGTGGCCTGCGCGCCGGCTTGCGTGGCCGTTTGCGTACCGGCCTGTGCGGTCGTGCCCGTGTTGCCGGTAGCGCTGTTCGCGCCCGGCAGACCGTTCACGCCAGCCAACGCGGCATCGACTGCATTGCCGGCCGTGGCGGGCTGCTGTGCCGGCGGCTGACCCAGCATCGCGAGTGCCAGCGCGGCGGCCGCGGCAGCGGCTGCCTTGGCAGCCTCCTCGGCAGTCTGTGCGGTATCGACGTCCTTCTTGTCTTCGGTATCGGTCTTCGCTGCCTGCGCGGGCTGGCTCGACGGCGTGCTCTTGCCGTCGGCTTGATCCGACTTGCCGGTGTTCTGGGCCGTCGACTTGTCAGCAGGTTTCTCGTTGGTCTTCTCGGCCGACTTGTCGGCGGGCTTGGCCTTGACCGGCTGCGACGACTGTTGCGCCTGCGTGTTCGACGTCGTGGTCGGGCGACGCGGGCTTTGCTGGCGTGCGCGCGAGAGGGCGTCCTGGAACGCGGCATCGATGGTGCCGCTGGCACTGCCCGTTGCCCCGGTGGTCTTCGCGGCGCCGGTGCCGAGAATCTTGCTGATATCGATCATGGTTGGCAGGTGTTGGGTGTTCAGTTTTGGCCGTTGGCCGGCTGGCGAACGATGCGTGCCGCGTACTCATCGTTCGTGCGTTGCTCGCGACGCGCGACGATCGCCTGCTCGCGCGTCTCTGCGCGCGTAATCAGCGTATCGAACGAATTCTGGCGACGCTTGTGGTGCTGCCAGTTGGCGTGGCCCGCGATCAGGTCCGCCTCCGCCTTGGCGAGCGCGTTGGTCTGGTGCCGAATCGCCTGGTCGAGCGAATCGAGAAAGCGCGAGAAGTCCTGCCAGCGGCTCGAGGTCATGCCTTCCGCGGCAATCGCCTGCATGCGCTCGCGGTACTCTTGCCGATACTGCGTCAGCGCTTCCAGCTGCTGCTCCGCCTGTGTGCGCAGACCCTGCAGACGGCCGAGCTCGCGTGCGGCCTTGTCGGTGCTGTCCTGGGCCAGATCGGCCAGCGTATTCAGCGGTGAGGGCTTAGACATGTTGCATCCTCTCGAATAGCTGATGCAGGTGGGCAACCGAACTTGCGTAGTCCGCGCGCTCGGGAATGTCCTGCTGCAGGAAGGCCTCCATGCGCGAATGCATGCGAATCGCGAGGTCCACCTCCGGATCGCTGCCGGGCACATAGGCACCGACGCTGATCAGGTCGCGATTGCGCTGGTAGCGCGACATCAACTGCTTGAAGCGCCGTACGGAGGCAAACTGCGGCGCGTCGATCAATGCCGTCATGGCACGACTGATGGATGCCTCGACGTCGATGGCCGGATAGTGGCCGGCCTCGGCGAGGCTACGCGACAGCACGATGTGGCCGTCGAGAATCGCGCGCGCCGAGTCGGCGATCGGATCCTGCTGATCGTCACCCTCGGTCAGCACCGTATAGAACGCGGTAATCGAACCGCCACCTTCAGGCCCGTTACCAGTGCGCTCGACGAGCGTCGGCAGCTTGGCGAAGACCGAAGGCGGATAGCCCTTGGTGGCCGGCGGCTCGCCGATCGCCAGCGCGATCTCGCGCTGTGCCATCGCATAACGTGTGAGCGAGTCCATGATCAGCAGCACATGGCGGCCTTGATCGCGGAAGTATTCGGCCAGGCGCGTCGCATACGCGGCGCCCTGCATGCGCAGCAGCGGCGAGGTATCGGCCGGTGCGGCCACCACGACCGAGCGCTTGCGACCTTCCTCGCCGAGGATGTTCTCAATGAATTCTTTGACTTCGCGACCGCGTTCGCCAATCAGGCCCACCACGATCACTTCGGCGTTCGTATAGCGCGCCATCATGCCGAGCAATACGCTCTTGCCGACGCCGGAGCCCGCGAACAGGCCCATACGCTGGCCACGGCCGACCGTGAGCATCGAGTTGATCGCGCGCACGCCGGTGTCCAGCACCGTATCGATCGGTGCGCGCGTCAGCGGATTGATCTGCGTACCGGCCAGCGGCACTTCGCTGGCGGCCGTGATCGGGCCAAGGCCATCGAGCGGACGACCGGCGGCATCAAGCACGCGGCCCAGCAGGCCTTCGCCCACGGGCAGGCGCTTGGAGCCGGGCTCGCGCGGCTGTGCCACGCCAGCCGGCAACGGCGACGGTTCCAGCGGATAGACGCGCGCGCCGGGCACCAGGCCGACCACATCCGATTGCGGCATCAGGTAGAGACGATCGGCGCCAAAGCCGACCACTTCGGCTTCCGCCGTACGCGGACCGCCATGGCCATGCTGACCCGAAGGCAGCTCGATCAGGCAGTCGCTGCCAACCGGCAGACGCAGGCCAACGGCTTCGAGCACAAGACCTGCCGCGCGCGTAAGGCGGCCGCAGGTACGCTTGCTGTCGAGGTCGGCCAGGCCGGCCGATGCCGTCGTCAGCGCTTCGCGCCAGAGGTGCGTGTGCTTCTGGGAGGCGGCAGGCGCCGAAGCTCCCTGCTGGCCGTTGGCGGGTGCGTCATGCATGAGGTGGCTCCCACGGATCGTTGCGGCCGAGCGCCTTGACGACGCGGCTCCAGCGCGTGGCGAGACTCGCATCGAGTTCGCCGCTCGCGGCGCTGGCGATGCAGCCGCCGCGCGCAATCGACGGATCCGGGCGCACGGTCCAGCCGGCGGCTTCGAGTTCGCCGCGCAAGTGGGTTTCCACCAGCGCCACATCGTCCGGATTGAGCAGCAGTGCCGGCGAGCCCGCGAGCGCGGGTTCGGACGTCAGCAGTTCGCGCGCGGCCGGCAGCAGCGCGGCCGGGTCGAGCTCCATGGTCTTGCGTACGAGCTGACGCGCCACGTCGAGCGCGAGCGTCATCAACGATTCGGAAATCTCTGCATCGACGCGGCCGATCGCATCGCGGAAGTTGCCGGCCAGTTCCTGCAACCGTGCCGCTTCCGTGCGTGCCGACTCGAGGCCGCGCGCATAGCCTTCGCGGTGGCCGTCGCCGTAGCCCTGGGTCTGGCCCTGGCTGTAGCCCTGTGCATAGCCTTCCTTGCGCGCGCCTTCGCGCATCGCATCGATGGCTTCGAAGTCGATTGGCGGCGGAGGAGGGGGTTCCACCGGCATTTGCGCCTCGAGCGCCCGAAGCCGGTCGCGCGGATCGAGCGAGACCATCTGCCAGCGCTGCCAGCTGTCGCCGCGGCCGCGCGAGGGACCGCGCGGCGCTTCGAACGACTGGAAGCCGCCGTTGCCACGGTCCATCTGCTGATCCGACTGACGCTCCGATTGCCGCTCCGATGGTCGATCGGGATAGCGATCGAATTGGCGATCCAGCTCGCGGTCCGACTGGAAGGTCGGATTCTTGCTGCCGGGAAACCCGCGGCCTGCGGCAAAGCCGCGTTCAGACATAGGCATCGTCACCTCCGCCAATCTGGATTTCGCCGGCTTCCGCCAGGCGTCTCACCACCTGCAGGATGGCCTTCTGCTCAGCCTCGACCTGCGAAACACGTACCGGGCCCAGCGCATCGAGGTCTTCGCGCAGCATTTCGCCGGCGCGCGTGGACATGTTGCGGATGAACTTGTCGCGCAGCTCTTGCGGCGCGCCCTTGAGCGCGACGATGAGCGACTCGGTTGCCACTTCCTTGAGCACGCGCTGGATGCCGCGATCGTCCACTTCGAGCAGGTTCTCGAACAGGAACATCTCGTCGATGATCTTCTGTGCGAGGTCCGCGTCGTGCGTACGTACGCCGTCGATAACCGCTTCTTCGTGGGCCGTGCTCATCAGGTTGATGATCTCGGCCGCCGTGCGGACACCGCCCATGCGGCTGCGCTTCAGGCTCTGGCCCGCCAGCAGCTTGGTCAGCACGTCGGTCAGCTCCTGCAGCGCGCCCGGCTGTACACCGCCGAACGTGGCGATACGCAGGATGACGTCGTTGCGCAGGCGTTCGGTGAAGTAGCCCAGCACTTCGGAAGACTTCTGGCGATCCAGGTGAATCAGGATCGTCGCGATGATCTGCGGGTGTTCGTCCTTGATCAGTTCGGCCACCGACGTCGCATCCATCCAGTTGAGCGAATCGATGCCACCGCCCGGATCGCGCGACTCGAGGATGTCCTCGATGACGGACAGCGCGCGTTCCTCGCCGAGCGCCTTGTTGAGGACGCTCTTGATGAACGAGCTCGAATCGACATTCAGCGCCAGATACTGTTCGGTCTCGCCGCGGAACTCGGCGAGCACCTCGGCCATTTCCTCACGCGTCACCGACGACAGGCTGGCCATGGCCGAGCCAAGACCCTGCACCTCACGCGGCGACAGATGCTTGAATACCTCTGCAGCGGAATCCTCGCCGATCGCCATCATCAGGATGGCGCTCTTCTGCAGACCCTTATCCGGGGTGGTGGTCTTAACCTTCGTCATTGGCCATCCATTGCTTGATTACGCTGGCGACCAGGCGCGGGTCGCGCTGAGCGGCGTCGCGCACCAGCGCGAGATCGCTTTCGTATTTGGCCGCGAGGCGCAGGATCTCCGGATTCGTGGTTTCTTCCGGCGGCAGCAGCACGGCTTCCGTGGTGCCATCGGCCTCGGTCGGCGCGGGCAGCGGCGGCGCGGTGTACTTGCGGACCACCGGGCGTGCGATCTTGAACCACAGGAACAGCGCGAGAATCGCGAGCAGCAGGTAGCCGACGCCGGTCTTGGCCAGGTCGATCATCTGCGGCTGCTTCCACAGCGGCACTTCCGGCTCGATCACGCGATCGTCGGTGAACGGGCTGTTGACCACGTTGAGCGAGTCGCCACGCTCGGTCGAGTAGCCCATCGCTTCCTTGGTCAGGTTCTCGATCTGCGTGATCATCGTGGCCGGCAACGCCTCGGCAACCATCTTGCCCTTGGCATCGGCCTTCTGGCGATAGTTCACGACCACCGCGACCGACAGGCGCTTGACGCCGCCCGGTGCCTGTTGCACATGGCGCACGACGCGGTCGAGTTCGTAGTTGGTGGTGGAGTCGCGGCGGTTGCTGCGCGGGCCGGTCTTCTCGGCCGTGGCCTGCTGCGTGGTGGCCTGGTTAGCCTGCGGCGGCGGATTCGGCTGACCCGGCTGACGCGGCGGCTGCGGCTGGGCAACCGGCGCCTGCGCGGCGGCGGGCGGCTGGTTCGACAGCGCGCCGGGCACGCCACCGACCGGTGCCGCGCCTTCCTGGCTCGACTCGCTCGATTGCTGGCTGCGGATCGCCGCGTGGGTCGGATCCTGGTTGGGCTTGTAGCTTTCGTCGGTGTGCTCGACCGTGGAGAAGTCCACGTCGGCAGTGACCTGCGCGTGAACGTTGTCCTTGCCGACGATCGGCGCGAGGATCGCTTCCACGCGCTTCACGTAGTTCTGCTCGATCTGCTGCACGAACTTGAGCTGCGTGGCATCGAGCGAGCGGTCGCTGTTGCCGGACAGCAGGTTGCCGTGCTGATCGACGATCGAGATCGACTTCGGCGTGAGTTCAGGCACGCTTGACGACACCAGATGGCTGATGGCGGCAACCTGGCCTTCGTCGATCGCGCGGCCCGGATACAGCTGCAGCACGATCGAGGCCGTGGGCTTCTGGCGCTCGCGCACGAACAGCGTCGGCTTGGGAATCGCAAGGTGCACGCGCGCGGACTGCACGGCGGCGATCGATTCGATCGAATGTGCCAGCTCGCCTTCGAGGCCGCGCTGGTAATTCACCTGTTCGGCAAACTGGCTGATGCCGAACTTCTGGTTGTCCATCAGCTCCATGCCCGCGGTGCCGCTCTTCGGCAGACCCTGCGAGGCGAGGCGCAGACGCATTTCATGCACCTTGTCGGCGGGCACCATGACCGCACCGCCGCCTTCGGCGAACTTGTACGGCACGTTCATCTGCTGGAGGGAGGCGATCACTGCGCCGCCGTCACGCTCCGACAGGTTCGTGTAGAGGACCTTGTAGTCAGGTGCGCGGGACCACATCACACCGACGGCGATGGCGGCGGCCAGCGCGGCACCACCAAGCATCAGCGGCAGGCGCGGATTGGCCTTGATCTTGTCGAGCAGCGCGGAACCGCCCGGCAGGGCTGCGGCGGCGTTCATGCACGCGTCTCCGAATTGGCCGGGGAAACCCTGCCCTTACCAGCCTGGCTGGTCTTGCCGTTATTCATTTCGGCACGGCTTTCATTACGCTGCTGGAAAAACACGCGTACTCCCCGCGAAGTTATCGATGGTCGCCAAGACGGGCGGAAGGAAATACACGACCGCACGCCAGATTCGGCACGGTAGCGATCATCGGCCAAACGGCGGATCCACAATCGGCTGAATAGGCGAGGTTTTACGCGTGATTTCAACCTTTGGATGGAGGCGGCCCGGGTCTACAGTGCGAGGGCCGAAACAGGTGGGAAGCCGTCTTCTTGTGATGCATCAGGCGCATCGTGCGAATCAGGACGGTTTCGACCCCGATTTCCAACCTTTGCTGGACCGATCTCCGACATGACCACGATTTCTTCCATCGAAAGCATGCTGCAGCAACTGCGCGGCCTGGCCCAGACCGCATCCGGCGGCAGCGCGGCCTCGACGCAGGCCGCCACCACGAGCGGCTTTGCCGGTGAACTGCAGCGCTCGCTCGCGCGCGTCAACGCCACGCAGGAGCACGCCAGCACTCAGGCCGAGGCGTTTGAACTCGGCAAGCCGGGCGTGGCGCTGAACGACGTGATGATCGACCTCCAGAAGGCCAACGTCTCGTTCCAGACCGCAGTACAGGTGCGCAACCGCCTGGCCGCCGCATATCAGGAAATGATGAATATGCCGGTGTGATACACCGGTACGGCCGCTGACTGCGGCCGTAGCAAAAAGGCCCGCATCCTGTGCGGGCCTTTTTGCATTCAGACGCGAAAACTCAGAGGCGGAAATACTCCTCGGCGGCGCGTTCGGGCGCGGGCTTGCAGACGAGGTCACCGGCCTGGCCGGCATAGACCAGGCAATAGCCCGGCGTCTCGCGGTTCAGCACGCTCACGCCCTGCGCGATGACCGAGCCGTCGCGTACGTGGCTGCGGCCGATGATGGCCGTATTGGGGTACATCACCACCCCGTCGCCGATCACGGGCGCAATGCCGTGATTCTTGCCCACCGTCGAGTTCTGATACAGGACGAGGTAGTTGCCATAGGTGGCCTTGGCCAGCACGATGCCCACCGAATGGCCGATGAAGAACACCTCCGGCATCTCGATCTCGTAGAACAGATCGATCGCGTTCAGCGCCTTGTTGAGCAGAAACAGCTTCGTGCATGCCTCGCCATGGCGCTCGTTGCGCCAGATCGTATTGGCCAGGTAGTACAGGTACTGGCAATACTGTGACGAGTGCAGGTAGTTGAACTGGCCGGGCCGCCACATGCGCACGGCGTCGATGCACCGCGCGGTGCGCGCCAGTGCCTCGTCGATATGACGCAACACCACGGGCAACAGCGCATCGTTGCGGCCGTCGGGCACCAGGTTGGCCACCTGCGCGCAGGTATAGGCGGCCAGCGAATCGCGGGTCTGTCCGATCAGTTCCATGGGCGAATGCCTGCCAGATAGTCGGCCACGACCGTGCGTACGTCGCGCGGCACCACACCCAGTGCGCGCAGCGCCGCGGTGCTGCAGATCGCGGCGCGTTGCGTGGGCGACTTGCGCGTCATCGCAATGTCCCAGCCAGCAGCGTTGAAGACCTCGACCAGCTCGCCGTTCGACACGTTCTCGCCGCTGGCCACGTTGAAGATGCCCCCCGCGCTGCGCGTGGAAATATCGGTCAACGCCTGCACCACATCATCAAGGTGGATGTAATCGCGTACGAAGCCGGAGTCGCTGTCGAGCTGGAACGCGCGCTCGCTGGCGGCACGCATCAGCCATTCGGACAGGAAACCGGGCGAGTCGGGCGCCCAGTCGAACACGCACGACAGTCGCGCCACGGCGGTACGGCCGCCCGCCACGGTCAGGCACAGGTTTTCGCCAAGCCCTTTCGTGAAGTCGTACAGCGCGCGCGGATTGGCGGGCTGCAGTGTCAGCGCCGCGGCCTCGTCACCCTGCGGCAGTTGCGACGAATCGTAGAGCCGCGTCGACGACAGGTAGATCAGGTGCTGATAACGATTGGCACGCAGCACGTCGGACAGCAGCGTGACGTGCGCGGTCACGGTGTCGTAGGGCCGGGCAGCGTAATCGGCGGTCAGGCCCGCGCAATAGAAGACGTGACCGAGCTCGCGAGTCAGCAGCGCGCGATCGCCGCGCGCGGGCACCCACACTTCATGGCCGGCACGCCGCAGCGTGTCGGCCAGACGGCGGCCGACAAAGCCGGCGCCGCCGATGACGGTACAGCGCATCGCGTTCCTCAGTTGACCGGGTGGTGCAGCGCCGGATCACGGTGCCAGAGCAGCTTCGGGCTCACGCCCGGCACGACGGCAAAGCCCTGGCCTTGCAGCAGCGCGGGGTCCTTGACCGCGACCATGTTGAAGCCGTGCGGCGGACCTTCGAGGTAGACGTTGTCCACCGGCACCAGTTCCACCGGGCGGCCCTGCATGTCGACGTTCGAGTTGAAGTCGCGCACGGCGTAGACGCTGTAGCCGTAGTCCTTGAGCAGCTTGATGATCTCGGCGTTCTCCAGACCGCGGCTCCAGTCGACGTAGTGGCGATGCACTTCGAACACGAGGTTCGGGGCTTCGCCGGCCGGGCGGGCCAGCTGTTTGGCGGCACCCTTGAACACGTTCAGTTCCGCGCCCTCGATGTCGAGCATGATCAGGCTCAGCTTGTCCACGTTCTGCTGGGCGCAGTAGTCGTCGATCGTCACCGTCTTGAAGCTGTCATCGCCAGCGGGGCCGGTGCTTTGCTCGGCGTAGGCGAACGAGTCATGGCCGACCAGACGCAGTTGCGTGGTGCTGTCGGACCACAGGCCCAGGCGCCAGCTGCGGATGTTCTCCACCTTGTTCAGTTCGGCGTTGTTGCGCAGCATGCCGAGCTGATCGGCATTGGGCTCGAACGCGTGGCAGGTACCGCCGGCACGCGCCAGCTGGCGCGCCATCAGGATGACCTGATCGCCGAAGTAGGCGCCGCCCACCACGGCATGGCCACCGCGCTCGCAGAGCTTGACCAGCAGCTTGGTGGTTTGCGGTTCCCACACGTGGTCCGGCGCGGCCGGCGAGCTCATCAGAAAGTCGCGGGCGATCTTGGTGCGGTACAGGAATTCGAACACGGTACCGTCGGACAGCGTCTTGCGCAGGCGCGATTCCTCGTTGTACAGCGCGTCGACGATCGGGCCGGTGATGTCGTCGCGCACGCTGCCTTCATAGCCGGACAGGTCCTGCTCGATGTTCTTGCACAGGGCAATGACCTTGTCGCGGGCAGCGGCGCTGCCGCCCACCGTGCGCAACGCGTCGGAAAGCTTCTGCAAATGTTCAGTCGTCATGGGTGGCTCCGCTTCGGGTAGTCAGTGTGTTCAGGTTGAATCGGGAATCAGCTGGCCAGTGCCTGCAGTTCGGCCAGTGTGGGCAAGGCAAGGTCTTTTGCGGAAATCAGGCGCTCCGCGCAGTCGGGCCAGGCAATGCCGATGTCGGTATCGTCCCAGCGCACGCCGGCACTGCTGCCGGGTACGAAAGGCACCGTCATCTGGTAAAACACCTCGGACAGCGGCGACAGCGTCTGAAAGCCATGCGCCACGCCCTTCGGGATATAGATGGCCCGCTGCGTCCGCGCGTCGAGCTCCACGGCCTGCCATTGCAGATACGTGGGGGAATCGACGCGCAGGTCCAGGATCACGTCATGCACGGCGCCAGTGGTCACGCGCACGAGCTTGTCCTCGGCGTGCTCCCCTTGCTGGAAATGCATGCCGCGCAGGATGCCCGCGCGCGTGTTGCGCGACACGCTCTGCTGGACAAAGCGCGCATCGATGCCATGCTCGGCAAACGTGTCCACGCAGACGGTGCGGGCAAAGAAGCCACGCTCGTCAGCGAGCGGTTCGGGATCGACGATCCAGGCGCCCGCAATGCGGGCCGGCGTGAAGATCACGGCAGCACCACGGTTTCGGGAATGGCCACGACGAAGCGGCCGCCCCAGGCGCGGATGCCGGACATCTGCTCCATCACCTCGTCCTTGATGTTCCACGGCAGGATCACGAGGTAGTCCGGCTTGCGTGTCTCGATGACTTCCGGCGCGAGGACGGGAATGCGCGAGCCCGGCAGCAGCTTGTTCTGCTTGGCGGGGTTACGGTCCACCACGTACTCGATCAGATCCGAGTCGATGCCGCAATAGTTCAGCAGCGTGTTGCCCTTGGCCGCGGCGCCATAGGCTGCCACGCGCTTGCCCTTGCGGCGCGCATCGATCAGGAACGCCAGCAGGTCGACCCGGGCCAGGCGTACGCCTTCGGCAAATGCGGCGTAGCGCTCGACCGAGGTCAGGCCGCCGCGTTGTTCTTCATCCAGACACGCCTGCACGGCTGCCGTGGTGACATGCTTCGCACCCTGGTGGCAGGCAAACATCCGCAGGCTGCCACCGTGCGTGGGCAGATGCTCGATGTCGAACACCCGCAGTCCGGCGCGCGCCAGAATGGGTACCAGCGCGGTCAGCGACAGGTAGGAATAATGCTCGTGGTACAGCGTGTCGAACTGGTTCTGCTCCAGCAGACGCAGCAGATGCGGGAACTCGAGCGTCACCACACCTTCCGGCCTCAACACCACCGGCATGCCGCCGACGAAGTCGTTGATATCGGGCACATGCGCCAGCACGTTGTTACCGAGCAGCAGGTCTACCTGCCAGCCTTCCACGCACAGCGCGCGGGCGGTCCGCTCGCCGAAGAACAGTTCGCGGCTGTCGATGCCCCTGGCGCGCGCGGCCTTGCCGGTATTGGTCGATGGCTCGATGCCCAGGCACGGCACGCCTGCCTGCTGGAAGTACTGCAGCAGGTAGCCGTCGTTGCTGGCCACTTCCATCACGCGGCTCTGGGGGCCCAGGCCGAAGCGTGCGGTCATCGCCTCGACGTAGCGGCGCGCGTGTTCCAGCCACGACGTCGAGTACGACGAGAAGTAGACGTAGTCGTCGTGGAAATGCGTCTCGGCCGGCGTGGCGTCGCGCAACTGCACGAGCCAGCAGCTGTCGCAGACCATCGCGTGCAGCGGGTAGAACATCTCGCCCTGCGCGATGTTCTCCGGCTTGATAAAGGCATTGGAGACCGGCGACAGGCCAAGGTCCACCATGGAATGGGTCAGCGGCGCGCCGCAGGCGCGGCAGTTCGCCGGATGGACGGTAAGTTGAGCGTTCATGCGCAGAATTGCTCGATCTGTTGTTCAGTGATGGCGCGTGCGCGAGAAGGTTCAAGCTGGACGGTGCGATACCAGCGCGCCGTCGCGGCCAGTGCCTCTTCCAGCGTCCAGCGTGGAGTCAAGCCCAGTACGGTTCGGGCTCGCGCGGCGTCCAGATACAGGTTGCGCGCCTCGTGCGGCGCGGCTCCCGGCGGGGGGCAATGCTTCCAGTCCAGTTCGGGCCAGTGTGACTGCAGGCCACGCAGCACCGTGGCAACCGGCAGGTTGTCGCGTGGCTCCGGACCAAAGTTGAAGGCGTCGGCCAACGCGGCGTCTCCCTCGAGCAGACGGCTACCCAAACGCAGGTAGCCGTGCAGCGCCTCGAGCACGTGTTGCCATGGTCGCGTGGCCTGCGGACTGCGGATTTCCAGCGCGCGGCCGGCAGCGGCAGCGCGCGCGGCATCGGGAATCAGCCTGTCTTCGGACCAGTCGCCGCCGCCGATGACATTGCCGGCACGTGCAGTGGCCAGCAGCACGCCACGTTCCGCGAGGAACGACTTGCGATAGCTGGCGGCAACCAGTTCGGTGCCAGCCTTGCTGGCGCTGTAGGGATCATGGCCGCCGAGGGGATCGGTTTCCCGATAGCCCCAGAGCCATTCCTTGTTGTCGTAGCACTTGTCGGTCGTGATCACGATCACGGCGCGCACCGACGGGCAGGCCCGCACGGCTTCGAGCACGTTGACGGTGCCCATCACGTTGGTGGACCACGTCTGCGACGGATCGCGATAGCTGGCACGCACCAGCGGTTGCGCGGCAAGGTGCAGCACGATCTCCGGCTGCGCGTCCTGCATGGCCTGCGCGAGTGTGGCGGCGTCGCGAATGTCCGCGATCGTGTGGCGCACCAGCGCCGATCGGACGTCCGCCACGTCGAACAGACTTGGTTCGGTGTTGGGCGCCAGCGCGTAGCCACTCACCTGCGCCTCGAAGCGCGCGAGCAGCAGCGCCAGCCACGCGCCTTTGAAGCCGGTGTGGCCGGTGACGAAGACGCGCCGCCCACGGTAGGCGGCGAGGATGTCCTTAACGTCATTCGGGTCGGCAGGGCCGCGCATCGTTACCAGATCTTCCACGGTGCCTTGCCCGATTGCCAGAGGTCTTCCAGAAGGTTCTTCTCGCGCAGCGTGTCCATGGGCTGCCAGAAACCGGTGTGCTCGAACGCGGCCATGTGTCCGCCGTTGGCCAGCTGACGCATCGGCGCTTCTTCCCACGAGATACCGTCGTGCTCGATCAGGTCGATCACTTCGGGCTGCAGCACGAAGAAGCCGCCATTGATCCATGCGCCGTCGCCGCGCGGCTTTTCGGTAAAGCCGCCCACCAGATCGTTGTCGGCACGTTCCAGCGCGCCGTAACGGCCGGGCGGTTGTACCGCGGCCACGGTGGCCTGACGGCCGTGCGAGCGGTGAAACGCGATCTCGCGGCTGATGTCGATATCGGAAACGCCGTCACCGTAGGTGAAGCAGAACGGTTCATCGGGTGCCAGGTACTCGCGCACGCGACGCAGACGTCCACCGGTCATGGAGTCCTCGCCGGTATCCACCAGCGTCACGCTCCACGGCTCGGCCTTGCGGTGATGCACGGCCATACGGTTCTCGCGCATGTCGAACGTGACGTCGGACATGTGCAGAAAGTAGTTGGCGAAGTATTCCTTGATGACGTAGCCCTTGTAGCCCAGGCAGATCACGAATTCGTTCACGCCGTGCGCCGAGTACATCTTCATGATGTGCCAGAGAATCGGCTTGCCGCCGATCTCGATCATCGGCTTCGGACGCAGGTGCGACTCTTCGGAGATGCGGGTGCCAAGGCCACCGGCGAGGATCACGGCTTTCATGCTGTCACTTCCTCCGCCACCAGGCTTTGCGTGTGTTCGATCGTGATACCGAGGACCTCGAACACCGTCGGCGGCGGTGACGATTCCAGGATGTCCAGCGTCAGGCCGAACTGGTCATCGAGCAATTGCGCCAGTGCCGACTTGTCTAGGCCTTGCTCGTCCATCCAGATGCCCAGCTTGCGGTACAGCGGCAGCGCGTACGGGCGCATGCCAATGGCTTCCACCAGCAGTTCGATGGCTTCGTCGTGCTGGCCGTCGGCGTATTTGATCTCGGCCAGCCCGTACGCGACCATCCAGTGGCGATACCAGGTGGATGTCAGGTTCTCCAGCACGTTGCGCAGCGGCAGGAACTCGCGCATGTGCAGGTGCGCGGCCACGGACAACACCAGATCCTCCGCGGGGTACCAGGTGCCGCCGAAGAAGACGCCTTCCTTGCGCTCGGCGCGTTGCTGCGCCTCGGGCTTGAAATCCTTGACCATCTCGGCCACCTGATCTTCGAACCAGGTCGCGAAACGCGGGGCATCGAACATCTCGCTCTGCTCGGCGCGCGGGCGGATGGACTGGCGAATGCCCTCCAGTTGGGCTACATCGGATGCCAGTGCACACGCCACTTCGACGTAGCGTTCCTCGGTCTCGCAGATCAGTTCTTCCAGTCCCGCGGCGCGCAGGAAGGGCGCCGAGACGCGTTGGTGGAAGGTGTCACCCGCAAACGAGACGATCGGCACACCCATCCAGATGGCATCGCAGGTGGTGGTGCCGCCGGTGACCGGCGCGGTGTCCAGCGCGATATCGATGCGATGGTAGGTCAGGTATTGATTGGAGCCGTCACGGTTGATCATTTCGACGCGGCTGGTGTCGATGCCGTGCTGCTCCATGCGCGCGCGCAACATATCGCGCACGCTGTCGCGATCGCAGCCCGCCGCTTCCACCAGCAGGCGCGCGTTGGGGCAGCGCGCCAGCACCGCGCTCCACAGCCGCATGGTCTTGGGACCCAGCTTGGCGATGTGGTTGCACGAACCGAAGGTGATATAGCCGCTCTCCAGCGCCGGCGTCGGACGCACGCGATACTTCGGCTCGTAGATGAACAGCGGGTTGGTGACCATCGGATGGAACGCGCTGAAGATCGGCGCGCGCAGCAGCTTCTCCGAATAGTTGTGCTCGAATCCATCGGGGTCGGCGGTCCAGTCGGTCACGCGGAACTCGATTTCCTTCATGCCCGTGGTGCCGGGATAGCCAAGCCACGTCAGTTGCTTCGGCGCCAGGCGATGGACCATGTACTGCAGCGGGGATGCCCCGGTGTAGCCGCCCAGATCCACCATGACATCGCAGCGGGCGTTGCGGATACGCCGGATGACTTCGGCCTCGGGAATCTTGGAGATGTCCTGGAAACTCTCCGCATACTGGCGGATCTTCAGCGTAACGCTGTCGGACACGCTCGTCAGCGAGAACAGATGCACCTCGAAGCGGGTGCGATCGATATTCGCGATCAGCGGGATCAGGAAGTACGCGACGGCGTGGCGGCGCAGGTCGTTCGACAGGATGCCGATGCGAATCTTGTCGCCGTCGCTGCCGCGCAGGGGCGGGATCTTCGCATCGATCGGCGTGCGCGCCAGCGTTTCCGCCCAGTCGGTGGCTTCGCGCCGCAGCTGGTCCGCGCTGATGGTCTCGTCGTAGAGAATCGTGAACAGCAGGTTCGCCCGATTGATGCGCTGCAGGGGATCCATCGCGCACGCCCTGCGCATGACGGGAATGGCCTCGATGGTAGCGCCCGATTCGCGCAACGCGCTGGCGTAGTTACCCACGGCGATGGGGTCGTTTGGCAGCATCGCGACGGCTTTCTCGCCAGCGATCCGTGCCTCGTTGTAATCGCCGAGCGCGAACATAGCTGCCGCGTAGGCCTGCCACAGGTTGGGCGCGTCGGCCTGCAGCGCCAGGCTCTTCTTGATCAGCCTTGCACCGAGGTCGAAGTTCTCCAGTTGCACTTCGAGCATACCAACCATGCCGATAAATCCGGCATGGTTCGGAAAGCGCTTCATGCTGGCTTCGGCGAGGGCTTTCGCCTCCGTGTTGCGGCCCATTCCCGAGGTCGCAAGCGCTTCGATGTAGCAGGCGTCCGGCATGCTGGCACCACTGCGCTTGGCGGTGTTCGCCAGCTTGATGGCCTCTGCGTGTCTGCCCGCGTGGTGGGCCATCCAGGCCTGCTGGATGATGCGCTGCGCGGGACCCATCGAGACGTTTTTGTTCATGGCATTCTGCTTTGTATAGGCACGGTGCCACCCCAGGCTTCCATGGGCTGGCCGATGCTAAAACCTTAACAAAGCGGAATGCGCGCCATTGGCCGGAACACGGGACAAAATTGGCGCTATTTCGAACCACGTGCCGAGTCCGCCTCCTGCCGCGCAAGGGCGTCAGGTAACGATCTCAGGGATTTCCTTAGGCAGGAACGGGGGTCGCGGAGGCGGACTCGACCTGATGGAGCCACGTCAGCAATTCGGCCACCGCGACATACAGCTGCGGCGGAATCTGGCTGTCCATGTCCACCTGCATCAACAGGTTCACGAGCGCGGGCGAGCCATGCACGTAGACGCCGGCGTCGCGGGCGCGCGCGATGATGGCTTCGGCGGACATGCCGTAGCCCTTGGCGACCACGCGTGGCGCGTTGTCCTTGGCCGCGTAGGCCAGCGCCACCGCGACGTTGCGATCGGGGTCGTGGGCGCTCATGTTGCTGCTCCGACCAAACTGTGGCTTACCAAAGTATCGCCAACCGTGTCCGCGTGTTGGATCTGCAGGTTCAACAGCGCGATGCCGCGTGCCTCCAGCTGCTGGCGGAATTCGGCACCGGCCTTGTTGAGGCGAGTGGTCGCTTCGGTGTCATGCGTGACCAGCCGGGCCTCGAGGCCGCGCGCGCCGAGCGTCAGCACGGCTTCGACATTGCCGAGCTGCGGCAATGCCAGGCGCAGGCGTGTGCTCCACTGAGCGGTGCCCTCCGCGGCGCCCTCCCGATGTTGACCCGCTTCGTGCCGCGTGACCTCCCAGTCGACGGGCATGCCCGGCCAAGCGTCGACCGCGAAGCGGAACTGCTGCGTGGCCAACAATTCCAATTGCTGGCGCACTACGCCTTCGGTGGCGGGATGCACGGGCGGGCCGGCATCCGCTGCGGATGGGGTCGGCTCCGGCGTATTCCAGTTGGCGATCGCGGCCTCGCGCTGCGCGCGGGCGATATGGTAGCCATCGTGCGAAACCTCGGCCGTGGCCTGGTACGCCTGCGCGGCGGCGTTGGCCTGTCCCGCGCGGCGTTCCTCGGCCGCTGGTGAGGCCTGACTTCCGCTGGCGAGCCCGGGCTGACGGATGCGATTGCTGGCCCGCAAGACCTCCGCAGCCACCGCATCGTGGCGCGCGCCCGTCACGGGAATCGGCGTGCCGTGCGTGCTCGATGGTGGGAACACCACAGGGCGCGTGAGTTCGGCCAGCGTGGCAGCCGGGTTTTGCTGGGTTGGTAACGGGGTTGCTGGGCCACTGTACGGCAGCATCGCAACCGGTCCTTGATTCATTGACTGAGGCGCGGCCGTCTGCGGCTGGCCATTGGCTGCGACGGGCTGACGCAATGGCCCCTGCGGCTCTGCGAGCAACGTCGCCAGCGGTCGCATGCCACTCACCCATTGTTCGAGGTGCGATTCATAGAACAGGCCGCTCTCGCTGACCAGCGTGGCCAGACCGTTTGCCATCGCCGTGGCCGCGGCAGGGTTGGCCGCGCCTGTGGGCGCCGCGGGCAGCAGTGGCGCAGCCGCTCGCATTGGAACGGTCTCGGCGTTGCCCATCACATCGAGGATGGCGCGGGCCGCGAAACTGAGCGTCTCGCGTGTCGACGTGGTCTGGGCCGTGCCGGCCGCATTGCCGGCATCGGGCGTGACGCCGTTGGGCTGACGCGTGGGAACCGCGCCGCCGGTAGACGACTGCACATCGCCCTGCGTGACTTCCGGCGCCGGCATCAGCGCGGCAAGCCGGTCGATCGCCAGGGCCGGTCGCGTCAGTTGCGAGTCGGGAGCAGTGCCGGGCAGTAGGCTGGGGGGCAGGTGGACGCCGGTCATAGGCACATGTCAGATGGAACGGGGGCGTGACCGTCGCCCCCGAAACAGAAGGGGCGGGACGTCTAGACCGCTGCGCCGTAATTATCGATGCGAATCGATGCGTGTCTAGGCGGCCGCGCCGTAGGCCCGGTGCAGGCCGAGCTGCGTGCGCGAGCTGTTGAGCAACGAGCCAAGTTGCGCCAGGCGCGGCATGGTCAGGTCTCGAATTCGCGCATCGAACGTCAGAATGCGCTCGAGCAACTGGAAACGACGCAGACGCTCGTTGTCGGAGAATGGCGCGCCATGGTCCAGCTGACGCAGGCGCTCGACCTCTGCCAGATACACCTGCTGCAGTTCGCTCATCGCGTCCCAGTTTCCGGCACGCGCGGCTTCGAGCATCTGCTCGGAGAGCACAAGCAGCTCTTCATAGCTACGAACGATAGGGGACATAAACAGCATTTAGGATTCTTGCAGCGCAGCCTGAGCCTCGGTTGCCAGGGAAGACTGCTGGGTTTCGGGTGCTGCGGGGTCGCCGATGGCGGCCCACGCCGAGGCCAGATTCTCGAGCAATGCATCGACTTCGGCCAGCAGGCCGGCGTCGTTGCGCAGATTTGCCAGCATCAGCCGGCGCGTCATGTATTCGTAGAGAGACTCGAGGTTGGCGGAGATTTCTCCGCCTGCCTCATGATCGAGCACGGCTCTGAGGCCGTTATCGATGATATTGATAGCCTTGGAGATCGCGTTGCCGCGCGCTTCCAGCTCGCCATTTTCCATGTGGAACTTCGCCCGGGCGATGGCGGAGCGTGCCCCGTCGTACAGCATGACGATGAGCTTGTGCGGACTGGCGCTCATGACCCCGGTCTGAACACCGACCTGGGCATAGGCATTGACGGCTTGGCGCGCGAACATGGCGGGGCTCCGGCTTATTTGTTGCTGTTCTGCAGCTGTGCGAACTGCTGCGTCAGGTACGACTTGGTCTGATTCAGCTGGGCCACCAGCACGTCCAGCGCGGTGAACTGAGCCTTATAGCGATCCATGGTCGACTGGATGCGGTCCTGGGTCTGCGTGTACTTGTCGTTCAAGTCCTTGAGCGAGTCCGTCAGCCCGTTGGTCGCGTTGGTCAGCGCGCCGCTGTCGCCGTTCACGCCGTCGATGTAATCGGAGACCGTGTTACCCAGGCCCTTGCTGCCGTCCACGCCGCCGAAGAAGGCCGACATGCCCGACGCGTTGTCGCGGATGGCAGCATCGAGCTTGTCATCGTTGACCTTGAGCTTGCCGTAGTTCTGACCCTTGTTCGAGGTGTCGAGGTCGAACGAGATACCCATTTGCGACAGCGACAGCGTGCCACCCTTGCCGTCCGGCAGACCCGCGTTGAGCATCGAGCGCAGGCCGGTCTGGATGTTGCGCAGCGTGCCGTCGCCGGTCAGCGGCGCCGAGCTGGAAGGATCGCCAGGCTTGTTGCTGCTGGTATCGAACGCGGTCTGCGTGGCTGCCTCGGTCAGCAGCGCGTTGTACGCGCTGACGAAATCCGTAACCGCCTTCTTGATCGAGTCGCTGTCCTGCGTCGCCGTCAGGGTGGTGGTGCCGGTCCCCGTCAGGGTCAGCGTGGTGCCCGGTACGGCGTCCTTGACGGTGTTTTCCTGGCTGACGATGCTGATGCCGTCGACCGTGAGTGTGGCATTGGTGGCCTTGACCTTTTCTTCCATGCCGTTCGGCTGCGTGGCCACGGTCGGGTCGAAGGCAACGACGTTGCTGACCGCGGCGTCGCTGGCACTGACCTTCATGGACATGTCCTCACCGGTCTTGGTCGAGGTCAGCACCAGGCGATAAGGCGTACCGGAGCCATCGTTGACGATGCTGGCCTGTACACCGACGCCGGCCTTGTTGATCGAATCGCGAATGCCTTGCAGCGAGGTGTCCGAGCCGATCGTCACGGTCTTGGTGCTGGTCGGTGCGCCGCCGGTGGCGAGATCCTTGCCGAAGTCGAACGTGATGGTGCCGCCGCCGATCGCGGCGGTCTGGCTGGCCTGGCCCTTGGATGCCAGCGTCTGGGCCTTCGCCAGCGTGTCGACCTTGATCTCATGGCTGCCCGGCAGCGAGTCGGCGCTGGTGGTGGCAGTCAGGATGCCGTTGCTGACGGCGGCTTTCACGACACTGAAGGTCTTCGGGTTCGTCAGATTCTTCGCGGCGGCCTGATACGCATCGAGTGCGTTCTTGATCTTGCCGTAGGCCGACAGCTTCGCCTGATAGGCGGTAGCCTGATCGGAGATAGGCTTGAGCGCCGCGTTCTCGTTGTCCTGGAGCGACTGGAGCAGATCCTGCAGATTCAGGCCCGAGCCGACGCCGATGTTGGAGATTCCTGCCATTTTTATTTACCCCGTTCTTTTCTTCAACTGGATGCCGCGTTACACGGCGTGGCTGACAAACAAGCCTTGCAGTTTGTCGATAGCGCGTGCGACGCGCAGAACTTCTTCGTTCGGCATTTGCCGGATGATCTCGCCCGTATCTTTGTCGACCACCTTGGTGATGACACGATGGGTCTTGTCGTCGATCTCGAAGCGCAGGCCGATGGACGTGGTCTTGAGCACATCCACGAGCTCGCGCATGGCGTCGGAAGTGTTGGAGGTTCCGTCGGAATTGTTGGAGGAAGACCGGGCTGCCGGATCGGCCGCGCGTTGTGGCTCACCGAATGCCTTGATGGCTTCTGCCGGTGCCGGCGCCTGGCCGGTGGCGGAGGGATGCGCGGCGAGTTGCGCCGTCGACATCGAAACGGTATTAGGAATTGCCATGGTCATTCTCCGTCCGGCGAGGCTCGGCTCAGGGTCCTGTTGAAACGCTTTGCAGGCAGCGGTCTGCCTGCGAAACATTCCGGCAAAAAGGCCGGGCCTTGCGGCCCGGCCTTTCCTGCGGCGTGATTAACGCAGCAGCGACAGCACCGACTGGGTCGTCTGGTTAGCTTGCGACAGCACCGACGTACCAGCTTGTTGCAGGATCTGCGCGCGGGTCATGTTCGACACTTCCGTTGCGTAGTCAGCGTCTTCGATGCGCGAACGCGAAGCCGACAGGTTGTTCACCGTCGTGCTCAGGTTGTTGATCGTCGATTCAAACCGGTTTTGCACAGCACCCAGGGCCGAGCGCAGGTTGTCCACCGTGGACAGTGCGGCGTCCATCGTGGCCAGCGGGTTGGTCGTGGCGGTTTGTTGGAAGTCCGACGACGTCAGCGAGGCACCGTTGATGGTGAAGCCAGCGGTCGTACCGTTGTTCACGGCGTCAGCTGCCTTGACGGCGATGAACATCGTCGTGGAGGTAGCCGTGCCGTTGCCAGCGAAGCCCTTGGCCGACAGAGCGGTGTCGTCGGCGGCGGTCAGGCCGGTCATGCTCACGCGCACGAACAGGTTGCCCTTCGAATCCTGCACCAGATCTTGTGCGTTGATGGCCGACGAGGTGTTCAGGCCCAGAGCGCGCTGGATGTCAGCAGCCGACACGCCGGTGGCGCTGGTGCCGGTAGCGCCGTTGCCGAAGATGGCGGTAACAGCGGTACCGTTGGCGATCGTGCCGGTCGTGCCTTGCGGGCCAGCGACGCTGAAGCCCGAAATGCCCAGGGTCTTCGAGGTGATTTGTTGCAGGCCGATCGAGATGGTTTCAGCGTCGTTCGCGCCAACCTGGATCGTCATGTTTTGGTTCTTGGCCAGAACCTTCACGCCGTTGAACTGGGTCTGAGCCGACACGCGGTCGATTTCAGCCAGACGCTGCTTGATTTCGTCCTGGATCGACTTCAGATCCGAACCCGAGTTCGTGCCGTTGGCGGCTTGCACCGACAGTTCACGGACACGTTGCAGGTTGTTGTTGACTTCGGTCAGCGCGCCTTCGGTCGTTTGAGCGATCGAGATACCGTCGTTGGCGTTACGCGAAGCTTGCGTCAGGCCGCGGATGTTTGCGGTGAAGCGGTTTGCGATGGCTTGGCCAGCGGCGTCATCCTTGGCGCTGTTGATACGCAGGCCCGACGACAGGCGTTGAATCGCGCTGTTCAGCGACGATTGCGACGTGTTCAGGTTGCTCTGCGTTTGCAGCGACAGAATGTTGGTATTGATGACTTGCGCCATGGTACGACTCCTATTTGCAATGTTTTAGGCATTCCGGCGGGTGCCGTAACGTTGGCTGCCTGCTGGAGCAGGGGTAGAGTGCCTCCGTTGCAAGGGTTATCGACCAGCGGTGGGGAAGCTTTAGTGTGACTTTTACGAGAGTTGATACGGCGCGCCACATGGGACGCGCGGCATTGCGCTTTAGCGGCGCTTGCGGGTGCGCGGCACGAACAGGCGCACGAACTCCGGCGACGTCTCCGCGTCCGGTACCACGGCCTCGCCCTCGGGGCCGGCCGGCGTGACTACCGTGACGGAACGCTTGTAGACCAGCACGGGCGTGGGATCGTTCAGATCCTGCCCGAGCAGCAGCATGTAATTGTCCGAGGCAATGACCACGCCCGTGAGGCGCGTGCCATTCGACAGATGAACGATGACCGGGACGCGACTGGCGCTGTGGGCCGCGAATTGCAGGTGCTGCAGTTTGCGACTGGGTCGGGAGGCCTTTTTTTCCTGCTTCACAACTTCTCCGGAAGAGCCCGCGAGGGTTCTGGCGGCTGACGACGGTACGATGACCAGGTGCGCGGATCGGCGTCGCTCCTTCTATATGAAGGAAGAAGCACGATGCGGCCCGATCCTGGCGAGGGATGAAACATTCGCTCTCGATACCGGCGCGGGGGATCCCGCAGTCGCCGACGAAATGTTCGTCTTGCGGCGCCACCAGAAGAGAAGGGAAATACTTCAGGCCAAAGGGTAACAAAGTTTTACAAATCTTGACGAGGACGAGCGCTAACCCGGCCTAGAGCATTTGCTCTAACGTTGTCGTTGTGGAAATTGTGGAGCTGAGGTAACTCCCGATTTGGGCGCTACAGACTTGTCAAAAGAATCGCCTTCATCACAAATGAAAAACCTAAGCTTTGTGAAGATGCTGCCGATAACTCTCGGCAGGACCAAAAGTGATTCCTTCAGACGTTTTTGATGAAGAATTCGCTAACCCGTTACACCTACCATCGGGGGTTTCCCTGATAGAAGGTCGATTTACACCTCATGTAAGCAGGTTTATATTCGGGGCCTGAGCCAAATTTCCGGTTCTTTTACACAGCAGTCCTGAAAGCCTACGAGCACCCCGCGCGTGGGCTTCTTTTTTTGCCGAGCCCGCGTCGCATCGAGTGCACGGAAGCTATTAGACGTCACCCGTCATCTGGTCAATTCACCGAACTGCCGGTGTTTTACCCGTCATTTCAAATTCCGCCTCAAGTCGCCTTCCCGCCACGCCGTTAGGGCCCCCGTGCGTCCCCCCGTATGGTTTGAAATGCGGGGTGAAACGCTGCTCCTGCCAAACAAAGCAAACAGAGAGAAGGGGAACGGTGATGGGCTTGCGAAATACAGGCATCGGGACGAGGTTGTCCCTGGCATTCCTGCTAGTGGTCGTCCTGCTGGCGGCCGTGGCCGCGGTGGGTGTGTCGTCGTTGCATGGCATGAACGACGCGATGCATACCGCCGTCGAGCAGCGGCTGCTGCGCGTGCTGGATCTCAACCGCGTCAAGGGCGATGCGCAGCAGATCGGCATGCTGGTGCGCGATGCGACGCTGTCCCAGGACCCCGCGCTGGTGACGCGCAATGCCGAGCGCATCGTGGCGGTGCGCGAGGAAGTGGCGCGCACGCTGAACGAATTCGGCAAATTGCTCGAGCAATCGGGCCATCCGGACCGCAAGGCGATGCTCGATTCGCTGACCGAGGCGCGCCAAGCCTATAACAAGCAACTCGACGCTGTGGTCCAGCAACTGCGGGCCGGTGACTTCGACGGCGCGCGCGCCGGACTCGCCAGCGGTCTTGCGCAAGCGCAGGCACCGTATTTCGACAAGCTCGACGAATTGTCCGCCTCGGGCCGCAAGATGGCGATCTCGGCGGTTGGCAGCGCGAGCGAGCGCTACGAGCTCACGCGCAATGTCCTGATTGGCCTTGCCGTGCTGGCCGCAGTGGTGGCCGTGATACTCGGTATGGCCATCACGCGCTCGATCATCCGCCCCGCGCGCCATGCGCTGGATGCCGCGGAAGCGTTGTCGGCTGGTCGCCTCGGCCACAGCATCGATGTGCGCAGCCAGGACGAGATGGGCCGCATGCTGGGCGCGCTGGAACGCGCCTTCGGCCAGTTGCGCAGTCTCGTACATGGCATTCAGCAGGCGGCGGGCTCGATCGACACGGCCGCGCGCGAGATCAGCACCGGCAATACCGACCTGTCGCAACGTACCGAGGAGCAGGCAGCTTCGCTCGAGCAGACCGCCGCGTCGATGGAGCAACTGACCTCCACGGTGCGCCAGAATGCCGAGAACGCGCGTCAGGCTAACCAGCTGGCGGTGAATGCATCCGACGTGGCCAGCGAAGGCGGGCGCGCGGTGCGTGGCGTGGTGGAAACGATGGACGGCATCTCGAAGTCCTCGAAGCGTGTCAGCGAAATCATCGGCACGATCGAGAGCATCGCGTTCCAGACCAATATCCTCGCGCTCAACGCGGCCGTGGAAGCCGCGCGCGCGGGCGAGCAGGGTCGGGGCTTCTCGGTGGTTGCAGCCGAGGTGCGCACGCTGGCGCAACGTTCGTCGGCGGCTGCCAAGGAAATCGGCGACCTGATCAACGGTTCGGTCAGGCAGGTACAAGACGGCGCGAAGCAGGTGGAAGCCGCGGGTCGGACCATGGACGATATCGTTGGCGCGGTGCGCCGCGTGACCGACATCATGGGTGAGATTACCGCCGCCAGCCAGGAGCAATCGGCGGGCATCGAGCAGGTGAGCCTGGCAATTACGCAGATGGAAGGCGTGACGCAGCAGAACGCGGCGCTGGTCGAAGAAGCCGCCGCAGCGGCGGAAAGCCTGCTGCAACAGGCGCAGGGCCTGGTCACCGAAGTGGCCAAGTTCGATGTCGGGACGTCGCAGGCCGCGCCACGCGTGGCCCCCGCACGTGCGGCCATCGCCCATGCTGCCCCGGCCCCGCGCGCGTTGTCGGCTCCGGCACGGGCGCTTGCATCGGCCCCGGTGCGGGCGCTGCCCCAACCCAAGGCCAGCCCGGTGGCCGTCGCACGGACCGCGGCTCCCGCAGCGACCGGTGCGACCGGTGCGACTGCATCGACCGCACGGACCGCAACCACCGCCCCGACCCCCACACGCGTGCGTGCCATCTCGCGTCCGGTTACCGCCCCGGCGCAGCCGACGGCCGCGCCGGCACCGCGCCCGGCGCGTGAAGCCGCCGTGCCCGCAGCGGTCCGCGCGCCGGTGGTGCGCAAGGCGCCGGCCTCGGTGCTGCCCACTCGCACGCCCGCCGCGCCCGCCAAGGCGCGCGGACCGGTGGAGCGCCAGCGTCGCGAGCCGGTGTTGCAGCCGGCGCGCCGCCCGGGTCACGGCCGTGCCGCCGCAGGTGCCGCGAGTGCCGCGCTGGCCACGGCTGGTGCCGGCGACTGGGAAACTTTCTGAAAGATTCAGGACATGCGTGCGAATGAAGAACTGGCCTACAATGGCGGTTCTTCTTCATCACAAGAGCAGACAAGGCCAACGAGGCCCCGTGTCATGACTGGTTGAAAGGTCAGGCACGTAACGAGCCCCCAGCCCGAGAGCCGCCGTCTGCCGCGCTCATGTCTTCCTCTTCCCCCGCCCCTATCGGAGACCAGGCCCGCACGGTCTCCAATGCATCTTCCACCTCCGCCGCTGCTTCCGCCGCGCAGGTTCCCGTGCCTCAAGTACCGGTCATGCAGGTGCTGTTCGGGCTCATGCTGGCCATTCTGCTTGGCGCGCTCGAGCAGTCGATCGTCGCGGTGGTGCTGCCCGACATCGCGTTGCAGCTCAATGGCTTCGACGACATGGCGTGGGTGATCTCCGCCTATCTGGTCGCCTCCACCGTGGTGACGCCGATCTACGGCAAGCTTTCCGACGTGCTCGGCCGCCGTGCGGTGCTCAGTTTCTCGATCATCCTGTTCACGCTGGCCTCGGTGTTCTGCGCGATGGCGACATCGATGCCGATGCTGATTCTTGCGCGCATCCTGCAGGGGCTCGGGGGCGGTGGGCTGATCTCGGTGTCGCAGGCCACCATCGGCGACGTGGTGCCGTTGCGCGAGCGCGGCCGCTATCAGGGCTACGTCAGCGGCGTGTGGGCGGTGGCGAGCATGGCTGGCCCCGTCATCGGCGGCTACCTCGCGCACTGGCTGACGTGGCGCTGGATCTTCTGGATCAATCTGCCGCTTGCGCTGATTGCACTGATCGTCGTGCGGCGCGCGCTGCGTCATCTGCCGGTCAGTGGCCGGCGTCATCGCATCGATTACCCGGGCGCGCTGTTGTTCGGCGGCGGCCTGACCGGATTGCTGGTGTTCCTCACGCGGCTCGGGCAGGGCCATTCGCCGCTGGAGGTGGAATCGATTGGCTTGCTGCTGGCAGGCGTGCTCGGGCTGGCGATCTTCGTCTGGCAGGAGCGCCGCGCGGTGGACCCGGTGATTCCGCTCGACCTGCTTGCCGTGCCTACCGTGGCGATCTGCTGCACGACGCTATTCATCTGCTTCTTCCAGCTGATTGCGATGTCGGTGCTGTTGCCGCTGCGCTTCCAGGTGGTAGGCGGCGCGCCCGCCGATATCGCGGCGTTGCGTTTGGTGCCGTTGACGCTGGCGATTCCGTTCGGTGCTTTTATTTCCGGCCGCATGATGTCGTGGACCGGTCGCTACAAGCCGCTGCAGCTGGCGGGATCTGTCGTCGCGCCGATCGCGATCGTAGGCCTGGCCTTCGTGCCCGTGCATGACGTGATGCCGAGCCTGCTGGTGATGGTGGTGCTTGGTCTCTCGCTGGGCCTGCAGTTCCCGAGCGGCCTTGTGGCCACGCAGAACGCGGTGCCACAACAACAGATGGGTATCGCGACGGCGCTGACCGCGTTCTCGCGGCTGCTTGGCGGCGCGGTCGGTGTGGCCGTGCTGACCACGGTGCTGATCGCGCTGCTGCGTCATAGCGGGGTGGCGATGTCGGCCGGGCATGCGGGCGAGGACGTGCTGATGAGCATGTTCCGCCGCGCCCTCGGCGGCGCCGACCAGGCCGACGCGGCCGCGGTACGCGCCGCTGCCGAGCAGGCCTTCCGCACACTGTTCCTGCTGAGCGCAGCCGTATCGCTGATCTCGCCGTTCCTCGTGATGCGCCTCAAGGAGGTCGCCCTGCGCGGCAGCCCCGCCGAAGCCGCCAAGGCCGCCGCCGCGGCGGCCGAGTAGTCCTAAAGGGCGAGCCGCGCCTACCGCCGGTTCGCTCCCCACTCCCTCAGGCAGACCGCCGCGAACATTTCGCATGCCGTCGGTGTGCTCCCCACTCCCTCAGGCAGAGCGCCGCGAGCATGTCGCATGCCGTTGGTGTGCTCCCCTCTCCCTGGAGGGAGAGGGGCCGGGGGAGAGGGTGAATCAAATCCCTATTGTTTGCTCCCCTCTCCCTCGGGGAGAGGGGCCGGGGGTGAGGGCACCCCCGCCTGAACTCGCCGCCGCGCTCGCGCCGCGAGTCCCGACCCCAGCGTCCATCGCATGGTCGGCGCCAACACCCGCATCGCCGCCAGCGACAATGGCCGCCTGAACGACGCGCCGTCGAGCCGCAACATCTCCCGCGCCCATGGCGGCAGCAGCGCCACCCCGGCATCGGTCATCACCCGCACCGCCGGCAATAACTGCCGCCGCGCCACCGGCATCGACATCACCAGCCGCACCACCTCATGCGTGCGTTCGCTCGCCACAAGCGAAGGACGCTGCGCGGCCAGATACGCATCGATCGCCGCGCGCGAGGCTGGCACGTCCGGCGCGCCCAACAGCGCCGCGATGCGCGCCTGTTCCGCAAAGTAGCGGTCCTGCTCGTCCACCGAAAGCGGCCCCACATAGCGCAGGTAACCTGCCATAAAGCTCGACACCTCGGCCACATGCACCCACGTGAGCAACGCGGGATCATCCGCGGCATAAGGCTGCCCATCAGGCGCCGTGCCACGAATACCGGCATGAATGCGCCGCACGCGTTCGATCAACTGCATCGCCTCGGCGCGACTCCCATAGGTCGTGCCCGCAATGAACTGAGCGGTGCGCCCGAGCCGCCCCTGCATATCGACACGAAACGTCGAGTGGTCCCACACGCCCGCCAGCGCGCGCGGATGCAATGCCTGCAGCAACAACGCGCTCACACCACCCGCGAGCATTGCCGGGAAATCCGCATGTACGCGCCAGCAGACCGCGTCGGGACCGAACAGTCCGGGATCGCCAGGAGGGTGGTCATAGTCGAGCGTAAGCCCCGAATTGCTGCGCGTGATGGCACGCACCTGCGCGCCCGCGTGGTTACGCAGGCGCGCGATCAGGCTGGCAGTACGAGTGGGGCTGGCATTGGCATCCATGATCGGCAGCATACTACGCACGCTGCCGGGCTGTCGCCAACCTGTGGATCAGTGCGCGCCGCTGGCGGCGCCCGCACCGGCCGCGTTACGCGCGGGCCGCGTGAACCAGATCAGAGGAATGATCACGACAAAGATCACGCTCGAGATCCAAAAGATATCGTTGAGCCCAAGCATCACCGCCTGCGAATTCAGGCTGCGCTCGAAGAACGCCACGGCCTGATCCGGCGAGAAGTTCAGCGTGCGCTGGATGCTGTCGAGCGCGGCCACATACGTCGGGTTGTTGGGCCCCGTCTGTTCGGCCAGCTGCGAATGATGCAGGATGGTGCGATCGTTCCAGGCCGTGGTGGCCAGCGACGTACCCACCGCGCCGCAGAACACCCGCGCAAAGTTCGACAGGCCCGCCGCCGCCGGAATCTTGTCCGGCGACAGGCCCGACAGGATGATCGCCGTCAGCGGCACGAAGAACAACGCCATCGGAATCCCCTGCAGCAGAGTCGGCAGCACGATCGCGTAGGTATCGACACCGGTCGTGTAGTGGGAGCGCATGAAGAACACCGCCGCGAAGCCAAGGAACGACAACGTGGCCAGTACCCGCAGTTCGGCCTTCGGCAGGAATTTGCCGACGATCGGCGCAAGAATCACCGCGAAGATGCCAAGCGGCGCCGTGACCAGTCCCGCGTTGACGGCGGGGTAGGCCAGATTCTGCTGCAGCCATTGCGGGAGCACCACAAGGTTGGCGAAGAACACCGCGTAGCCCACCGAGATCGCGATCGTGCCGGCAAGGAAGTTGCGGCCCTTGAACAGTCGCAGATCGATGATCGGATTCGGTTCGGTCAGCTCCCAGATCACGAAGAACACAAAGCCCAGCAGCGCCACGACACCGAGCGTAACGATCACCGGCGAGTTGAACCAGTCGAGATCCTTGCCCTTGTCGAGCATGATCTGCAGCGCGCCCACCCACGTGATCAGCGATGCAAGACCGACGAGGTCGATCGGCAGCTTGCGCGTCTTCGACTCACGCTCGCGATAGACGGCCCACGTCACCGCGGCGGCGAACAGGCCCACCGGCACATTGATATAGAAGATCCACGACCACGAATAGCTGTCGGTGATCCACCCACCGAGTGCGGGGCCCGCGATCGGACCGACCGTCGCGGTCATCGCCCACAGTGCCAGCGCGGAGGAACTCTTTTCCTTCGGGAACGACCCCAGCAACAGTGCCTGCGACAGCGGGATCAGCGGCCCGGCCACGGCGCCCTGCAAGATGCGCGCGGCCAGCAGCGTCGTCAGGTTGGGCGCGATGCCGCACAACCACGACGACAGTACGAACAGCAGCAGCGCGCCGACGAACAGCCGCACCTGGCCGATGCGCTGTGTGAGCCAGCCCGTCAGCGGAATGGAGACGGCGTTGGCGGCGGCGAATAGCGTGATGACCCACGTGCCCTCATCGACCGAGACGCCGAGATTGCCGGAGATCGTCGGAATCGCCACGTTGGCGATCGACGAGTCCAGCACGTTCATGAAGGTGGCCAGCGCGACCGCGAAACTGCCGAGCAGCAGTCGCGTACCGGTCAGTGGCGGCGGGGTGGTCGGTGCCAGAGAAGACATGGTGCGCTCCGATGAGAAACTGATGCGTCAGCGATGTAAGCGTGCGAGCGGATGGCTTGCGCCGCGCTCAGGCGCGGCCGCCTTTCGCCACCACCTTGTTCGCCAGCGCACCCTGAGCGCGGTTTTGCGTCCCATCCTGCGAGGCGTTCAGCGCAATGATCCGCGCGATCTCGCGATCGGCTTCCTCGCCCTGACGCTGGAACACATCGGTGGCATAACGCGTGCGATAAGACGTGTTGGCGGTCGAGAGCTCGGCACCGCTGCCCTTGATGTTCACATCGACGAGCATCGACAGACCGATCTGCAGCGGATGCGCGCGCAGTTCCGCAGGATCGAGTTCGATGCGCACCGGCAGGCGCTGCACGACCTTGATCCAGTTGCCGGTGGCGTTCTGCGCCGGCAATGCCGAGAACGCGCTGCCGGTGCCGGCCGCAAAGCCGACCACCTTGCCGTGATAGGTCACGGTGCCGCCATAGACATCGGCACGCAGTTCCACAGGCTGACCGATGCGCAGGTGTCGCAGTTGCACTTCCTTGAAGTTCGCATCGACCCACACGCCGTCGAGCGGCACCACGGCCATCATCGGATTGCCGGGTGCGACGCGTTGGCCCACCTGCACCGAGCGACGCGCGACATAACCGGTGACGGGCGCCGGCAGCGTATTGCGCGCATTGGAGAGCCAGGCGTCGCGCACCTTCGCGGCGGCGGCCTGCACGCTCGGGTGCTCGGCGACGTTGCTGCGATCGGTCAATGCATGATTGGCGGTGAGCTGCTCGCGCGCGGTATCGAGCGCGGCTGCGGCAATGCGCACGGCATCGCGCGCATGCGATACGTCCTCGGCGGAAACCGCGCCGGTCTCGGTGACTTCGGTGCGGCGGCGCAGATCCGACTGCGCGCGCGACAGATCAGCCTCGCGCTGACGCACGGTGGCGGCGAGCACATCGTTATTGACGTAGAGCGCGCTGACCTGGCGCACGGTCTGGCCGAGCGCGGCTTCCGCGTTGGCCAGCGCGATGCGCGCATCGGCGGGATCGAGCGTAACCAGCGGCTCGCCGGCCTTGACCACCTGCGTATCGTCAGCGTTCACCGCCACCACGGTACCCGCGACCTGCGGCGTGATCTGCACGAGATTGCCGTTGACGTAGGCGTCGTCGGTTTCTTCGTGGAACCGTGCGACGGTGTAGTAGTACGTACCGTAGCCGATGGCCACCAGCGCGGACACGAGGCCCAGCGCGGCCAGCATGCGCTTGCGCTTGCCGCTGGCGGGGTTTGCGGCGGGAGCGGCCTTCACCGCCGTGGCTTCAGTTTTGTTCTCTGCGTTCATGTTGGCACCTGTTCGTATTGGAGTCGTTCAGCGTTCACTGCGCAATTGGCGTTTTCGGCGTCGTTTTCTGCATTAAGGCGGCTTGCCGGACCGAGTCGGTCTCGTCGACAAAGCCGCCACCAAGCGCCGAGGCGAGGGCGATCTGACGATCGCGGCGCGTCATGCGCAGGTTGGCGACGTTCTGCGCGCTGGCCAGCGCGGTGGTTTGCGCGTTGAGCACGGTGAGCTGTGTGGTCAGGCCGGCCTTGTACTGCGCCATGGCAAGCTTGAGCGCGCGCTGCGCGGCGGTATCGCTGCGCTCGGCGTTGACGATCTGCGCGTCGATGGACTGGATATCCGACAGTTGCGTGGCCACATCCGTGAGCGCGTTGATCAGCGTCTCGTTGTAGTTCGCCACCGTGTAATCGAAGTCCGCATAGCGCCCCTTGAGCTGCGCGCGCAACGCGCCGCCATCGAAGATCGGCAGGTGAATGGCCGGACCGGCGGACATGGTGCGGCTGGACGCGCGCAGGAAGCGGCCCCAGCCAATCGCATCCAGGCCGATTGCGGCGGACAGGTTGATGTCCGGATAGAACTCGGCCTTCGCCACATTGACGTCGTGCAGCATGGCATCGACGCGCCACCGCGCGGCCACGATGTCAGGGCGGCGCGATAGCAGATCGGCAGGCAGGTTGTCGGGCAGGCGGACTTCGGCGCCGGCACCCAGCGTCGGCCGCGTGATCGCGAGACCGCGATCGGGGCCCTTGCCAAGTAGCGCGCCGAGCTGATAGCGCGTGCGGCGGATCGATCCATCGAGCGCGGACACCGCGGCCTCGGCCGTGGCCAGGTCCGCTTCGGCGGTGCGCTTCTCCACTTCGGTCTCGAGGCCCATCGTCAGGCGACCGTTGGTCACGCGCAGCACGTCACGGCGCTGCACCACTTCATCGGCGGCGATATCGTGCAGCGTATAGAGCCGCGCGAGCTCGTTGTAGGCGCGGGCGATCGCGTTGGTCAGCGTCAGGCGGACCTGCTCGGCATCGGCTTCACTCGCACGGACCGATGACACCGCGGCTTTGAGTGCCTCGCGGTTCTTGCCCCAGAGGTCGAGTTCGTACGTGGCATCGAGTATCCCTTTGTTTTCGGAGATCCACGAACCGCCAAAGCCCTGCGGCACCAGCGCGTTCTCGCTGAGCCGCTGACGCGTCCACGAATAGCCAGCACCGACGCGCGGCAGGGTATTGGCATTGGCGCTTTCGCTCAGCGCACGCGCGGCGGCCACGCGGGCCCGCGCGATATCGAGCGTCGGGCTGCCCTGCATGGCTTCGTCGAGCAGCGCCTTGAGCTGGGCGTCGCCGAACTGGTCGGCCCAGTCGGCGGCGGGCCAGCGGCCCTGCTGGGCGGGCAGGCTCTCCGTCGCGGCGTACTGCGCGGGATCGGCAATCTGCTTGTCGCTGTGGATACCGGCAAAGTTGACGCAACCGGCGAGGGCGGCCGCCGCAACAACCGTGAGGGCGGGAGCCAGCAGACGCGAAACATGCGGAAGACGTGTTGCGTGCGGTTTATGCTGATTCATCATTTTCTGACCTATCAGTTAAATGGATAATAAAAAACGCCCTCAAGCGTTGTTGAATTTGGTGAGCAGGCGCAGGAACTCGTCGAACTCGCTCTGCGTAAAGTCGCGCAGTCGGTGATTCAGCGCCGGCGTGACAATACCCGGAATGCGAGCGGCCACTTCGCGACCCTTTTCGGTGATCACGAGATTGACTACGCGACGGTCCTCCAGGCTGCGGCTGCGCGCCAGCAGGCCGCGCTTCTCGAGCTTGTCGAGCATGCGCGTCATCAGTCCGGTGTCGATCGCGAGCACCTTGCACAGCTCATATGGGGTGCTGGCCACGCCATGCGTCAATGACAGTACGATGCCGATCTGCTGGGCCGTAATGTCCAGCGTCTGCAGCGCGGCGTCGATTTCCATCAGCAACGTATTGCGAGCGCGGTTGAGCTGAAAGCCCACGCTCTTCGTCATCTGAAAGTTGTCGTTGGTGTAGTGGTCCATGGCCATGCTCCGTATTGCTTGACGCAACATTAGCTGATGCGTCAGATAAGTGCAGAAAATTTTGCCTATCACGACGATAGGCAAAAACTAACGAAGGAGCTTTGAGTGACCTAGTAGTAACGCAGATCGGTCGCCTTGCCCCAGAACACGCGGTACGCGTAGGCCGTGTAGCCGAGGATCGTCGGCAGCACGATCGCCGCGCCAAACAGGATCACGCCCAGCGACTCCGGCGCGCTGGCGGCCTGCCAGATATCGATCTGATCCACGACCAGGTAGGGGAACAGGCTGTAGGCGAGGCCATTGAACGCCATCAGGAAGATCGCCGCGGTCCCCGCGAACGGCACCCAGCACCAGCGGTCGTTACCGACTTCCTGCAGTGCCGGCAGGCGTCGCAGCAGGCGGTCGAGGATCAGGAAGATCGCTATGGTCGCCAGCGGGATTGGCGCCAGCAGGATGATGTTCGGCAGCGAAAACCACTTCTCGAAGATGCGTTCGTTCACGAGCGGCGTCACCACCGAGATCGCGGTCACGCCCACGCCGGTCAGCCAGAGGCTGCGGCGCGCCCAGTACATCGCGCGTTTCTGCAGGCTGCCCGTGGTCTTCATGATCAGCCAGCCCGCGCCGAGCGCGCAGTAGCCGGCCACCAGGCACAGACCCACCGCGATCGCGAACAACAGGTTGGGCCAGTCGTAGCGGAAGCCCGTGATGTACAGGCCAAGCATCAGCCCCTGCGAGAAGCTCGCCAGCAACGAGCCCGCGTAGAACGCGCGATTCCACCACGGCTTGTGCGGGTCGCGTGCCTTCACGCGGAAGTCGAAGGCCACGCCGCGCAGGATCAGGCCCACCAGCATCAGCGCCACGGGCAGGTACAGGTGCGTAAGGATGGCACCGTGCGCGATCGGGAACGCGGTCAGCAGCAGGCCCACGCCGAGCACGAGCCACGTTTCGTTGGCATCCCAGAACGGGCCGATCGACGCGATCATGGTGTCTTTGTCGGCATCGTCAGCGCGGCGCAGCAGCACACCGACGCCAAGGTCGTAGCCGTCGAGGATCACGTAGATCAGCATCGACAGCGCCATCAGGCCGAGGAAGACGAGCGGCAGCCAGCCGGCCGGTTGCGAGAGGTCGGGGATGGTGGCGTTCATTGCGCGCTCCTTGCGGGCGTCAGGATTACGGGCTGAGGCGTCATGATCCGCGAGTCCGGGGCGCCGTTCTTGCCGGCCTTGCGCGCGAGGTGGAACACCACGCTGATATAGGCGGCCAGCAGCGACACATACAGCGCGAGGTACATCGCCAGCGTGGAGCCGATCATGGTCGCGGGCACCTTCGATGCGGCCTGGGCCGTGGTCAGCACGCCGTAGACGAGGTACGGCTGGCGGCCGATCTCGGTGACATACCAGCCGGCAACAAGGCCGATCCACCCGGAGAACGTCATCGCCACGAGTACGCGTGCCATCCACGGTGCCGGCGCGCCGCGCTTGCGGAACTGCCATGCGGCCAGCCACGACACCGCGAGCATCAGCAGGCCGATGCCGACCATCGCGCGGAATGCGAAGAACAGCGGCGCCACGGGCGGGTGCTTGTCGCCGAACGCATCGATGCCCTTGATTTCGCCGTTGGCATCATGCGCGAGGTAGATCGACGCGAGCTTGGGAATCGCGATCTCGTAGTCGTTGCTGCGCGTCGTTGCATTCGGAATGCCGAACAGGACGGCGGGCGCACCCTTCTCGGTTTTCCAGATGCCTTCCATCGCGGCGATCTTGGCCGGCTGATGATGGAGCGTGTTGAGGCCGTGGAGGTCGCCTGCGACGATCTGCAACGGGATCAGGATCGCGCCGAGCATCACGCCGGTGCGCATTGCCGCGAGCGTATCGCGGCCGCGATCGCCGCGCAGCCAGCGGTAGGCGGAGAGCCCGGCGAGCAGGAACGCGACGGTCAGCCCCGAGGCCAGCAGCATATGCACGAGGCGGTACGGGAACGACGGATTGAAGATGATCTCGAACCAGCTCGTGGCATGGGCGCGGCCATCGATCATCACGAAGCCGGCTGGGGTTTGCATCCACGAGTTCAGCGCGAGAATCCAGAACGCGGAGAGCGTGGTGCCACCCGCTACGAGCAGCGTGGCGATGGTGTGCATGCGGTTGCTGACACGATGCATGCCGAACAGCATGATGCCGAGGAACGTTGCTTCGAGGAAGAATGCGGTCAGCACTTCGTAGGCGAGCAGCGGGCCGGCGATATTGCCGACGGTCTCCATGTAGCCAGGCCAGTTGGTGCCGAACTGGAAGCTCATGGTGATGCCGCTGACCACGCCGAGGGCGAACGTCAGCGCGAACACCTTGACCCACAGGCGATAGGCATCCATCCAGCTCTCGTCGCCGGTCTTGCCGTAGCGGAGCTTGAAGAACAGCAAGACCCAGCCAAGGGAGATGCTGATAGTGGGGAACAGAATATGGAAGGTGATATTGGCGGCGAACTGGATTCGCGCCAGGATCACCGGATCGACTTCGGCAAACATGGCCTCATTCCTTCTTGGCGCGCGTGGACTTGGCGGGGACCTTCTTGCTCTTCTCGGCCTTGGCGGCTTTGTCGCCGCCACCGATGGCCGATGCCAGGCGGTCCTTCACCTCTAGCAGCTTGGTCACGCGCGAACCCAGCCGCATCAGTTTTTCCAGCGAGGCCACATCGAGCTTCTGCATGTCACCCATCCAGGAGGTGACGAGCACGATCAGGCCGTACATCTCTTTCATGCGCGCCTGCGCATGCCGATCTTCGGCCGAGGAGGGCGACTCGAGCTGGACCTCGCGCAGCATCGACAACGTGGGATCGATCTCGCGCCGACGCCGCTCTTCGGCCAGCGTGCGAAAAATCGCCCACACATCGTCGGGCGCGGAGTAGTACTCGCGCCGGTCACCGGGCTGATGCGACAACCGCACGAGATTCCACGACTCGAGCTCCTTGAGCCCGATACTCACATTGGAGCGCGAGAACGACAGCGCCTCGGCAATCTCATCCGCATTGAGCGGTCGCGCGGCGGTGAACAGCAGCGCATAGATCTGCCCAACCGTTCGGTTGATACCCCAGCGGCTGCCCATCTCGCCGAAATGCAGCACGAAACGTTGAACCAACGGAGACAGTTGCATCGGGGCGGCAGGGGACATGGCGAGGGGGCGGGCTCGTTTTGAATTTTCAGAAAGTTTTGAAAGTTTAGTACGAAATGCGGGAGGCTGCATAGGGTGCGGCACTCTGTCGCGTGAGCCGTTCAGAGGTGCTCACGCATTAGGCGTGGCCGCCCACATAGACGGAAATCGCGAGGTCGATGCCGAGCTCGCCGAGCCGCTTCAGCAGCTTCGCGTCCACCGTTTCGCATGTGGTCCCGGCCGAATGCCAGATCACCGACAACTCGATCTCGCCCCCGTTCTTCTTCAACTGCCTGAATGATTGCCGATGCGGGGTGAGGTCCCGGCAGATCGACGCCACGGCTTCCTGAAGCTCCATGCCCTGGAAATCGAAAGGCACGACACAGTAACCGTGACTGGGTCCATGGCTCATCGGCACCTCGCAGGGTTGCAGGTTGGCATCGCGGCATAGCGCCGCGAGATCGGCATCACGGCTGTAGAGCCGGAGCGATGCTTCGAACGTTCTCAACCCTGTTCTCCCGAGGCATGTTGATCGCATGTTGATTGCACGGTCACGCTGTTGCATCGCTGCGTGTCGACCGTGCGGGAAAGCTTAGCAACTCGCCCAGTTCGCAGCAATTTTCGACGTTACGAAAGTTGCCCAGCGTTAGTGCGCGCGGGTCGTCGGGGGCTGCCCAACTTCGGCGCAGACCGCTATTGCCGTGGCATGCGCGAAGGCGCACGAGGCGAGGTGGCGTATGGCAGCGCGCCCGTACGCACGACCGGGGACCCGATCCCCACATTGATGCATTCTCAACGCGAGCCCCGCCACATTGAGAAAAATTGCATCGCGGTGTTCACGTCTTTCAATTTGCGCGCAGGCATCTCTCCGCAATGATGAAGCCATACGCAACTCACGAAGGCGGCATCCATGAACAAGCTTCTGAGCCTCAAGGGCATCAAGAAATCCTTCCAGTCGAAAGGCCGGTCTGTCGATGTGCTCGGCGGTCTCACCTTCGACGTCAACGAGCAGGACTTCGTCAGCATCATCGGCCCGAGCGGCTGCGGCAAGACCACGGTCTTCAACATCATCGCGGGACTGATCGACCCGGATACCGGCGAGATCAGCTATCGCGGTCAGCAGGTAACCGGATTGCGCGGCAAGGTCGGCTACATGATGCAGCGCGATCTGTTGTTCCCCTGGCGCACGGTGCTCGAGAACGTGATGCTCGCGCCTGAACTTCAGAAGCTTCCGCTGCGCGAGGCACGCGAGAACGCGATGGAGTATCTCAACACGTTCGGTCTCGCCGGCTTCGACAAGGCGTACCCGAAGACGCTGTCGGGCGGCATGCGTCAGCGCGTGGCACTGATTCGCACGCTGATCTCGGACCCCGACGTGCTGCTGCTGGACGAACCGTTCTCGGCGCTCGACTACCAGACGCGCCTGTACCTCGAGAGCGTACTGCTCGACGCCGTGGATACTTTCAAGAAGACGGTGATCCTGGTCACGCACGACATCGACGAAGCCGTCGCGCTGTCGAAGCGCGTGGTCGTGCTGGCTGGCAAGCCGTCGCACGTCAAGCAGGTGTACGACATCGACATCAACGAGAAGTCGCCGATCGGCGCGCGCAGCCACGCGAACTTCTCCGGGTACTTCCACCAGCTATGCGCGGAACTGGATATCCAGACGCGCAAGCACTGATCATCCAGTCATCGAGGAAATCATCATGAGTCGCGTCATGACCAGCGCGGTGCCGGCCACAGCCGCCCCCGCCCCGCGCAAGAACACCAAGTCCCGCAACCGCTTCGACAACCTGTGGGGACGATCGCTGCTCCAGCTGTTCATCGCCGCGCTCGTGCTGCGGGCGTGGCAGTTTGGCGTCGATGCCGGCTGGATCTCGGCCTTTATGGTCGGCGCCCCTGCGGATATCTGGAAATCGCTCGTGCGTGGTGCTGCCGACGGACAACTCTGGAGGGACAGCTACTACACGCTGTTCGAAGCGATCCTCGGCTTCGCAATCGGCACCATCGCCGGTTCGGCGCTCGGACTCGCGCTCTGGTACTCGCCGTTCGTCGCGCGCCTGACCGAGCCGTTCATCATCGCCATCAACAGCATCCCGAAGATCGCCTTCGGTCCGATCGTGATCCTGTGGTTCGGCACTGGGCTCATCTCCAAGGTTGCTCTGGCTGTGTCGCTGACGTCGATCGTCGCGTTGATCGCGGCCTATCAGGCTGCCAAGAACGCCGATCTGGATCTCCAGACGCTGCTCGTCACTCTCGGCGCGGACAAGAAGGAGATCTTCTTCAAGGTGATCGTGCCATCGTCGCTGCCCGCAATCATCGCGACCTTCCACATCAATATCGGCTTCGGTCTCGTGGGAGCCGTGGTGGGCGAGTTCATCTCGTCGGAGCACGGCCTCGGCCACATGATCTTCACGGCATCGGGGCTGTACGACCTCAATACCGTGTGGGCCGGCCTGTTCATGCTGATGGTGATCGGCTTCGGCCTCTACTTCGTCGTGGACTACGTCGAACACAAGCTGCTGCCGTGGAAGGAAGACACGCATCAGGCCACGCTCAACGTCTGAAATCATTCATCGGGATCTCATCGTGAAACTAACGTTCAAACAAGTCGCGGTGGCCATTGGCTGCGCTGCCGCGCTGATCGCCAGTGTTCCCGCCGCCGCGCAGGCGCAGAAGAAGGTCGTCGTGTCGCAGCTGTTTCAGTCGGTGATGTTCCTGCCGCTGTATGTCGCGCTCGACCAGGGGTTCTTCGAGAAGCAGGGCCTTTCGGTCACCAAGCAGACGGCGGGGTCGCCCAATGCCGCATTGTCGGCGGTGATCTCCGGCAGCGCGGACTTCTCGCTGCACGGACCCGAATGGACCGCGATCGCCGCGTCGAAGGGTGCCGACGTGCAGGTGGTCGCCGGTATCGTGAACCGCGCCGCGGTCTGGATTGCGGCGTCGCCGAAGCTCAACTACGGCGGTCCGAAGGACTTCGCCGGACAGACGGTATCGACGGGCATGATGCCCATTGCCAGCACGTCGCTGTTCAACAAGCTGCTCAACGACAGCGAGATCGATCCTGCCGCCGCGAAGATCACGATCAAGCAGGTGCAGGCGGGCGCCGAGCTCGGGCCGCTGCTGGCCGGCCAGGCAACCGTGGGCGTGTTCTACCAACCCGCGCTGGAACAGGCGGTCGCCCGGGGCTTCAAGGTCGTGCATAGCTTTCCCAAGCAATACGGGCCATACCTGCTCTCTGGGATCTCCGCGCGCAAGACGGTGGACCCCGACACGGCCGAGCGATTCGTCGCGGCGCTGGAGCTGGCGATGCGCTTCATGTCGAGCCATCCGGCTGACGCAGTCGCCATTGCAAAGAAGGAGTTTCCGTCGGTAGAGCCGCAGGTCGTCGAAGCCGCGGTCAAGCGCATGCTCGACGAGCAGGTCTACGCCACGACGGTCGCCATCTCGCCCGATGCACTGCGGGTGGCGATGGCCACCCAGATCGCGCTGGGCAACCTCAAGAGCCAGCCTGCTTACGACACGCTAATCGCCCGGTCGGTCATCGATCGCGCTATTACCCGCGCCGGCGCTCGCTGACGCTCCCACTTCAACCACAACACCGAGAAGACAACTCCTATGAAGACCTATCCGAAGTTCAAGGCCGCCGCGTGCCATATCTCGTCCGTTTTCTTCGATCAGGACGCCTGCACCGACAAGGCTTGCGACTGGATCGCCGAGGCAGCACGCAATGGCGCCGAACTGGTCGTGTTCCCCGAGGCATTTATTTCCGCGTTCCCGGTCTGGGCCGGTGTGTGGGCGCCGGTGGACACGCACGAGTTCTTCGCGAAGTTTGCCGCGTCGTCGATCACGATCGACGGGCCTGAGATGGCGCAAATTCGCCGCACCGCGCGCGAGCACGGCGTGTTCGTGTCGATCGGCATCAATGAAGCCACCACCAACAGCGTGGGCTGCGTCTGGGACACCAATGTCCTGATTGGCGACGACGGCAGCATCCTCAACCGTCACCGCAAGCTGATGCCCACGCATTTCGAGAAGCTGGTATGGACGATGGGCGATGGCAGCGGGCTGCGCGTGGTGGACACGCGGCTGGGACGCCTTGGTGCATTGATTTGCGGCGAGAACACCAATGCGCTCGCGCGCTTCGCGCTGATGTCGCAGGGCGAGAACGTGCATATCTCGAGCTTCTCGCCGCGCTTCCCGACGCATCCCGCCGGGCAGCCAGCGTACGACCTCGAAGCCTCGATCCGGCTGCGCGCCGGTGCCCACGCGTTCGAGGGCAAGTTGTTCAACATCGTCTCGTCGAGCTTCCTGCAACCCGACGTCATCGACATGCTGTCGCGCGGCAATGCGGCGGTGCATCGCAATATCGACGAAGCCTCGCGCAGTGTGTCGATGATCCTCGGCCCCGATGGCGCACCGATCAGCGAAGTGATTCGCGACGAGGAAGGTATTGCCTATGCGGATATCGACGTGGCCAAGTGTGTGGTGCCGAAGCAGTTCCAGGATGTAGTCGGGTACTACAACCGCTTCGATGTCTTCTCGTTCGGCGTGAACCGCAACGCCCACAGCCCAGCCACCTTCAACAACGGTCCGGTGGAGCCGGAGTACGGCGAGCCGCAGTGGAAGGGCGTGCCCGAACTCGAGATCGCCGGCTGAGCGCGATCCAGACCATTGCCCGGCCTTGCGATGGCCGGGCTGTCCCGTCACGTCAATGCGTACCCATCCCATGCCGACCCAACCGATATCCCTGCCAAATGCCAACCCCCGCCGATCTTCCTTCCGCGGTCTGCTGCAGTGTGTCGCCGCGCTGCTGATCGTCACGACGGCACCCGTCGCCATGGCGGAGAGCAAGAAGGTGGTGCTCTCGCAGTTGTTCCAGTCGATCCAGCTGCTGCCTGTCTATGTGGCCATCGATGGTGGCTTCTTCGACAAGGAAGGCCTCGCCGTCACCAAGCAGACTGCGGGATCGGCCAACGCGGCGCTCTCCGCGCTGCTTTCCGGAACGGCCGATTTCTCGCTGCACGGGCCGGAATGGAGCGCGATCGCGGCGGAGAAGGGCGCATCTGTGCAGGTCATCGCCAGCGTGGTGAGCCGCCCGTCGTTCTGGATTGCCGCCGCGCCGGATGCGAAGTTTGAAACGGTCAGTGACCTCAAGGGGCAGACCGTGGCCACCGGGATGATGCCCACCACGAGCACATCGATGTTCATGAAGCTGCTCAAGCAGAACGGGTTGAAGGCCGGTGGCGACGTGAAGGTGACGCAGGTGCAGATCGGCTCCGAGCCTGGGCCGCTACTGGCGGGGCAAACCAAATTCGCGGTGCTGTACCAGCCCGGACTTGATCAGGCCGTCGCACAGGGCATGAAGGTCGTCTATAGCTTCTCCAGCATGGCCGACGCTTACACCGTGGCAGCGATCAGCACGCGCCGGGATATCGATCCCGACACGGCGACGCGGTTCGTCAAGGGCCTCCAGGCCGCGCTCGTCTCCATGCAGCGCGACGTGCCCGGCACAGTGGCCATCGCCCGGCGCCAGTTCCCGACGCTCGATCCGGCGGTGGTCGATGCCGCGGTCAAGCGTATGGTCAGCGAGCGCATCTATTCCACCTCCGTCGATATTTCGCCGGAGGCCTTCAAGAACTCGATGGCGACGCAGGTCGAGCTCGGCAACCTCAAGACCATGCCCGCTTACGACGCGATCGTATCGCGCCGCTATATCCGCGCGGCGCTCGGAGACAAACCATGACAGAAAGAGGCAACGTGCCGAGCATCCGCGCAGCGCAGGTGCGCCGGGCCATCGTCCCGTTCGAGCAGCCGTTGCGCACGGCAAGCGGCATGATGCAGGCCGCGCCGTTGGTGATTCTCGATATGCCAACCAGCGCGGGGATCACCGGCCATGCCTATCTGTTCTGCTATACCCCGACGGTGCTGGAGGCTGCCGCGCGCTTGACGCAGGACGTCGCCAAGGCACTGGCCGGACAACCGCTGGCGCCGTATCAGGCGATGCAGAAGCTCCGTAGCCAGTTCAAGCTGCTGGGTACGGCCGGGCTGCTGGACATGGTGTTGTCGGCCATTGATATGGCGCTCTGGGACGCGTGGAGCAAGTTCCTCGGCCAGCCGCTTGCCACATTGCTCGGCGCCGACCTGTCGCTGCCGCGCGAAATTCCGGTCTATGCGAGCTTCGGCATGGAGAACGCGGACCAGACGCGCCGCAACGTAGAGCAGGCGCTCGGCGACGGGCATCGCCATATCAAGATCAAGATCGGACATTCCACGCTCGGCGCGGACCTGACCGTTGTCGAAGCGGCCCTGGAGGCAATGCAGGGCAGGGCGTCGCTGCTTATCGATTACAACCAGGGTCTCACCGTGGCCGAGGCGCTCGTGCGATGCAAGGCCCTCGATGCCTACGGCCTGACGTGGATCGAGGAACCGACGAGCTTCGACGACCTCGAGGGTCACGCGGAGATCGCGCGTCATGTCACCACGCCGATTCAGGCCGGCGAGAACCTGTGGGGGCCGACGCAGATCGCCGCGAGCCTCGCGGCCGGCGCGTCCGACCTGATGATGCCCGATCTCGGCAAGGTCGGCGGCGTGACGGGCTGGCTGCAGGCCAGCGCGATCTGCGCGGCACGGCGGGTCTCGGTATCCAACCATTTCTATCAAGAGACCAGCGCGCATCTGATGCTCGTGACACCGGGCGCCCATCTGCTCGAATACTTCCGGATGGCGGACCCGATTCTCGAGCATCCGCTGCAGGTGAGCGAGGGGCGCGCGCGGGTCTCCGATATGCCCGGTAGCGGCGTGGCATGGAGGGAGGACCGACTCAAGCAGTTTCTTTTCTGATTGCCCGCGCTGGCCGGGGTCCCGGCCTCACAGCGCATCCCTCATCCCTCGTCCCTCATTCCTGGTTATCTCCCGCAGTCCGCTTTATGTCCGCTTCCCGTTCGCTCTTTATCCCCGACCGCTTTACGCTGATGCTGGTCGGGGCGCTTATCCTCGCACGCCTGTTTCCCGCCAGCGGTATGGCGGGCATTGTCGTCCAGCACCTCACCACCGCCGGCGTGGCCGCGATGTTCTTCCTCCACGGCGCACGGCTGTCGCGTGACGCCATCCTGTCCGGCATTGGTCACTGGCGCCTGCATGGCATGGTGCTGGGCAGCACCTTTCTGCTGTTTCCGTTGCTCGGACTCGTATTCCAGCCCTTGCTCGCCCGCTGGGTTGGCCCCGCGCTCTATGTCGGGGTGCTCTACATGTGCCTGCTGCCATCGACGGTGCAGTCATCGATCGCCATGGTGTCTATGGCGCGCGGCAATATTCCGGCGGCGGTGTGCAGCGCATCGGCATCGACACTGCTTGGCATCGTCGTGACGCCGCTGCTCGTCGGCCTGCTGATGGCACGTCCAGAGGCGACCACTGCCGCCAGCAGCTTCGATGCGATCGGCCGCATCACCTTGCAGCTCTTCGTGCCGTTCGCGGCCGGTCATCTGCTGCGTCCGTGGATCGGTACCTTCGTCACCGATAACGCGCGCCTGCTCAAGGTGGTCGACCAGGGGTCCGTGCTGCTCGTGGTGTATGCCGCGTTCAGTGCCGCCGTGGTCGAAGGGCTCTGGCGGCAGGTTAGCTGGAACGAACTGGCGGGGCTGATGGTGATCGACGCCGTGCTGCTTGCCGTGGCGCTGTCGCTCACGGTCTGGACCGCACGCCGCCTCGGCTTCAGCAAGGAAGACGAGATCACGATCATGTTCTGTGGCTCGAAGAAGAGCCTGGCGAGTGGCGCGCCGATGGCGAATATTCTGTTTGCCGGGAGCGCGGTGGGTGTGATCCTGTTGCCTGTGATGCTGTTCCATCAGATCCAGCTGATGGTATGCGCGGTGCTTGCCCAGCGCTATGCGCGCCGGCTGTCCTGAACGTCAGCCGACCGAGGCACGCCGGACCGGCTTCCTGGGCAGCCGGTATCGGCTGGCCGGGTCGTACAGATTGTCCTCCAGCCAGCGAATGAACGTTTCCACCTCGGGACGTTGGTAAGACTCGGGCGCGCAGGTTGCGTAGTAGGCGTAGTAGGGCGCCGCCATGATGCTCGGAAACAGCACGGCGAGCGTGCCGTTTTCGAGATGCTCGCCGACCATGCTCGGCCGTACCAGCGCGATACCGGCCTGATGCGCCGCGGCGTCCGCGAATAATCCCACGTCCGAAAACGAGAAGTGGCTCTCTGGTTCGGACCAGTCGAGTCCGGCCGCCTGGAACCATGGCCGCCAGGGATCGATCGAGCAGCGCAGCAGGTACTCGGGACGCAGATCGGCAACTCTCTTGAACGGCCCACGCCGGCGCGCGAACTCTGGATGGCATACCGCGACAACCTTTTCGTCGAGCACCTTCACGACATTGCGGCCCGGATAGTTGCCATCGCCAAACCGAAAATCGATATCGGCGGGTTCGGCTTTCGCGCCGATCAGTGGCACCGACAATTGGATATCGACCTCGATCGAAGGAAACTGCTCGCGGATTTCCTCCAGGCGCGGAATCAGCATGCGGGCTGCGAATGTAGGCGGAGAGCTAAGCCTTAGTTTTTGCTTGGGACTGGCCGCGCGGCCGCGCGTGGAGAAGTAGCTGAGTGCGTAAAGCGCGCCGCGGACGGTTTCCAGATACGACTGCCCGTCGGGTGTCAGCACGATATTGCCGTTGACCTTGGTGAACAGGGTCAGGTTAGTGAAGTCCTCGAGCTGCCGGATGCGATGACTGACAGCGCTCGGCGTGATGTTCAACTCCTTCGCGACGAGCACGCCGCTTTCAAGCCGTGCGCGGGCCTCGAAGGCCAGCAGGCAGTGGATCGGCGGCAGGCGGGACGAGATGACGGACATGGCGCAGAGTATGGCATACGGGCGGTGCCCTGCTAGATCCGCGCCGCAACCGGGATGCAGAAGGTCATCGTGCTACCTCGGCCTGGTTCGGAGGACGCTTCGAGCGTCCCGCCATGTGCCTCCATGATGGAGCGGCAGATGGCCAGGCCCATCCCTATCCCGGTATTTTTCGTCGTAAAGAACGGATCAAAGATATTCGCGAGGGTGGCGGTATCCATACCACTTCCACTATCCGATACCTCGACGCTCACATAGCCGCCTTCAACCTGCGACGACACACTGAGTTTGCGAGCGACCGTTGGCGTCTCGGTCATGGCTTCAAGCGCGTTGGTGATCAGATTGAGCACAACCTGCTGTAACTGGATTCCGTCGCCGATCACCGCTTTTCCGGACGCTGACAAGGATATTGACAGTCGTACGCCCCGATCCTCGATCTCGGGCCGCATGAGTTCAAGCACGCGGATTACGACTTCATCGATAGCAAGCGGTGCGAGCGAAGCAGGTGTCTGCTTCGCCAGCGCCCGAAGCGCCCGGACAACCTCGGACGTGCGCGCTGCCGCGCTGTTGATCTGGTCGAAAGCTGCCACGGCTTCGGGCACATCGGGAACGCCCCTTGTGAGCCAGCGTCGTCCTGCTCCGCTGCAATTCATGATGGCCGCCAATGGCTGGTTAATCTCGTGCGCGATCGACGCCGCCATGCCTCCCATGACCGTCAGATGCGACGTCCTCGCCAGGTCCGCTCTTGCTTTCACCAATGCCGCCTCCGTTTCGGCTCGTCGTTCATTCTCATCGACGAGTTCCCTGTACAGGCGCGCGGTCACAATGGAATTGGCCGCATGTTGGGCCAGCATTTCAAGGAGGGCTGCCCTGTCCGCGTTGCCCCCCTTCGTGGCGTGATTGTTCTCCAGATAGAGCACGCCGACAATCGTTCCCTGTTGCATCAGAGGGAAGCACATGGCGGAGCGTACGGGGCGGCGGCTCTTCCCGGTCGCCGGATCGGATGCCAGCTCGCGGTCGGCGTTGGCGAATGCCACGAGCCTTCGATTGCGGATGGTTTTGCTGAGGACGGCCAACGGGAGCATCGCATCGGTGGGAGCCGAGGCGACGGTTTCAAAAACGATTCTTCCATGAAGCGACGTGCCGACGGCTTCGACAATAGGCTCACCGCCTTTCATCAATAGCAGCACGCCATATTGCGCATCGGCCTGGAGAATCATCGTCTCCAGGACTCTCTCGATCAACTTCTCTAGCTGAATCTCTTCAGAGAATGCCTGAACCGCCCGCATGCCTTGATGCAAATCTTTCTCCATGTCGTGTCTCCGGTGCAGCAGCGCGCCCGTACCGCCTTCCGACTCATTGGAATGCGCCCGGTCCCTTACGATCAAGCGCTGCACCTTTGCATGCGCCCCCCAAACACCATAGCAATAGCGCGCCCGCCTGACATGCTCGAGCGCCAATTCGACATCCCCTTGAGATTGGCGGTGCATCGCGGCGAGCTCCCAGGCGATCGCTTGAACCATGAACTGGCCGCTGGCATGGGCGGCCAGTGCGGAGCTGGAATAGAGCTGCGTAGCGAGGGCATCGTCTCCACGTACGCGCGCCAACTCGGCAGCAACTAGCAAAGCTTTGCCGCCGACGCCTGGAAACTCGGTACCCAATTCCTCAAGTAGCACCCGCCGTGTCTCGATGTCGTCAACGATCGCGGGGCTGACTTCCGACGACGTTGCTGTTGGGGACGTAGCTCTTGATCTGGCGATGGCACCAAAGAACACGAGGCTCGGTCCGCGGCGGTGAGGCACGGTCGCTGCCAGTGCCTCCGCCGCGCGGAACCGCTCTATAGCCAATGGCACCCCGCCGTCGAAGAATGCCGTCAATCCCGAGTAAAGATGCAGAAGCAGCCGGGTTTCCCGCAGACGCCTGGTGAGTCGCTGGTCGGCTTCCAGAGCAGCGGGCAGCGAGAAGGGAGGCTCATCGCGTATGGGGTTGTCATGACGCAGTTCCCGCACGAGTCGAATCTGAGCACCGACTAACATTTCCGTCGCTCTGTCGCCAGCGCGGCGGGCGGCCTCGATCGCAATGCGTGCTTCGGCGTGGACCCGACCCAAATGCTCGCCGTTCGCTATCCGAGTCGCGATGCCGTCGGCAAGCCGACTGGCAACTCTCTGGTCATGTCCAATGGACGACTGCTTCACTCAGCCACTCTGACCCGCTTGGCTTGTTGAGCGGGTACGGTGCCGTGCCCGTGCCCAATGTCGAGCCGGTACAGCCGGACAGGGCGCTTGATCCGAGTCTGCCCCCCGTTAAACAATCCGATGCGGTCGATCTGGGGCACCGGAAGGTACAACCGGCCTCGACTATCGAACGCGGGCGCATCGACCCAATGCAGCCTGGCATCGGTAATGACGGTTTCTGTGATGCCGCTTGGCAAGATCCGTTTCAGCGAGTTCGAGGCCAGATCCGAGTAATAGAAGTTCCCGGCGCCATCCATCACCGAGCCGCCCATGGGCGGCAGATCCCGCCAGGGGAGGACCTTGCCCGCAAGCTGTTCCGGTGTCAGAGAGACGTCGTTCAACCAGTGAGTCTCGATCTTCGACCACGGGCCCTCGAGCGGGCCGAAGTACAGCCACTGCCCATCGTGACTAACCTCCAGGGGGTCTGCGTGGACACGGAGCGGATTGCCGTCCGGACCACGTAGGATCCGTCCGTCGACGACGATGCTCCGTTCGGCCGATGCGGTCGTGGAGTGATCTCTTTCCAGCACCCGACGCGCCACACCGGATCGTAGGTCCAGAACAATCAGACCGGGATCACCTGCGTCGGTCAGATACGCGTGGTCACCATGGAGCCGAATGTCATCGATGTAGCTGTGAGTGCGCGCCACGTCCGGGCCAAATGGAATGATCCGCGTGATCTTGCCGGTCGAAAGATCGATAGCGACGAGTTTTGCCGCGCCAGGTACGACGGTCCCGCCAAAGGCTGTCACGCCGGTGTCGACGATCCACAATTGGCCGGCACCGTCGCGGCGCAGCGCGTTGACGTTGACGAAGCGGTGCTCGACAGGAACTGATGATTGAGTGGTGTTCCACGCTTCGTCCGGAAACGGAACAGGCGTCCCGTCGCTGCCGATACGCGCCACTGATGGGCCGCGGGATCCGGTCCATAGCGGCCCCGCGACATAGATGCCACCGGCATCATCGATCGCCGTTGCATTCCAGATCATGCTGTCGCTCTCGGCCACCACATGCAGCGTGGGTGCCGCAGCGCTGGTCGTGGCGGCGGCAAATAACACGGCCGCCAGCGTTAAGGAGATGGTCCACATTTTCATGATTTAACGTTTCTACACTCGTGTAATTTCTATTTTTATTCTAGAGATCTGTGACGAAGGAAACAGTTATTCCGTGGTTCCGATAGCGCTAGTCTTTCAGGCCGTGGACCATACACCTTCGTCTGATCACGCATCGTTCTGCGGACGCCTCATCAGCATTCAGACAGCGTGCCCTTGCGGAACCGTCCCGGCGTCATTGCGGTGCTTCGACGAAACTGTTTGACGAAATGAGAGGCGTCGTTGTACCCGCACCGATGACCTATCTCAGCGACACTGAGGTTGCGGAATGCACGGCTCATCAGCATGTACTTCGCGGATTCGATTCGTGTCTGCATCAAGGATTGCGACATTGAGATTCCCAACGTCGCGAGATGGCGATGAAGACTTCGAATCGACATGCCAAGATCGGCGGCTATCTCGGCAGCGGTGATGTTTGTCTCGCGGTGCCTGTCGCGGATGCAACTCAGGATCTTCTCGGCCAGTTCGGATGACCGAGCGGATGACCGAGCGGACGCCCGAGACAGCGAGACTTCGCTGGGGGGATTGAGTGCACGCCCGGCGAGCGCTCCGAGCTCGTTGGTCAGCGCTGAAGCGTCCTGGGGGATCGAATGCTGAAAGTCCAGAAACATCTGTTTTATAAACGCGCACAGTACTCGAGCCCATCCGCTCGATGCATCGATACGCTGACCGACGTGATCGTCGGCCTGGCAGATCCAGCCTTCGACCCAGCTCACCGGCAATCCGATCAGAATGAGATCGGACTCGTCCTGCAGCTGGATCGCATACTCCCTGCCCGAACTCAGTAGTACCGCGTCATCGCCCTGCTGCCCTACCGGGCCCCTCTCGGTATGCACGGACCAGGCGCCGTGGTTGGACGTCACCAGGTGGTAGCAGTCCCGTGAGTCCACGGCGATGTTATGCCTGGTCCTCCGCACCGTTCTACCAACATTGACAACAGTCCTGCTCATACGCAGCGGCCCAAAATTGCCAGAGAGAAGCTTCGCCTGGAAGTCCACCGCATCGGGGATATCGATCTCGCTTCTGGCAAGGGAGTGGCCGATCGCGTCGATCCAGTACTCCTTTCTTAGCCGGGGCTGGACGTCGTCGGTGGACCAGAACCGGAGCGACATGTTTGGCTTTCCATGCTTGCTCACCCAGTGTGAGCGTCCCTTCAATAGTGCGGCAAGTCGACCGCATAGCGTGCGACGTATACGATGATGATTTCGGACACGTGACGCGTCCGGCCGACATCCTTGGTCCGCCCCCAAGAACTTTAGTGTTCAGCAAGCCAGCGGGACGATGCCGACAACCTGCGAGGCACGCACGAGATCGGGTAATGAGCGGGCGTTCATCTTTCGCATGACAGAAGCTCGGTGAACCTTTACCGTAATCTCGCTGATGCCAAGGCTCGCTGCGATGCGCTTGTTGAGCGAGCCGGCCACGACGCGAACGAAGACCTCGAGTTCGCGAGGCGTCAGCGTCTTGAACGTGTCGAATGCCTCGTTGCGCGCCCGCACTTGCTCGCGCCTTTGTGAATCTGTGCTCAGCGCGTTCATGACCGTATCGATAACTTGCTGTTCGGCGATTGGCTTTGTCAGAAAGTCGACGGCGCCTGCTTTCATGGCCGTGACGCAAGCTTGCATATCGGTATGCCCGCTCATGAAAATGATCGGCATCTGAAGCGCGGCGTGCTGGCGATGCAGAAACATCAGCCCACTTTCTCCACGCAGCCTCACATCCAGCAGCAGACAGGACGGCGTATCCTCAATGACCGAGGTCTTGAACTCCGCGGTCCCTTCGAATGAGCGAATACGCAGTCCGACCGAGCGAAGAAGCGAATCGAGCGACGCGCGGATCAAGGCATCGTCATCGATGATGTAAACGATGGGTGAAGCGCCATCGGCGAACAGTTTCTCTGACATGGCAGTGATGGGAAAAGTTACGGCATGGCACATGAATCATAGATGTCACACGTCTTGGCGGATGGTTCAGTTGTGCCCACGTAATGGTCGATTTCCGCCAAGTACGCTATTCGCATGTCTCGCTAGTGTCGGGGCTTGCGTCTTGCTAGCTGGCTTCCTCGTCGAGGATCCGTCGCGCGGAGTCGGAGATCATGACGACCGCACCTGCGAGCATGAGCACGTCCTTGAGCACCAGCCGCCCCGCGCCCGATAGGTATGGGAATCCATAGTTGGCATCGCCGAGGTTGGGTACCCAGGCTTCAGGTGTAGTGATCAGGAACGATAGCGTGACAATGGGCGTGAGGAACGCGAGGACGCTGCCAATAAGGCCGAGCTTGTTCGAGAAGAGGTACGACAGTACCAGCAGACCGATGGTGATCTCCACCACGCCGAGGCCTGTAGCGAACGTGTAGGTGTGGTTGGCGACCTGCCATGCCCGTTGCACGGGGTCCAGTTGGCCTTCATGCGTCAGATGCGCGTGATACTCCGCCGGGTGGGCGTAGAAGAACGACATGAACGGACTGTTGGCCACGAATGGCGTGATGCTGTCCGCCTCATACGGCACGAACTTCAGTGCGCCGATCCACAGGAAGATGATGGCAACGCCGAATCGAAGCATGGTGATGCCAATACGATCGAGCCGGCTGGCAAGGGACAGGATGTTGAACTGCTTACTTTGGGAATTCACGGGATTCTCCTTCGTGGAACGACTTGATGCGAGCAAAATGGTCTGTGCGCATTGTTGCCGGTTCCACTGAAGGGGCTATGGGTAGGAAGGCAGCGGTTTTACAAATTAGAACTACATCAGACGATGTTTGTTTTTATCTATGCTTATAGGATTTCTAGATTTATTTGTAGATAGAAATAAAAATTGTTCTTTTGATTAATCGTATATATACAAAAGTATAAACATTGAAGGATTGATCGATGCATGTCGTCGTCGTAGGGGCCGGAATCGCCGGCGTCGTCACCGCCCTGACGCTCGCTCGTGAGGGGGCTACCGTAGAGATCATCGATGCGGCGCCGACTGCTGCCGCGGGCGCGAGCTTCGCGAACGCCGGGCTGGTGTCGCCGGGCCACTGCTTCAGCTGGGCCGAGCCCGGCGTCGCTGGCGCCGCGCTCAAATCCCTGCTGGGCCTTGGGGATGGCATCAGCATCTGTCCGCCATGGACGCCGTCCTTGCTCCGTTGGGCGGGCCTCTTTATGCGCGAGGGTACCCGTGACCGTTGGATTGCCAACTCGAAGGCTGCTCTGAACCTGGCGGCGTACTCACGCGATCTGCAGTTTGGGGCGGGCGTAGTGCCGCTCGAGGCTTACGGTGGACGGCAGGCCGGCATCCTGTACCTGTATGGTGAAAACGATCGGCCCGGCCCCTACGACGAGGAGCTGCTTAGAACTGCCGGCGAGCCGTTCGAGAGCCTGGATCACAACGAACTCCTGACCCGCGAACCGCTACTGAGCAAGGCCACGGTGAAGTTCGCGAGAGCCGTGTTTTGTCCAAACGACGGTACCGGTGATGCCGCTCGCTACACGGCCGCCGCCCTCGAGCAGGCGATCCATCTCGGGGCCAAGGTCCATTTCGGAGAGAAGGTACGCAAGCTTGACGTCAAGGGTTCGTCCATCGCGGGTGTCGAGACCGACCGAGGCCACTACAAGGCAGACGCAGTGGTAATGGCTGCAGGCTTGTCTTCACGGCATCTGCTGGCGTCACTGGGCTACGCGCTCCCCATCTTTCCTGTCACTGGCTACTCGATTTCGTATCGCGGAGCCAGATCTTCGCGGCCGCGTGTTGGCGCGGTGTCGATTCCTCACAAGGTCGCGTGGGCTTCCTTTGGCGAGGAGACCGTGCGGTTCACCGGCTTTGCCGATATCGGGATTCCGGGCTCAACAAAAGTGGAGACACGATTTCAGGCCCTGGAAGCATTTGCGCATGGGGTGTACGACGAGATCCGGGGCGTGACCCCGGACAGATGGGTGGGACAGAGGCCGATGACACCGGACAACTTGCCGTTCCTGGGTGCGTCACGGCATTCGAACCTGTGGCTCAACTGCGGTCATGGTGCGATGGGCTGGACGATGGCGTGCGGCTCGGCGCGTATCGTGAGCGACCTCATTCTTGGGCGAGAAGCGGCGATCGATCTGGAGCCCTACGGCTGGGCTCGCTATGGTCTGCTTTGGCGCTCCTGACTTTTCGTCAGCAGCGCATCTGACTATGCATCGCGTCAAGCCGCCAACGCCCACTGGGCCGCATGCGTAGCATGCAACGCCGTCGTATCGAATAACGGCATACCATCGACGTGTTGCGGCTGGACCAGCAAGGAAATCTCGGTGCAGCCAAGGATGACAGCCTCCGCGCCAGCGTCCTTGAGCCGCTGGATGATCGACAGGTAAATGTCGCGCGAGTCCTCCTTGATGATGCCCTGGCAGAGCTCGTCGTAGATGATTCGGTGTAGGGCTTCGCGGTCATCGGCATCGGGGGTCGAGCGCATGCTTCTGTTCGAGACGCCCTCGATAAAAATCCTGTTCCATCGTGAAGCGGGTGCCCAGCAGTCCGACACGCATGTGGCCGGCGCCCTTGATCGCTTCCGCTGTTGGATCGGCGATATGCAGCAATGGGATGCCGACTGCGGTCTCGATGGCCGATGCGACCTTGTGCATGGTGTTCGTGCAAAGCACGAGACCGTCTGCCCCGGCGCCTTCAAGTCGTACCGCCACGTCCGCTAGCATGGCGCCGGCCTCATCCCAGCGGCCGGCATGCTGCAGCCTCTCGATCTCTTCGAAGTTGACGCTATACAGAATGATGCGAGCGGAGTGCAAGCCGCCACGTTGCGCCTTGACGGTTTCGTTGATCTGGCGATAGTAAGGAACAGTCGATTCCCAACTCATTCCGCCAATCAGACCTAAAGTTTTCATTGTGTTATTTGGGTTCAATGCCAGTAGCCTTGATCACATGATGCACCAACAATCAGGCTTTTCGCCCATGCACAACGAACGCTTTGGTAGGTAGACGGATGATGCCGTGGGCATCAGCGTAGCTTTGAAACGCCTCGGCGAGAGCCTTGTGCATGGCAACGGTTTCGTGAGTAACTAGTGCGGAATAGCCGGGGAAACCTTTAAACATCGGATCGCACTCGCGCACCACGTCGGCAGAAGAGAACGGACACCATTCGGCCGTCGCAACCTGAACCTCGACGCCGACAAGGCCCGCCTCTCGAGCGCTGGCTGTCAGTGAGTTTTCGGAGAATAACGGAAACAGGTCTGCTGGCCACAGTTCCCTCTCCGGAAACGTGTTCCGGAATGCGCGTCGCATGACATGCGCAGGCGAGCAGTCGTCGCCGTGTGTCCACATCGCAAGCGCGATCTGGCCACCGCGACGGGTGACCCGAGCCATTTCGGCAATGCCTTGCCGCCACGCGGCAAAGGCAAGGACACCGAAGATGGAGATCGAGATATCGAATTGCGCATCAGGAATAGTGAGCGCGCGAAAGTCTTCGATCTGCGCTCGGCTTCCCTGAAAGGGAAGCAGCCGCTCCGCGGCGCGCTTCACCATTGCAGCGCTAACGTCGGTCGCCGTTACGAAGGCGCCTCGCTCCGCGGCAGCAACTGCAAGCCCACCCGTGCCGGCCGCGATGTCGATAACGGACCGATTGGCGATTGCTCCAAGTCCATCGAGAACCCGCAGGGCAAAAGGCTGCGTCGTTCGCTCCCCCATGCGCTCATAAAGAGAGGTTCCAGAATCGGCTGCGAACTGAGTCATCCCACGTCATCCTTCCCGCACCAGAATTCGGGGCAGAAAGGCCTGAACAATAACCCTTGTGACTGCGCGCCTGGATCGGTTGATTAGCCGATACTGGTGGCGGACATGGCCATCACTCCTTCTGGGCGTGTGTGGGCTGACGGCGCATTTATCGCGGTTTCGGCTCTGGGCCTGGGCGAAAAAAAAAACCGCACCCGTGGTGCGGCTTCTTTTGAAACGCTACCCACCACGTCAGCTCGGCTCAGATTCCCGTTTTGCGGGTGCGACGCTCGTCTGAAAACGGTCGCGCGCAGTCTTGAGGTGGGACGTGCCAGTGCGGATAACTTCTTGAGACACCGAGTCTTTCCCCGAAGCTTCAACGCCAGCACCATGGCGAGCCAAGACCGCAGCAACGTCCTTCAGGGCTTGTGCAGGCGGCAATACCGGTTTGGTCTTCGTGCTCATAGCGTGATGCCTCGTTTCTCCAAGTGCGCCATCAGTATACTCCACGACACGCTCCCCGGCGCGAGGTCGAAGAAGACCGTCATCGATCGGCCGAATTTACGCCAGTGCTCGGCCCCGCCAGGTTCCAGGAACAATTCCGTCAACGTCCGGCAGTGTGCCAATTTCGGCGGAAGCTGAGCGATATCTATCGGTTCAAGGTCCGCGTCGAAGCCGATCAGTGGCCAAGCGTAGTAACCCATGTGCCCGCCGGCGGGCCCGGCTGCCCGGCAGCCGACACATTGGATGCCTAGTCGGCGAATTTCACGCAGCTCTATCGCAAGGCTTCGGGTGCCGAAACCCTGGCGCTGAGCATCCCTCTTTAGACAGAATGCTTCGTTCCACATCAGATAAAGCCGTCCGTCATCGGGGTCCTGCCAAAGGATCCGAATCATCGGTTGTTCGAGCAGGGGATGCACAGCGCTAAAAACAAAGGCGTTGCCTTCTTTGTCGTGCGTGACGGAAATCGTGCTGTTATCGAATGCGCCGACCATCCAGGGAATCCGTCGCCGTGGAATGGGCAAGGCCCGTGCAGTGGCCTCGTCCATGATCACTGTCGATGCGCCGTTGAAGTGCCTGCGTGTCAAATGATCCGTGCGTCGAGAGCGGGGATGCTTGATTCCTTTGGTTCGTAGCCACACGCGCCAGGTGAGTACACAGGCAATCGCGGCGACGGCGATACGAGCAAAGCGCATGATCGTGTTTCATTGGTCAGAACTCAGGCGCGAGATGGTAGCAACGCCGAGGCCATGAGCATTTGCGCTTCGTCATAAAGCCGGTGCGATCGTGGGTCGGCTTCATGCAATTGGAAACTCAGCGTGCGCGAAGCTCTGCTCGCGAACCGCCGTCTCCAAAGAAAAGGCCCCGCGAGTGGTGAAACACTCCGGGGCCGTGGTCAGCAGATTAGGCTCGCCACGGAATGCGTCATTCCGTGGCGACAGCTAGCACTGTCAGACCAGCACTTCCGGCTCGATCTGGATGTTCGTCTCGCCTGCTGCCTTCTTTTCCCAGTAGCGCTTGACCCACGATTCGAAGGACTTGCCGGCGGCGGTGTCCTTGCCCGTGAAGGCGATCGCGCCGATGTCGGCGTAAGGCACCACCTGCTTGTCCTGCGAGCCGGTGGGGATGATCCGCACGAAGGAGTCTTTGAAGGACGCCACTGCGCGGCGGTCGTACAGGTAACCCGCGACGCTCGCGCCCGACTTCAGCGTGAGCGTGACGTCGCCACGGTAGTCGAACGCCTTTTCCATCGCCTCGCGCACGTCGGCCTCGGATTCCAGCACCGGCGACCAGCCTTGCAGCTTCTCGTGGACGGTACCGGCCGCGGTTTCCATCTCGTCGGGGGCAACCACAGCGGCTGCCGCAACAGGCGCCGGTGCAGCTACATCCTCGGTGGACTTGGTCCGCGGCATGAACGTAATCGGCGCCTCATGCTTCGCAGGCTTCCAGGTGGCGAGCATGTCCTTGGCTTCCGCGTCGTCGTAGCGGTCGAACAGCATCGCCTTCACGGTCTGGAACAGGCCCTTGACCGAGCCGAACGTGTAGTTCACGCCGCTGGCCTCATAGCCCGAGTGCACCATGCAATTGGCGCACTTCGGGTTGCCGCTCTCGGTACCGTAGTCGGACCACTTCACGCTTTCCATCAGCTCGTCGAACGTGTCGGCGTAGCCGTCCTGCAGCAGGTAGCACGGCTTCTGCCAGCCGAAGATGCTGTAGGTGGGCATGCCCCACGGTGTGCAGGTGAGCTGCTTCTTGCCCATGAGGAATTCCATGAACATCGGCGAAGCATTGAAACGCCAGCTCTTCTTGCGGTTCGACAGGATCGCGCGGAACAGCTTCTTCGAGCGCGCGCGGCCCAGAAAGTGCTTCTGGTCGGGCGCCTTGTCGTAGGTGTATCCCGGCGACACCATCATGCTTTCCACGCCGGCTTCCATCATTTCGTCGAAATGCAGGCGCACGCTGTTCGGATCCGCGCCGTCGAACAGCGTCGTGTTGGTCGTGACGCGGAAGCCCGCCGCCACGGCGGCGCGCACGCCTTCCATCGCGATGTCATAACCGCCTTCGCGGCAGACCGAGAAGTCGTGATGATCGCGCTGACCGTCCACGTGCACGGAGAACGACAGATACTTGCTCGGCTTGAACTCGTGCAGGTGCTTGGTCAGCAGCAGCGCGTTCGTGCACATGTACACGTACTTCTTGCGCGCCACCAGGCCGGCGACGATCTCGGGCATCCGCGGATGCAGCAGCGGCTCGCCGCCGGGAATCGCCACCATGGGCGTGCCCGCTTCCTCGACTGCCTTGAAGCATTCTTCCGGCGTCAGTTCCGTCTTCAGGACGTGCGCCGGGTACTGAATCTTTCCGCAGCCGGCACATGCCAGGTTGCAGCGCATGAGCGGCTCGAGCATGAGGACGAGGGGGTAACGACGCCGCCGCATCAGCTTTTGCTTCAGGACGTAGGTAGCTACCGTCCATGCCTGTGAAATTGGCACTGCCATGCTGAACTTCTCCTCGATAAACGTATTGCGCCCACAAAAGACCTCAATTTGGTGCTTTATAAGGCTCTTTTGTGGCGACCATTGCGCGGAATGATCTCACAGACCGAGAAGATTTGCTCCCCTTGGGGGGAACGCATGGGAGTGACCTGAGGCGCCGAGTACCCATGACCCGATTCACACAGCCGGAAATCCCAGCATGCGCGTGAAGTCCTGCACGGGCTGTCGCGGCATTCTGGTTTGGTTCACCGGTGCCTCGGCATCCCCGTAACCCATGGAAATACCGAACGCGGTGATCTCCTCATCGGGCATGTGCAGATACGACGCGATCTGGTCGTGGAATTGCGCGAACGCGACCTGCGGGCAGGTATCGATGCCACGGGCTTTTGCCGCGATCATCAGGTTCTGTGCGAACAGTCCGATGTCGATCCAGCTATGCGGCTTCAGGCGGCGGTCGATGCTGATGATGAGGCCCACGGGCGCGCCGAAGAACGAGAAGTTCTTTTCGGTCTGCCGCATGCGTGCAGGGGTGTCGTTGCGGTCGATGCCCAGTGAGGCGTAGTAGCGCGCGCCAAAGTCCATCAGCCGTGTACGAAAGCCATCCGGCAACGGGTCGGGGAAGTGCGCAGGGGCTGGCGCGCTGCCGGCGCGGAACGCGGTGACCAGAATATCGGCCAGTTCGTCCTTGATCGCGCCGGTGACCACGTACACGCGCCACGGCTGGATATTGGCCCCGCTTGGCGCGGTGGAAGCTTCCTCCAGGATCTGCTCCACGACCGCCCTGTCCAATGGCGTCGGTTTGAACGCGCGGACCGACCGGCGGGTACCCACCACGGTGGCAACGCATTGTGCTATCGCGTGCTGATCCATGGATTACTCCTGCGGGGCTTCGTGGTAGGAAATTCGCCCCGACGGCAGGAAGAACAGTGCGATCACCGCGCCGCCTTTCGCTTCCGGATAGTGATGACTACCCGGTGCCGGCGCGGTCCATCCTTCACCGCGCCAGCCGCTCGGTCCGTTCAGGACGGCGCCCGCATTGAGGGGAATGACCATGTTGAACTCGCCATAGGGATGTCCGTGGTATTGCCCGCGGAAGCGCTGGTCCGCATGCCCCTGCTGGTTGCCGGTGCTATCCATATAGACCGCCGTGATGCTGAAATGCAGCGTACGCGCGGAAGGCTCCGCGATGCGACTGCGTCGATAGGTCGCGCCCTCGATCTCGATATTGGCCGCCCAGCCATCCTCCACGCCCTTTCTGATCAGGCGGGACAAGGTCTGGTAAAGCTCGCTGTCGGGCCCGTACTTCTCGTTGAGCCAACGCTCGATGTCGCTGCTGGTGGTGATGTCCTTCACTTCTTCGAGGAAGGGGATGCAGCGCTCGATCAGCGCTTCGCGATCGTTGATAAGGCTTTCGGTTGTCATGGCGTCGGTGGCAGGGGATTGATGCGTGCAATCTTGCGCCGCCAACGAATTGAATGGAATTGATGTCTATGCAACCGCATAATGCATGTCATTCAATTCACGGAGGGCGATCATGAGCATCGGCCGCACGGACTTGAACCTGTTGAAGGTGTTCGAGGCTGTCTACGAAGAGCGCAACCTGATTCTGGCGGGCAAACGCCTGCACCTGACCCAATCCGCGGTCAGCCATGCGCTGCGAAGGCTGCGAGAGCTGGTTGGCGACGAGTTGTTCGTCCGCACGGGAAAGGGCATGGAGCCCACCGGCCGCGCCATGGCCATGGCGCCGAGCCTGCTGGACTCACTGCGCCGCATTCAGGATGCGCTGGGCGTGGAGCCATTCAGCGCGGAGCAATCGCGCCGACGATTCGTGATCGCGGCCAACGATCATGTGACGGAGGTCATCATCGCGCCGCTGTCGCGCGAGCTGCTGCAGGTTGCGCCCGCGGTCGATCTCGTCATTCGGCCTTCAACGCGGCTGGATCTGGCCGAGCAGATCGATCTGGGCCGCATCGATCTGGCCATCGGCATTTTCTCGCAGGTGCCACCGCGCTTCAGCTCGCGCGACCTGATGTCGCAGGGAGAGTCCATCCTGATGCGCAAGGGACATCCCGCATCGCGCAGGGAACTCAGGCTCGAGGACCTCGCAAAGTATCCACTGGTCACGCTGTCCGTGGGAGGACATGAAGAGGGTGCGGTCGGCGGCTTTATCGTCGAGCGTGGCCTTGCGCGCCAGTCGGAGATGTTCGATCGACAGGCGTTGGAGCGCGCGCTACTCGCGTCGCAGGAGCCACCGCGCGTAAGAGTGACCGTGCCCCATTCGCTCGCCATTCCAGCGCTGCTGCGCGATACCGACATGCTGGCGATCGTGCCGGCCTCGCTGGCAAGGGCGCTTGCCGACAGCGGGGACTTGATCAGCCGCCCATCGCCCTATGCAGCCGAGGGCGAGACGATGCGCGCGGTCTGGCATGGCCGCGACGACCACGACATGGGCCACACGTGGTTGCGCGAGCTGATTGCGAAGACGGCGCGAGCTGTCGAGCAGACGCTCAGATAACGTACAAGTGCTCGTACAGAATGACGGAGCCGATGACGATAAGCACGACGCCACCAGCGGCCTCCGCCCATCGACCGAGTGCTGGCCCCACGAGGCGGCCGACCAGCACACCGATCGTCACCATCAGCGTGGTCGCCAGGCCAATCGCGATGGCGGCAACGACGATGTTGACATCGACGAACGCCAGCCCGGCACCCACCGCCATCGCATCGATGCTGGTCGCGAAGCCGGTAATCGCCAGGGCCCAGAACGAGTGGGAGTCGGGCTTTTCCTCTTCGACCGCACCGGTCTGGAAGCCCGCCCAGATCATGCGGAGCCCCAACACCAGTAGAAGGGTGAAGGCTATCCAATGATCCCACTCGGTGACATATTCCTGCGCGGCGCGACCGAGGCCCCAGCCAATCACTGGCGTGGCCGCTTCAATCGTGCCAAAGATCAGGCCGGCCTTGATGGCCTCGCGGTAGTCGGGCTTATGTAAGGCCGCACCTTTGCCAATCGCCGCGGCAAACGCGTCCGTCGCCATGGCAAAGGCGAGAAAGATAATCGAAAGGAAACTCATGTTTGACGTGGCGCGTTCAATCGCGCGCGGGGCCGGCGTAACGAAGAAACCAATGACTTCACGACCCACCACCAGCCCCGGTGAAATGAGCGCAAAGTCAAAGGTCTCGCGTGCCAGGCAAAGGCCGTTGGCGCCATGGTAAGCATTACCAAGCATGTTGACGCCAACGCTTTTCTAAAGAGAAAAGTCGCTACTCCCCTAAGACGCGTCGATGGTAGCACGGATCATTTCATGACCCATCAGTCCAGCGAGATGCGGTTCGCACGGATGACCTTGCCCCACGTCTCCCGATCCGTCGCCACATAGCGGTCGATTTCCGCCTGAGTGCGCGGGGACTGGACGACCAGTCCGAGCGCGGCGAAGGTGGCGCGGAACTGTGCATCGCCAAGAACTTGCGACGCTGCGGACTGCAGGCGCGTCACCACGTCGGGCGGCGTGTGCGCCGGTACCGCGAGCCCGAACCAGGTGGCGGCATGGAAGTCGGGATAGCCGCTTTCGGCCATGGTCGGCACATTGGGCAATACCTCGAGCCGCGTGCGGGATGTCACCGCAAGCGCCTTGAGCTTGCCCGCGCGGATGTGCGGTAGCGAGGTGCTGACGACATCGACCATCAACTGCACGTCGTTGGCCAGCAGCGCGGACAGCGCTGGCGCGCTGCCGTTGTAAGGCACGTGCGTCAATTCGATGCCGAGCTCGGTCTTGAGCATCTCGGTGGCGAGCTGCAACGGATTGCCGAGACCCACCGACGAATAGTTGAGCTTGCCGCCGGCCGCTTTCGCGTAGCTGGCGAAATCGCGCGTGCCGGACGCTGGCACCTGGTTGTTGGTCACGATCACCAGCGGGACTTCGGTGCCGATCAGGAATACCTTGAAGTCCTTGGGATCGTAGCCAGTGCGCTTGTAAAGCATCGGGTTGAGCACCATGCTCGCGCTCGAGGCCATGATCATCGTGTAGCCGTCCGCGGGCGCGCGCGCGACGCTCTGCGTGCCGACCATTGTATTGGCGCCGGGGCGATTCTCCACCACCACGGTCTGCTTCAGTTCGCGTGACATGCCTTCCGCCAGCGCGCGACCGAACTGATCGGTCGACCCTCCAGGCGTGTAGGGCACCACCAGCTTGATCGGTCGCTCCGGAAATGCGCCGGCGTGGGCGAAAGCGATGGTGGCGACGCTGGTGGCGACGGCGGTGGCGGCGATGATGCAGCACGCGCGAAATGCATCGGCCGCTGCGGTGCGAAACAGTGATCGTGGCATGTTGTCTCCTGATTTTTTTGTTTGTCAGACGCGGCGGGTCCGTCCTGCCCAGTGCTGATCGCGCAGCCGGCGCTTGGCGAGCTTGCCGGTCTCATCGCGCGGCAGGTGCGAGGCGATCTCGATCGTGCGCGGCACCTTGAAGCCGGAAAGCCGCGCGCGCAGCCATTCGGTGACGACCGCCGGATCGATCTCGGCATCGGGCATCGGCTCGATCACGCCATGCAGCCGCTCGCCATACTCGTCGTCGGGCACGCCGAAGACCGCGCAATCGGCAACACCGGGGTAGCGCACCAGCTGATGCTCGATTTCGGCCGGATAGATGTTCACGCCGCCCGAGATCACCATATCGGAGGCCCGATCGCAGATGAACAGATACCCATCGGCATCGACATAGCCCATATCGCCGAGCGAGATCAGGCCATCGCGGTCGATCGCGCGACGGGCCGCGTCGTTGTTCAGGTAGGTAAAGTCCGGATACGCCGGCTGGCGTACGTAGACAAGCCCCACCTCGCCGGGCGCGCAGGCATTGCCATCGACGTCGAGGATGCGCAACTGCGCCGCATCGATCGGCCGCCCCGCGGTGCCGGGCCTGGCCGCGGCATCGGCAGGCGTGGCCACTGTCACCATGCCGGCCTCGCTCGATGCGTAAGTCTCGTGAATCACGGGGCCGAGCCAGTCGAGCATCGCCCGCTTGATCTCGGGCGCGCACGGCGAACCGGTAGACGCGACGAAGCGTATCGAAGAGAGGTCATAGCGTGCGCGAACCTCTTGTGGCAGCTTGAGCAGGCGCACATACATGATCGGTACGAGGTAGAGCACATCGATGCGATGCTGCTCGACCAGCGCGAGTACCTGCTCGGCGTCGAAGCGCGTGGTCAGAACCAGCCGCTCGGCCATCTGCAGCGCCTGCTGGATAAACACGCCTGGCGCGCTGTGATAGAGCGGTGCGGACATCAGCGCGCGGCAACCGGGCACGATGCCGAACGATTGCGCCACCACCGAACGCATGCGCGCGAGCTGACTATCCGCGTCACCAAGCGGTACCGGATTGCGTATTACCCCCTTGGGCCGACCCGTGGTGCCCGAGGTGTAGGCGAGATGGGCGCGTGGCGCCACGCGGGGGCCATCGTAGGGCGGCTGTGCGGAGAGCCATGGCTCGTACTCGATCGCATCGGCGTCGGTGCCGCCGATCGCGAAGACCGCCACGCCCGGCGGCACCGCGGCGCGCACCGATTCAAGCAGGTCCGCATGCACGAGCAGAACGCGTGCGCCGCTGTCCTCGAGCACGAAGCGTACTTCCGCAATCGTGAAGTGCCAGTTGATGGGGCAGTAGTAAATGCCGGCGATGCGGCAGGCAGCGGCCACGTCGGCGAATACGGGATCGTTGCGCAGCAGGAGCGCCACCACGTCGCCTTCCACCAGCCCCAGCTGGCGCCATCCGCCGGCGAGACGCTCGCCGCGCGCGACGATGTCATGTCCGGTGCGATGCAGCGATTCGAACCATAGATCGGCAGGCATGCGCTTGTCTCCGTTGTGCCGGTCTGACGCCGACGATAGCGCAATGTAGCGGGGCAATCCCGCATCGACAATGGGGCGTGCGCGCACCACAATGTTGCGTCTGACGTGACAATGAAGTTTTCCATGGACCTCAACCTGATCCAGTCGTTCGTCGAGGTTGTCGACGCCGGCACGCTAGCGGAGGCCGGGCGCCGGCGCGGCGTGACGCGCTCGCAGATCAGCCGCCAGCTCGCGCAACTCGAGACACAGGCGGGCGCGCAACTGCTGCGTCGCACCACACGCCGGCTCGAGACCACAGAGGCCGGACAGTCGCTGTATGAGCATGGCGTGCGCATGTTGCAGGAAGCCGTGGCGGCTCAGGCGGAGATCGACAGTCTTGGCAAGACGCTGCGCGGGCATGTGCGTGTGAGTGTGCCGACCGGGCTAGGCGATGCGTATATCGCCCCGCTGCTGCTCGACTTCGCCGCATTGCATCCCGGCATCTCGCTGCGCGTGTTCTTCGCCAATCGTGTGACGGACTTGATCGCCGACGAGATCGACGTCGCGTTGCGGATTACTTCGAACCCGCCCCTCGACGTGGTGGCACGAGAAGTGTGCGCAACGCCTTGGCGACTATTCGCGTCGCCTTCCTACCTGGCAGGCATCGCGCCGCTCACGACCCCGGCCGACCTGACTCAATGCCATTTCCTGTGCCCGCCTTACGCGTCGCGACGCTTTCGGCTGATCCTCGAACGCGAGGGCGAACGCGCCACGATCGATATCTCGCCGCACCTGCAGTCCGAACACTTTCGCTTTCTGCTGCGTGCCACGCAGGCCGGGCATGGCGTGGGTCTGTTGCCCGCCTATGCGGGGTGGGAGGACATGAAGGCAGGGTCGTTAGTGCCCGTGTTGCCCGAGTGGGAGCCCGAGGGGCTCGGCCGCAAGCTTCACATCATCACCACACCGAACCTGCACCCATCGATGGCGACGCAGGCGTTGATTTCATATCTGCGCGACGAGATCCCGAAGCTGGAAGTGTTCTCAGTGCGAGCAAAAGGGTCCGATCTATGAAGTAAAATTACCGTATTTCGATAAACCATTAGTTTTACTCATTCGGATCATGCTCGAGAGAATTCACCTCTCCATCGTTCAGTGTGTGGACAAGCACGGGTCGCTGACTGCGGCGGCTGGCGTGCTGCATCTGACCCAATCCGCGCTCAGCCACTCCATGAAGAAGCTCGAGCAGCAACTCGGCACGGAGATCTGGTTGCGCGAAGGGCGCCACCTGCGACTGACGCAGGCTGGCCAATACCTGCTGGCCGTGGCCAATCGCGTGCTGCCGCAGCTGGCACTGGCTGAGGAGCGCCTGGGTCAGTATGCGCAGGGGGAGCGTGGCGCGCTGCGCATCGGCATGGAGTGCCATCCCTGTTATCAGTGGCTACTGAAGATCGTCTCGCCGTATCTGGCGCGCTGGCCGGATGTCGATGTCGACGTGAAGCAGAAATTCCAGTTCGGAGGGATTGGTGCGCTGTTCGGCTTCGAGATCGACCTGCTGGTCACGCCTGATCCGCTCTATAAACCGGGTTTGCACTTCGAGCCGGTGTTCGACTACGAACAGGTGCTGGTGGTCAATCGAGAGCATCCGCTTGCGGGTGTCGACTACGTCCGACCCGAGCAGCTCACACGCGAGATTTTGATCACGTACCCGGTGGAAATCGACCGGCTCGATATCTACAACCAGTTCCTCATGCCCGCTGGCATCTCGCCACGCCGGCACAAAGCCATCGAGACCACCGACATCATGCTGCAGATGGTGGCCAGCGGCCGAGGCGTCACGGCGCTACCACGCTGGTTGATCGAGGAGTACTCCGACAAGATGGCATTGGTGCCGCTACGTCTGGGGCCAAAAGGGATCCCCAAGCAAATTTTCCTCGGCGCCCGTGAGGCGGACATCGACGTCGACTACCTGAAAGCATTCATCGAAATCGCGCGCAAGCCGGAGTCCCATGGCATCAAAAGTGGTGCGTGATGCCGGACGCCGTCACCCACTCGTCAGCGCACTCCACCCCGCCAGCGCTGCCTTCGCGGTTTTTTCCAGCGTTGCCTTGCTGGCGCCGTCGCGCGCCTGGATCGACATGCCTTGTTGCACGGTCATGTAATACGTGGCTAGTGCGTCGATGTCGACCGAGGTGGCGATCTCTCCGGTTTTTACGCCTGATGCCAGCTTGCGGGCCAATACCTTGCTGCATTGCTTGCGCCTCGCGATGAGTTCGTTGCGGACCGTTGCGCTCTCTTCGCTGGCGTGCAGGGCGGATAGCACCACCAGGCAGCCGCTCGGCTTGTCTTTTCGCGTGAACGCGCGGGCGGTTTCCAGCAGGAAAGCTTCGACCGTGCCGAACGCGGTGTCCGCGTCTGCCACGGCTTGCCAGACGGAGGCGCCGTCGGTTTCCGCGTAAAGGCCAACCGCGTCGCGGAAAAGGGCTTCCTTGGAGCCGAAGGCAGCATAGAGGCTTGGCGAGGCGATGCCCATCGCCGAGGTCAGGTCGCTCATCGAGGCACCTTCGTAGCCTTTTGCCCAGAACACTTCCATTGCGCGTGCAAGCGCCACATCCCTGTCGAAAGCGCGTGGTCTGCCACGGGCGGCCATGTCGAACTCCTATTTGTGTGTCGATCATTATAAAAATATCTTGACCGCTTGCCAAGCGTCAGCTAATTTTGTGTCGGTCATTACATAAAGGAGTTGTCATGTTGTCTCTTGCAGGGAAGCGAGCGTTTGTGACGGGTGCCAGCCGAGGAATCGGTGCGGCGATTGCGCGGTATCTGGCGGCTGACGGCGCCGCCGTGGCGATCGGGTACGAGCGCTCGGCGAGCCAGGCTGAAGAGCTGGTCAGTCTGATCACCGCTGCGGGTGGTCGCGCGGTGGCGATCCAGATGAACGCTGCAGATCCCGCGTCCGTAAGGCAGGCTGTCGATCTGGCGGCATCGTCATTGGGTGGGTTGGACATTCTTGTCAACAACGCCGGCATCTTCCGCGCGGGGCCGGTCGATGAACTGACGCTAGACGATATCGATACGACGCTGGCGGTGAACGTGCGCGCGGTCATGGTCGCGTCGCAGGCAGCGCTGGCTTACATGGGCGAAGGCGGCCGCATCATCTCGACGGGGAGCAACCTCGCCGAGCGGGTGCCGGGCGAGGGCGCAAGCCTCTATGCGGCCAGCAAGGCGGCGCTGATCGGCTGGACCAAGGGCATTGCACGCGATCTCGGTCCGCGCGGAATCACCGCGAACGTCGTGCATCCGGGGTCGACGGACACCGATATGAATCCCGCCGACAGTCCGCGTGCGGATGGCCAGCGGGAACGCATGGCCATCAAGCGATATGGGCAGGCCGACGATATCGCGGCATTGGTAGCCTTCGTTGCCAGCCCAGCCGCGCGTTTCATCACCGGCACGGGCCTGACGGTGGACGGCGGGGCGAACGCATGAGCGCCGCGGCAAGCCGATCGCAGGCGGAACTGCGTCGTGTGTTGTGGCTGTTGACGCCTGCCATTGCTGCTGTGGTCGGCAGCGAGTTCATTGTGATCGGCCTGCTGCCGCGCATTGCGTCCGATCTGAAATTACCACTGGTTGGGGTGAGCCAGCTGACGGCGTTGTTTGCGTTGGCGGCGGCGGTCGCAGGTCCGCCGGTGACGCTGTTCGCAAGCCGCTATGCACCGCGACGCGTGCTTATCGTCACGCTGTTGCTGTTCGCAATGACCAACGCAGTGTTGGCTGTGGCATCGAGCTTTCCCCTGATGCTGATGGCACGTATCGCGCAGGGCGCCGCGCTACCGGCGTTCATCAGCGTGGGCACTGCCGAAGTGGCGCGCCTCGCGCCAGTAGAGACGCGCGGGAGTGCGCTGGCCCGTGCCAATCTCGGTTTCGTGCTGGGCGTACTGCTCGCACTGCCAGCCGGCATCGCGCTGGCACAAGCCGGGGACTGGCGTGTGCCATTTGTCGTGCTGGCGATCTTGCCGATGCCCATGGCGCTTGGTATCCACGCATGGTTTCCCCGCGCTGCCGCTTCGACGGTGCCAACCGCATCGAGCCAGCTAGACTTGCTGCGTCGTGGTCCCTTTCTGGGTCACCTGCTACTGTCGATCGCGTTGTTCGCGGGAATGTTCTCTGCCTACACGTTCCTCGGCGCGTGGCTCGAAGGTGGCTTGGGTTTGCACGGTTCGGACGTCGCGCTCGCTCTGTTGGGATTCGGTGCGGCGGGGTTGGTGGGCAATTCGCTGGCTGCGCGCGTGGCGGATCGTCTGCCGTTACTCGCCACCGGCATCGCCGTGGTCGCCTTGGCTGCTTCCGTCAATGCCGGGACATGGGTCCACGACATCGTGGCGGCAATTCTGCCGCTGGCGATCTGGAGCGTGGCGCATACCGCCGGCGTGACGCTGAGCCAGGTGCGGGTGGCTCTGGCCGGTGCCGAGGCACCGGCATTCGCCATGACGCTCAACGTGTCGGCGGCAAACCTTGGCATTGCACTGGGTGCCTCGGCAGGAGGGTGGGCGATCGACCGGTGGGGTATGTCGGCGATGGGAGTGGTGCCGGGATTGCTTGCGGTCGTGGTCCTCCTGATCGCCTACGCGCTCAACATTGGTGCAAGCGCCTTCAACGATTTTGTACAACTTGTACGGCATCTGGTCCGATCTATCGGCGCACGATAATTTATCGTTTGCACACGATTTCAGACGACTCACACGCATGTACACCAAGGGCGCATTCCTCGAACTGCAGTTTTCCGCGCAGCGGCTCAACGACGCTGCGGGCGATCCTTACTGGATCGATCTCTCGCGTGAAGAGGCGCAGCGGCTGCATGATCTGCTGCAGCGGCGCCTGAATGCGGAGATCTCCGATACCGCTCCGCCGCTGGTCGTGGCGCTCGATGCCTCTGCCGACGTGACGCCAGTTGACCTGCCCGTTGCCGCGCAACCGACGGATACAGGCTTTCAGCAGTGGGTCTGCCTGCTGTGCGGCTGGGTCTACGACGAAGCGGAAGGGCTGCCAGAAGAAGGCATCGCGCCGGGCACGAAATGGGCGGACGTGCCCGATGACTGGCGTTGTCCGCTGTGCGACGTGGGCAAGGAGGATTTTGCGATGGTGCCGCTTTAACCCGTCACGGCTCCGGTTGAAAGTTGTAATTGGCTTTCAGAAACTCGCCCAGATGGGTGCCGTATTGCTTGCCAAGGCAATTGGAAGAGAAGGGTTCAGTAGCCGGAACGAGGCATTCGACCTGTGTCTCGATTGCGCAGTCATAGAACAGCGCGATCGAATATCTGGAGCGGTCCTGATTGTTGAGAACGCGATGCGGCGTTGCTTTGATTCGCCCACCGCTCCAGGCCTCGAGGACTTGCCCGCTATTGAGCACCAGCCCGCCAGCGATGTCCGGTACATCGATCCAGTCGCCATCCTCGGCACGCACCTGCAGTCCACCGACGTCATCTTGCGCAACGAGCGTCAGGCAGCCGTAGTCGGTGTGCGGCGCGGAGCCATAGCTGTCGGCTTCCCTCACGGGAGCCGGAGGATAGTGCAATAAACGCAAGAAGACGTGGGCGGGCGAGAAGCGGCTCGAGAGCGTAGCAGTTGGAAGTGCGAGCATCTCTTCAAACGCGGGAATCAACGCCGCAGCCAAGGCACTGACGTCGTGACGGTAGCGCAGCGCCACGTCCTTCAGATCCGCCGGATCGGCAGGCCACGGTTGCGTGCCGCCTAACGGAGAATGAGACCATCGCGATCGCAGAGCCTCAGGCAGGTCGGACTGCGCAATAAACGACTCACTGCAATTCGGCTTGCGTGCCGTGCCCAGCGTGGACTTCGCCAGCGTCGAGGTACCCATCGGCAGAAAGCCACGCAGACTCGATCGATACCGGATATCAAGCTTCTGTTCTAACGGCAGCTCATGAAATCGCCGCGAAGCATCGAGCAGGGCGGCAATGACGCCGGGATCGATGCCATGCCCAACGAGCACCGAGAAGCCGGCATTCATGTGCGCGTCCTTCAACCTGCCGATGGCCTCGTGACGAGCCGGATGATTCGGGGTCAATAGGGGCGAGATGTCGATAACGGGGATGGCCATGATGTCTCCGATGTCTGGAGACATCATAGGAGGCTGCCCGTTTCCCCGATACCTGCAGTTACCGATTGAACTCGCGCGTATGAGGGTTTAGAAATTTCTCCACCTTTTGCCGGATACCAGAGTCGCGCAAGTTGACTACCCTTGTCAGGCGCTTTTGCGCCCGAATTCTTGGTGTTTCGATGTTCCTTGACGTGGGCCGTTCGGATTTCATCCGAGTGGCTAGGCTACTCAATGGGAGAGGAGTCCTAATGGACCATGCTGCCGCACAGAAGGCATTTAGAAAGTGCTTGAGCGAGCCTCAGCGATTTCCAGTTATCGCGGTAAAGGGCCCGTGGGGTAGCGGCAAGACACATCTATGGTTGGAGACCGAGAAATGGCTTAAGGAAGCTGCAGGCGAACCAAACACACGAGCGGGCATCTACTGCTCGCTCTTCGGCTTGAACTCGGTTGAAGACATTCGAAAAAGCTTGCTGACGTCGATGATGGATGAATCGGCGCCAACCCTTTCCACGGCCGGAAAAGTTATGGGTGCGCTTGGCACCGGCCTATTCGAGTTTGTGGGAACTTATGTTCCAGGGGTGGGTGCTGCAGCAAAAGTCGGCGCGTCGGCTATGACGGCCTTGACCGATGTCTATACGAACAAGCATCTGGCAGGCAGACGAATCATCCTTGATGACATGGAGAGGCGAGGCGGGCTCCTGACAATCGTGGCAATTCTCGGTCTGATAGATTTTTTGCGAGGAGCGGGAGCCCAGGTCGTCGTTCTCTTCAATGACGAAAGGATTCGAGATGACGCGAGCAAAGAACTGAAGACGTTTCGGGAGAAAGCATTCAATGTTGAACTGGAAGTCAGGCCGTCTGTGCAAGAAGCGTTCGATATTGCCTATGGAAAGTCGTCCTTTGCGTTTGAGAAAGAGCTCAGGCAGGCATATGTACGGTTTGGAATCACCAATATTCGAGTAGCCGAGCGCATTGTCGAGGCCGCGGGCCACATCTTTGCGGGACAGGAACCATCAACGGGGTTCGGTGCCATAGTCAAGGAGACGATGCCTGCGATCGTGGTGGCGACGGGCCTGTTCTATGAAGCTTTACCGGGGTGGCCGCTGCTTGCGGAGGTTGTTGAGACGCTTCTTTCCCGCGGCGAAGAGCAAACCAACAACAGGCATCGCGAGCCGGTTTATCCACCGGAAGATATGCTAGCCAGCTACCTCGGAAAGGTCGAGCCGGAATTCTTTAGTCTAGTCGCTCTCCATGTCAGTACCGGGGCCTTGGTCGAGACTGAACTCCGCCATTATTGGATGCGAAGACGTGTGCGAGAGGAGGCGGATGAGCTTCACAAGAGCATCTTCTGGTCACCTGTAATTTCTGTCGATCAAATCATCGATAGCGGTGACGCATTGATGAAGAAGATTGAGTACCTCGACGGTAGGCGGCTTGGAAAATTAAGCAACGGTTTTTCTCATCGAGGTATTACCTATCTGGAAAAAATCGCGTCCGACGCCGAGGAACGTTTCTACACAAAACTCGCCATGAGCCGGATCAAGCCGGTGGCACCACCCGTCCAACTCGAAGAGCATGATTTCCGCGGGCTTCTGGAACTCAAGAAGGCGTTGCTGGACGCGACCGACAAGCGATTCTATCTGTCGGCGGACATTTATGACGCGGTGCAACGTGCGACAAGGGAAGATTTCGAGTTTGTGTTTGGCTCAGACGAGCGGGACGTCTTCTGGCTGGGGGTACTGTTTCTCAAAGCGTGGCTAGACGAGGTGGACGAAAATTGGAATGGGCCAATAGGACAAGCGCTACGCTATGTCTTGGATCGTCCCGATGCAGACCGACGATATGCAATTTTCTACCGAGAGCTCGCGATAGATGGCGAATCCAGGGGAATGTCCACCCTTCGCTTCCCGCAACTTCTAAGAGGGACTCGGTGGAGTTTCGAGTCAGCACCGATTCCGACGGCGCCATAACGGCGTGATGCACTGTCAGGCAAGAGTTACCGATTCCTCGCCTCACATCGGTCGCCCGGCATCCACCCATTCCTTTGTGGCGTCCGGCGTTAGCCGAAACCGCGCACAGTTGTACTCTCCCAGCGCCTCGAGCGTATCGGTCAGCATCGCGGCAAAGCCGGGTGCCTTGTCTTCCGTGTACCGCAACGCCTCGATTGCCGCGTATGCGGACTTTCGTTCCATGACGATCATCCTGATGGCTTCCTCAATAGCGGGCCGATAGCGCAGGCGGCGGGGATCTGGTGCGGCGAACGAGTCCTTCACCACCGTGTACTTCTTGATGGATCGGCGATAAGTCCAGGTGAACAGATCGACTGCAGCCGATGTGTCGCGCAGTTCGTAGATGCCGAGCATCGCTTGCGCATAGTCAGACGGATCGACGTCGAGGAAGGACAACGGTGCGCAGTTGTAGAGCATCAACGGGATGTTTGCTGCCAGCCGGCTCGTTCGCTTGTTACCATCTTCGAATGGCTGCAGGTAGGCAATGTTCACCCAGAGGAAAAAGGCGCCTTCGATCGGGTTCTTGATGAGGCGCGCCTTGCCCACAATCGCCTGCAACATTTCCTGCAGCACTGCGGGCACCTGCGCGGGTACGTACACCGTGTCGCTGATATTCACGACGGTATTGCGAATGGCCCCTAGCGCGTCGTCGTTTGCCAGCAAGGCCTCCATCAAGGTGGCATGCAGGTTGCGCAATACCGCTGTTGTCAGGCCTTGTGTGGGCACTCCTTCCACGAGGAACTCGATGGCTCGCTTGTGGTTGAGCAGCATCTGCGCATCGGCGTCGTCACCATCGACGCCGCGCTCGAACAACTCTTTCGTTGCCAGCAGCGTGTATCGGTTGCCCTCGAGGTGAGAAGACGACCACGACAGATCGACCAGCAATTGTTCGAAGACCTTGCGCGCGTAGGTTCCCGCCGGCTGCTGCCCCGAGAGGCGGCCGGCCTGATATAGCTCCTCAGCCAAGGCCTGCGGCAACAGGAAGCTCTCGTTAGGACGATAGCCGTCGACAAAGTCGCGGTGATAAGTGACAGGATCCCTCGCGCCGAGGGGCGCGCTCAGCCGTTCGCGTAGAACGGTGGATGCCTGTGACCAGTCGGGTTGGGCGTAGAGATTGGGCTTCGGACTTGGCTCCGTTGCTCCCTGGGGGGCCGGCGCTGGAGGCGTGACACGCGCTCGCACCGGCTGCGCGAGCGTATATCGCGTGGCCCTTGCGCGACCCGTGCGTATCAAATGCCCGCTGGCGCTGAGGGCCTCCAGGTGGCGCCGAACGGTGGCTGAACTGCCGCGCGCCTCATGGACGATCTCGCTGGACGAGGCGGGTAGCTGGCCCTTCGTCGCGAGTCGTTCGATAGCTTGCAGTACCTGCTCGGGCGTCACGCTGTTCATGAATCTGCTCAAATCTGCTCAGTGTGATGAGCAGATTAGACGATATTGAGCAGATTGTAAGCAAATTTGCGTATAAAGATAACTATAAGTTACTTTATTTCGCAGGTGGGTGAGCAGATTTGAGCAGATTTGAGCAGATTCTTCATGGATTGAGCAGATTCGTGAGCAGATTCGTGTCTTAATTATGCTTCTAGCATCACCCTCCGCATCGCCACGCTTCCAGCAATGTACGGATCATGCGTCACCAGCATCAGCGCGCATCCGCGCTCGCGCGTCATGTTGACCATGGTGTCGATGACTTCCTTTTGGGTGATCGGGTCCAGACGGGAGGTCGGTTCGTCGGCGAACAGGAAGACGGGGTCGAGTAGCAGGGCGCGTAGCAGTGCGAACCGTTGCAGTTCGCCGCCGGAGACTTCGTTGGGCAGGCGGGCGAGTAGCGGGGGCGGCAGGCGCATCTGCTGCATCAGCGGGGCGATGCGTGCCTGATCCAGGCGGTGGCGTTTGCACAGGTCCGTCAGCGCGTGGCTGATGGCGCGGCGGGGGGCGAATGCGGACGTCGGCTCCTGGTAGATCTTCTGGTAGCGCACGCGGTCAATGGTTGCGTGGCGGTGGACGGCGCCGTCGTCGGCGGCGAGCAGGCCCAGCAGGATATTGCCGAGGGTGGATTTGCCGCTGCCGCTCGGGCCCGTGACAGCCACGCGTTCGCCGGCGTGGAGTGTGAGGTCGAGGTTCCGGAACAGTTCGCGCGGGCCGAAGCGTTTGCGCAGGTGCGTCGCCTGAAGGACCATTTCACCGGGATGGGACACCGCGTGTGTGGTCCACGATTCAGGGTCGGCCGCGATTAGTGCACGCGTGTAGGCATGCGACGGTTGCGTCAACACGGCGTTAGCTTCGCCGCGCTCGACAATCTGGCCCGCGAGCATTATCGCGACATCCCCATCGAGGGCGCGCGCAACCGCGATGTCGTGCGTGATTGTCAGCACGGTGCAGCCGGCTTCGAGCGCTTGCCGCAGTCGCGCCACGATTTCGTCGCGGGACGCGTGATCGAGGCCCTTGGTAGGCTCGTCGACGATCAGTACCGGTGCGCCACCGGCACGCGTGATCGCGAACGCGGCGCGTTGCGCCATGCCGCCGGATAGCGTGATGGGCCATGCGCGAGCGGTGTGGCCGATGCCGAGCGTGCGCAACTCGTCGAGCGTGTGGCTCCACGCGTCGGCGCCTGCCTTGCGGCCTACCAGTGCATGGGTTTCCGCGAGCTGCGTGCCGACGCGCATGGTGGGATCGAGCGCGACCCATGGCTCCTGCGGCAACAGTGCGATCTCGTGACCCCAGGACGCACGGCGTGCTTTGCTGTCGTTGGCATCGAACGTCCGACCCGCCAGCGCAATGCGTCCGTGCGCGCGCAATCCACGCGGCAGTGTGCCCATGATGGCTTGGGCGAGCAGGCTTTTTCCGGAGCCGCTTTCGCCAAGCAGCGTGAGGGCGCGGCCTGCCTGCAGCGTGAACGTGACAGGTCCCAGCAGCGAGCCGCTCGCGCTTTCCACGCGGAGCGCGTCGACATCGAGCAGATTATGCAGCGCAGTCATGCGAATCTCTTCCGGTCCGCTCCGCCGCCAAGCAGCACGAGCGTCAACGTGGCCAATGTCAGCACGACGATCGGGCACGCGATGATCCATGGCGCCTCGGCCGCGTAAGGCAGTAGCTCGGTCATCATCAGACCAAGCTCGGCTGCGGGCGGTTGCGCGCCGAGGCCGACGAAGCCCATTGCGGCGAGCGCAAGGACCGCGGCGCTCGCGCCGAAAGTCATCAGTGTGGCGAGCAGCGGCAGGAGCTCCGGCAGTACGTGATGGCGCAGCACATGCAGCGGCCCGAATCCCAGCAGCCGCGCGGCTTCCACGTGCTCGCTCGCAAGCAGTACCGCAGCCGAGGCGCGCGTGACGCGGAAATACTCCACCCATAGCACTAGCGACAGGCCCACATACAGTGGCCAGAATGCGCCCGGTGCAAACGCGCTGAGCAAGAGCACGAGCAGCAGACCGGGGAGTGCCAGCACCGCATCGGCACCGGCGCCGATGATGCGCGCGGTCCAGCCGCCGCGCCACGCGGCCAACAGGCCCAGCAGAGTGCCGGGGATTGCGGCGGTCATTACGCTCAGCACGGCAAGACCCAGCGACAACCGACTCGCGCTGGCCAGCCGCGCGAGCATGCTGCGGCCGAGATGATCGGTGCCCAGCGGCTCGTGGAGGCTCGGCGCCTGCAGAATGCCGTACAGGTTCTGCTCGAACGGCGCGCGCGACGCGACCCACGGGCCGGCGAGCGCGAACACCACGAGGAGCACCAGCAGCGTGAGGCCGCAGAGATGCTGCGGCGAGCGGAAGCGCGTCATCACAGGCCCTCCTTGCGAAACCCGCGTAGCCGCAGGCGCGGATCGATCCACGTGCACGCGAGATCGACCAGCGTATTGAGGGCCACGAACATCAGGCCCATCACGATCGCGGTGCCCTGGATCATCGGTACGTCGCGGCCGAAGATCGCATGGACGAGTGCGTGGCCGATGCCCGGCCACGCGAACAGCGTCTCGATCACAACCACGCCTTCGACGAGAAACACCAGTTGCACGCCGAGATACGCCACGAGCGGAATGGCGGCGTTGCGCACGCCATGTCGCAGTAGTGCATCGCGATCGCTCAGGCCCTTGGTCTGCGCAAAGCGGAAGTAGGCAGATTCGGTCACCGCGGCCATCGCATCGCGTGCCACGCGCATGGCGGTGGCCGACAGGCCCAGGCCGAGTGTGATGGCCGGCGCGAGCAAACCGCCATGCTCGTGCGACGCGCCAACGGGAATCAGTCTGAGGTCGAACGACAGCAGTGATACCAGCACGATGCCCAGCACGAACGGCGGCATCGCGCGCAGTAGCACCGATGCCACGAGTGTGGCGCGATCGAGTGCGCCACCGGCGCGCAGGCCTGCGACAAAGCCTAACGGCACCGCGATCGCACACGATACCGCCAGCGCGGCAATTGCGAGCGTCAGCGTGTGACCGAGCTGATGGGCAATCTCCTGTGCCACCGGCGCGCCGGTGACCGCGGACAGGCCGAGGTCGACGTGCAGCAATTGATGCCACCAGTTCAGCAGCGCCTGCGTCCAGGGAAGGCCCAGGCCAAGTTCCACGCGGACGGCTTCCGCCGCCTGCGCCGTCACCATGTCGTAGCCGTAACGGCCGGCCGCGACGCGGAAGGCCATGTCCCCGGGCAGCAGGCGCATCATCAGGAAGCTCAGCGTGCCGACCAGCGCGGCCACGATCAGCGCCTGGATGCCACGCTGGAGCAAGATGCGCGCGACCGCGCGCGTGGCGACATGCGGCGGCGACTGCGCGTCGGAAGTTGCATGCAATGCCGGGCCTGACGCCACGGATTCAGGAAGCACTACGGATGGCTCGTTCATGTCTGCCACTGCAGCTGCGTCAAGCGATAGGTCCGCTCGTACGGGTCGATCGAAACATTGGCAAGACGCGGGTTTGCCGCGAGCGTCTGCCGATACCACACCACGGGAATGAGCGGCAGATCGCGTTGCAGCGCCGCCGCAATCTGGCCTCGCAACGCCTGAGCCTGCTGCATATCAACAGTGGCCGGCAATGCCGCGAGTGCGTTCGCCACGGCGGGCGCGCTCCAACCCATCGCGCCCCAGTCGCCACCGTTGCCCGCAAAGTCCTGCGCCACCGCGCCGAACGCATCGGGTACCACGCCGTAGTTGCGTGCAAACAGGCCGATCTCGAGCGAACCATCGCGATGCGAGAATGGAATGTCGCTGGAATTGCCAACGGCCACACGCACCTGAATACCCACAAGTCGCAACTGCTCCTGAATGGCCGTGGCGATGACCGGCAACTCCGGCCGGTCGGGGAACGTCCGCAGCGTGAGCGCAAAGCGCGCATCGCCGCGCTGCAAGACGCCATCGCCACCGGGCGTCCAACCCGCGGCGCGCAGCAGTTGCCGCGCCGCCTCGATGTCATGCCCCAATGGCGTCAACTCCGGATCATGCCAACCCGGCAGCGACGGCGGAAACAGCTGCGTCGCGGCAAGCGCCGGATCGCGCAGGATCGCGGTGGCAATGCCGCGCCGATCGAGCGCCAGCGACAACGCCTGCCGTGTGCGCGCGTCGGAAAGATAGGGATGCCCCACGTTGAGCTTCAACAGCGTGGTGCGAGGAATCGTGACCGCGTGAATGCGCACGTGCGTAGCGCCGCGCAGCCGTGCAATGGTGCCGGGGTCGAGGCCGTAGGCAAGATCCGCCTGGCCATTCTCGATCATCAACGCGCGCATCTCGGCGCGGCCGACCGACACATACGAGGCCTCTTTCACCACCGGCCGCGCACCGCGCCAACCGGCGAACGCCACGATCGAAAAGCGCTGCGGGGGCGCGAGCTCGACAACGCAGTACGGACCCGACCCGACGATCGTGCGCACGTTGCCATCGCGTCCGAACGATGCTGGCGCGAGTACCTGCGTGCTGCTGTGCGACAGCAATGCCAGCAGTGGTGAGAACGGACGTGTGAGCCGAATGCTTACGCTTTCGCCGTCATTCCCGCCGCTGGCGAAAATCTCGGCGATCGGCGCGCGCGACAGCACCCCTGCGGCATGGCGCGCACGCGCAAGCGCGGCAACGATATCGGCCGCGCGTACCGGCGTCTCGTCATGGAAGCGCGCATCGCGCCGCAGCGTAAAGCGCCATAGCAGCCGATCGGTCGAGACACTCCAATGTGCGGCCAACCCCGGCACCGGCATCCCGGAGAGGTCGTAGTCGACGAGCGTCTCCGTGACCTGCATGCGCGCGAACATATAGCCATTGCGCAGTGGATCGAGACTCGACAGCTCCCACGGACCAATCACACGCACGGCATTGCGCGATGCCGCGGGGGCTGAGGCAGTGGAATGCGCGTGCGCATCTACTGATGCCGCTGCCAGTCCAGCCAGCGGCGACATCATCGCGGCACGCAGCAGGCGACGGCGCGTGGCGGACAAGGGGGGCGTTGGATAAGCGAGCATCGCCATCAATAGCTAAGCCGCAGCCCCACACGCACTGCGCGGCCCAGCCCCGGCGCAATCCACACACTGCTATACGAATTCGCGTAGTAAGTGCGATCGAACAGATTGTCGACGTTCAGGGATACGCGCACCGTCTTGCTGTACTGCCAATAGGCCAGCAGATCGGCCAGCGTATAGGTAGGCAGCGAGAACGAATCCTGCGTATCGCCGGGGCGCGTGCCGACGTAGCGCACGCCGCCCCCCACGCCGTAACGCTGGCCGATTGGCGCCTGATCCTCGTAGATCGCCATCAGGCTCGCGCTTGTACGCGGCACGTTGGCCAGCGGGGTGCCTGACGCAAGTCGCGAGTCTTGCGTGATCTCGGCATCGGTGAAGGCAAAGTTGCCCGTCACACGCCAATGCGTGGTGATCTGACCGGCCACGTCGAGCTCCACGCCGCGGCTGCGCGCCTCGCCGGCAGCGATCTGAAATGACGGATCGAGCGGATCGGTAGTCAGCACATTGCGCTTGTGAATGTCGAATACGGCGAGCGTGGCGCTGGTGCGGCGATCGGTCGTATCGAAGCGCACGCCGGCTTCCAGCGCGCGGCCGCGTTCGGGCGAGAACGCATTGCCGTTGGCGTCGCTGCCGGCATTGGGACGGAACGAGCGGCTGACGTTGGCGAACAGCGCAACGTTCTGGCTGGCAAGGTAGGTCACGCCGATGCGTGGCGACACAGCGGTTTGATGCTGGCCGGTGCTGGTGGTACGCAGGCGGTTATCGAGCGACTGGTTGAAGACGTCGAAACGCGCGCCCGCCAGCACGCGCCAGCGCTCGCCCAGCTGCATCTGGTCCTGCGTGTAGAAGCCGACGTTGGTCTGACGCTCGTAGGTATTGGTGTTTGGCAGCAGCGACGGCGGCGTCTGACCGTACACCGGCGAATAGATATCGATGGCATAGGGCGCCGCCGCGCTGGGGTTGCGCCGCAGCAGCACCTGGCTCGTGCTGAAGCGATAGGTGTCGATGCCAAGCAGCAGCTCGTGCCTGATCGGACCGGTCGCGAACTTGCCGGTGACATCGGCCTGCAGCGACACGTCGTCTGACTGAAAGTCGCGATAGCGGCGCTGGCGCGTCAGTGTGCGGCCATCGGCCTGCAATGCGGTGGCTTCGGTGGAGAACCCTTCGAGGCTCCCGCCGCGATAGGCCATCGCCACGCGTCCCTTCCAGCTTTCCGAGAACTGATGTTCGACCGTCAACTGGTGAGACTGACTATCGAGTCGGATATCGCCGTCGTTCGGCTCGCCAAGAAAGCGTGAGCGCGGCACCGCGCCAAGCTGACCGTTCACGGCGACTACGCCGCGATCGAGCGGCACCGTGTAGCGCTGGATCTCGGCCGTGTACTCGATGATCGTGTTGGGACCGACAGCCCACGTGATCGACGGCGCCAGCAGGTAGCGCTGGCTGTTGATGAAGTCGCGCGAGCTGCCGTCATGGTCGGCCACGGCGATCAGCCTGCCTGCCACGTTCTCGCCCAGCGGCCCGGTGATATCGGCGACGCCGCGATAGTGATCGTAGTTGCCGGTCTCGATCTCGTACGTCTGCGCCGGCTTGAACTGCGGTTGCCGCGTGACGATGTTGAGGATGCCGCCCGGATCGCTGCTGCCATAGAGCGAAGACGCCGGGCCTTTCAGCACCTCGATGCGCTCGATGGTCGCGGTATCGCGCGGCGCGGTAAAGCCGCGATTGGCGGCAAAACCGTTGACGAGGTAGCCAGCCCCGGTGTTCTCGTTGCCGCTGAAACCGCGGATCGCATAGTTGTCCCACAGTCCGCCGAAGCCGTTCTGGCGCGAGATGCCGCTCGCATAGTCGAAGGTCTGGTCCAGCCGCGTGGCCCCGATGTCATCGACGAGCGTGCGCGGCAGCACGCGCACCGACTGCGGAATCTCGCGCAACGGTGTCTCGGTACGGGTGGCGCCGGTGGCGTACCGCGGGGCGTAGCTGTCTTCCGCGACGCCGGTGACCACGACCTCCGGCAGGCGGGCCTCCTCGGCACCGGCCTGCGCCGCGAGCAGTGACGCGGCGAGTGCCAGCGAGGTTGGCATGAATCGGCAAGAAGACATTCGAGGCGCGCGCATGTTGTCTGGCTATTGCAACAAAGTTGCATATAGTAGCAGCGAACGTTGCGCGGCCTAATAGAAAATTTCGTTGGGACGTTATGCGCGGCGTGAAAGCAACGGTTGCGCGAAGGCGCCGAACAGGATGCCCAGCGCGGCCCATTGCACGGCCTGCAGGCCGAACGCGGCAACGCGGAATTGCCAGAGCAGCGAGGCCGAGAACGCTTCGGGGATTTCGTTGACGTCGGGCAGCAGGGCGCTGGCAAGGCCAATCAGCACGAGGAACAAGGTACCGCCGGCCAGCGTGGCATTCCATGTGCCCAGGCGGTTTGCGAGTCGACGCGCGAGTACGAGCGCCACCGCAAGTGCCACCAGCGACAGCACGATCATCGTGAAGAACAGCGCGGTGCGGCTGCCGATCGTCGATGGATCACCGATCGAGGGCGGATTGGGCGGGTACTTGAGAAATGGCACCAGCACGATCGTGATAAAGCCAAGCAGCGCCATCGCGGCCGACAGCGCGCGCGGACCTATCCGTCCGATGCGCCCGTACGCATACGCGAACACCAGCGAGAACAACCCGCCGACGGCGCTGCCGAACACGGCCAGACCGACGAACAGGCCCAGCCCCGACTGCACCTCGCGGCTCACGAGCTCCGGCATTTCATGGGCGTGGCTGCCGCCCATGGCGTGTTCCATGCGCTCTTCGTAGGCGATGGCGCCTTCCACCTGTGGCTCACCGAAAACCTTGGCAAAGGCGAAGACCAGCAGGCTCGCAAGAAATCCCGCGATCATGCCGCGTATCAACAGACTTCTGACCATAACGGCGCCCGTCAGTGGCAGGGGAAGCCGAGCAGATGGCGACCGTCGTGGACGAACTCGTGCACGTACATCGTGTTGAAGATCGCCGCGGCGCCTTCTTCCACGCCCACGAAATAGATCGCGAGCAGCAGCAGGATGCTGCCGAAGATGGCCCAGGGCAGCAATTCGCGCACGGGAATCGAAACGGGTTCGAAGGCGGGCGAAAGGGCTGAATCGAACGTAGCACTGGCGTGCATGAAGACTCCTTGTGGAATGACGCGTTCCGAGATGGATGGCAGGGCTTCGATGGAAGGTCTGACTCCCCATGCCGCATGGGATACAGTGGCGCGACCGTGCCGGATTTCCACCGGCTTCCTCGCATCGAAATTGGGTGCCATTGTAGAGCATGACCGTCCAACTCACGTTGCTATGCCAGCCCGCCTCCGCCGCCATGCGTGCCGGCGTGTTCCCCGTCGCCGATGAAACACACGCCGCGCAGCGCGAGCCCGCGCTCCGGGAAGTGGACTACGGCAGATGGGCCGGACGATCGCTGAAAGCGCTCGCCGAGGCCGAGCCCGACGCGCTCGCGCGCTGGCTCTCGGACCCGGACTTCGATGGGCACGGTGGCGAGTCGATACGCGCGCTGTGCCTGCGCATTGCGCAATGGTTTGCGGCGAAGGACTGGCCCGACGGTCATACACAGGTCATCGTGCCCGCGAATGTCGTCAAGGCGTGCGTGCTGCATGTGTTGCAGGCACCGGCGTCCGCGTTCTGGCATCTCGATATTGCGCCGGAATCGACGACCGTACTGTCGATGCGGCAGGGCCACTGGCGCGTGCAACTCTGATTATTTGCCCAACCCGCGCGACTCCCACACCCGGCTGGCCATGACCGATCCGGCCACCGCGAGGATCATCGGCACCAGGAAATTGTGATTGACCTGCGTGAACTCGGCCACAAGCACGACGGCTGTCAGCGGCATGCGTTGCGAGGTGGCGAGGAACGCCGCGGCACCGACCAGCGCGAACGCGCCGAGCGGCACACCGGGCCATGCATAGCTCCACAGCCCGCCGAGCACGATCGCCATCAGCGCGCCATTGGCCAGCGCCGGCGTCAGCAGGCCGCCGCTCGCCCCCGCGCGCAGGCTGCCCGCGACGATCAGGACCTTGAGCACTAGCAGCGTGGCGGCAAGCCCGATCGCGACGTGGCTGTCGAACGCAAGCTGTGCCGCGCCCTTGCCATTGCCGAGCAGTTGCGGGAAGTACATCGCCAGCACGCCGATGATCGTGAAATTGACGAACGCATACACCGGCAGGCGCCAGCCCCGTGCGGGACGGCTGCGCGCGACATTGGTGAATTGGATAAAGGCGTGGCCGGCAAGGCCGAACAGCGGCCCGCAGATCAGCGCCCACACTACGAGGCTCGCGGTCGGCAGGAAGGTTGGCACGACGTACTGCACCTCCGCGCCGATACCCAGCCATGCCACGCCGGCGGCGATGGCGGACGTGGCCATCGCCAGGCAGGCGGCCTGCCAACTGAACGTGATCAGCAGCACCTCCATCGTAAACACGGCGCCACCGAGGGGCACGTTGTACACAGCCGCAAGGCCGGCGCCCGCGCCGCACGCGACGATCATGCGGCGTTGCTCGGACGTGAGTCCGGTGCGCGCGGACAGCCAGCTGGCGAACAACGCGCCGATTTCCCGCGGCGCGACTTCACGGCCCAGCGGCGAGCCCAGCGCAACCGTGATGATCTGCAGCACCGCATGCGCGATGGTCGTACCGGGCGGCATCGGGCGCGTATCCGAATCCACGGTCTGCTTGACGCTGACGATGGGTTTGCCGAAGCGGTAGATCAGCCACCAACCCAGGCCCGCGACCAGACCGCATCCCATCAACACAAAGAGGCGTCGCTGCGCCGAGGCATGCGTCACGCCGACCAGGAAACTCTCGGTGCCGATGGTGAAATCAAGGCTGTACCCATAGGCCATATGCTGGATCTTGTGCAGCAGCAGTGCCAGCAGCATGCCGCCGAGGCCCGAGCCGATACCCGTCAGGATGGCCACGACGCCGAGCTTGATCGAAAAGCGTGGGGCAGACGTGATGCCAGTGGAGGCGCTGGCGGCGAGCGGAGCGGTGTCGTTAGGCTTCATGCGAGGGATAGAAGGAGCGGATGGCGCACCGCATGGTGCCATATCGACGACAGGTAAGTGGCTCTACGCGGCATCGTCGCACTCATCGCCACGCCTCACCACTCATCGCCGCTCATCGGCCGTGGCCGTCTCCGCAAAATAACGTGCCGGCGATTTGCCCATCGCCTTGCGGAACATCGTGATGAACGCACTGACCGATTCGTAGCCGAGATCCTCGGCCACACGCTGCACGCGTGCCCCGGCCGAGAGCTTGCCGAGCGCCACCACGATATGCAACTGCTGTCGCCAGCGGCCAAACGTCATGCCGGTTTCGCGCAGAATCAGCCGGGTGAGCGTGCGCTCGCTGACCGCAACATGATCGGCCCACTCTCCTGCCGTGCGGCGATCGTCGGGATGCGCGGTCAATGCGTCGGCGATGCGGCGCAGCTTTGCATCCTGCGAGATCGGGAAGTAGAGCCGTTCGACCTGCATCTGCCCCAGTTCTTCGAGCAGCACGCCGACCATCCGGTGGGTGCGGCTGTCCGCGTCATAGTTCTGCGGGTCGGCGGCAATGCGCAGGATCAGTTCTCGCAGCAGCGGCGTGATCGATAGCGTGCAGCACTCGTCGGGCAAGGCTGCGGCGGTCGGTTCCACGCACAGCAGGCACAGGTCGGTATCGGCGGTAACGCGCATCAGGTGCGGGCGCCCGCCCGGAATCCATACCCCGCAATGCGGCGGCACCATCCACAGCCCGGTTGGCACCTCGCAAATCACGCTGCCGCGCAGGGCCACCACGAGCTGGCCCTTGCGATGGTGATGCATGCCCTCATCCTCGTCGCCGCGCAGCGCCTGGATGCGCAAGGCGATAGCGGGCTGCACGATGCGATCGAGATCGTTCTGCGCGCGCATATGGGAGAGGGTGGACATGTGTTGGGGGGGCGGGATGTTGGGTTGACTGGATTTGGTGATGTTTTGTCAGGATAGCTAAATTCTTCGCGTGCTGCCATCGATAAGCTCACTCCCATGTTGCCAACCCCATGAGAGTCCTGACATGACATCCGATACCAGGCAGACCCATACCCGGTCCAAAGTGATCCTGCTTGCCGGCATCCTGCTGTTTGCGGCGAACCTGCGCGCGCCATTCACCAGCATCGCGCCGCTGCTCGAAACCCTGAAGCAGACCTTCGATCTGAGTGCCACGCAGGCCGGCCTGCTGATTACGCTGCCGCTGCTGTCGTTCTCCGCCGTGTCGCCATTTGCGGCGGGCGTGGCGCGCAAGCTCGGGCTTGAGCGCGCGCTGTTTCTTGCGCTCGGCATTGTCGCGATGGGCATCGCGGTGCGCTCGGGCGGCCATGTGGCCTTGCTCTATATAGGTACAGCGATCATCGGCAGCGGCATTGCGATCGGCAACGTGCTGCTGCCGAGTTTGCTCAAGCGCGATTTTCCCCAACACGTGGCCGCGCTGACGGCGGTGTATGTGCTGACGATGGGCATCGCCGCAGCGAGTGCTTCCGCGCTGGCCGTGCCGCTGGCGCATCTGGCGGGCTTCGACTGGCGCCTCGTCGCCGCGGCCGCGCTGGTGCTGCAGGCAGTTGCCGCGGTCGCCTGGCTGCCGCAACTGTCACGCGGCGCCGCAGCGCCAAGCGCCGCGACCGCCGAGTCGTCATCGCGCGCGCTGTGGCGCTCGCCGCTGGCGTGGCAGGTCACGCTGTTTCTCGGGCTCGATTGCTTCTTGTACTACGTCGGTGTGAGCTGGCTGCCGGCGATCCTGCGCGATGGCGGCTATAGCGCGGAACAAGCCGGGTCGTTTCATGGCGTGTTGTTGCTGGCTACCGCGTTTCCGGGCTTGCTGCTGATTCCGCTGGTGCCGCGTCTGCGCGATCAGCGCGCGCTTGCGGTGGTGTTGTCGTTGAGCATGTCGGTGGGTCTTGCAGGGCTGCTGCTGGCACCGAAGTGGGCCATGCTGTGGATTCTCTGCTTTGGCTTTGGCGCCGGTGGCGGACTGATTCTCGCGCTGGCATTTATCAGCCTGCGGACCTCGGGCGCCGGTCAGGCAGCAGCGCTGTCGGGGATGGCGCAATGCGTGGGATATCTGCTCGCGGCCGCGGGGCCGCCGCTGGTCGGCCTGCTTCACGATCGCTCGGGCCATTGGGCGGTGCCGCTGCTGCTGTGCGTGACGGTGGGGGTGTTGATGGCCGCGGTGGGCTTGTTTGCCGGGCGCAGTGTGCGCGTTGGGGAGGGCGTTGCCCTCACCCCCAGGCCCTCTCCCGGCGGGAGAGGGGAGCGCATACAGATCAACGCGCGGTCAGTTTGACGCCGGGGAAATCGACCGGCACGTCGAGCGCGACGTTGATGTAGTTGGTGAACAGATTCAGCGCCACGTGCGCGACGATCTCGACCACTTCCTCGTCGCTGAAGCCGGCCGCGCGCACAGCCGTAACGTCGTCGGCGGCGAGCTGGCCGCGCTGCTCGACGAGCTTGAGCGCGAACGTCAGCGCTGCGGCGGTCTTCGGATCTTCCGAGCGGCCGGCCTGCGCGGCACTCATGTCGGCGGACGAGGCGCCGGCCTTGCGGCCCAGCGCGGTGTGCGCGGCCAGGCAGTATTCGCAGCGGTTGCGATCGGCGATCGCGACGGCGATCTTCTCGCCCAGCTGCGCGGGAATCACGCCGCCACCGAGCGCGCCGAACGCGCCCCACATCGACTTGAGCGCGGCGGGCGAGTTGGCCACGGCGCGGAACATGTTGGGCGTGGTACCGAAGGCGCCATGAATCTGGGCAAGGGTGTCGACGCTGCCGGCGGGGGCGGATTGCTGGTCGAGCAGGGGAGTGCGTGCGGTCATGATGGGTTCCTATCGTTGCGGTGGTTGTGAACAGCGGCTGCCGTCCGTGGAACCCAGTATGGTTGTCAGCGTTGTACGTTCGGATACAATTCGTCCAGACTTCGTATCAATTCGTCCAGCGAAATGTCTGCCAAACCGTCTGCCGACCCCGCCGCCAATCCTGCTCCCGCCCAAGACCGTCTCTCTGCCGTCCTCGAACGATTTCGTGTGCGCGCGCATCTGTTCTATACGGGTGCGCTCTGTGGGCTGACCACGTTCGACGAGAAGGGACGAGGCTTTCTGCACGTGATGCGCGAAGGCGAGATGGAGATCACGCACACCACGCGCGGCTTGCCGCGCCGCCTGCACGTCAAGGAACCGACGCTGCTGTTCTATCCGCGCTATGCGGTCCATCGATTCCACAACCCACCGGCCGATGGCTCGCAGTTCACGTGCGCGACGCTCGAGTTCGCGGGCGGCGCGATGAATCCGATCGCGCGCGCTTTGCCGCCGCTGATTGCGTTGCCGCTCGCGCGCGTGGAGGGCTTGTCGCCAGCGCTGGCGCTGCTGTTTGCCGAGACCGAGCAGGTGCGTTGTGGTCAGCGGCTACTGGCCGATCGGTTGTTCGAGGTGGTGTTGATTCAGTTGTTGCGCTGGCTGCTCGATCATCCCGAAGAGGCTGGCATCCAGCCTGGGCTGATTACGGGGTTGTCCGATGCGCGGCTGGCGCGCGCGCTGATCGCCATGCACGAGGCGCCCGGCGATGCGTGGAACCTCGAGCGCATGGCCGCGTGCGCGGGTATGTCGCGCAGTGCCTTCGCCGCGACGTTTCGCGAGGTGGTGGGGCAGACGCCCGCGGACTATCTGACCGACTGGCGGGTCAGCCTCGCGCAGGCGCGCCTGCGCGATGGCACCCCGGTCAAGCTGCTGGCCGACGAACTTGGCTATGCCAATCCGTCGGCACTGTCGCGCGCGTTCCAGGCCAAGGTCGGCCAGTCACCGCGCGAATGGCTGCGCGCCGAAGCGGAGCGCTGACGCGCGGGCGTTATGCCGCAACGCGCGTGGTGCCGTCGTAGCCGGAGATCAGGCGGACCGGCTGGCCCGGGTAGAACCCGCCGGCCGAGGCCGGTTGCGTGATCGATTGCAGGCGGCCGTCCGGCGTGCGCACGGTGATCTCGAGACCTTGCGTGCGTTCGACGTGCGATTGGATCGCGTTACCGGCGAGTGCGCCGCCAAGACCACCGGCGACACCGGCAAGCAGCGAGCCGTGGCCATGACCGATGGCGCTGCCGGCAACGGCGCCGAGCAGGCCGCCACCGATGGTGCCGAACAGGCTCGAAGCCTGCGAGCTGTTGTCGATCAGCACCGGGCGGACCGATTCGACGCGTGCCGTCTGCACGTAGTCGGCACGTTGCACCTGCGAAGCCGAGTAGATCGGTTCCTGCGGATTGAGGCTGGCGCAGCCGGTGACGGCAAGCGTCGAAACCATGATGACGCCGATCAGGCCGGCACGGACAGTACGTTGAGCGGTGGTGGTGTTCATCTTGTTTCCCCTGACAAGTGTTTGTTGAAAACAAATGTACCCACCGAGAATGAGCCGAAAATGAGAAATATCGGAGGTATCAGTGCGGTGAGGCAAAAAGTCACCAAGTGACGCTAAAGTTGTCTGCACAAGTAACCGTTATTCGCATGTCAATCACGATTCCTCAGCTCCCCATGGCTACTTCCTCTTCGCTCGGATCGCTTGCTGGCGTCAACCTCGACTCGTTGATGGCGACCATCCAGCGCCAACAGGGCGGCCGCGCGGCCAACCTCGCGCAGCAAGAGAAGTCGTACTCGGCCAAGCTTTCCGGCTATGGCAAGGTCATCAACGCGCTCAGCAGCCTCAAGAGCGCGGCGGCCGGGCTCGGCAAGGCGGGGCTGTTCGACCCGGTGGGCGACGATCCCATCACGGCCAAGCCCGACGCGGCCAAGATCAAGGCGGCGGTGAAGTCGTTCGTGGATTCGTACAACGCCACGCAGAAGGTGGTGTCGGGTCTCAGCGCCTATGACAAGGATGCCAAGACGGGGGCGGCGCTGTTCGGCGACAAAGCGCTCGGCGATGTGCAGACGCAGTTGCGCAAGGCGTTCTCGGATACCTCCGGCGGCTCGCTCGCGGACATGGGCCTGTCGTTCGACAACGACGGCACGCTCACGCTCGACGACGCGAAGCTTGACGCGGCCATCCAATCGAACCCGGGCGGCGTGCGTCAGTTCTTCGTGGGCGACGACGGCAAGTCGGGGCTGAGCGGTCGTATGTCGGCGCTCACTACCACGTTGACGGGCAAGGACAGCCCGCTTACGCAGGCGTTCGGTCAGGCCAGCGACATGCTGACGATGCTTGGCCACAGCCAGGACGACGAGTCCGATCGCGTGACGGCGCTGATGGCCAGCTATCGCGCGCAGTTCCAGCGCTTGAGCCTGCTCTACAACGACATGGGCGTGGCTAGCGCATTCATGTCGGATCAGCTCGCAGTGCTGAAGGGCTAAAAGGTTCGGATTAACTTCGCAGGAAGGGCGACAGCAGCGTCGCCACCCAATCCATAAATGCGCGCACGCGCAGTGGCAGGTTGCGCCGCTGTGCGTACAGCAGCGTCACCGGCATCGCGGCCGGTTGCAGGTCGGGCAGGATCTCCACCAGCACGCCCGCGTCGATGAGTGGGCGCATCGTGTGCGAAGGCGCCTGCACGATGCCCAGCCCCGCGAGCGCCGCGGCCTCGTACGAGTGACCGTTGTTCACGGTGACCGCGCCCTGCATTGGCACCGCCACGGTGCTCCCATCCTCCACATACTCGAATCCCGACGAGCGCTGACCGAACGTACCGACGAAATGTATGAGGCGGTGGCTGGCAAGGTCCGCCACGGTGCGCGGCGTGCCATAGGCGCGCAGATAGTCGGGGCTCGCGCAGTTCAGCAACGGCAGTGTGCCCAGCGGACGGGCCACGAGGCTGCTGTCCTCGAGCGGACCGATACGAATCACGCAGTCGAACCCTTCGCGTACGAGGTCCACGCGCCGGTCGGTACCGCTGATCTCGATCGACAGGTCCGGATGCGCGGCGAGGAATTCCGGCAGGCGCGGTAACACCATCTGTTGCGCCACGCCCGCTGGCATATCGACGCGCAAACGACCCTTCAACGCATGTTTGCCATGGCGGAACATGCCGTGCAACTCATCCATATCGTCGAGCAGATCGCGCGCGCGTTCGTAAAACACCTGGCCATCGGGTGTGAGCTGAACCTTGCGCGTGGTGCGATGGAATAGCTGCGTGTCGAGCGACGCTTCCAGCCGCTGCACCGCCATCGAGACTGCGGCCTTCGACAGTTCGAGGCTGGCCGAAGCGCGCGCAAAACCGCCGAGATCGGCGACGCGCAGGAAGATGCGAAGCGTGTCGAGACTGTCCATAGTGCTTGTTATTGTTCACGGAGCGTGAACGGTTATATCGCTCGCGCGTAGTTTATTCCGATTCGATGGCGCAATACAGTGGGATCAACGCATCGATTTGCCGATGCCCGACAAAAGGATCCCATCATGAACCAAGCCAGACAAACCAATCCCTCCGCCCCCATCGCCCCCATCGCCCTTATAACCGGTGGCAGCCGCGGCCTCGGTCGCAACGCCATCGAACATCTGGCGCGCGCGGGTACCGACATCATCCTGACCTATCACAGCAACCGCGCGGAAGCCGAGGCTGCCGTAGCGGCGGTACAGGCCGAAGGTCGCCGCGCGGCGGCGCTGCAGCTCGACGTCGGCGATAGCACGACGTTCGCGGCGTTTGCCGCCAACGTGAAGTCAGTACTCGCCGACTGGCAGCGCACGCAGTTCGACTACCTCGTCAATAACGCGGGTATCGGCATGCATTCGCTGATCGAAGAAACGACCGAGGAACAGTTCGACGAACTGATGCGCATCCACCTGAAGGCGCCGTACTTCCTGACGCAGAAGCTGCTACCGCTGATTGCCGACGGCGGCCGCATCCTCAACGTCTCGAGCGGCCTCGCACGTTTCGCGTTGCCCGGCTACTCCGCGTACGGCGCGATGAAGGGCGGAGTGGAAGTGCTCACTCGCTATATGGCGAAGGAACTCGGTGCGCGCCATATCAGCGTCAATACCCTCGCCCCCGGTGCGATTGCCACCGACTTCAGTGGCGGTGTCCTGCGCGACAACCCGCAGGTCAATGCGATGGTCGCATCGTTCACGGCGCTTGGGCGCGCCGGTGTGCCCGACGATATCGGCGGCGTGGTGGCGGCGCTGCTCGCGCCTGGTACCAAGTGGATCAACGCCCAGCGCATCGAGGCGTCAGGCGGCATGCTGATCTGAGGCGAAGCGAGCGCTAACAATCGCTACAAGTCAAACGCCACACATCAAGCCTTGCGCGCGCGGCCTCCGGTCGCGCGTTTTGGTTTGTCGGTGGCCGGAAAATGCCGGCCCACGCGTTCCTGCAACCACGCATGCAACAACCGGATCGCCGGCGAGAACTGCTTGCGATGGGGACATACGAGGTTCAGTGGGATGGCATCACCGAGTACGTCCTCTTCCAGCAGTGGTAGTAACCGGCCCGCGTGAAGATCTTCCGCGACATCGAGCCGCGACTTGTACGCGATGCCTTCACCGGCCACGGCCCAGCGCCGCACGATATCGGCATCGTCGCTGACCAGCGGTCCCGAGACCGCCACGATGCGGCGCTTGCCGTCTTCCTGGAACGTCCACTTGTCGTACACGCGCCCGTGCAACATAAAGCGCAGGCACGTGTGCGATGTCAGCGCGTCGAGCGAAGCCGGCGCGCCATGCGCGGCAAGGTAGGCCGGCGATGCCACCACCACGCGGCGGTTACCCGGATCGACCGGCATGGCGACGTAGCTCGAGTCTTCCATGTTGCCGTAGCGCAGCGCCACATCAATCGGGTCGCGAAACACATCGGCCACCTGGTCCGAGAACGACAGTCGTAGCGTCAGTTGCGGATGCGCGCGGCGGAAGTCGGTGAGCATGGGCAGCAGCACGTTGCGGCCCAGATCCGAGGGCGCGGCGATCTGCAACACGCCCTTGATCGCCGCGGTCTCCGCGTGCACGCGTTCATGTCCTTCGCGCAGCGACTCCAGCGCGCCCTGCGCATAGGGCAGATATTGCTCGCCGTCGGCGGTCAGCCGCAGGCTGCGCGTGGAGCGCGCAAACAGCCGAATGCCAAGGTCGCGCTCCAGCCGCTGAATCGCGGCGCTGACCTGACCGGGCAACAGGTTGATCTCGCGCGCGGCGGCCGAAAAGCTGCCGAGCGCGGCGGAACGGACGAACAGGGCAAGGTCATCGATGCGGATCATGGGTAGGGCTCATTTTCACTTGGATAGAGAAAGTGCTGCCCGATTTTGCCTCTTTCCGATTCAGTTGGCGATGGCCAAGATGGATCCATCGCAATCAGCTTTTTCGCCGAGGTCATCATGCAAGCCCAGTCGTCGTTCCCACGGTTCTCTCATCTCGCAGCCGCACTCGCACTCGCCGCGCCATTGGCGCTGGCTGCCAATCCCGCGGTAACCATGCTGCCGGCGGAGCGCAATGTGGGCAAGCTCGAGCAGGTTTTTGCATTCCGCGGTGCGATGCCGACCGGCGTGACCGTCACCGAGACCGGCCGCATCTTTGTCAACTTCCCGCGCTGGGGCGACGATGTGCCGTTCACGGTCGGCGAGATCCGCGGCAATCAAGTGGTCCCTTACCCTGATGCGGCGATCAATCGCGCCGACAACCCGCAAGGCTTTCTGAGCGTGCAGAGTGTCGTGGCCGATGGCCAGGGTAAGGTCTGGATCCTCGATACCGCCGCGCCCGGGTTCTCCGCACCGATTCCCGGTCGCGCACGGTTGGTCGCGGTCGATCTGACCACCAACAGGATCGTGAAGTCGATCGTGTTCCCGTCCGAGGTGATCCTGCCGAGCACCTATGTGAACGACATGCGCTTCGACTTCCGCACCGGTCAAGCCGGCACGATCTACGTCACCGATTCATCGGTGTCCGGTCCGGGCGCGATCATCGTGGTCGATATTGCCAGCGGCCGTGCCATGCGCCGGTTGAGCGGCGATGTGTCGACGTCGGTGGACAAGTCGTTTGTGCCAGTCGTGGAAGGCAAGACCATGATGAACCGCGCGGCCGATGGCAAAACCAGCCCGTTCGGCGTGGCATCGGACGGCATTGCGCTGTCCGCCGACGGCAATACGCTGTACTTCTCACCATTGTCGAGCCGCCACCTGTACGCGGTGCCGACGCCATTGCTGCGCGATCCGGCGGCGACCGATGCGCGGATCGCGTCCGCGGTAAAGGACCTTGGCGAGAAGGGGGCGTCGGATGGCCTGGAGGCCGATGCCGATGGCGCGGTGTACGCCACCGACTATGAGCACAATGGCGTTCGCAAGCGCCTGCCCGATGGCCGTTGGGAAACCATCGTGCACGATCCGCGCGCGCTGTGGCCGGACACGATGTCGATCGGTCCCGACGGCTATCTGTACTTCACCGCGAACCAGTTGCATCGGATGCCGGGCTTCAACGGCGGCAAGGACCTGCGGAGCAAGCCGTATTCGCTGTTCCGCGTGAAGATCGACGCCAAGCCCGCGCCGACGCGCTGAGGTAACGAGAGGGTCAGCCGGCGCTGCGGTCCAGCACCACGAAGTACTTGCGCACGGCCTCGACCACTTCGAAGGTGCCTTCGAAGCCGGACGGAATCACGCAGGCGTCGCCGGGGCCGAACTCGCGCGCGTTGCCTGCCTGATCGGTGATACGCACGCGACCGCTGATCACGTGGAAGAACTCTTCCTTGCTTGGCGGGAACACGATGCGCCATGCGCCGGGTTCACAGGCCCAGATGCCGCAGTCGAAGTCGCCGCGCTCGGCGCTGTAGTGCGTCCAGGTGGTGCGATCGGGGTTGCCGATGACCAGACGGTCGGGGCTCGGGCGGTCATGCGTGGGCGCCGGGTCCGCGCGAAAGTCGATCAGGGCAGGAGCTGTGGTCATGGTCATGCAGGTTGGGAAGCTGATATCGCGAAAGCGCGTCAGTTTACCGGCGGCAGTACCTCGAACGCCAGCAATTGCGTGATCTGCGGCGGGTGGAAATTGTCGTCGGATACCAGCACCAGCGTGTCGTGACCGTTGGGCAACTTAGGTCCCCACGCAATGCCTTCGAGGTTGTCCAGGCGCTGTAGCGACAGCGTCTTGAGGTTGAGCACCAGGCGCTTGGTGGCCGGCTTGAACGCCCCTTCGCGCAGCGCGGGGATCTCGCGCACGTCGGTGGCGTCCCGGACATCCATCTCGTAGATGCGGATGTCGTTGGACCAACGACCGTTCTCGTCCTGCGCGGCGCCGCGTTCGAGCATCAGAAAGCGGTGGTCATCCACCGCCAGCATGTCGGACACGCCGTTCTCGCCGTGCTTGCCCTTGGCCGGCACCGGCACTACCGCATCAATTGGATAGGCAATCTGCCGCAGCACAGCGCCGTCGCGGCCGAATTCGGTGACGCGCCCAAAGGCGCCTCGCTCCGGCGTGGGCAGCGGGCCGTCCTCGTGCGTCGGGCCCTCCATCGCGGCCCACAACGTGCGGCCGTCGGCCGAGAACGTCAGGCCTTCGAACGTTGCGTTGAAGCGCGAGCCGCTGCCGATGGGATTGCAGAGCCGCAGCATTGACGGCGGTTCGATGCGACTGATGAACGCACCGGTCGCGGAGCCATGCGTGATCGACGGGTCGCGATGTGTGGTCAGGCAATCGCCCTCGCTCGTGTACCAGAGCGTCTGATCGGTCGGATCGATGCGGATGGATTCGAAGTCCGCGATCTCGCCGCGCGCGAACACCTGACGCAGGCGCGACGGATAGGGTTTGCCGTCCTGCTGGGTGAAGACAGACACGCCGGTCAGCGAAATGCCGCGAAACGCGTCGGCATCGAGATCGAGCTTTGCCGTGTAGAAGCGCGCCGGCGACTTTTCCGAGCGATCGTCACTGACCAGAATCCAGGTGTTGGAGGTGGGGTCGTAGTCGAGGCCGGACAGGCCGCCGACCTCGGTGTCGCGAAACATCTCGCCGGAGGCGATGCGCTGTTCGCCGATAAAGCGCAATGTGCCGACCGCGCGTTCGGCCGCGTGAGCAAGCGGGGCGGTCAGCAGGGTCAGCGCGCAGAACGCGGCCAGCATCGTCTTCAACGTCGTCGGGACAGTCCGTGGGGAAGAAATTGCAGGCATGTGCGGTGTGGTTGTCGTGCGGGAGAACGCGCGATTGTGCCAGCGGACGATGACACCACCTTGCCGCTGCACCCGGTTCTTGTTGTCATGCCGCTCGGGAATACCACCCGATTTCGGGGCGAGCTCTTTGCCCGAATGTTGTTTTTTGGCACGCCTGATTACGGGTATGATCGCCAGCATGTCGCGCGCTTCTCACCTCTCTCCGAAGTTGCATCTCACTGCCAGCCATGGTTTTGCGCTGCATGAGAGCCGGCAGCCGGGTTTTCAGCGCGCGTGGCATATGCATGACTGTGGCATGTTGCTATGGCCGCGCTCGGGGCGGCTGAGAACGGTGTGGGATGCGTCTTCCGGATCGTCGGAGGAAACGGCTACAGCTACAGGTGCGACGCATGATGCGACGCTCGTGCGTGGCACGGCGGTGTTGTTGCCGGCTTCCACCACGCATGTGACGACGTCGGATCCCGGACGCCAGCATCACGGCGAGCTCTATCTACCGCCGGACCGGCTGCACCAATGTCGGCAGTTCGGTGGGCTGCATCTCGATGCCGCCACGGTGGCGATGCTTGAAGCCCTGCTGGCACCGACGATTACGCCAACAAGCGCGGCGTGGCTGGTGCGCGCGGTGGTCGAGCAAATCGTGGCGGGGCGGTTGCCGTCTTTGCCAGCGGAGGTGCCGGCCGAGCCGGCTTCCATCGTGCTGCGCATGGTGCGGCGCTTCACGGTGGCACTGGAGTGCGATCGGCCGCTGCCGTCGATTGACGCCGTGGCTGCCGACCTCGGCATTTCTCTGCGCCGGTTGCAGCGCGCCTGCCAGATCGAACTAGGCGCCAGCCCGGTGGAGATCCGGCGCCGTGTGCTGGCTTCTCATGCACGCGCGCTGCTGGCCTCCGGTCAGACCGCGGCGCAGGTGAGTGTGCAGCTTGGCTTCGCCAGCAGCGGCCATCTGCACCGTCTGCTGCGCGAAGTCACCTGATCTCCGAACTACGTCAGACCGTTGTGACGATGGCGTCCACTTCGATTTCGGTGAAGGCCGCGTCGGGCAGGCTCGACACGCCGAGCGCGGTGCGCGCCGGCAGATCGTGCTCGGGAAACGCGATGCGCAATACGGCCGAGGCGGCATCTAGCACCGCCGGGTGGCGCGTGAACTCGGGCGCCGCGCGGATAAAGCCGCGCACGCGCACCACCTGGTGCACGCGCGACAGCTCGCCGCCGCAGGCCAGGCGCAGTGCCGCGAGCGCGTTCAGCATCGAGACCTCCGCCGCGCGCTGCGCGGGTTCGATATCGGCTTCCGTCACGCATTGGCCGACCATCGCGACGCCCTTTTGGCGGCACACCTGACCCGCGATCGACACCCACTGTCCACTACCAAATGGGATCGCGCTGAACGGCGCGTAGTTGCCACGCGGCGTGGAGACCTCGGGCAGGACGAAGCCGGCTTCAGCAAGCCGTGCTTCGGGCGATTGAATCGTCATTGATGACTCCAGGCGACATTGCCGCTGAGCCAGCATCCGGCCGGCTCGCCCTGTTCGGAATGGCGCGGCGCGACTAGGATTTCCGAGGGACTGCCCATGGTATCGCCTTGCCATACCGCAATGGAAGCGGCATCGCCGTTTCCGCGGGCGAGATAACCCCACAGCGCGGCGGCGGCGATACCCGTGGCGGCATCTTCGGGGTAGCCCGAGGATTTCGGGAACTGACGCGCATGCACGATCTGCAGGTCGTCGGATGTCTCGCCACCGAAGGCGTACGGATAGAGGCCGGTGGACGAGATCGATGCGCACAGGCTTTCCATCGTGCCGAAGTCCGGCGTCAGGCCGTCGAGTGTCGCGACCGACGGCAACTCGACCAACGTCTTGACGCGGCTGGTGCTGGCGTTGACCGTGGGATAGGCGTTGGGCGGCAGGCCCAGTTGGGCCGTCACGCGGGCGCTGGCGGACGCCGACAGGATCTCGGTCTGCACTTCCGGCTGCGAGATCCACACGCGTTGCGCGGCGTCGTCCCAGCGGGCGAGCACCACGCCGCTCAGGGTTTCGATGCGCGCGGTGGGTTCGGTCCATTGGCCCCATTGCCGCAGCGCCCAGAGAGTGCCGACCGTCGCGTGGCCGCACATTTCCATCTCGTGCTGCGGCACGAAGAAGCGCAGGCGCCAATTGCTGTCGCTCTTGCCGCCGGTTTCGCTCGGCAGCACGAATGCGGACTCGTGTCCGTACTGAGCCGCGACCGCCTGCATGGCGGCGTCGCTCATGCCGCGGGCGTCGGCGACCAGTGGGACCGGATTGCCGCTGCGCGGATTGGCGGCGTCGCGCACGAAGACGCGAATCAGTGTGACGTCATTCACCGGTGGCTCCAACGGCTTTGGCGATCGCGCCCCAGTAGGGCGTGTCCTTTTGCACCGCGGCTTGCAGCGCGGCCGGGGTGCCCGGGCGCGCGGTCACGCCTTTGCTGGCGAGGTCTTCGGCCACGGCCTTTTCCGACAGCACCTTGTTCAATGCCGCGTTGAAGCGCTCGACGATTGCTGCCGGCGTGCCCTTCGGGAAGGCGATGCCGTACCACAGCTGCTGCTCGAAGCCGGGCACGCCCTGGCTGGCGAACGTCGGCACATCGGCCAGCAGCGGCGTGGGGGCGGTGGTGGCAATCGCGGTGAGCTTGCCGGACTTGATATACGGTGCGAGGCCCACGGGGTTGTCGAACATCAGTTGCACCTGGCCGCCGATCAGATCGGTGTACGCCGGCGCGGCGCCGCGATAGGGCACGTGTGTGATGGGCGTGCCGGCCAGCTTCTGGAACTGCTCGCCGATCAGATGCGACACGGTGCCGACGCCGACCGAACCGAAGCTGTGTTGGGTCTTGTCGGCTTTGAGCTTGGCGATCAGCGCCTTGGTGTCGTGTACGCGGAGGTCGTTGTTGACGGCGAGCACGTAGGGCGAGGTACCGATAAAGCCGGCGTAGGCGAAGTCCTTGGCGGGGCTGTATGCCAGACGCGGGTAGATGGCAACGCTGACCGCATGGGTGCTTGTGGTGATGACACCCGCCGTATAGCCATCAGCGGCCGCACGTGCGACAAAGCCCGAGCCAATGGTGCCACCAGCACCGCTGCGGTTGTCGATCACCACTGGCTGCCCGAGTTCACGCTGCAGCAGCGGTTGAATGGAACGCACCACGAGATCGGTACCGCCGCCGGCCGGAAACGGCACGACCATCGTAATCGGCTTGGCGGGCCAGGTTTCCGCATGCGCACCAACGGCGTACACACCGACCACGGCCACGATCAACGCGCAGCGGCTAAAGAGGTTCTTGGGTAGGAAAGACACGGCAGGCTCCCTGAAGTGGATACGCCGAGTCTAGAAAGCCCCCACCGCCGCCGCGAACCGAAATGCGACGCGTCCGATCCGAATTGCGACGGGGCGGGAGGATGGCGATCATTCGCCCTGCGCGGGCGCGTCCTTCGGTGGCCGCTCAGGGAAGCTAGGGTACGCACAGCGCAGTAGAAACATGTGGTGCTCTTCAGGCGTGCGTCCCTCGCTCGCCGCCTCCGCACAGAGCTTGTCGTATAGCTCATCCTCGACGGTGATACTCAACGTGATTTTTTCCATGAATGCTTCTCCTGTTTGATTGAAGGCGGGGACATGCTTTCGGCCGCCCAGGCGAGCGACCACTTAGTCGCCCGTATGTAATGCCGCGGCATAAGGCATCCGTGTCATCGAACGGATTGATGACCTTCAACTCTGCGTGCTGGAAGTCGCGCACGTTGCGCGTGAGCACGGTCAACTGGCGTTCGACGGCCGTGGCGGCGATTAGCTTGTCGATAGGGCTGTGTGGACTTGGCACGGAGAGTCGTGCCCATATCTCGCTCGTGGCATCGCCAACGCCCACGGTGTCGTCGCAGTACTGTTCCTTCAATGTCTGAAGGCGTTGGGCCATTAGTGCGCTTTGCGCAAAATCTTGGTTGTATTGCAGCTTCAGCACGCCGCGCCGCATTTCGCCGAAAGTTAGGACCGATACGAATACCTGCGCGCCTTCTCTCTGCTTCGCGGAGAGAAATGCATCGACGTGCGGATCTGGATGGCGCTTCATAAATTCGCTAAGCACGTTGGTGTCCACGAGATACATAGCTATCTCCGAATGTTGGCGATGATCTCGTCCCACTCGCGCTCCTGCTCCGGCTCGATCAGTGGATCGGCCCTCAGCGCATCGATCAATGATCGATGCCGCGTCCCGTTCAACATGCTGGACACGAGTTCATAGTGCCGCTGCTCGGTGGTCAGTTCGCGATCTTCCGCGTCATTGCGGATTCGTCGGAAAAGTTTGATATCGACATCTTCAAGGACTAGTGTCTTCATCGTGATCTCCTTTCAAGTTGTGAGGGAGTTGCCTTCAAAACGGGGCGAAAAACGTGTCCGATTGTTGCGGCGAGTTGATCTGGCGCAAGGGATGTGTTTGCTCGTGCTGTCGCTACCGTCGACGACGGTGGTTCGCTGTCGCGGCAATGGTCGGCATGTCTTGTGACGGCGTAAGGCAGCGACGTCGTCAAACGGATTGACTACTTTCACTTTCGAGCGATCGAAGTCGCGCACGTTGCGCGTCAACACGATGAAGTTCCGCTCGATCGCGGTGGCTGCAAGCAGCTTGTCGATAGCGTTGTGCGACGACGGTACACACAATCCAGCCCACGTTCTACAGGTGCGATAGTCAACCCCCACAGTTCGCTCTCGGTACCGATTACGCAAGATCCGTAGGTTTCGGGCCAGCCAGATTGCCCGAGCCCGATCGTTGCGATGGCAAGCTGCCTTGACACCACTTTGTATCTCGCCGAAGGTCAGTACCGACACGTACACCGATTCCCTGTTCCTTTCTAGTTCAGCGAAGAACGCAGAAACCTTGGGATTAGGACGCGATTTCATCATCTCGCTGAGGACGTTAGTGTCTGCGAGGTACATGCCTTCCCCTTCCCTCGGCCACCAGCTCGTTCAGCCAGTCGACGTACTCGTCCTCCAGAAGGTCTTGCACGGAGGAACCCTTATTCTTATCTACATCTCCGGAAGCTTCGATCGGTTGGCCATCCTCCGCATCGTTGCGGATGCTTCGGAATAGTTTGATATCCACGTCTTCAAGGGCCAGCGTCTTCATCGTGATCTCCTTTCAAGTTGTGAGGGAGTCGTGATGTTGCCTTCAAAACGGGGCGAAAAACGTGTCCGATTGTTGCGGCGAGTTGATCTGGCGCAAGGGATGTGTTTGTGGCGCGCAGGCGTTTGCCGTTGCCGCCTTTGACCCTCTCCCGGGAGGGAGAGGGCGTCCGTCAGGTCGAAGCGTTCAGCGGACGACCCAGCCGTTTGGTGAGTCCATCATGTCCTGGCGCAGTTCATCCTTGCCGCTGCCGTTGACCACGCGGGCGAGGACCGGGAAGGCGCGTTGCACGGCTTCGTCGTGGGTCCAGGGGGCGGCGTCGATGGTGTAGGTGTACGTCACCGTGGTGATATCACGCTGCGCATCCGCGTCGCGCTGGATCGGGGTCCATTTGCGGACCTGCTGCAGGTGGATCTTGCCGTAGCAGAGGTCGGGCTGGCCCGTGACGTGCGCGTTGGCGGTTTCCGGGTGGGCGCGGAAGAACGTGCGGCCGATGTCCGTCAGCGTGTAGCGCCAGGCGGGCACCGTGTCGGACGTGCCGTTGTGCAGATCGCGCGTCATCGTCATGCCGCTCTCGTGCGTGACCAGGCCAGCGTGTTCCAGTGCGTTCATTTGCACGTAGTCGCGCAGCGTGGCGCGTTCGGGCACGTCCGGTACATCGAGCGGCCACGCGTGGCGGCCAATGCAGAGCTCGGCATGGCTGTCGATATGTTGCTGCAGCACGCGCGTGAACGTGTCGGTGGTGGGCGCCGCGGGCTTGCAGCCGGCGAGGCCGATGGCGAGACCCCCGGCGAGCATGGCGTTGGTAAAGAAACGTTGGTTCATCGTGCAGCAGTCTTCTGAGTGGGTGCGGCTTGCGCGGGCGTGGGAGTAGGGGGTGTGGCGGGACCGAACACACCGACATTCGGCGTCGGCTTCGCATCGGCCGGCACCGCATACCCATCGGTGAGCGTGCCCAGAAACGTCACCAGATCCTTCAGTTCATCCTCGGTCATCGGCGTCTTGCTGCCCGCGCGGCGGCCGTCCAGCGGCATCTGATCGTCGATGTTCGCGTGATAACGCGCGGGCAGATCGTCGAATTTGCGCACCTTGCCGTGCGCGTCGCGCGGGTACCAGCGGCCGGGATCGGTATCGCGCGTGTTGTAGAAGTGCACGACTTCGTCGAGCGTATGGAACACGCCGTTATGCATGAACGCCTGACGCGTGGCGACGTTGCGCAGGATCGGCGTCTTGAACATGCCGCAGGTTTCGCCGTTCTTGTCGCCCTTGTTGTTGCCCTTGCCACGCGGGTCCGGCACGTGGTCGGTGCGCAGCGGCCCACACAGGCCCATGTCGAAGTAGTTCGGATCGTCGTTGGCCGGAATCTTCCGATTGCGCGGCACGCCGATCGCGGCAAACGAGTAGTCGCTCGTGATGTCCTGGCTACCGCCATTGCCACCACCGATCAGATGGCACGCCACGCAGTTGCCCTTGTTCGGATCGACGAACAGGCGCAGGCCATGCAGCTCGGCCGCGGTCAGCGTGCCGCCGATCTTGTTGTTGCGGAACAGATCGAACTTGCTCGAATACGGATGGAAGCTGCGATCCTCGGTCTGGAACGATTGCAGCGCGGCGCCGGCCAGTTCGAACGCATGCTTGCGATCGGCAAACGCATCCTGCCCGAAGGCCTGGCGGAACAGGTCGGCATAGGGACCGTGCTCGAGCGCGGCGACCACGGCCTCCGCGCTCGGGTTGGCCATCTCGTTAGCGGCCAGCAGCGGAATGGCGGCCTGCTCGGCGATGGTGTTGGCACGGCCGTCCCACGTCATGCCGCCGCCCGGCGCGGGCGGGCTGATCATATCGGGGTTCTGGAATTCGTCCGAGTACGGCTCGGTGTAATCCTTGTACATCAGCGTTGGCACAGCGCGCGTGCCCGCCTGCTTCATGTCGGCGCCGCCGAGTTGCACCGACAGGTCATTGGCCGGACCATACGCGTGCGCCGGATCGTGGCACGTGGCGCACGAGATGCGGCCGGAGCCCGACAGCGACGGATCGAAGAACATGCGCTGGCCCACCTGTGCGGCGGGCGTGAGCTTCGAGGGCGCGGCGGCAGTCGTGACGGAAGCGCTAACAACTTTGGCGCCAGCATCGGCCGATGGGGCGGACACACCAGCGGTGGAGGAAGCCGACGCGACGGGCGCGGAAGCCGCGGCACCTGTTGCAGCCGGCCCACTGGCCTGCCGCTGATCCTTGCACGCGGCCAGCGACAACGCAGCGGCGGCAAGGCACAAAACGAGGGGGAATTTACGCATGACTGCAGCGCGTGGCAGCGCGCCGGAATGAAAAGCGAAACAAGGCGGGGTGTACGACGGTCGTGGCCACCCTGGCCACGACCGTCACAACGATCAACCTATCAACGCATCAATGCATGGCGAAGATGCCGGTCTGCGTGGCGTCCGCGCCCGTGGCGAGGTTGCCGTTGTTGAAGCTGCCGCTACCGCCCGAACCGGAGGTGGCGCCGCCGGAGATGCGGTCACCAGCCTTCATCACATACGCATGGTTCATCGGACGTACCGCGTCGAAGTGCGCGTCACCGGTGCCCGAGTACTCGGCCAGGTTGGCGAGGTTGTCGGCGATGTACTTCTCGGTGTACTTCGAGCGGTTCATGTACGACGTGTTGATGCCCGGGTCCGACAGCGCGAACATGTTCTGCAGCGTGCGCACGAACGAGAAGTGGCTGTACGAGTCCGAATCCACAACCTTCTTCGGTGCGCCGGCCTGGTTGGTCAGCACGCTGAAGATGGTCGGGCCGTCACCACGGTTGGACTTGGCGTACGTCGGCACCGGCGAAGTGTTGGTTTCGCCAAGCGGCACCGCAGACGTCACCTGCCCACCCACGTTCCAGCCGCAGCACGACGAGCTGCCGAAGAAGCTCGAGCCTTCGTCGAAGATCATCACGATCGCCGAGCGCTTGCTCGTGTTCTTCCACACCGGCGAAGCCTGGATCTTTTCGACCAGATACTTCGCGTAGAGGTCGCCACGGCTGACGATCGCGGTGCCGCCGGTGCAGTTGGCCACGGCGGTGCCGGTGCTGTGCATGTCGTCGCACTGGTCAGGCACGATGTAGTTCAGCGCGCCCACGTCACCGCTCTTGAGGTCATCCTCGAACTGGTGGGTGTTCCACGTGATGTTGTTGGTCTTGGCGTACGTGTCGATGGCCGAATCCCACTGGCCACCGCCGACCGAGCGCGTCAGGTTCTTGAAGAAGTCCGGACGGTTGCGCACGTCGTCGAAGTTGACGGCCGGGTGATGCTTGGTCTTGTACAGGCTCGAGATCATCGGCTCCATGGTGTTGGTGCCGTTGGTCGTATTGGCGCCCAGGATGGCCGCGTTGCCGGCGCCGTCCTTGCGCGGATCCTGGCCCGGGTCCATCGACTCGCTGTAGACGCGCGTCGAGAGGCCGGCCTTGTACGTGGCCGTGAACAGGTTGCGGCGATTCTTGAGGTTGTGGATCGCGGTGTTCGTGCAGGCGCCGAGCGGGACAAAAGCATCAGTCGGCGCGTCGGCCGTATTGCCGGTCGGCAGGCAGTTCCACGCGCTGTCGTCGGACACACCCCAGTCATCGGCGCTGGCGAGCGCGATGTAGTTCGGCTCGCTCGGGTTACCCGTGGAGAAGTAGTTGGCGGCCTTGTTGCCTTCCTGGTTCAGATAGCGATACAGGTTGGGGTACGCCGGATTGTCGATCGACTGGTTGCTGTGATTCTCGAAGATCACCACGAACAGATGGTCGTAGCGCGGAATGCCTTCCGGGTTGAACGCGGCGTCCTGCGCGGCGGTCAGCGAGGTGACCGGATCGGTCTTGGCATCGGACACATAGCCGCGGTCGAGCATCGTGCTGGCCAGCACGAAGCGATTGGCCAGGGCATTGGCTTCGGTCAGCAGGGCCTTCTTCGCGTTGGCGTCGGCAACCGCGCCGGCATTGGCGACCACGTCGGCGGCCTTGACCGTGACGTCGGTGGCCTGCGCCGTGTCGTTGTTGAAGCTCAGGCGCTGGGCCAGACGCGCGGTGGCGTCGGCATAGCTCAGCTTATCGGCTTCGATCAGGCGCACGACTTCGGTCGTCAGCGGGCTGATAACGACGTTGGTGCCGCCCAGCGACTGGTCGGGCGCGCTGCGCAGGACCATCTTTTTGGCGACGTTGACCGACGTGCCGTTCTGGTTCGGATCGGCAAACGTGCTGGTGGTGCCGACCGTGGCCACGAGGCTCGTGCCCTTGACGCTTTGCGGCACGGTCAGCTTGAAGCTGCCGTCGGTGGCCGTGATCGTGCTCGCTTCGCCCTGATCGCACGCGCCGTTACCGTTGACGTCGGCGCAGACCGTGACGTTGCCGTAGGCGATGGCCGTGGGCTTCTGGTCGACGTCGTCGTTGGTGGTCGACTTGGCGTAGTTGACACCGGTCGCGCTCGATGCGGCGGCGCCGGTCGGGTTCTTCATGGTCGCGCCGACGACATTGCCCTGCAGCGTGACCGACTGCGGCGTGGTGTTGCCGCCGTTGTTGCCGGTGCTGGAAGTGGTGGCGTCATCGCCGCCGCAAGCGGCCAGCAGCGCGGCGGCTGCAAGAGCGGTGAGGGCGGTACGGACCGTAGGGGAGTGAGCCAGGTGGCGATATGGCGTGTTCTTATGCATGACTGACCTCTGCGTGTAACTGCGAAGCGTGGGATTTCTCAAGGGGGGTATTGCTGACGGTGGCATGCCGTCGCGCCGTCTAGCGGCAGGCGCGATAGTAGGGTGCGGAAATGACAATTTGATTTCAGATGAAACTATATGACGGGGCCGTGGCTGAATGTCTGGACGTTGTGTCATGTAGGGCGTGGGGCAATAATGCGCGGCATGAGCACACAGCAAACCACCATTCATTTCTCGGCCGAACTCGGCGACTGGATCGCGCGCAGCCTCGCGGCGGGTCATGCCTCCAGCGATATCGTGGAAGCGCTGGTGGCGCAGCAGTTCGATGGCAGCATTGCCGCGCAACTGATCGCCGCGATCGCGCGGGCGCAACATGCGGGATTGCCGCTACCGAGCGGATCGTTGACGGTTGATATGCCGATGCCGGCAGACGTCATCGCAACGGCCGCGGCGTCGCCTCGCTTTGGCAATGGCCCGATACTGACGACGACCGATCGTGACGTGCGCGTGCTGTCGCGCATGGAGGCGCCCGCGATCGTGGTGCTGGAGAGTGTGCTCAGCGCCGACGAGTGCGACGCGTTGATCGAGCTCGCACGGCCGCGGCTCACGCCCTCCACGACTGTCGATCCGTCCACCGGCTTCGATATGGTCAGCGGCAATCGCACGAGTGAGGGGATGTTCTTTCGCCTGGAGGAAAACCCGCTGGTCGCGAGGCTCGATCGACGGATCTCGGCGTTGATGCGCATGCCGGTGGAGAACGGGGAGGGGCTGCAGGTGTTGCGGTATGCGGAAGGCGCGCGCAGTGCCCCGCATTTCGATTTTCTGATGCCGAACAACGCCGCCAACCAGGCGTCGATCGCACGAAGCGGTCAGCGCGTGAGCACGCTCGTGATCTACCTCAACGATGTGCGGGGCGGTGGTGACACCGTGTTTCCCGAACTGGGGTTCGGCGTGGCGCCGCGACGCGGCAATGCGGTCTACTTCGAGTATTGCGATGCGCGCAACCAGCTCGACGCGCGCACATTGCACGCGGGCGCGCAGGTGACGGCCGGGGAAAAGTGGGTGGTGACCAAGTGGATGCGGCAGCGGCGCTTTGTGCCGGCGGGCATGGGCGGCGGCGTAGATATGACCGGCCGCATGTAAAAACCGTCCGCACAAAGAAATACCCCGACGCGCGGGGGCCGTCGGGGTACTAAGAGTTGCCAAGTGCGATGGGGCCGTGTCGATACGACCCTGCGCAAGAGTGTGACGCGTCGGGCGCGGAGCGCCAATAACTCAGCTGAGTTATTGCAGGATGTTGCGGAATAATTGGTGGAAACACTCGAATAAGTCGCGTGCGTTGCAGCATTCCGAACTAAAGAACGCGATTCCGTGCAAGGTTCTGCGACGGCTAATCCGGTTACCTGCCGAAGGCCCAAGAGCGCACGGTTTGCGGCCGATCCGATGACGCGTCAACCGTTTCCATCGGGGCATCCCGCGCGACTGTCGGTCGCCGGATGGTCGGGATATTGCTGCAGTAGCGCACTGACAACACCGTTGGTCCAACCGAAGCCATCCTGCAACGGATACTCGCCGCCGCTGCCGCCTTCGGCCCCGTCACCGTCGCGTCGCAGCCGATATTTCTCGACGAGCTTGAACTCGCGCGTGTACAGGCTGGCCACCGTCGCCAGCCAGCGGTTGGCAATGGTGTCGGCCAACGCGTTGTGGCCGTAGTGACGCAGGCCGCGTACGCCGATCCACTGGAGCGGCGCCCAGCCGTTGGGGCGATCCCATTGCTGGCCGGAGTTGCACTCGGTGGTGGCCAGGCCGCCTTCCTCGAGCAGGCGCGCGGCAACGGCATCGGCCACGCGTGCGGCCTGTGCGGTGGTGGCCAGCCGGAGGAACAGCGGCATCAGCGTGGCCGCCGACAACTGCGGCCGGCGTTCACCGCGATGCCAGTCCAGATCGAGGAACGTGCCCGACGCCTCGTCCCACATCGTCGCGCTGATCGCTTCGGCGCGACGCGCGGCGGCTTCGCGGTAGCGGGAGGCGGCCACGGGGTCACCGGCGGCAGTCGAGAGCTCGGCGAGGTTGGCTTCGGCGTGCCATAGCAGCGCGTTGAGGTCGACGGGTGCGATCGCGGTGGTGCGGATCGTCGCGAGGTCCGCGTCGTCATTGCGACCATGTCCGTTCGTGGCGGACGGAAGATCGCACCAGCGCGAACTGAAGTCCCAGCCCGATTCCGCCGCCGCGCGCAGGTCGCGGAAGACCAGATGCGCGGGGCGGCCGCTGCGGCGCGCGGTGTCGATGTCCTCGAGATAGGCCTCTTCGCGCGGATGCGCGCGATCGTCCCAGTACCGGTTGAGCACGCGACCGTCGGGCAGCATCACCACGCGGCGGTGCGCGGCGCCGGGCCGCAGGAACGACACGCCGTCCATCCAGAACGCATATTCTTTTTGCAGTTGCGGCAGGTACGCGAGGGCATCCTCGATGCCATGGTCCTCGAACAGGTCCACCATCAGCGTGAACACCGGTGGTTGGGAGCGGCTCAGGTAGTACGTGCGGGTGCCGTTCGGAATCAGGCCATAGGTGTCGAGCAGGTACGCGAAGTTGTCGGCCATCGCGCGCATCAGGTCGTAACGGCCGCTGGCCGACAGACCCAGCATCGTGAAATACGAATCCCAGTAATAGAGCTCGCGGAAGCGACCGCCGGGCACGACATAGGGCTTCGGCAGCGGCAGCAGCGAGCACAGCGGCGGATGCTCGCCGGGCTCGCGCGTCAGGACCGGCCACAGGCCGTCGATATGCTCGCGCAACGAGCTGTTCGGGTCGGACTCGTAGTGGTCGTCGGGGATATGCTCGCGCGCGAAATGGGCTTCGACAAAATTTTTCAGCGAGAAGTCTGGCGCGTCGCGCTGCTCACGATAACGCGCGAGGATGATCTCGGGCGCTGCAAGCGGGGCGCAGTCGGGAAACGTCTTGCTGTCCGCGAACAGGCCGCTCGACTGGATGTCGACGAACAGTTCGGCGTAGCGTTCGGCGGGGGACACCGCATCGGCGGAGGGGCAACCATGCAGCGAGCGCGGCTCCGGGCATGGCAGATGCGTGACCGATGGCGCCAGGGCGTGGTAGTGGGCATGGCGTGGCGCGTCGCCGTGCTCGAGTCGCGCGGGATTATTGTTCTGCATAGTTCCACAGGAGGCCGCCATCGACGAACAGCGTGGTGCCGGTCATGTAATCGGCGTCGGCGCTGGCTAGAAACACGGCCAGCCCCGCGACGTCGCCGGGTTGCCCAAGGCGGCCGAGTGGAATGTTGCGCAGCAGCGCGCTCAGTTCGGTCGGGTCGGACATCAGGTTGCGATTGATCGGCGTCTCGATGGCGCCGGGCGCGATGTTGTTGACGGTGATGCCAAGCGGCGCGAGTTCGATCGCGAGATTGCGCATCATCATGCGCAGGCCACCCTTGCTTGCGCAGTAACTCGTGAAGTGCGGGAAGGGCAGTTCCTCGTGGACCGAACTGATATTGATGATGCGGCCTGCGGGATGGCTACCGGACTGGTCGCCTGGTTGTCGCGCTGGTTGTCGATCTTGCAGGTGCTGCACGAACGCCTGCGTGAGGAAAAACGGGCCCTTGAGATTGGTGTCGAGCACGCGATCGTAGTCGGCCTCGGACACGTCGACGAATGGCGCGCGCACTTCGACGCCCGCGTTGTTGACGAGAATGTCGAGCGGGCCGGCAGCCTGCACGCCGGCCGCGATCATCGCGCGTGCATCGGCGACCTTGCCGACGTCGCCACTGACGAGGAACACACGCCGGCCGGTCTGGCGGATCTGCGCGACGGCCTGTTCGGCCTCGGCATTGTCGCGATGCGCGGCGATGACGACATCGGCGCCTTCCTGCGCGAAACGCAGCGCAATCGCCTGACCGATCCCGGCAGCGGCGCCGGTGACGAGCGCGGTCTTTCCCTGCAGTCGCATGTGAGCCCTTTCGCATGAGTGCCGATCACTGTCAGAGTGATCCGTACTGTGCAAAGTTCAACGCGCGACCCGAGGCCCCTACCCGAAGCCGCAGGGTGTCGGCCCCGGCGGTTCCAGCCCAAGCAGCCGTAGCACCATCGTCGCCGCCTGTTCCACGCTGCCCTGATGCGCGGGCATGACAAGGTGCGCGAGTTCACGATAGATCGGTTCGCGCGCGCGGTACAGCGCTTCGATGCGCGCGCGCGGATTCTCGCCCTGCAGCAACGGCCGATTGCGATTACGTCGCGTACGGCGCCATACCTCGGACAACGACGCATCGAGGTAGACCACGCGCCCGCGCGTGCGCAGCATCTCGCGATTCTCGGGCCGCAGCACCGCGCCGCCACCGGTGGCCAGCACGATACCGCGCTGCCGCGTGAGCTCGTCGAGCATGCGTGTCTCACGCAGCCGAAAGCCCTCTTCGCCCTCGAGCTCGAAGATCGTCGGAATGCGCACGCCGCAACGCGATTCGATCTCGTGATCGGTATCGAAGAACGGCCGCTCCAGCCGACGCGCGACCGCCCGACCGATGGTCGTCTTGCCGGCGCCCATAAATCCGATGAGAAAAAGATTGTCGTCGTCCAAGATGGTGTCGCCGCCCAGTCGAGCGACGTGTCGTGCGCTTTCAGAACGGTAGCACGATCGCGTCACGAATCAAGGGGCCATCGGTTGGGAAAAAGACGCGCAAATACACCGCTACGGACGGCGTTATGCATATGTATTAAGTATCGGTACATAGCTAAACATATATTTTACGTGCGACCTCGCCGGTGATACCGTCACGCTCCAAGTAAACCGGCCAGTTCGACCGGATACGTTGGAGGAGACCAGATCATGACGACCGGAACATCCGGCCAGCGGCGCTACGCGCTGCTGGCTGCCGCTTTTGCGGCTACCTTGTTGCTCGGTGCCTGTGGCGGGGGCGATGACGCGCCTGCTTCGGCCGGCAATACGACACCTCCGCCTGCTGGCGGTAACCCGTCTGACCCGGGTAACGGGGCTGGCAATCCGCCGCCGGCGCTCAGCGCGCAGGAAGCCTGCGCCGCGCTGGGCGGTGCGGCGGTGGATGCGTCGAAGATTGCGCTCGCCACCGGTGGGGCCAAGGTGGGGGCGGCGACGCTGATCGCGGCCGATGCCACGGGCAACAAGCTCGGTGAGTACTGCCAGGTGCGTGGGACCATCGCGCCGATCGATCCGGCATCGCAGAGCATCAACTTCGCGGTGAACCTGCCCACGCAGTGGAACGGCAAGGGGATCCAGTTCGGTGGCGGCGGCTTCGACGGCACGCTGATCGACGGTACGGAGACGGTGCGCTTTGCGCTGCCCGACGATCCCGCACCGCTGTCGCGCGGCTACGCGACCTGGGGCGACGACTCCGGTCACCAGAGCACAAGCATCACCGATGGCCGCTTTGCGACCAACGATGAACAGTTGCGCAACTACGGCGGCGACACACTGAAGAAGACGCACGACGTTGCGCTCGCGCTGATCCAGCAGCGTTATGGCAAGGCGCCCACGCGCGCTTACTTCCTTGGTACGTCCACCGGCGGCCGCGACGCGCTCAGTTATATCCAGCGCTGGCCGACCGACTACACAGGCGTGATCGCCAACGAGCCGGCGCTCAACTACACCGGCACGCGCCTGTCCAACGTGGCGCTGGGCCGCGCGTTGTATCTGAACGGCGGCGCGGGCTGGCTCAACCTGAACAAGACGCTGCTGGTGCAGAACGCGGTGATGTCCGCGTGCGACACGCTCGACGGCGTGGCCGACAAGGTCATCAGCAACGTCGAAGGCTGCCGGCTGAGCTCGATGCAGGTGCTGCAGAACCTGCAGTGCCCGGGCGGCACCGATACCGGCGACACCTGTCTGTCGCTGGCCCAGATCGCGACGGTCAAGGTCATCGAGCAGCCGCTGCAGCTGACGTATCCGCTCGCCAACGGCGTGACGGTGGCGGGTGGCTACAACATTCTCGAGGGCGCGCTGGTGGCGGGACCGTTCACCACGCGTGACCTCGGTACTCGTGCGGTGCCGGGCAATCCGGCCACCACGGCGGACGCCAATATGTACCTGACCGGCGACCAGTGGACCAAGTACTTCGTCACGCGCAATGCGACGATCGACACCCTGACGTTCGATCCCGCGAGTCCCGGCACCTGGACCTCGCGCGTGCAGGACGTATCGGCGCAGACCGATGCGACCAATCCGAACATCACGCCGTTCCTCGCCAACGGCGGCCGGCTGATCCTGCTGCATGGCCTGGCCGATGAAGTGATCAGCCCCAATTCGACCATCGCGTGGTTCAAGGCGGTGACCAGCACGGTGGGGCAGGCGGCCGTCGATCAGGGCATTCGCTTCTACACGGTGCCGGGCATGGGCCATGGCACGGGCAGCTTCCTGCCGGCGTGGAATTCGCTGACCGCGCTCGAGAACTGGGTGGAGATGGGCGTGGCGCCGGGCACCATGCAGGTCATGGATTCCAACGCGCAGACGTATGGCCGCACGCGGCCGCTGTGCCAGTATCCGGCATGGCCGAAGTTCAAGGGCGCGGGCAGCGCGGATGCCGCGATCAACTACACGTGTGAAGGCGCTTCCGGCGCGGTACAGGCCTGCCTGAACATGCCGACCACGCCGACCACGTGGAAGGGCGGCAACACGAACGGCGAAGAGCTGTCGGTGCGGATCGATCCGGCCACGCTCGGTTACACGGTGACGATCGACGCGAGCCTGCAGCGTGCTGCCGGCACCGTGCGCAGCGGCCAGTTGGTGCTGCAAAGCGGTTGCACGTACAACAGCGACGAGAATGGCGCGCGCTTCACGGTGACCGGTGGCGGCGTGCTCGCCGGCGGCGTGGCCCCGGCCGCGGGTGGTGGCTTTCTGCCGCTGGTGGCGTTCCAGAACACCACGGCGGACTTCAAGGCCGTGGCGGACATCTACAACGTCAACGGCATCCTGAACACGGGCGGCACGGTGTCGATGGTCAATGGCTCCGCGCGCATGCGCTCGTCGGCGGCCACGTGGCAAACCTGCAAGGATCCGGTCAACGGCTATATCGTCTACGACGCGGCCTGCACCCCGACCACCAAGGGCTACATCGCCTGGAATGCCACGCGCAATGCGTTCGATGCCTTCGACACCGGCGCCACCACCGGCACGACCGGCGGTACCGCGATCGGCTCGGTAGTGGGCGGCCTGGTCAATGGCACGCCCGTGCCGCTGATCCTGACGCGTAGCGCCACGGCGTTCGGCATGAGCGTGTATGCGAAGCAAACCACGACCATCACCGGTTCGGCGGACGGCAACTTCCGCATGATGTCGACGGATGGCTCGCAGTTTGCGGCGGTGCTCGCCGGCACGTCGATCACGCGCGATGGCACCGCGGGTACGCTTGCGTACAACCTGCCGGTGCTGGGCGTGATCCAGTCGGGCGGCGGCGTCGCGGCGACCTATCTCAACAACGGTGGCCTGCTGTTCGGCACCTTCAACAACAAATTCGAGATCGGCCTGCTGAACTAAGGCCGAAACACCCGGATAACAACGACAAATCGCGGAAGTTGAAAACACTGGGGCCCCTTGCGGGGCCCCTTTTTATTGGCTGATAGCTTCCTCGCCGCGCTTGCGGTGCCGTGTGGCTATGCGGTGCGTCAGCGCCACCAGTGCCGCCAGCGCGGGGTCCTGATCGGCCGCCCGATAGCCGAGCGTCAGCGGCGCGCGCAGGCGGTCCACCTCCACCATGCGGCAGTAGGCCACGCCGTGGCGGTTGAGGCCAGCCATCGAGGCGGGCACCACGCTCACGCCGGCGCCGGCGGCCACGAGATTCAGGTTGGTGAGCATGCGCTCCACCTCGGCACCGATGCGCGGCGAAAAACCGAGCGCCTCGCACTCGCGCAACAGGTCGCCGTACATGCCTGGCGCACCGGGACGGCGCACCAGGATAAAGGGATCGTCAGCGAGCTCGCGCAGCGACACCGGCGTATGCGCCGCGACGCCCGCCGCGCTGCGCTTGCGCAGCAGCGGATGATCGAGCGGCAGGGCGATCACGAGTTCTTCCTCGAGCAGCAGATCGAACTGCACGCCATCGGGATACAGCACCGGTGCGCGCACGAACGCGGCGCTGAGCTTGCCGTCGGCCAGTTGCTCGATGGCCTCCGCGGCATTGCATTCGGACAGCGACAGCGCGACGCGCGGAAACTGGCGCCGGCACGCGCGCAAGACTTCGGGCGTGAGCTTGTGCGCGGCGGCGGAACTCGTAAAACCGATCGCCAGCGCGCCCTCATCGCCACGGGCCATGCGCTGCATGCGCGTGCGCATGCGGTCGATGCGCGCGAACAGGTCTCGCGTGTCATCGAGCAACGCGGTGCCGGCCGGCGTCAACGCGACGCCGCGCGGCTGTCGCTCGAACAACGTCACGCCGAGCTCGGTTTCGAGCGCCTTGAGTTGCTGGGAGAGCGGCGGCTGCTGGATGCCGAGTTGCTCGGCAGCGCGGGTGACTGACCCCGTTTCCGCCACCGCGAGGAAGTAGCGCAGGTGTCTCAGCTCCATGGCAGGTACATACCGGATAAATATACGAGAGGCACAAAGTATATATTCTGCTGGCACTATGTTGTTCTGTCGGCGCGGTACCCGCCATGGACGTTGTCTCTCTCGTATAGGCGGAAATGACAAGAAAACTCCGATGCGCTTACTCAATGCGGTGGCTGTGGCGGTCGGCTTCGCCGTGCTTGGCGCCCCTGCCTTCGCGGCGGACACGCCTCAATGGCAGCGATTGCATCTGGGTGCGGGCGCTGGTTATGACTTTCCCGTCTACGCCACCCATGCGCTCGACGGAGATCTCCATAGCATTCGGGACGTCGTATTTATCCAGCATGGCCTGCAACGCGACGCCGAGCGCTACTTTGCGGCGGGCGCCGCGCTGCTGAAGGCGAGTGGCCGCAATCCCGATGAGGTGCTGCTGGTGGCTCCCCACTTCTCGGCCATATCTGACGGCGTCAAGGGCTTCGTCGATGTGCCGCAGTGGACCACGGGCGGCTGGATGAGTGGCGGCGATGCCGTGGCGGGCGTGGCCGCGCCCCTGAGTTCGCTGCAGGTGCTCGACGATCTGGTCGCGTTCGCCACCGACCGCGCGCGCCTGCCTGCCGTACGCGAAGTCGTGGTGGCCGGGCATTCGGCCGGGGCGCAACTGGTGCACCGCTACGCGGTGCTCAACAACGTGGACGAGCGCATCCGCGCAAGCGGCGTGAACCTGCGCTACGTGGTCGCCAATCCATCTTCGTACCTGTACTTCACGCCGGAGCGGCCGGTCGCGCCCGAGTTCGAGCGCTTTGCGCCGTACAACACCGCGGTCTGCGCGCACTACGACAGGTATCGATATGGCATGCAAAACATGGTGCCGTACGCCCGGGGCGCGGATGGCAAGGCGCTGTACACGCGCTATATCGGCCGGCAGGTGACCTATCTGGTCGGTGCCGACGACAACGATCCGAACCACCGCGTGCTGGATAAATCGTGCGGCGCGGAAGCCGAGGGCCCGACGCGCCTGCAACGCGCGCGCGCCTACCTGCGCTACGAGCGCTTTCTGGCCGCGCCGGGTCAGGTCATTGATCACAGCGCGTTCGAGGTGATCGGCGTCGGCCATAACCAGTCGCGCATGTTCGGCTCGCAGTGCGGCGCGCAGGCAGTGTTTGGCACGGATCCAGCGGCCAACCCGCACGGCGCGGCATGTCGTCCTGTGGGGCCGCCGCAACCCTGAACGCGCCAGACGGGTTTGCCCGGAGGCGGGGGCAAAAGGGCGGTGCTACCATGCGGCGAGCATCAGCCCTTGGTCCAGCCTCATGTCTTTTCCCGGGTGGCCCGGCCCCGACCGTCGCACCAAGACGTATCCCGCCCCGCCATATCTCCGCTCCACCGAGAGCCCTTCCGCCGTGAGCCCGTCGCCTGACACCCATCAGGTCGTGCGCCGCCGGCTGCTGGCCGCGCTCGCCTGCCTGCCGCTCGCGCGTGGCTGGTCGGAGGCGCGCGCGGCGGAGGCGGCCATCCACATGCTGGTGGGCTATGGTGCGGGCGGCGGAGCCGACCATATCGCGCGGCTGCTCGCGGACAGCCTGACGGGCGATGGCGCGTTGACGCTGGTGGAGAACCGGCCCGGCGCCGCCGGGCAGATCGCGCTGAACGAGGCGGTACGCGCGGGCCCGCAGCGGCAGACGCTGCTGCTCGGCACCGTCGGGTCGGTCAGCATCAGCCCGTTGCTGCCAGCGGTGAACGCAGTGAATGCGATCAATGCGGAGAGCGGCGAAGGCGAGCGCGGCCAGGCGGGGCTGCAACCGATTGCCGTGGTGGCGAGCACCCCTCATGTGTTGCTGATAGGCGGCGACGGCACGCGCATCGGCGATACGGAAGCCCGCGCCGCGTTGCGCGCGCGCCTCGAGCAGGCCCGGCAGCGGCCTGGCGAGCTGGCCTACGCTTCGCTCGGCATCCATTCGAGCGCCCATCTGGTGGGCGAACTGATGTGTCACGAGGCCGGCGTGACGATGACCCATATTCCTTATCCGGGCAGCGCGCGGGCGCTGATCGACCTGCAGGGCGGACATGTGGCGATGCTGGTCAGCACGCTACAGGCGTCATTGCCACTGATGCGTCAGGGTCGGGTGCGCGCGCTCGCCGTCACCGGCCGCGCGCGTAGTCCACTGGCGCCAGCCACCCCGACCTTTGCCGAGGCTGGCATCGGCGGCATGTCGCAGGCCGCGTGGTATGGCGTACTGGCGGCGCCGAGTGTGACGGGCGCTCAGTGCACGGCGCTGTCGCGCCGCTTTCAACGGTTGCTGCACGATGTTGCGCTGCAGCGTCGTCTGGGCCAGGACGGCGCGGAGCCGCTGGGGCTGACCGGCGCGCGGGCTGTCGAATACCTCGACCGGCAGCGCGAGGTCTGGCGCCAGGCCGTGGCGCTGGTGTCCCACCGGATCGCCTGAGCCGGCCCGCCCGGGTTCGCTCGCGCACAACTGGCCGAATCCTCTCTACAATCGCCATTGTGATGCCGCGGCGCGTGCCGCGGTCACGCAAGACGGGGTCAATCATGTGGGGCATCGTTCGCCGTGCGGTTTCCGGGCTGGCAAGCCTGGTGTTTGCCTGCGCCTGCCTGTCGCTCCAGATGTCCGCGCATGCGCAGACCGGGGAGCCGACCGATCAGGCTGCCGAGCCGTCGATCCCCCTCGTACCAGCCCCTTCACCACAGCCGCCATCGTCCGCGGACGGCGTGACCGTGATCGACATGAACGCCGCGCTTACGCGTCTGATTCGCGCGATGAACGTCAGCCGGCTGATGATCGTCGGCATGGACCGCGCGTTCGCGCGCATGCCCGAGAAGGTGGGCCCGATTCCGAAAGACAAGCTGGCCGCCTGTGCCCATTCCAAGCTCACGCCCGAGATGCTGGAGCAAGTAGTGCGGCCCGCGTTTGCACTGACGTTCAGCGAGCCGACCTTGCCGATCGAGCTCTCGGTGGTATTCGAATCGCGCTTCGGCACCAAGCTCATCGACATGGTCATCCAGAACAAGACCGTCGATCGCAGCAGCTTTACCGCCGATGAGGTCGAGGAGATGAACCGCTTTGCGCAATCGCCCGAAATCGCGGCGTTTCTGCGCGACAACGGCTTTGCGCGGCTGATGCGTTCGATTACGCCGTACATCGTGGCTGCCGGCGGCCAGGCGCGCGATGCCTGCGTGCGTGAACTCGTGCCGCGCGAAATTCCCGTGACCAACCCCCGTCCTGCCTGACGTGTCCCTGCCCATGCTTTCCCGCCGCACTAGTGCGGCCTTCTATCTGTATTACGTCGCGCTATACGCGCCCGTGGCCATCACCATCAGCTTCTTTCCGCTCTGGATTCGCGCGCAGGGGCTGAGCGAGCAGGAGACCGGACTGGTCCTCGCGCTCGGCGCGGGACTCGCGGTGCTGGTCAATCCGATGATCGGCGCTATGGCCGATCAGGCCAGCAGCCGCAAGCGCATCCTGCTCGCGATGGTGGCCGCGTCGGCGATGAGCGCGGCCATGCTGATGCTGGCCGATGGCTTCGTTGGCGTGCTGCTGGTGTTCCTGGCCACGCGCGCGTGTTCGGCAAGTCTGTTACCGCTGAGCGAGTCGATCGCGATTGCCGGCGTGGCCCGCCACGGCCTGAATTTCGGCAGGCTGCGCAGCGCGGGGTCGATGGCCGTGGTGGCGATGTCGATCGTGCTCGGCTGGCTGGTCGATCGCGCCGGCACAGACATCATCGCGATCGTGTTCCTCGCGGCATACGTGGCGCAAGGCGTGGTTGGCCTCGCCCTGCCCGGCGATGCGGTACGCGTGGGGCAGCGCGTGAAGGGGCCGATCATGCAGGTGTTGCGGCGCCCGGGCTTTATGCTCTTCCTGTGCAGCGCGGCGGTATCGCAGGCCTGCCACGGTTTCTTCTACAGCTACGGCGTGTTGTTCTGGAAGCGCGAAGGCTTCTCGGGCGCGACCATCGGCTACCTGTGGGCACTCGGTGTGGTGGCGGAGATCGTGGTGTTCTCGGTGGGCGCGCGCATTGTCGCGCGCGCGAGCGCGCCGCGGCTGATCGCCATCGCATGCGCCGCCAGCGCGTTACGCTGGACGCTTATCGGCATGGCGCCGCGTATGGACGTGGCCATCTTCGCGCAGCTGTTGCAGGGTGCCACGCTCGGCTTTACGCAGCTGGGCGCCGCGGAGTACATGCGCACGCGCATGCCGGCCAACGTGCTGTCGAGCAGCACCGGGGTCTATGCGGCCTTTACAGGCTTACTGACCGCGGGCTGCGTGTACCTCGGCAGCTTTCTGTTTGCGAGCATCGGCGGTCGCGCTTTCCTGCTGCCGGCGATCTGCTGCGTGGCGGGTGTGATTGCCGCGCTGATGCTCGCGCGCTCGCGGGCGGAGCGCACGGCCAACGATCACACGTCACAAACTCCACAGACCACGCAGCCCACCTGAACCTAGCCCACAAAAAGAAGCCGGGACATCCGCTGAGGATGTCCCGGCCGTGGGCCCCGCTTCAATGATCACGCCATGACTGACTGGCGTGATGCGACAACTGAGGCGACAACCGTGGAGAATGCCGCCACGAGGCCCGGGGAGCTATCGGGCTTACTGCTGCTTGCCGCCTTGCTGTTGGTCGCGTTGATCCTTCTGGCCTTGCTGACCTTGCTTGTCGCCTTGCTGCTGCGACTGATCCGAGCGCTTGTCCTGATTGCCCATCTGGCCGCCGCCCTGGCGCTGCTGGTCCGGCATCCCGCCTTGCTGATTGCGTTCACCGGGCTGCTGCGATTGCTCCTGCTGCTTCTGGCCCGACTGGGATTGATTGTTTCCGGGTTGCTGCTGTCCCATAGCTGTCTCCATGACTGACGCGGCGAGCATGCCGCTCCCCAGTTGTCGCAAGCGTCGTGCCATGCGGAAGATGTGTGTCCTCTTCCATCTGACAGCACCATAGGTAGTGCCGGGGTTACGCATGCGCGGCATGGTGCGCGGCGCGTTTTACAACCGGTGCGGTGTTTTTACATGGATGGCGCGGCGCTGCCTTGCCGGCACATGCGAACAACGTGTCTGGGCCTGATAGCAAGCCATGTCGCATGGGGTGGCCCGGGATTTGCAGTATTGGCTGTAACGGTCTCGCACCGTCGTTACGAACAAACGCCAATCAGCACTCAGGAGAGAGCCATGAAGACTGCACAGACCCTTCGTATTTCACGTATTGCACGTATTGCCGCCGTTGCCGCCGCACTCGCCTTCGCTGGCGGTGCCCACGCGCTCGACATGAGCGGCGGTCGCCTGATCAAGGTCGCTACGACCTCCGACAACACCAATGCGCCGCCGGCCAATAGCGCGCCGGGCATGCCGGGCCATACCGAGGGCGACAAGGAAAAGCGTCCTGCCGCTACCACCGATGCGCAGCTCGGTAACAAGGTCGACAACACGGCCGACAACGCCAAGCAGGGCGTCACCGACGGTGCGCTGACGACGAAGGTCAAGACCAAGCTGCTCGCCACCAAGGATCTCAAGTCCACGGGCATCCACGTGAAGACCAAGGATCGCGTGGTGAATCTGACCGGTACGGTACCGTCCAAGGAACAGCATGAGCTGGCCCTCGACACGGTACGTTCGGTGGAGGGCGTGACCTCGGTGAAGGACTCGCTCAAGGTGTCGGCACGCTAATCTGGTCGTATCCTTGATGCGCGGCGAAACATGCCGCGATACCGCAACACGCGCGCCATGTAAGTAACAAGCGCGTTTGGTGTTGCGGTTTTTTTTTTTGCCTTCGTTGAGCAATGGTGTTTCCGCGAAAACACCATTCATGTCGGCTGCCATGACGCAATATGACATCAAGCGTTACGACACAGCCGGCACTGGCCTCCAAAGGCAGTAGCACCCGATCTCCGGTTTGTGCCTCTTGTGCGCATCAAGAAACCGGAGAACCGTCATGAGTCAAAACCTTAGCCACGTGCCCGATGCCATACGAGCCGCGGATAGATCTACCGATGCGGCCGATGGAGTCATCGCCACGGAAGAGGGCGCGGTCTATTCGCCGCTGATGTTGCGGCGTCATCAGATGTACCCGTGCCTGACGCAGGCGGAGATCGAACGCGTGAGCACGTTTGGCACGCGGCGCCAATGGCACGCGGACGACTATGTCGTGCGCACCGGCGGCCCTGGCATGGGCATGATCCTCGTGCTGGCCGGGCATGTGCGCGTGCTGCAGCGTGATGGGCTCGAGCGCTCCTCATTAGTTACCGAACACGGACCCGGCAACTTCCTGGCCGAGATTGGCCAGCTCTCGGGGAGTCCCGAACTGGTCGATGGTCTGGCCCTCGACGAAGTGGATGCCGTGGTGATCCCACCAGAACGCCTGCGGGCGCTGCTGGTGGCCGAAGCCGAACTTGGCGAGCGCATCATGCGCGCGCTGATCCTGCGCCGGGCGGCGTTGATCGAGCGCGGACGCGGCCCGATCCTCGTGGGCCGCAGCGACGATTCGCGCATGTCGCTGCTGCAGTCGTTCCTGCGCAGAAACAATCATCCGCACACGGTCCTCGATATCGACGTGGATGCCGAAGCGGCGCGCATGTTCGCGGCCGATACATGCGCACCGCGTGACCTGCCGCTGGTCGTGTGTCCGGGCGGCAACCTGCTGCGTCGTCCCGATACGGGCCAACTGGCGTCATGCCTTGGCCTGTTGCCAGAATTCCAGCCCGAGCAGGTCTATGACGTGGTGATCGTGGGCGCGGGCCCGGCGGGTCTGGCGTCGGCCGTTTATGCGGCTTCGGAAGGTCTGTGCGTGACGGTGCTCGATTCGCTGTCGCCAGGCGGACAGGCGGGCGCCAGCGCCCGCATCGAGAACTACCTGGGCTTTCCGACCGGCATCTCCGGACAGACGCTGGCGAGTCGCGCGTTCGCACAGGCCCAGAAATTCGGCGCGCATATCGCGATTCCGCTCGAAGTGGAGCGCCTGCAATGCAGTGGCAGAAACGACGACACGCATCAGGTGATGCTCAAGGACGGACGCAGCATTCGCACGCGTGCGGTGGTCATCGCGTGCGGTGCGGCCTATCGCCGGCCGCCCCTGCCGCGACTCGCTGAATTCGAAGGGCGCGGGGTCTACTACTGGGCCTCGCCGGTGGAGGCACGCCTGTGCGCGAAGCAGGAGGTCGTGCTGGTCGGTGGCGGCAACTCGGCGGGACAGGCGGCGGTGTACCTGGCTACCCACGCGGCGCATGTGCATGTGGTGATTCGCGGGCCTGGGCTCGAGCAGAGCATGTCGCGTTATCTGATCGATCGTATCGCCTCGCAGCCTAACATCACCGTGCATTGCCATACCGAGGTTGAGGCTTTGGGTGGCGCGCGCGTGCTCGACGACGTGACCCTGCGTCACCGCGACACCGACGTGCGCACGCATCTGGCTGTGCATCACGTGTTTCTGTTCACGGGTGCCGAGCCGAACACCGGCTGGCTGCGCGAATGCGATATCGGCCTCGATGCGAAGGGCTTCGTACTGACGGGGCTCGATCTCGATCAGGCGCAGGGGAGCAACGGCTCGCTACAGACCAGCGTGCCGGGCATCTTTGCGGTGGGCGACGTCCGCTCGGGCTCGACCAAGCGCGTGGCCACCGCGGTAGGCGAGGGCGCGGCCGTGGTCTCGCAGATCCACACTTACCTCGCGGCGCATGCCACGGTTTGAGCGCTGACCGCGTTCAGGACATGGCAAGCAGCGGCAGGCGCATCACGATGCGCGCGCCGCCTTCGCTTGGGCGCTCCGCGTGGATCTGGCCACCGTGAGCATGGAGAATGGTCTGGCAGATCGCCAGGCCCATGCCCATGCCGTCGGGCCGCGTGGTGTAGAACGCGTCGAACATGCGTGCCATGACGGCATCGCTGAGGCCGGGGCCGGTGTCCTGCACGGTGATCTCGGCTTCGCGGCCGATGCGGGCGAGCGTCACGCGCAGCAGGCGCGCGTCATCGTTGCAGGCCCCGCCCGCGGCGTTACCCATCGAGGCCGGGCTCATCGCCTGAATCGCATTCATCAGCACGTTGACCATCACCTGTTGCAGCGGCACGCGTTCGCCGAGCAGGCGCATGTCCGTAGCCGGCACGTCGAGCTCCAGCGCGATGTAGTGCCGGTCGAGTTCGTGATCGAGCCACGTCAGGCAATCGCGCACGAGTGTATTCAGTACCAGCATCTCCGGCGCGGCCGGCGCATCGCTCGCCAGCGCGCGGAAACGCGTCACCACTTCGATGGCGCGATCGGCATCGACCATCATTCGCTCGATCGCCGCAATTGCCTCCGGCACGTTGGGCCGATCGCCGCGCAGCCAGCGCAGCGCCGCATGGCCGCGCATCATGCTGGCCGAAATCGGCTGCAGCACATCATGGACCACGGTCGCGCAGAGCTCGCCCAACAGCGCTACCCGCGCGCCGCGCAGGCGCTCGCGTTCCTCGGGTGCAAGCATCGATCGAGTCGTGGTGGGCATGCCGGCCTCCAGTCCACTGGGGGAAGTTGTAGTGCGGCCGATGGTAAGAGCGCGCAAGACGGCCGGTAAATGACAGTTATCCCTGAATTTCTGCCGTCGCGCGAGTTGCAGTGTAGCCAAGATACGCGCGGAGTCACCACTATCCACAGGTCTTATGCCCTCCGCCTATCGCACGGCAGTCACGCGCGCGTCGCGCTGCTAGATTTGGCTGACGTTTCGCCGCATGGCCGGCGAGTTCCGATCTCCTCTTGAAAGGCAAATGTCATGGCACGGAAAATCCTGATTGTCGGTGGTGGTTTTGCGGGCGTGTGGACGGCGCTGGGCGCCGCGCGCGTCCTCGATGCCGCCGGCGAAGCCGCCGCCGACGTGGAAGTCACGCTGATCTCCCCGCGTCCGTCGCTGCACGTGCGACCGCGTCTGCACGAAGCGAATCCCGAGCAAATGGCGGCGCCGCTGCTGCCGCTGCTCAAGGCCGTCAACGTGAACTTCATCGAAGGCGCCGTCGAGCGCATTCATACCGGCGATCGCTGCGTCGAAGTCTTCACCGCGCAGGGTCACACCGTGACGCTGCCCTACGACCGTCTGGTGTTGACCAGCGGCAGCAAGCTGCATCGCCCGCCGCTGCCGGGTCTGGTCGAGCACGCATTCGCGGTGGACCAGCTCGAGGACGCGGTCAAGCTCAAGCGCCATCTGGAGTCGCTGGCGCAGCAGCCGGAGAGCGCGGCGCGCAACACGTTCGTGGTGGTTGGCGGCGGCTTCACGGGCCTTGAAGTGGCCACGGAGCTGCCGATTCGCCTGCGCGCAATCCTTGGCGACACCGTCAAGCCGCGCATCGTGTTGATCGAGCGCAACGACGTGATCGGCCCGGACCTCGGCCCGGGCCCGCGTCCGCAGATCGAGCAGGCGCTCGCGCAGATTGGCATCGAGACCCGTGTGGGTTCCGGCGTGGTGTCGGTGGATGCCAAGGGTGCGGTGATGGCTTCCGGCGAGCGTATCGACACCAGCACGGTGATCTGGACCGGCGGCATGGTCGCCAGTTCGCTGACGGCGCAGGTGTCGTCGGACCTCGATCGCCAGGGTCGCATGGAAGTCACCGAGGACCTGCGCGTGGTGGGCACCGATCACGTGTTCGGCGCTGGCGACGTGGTGCGCGTGTTGACCGACGATGAAGGCCACTACGCGCTGATGTCGTGCCAGCATGCGCTGTTCATGGGCCGCTTTGCGGGCCACAACGTGGCGGCGGACCTGCTGGGCCAGGACACCCTCGCGTACCGTCAGGAGTTCTATGCGACCTGCCTGGACCTCGGCGAATGGGGCGCGGTGTACACCGAAGGCTGGGATCGCAAGGTCAAGCTCACGCACGGCGAAGGCAAGCAGCGCAAGATCGAGATCAACACGCAGTGGATCTACCCGCCGGCACCGGTCAAGGCCGAGGCACTCGCCGCCGGCAATCCGATGATCGTGTACGGTTAAGCGATTGGCGCCCCTCTCCCTCGGGGAGAGGGGTTGGGGTGAGGGCAACCCCATTGTTGCGCGGACGGAAACTCGGACGTCCCGGTTTCCGTCTTGACGCGTTTTTTCACGCTACATAGACTCCCATCGACTAATCCATCGCACCGCAAGTCGTGCGACCGTCCGGAGTCTCGCCGTGAATCCCTCGTTTCTCCTTCCGCCTCGCGAACGCGCGCTGCCCGATGCGCGCGTCTCGCTTGTCTATATCGTCGATGACGATCCCCATATGAATGGCGCGCTGGCGGACCTGCTCAGGTCCGTGGGCATTGCCTCGCGCAGCTTTCTCTCGGCCCAGGACTTTCTGCAATACGAACTCGACGACGTGCCGGCCTGCCTCGTGCTGGATGTCAGGCTACGCGGCGCCAATGGCCTCGATCTGCAGGAGCATCTGAAGCAGCATGGCGTCGAGCTGCCGATCATCTTCATTACCGCGCATGGCGACATCGAGATGTCCGTGCGCGCAATGAAGGCCGGTGCGCACGACTTCCTGACCAAGCCGTTCCGCGATCAGGTGTTTCTCGACGCGATCTCCGGCGCGCTCGAGGTCGATCGCTGCCAGCGCGCCACGGTACGCTGCGGCATGGACCTGCGTACACGCTTCGCGACGTTGAGCGAGCGCGAGCGCGAGGTGATGCTGCTGGCGGCGTCAGGGCTGATGAACAAGCAGATTGCCGGCCGTATCGGCATCAGCGAGGTCACGATCAAGATCCATCGCAGCAAGGCCATGCGCAAGATGGCCGCGCGTACGTTCGCGGATCTGGTCAAGATGGCGCACGAGCTCGATAACGCGGTGGTCCGCAGCGAGCTTGCATTCTCCGTGCCGCGCGCCGCGGCAATGCCGGCGGCGCGCATGGCAGGCTGAACGGCGTCTAGCGATGACGCGCGCGATGGACGTCGTGTGTGACGAACGGTTGCTCGTGCGTCGGCATGGCCAGCCACTCCGGATGCAGTAGCGTCTCGCGGATATCCTCGAGCCCGCTCTGCCAGTGCTCGCGCATCGTCAGCGGACCGAACTGGAAGTCCTTGGCGTTGCCCTCGAACGGCTTGTCGCGATAGATCATCTGGATCACGTTGCGCCGCGCGGTGCACGCGTAGTCCGCCGCATCGCGATAGCCCTGACTGTCGCGTTTGGCCGGCGGCACCAGCGCCATCACGTCGCTGAGCATCTGGCGGAAGCGCTGGTGTTCGGCCATGTAGTCGGTGATGGCGCGCGTGCGGCTCGAATACTGCACGTCCTTCTGGCGTGTCGCCACGTCCATCAGGTTGTCGGGCAGCGGGCCGCGCGCGCTCCACAGATCCACTTGGAAGATCAGCGCATCGCGGCGCGGCTTGGCGCTCAACACCTCGGACAGCGGCGTGTTGGAGACGAGGCCGCCGTCCCAGTAGTGCTCACCGTCGATTTCCACGGCGGGGAATCCCGGAGGTAACGCGCCTGACGCCATGAAATGCTCGGCGCGCAGACGGATCTCGGTGTTGTCGAAGTAGGTCAGGTTGCCGGTGCGCACGTTGACCGCGCCCACCGAGACGCGCATTTCGTGATGGCGATTGATGCGGTCGAAGTCGACAAAGCGCTCGAGCGTCGCCTTGAGCGGCGCGGTGTCGTAGTAGCTCGCGCCATTGGCGCCATGCCCGGATGCGAATGGCAACGGCCAGGCACGCGGATGGAAAAAGCCGCGCTGGCCCTCGAGCAGCGCGCGGCTCGCTTCGAGCCCGTCGAACCATACGCGTAGCGGATCGGGCCAGTGCGCCGCGCCATCGGCGATCAGGTCGTAGGGGAACAGGCTCGGCAGCCAGGGTTGCCGGCAGATGTGCGTCCAGAAGTCGCGCAGCTTGCTAACGCGGTCTTCGGGCGCATTGCCCGCGATGACGGCCGCATTGAGCGCGCCGATCGAAATGCCGGCCACCCAGTTGGGTTCGATGCCGCCGGCGGCAAGGCCTTCGTAGACGCCAGCCTGATAGGAACCGAGTGCGCCGCCGCCTTGCAGAACGAGCGCGCGGACGGGGTAGTTGTCGTGCGCGACGGCTGCTTCAGGCGATTTGGACAATGCGGCGGCAGCCGCGGCCGCGCGTGGCGGTCGTGGTTGGACCATTGACATGGATGCTCCTGGGACGTGGGGGGCCGCCGCGCGGCGCGAGATGGCAGGCGTGCGGCCCCGGATGCCTGATATGGGGCGAGTTACTGCATGAACCAGCCGTGGCTCACCACGAATGACTGACCGGTCAGCGCGTTGGACGGATAGGCGCACAGGAACAGCGCGGTCTGCGCGACGTCGTCGACGGTCGTGAACACGCCATCGACGGTGCCGCCCAGCATCACGCGACGGATGACTTCCTCTTCGCTGATACCGAGTTCCTTGGCTTGCTCGGGAATCTGCTTGTCCACCAGCGGCGTGCGCACGAAGCCGGGACAGATCACGTGCGAACGCACGTTGCGCTCGCCGCCTTCCTTGGCCAGCACGCGTGCCAGGCCGAGCAGGCCGTGCTTGGCCGTGACGTAGGCGCTCTTGAGCGGCGAGGCTTCGTGCGAGTGGACCGATCCCATATAGATCACGGTACCGCCGCGCTTCGTGTCCTTATACATATGGCGCAGCGCGGCGCGCGTGGTCAGGAAGGCGCCATCGACGTGGATCGCCTGCATCTTCTTCCAGTCCGCGAAGCTGTACTTCTCGATCGGATTGACGATCTGGATGCCGGCGTTGGAGATCAGGATATCGATGCCGCCGAACGCTTCGGCCACCTTGTCGGTGGCTTCGTCCACGGCCTGTTCGTTGGTCACGTCCATGGCGATCGGCAACGCGCGGCCGCCCGCGCGTTCGATCTCCTCGGCAGTGGCACGCGCGGCGTCGAGGTTGAGGTCGGCGATGGCAACGGCCGCGCCCTCGCGGGCGAGCAGTTCGGCGATGGCCTTGCCGATGCCGCTGGCGGCGCCGGTCACGATGGCGGACTTGTTCTGGAGTTTCATGATGTTTTTACCTTCGGAAGGAGAGGGTGAAGCGAACGGGTCATGCAGGCAGTCACGCCAGGTAGTCGAACGCGACTTCGCCGAGGCCGAGCGTGAGGTCGGCGACGTAATGTTTCGCGCCGATGACTTCGAGCACCGGCAGCGACGCCACCGGGGCGAGCGCATGCGGGGCCAGCGACAGTGCCGCGGGGCCGGTCCATGCGCCTTTCATCTGGACGTCCTTGAGGAAGTAACAGACGAGTTCGAGAATACGGGGGCTGCCATCGACATGCGGCATGATCTTGAGCAGGTAGTTCGGGGTCTCGGAGAGCGTCCGGCCCAGGGCTTCCTTGTCGATTTCACGGTGTTTGTAACCCATGGTGCCGGTGGCCACGCGCACGGGGCCGTAGTCGAGCGTGCCGACCAGCGTGTCGGTATGCACGGCAAGCTTCGGGCTGGCCAGCTTCTTGGGAAAGCCCCACAACTCGCGGCCGCCCGCGAGCGGCGGATGGTCGTCGAGGAACATGGCATGCGTATAGGTGCCGGCGCGGCCCTGATAGCTCACCGGAATCACCTGGCCAGACTCGGTGTAGTCACCGAAGCCGGTGGAGTCCGGCATGCGGATGAACTCATAGTGCACGACCGGATCGGTAATCTCGAGCGGTTCCGGTACCGCCGCGCGCAACAGGGCGGGATCGGTGCGGTAGGTGATGACGAAGAACTCGCGATTGATAAAGCGATACGGGCCCATCGGGTAGGCAGGGCTGCAGAACGGCGCGGCAAACGCGCGTTCGCGGATCGTCTTGATTTCCATGGGTAACGGTCCTCAGGGTGGAGTCACTTAGGTGATGCAACTATCGCGGGCAACGCCTCACCTTCCGTGGTGGCGCACACCGACACGATGCGATCCATTGTGGGAGTCGCGGCGCGCGGTTGCTATCACACCTATGGTTGACTCGCTCAGACGCGCCGCGTGCGGCAAGATGCTCTCGAACTTGCAGAATCTTCCTTCGTTGGCCTACGATCCAGACAACCCTGCCCGTCCCGCCATGTCCATCCTTCCTCCGTCGGCACCTGTTCTGCCGCGCAGAATCCTGTTTGTCGCGTTCCAGCGGTTCGGCCTGCTCGACCTGAGCGGGCCGCAGACCGTGTTCTGGTGCGCCAATCTTTTCGCCCAGGAGCGTGGGCTGCCTGGCTATGACTGTCATACGGTCAGCATCGGCGGTGGTGCCGTGCGGTCCGTCGAGGGCGTCGTGGTGCAGACCGACGACGCCGAGACGTTTCCCGCGCGCGATGTGGACACCATCATCGTGCCCGGCACGCCCGATATTCTCGACGTGGTCGATGCCTCCGGCGCGCTCGTGCACTGGCTGCGGCAGAGCGCCGCCAACGTGCGCCGCACCGCTTCGGTATGTACCGGCGCGTTCTTTCTCGCCGAAGCGGGGTTGCTGCACGGACGCCGTGCCACCACGCACTGGATCAATATCGACGATCTGGCGGCACGTTTCCCGACGCTCACGGTGGATCGGAACGCGATCTTCGTGCAGCAGGACCCCGTCTGGACCTCCGCGGGCGTGACGGCCGGCATCGATCTGGCGCTGGCGCTGGTCGAAGCCGATCTGGGTTACGACATTGCGCTGGGCGTGGCCCGGCAACTGGTGGTCTACCTCAAGCGGCCCGCCGAGCAGCCTCAGTTCAGTGAGATGCTCAAGGCCCAGTCGCGCGATACCCCCGCGTTCGATGCGCTGCACCTCTGGATTCTGGATAACCTTGGTGACGAAGCGTTGACAGTCGATCGGATGGCGGCCCGCGTCAACATGAGTCCGCGCAACTTTGCGCGCGCCTACAAGGAGAAGATCGGCCGTACCCCGGCCAAGGCCGTCGAGCATTTTCGATTGGAAGCCGCGTGCCGGCTGCTGCGCGGATCGGGCCGCTCGATCGACCAGATCGCCCATGCGTGCGGCTTCGGCGACGAGGAGCGCATGAGGGTGACATTTCGCCGGCATATGGGATTGTCGCCGTCTGAGTACCGCCAAGACGGTGTCGTTGCCCCTTCGGTGTCGATCACAGCGCAACGCTGACCGATACCCCTGAATTTCTGCCAACCTGCGTGCGCGACATTGCCTTTGTGCGAATGCATTAGCAGAATGATTCGCATGTAGTGCAAGACAGATATCCGCCAGCCGGGGCAACCCGACAAGGTGGCGAAAAAAGGGGGTGTTCCGATGACCGCGTCCGTGCAACGGATCGAGGGGGGCTTGGACGTCCAGCGCCCGCAGACGGCCGTCGCGGGGGACGAGATCATTGCCTTCGGGCCGTTCCGATTGTTTCCCGCGCAGCGACGGCTCGAGCGCGAGGGCCTGTGCGTGCCATTGAGCAGCCGCGCGATGGACATCCTCATCGCGCTGCTCGAGCGGGCCGGCGATGTCATCGACAAGCGCGAGCTGATTGCACGCGCGTGGCGCAATATGGTCGTCGATGACAGCAACCTGCGCGTGCATATCGCCGGGCTGCGTCGCATGCTCGACGACGGCGATGGTGGCGCGCGCTACGTGACCAATGTGCCGGGGCGCGGCTACTGCTTCGTGGGACAGATCACGCGCGAGCGTCCGCTTCATCCAGAAGTTTTTCATGCCCATGACGCGCAGGGCGAGTCTCGCTCGGCCGCGCATGCGCACAATGGCAGGCCTGCCGCACTCGCAGTGTCGGGCCAGCCGATGCCGGCGCCGCTCGCACGCATGGTGGGCCGCGACGAGGCGGTGCGTCACATCGCAGCCGTGCTGCCGGTGCACCGGTTCATGTCGATTGTGGGCCCCGGCGGTATCGGCAAGACCACGGTCGCGGTGGCCATCGCCCATGGCGTTGACTCGGGGTGCGGTGCGGCGACCTACTTCATCGACCTCGGGCTGCAGTCGGATGGCGACGCATTGCGCGTCGCATTGCAATCGTTTGCCGACGCACTGCCTGATGCACCGCTGTTGCTCGTGCTCGACAACTGCGAACATGTGTTGTCGACAGTGGCATTGTTCGCCGAGCAGCTCGTCGCGCGGTCGGCCAATGTGCACGTGCTGGCCACCAGCCGCGAGGCGCTGCGCGCCGAAGGCGAGCACGTCTATCGCCTGCCGCCGCTGGCGAGTCCCCCACCCGATGCAACGTGCACCGCGGCGCAGGCACAGTCCTATCCGGCGGTGCAGTTGTTTCTCGAACGTGCCGAGGCGCATGGTCATCCGATCGCGCTGACGGACAGCGATGCGAGGCAGGTCGCCGAGATTTGCCGGCGGCTCGATGGCGTACCGCTCGCGATCGAGCTGGCGGCCGGTCGTGTGGGCGCCTTCGGCATCGATGGCACGGTGGCATTGCTCGACACGCGCTTTCTGCTGCAATGGCAGGGACGCCGCACGGCGCCGCTGCGCCATCAGACCCTGGGGGCCCTGCTCGACTGGAGTCATGACCTGCTCTCCGACTTCGAGCGCAAGGTGTTCACGCGTCTGGCGGTGTTCGGCGATGCCTTTGCACTCGAGGCCGCGCTCGACGCCGTGTGCGACGCGGACAGCGAGCGCGCGGAGGCGGTGGATGCGATCGACAGCCTGGTGGCGAAATCGCTGCTGGCGGCGACGCAGATCGAGGATGAATCGGTGCGCTATCGGCTGCCCGAAGTCACACGTGCTTATGTTACGCAGAAGGTGACGCAGAAGGTCACGGAGAAGGTCACGCAGAAGGTTGCACGACCGGCGCCGCTCGCCGAGGCCGGTTGAAGCGGTATCAGGAGGCCTGTTCGCGACGGCGCGGCTCGAGCGTGCCGACCAGCACGCCCAGCACGATCAGCGCGCTGGCCGTGAAGATCAGCGGCCAGTTGGTGTGTGCATCGTGCAGGGTCAGCGCGAGGCCAATCATCGACAGTACCGGGGTGGCATAGGCCACCGTACCGATCTTGGCCGCATCGCCGGCGCGCATCGCGCGGTCCCACAACACGAATGCATAACCGAGCGGGCCAAGGCCGATCGCGGCCATGGCGACCCAGTTCGCGGCGGTTGGCACATACCGTGGCTCGAATACGAAGTGCCCCGCGAGCGCCAGCAGGCCCGCGCCCAGGCAGAAGCCACCGACCGCCCACGACGAATAGGGCGGCAGCCACCGCGAACCGAGAGAATAGATGGCCCACGTGAGTGCGGCGATGGCCGCGGCGGCGTAGCCAGCGAACTGCGTCAGCGTGAAATCGGCACTGACCGCCGAGGGCTGGAGTGCGAGCGCGCAACCGCCGAACGCGATGCCGCAGCCGAGCCACGCGCGCAGGCGTGGCGGCGCGGAAGCCGCGGAGCGAGACGAGCGTTGCGCGATCACACCAGACAGCATCACCATCAGCAACGGCCACAGGTAGTTGATCAGGTTGGCCTCGGCCACCGGTGCCAGCCGGAACGCGCCGATCAGGCACACGTGATAGACGAACAGGCACCCGGCACCGAATGCCCACGTGCGCACGGGTACGCGCCACGCGCGCACGCGCGGCAGCGAGACCAGGCTGCCGATGCACAGCGAGATGCCGGTGAGCAGCCACGGTGGTACCTCGCGTGCCTGTCCGACCATCGAGGCGAACGCGGCCCAGAGGACGATGGCGCCAAGTGCGCACAGCCATGCGGCGAGACTCAAATCTTTCTCCAGGTAGGCGGGTAGAGCGGATCGTAATCGCTGAGGCAGGCGAGATTCAGCGAGCGGATGCGATCGGTGACGAAGTCGATAAACACGCGGATACGCGTGGGCAGATGCTGCCGGCTCAGGTAGCAGATATAGTGGCCGCGATCGTCGGGCGCGTGGCGGGCCAGCGCGATGACGAGCGCGCCCGTGGTGAGGTGATCGCAGATCTGGTAGCCAGCCATCTGCGCCATGCCATGGCCGTCGAGCACCGCCTGTAGCACGAGGTCCGCGTCGTTGAATGTGAGCGTGCCGCGCGGCTGGAACTTGCGCGCTTCGCCGGAGACCTTGAACTCCCACTCGAAAATGCGTCCGTTGGCAAAGCGGAAATTGATGCAGTTGTGATCGCTCAGGTCGTCGATCGTCTCAGGCAGGCCGTGCTCGGCGACGTACTTCGCCGAGGCGCACAGGGCCATCTGCATCGGAATGATCTGGCGCGCGATGATGCTCGAGTCTTCGATGCGGCCGTTGCGGAACGCCACGTCGATACGGTCGGCGGCGAAGTCGGTATGCCGGTCGTCGAGCAGGAGGTCGATCGCGATATCCGGATATTTGCTGCGGAACTCGGCGAGCAACGGCGCCACCACCTTGCGGCCGAAGCCGACCGTGGCGCTGATGCGCAACAGGCCCGAGGGCGGACCCTCGCGCAGTTCGCGCATATCGTTCATCGCCTCGACGATGCGCTCCACGCCCTGATGGCAGTTCTCGAAGAACACCTCGCCTTCGCGCGTCAGTTGCGTGGAACGCGTAGTGCGCAGGAACAGCCGGGTATGGAGCTGGTCCTCCAGTCGTTGCACGCTGCGGCTCACCGCCGAGCGGCCGATGCCCAGGCGCTCGCCGGCCTTGGCGAAGCTGCCTTCGCGTACCACGGCGATAAACGCCATGACACCCGCGTAGCTGGTCGCGAAGCTGGCCGACAATGCATCGGTGCCCGCGCTCGGCGCGGCATGCTGCGAGGATTCAATGATTCTCATGGGTACCGGCACATCGACAGGAGTATCCGCGCGATTGTTGCCGGTGCACTGCACCATGCGGTATGCGACTAACGACGTTTCACAACGCTTAACGGCCGGACCGCCAGCGTGACATTGGGTATACCCTGCCGCGTCATCTTGGCGTAGGGGCAGACGCGCTCCGCGTTGCGCACGAGTTCCTCGGCGATATTGACATCGAGGTCGGGGAGGCTGATTTCCACGTCCGCCGTCAGCATGTAGAGGCCGTCCACGGGGTCGCGCCCGTACGTGACGGTGACGCCGACGGTCATGTTTGGCACGGCAATCGAGGCGCGCGTGGCCAGCAGGTGCAGCGCGCCATGAAAGCACGCGGCGTAACCGGCCGCGAACAGCTGCTCCGGATTGGTACCCCCGCCGGGGCCCCCGAGTTCTGGCGGCATGCGCAGGGCGAGTTCAAGCATGCCGTCATCCGAACGCGCGCGGCCCGAGGCCCGCCCATGCTCGCTTTCGCCGCCCGTCACCGTGACCCGGGTGACGTAGAGCGGCTTGAAATCCTTCCCCCGGTACCGCTCTAGCAGCGCAATCGATGGGGGCTTCAGGGTTGTCATGTTATGTGCCGTGGTGAGTCCGGACCGGTCGTCCACGCTCCGGCGAGGGTGTGGGCCCTCAGCCGGGGGGGTAGCCCTCGATGCGGGAAATGCTAGGTGGGGTCAGGAGCGATGACTAGAGGGGAGGAGGGACGCAGTGTGTTGCATCCCGGACACCAATTAGGCAGCCTTCTTCGCCGTGCTTCGTTTTGCGGGCGTTTTCCTCGCGGCCGAGGTCTTCCTGGTAGCGGCTTTCGCTGCCGCCGTCTTTGTAGCTGCCTTCTTTGTAGCCACCTTCTTTGTGGCCACCTTCTTTGCAGCAACCTTCCTGGCAGGGGCCTTCTTCGCCGCCGGCGCCTCCGCTCCCGCGCGCCTGCCTCGCTTGCCGAGGCTGTCGCGCAGCAAGGCCATCATGTCGATGACCTTGGCGCCCTTGCTGGACGGCGCACTGTCCTTGCTCGCCGGCGTGAGCAAGTGGGTGTTGCCGGACTTGATCTTGGCGTCGATCAGCTTCAACAGATCGTCGCGATAGGTATCGCGAAACTGTTCGGGCGCCCACTCCTCGCTCATGTCGTCGACGAGCTTCCTGGCCATGTCGACTTCGCGTGGCGAGGCCCCCTGCTTGCCGCCCTTGGGCAGGCTGAGTTCCTCGATCGGCAGCACCTCGTCGGCGAAGCGCATGGTGTTGAGCACGAGCGCCTTGCCGAAGACCAGCAGGGCCGCCAGATGCTGGCGATTGCGCAGCACCACCAGCGCCAGCGCCGCGCGTCCGGTGCGGCGCATGGTTTCGTGGAGCAGCGCATAGCCGCGCTCGCCGCGCTTGTCCGGTTCCAGGTAATAGGGGGTTTCGAAGTAGTAGGGCGGGATGCTCGCCGCCTCGACAAAGCTGACGATATCGACCGTTTGCGTGGCCTCGACATTGGCCTGCCTGAAGTCCTCGTCGCTCAGCACGACGTACTCGTCCTTCTCGTACGCGTACCCCTTGACGATGTTGTCGCTCTCGACGGTCTTGCCGGTGTGCTTGTTGATCCGTTGATAGCCGATGGGCGCCATGTCGCGCTTGTCGAGCATGTCCAGATCCAGCGTGTGCGAACGCGAGGCCGGTTTGACGACCACCGGGATATTGACCAGGCCGAAGCTGATGGCGCCCTTCCAGATGATGCGCGACATGGCGGCCCTCTATGCGCGTTGCGGCGGCGGTGGCGGTGTATCGCCCGGGGGCGGATCGCTGACCGGCTCCGGCGGGCCGGGGGGCGGGTCCAGTGGCGGTACCTCCGGCGGGGGCGTGATGATGTCGGGTTCGGGGGTGATATGCAAATCGGGCTCCTTACGAGAGATGCGGGTCACGCATCGAGTTCATCGAGAAGGCGGGTGATGGCATCGAGGTCGGCCGGCTTGACCAGATGCAGGTCGAATCCGGCGGCGCGCGTGCGGCGGCGATCGTCAGGCTGACCGAAACCGGTCAACGCGACAAGCCGCGCATGGCGCAGTTCGGGAATCTCGCGCAGGCGCCGCGCGGTTTCGAAGCCGTCCATCGCGGGCATGCCAAGGTCCAGCAACACCACGTCGGGTCGCACGGAGGCGGCCTGATCCACGGCGGTCTGGCCGTCCGACGCGGTGACCACGGTATGGCCCAGCGTCTGCAGCGTCATCGTCATCGCTTCGAGGGCGTCGACGTTGTCATCGACGAGCATGATCGTGTGGGCGGTACCGGCCTGCATGCGCGGCTTGCTGGCCGATGGCTGCCAGTTCTGCCACGGTTCCACCGGCAATTCAACGATGAACGTGCTGCCCTGGCCCCGGCCCGGGCTTTCGGCCGAAACGCGACCGCCATGCAGCACCACGAGCTTCTGCACGAGCGTGAGTCCGATGCCGGGACCTTCGCGCGCGGCAAGGTTGTCGGGGTGGCCATCGTCGTCGGACAGCGCGTCCGGTGCAAGCTGGTCGTCGTGCTCGGCATGCGATGGCGCGTCGTGCCCATCCTGCGATTCGGCTGACGCAACATCGTGTACGGCCGGCGCCAGCGGGTCGAACAGCTGACGTTGCAGCATCGCGGAGAGTCCCGCGCCGTTGTCGGCCACGCGCACCGCCACCTTGTCGCCGGTGGCGGAGCTGGCGACGGTCGCGGTGACGGACAGCGTGCCGCCCTCGGGTGTGTACTTGGCGGCGTTGTGCAGCAGATTCGCGAAAATCTGCGTCAGCCGCACCATGTCGCCACATACCGGGAGTGGCTGCTCGGGTAGCGACAGACGCAGCGTATGGCGGCGCATATCGAGTAGCGGCCGCACGGTTTCCACGGCCGTGTTCAGCGCGCTGCGCAGTTCCACGAGGTCGCGCCGCAGCGTGATCTTGCCCTGGTTGAAGCGCGACACGTCGAGCAGATCGTCGACCAGGCGGGTGAGGTGACGCAGCTGACGGCCGATGATGTCGCGCGCGCGGAACATATCTTCGCGCGACGGCGCGCCGCGTTGCAGCAGGTCCACGGCACTGCGCATCGGCGCCAGCGGGTTGCGTAGTTCATGCGCGAGCATGGCGAGGAACTCGTCCTTGCGGCGTTCCTCGTTGTGCAGCGCGCGTTCGGCGCGATTGTGGCGCGTCACGTCCTGACAGATGCCGGCCACGCGCAGGCAGCGGCCATCGGCCCCGCGCACGGGAAACGCGCGCATATGGACCTCGCGAATCTCGCCGGTCGGACGTTCGAGCTGGAACTCCGTGTCGAGCCGCCCATCGCGCAGCATGGTGTCCCATTCGGTACTCATGCGATCGCGCTCTTCGGGCACGACCCAATCCACCCAGCGCTTGGGTTCCTTCAGCACGGCCGTGGCCGGGCGGCCCCACAGCGCCTCGAAGGACGGGCTGACGAACAGGAAGCGCCGCGCTGCGGGGTCGAAGACCCAGACCACATCGGCCAGTGCCTCGGCGAGTTGGCGGAACAGATCCTCGTTCTCGTGCAGGGCCTGCGAGGTGCGGCTGTAAGCGTCCTCGGCGCCGCGCATGCGCAGCAGCGCGTGGATGCTCGAGACCAGTTCCTCCGGTTCCACAGGTTCGACGAGGAAGCTGTCGGCGCCGCCATTGAGTGCCTGAGCCCGGCGGTGGGAATCTGTCATGCCGGGCGAGGTCAGCAGGACGAGCGTGCGCGCGGTCTGCGGATCGGCCTTGATCAGCCGGCACACCTCCAACCCATCGATATCGGGCAGACGCGTGCCAAGCAGCACGAGTTCGGGCGAATGCTGGCGCACCAGTGACAGCGCGGCTTGTCCCGTGGAAGCCTCGAGCACCGTAAAGTCGGCACGATGAAGGATCCGGCTTTTGACGTAGCGTGGCCCTTCACGGTCCTCGACATGGAGGATCAGCGGGCGGCGGGCGGGAGGATTCAAGGGCGCGTTCATGGCAGGCAGGCGGCATGGAACACCGCGGTGGCTTGAGCAACGATCGGGAATCGGCGAGCAGTGTTCAGATTGGTAAAAGTCACGTCAAAGGCATTCGGCAAAGCCGTGGACCGAGCTGGTGCGCACAAAGCACCGCTCGGGTCGGTCGAAATTGTAAAAATTACCCGCATGGTGCACCGTTACTTTGTAATTTTTGGGACGCTGCCATGCGACATCGCGCGCGCCTGTGCGTCGGCTGCCAATGCGCTGACCTGGCGGATAAGCGCGCTGGCGAAGGGGCAGATCGATGGATGTCTCATGGCGTCGCCTCGTTGCGTGGACGGAAACGAATGTACGTTTTCCGACCGGAGTGGCAAGAAGCGTGCCGCGCACGGCAGACCGGCTGACAGACGAACGCCGACAACGTTACAAGCGCGTGTAAAAAGATCGCGATAGCCGGTGTTCAGACCTCAGCCAGCAGCTTGCGGGCGCGTGTGAGGGTCTGGCGGACCTTATCGTGGCCGGCCCATGGATCATGGGCTGCGAGCGCCTCGAGCCGCTCGGCGACATTGGCGATGGTCCATTGTGCGGACGAGGTGAGATCGTCGAGTTCTTCCCACGCCACGGGAATCGAGACGCCGAGGCCCGGCCGCGCGCGTGCGGAAAACGCGGCCGCGGTGGTAGCACCGACACCGTTACGCAGGTAATCGATGAAAATCTTGCCAATGCGATTCTTCGGGCCGCTCTTGACGACAAAGCGGTCGGGGATCGTGGTGGCCATATGCCGGACCACGTCCTGCGCAAAGTCGCGGACCTCGTCCCAGCCCGCGCGCGCCGCGATCGGCACCACCACATGGAGGCCCTTGCCGCCGCTGGTCTTCAGCCAGCTCTGCAGGCCCAGTGCGTCCAGCAACGTTCTGGTCAGGCGCGCGGCCTCCTGAATCTGCGGCCATGCGACGCCTTCACCGGGGTCGATATCGAACACGATGCGATCGGGCTTGTCGATTTTGGCGGCGCGCGCGTTCCAGGTATGGAACTCCACCACGTTCAGTTGTGCCACGGCAACGATGGCCGCTTCCGAGGCGATTTCGAGCAGCGGCGGGTGCCCGGGCCACAGCTTGGGGTCGAGCGCGTTGACGCCGTCGATGTTGAGTGTGTCGCCATGGCGCTGGAAGAACTGCTGGCCGTCGATGCCGGAGGGCGCGCGCACCAGTGCAATGGGGCGGCCTTTGAGGAATGGCAGCATCAGGCCCGCCGCGCTCGCGTAGTAGCGCACGAGGTCGCCCTTGGTGAGCCCGGTCGAGGCATCGATCACGCGGTCGGCATGGCTGATGGTGATCTTGCCGAGCGTGGTGGGGGCCTTCCTGGTTGCGGTCTTTCTGGTTGGCGTACTTTTCTTGGCTGCCACGGGTTTCTCCGCCGCTGGTTTCTCTACCACTGGCTTCTCTACCGATACCGCGCGCGCGGGTTTGTCGCTGCGCAGCCCGTGGAACACCGAATGCCGCACGCGGCCCTCGTTGGTCCACGCACCGAACGACACCTCCGCGACCAGCTTGGGCTTGACCCAATGCCCCTTGATGCCGCGCGGCAGCTCCGCGAACGGCGCGCTGTCCATCACGAGCGGATCGAGCTGCTTGCGCAGGCTGTCGAGCATCGCCGTATCGAACCCGGTGCCGACATTGCCCGCATAGCGCAGCTTGCCCTGCGCGTCGTGCACACCGAGCAGCAGCGAGCCAAGCCCGCTGCGGCTACCCTTGGGATCGGTAAAGCCGCCGATCACGAACTCCTGCCGCAGCGTGCATTTGAGCTTGATCCAGGTATTCGCGCGCGTGCTCACATAGGGCGCATCGACGCGCTTGCCGATCACGCCTTCGAGCTTCATGCGGCAGGCCGCCTCGAGCATCTCCTGTGGTTCGGTCTCGAAGCTCTCGCTGAAGCGCAGCCGCGATGTGGATTTTTCCGCCATCAGTTGTCGCAACACCGCGCGCCGCTCGATCAGCGGCATCGCGCGCAAATCTCGTCCTGCGTAATACGGCAGGTCGAACACGTAATACTGGATCGCATCGACGTGCGCGGTTTCGAACGCGTTCTGCAGCGACTGGAAGTCGGTGACACCGTTGGCATCGACCATCACGATCTCGCCGTCGAGCCAGCCATCGGGTAGCCCAAGCGCGCGCACTTCGGCCGCAAGCGAACGCAGCTTGCTGGTCCAGTCGTTGCCGTTGCGCGTGAACAGGCGCACGTCATCGCCGTCGATGCGCGCGAGGATGCGATAGCCGTCGAACTTAACCTCGTACTGCCATTCGCCCTGCGCGGGCGGGGCGTCCACCAGCGTGGCCAGCTGCGGGGCCAGCGTCAATGGCAGGGCCGCTTTCTTTCCCGCTGCTTTGGGCGACTTGACCCGTGATTTGGCAGGGGCCTTCGCGCTGCCGGCCAGCACACTGTCCGGCAGCGCTTCCACCACGTCGAAGTCCGATGCGGGACGCGCCAGTTCATCGCGCTCCTTGATCAGCAGCCACGCGTCCTGATCGCGCTGCCGCTTGCCGCCCATGCGCACGAGCGTCCAGTGCCCCTGCAGCTTCTCGCCGCGCAGTTCGAACTTGAGCTTGCCGTCGCGATAGCCCTGCTCGGGGTCGGTATCGGGAATCCATACGCCACGATCCCACACGATCACGGTACCGGCGCCGTAATGGCCAGCCGGAATCACGCCCTCGAAGCCTGCATAGTCGAGCGGATGGTCCTCGACGTGCACGGCCATGCGTTTGTCGGCGGGATCGTAGCTCGGGCCCTTCGGAATGGCCCAGCTCTTGAGCGTGCCATCGAGTTCGAGCCGGAAATCGTAGTGCAGGCGTCGCGCCGCGTGTTTCTGAATGACAAACGAAAGCGCCTTGGCGGCACGCTTGCCTTTGGCGCGAGCGGTCCGTCCCGACGGTTCAGGCGTGGCGCTGAAGTCGCGCATGGTCTGGTACTTGCCGAGTGGCGAGGGTGTCTGCGTGGCGCTGGAAGACGTTCTGGCCATGATGGGTTCCCTCGTTGGCGGTGTATGACTTAGCTTATGCAGCAATCGACGCCCATGAAATAAGCGACCGTCCTACATTTTTCTCGCGTGGCGGACGCGCTTTGTAATTTCTAAACTACCGCTTGGGGGTGGGATGGGCACAATTTCCACGTTGCGCGGCGGGAACGGGAATTGCGACACCGGATTGATTCGTCACCCTCTGGAGGACGCAACACAATGGAATCCACAAAGAAGGTCGAACTCAAGAAGCTTGGTTCCCAGGTGATTGTGATCACGGGCGCCAGCAGCGGCGTGGGATTGATTACCGCGCGCAAGGCGGCCGCGCGTGGCGCGCGTCTCGTGCTGGTCGCACGCAGCGAGGAAGCGCTGCATCAACTGGCAGAAGAGTTACGCGAGCATGGCACCGAAGTCATTACCGTGAAGGCCGATGTTGGCAATCAGGAGGATGTCGCGCGCGTGGCGCATACCGCGATCGAGCGCTTCGGTCATTTCGATACCTGGATCAACAATGCCGGCGTGACGATCTTCGGCCGTCATGGCGACGTGCCGCTCGAAGATCAGCGACGTCTGTTCGACACCAACTACTGGGGTGTGGTGCACGGCTCGCTGGTGGCGGCGGCGCATTTGCGGGAAAGGGGTGGCGCGATCATCAATATCGGTAGCGAGGCCGCCGATGGGCCGATGCCGCTGCAGAGCGCCTATACGGCGTCGCAGCATGCCATCAAGGGCTTCACCGATACGCTGCGGCTCGAACTCGAACAGGAGAAGGCGCCGATCTCGGTCACGCTGATCAAGCCGGCGGGCCTCGAGACGCCGATGGTGACGCACGCCAAGAACTTCCTCCACTTCGAGCCGAAGCAGGCGCCGCCGCTTTACGATCCCGCGCTGGCGGCCGATGCGATCCTGTTTGCGGCCGAGCATCCACGCCGGGACCTGTTCGTCGGCGGCGCAGCCAAGGCGTTCTCGGCGGCCGCTTATCACGCCCCGCATGCGTTCGATCGCTTTATGCAGCGCTTTATGAGCCGTGCGCAGCAGACCAGCATGCCGGCGGGACCGCGCGAGGACAACGCGCTGTATGACGGTGGCAACAGCCTGATCGAACGCACCGGTCACCGGCGCGCGCTGCGCTCGTGTCCCTATACGTCTTCGGCGAAGCATCCGGTGTTGACGACGATGCTGGTGGTGGGTGCCTCCGCCGCGATTACTGCGCTATTACGCAATCGACGTTGATCAACCACCGCGCGCGAGCAGGGCCACTGGTAACTGCTGCAGGACATCCTTCAGTCGCAGATGTCCCGCATGCACGGCGATGGTCCGGCCCGTGAGCACATCGACCCAGGCGCCACCATCGCGCGCGCGGACCGCGGTATCGCCCCAGCATTGCGCGGGAATGCGCGGCAGCTCCGGCTCGACATGGCGCGCGGCATGCCGCGTGACGATCGTGATGGTTTCCAGCTCGCCGCACTGGCGCGCGAAGGCGAGTGCGTGCGAGGCCAGATCGCCGGTGGTCGCCAGCGCATGACACGACCCTGCCGTGAATAATACTTCGTGCTCGCGGCGAAACTGCAATACCGCGCGAATCAATTGCTGCTTGATGCGGCCGTCGCGCCAGTGGCGTAACCAGTGCGCCCATCCGGCGGTGCATTCGCATTGCGCGCGCAGTCGCTCGTAATCGGGCGCGCGACGATTGTCGGGATCGACCAGGCTGAAGTCCCAGCCTTCATTGCCCTGATAGCGGTCGGGCACACCCGGCGCGGTCAGTTGCAGCAGCGTCTGTGCGAGGCTGTTCAACGCGGCCGCGGGGCCGAGGCGATGGGCGAATTGCCCGATGCGCTCCAGCACGCCATCGGCGCCGGCCTCGCCCAGTGCCGCGACAAAGACCTCGCAGGCGGTTTCGTATTCCTCGTTGGGATGGGTCCAGCTGCCATGGCGTTTGGCTTCGCGAATCGACTTGGTCTGCCATGCCAGCACGCGCGCGATGAAGTCCTTCTGCGCGGGCTCGGTCTGCAGCGCGCGCGGATCCGCCGGCCACGCACCGAGCAGGGTCTGGTACAGCATCAGGCGATCGACGCCATCGGGGCCATGGGGCGAAGCCGTCAGCACCGGTGCGAGACGCGCCTCCCAATCGTGGACCGCATCGCGCCATTCGTCCGCCAGTTCACTGAGTACCGCCAGCCGCATACGCGCGTCTTCGCCGCGCTTGTGATCGTGGGTTGCCGTCGCCAGCATCGCCTGCGGAGGCCGCGCGACCAGTCGCGCGTGGAACTGCGCGGGGGTGAGCGCGAGGATGGTGGGGTCGCTGCCCACCTCGTTGCGCGACAGCAATCGACCGTAGCGATAGAAGGCGGTGTCCTCCCCGCCCTTGGCTGCGAGTGCGGGCATGACCTGCTGCAATTTCGTGCGCAGGTCGCCAGCGGGCGTGCCGATCGGGGAGGTGTTGCGCAGGGCCGCGACGATAAAGTCGAGAGCGACCTGCTCGTCGGGCGCCAGCGTTGCGTGGGCGCGGGCGGTGGCGGCCGCGACGAGGGCGTCATCGGTTGCGCTGTCTCCCAACCGTTCTCCGGCCACGTAATACGTCCGGTACACCGGGATCTGCAACAGCAACGCCGTTAGCGCATGCCGCAGCGCGGCCAGCGTGATGTCGCGCTGCACGGGCGTGGCGCGCACCTGCGCGTAGAGCCGCGCGCACGCGCCGCCAAACTCGGTCATCAGGTGGTGCGACAGAATACGCTCGCGCGCTACGGTGACATAGGCGGGATAGTCGCGCCGGTCGCCGCTCATGTCATGCCACAACGCGTCGAGCGTACGTGCGCCTTGCGCGTCGTGCAACACCGCCGCCACGTCGTTCATAAAGTCGTAGCCGGTGGTGCCATCGGTCTGCCAGTCCGCCGGCAGCGGTTCGTCCTCGGCGAGGATCTTCTCGATCACGATCCACGGATGCTCGCGCGCCTTATCGCCGGGGCGGCCCGGGCGCAGCGCATCGAGGCGCTCGCGCAACTGGCGGCAATAGCCGGCCGGATCGGCGAGGCCGTCGACGTGGTCGACGCGCACGCCATCGATCCAGCCTTCACGGTAGAGCCGAAACACCAGCGCATGCGTGTCCTCGAACACCTCCGCGCGCTCCTGACGCACGCCGACCAGTTCGCTGATCTCGAAGAAGCGGCGCCAGTTCAGTTCGGCGGCGGCGGTGCGCCACCACGCCAGCCGATAGTGCTGACGTTCGAGCAACGCATGCCAGGCTTCGGCATTGCCGGGCGCTGCCGCGGGCATCGATGCGGGCGACGCGGCGAGCGGCAGCACATGATCGCCGTAGCGCAAGACATGCCGCTCGTCCGCATCGCGTTCGAGCGAAAGGGCGCCCGAAGCCAGCGTTTCCCAGTAGCGCTCGCCGAGAATCGGCACCAGTACCTTGCCCGCGAGCGCGGGATCGCGCGAATCCCAATCGATATCGAAGTAGTCGGCGTAGCGGCTGTCGCGGCCGTGCGCCAGCACATCGCGCCACCAGTAGTTATGCGTCGCGCTCGCCGCCATATGGTTCGGCACGATATCGAGCACGATGCCAAGGCCGGCAGCCCGCGCGGTGCGGCACAGCGCGTAAAAGCCATCCTCGCCGCCGAGTTCGGGGCTGATGCGCGTGCAGTCGGTCACGTCATAGCCGTGTGTCGAGCCGGGCCGTGCACACGTGATCGGCGACAGGTAGAGATGGCTGATGCCAAGCGCCGCATGGTAGGGCACCAACGCCGCGGCATCGGCAAACGTGAAGGCCGCATGCATCTGCATGCGCGCCGTGGCGCGCGGCACGCCGGCAACATCGAGATCGGTCATAAGTGAGTGAGCGCGACATGTGTATCGCTCCGATGCAGACACGTGACGCAGCACCATGGCGGCAGCGTGCCGCCGGTCAGCGTGGCAATGCCACCGGGCGTCAGGCTCGAATGCAGCGCGGTCGATGCTTCGCATTGGGCCGGCACCGGCACGTCGCCGAAGTTGAGCCATATCGCCAGCACACTGCCATCGCCTAACGTCCAGCGCGCGACCAGCGCACGATCACCGAGAATCTCGACGCCCGCGCTGCGCGTACCGGCCAGGCGCGGCACCAACTCGTGCCGGCGGATCGACAGCAGCTCGCTGTAATAGTGATGCCATGCGCGACAGTAGCCGTCCGTATCGTCGCAATGCGGGCGCGATGCCTCGAAGGTTTCGGGCGCGTTCGGATCGGGAATGCTCGCCGCGCGGCGTTCATCGCTGAACGCCGTGGCCGCACCGAACTCGCGGCGCCGGCCGTCGCGCACGGCCTGGGCCAGCGCGGGCGGATGATCGGTGAAGTACAGGAACGGTTCGCGCGCGCCATCTTCCTCGCCCATAAAGATCAGCGGGATCTGCGGGCTCAGCAGTTGCAATGCCACCGCGGCGCGCAATGCGTCGGGATCGGTCAGCGTGGTCAGGCGCTCGCCGAACGCGCGATTGCCGGTCTGGTCGTGGTTCTGCAGGAACATCACGAACGCGGTGGCATCGAGCCCGCCGCTCGGCTGGCCACGACGGACCTCGCGGCCCTGCAACGGACCATCGCTCTCGCCATCAACCTCACCGGTGCGGTGTGGTGACACCTCGCCCTGCCATGCGAAGCCTTCACCAAGCACACGTGCAAGATGCCGCAGTGCGGGCGTGCCGGTGCCGGCGTGCTCTGCCGCAGGCAAGTCGCCGTTGAACTCGCCGTAGTATCCGTCGTGCTCGCCGGTCAGCAGCACATGCAGCGCATGATGGGCGTCGTCGTTCCACTGCGCATCGTAGCCGCCACGCAGGAGCGACACGTCGTTGTGGTCGTTCTCGAGTACCAGATGAAGATGGCGATTCGGCAGGCAGTGGCGCAGGTATTCGGCCAGTTGCGGCAGCCAGCCTTCATCGTCGATCGCATGCACGGCGTCGAGGCGCAGCCCGTCGAAGTGGAATTGCTCCAGCCAATAGCGTGCGTTCTCGGTAAAGAAGCGTCGCACCTCGGGCTGGCGATAATCGATCGCGGGTCCCCACGGCGTCTGGCGATCTTCGCGGAAGAACGGGCTCGCGTAGGTCGGAAGGTAATTGCCTTCGGGGCCGAAGTGGTTGTAGACCACATCGAGCAGCACCATCATGCCGAGACCATGCGCGGTGTCGATAAACTCGCGCAACTGGTCCGGGGTGCCGTAAGCATGCTCGGGCGCGAACGGCAGCACGCCGTCATACCCCCAGTTGCGCGCGCCGGGAAACTCGGCGAGCGGCATCAGTTCGACCGCGGTAATCCCCAACGCGGCCAGACGCGGCAATAGCTTCAGCGCACCGACGAAGCCGCCATGCATGCCGATATGCATCTCGTAGATCACGGCCTCATGCCACGGACGCCCGCGCCATTCAACGTGCCGCCAGTGATAAGCGGACTCTTCTGGGGGATGCCAGAACACGCTCGCGCCATGCACGTCTTCAGCCTGCGCGCGCGCGGCGGGGTCGGGAATCGTGGTGCCGTCATCGAGGCGAAACCAATATCGCGCACCGTGGCAGCAAGCGGTAACGGCCTCGAACCAGCCGTGCTCGACCGCCGACATCATGATCGGCGGGACGCCCGCGATCTCGAGTCGGACGATCTGTCCCTGCGCGGCGACATCGGGCGCCCACAAGCGAAAGCGTACGCGGCCATCGGCGAGCATCGCGGGCCCGAAGCGGTACACCGCCTCGCCATCCGCATTGCACGGCAGCGCGCGTACATCGCCGCCGAGCGTTTCCCAATTGACCCCCGGCGGCGCGGGGGCCGCAGCAGGCTCCATCGGCATCGTCTGCATCATGACCCGTCCCGGTCAGGCTAGCGTGGCGTTCACCACGTTAGCCACAATCTCCACATTCGCGCCCTGAGACTCGGCAACCGGTGCCGGGCGTGCGGGCTTGCGGGTTCTCGGCGCCCTGGCCGGCGTCGTGGCAATGGCTGCCAGGGCATTGTCGCGCTCCATCGACGTTTCCAAAGCTTCCGCAAGCGGTTGCGGAGCAATGGCCAGCGCCGGTGCCAGCGCGCCATACAGCGCCATGTACTGGCGTGCCGGGCTGTCCCAACTGTAGTCGGTCTGCATGCCGACGCGCTGAATCGCACGCCAGTGCCTCGCCTTGTCCATCCAGCCAAGCGCGCGCGTGATGGCTTCCGCCATCTCCTCCGCGCCCTCGCCGTCGAAGATGATCCCATTGGCGCGCGCGGCTGGCAACGCCTCATGACCCACATCTCGCACGGTATCTGCCAGACCGCCCACCCGCGACACGATCGGCACCGTGCCGTAACGCATCGCATAGACCGGTGTGAGGCCAAACGGCTCGAAGCGGCTACCGTGCAGCAGTGCGTCCGCGCCGGCATGCAGCAAATGGGCGTCTTCCTCGCGATAGCCGATGGCCACGCTCACGCGCTGCGGATGCCGCGCGGCCAGCGCCGTGTACGCGGCCTCCAGCTTGCGGTCGCCGCAGCCGAGGATGGCGAACTGCACATCCGCATGGGCGGCCAGTATCTTCTCGATGGCGTCGAGCGCCACGTCGGCCATCTTCTGATGCGTAAGCCGGCTGCCCATCGCGACGATCGGGGCGGCGGCGTCCTGCGGCAATCCGAAGCGTGCCTGCAGCGCGGTCTTGCATGCGCGCTTGCCGGTGATGGTGCGCGCGTCGTAGCGCGCCGGCAGCAGACGGTCGGTGGCGGGGTCCCACGCGGCAGTGTCCACGCCATTGGGAATCGCGCCGAGCACGTCGGCACGATAGTCGAGCAGTCCGTCGAGTCCGTGGCCAAAGTGCGCCGTGCGAATCTCGCGCGCGTAGGTGTGGCTCACGGTGGTGACGCGGTCGGCGTAGCGGATGCCGGCCTTGAGGAAATTGAGCTTGCCCCAGAATTCGATGCCGTCCGGTGCCAGGTACTCATGCGGAATGCCGAGCACGTCCGCGAGTTCCATCGGAAACACGCCCTGGAAGGCGAGGTTGTGGATGGTGCAGACGGTCGGCGTCTTCAGCCCGCGCATGCGCATAAACAGCGGCGTCAGTCCCGCATGCCAGTCGTGGGCATGGACGAGCTCGGGCGCTGGCAGCGGCGTCTCGCCGGCGGCGATAGCCGCGGCGGCATGTGCGAGCGCAGCATAACGCTGCGCGTTGTCGCAGAAATCGCGGCCGGTGGCATCCACGTAGAGTGAACCCGGACGATCGTACAGCGAGGGGCAATCGAGAAAAATCACGCGCGCGCCACTGTCCGGCATGTGGCCCTCGAGCAACCTTGCGGGACTATGCCCCGGTGGCAACACCATCGGCAGCCGCACCGCGCCAAGGCTGCGCACGCCGCGTGCCGCGGCGACAGCGCGCGGGTAACCGGGCATAAGCACCGATACGTTGGCACCGCGCGCATGCAGGGCGCCGGCCAGGCCGCCGATGACATCGGCCAGGCCGCCGGTCTTGGCAAGAGGCTGCGCTTCCGCCGCGACAAAAAGGATGTTCGCGTTCAAGGTTGAACTCCGGATGGATATGAACGGGCGCCTTTTGATCAAGGGCGCGTTCTTGTTATTCGCTTGGTTCTGACATGACGCGCCAAAATGCGCGCGGATCAGCAATGCGAACTCCGTGCCAGCCTTGTGCAGTGCGTGAAAACCGCTGCGGCCCGCGTGCGGCGGGTCGTAGCGGGCCGTCGGGTTGTCATGCTTGCATGTACAAGCTGCCGCGGCAGTTGTAGAAACTACCGCGCCCGGAAAAGCCGTACGGCCGGTCGGCAAATCCGGACCAATTCCTCATATCGTCATGACCCGCAGCGCTCGCTGAAGCCGCCTTCGCCGGCCTGTTGTGCGCCTTGCACCTGCCCGCTCGCCCGATGCAGCAGGCAGACCGGCACCGGTTCCACGCGCCAGATGCGATCCGCGTACTCGCGGATGGCGCGGTCCGAGGAGAAACGTCCAGAGCGCGCGCTCGACAGGATCGACATGCGCTGCCAGCGCGTGCGGTCGCCATAGGCGTGGGAGACATCCTGCTGGCAATGCACGTACGAGGCGAAATCCGCCAGCAGCATGTACGGATCATGCTGGAGCAGCCCTTCGAACAGGGGCCGGAACACCGCGGCATCGCCCTTGGAGAAGAACCCGTGCTGAATCAGGTCGATCACCGCGCGCAGCTCGGGGTTGCTCTCGTAGAACGTGGCCGGCCGGTAGCCGGCCGCCTTGAGCGCATAGACCTCGGCCGCGTTGAGGCCGAACGGAAAGAAGAAGTCGGCGCCGATGGCATCGCGCAACTCGATATTGGCGCCGTCCATGGTGCCGATCGTAATGGCGCCATTCATGGCGAACTTCATATTGCCGGTGCCGGACGCTTCCTTGCCGGCCAGCGAGATCTGCTCGGACAGGTCCGCGGCCGGATAGATGCGCTGGCCGTAGGTGACGTTGAAGTTGGGCAGGAACACCACCTTGAGCCGGTCGCGCACCTGCGGATCGTTGTTGACCACGTCGGCCACCGAGGTGACGAAGCGGATCATCAGCTTGGCGTAGTGATAGCCGGGCGCGGCCTTGCCACCGAACAGGAACGTGCGTGGCGTGATGTCGGCGTGCGGATCGGACTTGATGCGGTGATACAGCGCGATGATATGGAGCACGGCCAGATGCTGGCGCTTGTACTCGTGGATGCGCTTGACCATCACGTCGAACATCGAATCGGGGTCGATGACCACGCCGGTGTTCTCGCGCACGAGCTTGGCCAGATCGCGCTTGTTCTCGCGCCGCACGTCATACCAGCGCTCGCGGAACGCGGCGTCGTCGGCATACGGTTCGAGCGCGCGGATCTGGTCGAGGTCACGGATCCAGCCATCGCCGATGGCTTCGGTCACGAGGCGCGTCATGCGCGGGTTGGAGAGCGCGATCCACCGGCGCGGCGTGACGCCGTTGGTGACATTGGTGAACTTGTCAGGCCACATCTCGTAGACGTCCTTGAGCACATCCTCGCGCATCAACCGCGAATGCAGCTCCGCCACGCCGTTGATGGTGTGGCTGCCGAGGCAGGCGAGATTGGCCATGCGTACGTTGCGCTGGCCGTGCTCGTTGATCAGGGACAGCCGCGTCAGACGCGATTCATCGCCATAGAAGCGGATGCGCACCTCGTCGAGGAAGCGCGCGTTGATCTCGTAGATGATTTCCAGATGGCGCGGCAGGATGCGGCCGAACAGTTCGAGCGGCCATTGTTCTAGCGCTTCCGGCAGCAGCGTGTGATTGGTATAGGCAAAGGCATGGCGCGTGACGTGCCAGGCTTCCGGCCACGCCACGCCGTGATCGTCCACGAGCAGGCGCATCAGCTCGGCGATGCCGATGGCAGGATGGGTATCGTTGAGCTGTACCGCGAACTTCTCGTGGAAACTCGTCACCGGCAGGCCCTGCTTTGACAGCAGGCGCAGCATGTCCTGCAGCGAGCAGGCGACGAAGAAATACTGTTGCTCGAGCCGCAACTCCTTGCCCTGCTGCGTCTCGTCGTTGGGATAGAGCACCTTGGTCAGGTTCTCCGAGGTCACCTTCTTGTTGACCGCGCCAAGGTAATCCCCGCGATTGAAGGTGTGGAAGTCGAAGGCCTCGGTCGCTTCCGCGCGCCAGAGCCGCAAGGTATTGACGGTATTGACCTGATAGCCGAGGATCGGCGAATCGAAGGGCACGCCGTGCACGGTCTTGGCGGGCACCCAACGCACGCGGTAGTGGCCGCGATCGTCGGTGTAGTGCTCGGTGTGGCCGCCCAGTCGCACCTGCACCGCCCATTCCGAGCGCTGGATCTCCCACGGATTGCCGTTGCGCAGCCAGGTATCGGTGCTCTCCACTTGCATGCCATCGATGATGCTCTGCTGGAAGATGCCATATTCGTAGCGGATGCCGTAGCCTAGCGCGGGAATTTCCAGCGAGGCGAGCGAGTCCATGAAGCAGGCGGCCAGCCGGCCCAGACCGCCGTTGCCGAGGCCGGGCTCCACTTCCTGCGCAAGAATCTCGTCGAGGTCGAGGTCCAGCGAGGCCATCGCGGCGCGCGCATCGTCGAAGATGCCGAGGTTGACGAGGTTGTTGCCGAGATGCGGGCCCATCAGGAATTCGGCGGAAAGATAGGCGACGGTGCGCGAGGGCTGGCTCTGGTACGTTTCGGCGGTACTGATCCAGCGTTGCACCAGGCGGTCACGCACGGTGTGGGCCAGCGCCTGGTACAGATCGTTGCCGCTGGCATGGCCTGGCAGCTTGCCCTGCGTGTAGAAGACATGGTCGAGAAAGGCCCGACGGATGGTGGCGCCCGACATCGCGGTGCGGGTGTCGTCGCCGTGATCCGTGCTTGCCGCGGGCGTGGCCCGCAGCCGTGTGGGTTCGTTCATCGGTGAAAGCTCCTGAATCGAGGAGGGAAATATCAGCCTCCATGCTAGAAAAGAACTACCGCGTACCGCTACGATCGGTATGAAACATGCGACTGGTATGGAATGTGCTGTGCGCATTCGTGCAAAACTTTCCGATCCCATCGCTCCGGAGACCCGCCATGGCGACTCATATTCCGCATGAACCCGCCCGCCGCCCGGATCATCGGCCGGATCAGTGCCCCGACCACAATAAGGAGCGCGGCGACAAGCCCGCGCGCGACTTGCCCGAGAAGCAGCAGAAGCCGCCCTCGACCTGAGCGCGGTTGTAGTTTTTTCACTCGGACGAAATGTATCCGCGCGTTCCTTACCATGGCGGTCGTCGACCTGCGGAAACGACCGTCTATGATGAGTAAGCGCGGTGACATTGCGCGCGTCCCCAGGCTTCCAAGAAAAGCAGCGTTCTCGCAATAAGAGAAGGACAACTCATGTGGCAGCGGCAGACGCCGGTCTTGCAATCGGCGCGTGAAGTTTCCGCAGGCACGCACGCGGGGGTGGTACCGCGCGGCGCGGCGCCATATCCGTCTCACCCGGCGTGGCTCGACGCGCTGCAGGATGTTGCCGTGTTCGATCTGGCGAGCGACGGGCACATTCAGCAATGGAGCGAGGCCGCGCGGCGTGTGCTGGGTTATGTGGACGACGAAGTCGTTGGCCGGCATGTGTCGTGCCTGCTGGCGCGCGGCGATCCTGACGGCGAGCTGCTTGCCGCGGGTGTGCACCACGCCTCGGCGGCGACGAGCCCGACCGATCAGCCTGACGAAGCGATCGTTGCGACCTGCGCGCAATGGCTCGATGCCGCGCGTGCGCAGGCCAGCGCGGAATGGCGCGGCTGGTGCGCGCGTCGTGACGGCAGCGTGTTCTACGCCCACCTCAACGCGGTGACGCATGCCGAGGGCTTGGCTGTGGCCTGCCACGACGTGACCGTGCGCCATGCGGCCGAAGAGCGTGCCGGGCAGGCCGAGGCGCGCCGCGCCCAGCTCGCCAATGCGCTGCATGACCATGCGGTCTGCGAGCTGAGCCTCGACGGCATGATTCTCGAATGGAGCGATGGCGCGACCGCGTTGACCGGTTACAGCGCCAGCGAAGCGATCGGGCAACCCGTATCGCTGCTGTATTCGCGGCAGGATATCGCGGCCGGCAACGATCTGGCCGCGCATGACGCGGTGCGCGCGCAAGGGCAGTGGAGTGGCGAGGAACGGTTGCAGCGCAAGGACGGCACGCTGGTACGCTGTCGTCTGAGGCAGGCGCTGACGCGCGATGCGGCCGCCTGCCCGATCGGCATCCTCTGGACCGCGCGCGACATGAGCGACGCGGCGAGGTTGCAGGAACTCGAAGGGGCCGGTCGCCGGGTGCAGGCGTTTCTCGCGATTCTCGCGCATGAACTGCGCAATCCGCTGGCACCGATTCGCAATGCGGTCGATGTGATTCGGCTGTCCTCGCCGGAAGAAGGACGCATTCGCCATTGCGCGGACATCATCGGACGGCAGGTGCATCTGCTTACGCGCCTCGTCACGGATCTGATGGACGTGGGTCGTGTCACGACCGGCAAGCTCAAGGTGCAACTCGCGCCGACCATGTACAACGAGATCGTGAGCACGAGCCTCGAAGCCATTCGCCCCGTCCTCGATGTGGCTGGTCAGCGGCTTACGGTGACGTTGCCGACGGACCCCGTCTTCGTCAACGCGGATTCGGGGCGGCTCGGACAGGTCCTGTCGAATCTGCTCAGCAACGCCACCAAGTACACGCCGCGCGGCGGTGCGATCTCGGTCGAGGTGACCACTGACGGGCGCAACGTGATCACTACCATTGCCGATACTGGGCAGGGCGTCGCGCCGGAGGCAATCGACCGCATCTTCAACCTGTTTGCGCAGGAAAGCGACGCGGTTGGGCAGCGTGGTGGATTGGCGGGTGGGTTGGGTATAGGTCTGGCACTGGCGCGCGCCGTGGTGGAGGCACATGGCGGGGCGATCCAGGCCAGCAGCCCGGGCGAAGGCCGGGGCAGTACGTTCACCGTGATCCTGCCGGAGGTGGAGATGGATGGCGCCGCCGTGATACCCGAGGCGCCCGACGACAGCGTTGTGCGTCGGGTGCTGATCGTCGATGACAACACCGACTCGGCGGACAGCATGGTGGAACTGCTCGCGGTGCTCGGCCACGAGGCCCGTGCCGCGTATGGCGGGGCGCAGGCGCTCGAAGTGGCGCGCGCCTTTGTGCCGGACGTGGTGCTGCTCGACCTCGAGATGCCCGATATGGACGGCTACGAGGTGCTGGCGGCCATGCGCGCGGGTGGCCTGCGCGCGCGCGTGTTTGCCCTCACGGGCCGTGGCACCGCCGACGACCGCCGCCGCGCGCTCGACGCGGGCTTCGCCGAACACCTCGTCAAGCCACTGACGGTGGAATTGCTGACCGGCGCATTGCGAGCGTAGCTCAGACATCCCCACTCCGCAGCGCCGCGATGCGCGCGCTGACATCGTCGCGCACAAATATCTCGCGCACATCTCCCGCGAGCCGCCGTTGCCAGTTGGGATGCCCGCTGGTCGTGCCCGGCAGATTGGGCTGCTCGTCCGCGCCGACGAGGTCTTCGATCGGCACCAGTCGCAGCGGCGTGCGCGTGCGGCCGAGCCACGCCAGGATGGCCTCGATCGGCGCGGCCTCGGGAGGCGTGTCACGCTTGCCACCCTCGCCACCCTCGCCACCCTCGCCACCCTCGCTCCAGCCCGCCTCGACCAACACCTGCCACAACGCTGCGCGATCGGCCGCGCGCACGGCCATCGCGCCCGCTTCGGTTTCGTCCGGCGCCAGTTGCGACAGCCGCGCGCGCCAGGCGATATCGCGCCCGGCCCACCATCCGGCGATGGTCGGCAGATCGTGCGTGGTGGTGGTGGCCACCGCCTGCGCGGGCCACTCGGCGGCAGGCGTGAAGCGTGCTGTGGTGCCGACCAGGGGCTGTGCCTCGCGTTCGAACCACAGCACGTCGATGCCCAGCACCCCGCGCGCAGCCAGCGCCGCGTTGAGCGAAGCGGGCACGGTGCCGAGATTCTCGCCGATGATGATCGCGCGATGTCGCCACGACTCCAGCGCAACCAACCGCAGCAGATCGTCGAGCGGATAGCTAAGGTACGCACCGTCACGCGCGGACGCGCCCTCGGGCACGAGCCACATGCGCGCAAGCCCAAGTACATGATCGATGCGCAGGCCACCCGCATGCGCAAGGTTCGCACGCAGCATCTCGATGAATGCGCCATAACCATGCTGCCGCAAGCCGCGCGGCGAGAACACCGCCACGCCCCAGTCCTGCCCCAGCGGGTTGTACACATCCGGCGGCGCACCCGCATGGAAGCCGTTGAGTACTTCGGCCTGGCGCGTCCAGGCATGGCTTCCGCCGGGGTCGGTACCCACCGCGAGATCGGCGATCACGCCAATGGCCATGCCGGCGGTGCGCGCACGTTGCTGGGCCGTGGCCAGGCCATCGGCGGCGAGCCATTGCAGAAACGTATGAAAGGCCACCGCATCGGCATGATCGCGCGCAAACTCGGCCACGCCCGCGCCGTGCGGGTCGTGCAATGCCGCCGGCCATTTGCGCCAGTCGGCCCCGGCCTCAGGATCACGCTGCAATTGGACATACTGCAGCGCTTCGAAGCAGGCATGCGCGTGCAGTGCATTGCCGCCCAGCGCGCGGAACGCCGAGTAGCGTTGCTGCGCTTCCGGTGGCAGCAGCTCCGCGTGCCGCTCCCATAGCCAGCGCAGCACCGCATAGCGCGCGGTGGACAGCGTCGGCCAGTCGATCTCATCGCGTGCGTCGGCAGTCTGGAACGTATCGTTCAATGCCAGCGCATCGCGCGCGGCCGCCGCGGCCTCCTCGCCGAACGCCGCGGCGGGGTCAACATAGAGCGGATTCAGGAACAGCCGGCTCGAAGGTGAGTAAGGACTGTAGCGCGACGGCAGCGCGGCAAAGCCCGCGTGCAGAGGATTGATCGCCACCGCCTGCGCCTGCGCGCGGGCCGCGGCTTCACACACTTCGGCGAGCGCGGTCAGATCGCCAAGGCCGGCGGGGGCGTCGCGCCGCAGCGAATAGAGTTGCACCGCGAGTCCCCATGGCTTGCCTTCGGCGGTTCGCATTCCGACGTCGATGCGCTCAGCCAGCGCATCGGCCACGCCATAGCAGCGCGCCGGCGCCACCGCGATGATCGTATGGAGATCGCCGATCAGCAGCCGGTGGTAGCCGGCTACCGCGATCGGCGGCAGTGCGAGCAGGCCGCCGCCATCGATCTCACTGGTGCCGAGCGTACCCGCGCTGGCGGTGGGCTCGATACGCCGCGCCACGCCTTCCACCACGCTGCCGTCCTCGAGTTCGAGCCGATACGGCCGCTGCGCGAGCGCATCGCGCCACGGCACATGCACGGGGTGATCGACGTCGGCCGTGATCAAGGGGGGCAATGCATGCGCGGCATCGTCGGCGACAAGGCGCGCGCGCGAGGCCTCGCACTGGCTTGCGTCCGCGCACGGCAGATCCATCGCCGCGAGTACGGTACGAATCGCCTCGGGTGACAGCACCTGCGGATGGCCCCATGCATCGTCCCAGCGCGTCTGGAGTCCCGCCTGTGTGGCCAGCGCCTCGAGTGCGTCGAGTGCATCGAGTGCATCGGAGCTATGCGATGTCGTCATGGTCAACCGTTCTCGTCCCTGGATACGTTCGCGGCCAGCAGTACCGCGCCATGTGCGGGCACGCGCTGCGCGGCCCGCCCGTCCGCGCCATTGCGCACGGGCGCCTCATCGTTATCGGGCGCGGTGCTATCGAACAGCACGCGCCACTGCGTGCCGGGGGGCGGTGGCCGGAACTCGACGTCCGTGCCGCCCGCGTTGAGGCACAGCAGAATCACCTGCACCGTGTCGTCATCGGTATGGTTGCCATGCGCGGCACGCCGCAGCGCCAGTGTGCGCTCTTCGGGATTGGCCCACTGGTCGGGGCTCAGCTCATTGCCGTCCGGGTCGAACCACGCAATATCGGCGAGACCGGGCGCGGGGCGAGTGCGGCCGTGCACGAAGCGGTTCTCGGTCAGCACCGGCAGTTGCTTGCGAAGTGCCAGCAGCCGTCGCACGCAGCTGAGCATTGCGGCATTGGCGGCATTGGCAGGATCGGCCGCATCGTTCCAGTCCAGCCAGGAAATCGGACCATCCTGACAATACGCGTTGTTGTTACCGTTCTGACTGCGGCCCCACTCATCGCCGGCCGTGATCATTGGCGTGCCCTGTGAGAGCAGCAGCGTGGTCATCAGCGCGCGCGCTACGCGGCCGCGCGTATCGAGGATCCTGGCATCGTCGGTTGGCCCCTCGACACTGCCGTCGGGGCTCCAGTTCGCGCTCGCGTTGTCGTCGCTGCCATCGCGATTGTCCTCGCGATTGGCTTCGTTGTGCTTGTGGCTGTAGCTCACGAGGTCCGCCAGCGTAAAGCCATCATGCGCGGTAATGAAGTTGATGCTCGCCCACGGCTTGCGATGGCGCCGATCGAACAGGTCCGCGGAACCCGTCAGCCGCGCCGCAAGCTCGCCGCGCTGGCCCGCATCGCCGCGCCAGAAGCGGCGCGTGTTGTCGCGGAACTTGTCGTTCCACTCGGCAAAACCGGGCGGATGATTGCCAACCTGATAGCCACCGGGCCCGAGGTCCCACGGCTCGGAGATCAGCTTCACGCGCGACAACACCGGGTCCTGCAGCAGCGCATCGAAAAAGCCCGAGCCAGGATCGAAGCCCTGTGCCTCGCGCCCCAGCGTGCTGCCGAGGTCGAAGCGAAAACCATCCACGTGGAAGCATTGCACCCAGTAGCGCAGCGAGTCCATCACCATCTGCAGCACGCGCGGGTGCGACATGTTCAGCGTGTTGCCGCAGCCGGTGTCGTTGATGTAGTGACGCTCGTCGCCGGGCATCAGACGGTAATAGCTGGCGTTGTCGAGCCCGCGCCACGATACGGTGGGACCGAGTTCGTTGCCCTCGCACGTGTGGTTGTAGACCACGTCGAGAATGACTTCGATGCCTGCCGCGTGCAGCCGTCGGATCGCCACCTTCATTTCATGCAGCTGATTCGTCGACAGATACTGCGGCTCGGGCGCGAAGAACGCGAGCGAGTTGTAGCCCCAGTAATTGCGCAGGCCACGCTCGATCAGAAAGCGGTCCTGCAGGAACGCGTGTACCGGTAGCAACTCCACCGCCGTTACGCCGAGCGCATGCAGATGATCGACGAAGCGCGGATCGGCGAGGGCCGCGAACGTGCCCCGCACATGCGGCAGCAGATCCTCGCGCAGCATCGAGACGCCTCGCACATGCGCCTCGTAGATCGTGGTCCGCGGCCACGGAACATCAGGCGGACGATCGTCGCCCCAGTGAAAGCTTTCGTCGACGACCACGCCCTTGGCCATCATCGGCGCACTGTCGCGGCGATCGGGCGTGAGGTCGGCGCGCGGGCTGTTGAGCCGATAGCCGAACAGCGCATCGGACCAGCGCACCGGTCCACTCAACTGGCGCGCGTAGGGATCGAGCAACAGCTTGTGCGGGTTGAACCGATGGCCGCGCGCGGGCTCGTGCGGGCCGAACGCGCGATAGCCGTAGGTGGTACCGAGCGGTGCGTGCGGCAGGTAGCCATGCCAGATCTCGTCGGTGCATTCGGGCAACTGCAGCCGCTGCATCTCCCGGCGGCCGTTCGCCGAGAACAGGCACAGGTCGATGCGGCTCGCATTGGCGGAGAACACCGCGAAGTTGACCCCCAGTCCGTCCCAGTGGGCACCGAGCGGATAGGGTTTGCCGGGCAGCAGGCGGTCGATGGGGGCGCTCGCCATGAAGAAGGCTCCTTCCTGTGATGTCGCGATTGTTCTGAAATTTATTCTGGGCGCGTCGCCAGGCTGCATTCACCACCAGTTACCCCGCGTAGCGAAGGATCAACGTCGCCAGCGGCGGCAGCGTCAGCGTCAGCGAGGCCGGTTGCCCGTGCGAAGGCGTGTCGCCTGCCTCCACGCGCCCGCCGTTGCCGAGATTGCTGCCACCGTAGTACGCGGCGTCGGAGTTCAGACATTCCTCCCACACACCGGGGAACGGCACCCCGAGCCGGTAATCGGGCCGCGGCACTGGCGTCATATTGACCACCACCAGCACTACCTCACGGCTGCCGCGGCCGGCGCTGCGCAGATACGCGAACACGCTGTTCTGATGGTCGTCGCCGACCACCCACTGGAAGCCCTCGGGGTGATGGTCCATCGCATGCAGCGCGGGCAGCGCGCGATAGAGACCGTTCAGGTCACGAATCAGCGAATGCACGCCGCGATGCGCGGGCTGGTCCAGCAGCGCCCAGTCGAGCTCGTCGTCGTGATTCCACTCACGCCACTGCGCGAACTCGCCGCCCATAAACAACAGCTTCTTGCCCGGATGGGTCCACATAAACGCGTAGTAGGCGCGCAGATTGGCCAGGCGCTGCCAGTCGTCGCCGGGCATGCGACCGATCATCGAGCCCTTGCCGTGCACGACCTCGTCATGCGACAGCGGCAGCATGAACGCCTCCGACCACGCGTAGACCATGCCGAACGTCATATTCGAGTGATGCCATGGTCGATGGATCGGCGCGTGTGCCATGTATTTCAGCGTGTCGTGCATCCAGCCCATGTTCCACTTGAAGTTGAAGCCGAGTCCGCCCGACTCCACGCTCGCGGTCACGCCGGGCCATGCGGTGGATTCCTCGGCGATGGTCAGCGCGCCGGGACAGCGTTCGTGCACCACGGTATTGAGTTCGCGCAGGAACGCCACCGCTTCGAGGTTTTCGCGGCCGCCGTAGCGATTTGGTACCCATTCCCCCGCTTCGCGGCTGTAGTCGCGATAGAGCATCGACGCCACCGCATCCACGCGCAACGCATCGATATGGAAGCGTTCGAGCCAGTGCAGTGCGCCGGCCAGCAGAAAGCCACGTACCTCGTTGCGCCCGAGGTTGTAGATCAGCGTGTTCCAGTCCTGATGGAACCCTTCGCGCGGGTCTTCGTGCTCGTAGAGCGCGGTGCCGTCGAAGCGGGCCAGGCCATGCGGGTCGGTCGGAAAGTGTGCGGGCACCCAGTCGAGCATCACGCCGATGCCGGCCTGATGACAGCGATCGACGAACGCCGCGAACTGTTCGGGCCGGCCCAGACGCGCGGTGGGCGCGAACAGCGACAACGGCTGATAGCCCCACGAGCCGCCGAACGGATGCTCGGTCACCGGCAGCAATTCGATATGCGTAAAGCCGAGATCGCGCACGTACGGCACCAGCCGATCGGCGAGGATTTCCCAGCCGCGTTCGGGATCGTTGGCGGCGCGCTGCCACGAGGTGACGTGCAGTTCGTAGACCGACATCGGTGCCGCATAGGGATTGGCCGCCGCGCGCTGCCGCATCCATTCGTCGTCGTTCCAGCCGAACGGCGGCGCGCTGTGCCCCGCGCACGCGACGACCGACGCGGTAGCCGGCGGCGCTTCGGTCGCGAGCGCGAGTGGATCGGCCTTGTCGGGCAACGCGGAGCCATCGGCACCGATCAGATCGAACTTGTAGCGCGAGCCGGGGCCTGCGCCGAGCGCGGACGGGATAAACAGTTCCCACACCCCGGAGCCGTGCCGCACACGCATCGGATGCCGCGTTGGGTTCCAGCCATTGAAATCGGCGATCACGGACACGCGCTGGGCATTTGGCGCCCATACCGCGAAACGCACACCGACCTCGCCCTCGACGGTCATGCATTGCGCGCCCAGACAACTGCCGAGTTCGAGATGACGGCCCTCGTTGATCAGGTGCAGATCGAGTTCGCCGAGCAACAGGCCGAACGCATAGGGATCGGCGGTGACCTGCTCGCCGCCGTCGGGCCAGCGAATGCGCAACCGGTAGTCGCGCGGCACAGGCGGGCTCTTGCCGAAGCCGGGCAGACGGCCCGCGAATACGCCAGCGTCATGGAGCCGGGTCATTTCGACGATCGAGTTGCCGTCGGCATCGGTGAGGAAGGCCGCGTTCGCGCCGGGCAGCAGCGCGCGGATCAGCACGCCGTGCTCGTCACGATGGGGACCGAGCACACCGAACGGATCGGCGAGCCGACCGGCCAGCAGAGATTCCAGCACAGGCGCGGGAAGAGTGGGCGGGTCGGCCTTCAGGGGCGACTCCGCGAGTTCATGACTGGCCATCGATGGCTCCGGTTCCCAGCAGTTTGCGCACGAGGCGAGCGAGGCCACTGGTCGGCAGATCGATCCACGCGACGCGATTGGCGGCTTCATAGCCGACCTCGTAGGCGGCACGTTCGAGCAGGAACAGGTCGAGCAGCGGCTGCAACTGCGCTGGCTCTACCCACGTGCGCTCGGCCTGCCGCATGGTTTGCTGGTAGCAATTGAGGAACGCGCCGCCGGCCGCGTTATGAAAGCGTTCGAGCAGGCCCGCCCGGCGTTCCGCGAGCGCCGGGGGCAGCGTCACGTGCGTACGCTCACGGCGATCGGTGCCGACGGTAGCGGCCGCGTAGTCGAGCGAACGCAGCAGGCCGGCGACGTCGCGCAGCGGCGATGTCTTGCGGCGGCGGAACGCCAGCGGCTGGCGCGGCTCGCCTTCGAAATCGACGATATACGTGTCGCTCTGCGCAATCAGGACCTGGCCCAGATGAAAGTCGCCATGGATGCGCGTCTGCAGGCTGCCCGGCGCGGCGGCCGCAAGGCGCGCCACGAGGCGCGGCAGCTCGGCGCGCGCGCTCAACAGCGTATCGATGTCGTCGGCGAAGGCGCCGCGCGCGTCCGCGCGTCGCGCCTCGAGCAGACCCAACGCTTCCTCGAGCGAGGCCAGGGCCTCCTGCGCCCAATCGTCGGCCTGCGCGTCGGCGGCCACCTCGGGCGCAAACGATGCGTCTTCGCTGGGTTGCGCCAGCACGGCATGCAGCTCGGCCATGCGCCGGCCAAGCGTGCCGATCATGGTTGCGTAGCCGCTCAGCGCCTCGTCGAATTCATCCTCGCCCCGCTCGACATGCAGCGCATCGTCGATCGTGCGGCCGAGGTAGTCGAGCGTCCAATCCCAGCCATCACCCTGATTGAGGATGTAGCCCTGCAGCAGCATCAACGTGTAGGGCATGCCCTCCGCATTGGTGCGCACGACTTCGCCGAGCAATGGCGCGGAGTGGGTATAACCATGACTGGTCAGGTAGCGCGTCATTTCCGCTTCGGGATGAATGCCACCCGCGATGCGACGCACCATCTTGAGCACACCATAGTTGCCGTAGGCGAGCGAGCTGTTGGACTGCTCGGCGGACATCCATTGCACCGGTTCGTGCTCGAGCGAAACATCCGCCAGGCCGGGCTCGGCACGGAAGCGGATGACGCCGCGCGCGGTCTCGACTTCGGCGCCGCTACGCAACGACGCGACGACCTGGCGCGCGAACGGCTCGATCACGAAGCCGTCGGTGGCGATGCCGACGCGCGCGCCACGGCGCACGCGTGCCATCGACAAGCCGGAGGCGAGCTGTGACAAGCCGTCCTGACCTTCGCGGTCCCATAGCAGTGCCACCGGCAATTGATAGCACTCGGTCCGCGTGGGCAGCACCACCTCCACTTCGCAGTGGAACACTTCCTCGCTCGTGCCGGACTTGGCGAACGGCCATGCATAGGCCACGTTCACGCGCTCGATGGTTTCGCCCTTCGAGGCAAACCAGCGACGGCGCGCGAGGTAGTGGGGCAGTACTTCGGTGGTGAGCGCGCGGCGCGCGGACTCGGTGAGCTCCGAGCGTCCAGCCACGTTCTGCACGACAAGCGTGATCTGGTCGGTCATCTGTTCGGGGGCATCGACGTGCCACGAAGGAGGTTGCGCGTTGTCGCTGAGCACGAACCAGTAGAAGCCATAGGGCGGCAACGTGAGCAGGTACGTGAGCTGGCCGATCGCCGGGAACGGCGTGGCGCCGAGCATCTCCACGGGCACGCGGCCCGCGAACGCGGACAGGTCGAGCTCCACCGCCTGCGGCGCGCGCGACAGATTGGCGACGCACAGGATGTGCTCGCCGTCGTACTCGCGCAGATACGCGAGGATCTTGCGATTGCCGGGAAACAGAAAGCGCAGCGTGCCACGGCCGAATGCGCGATGCTGACGCCGTAGCGCGAGCATGCGGCGCATCCAGTTGAGCAGCGAATGCGGGTCGCGGTTCTGCGCCTCCACATTGACCGCTTCATAGCCGTACAGCGGCCCCTGCAGCGGCGGCAGCACCAGCCGCTCTGGATCGGCGTGCGAAAAGCCACCATTGCGGTCCGGCGACCATTGCATCGGCGTGCGCACACCGTCGCGATCGCCGAGGTGGATGTTGTCGCCCATGCCGATTTCGTCGCCGTAGTAGATCACGGGCGTACCCGGCATCGAGAACAGCAGGCTGTTCATCAGTTCGATGCGGCGACGATCGCGTTCCATCAGCGGCGCCAGGCGGCGGCGAATGCCGAGGTTGATGCGCGCGCGGCGGTCGGAGGCATAGACCTCCCACAGGTAGTCGCGCTCGCTGCTGGTCACCATCTCGAGCGTGAGCTCGTCGTGGTTGCGCAGGAAAATCGCCCACTGGCAGTTCGGCGGTACCTCGGGGGTCTGCCGCATGATGTCCGTGATCGGAAAGCGGTCCTCGCGCGCGATCGCCATGTACATGCGCGGCATCAGCGGAAAGTGGAACGACATATGGCATTCGTCGCCGGCAATCCCGTCTGGACTTGCCGCGCCGGTCACGTCCGCCGTGGCGCCGCCGCTCTGGCCGCCGAAATACTGCTGCGCATCCTCGGGCCACATATTGGCCTCGGCCAACAGCAGTCGGCCTTCATAGTGCTCGTCGAGATGCTTGCGGATCTGCTTGATCACCGCATGCGTCTCGGGGAGGTTCTCGTTGCTCGTGCCTTCGCGTTCCACGAGGTATGGCACCGCATCGAGCCGCAGCCCGTCGATGCCGATATCGAGCCAGTACCGCATGACCGACAACACCTCGTTGAGCACCTGCGGATTGTCGAAGTTGAGGTCGGGCTGGTGCGAGTAGAACCGGTGCCAGAAGTACGCGCCGGCCTCGGCATCCCAGCTCCAGTTGGATTTTTCGGTATCGCAGAAGATGATGCGCGTGCCCGCGTAAGACTGGTCGTTGTCGGACCACACGTAGTAGTTGCGCGCGGCCGAGCCGGGCTTGGCCTTGCGTGCGCGCTGGAACCACGGATGCTGGTCCGACGTGTGGTTGATCACGAGTTCGGTGATCACGCGCAGGCCGCGTGCGTGCGCTGCGGTGACAAACCGTTTGGCTTCGGCCAGCGTACCGTAGTCGGGATGCACGCCGCGATAGTCGGCGATGTCGTAGCCATCGTCGCGGCGCGGCGACGGATAGAACGGCAGCAGCCAGATGGTGTCCACCCCGAGGTTGACGAGGTAGTCGAGCTTGGCATGCAGGCCCGCGAAGTCCCCGACGCCGTCGCCGTTGGCGTCGAAAAACGACTTGATATGCAGTTGATAAATGACCGCGTCCTTGTACCAGAGCGGGTCGGCGTTGAGCAGGGCGGCGTTGGCGCGATCGGTTAGACGCTTCATGCCGTGTCTCCGGACGTTGTTGTAGGTTGTGGCCTGACGTGCCAGAGCGAAAACGGCAGCTCGTATGGATTCAGGCGGATATGTTGTGTCTTGCCTTGCCACGTGAAGCGGTGGCCGAACATCTGGTCTTCCACGAGCAGCGACGCATCGTCGGGCAGGCCCCATTCCCACAGCGGCAGTTCGATATCGGCTTCGCGCGGCGTGCGCGGATCGAGGCTGATGGCGGCCAGCAGGACGTCGTCACCGAAGGCCCCCGTCTGTTCCGCGCCGCTCGGCACGAAGCGCGCGAAGTACAGCACCGAGTCGTCGCTCGCGTGATAGAAGCGCAGGCCCAAATGGTTCTGCAGCGCCGGATGGCTGGAACGGATCTGATTGAGCCGCGAGATCTCGGCGACGATATTGCCGGGCTGACGCCAGTCGCGTGTGCGCAGCTCGTACTTCTCGGAGTCGAGGTACTCCTCCTTGGTCACGCCGTTGAGTACCAGTGGCGCGCTCTCGCAGACTTCGAAACCGTTGTACATGCCCCAGAGGCCCGACAGCAGCGAGGCGAGCGCCGCGCGAATCAGGAACGCGGGTCGGCCGCCTTCGTGCAGGAAGTACGGATTGATATCGGGCGTGTTGACGAAGAAGTGCGGGCGATAGATCTCGCGCATCGGCCCGCGCGTGAGCTCGGTCATGTACTCGATAAGCTCGGCCTTGGTATTGCGCCACGTGAAGTAGGTATAGGACTGCGCGAAGCCGACCTTGGCCAGGCGCGCCATCATCTTCGGCCGCGTAAAGGCCTCGGCGAGGAACAGCGTGTCCGGATAGCGCGCACGCACGTCCGCGATCATCCATTCCCAGAACGGCAGCGGCTTGGTATGCGGGTTATCCACGCGGAAGATGCGCACACCCTGTTCGGCCCAGAACATCACGACATCCCGCAGGGCCTGCCAGAGTGCCTCGCCACCGGGGGTTGCGTAGAAATCCACGTTGACGATGTCCTCGTACTTCTTCGGCGGATTTTCGGCATAGCGCAGCGTGCCGTCGGGACGATGCTGGAACCATTCGGGATGTTGCTTTAGCCACGGATGGTCGAGCGAACACTGGATCGCGAAGTCGAGCGCGAGCTCGATGCCGAGATCGGCCGCGGCGCTGCGCAGGCGCTGAAAGTCCTCCAACGTGCCAAGCTCGGGGTGAATCGCATCGTGTCCGCCCTCGGCGCCGCCGATCGCATAAGGGCTGCCGACATCGCCGGGTTCGGCTTTGAGGCTGTTGTTCTTGCCTTTGCGGTGCTCGATGCCGATCGGGTGGATTGGCGGGAAGTAGAGCACGTCGAACCCCATCGCGCGGATCTCGGGCAGGCGGCGAATCACGTCGGCGAAGGTGCCGTGGCGCGTGGTATCGCCGCTTTCGGAGCGCGGGAACAGTTCGTACCAGCTCGAAAAGCGCGCGGCGAGGCGGTCTGCCTCCACCGGCATCGTGGTGGGGAAACGGCTGAGGAACGGGCGTCCCGACGGATACGCCATCGCGGCGCGCATCGCGGCGTCGGTGCGCGGCGATAGCAGGATCTCGAGCCGCAGCGCGTCGTCACCGCGCGCGGCCTCCAGATCCGCGACGATAGAGGTTGCGTCTTCGATGTTGTGCCCTTCGGGCGCCGCCAGCGTGGCGAGTACCAACTGCGCGCCTTCCTCGATCTCGAGGGTCACATCGACGCCGGCCTTGCGTTTCTTGCCGACTTCATCGAGCCAGCTGCCGAAGCTGTCTTTCCACGCCTCGATCGTGTATTCGTGACGCCCCAGCGCGACCATCGGAAAGCTGCCGCGCCAGCGGTCGTTGACGATCGGCACCATCGGCGACGATTGCCACGTCGACTCGCCCGGTGCGCGCCAGATCACCGCCGCGGCGAGCTTGTCGTGACCGTCCATCCAGATATCGGCGCTGACCTCGACGCGCTCGCCGACCACGCGCCGCACCGCGAAGCGGCCGGCATCGCAGCTGGGCGCGAGGTTTTCGATGGCCACGCGCGGCGCGGCCATGGCGTCAGCGATCGTCACTGTAGGTTGCTTCGCACCGTTGGATCCGGCCTTGGCCTTGGCGCCGCGCTTCGGTTTTTCAGTCGCCGCGCGCGCGTTCACTGCGGGCAGTGCGCAGTAGATGCGAATATCCGCGGGCGCCAGCGTAATGGCGCCGCATGGATCGAGCGTCTCCTGCGGGGCCAGCGCACTGCCGGGTCCCCCCGTGCTCGGACGTAGCGTCGCGGCCGGTTGGGGCAGGCCTTGCAGGATACGATCCGCGCCGAATGACGCGGGGTTGTCGGTGCAGGGGTTGAGCACCACGGTGAGCGCGGCGGCGTTGGACTCACCACTGGCGTCGCTCTTGGCTTCATGACCGTTGGCGAGATGGCGCGGCAGCCGCGCCAGCACGGTCAGCGGTGCATCGGGCCCGCTGAGCTGGCGCAGCGCCACCGCGCCCGGTGCGCGCTGCGCACTGATCCACGCGTTGACTTCCATCACCTCATGCGAGAGATCGAACGGCGCATCATGTGTATCGTCGAGTTCGGGCAGGCCGCCGGTCTCGAAACCGGCCGGCACCAGCAAGCCGTCGCCGATCGCCGCAGCCGTCCACAACGCGCGGCGGGCCGCCAGCACATCGAGCCCATTGGGCGTGAGCGAAGGTGCGGCGAATACACTGCCGAAGCGGCGCAGTCGCGCGATTTCCTCGGTCAGCCACGCGCTGCGATAGTCCCACCAGGGCAGCGACGAGAACGCGCCATCGAACGGCGCCTGTGCAAGGTCATCGAGTTGCTGCGGTGTGCTGCCGGGCGTCCAGGCGAGAAAGATGCCTTGCGCGGCGCCACCGCGCCGGACTTCGCCCAGCAGCGTCGCCCAGTGTTCGCCAAGTACACGCGTCGGTGCACGACAGCAGAAACCGCTCACACCGGTGTCGAGCGCGTCGCGGATCTGCGTGGCCCACCAGCCCAGCGCGGCCGTAGCCACTGCCGGATCGTGCCAGCGCAGCCGCACGCCAGGCAGATGATGGTCGGTGGCATCGGGTGCGCCACCGGGCCGCGCATGGTCGAGCCACCCATCGTGATGGGCCGCGGCGTCTTGCGGAAAGCGATCGAGTGAAAGGTCGAGCAGGAGGCCGAGGCCATGGCGGCGGCACTGGGCGGCCACCGCGGAGAGGGATTCGGCGCGGTTGTGCGGCACCGACCATCCTGCCAGCAGCACATGATCGAACCCTAGCGTGGCGGCGCGCGTCAGCGCGGCGTCATCGATCGGTCGTGAGTCGGTCGGATTCAGTTGGCAAATTCGCACGTGACTTGTCCTTGGGCCGGCATAGATTGGACGAGGCACGCGAAGGCTGTGCCAGATCGGCGGAGGGTGGGCCAAAAACCCGGATGCCCTTGCAAGGCAACGGATCGCAAAGTGCGATGCACAAAACGAAGCGCGCCTCGCATGTAATTCCTACACGGGAGGCGCGCGTCTTTGCTTCAGAGTGAGCGTGGCGTCAGTTCGCTCGTTAGTTCGCCCGATACACGTCGAGACGGTTGTAGAGCGTCTTGAGACTGATACCGAGCGCGCGCGCGGCCTGGCGTTTATCGCCGTCGTAACGCGATAGCGTGGCGAGGATGATCTCGCGCTGCGTGTCGGCAAGCGTGGTGCCCACGCGCACGCTGACGACGCCATCGACCGTGGTCGGCCGCGGCGGCTGGTTGGCGAGGTTCGGGTTGCCGATCTCCACGAGCTTGTCGGCCAGGATGTACGCGCGGTACACGGCGTTCTTCAATTCCCGCACATTGCCGGGCCAGTCGTAGCGCACGAGGCGTTCGAGCGTACCCGCGGAGAAGGCCTTGTCGGTCTGCTCCATGGCGTTGAATTCGTTGAGGAAATGGCGCGCGAGCGGCACGATGTCCTCGGTGCGTTCCCGCAGCGGCGGAATCTGCAGCGGAAAGACTGCCAGGCGATACAGCAGATCCTCGCGCAGATGTCCGCTGCGCACGGCATCCATCGGGTCACGATTGGTCGCGGCGAGGATGCGCACGTCGCTGACCAGCAGCGTGTCGCCGCCCACACGCTGGAACGTCCGACTCTCGAGAACGCGCAGCAGCTTGATCTGCATCTCAAGTGGCATTTCAGTCACTTCATCGAGAAACAGCGTGCCAGCCTGCGCCTGTTCGAAATAGCCCGCCTTTTGCTCGAGCGCACCCGTGAAGCCGCCCTTTTCATGTCCGAACAATTCCGATTCGATCAAGGTCGGCGCGATGGCGCCACAGTTCACCGCGACAAACGGTCCGGTGCGGCGGTTGCTGCGTTCGTGTACGGCACGGGCCACCACTTCCTTGCCCGCACCCGACTCTCCGACTGCCAGCATCGTGATGTCGGTCGTGGCCACGCGATCGAGTTGACCGATCAGCCGCTGCATCGCGGGCGAGGTGGACTCCCACAGCAGGGAGACCTGACCGGGCACGGCACGGCGCGCCGGAGCACGTGGCGGCGGGGCGGTACGACTGGGCGGGCTGGTGACGGTAGTGGACACGGGTGTCGCCTTGACCGGCACGCCCCCGTTGATGATCGGAAAGAGGGGCGCAATCGCGTCGGCATTGGTAGTTGATGCCTCTTATGCTATCTGTTGACACAGGCAGTGGCTACTGCCTGCGCATGAATCGCGGCAAGGTCCGACAGCCGTGTCAGACGGACACTGGCATAAGGCCTCTGACCGCACCCGTACACTTCGGGTACTCTTTCCGACCTGCGCCCGCCGCCATCCCATTCAGACCATGCCTCATATCCTGATCGTTGACGACGACGAGAACGCTTGCGCCGCACTGGCCGAGATTGTCGCGATCGAAGGGTTTTCGTCGGCAACGGCTGGTAACCTGCGCGAAGCGCGCCTGCAAATTGGCTGGCGCATGCCCGATGCGGTGCTTGCCGACCTGCGGCTGCCCGACGGCAGCGGCATGGAATTGTTTGCCGAAGTGAGCTCGGCCGGGGTCGAGGTGATCCTGACCACTGGCTATGCCAGTGTCGAATCCGCCGTCGAAGCCCTGCGCATGGGCGCCACCGATTACCTCGTCAAGCCCATCAACGTGACCCGCCTGCAGGCGGTGCTCAAGCGTATCGCCACGACCGGTGAACTGAAGGCCGAAATCCATTCGCTGCGCGGCGAACTGCGCCGCTATGGCCGTTTCGGCCGGTTGCTTGGCAGTTCGGAGGCCATGCAGGCCGTTTATGACCAGCTCAGCAAGGTCGGCCCGACCGAGGCCACCGTGCTGCTGATTGGCGAGTCGGGCACCGGCAAGGAACTGGCCGCCCAGACCGTGCACGAGTTGTCGTCGCGCCGACGCCAGCCGTTCCTCGCGGTGAACTGCGGCGCGATTTCGCCGACGCTGATCGAATCCGAGATGTTTGGCCACGAGCGCGGCAGCTTTACCGGCGCCGACCGTCAGCACAAGGGCTACTTCGAACGCGCCGACGCGGGCACGCTGTTCCTCGACGAAATCACGGAGATGCCGCTCGAGCTGCAGGTCAAGCTGCTGCGCGTGCTGGAGACCGGCACGTTCATGCGCGTGGGCACCAACCGCGAATGCCATGCGGACGTGCGCGTGCTGGCGGCAACCAACCGCAATCCCGAGGAAGCCGTGGCCGAAGGCAAGCTGCGCGCCGACCTCTATCACCGTCTGAACGTGTTCCCGATCGAGTTGCCGCCGCTGCGGGTGCGCGGCGACGACGTGGTGCAGATCGCCAACACCATGCTCGAGCAGCTCAATGGAGAGCAGGGCACGCAGCGCCGCTTTGCCTCCAATGTGCTGGAGAGCCTGCGCATGCATGCATGGCCCGGCAATGTCCGCGAGCTGCGCAACTTTGTGCAGCGCGCCTACATTTTGGCCGATCAGGACATCATCACCGAAGTCCAGATTCCGCTGCAGGTGGCGGCCACGCCGTCGCCGGGCACGGCGGTGGTATCGGTGCCCGTGGGCATGTCGCTCGCGGACGCGGACCGTCAACTGATCTTCGCGACGCTCGAGCAGTGCGCGGGGGTGAAGAAGCACGCCGCGGAGATTCTCGGTATCAGCTTGAAGACGTTGTACAACCGGCTGGAAGACTATGCAGCCAAAGGCGAATTGCCGGAATGGCTGCGAGCCTCGCGTAACGGCGATAACAGCTCGCCGGCCGCGTGAACGCGGTCAGATCCGATGGTGCCGATGGCCCGTCGCGAGCGAAGCACGGTTCTTGCTTGATGCATCTTTGTATCAAGTGCTGCTGCCTGCGAGCGGGCTGGCAGGAACCGCATGAGTCAACGGGCTGGAACGCAAGAACACACGATGGCTGACGCACCGAATCCCACCCCACCGCCGCATATCGAGAGCGCCGCCGAAATCTCCACGCTGATCGAGCAGGCCGCGCATGACCTGCGTTCGTCGCTCAATGCCATCCAGAGCTGGAGCTATGTGCTCGACCGCTCCGTCGATGCGTTGCCGCCGCCCGCGCAGCGCGCGCTCGAAGGCATGCGCTCGGGCATGCAGCAGCAACTCGCGCTCATCGAGGAAATGGAGGAGGCGGTCCGCCTGCTGTTCGACGAGGCCCAGCCCACGTGGGAAACCACCGATCTGAGCGTCGCCTCCGAACAGGCGGTGGCTGACAAGCGCATCGCCGCGGAGGCGCGCGGCGTCCAGCTGATGCCGCTGGATTGCAAGCTTGCCGGTGGTGACGATTTCGTGGTGCAGGGCGATGTGCTGCGCCTGGCGCCGCTGCTGCGCCATCTGCTGATTCATTGCGTCTGGCGCGCCCCCGCCGGCGGCGTGGTGACCGTGCACCTGACCGCGGAGGCGACCTACGTCAAATTTCGCATCTCCGAAAGCCAGCCCGTCGATCGCTCGCGCGGCGCCAGCCGGCTGGCCACACTGACAGACTTCTTCGGGCGTCGCGCGCCGGTGGATGGCACGCCCACCCCGCGCCAGAGTACCGCGCTGCTGCTGACGCGCCGCATCGTCGAGATGCAGGGCGCGGAACTGACCGCCGAGAACATCAACTGCGATGCCGACAATGTCACCGTCTGCATCGCCGTGCGTTTCCCGCGCACCCCGTCGTACGCCCACGGCTGAGCGCCGCGCGCGCACTGCGCGCGCCTCCTTTCCTTATCCCCCGCAGCGCACCTCGCGCGCATTTCTTACCGGTCTCGCGCACAATGTGCATGCCGGTGGACGTGCGGCGCCACACGCGTGCGCGCGCGGGTCTCCGCTATGGATCTGGCGCGCAGTTTGCATGATGGAGGAAGAGCCACTATGGCTCGAAACCGAAGGAGAGACCGCCATGCAAAAAGCCAAAGCTTCCGCACAGGCCAGCAAGGGATCGCAGAAGCCCTCGGCAGGTGCTCACGAGAAGACATCCGGAAAAAGCAAGTCGAAACCCGATACGTACCAGTCGGCCGTCGATGAGTCGCTCGATATGACTTTCCCGGCCAGCGACCCGATTTCTCCGGGCGCTGCCGCACATGCGGAGCGGCAGACGCAGACGCACACTGATGACGTCGACTGGACGCTCAAGCGTGGCAGCGAGCATCAGCCCGCGGGCGAAAAGCCGGCGGCCGAGCGCAAGGGTACGACCGGCAAGCCTTCCGCGAAGAGCGCTGCGAAGAGCGCTGCAAAGAGTGGCGGGAAGGGTGCCAGGAAGAGTCCCGGAAAGAGCGCGGCAAAAAGCGCGGCAAAAAGCGGCAAGCCTTGAACAAGGGGGGAAACGATGTCTACGATCATTGCAGGACGCTTCGAAACCTTCGCCCATGCCGAGAACACTGCCAACCGCATGCTTGCACAGGGCTTCCGTCAGGATGATCTGAGCATGTTCTACGTGAATCCCCCGGGCCAGCATGGCACCTATCCGATCGGTGGCGACCGCGCGGTCGACCCCGCCGCGCGCGAGACAGGCAAGGGCGCCGGCCGCGGCATCATGTTCGGCGCGGCGGTCGGTGTGGGCGTGGGCGTCTGCGCGTGTGTCGCGATGCGCGCGTGGATGCAGGCCCCGCTGCAAAGCTGGTTGATGGTGCTGACGCTGGCCTTGACCACCGGCGTAGGTGCGTATCTCGGTTCGCTGATCGGCGCCCTCAACATGACCGGCAGCGAACGCCGCGATCCGCGCACCGGTGAGCCGCGTGTGCGCAGCTCTGGCGTATTGCTCGCCGCGCATGTCTCCGTCGATAACACCGCGCTGGCCACCGAGTTGTTGCGCACCGGCGGTGCCGAGGAAGTCGAACACGCCGAAGGACAGTGGCGCAATGGCCGCTGGGAAGACTTCGATCCGCTGGCGCCACCAAAACTCGCCGGGGTGGCCCCCAAGGGGGCCACCGAGCCCGGCGTAACGCCCATGGAGACGCGCTGACATGCTGGTACCCTTCCGCCCCTTTCAATTGACCCCGACGCTGTTACCTCAGGAGAAGTCCATGAACGTCAATGACCCGCAAGCGCCATCGAGCGTGCCACCGCGCGGCGCAGCCATCATCGGTGGCGCGGACCAGAACCCTCAGGGATGCGGGCCGTTCGTGATGGCGTCGGACACGCTGGAGGGCAACAAGGTGGTGGATCCGTCGGGCCAGGAGATCGGCACCATCGACCACATCATGCTCGACGTGGTCGGTGGGCGGATTGCCTACGCTGTGCTGGCGATGGGCGGATTCCTCGGTATCGGGGAGAAGCTCCACGCGCTGCCATGGTCGGCCCTCACGCTCGATACGCGGCGCAAATGCTTCGTGCTCGGCGTGGAGAAGGATCGGATCAAGGCCTCGCCCGGTTTCGACAAGGAGCATTGGCCCAACATGGCCAACTCGGAATGGGGCACGAGCATCCACGAGTACTACGGCATCTCGCCGTACTGGGAGTCGGATCGCTACGATCCGTGGGCATAAACATGCCTGTGCCGCCCCCGGTCTGGCGCCAGCGCCGGATCGGGTGTGTTTCGTCCGCGCTCAGACCTTGTTTTAGACCTTGTTCTAGACCTTGTGATTGATCTGGCCGGCGGGCCGTTCCATCGGATCGGCGCGCATGCCGCTTGCCGCTGGCTGGCCCGGCGGCTCTACCGGCGGCGGCACCCGCGTGGTCAGTTGATTTGACACACCGAGAATACCCGGTGGCGTGGCCGCGGCCTTCTCCAGCCGCTGCGACAGATCGATGTCCTCCACCCGTCCGCTCAGCGTGACGCGCCGATCGACCACGTGCACGGTCACCGTGTCCGGCATATCCCCACCGCACACCTCCGCGATACAGGTTCCCACCCGCTCCCGCAGCATCTCGTCATCGTTGTCTGTCATCACGGCTCCTTTCGTTGCCAGGTCGTCGTTGTCGACGGATGTCTTCAACGTAGCACGTACCGTGCCCCACCGACACAGCATCTGCACTGGCACGTCATGTAGGACGGCACCGGCTAACCATTGCGACGCGCGCTTCGTAGAATTTACGCAGAACATTTGCTAAACCCGCCGGAGCGCCGTCATGGACTTCCCACGCCACAGCCTCATGCATCTTTTCGATCGCTTCGCGGGGGCCGCCACGCGTCAGGCCGGCTCGCCTGCGGCATTTGCCCTGGCACTGTTCGTCGTGCTCGCATGGGCCATCAGCGGCCCCTTGTTCGGCTATTCCGAAACCTGGCAACTCGTGATCAACACCGGTACCACCATCGTCACGTTCCTGATGGTGTTCCTGATCCAGCAGAGCCAGAACAAGGACTCGACCGCGGTCCATCTGAAGCTCAACGAATTGATTGCTTCGCACAAGCAGGCCAGCAACCATCTGATTTCGATCGAGGATCTGGACGAGGACGAACTGCGTCAACTCGTGCGTTTTTACCGGCACCTGGCGGAACTGGCCGACCGGGAAGGGGGCGTCAAATGCAGCCACTCGATCGACGAGGCCAACGAGATTCACGCTGACAAATCGCGTGCGTTGCACGAACGTCTGCAGCGCGAGGGAGGTACGCACCGGAAGCACGAACCGGCTTAGCGGTCATTGGCATGGTTCTGGCAGGGGAGGCAATGGACATCATGCAGTTCATGCAGTAGCAGACCGGCGCAACTTCCGACAGGAGCTCACCATGGCGACTACCGCAACTTCCTCTGCCGCTCCGCAGGCCGCGCGTATTCCCGCGCAGGACCCCGCGCAGGATCCCAATTCGCGCGCGCTTCACCGCGACGTATGCGTCGTCGCCTACGGGCGGGCCGATGTCGACGATCCCGGCAGTCATCAGGGCGCCACGCTGGCACACGTGGCACGCAACGTGGCGCAGATCGCCGGCTATACATTTGCGGGCAGCTATGACGCGGTGCGCAATGGGCCCACCGGCGCCAGCGCACGCATGTACTTCGTGCCGGCGGACACGCTCGTGGGCGTCGACAGCGCGAAGCAACTCGGCATCACGAGTATCGAGGACCTGTTCGGTGGTGTGGTGCCGCAGGCGTTCATCGCCACCAAGGCCATCTCGCACGGGCTGATTCGTCCCGACGCGCGCGCGCCGGAAGGGTGGAGCGAAGCGTTTGCCGCGCGCGTGCGCGATTGCGTGCTGCCCGGCTATACCGCGTTCGATCGCGACGATGCCCTCGCGGCGGGGCGCGAAATGCTGAAAGGCGGTGCGGTACGCGTCAAAGAGCCGTGCGGTATCGGCGGGCTCGGCCAGCAGGTGGCCAGAAACGAAGCCGAACTGGTCGCGGCGCTCGAGGCGATCGACATTGCGCGCATCGAGGCCGAGGGTGTGGTGCTCGAGCGCAACCTCGAGGACGTGACCACGTTCAGCGTGGGGCAGGTGGAACTCGGCGGGCTGCGGGCGAGCTATTGCGGCACGCAGACGCTGACGAAGAATCACGATGGCAACATGGTCTATGGTGGTTCCACGCTGCGCGCGGTGCGTGGCACCCTCGAAGACCTGCTGGCGCATCCGATCGAGACGCATCTGCGCGATGCGGTGCGCGCGGCCATCGACTATCACGCGGCCGCGATCGACTGCTTTCCGGGCATGCTGATCTCGCGCTGCAACTACGATGTCGCAATGGGCACCGACAACGGCCGGCAGCGGCTCGGTGTGCTCGAGCAGTCGTGGCGCGCCGGCGGTGCCTCGGGCGCCGAGCTCGCGGTGCTGAAGGCGTTCCGCGACGATCCCCGCTGCAATCGCGCCACCGCATCCACCTGCGAGCGCTACGACGCGAACGCCACGATTCCTCCGGGCGCCGATGTCTACTTTGCGGGCGAAGACCGCAATGTCGGCGCGCTCGTCAAATTCGCAATGCTGGAGTCCAGTTCCGATGGCAACACATGAAGAATCGATCCAGATCCCTACCGAGGGAGGGACCATCGCGGGCACGGTGATCATGCCCGCCACCAAACTGCCCGGCGTGCTGTTCGTGCACGGCTGGGGCGGCAGTCAACAGCAATACCATATGCGCGCGCGGGAAGTCGCGGCGCTCGGGTGCGTCTGCATGACGTTCGATCTGACCGGCCATGCCGGGACGTCGGCACAGTACGAAACCGTCAGCCGCAACCGCAACCTCGCTGACGTCCTCGCCGCCTATGACATGCTGATCCGTCATCCCGAAGTCGACCGGAATGCAATCGCGGTGGTCGGCAGTAGCTACGGCGGCTATCTCGCGGCAGTGCTCAGCGAGTTGCGACCGGTGCGATGGATGGCATTCCGCGCGCCCGCGTTGTACATGGACAGTGGCTGGGACTCGCCCAAGCGCCAATTGCACAAGGATCAGGACCTCGTCGCCTATCGCCGGAAGGTGGTGGCGCCGGACACCAACCGCGCCTTGCGCGCATGCACGAACTTCAAGGGCGACATCCTAGTGGTCTCGTCCGAGCACGATGCCATTGTGCCGAAGACCGCGGTGCTGAGTTACGTCGATGCCTGCGTGCAGGCTTCTTCAATTACCTATCGCGAATTGAAGAACGCCGATCACGGACTTTCCAGCGAGGACAGCCAGCGGGCCTACGGCAAACTGTTGGTGGGCTGGCTGCGCGAGATGATTACCGAGGCACGGGCCGGTGCGCCGATCTCCGCGCGTCCGGGCAAATCCGCGTCGGCGGCGCTGGAGGCAAGCGCCGATGGCGGGCTTGAGCCGCCGTCGCTGCCCACGGCGGAGACCACACCTCCGGTCACCATCGAAAACGACGACGAGAACGATCCGCAGGTCATCGCCGCCGCGCCCGCGCGCGCGGCCGAGTAGTACGCGCGCTCAGTACGCACACTCAACTGGCGCTGGCGGTCACGCGTCCCTCCATCGCGCGCCCCATCTTCAGGTGCTCGCGCAGGGTCGGCAGCATTCTCTCGGCGTACCCGCGCAGCGCTGCGTCACTACCCCGCGTGGCCTGATTCTGGAACAGCAGCACGGCCTGCTCGTGCGCGTCCACGGCCACCGTGCGCACATAGGCTTCTTCGAACTGCGGCGACTTGAGCGTGCGCAGGCGTGCCAGTTCGGGCGACTCCGGCACGCGCTTCTGCGGCGTGACGCCGCGCTCCCGAGCAATGCGGCGCAGCGCTTCGGCAGCCGCGCTATGGTCCTTGATCATTTGGCGGGCAAATGCCTGAATCTTTGCGTCGGCCGAGACCTTCAGCGCGAGTTCGCTGGCTGCAATCTCCATCTCGCTGGCCATCAGCGCTTCATCGACAAAGCGCAGATCATCGGTCGACAGCGACGACGAGGGTGGCTTGGTCGGTGCGGCGTTGGGCGGCACCGTCGACGGCGCGGGCGCATCGGTCGACACCAGCACTTCCAGCGGCACGAATGCCGATGGCTGGGCGAGCGCCTGGGCGGAGCCAAGGGAGGCGATCAGCATCGCGCACACCGCGACGTGTAAGGCCGGATGCCGTGACATGTCATTTCGATTCGGCTGCATGGCGAAGACTCCTGGTTCGATGTGATGCGCCCCTGATGCGCCCTTGTGTGTACACGTTGGCGCAAGAAGCATTCCCGACCTGACATGAACAAGGCGAGGGGTTTGTAGCAAATGTCCGCGCACGCCGTTTCTGCATCGGGCGCGCGCAAAAATTGCAAACGGACTCTCGCTATGCGGTGATCGCGCGGCGGTTATGACGTCCACGATGACGCCCACGCCGATGGCACGAGACATGCGTAGCGCTGCGGCATGACCACCACTGTCCGCCTGCGTCACGTCGATGACACCGAGCCCGGCATCCTGCGCAAACGCGCGGGCACCGGCTTTTTTTATGTGGATGCCGATGGCGGGCGAGTCGACGACGACACCACGATCGAGCGTATCAACGCGCTGGCCATTCCGCCGGCCTATGAAGACGTGTGGATTTGCGCCGATCCGAACGGCCATCTGCAGGCCACTGGCCGCGATGCGCGCGGACGCAAGCAGTATCGCTATCACAATGACTGGACCGCCCTGCGCGACACCGACAAATATGCGCGGCTACTGGCGTTCGGTTTTGCCCTGCCGCGTGTGCGTAGCCGCATCGCGCGCGACCTGCGCCGCAACGGCATGCCGCGCGAGAAGATTCTGGCCGCCGTCGTGACCTTGCTCGATGCCACGCTGGTGCGCGTCGGCACGCCGCGCTACGCCGAGCAGAACCGCACCTACGGGCTGACCACGCTCAAGCGGCGCCACGTCGCCGTGCGCGGCAGCCGGCTGCGGTTCCAGTTCACCGGCAAAAGCGGCGTGACGCACGACGTCTCGGTCAACGACGCGCGGCTTGCGCGCATCGTGCGCAATTGCGCCGATCTGCCCGGACAGCAATTGTTCAAGTACAAGGACACCGACGGCGAAATTCGCCAGGTCGGCTCGACCGACGTCAACACCTATCTGCAGGAGATTACCGACGGCGATTTCACCGCCAAGGATTTCCGCACCTGGGCCGGTAGCGTGCATGCGCTGGCGCTGCTCCGCAAGACGCCGGCCGATGGCGAGAATGCGCGCAAGAAGGCGGTGGTGGCGGTCATCAAGGCGGTGGCGCAGCGGCTGCGCAATACGGTCGCGGTTTGCCGCAAGTGCTACGTGCATCCGGACGTGCTGGCCGCGTTCATGGCCGATACGCTCGATGCCTTGCCGGAGCCGCGCGCGGGCCTGCGTCTGCGCGCCGACGAAGCGCGCTTGCTCGCGCTGCTGGAGGCGAGCGTGGCCGCGTCCGCAGCGCCGCGCGTGGTCACGCGCAAGGCTGCCTGAAGCTCCGTCCCAAGGCACGCACCGCTGGGCATGGCAATTGCATCGCATAGGTCGGAGGAAGCCGCCAACGATGCGGTGACCATTCAAATAACGACAACATACGTAGTACGAGGCCTCAAGTGGAACAACACATCTTCCCTTGCGCGCAGGCAACAGTCAGCTGCGCCGCAACGGGCTCCGCGGAAGCGATTCAGGCTTCCGCCACCGCTGAACCTTCCCGACTGCATCGACTCGCAACCTTGCCCCAGATGGGGCGCCGTGGCCGCCATGGTGTGCAGCCATTGCGTGGTCCCGACCTGCGCCAGACGCGCGTGCTGATGCATGCCCTCTGCTCGCTGCGTCTGGAACTGGGCGGACAGCATGCGGCGGAGAACGCCGCCGTGCTGGCTGGCCGCCGTGCCGACATGATGTCGCTGTGGGACGACAGACCGCGAGAAATCTTCACGCAGCCCGATGTCGAAAGCGGGATCGAAGCGCGTCTGGACGCGGCGTTCGAGCACGTGCAGGCGGGCAGCACGCGCGAGGCGGCCGGCGAGTTCAAGCGCGCCTATCTCCTGCTGTGCTGCGTGCTGACGCATGCGCGCGATCAGGCCCGCCGTGCGCGCTCGGTTGACGCTTTGGTCCCGGTTCCCGCTGTCATTACGCCGTTGGCGTAACTCAGCGCCCCTTCACGCGTGCCGGGCAAGGCCCCAGGTAGCCCGGCAGCTTGCGCGCTTTCGGGCTATGCGCGAGCCGCACGCTGCGCGCGAGTGCCACCGCGAACGTGTGGTGCGAGTCCAGCGGCCCGTCGATCTCCCGCCGGAAGAAGTCGGCCCAGCGAAAGTCGGGATACGCAGTCTTGACCTTGCGATAGCCGCCGGCCAATTGCACGAACGCTTCGAGGCTGCGGTACGGATCGTCGCGCATGCCGTGAATATCCGGCGGCAGCGCTTTGATGGGCTGGCGTCGGCCATGCTCGTCGTAGGGATGCACGAGGTGATGCTCGACCATATGCACCCAGAACGCACGCCATGACAGATGGTTGAGATCCGCGCGCACGATGGCGGGAACGGTCGAGATGCCCATCTCATGCCACGCGCGTACCCAGTGATGATGGTCGACCACGAACATGCTGTGCTCGGGGCCAATCACGATATGGATCCGATGGCGATCGAGAAACGCTCCGAGCCGCTCACGCGGCAGGCGGCGCGTAACATGGATCTTCTGTGAAACGTGGTACGCACCAATCGTGATCTGCGTTGGCCGCAGATGATCGACGGGAACACGAAGGCAGGCGCCCTTGCGAAGGTGAGTAGGCATGCGTCGGCTTGGATTGAGCGTTTCGTTCGCCAAGTTGCTGCAAAAAGCATGCCCCACGTGACCGAGGTTCCGCACGCCCTGAGCGCGGCAATGATTGCCGCGCGTTGTAACGGTTACCCAGTCAGCGTCCGCGGGGACAGCCCGGTAGTAGAGCGTCGGCGCGGCACGATACTTGCGCAGGCCTCTACGGACCGACCCCTCGGAGGACCACAGATATGGGCACACCCGACAAGATTCCGCCGCAGCATCAGGACCGCCAGCCCGGCATCGAGGCCCGGATGTCGCCGAAGCCCGACAGCGGTGCCGACGACTACGTGGGTAGCGGCCGGCTGTCAGGCAAGCGCGCGCTCATCACAGGCGGCGACAGCGGCATCGGCCGCGCCATCGCGGTGGCGTTCGCGCGTGAAGGCGCCGATGTGGCGATCGCCTACCTCGACGAGCACGAGGACGCGCGGGAAACCGTGCGCCTGATCGAAGCGGCGGGCCGCGAGGCGCTCGCGATCGCCGGCGACATTGGCGAGATCTCTCACGTCGATGCCATGGTGGCGCAAGTTCTCGAGCGCTTTGGCGAACTCGACATCCTTGTCAACAACGCGGCCGAGCAACATCCACAGGAGTCGATCGAGGACATCGATGTCGAGCAGCTCGAGTCGACGTTTCGCACCAATATCTTCTCGATGTTCCACGTCACGCGCGCGGTGCTGCCGTATCTGCGCGCGCGTGGCGCCATCGTCAACACCACGTCGGTCACCGCCTATCGCGGCAGTGCGCATCTGCTCGACTATTCTTCGACCAAGGGAGCCATTGTCGCGTTCACGCGGTCGCTGGCGCTCCAGATCGTCAAGCGCGGTATTCGCGTCAACGGCGTGGCGCCGGGACCGATCTGGACGCCGCTGATTCCATCGACCTTCACAGCCGACGAGGTAGCCGAGTTCGGCAAGAAGACGCCGATGGGACGCCCAGGCCAGCCTTATGAAGTGGCATCCGGCTATGTGTTCCTGGCCTCGGATGCGGCCAGCTATATCACGGGCCAGATTTTGCATATCAACGGCGGCGAGATCGTCAATGCCTGACACCGTCATTCAAGTCGTCACCAGAGGAGACCCATCATGTCATCGATCGTAGCGGGACGTTTCGCGTCCACCGCGGATGCGGAGGAAGTGGCACGCAAACTGTATGAACGCGGTTTTTCGGTGTGGGACGTTTCCATCATGGCGCTCGCGGATGAAGGCGTCATGCTTGCGGCGCATGCCAAAGGCGAGCGTCGCAAGGAAGCCACCGACGTGCTAAACGCGGGCGGGGGTAAAGACGTCGCTCATGCTGAGGGGAAGTGGGAGGGCGGGCAGTGGACCGACTTCGGTGCCGCGGCCAGGGCCGAGCCCGAAGGCGAACCGTGGCCCGCGCCAGTCTCGAAGGGGTCGGGAGACAAAGCCGGCGACGCCAAGCGTGATCCGCATGCAAAGCCTGTCGCCGAAGAAGCGGTCGCGGTGGAGAGCACCGGCAATGAAGATCCCGGCAGCGAACTCGAACATTTCGTTGACCATCAGGTCACCAAGAATAGTTGAGGCGCCATGGCAAAGCCCGACTACGAGATGGCGGACCTTGCCACGCTGCGTCCCACGCAACTGACGCTCGGGCTCTATCAGGTGCGCCACAAGATGGACGTATCTTCGCGGCCGCGCAGTACCGGCGGTCTGCGCCGCTTTTTGCGTGGGCATCGCATTCGCACGATCCGCGGCCCCGGCGGCGCGCTGTATATCGCCGATCATCATCACTGGGCACGCGCGTGGCTCGAACTCGGCTGGCGCCGCGCGCCGGTGTCAGTGGACGCGGACCTCAGCGATCTGGGTCCCAATGCGTTCTGGAAGCGGATGAGCGAACTGGGGCACGTCAATGCGTACGACGAACATGGCAACCGGCAGGGCCACGAGGCGCTGCCGCCGACCGTGCTGGGCATGCGTGACGATCCATATCGCAGCCTGGCAGCGTTCGCGCGCGACGCCGGCGCCTATCGCAAGCCCGGCAACGCCTATGGCGATTTCAGCTGGGCGCGCTTTCTGCACCGGCATTTGCGAGAGGATATGCACAGCATCGCGGGCTTCGGGCGCGCGCTGTCGCTGGCGATCGAACTGGCGCGCAGCCGCAAGGCGCGCAAATTGCCCGGTTATATCGGCAGTTGCGGCACGCGAGAAGGTTGAGAACAAAAAACGCCCCGCTTGTGCGGGGCGTCGCTGGCTCGTCGTCTCCGGTCCGTCTCCGGTCCCTATACCGTCATATCCTGCCCAATACCACGAGCAGAACCACGATCACGACGATGAGCCCCAGGCCGCTGCTTGGCCAGTATCCCCATCCAGTGCTGTACGGCCACGCGGGCAGCGCGCCAATCAACAGCAGGATCAGAATAATAAGAAGGATGGTGCCGATTCCCATGAACGCTCTCCTTTTTTTGTCTTGTCTTAAGAGTAGGGCAGCGACACGCGGCAAAGAGGCGGGAAGGGGCTGATTACGGTGTAGGAATAAGACGACGCGTCACGCGGTGACACGTCGTTTCCGTGCGCAGCGTCAAAATGCCGCGCTATAGATCTCGAACGCGTCGCGCTCGGTCACCTCGCGCGGGTTGTTCACGAGCAAACGGGTCTGCAGCATCGCATCGCGCGCAAGCCGCGAGATATCGCCTTCCTGCACGCCGACTTCACGCAGCGTGCGCGGAATGCCGGTGGCTTCGATCAGACCTTCGACGTGGCGGATCAGGGCCGCGGTCTTGGTCTCGCAGCTACCGGTGGTGCCTGGCACGATCACATCGGCCAGCTCCGCGTAAAGCTTGCTGGCGTTAGGCGCGTTGAACTTCATCACATGCGGCAGCACTAGTGCGTTGGACAGACCATGCGGCACGTGGAAGATACCGCCGATCGGATACGCGAGCGCATGCACGGCCGCCACCGGCGCGTTGGCAAAGGCCTGGCCGGCGAACATCGCGCCCACCAGCATCGCCTCGCGCGCGGCGCGGTCGTGGCCGTTCTCGCAGGCCAGCATCACGTTGCGCGAAAGCAGGTCCAGCGCGCGCAGCGCCAGCATGTCCGAGATCGGATTTTTCAGATGCGCACTGGTGTAGGCCTCGATCGCATGCACCATCGCGTCGATGCCCGTCGCCGCAGTGGCGGCGCGCGGCAGGCCAAGCGTGAGTTCCGCATCGAGGATCGCGATATCGGCATACAGCTGCGGCGCCACCACGCCCATCTTGGTGGTCTCGCCAGTCGTGACGATCGACACCGCCGTGACCTCGGAACCGGTACCCGCCGTCGTCGGGATCTGTGCCAGGGGCAATCGCGTGCCGGTGATCTTGCGCACGCCATACATGTCCTTGAGTGACTGCGTGGCCGGCAGCAATACCGCGATCAGCTTGGCCACGTCCATCGACGAGCCGCCACCCAGACCGAGCACGGCCTCGGCCCGCGCGACGCGCGCGCGCTCGGTTGCCTCCAGCACCACGTGCTCGGGCGGATCGGCGACCACGTCGTCGATGACGGTCACTTCCCACCCGTGACGCGCAAGATCCTCGAGCGCGGGCACCAGCAGGCCGCTCTTCGACAGGAAGCCGTCGGTCACCACGACAAGGCGGCGCAAGGCGGGCCATGACTCGCGCAGCAGCGCGCCAAGCCGGCGCGCCGCGCCGTATTCAACGACGATGCTCGGCACCGTCTGGAAGCGAAATGGGTTCATGCTGTCTCCAATGACTTTCTCGTTGGACATTGCCGTATCGGGCATGCCGGCACAGTATGCGCCGGCCGGCCCAAACGGGTGGTCGTTACATCTGCAGGCACAGGTACTTGATCTCGAGGTATTCCTCGATGCCGTGACGCGAACCCTCGCGGCCCACGCCCGATTGCTTGATACCGCCGAACGGCGCCACCTCGTTGGAGATCAGGCCGGTGTTGAGCCCGACCATGCCGTACTCGAGCGCTTCCGAGGTCTTCCATGCGCGCGCGATATCGCGCGTGTACAGGTAGGCGGCCAGACCGAACTCGGTGGCGTTGGCGGCGGCGATGGCCTCCGCGTCGTCCTTGAAGCGGAACAGCGGTGCCACCGGGCCGAAGATCTCTTCGCGAGCCATGCGCATGTCGGCAGTGGCATCGGCAATCACGGTCGGCGCATAGAACGTGCCGCCCAGCGCGTGGGCAGCGCCACCGGTGATCACACGCGCGCCCTTGGCCTTTGCGTCATCGACGAGCGACTTCACCTTGTCCACGGCCTTCGGTTCGATCAGCGGTCCGATCAGCACGCCGTTCTCGAGGCCATTGCCCACCTGCAACTGGGCCGCGCGCGCCGCGAACTTCTCGGCGAACGCCTCGTAGATGCCATCCTGAATATAGAAACGGTTTGCGCAGACGCAGGTTTGACCACCATTGCGGTACTTGGCGGCGATCGCGCCTTCCACCGCGGCATCGACGTCGGCATCGTCGAACACGATGAACGGCGCATTGCCGCCGAGTTCGAGCGACAGGCGCTTGATGGTCGGCGCGCACTGCGCCATCAACAGGCGACCGACTTCGGTCGATCCCGTGAACGACAGCTTGCGCACGATCGGGCTGGCGGTCAGCACGCCGCCGATCGGCTTCGAATGTCCGGTCAGCACCTGCACCACGCCTGCCGGAATGCCCGCGCGCGCGCCGAGTTCGGCCAGCGCGAACGCCGACAACGGCGTCAGTTCGGACGGCTTGATTACGATCGCGCAACCGGCGGCCAGCGCCGGCGCGACCTTGCGCGTGATCATGGCTGCGGGAAAATTCCACGGCGTGATGGCCGCGCACACGCCCACCGGCTGGCGCAGCGTGACGAGGCGCTTGTCCGCGGCGGGCGAGGCCAGCACTTCGCCATCGACGCGCTTGGCTTCCTCGGCAAACCATTCGATAAAGCTCGCCGCATAGGCAATCTCGCCGCGCGACTCGGCCAGCGGCTTGCCTTGCTCGCGCGTCATCAGATACGCGAGATCATCGGTGTTGGCGATCATCAGATCGAACCAGCGGCGCAGAATGACCGCGCGCTCCTTGCCGGTCTTCGCGGCCCAGCTCTTCTGCGCGATCTCGGCAGAGGCAATCGCGCGCTCGGTTTCGGCGGCACCCAGGTTCGGCACCTGGGCGATGACCTCGCCGGTGGCGGGATCGTTGACGGGCAACGTCTCGCCGTTGTCGGCACCGACCCATTGACCGTCGATGAAGGCTAGCTGCTTGAGGAGCGAGGCGTCTTTGAGTTGAATGGGTTGGGTCATGGAGGTGATATTCGGTTTTACAGCGATATTGTTATCGCGACATTGACATCGTTCAATAGGTGGAACATCATTCCGCATATAGAACGTCATGTTCGAGAGTCTATAACTTATTCCGTGGTTAACCAAGCTACCAAGCCACCAAGCCGCCGCCATGCCCAAGTCTTCTTACGATCCATTAAGCGCCCCGGGTCAGCCGCCGCTCAAGACCACCGCGCCGGCGGTCGTACGGGCGGTGCAGGTGCTGGACGCGCTGGCGGCAGCGCCCCAGCCGGTGTCACTGGCGGATCTGGCCCGGGCCACCGGCGCGCCCAAGAGCTCTCTGCACGGCCTGTGCGAAACCCTCGTGCACCTGCATCTGGTGAAACGCCTGCCGGATGGCACCATGGCGCTCGGCCCCCACGTCATGGGCTGGGCCAACGCATTCCTGTCCCAGACCCAGATCACCGAGGAGTTCCGCACGCTGTGGGAAGCCACCGAGGCCTTCGGCGAGGCCACGGTCACGTTGTCGATGCTCGACGATACCGAGGTGGTCTATCTGGCCTGCCGCAATGGCAACCGGCCGCTCGGCGTCACGTTCCGCATCGGCATGCGTCTGCCCGCGCCGTACACGGCAACCGGCAAGGCCATCCTCAGCACGCTGCCGCCGGAGGTCGTCCGCGCGTTACTCGTGGATCGCTGGCCGGACCCGCTCACGCGTGCCAGTGTGGCCACTCCGGACGCGCTTGCCATCGAGCTCGATACCGTGCGGGCGCTGGGGTATTCCACCGACAATGGCCAGATGCGCGAAGGCATGACGTGTTTCGGCGCGCCGGTATTCGACACCAGCGGACACCAGGCGGTGGGAGCGATCGCCGTGAGTTACCTGAGCAATGAAATCGACACGGCGACAGCCGTACGGGTCGGCCCACGCGTGCGAGACCTCGCGGACAAGCTGTCGGCGAGGCTTGGGCATCGCAAAGTGCTTAAATTTTGAGCATCCCAGTGCGGTAGCGCACATATGGGCGTCCGGCGGCAGGAAAGCTCAGGATATCCACAGATCCTGTGGATATCTGTGGACAGTGTGTGACGCAAAAGCGCGACCGCACGAAAATGGGGGGCGATGTGGGAAAGTGCACGTTTCGCTATGTCGGTGCGGGAGCCGAACGAGTATCCTCAGGCATCCACTCGTTCCGTACGGCCGCCACCGTCTGTCATTGTCTGCCATCGTCTACCGTCGTCTACCGTCGTCTACCGTCGTCGGCTGGCGCCCGCTAACCGTCCCCGTGTGACTTACGCCATGCTACCAACGCGCTCCCGTATGTCCTCACGTCCCCCGGTTCAGCCGATCTGGCCGAGCCACACCAAACGCCACCTCGCGACCCTGCTCGCCCTGAGTCTCGGCCTTGGGCTGAGCGGTTGTCTGCCGCAATATCGCGTCCCGTCCGGTGCGCCCAGCGCTACCGTGCGGTTGCTCACCACGACCGACGACAACACCGTGTTCACCGTTGCCGACCCGGGGGGATGTCCGACGCCCGCACGGCCCCGGGTGCTCGCGGGCACTGGCAAGAATCTGGCCGCGATGGGCCGGGAGCCAAGCCTGGGCATGGCCGGCGCTTCCCCAGAGCCGCCTTCTCGGTCGCGCGAGCGCAAGCTGGAGGCCGGGCGGCGGGTCTATATCGCGGTGTCATCGACGGCGGCACCACCACTGCCGGAGATGCGCTGCGCGGCGGGCGTGTCGTTCGTGCCGCAGGCGGGCGGGCAGTATGAGATTCGTTACGCCCGCGACGAAGCCGCTGGTCAATGTTCCGCGCGCGTGTTGCGCGTCGAAGCCAAGCCCGAGGGCGGTGCCGCGCTATATCAGGAAACGACTCAACAGGGATTTCGTGCGCTGCGTCGCGACTATATCTGCGAGCGAGCGGAGTGAGAGCGGGAAAAGCGCGGGGAGAAGTACGGCGGGGAAGGCGAGCGGAGCAAAAAATAAGACGCGAGCGTGCGTAACCTGTCCGATGCCATCAATGACGCCGGCACCAATGATAGCGACATCAATGGCATCGGCATCATGACAACAATACGCACGCTCGTTTGATACGGCAGTTACTGCAGCCAATCAGGCTAACGAATCAGGCTGCCTGTTCAATCAGAAAACGTTCCGGACGCTTGCCGAGCCATGCCGGCGCGCGACCGCGACCCGACCACGTCTTGCCAGTCTTCGGATCCTGATACTTCGGCGGCAGCGACGACGTCTTGCGTGCGGCACCCACACCGGCACCGCTGCCGGCCGGGCGTCCACGACGACGCTTGGGCGCAATATCGTCAACCGTCAGATCGTAATCCGCCATCAATTGACGAATCTGGTCGATCACGCTCGACACTTCATTGGCGCGGACTTCGCTGAGCTTGGCTTCCAGTGCTTCTTTTTCGGCCAGCAGTTGCTTGTAGGTCGGCATATTGGATCCCCGTTCAGTGTTGGACTGCATGTTACAAGAAATCATCGCATGCCAGCAGAATTAATCTTACAAAATAATACTGAGAATGCACGATTTAAACGCATTTCGTGGCGCTATGGTTGACCGAATGGAGGAGCATCGTAATTTCCGTAGTTCTTCTCAATGTTTAAGGCTGCCGATGCGTATTTCCGAATCGCGTCAATTCCCGTATCGCTGTAACCGGCATGATTGTCATCGCTGATATTTTTGTCACGTTGCCGCTTTCCGCTACTCGCTTCCCACTCACCGCGCGGCTGTCGTGGAATCTGCCGCCGAAAAGAAAAAAGGCCGGCGCAATGCCGGCCTTTTAACCCGATCCTTCAAGATGCCATCAAGCCATCGTCAAATCGCCCATCCGCCGGCATAGAACGTGGCCAACGCAATCGCAATGGCGACCGTGCCGATATTGAGCTTTTTCCATTCCCCCGAGACGATGCGACCGATCACCAGCGTGCAGAAGCCGAGCATGATGCCGGTGACGATATTGCATGTGAGCACGATAAATACGGCGCAGACCAGTCCAGACATCGCATCGACCAGGTCGTCCATGTGCAGGCGACTGACGCTCGACAACATCAGCAGGCCCACATACATCAGCGCGGGTGCGGTCGCATAGGAAGGCACGAGCGCGGCCAGCGGCGAGAAGAACATCACGGCGAGGAACAGGACGCCGACCATGACGGCGGCCAGTCCGGTGCGCGCGCCGGCGGCTACGCCGACCGTCGACTCGATATAGGCCGCTGCCGGCGCGCCACCGAACAGCGCGGAGAAGATCGAACTCACCGAGTCCGCGGTCAGCGCGCGGCCGCCATTGTGGATGCGGCCATCCGCATCGAGCTGGCCAGCCTGACCCGCCACCGCGCGAATCGTGCCGGTGGCATCGAACACCGCGGTCATCACCAGCGCGAGCACGCTCGGCAGGACCGCCGCCGACAGGGCGCCACGCACGTCCATTGCGCCGATCAGCGAGGCCTGGCCCGGCGATGACAGCGACGGCAGCGCGAATACCCCCGTGAACCTGACGGCGGGATCGAAGGCCAGGCCGAGCGCCGAGATCGCGACGATCACCAGCAGGATGCCTCCGGGCACGCGCCGGCGTTCGAGCCCGAAGATCGCGGCCAGCCCCAGCACCGACATCAGCACCGGAAACGCGGTGATGTGACCGAGCGCGACGGGCAGCCCCGCGCCGGGGTTCTTCACCACGAGCCCGACCTCGTTCGAGGCAATCAGCAGCAGGAACAGCCCGATACCGATGCCCGCGCCGTGCGCCACGCCCGCCGGCAGGTTGCGCAGGATCCAGGCGCGCACCCCGGTTACGGAGATCGCGGTAAAGACCACGCCCATCAGGAACACCGCGCCCAGCGCGACGGACGGCGACAGATGCTGACCGAGCACGAGGCCGAATGCCATGAACGCGGTCAGCGAGATCGCGCAGCCAATGGCGATCGGCAGGCGGGCCCACAGCCCCATCAGCAGCGAGCCGAACGCGGTGGTCAGGCACACCGCGACGAACACCGCGCTGGTGTCGAAACCGGCCTTGCCGAGCATGCCCGGCACCACGAAGACCGCGTACACCATGGCCATGAACGTGGTGGTGCCGGCCACGACCTCGCGCCGCGTGGTACTGCCGCGCGCGGAGATCTGAAAGTACCGGTCGATGCGATCGGCCGGTGGCAGGCGCGTGACTTCGAGGTCCGCCACCGGGGACATGACGGGGCGTTCGTAGGGCTGGTCGATCATGATGTCTACCTCCTTGCAGCGGTCCGTGCTCGGTCGCGTACGCCGGCGTCGGTGCTGTCTCTCTCGGTTCTCGGTGCAAGGACGACGCGCCCGGCGCATCGGGCAAGGGGGTGGGCGTCTCTGTCCTCGGCGGTGACCGGCGCTGGCGCCGGCTTGCCGGTCGCATCCTCTGTGGGCGAGATCCGGCGAGGCTCAAGGCTAGTGAAGCGAGGCGTGGCCGGCATCATCGCGCCCACATGCGCGGTATCTCGCAGCGGGAATATCCACGCTGGCTCCCGGGTCGCGCGGGCTCAGGGATTTCCCTCGATCCGGCCTGGTTGTGGCTTCGGGGTGGCGGTCACGTATCTTGAACACCCCCCCCGCCCCCCTTAGGTACCCCCCGGCCGCTAAATTTTTGGGCGCGGGCGCCGTTAGTCGCATGGCAGTCCTTGTACATATCAACCACCAGCCAGGCGAGCGGAGCAGAGCATGACCAGCGCGATGAGGGAAATCGACGAGCGCACCAACCTAACCAACAACAACCAGTTCGAGTTGTTGCTGTTTCGACTTGGCGACGCGGAGAGCAGCGGACAGTCCGAACTGTTCGGCATCAACGTCTTCAAAGTGCGCGAGATTCTGGTCATGCCCAACGTGACCACAGTGGTCGGCGCCGAACCCGCGATCCTCGGCATGGCCGACATCCGCGGCCAGGTTATTCCGGTCATCGACCTGCCGCGGCTGTTGTCGTGCAAGCCGGTCACCGGTCTCAACATCATGCTCGTGACCGAGTACGCACGCTCCACCCAGGGGTTTGCCGTGGAAGCCGTGGAGGAAATCGTGCGGCTCGAATGGAGCCAGGTGGTGTCGGCGGAAACCAGCGTGAAGGGTGGTCTGGTCACCAGCATCGCCAAGCTCGATGTGGGCGGTGACAATCCGCGCCTGGTGCAGGTGCTCGACGTGGAGCAGATTCTCCGCGACGTGCTGCCTTCGCGTCAGCCCGACGTGGACCCGGCGACGGTGGGCCCGCAACTGACGCTGCGTCCCGGCACCAAGGTGCTGGCCGCCGATGACTCCGCGCTTGCGCGTGGACTGATCGAGAACGGCCTCAAGGCGATGGGCGTGGACGTCGTGATGACCAAGACCGGTCAGGAAGCGTGGGACCTGCTCGGCAGCATTGCCGAGGGCGCGGCGGGACGCGGCAAGACCGTGCGTGACGAGATCGCGCTGGTGCTCACCGACCTCGAGATGCCCGAGATGGACGGCTTCACGCTCACGCGCAAGATCAAGGCCGACGCGCGGCTCAAGTCGCTGCCCGTGGTCATTCACTCGTCGCTGTCGGGCGAGGCCAGCGAAGAGCATGTGCGCAAGGTCGGCGCCGATGCGTACGTATCAAAATTTCTTGCCAAGGACCTGGCCGACACCATTCGCGGTGTGCTCGCGCGCCACCCCTGAGGGCGCTGTGGCAAACGTATACGTACGCGATTGCCCACAAATTAGGCACGCCAGCTCTTTCCAGAGCTGGCGCGGCTTGCAGGGAAGTCAATAGGCAGGATATCCACTAACTCTGTGGATAGAATCAGCGCGGTTGCGCGACGGTGCGGAGGTAGGGCTTGAGTGTCTTGAAGCCCTGCGGATATTTTTTCTTTGCATCGTCGTCAGAGACCGAAGTCGGGATGATCACGTCATCGCCGGGCTTCCAGTTGACGGGTGTGGCTACCGTGTGCTTCGCGTTGAGTTGCAGCGAGTCGAGCAGGCGAAGTACTTCATCGAAGTTACGCCCCGCACTCATCGGATAGACCAGCATCGCCTTGACCTTCTTGTCGGGGCCGATCATGAACACCGAGCGGATGGTCGCATTGTCCACCGCGGTGCGCGGACCCGCACCAGCCTCCGGATGGATCATGTCGTAGAGCTTGGCGATATGCAGGTCGGCATCGCCGATCATCGGATAGTTGACCTTGCACCCCTGGGTCTCCTCGATGTCCTTGACCCAGCGATTGTGGTCGTCCACGGGGTCGATCGAGAGGCCGATGATCTTCGTGTTGCGCTTGTCGAACTCGGGCTTGAGCCGCGCCATGTAGCCAAGCTCGGTGGTGCAGACCGGTGTGAAATCCTTGGGGTGCGAGAACAGGATGGCCCAGCCATCGCCAATCCACTCGTGGAACTGGATCTTGCCTTCCGTGGTATCCGCCGAAAAATCCGGCGCCGTCTCCCCTAATCGAATTGCCATGGTCGGTCTCCTTGTCAGTTCTGGATGGCGTCCGCGGGTTGCGGAGCGCATCCAGTATAGAAACTGCAACGGAAAAAACCGCCATTCGATGTGAGGGGCGGGCGCGCGCCCGGATCAGGCCGGCTTCCAGACCGGCGATTGCGCCACGGTCACCTTGCGCGGCAGGATCGACTGCGCCGCGAAGGCGTCCGCGATACGTTGCTGCTCGGTGAGCGATGCGGCGTCCACGGTCTGTACCTGATAGGTCCGACGTGCGTTGGCGGCTTCCACCGTGGGCGCGTCCAGACCCAGCAGCGGCGCATTCCAGGCGGCGGCGGGACCGGGATTCTGCTTGATCCACGTGCCCGCACTGCGCAACTCTTCATAGACCTTGGCCAGCACGTCGGGGCGACGCTTGGCGTACGGCGTGGCCGCGAGGTAGAAGCGGCGATAGCTGGCCAGGCCGGTGCCGTCGCGCAGCACGCGCGCGTTGGCCTGTCGCTGCACCGCCGCAAGGAACGGATCCCAGATCACCCAGGCGGCCACGGCGCCGCGCTCGAACGCGGCGCGTGCATCGGCGGGCGTCAGGTAGGCGGGCTCGATGTCGCGCAGCGACAGCTTGGCCTCACCCAATGCCTCGAGCAGCAGATAGTGCGCGCCCGCGCCTTTGGCGAATGCCACGCGCTGGCCCTTCAATTGCGCGATCGAGCGAATCTCGGAGTCCTGCTTCACCACCACGGCCTGCGCGGTCGGCGACGGCGTCTCGATCGCGTAGTACGTCAGATTCGCGCCCGCGGCCAGCGCGAACGGCGGCACCGCATCAGCCACGTCGGCGGTCAGGTCGAGGTTGCCCACATTCAGCGATTCCAGCAGTGGCAGGCCCGAGGTGAACTCGTGCCATTGCACGCGCACGTTGAGCGGCGCGAGTGCTTTTTCGAGCGTCTCGCGCGACTTCAGCCAGATCATCAGCGTCGACGATTTCTGATAACCGATGCGCAGTGTTTCTGCTTCGCCCGCGGCGAACGACAGCGAGGGCAGGGCAAGACCGGCCGCGAGCAGCGCGCGCCGATGGGCGTTGATGGTCATGGTGGCAGGGGCAGCAATGGGAAAGCGCACAGGCTATTGCGTGGCCTCCACGCGCGGAACGAAGGAAACCGCATGTGCATATGCATATATGCATATTGCGTTTGGCTATATCGATCTGCGGGGCACCGTGCCGATGCATATGCGCTCGACGCATATCGCCCCGCATTTTGATTCGTTGTCCGCGCGCACTGCGGTGTCTACAGTGGTTCCCTTGCACTGCTTTCCCCCAAGCAAAACAAAACACGCCATGACTACCGCCGTCCTCCAGGATTTCCACCCACAGAAATTCGAAATATGCCCGCTCGATGCCGCAGTGGGTGCCGAAGTGATCGGGCTCGACCTGTCGCAACCGCTCGCGGAAGAAGACTTCCGGCGCATCCATCGCGCGCACCTCGACCATCATGTCGTGGTGTTTCGCGATCAGCGCATCACGCCCGCGCAGCAGATCGACTTCAGCCGCCGCTTCGGCGCGCTGGAGATTCACGTGCTGCACCAGTTCCAGCTGGCCGGGCATCCGGAAATCCTGATCGTGTCCAACGTGCGCGAGAACGGCAAGCCGATCGGCCTCGGCGACGCGGGCCACTTCTGGCATTCGGACCTGTCGTACAAGGAAAAGCCGAGCCTCGGCTCGCTGCTGCATGCGCGTGAACTGCCGCGCGAAGGCGGCGACACGCTGTTTGCCAATATGCATGCCGCATGGGATGCGCTGCCGGCCGAACTGCAACGCAAGGTGGAAGGCCTGCGCGCCGAACATACCTACCTTGCCAAGTACAAGGAGCTGCAGCGCCGCAGCCCGTGGCGCCCCGACCTGACGCCCGAACAGATCGCGCAGGTCAAACCCGCGCTGCAGCCCGTGGTGCGCACGCATCCCGAGAATGGCCGCAAGGCGCTGTTCGTCAGCGAGCATTTCACCACGCGCATCGTCGGCCTGCCCGAGGACGAGAGCCGCGCGCTGCTCGACGAGCTGTTCGCGCACAGCGTCAAGCCCGAGTTCGTCTATCGCCATCAGTGGCGCGAGCACGACCTCGTGTTCTGGGATAACCGCTCGCTGATGCATCTGGCCGCGGGCACGCCCGAGACCGAGCGCCGCGTGATGTACCGCACCACCATCGAGGGCGATCTGCCTCACTGAATTCCACCTATATCGGAGCCATCTGCAATGTCCCTGTTCACCTCCCGCTGGTCGCGTCGCGCGGCTGTCTCGATGCTCGTCGCGGGTCTCGCACTGACCGGTACCGCTCACGCCGAAGGCCGTCTGCGTGTCGCCGAGCAATTCGGCGTGGTCTATCTGCTGCTGAATATCGCGCGTGACCAGCAACTGATCGAGAAGCACGGCAAGCAGCAGGGCGTTGACGTCAAGGTCGAATGGACGCAGCTGTCGGGTGGCTCCGCGGTCAACGATGCGCTGTTGTCGGGTTCGATCGATATCGCTGGCGCCGGTGTGGGGCCGTTGCTCACGCTGTGGGACCGCACGCATGGCAAGCAGAACGTGAAGGGCGTGGCGTCGCTGGGCAACTTCCCGTATTACCTCGTCAGCAACAATCCGAAGGTAAAGACGATCGCCGACTTCACGGAGAAGGACCGCATCGCCTTGCCGGCGGTGTCGGTGTCGGTGCAGTCGCGCGTGCTGCAATTCGCGGCAGCCAAGCAGTGGGGTGACAAGGAGTTCAACCGCCTGGACAAGTGGACCGTCGCGGTGCCGCATCCGGATGCCGCCGCCGCGATCATCGCGGGCGGCACCGAGATCACGGGCCACTTCGGCAACCCGCCGTTCCAGGATCAGGAACTGGCCGGCAATCCGAACGCGCGCATCGTGCTCAATTCGTATGACGTGCTCGGCGGCCCGAGCTCGGCCACGGTGCTGTACGCCACCGAGAAATTCCGCAACGAGAATCCGAAGACCTATCGCGCGTTCGTCGATGCGCTGGCGGAGGCCGCGGACTTCGCGACCAAGCAGCCGGAAGCTGCCGCCGATCTCTATATTCGCGTGAACAAGGCGAAGATCGACCGCGCGCTGCTGGTCAAGATCCTCAAGAACCCGCAGGTCCAGTTCAAGGTGGCGCCGCAGAACACATTCGCGTTGGCCGAGTTCATGCACCGTGTGGGCGCCATCAAGAACGCACCGAAGTCGTGGCAGGACTATTTCTTCCAGGACCCGGCCACCGCGCAGGGGAGTTGAGCATGGCAACGCACGAGCATCTGAGAGTGGTATCCGGCGGCCTGCCGCTGTTGCAGGTCGATAACGTATCGCTCGAATACCGCACGCCCGACCGCGTGGTGCGCGCCACGCACCAGGTGAGCTTCGACGTGCATGCGGCGGATCGCTTCGTGCTGCTGGGACCCTCGGGCTGCGGCAAGTCGACGTTGCTCAAGGCCGTGGCGGGTTTTGTGCCGCCAGCCGAGGGCGAGATTCGGCTCGACGGTCAGCGTGTGCACGCACCCGGGCCCGATCGCATCGTCGTGTTTCAGGAGTTCGATCAACTGCCGCCGTGGAAGACCGTGCGTCAGAACGTCATGTTTCCGCTGCAGCGCGCGCGGGGTCTGTCGCGCGCGGAAGCCAACGACACCGCGATGCATTTTCTCGACAAGGTGGGCCTCGCGGGGTTTGCCGATGCCTATCCGCATACGCTGTCGGGTGGCATGAAGCAGCGCGTGGCCATTGCGCGCGCGCTGGCGATGCGTCCCAAGGTGCTGCTGATGGACGAGCCGTTCGCCGCGCTCGACGCGCTCACGCGCCGTCGCATGCAGGAGGAGTTGCTGGCCCTGTGGGAGGACGCCGCGTTCACGTTGCTGTTCGTCACGCATTCCATCGAGGAAGCACTGGTGGTGGGTAGCCGCATCCTGCTGCTGTCCCCGCATCCGGGCCGCGTGCGCGCGGAACTGAACAGTCATCAATTCACGCTGGCCAGTCAGGGCAGCGCCGAGTTTCAGCACGCGGCACAACGCATCCATCGGATGTTGTTCGACGAGCCCGAACCGGTCGCAAACGCTGCGAATATCGCAAATGCCGGAACGGCGCGCGCACTACGCGCACAACATACGTATTGACCATGTCCGAAACCCTGACCATCCGTCCCGAATACGAGCGCGAACTCGCACCATTCACGGCCGCGCCCGTGGAGCGGCCGCTGCCGTGGCAAAGCCGCGTGCTGCGGCAAGGCTGGCTGCGCAAGCTGCTGATCCTGATCGCGCTGGCCGTGATCTGGGAGGTGGTCGCGCGCGTGCAGGACAACGACCTGTTATTGCCGACGTTCGGCGCCACCGCGCGCGCGTTCTTCGACGGCATCGCCGACGGTGAACTGCCGGGTAAGGCCGCGGTATCGCTGTCGGTATTGCTGCAAGGGTATCTCGCGGGCATCGTGCTCGCGTTCGTGCTGACCACGCTTGCGGTGTCGACGCGTATCGGCCGCGATCTGCTGGACACGCTCACCGCGATGTTCAATCCGCTGCCGGCCATTGCGCTGCTGCCGCTGGCGCTGCTGTGGTTCGGCCTCGGCAAGGGCAGCCTGATCTTCGTGCTGATCCATTCCGTGCTGTGGCCGCTCGCGCTCAATACCTATGCGGGCTTCCGTGGCGTGCCGGAGACGCTGCGCATGGCCGGCCGCAACTATGGCCTGCGCGGTCTGCGGTATGTGGTCCTGATTCTCGTGCCGGCCGCGTTGCCCGCGATTCTGTCCGGCCTCAAGATCGGCTGGGCCTTTGCGTGGCGCACGCTGATCGCCGCCGAGCTCGTGTTCGGCGCCTCGTCGGGCAAGGGCGGGCTTGGCTGGTACATCTTCCAGAACCGCAACGAGCTCTACACCGACCGCGTGTTCGCGGGGCTGGCCACGGTCATCCTGATCGGGCTGGCGGTGGAAGGCATCGTATTCTCGTCGCTGGAGCGACTGACCGTGCGACGATGGGGCATGCAGAACGGTTGAGACTTGTTGGCGCCGTGCGACGGGAGTAATGTACGAGGCGGTTTGCTGCAGGTTTATCGAATAACGACTTACAACGCCACGACGCCACCACGCAATTCCCATGACCGCCATTCACCATGCCGCCGCGCAGGGCTTCTCCAGCCAGGCCGACACCTACGCCCGCGGGCGTCCCGATTATCCCGCCGAGATTGACACGTGGCTGCGCGAGACCGTGGGTCTGTCCGCCGGACGGACCGTGGTCGACCTTGGTGCCGGCACCGGCAAGTTCACGCAGCTGCTGCAGCCGACCGGTGCGACCCTCATCGCGGTGGAGCCGGTAGCGCAGATGCGCGCGCAGCTCGCCAGCAAGCTGCCCGCCGTGCAGGTGGTGGAGGGCACCGCCGAGTCGATGCCGCTGGCCGATGCCAGCGTCGATGCGGTGGTCTGCGCGCAGGCCTTTCACTGGTTCGCCAACACGGCCGCCATGCGCGAGATTCGCCGTGTGCTACGTCCGGGTGGCCGGCTTGGTCTGATCTGGAACGTGCGTGACGAGTCAGTGGGCTGGGTGGCCCGTCTGACGGAAATCATGAAACCGTTCGAAGGCGATGCGCCGCGCTTCCATCGCGGCGACTGGCGCAAGGTGTTTCCCGCGGAAGGATTTGGTCCGCTCGCGTTGACCAGCCTGCCATACACGCATACCGGCGCGCCCGAGCAGGTGATCGTGGATCGCGTGATGTCGGTGAGCTTTATTGCCTCGCTGCAGCCGGCCCAGCAGGACGCGGTGCGCCAGCAATTGCACGAGGTGATCGCGCATGACCCGGCCCTCAAGGGTCAGGACACGGTCTCGTTCCCCTATCGCACGGAAGCGTACTGCTGCGAACGGTTGTCCTGACCGTAGCGCACGGCGATCACGCGGCTCATCACGAGCGCGATGATCGCGGCCAGCGACGCGAACAGGTACACCGGCGCGTAGCCGGCATGCTTGACGATCAGGCCCGCCAGCGGGCCGGTCAGCCCCAGCGCGAAATCCAGGAATAACGAATAGGCGCCGAGCGCGGAGCCGCGGTTGGTCTGCGGGACGCGCTTGACCGCTTCCATGCCGAGCGACGGAAACACGAGCGCAAAGCCGAAGCCCGTCACCGCCGCGCCAGCAAGCGCCTGCCACGGCGACTGTGCGAGCCACAGCATCGCCAGCCCCGCGGCTTCCACTGCGAACGAGGCGATCGCCACGGGATACCCGCCGAATCGATTGATGGCGTCCGCGAGCAACAGACGAGAGAGGATAAAGCACGTGCCGAGCGAGGTCAGCGCGAAGGCCGCGTGGTCCCAGCCACGGCTGCCGTAATACAGCGTGATGAACGCGGTGATCGAACCGAAGCCGACCGAGCCGAGCGCCAGGCAGATGCCGAATGGCGTCATCGCGCGGAATACGCGGCGGAACGGCAGGCGTTCGCCCTTGATAATCGCGGAAGGTGACTTGCGGCGCGCGAGCAGTAGCGCGATGGCGGTAATCAGCATGGTCACCGCGCCGATCGACATCAGTCCGCCGACGTCGGAGAGCACCACGCCGAGCGGCGCGCCGACGGCCAGGGCGCCGTAGGTCGTCATGCCGTTCCACGAGATGACCTTGCCAGTGTGTCGCGCGCCGGCGCTGCCGATGCCCCAGGCGATGGTGCCCGTGGTGACCAGGCTCTCGCCCGCGCCGAGCACGAGCCGCGCGGCGAACAGCACGGTCAGGCCAAGCCACGCGGTGTCGCCGCACGCTGCGGCCATCAGCGTCAGCGCGCCGCTGCCTACGCACAGGGTGAGACCGGTCAGCACCGACCGCTTCGGGCCCTGAACATCACACAGGTTGCCGGCCCATGGGCGCGACAGCAGTGTGGCCAGATACTGGATGCTCACCGACAGGCCGGCCACCACCGCGCTGTAGCCGAGGTGATCGTGCACGAAACCGGGAATGACCGCGAGCGGCAGACCCACAGCCAGATAGGCCACGAAGTTGAAGAACACGACGCTGAGGATGCGGCGCATGACGCGGCGATCGTCGGGATGTTCGTGCGCGGACGCGTCCAGTGAAGGAGAGGGGGCGGTCATCGGGTCAGGGACGGGCGGGGACTGGCGTGCGGGGCGCGCCTCTTATGCGGCGGCGCAGCTAAGGGAAAACCCGCAAAAACGTCATCATACCGGGATTATTCGAACGCTGCCGCCGGTGTCGCGCACGCCGCATGCGGTCAGCGATTGACAAGCCACACACCGTTCTATACGGTGGGCAAACGTTCCAACATGCAGCGCAAGCCGCTTCTGGTGCGCTCCTCCGGCGAAGCCGGTACTGACATAGTGTGTCTGGACAGCCCCACGCCATTGTTGTCGCCAGCCCCTCTCACGATGCTGCCGGCGATGCAGTCGCACAGCCAACCGATGCGCAAGCCACCAACGACGCCAACGATGCAAGCCAATGCCACGTAAAGCCGCTCAACTCTCCGAAGCCGACAAGCACGCCGCCGAAGGCGGGGCCGTGGCGGTGGATCGGGCGCTGTTCGTCCTGTCGGTGTTCCGCGAGGGCGATAGCGCGCTCGGTCTGGCCGAGCTTGCGGTGCGCAGCGGCCTGTACAAGAGCACGCTGCTGCGGCTGCTGGCCTCGCTAGAGCACGCGCGCCTCGTGCAGCGGTTGCCGGACGGGCGCTATGGGCTGGGGGCCGAGGTCGCGCGGTTGAACGCCGTGTACGCGGCATCGTTCTCGCTCGAGGCCGTGGTCATGCCAGCGCTGCGCCAGCTGGTGCAGGCCACGCGCGAGTCGGCGGCGTTCCATATCGAGCAGGGCGAGCACCGGTTGTGCCTGTATCGCGTGGATTCCCCGCAACCGGTACGCGACCATATCCGCGCCGGCGATGTGCTGCCGCGCAACCGCGGCGCGGGCGGACGCGTGCTGCGCGCGTTCGCGGGCGCGCGCGGCGAAATCTATCAACGCATCCGCGATGAGGGCGTGATCGCCCTGATCGGCGACCGCAGTCCCGATATCGCGGGGGTCTCGTCCCCAGTCTTCGGCCCCGCCGGCGACCTGCGCGGCGCGCTCACCCTGACCTGCCCAACCCCTCGCTTCTCGCCCGCCTTCCGCGACCAGGTCCTCGACGCCGCGCGGCAACTCACGCTGGCACTGGGCGGCACCTTCCCGACGTTCGTCCCCGCCACCTCCGAAGCCCTGACCGAAAGCGCCGCCACCACCGCCACGCGCGAAGACTAACGCCCGCGCGCATCGCCCACCAATGGCCTCGCGGGGTAGCGCGGGCGCATCGCCTCGACGGTTTGCTCCCTCTCCCTCGCGGGGTAGCGTGGGCGCATCGCCCACCAACGGTTTGCTCCCCTCTCCCTCTCGGGGTAGCGTGGGCGCATCGCCCACCAACGGTTTGCTCCCTCTCCCTCTCGGGGTAGCGCGGGCGCATCGCCTGCCGACGGTTTGCTCCCTCTCCCTCGTGGGGTAGCGTGGGCGCATCGCCCACCAACGGTTTGCTCCCCTCTCCCTTGGGAGAGGGGCTGGGGGAGAGGGTGAAAGCTTAATTACCAATTGTTTTCTCCCCTCTCCCGCGGGGAGAGGGGCCGGGGGAGAGGGCCCCCTCCGTTGCACAGACGCGAATGCCCACTTGTCGGGGGTGCCTGCCCTAAGACATGGCCGTTATGATTCGCGTTTTCGCGCGTCGAGGAAACCCGTGCAACTGGCCCAGCAGACGATCGTCGTCGTCATGATGGTCGTGTTCTCCAGCACGCTGCTGATGTCGGCAGGGTTGGTGTTCGCGCTGCGCGCGAGCGAGGCGGGACGGCTGTGGGCACGCGGGCATGTGGTCGCCTCGGCAGCTGGGCTGCTGGTGGTGGCCTGCACGGCCGGCTACGATCTGCTCCATCTCGGCGACACGCATAGCGGCCCACTGCCACGTGGTGCACTGCAACTGAGTGCACTCGCGGCCGGCTGCTACATCCTCGGCCGCCTTACGATCTACCGCGGCGTCCGCACGTTCTACGGCCTGTCACAGCATACGGTGCCCCTGCGCATGTTCGGCCTCGTCGTGGTCACGCTGCTCGTGATCGCCACCGGGCTGGCCGACGCACGGCTGCTGGTCCACGCGCTGGCCTACGGTGTACTGGCCATGGTCTCGTTCAGCACCATCGTCATCATGCTGCGCAGCACACGCGGCCGTACCGGTATCGGTGGGCCCGTCGTCATGGTCTCCCACCTCGCGCTGCTGGCCGGTCAGGTCATCGCACTCACATCGTTCGCCTCGCCGATCTCTCGCGACGGTGCGGCGATGACGCCGTTCTTCATGCAATCGTCCGGCATGGCCTGGCCGCTGCTACCCATGGTCGCCGCGATGATGGCGGTGCTGCTCGGCCTGTTCGGCTTCTGCATGATGGCCACCGAGCAGATCATCGCGCGCAACGAAACCGGCGCGCGGGTTGACGCGCTGACCGGGCTGCTCAACCGCGGCGCGCTCGACCATTCCGCGGCGGGCCTGATCGCGCGCTGGCAGCGCGACGGCGAGGCGCTGTCCTGCCTCGTCATCGACGTCGATCATTTCAAGCAGGTCAACGACACGTTCGGCCACGACGCCGGCGACGGCATCCTGCGCGAGATCGCCGCCGCGCTCGATCACTCGCGGCGCGCCTCCGATATCGCCGCACGTTACGGCGGCGAGGAGTTCTGCATCCTCTGCCCCCACACCGACGAGCAGCAGGCCACCGCACTGGCCAACCGCATCCTGCGCAAGGTGCGCGCGATTCCGCTGCCGGGCCATGAGCGCCATGCCAGCGTGAGCATCGGCGTGGCCCAGCTGCGCGCGTGCGCGGGCACGCGCGAGGTGATCTGGCGCGGCCTGTTCGCCGAGGCGGACCGCGCGCTCTATATCGCCAAGAAACGCGGCCGCGACCAATTCGTGATCGCCTCGCGCGTGGCCGATGCCGACACCGAGGCATCACCTGAAGTCGAGCCGCAGCTCAATCTGGGTGATCCCACCATCATCCCCATCACGGTGTAACGCTGCACCACAGCAAATCATGCCGGCGTGCATCGCGCGCCAATCCGGTGCCAATCCGCCGCAAAACACCCTTATGCGAAAAACGCTTTTCGATTTGCGAAAAGCTGTCTATACAGTGTTAGACAAGCTGCTTAACATGCGAGGCCACAACGATGGCCGCGTGGTTGCGACGGCTGCCGTTTTTTGCCTACTCGGGGAGCTTCAGCGTGAATCGATTTGTATCCAGGGTGGCGGCATGGCTCATGCTGCCGGGGGCCGTCATGGCCACGATGTCCGGCGCGCAGGCGCAAGGGGAGTCCACCGCCGCGTATCCATCGAAACCCATCCGCATCGTGGTGCCGTTTGCGGCCGGTGGCGTGGCCGACGCGTTGCCGCGCCTGATCGGCCAGAAATTGTCCGAACAATGGGGTAAGTCGATCGTCGTCGATAACAAGCCCGGCGCCGCCGGCAATATCGGCATGGAGCAGGTCGCGCGCGCCGCGCCCGACGGCTACACGCTGGGCCTGGCCCCGGCCGGCAACCTCACCGTCAACCCGATCCTGTTCCCGAAGCTCGGCTTCGACGTCCGCGACTTCGTCCCCGTGACGCTGCTCGCGGCCTCGCCCAACGTCCTCGTGGTCAATCCAGCCGTGCACGCGCGCACGCTCAAAGACCTCGTCACCTATGCCAAGGCCCATCCGGGCGAGCTGAATTTTGCTTCGCCGGGCAATGGCAGCGGCGCCCATCTGGCGGGTGAATTGCTCAATCTGGAAGCCGGCGTCAAGACCGTGCACGTGCCCTACAACGGCATGGCCACCGCGCTCAACGACGTGCTCGGCGGGCAGGTGCAGATGATGTTCGGCGGCATTTCGACCGTGCTGCAGCATATCCGTACCGGCAAGCTGGTGCCGATCGCGATCGCCGGACCGCGCCGCCTGCCGCAACTGCCCAACGTGCCGACTGTGGCCGAGGCTGGCTACCCCGGCTTCGATGTCACGTCGTGGTACGGCCTGGTGGCGCCGAAAGGCACGCCGGACGCGATCGTGCGCAAGTGGCAGACCGACGTGGCCGCGGTGCTGCGCCAGCCCGATGTGCGCGAGAAGCTCGACGCGCTCGGCCTCGAAGCGGTCGGCAGCACGCCGCAGGCATTCGGCACCACGATCTCGACCGAAACACTCAAATGGCGCGCAATCGTGCACCGCGCCAATATTCCGCCCCTGCAGTAAGGAGACCCCCCAAGTGGAACATAAAGAGATTCACCTGACCTACCTCAACGGTCCCGACGTGGCCGCGCTGGCACTGACCGATGCCGAGATCCTCGCCGCCGTGGAGTCCGCGCTGGCCGCGCAAGGCCGCCGCGAGACCGTGATCGAGCCACGCGTGCACCTGGTGCCCGAGTCGTCGGACAAGGGTCACTTCAACGTGCTGCGCGGCTATATCCGCCCGCTGCACGTGGCCGGTGTAAAGGTGGTGTCGGACTATGTGAACAACTACAAGCAGGGGCTGCCGTCGGAGATGGCCATCCTGAACCTGTTCGATCCCGACAACGGCGTGCCGCTCGCGATGATCGACGCCACCGCCATCACCGACATGCGCACCGGGGCGGTGACCGCGCTCGGCGCGCGTCATCTGGCGCGCAAGAACAGCAAGGTGCTTGCGCATATCGGCGCGCGTGGCACGTCGTACTGGAACGTGCGGTTGCTCGACTCGATCTTCGACTTCGACGAGATCCGCGTGCATTCGCGCCGGCCCGAGAGCCGCGAAGCCTTTGCCGCGCGCCTGACGCGCGACCTCGGCAAGCCCGTGATCGTAACCGACGACTGGGAATCGTGCGTGCGTGGCGCGGATATCGTGGTGGAGGCGTCGCGCCTGCCCGCGCCGCAGCCGATGCTGCTGACCGAATGGATCAAGCCCGGCGCGCTCGTCATTCCGTACGGCACCATGAGCGCGGTGGAACTGTCGCTGACCGACATCATGAGCAAGATGGTCGTCGATGACTGGGGGCAGTGCCGCAAGGGGCTGCCGTTTGGCGCATTGCGGCAGCACGTGGACAGCGGGCGTCTCAGCGAGGAGAACCTGCATGCGGAACTGGGTCAGATCATTGCAGGGCTCAAACCGGGGCGCGAGCGCGATGACGAGAACATCCTGTTCTGGCACCGCGGCCTGTCGACCACCGATATCGCGCTCGGCCACGCCATGCTGACCAAGGCGCGCGGGCTCGGCATCGGCCAGTCGCTGCGCTTCGCGTAGGCGTGCACATGGCCAGCGGCATTGCATCGTTCCGCATGTACAACGCCACGCCGGCGGTCGAGTCCGCGTGGCGGGCGCTGTTCGTGCGGATATTCGCGGACCTGCGCTGGCCGGTGGAAGTCATCCCGCATGCGTGGCCCGCGCCACTGACCGACCTTTGGCAGCGGCGCGACCTCGTGTGTGGCTTTATGTGCGGACTGCCGTTCGTGCGCGGTGCGGCGCCGGTGGTTCCGCTCGTTGCGCCTGTGCTCGACGGTCATGCGCGCTACCGCTCGGAATTTCTCGTGCGCGCGGACAGCGGATGGCACACGCTGAAAGACACGTTCGGGCATCGCTTTGGCTGGATGGCCGAGCATTCGCAGTCGGGATATCACGCGGCACGGCGCGCGTTGGCGTCCTACGCGAGCGAAGGACAGTCGTTATTTAGCGCATCGATCGGGCCGCTCGATACACCGGCCCGCACCCTTGACGCATTGCGCCGGCGACAGATCGACGTAACCGCGCTTGATGGCTTCTACCTCGACCTGCTGCGCCGTCACGCGCCGGAGGCGTTGGAAGGCCTGCGGACCATCGGCGTCACGCCGTGGACGCCGAATCCGCTGCTGGTCGCGGCCGACAGCCTGCCCGTCGCGGACCGCCAGCGACTGACAGACAAGTTGGTGGCGCTCGCCGAGGACGCACGCTATCGCGCGTTGCTCGATGACGTCCGCGTCGATCGCTTCGTCGTGCCGGATGTGTCGGCGTACGACGTGCTGCTGGAACCAGTAGCCGGGTATCCAGCGCTGCGGTAGCTCAAACCTCGACGTCGCGCTGCGGCTTGCCGTCGTACGTCCACAGGAACTGACGCGGAATCGGCCCCTTGTTGCGGCCGCCCTGCTGGGTTTGTTCCCATGCGTGCGACAGGATGCCCACCGAGCGCGACAGGCAGAACAGCCCGCGCGCGAGCGGGGCGGGAAAGCCAAGCTCGGCGTAGATCACCGCGGTAGCGCCATCGATATTCATCGGAATCGGCTTGCTGCGGCCCGCGCCGAGCGCCGCTTCCACCGCGCGCGCGATGCCCGCGAAGCGGCCCGACACCACACCATCCTTCGCGGCAGCATCGACCAGTTCGAGCAGTCGCGGCGCGCGCGGATCGAGCGGATGGAAGCGATGCCCAAAGCCCGACACGAACTTGCCGTGCAGATCGCGATATTCCTGCAGCGCCGCCGCGACGGCGTCATCCTGCGAGGCCCCCGCATCGATGCGCCGCGCGACGTCCTGGTACAGCTCCACCGCCTGCTCGCCAGCGCCGCCATGCACGTCGCCCAGCACGTTCACCGCCGACGCCATCGCATTGTTGAGGCCAACGCCGCAAGTGGCGGCCATGCGCGCAATCGCGATGCTCGGCGCCTGCGGGCCGTGATCGACCGCCGCCATCAGTGCGGCGTCGAGCAGCTCTCCTTCGCGGCGCGCAGGCAGTTCGCCGCGCAGCATCAGCCAGATCATCTGCGCAAACGAGACGCGTCCGATCAGCTGCTCGATGGGGTAGCCGCGATAGCGAATCTCGCCCGGCTTCATATCGATGATCTCGGTGCGCCACCAGTCCTGCGACGCCTGCTGGCCGGCGTCCATGGCCTTCTTGTCTTCCGTAGTCATACCGCGCGTGCCTCCTTGAGCGATGCAATGTCCGTGGCGTCGTAGCCGAGCTGCGCGAGAATCTCGTCGGTATGCGCGCCCAGTTGCGGCGGTGGCAGGTCTACCGACGGTGCCTCGCCATTGACCTTGAAGCCCGTGCGCACGAGCCGGATGTCGCGGCCCACACCGGGCACGTCGGCAAAATGGCCGATCATGCCGCGGTCGCGCACCTGCGGATGCGCGAGCGTGTCGGGCACATCCATCACCGGCCCTGCCGGCACACCCGCGTCGTTGAACAACTGCCACCATTCGGTCGCCGACTTGCGCGCGAGCTCGCCTTCGAGCGCCTGCGTGAGCTCGGCGCGATTGGCCAGACGCGCCTGGCGTTCGGCAAAACGCGGATCGGTGGCGAGGTCGGGCCGCTCGATCACGCGGCACACCGCTTCGAACTGTTCCTGCTTGTTGGCCGCGATATTGAGCGGGCCGTCACCGGTACGGAACGTGCCCGACGGGCTCGCGGTCATATTCACGTTCCCCATCGGCGACGGATTCTTGCCCGCGATCAGATGGTTCGATACCACCCAGCCCATGGTCGCGAGCGTGGCCTCGAGCATCGAGACGTCGAGGAAGTAGCCCTCGGTGCGTTCATGATCGGCCAGCGACGCGGCGATCGAGAACGCCGCCGTAATGCCGCCGATCGTGTCCGAGACAGGGTAGCCAACGCGATACGGCGCGGTCTCGGCATCGCCGGTAATGCTCATGACGCCGGACATGCCCTGGATGATCTGGTCATACGCGGGCAGATCGGAGAGCGGGCCGTCCTGGCCGAAGCCGGAGATCGCGCAGTAGATCAGGCGCGGATTCTCCTTGCGCAGTTCCTCGTAGCCGAGCCCCAGGCGCGTCATCACGCCCGGACGAAAATTCTCGACCACCACGTCGGCACTGCGTACGAGCTTGCGGAACACTTCCTTGCCCTGCGCGTGCTTGAAGTTGACGGTGATCGAACGCTTGCCCGGATTCTGCGCGAGGAACGACACGCCCATCAGACGCTTGTTCAGTTCGGCATCAGCGCCGAGCTGGCGCGCGAGGTCGCCGGTGCCCGGCGTCTCCACCTTGATCACCTCGGCCCCCATGTGCGCGAGCTGGTGGCAGCAGAACGGGCCGGCCAGCACGTTGGTCAGGTCGAGTACACGGATATTGCGTAGCGGCTTCTGCATCGAATGGCCCTCCTTACTCCACCCGCGCGCCGGACTCGCGCACGATCGCGCCCCAGCGCGTGTTCTCGCTCTTGATAAAGGCACCGAGTTCGGGCGCGGTACCACCGCGCGGCTCGCTGCCTTCCTCGCGCAGGCGCGCGATGGTGTCCGGCTGCTTGAGCTGCTTGTTGACTTCCTCGTTGAGTCGCGCGACCACCTCCGCTGGCGTGCCGGCCGGCGCCACGAGCGCCTTCCAGTCTTCCGCCTGGAAGCCAGCGAAACCCTGCTCGGCCACGGTCGGCACATTCGGCAGCAGCGCCAGGCGCTTGGGCGACGTCACGGCGATGGCGCGCAGGCGACCGGCCTTGATCATCGGCAGCGCGATCGGCGGCGTGGCGAAGTAGAAATCGGTCTGACCGCCCATCAGGTCGGTCAGCGCGGGCGATGCGCCCTTGTACGGCACGTGCAGCGCCTTGAAGCCAGCACGGCGCTGGAACATTTCGCCGGTCAGATGGCCAACCGTGCCAGTGCCGGCCGAGGCCATCGACATCTGTTTGCCCTTGGCCGCGGCCACGAAGTCGGCCAGCGACTTGAACGGCGCGTCCTGACGCACGATCAGCACCACCGGCTGCGCGGACACCAGCACCACCGGCGTGAAGTCCTTGAGCGGATCGAACGGGAGCTTCGGGTACAGCGTCGGGTTGATCGCGAGGTTGGCGGTCTGGCCCATGCCGATCGTGTAGCCATCGGGCTTGGCCTTGGCCACCGCATCGAGGCCGATATTGCCGCCGGCGCCCGCGCGGTTTTCCACCACCACGGTCCAGTGCGCGGCCGGGGCCACCTTGTCGAAGACGAGGCGCGTCAGCACGTCGGTGCCGCCCGCAGGCGGGAACGGCACCACGAGGCGAATCGGCTGGGTCGGATAGCCAGCGGCGATGGCGGACGCGATCGGGGTCAGCAGGCTCGGGACGGCGAGGGCGGCGAGGGTGGTGCCGGTAAGAGCGCTCAGGCGGCGCAGCGCGGCGCGACGGGGGGCATGAAAGGAGGTGGGGCGCATGGAATGGTCTCCGGGAAGCATTATTTTGCGTTCTATAAGATAGAACAACGATCTTAAAGAAAGAACCAACGCAGGATATGAGCGGAGCTGCCCCGATGTCAAGCGGGGCAATCTGACCCCGCATCGCCACGCATTCGCGCACATTCCGTTTATCGCCGCGCGCGTCGGACCGTTCCAGTCCACTACAATGGCGCCCCGTCACCTCCCATTCTGTTTCTCCCTCATGTCACACGCCTGCGGCCTAGACTTCGGCACGTCCAATTCCACGATGGGCTGGTTGCGCCCCGGTCATCCGGTCCTGCTGCCGCTCGAGGACGGCAAGTCCACGCTGCCGTCCGTGATCTTCTTCCACGCCGAGGACCCGCTCGTGGCCTACGGCCGCGCCGCGTTGTCGGACTATCTGGCCGGCTACGAAGGCCGGCTGATGCGTTCGCTCAAGAGCCTGCTGGGCACGTCGATGATGGACGACAGCACCGAGGTCATGGGCCGCGCGATGCCGTTCCGCGACCTGCTCGCGCATTTCATCGGCGAACTGAAGCGCCGCGGCGAGCAGGCCGCGGGCACCACGTTCACGCAGGCGGTGCTGGGCCGGCCCGTGTTCTTCATCGATGAGGACCCGGTGGCCGACAAGCTGGCCGAGGACACGCTCGCGGATATCGCGCGCAAGGCGGGGTTCAAGGACATCGCGTTCCAGTACGAGCCGATTGCGGCCGCGTTCGATTACGAAGCGGGTATCACGCACGAAGAACTCGTGCTGGTGGCCGATATCGGCGGCGGTACCTCCGACTTCTCGCTGGTGCGGCTATCGCCCGAGCGCGCCAGGCGTCTGGACCGACATGAGGACATTCTGGCCAATGGCGGTGTGCATATCGGCGGCACCGACTTCGATCGCGCATTGAGTCTGGCGAGCGCGATGCCGCTGCTCGGGCTTGGCAGCACGCTGCGCAATGGCAAGGAGATGCCGTCGAGCCAGTATTTCGACCTCGCGAGCTGGCATACGATCAACCTCGTCTACACGCGCAAGGCCTGGTCGGTGGTGATGGACAACTACCGCGATGCGGCCGAAACCGAGAAGCTCGATCGTCTGATCCGGCTGATCAAGGACCGCGCGGGCCATTGGCTGGCCATTCAGGTGGAAGCGGCGAAGATTGCGTTGTCGGAGAGCGACGAGACCGGCGTGGATCTGGGCCGCATTGCGCCGGACCTCGTGCTGACGATCACGCGCGACGACTTCGATCAGTCGATCCACAAGCTCGTGACCAAGACGGAAACGGCGGTGCGCAACATGCTGACCGACGCCGGCGTGACGGGCGACAAGGTGGACACAATCCTGTTCACCGGCGGTTCCAGCAGCGTGCCGATGCTGCGCGAGCGGCTCGCGCATCTGCTGCCGCATGCGCGCCGCGTGGAAGGCGATCTGTTCGGCGGCATCGGCTCGGGTCTGGCCCGCGATGCCATGCGCAAGTTCGGCTAAGAGGTAGCTGGCTTCACCCCCGGCCGCTCTCCCGCAGGGAGAGCGGAGCGAGAAGCGCAAGGCCGGCCAACTGGCGCGCGCGCGTCAGCGCGGTCTTGGCGGCCGCCGCGTCACGGCCGAGGCGGATCAGACCGCCGAGTTCCCACGGTGCTTTGAGCAGACCAAGCAAGATGGCACGGATATCGGTGCTGCCATCGGCAGCCATGCCCGCCACCGCAAGCGGCGGCACCGGACGTTCGGCCGGATCGACCACTACGCGCAGCGCCGCGAATGGCAGGCCATGATCAATTGCCGCACGCGCGGCAATATGCGATTCCATATCGACGGCCAGCGCGCCGCGCAGCCCATGCAACGTAGCCTTGTCCGCCACCGTGGTGACGGCTGCGTCCACACCCGCGATCAACCCTGACATCGCATGCGGCAGGGCGCCGCGCAATGCGTCCTGCCAGCGCGTATCGCACGGCAGCAGCACGTCGCCATCCTGCACGCCCGCGGCAACGATCACCGTTCCGGGCGCCAGTTGCGGCGCGAGTCCACCGGCCACGCCGATGCTGATCACGCCGTCCCATACCCGCTCGCGCCCCAGCACTTCAGCCAGTGTGGTTTCCAGCGCGCGGTCGCGAAAGCCATGCAGCGTGGCAACGCCCGGCCCTGCGGCGATGCGGGATTCGAACGTCATCCCGCTGACCGCCAGCACGGTGGCTTCCGCCATCGGTCACATACCCCAGGTCAGCGCGCGATTGCCTTCGCGCTGAAGATTGCGGAAACGCGCGATCGCCCACAGCGGGAAGAAGCGTGCATAGCCGTGATAGCGCAGATAGAACACGCGCGGGAAGCCGACCGCCGTGAAGCGCGCCTCATCCCACAAGCCGTGCGCGGCCTGCGTGCGCAGCAGATAGTCGACGCCGCGCGCCACGGCCGGATGGTTGCCCTTGCCGGCTGCCATCAGCCCCAGCAAGGCCCAGGCGGTCTGCGACGCAACGCTCTGCGCGTGCTCGTGGCCCGTGTACTCGAGCTTGTAGCTCTCGCCACCCTCGCCCCAGCCGCCATCATCGTTCTGGATGCCGATCAGCCATGCGGCCGCGCGCTGCATCTCGGGCGCATCGGCGCCGATGCCGGCCGCGTTCAACGCGCACAGTGCGCTCCACGTACCGTAGATAAAGTTGGTGCCCCAGCGGCCATACCAGCTGCCGTTGGCTTCCTGTTCGTCGAGCAGATAGCGCAGCGCACGCGCCGCCGGCTCGCTGGTCGCGGGCATCTCGCCGATCTGGCACAGCATGGACAGGCAGCGCGCCGAAACGTCGGCGGTGGGCGGATCCAGTAGCGCGCCGTGATCGGCGAACGGAATGTTGTTCAGATACAGGTGCGTGTTCTCGGGCTCGAATGCACCCCAGCCACCATTGCTGCTCTGCATGCCGACTACCCATTCGCGGGCACGTGCCACCGCCTCGTCGTAGCGCGGCTTGCCTTCTACTACCTTGTCGGCGCGATCCATGGCCACGGCCACCACTGCGGTGTCGTCGACATCGGGGTAATGCGCGTTCCGGTACTGGAAGGCCCAACCACCCGGGCGTACGTTGGGACGGCGCACCGCCCAGTCACCGATCAGGTCCAGCTCCTGCAGCGGCACCAGCCAGTCGAGACCGCGCGCGGCAGCCGCGACCGCGCGGGGCTCGCGCGCTTCCAGCAGCGCGTGGGCCGCCAGCGAGGTGTCCCACACTGGCGACAGGCACGGCTGGCAGTAGGCTTCGTCCGCGGCTTCGTCGATCACCAGCAGCTTGTCGATCGACTTGCGCGCGATGGCACGATTGGGATCGTCGGCCGGCACGCCGAGCACGTCGAACATCATCACCGAGTTGGCCATGGCCGGGAAGATCGCGCCCAGGCCATCCTCTCCATTCAGGCGCTCCACCGTAAAGGTGCGCGCGCGTTCGATCGCACGCTTGCGCGCGCTGCGCGGGAACAGCGGTTCGGCGCGACGAATCACGCCGTCCAGCGCGCTGAAGACCGTGAACCAGAGCCGGCTCTGATGCGGTGCCTTGCCCGGCAGGCCCAGTGTGCGCGCGGGCTTGAGGAACAGTTCGTCGATACCGATCTGGCGCGGATTGCGCGCGCGCGGGCGCAGGCTGTTTAGCACCAGCAGCGGCACGATCACCGTGCGCGCCCAGTACGAGACCTTCGACAGATGGAACGGGAACCACTCCGGCAGAAGCATGATTTCCACCGGCATCATCGGCACCGCGCGCCACGGCATGACGCCGAACAACGCGAGCAGCGTGCGCGTGAAGACGTTGCTGGACTCGGCACCCCCCAGCGCGTGAATGGCCTTGCGCGCGCGCACCATATGCTCGGCGTGGACATCGTCGCCGATCATCTTCAGTGCGAAGTACGCCTTGACGGAAGCACTCACGTCGGCGGCGCCGTCATGGAACAGCGGCCAGCCGCCGTCGGCACTCTGGATGCGGCGCAGGTAGCGGCCGATGCGGCGTTCGAGTTCGAGGTCGGCGGTCTCGCCGAGGTAATGCACCATCAGCACGTACTCGGCCGGAATCGTCGCGTCGGCTTCCAGCTGGTAGACCCAGTGACCATCCGCCTGCTGCTGGTCCAGCAGTGCATCGACGGCGCTGGCGATGCCAGCGTCGAGCGGGTCCGGCAGCGCGGAGGGAAGGGACACGCCGGGCTTCGGTGGCGACGCGGTAACGGGACGGGAAGACAATGCAGCTTGGTTCATCTATTCGGGGGCGGTCACACGATGGACATGCGGTAAGGCGATGATCGCGATTACCGCGTCGGCCGCCGAGGGCGACCCATCTCATCTGCGATCTGTAATCTGTATCTAATGGTTTCTGTGGTCAGAACAGGGTGTGGCGCAACAGGATCCACACGAGTCGCGCCTTGGGCACGCGCACACGCGTGCGCGGCGGGCGCCATCCGCGCGCCAGCAGGCGCGTCAGGATGCCGTGGTACACATCGAACATGATGCGCGGCGAGCGCACCAGCTTCGAGGGGCAGCGCGCCATGATCTTGGCCGATGCATCGTAATGCGTCTGGGCCTCGCGTGCGATCGCGATGCACACGCGGTCGATATTCGGATGATCGATGACCGCGTGCGGCGTGCCGAGCGGAATATCCGCGGCGGCCAGGCCTTCAGCCGGCAGATAGAGCCGATTGATGGCCGCGTCCTCGTCGAGGTCGCGCAGGATATTCGTCAACTGCAGCGCGCGGCCCAAATGGTACGCGAGCTCGATGCCCGGCGCTTCCTCGAGGCCGAACACGCGCACCGCCAGGCGGCCCACGGCGCTGGCCACGCGGTCGCAGTACAGATCGAGCGTCTGCGCGGGCGGCGCCTGGATATCGGCGACCACGTCCATGGTCATGCCGTCGATCACGTCCAGGAAGTCCTGTTGCTTGAGCTGGAACGCGCGGATCTGCACATCGAGCGCGCGCAGCCGTGCGGGCGCGCTGCCCGCATAGCAGGCGGCGAGATCTGTACGCCATTGCTGAAGCGCGTCCAGCCGTTCCTGCTCGGGGGCATCGCCGTCGTCCGCAATGTCATCCACCGCACGGCAGAACGCGTAGATCTCGAACATGGCCTGCCGCTGCGAAGGCGGCAGAATGCGCAGCGCCGTATGGAACGAGCTGCCGGATGATGCGGCGGGTCCTGTGATGGGGCCGCCAGGCGTTGCGATGTCTGTACCGGCCACTGATTTCCTCGGCACGCTAATGGGGTTGCCGCAAGGACGGCGCTGGATTTTTGAGTCGGGCGATTATAGCAACTTCACCGAAGGGGTGCCTTTGTGGCGGGGCGGCCATATCGGGCGCGGGGCGCGTCGCGAGGCAGCGCCGAAAGAAAACGGCTACCCAAACAAAAAGGCCCCGCGATTCGCGGGGCCTCTTCTACAATTTTGGCCGAGATAGACAGACCGGTATCACACTGCCTGGATCTTCGTAGCCTGTTCGCCCTTCTGGCCCATGGCCTTCACGTAGCGAACCTTCTGGCCTTCCTTCAACGACTTGAAGCCATTGCCCTCGATCGCGGAGAAATGGGCGAACAAATCATTGCCACCCGCATCGGGGGTGATGAAGCCGAAGCCCTTCGCGTCGTTGAACCACTTGACAGTACCGGTTTCCATGTTCCTATCCAACCTTGAATTTCAGATGAGCGTGATTGCCCGGATTGCATGAGTCATCAAACGGGCTGTCTTCTAACAGCCCGGCTTATGAGCCTGGCGTGGACCGAGGCTCGGCCGAAGCGGTCAAAAAACTGCACAAAGAACGGTGGCGAAAATCGCCGTGAACGACTCGCTTGCGGGAATCATTCTGCCGGTTTTTTCCGACGTGTCAATCCACCAAACCCCTTGGCGAACACGAAAGTCGTTTACGTCTGCAAAGGACAGATATAAAGATTATTGACTTCGAATCGGTTTTTGTCTGACATCGCAGCCATTAAATCAGTGGTAGGTTACCTCTCGTTTCGATATATGAAATTCGTACATAAGAGTAGACGGTCGATAAGCAAAAGTAAGTGAGGGCAGATGCAGGACTCATCCTTCTTTACTCCTTCTTTCTTACTCCTTATGGACTATGGCCTTGGTCACGGCATGCCGTGACAATGGGCTCACGACAAGGCAGAAAGCCGCAACACCAGTTTTTCGCGCCGCTGGCACCCGCCCGACTGGCGCTTTCGAAGTAACCGGGGAACATCATGCAAGTCACGCAAAACCGGGGGGCATAGCGCTCGCCGCGACCTTGATTGGACTATTCCGTCCACATTCCAGTTACTTCGACGTTGTTGTCGTGGCACGCCAAATGGCCAGCCACAATTTTTGACAATCTGTTTGAAACGAATGGCCTAGCATCCTGCCTGCTTGCGCCACGGCCGTTTTCCGGTACCGTGTCGCCCAAGCCGGCATCGAGCAGGGTCAGCGCAAAGTGAATCTCCGCAACGGGGCGGGCATTCATAGCGCGATGCCGTAACAGAAAGAAGAAGCGGAACCGCCAGTGAAGCCAACAATCAGAACGGCCTGGGCGCGTCTGTGGTCGCGCCTTTCTTCCTGCTTTTCCCTTGCCATCGCGCTGTCCGCATTCGGGACCGGTGCAGCCGCGCAAGGTACGCTCGACATAGCGTTCCACTACGGTGCCAAGCCGCCGGTGGACGCGCTGCAGGCATTCGATGCCGCGGTGGTCGAGCCGGATAGCGGGTTCGATCCGCGTACCGCCAATACGCCGCACACCGCATGGTTCGCCTATGTCAGCGTGGGCGAAGTGCTGCCGTCGCGTGGCTACTACAAAGACATTCCGGCCGGCTGGCTCAAGGGCAACAACGACGCCTGGCAGGCCCGCGTGGTCGACCAGGCCGCCGACGGCTGGGCCGAGTTCTACGTCGAGAAGGTCATCACCCCGTTGTGGGAGCGCGGCTATCGCGGCTTCTTCCTCGATACGCTCGATTCTTATCATCTGATTGCCAAGACCGACGCCGAACGCGCGCGTCAGGAAGCCGGCATGGTCAAGGTGCTGCGCGCGGTCAAGGCGCGTTATCCGGAAGCCAAGCTGGTGTTCAATCGTGGCTTCGAGATCCTGCCGCAGGTGCATGACCTGGCCTATGCGGTCGTATTCGAATCGCTGTTCCGTGGCTGGGACCAGGCCGGTACTCGCTATACCGAGGTCAGCGACAAGGACCGCGAGTGGTTGCTGAACCAGGCACGCATCGTGCGCGAGCAGTACCGCCTGCCGGTGGTGTCCATCGACTATTGCCCCCCGTTCGACCGCAAGTGTGCGCGTGATACCGCGCGCCGCATCTCGGCGCTCGGCATCACGCCGTACGTGACCGACCCCGGCCTGCAGACCATCGGCATTGGCCGCGTCGAGGTCATGCCGCGCCGCGTGCTGGTGGTGCAGGAGAGTGAATCCGACGTGGTGGTCGACGATACCGCCGGCGTGCGCTTCGTCTCGATGCCGCTGAACTACCTTGGTTATCGCGTCGACTTTGCCGAGACCCGCGATCCGTTGCCCGAGATCGGCCCCGACCGTTACGCGGGTGTGGTGGTCTGGCTCAACGGTAATGTGACCAAGGACCCGGGCCGATTCTTCGCGTGGGTGGAGAAGCGGATCGCGCAGGGCGTGCCAGTAGTGTTTCTCAACGATTTCGGCGCGCAGGTCGGCGGCTCGCTCGCGCGCATGCTGAGCCTCAAGCCGGTCAAGGGCCGCGTCGCGGGCCCGGTGCAGATCGTGTCGCAGGACAAGATGATGGGCTTCGAGACGCCGGTGGCGCCGGACCGTACCGAGGCGATCTCGGTGCAGGTGCCCGACACCGCCGGTGCGCGTTCGCTGCTGCGCCTGAAGTCCGGTTCGCTCACGTACGACGCCGCGGCGATCATGCCGTGGGGCGGTTACGTGATGGGCCCGTACGCGGTGCGCGAAAACACGGCGACGAACCAGGACCGCTGGGTCGTGGAGCCGCTGAAATTCCTGACGGAAGCGCTGCGCCTGCCGCGCATGCCGGTTCCCGACACGACGACCGAAAGCGGCCGCCGGTTGTTGACGATCCATATCGACGGTGACGGTTTTGCCTCGAAGGCCGAGATTCCCGGTGGCGGTTATTCGGGCGAGGTGCTGTTCCGCGAGGTGTTCGACCGCTACAAGCTGCCGATGACGATGTCGGTGATCGAGGGCGAAGTGGCCAAGACCGGCATGTACCCGAAGCTGGCGCCGGAGCTCGAGCCGATTGCGCGCAAGATCTTCGCGCAGCCGTACGTTGAAGTGGCCAGCCACACGTACTCGCACCCGTTCGAGTGGACGCGCACGGTCCAGCCGCAGCAGAGCAATGCCCGCTTTGCCGAAGGCGACGACGACTATCATCTGGCGATTCCGGGTTACAAGCTGAGCCTCCCGCGCGAGATCGGTGGCTCGATCGACTATATCAACCGCGTGCTGGCGCCCCCGGGCAAGCCCGTCAAGATGCTGCTGTGGCCGGGCGACTGCCAGGCGCCGCCCGAGGCGCTGAAGCTGACCCAGCAGGCGGGCGTGCTGAACATGAATGGTGGCGACACGATGATCACGCGGAGCAATCCGTCGTGGACCGCGGTCGCGCCGCTGGGCATCCACAAGGCCGAGAACACGTTCCAGGTGTTCGCGACGAACCAGAACGAGAACATCTACACGAACCTGTGGCATGGCCCGTTCTATGGCTTCGAACGCGTGATCGAGACTTACGAGCTGACCGACAAGCCATACCGCTTCAAGCCCGTCAACATCTACTACCACAGCTATTCGGGTACCAAGGCGGCATCGCTGCGCGCGCTGCGCAAGGTGTACGACTACGTGCTGTCGCAGCCGTTTATGCCGATCCACTCGACCGACTACGTGCGCAAGGTGCTCGACTGGCAGAGCATGGCGGTGGCGCGCGAGCTGGGCACTGGTGACGACGGTGCGCCCGCGAACGGCGCCTGGGTCGTGCGTGGCGATGGCAACCTGCGCAATCTGCGCTGGACCGGCGAGGGCAAGCCCGATGTGGCCAGCGCGCGCGGCGTCACCGGCAGCTCGCCGGCACCGGGCGGTGGCGTGTATGTCCAGCTGTCGGGCGGCGACGCGCGCTTCACCACGGTGGCGACGCCGACGGCGGTGGTGCCGGAGCTCGCCGAGGCCAACGGCCTCGTGCGCGACTGGAAGCGCGATGGCGGTGTGACGCGCTTCACCTTCGCCGGCTACTTCAAGCCCTTCTTCCGGCTCGCCAACGCCGGCCAATGCAGCGTGACGATCGATGGCAAGCCCGTGACGGGCACGCGCGATCGCAACACGGTGCGCTTCGACCTTCCCGCGGTAACCGATCCCATCAATGTCCAGCAATCCGTCGAAGTCCGTTGCGCCGGTTGAGCGCGAGCGGCTGCTGCCGCCCGCGCTCGTGCTGACCTTCACCGCGATGGTGGGGATCGGCCTCGGCCTCATGTTTCCGCGCGAGACCCTGCGCGAGCGTCTGCTCGGCCAGGGGCGCACCGTCGATGGCCTGACCGTCGCCTACCTCGAGGCGTGGTCGCGCGTCGCGCCCAACGATGTGAACTTCCTGGGCGTGCTGGCGGAACAATACGCACGCAGCGGCCGCCTCGACGATGCCGAGAAGATGCTCGATCGCATGCAGACCGTGCAGGGCATCGACGCCTCGGGTCCGATCCTGCGCACGCGCATCGACATCACGCTGCAGCGCGCCTATGCGGCGCAGCCCGACACGCCCGAGCGTGCCGAGTACATGGCGCATATGAAGACGTTGCTCGCGACCGCCACCGAGCAGCGCCAACTGTCGCGCTGGACACTGGCGGAGCTGCAGGGCCTTGCCACGCAGGCCAGTCAGGCTGGTGCCACGGAGCCGGCAAGCAAGCTGTACAGCGCGCTCGCCACCCGCGACCCCGCGCATGCGGACTTCTACAACAAGCAACTGGCGGGCATCGCGCTCGGCAGCGGTGACTATCGCGAATCCGCCAACGCCCTGTTCGAAGCGCAGACGCGTACGAGCAATCCCGAGGAGCAGCGCAAGCTGTTCCTGCAGGCGCTGCAGACGCTGCAGTCAGGCAACCTGCTCGAGGAAGCGCTGATTCAGGCGGACCGTCGCGGCGGCAAGTTGCTCAACGATCCGGACGTGCTGCGCTTCCTGACGAAGCTCGCGCTGGCGGCGAATCGTCCAGACGTGGCGTCGCGCTACGTGGAGCGCCTGCTCAAGCTGTCGTCGCTCGGCACCGGCCAGCATCTCGCCGACGGTACCGTGATCGGGCCTGTGGTCGGTCCGAACGTACTGCCGCAGGCGGGCGTGCGTCGCGTTTCCGATACCGAGCCGTGGCTTGCGCGCAAATTCGTCTATCTCGACGGCCCACGTGGTGTGGCGCGCCGCGAGGCGATGGGCGAGGCCTTCGGCATGCGCCGCGTCGCTGACACGGGCACCTCACCGCAAGTCGTACAGCAGGCCGCACAGCCGACGCAGCTCGCACAGGCTGCGCCCCAGGCCGCCGCGCCGTCGCAAGCTCAGGCTCAGGCGCAGGCCAAGGCCGACGTCGCGACGGCCACCGCCGAAGGCAAACCGTTCAATGCCGACGACTATGAACTCGCGTATCGCGTGTTTCTCGCGGCGGGCAATCTCGATCAGGCCATGCGCGTGGCGCAGACCGCCGTGCAGAAGCAGCCTGGCCAGATGGTCTGGCGCGAGCGTCTGGCACAGGTCGCGGAATGGAATCGCCAACCGACCATCGCCTTGCAGAGCTGGCTCGAGTACGCGCAGGCGACCAACGACGAACGCGCATGGAACAACGTGCTGCGCCTCGCGCCGGGCCTGTCCGACGATCGCGCCTACCTGCAGGCACTGCGTCATCGCGCGAGTCGCGGCGACCTGAAGACCGTGGACGAAGTGGTAGCCGCCTACGAGCGTCTCGGCGAGCCCGAGGCCGCGATGGCGTTCCTCGACAGTCTCAGCAATGGTCCGCATGCGCGCGAAGTGATGGAGCGCAATGCCGAGCTGGCCGAGCGCGCGGGCCGTGACGACCGCGCATTCGATCTCTATGGCCAGCTCGAACGCCGTTTTGGCGCGCGTCCGCAGTACGCGGTCAAGCGTGCCAACATGCTGTACGTCAAGGGCCGCATCTCGCAGGCCATGGACGCGATGTTGCCCGCGCGTGCCAAGGCGGGCCCGAAGGACACGCTGTACTGGCGCACCTTCACCGAACTCGCCAAGCTGACGCAGCGCGACGAGCTGTTGCGCGACGCCTATCGCCAGATGCTGATCTCGGTGGGCCAGCCGCAGGACGCCGAGTGCATGAAGATGCCGGCCGGTGCCGCGCGCAACGACTGCCTGTCCGAAGTGCGGGACACCGAGGAGGCCGACTTCTCGAACCTGATCGCGTACTACGACAAGACGCCGATCGATGCGGGCCGCATCGCCGAGGCGGGATGGAACAAGCATCACAAGATCTCGCAGCTCGAACTCGCGGTGTATTACTACACGCGCGCCCACGCGTGGATCCGGATCGAGCGTCTGCTCGCGAGCCTGACGCCCGAGGAGCGCCGCGAAGCCAACCAGTCGGCGCGCTTCGTCATGCGCCGCGCCGAGTACTACCGCGCCACCGGTCAGCGCGACAAGTCGCTGGCCGAGCTGCGTCACGCGGTGAGCCTGCCCGACGCGGACAGCGAGACGTTTGCCGGCCTGCTGTGGGCGCTGGTCGACATGGGCACCGACGACGAGGTGCGGGCAGTGATGCAGCGCCTGCGCAACGAAGCCGAGGACGATCCGAGTCTGTGGGGTGCGTACGCCGCCGGTTCGATGCGTTTCCAGGATGGCCGCACCGCGCTGCATTACCTGCGCAAGATGGCCGTGGGCAAGTCGGCCGATCCGCTGTGGCTGGGTCTGGCTGCCGATGCGTACGAGGCGATCGGCCAGGAAGACATGGCCTGGCGCATTCGCCGTCAGGCGTGGATCGATCTGCATCACAACTGGGCGCAGGGCGGTCTGAAGGGGGCGGAGGTCAACGACGACGAGGATGACGAAGACGAAGAGAATGAGCAGGGCCTGCCGTCGCGCAACGAGTTGCAGCGCCAGATGGTGTCGCTCGGCCAGACTTTTGCATCGGGCGATGTGTCCCGCACGCTCGTGATCGAGATGTTGCGCCGCGACCGCGCAATCGTCGCCGCGCGCCAGGCCTCGCCGACGGACCCGAAGTCACCGTCGCTGCTCGGCGATGTACCGGGCCTGCCGAAGCTCGAGGTCAAGCCGCCCGCCGCGCTGACCGAGCGCGAGCGCCGCCGTCAGAACGCGATCTCGGCGGAGAGCCGCGAGGTGGCACTGGCCTGGGCGATGTCGTCCGAGTCCAACGAACTGGCACGCTCGTGGCTCGCGCGCCAGTATGTGCAGCGCTTCCAGCGTCCGGCCTATGCCGAGATCTCGATCGCGCTGGACAACAACGATCTCAATGCGATCGACCGCATTCTGGAGCGTCAGGTGGGCCGCGTGCCGGTGACGAGCCGGATCGAGGCCAATCGCGCACTCGACCGCATCGGCGCCGCACAGACGCTCGCGTTCAACGCGCAGGATCTGGCGCGCACCGACGACCTGCTGCAGGACACGTTGCAGGACGCGCTGCTGTTCGACGCGCAGGCCATCGAGCCGCGCGTGACGTTCATGCACCAGAAGCCGCTGGAGTACTACGAGTACAGCCTGGGCGGCGGCGCGCGTCTGTGGGGTGGCTACGCGCTGAACCTGCGTGGTACGTGGCGCGATCAGCGCTCGACTGACCAGACGCAGCTCGTCAACGTGCCGTCGCAGGATCGCCGCGCCGAACTCGCGCTGAACTATCGCGACTCGCAGAAGCGCTACCTGATTGGCGTGGGCCGTCGCGATGGTCTCGACAACATGACCACCGCGCGCTTCCTCGGCGACTGGAACCAGGATGGCCGCGTCACGTTCACCACGCTGGCTGGCTACAACCAGCAGGCCGACGAGTCGCCGTACCTGCGCGTCGGCGGTGCGAAGGACACGTTCGCCCTCGGCGCGCAGTATCGCCTGAGCCTGCGCGAGTTCATCGGTGGTCGCGTTCAGTACGATCACTTCTACGGTCAGGACCGCACGGTACTCGGCCACGGCATGGTGTACGACATCGAGGCCGGCTATCGCATCCGTACCTCGTATCCGGACTACACCGTACGCCTGGTCGGTACGCACGCGAACTACAGCGCCAACGGCAACACGTTGTCGCCGCGTCTGCAGCGCCTGGTGCCGCCCGATGACGACGAGACCACGTCGTCGTTCTTCATGCCGCGCGGATTCACGCAGGCGGGTGTGGTGTTCGACTTCGGTACCGAGTTGCTCGACGACTACACCAAGAAATTCCGTCCGTTCGCGGAAGTGGGTCTGCTGCGCGACACGCGCGCGGGCCAGAACTTCCGCGCGCGTCTCGGCATTGCCGGCAGGGTGTTCGGCAACGACCACCTGGCGGTGTACTGGTCGCATGAAACGGCCGCCCGCAATGGCGGTACACCGTTGACCGAAGTTGGCCTGCGCTACCGTTGGCTGTATTGAGCTGGCTTTGTTGGGCTGGTTCCATTGATCACGATGATTGCTTTCAGCAGAAAACAGGGAGAATGAAATGAACAAGCGGATGACGACTCGCATGGGCCGCCTGGCGGCATGGTGCGGCGCGCTCGGCGCGGCGCTGTGGCTGGCAGGTTGCGCGGTAACGGACGTGGGCCGCGCGCCCGCGATCGCGCGTGGCGATACGGTGGCGATGCTGCCGATCGTGAACTACACGGAAACGCCGCAGGCTGGCCTGCGCGCGGAAGCGATTACCGAATCGCTGCTCAAGACCAATGGCATCGCCAGCGTCAAGCGCTACCCGGCCAGCCTGAATCCGGAAACGCTGTTCGAGCCGGCCGAGCGCGAGTCGGTAGGCAAGGCGCTTGAATGGGCACGCGGCGAACGCGCGCGTTACGCCCTGACCGGTGCCGTGCAGGAATGGCGCTACAAGGTGGGTGTGGACGGCGAACCGGCCGTAGGCATCTCGCTGCAACTGATCGACGTGTCGAGCGGCGACGTGGTGTGGTCGGCCACCGGCAGCGACAGTGGTTGGAGCCGTGAGTCGCTGTCCGGCACCGCGCAGAAGCTGCTGCGCCGCCTGCTGGCTCCGCTGACGCAGGGTTGATTCCGGTTTGATTCTGAAGAAGGGGACGAACGTGGCCAATTCCACGGCAAAGACCCGGCAAGGGCAGGGCATCGGGCTCGGCGGGCGCTACGCGCGCGTGCTGGCGCCCGCGGTAAGCGGCCGCGCCGCCGTAGTGGAACTCATCGTCATCATGGTGGTGGCGATGGCGATTACCTACGCGATGCTGCCGCAGAACCCGCTGCTGCTCGGCATGGGATTCCCGTGGGCCTGGCTGCTGCCACTGGTGCTCGCGCTGCGCTACGGCACGCTGATCGGCGTGGGGGCGGTGCTGATGCTGCTGGGGGGCTGGTTCTTCTTCGACAGCCTGCATGCGGGTACCGAGGCGTTTCCGCGCCTGTTCTTCCTGGGCGGCCTGCTGATGGTGCTCGTGGCGGGACAGTTCGGCGACATCTGGGGCACACGCCTTGCCCGCGCGCGCGCCGTCAATCGCTACCTCGACGAACGTCTGGCGGCGCTGACGAAAAACCATTATCTGCTGCGCATCTCGCACGCGCGCCTCGAGAACGACCTGCTGGCACGACCGACCACGCTGCGCGACACGCTGTCGCAACTGCGCGCGGTGGCGCTGGAAGATATCGCCAGGGCGCCGGGTGCGCGCGACACGCTGATGGGCGCGCAACCGATGCTGCAGGTGGTGGCGCAGGCATGTCAGGTCGAGGCAGCCGCGCTGTACGCGGTCAATGGGGAGTCGGTCTCGACCCAGGCTTCGGCACGCATCGGTCCGTCGTTCGATCTCGACGTCAACGATCCGCTGGTGCAGCATTGCCTGGACACGCGTGCGCTCGCGCATCTGCGTTCCACTGGTCTGCAGCAGGACGCGGAAACGCGCTACGTCGCGGTGGCACCGGTGCTCGCGGGCTCGGACCGTCTGATCGGCGTGCTCGTGGTCGAGCGCATGCCGTTCCTGTCGCTGACGTATGAAAACCTGCAGCTGCTGATGGTGCTGATGGGCTACTACGCCGATGGCGTCGAGCACGCGCCGGCCACACACAGCATCCAGGCGCTGCTGCCGGCGTGCCCGTATCCGTTCGCGCTTGACTATGCACGCCTCTCGCGCCTGCGTCGCGAGACCGGCATCGAGAGTTCGGTGGTCGCGCTGGTGTTCGACCTGGATGAAGCGCGCGATGCGCTGTTCGAACAGGTGGTGCGCAGCCGTCGCGCGCTCGACGTGGCCTGGCCCGCGCGCAGCCCGAGCCATCGCGCGATGCTGACGCTGATGCCGTTGTCGGACAGCGCGGCGGTGTCCGCTTATCTGGTGCGGATCGAGGACATGCTACGCGCGCAGTTCGGCGTGGACTTCTCCACCGCGCATATTGCCGTGCACAGTCTCCCGGTGCCCGCCACGGGCGCCGAAGAGGCACTGGTCCGTCTGCTCCAGCGTTGCCAGCTCGACGACGCCGCGGCGAGCGCGACGGGCATCGAAACAGGCCAAGCCAATGTTTAAGTTCGCCATCGGCGGCACGGCCGCCCAGATCGCCGCGCTCGCGCTGCTGTTCCGGGGCGTGATGGGCGGCACGCAGACGGATCTGGGTCTGCTGCTGACGTTCCTCGGCCTGCAGGCCGTGGCCGCGCTGCTGCTAGGTTTCGCGCTGTACCTGCTGCTGCCGCGGCGGTTTCGCGTACCGTTTGGCTGGACGTATGCGTACCTGACGCTGTTCTGCTTCCTGGTGCCGCTCGGCGGCGTGCTGGTTTGCCTCGGCAGCCTGCTGTTCGCGAAGCTGTTCCCGGGCCGGCACGATGCCACCGGCATCGCTTCGGTGACGCTGCCCGAGTTCGTTACACATCTGATTTCGCGCGTCACGCATGGCGGTGGCGCGCGGCTGCGCGCGCAGCTGGGCAACACGCGCGCGCCGCTGCCGGAGCGCATGACCGCGCTGGTGGCGATGCAGTCGATGCCCGCGCGCACTTCGAGCCCCGTGTTGCGTGAACTGCTGGCCGACAGCACCGACGATATCCGCCTGCTGGCCTACGGCATGCTCGATGGCGCCGAGAAGCAGCTCACGCAGCAGATCCTTGCCGAGCTGCCGCGCCTGGAGGCCGCCGACACGCCGCAGGCGCGCGGCGAGATCAACAAGCGCCTCGCCGATCTGTACTGGGAGCTGATCTATCAGAACCTTGTGCAGGGCGATGTGTATCGTTACACCGCGAGCCAGGTCGAGCGCTACGCCAGCGCGGCGCTCGAGACCCAGCCCGACAACGCTTCGCTGTGGTACATGCGGGGGCGCCTCGCGCTCACGCGCAATGCCCCCTCGGAGTCGCGCGAATGGCTGCAACGTGCCGAGTCGCTGGGGTTCCCCCGCGATCGCGTGTTGCCGCTGCTCGCCGAGGCCGCCTATCTCGAACGCGATTACGCCGCCGTCCGCAAGCTGATGACGGCATTCGACAGTCCTTCGCCGCTCCCGCTGGTGCGGCCCCTGCTGCGGTACTGGCAATCATGAGCGAGATTCTGGTCAAGGGCGATTCCGCCGACGTCATGCTGCTGCTCGAGGGGACCTTCCCCTATGTGAGCGGTGGTGTGTCGAGCTGGGTGAATCAAATGATCCGGGCGTTTCCGGATATCCGTTTCGGCATCGTCTTCATCGGCAGCCGGCGCGAAGATTATGGCGACATGGCCTACACGTTGCCGGACAACGTGGTCCATCTGGAAACGCACTTCCTGTATGACTTTCCGCCGCCGCCGCTAGTCCATGGCAGCCCCGGCGACGAGCGGGCGTTCGCGCGTGCCGACGAGCTGCACGAGATATTGCGCGAGCCCGGCCAGGAGGCACGCGCGGGTGAACTGATCCGCGAACTGATGCCCGCGCTGCGCGAGGGTGGGGCGCTGTCCGAGGATGCGTTTCTGTACAGCAAGCGCGCGTGGCAGACCATCACGGAACAGTACCGCCGCTTCTGCACGGACCCGTCGTTCACCGACTACTTCTGGACCATCCGCATCATGCACAAGCCGCTGTGGCAGCTGGTGCGTATTGCGGACAACCTGATTCCGGCCAAGGTCTATCACACGGTGTCCACCGGCTATGCGGGTTTTCTCGGCGCGATGCTGCGCTACCGCAATGCGCGGCCGCTGCTGGTGTCGGAACACGGCATCTACACCAAGGAACGCAAGATCGATCTGTTCCAGAGCCAGTGGATCCGCGACAACCGCAACGTGTTCGAACGCGACATCTCCCAGATCAGCTACTTCCGCGAACTGTGGGTGCGCTTCTTCGAAACGCTGGGACGGGTCTGCTACGACGCGGGCGACGAGATCGTGGCGCTGTACGAAGGTAACCGCCGCCGTCAGGTACAGGATGGCGCGCGCGCCGAACGCACGCGCAATATTCCCAACGGCATCAACCTGCCGCGGCTGGCCGCGCTGCGCGACAAGCGCGCGCCCGGTGTGCCGCCGGTGATGTGCCTGATCGGCCGAGTGGTGCCGATCAAGGACATCAAGACATTTATCCGCGCGATGCTGACCGTGGTGCGCGAATATCCGGAGGCCGAAGGCTGGATCGCGGGTCCGGAGGATGAAGATCCGGAATACGCGCGCGAATGCCGCAGCCTGGCCGAGAGTCTCGGCCTTGGCGAGAAGGTGAAATTCCTCGGCTTCCAGCGCATCGACGAACTGCTGCCGAAGGTCGGCGTGATGGTGCTCAGCTCGATTTCCGAGGCATTGCCGCTGGTCGTGCTCGAAGGCTTTGCCGCGGGGGTGCCGTGCGTGACGACCGACGTCGGTTCGTGCCGCGAGCTGATCTTCGGCCTGCCCGGCGAGGATGCCGATCTGGGCGCCGCCGGCGGGGTGGTGCGCATTGCCGATCCGGCCGCGCTGGCCGAGGCCTCGCTCGCGTTGCTGGCCAACCCCACGCGCTGGCAGAACGCGCAGGCGGCCGGCATTGCGCGTGTGGAACGCTACTACACGCAGGAACGGATGGTGGGCAGTTATCGCGAGCTCTACACGTCGCTGATGGACAAGCCGGACCACGGTAAAGACAGCTCCGGCGGCAGCGGCAATCCCGCGCGCTGCCCGGTGCACGGAGGACACTGACATGGCCGGCATCGGTTTCGAGTTACGCAAGATGCTGCGTCGGGACAGCCTGACGGGCATGCTGAGCGCCTATGCCTATGCGGGCGTGATCAGTTCCGGCCCGTGGGTGCTGTCGATCGTCGGCATCCTGCTGATCGGTCTGCTGTCGATCGGCTTTGTGGTGCCGGGGCTGCTGATCACGCAGTTCCAGGTGTCCGTGACTTACCTGATAGCGGTGAGCCTGATCCTGACCGGGCCCATGCAGCTGTCGTTCACGCGCTTCACGTCGGACCGTCTGTTCGAGAAGAAGGACCACCTGATCCTGTCGAACTTCCATGCGGTGGCGCTGCTGGTGACGGTATTGTCGGGCGCGATCGGCGTGGCATGCGCGCTGTTCTTCTTTCCCGAGCAATCGGTGCTGTACCGGCTGCTGATGGTCGCGGGCTTCGTGATCATGAGCAACATCTGGATCGCGGTGATTTTCCTGTCGGGGATGAAGCAGTACAAGGCCATCGTCTGGACCTTCCTCGTCGGCTATGCGATTACCGTGCTGGCGGCATTGCTGCTGCGCGGCCGCGGCCTCGAGGGCCTGCTGGGCGGCTTCGTGGTCGGCCAGCTGTGTCTGCTGGTGGGCATGATCACGCTGATCTACCGCAACTACACGAGCCAGCGGTTCATGTCGTTCGAGGTGTTCCAGCGCAAGAACCTGTATCCGAGCCTGGTCATCATCGGCCTGCTGTACAACCTCGGTATCTGGCTCGACAAGTTCATGTTCTGGTACGCGCCGTCCACGGGGCAGCTCGTGATCGGTCCGTTGCACGCGTCGCTGATCTATGACATTCCCGTGTTTCTCGCGTATCTCGCGATTATCCCAGGCATGGCCGTGTTTCTGGTGCGCATCGAGACCGATTTCGTCGAGTACTACGATGCGTTCTACAACGCGGTGCGCGGCGGCAGCTCGCTCGAGCATATCGAGGACATGCGCAACACGATGGTCCAGACCATCCGCCTCGGGCTGTACGAGATCGTCAAGGTGCAGGCCATCGCGGCGCTGGTGCTGTTCGTGATCGGCCGCTGGGTGCTCGACGTGCTCGGCATCTCCGAACTCTATCTGCCACTGCTGTATGTGGACGTGATTGGCGCCAGCCTGCAGGTGGTGCTGCTCGGTGTGCTGAACATCTACTTCTACCTGGACCGTCGGCGCGAGGTACTGCTGCTGACCGGTACGTTCGTGGTGCTCAACTTCGTGCTGACCCGATTGACGCTCGAACTGGGCCCGGCCTGGTACGGCTATGGCTTCGCGGTGTCGCTGCTGCTGGTGGTGGCGCTGGCCCTGTACCTGCTCGACCGCAAGCTCGACCGCCTCGAGTACGAAACCTACATGCTCCAGTAATACTGGTGTGCCGGGCGCCGCATGCGCGGTTTCCCGCCCCTCCGTGTTCCCGACGCCCGCGCACCCCGCGGGCGTTTTTCTTTGTGGCACCTTTCGAATAGCTTTCGATTCGGCTCCGGGGCAGCACTTCCGCAACAATACGCTCGCTTGGCCGCGCCGCAGGCTCGACTTGCGGTGCTGCGATTAGGTAACATGACGCGGCATCGGCGTTTTCGGGCCCTTGCTTGCGGCCTATGTCTCCCGTGCTTCACCAGGTAACCGCTTTAACCGATTTAACCGATTTAACCGCTTGGCCGTGCCCGCCAGAGAGAGGCAGCTGTATCGCAGAGGGATGTAATGAGAATCGCGTCAGTCGAGGACGACGAAAGTCAGGCCGAGCAGATTCGGACGCTTCTCGATGAAGCCGGCTTCACCTGTACGAGCTTTGCGACCGGGTCCGCGTTCCTGCGGGCGTTGCGCGACCAGGTATTCGACCTGCTGGTGATCGACTGGCAGTTGCCCGATATGACCGGCCACGAGGTCGTGAGCTGGGTGCGCCAGCAGTCCGGCCGCCTGCCGCCGGTGCTGTTCGTCACGAGCCGCGCCGAGGAAAGCGATATTGTCGCCGGGCTTGCGGTCGGTGCCGATGACTACATGGCCAAGCCGATTCGCCCGGGAGAGCTGGTCGCGCGCGTGCGCGCGCTGTTGCGTCGCGCGTACCCGGAGGCCCAGCAGGAACAGTTGATCCGCCATGGCGCGTACCTGCTCGATGCGCGCGCGCGTGCGATCACGTTGGCGGGCGAACCCGTCGAATTGTCACCCCGCGAGTTCGACCTCGCGTTGTTCCTGTTCCGGAACATCGGCAGGCTGCTGTCGCGCGACGTGGTCGAGCAGGCGGTCTGGGGCCGCACCATGGACGCGGGCTCGCGCACGCTCGACACCCATATCTCGCGCCTGCGCATCAAGCTCGGGCTGCGGCCAGACAACGGCGTACGCCTGACCTCCGTCTATTCGCATGGCTACCGCTTCGAGGAGGCGGGGGGCGCCGATGCGTGAGCCCGCGCGATTCCGGCAGCGCACGCTGCTCGAATGGGGGCTGCTTCTCGCCGTCGTCACGCTGGCCATGGTGGCCTCCGTGCATTTCAACTGGAGCGCGCGCGTAGACCTCGCGATCATGGATGTCGCGGTGGTGCCGCGCCTGCATGCCGCCGAGGAGGATGGCGGCATCGACACCGTCGGTGCGCTATGGTTCTGGGCCGGCACGCTCGTGCCAGTGTGGCTCGCCGCCTACGCGGCGCTGCGGCTCACGCCTCGTGGCGCACTGCTATCGACCATGGTGCTGATGGCCGCGTTATTCGGCGCCAGCGTGGGGGCCGTTACCTGTGCCGATGCCTGGTTCGCGCCGGCGACCGGGTTGCTCGGTTGCCTGCTGTTCTATCCGTTATGGAGCTGGCGTCGGCAGGAGGCCGCCCTGCGCTTTTTGAGCGCCGAGGTGGAACGACTGTCGCGTGAGCCGGGTCTGCATGCCGCACGGCCGCCGCGCGATCGCACGCTCGACGGCAGCATGCAGGCGGTCTACGGCATGACCGCCCAGCTGCGCGATATGCGGAGGTTCCTCGCCGATGGCCTCGAGAGCCTGCCCGAGGCAACCGTGATCTGCGATGCCGATGGCGTGATCCTGGTGGCCAACCGGCGCGCGGTGGCGCTGGTGCCCGCGGTGCTGTCCGGCATTAACTCGCGCGATCCACGCGAGTCCGGCGATGGCCTCGATCCGCCCGCGCTGCCTGACGTCGTCGAGGCCCTGTTCCCGGTGCCGGGCCCGGGTCTCGCTTACTGGGACGCGTTGTGCGCGACGCTCGAGGACGATGCCCCGGTGGTGTCGTCGGCCGATTCGCATGGCGTGGAGCTTGCCACCGAGAGCGATCGACGCTACCTGCTACATGGCGCGGCATTGCACGGCGAGACCGGACGCCCGGCGGGCGCGATCGTCAGCTTTATCGACATTACCGCGGTACGACGCGCCGAGCGGCAGCGCGAACAGACCATGCACTTCCTGTCGCACGATATGCGCTCGCCGCAGGCATCGATCCTCGCGCTGATCGATCTGCAGTCGCGCCCCGAGCGCGCGCTGCCGGAGGCGGTACTGCTCGCGCGTATCGGCGAGCTCGCGCACCGCACGCTTGCACTCGCGGACGACTTCATTCGACTGGCGCAGGCCGAGTCGCAGACGCTGTCGTTCACGCCGGCCGATCTGCAGGGGCTGGTCCTCGATGCCACGGACGAACTATGGGCGCTCGCCAAAGCGCGCGGCATCGAACTGCGCCTCGAGCTCGAGCCGGACTGTCCGCAGTTGCGCGTCGTACCGGCACTGCTCGTGCGCGCGATCGCCAATCTGGTCAGCAACGCGATCAAGTTCAGCCCACAGGGGCATCCGGTCGACGTGCGGCTGCGCCGCGGGCGTGGTCATGTCGCGATCGAGGTGGCCGACGAAGGTCCCGGCATCGCGCGGGCCGATCATGCGCGCTTGTTCCGCCCATTCAGTCGTGTGCACGAGGGCGGCGGCGAAGCTCCTGCTGGCAGCGGACTCGGCCTGGTCTTCGTGAAGACCGTGGCGGAGCGTCACGGTGGCCGCGTGACCGTGCAGAGCGACGTGGGCCGTGGCGCCACGTTCGCGTTGTTGCTGCCGGTGCGCGGTGAGCCCACGCAAGACGACGCGCTCTCCGTGAGCAGCCGCACGGATGCAGTGAACTGAAGCAGTGAACTGAAGCATCGGGGTGGCATTAACGGACGACACGCGACACGCGTTGACGCATGTTTGTGTCACCCGTAATGGTTCCCGCGCGGACACAATTGTTGGCAATCCGATCGCTCGAACTTGCCTACCATCTCAGGCGCTGCGGACTCCGCATCCGTAGTCTTTGTGCCCGCGCCAGCCCGTCATGCAGTTCTGGCGCGGGCACGTTATTTCACTCCCCACCATTGCCACCAACACCACGCCGGGCCGCTCGCACGCGGCGGGCAGGCCGGCAAGACAATCGTGAACTCGCTACCGACGCCCAACGTTGAGCTACAGCGAATCTGTCCCTGTGCCTTGCGAATGGCGGCGTACGCGAAAGCCAGCCCCAGGCCGTTGCCGGTCGCGGACTCGGCACCCGCCGCCGTGGCGAACCGGCGAAACCGCTCGAAGATGTGAGGCAGGTCCTGAGGCCGGATGCCCGGACCGCGATCGATGATCGCGATTTCGACATGCCGCCGGACCCGCCGCACACGACACTGCACGGTGTCATTGGCCGACCCGTACTTGATCGCGTTGTCCAGCACGTTCGTGATCGCGCGAAACAGGCTGTCATGTTCGGCGCGCACGATACAGAGCTGACCGTCCGACTCCAGTAGCCGAAACGAGATGCCGCGTCGCTGCGCAGTCGGCGTCATGGCGTCGATGGCATCGAGCACGATGCCAGTGGCGTCCACATCCGCAGGCCGATATTCCAGGACATGCAGTTCGCTGAGTCGTACGAAGTCGTCGACCATGGTCAACGTACGCCGCGCATGCGCCTCGATCTTGGTGAACAGGTCGGGCTCGGTCTGGTACATCGCGCTGGTGCGGGCCATGTCGAGCAATGCGAGGATCGAGGCCTGGGGCGAGCGCATGTCGTGCGACAGGCTCGTCATCATGGCCTCGCCGCGATGGCCGCCAAGGGACAGGATTGCGCGGGCCAATCGTTCGAGCGGCGATACGTAGTGTCCGCGAAAGAGGACCAGGATTCCCGCGAGCGCCACCAGGATCAGTGCGCTGACCATCGAGATCAACAGCAGCTTGCGCCGGTGCGCCTCGATGCGTATCTCTAGCTGCGCTGTCGCCGGCTCCAGAGCCGCGTCGCGAAAACGTGCGATCGCATCGGTGCCTTGACGGTAGACGTCGACGAATGTGGCAGGCTGCATCGTTTCGTGAATCGCGCGGTCGCCCGCGTCGATGAACTGCCGCGCGTACAGATAGGCATTGTGGAAGTACGTGTCCGTGACGGCATCCGCGTCGTCCTGCAACAGTTCGCGATAGGACTTGCTGGCAAGCTGTAGTCCGACCAGATCGCGTAGTTGCAGCACGCGCCCTTCCATGATCGCCACGCGTTCGCGGTCGGCGCGGGTCAGGTGCCGGCTCATTACCAGCGGCTCGATCAGCAGCGAGCCGAAGCGCACCGCGTATTCGCGCATGTCGGCGATGTTGCGGGCGAGCAGCAGGTGTTGCGCGGCAGTGCCGCTGAATTCGGCGACCAACAGCGCGGATTGATTGAGCATCGGCTGAAACGGCTCGTTGGCGGCGATCATACCGTGGATGGCATCGAGCGTGGCATCGTGCACCGCCTGCGTTTCCACATCCGCGTGCAGTCTGTCCATTTCGGCGCGTGCCGGGACCAGGCGCGCGCGCACCTGCTTCAGCGAGGCGGACATGGTTGCGCAGCGCGCGCAGTCTGGTTGGTCGAGCGCGCGCTGGAGATCGCGAATTTTCTCATTCGTCACCCGGCGCGCGAGTTCGAGTTGCTCGCGGCGCTGCGCGGCCTGTCCCGGTGGAATGCGTCCGAGCAATGCGGTACTGGCCTGCCGCTCGACCGAAGCCGCCTCGTACGCATGCAACAGCGATACGAACAGCCGCATGGCATCACGGGATTTCCGTAGGTTTATGTACTGGGTGGTTTCGGATTGAATCGTCCAGATGATCGGCAGACTTGCCAGACCGAGCACCATGATGGCGAGCCACCAGTAGTTGCCCCTCGACGGCAGTCTGATCATCGCGGCAAATCGTGGCTGGACACCTGAGGGATCTCGAGGCGATACCCGTGGTTGTATAGCGAGATGACACGCAAGCCGTTCTCCGCGCGTAGTCCAAAGCGCACGCGCAGATTGCTGATATGGGCGTCGAGCGTGCGCGACTGCACGGTATGGTTGCGCCCCCAGACCGCGACGTGAAGTCGCTCCCGCGAGACGATCTGGCCAGCGTTGTCGAACAACTCCCATGCCAGCGCGAATTCGGTGGCGGTCAGATGCACCTCATGCTCGCCGCGTCGCGCCGCGCCCGAGACGCGGTCCAGCGTGAACGTGCCAATCGTGATGCTCGATTGCGGATCGAGGCCCTTGCGGCGCGTTGCCGATTCGATACGCGCCAGCAGTTCATCGCGATCGACGGGTTTGCGCAGGAAATCGTCTGCGCCAGATCGCAACGCCGTGGCGACGTCCCGGCCCTCGTTCTTCTGCGTCAGGATGATTGCGGGGGTGGAGCGATGGTGTCGCATTCTGGCCCACGCGAGGACGTCGATGCCGGACATGTCCGGCAGCATCCAGTCGAGCAGCAGCGCATCGAATTTCTCGGTCTGCAGCGCGCGGATGAACGTGCGCCCTGTGCCGAACGTCGCGACATCGTGATTCGCGCCATTCAGCCATCGGGTGAGCAGGCTTGCCTGCGTGACGTCATCTTCCAGCAAAGCGATAAACAGACGGCCACGCATGACTTCTCCATCGATGTGAGAGTGGTGCCCCTTGTATGACGGCATGGAACCCGTGTTCATCACAGTGTTTTAACAGATGCTGCCGTGGATCTCCACGACGCGACTGTATTAGATGGTCACAGGCAGCGCGTTGAAACATCAAGGTGCGTCAAGAATGTCGCACGGGAAAACCGGCGCACGCATAGTGCGGCAGGACGTTCGTCGTCAGATGACAAGAACACTTTGACGACGGGTCCTGTTGGAGCGAGAGGGGATTGAGGTCATGGCGACATGGCCTCCTTTTTTCTGCCACTACAAAGGGAATATGATCATGAACGAGGAATTTGTGGACGACGCGCTGTGGGCACGCATTGCGCCGATCGTAACGCCGTTCAGCAAGCCTCAGGCTTCTCGTGGCGGGCGTGAGCCGGTATCCGATCGCGCGGCCATCACTGGCATTCTGTATGTGTTGCGCACCGGCATCCGTTGGAACGCATTGCCACGCGATCTTGGCGCAGGCTCCGGTGTCAGTTGCTGGAGGCGCCTGCGCTACTGGCAGAGTATTGGCGTCTGGAACATGGTGCAGGATGTGCTGGGCGACAGCCTGCCACAGGAAGCGCGGGTGGATTTCTCCCGCGCACGGCGGGGGCGCCGCGCGCCCGCGCGCGGCAATACGTGCTAGACGTCAATCATCCACGACGGGATGGGCTTGGTCTCGAAATCGCGAATGACGCTGGCGGCATGATTCATCTGTAGCGTCAGCATGAGATGAGTCTGCCCCGTGGTATTGCCGTCGCTCACGATGATCACGGTGGAGAACTCGAGCCCCTCTGATCTGATCGTGCGTCGTCCGGTCAGGATCGCGAGCCGAAGAATATGCAGTGGAACGAAAGTCTCTGGCTGCTCCATGCGCTCGAATGCCACAGGTGCCAGCAACAGCGGCGTGCCGCCCAGTTCAGCGAAGCGTCGCCGCAGAGCCGCGCGGGCATCTTTCTCCAGCAGGGCCCCATACCCCCATTGTCCCGCTCGCGTGCGCGCGCGCACGCCGGGCTGCCACAACTCCCCCATCACGAGCCGCGACTCCCCGGCGCCAGCGAACACCTCGTCGCCACGCAGCCGCCAGATCCTGGCGGCTTGCCCCTGCAGGTCGAGCGCATAGGCGATCTGGCCGAAGACACGCTGGTAGCCAACGATGCAATCGATATCGTCGTCGCACACGGCAACCGCGTCGCGCGGCAGGCGAGGATGGCGCAACTGGAAGCGGCTTGGCGAGCCCGGGTATTTGCCAGACCAGGCGCGCGGCCCGGACTCCTGTTCGATGGTTCGAATGGACATGATGAATTTGCAGGGAGGATGGGGGCGCCTTGTCATTGTGGACGTAATGCGAGGTCGATCGGCAGGCACGGAGATTTCTTTGCTTTTCCGTTCGCGTTGGCGCCCGGCGCGCGGGCATGCGCGTGCAAGTCAAGTTTTCTCAAGGTCGGGCCGACCGGACCGAACGCGATCTACGCTGGCCATCCTGGAACTTTGGGGACGACCCTGCGATGCACGACGAATCTGGCCTGACGCTGACGGAGCTGCTGGTGGCATTGGCCGTCATGGCCATGCTTGCCGTCGTCGCCATGCCAAGGCTCGGAGCGCTGGTACAGGGCAACCGGCTGGAAGCCATGGCGGGCGATGCCATGTCCGATGTGGATTTCGCGATCAGCGAGGCAACACGCCGCGGGCAGACGGTCACGGTATGCCCGGCGGATCGCACGGGGGTCACGTGCGATGCTGGCGGCTCATGGAAGGATGACTGGATGGTGTTTGTGGATGTGAACGGGAATGGCGCGCTCGAGAAGGGCGACGTACTCGTCCGGCGTCGCGCAGCGTGGGGCGCTGGTGTCACGATCAGCGCGCGCGCCACAAACGGGGGCGCGCAGCTGAAACGGCTGACGCTCAACCCGGAAGGCATGTTCACTGGACTTCCCTCTGGTGCTCGCCTGATTTTCGATTATCCGGACGCATTCGCCGAGGTCGTCCGGTGTGTCAGGTTCAGCAATTTCGCGAGCGAGTACATGGCGCTTGGCAGAGGAAAGCGCGAATGTCCATGAGCTCGGTGGTGCGCGTGCCGCATGCCGGCGGCTTTTCGCTGATCGAAGCGCTCGTGGCGCTGGTCATCTCGTCGTTCCTCATGTTGGTGTTCATGAAGATGGCCGGGCTGCAGCTGCACCGGGCGCAGGAGTCGCGCACACGCGCGTTCGCCATCCATCAGATGCAAGGCATGGCCGCGGCGGTGTCCGTGAATCCAGCGTATTGGGTTTCGAAGTCCGCAGTGCCGGTAACCCTCAATCTTCAGTCGCCGACGGGGGGACCCGATTGCGAGCGGAGTCGCTGCAATCCGGCGCAACTTGCGCAGTACGACATCGCGCGCTGGGGCGCAACCCTTGCGCTCAGGCTGAGCGCCCCAGAGGCAACGGTGGCATGTCAGGACGACTTGGGCATATCGGTGTGCAAGATCGAGCTTTCGTGGCAAGAGCGCGGGGCCGCACCGTCGGCACGATCGAAATTGGCGTTGCGGTTCACGCCATGACCGGTGCTTCGATGCGTGTCCGCCCAACGCAAAGCGGCCAGTCGCTGATCTCATTGCTGGTGGGATTGACGCTCGGCGTCATCATGCTGGGCGCGATGTCCGCGATGTACTACAGCCTGAAGACTTCGTTCAACGAGCAAGTGCGATTTGCCAGGCTGACCGCGATCGAGTTGCGGCTGATGGACTCGCTTACCCATACCGTTCAGACCGCGGGCTTTTATCCATTCACCGAGTACAACGGCATGCCACGCACGCTATTTGCCTCGGCCCCGAACTGGAGTGCGGGTCAGGCGCTGGGCGGCACTTCGGGCAACGGGCTCGTCGCCAGCATCTTCCGCACGCGATTCCGTATCGATGGCCGCGAACAGATTCGCGATTGCGGTGGCGCGCTGGAGTTGCCGGGCGCGGCGACGATGTTCGCGCAGGCCTTGAGCGTCAACAACGCCGGTGAACTCGAGTGCGCGGTGTACGACGCGTCCGGCGTACAGACGAAGCTTTACTCGCTGGCGAAATCCGTAACGGGCTTCTTGGTGAGCTACGGCGTGGATGACGATGCCGATGGCAACGTCGATCAGTACCTCGACGCGACCGCCGTGGACAAGGCACGGGCGTGGACCCGTGTCGCAACGGTGAAATTCGCGCTCACGCTCGCCCACGGGCTGCGAGCCGGCGAGCCACCGCAGACACTCACGCATGTGGTGAAGGTGATGAACCGTGACTGAACCCATTCGAGCGCGCGAGCGCGGCTTTGTGCTCCTGTTCTCGCTGTTTCTTGCGATTGTGCTTGGCGCGCTCGGCGTCGCCATGCTGCGCGGCGCGTCGGTGCGCGAGCGTGTAGCCGGTAACGCTATCGACAAGCAACGCGCACTGCGGGTCGCGGAGGACGCACTGCAGTATGCCGAGACCTGGCTCGTGCGAGAACAGGGCGACGTCGCGGTGCAATGCACCGGCGTGACCGATGCCAGCAAGAGCGGGCGGCTGCGGGTCTGCAGTAGCGCGCTAGGCAACCCATCGGAACTGCCATGGCCCGAGCGCACCGAGAACCTGCCACGGCCGGGAGGCCAGTTGCCGGGCAACACGGCGCCACCCAGCGCGGTACATATCGCGGAAGTCGGCGTGGCCGGCAACGGCCTGACTCGCTATTACCAGATTACCGCAGTGGGATACGGCGAGACAGGTACCCCCGGCGCCGGCGCCGTAGCGGTCCTGCGCAGTACCTTCAAGCTCGGCACCGCCGCGCGCAACCTTGGAGTGCCTTAATGCAATTTCGTCGATCGTTGATCTCCCTCGCGTCACTCGTGCTGCTGATAAATGGCGGGGCGGCCCGAGCGCAGTCGAGTGCGACGAGCTCGGGCAGTGTGCAGTTCATTGATGACGACCTGACCGGGACCTCGTCGCGCTATGACTGGATCCCCTTCGACGGTGCCTGCCTTACCGCGGGGGATGGCACTGGAACGATTCCCGCCTGCAAGACCCTGCGCTATTACAACGGCACGGTGCAGGTGGGCGGCAAGAATGGCCGCCTGCCCGATCCGGCTGGCTCGGGGGCGTTGCGACTGACCAATGGCGACTTTGAGTACGAGGGGTGGGGCACCGGGAACAATAGCGACAATCAGCGCGGGGCGGTGGTGTCGAAGTTCACGTTTCCAAACCACGAAGGCATCGACCTGACATTCACCACAGTCACCTACGGCGGCGATGGCTACGAGCGCAGGGGTGCCGACGGTTTGAGCTTTTTCCTCGCCGACGGGGCCCGGTCGCCCTCGATCGGTGCCGCCGGAGGGGCGCTTGGATATAACTGCTCGAACGGCGCGACTCCACCTGACGGCGTGGCCGGTGCCTACCTCGGTATTGGCATCGATGAGTACGGCAATTTCTCCAGTCCTTCCGACACGACCAGCAGCGGGGACGGTTTCGTGCCGAACCGTATCGTCGTGCGCGGCGCAGGCGACACCAACTGGGAAGGCTTTACGCGACAGTTTCCACAGCTTTATTCGTCGGCAAATGCAGGGATGCGCGACGCCATCATCAGTGCGGCGTGCCAGAGCGGTTGGACGCACGCGGCGGGTGCGTTACCCAATTACCGTTTCCTGCGAGGAAGCACGTTGCCGGGGCCCATGGCGAAACAGCATGGCGAAGATCGACCCATGCGCGACAAGGCGTTGCCGATCACCTACGCGATGCGGCTAACGCAGAACGGCCGGCTCAGCCTGCATTACAGCTACAACGGTGGCGTGGCGACACCGATGTTCGACGACGTCGATATCGTTGCCATCAACGGCAAGCCGCCCGCAACGCTGCGCTTTGGCTTTGCGGCGAGTACCGGTGCCGGCAGCAACGTACACGAGATCACCTGCTTCAAGGCCAAGCCGGCAAGCCGCGCGGAGACCAGCGCCGCGGTAGGACAGGACCCGGCAAGGCGTACAGATGGCGGTCCGCAGTTCTACTTCAGCGCGTACGACGAACGCTTCTGGACTGGTCGCCTGACCGCGTATGGGGTCGCTTCCCGTCAGGATGGACACGTGGAACTTGAATCCCAGCCACGATGGGACGCGGCCTGTGCGTTGACCGCAGGGACCTGCGCGGCGACGGGCGCGTCGTCGAACGGGCTGGCTGCGTCCGCGCGCACGATGCTGACATGGGATGGTGCGAAAGGCGTGCCGTTACGGTGGTCATCACTATCGGCATCGCAGCAGCGCAGTCTCGGCCCCACGGCGGCAGGGGGCGTTTCCGGAGAGCGGGCGTTGAACTACCTGCGGGGTGCGCGTGAGGACGAACTCGACAGTCCAACGGGAGGCACACTGCGCAAGCGCCAGGGGCTGCTTGGCGACATCATGCATTCGAGCCCGGTGTGGGTCGGTGCGCCTGATGCGTCGTTCGGCGCCGATATGCAGGACCGCCTTTACCCGACCAGCCGCGCGAAGGAGCCAGTGGGAAGCTACGCCGCTTTCAAGGTACGCGGCGCATTACGCCAGCACGTCGCATATGTTGGCGCGAATGACGGATTGCTGCACGGATTCCGCGCCGGCGGCGGGCAGGCGATCCGAAACGACGGCGTGGAGATACTGGCGTACATGCCTTCACCGGTCGTCGACGTCGTGCGCGCGAAGACGACGCAGTACGACCTGACGTCGCCGCAATACGCGCACAACCTGTTTGTCGATGGCACACCGGGTACCGGCGATCTCTACTATGGCGGCGCCTGGCACACCTGGCTGGTGGGCGGGCTGGGCGGCGGCGCGCGCGACCAGGGGCCGATTGCCGACGATACGACGCCATCTGCCGGCATGATCTACGCGCTCGACGTCACCGATCCCGACGCCTTCAGCGAGAAGGACGCACAACGCATCGTGCTCGGCGAATGGTCGTCGGCACGCCTGAACCAGCCGGGCGTATGCAATGTGGCCAATTGCGGCGGCCATCTTGGCATGGTGCAGGGCAAGCCGCTGATCCGCCGACTGCACAACGGCAAATGGGCAGTTCTGTTCGGCAACGGCGCCAATAGCGAGCGCGGCTCGGCGGGATTGTTCGTCATGATCGTCGACCCCGACAAAGGGGCGGGCGCGGCGACGTTCCGCTATCTCGACACTGGCCACGGCCGTGCACAGGATCCGCTCAAGACCCAGCGCAGGAACGGCATCGTCGAGGTGACCGCCGCCGATCTCGACGAAGACCGCATCACTGACTACGTCTATGCCGGCGACCTGTTCGGCAACGTGTGGCGTTTCGACCTGACCGATCAGGATCCGGCGCAGTGGGGAGCGTCGGGGGGAGCGTCGGGGGGCGCGTCGGCGACACCGATCTACGCGACGGAAGGCATGCCTATCTCCACCAGCGTCGTGGCCGCTGCCGTGCCGCAGCCGGGAGGGCGGCCGCGGGTAATGCTGAACTTCGGCACGGGTCGGCGCTACGAGCAGACGCTACAGGCCGGCGGCGAGTATGCGCGCGGGCAACATGCCGTTCATGGTGTATGGGATTCGGGCTTCGACGCCTGGAATGCGCGTGCACTGCACATATTCCATTACGCGTCGCTGCCCGCGCCGCGCACGCTGCGGGCCAAGGACCTGCTCGCCCAGACTGCCAGCGCGCTGACCGGTTCCGTTGGCGGGCCGGCGCTACGTGCCGTGAGCAACGGCGCCGTATGCTGGAAGGCGGGCGCGGGGTGCCCGCAGGCCCAGTCGGGCTGGCGTCTGACGCTACCCGGCAAGGACGAACAGGTGTTGCACGATCCGACGATGATGGGTGGCATGCTGGTCTTCAATACCACGATACCGCCGGCGCCTATTGCGTCGAACGTGCTGTCTTGCACCACGCCCGAGACGAAGGGCTTCACGATGGCGGTACGCCTGGATAGTGGTGGGGCAAACGCGCGCTCATTCTTCGACGCTCCCGGTTTGCCTGCTACGTCCATCGTAAGTGGCATGGGTCTGGACGGCGTCGGTACACCGGTGACGTTCACCAGGAATGGCAAGACCTATATGGTCCAGCAGAACAAGGAAGGCGGCGGCAAGCTGACCCAGATCCGTCCCGAGACCGACGACAAGAAGGGCGCGCGTATCAACTGGGCGAAGCTGCGATGAGCGGCGCCGTGGTCGATGCGATGACAGGACGCAAGCGCCTGCCCCAGCGGCTTACGTGGCAGCCGCGGCGCGGCTTCACGCTGATGGAGTTGATGGTGGCCGTAGCCATCGTGGCGATCCTTGCAGCCATCGCCGTCTCCAACTATCGCGAGCATGTGGCGGCCGTGCGCCGCGCCGACGCGCGCGCGGCCCTGCTCGATATCGCGGCCCGCCAGGCCCGCCATATGACGATGCACGGTGCATACACATCCGATGCCGTGGACCTGGATCCTGAGCTGAAAGGGACCCAATTCCCTTTGAGTGTCGTCGGTGGCCGACTGTCCCGTGCAAAGGCATCCGATAAGCAAGCCGTCTGGTACCGCGTGTCCGTCACGCTCACGCGACAGGGGCAGGGTTTCGAAGCGACGGCGCAACCCGTCAACGGCCAAAGCGACGATCGCTGTGGCGTGTTCGTACTCGACGACCTTGGCCAGCAGTCAACTCGAGCGGCTTCTCCGGCCGCTTCGCAGTGCTGGTAAAGCGCGCCGCAATCATCAAGATTTGCCAATTACGAGATACCCGGCCCCCTCGCGTGATGTCATGAATGCTGCCGATCGGCATCGTGCCGATCGGTCAATTCATTGATCGAACAGGGAGGTCAGCATCATGTATTTCAGCCGTACCACTCGCTCCGCGCAGACACTTCAAAAGCGTTCGAAGGGCTTCACCATGATCGAACTGATGGTCGTGGTGGCCATCATCGGCATCCTCGCGGCGATTGCCGTGCCCCAGTATCAGGACTATACGGCTCGTACGCAGATGACGCGTGCGGTCGGTGAACTGTCTGCCTACAAGACCGGTGTCGAGGATCACCTGTTGCGCGGGGTGACCACGATCGTTAATTCGGACCTCGGCTACGTGCAATCAAATATCACTATCGAATACAAGCCGGCGGGCACGACGCTGTGGACCTACGACTCGACCGCCAAGACTGGCAAGCTCGCGGTGACCATGGGCCAGAATGCCAGCACCGCGGTCAGCGGCACAGTGGTCACGCTGAGTCGCGACGCGACCGGTACTTGGACTTGCGCCATCGTGGGCGCCAAAACGGGCGGATGGAAAGACTCGTACAAGCCCGCCATTTGCGCCTAAGTCGGAGGCAGGGTTTTTCTTGCGCGCCGGCGCCTTAGGTCGCCATCGGCCTGACAACGCCACGGCGACGCGCAAGGTGACACGCGCGCGCGCCGTGGCGTGTCACCGATTCCACTACCCCTTGCGAAAGGCCAGTCTCTATGTTTCCGAGCCGCACGCGTAAGGCGCAGGCAGGCTTCACGATGATCGAGTTGATGGTCGTCGTAGCTATCGTTGGTGTCCTTGCAGCATTCGCCGTACCGCAGTATCAGGAATACTCGTCGCGCACGCAGATGACGCGCGCGGTGGCGGAAATCTCCGCCTACAAGACTAGCGTGGAAACCCTCCTGATCGAGGGCAAGACCACGATCTACGCGAAGGAGCTGGGTTACGTCCAGTCCAATCTCACCAACGCCATCAACGCGGGCGGTCTGTGGACCTACACGAAAGCCAGCAACACCGGCTATCTCGAAGTCATCATAGGCGGGAATGCTAGCACTGCGATCAACGGGACACGCATCCGGCTTACCCGCGACGCGATGGGCACGTGGAGCTGCACGATAGCGGCACCCTCCGATCGCTCGGCCTGGCGCAAGTCATATGTTCCGCCGGGTTGCTCGGAGACGTCAGCGCCAGCTGCCAGTCCATAGAAAGGACGACGCGCTCTAAGGAAATTCAGGGGAGGATGGGGTGCCGATAGCGGAGAATGCAATTTCCGCTATCGGCTTTTTTTTTCGCCTAGCGGGCGCTGGCGAGCGCGGGCTTCACGTCCAGGTCCACGTGAACACGAGGGGTCAGGAAGACGAGCAACTCCTTGCGGTCCTTGCCACGAGAAGTGTTCTTGAACAGATAGCCCAATACCGGGATATCGCCGAGCAACGGCACCTTGGACTCATCGGTGGTCTCTTCTTCCGAGAAGATGCCGCCAATCATCACGGTACCGCCGTTCTCCACCAGCACCTGGGTGCGCACATGCTTGGTGTCGATGGCGAAGCCGCTCGGCGTGTTGATGCCGCGGCTGTCCTTGTTGACGTCCACATCGAGGATGACCTTACCCTCTGGTGTGATCTGCGGCGTGACTTCCAGCTTCAGGTTGGCTTTCTTGAAGCTCACCGACGTGGCGCCGCTCGAGGTCGCGGCCTGATACGGCAGCTCGGTGCCCTGCTCGATCAGCGCCTTGATATTGTCGGCCGTGACCACGCGCGGGCTCGAGATGATCTTGCCCTTGCCGTCGGCTTCCAGCGCGGAAAGTTCCAGTGCCAGGAAGCGGCTCGCGTTGGAGTTGAACAGGCTCAGTGCGAGCGTCGCGGGCGTCCCAACGGTTGGCAAAGCGGGCAGGCTGATGGCCGGCACGGCGGCGAGGTTGCCGCCATTATTACCCGAGGCGAAGCCGGGCAGCACACTGGCATAGTCGCTGCCAGCGTTTGCGCCCTTCGAGCGCGCCGAGAAGCCGAGCTTCACGCCAAGATCTCGGCTGAAGGTATCGTTGGCCTCCACGATGCGCGCCTCGATCAGAACCTGGCGTATCGGGATATCGATCTTCGCAATGAACGCCCGCGTCTCCTCGAGCTTACTCGCCACGTCCGACACGAACAGCTGGTTGGTGCGTACGTCGGCAGTCATTGCGCCGCGCTTGGACAGCATGCGCAGGGCGCCACCCTGCGCGCCGCTCTCGCCAACCAGCATGCGACGGACATCTTCCGCGCGCTGGTAGTTCAGGCGATAGACTTCACTGCGCAGCGGCTCCAGTTCGCTGACCTGATGGCGGGATTCGAAATCGAGCTTCTCTTTCTCCGCCAGTTCGGTCTTCGGCGCGATCCAGATCACGTTGCCGTTGCGACGGGAATCCAGTCCCTTTGCATCGAGCACGATCTGCAGCGCCTGGTCCCACGGCACGTCGTTGAGGCGCAGTGTGACATTGCCCTGCACCGAGTCGCTGGTGATGATGTTGAGGCTGGTGAATTCACCGAACACCTGCAGTAGCGAGCGTACGGAGACGTTCTGGAAATTCAGCGACATGCGCTGCCCGTCGTACGTCGAGCGCAATGCGGGCTCGCTGCTCGTTACCGTGGTACCGGCTGACTTCGTCGCCGCGACGGACGACTCGGTGGGCGAAGTGGCGGGCGGATCGAGCGTGACGATGAGTTTATTGTCCTGTACCGCGGCGTGATAGGGAATCGAACGCTTGAGATCGAGCACCACACGCGTGCGGCCACCGGTCTCGATCACGTCGGCGCCCTTCAGTACGCGGCCATCGTAGTTGTAGCGCGCGCGGCCGGCCGCAAAGCCAGTGTCGTCGAAGTCGAACGCGATGCGCGCCGGCTTGTCGGTGACGAAATCCAGCGGTTTGCCCACGATGGGCGATTGCATCTCGATGACCAGCGTCGTCTGTCCGCCGCTCACCGTGGAGTCGACCTGCCGGACGAAGTTGCTCTGTGCGAGCGCGACGTGCACGGCCAGCGCGGGAGTGAGGGCGGCGCCTGTACCAAGCGCGCGCCGCCAGCGACGGGATCTCATGATGATGCCTCCAGCTTCAGACTAGTCATTTCTTCCTTCCAATCAGTTTCGCCATCGAGAACCAATTCGCGCAGCACGATCTCTCCATCCGTGATGCGGGTGACACGGCCGTGGCGCAGGCCCATGTATCGACCAACACTGACGTGATGAATCTGATCGCCGATTCGGATCACGCCAACCTTGCTGTCCTTGCGCTCCAGCACACCGACCATCTGCATGGCCTCGAGCGCAATGTCCTCGAGCGGATCGCGGCGGCGGCCGGCCTCCGGATGCTCCACCGCCGATCGCGCCGGCGCCGCGATGCGCACATGGGCAAAGGGGTCCACATCGGTGATGGTGGGCGGGGGGGAGGCCGTGATGCTAGGCAGGGCCGGCAGCTGCGCGGGCGCGCCGGCGGATGCACGTTGGGTGTCCCGAATCCATTTGCGCAGCGTCGCCTCATCGCTCTGGCCGCAGCCGGTCAGCGTGGTCAATGCGAACATCGCGAGCAGCGCGAGCGGACCACAGTGCCGGGGGGGCAGGTTCACGCTCATTTCCTGGCTCCGGCAACTGTCGTCGAGGCATCCTCGGGCTTTGCCGCGCTTTCGGCGGCATCGAGCAGACGGTAGGCGATCACGTCGGCCTCCATGGCAAGACCACGGGTCTTGTCCTGTTGCATGTTCAGATCGCGCATCGATACGATGCGTGACATCGTGGCAAGGTCCGCGGAGAAGCCGGCAAGATCGGTGAAGCGGCCATTTACCCGGATCCGGATTGGAATTTCGGCAAAGCTCTTGCCCGCACGCGCGGATTCGGGCTTGAACAGCTCGAATTGAAGGCTGCGCAGCAGGCCGGCATGATTGATATCCGCGAGCAGCGCATCCATGTCCGTGCGGCCCGGTAGCTGACGCTCGGCGGCCGCCACGCGCAGCGCTACTTCCTCCTTGCGCGCGCGCAGGACAGGCAGGTTGGTCACCTGCTTCACCCTCACGCGATACGATTCGAGCAGCGCCTCGTGCTCGGCGCGTTGTCGTCGCAGCGTGTCCATGTCGTCGCCGATCAGCGCCATCCAGCCGGCGGCAAAGCAGGTCAGGCCCGCGGCAAGGGACAGCAGCATGCGGGGCACGCGTTGCCAGCTCGCCAGATCTGTCACATCGAGGTCGCGGAACTGCGCGACCAGTTCCGCGACAGGGGCGGCAATATTGGGTGGAATTCTCATGACGTGATATCCGTGCCGGCGGCAGCCATGCGGGCGCCTTCCGCAGCGTTCTGCGGCTCGTCGTAGGTGAACTTGATGGTGAAATCGAAGTAGGCGCGGCGTACCGGCCGCGCGTCCGCACTGCCTTCCGCGGCGCGCGTGCGCGACTCCAGCAGTTGAGGATTGCGGATCCACGCGGGCCGGCCGAGATTGGCGAGCAACGCCGAGATGTCCTGGTTGGAGGCGGCAACGCCGGTCAGCGTGACCACGGCGCCCTCCTTGCCGAGTCTGGACACGTACATGTTGGCCGGGACCAGGTCCGCGAGTTGCGCCAACAGGCGCGACGCCTGCATACGCTCGCGTTGCAGCACGGCGATGGCGCTCTGGCGGGCCATGAGTACCTGCATTTCCTGCTCGAGCGTCTGGATCTCGCCGACCTGGTGGTCGATTTCCTCCAGTTCTCTCGATATCACCTGATTGAGATGCGCGACGTTGCCGGTCTGATGCTTGATCACGCCTTGCGACAGAAGCAGCGCGCCAATGGCGATAAATCCCGCGAATGCGAGCGTCATGGCCGCATCGCGCCGTTGCGCCTGGCGGCGCTGGTCGCGATATGGCAGCAGGTTGATGCTGCCGGCGATAAGGAACGTGGGCGCGGAGGCCGGTGTGGCTGCCCGCTCCCGGGCAACGGTGGGAGTCTCCGTCATGGCTGCACCGCTCCCCGCAGGCCCAGACCGGCGCCTACGACCTGCGCCGGCAGGTCGCGCTCGAAGTAGCGCGGATTGACCTGCCTGCCAACCGCCATGTGAGCGAAGGGATTGAAGACTTCGGTGGCGATACGCGTCTGCGCCTGCGCGGTTTCGTCCAGGCCGGGCAACGATGCATGGCCACCGCACAGCAGAATGCGTTCTACGGCGCCCAGCGTGGAGCGTGCCGCAAAGCCGCTGATGGCGCTCTGGATCTCCATCGCCAGCAATTCCAGCGAGGGCTTGAGGATCTGCGTGCGCCACTCGCGCGGGAGGGTGTTCTTGCGCTTGTGAATTTCCGCCTTTGGCATGTCATGGCGAAACGCGCGCGCACAGTTCTCCGTCAACTGATCACCGGTGCTGTTGATCTGCTCCCGGTGCATCGGGGCGGTGCCTTGATAGAACATGGCGGTCGAGCGCGTGGCGCCGAGGTGGATCAGTACCTCGATGCCTGGTCGCGCGGCGGCGTCCGGCACGACGAGCGTGCGCGTCGCCATCACGCGATGGATGGCCATCTCCTCGACCTCGATGGCAACCGGCTTGAGGCCGGCCATCTCCGCTGCAAGAACGCGTTCGTCCACGCTGTCGCGCCGCGCGGCCACGACCTGTACCGTCACGCTTTTTGCGTCGCGATTGTGGGCGATCACGCCGTGGTCGAAGTTGACGCGCTCCGATGGCGGATAGAGCCGCTGCGCTTCGTGTTCGATCTCGACGCTCAGTTCATCGTGCGTGAGGTTGTCAGGCAACGACAACGTCGAGTATTCCGTCAGCGAGTGAGGGAGGGCCAGGGTGGCCGTGGGGCAGCGAATGCGCGCCTTGCGCAACGCGCTGGACAGCGCCCTCGACACGGCCTGAAGATCGACGAGGCTGCCGTTGACGACAGTGCCTTTCTCCAGCAGTTCGCTGGCGCAGCGGTGCAGCGTAAGGGCGCGCCCACCGCGCGCGGCCGATATCTCGACAACCTTGACGCTGGACGCGCCAATGTCAACGCCGACCATCGTGTGGCGGCGCAAGGGGACCGGCAGGAATGACGACACGGATTAACCTCGCATGAATAGGGCATCGAATCGGAGTCGAGCCTATGCGAAGGTCTGCGTGCGTCGGGCGTGCTTGCGACAACTTTAGATTGCCGTTGCCACGCCAAATCTCAAGTTGTCAAAAGGAAGGGAGGGGTGCGGCAGGTTGCGCCGAGAATGTCGTTGGACACCGGGAGCTTTGCCCGATGTCCTTCGTCTACTTTGCAATCCCGGCAGCGTTTTCCCGTCGTGCTGTCGGGACTTTTTTTGTGCTTATTGCTTCGGAGGTTCCGGGGCGTCCACCGGAGGGCTGGTCGACTTCACCGGGGCGGGTGCCGGAGCCGGTGTCGCGCCGAATGCGCCAGCGGCAGGGGATGCATCGGCGTCCGACTTGGCGTCGTCGTCCTCGTCCTCATAGGCGGGCAGCTTGCCGCTGCCGCTGTCGATCAGGTACTGACGTCGCTGCGTATAGGCATCGCGCACGAACGCATACTTGTCGAGCGCGGCCTGCGAGAGCAGGTCGGTGGCGCCCAGCAGGTTGGCGCGCGTGCTCACCACGTTCACGCCGAACAGCGAGTTACGCCAGGCGGGATCGAGGTAATGCGCGGGATCGAGGTAGAAGCTCGCGCCGAGTCCCACGCCATCGCGGACCGAACTGGGGCCGAACAGCGGCAACACGATATACGGGCCCGAGGGCACACCCCAGACGCCGAGCGTCAGCCCGAAGTCCTGCGAGTGCTTGGGGAGACCGGCAGGCGTGGCGATGTCGATCAGACCGCCGATGCCAAACACCGAGTTGATCGCCACGCGCATCAGCGTTTCCGCGGCGGCCACGCCCTTGCCCTGCAGCACGTTATTGGCGAAATTGCCCACGTCCGCGAGATTCGAGAAGAAATTCGTCACCGCTGTGCGCGCCGGCTCCGGTGTCACCTTCTGATAGCCCTTTGCGATCGGCACCGCGACGTACTGGTCGACGGTGTCGTTGACCTTGAACACGACGCGGTTCATCGGCTCGAGCGGGTCGTCCTTGCTGGCCTGCGGGCCGGTCGCGCAACCCGATGCGAAGATGACGGCGGCCGTCAGTGCGGCAGCACCGAGGGGGCGAGGGAGCAGGGCAGCAGACTGCTGGATGGGCAAGAGACGGGCGGGCATGGAGTACACGAGGATCGGTGATTTATTGTTATGGGGTTCCAGCGTGCAGAATTCTAGCGTGCGCGCTCGTCAACATCATAGTGCGAGCGCGGCAACACAGTATTCCTGCGAGCGGGCTACCGCCTGGTATTGCCTTGATCGGGCCTTTGTGAACTATCGGCCGATTTTGCCAGTTGTGTAGCCACCATGACAGGGGGCATCGATGGACCGTGCGCGTCGGCCGCCATGCGACGACGGGGCCGGCCCATCAGGATTGGCTGGAAGAACACCGCGCCCGCGAGTGTGCACACCAGCGCCAGCGCGAGCAACTCGCCCATGCTCGCTGTACCGGGGTGATGCGAGAACCAGAGGCTGCCGAACGCGGTGGCCGTGGTGGCCGCGCTGTAGAGCACCGCGTGGGTCAGGCTCGACTGCAGCAGCTTGGTCTTGCCGTGGCGCCAGGCGATCACGTAATAGATCTTGAACGCGACCCCGATGCCGAGCAGCAGCGGCAGCGCGATGATATTGGCAAAATTCAGTGCGATTCCCAGGGCCGCGCACAACTCGAGTGTCACGATCGCCGAGACCAGCAGCGGAATCAGCGTCCGCAGCACATCGTTGATCCGGCGTAGCGTGATCCAGAGCAGTACGGCGATCGAGATCACCGCCCAGATGCCCGCGTGGGCAAAGGCGGTCATGATCGTATCGGCCGAGCCCTGAATCGCGATCGGGCCACCGGTGGCGCCCGGTGCCACGTGCAGCACCGCCCCCGTAAATCGCTCGAGTGTCGCCTCGCGGGCATCCTCGTCGCTGCGCGCCGCGGCAGACATTTTCGGGCTGACGCTGATCAGTGCCTGGCCGTCGGGCGCCAGCCAATCGCGCACGAGTTCCGGCGGCAGCGAGTCACGCGTGACCGGCGACGGCGAGAGGGCGAGCCGGAGCTTGGCCAGCGCGAGTCGCAGCGGCAGCGCGATCGCGGCCTCGGCTCGGTCGCGCGTGGCGGCATCGGCGGCGGCCAGCTTGCCGAGCGCGCGGCCCAGATGCGCGGCCGCTTCCGCGCCCGGACCCGGGTGATCTTCGGCGGCAAGTTCGAGCTGACGTGACGCGTTGCGCAGCGAGGCCACGCGGCGCGTGTCGTCGGCCGGGGCCGAAGGCTGCTGCGTCAGCACCGGCATCAGCGTTTTGGCCATCTCGGCGACGGCGGCCAGCTTGGGCGCCTGGTCGGTCGGGATAAACGTATTCAGCGTGACCACGCGCGACACTTCGGGCAGTGCCGACAGCTTGCCCGCGAGCGCCTGCGCGGCGGGCAGCGAGGGGGTCAGCACGCTCACGTTGTCGGTGCCAGCCTGCGGCGAGTCCTTGAGCGCGAGCAGCGTGGACATCGACTCGGAATTCGGATCTTTCAGGTGCAGCGGATCGAAGTCGAAGCGCAGGTGCATCAGCAGCGGAATCCCGGCCACGATGATCGCGCAGGTAGCCAGCAGCACCGACTTGCGATGGCGCTCGAAAAACGCGTCGGCCGGAGCGAGCCAGGCAAAGCCCGGCGCCTCGCGCTCGCCGGTGGGCCGCAGCACGCGGATCAGCGCTGGCAGCATCGTGAACGTGGTCACAAACGCCACGATCATGCCCACGCCCGCGATCTTGCCGAGCTCGGCTACGCCGCGGTAGTCGGTGGGCAGGAAGCAGAAGAACGCCGCCGCGGTGGCTGCCGCCGCCAGCGACAGCGGCGTGGCCACGTCGCGCGCGGCCAGCTCCAGTGCCAGCACCAGGTCGCCATGTTCGCAGCGCTCGGCGCGATAGCGCACGCCGTACTGGATGCCGAAGTCCACGCCAAGGCCGACGAACAGCACCGCAAACGCGACCGAGATCATGTTGAGCGCGCCGACCATGGCAAGGCCCAGTGCCGCCGTGATCAGCAGCCCGGCGATCAGGCTGGTCAGCACGGCGATGATCAGCCGCGCCGAGCGCAGCGCCATCCAGAGGATGCCGATCACCACGAACAGGGTCAGGATGCCGTTGAGCGCGGCGCCCTCGCTGACCGAGGCGAACTCGTCGTCCGCCAGCGGCTGCGAGCCCGTCAGCCGCACCACGGCGTTATAGCGTTCGGCAAGCTTGAGTTCGGTGGCGGCGGCGCGGATGGCGTCGCTGGCGGCCGAGCCGGCCTGGAGGTCGCTGAAGTCCAGCACCGGCGACACCGTGATGAAACTGAACGCGCGGCCCTGCGCATCGGGCTTGAGCTCGTCGTCGACGAGCCCGGCCCACGACAGCGCCACCGGCTTCTTCTCGAGCACGCCATCCACGGTCTTTGCGCTCGCGCCGAGCAGCTTCTCCATGTCCGACAGCTTGACCTGCCCCAGCTGCAGCGGCAGCGCGAGCGTCGTGGTCAGCAGATCCGACAGGCCGCGCAGCGTGGGGTCGTGCGCAAGATTGTTGAGCAGCGGACGTGCCTGCGTGAGCTTGCCGCCCATGTCCTGCACCGTGGTGGTGTCGGCGAACAGCAGCCCGTTGTGCTCGAAGAACGGACCACCCCCGGGCTGGTCCACCGCATTGAAACGTTTGGTCTGCTCGCGCAGCTTGACGGCCAGTTCGTTGGCGGCGGCGTCGGCCAGTTCCTTGGCCGGGGCCTGCACCACCGCGAGAATCAGATTGTCCCGTTGCGGAAATGCCGCACTGATGGCCTTGTCGTTGGTCGCCCACGGTGCGTCCGATTCAAGCAGGCGACTGATATCGGTATTGATCGCAAAGTTGCGCGCCACATAAAGTCCGCTCAGCGCGGTGAGCAGCAGCGATACCGCGAGCACGCCCCAGGCGTGACGGGTAGCGAACTTGACGGTACGGATGAGCAGCGGTCTCAGCATTGGGGGTCGGTTGGATGCGGCCGGATGTGGCATTAGCGGCGCCGTAGCGCGAATTTCGCGCGGCAGCCCGGAGTATAGCGGTTGACGCTGACGCTACCCGCGGATGGCTTAGGGATCACCCTGCTGACACCGGCCCGATCCGCTATATACTGGTTCGTCATTCGGCTTGCCGGTCTGCCACGGCAGGATCTGTCTCAGTTGCTGCTTATTCGTCTCTATTAGTCGCCCATGAAGCTCTCCGGTTTCCATCCCGTCGCACTCGCCCCCATCGCCGCCGTGGTGATGGTTTCCGCCGTTCACGCGCAGGCCGTCGACACCAAGGCCGCACCTGATCGCCTGGTTCGCGCCGCAGTCGAGGGCGTGATCGCGCAAATTCAGGCCAACCCCGAGACGCGCAGCGGCGATCTGTCCAAGATCACCGCCGTGGTCCAGCGCCAGTTCCTGCCCTACACCGACTTTGGCCGCACCACGCGGCTCGCCGTCGGTGCGGCCTGGAAGACCGCCACGCCCGAGCAGCAGAAGACGCTGCAGGAGCAGTTCACGCAACTGCTGGTGCGCAGCTACGCCGTGTCGCTGTCGCAGTTGCGCGACCAGAACCCGAAGTTCCGCTACCAGCCGCCGCAGGCCGGCAGCAGTGCCAACGACTCGGTGGTCGGCACCCGCGTGCTCAACAACGGCGACGAAATGCTGATCGACTATCGCCTGACGAAGACCGCTGACGGCTGGAAAATCTACGACATCAATATGATGGGCGCGTGGCTGATCGAGGTCTATCGCAAGCAGTTCGCGGATATCGTCGCGCGCGACGGCGTGGATGGGCTGGTCAAGTACCTCACGAACCATAACGCACGCGGCGCAACCTGACAGCGGCATCCGCTTGTATCTGGCTTTGTATCGATGGCGCCCCGCGGGGCGCCATTTTTTAAACACTGTGTATCGCCTCCGATACCGGACACAGTACGAAACACGGCGCATTTCGTCTACCGCTATAAATCCCGACACCTGACGGGAGCGCGCGAAACGTCCGACATCCTCCTCGTTGTTCTCCTGCCAGGTTGGCGCACGGCGATTCCCGCCGGCGCCGCCCCGATCCCAATCAGGAGAACACATGCTGAACAAGCGCGCCGCTCTCGCGGCTTCCCTCGCGGTCTCCCTGGCCGCGCTCGCTAACGTTGCTCACGCTGACGGCAAGAAAGCCACCGAGAAATGCTACGGCGTCGCGCTCGCCGGGCAGAACGACTGCGCCGCCGGCGCGGGCACCACGTGCGCGGCCACCTCGAAGCGCAACTACCAGGGCGATGCCTGGAAGCTCGTCGAGAAGGGCACCTGCACCGAGATCAAGACGCCCAAGGGTCCGGGCTCGCTGACGCCGATCAAGCGATGACACGCTTTCTGTCGCGTGTGTTGCAGCCGGGTTTGCAACTACTGGTTGCGCGGCTCGGCATCGCGTCGGTGTTCTTCCTGTCAGGCCGCACCAAGGTGGAAGGCCTGTTCACCATCAAGGACACCACCTACGAGCTGTTTCGCTCGGAGTACGCGCTGCCGCTGATACCGCCGGACCTCGCCGCGCAACTGGCCACCGTGTCGGAGCATCTGTTTCCGATCCTGCTGGTGCTCGGCCTGTGCACGCGGCCGGCCGCGTTGGCGCTGCTCGGCATGACCGCGGTGATCGAGATCTTCGTCTATCCCGACGCGTGGTCCACGCACCTGAGCTGGGCCGGCCTGTTGCTGCCGCTGCTCGCGCAGGGCGGTGGCGCGTGGTCGCTCGATGCATGGCTGCGGCGTACATCGCGTCCTCTCTCCCGCACAACCTCCCAAATACCAAGGAACAAGACATGACCGTATCGAACAAATCGCGTGCCAGCCTGGCCACCGCCGCGGCGCTGCTCGCGCTCGCCTCCGCCGCTATTGCCGTGCCCGCCCATGCCGCCGGCAAGGCTGAGCCGGTGCGCTGCTATGGCGTCAACAGCTGCAAGGGCGAAAGCCTGTGCGCGACGGCCAGCAACGACTGCAAGGGCCTCAACAGTTGCAAGGGCAAGGGCGTGGTCGTCAAGTCGAAGAGCGAATGCCTCAAGGCCGGCGGCAAGCTGACCGAGCAGTAAGCCGCATGGCGTCGCATGCTGTTTAACCTCCGCTGAACCTATCGTCATGCCACATCCCAACATGCCCAATACGACCAACACGTTGTTCTCCGGCTATGGTCTCGGCCTGCGCAAGGAGCATTACCGCGACTTTCTCGAGACCGATGTCCCCGTCGACTTCGTCGAGGTCATCTCCGAGAACTTCATGGTCGAGGGCGGGCAACCGCGGCACATCCTGCGTCAGGTCCGCGAGCGTCATCCGGTGGCGCTGCATGGTGTGTCGATGTCGATCGGTTCGGCGGATGGTCTCGACCGCGAGTACCTGCGCCGCCTGCGCGCGCTCGCGGACGAGATCGATCCGCTGTTCGTGTCCGATCATCTGTGCTGGACGCGGATCGAAGGTTTCAACTCGCACGATTTGCTGCCCGTGCCCTATACCGACGAGGCGCTCGATCTCGTTTGCGCGAACATCGCGCAGGCACAGGACGCGCTCGGCCGCACGATGCTGTTCGAGAATCCCTCGAGCTATATCGCGTTCGCGGGTGAGTCGATGACCGAATGGGAATTTCTCGCCGAGATGTGCCGTCGCACCGGCTGCGATCTACTGCTCGACGTCAACAATATCTACGTCAGCGCGACCAATCATGGTTTTGACGCGCACGCGTTCCTGGCCGGCGTGCCGGCCGACCGCGTGCGGCAGATTCATCTGGCCGGGCACAGTGCGGGCAAGGATCTGCTGATCGACACGCACGACACCGCGGTGTGCGCGGAAGTGTGGGCGCTCTATGCGCAGGCGCGCGCGCTGGTGGGTCCGGTGGCGACCATGATCGAGCGCGATGCCGATGTGCCGCCGCTGCGCAAGTTGCTGGATGAGCTCGACGTGGCGCGCGCGCATGGCCGCCTGCCCGCACATACCTTGCGGGAGGCCGCATGAGACTGGCCGAACTGCAGCGCGAGTTTCGCGCATGGCTTGTCGAGGCCTCGCCGGAAGCCGCCGCGCGCGTGGCCGGGCTCGACCATCCGGGGCTTGCGGTGTATCAGAACAACTATCGCGCGCAGCTCGTCGGTTGCCTTGAGGTGTCGTATCCAAAGACGCGCGATCGTATCGGCAGCGAGGCGTTCCTGAACGCGGCCATCACGCATATTGACGCCTGTCCACCGCATGCGTGGACGCTCGATGCGTATGCCGAGGGCTTCGACGGCACGCTGGAAGCGATATTTCCCGAGCATCCTGACGTTTCCGAGCTTGCATGGATCGAGCATGCGCTCGCCACCGCGTTCGTCGCGGCCGACGCTACGCCGCTCGCCGCGGCGGACCTGGCCGCGCTCGACTGGGACCACGCGCGTCTGGTCCTGTCACCGGCCCTGCGCATGCGCGAGGTCACGACCAACGCGGAGCGTGTGTGGCATGACGGCGGCGATGCCGCGCCGCTGGCCGTGCCCGCCGGCTTGGTGGTTTGGCGGCAGGACTACACGTCGTGTTTGCGTGAAGTGTCGCTGCTCGAACTGGAGGCGCTGGCCGAACTGCAGTGCGACGGCAGCTTCGCCGCGCTGTGCGATTTACTGGCCGAGCGTCTGGGCGAAGAGGAGGGGGTGGCACAGGCGGGCGCATGGCTGGCAGAGTGGATCGGCAGCGCACTGATTGTCGGCGCGGACGTGGAGATACCTCGATGACACAGCCAGCTACCGCACGCGTGCGCCAGGTGCGAACCGACCAGCTCGATATTGGCTACCTGACGGTCGGCGACGACAAGGGTCGTCCCGTGATTCTGTTGCACGGCTTCCCCTACGATGCGCGTGCGTTCGACGCCATCGCGCCGCGGCTCGCGGCGCAGGGCACGCGCATCATCGTGCCGTATCTGCGCGGCCACGGGCCGACGCGCTTTCTCGACAGCGCGACCCCGCGCACCGGCGAGCGTGCCGCGCTTGGTCAGGACGTGATCGACTTGATGGACGTGCTGCATATCCCCGAAGCCGTGCTCGCGGGCTTCGACGCGGGCGGTCGCGCGGCCAGTGCTGCGGCGGCACTGCGCCCGACGCGCTGCGTCGGCCTGATCGCGTCCACCGAAGACCGCGTGGCCGATCGCGCCGCGCTGCGCGTACCACAACCGCCGCGCACCGAGTGGGACCACTGGTACCGCTTCTACCTGCTCACCGAACGCGGCCGCGCGGGCCTGGCGCGGCACCGCCGCGGCATCGCGCGCATGATCTGGCGCGATCAGCTCGTGCAATACGACGACGACCTGTTCGACCGTTCCGCGAAGACATTCGACCACCGCGATTTCGTCGCGGTGACAGTGCAGGGCCTGCGTCATCAGTTCGAAGGCGAACCCGGCCACGCCGATCACGCCGAAGCCGAACGCAAGATCGCGCAAGCCGCGCCATCCGCACGACCCGCCGTCACGCTCGACGTCCTGCCTCAAAACGACCCGTCGGCATGGACCGAAGCCGCGCTTACGCTCGTCCGCCAAGGCAAGTGGCGCACGTGAACATCGAATTGCCCCCACAAACGAGGAGACTTACATGAGCACGACCACCAACGAACCCGTGGCATACCTGCGCGTAGACGCCTACACCAACGGCATCATCGGCCCAAGCCAGCCCATGCTCGGCCCGCTAGCCGATGGCGGCACGCTCGTTACCGGCACGCCCCCTGGCTGCTGGGGCCCGATGATCACGCCCGCGTTCGAAGGCGGGCACGAGGTCACGCAGCCGGTGTACGTTGCGGGCGCGGAAGTCGGCGACGCGGTCGCGCTCAATATCCGCCGCATGCGCGTGACCTCGGCCGCCACCTCGTCGGGCGTGATGCGCTTCGTGGAAGGCCGCTACAACGGCGACCCGTTCGTCGCCAAGTTCTGCGCCAACTGCGGCACCGAGCATCCTGCATCGCATGTCGAAGGCATCGGCGAAGACGCAATCCGCTGCAACACCTGCGGCGCGGAAGTCAGCGCGTTCCGCTTCAGCCATGGCTATGTAATCGTGCTCGACGCCGAGAATGCGGTCAGCCTTACCGTCAACCAGCAGGTTGCCGATCGCCTCGCCGGCAAGGCGTCGGAAATGTCAGCCTTGCCCGAACTCGCGGCGCAACACTCGATCCTGTCGCTCGCGCGCGCGGACATTCCGGGCGTGGCCGCACATATGCGCCCGTTCCTCGGCAACATCGGCACCACACCCTCGCGCGACCTGCCCGACTCGCATAACTGCGCGGACTTCGGCCAACACCTGATCGGCGCACCGCACCGCTTCGGCCTGACGGAAGCAGAGCTGCACGCCGCCAAGACCGATGGCCATATGGACACGAACTCCGTGCGCGAGGGCTGCATCCTGATCTGCCCGGTCAAGGTCCCAGGCGCGGGCGTGTATATGGGCGACATGCACGCCCAACAGGGCAACGGCGAAATCGCGGGCCACGCCACCGACGTATCGGGCGAGACCGAACTGACGGTCGAAGTCATCAAGCACCTGACCATCGATGGCCCGATCCTGCTGCAAAACCTCGACGACCTGCCACCGATGGCCCGGCCGATGACGGCGGCGCAACGCCAGAAAGTGGTGGAACTCGGCGAACGCTGGGGCCAGCGCGAGATCGAGCAGAGCGGCCCCATCACGTTTATTGGCAGCGGCGCAGACCTGAACGCCGCCACCAAGAACGGCCTGCAACGCGCCGCGGATGTAACGGGCCTGCCCTACGACGAAGTCCTGAACCGCGCGACCATCAACGGCTCAATCGAAATCAGCCGCCTACCCGGCACGGTCCGCGTAACGTTCCTATGCCCCATGCCCATCCTCGACCGCCTCGGCATCGGTCACCTTGTCCGCGAGAAGTATCAGATCAGCTAAGGCGCGAGTGCTATGCGATGACCTTGATTTCCAAGGTCATCGCTATTGCCGATCAGAAACAGCTTCGGTCGTGCGAGCACCTCACGCAAGAACGGTTCGTCAGCCGCGATTGCGGATTGCCACTCCGACAACGAATAAATTTTCGGATTGATCTCGCGCTTCAAGGTCTGTTGTGCGTTGTACAGGCATCGAACCGCGTCCGCGAAGAGGACATCGCCAATCAACATGACATCGATATCGTTGAAAGCGTGATTCTTACCTGAGGCCAAGCTTGGCTAACTCTTTATGCAGCGTGCCCGGCGAGGTATCCGTCAGGCGCGCAATCTCCCGGACATGGAGGGAGCGTTCTGGATTCAGGAGCAGCAGATCCAGAATGCGGCGGCGATACTCGCCGAATAAGAGTTGTGGGAGTGGGTGTAGCATAATTGGCTACGATCGTAGCTTATTTGGCTACACGTGCCCCACAACAAAAATGGCTGCGATTGCTCGCAGCCATTTTTGTTCGCTCGAAACGCCACCGGCAGGCGATGGCTCAGGCTTGCGTCTCGGCCTGTCGGGCGTCCGTGAGTTGCGCGTCGGTGTCTCTCGCCTTTCGCGACGCCAGCTTCGGGTCAGCCAGTTCGGCCGGCAGGCGGAATTCGGCATGCTCCTCGCGGCCTGCCATGGTCGACACCTCGACTGGCCCGAGGCGGCGCAGTGCCGCGATGACGTCCTCTACCATCTCCTCGGGCGCGGACGCCCCGGCGGTGATGCCGATCACGCGGGCGTCACGCACCCAGGCGGGATCGAGCTCGCTGCCGTCCGCGACCAAATAGCTCGGCACGCCGCTTTCGGCACCGATCTCACGCAAACGGTTGGAGTTGGAGCTGTTGGTTGCGCCAATCACCAGAATCACGTCCACCAGCGCGGACATTTCTCGCACCGCGCTCTGGCGGTTCTGCGTGGCATAGCAGATATCGCGCGTATCCGGCCCCACCAGATTGGTGAAGCGCCGATGCAGCGCGGCGATGATATTCCGGGTGTCGTCAACCGACAGCGTGGTCTGCGTGACATAAGCCACGGGCGCATCCGCGGGGATATCGAGCTTGCCGACCTCCGCTTCGTTCTGCACCAGAATCACGTTGCCCGGAATCTGGCCCATCGTGCCTTCCACCTCGGGGTGGCCGGCATGGCCAATCAGGAGCACCGTACGGCCAGCCGCCGCATACTGGCGGCCCTGGGTATGCACCTTGATCACAAGCGGACAGGTGGCGTCGATCGCATGCAGTTCGCGCTCGCGTGCCTCGGCCACGACCGTACGCGCCACGCCATGGGCGCTGAAAATCGTCACGGCGCCGCCGGGTACCTCGTCCAGCTCCTCTACGAAGCGCGCACCCTTTTTCTTCAGGGTTTCGACCACATGCTTGTTGTGGACGATTTCATGGCGAACGTAAACAGGAGTGCCATGCTTGATCAGCGCACGGTCGACAATCTCGATCGCGCGCACGACACCGGCACAGAAGCCCCTTGGCTGGGCAAGTATTACCTGCATAGAGACGGCCCCCCGACTCTCAAACATTTTTTCATCGTCTAATAGGTATTTCTGCATCACTTTTTGGACGCGCGGTGGGTACTATATACCGGTGCCGATTTTCTTGTCTGATACGTTGGTATGTGCCAACGCTTGGATGCGGCATTTTGATGACAGGGGAACTGAAATTAGCGATTCGATTCTGGTGACCGGCGCCTCCGGTTTTTTGGGCTCGTCTGTGATGCGACAGGCACTTGAGCGCGGCTTCCGGGTCCGTGTGCTCGTTCGGGCTTCCAGCCCCCGCACCAACGTCGAAGGGCTGCCCGTCGAACTGGTCGAAGGCGACCTGCGCGACGCCGCGTCCATGACCCGCGCGATGGCCGGCGTGCGCTATCTGTTCCACGTCGCTGCCGACTACCGCCTGTGGGCGCCCGATCCGGAAGAGATCGTGCGCAACAACCGCATCGGCACCGTCAACGTCATGGAAGCCGCCCGCGCCGCCGGCGTGGAGCGCGTGATCTACACCAGCAGCGTGGCGACACTGCGCGTGGCCGGCGCCACCGCGCCCGTGGACGAAACCGCGCCGTTGGCCGCCGACGAGGCGATCGGCGCCTACAAGCGCAGCAAGGTGGTGGCCGAGCGCGAAGTGGAGCGCATGATCGCCGAAGGCCTGCCCGCGGTGATCGTCAACCCATCCACGCCGATCGGCCCGCGCGACGTCAAGCCGACGCCGACCGGCCGCGTGATCGTGGAGGCGGCCACCGGCAAGATCCCGGCCTTCGTCGATACGGGCCTGAACCTCGTGCATGTCGATGACGTGGCCACCGGCCACTTTCTGGCGCTCGAGTGCGGCCGCATCGGCGAGCGTTATATTCTGGGCGGCGAGGACGTGCCGCTGCGGCAAATGCTGCGCGATATCGCGGACATGTCCAATCGCCGCGCGCCGACCATCGAGCTGCCGCGCTGGCCGCTCTATCCGGTGGCACGCATCGCGGAAACCATCGCACGATTTACCGGCAAGGAGCCGTTCGTGACCGTGGATGCGCTCAAGATGTCGCGCTATCGGATGTTCTTCACGTCCGCCAAGGCGCAGCGCGAGCTAGGCTACGCGCCGCGCCCCTATCAGGAGGGACTGCGCGACGCGCTCGCGTGGTTCAGGCAGGCGGGGTACCTCGACAGGCGCTGAAGGCGGAGGACGGGGATGGCGCGGAGGCGGCGCGGCATGAGGCCGCGCCATCCGCTCAGGACCTGACTGGCGCCTGCGCGCGGCCTTTCCATTGGCCGCCGCGCTTGAGCCAGTAACGGCGCGCCGAGTCGAGCGTGGCGCCCAGGTAGAACAGCGCGGTCACCGGCAGCAGCGGTGCCAGCCATGCGGGCTGGCGGTATTCACGCAGCATTGGCCGATAACTGGCCGCCATCATGATCCACGCCAGCCACGCGGGCCATGTCGCCGCGCCACCGGCGAGCGCCAGCACGGGCGGAGCGATATACGTCAGCAGCATGCCGAGCGTCGCGCCGGCCAGCAGCCATGGCGAGTAGTGGAGCTGCGTGTAGGCGCTGCGCGCGATCATGTTCCACAGGCTCGACCAGTCGTCGTATGGGCGCAGCGACAGGCTGTCGTCGGCCAGATCCAGGCGAATCGAGCCGCCTTTCTTGATTTGCGCCGCCAGACTGCAATCGTCGATCAACTCGCCGCGAATGGCCTCGAATCCGCCGATACGGGCCAGTGCCTCGCGCCGTGCCAGCATGCAGCCGCCCGCGGCCGCCGCCACTGGGCTGCGCGGGTCAGCCACCTTGCGGAACGGATAGAGTTTGGCGAAGTAGAAGACAAATGCCGGCACGATCATGCGTTCCCACCACGATTCGCAGCGCAGGCGGGCCATCAGGGAAACCAGATCGCGGCGCTCGTCGATGGCGCGTGCCACGAGTTCCGTCAGCACGTTGGGCCCGTGCCAGATATCGGCATCGGTCAGGAAGACGAAACCCGCGTCCGGCATCGCCTTGTCGGCGGCGGCCAGCCCCTCGGACTGCGCCCATACCTTGCCACTCCAGCCAGCGGGCAGATCGCGCGCGCCGATAACGGTCAGCGCATCGGCGCGTCCCAGCGTGACTGCGGCCGCGCGGGCGATATCGGCGGTGCCGTCAGTGCTGTGGTCATCCACCACCACCAGATGCAGCGGCCCCGCATAGCGCTGGCCGAGCACGCCGCCGACGGCGCGACCGATCACATCGGCTTCATTGCGGGCCGGGATCACCGTGACCACGGCCGGCCAGTCGGCCGGGCGCGGCGACGTGGCCGGCTTGCTCACGCGCCAGAAGCCCGCGCGGGCAAATACCAGCACACACCAGATCACCAGTGTCAGCAAAGACAAAGCAAACATCATCTTCATTTCGATATGGGGACAGAATCGGAGCCCGGTGGTGGCGGCTCACTCCACCGCTTATTTCACAAACCGGCGCACCAGACGCGCGATACGTGGCACGAAGTCGGGCCGCAGCAGGCGCGCATCATACCCTGCCATGCGCCGTTCGTTCTCGACCAGGCACAGGTCGATCAGCGCCCCGGGCGTCAGCGACTCGGTCAGCGCGCCTGACGCGTTCATCGGAAAGTTGGCGTCCTGCACGCTGTCGCCGGTGTCGATGCCTTTGGCGATGCCGATGCGTTCGCGGATCAGATGGACCCACACGCGCCACACCTTGAGCGTGTAGAACGGGCGCCGCCACCACGGCAGACTGCGGCGATACCACGCCGCCCAGTTCACGAAGAACAGGATGTGCCGGCCTTCCTCCTGAATCACCGGCTCGAACGTCTCGACCAGCGCCTCGGGAAAGAAACCTGACTGCTTGGCCGCCGCGAACAGACCGAAGGCGGCAAAGCTGTCGATGCATTCGCTGTAACCGGTGGCCAGCCATCCCCATTCGGGGTCCGCCGGCACCGGGTAGGCGGGCTCGGGCTCGAGCGGAATGCCATAGGCCTGCACCAGCTTCGACAGCACCACCTTATGGCGCGCTTCCTCATCGCCATCCATCTCGAGCGCGCTGCGCAGCAGCGGATCACGCACGGTGCCCGCGAAGGCATGCACGCGTACTGAGGCGCGCCCCTCGGTCTGTACGGCGATGTCCCAGATCGGTAGCGAGGTCACACGGCGCAACGCGTCCGGCGCGAGTTGCGGCCAGTCGATGACGGCGGGTTTGTAGGGGTTGTGGGTTTGCAGCAGCATGTTGCTGAACATGCGCAGATGCTCGGGGGACCCGATATGGATCGGACCCGGTGTCGGGTCGGTCCAGTTGCGCATCGCGTGGTCGGCCTGTTCGACCGCCTTGCGCGCGATGGTCGCAGCCACCGCGACCGCGCGGGCCTCGGCAGTAGTTTCTCCATGCTGATCCGGGATGCTGGCAACATTGTCCTCTGCCATCCCGTCCTTTGAAATCCTTCTCATCGGTTCTCCCGCGTGGCTTTGCGGGATTATTGTAACGACGGAGCGCGCGCTATGCAGCCGAGCTGCGCACCGTGTAGTTTCTGCCGATGGGGCCGGCGTGAGTCAGCGCATGACCGCATGCGTGCGGTCGGGCGTGCCGCGCGTCCATTCCTGCGAGATATCGGGCACCACCTCGCATTCGCCACGTACGATATTCTCGATCGTGGCGCAGATGCCCTCGGTGCCGCGCGGACCCACGCAGACCAGGCCGCGCGGGTACTCGGCATGGGCGGGGATCGCGTAGACGTGCATCCCTTCGCGATACAGCGGATGCATAACCAGCCGCTCGTTCAGGAGTTCGACAAAGCGGCGGGGGCTGACAGTCTGCTTGTCCATCGCTTTCTCCGAAAACGCCCCCACTCGCTCGCGGCAGCGAGGCGCGTGGAGGAGGAGGGGGAAGGGAGTAAACAGCCTAGGCCAATCCGTGCGAAGCGGCAAAAGCCGTGCAATCGTTTGAAACTGGCTGGAGAGCGGCCTCAGTCAGTGATGCCGCGAACTTGGGCTGGTATGGCCACCCGCGGTGCGTGGCAAGTCCAGCATGCCGTTGCCGCAGGCCCAGCAGGCCGCTTCGGCTTCCGCCATCGACGCGTAATGCATCGAGGACTCGATGGTGCTGTCGCAATCGGCACCGCCACAATGCTCCTCGACGACAATGCGCCAGGAATAACGTCCCGGCGGATCTTCCATCACATGCATGACGAGCGTGCGACGCTTGTCGCTGAGCATCGTCGGGGCAGTGGGGGTGATATGGGGTTGCAGGGCCATGATGCGCTCCCGTGCCGCGAACCCCGGCGGGGCCGTCGGACTTTTACCATAGCACCGCTGTGCAGCAATGCCAGTTACCGATACTGCAATCTGGCGTAACCGCCCGGTGCCATGCTGCTGGCGGCATATCCCACCGTGCAGGCGGCATAATCCCATTCCGTTGGCGGCACATTTCCAGTATTGTTGCCGCTCTTTACCTGACCCGACTTCATGTCCGTACCGTCCTCCCTCGTCCGCGCGATCGACGCGCTCGTTGTCCACTACGACACCACCGTGCTGCCGGCGTGGACCGGCGCCGGCTGGGACGCCGCGCGGCAACTTGCGCACGAGGCACTCGACGGGGCCAGTGGACAGCCCCGACCGGACCAGCGTTTTCGTGCGATGGCGTGCGCGCGCCAGTTGTTTGTGTTCGCACGGGCGGGCCAGTTGACGCATGCCGGCGCGTTGTTTGCGTCGCTGCGGCGCTATTTCGGCGGCAGCGGCGAGGACAGTCAGGACAATGGCGCATGGCTCTATAGCGTCGGCCCCGACGGCACGCCGCTCGACGCCACGCGCGATCTTTATACCCATGCCTTTGTGATCTTCGCGGCCGCGCATTACTACCGCGCGTCGTCGGATGCTCAAGCGCTCGCACTGCTGCGCCGTACCGTGGCTGTGGTGGAAGAGCGCTTTGCCAACGGCCTGGGGCTCTATCATGCGGCGCTCACTGCTGATTTCGGCGACAGCGGCGCGGGCGTGCTGCAGAACCCGATCATGCATCTGACCGAGGCCTACCTCGCGGCGCTGGAAGCCACCGGCGACGCATGGTTCGAGACGCGGCTGCGCGTGCTGGCGCGCGCGGTGCATGTGACGTTTGTCGATCCGCTCAATGGATGCATCGCCGAATTGCCGCAGGGCACGGTCGGCAACCGCATCGAGCCCGGTCATCAGTTCGAGTGGTATTCGCTGGTCGCCATGGCGCCGCAGGTTTTCGCGGACTCGCCGCTGCCGGAGACGCTCGAACAGGCGTTCGCGTTCGCGCGCACGCACGGCCTCGGCGATGCCGACACGCTTGGGGTGTGCGCGGCGCTCGACGGGGCAGGGCGGCAGATCGATACCACGCAGCGCATCTGGGCGCAGACAGAATTTGCGCGCGCGCTGGGCCTGCGCGGCACGATCGGCGGCGATGCCAGCGCTTTGGCGCAGCTAGAAGCCTGGATCGCCAGTTTTCGCATCCGTTTCCTGCATCCGCGCGGCTGGCATGAAGTGCTGGCGGCCGATGGCAGCGTACTGCGCGCCGAGATGCCGTCCACCACGCCGTATCACCTGCTCACTGCCTACGAGGCGCTGCGGTCGTGGCGCTGAAGGTTGCGCTGAGCGTTGAACAAGCGCGGCTCAGTCTTCGCGGGATGCGCGCAGGTCGCTCTTCTGCAGCAGGCGCAGCAGCGTTTCCGCGGGCTTGCTGAGCCGGCGCGCCGACAGCGACACGAATTCCACATCGGGCAGGGCCGGCAACTCCGCGTGATTCACGGGCGGCACAAGGCCGCGGCCGGACAGGTTCTGGGCGCGCACGGTCACGCCCAGCCCGCCGCGCGCGGCGGCGATGCAACCCGAATGGCTACTGCTCGAACAGACGATATGCCAGCGCCAGCCACTCTTGGCGAGCGCGTCGAGCACCACCGAGCGCGTCACGCTCGGTTCGTGCACGAGGATCAGCGGCAGCGGCTGCCGCACGTCGATCACGGTGCCGGGCCGCGCGAGCCAGCCCAGCTGCCCGCGAAACAGCGGCACACCGCGCCGGTCGCCCTCGCGCCGCTTGCCCACCATCAGGTCGAGCGAGCCCGCATCCATCAACTCGTAAAGGCGGCCGGTCATACCGATCGTGATCTCGAATTCGACGTCGGGATGCGCATCGCGAAACGCCGCCAGTACATTCGGCAGCGGCCCCTGCGCCAGGTCTTCCGATGTGCCGAGCCGCACGCGCCCCTGCAGGCGTGGCGCGCTGAACTGGCTTTCCGCGCGTGCGATGGACTCGAGAATCAGGCGCGCATGCACCAGCAGCGCCTCCCCATCGGGCGTCAGCGCCAGCGAATGGGTGTCGCGCACGAACAGGCGGCGACCCACGCTCTGCTCGAGGCGGCGGATATGGTCGCTGACCGACGACTGGGACAGCCCGAGCTGGCGGCCCGCGTCGGTAAAGCTGCGCGCCGTGGCGACGGTGGAAAAGGTCTGGATCCAGACGGGATTGAGCATGGCCGCATTGTCATCGGCGTTTCCGATTGCAGTCAATAGCTCCAGAGGGGTTCCCGATAGGCGATGAGATCGTTAACATTTCAGCATTCGCTACAAAACCGTGCAATGACTGCCGCTTCATCCCCCACCGCCGCCGGTCGCGCAGACGCTTCGCAGAAAGCCATGCTCTGGATCGTGTTCGCGGGCTTCTTCATGCAAGCCCTGGACACGACGATCCTCAATACCGCGCTCCCGTCGATCGCCCACAGCCTCAACGAGAAGCCGCTCGCGCTGCAGCCGGTCATCGTCGCCTATACACTGACGATGGCCATGTTGACACCGGCCTCCGGCTGGCTGGCGGACCGCTTCGGTACGCGTCGCGTGTACTTCACGGCAATCCTGATTTTCGTGCTGGGGTCGGTGTTCTGCGCTACCGCGCACACGCTGACCGAACTGACCATTGCACGTGTGCTGCAGGGTATCGGTGGCTCGATGCTGTTGCCGATCGGCCGGCTCGCGGTGCTGCGCAATGTACCCAGCGAGCAATACATCGCGGCGCTCGCGTTCGTGTCGGTGGCGGGGCAGGTCGGGCCGATCTTCGGGCCGGTGCTCGGCGGCTGGCTCGTGGAGAGCGCGTCGTGGCACTGGATCTTCCTGATCAACGTGCCGGTGGGCCTGATTGGCTTGCTCGCGGTACGCCGCTACCTGCCGGCCGGCGAGTCCGGTGTGGCGCCGCCATTCGACTGGCTCGGCTGCGGGCTGCTCTCGCTGTGTATGGTGTCGTTCTCGCTCGCGCTGGATGCCTCGCATGGCACCGGCGGTCCGGCGCTGGGCATCGCGCTGGCGGCGCTCAGCGTCGTGTCCGCGCTGCTCTATATTCCGCACGCCCGGCGCCATCGCACGCCGCTATTCCGTCTGGCCCTGTTCCGCGAGCCAAACTTCACCACCGGGCTGATCGGCAATCTCGTGGCGCGCATCGGCTCGGGCGCGGTGCCGTTCCTGCTGCCGCTGCTGATGCAGCTGCAACTCGGCTACACGCCGTTCCATTCGGGGTTGATGCTGCTGCCGGTGGCGCTGACGGGCGCGGTGGCCAAGCGCTGGATCGTGCCGCTGGTCAACCGCTTCGGCTATGGCAATTTCCTCGTGGTCAACACGCTGATCGTCGGCGGTTCCATTGCGTCGTTTGCGGCCATGTCGCCTGGCTGGCCGCTCGCGCTGTCGATCTTGCAACTGGGGATTTTCGGTGCGTCGAACTCGATGCAGTTCGCGGCGATGAACAGCGTGACGCTGAAGAACCTGTCGCGCGAGGATGCGGGCAGTGGCAATAGCCTGTTCTCGATGGTGCAGATGCTGGCCATCGGCCTCGGCGTGACGATCGGCGGCACGCTCGTCAGCCTGTTCTCGGTCAAGCTTGGGGTGGCTGCGCCGGCCTATCGGCTCGCGTTCGTCAGCGTGGGCCTCATCACGATGCTCTCCGCGCTGGTGTTTCGCCGGCTCGATATCGCCGAACTGACGCGGCCGCGCCGCGCGGCGCCGGCTGCTGACCCGGCGGCGCGCTGAGTCCCGCTGATCACTCTTCCACGCCGTTCTCGCGCAACAGGCGTTCGCATTCGTCCAGCATGTCGTGGGCGAATGCGGACTGGTAGTTCGGATCCAGCGCTTCCATCATCTCGTGTGCCGCGTACAGGCCTGCTTCGCGCGACAGCGTCTCCGCGAGCTGACGTGCCAGCTGGTCGCTGAGTTCCGACAACAGCCGCCGTTCCGCCAGCGCCAGTTGCAGCTTCGAGCGCGACAGCCACATGCCTGCCAGCGTTGCGCCCTGCGCATCCGTCATCCAGCTGCGATGCTCGTAATAGGCCGACAGCCGCTCCGCGGCGAGCGCGAACACGAGCGCCTTGCGTGTGTTGAAGTCGATGCGCGCGGGTGGGGTTTGCGGAATCATGCGAACGGTGTGGGCAACTGAGCGCGCAGCCACGCGCCGATGTCGGCGATTTCCTCGAGGCACACCGAATGCGGCATCGGGTACGTGTGCCATTGCGGCGCGTGACCGCGCGCGCGCACGAAGTCGCGGGCCTGCTCGCCGAGTGCAAGCGGTACGACATCGTCACCGGTGCCGTGCGCCGCGAAGATCGGCGTGTCCGCGTTGGCAGGGGTGGCCTCGGCCGTGACGAGAGCGGGTGCGGGAATATAGGTCGACAGCGCGATGATGCCGGCGAGGCGCTCGGGGTGCGTAAGGCCTGCCGTGTAGGCGATGGCGCCGCCTTGCGAGAAGCCGGCCAGCACGATGCGCTCGCTTGGCACGCCGCGCGCGTTCTCGCGCGCGATCAGGGCGCGGATGGCGTCGCGCGACACGCGAATGCCGGCTTCGTCGCCACGGCGGCCCACTTCATCGAACGAGAGGATGTCGTACCAGGCGGGCATCACGTAGCCGCCGTTTGCGGTCACGGGCATGGCGGGGGCGTGCGGGAAGATAAAGCGGATCGCGGGCGCGTCGTCGAGGCCCAGTTCCGGCACGACCGGCACGAAGTCGCTGCCGTCGGCGCCAAGGCCATGCATCCAGATGACGGAGTACGCCGGATTTGGCGCGGTTTCTAATTCGATTGCGGGCAGCAGCGCGGCGGTCATGAGGCTGGTTCCAAGGTTTGGGGTACGCATGGCGTCCCGACACCGGAACCGGGCCGCGCCTGCGCACGGCCGCGAGTATCGCACAGGCTCATCACGCGAGCCGGCGTGACCGGCCCGGGACTGCGCGCTTGCGTGTTCGATTTACTTCAGGCGGCGGACGGCACGATCGGTACTGTGGTCAGCCCGGGCGCCACGCGTGTGGGCTGCGTGACCTGCGGTACCTGCGGCAGCTCCGTGCGTTCGTCTCGGCGTTCGTCGGATGCCATCGCGGTGGCGCGGCGCCGGTCGGCGACGCCTTCAACACCGCTCGTGCCGACCTCTTCGAGGAACGAGATCATGTTGCGGTAGTAATCCACCTGCATCTGCGCTTCCAGCAGGCGGCGTTCTGCCTGAAAAAGCGTCAGCCGCATGTCTTGCAGTTCCTTTTCAGCGATCTTCTCGGGCGTCGGTGGACTGAACAAGTTTGCAAGAGAACGCATGGCAGTGACCTCCAGGTGACGACTTCTACAGTTAATGCAAATGCCTTGCCATGAGCATCAATATAGTCGATGGAACGGGAGGTACACGATGGGTCACCATGAGACATGTGGGCTCGCCCACTAGAACGATTGCCGCTCTCCGGGTGGAGGTGTAGATTGTCCGCCGGTCCGGGGGCACGCCAATCGAAGTGCCTTGCCTTGCACGAAGGATCGATCACTTCTGCATGCGATTGTCATTTTTACTTCCGTGCAGAGGGTGCAGTTGTCATGTGCGCACGTTTGACACACTGCGGCATGACGACGAGGCGCGTTAACCCGGCTGCGCAAAAAACAACAAGTCTTGCGACGTTGCAACGACCGTTTAAAGGGGCCTCACCCCGCGCGCGTAGGGTGAGCGATGGCGTCGGGTGTGTGCCGAGTCGTCAAGGGTAGAATGCTGCGCTTGCCTGTCCGCCCCCTCGCGCGCTCCCACGCCCTATGTCCGTCTTTCGTCTTGTCCGTACCGGCATGCACACTGCCATCTGGCTGCTGCTTGCGTGCCTGCTGCTGACCATGGGGCGTGCGGCGGATGCCGCGCCGGTGCGCATTCTCGTCATCACGCCGAATACCCATCTGCTGCCCGCCGCGCAAGCTGCGTTCCGTGCCACGCTGGCTCGCGGCGACGAGGTGGCGGAGATCGACTTCTCGGCGACGCCGCCCGATGCCGCGCGTATCGCGCGCGCCGATGTGATTCAGACCTGGTACCTGCCTGCGGCGATGCAGCGCACGCTCGCGCCGGCGATGCGGGCCGCGCACGCACGGGGGGCATTGTTGCTGGCCACACCCACGCCAGATGCCGAGGCGGCGTGGGGCGTGTCGCTCGATGCCGCGCGCAACGAGGCCGCGCGACAGTATTGGGAAGCGGGTGGCACCGACAACCTTGCGGCGTTTTTTGCGTATGCGGCGGCGCAGCGTGGCGCGGCGATCGCGGTGCCGGCGGTGCGCCCCGCGCCAGTCGCGGGCATTTACCATCCGCGCGCGGCGCAACCGTTCGATGGTTTGCCGGCGTATCTGCAGTGGTATCGCAGCCGTGATGGGGGTGGCATGTCGGCGCAGGCACCGCTGGTGGGTCTCGCGTTTTATGCCACGAGTTATCGCCAGCGCGATCTTGCGCATATCGATGCGCTGGTGGCGGCGCTTGAGCGGCAGGGGATTGGTGTGGTGCCGGTGTTCGGCTGGCCGTTGTCGAGTCTGGATGCATATCTGACGACTGATGGCAGCGCGGCGGATGCATCGGCTGCGCCGATCTCGCTGCTGCTGTCGCTGAACCTCACGATTCCGCGCGCGCAGGACAAGGACTGGCTGGCGGCGCATCGTATTCGCGTGATCAACCTGATTGCCACGCGTGACAGCCGGGCGACGTGGGCCGGCGATGTGCGCGGCATCGCGGGCGATCGCGTGCCGCTGCTGCTGACCGCGCCTGAGCGTAGCGGTGCCACCGAGCCCATGCTGTTCGCGACGCAGGAAGACGTGGATGGCGCGCGCGCCAGCAGCGCGGTGCCCGAGCGCGTGGACGCGATCGTCGCGCGCGTGCGGCAGTGGCTTGCGCTGCGCGGCAAGCCTGCCGCCGAGCGGCACGTGGCAGTGCTCTATTACAACAACCCGCCTGGGCGCGGCAATATCGGTGCGAGCTATCTGGCGACGCTGCCGTCGCTGACGGCGATGCTCGAACGATTGCGCACAGCGGGTTACCGCACCGGGGCGACGTTGCCCGACACCGCCACGTTGACGCGGCTGCTCGAGGCCAATGGCCGCAACGTCGAGACCTGGTCGCCCGGCGAGCTCGAGACAATGGTCCGCGCGGGCCACGTGACGCTGCTGCCTGTGTCGCAATACCGCAAGTGGTTCGACGAACTGCCGCCCGCGTTCCGCGCAGCGGTGACGCGCGCATGGGGGCCACCCGAAGGCAATCCGTTGATGCTGGTGCGTGCGGATATCGCTGGAGTGTCCGGCGAACCTGCGTTCGTGATTCCGGGCCTGCGTTTTGGCAATGTGTTCGTCGGCCCGCAGCCGCTGCGCACGACGTTTGCACGCGCGCAGGACACTTCGCACGATCTGCTCACGCCGCCGCCGCATTCCTATATCGCGGCGTATCTGTGGTATCGCCACGCGTTCGGCGCCGATGCCGTCGTGCATGTGGGGCGCCATGGCACGCTCGAATGGCTGCCCGGAAAACAGGTAGCGCTGGCTGGCGACGACAGTGCGGAAGTGCTGCTCGGTGGCCTGCCGAATGCGTACGTCTATATTCAGGACGGCGGTGGCGAGGCGATTCAGGCCAAGCGCCGCAGTGCGGCGGTGCTCGTCAGCCATCTGTCACCACTGCTTGCCGACGCGGGCCAGCCGCCGGCGCTGGCGCGGCTCGATGCGGCCATCGAGCAGGAGGAGGCCACGCGCGACGCGTCGCCGGAACTCGCGCGCCGCTACCGCGCGGAAGCGCTCGCGCAGATCCGCGAACTGGGGCTCGACCGCCAGCTTGGGCTTGATGCCTCGGCGCCATGGGAGGCGATTGAGCCGACCATTCACGCGTTTCTCCACCGCGTGGAGGCGGAGCCGGTGCCGCTCGGTATTCACGCGCTGGGCGCGATGCCGCCCGTGGCCGAACAGCAGGACGCACTGGCAACGATGCTGGTGGGCCGGCTGCGGCAGGAGACGGTACGCGCGCTCGGGACGGCACGCCTGCGCGAATGGGCGGCCGATATGGTTGCCGCGCGCGAGCCGTCGCTCGACGGCGTGCCCGCCGTGCAGGTGGAGTCCGCGCGCGCGGCGATTGCGACGGGCCGCGCTTGGCTGACCGACCTGCGCGCGTCCCCCGCGCGCGAGCTCGACGGCCTTGTCACCGTGCTCGATGGCAACTACCTGCCCAGCGGTCCGCTCGGCGACCCCGTGCGTACGCCCGACTCCCTGCCCACTGGCCGCAACCTGCACGCCTTCGACGGCGCACTGATGCCCACGCGCGCCGCGTGGGAGCTCGGCAAGTCCATGGCCGCGCAGACCCTCGAGCGCTATCGACAGGAGCACGGCGCGGCGCCGGAAGCCGTATCGATGGTGCTCTGGTACGGCGAGACCGAGCGGCATCAGGGCGCGATGGAAGCCGAAGCGCTGTATCTCATGGGCGTCATGCCCGTATGGAACGCCCGCGGCGCGGTGGAGGATGTGCGGCTGATCCCCGACGCGGAGCTTGGCCGCCCGCGTGTGAACGTGGTGCTGACGATCTCGGGCATCTACCGCGATGGTTTCGGCGACAAGGTGGCGCTACTCGACAAGGCGGCGCGCCTTGCGGCCGCGGCGGGCGACAACGCGCTCAGTCGGCACGATCGCGCGGTGGCAGCCGCGCTGGTCGCGCGCGGCACGGACCCCGTGCAGGCCGCGCGCCTCGCGCGGGCACGCGTGTTCGCCGCCAGCCCCGGCAGCTATGCGATCGGCGTGCAGCAGATGGTCGAGCAAAGCCGCGACGTGCAGCCAGGCGGCCAAGGCAGCCAAGGCGCTCAAGGCCCCGACCGCTCGCCGCTCGCCGAACTCTACCTGCATGCCATGAACCACGCCTACTCGTCCGAAGGCTGGGGCGAGAGCGCCCCCGGCGCATTGGCCAGCCATCTGCGTTCAAACCAGACCGTACTGTTCTCCCGCACCAGCACACTCTACGGCGCGCTCGACAACGACGACACCTATCAGTACGCGGGCGGCCTCGTCGCAGCCACGCGCGCGGTGACCGGGCAGGCGCCGCCGCTCTGGCTGCATAACCTGCGTACAGCGGGCGAAGTCCGCACCGTCGATGCCCGCGCGTGGCTCGCCACCGAACTCAATGCGCGCCACTGGAATCCGAAGTGGATCACCGCGATGCAGCGCTCCGGCTACGCCGGCGCACGCGAGATCCAGCGCGAGATCGAGCATCTCTACGGCTTTCAGGCCACCGTGCCCGAGCAGATGTCGGGCACGTTCTGGCAACGCACGTACGACGTCTACGTGGCCGACAGCCTGCACCTCGGGACGGACCAGTTTTTCCGCACCGCCAATCCACACGCACAGCAAGCCATGTTGGCAAGACTGATCGAAGTGGACCGGCAGGGCAGCTATCGCTTCAGCGATGCGGAACGCACGGAATTGTTGCGCCGCTACGCAACATCTGTGCAACGCGACGGCCTGTCGTGCACCGCGAATACCTGTGGCAACCCCGTGCTGATGGCCCATATCGCGCGGGCCGCGCAGGCCGCGCACATCGACCCGGCCATGCTGCGCGACGTCGGCCGGCAGTTCGCCGCCGCGAAAGTCGTGCAACCGGTCTCGGCATCGGGCACACCACCGGCCACACCACCGGCCACACCATCGGCACCCCCGTCGCATGTGCGTCCCGAACCCGCCGCCCCGGCGCGCGCCGCGCCGATGCCCACCCCGCCGCGGCAAGATGCCGCACCGCAAGCGACATCCCCTCCGGCGCCAGCCGCCATCCACGGCATCCGCCTCGAACCCGTCCCTACGAAGACCGCAGCGCCCACCGCGCTGTCCGCGCCGTGGCGCCTGGGCGCGGCCGCGCTTATGGCGCTCGTCTTCTTAGCCGGCGCGCTCGCCGCGTGGAGCCGCGCCGCCCGCTGAAGCCCCATCGAAGTCCCACCGAAGTCCCCCGCATCCCCCGGCGGGAGGGCTTCAGACGTAGCACTTGCTGCCGATATTGACGCATGGTCCTGCCTGCCAGCAGCGACCGCCAAATCCAATACGAAGCATTACCAAGCCATACGAAGAACGGGGAAAGAAGATGGGCGGGCGCAATACAACCAGCTGGAAGGTAATGGCCGCGTGCGCACTGAGCGCGGCGCTCGCGGCATGTGGCGGCGGTGGCGATGACGGCGGTGCGCCGGCCAGCGCCGGCGCGCCCGCCACCAACTCCAACCCGGTCGTACCCAGCACACCGACCACGCCCACGGTGGTGGTGGCATCCGCCTGCGGCGGCTGCGCCGCGATCGATGCCAACACTTACGCCGGCAGCGGCACTGGTGTCTGGGAGGCCAGCAACACCTCGCTCGCCGCGGCCGATGTGCCTGTTCACATCGCCGGCCTCAATGGCCAGGACGTGTCGCTGGTGTTCACCAACGACGGCGCCGCCGCGCAGGCCATGCCCGGCATCTCGCTGACCGCTTCGCGCTTCCCCGCCGCACTGCAGAGCCTGCAACTCGATAACGGCACACAGGATGCGGAAGCGACCAAGCGCCGCATCGCGGACTTCAACCGCGACGGCTGGGCCACGCTGGTTGGCGACAAGCGTCCGCAATCGTTCTCGACGATCGCACCTCAGGCACCGAATTTCACCACGCTGACCAGTTCGCGCACGTGGTATCACGCGGACAACAGCGCGCGCACCGCGACCCTGCGCAAGCAGGTGACCACGACAGACGGCATCACGGTCAACTTTTGGGTAGAGAATGGCGAGGAAGGGACGGGCAAGATCGACTCGACGATCCTTGATGGCCTGGCCTCCGCCTACGCAAACGCCGGCGGCATCTACGACATGCTCAAGTCCGTTGGCGGCGTCATGTGGGGTGCGCAGTCGTTCCCGACGCTGATCAGCGGCAGCGGCCAGCCGATCGACATCGTGATCCTGAACTTCGATCACAATGGCCAGCCTTACGACCTCGTCGGCTACTTCTACGCGCGCAACAATTTCAAGCAGTCGAGTCAGCCGTTCAGCAACGAATCGATCTCGCTGTACCTCGACGCGGAAACGCTGTATCTGGCCGGTGCGGCCGGCATGCAGCAGATGCGCATGACCATGGCCCACGAAGGCATGCATATGCAGAACTTCTACCGCCGCGGCGTGCAGCAGTCGAGCGTCTACATGTACGACACGTGGCTCGAGGAAGCCACCGCGATGATGATGGAAGACTTCGCGAGCTTCACCATCGATCCGTCGTACAACGCGATTCGTGACGTGCGCTTCCGCGACTACGTCGCCTATGGCGCGGGCTCGTACAACTGCAACCTCACGGTCTGGCGCCCGTTCGATGCCAACGTCTGCGACAGCTACTCCGTCTCGGGCGCGTTCGGTGGCTTCCTGAACCGCCAGCTCGGCCTGGCGTTCTACCGCAACCTGCTTACCAACTTCAGCACCACGACGTCGATCGGCGTGCTCGACTCGGCCATCCGCTCGGTGCTGCCGGGCTCGGGCTTCACGCAGCAGTTCGCGGCGTGGAGCGCTACCGCCGCCTCTCTGATGCCGGCGAGCGCCAGCCCGCCCGGCTACGGCTATCCGGTGCGCGCGGATGGCGGCTTTGTGCTGCCGCTGATCGATCCGGCTTCCTATGCCGGCCGGCGCACGCTGACGACGGCCGTGCCGCAGACGCTGCAGGCCTACGCCAGCCTGCCGATCGTGCGTCAGGCGGTGCGTGGTACCTATAGCGAGACCGTGCGCGTGCCCGCTGGCACCCAGTTGTCCATCGTCGTGCATGATTAAACTCCCGTTCCGCTCTCCCACCGGGAGAGCGGACGGGGGCTGAGGGCAGAGTAGGAGCGCGGGGAGGGAATACCGCTGCTCTGCTATGCTGGTCGTCTTTGCGAAACCCTTCGCGGCACAACCATTCGACCGGCATGCAAACCAACAAAATCCCGGCAACCATCGTCACCGGCTTCCTCGGCAGCGGCAAGACGACGCTGTTGCGACATATCCTCGATAACGCCAATGGCCGCCGCATCGCGGTGATCGTCAACGAGTTCGGTGAACTCGGCATCGACGGCGAGATTCTCAAGGGTTGCGGCATCGGTTGCGACGACGCGGGGGAGCCCACCGGCCAGCTGTACGAGCTGGCCAACGGCTGCCTGTGCTGCACCGTGCAGGAAGAGTTCTATCCGGTCATGGAGAAGCTGCTCGAGCGCCGTGACCAGATCGATCACGTGCTGATCGAGACCTCGGGCCTGGCCCTGCCCAAGCCGCTGGTGCAGGCGTTCCACTGGCCGAGCATCCGCAATGCGTTCACGGTCGATGCCGTGGTGACCGTGGTCGACGGCCCGGCTGCCGCCGCGGGCCAGTTCGCGGCCAATCCGGTCGCGGTGGACGCGCAGCGCCGCGCGGATCCGAATCTCGATCACGAATCGCCGCTGCACGAACTGTTCGAGGATCAGCTCGGCAGCGCCGATCTCGTCATTCTCAACAAGACCGACCTGATGGACGACGCGCAGCGCGCGCAGGTGGAAGCGCTGGTGCGGCCCGAGATTCCGGCGGAGGTCAAGATCGTTCCCGCGCAGGGCGGCCGCATCGACGTGGGCCTGCTGCTCGGCCTGAATCGTGCGTCCGAGGACACGATCCATCTGCGCGTCGATCATCATGGCGATGGCGACGATCCCGATCATCATCACGACGAGTTCGACTCGGTGGTGGTAGAGGTGGGCGATGTCGATCGCGATCGTCTGGTGGCCGCGCTCGGCAAGCTGGTGCAATCGCACACGATCTATCGCATCAAGGGTTTTGTGGCGCTGCCTGGCAAACCGATGCGACTGGTCGTGCATGGCGTGGGCCAGCGCTTCGATAGCTACTTCGACCGTGCCTGGCGTGCCGACGAGGCGCGTCGCACGCGCGTGGTGCTGATCGGGCAGGAGCTCGATCACGCCACCTTGCAAGCCGCGCTGGATACCGAACTCGGTACGTCCGCGCGCGCCTGATCCATGCATCTGCTGTCCACCCGGCCCGGCGGCTTTGTCGAGGACAACGCCGTCGTGCTGCGCATCGAGCAGACGCCGGGCGACATCGTGGTGCTGAGCGCGGCGGATACCACGCTGTCTTTGCTCGCGAGCGCGGTGCCGCGCCTCGGCGACGATTTCCCCTCGGTGCGCCTGGCCAACCAGATGTATCTGCGCCAGCCTGCCTCGCTTGATCTGTACGTTGACGAGGTACTGCGGCATGCGCGCGTGGTGGTGGTCGATCATCTGGGTGGCGCGAGCGACTGGGCCTATGGGCTCGAACGATTGCCCGAGCTGGCGCGTGCGCGTAACCAATTGCTGGTGATGGGCTCGGGCGACCTTGCCGAAGACGACAACCTCGCGCGTCACGGTAATGCGCCGGCCGCGCTGAGTCACCAGCTCTGGCTTTATCTCCGCGAAGGCGGGGCGGGCAACGCCGAGCAGTTTTTCCGCTGCCTCGGTCATCACGCGTTCAAGATCGGCGAGCCTGCGCTGCCGCCACAGGTGCTGCCGCAGGCCGCGCTCTATCATCGCGATCATGGCGTGGCGACCATTGCGGACTGGCAGCGCGAGTGGGCCCTGCGTGGTCTGGCCGATGCGCCCGTGGTCGCAGTGCTGTTCTATCGCTCGCATTTGCAGGCAGGCAATACCGAGGTGTTCGACGCGTTGTGCACCGCGCTGATGGAGGCGGGGCTGCGGCCGTTGCCGGTCGCGCTTACTTCGCTCAAGGAACCGATCTGTCGCGAAGTGCTGCAACGCCTGTGCGATGCGCATGAGGTGGCGCTCGTGCTCAATACCACCGCGTTCTCGGCGGGCTCGCCAGATGGCGGCACGCATGGCGAGGCCGATGGCGTGGTGATCGCCAACGATGCGCCGGTGCTGCAGGTAATTCTGTCGGGTGGCAATCGCGAGGACTGGCTCGCGGACAGCCAGGGGTTGGGGGCGCGCGATATCGCGATGCATGTCGCGTTGCCCGAGGTCGATGGCCGCATCATCACGCGCGCGATCAGCTTCAAGGGGCTCGCCTATCGCTGCCCGCATACCGAGGCCGATGTGGTGCGCTATCAGCCCGATGTCGAGCGCGTTGGCTTTGTGGCCGAACTCGCGCGCCGGTGGTGCCGGTTGCGCGCGCTGCCCAACGCGGACAAGCGCGTGGCGCTGATCATGGCCAACTATCCGGCCAGCGAGGGGCGCATCGGCAATGGGGTGGGGCTCGATACGCCGGCATCGGTGGTGCGCATTCTCTCGCTGCTCGCGGCCGAGGGCTACGCCGTGGACGCGTTGCCTGCCGATGGCGATGCGCTGATGCGCGCGCTGACGGAAGGTGTGACCAACGACCTCGAGCAGCATGCGCTGCGGCCCGCGTTCCAGAGTCTGGCGATGGCGCGGTACCGCGCGTGGTTTGCGCAGCTGCCGCAGGCGAGTCGCGATGCTGTCATAGCGCGCTGGGGCGAGCCTGAGCAGGATCCGATGGTGCGCGCGGACCGTTTCATGATTGCGGGGGTGCGCAGCGGCCATCTGTTTGTTGGCATCCAGCCAGCGCGGGCGTATGGCGTGGATGATTACGCGAGTTACCACGATGCCGAGCTCGTGCCGCCGCATGGTTACCTCGCGTTCTATCTGTGGCTGCGCGAGGTGTTTGCCATCGATGCGGTGGTGCATGTGGGCAAGCATGGCAACCTCGAATGGCTGCCGGGCAAGAGCGTGGCGCTGTCGGCGGCGTGCTGGCCCGATGCGATCCTCGGGCCGCTGCCGCATCTTTATCCGTTTATCGTCAACGATCCCGGCGAAGGCGCGCAGGCCAAGCGCCGCGCGCAGGCGGTGATCATCGACCATCTGATGCCGCCGCTCACGCGCGCGGAGAACTACGGGCCGCTGCAGGACCTCGAGCGGCAGGTGGACGAATACTACGAAGCGCTGACCGTCGATCCGCGTCGTGCGAAGCTATTGCGTCGCTCGATTCTGGATACGATCGTGAGCCAGCAGTTGCACCGGGAGCTCGGCTTCGAGGCACCGGGCGGTGGTGCCGCCGCTGTTGCCGAGGAGGACGCGCTGCTCAACCGCACCGATGCGTGGCTATGCGAACTCAAGGAGTCGCAGATTCGCGATGGCCTGCACGTATTCGGCGAATCGCCGCGCGGCACGCAACGCCGCGACACCCTGGCCGCCCTCGCGCGCTTCCCGGCAGGCGAGGGCAGTGGCCTGCTCAACGCGCTGGCCGACGACCTCGAATTAGGCTTCAACCCCCTCGACGCGGACTGGGCCGCACCATGGCAAGGACCACGCCCGGCACTGCTGATGCAGATGGATGCAGGCCCCTGGCGCCACCACGGCGACACGCGCGAGCGACTGGAGCTGCTGGCGCTGCGGTTGCTGGAGGGCGAGATGTTTGGCGGCGGTATCGATGTGCCCACGCCGCCTTCGACGACCGACGCCGCTGGCGACGCGGCCGCTGCCCTTACCCTGCACCGTCTCCCAAAGGGGGAGGGGAGCCCGGCAGGCGCTCCGTACGCCGTCGGTTTGCTCCCCTCTCCCTCAGGGAGAGGGGTTGGGGGAGAGGGCACGCCGCGCACAGTGATCGGCGCCGCCGACGATGCGGCCGCTGCCCTGACCCTGCACCTTCTCCCAAAGGGCAAGGGGAGCCGCGCAGGCGCTTCGCACGCCGCCGGTTTGCTCCCCTCTCCCTCAGGGAGAGGGGTTGGGGGAGAGGGTGAAAGTCAATCTACCAATTGTTTTCTCCCCTCTCCCTCGGGGAGAGGGGCCGGGGGTGAGGGCACGCCCTTGGCTCTCACACTTCCTCGCACACTTCAGACGCTGCAACACATCGCCACCCACCTCCAGCCCAAACTCGACGCCTGCGGCGAGCAAGAGTTGTTGCAGCTAGCGCGCGGCCTGCAAGGACGCTTTGTCCCTCCGGGCCCCAGCGGCGCCCCATCCCGTGGCCGCCCGGACGTGCTGCCGACGGGCCGCAATTTCTACTCGGTGGACACGCGTGCCGTCCCCACCCGCACCGCATGGACGCTCGGCGTGCGCTCCGCCGACCAGCTCGTCGAGCGCCACCTGCAGGAGCACGGCGAATACCCGAACGCTGTCGGCCTGTCCGTATGGGGCACCGCCACCATGCGCACCGGCGGTGACGACATCGCCCAGGCCATGGCCCTGCTCGGCGTACGCCCCAAATGGGCCCCCGGCAGTCACCGCGTGGTGGACTTCGAAATCCTCCCGGTGACCACCTTCAATCGCCCGCGCATCGACGTGACGCTGCGTGTGTCGGGGTTCTTCCGCGACGCGTTCCCCGGCCTCGTCGCGCTGTTCGACGCCGCCGTACGCGCCGTATCCGAACTCGACGAGACCGCCGACATCAATCCCATTCGCGCCCGCGTGCAGGCCGAACGCGCACGGTTGCAATCGACCGGCGTCGATGAAGACACCGCCCGCGAGCGGGCAACATGGCGCGTGTTCGGCGCGCGTCCCGGCGACTATGGCACCGGCCTGCAGGCGCTGATCGATAGCCGCCGCTGGCAGGACGATGCCGATCTCTCGCATGCCTACCTGCACGCGGGTGGCTACGCCTATGGCCAGCGCGCCGACGGCATCGACGCGCGCGACAGCTTTGCCACGCGGCTCGGGGAGATCGACGCGGTAATCCAGAACCAGGACAACCGCGAGCACGACATCCTCGATGCCAACGACTACTACCAGTTTCAGGGCGGCATGGTCGCAGCCGTCCGGCATCTGGGCGGCACTCAGCCCGCGATCTATCACGGCGATCACGCCAACCCCGCCGCGCCGCGCGTGCGCACGCTCGGCGAGGAAATCGCCCGCGTCATCCGTACGCGCGTGGTCAATCCCAAATGGATCGATGGCGTCAAACGCCACGGCTACAAGGGTGCCTTCGAGATGGCCGCAACGGTCGATTACCTGTTCGGCTACGATGCCACCGCGCGCGTGGTGGCGGACCACCAATACGCATTGGTGGCCGACGCGTACGTGAACGACGACGCCACGCGCGACTGGATCGCGCGGCACAATCCGCGCGCGCTGCAGGGCATCTGCGAGCGCCTGCTCGAAGCGATGGATCGTGGTCTGTGGCAGGAACCCGGCGCGCAACGCGCGCGCATCGAAGCGCATCTGCTCGACAACGAGCAACGGCTCGAAGGACAGTCATGACACTCTCGGCAAGACCGATTTTTCCGTTCTGCGCGCTGGTTGGCCAGGAGCGCCTGCAACTCGCGCTGTTGCTTGCGGCCGTCGATCCCGGCATCGGCGGGGTGCTGGTGACGGGCCCGCGTGGCACCGCCAAATCCACTGCGGCGCGCGCGCTGGCGGAGTTGCTGCCGCATGGCCACTTCGTGACGCTGCCGCTCGGCGCGAGCGAAGAGCAGTTGACCGGCACGCTCGATCTCGGTCACGTGCTGCAGGAAGGGCAGGTCCGTTTTGCGCCGGGCCTGCTGGCGCGTGCGCATGAGGGGGTGTTGTATGTGGACGAGGTCAACCTGTTGCCCGATCCGCTGGTCGATCAGTTGCTCGATGTTGCATCGAGTGGTGTCAATGTGGTCGAACGCGATGGCGTGTCGCATCAGCATGATGCGCGGTTTGTGCTGGTCGGGACGATGAATCCGGAAGAGGGCGACCTGCGGCCGCAGCTGCTGGACCGCTTTGGCCTCGCGCTTGCCATCGGCAACTACGATGACCCCGCCGCGCGGCAGGCCATCGTGCGTGCGCGGCTCGCGTTCGACGCCGACCCACAGGCATTCCGCGCGAGCGTAGTCGAACCGCAGCGCGCGCTTGCGGAGCGCGTGGTGCGCTCCCGCGCTGTCTTGGCGTCGCTGACGTTCGACGACGCCGTGCATGCACATGTCAGCACGCTGTGCATCGAGGCCGCCGTGGACGGCGTCCGCGCTGACCTCGTGATGCTGCGCGCGGCACGCGCGCTCGCTGCGTGGGACATGGCACCGGCGCTGACCACGGCGCACGTGGACGCGGTGGCGGACCTTGTGCTGTACCACCGGCGGCACGCACCGACGGACGCGTTGATGCCACCGCAAGATGGCGCAGGGACCGGCGAGGAGAATCGTTCGTCGGGCGCATCGGGTGCGTCGGGTGCCTCGCACTCGCGTCCAGGCATATCGTCGGGCCCGTGGTCTGGCAGTGCGCCGGCCGCGTCGTCCGCCGACGCCTCGGACGAGTCCTGGGGTGCGCTACCGCCCCCGTCCGCGCAGGCCACCGCTGTGGCGCACGTCAAACCGCTGCGGCCATTCGGGAAGCCACCGCCAAAAAAAGCCTAGGCCACCGCTTGTCGCCCCGCGCCACCACAGCCGCGCGGCGCGGCGGCAAGCGGTGGCATGCCCAGCGCGGCGCCGACGCGCGCGGCCTTCAACCGAGCGCTCGGGTGCATTGGCCCCGCACCCTTGCGCGCAAGCAGCAGCACGCGCTCGCCGCGGAACACCTGCGCTATCGCCACACCGATGCGCGCGCGGGCGTGCTGCACTGTTTCGCGCTCGATTGCTCCGGCTCGATGCTGCAGGCGCGACAACTGGCATTCGCCAAGGGCGTATTGCTGCGGTTGCTGGAACGCGCATATCAGTCGCGCAGCGACGTCGCGCTACTGTGCTTCGCGGCAGGCCGCGCCGAAGTGCGCCTGCAACCGTCCCGCGCGCGGCCATGGAACGAAGACTGGATCCGCCCGATCCGGGGCGGCGGGGGCACGCCGCTGACCCTCGGTATGGCACGCGCAGACCAACTGCTTGCCCGTCACGCGCAACATGCCCCGGCCCAGCAGCGCTGGTTGTGGGTGCTGACTGATGGCCGCACCAACGACGCACCTCCGCGCCCTGCGTGGGCCGACCACGTGGTGGTCGTCGACATGGAACGCCACGCCCTGCCACTGGGTCGCTGCCGCATGCTGGCAACTAGCTGGGACGCGGAATACCTGCCGGCACCGTAGAGGGCAAGTTCAAGCGCCGCATGCCCTCACCCCCGGTCCCTCTCCCCGAGGGAGAGGGGAGAAAACAAGAGGTATGTCTTATCCCCCCTCTCCCCCAGCCCCTCTCCCCGCCGGGGAGAGGGGAGCAAACCGGTGGCGCAGCAAATGGGGATGGTGTGCCCCCCGCTCCCTCGAATGCGAGGGGGAGCAAACCGGTGGCGCAGCAAATGGGGGATGGTGTGCCCCCCGCTCCCTCGAGTGCGAGGGGGAGCAAAGCGATGGCGCAGCAAATGGGGATGGTGTGCTCCCCGCTCCCTCGAGTGCGAGGGGGAGCAAACCGGTGGCGCAGCAAATGGGGATGGTGTGCCCCCCGCTCCCTCGAGTGCGAGGGGGAGCAAACCGATGGCACAGCAAATGGGGATGGTGTGCTCCCCGCCCCCCCTCGAGTGCGAGGGGGAGCAAAGCGATGGCGCAGCAAATGGGGATGGTGTGCCCCCCGCTCCCTCGAGTGTGAGGGGGAGCAAACCGATGGCACAGCAAATGGGGATGGTGTGCCCCCCTCTCCCTTGAGGGAGAGGGGTCGGGGGAGAGGGTGCAACTAAGCCTACCTATTGCTTGCTCCCCTCTCCCTTAGGGAGAGGGGCCGGGGGTGAGGGTCTACTGCGTATCCAATCGCGCGGTCGTTCAACGCCCGGCAAAAAATCCCTGCACTACCTCCACCGCCATCTCCACCGCCGCGCGGTCAACGTCGAGGTGGGTTACCCAACGCTGTTGCGTAGCCCCATACGCCGAAGTCGCGCCAAGCCCTTGCGCCGCAACGTGAGCCGCCAGCGCCGCCGCATGCTCCGCCGGCACTGTCACGAATACGATATTGGTATCAGGCCGCACCACCTTCAACGCCGCTACCTGAGCAAAGCCTTCAGCAAGACGCCGCGCATTCTCATGATCGTCCGCCAGCCGCGCGACGTTATGCTCGAGCGCATAGACGCCAGCCGCTGCGAGAATGCCGGCCTGCCGCATTCCACCCCCCAGCATCTTGCGCAGACGGCGCCCCTTGGCAATCAGTGCCGAAGACCCCACCAGCACCGAACCCACCGGCGCCCCCAACCCCTTCGACAAACACACCGACACCGTATCGAACGGTCGCGCCAGCACTTCCGCGGATACTCCCGATGCGACCGCGGCATTGAACAACCGCGCCCCATCGAGGTGACACGCCAGCCCACGCTCGCGTGCCAGCGTGGTGGCCGCCACCACATAGTCCTGCGGCAGAATCCGTCCCCCGATCGTGTTCTCCAGCGCCAGCAGGCGCGTGCGCGCAAAGTGCGAATCGTCGGGCTTGATCGCCGCTTCGATATCGCCCAGTGCCAGCGTGCCGTCAGGCTGATTCACCAGCGGCTGCGGCTGGATGCTGCCCAGCACCGCGGCGCCACCGGCCTCCCAGCGATAGCAGTGAGCCATCTGCCCGACGATATATTCGTCACCGCGCTCGCAATGCGCCATCAACGCGATCAGGTTCGACTGCGTGCCAGTCGGCACGAACAGCGCGGCTTCCTTGCCGAGCATCGCGGCCGCGCGCGCCTCGAGTTGCTTGACGGTCGGATCGTCGCCAAATACGTCGTCGCCGACCACCGCCTCGGCGATGGCCGCGCGCATCGCGGGCGTCGGGCGGGTCACGGTATCGCTGCGGAAGTCGTATCGGATGGGGGTGCTCATCGCTGGGGTCCTCGAGGGGGAATGGTCGCGTGAAAAACCACAATGATGGCACGCGTACGTGGCCCGCGTAACCGTGGCTGACGATTTGCCGCGCCGCACGATCGATTGCGCTAAAGGTTCGCCCCATGGTTGCCGTTAGGGCAGTGATCAAACGACGAAAGCCCCGCGGGATCCCCCACGCGAGGGCAACAGAGGAGCGGGAGCACCATGGCTTTGACGAACTTGAGCATTCGCGCGCGCATAGGCATTGCCTTTGGCGCGCTATTGATCGTGATGGCGATCACGATGGCCGTGGCGCTGAGCCGCGTGGCACAGCTCGAGGACAAGCTGGCCGCGCAACCTCCCGCTTCGCAAACGGTCAGCACCGCAGCCGACGACAGTACACGCACCATCGTCTACAGTCTCGGCGTGCTCGCGCTGCTTATCAGTGTGGTGGCCGCCATCAGCATCGTGCGCGGCATCGAGTCGCCGCTCGCGGAAGCGGTCTATATCGCGGAAACCGTCGCAGCCGGCGACCTCAGCAAGGAATTCGAAACCGATCGTGGCGGGGAATTCGGCCGGCTGCTGGGCGGGATGGGCGAGATGGAAGACATGCTGACCGACCTCGTCACGCGCATCAAGGCGTCAACGGATGCGATCTCGGTGGCATCGCACGAGATCGCCGCCGGCAACACCGATCTGTCCCAGCGCACCGAGGAGCAGGCCGCCACGCTCGAGGAGACCGCGTCGAGCATGAGCGAACTCACCTCGATGGTGAAGCTGAACACCGATCGCGCCCGTACCGCCAACACCCTCGCAGGCGACGCCTCGGGCATCGCGGAGCGCGGCGGCGCGTTGGTCGGCAGCGTGGTCAAGACCATGGAGGCGATCAACACGAGCTCGCGCAAGGTCACGGACATCATCGCCGTGATCGAAGGCATCGCGTTCCAGACCAATATTCTTGCGCTGAACGCGGCCGTGGAAGCGGCGCGCGCGGGCGAGCAGGGCCGCGGTTTTGCCGTGGTGGCCGGCGAGGTGCGCACCCTCGCGCAGCGTAGCGCCGCCGCCGCCAAGGAAATCAACGTGCTGATCAGCGATTCGGCGCGTCAGGTGGAAAGCGGCTCGACGCTGGTCGGCCAGGCTGGCGACACCATGCAGGAGATCGTCCAGGCCGTGCGCCGCGTGACCCAGATCCTGAGCGAGATCGCCACCGCGTCCGATCACCAGAGCGCCGGTATCGCGCAGGTCAACGAAGCCGTGGCGCAGATGGACGCGGTCACGCAACAGAATGCCGCGCTCGTGGAGCAGGCGGCGGCCGCGTCGGCGGCGCTGGCCGGTCAGGCGCAGCAACTGCAGAGCGTGGTGGGCGAGTTCAAGCTCGAGGATGAGCCAGAAGCCAGGCGGCCACGGCACGCGCTGGCACACGCCTGATATCAAGCCCGAGCCTGAGCCCGCTCAGGCCGAAGCGGGCGGTTCCTCAAGCTGGTCCGAACGCAGATACGGTATCACCGGCGCCCAGAACGCCGCGAGCCAGTCCGGATTGGTCGCGGCGTCGTGTGGCAGATCCTCGAACGTGATCAGTCGGTTGGCACAGCGCGCCACGCGCGCCAGCTGCTGCGCGTGGCTATAAGGAATGGTCGCGTCAATGCGGCTGTGCAATAGCATCAGCGGCATGCGCAGCCGGCAGACCCGCGCCGCGTTATCCCAAGGGTCGGGCAGCATCCACGCCATCCATCCCGGTACGCGGCCGGTGGCCACCGCCGCCGCGCGCGCCGACGAGAATCCGGCGCCAATCACCGCGCCCACCGGTGCCGGCTGCAGCCGATGCAGCACGTCGAGCAGAATCCCCGACCCCAGCGAGTACCCCAGTACGTAATGGCGCGCCGCGCGCGGCGTGGCCGCGCGGAAGTGCGCGTAGGCCGTCTTCGCGTCGGCGCGCAGGTTGCGCACGGTCGGCCGACCGGTACTGGAGCCATAGCCGCTGTAGTCGAATACAAACGATGAAATGCCGGCCGCATGCAGCAAAGCCTGCACCGGCGCCCAGTCGGACAGGCATTCCGAATTGCCGTGAAACACGCATAGCGCCGGCGCGTCGAGGGCCGTGGCCTGCACGAAACAGCCATGCAGCGTGCGATCTTCGCTGGCGAACTTGAGGGATACCGAGGGCGCCCCCATCTGCTCAGGTGTCACCGCCAGGTCGGGGCACGTATTGAACGCGGCCCGCTCCACCGAGCGGAGCAGCAGTTGCCGTCCGACCGCGGCGGCGGCCAGCAGCGCCAGCCAGGCCGCGGCGCGACCGGCGGGCAAGCCCCGTTTGCCGGGCCCGGGCGGGGACGGTGATGGGCGCGAATCGGTCGAAACCATGGTGGATGCCAGGAGCGGGGAAGTGTTGTAGGCCGATGCTATCGCATCGATAGAAACAATTTAGTGCGGCATCACAAAAAACGCCTTGCTTATCTATCTAGTAGTAGATATTATTCGGTCCATGGTCGCAACGCAGTGAACCGGCAAGCAAAGAAAGCCCCGGCAAACGCGGTAAGAGACCAGCAGCACAGCAGTCAATCAGTACCGGGAGCCGGTCTTTTTTTTAGCACCTGATCTCTACCTACCAGTAGATGTAGGTAGAAACGGTAAAAAAGACCGCACACAACAGATTGCGGGCGATCGTAAAGCGCCCAAACGAAACGGAGCTAGATCATGAACGCCAAGACCATCCTCACCGCCGCCGCCCTTGCCGCCGCCTTCATTGGTGGTGCTGCCCAAGCCGCACAAGGTTCGCGTGACCCGTACCTGGACGGTGCCCGCACCATCAGCGAACCGCGCAGCACGTACACCGACGGTGCCCGTATCAGCAACCGCGATGGCTACACCGATCGCACGTTCGACACGTTCACCGACGGCGCCCGTGTCGGCAAGGCCGATCCCTTCACCGACGGTGCGCGCATCGTGGCTGGTCTGGATCGCACCGGTGTCTCGGCCGAACCGAGCCGCAAGGTTGATCCGTACCTCGACGGTGCCCGTGACGTCCGCGACCAACGCAGCCCGTTCTACGACGGTGCGCGTCAGCGCGATGTCTACAGCGACGGTGCTCGTACGGTAGCTGGGCTGGACCGCACTGGCGTGTCGGCCGAACCGTCGCGCAAGTTCGACGTGTTCACCGATGGTGCCAATGCCTGAGGGCAAGATTTGACGGCAGGGAACGTATCCGGTCCCCTGCCTGAAACGCCGAAGCCGTAAGGACACATCCGCTGCGCGAACCCTCTCTCCTCGCGCAGCGATGTTTCCCAACGATTCCGGCAGATCTGGCAGGGGCCTCATGAGGGCTCCTGCTTCACTTGTTAAAAGCAGAAAAACAAAAGGAGTTTCATCATGAGAAGTATCCGGAACAGCGCTTTGATCCTTGGCGGGTGGGTAGCCCTCAGCCTGATCAGTGGCTCGGCCGTCATGCTGGTGGCACAAACGCTGCCGGCCTGAGGTTTATCAGGCAGATTCGGGAAATTCCCGGTTGTCTATCTATCTTCGTGTAGATAAACTTCGCGGCATGACTTCAGCTTTATCGCGCCTATGAAAACGCAACCTGTTCGCGAGCAACTGCTCGAACACACGCTGGTACTGATTCGCCGCCGCGGGTTCAACGGCTTCAGCTACCGCGATCTGGCTGAACTGGTCGGGGTCAAGACCTCGAGCATCCACTATTACTTCCCGTCAAAGGACGATCTGGTCCTGGAAGCGGTGAAGGAATACAGTGCGCGAATTACCGAACGCATGCGCAACATCAGCACGGAGCTGCCGCTGATGGAGCAGGCGCGCCAGTATCTGGAGCCGATCCGTGCCACATGCGGGTCGGACCAGATCTGCCTCGCGGGCATGCTTTCCACCGAAGTGCTGAGCCTGCCCGAGTGCGTGCACAAGGTGCTGAAAGATTTCTACGCGATCAACGAGGCGTGGCTGACGCAGTTGCTCGAGAAGGGCCAGTCGGAACGCGACATGCCCTACCCGGTGCCGCCCGCCATGCTTGCGCAGGTGGTCTACGGCGCGCTGCAAAGCGGTCTGATCGCGGCACGACTGTTCGGCAACCAGGAACGCGTGGAAGCTGCCGCACACACGCTGCTCGGCGCGCTTGAAAACGTCAAGTGCCCCAACGCGGTAGCCTGAGTACAGTCAGACCGGCAAGACAACAAAACCCCCCGCATGGCGCTGCGCCATGCGGGGGTTTTTCTTTAAGGCGTTGCTTCGCTAGCCCAGTCGAGCTTCGCCACGGTTTCGCAGAGCCACTGTGGGTCGTCGTGGGGGAGGTCGTGGCCGGCCCAGGGGTGTTGGGTGTGGGGGACTTGCCAGGCGGATTGCAGGTGGTGTGAGCAGATCGGGTTGACCAGACGGTCGGTGGTCGAGGAGATCAGCAGGGTGGGGCAGGCGGGGCGGGTGGGTTGGGCCTGGAAGCGCGCGGCGGCCACCAGCTGGCGTGTTGCCGCGCTGCGCGAGACGGGGGCGGATTGCGCGATGGTGACCCATTCGGCGAGGTCGGTGTCGCGGGTGTCGAGCCGCTCGCAAGTGAGGCGATGGATCGTGCGTTCGCAGCGCACGCGATCGTGCCAGTGTCTTGCCATGCCGAGCAGCGCGGCCCACGTGTCCGGGCGCAGGCGCTCGGTGATCGCGCAGAAGGGCCGCATGCTTGTGTTGATCAGCACCAGGCCTGCCACTTCCTCGGGGTATGTCTGTGCCCAGTCGGTGGCGACCATGGCGCCGAGCGACATGGCGAGGATGCGATAGGGGCCTTGCACGCTTTCCGCTGCAAGCTTCCGCGCCGCGTCTCGCATGCCGCTTACCGTGGCGGGCACGGGCATCGCGTGCTGCGTGCCATTGCCGGGCAGATCGAGGGTCAGCGGGCGCCCCAGCCCGTGCTGCTGCCACAGCGCCGGCAGTTCGCCCCAATGGCGTGCCTCGCGCGTGAGGCCTCGCAAAAAGATCCAGGAGGTCATGGCGCGGATGGCCCCTGCCAGTGCCGGCGTGCCTGCTCATGCAGCAGCGCGCGGCGCTCGCCCTCCGGCAGCCAGCGTTCGGGCGAGAACGCAATCCGCCCGAGAAAATCGAACAGGCTGACATGCCGCCGCAACACGCGCGCGGTGCGGTGCGCCTTGATCGGATTGAATATGCCCGCGCGCGTGAACAACTGGCGCGGATTTTTCTTGATCCACATCCACGAGCCCAGCTCGAGCGTCATCGGCAGGAACAGGTGCCGCGCAGGCGTGCGATCGTACGCGTAGTCCCACAGATCGCCATGCAGCAGGTACTGATGACTCTGCGGCTCGAATGCGTATCCGTGGTGCGGATGCGCTTGCTCGAACATCGTCTTCAGCAGGTACATCTCCGGCAGATTCGGCATATGCGCGCGCGTGCGGGCATAGGGAAACCAGATACTGTCACGCCAGCCATAGCCGGAGTGGCAATCGACCGCGAAGCTCAGCGGCCGCGGCAACAGCTCGCGTTCGACCACCTCGAGCAGCGCCGCGCTTTCGGCCTCCATTGGCGCCCCCGCGCGTCCACGAAACCATGGCAGCCACGGCCCGATGCGCTGGCCTCCCGCAAGAAAGGGTACGCGTGCATCGGCATTCTGCGGTGCATTGCGCATGAGGTCGACGCCGTGCGGATTGGCACGCGTGCCAGCCCACATGCCACCCGGATTGACGATCGGCATAAACACCAGCCGCACCGCCTGCAATTCGCGATGCAACAGCTCGTCCCATTGCAGACGGCACAGCAACGCGCGCATATAGTCGAGCACCAGTTGTGTGCCGATGCGTTCGAGCCCATGAATGCCGCCAAAGATGCCGATGGCCGGCGCGTCGGGCGCGGATGTGCCGAGCGTGGCCACATGCACGCCAAATGCGCGCTCGCCAACATCCACACTGCAGGCCACGCGCGTCTCGAACCAAGGCGCGCCCAGCTCCAGCAGTGTCATCAATTGGTCATACTCGGGAAAGCCGGCAGGGCCCGTGGCGGTCATGGACTGTGCGGTACCGTTCGATCGCGCAATCCGTTCAATATAGGCGTCCCAGGCGTGGGCAGCACCACGCAATCGAGCAGCGCGGTGACGAGTCGGGTGGCGCGGCGCGCCTGCAGACAGTAGAGATACTCGTGAATGACCGGCGCGGGGCCGGCGAATGGAATCGCGCGCAACGCGCTGTCCTTGGGCACCTCGCCCACCGGCATCACGCTCACGCCAAGGTTATGGCGAATGGCCTCGCAGATGGCCTCGCGGCTGCCGATCACGGTATGCGCCGGCAGTTCCAGGCCCACACCGGCCAATGCGGTCTCGGTCGCCTCGCGCGTCATCGAACCGCGCTCGCGTACTAACAGGTGATGGCGCGCGAGTTCGGCGATATCGACGCGCGCTTCGCGCGCCAACGCATGGTCGGGATGCGCGACGACAACTGTGGCATCGGCGGCAAGTGTCACGCGCGTCAGGCGGTCGTCGTCCACCGCGTGCGAGGACACCGCGGCATCGATGCGATAGTCGAACAGTGCATCGAGCACGGTCTTGGAGTTGCCGGTCTCGAGTGTGACGGCGATATCGGGATAGCGTTGCCGAAACGCGGCAATGCTACGCAGGATATAGAACGGACCGGTAGCGCCGATGCGCAGTTTGCCGAAGCGCAGGTTGCCGGCATTGCGCAACAGGAAGTCGGCATCGCCTTCCTGCTGCATCATCTGTTCGGCGAGGGGCATCAGCGCGATGCCAACGTCGCTGAGGTCAACGCGGCTTGCGCGACGATGAAACAGCTCGACACCATAGATGTCCTCGAGCTGACGGATGCGGCCCGTGACGGTGGGCTGGCTGATACGAAGCTGACGGGCAGCGGTGGTAATACTGCCCTGGCGCGCGACTTCAAAGAAGGTCACCAGCAGGTCGCCAAGCATGATGGTCTGATCCTAAGCGGGACGGCCGCCGAGCTTAGCGCGCGATTATGACAATTTCGAGGCGACATGATGCCCCGCTTTTCCCGAAAGAGAAAAGCGGGGCATCCGTCGTCAGTCGAGCGTCAGCTTGTGGCCGGCGCTGTCGTACTTAACCACCCATCGCCGGATCGGACACACCGTCCTTGCCGTTCTCGAGGCGACCCGCAAAGCGGCGGGTGAAGCCGCCTTGCGGCGTGGTCACGGTGAAGTCGTACCAGTTGCCCTGCGCGGCCAGCGCCCAGTTCTTGTCCACGGACTTGCCGGCAGGCACTGCCACGGTCACGGGCGTGAAGCCCGGGTACGCGTTAGGCGTCACCGTGAAGGTGCACGCATTGGCGCCGCGGTTGATCAGCGTCAGGTAGATGTTGGCGTTGGCCTCGTCGTAGCAGACGCGAATCTCCGGTGCCGATGCGCCCGATGCCGACGGCGTGCTGGCATCGCCCGAGAACGAGCGGTGGAAGCCATTGGGACCGACCACCCACAGATCGTAGCGACCGTTCAGCAGCGTGAACACGTCCCACTTGCCGTCGATCTCCTTGCCCGGATCGACGGCATAGCGACGCGGCACGCTGTCGAGGTGCAGCTTGTCGTAGACGTGGAACACCGCCGCCTGCGTGCCGTCGTTCTTGAACTTGAGCCACATCGCGCGATTGACCGGATCTTCCTGGCCACTCACGTGCAGCGTGTACGGCAGCTTGCGCGACGGACGCGTACCGGCGGCCTGCTTCGGCAGCACCTGTGCGGCTTCCGTCGGTTGCGCGACCTGCGGCAGGAGTGCCTGCGCAGCGCGCAGGTTGTCCGCATCGGCCTTCAGCATGGACGGCAGCGTGGGCAACGCGGTGGCGTTCGGGTTGACGAAGTCGAACGCGCTGGTCAGATCGCCCATCACCGCGCGACGGTACGCGCTGATGTTGGTTTCCGCCACGCCAAAGCGGGCTTCGAGGAAGCGCAGCACCGACGTATGGTCGAACACCTGCGAGTTGACCCAGCCGCCGCGGCTCCACGGGGAGACCACGTACATCGGCACGCGCGGACCGGGACCATACGGCAGCTTCGTGGTGTGGTACTCGCCATCGGTGCTCATGGTGGCGGCGCCGATCGGCTGGCCGCTCGCATCGAGCGCGGGCACCGCGGGCGGAGGCACGTGGTCGTAGAAGCCGTCGTTCTCGTCGAAGTTGATAAACAGCACGGTGCGTGCCCAGATGTCCGGATTGGCCGTGAGCGCATCGAGAACCTGCTGCGTGTACCACGCGCCCTGCACTGGGCTCGACGGTCCCGGGTGCTCCGAGTACGTTTCCGGGGCGACGATCCACGACACCTGCGGCAACGTGCCCGCGGCGATGTCGTCGCGCAGCGCCTGCAGGAAGCCGCCATCGGGCATGGTGTTGCCGATGCCCTTGATGAGCGGGCTCACCGCTTCATCGGCCGGCGTGTACGCGGGATAGGGCGCGCCGTCAGGCTGATTGCCGCGCGCGGTGTTGGCCGCGCGATACTGTTGAAAGCCCGCCAGCGGATTGTCGGTGAAGTTGTCCGGCAGATTCTGGTAGACCTTCCAGCTCACGCCGGCGGCCTGCAGGCGCTCGGGGTAGGTCTTCCACTTGTAATTGATACCGAGGGCGTCGAGCGAGTCGCCGCTGTTGTCGATCACCGGGCCGCCATTGGCGCCGGTCGGATCGTTGGTGCCGGTCCAGTGGAACAGACGGTTGGTGTTGGTGCCGCCGTGGAAGCTGCAGTGGTAGGCGTCGCAGAGCGTGAAGGCATTGGCGAGCGCGTACTGGAACCCGACTTCCTGCTCCGTGTAGTAGCCCATCGACTGGGGCGCCTTGAACGTGGGCCAGCGGCCCATGCGGCCGAGATCCCATGCGTTCTGCGCGTCGGGGAAGCTATGCGGCGTACCGCTGACGCGCTGGGCGTTGCCGACCTTGCTGTCCAGGTGGTACGGCGTGAGCGTACGATTGACGCCGGTGCTGGCGTTGATATACGTCTGCTGGAACACGTTGCGGCCGCCCGAGAGCGGGATCGGGAAACGGTCGCCGAAGCCGCGCACGCCCTTCAGCGCGCCAAAGTAGTTGTCGAAGGAGCGGTTTTCCTGCATCAGGACCACCACGTATTCCACGTCGCGGATCGACTTCGTGGCGTTGTTGGCGGGAATGGCGAGCGCGCGGCGGATCGCCGGCGGAAATGCGGAGAGCGCGGCGGTGGCGGCAACGCCGGAGCCTGCCATCTTCAGAAAGTTGCGTCGGCTGTTCGAGTTCATGGCGAGTCGATGTGATTGCTTGCCGGTAGGCATGGGGTGGAAGTGCGTGCGATAAGCGGGAGAGCGCGCGGAGCGATCCGGGAATTCCGGACGCTGCGGCCGATCAAGGCGCGCATTTCATCTGGGGCGTGACGGTTGGCGTGTCCGGGGTGTTGCCACCGCCGGCTGGCGGCGTGGAAGGGTTGGCGCTGCTGTCGGAGTCGCCGCCGCAGGCAGCGAGCGTCGCGCAAAGCAGCAGGGCGGCCAGCGATGCGAGCGGGCGCGCGCGGCTAAGGGTGTGAAGAACGTGGCTCATGGTGTGGATCTCTCTCTGGCGGAGGACGGGACGTACGACGCAGAGCGTACGAAGGGGCGTTTTCGCCGCAATGACATTCACCCCAAGAAAACCGATGTCGGTATTCGCGCTTTTGAGAGTTGTTTTTTGTGATGCAAGAAACACACGAGCGATGCGCTTTTGTGGGAAAGCTCGCCGTCAAATGAAATGAACTGCTGCGACGCAGCAATGCCTGTGCTATGGTTTTTAGACTTCGCCCTCTACACGGGCCAGGCGCGGCACGAGCGCAGATCGGATAAGGTCTTGCCCTACGGTCTGAAATTCCGCGCCGGGACTGGGTTTGCGGGCGATAAAGGGGTCTGGAACGTGGCATCGCAGCCGCATATCTGCACATTCGGCACGCGCGCGACGCGCTCCGGGCCCTGCTTGTAAACACGCCCTTTGATACCAATGTGGCTATGGAAGGGACGTTTGCAGGGAGCTGCCTGAATATGGATGCTGATTCACCTTTTGTTTGGCACTACACCGTAGGCACGCCACTGGCGGCCATTGCGCGTTCGGGGCGACTCGTGCCCGGCGCCGGGGGCACCTGCGAGCACACGGCCGAGGTCTGCCACGGAATTCTGTGGTTCTCACGCAACCAGCAATGGGATCCGTCGGCCAGCAAGGACGACAAGCTGCGCGCGGACGCGCGTGGACTCACGCGTGCGGCGCTGCATGCGCGCTTTGGACTTTATCGATTCGGATTACGGGCTGACGACCGCCGGTTGTTACCGTGGCCAACCGTCACGCGCGTGGCGGATATCGACGTACCCGATGCCATGACGATGGTCGCGAGCGGGCTGCGCTGTGGCGCGGCGCCCACCGATTGGATCGGTTCGCTCACCGACGTACCGGTGGACGAGCTCGTGTTCGAGGCCTGGAATGGCCGCGGCTGGATTGCCGCGGACCTGCATGAACTGGCGGCTCAGCTCGCCTAGTCGCTGAAACTGACGAATAAAACTAGCGGCTGAACCCGCGCGCGGCGATCGGCCACACGGCCTCTACCACGCCCGCGCGCACGCAGACCAACTCATCGTAGAGATTCAGCGTGGGGTCGCAATGCCCCGGCACCAGCAGCACGCGGCTGCCGAGCGCCGGCAGCGCGCTATTGGCGCCGGTTGGCTTGACGATGCCATGCTCGTCGTTCGCCGCCACATATTGCAACGATGACGATGGCGCACCGTCCGCCGTCTTTTCTTCCCATACCCACGGCAGACCCGAGTCGACAGCCATCGATTTGAGCCCCGCATCCACCACCACGCGATCTCCCGCGGCCACGCTCATTACCGTGCTGGCGATGAACAGGCCGTGCGTAAAGCGCATCGTGCCCGTGTAGGCATTGCTACCGTAGTCGGCATCCATGAACACATACGAGCCCGGCTGGATCTCGGTGTAGACCCCGCTCTGCAGGTCGAACTCGACGCTGCCGCTGCCGCCACCGGTCACCACTTCACAGGTCACGCCCGCATCGCGCAGCGCGGCGACCACCGCGGCCGTGCGCGATGCCGCGCCGGCCGCAGCCTCGCGGCGTTCGTTCCAGTCGCGCAGATGTTGAATGCCACCGTGATACGCCTGCAACCCGCGCAGATGCAGATGGTCGAATGTAGCAATACGTTCGGCCAGGCGCAGCGCGGCGGGGGCATCGGCCACGCCGCAGCGGTTTTGTCCCACGTCGATTTCGATAAATACATCGAGCTTGCTGTCGGCGCGTTCGCATGCCGCCGCCAGCACGTCGATCTGCGCCAGGTCGTCGACGCAGACGCTCAGGCGCGCATGGCGGGCGAGTTGCGCGAGCAGGTCCGCCTTGGCCGGGCTGGCCGGGTTGAGGGCGATCTCGTTGCTGATATGGATATCGGCCACGCCGGCCGCGACGAACGGCAGGGCCTCGCTGACCTTCTGGCAGCACACGCCCACCGCGCCGCGCGCAATTTGCGCGAGCGCGATATCGGGGCACTTGTGCGCCTTGGCGTGCGGACGCAGTTTGACGCCGGCCGCGTCGGCGGCGGCCTGCATGCGGTCGAGGTTGGCTTCGAACGCATCGAGGTCCAGCATCAGCGAGGGGGTATCGACGTCGGCCACGGATTGGCCGGGGCAGGCGGCGACGGGGAGGGTGAGGGTCACGGCGGGGGCGGCAACGGAGCGCATGGACAGGGCAGTGGCGTGGACGAGCGGGGAGCGTAGCATGCGCGCGCACGCATGTGTGTTACGCGGCGCCTTGCTTGCGTCGGCGCGCGCGTTGACTACGATGTCAGGTGAACTGCGGGGATGTCCGGCGGGCAATATCCGGCGCGGATAACAATGAGGGGACGCGATGGCACAGACGGACTTCAGGGGCTTGCAGGTATCGCCCGCGAGCGCGCACTCGCTCGAACGTTACGAGGCCGCGCTCAATCTGCTGCATGGCTACTACGGCGATCCGCTGTCCGTGATCGACGGCGCGCTCGTCGACGACCCCGACTTCGCAATGGGCCACGCGCTGCGCGCGGGCCTGATGGTGACGTCCGGCGACGGCACCGCCGAGCCGATGCTACGGCAGAGCGTGGAAGCCGGCGAGGCGCTGGGCGCGCGCGCCAACGAGCGTGAGCGCCGCCATTTCGCGGCGGCACGGGCCTGGCTCGACGGAAGGTTTGCGCAATCGATACAGGCCTATGGCGATATCGTCGTCGACTATCCGCACGATATCCTCGCGATTCAGGTGGCGCATATCGGCGACTTTCTGCTCGGACATTCGAGCATGCTGCGCGACCGCATCGCGCAGGTATTGCCGCATTGGAATGCGAGCCTGCCCGGCTACAGCTATCTGCTCGGCATGCACGCGTTTGGGCTTGAGGAGATGCAGCGCTATGAAGATGCCGAGGCGCGGGGCCGCGAAGCGGTCGCGCTCAACCCGCGCGATCCGTGGGCGATTCACGCGGTGGCACATGTGATGGAGATGCAGGGGCGCCTCGATGCCGGCGTCGACTGGCTGACCGCGCGCCGCGAAGACTGGGCCGAAGACAATATGCTGGCGGTTCACAACTGGTGGCATCTCGCGCTGCTGCTGCTCGAGCGCGAACAGCACGACGCGGTGCTTGCGCTCTATGACGATCATGTCGCGCGCCCCGCGCCAGCGATCGCGCTCGACCTCGTTGATGCGGCCGCGCTGCTGTGGCGCCTGCATCTGCGCGGCGTGGATGTTGGCAATCGCTGGATCGATGTGGCCGACGATTGGCAGTCGCGCGGGGCCGCGGGCTACTATGCGTTCAACGATGTGCATGCGATCATGGCGTGCCTGGGCGCTGGCCGCATCGACGATGTGGCGGCGGTTTACGGGGCAATGCAGGGCGCGGCGATGCAGGGTGCGGCGGCGGCGGGCAGGGCGAATCATGGGGGCGGCGGTACCAATGGCACCATGACGGCTGAAGTAGGCCTGCCGATGGCGGAGGGGTTGATTGCCTTCGAGCGCGGCGACTATGAAGCGTCGATCGCGCGACTGATGCCAACGCGCATGATTTGTCATCGCTTCGGTGGCAGCCATGCGCAGCGCGACGTGTTCACATTGACGCTGATCGAGGCCGCGCTGCGGGCCGGGCGCGTCAACCTCGCCGATGCGTTGCTGGCCGAACGTGCCGCGCTCAAGGCGATGAATCCCGCGCTCGGCACGATGATGTCGCGCGCACGGGCGTTGCGTGAGCCCGGTGGCATGTCCACGGCGGATCCGCGGCCTCGCCCGTCACCGGAATCGCCGGGCTTTGATGCTTCACCCGATGTCTCACCCGATGCCTGACCGAATCATTTTCGTTTCGACAAGGAGAGTTTGCATGCACCATGCCCGTCGTCTGATTGTCCGTTCGGTTCCCGCGCTGATGCTGGCGGTCAGCCTGTCAGCCATGGCCCATCATGGCTGGTCTACCTATGACGACACCAAGCCCATTACCGTCACCGGCAAGGTCGTCGAGAGCCATTACGAGAACCCGCACGCGACCATCCGCGTGGAAGCCGATGGCAAACGCTGGTTCGCGGTGCTCGCGCCGATCTCGCGCATGGAGTCGCGCGGCGCCACCGCCGAGAAGGTGGCCGTTGGCCGGCAGGTGACGTTGGTGGGCTACGCCAGTAAGGAAAAGGCCGATGAAATGCGGGTCGAGCGCATTACGCTCGACGGCAAGACGGTCGAGTTGCGCTAACGGTGGCGGTCTTTGCCGAGGTAGCGGACTGGGCGGCCCAGCTATCGGCGTTGCCGCTGTCGGCAGCGCTGCGTGCCTCGGCATGGGCCTATCCCATCGTCGAGATCTTCCATCTGGCTGGCATGGCGCTGCTGTTCGGTTCGATCGTTGTCGTCGATATGCGTCTGGCCGGCTTCGGCAGGCAACTGCCGGTCACGATATTGCTGCGACATGCGCTGCCGCTCTCGATCATCGGCTTTCTGTTGATCGCGGCGAGCGGCGTACTGCTATTCATGGCGCATGCCGATGAACTGATCGGCAATCGGGCCTTCCTTGCCAAGACCGCGCTCGTGCTGCTCGGACTCGCCAACGCGGCATGGTTCCACGTCGGACCCTATCGTCAACTGCTGCGCCCCGGCAGCGATTGGGAGGCGGGCGGCAGGCCCCCAGCGGGCGCGCGTGCATGTGCGTGGATCTCGCTGTCGACGTGGATACTGGTGATCTGCGCGGGTCGGCTGATTGCCTATATGTAGCTAACGCCGTCAAGTGCCAATTCGCAGAAGTTTGATGTAACGCAAATGATGGCGCATGGTCCCTCAAGGTTCGAGGTGATCGGTCGTTAAGCCGGTACCGACTGATCGATCGATTCTGACACTTCCATGCAAAACGTAAGCATCCGCCACGGCCTGCTGGCAACGCTGGCGATATTCGGCCTTATGCTGATTCTCGGAGCCGCCCTTGGCGTGCTCGAACTGCGCGAGTCGCGCACCTCTCTGGAACGGGCACACCTGGTGGCATCGCGTGCGCTGCTGCTCAATGACGCCTACAAGGACATGATGCGCGCACGTTCGGCGCTGACGCGGGCGTACACGGCCAGCAAGGAGACCGGCACCGTGAGCACCGAAGCCATCGGCAGCGCGGAGAAGTTCATCGCCAAGTCGAAGGAAGAACTGGACGCGTTCGAGAAGGCGGCGCCGTTCGCTGGGCAGGACGCCAGCACGCGCGAGGAGATCATCGCGGTGGCGCGCGGGCATATCGACGCCGGCCAGCGCGCGGTGGAGGCATTGCGCAAGGATGACACCGCGGCTTACACCGCGATCAATGCCAAGGACATCATCGGCTTCGGCACCAAGCATTCGACCGGTGTCGAGCGGTTTCAGCAACTGGCCCTGCGCCTCAATGACGAGGAACTGGCCACGGGCCAGAAACGCTATCAACGCGTGATCGTGCTCGTGATCATCGGCCTGACGCTGTCGGGCGCGCTGATCGTGGCGGTCCACCTTGCGCTGCGCAGCCTCGTGGTGGCGCCGCTGACCAAGGCCTCCGACCTGTTGATGCGCGTGGCGGAGGGCGACCTGACGATGAACGTGCCGAAGGCAGGCAGCAACGAGATCGGGCAGGTGCTCGACGCGCTCGCACGCATGCAGCATGGCCTGACCGAAACCGTGCTGAAGGTGCGCGCGAGTTCCGATGCGGTGACGATCGGCGCGCGCGAGATTGCGGCGGGCAATACGGATCTGTCGTCGCGGACCGAGCAGCAATCGTCGGCGCTCGAGCAGACCGCGGCGAGCATGGAGGAGTTGACCTCGACCGTGAGCAACAATGCCGACAGCGCCTCGCGCGCGAGCGAGCTGGCCAGCAGCGCGGCACAACTGGCCACGCGTGGTGGTGACGTGGTGCGCGGCGTGGTGCAGACCATGAGCGAGATCAATACGAGTTCGCAGAAGATCGTCGATATCATCGGCGTGATCGACGGCATCGCGTTCCAGACCAATATCCTCGCGCTGAACGCGGCCGTCGAAGCGGCCCGCGCGGGCGAGCAGGGCCGTGGCTTTGCGGTGGTGGCTGGCGAAGTGCGCGCGCTGGCGCAGCGTAGCGCCGGTGCTGCCAAGGAGATCAAGGCGCTGATCGATTCGTCGGTCGGCAAGGTCGATGCGGGTAGCGTGCAGGTGGAGCAGGCCGGCAATACGATCGGCGAGATCGTGTCCGAAGTCCGCCGCCTGGCCGACCTCGTCAACGAGATCTCGGCCGCCTCGGGCGAACAGTCGTCGGGCATCGCGCAGGTCAGCTCGGCGGTGTCGCAGATGGAACAGGTCAACCAGCAGAACGCCGCGCTGGTGGAACAGGCCGCCGCAGCCGCGGACTCGCTCGAAGCCCAGGCCAACCAACTGTCGTCCGCGGTGATGACGTTCAAGCTGGCCGCTTAAGACGTCTTTATCCCTCTCCGTCCGGAGAGGGATTCCCCCTTTCCTATCCTCTTCCCGACGCGGTCGCCTTGACCTTTTTCGTCACTGCGTATATCGTAAGATATGTTTTACGATATATGGAGTGGCGAATGCGTCACCATTTACATGCTCACCTTCACAAACTGCGCGCGCACATGATGCATCGCCATGGCGGTTTCTGGAGCGGCGGCGGGGGCCGCAGCGATTGGGATGGCGCCGACGGTGGTGAGGGCTTTGGCGATGATGGCTGGCGGCGTGGGCGCAAGTTCAGTGCGGAAGACCTGCAGTTGCTGCTGCTGTCGCTGCTCGAAGAAAAGCCGTCGCATGGTTACGAGTTGATCAAGGCGCTTGAGACGCGCACCAATGGGTTCTACAAGCCGAGCCCCGGCGTGGTCTATCCCGCGCTGACGTTCCTGGAAGACCTGGGCTACGCCAGCGTCGATGCCGACGGCAACAAGAAGCTGTATCGGATTACCGATACCGGCGTTGCCTATCTGGAAACGCACCGCGAGCGCGTGGCGCTGATGGTCGGCAAGCTGCGCCACGTCGCCAGGAAGATGGACTGGATGCGTCGGGCGATGAGCGGCATGCCGCAACAGGACCCGGAGCAGGGCGGCTGGCTCCCCGAGTTCGTCGAAGCGCGCATGCGCATCAAGCAGGCGCTCGCGCTGGCAACCGATGCCAGCCCCGACGAGCAGCGCCGCATCATCGCGATCCTGGATCGTGCCGCGCGCGAGATCGCGAACAAGGGCTGAGGCGCCGTGGTCCAGCCCATCATTGAAAGAGATTCCTACATGAATGCAATGCGAGATCTGACGGTTCAACGTGTTCGCCATACGCTGCGCATGCGCCTGTTGCAGGTGCTGCGTGTGCGCAAGATGTCGTCGCAGCTGCTGCGCGTGACGCTGGGTGGCCCGGACCTGGCGGACTTTGTGTCGGCATCGTTCGACGACCATATCAAGGTGTTCTTCCCCGCGCCGGGGCAGGAGCAGCCAGTGCTGCCGCAGGTCGGACCGGAAGGCATTACCTTCCCTGAAGGTGCCACGCGGCCGCAGGCGCGTGACTACACGCCGCGCCGCTTCGATCCGGTGGCGCAGGAACTCGATATCGAGTTCGTGCTGCACGGCGATGGGCCCGCATCCACGTGGGCCGCGCAGGCGCAGCCGGGCAAGTATCTCGGAGTGGGCGGCCCGCGTGGCTCGTTCGTGATTCCGCGCGAATACGACTGGCATCTGCTGATCGGCGATGACACCGCGCTGCCGGCCATCGGGCGCCGGCTCGAAGAACTCGGTGCCGGCGCACGCGCGGTGGTCGTGCTCGAGGTCAGCGATGCGGGCTCGCGCATCCCGCTCGTGAACGGTCCGGACATCGAGGTGCACTGGGTCTATCGCGAGGAACGTCCCGAAGGCAGCATGCTGCTGTCCACGCTGCGCTGGGTCAGCCTGCCCGAGGGCGATGGATACGTGTGGGCGGCCGGCGAGGGCGCGGCGATGCGCGACGTGCGCAAGTACCTGGTGGAGGAGCGCGGCATCGACAAGTCGCGTATCCGCGCATCGGCGTACTGGAAGCGCGGCAACGCGGCCGTGCACGAAACCATCGACGATTGATTCGGGTACGTTTGCAGCGCAATGGCGATGGCGTGCGGCTACACTGGCAGCACGCCCTTCGACTGGAGATGCCATGCCGCTGCAGCGCTTTCCCCGTGCCACCCGCTTGCCGCTTGCCTTGGTTGCCGCTTTGATTGTCACCACCGTGATGGGTCTGGCCGCATGCGCGCCGGACTCGGTGCGCAACTTCGAGGCCAAGGGCTTTAACCAATATGTGGACAAGATCCAGAACAGCTGCGCCGACGCGACGCTCGGCACGCATGTTCTCGGCGAATGGCTGCGCTCGGGCAGCGACGACAGCGATAGCGAGTATGTGTACTGGCTGGACCAGACCTCGCGACTGTATTACCAGCGCATCAGCGTGCCGGAGTACCGTTCCTCGATCGAGGCCGCGATGGGCGGCGACAAGGTCAACGCCGACGCGCTCAATTGCATCGTGAAGTTGTTGCCGGCCGATCGGCCATATCGGCCGTCGGGCGTGTTCTGGTGAAAGTGGGAGTTGTGGAAATTCTGATGGCTGCGTAATATCGCTCCACGGTGGCTGAGACAACGGCCACCGACGTCGCTCGGACGGATCCGGGCGCTTACGTTTAGGACACCACCTTCATGACTGCCACTTCCTCTGGCAAGCGCCGCTTTGCGCGCATCGATCGTCTCCCCCCGTACGTCTTCAATATCACCGCCGAGCTCAAGATGGCCGCCCGCCGCCGTGGCGAGGACATCATCGACATGAGCATGGGCAATCCCGATGGCGCGACACCGCCGCATATCGTGGCCAAGCTCGTGGACGCGGCGCAGCGGCCCGACACGCATGGCTATTCGGCGTCGAAGGGGATTCCGCGCCTGCGTCGCGCGATTTCTCACTGGTATCACGACCGCTATGGCGTGGAGATCGATCCCGACACCGAGGCCATCGCGACTATCGGTTCCAAGGAAGGGCTCGCGCATCTGATGCTGGCCACGCTCGATCGCGGCGATACCGTGCTGGTGCCGGACCCGAGCTATCCGATTCATATCTACGGGGCGGTGATCGCCGGGGCCGATATCCGTTCGGTGCCGCTGACCACGGACATCGATTTCTTCGCCGAGCTCGAGCGGGCGATTCGCGGCAGTTATCCCAAGCCGAAGATGATTGTGCTGGGCTTTCCGTCAAATCCGACGGCGGCCTGCGTGGAGCTGGACTTCTTCGAGCGCGTGATTGCGCTGGCGCTCAAGCATGACATCTTTGTCGTGCATGACCTGGCGTATGCGGACATCGTGTTCGATGGCTGGAAGGCGCCGTCGATCATGCAGGTGCCGAGGGCGAAGGAAATCGCGGTGGAGTTTTTCACGCTGTCCAAGAGCTACAACATGGCGGGCTGGCGCATTGGTTTCATGGTCGGCAATCCGGACCTTGTGGCCGCGTTGACGCGCATCAAGAGCTATCACGACTACGGCACGTTCACGCCGTTGCAGGTGGCCGCGATCAGCGCGCTCGAGGGCGATCAGCAATGCGTGAAGGAGATTGCCGCGCAGTACCAGTCGCGGCGCGACGTGCTGGCGCGTGGGCTGATCGAGGCGGGCTGGCCCGTGGAGATTCCGAAAGCGTCGATGTATATCTGGGCGCGGATTCCAGAGGCGTATCGCGCGATGGGTTCGCTTGAATTTGCCAAGCAGCTGCTCGCGAAGGCCAAGGTGTCGGTATCGCCGGGGATTGGGTTTGGCGACTATGGCGATGAGCACGTGCGCTTTGCGCTGATCGAGAACGAATCGCGCATTCGGCAGGCTGTGCGTGGCATCAAGGCGATGTTCCGCGCCGATGGCTTGATCAAGCCGACGACGCCGTAAGCGTCGCGGTTTGAGTTGCCCCTCTCCCTTCGGGAGAGGGGCGCAAGGTTTACTACGCTAGCGCTGGCCGGTCAGGCCGCCAGTCAAGCCACCCACGAGGTTGGTCACGGGTGCCAGCGGGTTTGTACCACCGGTGCCGCCGCCGGTGAGACCACCGGTCAGTCCGCTCACAAGATTCGTCACCGGCGCCAGCGGGCTGGTGCCACCGCTGCCGCCACCGGGCAGCGCACCCGTCAGTCCGCTCACCAGATTCGTCACCGGTGCCAGCGGATTGGTGCCGCCCGTGCCGCCACCGAGGCCACCCGTCAGACCACCCACGAGATTCGTGATGGGCGCCAGCGGGTTGGTACCCGGCGTGCCGCCGGCGGGAGTCAACGCGCCGCCGAGCGCGGCCACCGCGGTGCCCGTGGTCTGCACGATGCCGCCGACTTCCGTGATCACCGGTGCCTGCGTCTGCTTGAGCGTACCGCCCACGTTGTTGACCGCGCCGCCGACCGTGACGAGCAGGTTGTTGAGCGTGGCGCCAAGTCCAGTCGCGCCGCCAATCGTTTGCGTGGCGTTGCCGAGCGCGGCGGTCAACGGCACGATGGCCCGGTTTGCCGTGGTCAGGATCTGATTGACCGGATCGGCCGCAAGCTGCGGTGTGAGGTTGCCGACGAGGTTGCCAGCCTGATTGACGACGGAGCCAACCGGCGCGGTGACCGCGGCCAGCGGACCGGTGCCGAGACCGCTCACGGTATTGCCGACGCTGCTGACCGCACCGCCGACCTGCTCCAGCACGGTCGGACCCGCGGCGCCAGCAGGGCCGGTCGGCCCTTGCGGACCTTGGGATCCGGTCGAGCCGGTCGGTCCTTGCGGACCCTGAGGGCCTTGCGGGCCAGTGGCGCCATCAGGACCCGCAGGGCCAGTGGGACCGGTCGCGCCGGTCTGCCCCGCCGGACCTTGCGCGCCGGTAGCGCCGGTTGCGCCCGTGGAACCTGTCGCACCGGTGGCGCCGGTCGCTCCCGTGGCCCCGGTGGCCCCTGCGGAGCCCGTGGCCCCAGTGGAGCCGGTGGCCCCCGTCGAACCCGTAGCGCCGGTTGCGCCAGCGGTACCGGTCTCCCCGGTGGGACCCGTTGCACCTGCCGGGCCGATCGGCCCGGTGTGATGATGGGAACAGCCGCCCATCAGCAACAGGCTTCCCAACGCGAGCCCGAGCAAGTAGTTTGAATTGCGCACGATGACCTCTCCTTTGTGATGTTCTGCGAGTGCAGCACCTCACAACCGCAACGGCCATGCCCGTGCGCGGGCAGGCCGGAAGCGAGGTCGCGCGATGGCCCGCGATGGACGCGCGGGCCGCGTCGCGGCTGGCTTGCAGGGAGATCGTCGGCGCTTGAAGCGGGCGTGCGAGCACGCGCGAGCGCGCCTTGCGCCGTTACGACATCGTTACCTCGTAACGTCGGTCGTAACGTTTGGACGTAACGCGAGCTTTAAACCGGGTAGCGGTCGGCGCGTCGTCAGACCGTGGTGGTATTGGGCGCGGTGGTGCGGGCCGCGGCGGACGCACCCATCGCGCCGCCGGCAAGTTCGCTCTGCCCGACGGTCCGATTGCGGCCGTCGAGCTTGGCGCGATAGAGCGCGGCATCGGCGCGCGCGGACAGTTGCGCCAGCGTTTCACCGGCCCGCCACGTCGCCACGCCTCCGCTCACCGTGTAATGCACGGTGCTGCCGAGCAAGGTCTCGACCGGATTGGCCGCGGCGCGCGCGCGGATGCGCTCGGCCACATGGCGCGCCTCGGCTTCGCCGGTAGCGGGCAGCAGGATCACGAACTCTTCACCGCCGAGTCGCGCCAGCCGATCGGTCGCGCGAATCTCCTCGGCCGCGACGCGCGCAAACTCTCGCAGCACCGCATCGCCGGCCGCATGGCCCCACGTATCGTTGACGCTCTTGAAGCGATCGATATCGATGATGACGAGCGCGGGCGAGGGACCACCGCGCACCGCGCGCGCGAGTTCGCGCGCGGCCTCGTCTTCATACGCCTTGCGCGAGGCCACACCGGTGAGCGCGTCGGTATTGGCAATGGCCTCGAGCCGGCGTACCAGGCTGTCATGGATCATCAGCACCGCGCCCATCGTCAGCGCGGGCATCACCAGTGCGCCGAGCGTGAGAAACACCACGTTGAGACCTGGCGCGGAAAGACTGTCACCGAGCATCGACATGGCCGCCAGCACACCGCGCGTGGCATGCGCGAGTGCAAAGCCCAGCGCGAACGTGGCGGTGGTCAGGAAATGGCTGGCGGCGCGGTCGCGCGGACGATGCCGGATCAAAGTAAGACTGATGCCCGCGCAGAGCAGCGCATGGAACACGGAGACCAGTGCCACGCGCGCGGAGAAATCATCGACGACGTAGCGCAGTGCGGCGATGCCCACCGCCACGCCGACGGTACCAACGATCAACCAGCGCCATGGCGGCGTGGTCCCGCAGAACCGCTCGGTGCCCGCGTAGAACATGCAGAGTGCCCAGGCCAGCGCGGCATTGGCCACGACGACCGTCAGCACGTCCGGAACCATCCCGCGCAGTGCGAACAGCACCAGTGCCACGGTGGCGATGAGGTTGGCCTGACACCAGTCGCGCACGCCAGGCAGGCCGCAGCGACGCAGCGACCAGACGATGGCCAGCATCATGGCGCCAAGCGCCGCGGTGATGACCAGCAGGGCGAGCGGAGCCGACATCGGCGTTACGTCCTCGGATAGCAGCGGCAGCGGGCGCTCGGGAAGCGGCCGCGCCAGGTTGTGCGGGTCGAAAGCGTAATGATACGCGGCCCCGCGCATGCCGCATGGGCGCGAGCATGGATGCGAAAAGCACAACGCCCCGCCGGAGGGGCGGGGCGTTGCGCGACAGGAGGGGACAGCGGCGTTCAGTCGATACGCGCGCCGGAACTCACGACCACGGGCTTCCACCGTTGATTCTCGCTGAGCACGAACTTGCTGAAGGCATCGGGCGAGAGCCGCATGGCATCGGCACCCTGCTGCGCGAGCTTGCTCTTGACCTCGGCCTTGCCGAGCGCGGTGACGACGGCGCCGTTGAGCTTGGCCAGCACGTCCTTCGGCACACCCTTGGCCGCGAACAGGCCAAACCATGCGCCGGTCTCCACGCCGGACACGCCGGCCTCGGCCATGGTCGGTACATCGGGCAGCGTGCCAGTGCGCTGCTTCGAGGCCACGGCCAGCACGCGCAGGGTACCGCCGCGGATGTGGGAGATCACCGACGGCAGTGTCGCGAACATGAACTGCACGCGTCCGGCCAGCAGATCGTTGAGCGCATCCGCGCCCTTGTACGGCACGTGCGTGGTCTGCACGCCGGCGCGCTCGTTGAACAGCACGCCGGACAAATGCGCGGCCGTGCCGACGCCAGTGGAGCTGAAGTTCAGCGTGTTCGGATGCGCCTTCGCGTAGGCGACCAGTTCCTTCACCGATTTGACCGGCAGCGAAGTCGGTACCACCAGCACGTTGGGCACATCGGCCATCGGCGCCACCGGCGTGAGTTCGGTCAGCGGATTGACCTTGAGCTTGCTATACAGCGAGGGATTGATGGCGATCGGACCGACCGACGTGGCCAGCAGCGTGTAGCCATCCGGCTCGGTGCGGCTGACGATTTCCGTGCCGATGTTGCCGCCCGCGCCGGGGCGATTCTCGACCACCACGCTCTGGCCGAGCGTCAGCGACATTTCGGCGGCGACCTCGCGCGCGAGGATGTCGGTGGTGCCGCCCGCGGTGAACGCGACGACCATGCGAATGGGTTTGGTGGGGAAGCTGCCTTGTGCGAGGGCCGCCGTTGCGGCGCAGCAAAGCAGCGTGCCAACGGCGACGCGCCGTATGATCGTATGCATGAGGTTGTCTCCGATGTTCGAAATTTTCTAATGAACATCATAAGGAGACATGCGGCCTCAGCTATGAAAAAAGAGAAACGCTGCGTTCATGGTGTCGTCGCGTGCAATGTATCCAACAAGGCGGCAAACTGATGCGGGTAATCCCGCGGTCTCTCGCTGTGCATGCCCTCAGCGCGGACGCTGGAAATGCTGCTCCATCGCGGCGCAGTGCGCGAGGTACTCGAGCAATTGCGCGGTGGCCCCGGGCAGGCTGTCGCGATCGCGCACGCATACGTGGAACTCGCGCACGGCCCATTCGTCGTTGAGCGTCAGCAGCGACAGCCCCATCATCTGCAGATAGTTCTTGGCGATCCCCTCGGGCACCACCGCGATACCAAGGCCTTCGCGCACCATGCGGCAACGCGCCTCGAAGTTCGAGACCTGTGTCTTGATCGTGAGCGGGCGCGAGATCGTGCCCGACACCAGCGTCAGGAACTGATCGAACGTATGGCGCGGGAAATAGCCGAGAAAATCGTAGTCGAGCGCCTCTTCCAGCCGCAGCGAGCCTTTGGCCTCGAGCGGATGGCCGCGCGGCACCACCAGGCCCACGCGATCCTTGCGATAGGGCAGCGAATACACACCGGGGCTCGGGCTGCGCGCATGATAGATGCCGATATCGGCGTCTCCGTTGGACACCATGCGTGGGATATCGAAGCTGAACGCTTCCATCAGGTCGATGCGCGCCTCAGGTACCCGCTTGAGAAAGCCGCTGATATCGGTGGGCAGGAATTGCAGCACGGTAGAGCGGTTCGACGCCAACCGAATCTTGGCCGTGCCGTCGGTGGAAAAGCTCGTGAGCGCGTCCTGGGCCAGCTGTACGCTGCGCACGATGGCCTTGGCGCGTTGGTAGAGCATCGCGCCGGCGGGCGTGGGTTCCACGCCGCGGCCGTGGCGGCGCAGCAGGGCGGTGCCGGCGCGGCGTTCGAGCTCGGCAATGCGCTTGCTGGCTGCGGACGTCACGAGGTTCTCGCGTTCGGCCGCGCGCGAGAGGCTTTTCTCCTCGACGGCGGCAATCAGGATCAGGAGCGAGGGAATGTCCATGGGGGAGAGCGACAGTAACGGTGGCAGCGTGCGCAGTATGCACCTTGTGGCCGAACTGATGGAATCCCGCGGAATCTCGCGAGCTTTCTCCAAAAGTCAAAGCTGGCCCGTGCGGCGTGCCTAACATGGGAAGCATTCCAGCTAGCCGACGGGCGCCGCAGACGCCCGCACCACGAGGAGCACCACCCATGATCATCGAAGATTTTGCCGCTTATGTTGGACGCGAAGCGTCGTCGCGATTGCCGGATGCCGCACTGCATCATGCGCGCCGCGCGGTCGTCGACTGGTTCGCCGCGCTGTTGGCCGGCGTGCAGATCGCGCCGGGTCAGCAATTGGTGGCCGCGCATCGCGAAGAACTCGGCGTGGGCCGCTCGACCATCATCGGTCACGGCACGCATGCGTTTCCCGCGCTGGCGGCATGGATCAACGGCAGCACCTCGCATGCGGCCGAGTTCGACGACATCTTCCGCGACGCGGTGTATCACCCGGGCTGCCCGACCATCGCGGCGGCTCTGGCGTTGGCCGAACAGGTGGATGCGACCGGCACCGACTTTCTGCGCGCGGTGATCGCGGGCTATGAAGTGTCGACGCGCATCGGCGCCGCGATTCAACCCGCGCACTATCGCTTCTTCCACACCACCGGCACGGTCGGCTGCTTCGGCGCGGCCGCGGCCGGCGCATTGCTGGTGGCGCCCGGCAATGCGCGCGTGGCAGCCGACGCGATGGCCACGGCGGCAACGTTCGCCTCGGGGCTGCAACAGGCGTTCCGCTCCGATGCCATGACCAAGGCGCTGCATGCCGGCCATGCCGCGCAAGTGGGCGTGCAGGCCGCGCAGGCCGCCGCGCATGGCGTCAACGGTGTGTACAACATCCTCGAGGGCGATGCCGGCTTCGGCGCCGCGCTGTGTGGCAAGCCGGACTGGGATGGCGTGACGCAAGGGCTTGGCACCGACTACAACGTGACGCGCATCACGCAGAAGAATCACGGTTGCTGCGGGCATACGTTTGCCGCGATCGATGCGGCCCAGCAATTGGTGCGCGACCACGCGCTCGATCCCGCCCGCATCGCGGCGGTGCGCGTGGCCACGTATCAGGTGGCCCTCGACGTTACCGGCAATTTCAACCCTACCACCGCGTTCGAGGCGCGCTTCAGCCTGCCTTACGTGGTGGCGCACGGCATCCTGCGTGGTGCAGTGCGGCTCGATGCGTTCCAGCCCGAGCGCATGGTCGACGCGCAGATTCGTCAGTTGATGACGAAGGTCTCGCTGACGGCCGATGCGGAGCTGACCGCCGCGTTTCCGCGTCAGCGCGCCGCGCGCGTGGAGATCGAGATGGTCGACGGCGCGTGTCACACGTACTTCGCACCGTATCGCAAGGGCGATCCCGAAGCGCCGCTCGACGACGCGACGCTGGCTGACAAGTTCATGGAGTTGAGCGCGCCGGTGCTTGGCGCCGGTCCGGCCGCACGGCTGCTCGATGCGTTGTGGCAGCTCGACGACCGTCCCGTGCGCGCGCTCGGGCTGTCCGCCCTGAAAGCCGGCTGAGCGCTCTCCCTCACGCCTGCTCCCCTCCACCCTGCACCCATCTTCCTTCGGGAGAGGGGCGGGGTTGAGGGCAACTCACGCCCGCACTCCGAACACCATTTCTTCATGACCAAGACGACTCCTTACGCCACCGGCGCCGCGCTAGCCCAAGCCCTGTTCACGCCCCAGCGCATTGCGCTGGTCGGTGCCTCCGCCGATGAGAGCAAGAACACCGCGCGCCCGCTGCGCTTTATGCGCAAGCATGGCTATCAGGGCACGATTTATCCGATCAATGCAGGTCGCGCGGAGGTCATGGGCCTACAGGCCTATCCGCGCGTTGCTGACCTTCCCGAGACCATCGACCACGCGTTCGTGATGGTGCCCGGACGCCAGGTGCCTGAAGTGCTCGAGCAGTGCGCCGAGCGCGGGGCAAGCGTGGTGACGGTGTTCTCGGATGGTTTTGCCGAGCTCGGTGGCGACGGCGTGGCCGCGCAGGCCGCATTGGCGGCACGCGCGCGCGAGCTTGGCGTGCGCCTGCTCGGGCCGAACAGCATCGGCGTGGTCGATGTGCACAGCGGCGCGATTCTTTCGGTCAATGCTGTGCTCGAGATGGATTCCCTGCGCGCCGGGGGCATCAGCGTGGTGTCGCAGAGCGGCTCGATGCTCGGCGCGTTGCTGTCGCGCGGCGCCGCGCGTGGGCTCGGTTTTGCCAAGCTGGTGTCGGTGGGCAATGAGAGCGATATCGGCGTGGGCGAGCTCGTCGATGTGCTGGTGGACGACGCGGCCACGGAAGTCATCCTGCTGTTTCTCGAAACCATTCGCGATGCTGCCGTGCTGGGTCCCGCGCTGCGTCGTGCGCGGGCCGCGGGCAAGCCGGTGCTGGTCTACAAGCTGGGCCGTTCGGCGCAGGGCGAAGCATTGGCGCAATCGCATACGGGTGCGCTGGCGGGCAACGACGCCGCCGTTGATGCATTCCTGCGCAAGCATGGCGCGATGCGCGTGGAGTTTCTGGAGGCGCTGTTCGAACTGGCGCCACTGGCGCGCCGTTATGCAAAGACGGTGCCCGTGCTCGACCGCCATCCGCGCATTGCGGTGGTCACGACCACTGGCGGCGGTGCCGCGACCGTGGTCGATCGGCTCGGTCTGGCCAATGTGGATGCCGTGGCGCCGCCCGATGCGTTTATCGCGCAGATGGCCGCGCGCGACGTCAAGATTCGCCAGACCCCGATCATCGACCTCACGCTGGCGGCGACCAGCGCGCAATACCAGGATCTGGTCGAGCAGATCCTCGAGAGCGACTGGTGCGATGCGGTGCTGTGCGTGGCGGGTTCGTCCGCGCAGTTCCATCCACAATTGGCGGTGCGTCCGATCGTAGAGGCGTCGGCGGTGTCGCATCGCACTGGCAAGCCGTTGCTGGCGTTTCTCGCGCCGGAGGCCACGCAGTCGCTCGATCTGCTGCAGGCCGCGGGCGTGCCGGCGTTCCGCACACCCGAGAGCTGCGCCGATGCGCTGGCATGTCTGTTCCGCGCGGCGCGGTCACGCGATGCCGTGACGGCCACGCCCGCACCGATCGTGTGGCCGCGGGGGTTGCCGACCACCGGTGATTTGTCCGAGTTCGAGGCCGCGAAGGTGTTTGCGGCGGCAGGCGTGCCGATCGCACCGATGGCGCTCGTCAGCGAGACCTCGCTCGCGCATGCGGTGCCGTATCCGGTGGTGGCCAAGATCTGCTCGCGCGACATTCTGCACAAGACCGAGGTCGGCGGCGTGAAGGTCGGCGTGCGCGACAACGCCGAGCTCGAGAGCGCGGCGGACCAGCTGTTCGCCAACGTACGCGGCGCGGTGCCCGAGGCGCGCATCGACGGCATTCTCGTGCAGCGCATGGAGAGCCGGCTGCTGGAGTTGATGCTCGGCTACCGCAACGATCCGCTGGTTGGCCCGATCGTGATGTTGAGTGCCGGCGGCGTGACCGCGGAGCTGCATCGCGACGTGAGCCTGCGTCCCGCGCCGGTCACGCTGGCCGAAGCCCACGAGATGATCGGCGAGGTCCGCTCGACCCAGTTGATCCGCGGCTTCCGCGGACTGCCGCGTGGCGATGTGGATGCACTGGCGCGAACCATCGTGGCGTTCTCCAACCTCTCGGCGGTCACGGAGGTGACAATCGCCGAAGCGGAAGTGAATCCGCTGTTCGTGCGCGAGGACGGTGTGGTGGGCGTGGACTGTGTGGTGAGGGTGGGCTGAGGCAGCAGCCATCTCGGCGTCAAAAGAACCCCATAAACCTGCCCATGATCGGCGACAGCATCCCCGCGCGATGCGCCATCAATACGCGGCTGTCCGCGTCGGGGCCGATCAGCGGTAGGTACGTCACGCCCGGAATGCCGGTGCGCGCATAGATCTCGGGCAGTACCGCCACGCCCGCGCCGCTGGCCACGAGGCCGATGATCGTGGTGGCTTCGCGGGCTTCCTGCACCGTGCGGGGCGCAAAGCCCGCGCGGTTGCAGAGCGTGGTCACATGGTCGAACAGACCGCAGCCCAGCCCGCGGGGAAACAGCAGGAAGGACTCGCCCGACAGGTCGGCGATATCAATCCCCCCCGCGATTCCCTGCGCGGGTCCCCCCGCATGCCCGGTATCGCGTGCGAGCGGGTGCCACGTTGGCACCACCACCACAAGGCGGTCGGCCAGCACCTCTCTGACGGCGATCGTGGGCGGCGGCCGGAACTGTGGCGAGGGCCGCAGGAAGCCGACGTCGATCTCCCCTTGTTCGATCTGCTGCAGTTGCTGGCCCGTGGACATATGCACGAGCTCCAGCATCGCGTTGCGATGCGCTTCGCGAAAGCGCTGGAACGCGCGCGGAAACGCGTCGTGCATCGGCACCGACGCGGTGAACGCCACGCGGATCTCGCCGGTCTCGCCGCTGGCCACCTGCTTCACCACATCGCGCGCCTCGTCGAGGTTGGCCAGGGCCGCGCGCGCCTTCTCCAGAAACAGGCTGCCCGCGGCGGTCAGCGAGACTTTATGCCGCGTGCGTTCCAGCAGCGGACTGCCCAACTCGTCCTCTAACGCCTTGATTTGAATCGAAAGTGGCGGCTGGCTGACGTGCAGCTTGCGTGCGGCTTCACTAAAGCTGAGCGCCTCGGCGACGGCAACGAAATAACGCAGTTGGCGGAAATCCATGATGGGGGCGGCTTGCAGGCCGGTGAGGGCCGAGCGGTTGGTTGGTTATAGCGAATCGCAATAACCAGCACGTCGAAAACATATTAGACACTATCACGATCGGTGCCGAGAATGCATGCACAAGCACAACAATGAGGCATCCCATCATGCAACGCAGCAGTTCCCACGCACCTTCGCAAGCCCGCCGCACCATCGTGGCCGGTCTGATGGCAGGCCTTGCCGCCGCGCTGTCGTTCACCGGCGTGGCCGCACAGGCCCAGGACGCTTACCCCAATCACCCGATTCGCCTGATCGTGCCTTACGCCGCGGGCGGCGCGGTGGATATCGTGGCCCGTGCCGTGGGCCACAAGATGAGCGAGACGCTCAAGCAGCCGATCATCGTGGACAACCGTCCCGGCGCAAGCACCAATATCGGGCTCGATATGGCCGCGAAGGCCCCGGCGGATGGCTACACGATCCTGATGGCGTCGAACAGCCTGGCCACCAACGCCGCGCTGTTCAGCAAGCTGTCGTTCAACCCGGCCACGGACTTTGCGCCGGTGGCGCGCATCGGCGAGGCCTCGCTGGTGATCGTGGTGCCGGGCAAGTCGAAGATCCAGTCGCTCAAGGAACTGATCGCGCAGGCCAAGGCACAGCCGGGCAAGCTCGCGTACGCGTCGGCCGGCAACGGTAGCTCGGGCCATCTGGCAGGCGAGCAGTTCAAGGAAGTGGCCGGCATCGACGTGCTGCACGTACCGTACAAGGGCGGTTCGCCCGCGATTACCGATCTGCTCGGCGAGCGCATCAACTTCATGCCGATCAACCCGCTTGAAGTGATCACGCATATCAAGGCCGGCACGCTGCGTCCGCTCGCGGTGGCCAGCGGCAAGCGCTCGGCCCAGTTGCCGAACGTGCCGACCTCGCGCGAGGAAGGCGTGCCGAACTTCAACGCGTCGGTGTGGTGGGGCCTGATCGCGCCGGCCAAGACGCCGGCACCGATCGTCAAGCAGCTGAACGCCGCGGCCAATGCGGCGCTGGCCGACGCCGAAGTGCGCAAGCAGCTCGAGCAGCTGGGCGTGACGATCGTGTCCGGTACGCCCGAGGCGTTCGGCCAGTTCATCCGCAGCGAGACGACGACCTGGGCTGGCGTGATCCGCAAGGCCAACATCACGGCCGACTGATTATCCGCCGAGCGTCATGCGCGCGCGTTGGCTGGTGCCAGGCGCGCGTCCCTTATCCGTACCCAATCCGTTCCGAGCATGTCCAAGATCCAAGCCAAGCCTTCCATCCTTGTTGTGAGCGCACACGCGGCAGACTTTGTCTGGCGCGCGGGTGGCGCCGTGGCGCTGTATGCCGAGCGTGGTTATCACGTGCGCATTGTTTGCCTGTCGTTTGGCGAGCGCGGTGAGTCCGCCAAGATGTGGCGCCAGACCGGTATGACGATGGATCGCGTCAAGGCTGCACGTCGCGAGGAAGCGGAGCGCGCGGCCACGATCCTCGGCGGCACGCTCGAGTGCTTCGACCTCGGCGACTATCCGATGCGGGTTCCCGATGAAGCGCTGCTGCGGCTGGCGGATATCTATCGCGAGTTGCGCCCGGAATTCGTGTTGAGCCATTCGCGCGAAGACATCTACAACTTCGATCACCCGCTGGCGACGCATGTAGCGCAGGAAGCGCGGGTCATTGCGCAGGCACATGGCTACAAGCCCGAAGTGCCGGTGATCGGCGCGCCGCCAGTGTTTCTGTTCGAGCCGCATCAGCCCGAGCAGTGCAACTGGAAGCCCGATGTGCTGCTGGATATCTCGTCGGTATGGGAGAAGAAGCAGCGCGCGTTCACGACAATGGCCGCGCAGGAGCATCTGTGGGAGTACTACACGCGGGTCGCACTGCAGCGTGGGGCGCAGGCCACGCGCAACTCCGATCGCAAGATCCAGTATGGCGAAGGCTATGCCCGCGTGTTTCCGATGGTTAGCGAGGTGCTGGCATGAAGACGATTGCCTATCGCAATATCCTGCGTGCCGAGGCGCGTCATATCGAAGTGCTGGGTGCGGCTGGCGTGGCCACCGTGCACGAGGCGCAGCGTCGTACCGGTTTGATGAAGCCGTATATGCGACCGATTCAATCGGGTGTGGCGATCGCGGGCAGCGCGGTGACCGCGCTGATGCATCCCGGCGACAACTGGATGATTCACGTCGCGGTAGAGATGATTCAGCCGGGCGACGTGCTCGTGGTGGCGCTGACCAGCGACTGCACGGACGGCTTTTTTGGTGACCTGCTGGCGACGTCGCTGAAGGCGCGCGGCGCGCGCGGGCTGATCATCGAGGGTGGGGTGCGCGATGTGTCGGTGCTGAACCAGATGGGCTTCCCGGTGTGGTCGCGTGCGATCTCCGCGCAGGGTGCGGTCAAGGAGACCGTGGGTGCGGTCAACGTGCCAGTGGTTTGCGCGGGCGCGAACGTGCGGCCGGGCGATGTGATCGTGGCGGACGACGACGGTGTGGTGGTGGTGGCGCGGCCGGCGGCGGAAGATATCGCGAAGAAGGCGGCGGCACGCGAGGCGCTGGAGGCATCGAAGCGCGACATGCTGGCCTCCGGAGTACTGGGCCTGGATATGTACGACATGCGCCCGGCGCTGGCCGCGAAGGGCCTGGTTTATTCGGACCACACGGTGGATTGGTACAGCGGCGCTGACGAAGCCTGAGGTGGCCTCTCCCCCGGTGCCCCCTGCCTGATCTGGTATAAGGTGGCGCACAGGGGAGAGACATGGAACTGCGCCAGCTTCAATACTTCGTACGCGTCGTCGAACTCGGCAGCATGAGCCGGGCAGCGCTCGAGCTCGACATGGTGCAATCGGCCATCAGCCAGCAGATCAGCCGGCTCGAGAGTGAATTGTCCACACGCCTGCTGCGCCGTGCGCCACATGGCGTGACGCCGACCGAGGCGGGGCTCGCGTTTTTTCACGAAGCGCAGCTCACGCTCAGGCATGCGGAACAGGCCAAGCGTGCCGCGCACCAGGCGCGACTGTCCGGTACCGTCAGCGTGGGGCTTGCGCCCACCACCGCATCGGTGATCGGCGTACCGCTGATGCGCGCGATGCGCGAGCGCTATCCCGATGTGCGCCTGCACATGGTGGAAAGTCTCTCCGGCCATCTGACCGCGATGCTCAACGCGCGCCAGCTCGACCTCGCGGTGCTGTTCGACACCAACGCCGCGCGACGCTGGACCGTGATGCCGCTGCTCGAGGAAACCTTGTTCCTGATCCGCTCGCGCGCGGCGTTGCCACAGGGCCGCGCTGACCCGCCGACACGCCTTTCGATCGTCGACCTCGCCGAGATCCCGCTGATCATGCCTACCGGTCTGCACGGCCTGCGCAGCACGCTCGATGGCGCGTTCGCGCGCGCGCAGGTGGTGCCGAGCGTGGTGCAGGAAGTGGACTCGCTTGCGATGCTGATGGATGCGGTGGACATGGGCTTCGGCGCCACGCTGCAACCATGGGCCGCGGTCGGTCGCTACCCCGACGCGGAACAACGCTTCCACCTCGCGCAGATCGACGACCCCAACGTCGGTCGCCAGAACCTGCTCTGCAGCCTCTCCGACGACGAACTCTCCCCGGCCGCGCTCGCCCTGCGCGTGGTGCTGGCCGACACCGCCCGCAGCCTGGTCCGCTCCGGCGGCTGGCACGGCGCCCGCCTGCTGGACGCATAGCGTTTTCTTGAGGTCGATCGCAGCCACAAGCTTAGGGCCGCCTGGGTATCACAAATCGTGATGCCCCCATGCCGGGCAGGGGATTAGCACGGGGAAGCGTGACCGGTACAGTTCCGGCACGCTTCCATAAGATTAGAACTGTGTTCCCAATCCCCACTCAAGCCATGAAGGACGTCCGGCCATGATCGACGTTCTTGTCATTGGCGGCGGTAACGCCGCATTGTGCGCGGCCCTGATGGCCCGCGAGGCTGGTGCCAGCGTGATGCTGCTGGAGTCCGCACCGCGCGAATGGCGCGGCGGCAATTCGCAGCACACGCGCAATCTGCGCTGCATGCATGACGCGCCGCAGGACGTGCTGATCGACGCCTATCCGGAAGAGGAATTCTGGCAGGACCTGCTCAAGGTCACCGGCGGCATTACCAACGAACATCTGGCACGGCTCGTGATCCGCGCGTCGTCGAACTGTCGCGACTGGATGCGCAAGCACGGCGTGCACTTCCAGCCGCCGCTGTCGGGCGCGCTGCATGTGGCGCGCACCAATGCGTTCTTCATGGGTGGCGGCAAGGCGCTGGTCAATGCGTACTATCGCAGCGCCGAAGACCTCGGCGTGCAGATTCGCTACAACGCGCCGGTCGATGCGATCGAGCTCGATGGCGACCGCTTCGTGGCCGCGCGCATCGGGGGCGAGCGCATCGAGGCACGCGCCTGCGTGCTGGCCGCAGGCGGCTTCGAATCGAACCGCGAATGGCTGCGCGAGGCCTGGGGCCAGAACGAGCGCGGCGAATGGCCGGCCGACAACTTCCTGATCCGCGGCACGCGTTTCAATATGGGCGTGCTGCTCAAGTACATGATCGAGGCCGGCGCCGATGCGATCGGCGATCCATCGCAGTCCCACTGCGTGGCGATCGACGCGCGCGCGCCGTTGTATGACGGCGGCATCTGTACGCGCATCGACTGCGTGTCGCTGGGCGTGGTGCTCAACAACAAGGCGGAGCGCTTCTACGACGAGGGCGAGGACTTCTGGCCCAAGCGCTACGCGATCTGGGGGCGTCTGGTGGCACAGCAGCCGAACCAGATCGGCTACTCGATCATCGACGCCAAGGCGGTTGGCCGCTTTATGCCACCGGTGTTCCCGGGCGTCACCGCCAACACGCTGCCCGAACTCGCGCGCAAGCTTGGCCTCGACGAGGCCACGTTCATGCGCACCATCAACGAATACAACGCCGCCTGCCGCGTCGGCAAGTTCGACCACACGGTGCTCGACGACTGCCATACCGAAGGCGTCACGCCGGCCAAGACGCACTGGGCACGCCCGCTCGACACCGCGCCGTTCTACGGCTACGCGCTTCGTCCCGGCATCACGTTCACGTATCTGGGCCTCAAGGTCAACGACCGCGCCGCCGTGCACTTTGACGGCCAGCCGAGCCAGAACCTGTTTGTCGCCGGGGAAATGATGGCCGGCAACGTGCTCGGCAAGGGCTATACGGCCGGGGTCGGCATGTCGATCGGCACCACGTTTGGCCGCATCGCCGGCACGGAAGCCGCTCACGCAGCGGCGGCGGTAAAGGCAGGGAAGGCAGGCAACACGACTGCCCGCTCCAGCAAAGCATCACAGGACATCGAGCATGCAACATCTTGAAGCGCTGACGCGCGAGGCCGCGGCGCTGGGCGAGGGCGCGCTGACGCTGGCCGGCACCCTGACCGCCGACGAGAGCGAAGTCGCCCGCACGCTGCAGATCTGCAACGCGTGCCGCTACTGCGAAGGCTTCTGCGCGGTGTTCCCCGCGATGACGCGTCGCCTGGAGTTCGGCAAGGCCGACCTTCACTATCTGTCCAACCTGTGCCACAACTGCGGCGCGTGCTTCCACGCGTGCCAGTACGCACCACCGCACGAATTCGCGGTCAATATCCCGCAGGCCATGGCCAAGGTGCGCGTGCAGACGTACGGCGACTACGCGTTTCCGGCGGCGCTCGGCGGCCTCTATCGCCGCGCGGGCCTGACCACCGCGCTCGCGCTGGCGGTGGGGCTCGCGTTGTTCCTGCTGATGGTGCTCGGCATGCGCGGCACGCTGCTGCACGAGCCGCTGGCCGGCAATTTCTATGCGATCTTCCCGCACAACCTGCTGGCCGCGATGTTCGGCGTGGTGTTCGGGTTCGCGGTGCTGGCGCTTGGCATCGGTGTCACGCGCTTCTGGCGACAGGTCTCGCCGGGCGAGCGTCCGGACGATGCGCGCGGCGCCGCGATCGGTGGTGCCGCTCATGACGCGCTGCGCTTGAAGTACCTGGACGGCGGGCACGGCCAAGGCTGCAACAATGACGACGACGCATTCACGCTCGCGCGCCGCAAGTTTCACCATTTCACGTTCTACGGCTTCATGCTGTGCTTCGCGGCCACCGCGGTGGCCACGCTGTATCACTATCTGCTGGACCTGCACGCGCCGTATCCGTTCTTCAGTTTGCCAGTGTTGCTGGGCACCGCGGGCGGCATTGGCCTGCTGATCGGCCCGGCCGGACTGCTGTGGCTGAACATGCGCCGCGACCCGCGCACGATGGATCTCGAACAACGCCCGATGGACCGTGGCTTTATCGCGCTGCTGCTGCTGACCAGCGCGAGCGGTCTCGCGCTGCTCGCGTTCCGCGATACCTCGGCGATGGCCGCGCTGCTGGCAATCCACCTTGGCATTGTCATGGCGCTGTTCCTGACGCTGCCGTATGGCAAATTCGCGCACGGCATCTTCCGTAGCGCCGCGCTGCTCAAGTGGAATATCGAGAAGCGCCGGCCCAGCGATCTGGCGCTTGGCTCTGATTGAACTAGATAGAAACCAAAGGAGATCCACCATGACGAAACCCGGCGTACTGAACATCCCGTCGATGCGCGACCGCTGCACCGAGGCGGAATGGAAAGCGCGCGTGGACCTGGCCGCCTGCTACCGGCTCGTGGAGCTGTATGGCATGGCCGACATGATGGCCAACCATATCTCGGCGCGCGTGCCCGATGAAGATGGCGCGTTCCTGATCAATGCGTACGGCATGATGTACGAGGAGATTACCGCGTCGAGCCTGATCAAGGTGGACCACGCGGGCACGATCCTGTCGAAGCCGGACTTCGGCGATCTGAACTACGGCGTCAACAAGGCGGGCTACGTGATTCACAGCGCCGTGCACCACGCGCGCCCCGAAGTGGCCTGCGTGATCCACACGCATAGCTGGGCCTCGATGGCGATCTCCTCGCTCGAGCATGGCCTGCAGCCGCTGACGCAGACCGCGATGCGCTTTCTGAAGATTGGCTACCACGACTATCAGGGCGTGGTGCTGGACACCGCCGAGCAGGAATCGCTGATCGCCGACCTTGGCACCGGCGAGGCGCTGATCCTGCGCAACCACGGCGCGCTGACCGTCGGCAACACCGTTGGCGAAGCGTTCAACTGGATGCATCGGCTGGAGCTGTCGTGCCGCGCGCAGATTGGCGCGCTGGCGTGCGGTTCGCCTCTGCAGAAGGTTCCGCAGGACGTGCTGGAAGCCACGTGGAACAACTACCAGCCCGGCACGCGCCGTCCGTACGGCGTGATGGAGTGGCCCGCGCTGCTGCGCAAGCTCGACCGCCTCGACCCTAGCTATCGGGATTGAGGTTCCTCGCTCCCTCACGGGAGCGAAGTCGCGGGAACGGGTAAATACAAATACGAGAGACAAGCAATGAACAGAAGACGCATGCTGGCGCAGATGCTGGCAATCGGCGCAGCCCCCATGATCATGACCTCTGCGCGCGCGCAGGGACTGCCCAACAAGCCGTTCACGCTGATCGTGCCGTTCGCGCCGGGAGGCAACCTCGACGTGGTGGCGCGCGCCGTCGCGCCCGCGCTCGAGCAGCATCTTGGCCGCAACGTGATCGTCGACAACCGCCCCGGCGCGGGCGGCGTGATTGGCGCGAGCGCGGTGGCGCGTGCCGATGCCGATGGCTCGATGCTGCTGGTGACCACGCCCAACGCGATCGTCGTGCTGCCACGCATGACCAAGACCAACTACAAGCTCGCGAGCTTCGCCCCGGTCGGTCTGGTGTCGACCACCGCGCTGGTGATCGTGGTCAAGGGTAACGATACGCGCTTCAAGGACGTACGCGCGTTGCTCGACTTCGCCAAGGCCAATCCGGGCAAAGTGGCCTCGGGTCACGCGGGTCCGGGCACGACCAACCATATGGCCACGCTGCAGCTCGAGGACGCTGCCGGCATCAAGCTGAATCAGGTGCCGTACAAGGGCTCGGCGCCCGCGCTGGTGGACCTGCTCGGTGGCCAGATCGACATGGTGGTGGACCAGCTGACGAGTTCGGCGCCGCATATCCAGTCGGGCGCGCTGCGCGCCATCGCGGTGATGTCGCGCGATCGCGATCCTTCGTTGGCCAACGTGCCGACGCTGCGTGAATCGGGTCTGGCCAATTTCGATGCGACCACGGCGACCACGCTGCTCGCGCCGTCCGGCACGCCCGCGGCCGTGGTGGAGACCATCAATACGGCGCTGCGCAAGGCGCTGGCCGAGGAGCAGGTCAAGAAACGCCTGCTGACCGTGGGCAGCATTGCGCGATCCTCGACGTCGAAGGAAGTGGCGGACCGGCTTGCGCAGGAAGACGCGCGCGCGCAGACGCTGGCCGCTTCCGGCCGCCTGAAGGCCGCCGAGTGAGCCACACGCATTTGCATACGGATACCTTTTCATGACACGCCCCTGCCTGCCCGTACCGGAACACCTCACCGCCCCCGCCTTCCGCGCGCCGGCTGGTGCCTGCGACAGCCATGCGCATGTGTTCGGCCCATACCACCGCTTTCCGCTGGCCGACGATCGCAGCTACACGCCGGCCGCGTATCCGGCCGACGCGTTCGTTGCGCATCTGGACCAGCTCGGCCTTGAACGCGGCGTGCTGGTGACCGCGAGTGCGAGCGGCACTGGCGTTGGCAATGCGGTGGTGCTCGACGCGCTGCGCAAGTATCCAACGCGTCTGCGCGGGATTGCGGTACCCGCGCCGGACACGACGGACAAGGACCTCGACGCCTGGCACGCGGCCGGTGTCCGCGGCGCGCGCTTCAACCTGTATCAGGTGGATGGCCACGCGGTCTATCGCAATGGCGCCGGCATCGACGTGCTGGAAGCCATCGCGCCACGTCTGCGCGAGCGGGGCTGGCATGCGCAGATCTGGATTCATGCGCCAGACCTCGTGGAGATGGGCCCGCGCCTGAAGAAGCTCGGCATCCCGCTGGTCGTGGACCATATGGGCCGCATGGCCACCACGCGTGGCGTAAATGATCCGGGCTTCCAGGCCTTGTGCGCGTTGCTCGCGGAAGGCGCCGCATGGACCAAGATCTCCGGCGCCGACCGGCTGGCGCCCGGTGCCGGTACCGGTGCTACGCCATACGCTTCGGTCGATCCATTTGCCACGGCGCTGCTCGCGGCCAATCCGGATCAGGTGGTGTGGGGCTCGGACTGGCCGCATATCAACTACTTCGATCCCGCGCATATGCCCGATGACGGCGTGCTGTTCAACCTGCTGGCGCGGTGGTTGCCCGACGCGGCGCTGCGCGAGCGTGTGCTGGTCACGAACCCGGCGAGGCTGTACGACTTCTGACGGCAGCGCCCTCGATAAAAACATACAGGAGACACTCCATGCCCCGAATTACCCAGCGCCTGCTGCAGGCGTTTGCGATTGCCGTCGCGGCAACTTCCGTCGCGGCGCACGCCGCCGATGAATATCCGACCAAGCCTGTGCGCATGATCGTGGCCTTCACCGCCGGCGGTACCACCGACATGCTCGCGCGTAGCGTCAGCCAGCACCTGTCGCAGAAGCTCAAGCAGTCGTTCGTGATCGACAACCGCCCCGGTGCGGGCGGCAATATCGGCACCGAGTTCGTGGTACGTTCGCCCGCCGACGGCTACACGCTGCTGGTCGATTCGGTCGGCCCGATCGCCATCAACCAGACGCTGTACAAGCGGCTGAACTATGACCCGCTCAAGGATCTGGTGCCGGTGGTGCAGATCGCCGATGTACCGAACGTGCTGGTTGTGCATCCGTCGTTGCCGGTGAAGAACTTCGAGGAGTTCGTGGCCTACGCCAAGGCCAACCCGGGCAAGCTCAACTACAGTTCCACCGGCGTCGGCACATCGTCGCACCTGTCGGGCTTTATGCTGACCGAGCGCATCGGCGCGCAGGCCACGCATATCCCGTACAAGGGCGCGGATGCGCTCAACGATCTGCTTACGGGCCGCGTGCAATTCATGTTCGCGACGATTCCGTCGGTAATGGCGCATATCCAGGCTGGCAAGCTGCGCGCGATCGCGGTCAGCAGCGGCAAGCGCTCGCGCTCGATGCCCGATGTGCCGACCGTGGCCGAGAAGGGCTTCCCCGGTTTCGAGGCCGGCTCATGGTTTGGTATCTTCGCTCCCAAGGGCACGCCGCAGGCGGTGATCACCAAGGTCAATCAGGCCGTCAACGAAGCGCTGCCTTCGCTGCAGGCGCAGATGATCCGTGAAGGCGCCGATCCGGTGGGCGGCTCTGCCGAGCAGTTCGGCAAGTTCACGCAGAAGGAATACGTGAAGTGGAAGGACGTGGTGCGCGCGTCGGGCGCGTCCGTCGATTAAGTCGATTGAGGAAAGGAACAGAGCATGTCTGATGCCGCGCCGCTGCGGATTCTGATGTCCGAGGCCGCGCACGGCCAGTATGCCGCGGCCATCGATGCCGCGCTGGCCGGCCGCGCATGGGTGCCGGTGCTGGCGCCGGCGGTGGATGATCGCACCGTGGTCGATGCCGATGTGGCCTTCGTCTCGCGCGATGTCACCGGGCTGTCAACCAAGCACGAGATCAAGCCGGTCACTGGCCGCTTCTATACCGCGATGCTCGAAGCGCCTTCGCTGCGCTGGACTCATGTGCATTCGGCAGGGGCAGACCGTGCGGTGTTCGTGCAATTGCGCGAGCGCGGCGTGACGCTCACCACGTCATCGGGCGCCAATGCCGGCGTGGTCGCGCAGACCGCGTTGGCTGGATTGCTGGCGCTGGCGCGGCATCTGCCGTTGCTGTACGACGCCCAGCGCGAACGCCGCTGGGCGCCGCTGATGCGCTCGGGCATGCCGCGCGATCTGCAGGGGCAGACCGCAACCATCGTTGGATGGGGGCCGATCGGCCAGCAGATCGGCGCGGTGCTGCAACTGTTCGGCATGAAGCTGATCGTGGTGCGTCAGCGCGCCACCTCGGCGGGCCCCGGCTGCGAGACCGTGACGTTCGCGGATTTCGGCAAGGTGCTGCCACGCACCGATTGGCTGATCCTGGCGTGCCCGCTGACGCCCGACACGCGCGGGCTGGTCGATGCCGCGGCGTTACAAGGCCTGGCCGACGGCGCGCGGCTCGTCAACGTGTCGCGCGGCGAAGTGGTCGATGAACCCGCGCTGATCGACGCGCTGCAGTCGGGCCGTCTTGCCGGCGCCTATCTGGACGTTTTCGCGCACGAGCCGCTGCCTGAAACGTCGCCGCTGTGGACGCTGCCGAGCGTCATCGCCACACCCCACAGCGCGGGCTTCTCCGATGGCAATGCCGCACGTGTGGTCGATATTTTCCTCGACAACCTGCGCAACTGGAGCCGTGGGGAGGCGATGCGTAATGTCGTGAACTGAGCGGCAAATTAGCGCTGCGGAAATTTCCTACACAAGACGAAGACGCAGCCTACAGCTCCTGCGGAAATTTCCTCAAGTCAGACGCTGCGCGTGTTGGCATGATCGAAGCCACTACCAACCGATCTTGCTCATCACGTGTCCACCGAACCCCGTCACCTCCGCCAGCCCGCCACCAACTTCGCTTCCTCCGCCACCCAGCCGCCGCGCATCGTGGTGGCGGAGGATCATCCCGTCTGCTCGCTAGTCCTGCAGCACCATCTCGCCGCGCTCGGTCAATTCGACCTCGTGACCTGCGCGTCCGGTGTGGAAGCGTGGCGCGCCTGGCGGCATGCGCCGACCTCGCTGGTGATTACCGATCTCGATCTGCCGGGCATGGATGGCATCACGCTCGCGCGCACCATCCGCGCGTTCGAAGGCGCTCTGGACCGCCGCACCGCGATCGTCGCGCTCACGGCGTCGTGCACGCCCACGCAGCGTGTGCATTGCGTGGATGCCGGCTTCGACGAATTGCATGTCAAGCCACTCGAATTCGACACGCTCGCGGGCATGATCAAGCTTTATCTCACCTGACGACGTCGCCGGCTCAGCCCTTCCACGCCGATTGGCGGATCACGCTGCAGAAGTTGCCGCGATGGAAATGCGGCTCCTTGTCCGCGATGACGTCGGCCTTGACGTTGCCGAACGTGGTATCGGGCTTGTGCTTGATGCCGTTGTAGAAGGCCTGGATGATGTCTTCCTTGAAGTGCTCGGTGCGCGGGTATTGGTGCACCACGGTCTCGCGATCGTGGTCACCGAACTGATCGTAGCGAATGCCGAGCACGTCCATCTCCACGCCCGTGGTGAGCAACGCCACCACCGGGTGCATGAACTCGGGAACACCGGGCGTGGTATGCAGCGCGATCGCCGTCCACACCGTGTCGACGTCGTGCTGGTCGATACCGCGGCTACGCAGGAACGCCGCCGCGACATTGGCGCCGTCGACCTCAAAGCGCTTGTCCGCACTACTGTGCTGCTCGGTCAGGCCCATATCGTGGAACATCGCGCCCGCATAAAGCAGTTCGGCATCGTATTGCAGGCCCATGCGCTTGCCCGTGAGCGCGGCCCAGTAGTACACGCGGCTCGAATGATTGAACAGCAGCGTGGACTCGGTGTCGCGTACCAGCTCGGTAATCTCGCGTGCGAGCTTGCTGTCGGGGATGGCGATGCCGCTGACTGAGAATTGCATGGCTGACTCCTTGGTGCGTCATGTGTGTTGGGGGTTGAGTCGAGTGTAGGAGTCCGGGTAAGATGGCTGCAATCGTCGTGATACGACTGATTGGGACATACGCGTCAGGGGCGGACCGAGGCCCCAGCGACGCTCGCCGGGAGTTGTCATGTCATCACGCACCATCGCCATCGTCGCCACGCAGGGGGTGCAGTTACTCGACGTATCGGGGCCGCTCGACGTCTTTGCGGAGGCCAACACGCAGTCCGGCACCGACGCCTATCGACTGCAGGTGATCGGCGTCCGGCGCGGGCCGATCGAGGCGTCTTCGCGGGTACGACTGCTCCCGGACCTGGTAATCGAGGACGACCCGCAGGCACGCCGCCTGCCGCGCGTCCACACGATGCTCGTTGCCGGCGCGCCGCATATCGCGGAAGCGCCCCCCGATGCCATGCTCGACGGCTGGCTCCGCAATGTGGTGCCGTCGGTGCGGCGCTATGGCTCCGTCTGCAGCGGCGCATTCATACTGGCAGGCGCAGGGCTACTGGACGGCAAACGACTGACAACGCATTGGGCAGTCGCGGACGAGCTCGCGCGTCGATATCCCGAGGTGACCATCGACGTCGATGCGATTCATGTGCGCGACGGCAAGTTACGTACGGCCGCTGGCGTGACCGCGGGGCTCGATCTCGCGCTGGCGCTGGTGGAAGAGGATCTCGGCCGCGAGGTGGCGATGCGCGTGGCGAGCCAGCTCGTGATGTATTTCAAGCGGCCGGGCGGGCAGGCGCAGTTCAGCCGGCGCGCGGCACCGGCCGCGGAGAATCGCTCGGCCTTGCAGGAATTACAACGTTGGGTCGCGGCGCATCCGGCGGAGCGGCACGATGTGCCCGCACTGGCTGAACGCATCGGTGTGAGCGCTCGTCATCTGACGCGTTTGTTTCGCGAGGAGATTGGCATCACGCCAGCCAGTTGGGTCGAGGCCGCACGCGTGGCCGCGGCGCGACAGCTGCTGGAGCAGGGCGACCTCGCGCCAAAGCAGGTGGCGGCCGAATGTGGATTCTCGAGTGTCGACACGCTGCGACGCGCGTTTCTGCGTGTGGTGGGCGTGACGCCTGCCGACTATCGCAAGCGGCACGCGCTCGCTGAGTCGTGAGCGCGTGGGGATCGATGCAGGGATAGACGGTTCAGGAGGGCGAGAGGGGGACTTCGGTCAGGCCGCGTCGCTGGCGTTGCTCGCGTTGCTGGCGGTCGTTGCGCCGCCGGTGTTCGATTCGTTCGACCCATTGGCGGCCGCGGCGCTCGCGCTGGCCTCACGGCGGCGATAGGCTGCCACCTTGTGACGATTGCCACAGAGCGCCATGCTGCACCAGCGGCGGCGATGCGCGCGTGTGCGGTCGTAGAACCACATCGAGCAGGTCTCGCTTTCGCATTTGCGGATCAGCGAGAAGTCGCCGTGCGCGAGCAACTCTGCCGCGGCAAGCGTTAGCGGCACCAGGCATTGCATTGGCGTATCGGTCGGATAGACACGAGCAAGCCGGATCTTGCCATCGTCCGCAGGCGCGAGCGACGTGCGGCACGCGTCGGCGGCGAGGTATTCATTGAGCAATGTCACGTCGACAGTGCCGCCTGCCTTGCGCAGGCTCACGGCCTGACGCAGCGACTCGCGTAGCGAGGTCGCGGCGGCAAGCATGCCCTTGGGCCGCTCAGCGGGTAACTCGCCATTGGGCAGCAACGCAACGCGCTCGAGCCATCGCCACACATCGTCATCGGTCTGCCAGCGGTCGACTGGTGCGTCGAACGCGCGCTCGAGCGTGTTCAACAGATCCAGCGCGGGATGATCGGCCAGCAGGCGGGGCGCATCGGAGGAAGAAGACGAAGCGGGGGCGTGGGAGGCGGGGGACATCGGCGGAACTCCTGCAGATACACGTGAACAGCGTTTGACTGTAATGCAAAACGCTTGCGCCGGCAGGTGCTTTCCACAAAAACCGTGCGGTTACTGTCCGCGTTGTGCCGTCTCCGGTGCCATCGAGGGTGACGATGGTTGTGTGTCATCGCTGAGCCAACCGCCGCCCAACGCCTTCACGAGTCCAACGTTGGCGGTCCATGCGCGCCGCCGCACGGCCTCGAGTGCGCGCGCGTCGGCGAGCGCGTTGGTCTGCAGCACGCTGACCTCGAGATACGACACCGCGCCCTTGCGATAGCGATCGAGCCCGGCGTGCAGTGCAAGCGCGGACGCCGCGGCCGCGCTGCGTTCGCTCGCCTCCGCATCGTGGAGGGCCTGCACCGAGGCGTAGCCGTCTTCGACGTCCTGGATGGCGTGCAGTACGGCCTGGCGATAGTCGGCGGCGCTCGCATCGAAGCGCGCGTGCGCGCTGTCTTCGCCGGCTTGCCGGCGTCCGCCGTCGAACAGTGTGCCGGCCAGCGCGGGTCCCACGGCCCAGAAGCGGCTCGGTGCACTGAGCCACCCAGCGAGCCCCGAGCTTTCGAAGCCGAGGCCGAGATTCAGCATCAGATCGGGGAAGAACGCCGCGCGTGCCACGCCAATGTCCGCGTTGGCGGCGGCCACGCGCCGTTCCGCGGCCGCGATATCGGGGCGCCGTTCGAGCAGCTGCGACGGAACCGCGCGCGGCGCCGCGGGCATGCGCGCACCGGCCTCGAGTGGGATGTCGGCGAGTCCCGCCGCCGCATCGTAGCCGTTGCAATTTTTACCATCGCAGCCAGCGGTGCTGCCGGTCTGCGTGTCAGTTGTACCCACGCGTGCCGGCACGGTGAACGTACTCGCGGGCTTGCCGAGCAGGGTCGCCAGCGCATGCTCGAGCCGCGTGCGCGACAGTTGCAGCTCCGCCAGTTGCGCGCGCGTGGTGTCGAGCTGTGCCTGCGCCTGTGCCACTTCACCCTCGATGGCGATGCCATTGCGATAGCGGTTGGTGACAAGGTCGAGCACCGCCTGATAGGCGTCGACGGTACGTGTGAGCAGCTCAGCCTCTCGATCGAGCGAGCGAATGGCGAGGTAGTCGATGGCCACATCGGCCTGCACGCCGAGCCGTACCGCCGCCACGTCGTCGGCACTGGCATCGACGCGGGCCTGCGCGGCATCCACCTCGTTGTGAATACGGCCAAAAAGATCTGGCTCCCACGAGGCGGCGATGCCGAGCGCGTGGTCGGGCACCGTGTGTCCCGCGAGCGAGTGGCCGCGCGCGTTGGCGGACAGATGATTGCTGGTCACGCTCGCACCGGCGCCGATGGTCGGGTAGTACTGCGAGCGCGCGGCGCTCACCTGCGTGCGCGCGTCCTGCAGCAGCGCGACTGCCTTGAGCACGGTCTGGCTCGACACGTCGACGCCTGCTTCCAGCGCGTCGAGGTCGGCGTCGCCATAGGCGCGCCACCAGTCGGGTGCGATATTCGATGGGCCGCCCGGGTGCGCGGGCGTGGCACCGGCTGCGGCATAGCTGTCGTGGGCGCCCGCATACGTCTGGCGATAGGCCATTGGCAGGTCGATGGCGGGGCGCTGGTAGACCGGTGCGGTCGAGCACCCGGCGATCATGGTGGCCAGTGCGGCCGCCAGCAGCGGCGCGAGTCGCGCGGCAACATGCAGTGTGCGTGCTGGCATCTCAGCCTCCTCGCGCGCCATCGGCGGCCACGCGTACGGCGGTGCCATTGACCACCGCATCTCCGGGGTTGAGCACCACGCGCTCGTCGCCCTTCAGGCCGCTGCGAATTTCGATATGCGAGCCGAAGTCGCGGCCGAGCGAGACCGGCAGCAGACGCAGCGTCGACGCGGCATCGACCACCGCGACGAACGTGCCGCGTGGCAGGAATACCAGCGTGCTCGCTGGCAGGTCGAAGCCGGGTTGTGCCGCATGCAGCGACAGATGGGCCTCGGCATAGGCGCCGGGCAGGATGCTGCCGTGCTGCCCATCGGCATCGAGTTCCACGCGTAGCGTGCGCGTGACCGGGTCGATCGCGTCCGCGTTGCGGGCGACCGTGGCGGGAAACTTCTGGCCGGGCCATTGCGGCAAGGTGAGCCATGCCTCGGTCTTCCCATCGAGCAACGCGCTGTCGCCCTGCGGCACCTGGACATAGATCCGCAGCCGGTCGCCCTGCGACAGATGGAACAGCTCGCCGCCATGGCCCTGACCCTGCGTCAGGTTCTGGCTCGTACTCGAGCTCGTGTTGTTGCTGCTGCCGGCATCGACCAGCGCGCCGATGTCGACGTTGCGCGCCGTGATCACGCCATCGAACGGCGCACGCACATGCGTGTAGTCGATCAACTGCGCGAGCCGCGCGCTGTTGGCGTGCGCGGCGGCAAGCAGTGCCTGCGCGGCTTCCATCTCGGCGGTCTTCTGGTCCGCATCCTGCTGCGCGACCGAGTGCGCGGCAAGCATGTCCTGCCAGCGCGTGGCGGTCTGCCGCGCGATCGCATAATTGGCCGCGGCGGTCGCCTCGTCGGCGCGTGCCTGACGCAACTGGTCCGTGATCTCGGGCGCATCGATGTCCGCCAGCAGCTGTCCCGCCTTGACGGGCGTGCCGATGTCCACGTACCAGCGCCGCAGATAGCCGCTGATGCGCGCGCGCACGGCGGCGTCCTCGTACGCCTGGACGTTGCCGGGCAGCGTGAGGTCGGTGGTGGCGGGCGCCTTGCGGGGTGTGACGACTGCGACGACTGGCGCGGCATTGAGCGCGGTGCGCGCGTCAAGCACGGTCTTCTCGCGCAGGCGCGGCACGATACCGACGGCGAGCGCTACGCCGATCAGCGCGAGGATGGCGACGGCACCGACCGCGAACGCGGCTCGGTGGCTGCGTCGCGCGGGCGCCGCCGGTTGAGTTGGCGTCGCGTTGGACGTGTCGTGGATGGGCGCGTTCATGCGAGACCTTTCTGAGGAGCAACAGGGAGGGATGCAGCAGGGGACGAGTTACCGCCGGCCCGCACGCCATGCAGCAGCGCGAACAGTACGGGGACCAGCACCAGCGTGGCCACGGTGCCGAAGGCCAGCCCGCCGATGACGGCGCGGCCGAGCGGCGCGTTCTGGGCGCCGGCACCGCCGGAACCGAGCGCCATCGGGATCATGCCGAACAGCATCGCGAGCGCGGTCATCACCACCGGCCGGAAGCGCGCGATACCGGCCTGCAACGCGGCCTGCAGCGGCGCGGTGCCTTCGGTCAGCAGTTCGCGCGCGCGGCTCACCACGAGAATGCTGTTGGCGGTGGCAATGCCGATACACATGATCGCGCCCGTCAGCGCGGGCACGCTGATGGTGGTGCCGGTCACGAACAGCATCCAGGCCATGCCGGACATCGCCACGGGCAGACCGCCGACAATCGCGACCGGATCGCGCCAGGACTGGAAGTTGACGACCATCAGCAAGTAGACCAGCACGATCGCCCCTGCCAGGCCGGTGAGCAGCCCAATGAACGACTGCTGCATGGTGCTGACCTGCCCGCGTACCACGATGGTCGAGCCGGGCGGCAGATCCTTGCGGATCTGGTTGACCATGCCATCGATCTCGCGCGCGACGGAGCCGAGATCGCGCCCGCGCACCGCGCCAAAGATATCGAGCACTGGCTGCACGTTGTAGTGCGAGACCACGCCCTGTTCGTTGGTGCGCGAGATGTTGCCGAACAGGCCGATCTCGGCGGCACCGCCATTCGCACCCGTATTCGGGCCGAGGTTGACGGGAATATTGCCCAGCGTCTGCAGCGAGCCCATGGCGGCTTGCGGCACCGACACCACCAGCGGATAGCTGACGCCGTTGGCGGGATTGAGCCAGAAGTTCGGCGTGGTCTGACTGCTGCCGGACAGCGCGATCAGCAGGTTCTGCGCGACTTCCCGTTGCGTCAGGCCGGCCTGCGAGGCGCGCGTGCGATCGACGTCGACGGTCAGCGCGGGCTGGTCTGCTGGCTGCTGGATATGCACGTCGGCCAGGCCCGGCACGCGCGTCATCATCGTCGCGAGCCGCTCGGCAATCACGCGATTGGCGTCCAGGTTGTTGCCGACGATCTGTACATCGATTGGCGAGGGCAGGCCGAAGTTGAGGATCTGGCTCACGATATCGGCGGGCAGGAACGAGAAGCTCACGCCCGGAAACGCCTTGGGCAACGCCGCGGCCAGCCGCTCCACATCGGGCGCGGTGGCGCCGCTGCCGGGCTTCATCGTGACGAGAATCTCGGCATCGCCGGTGCCGATCGGCAGCGTCGAGTCGTAGGTCAGGTTGATGCCGCTGACCGGCAGGCCGATGTTGTCGACGATGCCGGCGACGCGCGTGGGGCCCACCACGCCGCGGATCTTGGTTTCGACGAGATCGGCGATGCGCGCGGTTTCCTCGATGCGCGTGCCGGTGCGTGCGCGCATGTGGATGCGGATCTCGCCGCTGTCAACCGCTGGGAAGAAGTCCTGCCCGAGCCACGGCACCAGCGTGAGTGACGCCGCGCACGCGAGCGCGAATCCGATGACCGCGCGACGGGGAGCGGAAAGAACAAGAGTCAAAACGGCCGTGTAGCGCGCGCGCACCGCCTCGAAGCCGCGCTCGAAGCGCTGATGCCACCCCGATGGCGCCCGGTTGCCCTCGCCCCGCAGGATGTAGTGGGCGAGGGTGGGCAGCAGCGTGCGCGAGAGGAAGTAGGACGCCATCATCGCGAACACCACCGACTCCGCCAGCGGCACGAACAGGTAGCGTGCCACGCCGCTGAGCAGGAACATCGGCAGGAACACGATGCAGATGCACAGCGTCGAGACCAGCGTCGGCAGCGCGATCTGCGCGGAACCGTCGAGGATGGCCTGCTCGAGCGGCTTGCCCATCTCGCGATGATGCGTGATGTTCTCGATGGCCACGGTGGCATCGTCCACCAGCACGCCCACCGCCAGCGCGAGGCCGCCAAGCGTCATGATGTTCAGTGTCTGGCCAAGCGCGGAGAGCGCGATCAACGCGGCCAGCACCGACAGCGGGATGGTGATGCCGATGATCAGCGTCGAGCGCCAGCTACCGAGGAACAGCAGGATCATGGTCGCGGTGAGGCAGGCCGCGATCAGCGCTTCGTGCAACACGCCATCGATCGCGGCGAGGACGAAGACCGACTGGTCCGCGATCGGCTGCACCTCGAGCGCCTTCGGCAGTCCCGCAGTGATACGCGGCAACAGCGTCTTGATATTGGCGATGATCGATAGCGTGGAGGTATTGCCGCTCTTCTCGACCTCGAGCAGCGCGGCGCGGTGGCCATCGCGCCGCACGATATTGGTCTGCGGCGCGTAGCCGTCCCGCACGTGCGCGACGTCGCGCACATAGATCGTGCCATCGGGCCCGGACTTGATCGGCAGGTCGTTCAGCGCATCGACGGTGGCGGTGCTGCCGTTGAGATCGACGCGATATTCGAGCGCGCCGATCTTCGCGGTGCCGCCCGGCAGGATCAGACTCTGTGCGTTGATGGCGTTGACCACATCGAGCGGCGCCAGCCCGCGCGCCTGCAGCGCCGGGTTGTTGATGTCCACCATGATCTGGCGCACCTTGCCGCCATAGGGCAGCGGGATCGCCGCGCCCTGCACCGTGGATAGCTGCGTGCGAATGAAGTTGTTGCCGAGGTCGTACAGGGTCTGCTCGGGCAACGTCTTGCTGCCGAGCGCGAGCCGCAGGATCGGCACGGTGGACGCGCTATAGCTGAGCACCAGCGGCGGCGTGGTGCCCGGTGGCAGCAGCCGCAGGATGGATTGCGCGCCCGACGAGGCCTGCGCGATCGCGCGTGTCACGTCCGCGCCCGGGTGGAAGAACACCTTGACCACCGCCACGCCGGCCACCGTCTGCGACTCGATATGCTCGATATCGTCCACATCGGTTGTGAGTGAGCGCTCGTAGACCGTGACGATGCGCCGCGACATGTCTTCCGCGGACAGCCCGTTGTAGTTCCACACGATGCTGACCACCGGGATGTCGATGGCGGGCAGGATATCGGTCGGCGTGCGCAGCAGTGCCAGCGGCCCGGCGATCAGCAGGCAGATGGCGAGCACTACGAAGGTATAAGGCCGCGCCAGGGCGAGCCGGACGATCCACATGCGGGGGACTCCGAACGGTGAGTTACGTACCTCTCTGGTGGGAGAGGGTCTTGACGGGGGGCGAGCCTCGGAGGGGAGGCCCGGAAGCGAGTCTAGTGACCGGCCCCCTCGCCGTTCGGGAACAAAACCATTACAGTTCTGTCATGCACTTTGGGGTGCACGACCCCTATCATCGAGTCAACCTGAACAGCGGGCCGGCGAACCGGCCAGTACCAAGCAACGAAGGCGGATGCGCGATGAGAATCCTGGTGGTGGAAGACGAACCGAAGACGGCGGAGTACCTGCGCAAGGGACTGACCGAGTCCGCGTTCGTGGTGGATCTGGCCGTGACCGGCCGCGATGGGCTGCACCAGGCAGTCGAGACCGACTATGACCTCGTCATCCTGGATGTGATGCTGCCCGGCATGAATGGTTGGGACGTGCTCAAAAATCTCCGCGAGAGCAAGGACACGCCGGTGCTGTTCCTGACCGCGCGGGACGATGTGGACGACCGCGTGCGCGGCCTCGAGCTCGGCGGCGATGATTACCTGGCCAAGCCATTCGCGTTCGTCGAACTGCTGGCCCGCGTGCGTACGCTGTTGCGCCGCGGTCCGGTGCGCGAGTCCGAGCGCATCGAGATCGAGGATCTCGAGATCGACCTGATTCGCCATCGCGTGCTGCGCGCCGGCCAGCGCATCGATCTGACACCGCGCGAATTCGCGCTGCTGCATTTCCTCGCGCGCCGTCACGGCGAGGTGCTCAGCCGCACGCAGATCGCCTCCCATGTGTGGGACATGAACTTCGACAGTGATACCAACGTGGTGGACGTCGCCATCCGCCGCCTGCGCGCGAAGATGGACGATCAGTTCGCGCCCAAGCTGATCCACAGCGTGCGCGGCATCGGCTACGTGCTCGAAAGTCGCCGATCGTGAGGCGCGGACATTCGCTGACGCTACGCCTCGCGCTGGTGTTCTCGCTCGTGGGCGGCGTGGCCTTTGCCTGCGTGGGGGCGTATCTCTATCGTGCGCTGGCCACGCAGATCATCGATCGTGACGACGCCGAACTGATGCGCAAGGCCGTGCGGGTGCGCGCCGAACTGGCGATTCACCATACTTCACCGGTCGATCGCTGGCGCGAGGTCAGCGGCGTGATGTCCGGCAACGACGAGTTCGGGCTCGATATCCGCGACAGCGAAGGCGTGCTGATGGTCGAGGCCAATCCCGACGGCAGCCAGTTTCCCGAGATGACGCCGGTGCCGCTCGGCACGCCCGTTACGCGCGACGCGATCTATCTCTGGCGCAGCATGCACGACTATCCGGTGCGAGGGCTGGCGCTGAATGCGGCGGTGGCCGACCAGGGGCCCACGGTGCGCGTGACGGTCTATCAGGTGGCGCGCTCGCGTGTGCAATTGATGCGCGCGTACCGGTGGAAGCTGCTGGCTGCGGCCGGGATCGGCGCGCTGGCGGTGGGGTTGCTCGGCTTTGTCGCGCTGCGCGCGGGCATGGCGCCGCTACGCCGCATGGCGGCAGGCACCGAGTCGGTCACGTTCTCGAGCGTAGCGTTGCCGATCGACCCGGCACAACTGCCACGCGAACTCGAGGAACTGGCGATCGCGCTGCAGCAGATGATCGTGCGGCTGCAGGAAGCGTATGACCGGTTGTCGCGCTTCTCGTCGGATCTGGCGCACGACTTCCGCACGCCGATTGGCAACCTGCTCGGACAGACACAGGTGGCGCTGTCGAGCGAGCGCACCGTCGAGGAATACGAGGCGCTACTGGCGTCGAATGTGGAGGAGTACGAGCGGCTGTCGCGCATGATCGAGAACATGCTGTTCCTCGCGCGGGCCGACAATGCGCGCGTGGCGCTCACTGAGGTGGAACTCGATCTGGCCGCGGAACTGAGCCGCCAGGCGGACTATTTCGAGCTGCTGGCCGATGCCAAGCAGATCACGTTCAACGTGGATGCGAAGGGGGCGGTTACCGCGGACTCCATGCTGCTGCGCCGCGCGGTAAGCAACCTGATCTCGAATGCGGTCCGTCACACGCCGTCAGGGCAGCGCATCTTCCTGACCGGGACGCAGGATGCGACCACCACGCGCATCGAGGTGGCCAACCCGGGGCCCGGTATTCCGCCGGAGGACCTGCCAAAGATCTTCGACCGCTTTTTCCGCGGCGACCCGGCCCGCTCGAACTCGGGCGAGTCGTCGGGCATCGGGCTGGCGATCGTCAAGACCATTATGGACCTGCACCGCGGCAGCGTGCAGGTGGAGTCGGAACCGAACGGAATGACGCGCTTCCGGTTGATCTTCCCGCGCTGAGTTTCCCGCGTTGAGGTGCGGCGTGGTTTAGAACGACTCCAGCCACGGACGAATATCGAGTTCGTGCGTCCAGGCGTCGCGCGGCTGGTTATGCAGCATCCAGTAGGTATCCGCAATGTGCTCGGGATTGACGATGCCCTCCTGTTCCTTGAGCTTGTAGCGCTCGGGGAAGGTCTCGCGGATAAATTCGGTGTCGATCGCGCCGTCCACGATCAGTTGCGCCACGTGGATACCCTTGGGCCCGAGCTCGCGCGCCATCGATTGCGCCAGCGCACGCAGGCCGTGCTTGGCACCGGCAAAGGCTGCATAGCCCGCGCGGCCGCGCAGGCTCGCGGTGGCACCGGTAAAGAATATCGAGCCGCGAGGATTTGGCGTTCGAGACAACATCACGCGCGCGGATTCTCGCCCCATCAGAAAGCCCGCGAAGCAGGCCATCTCCCACACCTTGTAGTAAACACGCGCGGTGGTATCGACGATATCGAAACGTACGTTCGCGCCGATATTGAACACCGCCACCTCGATTGGCGCGATCTCGGTCTCGATCTTGCGGAACAGCTCGGCCACCTCGTCTTCCTTGCGCGCGTCGGAGCCGAACGCATGGGCGACGCCGCCCTCGGCTTCGATCTGCGCCACCAGCGGGGCGAGCTTATCCGCGCTGCGGCGCGTCACGCAGGCGATATAGCCCTCGCGCGCAAAGCGCCGGGCGATCGCGCCCCCGGTCGCGTCACCCGCGCCAATCACCAGCACCGCTTTCTTGTCAGCCATTGAGGTCTCCGATTTTGGAATAATGAACTGCATATCGGTTCAGTATGGGGTGGAGTTACAGCCTAGTCAACGTGTTATCCGTCACAATTTGGTGTATTGGACTGCTATGCAGTATATTGATTTGCATAGCAGTCCGCAGAGCTGCGACCAATCCAACCAATCCGGAGACCTCGATGACAGCATCCCCCACCGACGTGCGCGCCCGCCGTATCCACGAAGTCATCCTGCCGTGGGTCAAGCGCAACCCGGCAGCCCCCGCGCTGGAAGACCGGCGCGGGCGTCTATCGTACGGCGAGCTGGCGCTGGCCGTCGCGCAGGGCGCTAGCCAGTTGCGCGCGCTGGGCGTGCGCGGTGGTGATCGCGTGCTGCTGGTGGCGGAGAACTGCGTGGCGGTGGGCGTGCTGGTGCTGGCGGCGAGCGCCATCGATGCGTGGGTGGCGGTGGTCAACGCGCGACTGTCGCCGCGCGAGATCGACAACTTCATTGCGCACTCGGGCGCGCGCCGCGTGCTTTATCTGACGGAAGTCTCGGCCGAGGCGCGCGCGCATGCGGCGCGGGTGCACGCCGATGACCAACCGTGGCACGCGCTGGGCCGGATCGGCGTGGGCCCGCTCAACATCGAGGCGGTGGCGGAGCCCGTGCATGACGATCCGCGCGAGCAGGTGGCGGCGCTGATCTATACCTCGGGCACATCGGGCGATCCCAAGGGCGTGATGCTCACGCATGAAAACCTGCTGCACGTGGCCGAGCTGTCGCGGCGCCTGCGCCAGCTGGGTCCGGCCGACCGCTTTTACGGCGTGCTGCCAATGGCCCATATCGTCGGGCTGTCGTCGCAACTGCTCGGCGCGCTGTCGAGCGGTGCCTCGATCGTGTTCGAGGAACGATATCAACCGGACAGCCTGGTGCGCGCGTTGCAGGAAGACGGCGTGACGATCCTGCTCGGCGTGCCCGCCATCTATGCGCGGCTCGTCGATCATTGCCGCCGTCATGCGGTGTCGCTGGTACAGACGCGACTGCGCTTTGCCGGCACCGCGGGCGCGCCGCTGACGCCCGAGCTCAAGGCCAACACCGAGGCCCTGCTGCATCAGCCGCTGCACAACGGCTATGGCCTGACCGAGATGGCGCCGACCGTCGCGCAGACGCTGTTTGATGCCCCGCGCACCGATTGCTCAGTCGGCCAGCCGGTACCCGGCGTCGAGGTGCGCATCGTCGATCCGACCGGCCAGCCGCTGCCACGCGGCGAGGTGGGCGAGCTATGGGTGCGCGGCGCCAGCCTGATGCGTGGCTACTATCGCGCGCCGGAACTCACCGATGCGGTCATCGACGGCGATGGCTGGTTCAATACGGGCGACCTCGCGCGCCAGGACGACGACGATGCCTTGTTTGTGGTCGGGCGGACCAAGGAGCTGATCATTCGGTCGGGCTTCAACGTGTATCCGGTGGAGGTGGAGCAGGCGATCAACTGCCATCCGGCAGTGGTGCAGTCCGCGGTAGTCGGTCGCGACGTGCAGGACAACGAGGAGGTGGTCGCATTCGTGGAACTGGCCGCCAATGCGGCGCTCGGGGTCGGAGAACTGGAAGCCTTTCTGCGCGAAAGGCTGTCGCCATACAAGGTGCCGTCGGAGATTCGCTTCCTCGCGCAGTTGCCGGCCGCCCCCACGGGTAAAATACGCAAACACGAACTCAGGGCGCTGGCCGCGGCGGCACGGCCGGCGCCCGCATTTCCTTCATGACACGCCGCCATGGACTTCGCCAGCATGACACGACGCAATGACCGGTCTCACGCGCGGGATCAGCAGGATCAGCAGGATGACGACGATGCGGGAGATCTTCTTGCAGACTCCGCGCAGGACCGGCATTTCGTGACTGCGCTGGCGCGCGGCCTCGAAGTTCTCAGCGCGTTTCGCAGTGGCGACAGTTTCCTGGCCAACCACGAGCTGGCCGACCGCACGCGTCTGCCCAAGTCCACCGTCACGCGCCTGACCTATACGCTGACAAAGCTTGGCTATCTGCACGTGGTGCCCGAGAGCGGCAAGTACCGGCTCGGCACCGCCACCGGGGCACTGGGCAGCGCGATGCTCGCCAACCTCGACGTCCGTCAGGTGGCGCGGCCCCTGATGCAGGCGCTGGCCGCGGAAACCGGGGCGGTCATCGCACTCTCCGCGCGCGACCAGCTCTCGATGCTGTATCTGGAATGCTGCCGCAGCACGTCGATTGTCACGCTGAGCCTCGACGTCGGCTCGCGCATTCCGCTCGGCACCTCGGCGGCGGGGCGCGCGTTGCTGGCGGCGGTGGCGCCGAGCGAGCGGACCGGCCTGATGGAACGCCTGCGCGCGCTCGACGAAGGCAACTGGCCGCAGGTCCAGCGCGGCATCGACGCGGCCAATGCCGAGTTCCAGCGCGGCCAGTGCGCGTATTCGGTGGGGGATTGGGTGCGCGAGGTCCACGCGGTGGCCACCGCGCTGAACCCGGGTCGTGGCCTGCCGCTGATGGCACTGAGCGCGGCCGGTGCGGCGCAGTACTTTCCCGAGGCGCGCCTGCGCGACGAGATTCGTCCGAAACTGCTGGAGACCGTGCGCGAGATCGAGCGCCGGCTCGGCCAGCGCTATGGGGAAGACGCCAGCTAACGCTATCGCGGCTGCGGGCGTTACTGACGCGCCCGCAATGCGTCGTTGATATCGCGCGCGGCGGACTCGAGAATCGGGAAGAACGCGTCCATCATCTGCGCCTCCGACAGTCGTTGCGCGTGGCCGGCCAGGTTGATGGCGGCGACGACATCGCCGGCGCGATTGCGCAGCGGCATCGCCAATGCGACCAGGCTCGATTCGAGCTCCTGATTCACGAAGCAATATCCCTGCGTGCGGGTCTGCACGATCAACTTCATCAGCTCTGCCCGGTCGACGGTACTGTGCGGCGTGTATTCGCGCAGGTCGCTGCGGCGCAGACGGTCCTCGAGCGTGGCATCGTCGAGCGCCGCCAGCAGCAGGCGCCCGTGCGCGGTGGCCCACGCGGGCAGCCGCGTGCCGACCGATAGATTCAGCGACATCACGCGCCGCGTCGAGGCGCGCGCCACGTAGACCACGTCGAGATCGTCCAGCACGCACACCGAGCACGACTCGCCGGTCTTCTCCGCGACCGCCACCACGTACGGTTCCACGATCTCGGCCACGGTCAGGCCCGACAGATAGGAATAGCCGAGCCGCATGACCTTGGGCGTGAGCCGGAAGATGCGGCCCTGCTGCGTGGCATAGCCCAGGTGGCACAGCGTCAGCAGCAGGCGCCGCGCGGCCGCGCGGCTGACGTTGGCCAGCTCGGCCACCTCCGACAGCGTGAGTTCGGCGCGATCGTCGCCGAACGCCTCGATCACGGCGAGACCGCGCGCGAACGAGTCCACGAAGTTGTTGGGGCCGATGGCGTTGTCGGGATCCGTGACGCGGGCCGAGTCGGGTGGCGAGTCGGGTGGCGAATCGGGTGGCTTATGCATTGAAGCGGAGGGGATGAGGAGAGGGGGGATGACGCGGCTATTCTAGCGCACGCCTTCATCGCCGCCGTCCCTCCTCGTCCAGCTCACTCGGCCTGAATTCCCGCCGCGCGAATCGTCGTGCGATAGCGCACCAGTTGCTCCTCGACGAGTTTGGCCAGCGTGGCCGACGTCGACGGCGTCGGGGTAAAGCCCTGCTTCTCCAGCGCGGCGATCACCTCGGGGTCTTTCAGGGCAGCGGTGAAGGCCTCGCGGATCTTCGCGAGCACCGGCTCCGGCGTACCGGCGGGCGCAAACAGTCCGGCCCACGAAGTAATGTTGAAGCCGTTGACGCCTGCTTCTTTCATGGTCGGCACTTCGGGCAGCAGCGGACTGCGCGCTTCCGAGGTGGTGGCCAACACGCGCAGCTTGCCCGAAGAAAGATGCGTAATGCCCAGCGTCGGGTTGCCGAACATCATCTGCACGCGGTCATCGAGCAGATCGATGATCGCCGCGGGCTCGCCCTTGTAGGCCACCGGGACCAGATCGATTTTCGAGATCGCATTGAACTGCAGCGATGACACCAGCGCCGTGGTGTTGCCGGTGGCGTAATTGAGCTTGCCCGGATGCGCCTTGGCGTAGGCGATGAACTCCGGCAGGGTCTTGGCCGGGCTGGCCGCGTTGACATACAGGAAGAACGTGTAGCGGCCGAGTTCGGTGATCGGCGCAAAGCTCTTGACCGGGTCGTACGGCACCTTGACGCGCAGTGCCGGCGAGGCCGACAGCGCGCTGTTGGTACCGAACAGCAGGGTCTGGCCATCGGGTTTGGCGCGTGCTACTTCCGATGCGGAAATCATGCCGTCCGCGCCCGCCTTGTTGTCGACGATCATCGGCTGCCCGAGCTTGGCCGCGGCGCTGCGCGCGAGCGCGCGCGCAATCACGTCGGACGCGGCGCCGGCCGGGAAGGGCACGACCAGCCGTACCGGTCCGTTGGGGAATTCGGCGCGGGCCGGGGCGGCGCCCATGAGCGTGGCGGCCAGCAGCGAGGCCGCGAGCACGGTGGTCTTGATCAATGTTTTCACGATATGTCTCCTCGGGAATTGAAGTTTCAGGGGCCGAAGCTCGAGCGAATCTGGATGCCCCAGCGGCCATCGATGCGCGTCAGCACGTACAGCGATTCATAGATGCCGATCACCGAGCCATTGCCGCGAAAGCGCGTGTAGCTGAGCGCCACGTGTGCCTTATTGCCGTTGAACTGCACCAGTTCACGTTCACGCCAGGTGCTGTAGCGCCAGTCGTCTTCGTCGCGCAACTTCTGGAACAGGTCCATCGGATTGCTGCCGGCGGCTTCGTACACCTTGATGTTGCCGCCGGCGAAGCGCACATGCGGAAAGTGCATGCACGCGTCCATCGCGTCGGCATCGTGCGCATTCAGCGCGTCCATAAAGCGGTCCAGCACGTCGCGGCACGCCGCGTCAATTTCGGTTCGTTCGTCTGCCATATCAGGGTCAGGTGGTGGAATGAGAGAAAAAGGCGCGCACCGCGCCATGGAAGGCATCGGGCGCGCCGAGAGGTGCGAGGTGAGCGGCGGGCAGTTCGAGGTAGCGGCTGCCCGCAATTGCCCGATGCAAGGCCTGTCCGCGCGCGGGCGGGGTGGCCAGGTCGTCGGTGCCGGCGATGACGAGCGTCGGTACGCGGATGTCCGCGAGTGCGGCGGTGCGGTCGAATTGCATCACCGCGCCGGCGCACGCGACGTAGCCCGACGCCGTGGTGCTGGCGAACATATCGATGAGCCAGAGGTGCAGCGTGGGGTTGGCTGCCGCATGCGCGGGTGTGAGCCAACGCACCACCGTGGCTTCGGCCAGCGCGGCCGTGCCGGTGGCGCGCGCCTGATCGATGCGTCCCTGCCAGAACTGCCGCGCTGCCGCATCCGGGGCGAACTGCGCCGCGGTATTCGACAGCACGAGTGCGGCGAGCCGGTGCGGTGCCGCCAGCGCGAGTTCGATGCCGATGGCCGCTCCCATCGAGACGCCGACGTAGCGGAAGGTGTCGATGCCGGCGGCGTCGAGTGCGGCGAGCAATGCCGCCGCGAGATCGCCGAGCGACGTCAAGGCAAGCGCGGCCTGCCCGCCATGGCCGGGGGGATCGAAGCGGACGATATGAAAGTCCGCGCCGAGCGCTGCGACCGTGGCGTTCCACAGTCGCCGATCAGTCCCGAGCGAATTGCCGAGCACGAGCACCGGTGCGCCCGCCTTGCCCGTGTGATGCAGCGCCAATGGGGCTGGCGGTGACGATGGCGAAGGTTGAGTCATGTGGTGTCTCCCCGCTGATCCATGGTTCTTTGCTGTGCGCTATGCGCACGTATGTGCGTGTAGCGAATACATGGCGGTAGTATTGGGCGAGACGAAGACCCCTGTCAAGCGGCAGTGAAGCACCATGCAGGCGCATATTTCGAACGATTACACGCGGTTGACAGGTCACACACCGATGCAAATACTCGCGGGGCCAGATCGACAACAACAACGAGGACGAACGATGATCAGACGCTGCCTGCTTTGCATTGCTTCCGCTGTAGCCCTGCTGTCGGGCTGCGCCACAAACACCACGACAAGCGCGGCACCGCAGCCGCAGGCACCGGGCCAGATCGCCGCGGGTAAGGCGGAGGTGCTGTGGCTTGGTCAGTCCGCCACGCGCATCACGACGCCGGGCGGCAAGGTCATCGTCATCGACCCGTGGCTGATCACGAATCCGAAGACGCCCGCCGCGTACAAGGACCTGTCGGCGCTCGGCAAGGTGGACCTGATCCTCGTCACGCATGCGCACAACGACCATTTGGCCGATGCGCCGGCGCTGGCCAAGCTCAACAACGCGCCGATCTGGAATGGCGGCGGCATGGGGCAGGCGCTGATCACGCTCGGGATGGTGCCGCCGCCGCTGGCGCAACGTTTCGGCAAGAGCGGCACGATCATGCCGTTCGGACCCAACGGCGTGAAAATCACGGCGGTGCATGCCGAACACTCGTCAGAGCTGGTGTGGAAGAACCCGGCCACCGGCAAGGATGAAACCCACTATGGCGGCGAGCCTGTGGGCTACCTCATCGAACTCGAGAACGGTTTCAAGATCTGGCACATGGGCGATACCGGCCTGTTCGGCGACATGCGTCTGATTAGCGAGCGCTACAAGCCGGACCTCGTGATGATTCCGATCGGCGGCCATTTCACGATGGGGCCGCAGGAAGCCGCAAGCGCCCTGCGCGACATGATCAAGCCGAAGTACGCAATCCCCATTCACTACCAGACGTCGCCGCTGCTGCGCGGCACGCCCGCCGAGCTCAACGCGGCGCTTGGCGTGACTGGCACCAGCGTGATCGTGCCGGAACCGGGCCAGAAGGTGGACTTCTGATGGACCATCAACGCCGACTGATTTGCCGGGCGGGCCTCGGCATGGGCCTCACCCTCGGACTCGGGGCCTGCGCAAACATGGGTACCGGCAGTGATGGTGCCACCGGAGGCGATCGCCGTGCCGCAATCGCCGAACTGAGCGGCACCGGCAAGATGCGCGCCGCCATCAATCTCGGCAATCCGATTCTTGCCGGACGCGGTGCCGATGGACAGGTGCGGGGCGTGTCGGTGGACCTCGCGCGCGAGGCCGCGCGCCGGCTCGACCTGCCGCTCGAACTGGTACCGTTCAACTCGGCGGGCAGTGTGGTGGAAGCGGTGCGCGCGGCGCAGGTGGACGTGGCGTTCGTCGCGCTCGATCCCGTGCGCGGCAAGGACATCTCCTACACCGCGGCGTACGTGATCATCGAGGGTGCCTACCTCGTGCGCAACGATTCGCCGCTGCAGCGTAACGAAGATGTCGATCGTGCCGGCATGCGCGTGGTGGTGGGTCGCGGCAGTGCTTACGACCTGTACCTGACGCGCGAGATCAAGGCCGCGACGCTCGTGCGCGCGCCCACGTCGCCCGCGGTGACCGACATGTTTCTCGCGCAGCGGCTCGACGTGGCGGCGGGCGTCCGGCAGCAACTCGAGGCCGATGCGAAGCGCGTGGGCGGAGTGCGCATGCTGCCGGGCCGCTTTATGGTGATCGAGCAGGCCATGGGCGTACCGAAGCCGCATACGGCTGCGCAGGCGTGGCTGACGGGCTTTATCGAAGAGATGAAGGCGTCGGGCTTCGTGGCGGATGCACTGCGGAGACACGGCATCGAAGGCGCCGGCGTGGCGCCGCCGCGCGCGTAAGGAGCGGGATGGCGGCATTGTTGCCGCCGTCGCAAATATCATTCGCGCGCGCACGGGTTTTTAGGGAAGCAGCGGCCATCGAGAATGGCAGCCATCCGATCGCTTCCCGACATCAAACCATGCACGCCGACCCGTTGTTCCAGCCCCTGTCCCTGGGCGCCCTGACGCTTCCCAACCGTATCGTGATGCCGCCGATGACGCGCTCCCGCGCGAGTCAGCCCGGCGATGTGCCCAATGCGTTGATGGCCGAGTACTACGCGCAGCGCGCGCAGGCCGGCCTGATCGTCAGCGAAGGCACGTGGATCTCGCCGCTCGGCAAGGGTTATGCGTGGACGCCGGGCATCGAGACGCCCGCGCAGATCGACGGCTGGCGCCTCGTGACCGATGCCGTGCACGCGGCTGGTGGTCGCATTTTCGCGCAGCTGTGGCACGTCGGCCGGCTGAGCCACGAGACCCTGCTCGGCGGCGCGTCGCCGGTCTCGTCGTCGGCGCGTCAGGCTGAAGGCGTCAAGGTCTACGTGGCGGAAGCCGATGGCCGTCCTGGCTTCGTGCAAGCCGCGCAACCTCGCGCATTGTCCGTCGATGAAATTGCCGAAGTCGTGGCCCAGTATCGTCAGGCCGCGCGCAATGCCATGGCCGCCGGCTTCGACGGCGTGGAGCTGCATGCCGCCAACGGCTATCTGGTCAATCAGTTCATCGACTCCAACGCCAACGAACGCACCGATGCCTACGGCGGCTCGCTGCCGAACCGGCTGCGCTTCCTCGACGAAGTGGCGCGCGCGCTGGTCGAAGGCACCGGCGATGCCAGCCGCGTCGGCATCCGCCTGGCCCCGCTGACCACGTTGAACGGCTGCGTCGATGCCGATCCGGTCACCACCTACACCGAGGCCGCGCGTCTGCTCGGCCAGATCGGCGTGGGGTATATCCATATCGCGGAAGCCGACTGGGACGACGCCCCCGATATGCCGCTCGCGTTCAAGCGTCAGCTGCGCGAGGTGTATCCGGGCGTGCTGATCTACGCGGGCCGTTACACCGCGGAACGCGCCCGCGCCGCGCTGGAGGAAGGCTGGGCGGATCTGCTCGCGTTCGGCCGTCCGTTCGTGTCGAATCCGGACCTGCCCGCGCGGCTGCGCACGGGCGCACCGCTGGCCGAACACGACCGCGACACGCTGTTCGGCGGCAACGCGCGCGGTCTGACGGACTACCCCGCGCTAGCCGCCTGAACTAGCCACCTGAACTAGCCACCTGAACTAGCCACCTGACCTAGCCACCTGAGCGCGGCACGATCCCGCTCCGCTGCTGCACGCCCCATGTGTGGCGGCGGGTCAGGAAGTGCAGCCAGCCGATGGCGGCACCGCTGTGGCGCATCAGCTGGAACGTGAACGGTTCCAGTATCGAGGCCAGCAATGCCTGCACAAGGCCGGTCTGACGGGTATCGCCGCTCCAGCGACGGTACAGATGAATCGACCACGTGTGGAACGCCAGATCGATCGCGATCTTGGCGGCGATCACGCCCAGCGCGGACAGCGCAATGGTGAACCTGCCGTCGAGCAGGAACGCAAGCAATAGCGCGAATGCCGTGACGCCGTAAATCGGTTGCATCGTATCGAACGCCTTGACCGGCAACATCATCAGACCGAGCTTGCCGTAACGGCGGTTGCCGGTCATCTCGCGATACCAGTACTGGGTTTGCAAGAAGCCCGCGAACCAGCGCCGGCGCTGCCGCAGGAATGCGGGCAGCGTGCCCGGCGCATCGGTGGTGGCGCGCGCATCGCCCACCACCTGCACGTCCCAGTCCTGCGCGCGCATCGCCGCATGCCGGCGCAGGCGATGAATCAGCTCGTAGTCCTCGACCAGGCACGTGGGATCGAAACCGCCCACATCGGTCACTGCCTCGCGTCGATAGCACGCAAACGCGCCCGATACCAGCAGCAGTCCATCCGCGCGCGCCCAGGCAAAGCGCGAGACGAAGTTGCGAATGTACTCGTAGGTCTGGAACCACTGGAAGAAGCGGCCCGTCGCGTTGCGCGCGCACACCGGCGTCAGCAGTCCGGTGGCGGCGACCAGTCGCGGCGAGCGCGCAAACGCGCGCACCATGGCTGCGCACGCATCGGGTTCCAGCAGCGTGTCGGCATCGACGGTCATAAACGTTTCGCTGTGCAATTCCACCAGCGCGGCATTGAGTGCGCGCGCCTTGCCACCGTGCGGCAACCGCAGCCAGCGCAGCGTCGGATAGCGCGTCGACGCCTCGCTCAGTTCGCCTTCATCGGGCTGCACCAGTCCATAGCGTTCGGTCAGCAACGCGGCGGTGCCATCGCTCGAACCATCGTCGGCAATGATGATCTCGTCAGGCGCATGCGTCTGGCCGAACAGCGCGTGCAGCGTTACCGGCAGCGCCGCAGCCTCGTTGTGGGCGGCCACGATCACCGCCAGCGACGGTGGCTTCAGCACGCTATGTTCGGCATCGGCACGTGTGGGCCAGCGCAACGCGCGCGCCTGCCATGCGACGAAAGCCAGTAGCAGCGTGTCGTAGCCGACGTACGCCATGCCGATCGACCATGCGGCCATGCCATCCAGATAGAACGCGCGCGCGAACAGCAGGCCCCATACCGCGAAGACGAAGACATGGATCGCAATGCTGGTCCACGGGGTGCGCGGCGGCGCGATGCGCGAGGAAGAATGGGCGAGCGCCAGGTCCAGGGCGTACTGGCGGGAATATCCGGTGAGTTTGACGTGCAACATGGGGTGATACTCCTTCACGGCAACATCCGGGACAGGACGGGATGCCTGTCGATCCAGTGATGCTTGAGCGCGCCGAGCACATGCAGGCCCAGCAACGCGTAAAGCGCATAGCCGCAGGCGGTGTGCAACGTGCCAAACCACTCGTGCAGCGATTCCTTGAGATCGGGAGCGAGCGACATGATCACGCCGATGCGCGGCCATGGCACGAAGCCGAACAGATACATCGGGTGCGAGGCCGCCGCGACCCACGCGGAGTCGTGTGCCCAGCCCGACAGCGGCAGCAGGAAGATCAGCGCGTAGAGCCCGGCATGCACGGCGTGCGCGAACACGCGTTCCCAGCCAGGCATGACCGATGGCAGCGGCGGCGGACGATGGGTCACGCGCCAGATCACACGTACGATCGACAGCGCGAGCACCGTGATGCCGATGGACTTGTGCGTGTCGATCAGCAGCCGGAGCATGTCGCCCGAGAGCGTGCCTTCCGGCAGCCGCGAGGCGGTGAGGCCCAGCACGACATTGGCGATCATCAGCAGCGCGACCGACCAGTGCAGAAACATGGCGACGCGCGTGTACTGGGCGGCGTGGTGCGGCAGCGCGGGGTGGGGAAGGGAGACGACGGTTGGCGTGGGCTTCATGATGCGGATCGAAAAAGAGGAGCACATGTCGGCATAACGCCCGGTGCCCGCTGCTTATTCCACAAAAATCCGTCGATTGCGCCGCTCGCGTACGCGCCGTGCGAACGCGAAAGAACGTCGCCATTTTTCTCGCGCGGCGATGGAATAATCCGCATCCGACGGCTGTTATGGGAATAGCCGTAGCGCACCAGGCGCGCCGCGGCCACCCCGCGGACCCGGTGCTTTCCGATGCGCGGCGCCGTGCTATGCTCCGCGCGATGAAATTACGCCTAAACACCTGGGCGACCGGGGCGACCGCAGCGCCAGGGGCCATGCCCCGCCAGAGCGTTGCCGGCGCGCCGGGACCAGCGGGGGAACGACGTCGATGACCGGTGCTCAATTACCGGACATGCTGCCTGGGATGCTGCCAAGGCTATGGGCCTTTGCATTGCGTCTGACCGGCGACAAGCATGACGCGGAAGATTTGGTACAGCGCGCCTGTGTGCGCGCGCTTGAACGCGCGGATCAGCTGCAGCCGGGAACGGCGGCGCTGAGCTGGATGTTTTCGATCGTCCATAGCGTATGGATCAACGAGGTGCGCGCGCGTTCCGTACGCGGCCGTGCGAGCATGGAATGGGATGACCAGTTCGTCGAGAATGTGGCCGATCCGGCCGGACGAACCCCGGAGGAAGAGGTGATGCACGGGCAGATCATCGACGCGTTCAAGCGTCTGCCCGAAGCCCAGCGTGCGGTGATGCTGCTCGTGGCGGTGGAAGGACTCAGCTATCAGGAGACGGCGGAAGCGATCGGCGTGCCGATCGGTACGGTCATGAGCCGCCTGTCGCGTGCGCGACAGGCCATCGGCGCGCATTTCGGTGCGAACCCTGCCGCGCGCGGCAAGGCATCGCCCAATGCAGCAGCCAACAGCGGGGGTTCGATCGCATGACGACAATCGACGAAACGTTGCTGATGGCCTATGTGGACGGCGAACTGTCGCCCGACCAGCACGCCGAGGTGGCGGCGCTGGTGGCGCGCGATCCGGAAGCCGCCGCGCTGGTGGCGCTGTTCGAGGCGTCGAAGCTCGACTATGCGGCGGCGTTTGCCGCGCAACCGATGCCGCCGGTGCCGGACTCGCTCGTGCTGAGTATCGACGCACTGGTGGCCGGGCATCGGGAACGGCAGGGCGCGAAGCCGGATGCCGGGACCACGCAAACGCATGCGGAGGCGACGGCGATCGACACCGCGGCGAGCGCGGCCGCGGGCACCAATGTCCGCAACCTCGATGCCGAACGACAGAAACGCCGCGGCATTCCGGTCTGGCTGGCAGCGGCGTGCATGGCGGGCGCGTTCGGCGCGGGCCTCGTGATCCGTGGCGGCTTGCCCGGCACGGGCACTGGCCCAGCCCCGACCACGGTGGCCGGCGGCGCGAGCGCACCCGGCGCAGCGGGCGGTGCCGTGACGGTAGCGAGCACGACCTTCGCGCCATGGGTCAAGGCGGCGATGGAGTATCAGCAGCTCTATACGCGCGACAGCGTGGCCTATACGCCCGATATCGACGCGCAACGACTGACGCGCTTCGTCGACGATGCGCGCGACAAGGACAAGCTCGATATCGTCGTACCGGATCTGAGCAAGGCCGGGCTCGAGCTCAAGCAGGTGGCGCGGCTGCGCTTCCGTGGCAAGGCACTGGTGCAACTGGTGTATCTGCCGAAGTCCGGCCCGCCGATCTCGCTGTGCGTGCTGGCCGAGCCGAAGGACGATCAGGCCGTGACCGCGAACCAGGTCGATGCGATGCATGTCGTGACATGGAGACAAGCGAAGCTCGGCTACGTGTTGGTTGGCAATACCGATGGGCTCGACCTCGAATCCATCGGCAAGCAGATCGCCGCGCGCGACTATCCAGCGCTCTCTATCTGAGCGTCCTGGTTTGCTTCCCCGGGTTGCTTCCCCCGGTTTGCTTCCCTCTCCGTTGCGGAGAGGGAAGCAAAACCCGTCCTAGGGATTTCACCTAGAACCCCCACTCCTGAATCGAATAGATCACAACGTGATACACGTTGAAAGCCGGCCGCAAGTTGCCAGAAAGGCGATTGGAAGAACGGGCTTGTAGATTCGTGTCACCGCCGCGTAGCGCGGCGTAACACGATGCAGGAGACCCGATGAGCAGTGCCCCCGCTTCCTCTTCCTCTACCACCTCTACTCCCACCCCCACGTCTCGACAATTCAAGAAGGATTACTACGGCGGCACCTTGATGGTGCTCATCGGCCTGGCCGCGGTGTATGCCGGTCTGCAGTACCACACCGGCACGATGCGCCAGATGGGCCCCGGCTTCTTCCCGGTGTCCGTGGGCGCGCTGCTGGCGTTCGTCGGCGTGCTGATCGTGATGTCGGCGCGTAACGACAAGACGCCCGCCGACGCGCCGCAGGCTGGCGGTCACGGTCATGCCAGTGGTGCGCCCGATCTGCGCGGCACGGTCTGCATCGTGCTCGGCACGCTCGCGTTCCTGCTGCTCGGCAAGTACGGCGGCATGATTCCCGCGACGTTCGCGATCGTGTTCATCTCGGCGCTGGGCGATCGCAGCAACTCCATCAAGCAGGCCCTCGCGCTCGCCGTGGCGATGTGCGTGGTGGCCGCGGTGGTGTTCTGGTGGGCGCTGCAATTGCAGCTGCCGTTGTTCACCTGGGGAGGCTGAGCGTCATGGTATCCAGTGCTTTGCATGATTTGTGGTTCGGGTTTGGCGTGGCCTTCCAGGGCACGAACCTGATGTGGTCGTTCTTCGGCGTGCTGGTCGGCAACCTGATCGGCGTGCTGCCCGGCATGGGCGCGCTGTCGGCCATCTCCATCCTGTTGCCGCTGACGTACGTCATGCATCCGGTGCCCGCCATCCTGATGCTCGCCGGCATCTTCTACGGCTCGCAATACGGTGGCGCGATCGGCGCGATCCTGCTGAACCTGCCGTCGCATCCGCCGCACGCGGTGACCTGTCTCGACGGGTATCCGATGACGCGCGCGGGCAAGGGCGGTACCGCGCTCGGCATCACGATGATCTGCTCGTTCTTTGCCGCCTCGGTCGGCATTCTCGTGATGATCTTCGCCTCGCCGCTGCTGACGACCATTGCGTTCAAGTTCGGCCCCGCGGAGATCTTCTCGATCATGCTGCTGGGCTTGCTCGCGGGCTCGACGATGTCGCGCGGCTCGCCGCTCAAGGGCGTGGCCATGACGTTGTTTGGCCTGCTATGCGGGGTGGTCGGCACCGATGTGAACACCGGCACGTTCCGCTTTGCGCTCGATATTCCCGAGCTCAGCGACGGTCTGGAACTGGTGGCGATCGCGATGGGGCTGTTCGGCGTGGCCGACTTTATCCTCAACGTCAACCGCATGACCACGGTCACCGCCAAGACCAAGCTCCGCATTCGCGATATGCGGCCATCGCTGGCCGAGCTGAAGGAAGCGTTCTGGCCGATGGTGCGCGGTACCGGCATCGGTACGCTGTTCGGCGCCATGCCGGGCACCGGTCCCACCATCACGACCTTCGTGGCCTATGCGCTGGAGCGCAAGATCTCCAAGACGCCCGAGAAATTCGGCACCGGCATGATCGCGGGCGTGGCGTCGCCGGAGGCATCGTCGCACTCGAAGACGCAGGTGGACTTCATCCCGACCATGAGCCTCGGTATTCCGGGCGACGCGGTGATGGCGCTGATTCTTGGCGCGCTGATGATTCAGGGCATTACGCCGGGTCCGCAGCTGATTGGCGAGCACCCGGATATCTTCTGGGGTCTGATCGCCAGCTTCTGGATCGGCAACGTGCTGCTGATGATCCTCAATGTGCCGATGATCGGCGTGTGGGTGAAGCTGCTGCAGGTGCCTTATCGCTACCTGTTCCCGTCGGCGATGTTCTTTATCGCGGTGGGTGTGTTCAGCACGCAGAGCAGCCTGTTCCAGATATGGGAAGTGCTCGCGTTCGGGCTGATCGGCGCGCTGCTGATCTACCTCGAGTTCTCGGTGGCGCCGATCCTGCTGGGTTTCGTGCTGGGGCCCATGGTCGAGGAGAACTTCCGCCGCTCGCTGCTGCTGTCGCGTGGGGACCTCACCGTGTTTCTGCAGCGGCCGATCAGCTGCACGTTCGTGGTGGCTTCGGCCCTGCTGCTGATTGGGGTGACGTGGTCGACATGGCGGGCCCACGCCGGCCGCAAGTCGGCGCTGAATGTGGCCACGCCAGAGCTCGCCAGCGAGTAGCGCCTTCGGGTGTTTTGCGACGGGACCGTGCAAAACGGCGGTCCCGTGCGCGCTGCGGTTCCTATAATCCGGTGCGTGAATACTGCGAGCATCGATACGCTACTGCATGGGTCGGCACGTCTTGGACGATCCAGTCTGGACCTCGGCTGGAAAGGACTGATCGTGGAGCGCCGCACGGCACCGCCGTTGGCCCGCGACGCGTCCGCCGTGGACTGTCACTATGCGCTGCTGTGGCAAGGACAGCCGACAGTGACCGAGCGCCAATACCGGCGCGGCCAGTTCGTGCGTATGGTCAAGCAACCAGGCGCGCTGTCGCTGGGGCCGGCCGGCTGGCTGCCCGCCGTGCGTGCTCATTCCCCTTTTGACGTGGTGATCTGCGCGATCGACCCCGAAGTGGCGGACGGTATCGCCGATGACACGGGCGCCTGCACGCGGCCGCTGCATGACCATCGCGGCATTTGCGATGCGCCGCTGGCCGCGTTGATCGCGACCGCCGCGCAGGAAGTCGATGCGGGCGGCCACGCGGGCAAGGTCTTCGCCGAGTCGCTCACGCTCACCATCATCAGCCGCTTCCTGTTTGTCGCGCGTAATGATGTGGCGCGCAACGATGCCGCGCCGGCCCTGCGTGCGGACCCCGCGCCATTGCCTAGGCACCGGTTGCGCCGTGTGCTCGAACGCATCGAGGCGGACTTCAGCGAAAACCTCGGTCTGGCCGAGCTTGCCGCCGAAAGCGGTTACAGTCGCGCGCATTTCCTGCGCATGTTCCGCGCCGCCACTGGCAAGACGCCGCATCAATACCTGCAGGATTTCCGCCTCGATTACGTGCGCCGCATGCTTGCCAGCGGGCATGCGCCGGGCGATATAGGCGGGCCGACGCCTGCCCGCGAGCCCGCGCTCGCCGAGCTGGCCGCGTGCGCGGGATTCTCCAGCCATTCGCATCTGTCGCGGCTGTTCCGGCTGCGCTTCGGCGTCTCGCCCGACGCCTACCGGCGCGACTGCCGGCATAAATAGCACCCCAGTACCAGTCCGCGTCTATCGTGACAGCGTGGCCGCGGGAGGGTCGATAGCATTCGACCGACATCCTCTGCCAAAGGCTGAATCGAATGAAACTCAATCATCTCTGCGCTGACGATATCGTTGTCAATCGCGTCGGCCATCGCCATCCTGAAGTCGCTGAACAAGACGAGCCGCAGGATCGTTCCGCATCGGTGCCGGCCGACTATGACGTGATCGTGTGCGGCGCGGGCTCGTCCGGCTCCGTCATCGCGCGGCGTCTCAGCGACGACCCGACCGTGCGCGTGCTGCTGCTGGAAGCGGGCGGCAGCAATCTGGTGCCGTCGGTACAGCAGGCCGCGCTATGGCCACGCAACCTCGGCAGCGCAACCGACTGGGGCTTTATGTCGGAGCCCGATGCGCACCTCGAGGGACGTTCGCTGCCGCTCTCGATGGGCAAGGCGCTGGGCGGCGGCTCGAGCATCAATGTCATGGTCTGGGCGCGCGGTCATCGCAGCGACTGGCAGCGCTTCGCGCAGGCGGCCGACGACGACGCGTGGGGCTACGCGTCGGTGCTCGATATCTATCGGCGTATCGAGAACTGGCTGGGTGCGCCAGACCCATTGCGCGGCACCGATGGTCTCGTGGCGGTGGCCACGCCGCACGATCCGCATCCGGTGGCGCGCGCAATGGTGCAGGCGGCCGGCGAGCTCGGTCTGCCGGTGTTCGACAGCCCCAACGGCGTGATGATGGAACATGGCGAGGGCTGCGCGATCTCCGACACGCGCTCGCTCGGTGGCTTGCGGCTGGGCTTGTTCGATAGCTACGTGCGACCGGTGCTGGAGCGGCAGAACCTGACCGTCATCACCCATGCGCATGTCCGACGCGTGTTGTTCGAGGGCACGCGTGCGGTGGGCGTGGAGGTGTCGTGCCGCGATGCGGTCCTGCACTTCCGGGCGCGCGAGCAGGTGGTGTTGTCGGCCGGTGCGGTCAATACGCCTTGCATCCTGATGCGCTCCGGCATTGGCAACGGGGATGCGCTGGCCACCCATGGCATCGGCGTGCGCCGTCATCTGCCGGGCGTGGGCGAGAACCTGCAGGATCACACATGTTTTGGCGTGGTGTGGGAATGCAAGGATGCCGAGCCACCGCGCGGAAGCGGCAGCGAGGCGACGCTGTATGCGAGCAGCGAGATAGGAGACCAGCGCGGTGACCAACGAGGCCAGCGGCGGGGTGACGATCCTGGCTACGATGGGCCCGATATCCTGATGTGCCAGCTCGAGTTTCCGATCGGCACGCCAGAGGCCGGTGCGGCAGGCCTGCCGCAGCACGGCTGGACGATGGCCGCGGGGCTGGCGCGTCCACGCAGTCGCGGGCGGGTACAGTTGCGCGCCGCCGATCCGTCGGCCGTGCCGCGCATCACGATGAATGCATTGTCGGATCCCGACGACTGGCGCGTGGCGCGTGCGGCCGTGACGCTGGCGCGGCGGATCGGCGCGGCGGGGGCGTTCACCGGCATCAATACGCGTGAATGCCTGCCGGGTGCCGTCGATGACGCGGGGCTCGATGTGTTCCTGCGACGCGCCGCGATGCCGTTCTATCATCTGTGCGGTACCGCGAAGATGGGGCACGACGAGATGGCGGTGGTCGATGGGCAACTCGCCGTGCGTGGCGTGAGCGGGCTGATGGTCGCCGACGCGTCGATCATGCCGACCATCACCACCGGCAATACGATGGCACCCTGCGTGATCATTGGCGAACGCGCGGCCGATCTGCTCGCGCGCGCGTTGGCCGGCCACCGTTAGTCGCTCAGCGCGAGTAAGTCTTGAACCCCTCGCCCTGCATGCCCGCGCGATCGACGGCCGCGATGCGGTTGCGGCCGTTGTCCTTGGCGTGATAAAGCTGCGCGTCGATCAGGTTGATGAACCCGGGCATATCGGTGCTGTCGGTCGGCACGATCGTGCCCACACCGAAGCTGGCCGTCACGCACTGGTTGTACGGCGAGCGCACATGCGCGATAGCTGCTTCCGCGAGCAGGTCGCGGCAGCGTTCGGCCATGCGCACGGCCGCTTCGGCATCGGTGTTGCCGAGCACCAGCACGAATTCCTCGCCACCGAAGCGGCCAAGGAAATGGTCGGAGCCGGTGGCCTGCGCCAGCACGCGAGCCACCTGCTTCAGGCATTCGTCACCCTGCAGGTGACCGTAGTAGTCGTTATAGGACTTGAAGAAGTCGATATCGACGAGGATCGCCGATATCGGGCCGCCTGACGCGCGCGCGGCCTGCCATTCGCGCGTCATCACGGTGTCGAACATGCGGCGGTTGCCCACGCCGGTCAGGCCGTCGGTGAACGACAGGCGCTCGAGTTCGCGCTGCGCCTGCGCCAGTTGCTCCTCCATGCGCTTGCGTTCACTGATGTCGAACATAAAGCCGACCAGCGCTTCCACGCCTTGCGCGTTACGGACCACGTGCACCACGTCGCGCATCCACACATAGCCGCCATCGCGCGTCAGCGCGCGATAGTCGGCCTCGTGGTCGGTGCCCGCCTGCGACTGCGCCACGCAGAAGTCCACGACCGCGGCGCGATCGTCGGCATGTATCCGGTCGGCCCAGTCATTGACGGTCTTCCAGCTCTCGGGCGCCCAGCCCAGCAGCTTCTCGATCTGCGGGCCGATATACGAGAACGTCATGGTTGCCCACTCGATGCGCCACGGAATCGCCTTGGTCGACTCCAGCAACGTGCGGTACACCATGCCATCGTCCTCGCCGGGTGCGCGTTCGGCGGGCGCAAGGGTGGAAGGGTGTTTCAGAAAAGCGGCCTGGAGCAGGCTCTTGTCAGGATCTTGGCTCATGGAGTCGGAAGGAAGGCAAGGGAGGGCGGCGCCCGGTAGGCCGCGATTTGCGGCACGCGAGTTTCAGCATGATAAACCCGTGCGCGGGCCTGAGCCCGGCACGGTTTCACCAGTTGACACGCACGCCGATCTTGCCGTCCCACGCCTCGCGCGTGCCGTCGAACCCGCGCTGATAACCGACACTCGCGAACACGAACGCGTTGCGCGCCACCTCGCCCGTAATGCCTAGCTTGACCTCGCCCCACGAGCCCGCGGTGTCCGCGCGAAACGGGATGCTACCGAGCGCGGACGAGAAGCTCGTCTTTGGATCGCCAAGGAACTCGTGCCATGCACTGACGCGCGCCCATGCGGTGACCTCGCGCGGCACCGTCGCGCTGCCGCGGGTCCAGGTGCGCGCGAGCCGCACGCCGAGGCGTCCTGCCAGCGACTGCGCATCGCTGAAGCCGATGCGGCCCCCGGCATCGGTGGCATCGTGCAGGTTGACCCACTGGTAGACCATCTGCGTCTGCGGCTCGATCACCCAGTCCGTGGCGACGCGCAATGGATAGCCGGCCTCGGCCGCCGTGGCCACGGCGAAGCCGCTCGTCGACATTTCGGGCAGGCCGCGGTTGCCGTTGGCATGCACGTCGTACCACGTGTATTGCAGCACGCCGTCGGCATACCAGCCGCCGGGCCCATAGTGCGTCCAGTAGCCCCCCAGCGTGTAGCCGTCGAGTTGATCGTTGCCGGCAGCGCTGCGATCGAAATGACTGACGTCGACGCTGGCGCGACCGATCGCGGCATACGCGCCAGCCGTGTCCTGATGGCCGGTGGCGCTGGCGCGCCGCCACAGGTCCATGCCGATCTGACCGCCCGTGAAGCTGTAGTCATAGCTCGGCCCATTGCTGTAGATGCCACCGGGCGCGCCGTCGCGCGAGCCGCGCATGCCGATCAGCCGGCCCCATGCGCCCGTGGGGCCAGCACGCGGGGCCAGGTCGGTGCGGCCGGCCAGCATGGTCTGCTCGCCCGCGCGCTCGTGGAACGAGTCGATCAACGTGCGGCCGAATTGCAGCGCGGCGGCGGGAATCGCGGCGTATAGCGATACCTCGGGGCGGTAGTGGGGTAGCGGCGGCGTAGGTGGAGTCGGTGGAGTGGGGGGAGCGGGCGGCGGGGGGCACGGCGGCGTGGGCGCATTCGCGCCGGTGCAGGACAGCGAAGAGCGCAGGTACCAGTTGTCGGGCGCGGTGCCATCGATGCTGCCACGCTGGAGCGTGTATTCGTAGGGGCCGCCTACCGCCGCCGCGCCCAGCGCAAACGCGCCAGGCGCGGTGGTGCCACCGTTGGCCGTGGCGATCACGAGAATGCCATCGCCTGCGGTCACACTGCCCGGACCGCCGGCATTGGCGATGCGCAGCAGCGAGGAGCCGGTAGCACTACCGCCCAGAATCAGCAGCCGGTCGGACGGCGAGCCATCGGCGCCCATGTAGGTGTTCATCGCCAGCACGCCGTTGTTGCCGATGTAGCTGGTGGTCTGCAAGGTGCGGAAGCCGCCGGGTGTCGGCGCGAATTGAATGGTGCTCGCATCATTGGTCAGAGAGGTCACCACCGAATCGCCGGTCATGGTCCATTGCGCGTTGCGCAGCGTGACATTGGCGGTACCCGCCGAATCGGTCCGGGCGGCACCTTGCAGCGTGGAGCTGTCAATCACGACGTTTGCCACGGTTGGCGCGGCAGGATCCAGGCTGCGGACTTCGAGCCAGGTACCGTTGTTCGTGGTTGCAACGCTGCGGTAGAGCGAGACCGTGGCGGTGCCGCCGTCGGCGACGATACTGCTGCCTTGAGTACTTTCGAGCGTCGTGTCGTGCAATTCCGCCACACCGCCATTGAGCAGACGCAGCGCGGCGGCATCGGGACCGGTTGCGCGCAGCGAACTACGCAAGATCGACAGGGCACCGCTGCTCAGTACTACCGCCCCATCCGCGCCGTTCCCCGAGGTGACGACGGCCGAATCGGCCAACGTCAGCGTGCCACCGGCGCCTACCGCCATGACACCGTTGCCCTGAGTGCCGCTGGTCTCGATATGCGAATTGACCAGGCTGACGGTGCCCGAGAACTCGGCGAGCGCACCGATGGCGGTGAGGCCGTTGGTCTGGATCGTGGCGGTGCCATCGACCCGGTCGCCGGGGCCGGTGGCGAGCACGCCGTGCGAACGGAAGCCGAAGGTCGTGATGGTCCCGCCGAGCAGTTGAATGCGTGAATTGGCGCCAGTCGCGTACGCGCCAAACGCCTGATCGCCGCGTGTGAGGATATTGGCGGAACTGAGGATGACCGAGGACGTCGCTGAAATTAGCCCGTATCCACCGTTAGTCTTGATATCGCCACTGACCGAGGCAAACGCGCCGTTGTCGGCGTAGACGCCGCCGCCGTTCGGCGCCAATGCGTTGACGCTGACGTTGACGGCTTCGACTCGGCCCTGGTTGATTGCCTGCAGGACATATGCACCGTTACCTTGCACGGTGGAATTGGCCAGCCGAATCACGCCGTTGGCATTGGCGACCCCGGTGATAGCGCCCAGACTGCCCGCGCTGATCGCATCTGCCACGAGCGTACTGCCGGGGTTTGCGGCCAGCAGCGCGGGATCCGTGAGGGTCCCTTCGAAGGTTCCACCATTGACCGTCTGCGTCGAGCCGTCCGTCACCGCAATAGTGGCGGCCTCGCCAATCGTCGCTGGCATCGACAACGCCAACAGCGCGCCGCGACACAGCCTGTGGATTATTTTCGTTGTTGTCGATGCCATGCCGTCTCCCGCGATGCCATGGGCATGCACCCATGATATGGCGCGAGAGACGTAAACGCGGTCGCATCTGATGACGCCGATTGTGTCGGCGTCGATCAGTGCGACGTCAGGTTGCGAGCGTGTGCAGGCGTGGCGCCGTCAGTTGCGGACGCGCACGGCGCGCTGCGGCGCGATCGCCGGTTTCATCCACGATGAACGTCGCCAGCACGTCCTTGAGCATGCGCGCCTGCTCGTCGAGCGAGCGCGCGGCGGCGGCCGCTTCCTCGACCAGCGCGGCGTTCTGCTGCGTCACACCGTCCATCTGCGTGACGGCGGTGGCTACCTGACCGATGCCGCGGCTCTGCTCCGCCGACGCCGTGGAAATCTCGCGCATGATCTGCGTGACGTTGTGCACCGCCTGCGTGACGTCGGTCATCGCGACGCCCGCCTGCTGCACGTAGCCGGAGCCCGCATGCACGCGATCCACCGAACGGTCGATCAGTTCCTTGATCTCCTTGGCCGCGGTGGACGAACGTTGCGCGAGGCTGCGCACTTCACCGGCCACCACCGCGAAGCCGCGGCCCTGTTCGCCGGCACGCGCCGCTTCCACCGCCGCGTTGAGCGCGAGGATATTGGTCTGGAACGCAATGCCCTCGATGATCGCGATGATGTCGGCGATCTTGGCCGAGCTCTGCGAAATCTCGTCCATGGTCGCGATCACGCGGCTCACCACCTCGCTGCCCTGCGTGGCCTTGTCGGAGGCGTCGCTGGCCAGTGACGCCGCATGCGAGGCGTTGTCGGCATTGAGCTTCACGGTACCGCTGATCTGCTCCATGCTCGCGGCGGTTTCCTCGAGCGATGCGGCCTGCTGTTCGGTGCGCGCGGACAGATCCATATTGCCGCTGGCAATCTCGCCGGCGGCGCCGGTGATGGTATCGGCCGACTGGCGGATATGTCGCACGGTGCCCGACAGTTCGTGCTGCATGCTGGCCAGCGCACGCTGCAGCGTGCCGATCTCGTTGTCGCCAAAGTCGCCATTGATCGCGCGCGCGGTCTCGCGCAGATCACCGGCGGCCATGCGGGCCATGTCGTCGGCCATCGCGCCAATCGGCTGCACCACCAGCCGCGTCATCGCCGCGCGCAGCGCCAGGCTGATTACCAGCGCTGCCAGCGCGCAGAAGGCCAGCACGATATTGACGATGCGCGTGTCATGCTCGGCCGCCGTGTGGCGCGCCTGCGCGCGCGAGGCCGTATAGCGCTGCAGCGGCTGCGACAGCTCGTCCACCTGCTTGTAGAGCGGGCTGCTGAACTCGAGCTGGATGCGTGTATAGCTCTCGAAATCCTTGGCGTCGAGGGCATTGAACTCGGGCATGATGCCCTTGTCCATCATCGCCTTGTGCTTGGCGTCGGCATCGTCGAGCAGAGCCTTGCCTTCGCCGGTGGCGGGCACGGCGACAAAGGCATCCCATTGCTTCTGCGACTCCGCGCAGTATTCGCGCGCGGCGGCCAGCTGCTTGGCGGCCGGACCATCCTGACCGTCGCCGGTCAGCGTCTGGTAACGGTTCTTGGCCGAGCGGCAGCGCAACAGCATCTCGGAGCTCCGGCCAAGCGCCGTCATGGCGATCATGTCCTGCTCGTACATCGCGTTGAGCGCGTTGCCCGAGCGCTGCAGCGCGATGAATGCGCATGCGCCCACGATGAGCACGAGCGCCAGAAACACGGCTGTCACGATTGACAGTCCGGTGCGAATCGAAAGGTTCTTCAGCATTACGGTTTCCCGCCAGTCAAACATGAAGATGTTTACGGCAGCTAGTGGAAAACCCTTAGTTATTTTTTGCATCGAAACCGAATGCATGTACTGTGCTGCGGTGAGCTTTCACACTGCTTTCAACGCGTGAAAGAAAAAGGGCGCCACTCGCGCGGCGCCCTCGTTCCCCTCTCTCTCACTTTGCTACCTCTACTGCATCGAGCCGGCTCGAGCCGGTCTTTCCCTCCGTCGACTTGTCTTCCCGTATTACTCTCTTCCCGTATTACCTGGCGAGCTCCGACAGCCGCACCGGCTTGATCTTGCCGTTCTGCACCCAGCCCACCACGGTGTCGGCAACGGTGCCGCCCTTGGCATCGAGCCCTTCCACTTCGTTGGGGTTGGCGTCCTTCGGCAGTGCCTTGAATGCGTCGGCCATCTTCGCGCGGATAGCGGTGGCGTCGCTGGTGCTGTTCGCGAGCTTCATCGCGCCGACCAGTGCATACACGGCGGTGTAGTTCAGCGACATCTCGGTGGTGGCGTCGCGGCCGTCGTGGGCCTTGCGATAGCGCGTGTTGTACGCCTGCGTGACCGGGCGCGCATCGTTGACCAGAGGCATGACGCCGATCGATCCTTCGAGCATCGCCAGCCCGTTGGTCACCTTGGCCATCTCGTCCATCTTGGCCTGATCCATGATGATGAAGCCGCCCTTGAAGCCGAGTTCGCGCGCCTGCTTCACCACCAGCGCGGTCGGCTCCGACGGGCCGCCGATAAACATCACGTCGGGCTTGTCGGCAATCGCGCGCGATACGCCGGTGTAGAAGTCGGTGGCCTTGGTGTATGACATCGGGTTGTTGCCGACGACCTTGCCGCCCGCGCCTTCCCACGCGGGCACAAATGCCTGCACCCAGGCTTTGGCGTAATCATGATCGGCCGGCACCAGCGCCACGTTCTTGCCGTAGCGCTTCATCTGCGCCTTGATAAACGGATCGATATAGCCGGTGTATGCGGGCGGGATGCGGATCGTGAGCTTGTTGCCGGCATCGGTGATGCGCGGCACGCTCGAGTACGCCATCACGAGGAACTTCTCCTGCTCGTTGAACGCCTGCAGCGCGAAGATGCCGCCTGAGTGCGGCACGAACACCGCCGGCACCTTGTGTTGTTGCACCAGACGCCGCGCATTGATCGCGGCCTCGGCCGGCGCGTACTTGTCGTCGAGCGCCACCACCTCGAACTTCACCTTCCTGCCGCCGATCTCGGGGCCGGACGCATTGATCTCGTCCACCGCCATCTGCACGCCGGACAGCACGTTCTTGCCATACAGCGCGGCACCGCCCGAGAGCGGACCGGTATAGCCGAGCTTGACGACTTCCTGCGCGAGCGCCGGCATGGCGACCAGCAGTGCCGCCACGGCGGCGCCAACGGTTTTCATGATCATAGTTGTCTCCTTGTCGTTATGGTGTGCGTTGTTTGACTCAACCGCCGCTTCAACCGCCGCTTCAACCCCCGATATACGCCTTGCGAATCCCCTCGTCCTTCAGCAGCGTGTCGCGATCGCCCTCCATCACGATGCGTCCGCTTTCGATGACGTACGCGCGGTGCGCGATGCCCAGCGCCGCGTACGCGTTCTGTTCGGCGAGCAGCACAGTGGTGCCCGCGCGATTGATGCGCTGGATCACCTCGAACATCTGCTTCACCACCAGCGGCGCGAGCCCCAGCGACGGTTCGTCGAGCAGCAGCGCGCGCGGCCGACTCATCAGCGCGCGGCCCAGCGCGACCATCTGCTGCTGGCCGCCCGACAGGGAGCCGGCCGCATCGTCGCGCTTCTGATGCAGGATCGGGAACAGTTCGTAGACTTCGTCGAGCGACCGCCTGATGCCGGCACCATCGCGCCGGTGCACGTAAGCGCCGAGCGTCAGGTTCTTCTGCACCGTCATCGCGGGAAACAGCTTGCGGCCTTCGGGGCAGTGCACGAGCCCCGCCTGCACGATCTGCGAGGGCTTCATGCCTGACAACTCGCGGCCGTCGAAGCGCATGCTGCCGCCACTGGTGCGATGGATGCCGCTCATGGCCAGAAAAATCGAACTCTTGCCCGCGCCATTGGCGCCAAGCAGTACCACCAGTTCGCCCGCGCCCGCCTGAAGCGAGACGTTTTCCAACGCGCGGAAGCTGCCGTATGACAGCGAGACCCGTTCAAGCTGCAGCATGTTCGGCTCCCAACGTATCGGTACCCACAGGATCGGCACCCAAATACGCTTCGATGACCTGCGGATCGCGCTGGATCTGCGCGGGCGTACCCTCGGCGATCTTCTGCCCGTAGTTGAGCACCATAATCCGGTCGGCGATGCGCATGATCATGTCCATCTTGTGTTCGATCAGGCAGACCGTCTTGCCATGGCGCACCATCTTGCGGATCAGTTCGGCCAGCCCGACGGTCTCCTCGGGATTCACGCCGCCGGCGGGCTCATCGAGCAGCAGCAGTTCCGGATCGGTGGCCCAGGCCAGTGCGAAGGCCACGCGCTTGCGCGCCTCCTGTGTGATATCGCCGGCGAGTTCGTGGGACAGATGCGAGAGCCCGACGAAATCGAGCGCGGCTTCAGCTTTGTCGCGGCAACGCCGCTCTTCGTCGCGCAGCCGTCGCGTGCGCAACAGCACGTCGGCCAGGCCGGACTGCGTGCGCAGGCGGTGGCCAACGATGAGGTTGTCGAGCACGGTGGCACGATCGAACAACGAGGTAGCCTGGAACGTGCGCGCCACGCCGAGTTGCGCGATGCGGTCCGCGCGCAGGCCCGCGACGTCGGTACCCTTGAACCGGATCTGGCCCGAGGTGGGCGCGTGCGTGCCCGCGATCAGGTTGAAGAACGTGGTCTTGCCCGCGCCGTTGGGACCGATGATCGCGTTGATATGGCCGGCTTCGAATGTCACCGAGACATCGCCAACCGCGGTCAGCCCGCCGAAGGTCTTGGTCAGGTTGCGCACCTCAAGCATGATCGACTCCGTGATGGGCGGTGACAGGGGCGGTGACAGGGGCAGTGGCGATGGTGGGCTGTGCGCTGGCACTGGATTGCGCTTCGCGTGCCTCGCGCGTGGACTGGCGGCGCAACGCGGCCGCGCGGCGGGCGCTGCGCGCGAGGTACGCGCCGACGATGCCCTCGGGGAAGAAGATGATCAGCAGCACCAGCACCGGACCGAACACCAGCATGCGGTAGTCCTGCAGGAACTGCAGCGTCTGCGTGACCCATGGCACCAGCACCGAGCCCAGCAGCGGTCCGAGCAGCGTGCCGGTGCCACCCACCAGCATCGCCATCACCATATCGAAGGTCAGGTCGGTGCGCGCGATATCCGGGCCAAGAAAGCGCACCTGCCCCGCGTAGAGCGCTCCGGCAAAGCCCGCGTAGCCGACCGACAGCACGAACGACAGCATCTTGGTGCGCATCAGGTTGATGCCGAGCGCCTCGGCCAGCATGTCGCTGTTGCGCACGGCCATAAAGCTGCGGCCGAGCAGCGACGTGACGATGCGATGCATGACGAACGTGCCCACCACGAGGAAGGCCAGCACGAGGTAGTACTGCGCGGTGACGCTGTCGAACGCGAGCGGGCCGATTGGGGCGGGCACCGGAATGCCGATCAGGCCGACCGCGCCGTGCGTGACCGCCTCCCACTTCTCGATCACGAGGTAGATGATGTAGCCGATGCACATCGTGAAGATGGCGAAGTAATGCCCCTTGAGCCGCAGCGATACCGCGCCCACCACGACACCGACCGCCATGCAGAGGCAGCCCGACAGCGCGAACGCCAGCCAGAACGGCACGCCGTGATCGACCGTAAGGACCCCTAGCGTGTACGCGCCAATGGCCATGAAGCCGCCATGCGCGAGGTTGAGCTGGCCCGTATATCCGGTCAGCAGATTCAGCCCCAGCGTGGCGATCGCATAGATAAACGCGAGCGTCGTGACGGTCAGGTAATAGCTGTTGGGCACGCACAGCGGAAACGCGATGGCGATGGCCAGCAGCAGGGCCCAGCCGGCCTTGCCTTGCAGTGATGTCATGGTGGGACTCCTCAGGCCATGCGGCCCGCGAACAATCCTTGCGGTCGCACCGAGAGAATCAGTACGAGCAGCAGGAACGCGATGATGTCCTTGTAGTCGGTGGACACGTAGAAGCCACCGAAGCTCTCGGCCATGCCGATGATCAGGCCGCCGACGATGGCGCCGGGAATGCTGCCCATGCCGCCGAGGATGATGATCACGAACGCCTTGGTGATCACGAGGTTGCCCATGCTCGGATAGACGAGGTTGATCGGCGCATACAGCGTGGCCGCCACCGCCGCGAGCGCACCCGAGATCGCGAACACCAGCAGCGTGACGCGGGTGGCATCGATGCCGACCAGCGCGGCGCCCTCGCGGTTCTGCGCCATGGCGATGATGGTGGAGCCGGTGACCGTGCGCGTGAGGAACAGGTGCAGCAGCACCATCAGGCCGAAGGCCGCGACGATGATCAGCAACCGCTGCATCGGCGCGGTCAGGCCAAAAGGCTCGACTAACAGCACAACCATCTGGCCATAGGGCGTGGGCATGCGGTGGAAGTCCGCGCCCCACAGCGCCTGCGCGCCGGCTTCGAGGAACAGCAGAATGCCGATGGCGGCAATCATGTCGTGCACCTCGGGCGCATTGCGCAGCGGATGGAACACCAGGCGATCGGCCAGCATCGACAGGCATGCCACCGCGCCCGCCGCCGCGAGCATCGCCAGCCAGTAGTTGACGCCGTACGAGGTCATCAGCACGTACGACACGTAGGCGCCGGCCATGTAGAACGCGCCGTGCGCGAAATTCGGAACGTGCAGAATGCCGTAGACCAGCGTCAGGCCCAGGGCGACCAGGCTATACACGCCGCCCAGTGTCAGGCCGCTGAGGAACTGTTGAAAAAACATTGCCACGGTCGTCTCCTTCGCTGCGTCATCGTGCGGCCTTGCGGCGCCGATGCGCGTGCTCTCCTGGTTGACCGCAGGAGTGAAGCAAGCCCGCGGTCCCGTGACGCCGTGTTCTGGCACGGTCGTTCGTTTTTTTGTTCAGCGGACTTTTGCATAGCCGTTCGTCCAGCGTCAAGCGATATGCAGTCCTATTCCGCATCTCGGAATAGTCGTTTGACGAGCCTGCGCCAACGCGCGGTTTCGCCTCGGTGAAATCCCTGATTTGCGGCATCGACAGGGTGGCGGACAGTGCATCGCGTGCCCATCGGTGCGCGACATGTATGGCGTCGATGACGTCCATTCACGTGCGACATAGCGGTAACGACATTGCGCTGCGAGATACCGGCCGAACTATCATGAAGCGATCCACTTCGATTCCGCAGCCCGTAGACGCGGCAGTCGTCTCCGGCGAGACCGTGTGTCCCGCCGACGATGGCGATCGCAACTTCGTCGGCGCGCTGGCACGCGGGCTCGAACTGCTGCGCGCGTTCGGCCCCACCGACGATTACCTCGGCAATGCGGAACTGTCGCGACGCACGGGCATTCCGCGGCCCACGGTATCGCGCCTGACCTATACGCTGGCGAGCCTCGGTTACCTCGTCTACGTGGAGGCGCACGAGAAGTACCGCGTGGGGCAGGGCGCGCTGCTGCCCGCGCATCGCTATCTGTCCGGCGCTGGCATTCGCGATATCGCGCAGCCGCTGATGCAATCGTTGGCATTGGCCACCGGCTGCACGGTGGCTTTGGCCGCGCCCGATCGACACGACATGCTTTACCTCGAATCGTGTCAGCCGCGCGGCGGCCTCGTGATGCGGCTGACGCCCGGCTCGCGCCTGCCGATGGCGACTTCGGCGATCGGTCGCGCGTGGCTGGCGGGCCTTGACCCCGCGCGGCGCGCGGCCGTGCTGGTCGAACTCGAACGGCACTACGGAGCGCGCTGGCCAGCGCTGCGCACGAAGCTCGATCGTGCCTTGCGCGAGTACGCGCGGCGTGGCTTCTGCCTCGCGCATGCCGAGTGGGATCGCTCCGTCAGCGGCGTGGCCGCGCCCGTTCGTCTCGAGGGCGGCACCGAAGTGCTCTCGATCAATATCGGCGGCGCGTCGACGCGGCTGTCACCGGAAATTCTTGAAAGCAATCTCGGGCCACGTATTCGCGACCTCGCGCAGACGCTGCAGCAACGGCTGTGGCATCACGCGGCCTGAGACATTTCGTTCATCTTCATTCATCACGACAGGAGGCAATGCAATGCAGCTTCGTGGCAAGACCGTCATCATTACCGGCGGCGGCGCGGGCATCGGACGCGCGCTGGTGTTCGCCGTGGTGCGCGCGGGCGCGCGCGCCGTGGCGATCGCCGATATCGACGTGGAGGGCGCGGCCGAGGTAGGCGCGATATTGAAGGCGCAGCAGCCACAATGCGATGTGCTCGCGCGACGTGTCGACGTCGCCGATCCGGCCGCGGTGAAGGCGCTCGTCGATGAGGCCACCGCGCGCTTCGGCCGTGTCGATGTGTTTATCTCGAACGCCGGCATCATGGTGCGCAAGGGGCTCGATGCCACCGACACCGATTGGCTGCGCGCGTGGGGCGTCAACGTGCAGGCGCACGTGAATGCCGCGCAGGCCGTCATGCCGCAGATGCTCGAACGTGGCGAAGGCTACTTCGTCAACACGGTCTCGGCCGCGGGGCTGTTGTCGCAGATCGGCTCCGCGCCGTATGCGGTGACCAAGCATGCGGCGATCGGCTTTGCCGAGTGGCTGTCCATCACGTATGGCGACCGCGGGATTCGGGTCAGCTGCATCTGTCCGCAGGGCGTGCAGACGCGCATGCTGCTTGGCGAGGATGGCGAGCGCAAGGGGTTTCTGCAAGAGGGCTCGGTCACGCCGGAGTTCGTCGCCAGAAAGACCATCGAGGGCATGGCCGATGAGCGCTTCCTGATTCTGCCGCACCCTGAGGTGCTGGAGTACTACCGCCGCAAGGGGCAAGACTACGACCGCTGGCTGCGCGGCATGCGCCGGTTGCAGGACCAGGTGGCGAAGGAGTTCGGCATCGGCATCTGAGTGAACCGCACGGATGCAGGCGCCCCCGCATCATCCCAAGTCCCCCGACTACTACGATTCACGGGTTTTGCACGATAACGGTTGCACGATAACAAGACTGGAGACTGTCTCATGCGTATTGCTTCGTTCCCCGCCCGACGCGCGTTCGCGCTTGCCGCGCTCGCGACCATCACCGCTGTGGCTGCGCTGAGCACGACCACAGCGCACGCGCAGGGATACCCCAACAAGCCGATTCGCGTCGTAGTGGGATTCCCCGCCGGCGGCGCGCCGGACATCCTCGCGCGCCTCTTCTCGGAAAAGATCTCGCCGTCGTGGGGCCAGACCGTGGTGGTGGACAACAAGCCCGGCGCAGGCGGCAATATCGGCGCGGAGGCAGTGGCGCACGCGCCGGCCGATGGCTACACGCTCGCGCTCGGGACGGTCGGCACCCATTCGATCAACGGCGCGCTGTACACGAAGATGCCGTACGACATGGTCAAGGACTTCGTGCCGGTGATTCTGCTGGCGTCCACGCCCAATGTGCTGGTGGTGCATCCGTCGGTGCCGGCGAAGAACGTGCAGGAGCTGATTGCACTGGCCAAGAGCAAGCCGGGACAACTGACGTTCGGCACGCCGGGGGTTGGTACGTCGCTGCATGTATCGGGCGAACTGTTCAACACGATGGCCGGTACCAAGATCACGCACGTGCCATACAAGGGTCGCGCGATGGCGATTCCCGATCTGCTCGGCGGTCATATCACGATGATGTTCGACAACCTGCCGTCGGCACTGCCGGTGGTCAAGGAAGGCAAGCTGCGCGCGCTCGGCGTGACCAGCGCCAAGCGCTCGGCGTCCGCGCCTGATATTCCGACCATCGCGGAACAGGGCCTGCCCGGCTACGAGGCCGAATCCTGGTTCGCGGTCTTCGCGCCGGCCAACACGCCCAAGGATGTGGTCGAGAAGCTCAACGTGGAACTGAACCGCATCTTCGAGTTGCCCGATGTGCGGCAGAAGCTCGCGACGCTGGGGCTGGACCCGGTGCTGGGCTCGCCCGAGAAACTCGCGGCGTACCAGAAGAGCGAGATCGCCAAGTGGGCGAAGGTGGTCAAGGAGTCCGGCGCCAAGGCTGAATAAAGTGTCCGCACCCCTCTCCCTTGGGGAGAGGGGTGAGGGCAGCGCGGCCTCAGTCGACGGACGCCAGAAAGGCCTCGGCAATCGCCGCATGCGGTCCCTTCGGCGACCACAGCAAGCCGATGCGACGCGTCGGGTTAGGCGTCGGCGCCGCAGGCAGCGCGATGCGCGCAACATCCAGTCCTTCGGGCCATGGCCTGGCCCAGTCCGGCACCAGCGACACGCCAAGTCCGACCCCGACCATGGCCGCAATCGCATTCAACGCATCGATCTCGAGCCGCTCGTGCGGCACGATATTGTGCGACTGGAGATAGCGATCGGCGACCATGCCGCCCCACATTGCGCGGTCATAGCGGATAAACGGTTCGGTGCGCAGCAGATCGTGCGGCGGGCGGTGCGCGAGCTCGCCGGGGGCCAGCACGATAAATGGCTCCTCGACCAGCACCTTCCACGCAAACGCCTTCGGCATCGCGAACTGCGGCATCACGATCAGGCCGGCATCGAGGTCGCCCGACACCACCGCGCGATACAGATGCGATGACGTCCCCGGCTCGACAAAGATCTTCAGGCGCGGATGCCGTGCGTAGAGACGTTTGAGGATAGGTGGCAGCAGCCCCGTCAACGCCGAGCTGGATACGCCGAGGCGTAGCTCGCCAGCGATCGAGTCGTCATGCGCGATCGCGCCGAGGTCACGCACATCGCGCACGACCGCGCGCGATCGCGCGAGGATGCGCAGGCCGCCTTGCGTGGGCATGACGGTGCGGCCCGAGCGCTGCACCAGCGGAATGTCGAGCGCGTCCTCGAGCGCCTTGACGCGCGCGGCAATCGCGTTGGGAGTCAGTCCGAGCCGACGCGCGGCTTCGGCAAACGACCCGTATTCGACCACCGCCACAAAGCTCTGCAGGAAACGGATGTCCATGGGGGAAAGGGTGAGAGGCATGCAAAACCCGTCCGGCGAAGCACGCAGACACAAAACGCAAAATTATTGCGGTCTGAACCCGCCGGACAGCACTGTTTTGCGATTCTGCCTTCTTCTAAGATCCGCCTCAAGACAGCGGGCCGCCATCGTCGGCGCACCGCTGCGGGACATTCGATCACCACAGGAGACAAAATGGATCACCACACCTCGCGGGCCGACCCGCGCGCACGGCGGCATGTCGCTTTGGCGTGCCGTGCCTTCGCTCACCTCGCACTGGCGGCAGCGGTGCTGACCGCACCGGCCTTCGCCTCCGACACCTATCCCACCAAGCCCATTCGCATCGTGGTCGGCTTTGCGCCCGGTGGCGGCGCCGATATCGTCGCGCGTCAGCTCGGCACGCAATTGTCGAAGCAGCTCGGCCAGTCGGTGGTGGTCGAGAACCGCCCCGGTGCCACCGGCACGCTCGCCGCGACCAATGTCGCGCAGGCCGCCGGCGATGGCTACTCGATGATGCTGGCTTCGCAATCGACCATGGTCATTGCGCCGAGCATGTACGGCAAGCTCCAGTACGACCCGATCCGCGACTTCCTGCCCGTGACGCAACTGGTCTCGATGCCGCTCGTGATGGTGGTCACCCCGTCGGTGCCGGCCACCACGCTCAAAGAGGTGATGGACCTCGCGCGCGCCGGCAAGCTGGCCAACTTCGCGTCGTCGGGCGCCGGTGGACCGCAGCATATCGCCGGCGAGCTGTTCAACAAGATGGCCGGCATCAAGCTCACGCACGTGCCGTACAAGGGCGAGTCGGCTGCGCTGACCGACGTGATGGCCGGCAACGTGCAGGTGGCGTTTGCCAACGTGCCCGTGGCCGCTCCGTTCATCAAGTCCGGCAAGCTGCGCGCGATCGCGGTGTCGAGCCTGGCGCGCGCGCAGACGCTGCCGCAGGTGCCCACCGTTTCCGAAGCCGGCCTCAAGGACTTCGAGGTGCTGACGTGGTACGGCCTGTTCCTGCCGGCCAGCGCGCCGAAGCCGCTCGCGCGCCGGATCAGCGATGAGGTGAGCACCGCCCTGAACACGCCCGACGTGCGTGGCAAGTTTCAGGAGCAGGGGCTCACGATCATCGGCACCAATCCCGATCAGTTCGGCCAGTTCATGACCGCGGAGGTCCCGAAGTGGTCCGCGATCGTGAAGTCGGCCAATATTCAGCCCGAGTGAGATCACGCATGCAAAGCATCGAAGAGATTGGCAACGTAGGTGGCAAAGTAGGTGGCAAGGTGGTGGCGGGTCCATGCATTCGCCTGCATCCGTCGGACAACGTGTACGTGGCGCGCATCAACGTTGCGATTGGCGATACGGTGCCCGGGGAGCCCTGGAGTATCCGCGGCCAGGTGCCGGCCGGGCACAAGATCGCGGCACGCGCGATTCGCGCGGGCGAGCCCATCGTCAAGTACAACACGTGCATCGGCTTCGCGGCCACCGATATCGCGCCCGGCAGCTACGTGCATTCGCACAACATCAGCTTTCAGGAATACGAGCGCGACTACGCGTATGCACGCGACTACGTGCCCGTGGAGCCGGTGCCGGCCGCACAGCAGGCGACGTTCGAGGGCATCGTGCGCGCCGATGGGCGGGTGGGCACGCGCAACTATCTGGCGATCCTGTCGACGGTGAATTGCTCGGCCACGGTGGTGAAGAAGATCGCCGAGTGGTTCACGCCCGAGCGGCTGGCCGAGTATCCCAACATCGATGGCGTGGTCGCATTCAGCCATTCGCTCGGCTGCGGCATGGAGATGACCGGCGAGCCGATGGACCTGCTGCGGCGGACCATGGCCGGCTACGCACGGCACGCCAATGTGGGCGGCGCGCTCGTGGTCGGTCTCGGCTGCGAGCGCAATCAGCTGAAGGGGCTGCTCGATACGCAGGCGCTGACGGCAGGGCCGCTGCTGCGCACGTTCGTGATGCAGGAGACCGGCGGCACGCGTCAGACCATCGCTGCTGGCATTGCCGCGGTGCGCGAGATGTTGCCCGAGGTCAATCGCGTCTCGCGCAGCACGGTGTCCGCAAGTCATCTGACGGTGGGCCTCCAATGCGGTGGCTCCGATGGCTTCTCGTCGATCACGGCCAATCCCGCGCTTGGCGCGGCCGTCGATCTGCTGGCGCGCCATGGTGGCACGGCCATCCTGTCGGAGACGCCCGAGATCTACGGCGTGGAACATACGCTGACGCGCCGCGCGCGCAGCCGCGCGGTGGGCGAGAAGCTGATCGAGCGTGTGCGTTGGTGGAAGGACGAGTACTCGGTGGGACGCGACGTGCAGATCAACGGCGCGGTCAGTCCCGGCAACCAGATGGGTGGCCTCGCCAATATCTTCGAGAAATCGCTGGGCTCGTCGATGAAGGGCGGCACCGGCCCGTTGATGGCGGTATATCGCTACGCCGAACCGGTGACCGAGCATGGGCTGGTGTTCATGGACACGCCGGGCTACGACCCGGTCTCCGCGACGGGCCAGATCGCCGGGGGCGCCAACCTGATCGCGTTCACCACCGGGCGCGGCTCGATGTTCGGCGCCAAACCGGTGCCGAGCGTGAAGCTCGCGACCAATTCGCCGATGTACCGTCGCCTGGAAGAGGACATGGACATCAACTGTGGCACGATCCTCGATGGCGAGAAGACCATCGAACAGGTGGGCGAAGAGATTTTCCACCTCATGCTGCGCACGGCGTCAGGCGCACCCAGCAAGAGCGAGCTGCTGGGTCTGGGTGACCACGAGTTCGTGCCCTGGCACATCGGGATCATGAGCTAAGTCGGCGAAGGTGTTTTTTGTATCGCAGTGTGTCAATTCCGGAGTTTTGGTAATTGCCACTGCGAGGTCCTGTATCTCTGTCGCGCGGCCGCAACGGCTGGCGCCTCGTAGCGCTTTTCTTTCACTCCATTACAAAGTTAGATAACGATTCTCATTTAGAATCGCGTTCGATTTTGTGAACTTAATAAACACGCTGGAGAAGAAAGAGATGTATCCGAGCCGCCGCAGCCTGCCTGCCGCCCCCCATGCCGGCCAACGCCTGGCCCTCTGCGCGACGGCCGGTGCCGTATTGCTGCTGTGTTCGATGTCCGGCCCCGCGGCCGCTCAACAGGCGCAGGCCGACGTGACCGCCGCTACACCTGCGGCCGCCCCTGCGCAGCCGCAGAAGGAAGTCACGCTCGACACGATTCAGGTCACCGGCAACTGGCTGGGCTCGGGGCTGCAGAACAGCGTCAAGGGCTTCGCGGGCGCGCGGACCGTGGTCACGGAGTCCCAGATCGAGCAGAGCGGCGCGTCCAATATCGGCGACGTGCTGCGTCGCGTGCCCGGCGTGCAGTCGAGCGACAACTCCGGTACCGCGGGTAGCGCGATCTCGCTCAACATCGGTGTGCGCGGCCTGACTGGCCGCTACACGCCGCGCTCGACGGTGCTGCTGGATGGCATTCCGCTGGCGGTGGCGCCTTATGGCCAGCCGCAGTTGTCGTTCGCGCCGGTGAGCCTCGGCAATATCGAATCGATCGACGTGGTGCGCAGCGGCGGTTCGGTGCGCTACGGTCCGCAGAACGTCGGCGGCATCATCAATTTCACGACCAAGCCGATTCCTGCGGGCTCCGGCATCACCGGCGACGCGGCGATTCGCGAGAACATCTTCACCACCGGCGGCACCAACACGCAATACAACGCGTTTGTCGGCACCACGCTCGATAGCGGCCTGGGCCTCGCGTTCCTGTATTCGGGCCAGACCGGCCGCGAATGGCGCAAGGGCAGCGACGACGACGTCAACGACGTGGCCGTCAAGTTCGCGTACGACCTGACGCCGTCGCAGCAGTTCTACGGCAAGGTCTCGTACTACGACGTGAAGTCGCGCACGCCGGGCGGCCTGTCGGTGGCGCAGTTCAATGCCGACCCGTTCCAGAACACGCGTCCGAACGACTACTGGAGCGGCAATCGCTACGGTTTCGATCTCGGCTACGTGAACACGATTTCCGACAATCAGGAATTCGAGATCCGTACGTTCTACAACGACAGCTATCGCCAGAGCACGCTGACCAGCGGCGCGAATCTGGTGCACCAGCCGCGTAACTACACCACCTTCGGTATCGAGCCGCGCTACACGCACCGCGTGTCGTTCGGCCCGACGCTGCATGACATCACGGTGGGTTACCGCTATGTGCGCGAGCGCGGCAACGACAACTCGTTCAACGTGAACGCCACCACCGGCGCGGTGGGCCCGACCACCACGTTCGACAACGCCACCGATGCGCATGCGGTGTATATCGACGACCGCATCGCGATCGGCAACTGGCGCGTCACGCCGGGCCTGCGCTTCGAGCATATCGACACGAGTCGCCAGCAGGTTGGCTCGGCGACGCCGTTCGAGAGTATCAACAACAAGCCGCTGCCCGCGATCAATGTTTCGTACCTGGTGAACAATGCCTGGACCGTGTTTGCGGACTACAGCACATCGTTCGGCCCGGTGCAGAACATCCAGCTGAACTCGCAGACGCCGACGAATCCGCTTTCGCCGGAAGTGGCGCGTACGTTCGAAGTGGGTACGCGCTGGACCGACAACAAGATCAAGGCGGAGCTGAGCGCGTTCAAGATCAAGTTCGACAACCAGATCCTGCAGGTACCGGGGCTGGTGCCAGCGACGTTCCAGAACATCGGCGCGACCGATCACGACGGTGTGGAAACGGCGATCGACTACACGTTCGACCAGAAGGGCCTGCTGTCCGGCCTGAACGTCTACGCCAACTACACGTACACGCGCGCCATCCAGAAGTCGGGCGCCACGGCTGGCCTCGATGTGCCGTTCTACTCGCGCAGCACCGATACCGTCGGCGCGCGCTACAACTGGCGCCAGTGGACGTTCAACGTCGCCACCACGCACCAGAGCTCGCAGTTCGCGGATCTGGCCAACACCGTGCAGGAATCGGCGGACGGCAGCAACGGCAAGATTCCGGGCTATCGCGTGTGGAACATCCAGGGCATGTTCAAGGTACCGCAGCTCAAGCGGACCGATATCGCGGTGGGTATCAACAACCTGTTCGACAAGCGCTACTACACGCGTACCGCCGACGGCAACGCCGGCCGTCTGGTCGGCGCCCCGCGCACGGTCTACGTGCAGGCGCGTATCGGATTCTGAGCGTGAATGCCTAGGCATCATTGCGCGGGTAGTCCCGCGCAATGATTTCCTGCAGAAACTCGCAAACCGCCTTCACCCGGGGCGTATGCTGCAACTCCTTGTGCACGGCGAGAAACAGCATGCGTCCGACTTCCACCCGCCGCCCCAGCACCGGCACCAGCCCAAACCGCTCTGCGCGCGCGAACGTCGGCAGCATCACGATCCCCGCACCGCCGCCTGCCGCGAACATCTGCGCCAGCATGCTCGACGAGTGAAACACCACGCGCGGATTTGGCACGCCCTCGCGCAGCCACCGCACGGTATCGAGCTGGACCAGATCATCCACATACGACACGAAATCGTGCCCCGTCAGATCATCGACCGAATGCGGCGTGCCCGCGCGCGCGAGATATTCCGGTGACGCATACAGATGCAATTGAAACGCCCCGATCTCGGTCACGGCCAACCCGCGCCCCGCGGTCGGAAAGAAGCTGATGAAGATATCCGCCTCGCGCCGATTCACCTGCACCTGGTTCGACGAGGTGACCAGCTCCACCTCGAGCAGTGGATAGCGCTCGCGCAGTGCCACAAATTCCGCGGCAAGATAGAGCGACGCAATGCCCTCCATCGTGGCCACGCGCACATGCCCGCAGGGGGTACGGTCACTCGCGATGGCGGGCTCGGTAATCGCCAGCGCGCCACGCTCCATGTCCTGCACGCACATCAGTAATTCGAGCCCGCGCGGCGTCGGGTGTAGTCCGGCGCTGTCGCGAATGAACAGCGTCTCGTTGAGCGACGCCTCGAGCGCCGCGATGCGGCGGCTGACCGTCGAATCGTCGATACGCAGCTGCCGCGCGGCCGCGGTCAGGGTCTTGCTGCGGTTGACCTCCAGAAAGATGCGGAGGTCATCCCAGTTCAGTCGGGTCGGAGCTGGCATGGCGGATCAGGCAGGAAGCGGCAGGGGATGACCCGATTATGCCGGTGCTTGCGCCCGGCATGCCAAGCCGACGAGGTTAGCGAATGGCTTCCTCGTACTCGAAGGCCGCCTCGCTGGCCGCCTCTCGCGGCGCGGGCCGCGCTGCGACAGTTTCCGGCGCGCCGTTGGACAGGAACGTGGCGGGTGTCAGACGTCGCCGATCGATCCGCACATCGAACACATCGAACCGATTGTAGTAGCCCACGATATCGTGAAACTGCTTCGGCTCGATGCAGGCATTGAGGTCGAACGTCGCATACGCGAGCCCTTCGTCATGCTGCAGCATATCGCCGATGACCGCGCCGGTCGGATCGAGGAACTGCGTGGCAGCGCGCGGCGTGCGCTCGATGACCTCGCGCGCCTGCTTGTCGCCACTCGCGCACAGCGCCTCGATCATCGCGTTGTCCATAAAGCCCGCGTTGAGAATGCCAAACGCCTTGGCCTCGAACGAATGCCCCCCAGCGCGAATGCGATTGGCCGCCAGGTTGTCGAAGTTCTGGCCCGAGCCGGGCAGGCGCGTCGGCCAGATCGCGGGCCAGGCCGAGATATGAATCTGCTCGCCCTGCGCGGCCAGCGCATAACGCGCGAGCGGATTGGTGTTTTCGCCGCAGATCAGCGCCCCGATCTTGCCGATGCGCGTGTCGTTCACGCGCAGGCCGTGCCCATCGCCCGAAGCCCACACCATCTTCTCGTAGAACGTCGGCACCAGCTTGCGGTGATGATTCAGCAGCGTGCCATCGTCACCGATCATCGCATTGGTGTTCCAGATGCAGCCCACGCTCACGTCGCTGCTCTCGCTGAATCCGATCGAGACGAACACGCCGTGCCGGCGCGCGGCCGCCCGAATCTGCGTCATCTCGGGTCCATCGATACGAATGCTGTTGGTCACCATGCGCTGGAACCACTCATGGTTGTAGATCGGTGCCCACAACGCCGCCCACACCGGAAAGCCCGGAATGAACGACTCGGGAAACACCACGAGCTCGGCGCCGTTGCGCGCGGCTTCGTCGATGAACGAGATGGCCTTGGCGACGGTGGCCGCCGCGTCCATGTAGACCGGTGCGGCGTGCGCGGCCGCGACTTTGACGATAGGCAATGTCATGTCAGTGTGTGCTGTGGAGTCAATCAATCAATGCGAAACGGCTTCGGCGATACCCATGCCGGTTTCCCGGCGCACGGCCATTTCCGGCCAGCGCGATTCGGACAACCGGCTGCGCGTCAGCAGCGAGAACACGATCACCAGCAGGAACCCGACCGGAATCGACACGATGCCGGGGTTGCGCAGCGAGATCAGCGGATGGTCGAGGCCAAGGATGCTGGGGTAAGTCATATTGGGCGACACCAGCACCATGCCGATCGACAGCAACGTGCCGCCGACCACACCGGCAATCACGCCGGCGGTATTGCAGCGGCGCCAGTAGAGCGTGCAGACCAGCGCGGGCAGGTTGGCCGATGCCGCCACCGCATAGCCCAGACCGACCAGGTGTGCGACGTTCTGCCCCTTGGCCGCGATACCGGCCGCCACGCAGATCACTGCCGTCATCACCGTCGCGACGCGCGCGGCCACCACTTGTTCGCGGTCGGTGGCATGACCGTTGCGGACGGCCCCGACGTACACGTCATGAGCGAGCGACGAGGCCGCGGCCAGCGTCAGGCCAGCCACCACCGCGACGATCGTCGCGAACGCCACCGCGGCGACTACCGCCAGCATAAAGTTGCCAAGCAGGCTGTCCGGGCCGCCACCGAGGAACTGGGCAAGCATCGGCGCGGCCAGATTGCCGCCCTTGTCGAGCGCGATGATCGCCTTCGGGCCGACGTTGAGCGCGGCGGAGAAACCGATCACGACGATCAGCAGATGGCACAGGCCGATCGCGAACATCGCATACAGCGCCGAGGTGCGCGCATCCTTCGCGCTCTTGACCGTAAAGAAGCGCATCAGGATATGCGGCATCGCGGCGGTACCGAGCACGAGTGCCATGCCCAGCGAGATCTGCTCCACCGGACTCTTCAGATAGAGCGCGGGCTCGAGGAAGCGGCGGCCGGCTTCTTCCACCGACAGCGTCGATTGCCCCTGCAGCAGCGTGTCCAGCACGTGGCGCTGAATCGCTTCGTTATGGATCACGCTGCGGAAAAACGCCTCGATATCGAAGCCGTAGGGAATCCACGACAGCACCACCAGCACGATGCAGAACGAGATCAGCAGAAACGCCTTCAATACCTGCACCGATGTGGTGGCGCGCATGCCGCCGAACAGCACGTAGGTCAGCATCAATCCACCCACGGCGCATACCGACACCTCGTACGGGATGCCGATCAGCGCGCGTACGATCACCGCGCCACCGACGATCTGCGGCACCATGTAGAACAGCGCGACCAGCACACTCGACACGGCGACCACGAGCTTGGTCGCGCGAAAGCTGTTGCGGTAGGCGAGCACATCGCCAAGCGTGTAGCGCCCGAGATTGCGGCACGGTTCGGCAATCAGCAGCAGCACCGGCACGAACGAGATAAAGAAGCCCGCGACATAGCTGATGCCATCGAGGCCGTACAGTGCGATCAGGCCCGACACGCCGAGGAATGCCGCCGCGGACAGGTAGTCGCCGGCAATCGCCATGCCGTTCATGCGGGCACTGATGCCGCCGCCGGCGGTATAAAAATCGCTCGCGGTGGCATTACGGCGCGCCGCGAACCACGTGATGGCGAGCGTCAGCGAGAACAGCGCGGCAAACACGATGACCGTCATCGTGCGGTTGCCCTCGGTGACGAGCGTGGCTTCCGCGGCCTGGGCCGTGCCCGCGATCAGCAGTGCGGGAAGGGAAGCAAAAAGAAACGCGGTACGCGAGTTCATGGCCGGGCTCCTCACGCTGCCACCGCGTGGGCGGCCTCAGGCTCCGGGAAACGTGCCTGCGACAGCAGTTCATCGGCCATTGCATCGAGCCGACGCAGCTTGGCCGCATAGGCGCAGGCGATCACGCCGCCGACAAAGTACTGCCCGCACAGATACCAGAGTCCGAAGTTCGTGGCCGAGGTGACCGGGATCTCGAACAGGCTCGAACCAATTCCCGCCAGCACGGGTACGGCGAAGAACATCGCCATGCTGATCGTGAATAATCCGAGCACGACGCGCCGGCGAGAGCGCACCAGTTGTTGGAACTCCGGGTTCCGGTAAAGCACCTCATAGGCGCGTGGCGTTGGCTTGATCATGGTCTCTCTCCCGATGGCAGACGGCTGCATTCTTGGCTCAGATCGCAGCGAGGAAAAGGAGAGAGTTCGCAGACCATTCTGCAAATTTGCAGAGTGCAAGACAATGGTGCATGGCTTTTTTGCAGAGCACCATGATGGATTGCGCGAACGGCCGAGGAAGGCTGCCGTGCACCGTTCTTGCGCGAAATCGCAGGCTTTGTCCGTTTTTGTCGCGTGAGAACGTATGACGCATGGCAAACCACTTGGCGAGCGGTTTGCGGCGCGGCAACATAGGCAAAGTTCAACCGTTCACCCCATCTGCCCACCGCCATGAACATCCAGTCGCTCTATCGTTACCCGGTCAAGGGCCTGTCGCCCGAGACACTCGCCAGCGTGGACCTGCGTGCCGCGCAGGGTTTTCCGCTCGACCGCGCGTATGCCGTCACCGATGGCTCGCTCGATTTCGATCCGGCGCATCCCGTGCCCGCGCCGAAGACGCAGTTCCTGATGCTGGCCAAGTACGAGAAGCTCGCGCGCCTGAAGACGCGTTTCACCGACGCCTCGGCACAGCTCGAGTTAGCCGACGACGGCAGCGTGTCGCACTACAACCTCACGCGCGACGCGGATCGTGAAGGGCTGGCGGACTACCTGAAGCGTTATCTGGACGTGCCGCTGCCGGGTACACCACGCGTGGTCAACGCGCCGAATTTCCAGTTCACCGACGTGAGCGTGCGATCGGAAGCGCTGATGCGCAGCATCTCGCTGATCAACCTCGATACGGTGGAAGATTTCGCGCGCCATCTGGACCACCCGCTGGATCCGCTGCGTTTCCGCGCGAATCTGTATTTCTCGGGCGTGCCTGCATGGTCGGAGATGGAGTGGGTCGATCGCGAACTGACGATCGGCGACGTGGTGCTGAAGATCGTGCGCCGCACGAAGCGTTGCGCGGCGACCAGCGTGGATCCCACCACGGGTATCCGTGACCTGAATATCCCGGTGTCGCTGCTGAAGTACGTCAAGCACGGTGACCTCGGCATCTATGCCGAGGTGGTGCGGGGCGGGACGATCCGCCCGGGGGATGCGATCGTATTGCAGGACGCGTAACGATCGCTGGAAGGAGAGGAAGGCCTGGCGCTCAGTCCACCTTGGCGCCAGACTGTTCCACGATCGGCTTCCACTTCTTGTAATCCGAGTCCACGAGCTCGGCAAACGCCTTTGGCGTCATGAGCTTCGCTTCCGCGCCCTGCTCATGGATCGCGTGGATGACTTCGGGACTGGCCAGCACCTTGTTGACCTCGGTGGCGATGCGATCGACCACGCTGGCCGGGGTCTTCGCGGGCGCGAAGATGCCGTACCACGTGCTGACGTCGACGTCCTTGTAGCCGCTCTCGGCGACCGTCGGCACGTTCGGCAGCGAGGTGCTGCGGCTGGCCGACGTTACCGCCAGCGCGCGCAGCTTGCCGGCCTTCACCTGCGCCAGCGCCGACGGTACCGACGCCACCATCAGGTCGACGTTGCCCGCCATGGCATCCATCATCGCGGCGTTTGAACCCTTGTACGGCACGTGCAGCAGCTTGATGCCGGCGGCATGGCTGAAGATCTCGGCGGCCAGATGGATGGTGGTGCCATTGCCGGGCGAGCCGTACTTGATCGACTCGGGCTGCGCCTTCGCGGCCGACACGACGTCGGCGAGCGTCTTGAAGCGCGAGCTCGCCGAGGTGACGATAACGATCGGCGTGTAGGCCACGTGACTGATCGCGATCAGATCGCGCGCCGGCACGTACGACACCGATTTGTACAGCCACGGCGCCACCACGAGGTTGTCCTTCTGCCCCATGACCAGGTCGTAGCCGGTCGGCGCCGCGCGCACGATCTCCGCAATCCCGAGCGTGCCGCCGGCACCGGGCTTGTTGTCCGGTACGAACGTCCATTTGGTGCTCTGCGCCACCTGATTGGCTACCAGCCGCGCGAGGATATCGGTACCGCCGCCCGGCGGAAACGGAATCACCAGCCGGATCGGCTTGGTCGGCCAGTTCGATTGCGCCAGCGCCGGCAGCCCGCTCGCCATGACGCCCGCCGCGAGCATGCCTTTGAGCAGGGTGCGCTTCGACGTATCGACAGGATGATCGGAGGGAAGAACGGGCGGGAGGGCGGAATTTCGGGACATGGAGGATTCGGACAACGGGAAACGCGGCAAATGCGACAAACGCAGGCGCGGATTATACCGTTGCCGACCCTGAATGCTTGCGGCCGTTACTCCACCATGGCCCCGGCGACACCTTCCAGCAGGTCGCGGTCGTGATTGGACGGCAGTTCCATAAACGGCCGGCGCGAGACGCTCCACAGCCGCATATCTTCTTCAGTGTGGAAAACCTGCTGCTTCGGCATCGCCGGCCACGACTCGACGCGTAGCCACATGCGCAGCAGATGGCGGCGTTGCGACAGTTCCTGATGATCCTCGTAGTCCGTGCGGCCGTGCACCATCATGCGATTGTTCAGAAACTGGATATCGCCGTCGCGGAAGCCCATGTCGAGGTAGTGCTCGGGCATCGCCGCCGCCTTGCGCGCGTGGTACAGCGCATCCGATTCCTCCTGCGTGAACGGGCGTTGGCCGCTTTTCTCCGCAAGTCGCGCGTAGCCGGTTGGCAGATAGCAGGTGATTTCGCCCTCGCCGTTGTCGGCAAAGAACGGCACGCGGTCTTCGCTGAACGTGCGCGTTGCGCGACGGCCATCTTCGTCGGTACGTTTCAAGTACAGACCGCGACGCAGGATCTCCAGCGATTTCGGGTGATGCTCCAGCAGATAGTTGTGCACCGTCAGCGCACTGGTGATGCGGCTCGCGCCCCCGGAGATGGCCGTGCGCAGGCACATCAGGCCAATGATGTCGCACGAGTCGGTATGCATCAGTTGCCCGCCGCCCTTCCGATATCCGCGAGATTTCGGTTCATAGTCGCTGACGTTGACGACGTGGCCAAGTCGATCGCCGAGGTACGACTGGGTCATGGTCGGGCCGATGTAGGCGCCCAGACCGAAATAGATGCGGGCCATATCGTCATCGCTGTACTGATCGCGTGGCAGCCCTCGCAGCATCAGGAAGCCCGCGCCTTCTCGAAGGCGTCTTGGCAGCGACTCCATCAACTTGCCGACGGCATCGAGCGGGAAGGTCTCGCGGGTGACGTCGGGAAAGTCGACTTCGCCGAGCGACTTCAGATGCTGCAGCGCGCGATCGATCTCGCCCAAATCTTGCGCGCTGAGTACGTGCAACCCTTCCTTCGTCCAATCGATATCGGGACCTTTCCAGGCACCGGGACCCGTAATCGGATGGCCAAGTCGGTTCATTGTCTTCTCCTTGTGTGTGTGTTGGCAGCGGAACGGTGTCACGCTGCGGAGGAAAGGGGGAGGCTGCCGACCAGCGCGCCACTGGCGCGTAGTCTGGCAAGCCCCGCCTCGCCGAGGACCTCGCGGACAATCTCGTCGTTGTGCTGGCCGAGATCCGGTGCGGGGCAGCGGAAATCTCCCGGCGTGTCGCTCCAGCGCGGCGTGATGTTGTGCATCGGCAGTGCTCCGAGTTCGGCGTCCGGCAGTTCCACGAGGCTTTCGCGCTGTGCGACGTACGCATCGTTCAGCACCTGCCCGGCGTCATAGACCGGGCCGATCGTGACACCGGCCGCTTCGAAGATCGCCATGTTCTCGTCGAGGCTGCGCGCGCGGATAAAGTCGCCCACGACGCGGTCGACGTCCTCGATATGCGTGAGGCGGGCACTGTTGGTGGCGTAGCGCGGGTCGTCGAGCATGTCGCCGCGGCCGATCGTCTCCATCAGCCGGCGCGCCACGCTGTTGGACGCCGTGGAGAGCGCGAGCCATTTGTCGTCTCGCGTGCGATACACGTTGCGCGGCGCCGTCGTGCTCGAGCGGCTGCCGGTCCGGCGCTTGAGCTTGCCGGTGAACTTGTAGTTGGCCGCCTGCGGTCCCATGATCGACAGCATCGGTTCGAACAACGACAGGTCGATGACCTGGCCGCGTCCGCCATGTGCCTGGATATGCCACAGCGCCATCATGGTCGCGCTCGCGCCGTAGAGACCGGTCGTCATATCGCCGAGGAACATCGGAGGCAGCACCGGTTCGCGATCCTCGAAGCCGTTGATCGCCGCAAAGCCGCTGTACCCTTCGACGAGCGTGCCGAATCCCGGCTTGTGGCGATAGGGGCCGGTCTGGCCCCAACCGGAGATCCGCGTGATGACGAGCTTCGGGTTGATCGCGTGCAGCACGTCGGGGCCCAGCCCCATCGCTTCGAGCGTACCCGGCCTGAAACTTTCGATCAGCGCATCGGCGGTCTCGACCAGCGTCTTGAGCAAGGCGATGCTCGCGGCATTGCGCAGGTTCAGTCCGAGACTTCGCTTGTTGCGCGCATAGGTTTTCCACCAGATATCGAGACCATCGGTCTTGAAGTTGCGCAGTGAATCGCCGTCGGGGGGCTCGATCTTGATTACGTCGGCGCCGAAGTCCGCCAGCTGCAGCGTCAGCATATTGCCGGCGACCAATCGGCTCATGTCGATGATCCGCAGCCCGTGCAACGGGCCGCGCGCGGCCGGGTTGAATACCTTGCTTTGCATGGTGATGCTCAGTTGTTGGCGACTGCCACGTGGCGGGTCGCCACGAGCGTGCGCCACTTGCCGACCTCGGCCTGCACGTAGCTGGCGAACTGCGGGGCGGTCATGGCGCTGGGCTCGGTCGACTCGCGCGAGAAGAGCTCTCGCATTGCCGGCGTTTCGGCCACCGCACGAATTTCCTGATTCAATCGCTCGACAACGGGCTGCGGTGTCTTCGCGGGAGCGAACACGCCCCACCACGCTTCCACGACGAAGCCCGGCAGCGTCTCGGCGACGGTCGGCAACCCGGGAGCGAAGCGCGAGCGTTCGGCGGATGTCACGGCGAGCGCGCGGACCTGACCGCTTTTGAGCGGACCCGCGACCGACGCGGCGGTGGTGATCATGACCTGGACGTTGCCGCCCACCATATCGACCACCGCATTGGAGACGCCCTTGTACGGTACGTGCACGGCACGCCCCTGGCCCAGTGCGTTGAGGAGTTCACCACCAAGATGTCCGCTCGATCCGGGGCCGGCCGAGCCAAAGTTGATGTTTCCGTTCTTGGCCTGGAAAGCTTCAACCACGTCCTTCACGCTTTTGTACGGTGTGCTTGCGGCCGTCACCAGCAGCATGGGCCCCCGGTTCAGCATGGCCACCGGCTCGAACGATTTGATCGGGTCATAGGGCAGCTTCGGTTGTATCGCCGCGTTGGTGCTGAAGCTCAGCGAGTTCAGCAGGAGCGTCGAGCCGTCAGAATCGCCGGTCGCTACCGCTTGCGCGCCAATGGCGCCGCCGGCGCCGGGACGGTTCTCCACAACGACGGAGGAGCCGGTGCGGCTGGCCAGACCCTGTGCCAACGCGCGGGCAAACAGATCGTTGCTGCCGCCGGGCGAGAACGGTACGACGATGCGGATCGTCTTGGGCAACGCAGGCTCCTGCGCCGTCGCGGCGAGGGCGGTGGTACTAAGTAATCCTGTGCCAAGCAGGCCTGTGCAAAGCCAGGCCAACAGTGGGGCGTGGGGGCGTTTCATGTTGTCTCCTGTTTTATGTTTTGATCTGCGTTGCGCGACCGCTTCTATGGCGTGTGTTCGAGCGACGCTTCCAGCAAGCCGTGCTGGCTGGCCTGTGCCAGCAGCATCTGCGCGCGCCGGATGAAAGGTGCGTCGATCATCTGTCCGTCCACTGCGCATGCGCCGAGCCCTGCGAGTCCGGCTTGGGCCGCTGCGTCAACGACGCGACGCGCACGGGCAATGTCGGTGGCGGACGGGACGAACACCGCGTTGGCAAGTGCCACCTGACTCGGATGGATGCAGCTCTTGCCAGCGAAGCCAAGCTGCTTTGCCATCCGCGCTTCGGCGCGATAACCATCGGTGTCGGCAATATCCGCAAACGCCGCATCGATGGCTATGACACCCGCCTCGCCCGCGGCGAGTCGCAGTGCCAGCATGCATGTGTGCACCGCTTGAGCATCGCGACGGGCGATGTTCAGCGGCTCGAACAGATCGCCGAAGCCTAGCTGCAGCCCCATGACCAGCGGATGCGCGCCCGCGATATCGGCGGCATGGCGCAAGCCGCGCGGCGACTCGATATTGACGAGCAGCCTCGGTACCGTGCGCACGCCGTTGGCCGCGGCGGCCGCCTGCACGGCATTGGCTGCTTCCAGTACCTGCGACGGATGCTCGACCTTCGGCACGTTGATGAGGTGGAGGCCGTCGCGGGTCACGGCACGGACGTCGTCCTCGAAGTGGGGCGTATCAAGGCCGTTCACGCGCACGATCAGGGTTTTCCCGCTCGCGTGGGTAGCGGGCGTCTCCATGAGCGACGCGAGTAACAGTCGCGCTTCGGCCTTGCGCGCCAGCGGAACGGCGTCCTCGAGATCGAACGAGAGGGCGTCAGCATCCGAGGCAAGTGCTTTGGAGAAAAGTTCGGGGCGGCACCCGGGGACAAAGAGTTTGCTGCGCATGACGCGGTGGCGAGAGACGATGAGGGCCAGTATGCGAGCCCACTCGATGAAGAAAAAGTCCCCTCATCTTTCTTCAAAAGATAGATAAACTATCTTTATGCCCGTCACGCCTCATCGGCTGAGCCAAATGCGATGAATACGCTCTTCCTGCAGAACTACCTTGCCGTGCTCGAACACGGGTCCATTGCCGAGGCCGCGCGCCGGCTCGATCTGACGCCAGCCGCAGTCGCGCAGCAGATACGCGCGCTCGAGCGCGACATGGGCACGCAGCTCGTGATTCGGTCGGGCCGGCATGTGATCGCCACCGAAAGTGGGGAGCGCGTCGCGGTACGCGCGCGCGATGTGCTCGCGCATGTCAGCGGCATGTTTGCCGCGGCGCTCGATGAAGAACAACTCGCGGGTGAACTGCGCCTCGGCGCGGGGCCGACGGCGTTGACCGGCATGGTGCCCGATCTGCTCAGCGCGCTGGTCAAGCGCTATCCTGGCATCAGTGTGTTCGTGCAGCCCGGTTACTCGGTCGATATGCACCCGGCCGTGTTGAACGGCACACTGGATGCCGCCATCGTGATGGCGTCGCCCGTGCCGCTGCCAAAGCTGCTGCGCTGGCAATTATTGCGAGAGGAACCCTTGGGACTGCTGGTGCCCGCACAGCTCGCCGGCTCGGATCCGCACGAATTGCTGCGGATAGCACCGTTTATCCGATTCGATCGCCACGAATGGGGCGGGCAGCTCGTCGATCGCTACCTGCGCGACAACGGTATCGCGCCCAACGAACGCTTCGAACTCAACTCGCTGTCAGCGATTGCCGTGATGGTGGACCGTGGCCTCGGCGTGGCGCTCGTGCCCGAATGGATCCGCCCGTGGCCGGAGGGCCTGCGGCTGGTGCACCTGCCGCTCCCGATGCCCAGCGAACCCCGAAGAATGGGCCTGATCTGGTCCCGCACAACAACCCGCACGCGGCTAGTGGAAGCGCTGCGCGACGAAGCGGTGCGGCAATTCAGAGGCACCACTTCGTAGACAGCACCATTTATCGGAATGGCCCGGTGCATCGCGCGGGGCCTAGAACTTGAAGCCGCGGCGTCGATCTATTTCTTCCGTCACCATCAGCGACTCGACGCGAGGTCTACGCATGCATACGTTCGTTCTGGTCCATGGCGCCTGGCATGGCAGCTGGTCGTGGAAGCGGGTGCGCGATCTGTTGATCGCGCAGGGTCATCGCGTATTCACCCCGACCTTGTCCGGTGTGGGAGAGCGCACGCATCTGTTGTCGCCCGATATTGGTCTCGAGACGCATGTCAGCGACATCCTGAACCTGCTTCGCTTCGAGGAACTCGACAATGTGGTGTTGGTCGGCCATTCCTATGGCGGCGTTGTGGCGCAACACGTCGTCGACCGCATGCCCGAGCGCATTGCGGCGTTGATGTTTCTCGATGCGTTCGTGCTTGAACATGGCAGGTCCGTCACGAGCTATCTGCCGGACAATGGCGCAAAGCATCGCGAGGGTGCCCACGCATCGGGCGACGGCTGGCGCGTGCCGCCGATTCCGGCTGCCGCATTCGAAGTCAACCCGGCGGATGTCGCCTGGGTCGATCGTCAGTGCACGCCGATGCCGCTGAAGGCGCTGGAGGATCCGGCGCGGCTGACCGGCTTGTGGCAGACGCATCCCGCGATTGGCTATATCAAGGCGAAAAGGCGCGCTGCGGGGGCGTTCGAGCAGTTCCATCAATACGCGATCGATCGCGGCTGGTGGGTGCGCGATCTGGCGTGCGGCCACGACATTCCGATCGATATGCCGCGTGAGTGTGTGGATCTGCTGCTGGAGTTCGCCGGCTCCGACCGCCACGGCAATCGCTAGCGGCCGAATGCCCAATCCACCGCCGCATCGAACAGCCGCACGCCGGGGGCCGCAAGGTTCGTGAACGTGTCGTTGCCGAGGAAGAACATCACGCGACGCGCGGGGGCCAGCGTTTCGTAGTCCATCGTCGCGCCTTTCTCGTAGGTGAAGATAGCCGCCTTCTCGGGCTGGCCATAGAGCGTGGCGATGATGCTGGCGCCGAGGCCAGGCTTGCCCCAGCTCATGCCGGCCTGCTTCTGATAGACGTTGACCACGCCCGCGGGCACGCCGCCAGCGGCGGGGTGGGGCGCATTGACCAGCCATAGATAGCGTTCGCGCGTGGACTCGCCGAAGTCCGTATCGTGCCGTTTGCCGGTCATCGCGAGATCGTCGAGGATGTCGTTCTCCCAGGTCAGCAGAGGCACGCCGAGCGCGCGCCAGCCCGGATCGACCGACTTGGACGAGATTGTTGAGGACAGGATCACCAGGCCCGCATCGCCGATCGACGCGGGACGCGCATCCTGATTCAGCACGTTCACGCGGTAGCCGCGCGCTTCCAGATGCGCCTTCACCTGTTGATCGACTGGAGCGTTGGGCCCGTCGATCTGCATGACCAGCGCGATCGTGCGCGGCGTGGCGCCCATGGCGACGATCGGCAGGCCACTGGTGGCGACCAGCGTGCCCATGACGAGGCTGCGGCGAAGCAGAGACTTTGCCATGACAAACCTCCTCAGAATTCGAACGTGGTCAGCAGCGTGACCTGACGCGCATCGCCCACCGCCACGAAGTAACGGTTGGCACTGGACGGGTAATACACGCGGTTGAACAGGTTCTTCGCGTTGAGCTGGAAGCGCACCTTCTGGTTGGCGATGCGCGTCTCATAGGTAGCGAACGCATCGAACACGGTGTACGCCGGCAGTGCGAAGCTGTTGGCGGAATCGCCGGGACGGTTGCCGACGTAGTGCGCGCCGCCGCCGAGACGAAGGCGATCGCCACCGAAAATTTGCCCGAAGTCATACACCGCCGACAGCGATGCGGTGTGCTGCGCCACATTCCACAGGCGCAGACCCGCGTAGAGCGGATCTTCGGTAGTCTTCGCATCGATATACGCGTAGCTGGCGATCACGTTCCAGCGCGTACCGATCTGACCGGCAATGTCGAGTTCCACACCACGCGAGCGCGCGCGGCCCGACGTGCGCCAGTCGGTCAGCTTGGTCACATCGTTATACTGCGACACCAGCACGTTCTTCTTGTCGATATTGAACAGGGCCAGATTGCCGGTGACACCGTTGACAAGCTCGACGCGCGTGCCGAGTTCAAACGATTTCGCTTCCTCGGGTGCCACGGCCGAATCGATGACCACGCCGCTGGCCAGCGGCGCGATCGTCGACGTGGGTTTGAGGGATTGGGTGTAGCTGCCGTAGAAGGACACCTCCGGCGTGGCCTTGTAGACGATGCCCGCGCGCGGTAGCCATTTATTGCCCGAGATATCGGTGTTCGCCATAAACGGCCGGCCACGGCCCGCAACCTGGCTCCACGACTGGAAGCGCACGCCGCCGACAAGAATCCACTTGTCGGTCAGATACAGGCTGTCCTGCAGAAAGCCGGACGTGTTGTGCAACGCGTCGGTCTGGTCGCTGTCGCTGGCCGAGACGGTCGTGGAGGGCGGTTCGAGCCCGTAGACCGGATTCAGATAGCTGAAGCGGCTGATCGTTGCCTGCCGCAGCAGGTCCCGGCGATAGAAGCGGCGGTACTCGCTGTCCATACCGATCTGCAGATTGTTGCGCATGCCCGCCACCTGGAAGTTGCCGTCGAGGTAGGCAATGCCGTAGCTGTCGGTGCTCAGCGAGCCGTGGGTCGCGTCGTTGCTGCGCGTCAGGATGCCCGTCGTGGTGTTGACACCGGTCACGCGCAGTTGCCCCGCGTCGTAGACCTCGCGGTTATAGCTGTAGCCGAAGTGGCCCTTCCAGTCGGCGTTGAAACGATGATCGATATTGAGCTGCGCGAGGTGCGACTCGCCGCCCATCTCGTTGCCCGGTTCATCCAGCCGGCGCCGGCTCGGGATCGGCAGCGGCTGGTTGGTGCGCGGGTCGAGCGCCGTGCCGCGGTCGAACGGATACAGGAACTTGCGGTATTCATAGGACAGGTTCACCTGCGTGTCCTTGCCATACCAGGCGAGCGACGGTGCCACCAGCGTTTCGCGATGCTCGCCGAAATTGCGCCAGTACTGCTCCTCCACATGATCGACCACGAGCCGGTACGCCAGTCCGGACGTACCAATGGGCCCCGTGGTGTCGAGCGTGCCGCCGGCTCCGTTCTTGCCGTGGCCATAGGTCGAGCCGAGCAGCGACAGTTCGGTGTGCCGGGTGAGCGAGGGTGCCTTGCTGACGATATTGATTACGCCGCCCGGATCCATGATGCCGTAGAGCAGCGAGGCTGGGCCCTTGACCACTTCCACGCTGTCGGTGGCGGCATTCAATCCGCGGCCCTGCACCAGCGGCATGCCGTTGTGCATGATCGAACCATCTCGATTGCCGCCAAAGCCGCGCTTCATCAGCGTGTCCTGCGTACCGGCCAGCGTGTTGCCCTGTGTGATGCCACTGATATTGTTGGTGGCGTCGTCGAGGTTGCGCGGGCGTTGGTCGCGAATCGCCTGGGCCGGCACCACGTTGACGGTCTGGGGCGTATCGAGCAATGGCAACTCCGAGCGCAGCGTGCTCGGGCTGATTTCAGGCCGATAGCTCTCCGCGGCCGCGCTCACCGTGACCGGTGGCAACTTTTGCGCATCGGCGCCGGTGTTGTCCGTCGTCGCCGCGCGAGCGGCACGCCGCACCAGCACGTAGCTGCCGTCGGATTGTGCCGACGCGGCGAGGTCGGTGCCCTCGAGCAGCGCGGCGAGCCCGGCATTTACGGTATAGGGGCCACGCAGGCCGGGACTCTGGCGATTGGCCGTCTGCTCGGGCGTGAACGCCAGCAGGATGCCCGATTCGCGCCCGAAGCGGTTCAGCGCGGACTGTAGCGAGCCGGCGGGAATATCGTAGGCGCGGCTCGGCACAGCGGGTTGCGCTGCGGCGATCGAGATGACACCGCCAGCGGTCCAGGGCATACCGGCGCCGGCCAGCGCCGTCAGCAGTAACGAGTGTTTGAGGGCAAGGCGGCTACGGGTGCGGCCACAGGTGCGGCTAAAGGTGCGGCTAAATAGGCGCGCCCGCGCGGGAAGGGTGGTTCGCATGACTGGATTCGGCGAATAAAAGGTTCGGAGAAGAGAGGCTCATCTCCTATGTCCCGCGAGAATCCAAAACAGACCACCCGGAGCGAAAATATCTGAAAAGATTTCAGGCCGGCAGAACCGTGGTCCAGAACCGGGTCATGAAATGGATGCGCACCGGCAGCGCGGTGCGCAACGCATCGAGGATGCGATCGGTATCCGCCAGCGGGAATGTGCCCGAGACCCGCAGGTCGGCCACGGCGGGATCGCAGCGCAGGCGTCCCGAACGATAGCGGCCCACCTCGGCCAGAAAATCGGCCAGCCGCATATCGGCTGCCACCAGCATGCCGTCGGTCCAGGCGGTATCGGCGTCGGCCAGCGGCCGGGGCGGATCGATATCGGTCGCGGTGTACCGGAGTTGCTGGCCAGCCGCGACAATCCGCTCGAAGCTGGCATCGGCGCGCGACCGTACGGCGACGGCGCCTTCCAGCACACCGACCCATCCTTCGTCATCGAACTGCCGGACCACGAAGCGCGTGCCCAGCGGGCGCAGCATGCCGTAGCGCGTGGCGACGATAAACGGACGTGACACCGCGACGCGATCCTTCGCCGTTTCGATCAGGATTTCGCCGCGCAGCAATGTCACGCGGCGTTCGGTGGCGGAGATCGCGATATCGATCGCGGTATCGGTATTGAGTTGCACGCGCGTGCCATCGTCGAGCACCAGCGAGCGGCGCTCGCCGACGCCGGTACGTGCGTCCGCCAGCCATGCCTCCACCGGCGTGTATTCGCGCACGGTCCACGCGGCACCGCCGGCGACGAACAGCACCATAAGCGCGCGAATGGCCTGGCGCCGGCTTGCCGAACGCGGTGGCGTCAGCGCGGCGCGCGCGACGGCCGTGGCCAGCGGTGACGCCACGCCACGCAGGCGAGCATTGACGCCCTCGATATGGGCCCACGCGCGCGCATGGTCGGGATGCTGCGCCAGCCACTGGCGCCAGGCATTGCGGGTGGCTTCGTCGGCGTCATCACCCTGCAGCGTGACCAGCCACTCGACGGCCGCGATTGCGACGTTGGGCGCGATATCGGGAGCGATCGTGGTCATGCGACGGCCATGGCGAAATAGCACTGCGTGCCGGCACGAACCAGATGGCGCTTGACCGTGGTGACGGATATCTTCAGCGCGGCGGCGATCTCGGTCTGGCTCATGCCCTCCAGCTGCGCCATCAGGAACGCGCGCTTGACCGCGACGGGCAGGCCGTCGAGCAGTTCGGAGATTTCCTGGAGGGTTTCCAGCAGGATGGCCCGTTCCTCGGCCGAGGGCACGAGTTCCGGTGGCCGGCTGGCCAGCGCTTCCAGATAGGCCTGCTCGAGCTTGTCGCGACGCCAGTGATTGGCGAGCACGCGTTGCGCAACGGTCGTCAGGAACGCGCGGGGCTCGAGGATTGACGGCGCCTCTTCCCGCGCCAGCAAACGCATGAACGTGTCATGTGCCAGATCCGCGGAGCGATGCCAGCAGCCGAGCTTGCGATGCATCCATCCCAACAGCCATCGGTGATGGTCGCTGTAGAGCGCGTGAATGTCTCGATGAGGTCCTGCGTCGGCAGCCATCGCGAAAAGCCCGATGCCGCCAAGGGCCTGGCAGGGCGAATTTAGAAATGAGAATCGTTATTATATGGCCCATTGTGACGCAGTGCAACGTAACGTTGTCAGGCAAACACCTCGGCATCTTCGAGCGTGCGGCCCGCCGCATCCTTCGCCGCAAGGATCGGTGCGCCCACGATCGGCCATTCGATCCTGAGGTGACCGTCGTTCCAGAGCAGCGAGCGCTCGTGCTCGGGGTACCAGCGGTCGGTCGTCTTGTAGAGAAACTCGGCGTAGTCGGACAGCACCACAAAGCCATGGGCAAAGCCTTCCGGGACCCATAGCTGCCGCTTGTTCTCGGCGGACAGCGTCACGCCGACCCATTTGCCGAAGGTCGGCGAGCTGCGGCGCAGGTCCACCGCCACGTCGAACACCTCGCCCGTGACGACGCGCACCAGCTTTCCCTGCGGATACCTGACCTGGTAGTGCAGCCCGCGCAGGACATTACGCGTGGAGCGGGAATGGTTGTCCTGCACGAAGTGCCGCTTCAAACCGGTGGCGGCCTCGAACTCGAAACCGTTGAAGCTCTCATAGAAGAAGCCGCGGTCGTCGCCGAAGACTTTGGGATCGACGATCAGCACATCCGGAATATCGGTGCGGGTCACGTTCATGGTCATGGTTCAACTCCTGGGCAATTGCGCAATCAGTTGCGGCATTACCGAATGCAGGCCGTCCCGCCACGCGGGCAAATGGATGCCGAAGGTCTGGCATAGCTTCGCCGTGGCCAGCCGCGAATTCGCGGGGCGGCGTGCAGGCAGGGGATAGTCGGCCGATACGATAGGTTCGACGCATGTGGGGGCTGCCTTGAGCGAGACACCGAGGGTGCCCGCCTGTCGTAACACTTCCTGCGCATAGGCATGCCAGTTCGTGGCCCCCGATGCCGTCAGGTGATAGAGACCATCAGGGAACTCGGTGCGATCGCCAAAGATCCAGTGGCGCGCCAGTATCTGAGCCGTGACATCGGCCACCAGCGCGGCCGATGTGGGCGCGCCGAACTGGTCCGCCACCACGCGCAGCCGCTCGCGCTCGCAGCCGAGCTTGAGCATCGTCTTCGCAAAATTGTTGCCGTGGCTGCCGAACACCCAGCTCGTGCGCACCACCAGCGCGCGGGCTTCGCTGGCGAGGACCGCGGCTTCTCCCGCCAGCTTGCTCTGACCGTAGACCGAGATCGGATCTGGTGTGTCGGTTTCGGTGTAAGCACCGTCCTTGGTGCCATCAAACACGTAGTCCGTGGAGTAGTGCACCAGCATCGCGCCCAGCACGCTAGCCTCTTCGGCCAGCACGCCGGGTGCGATGCCATTGATCGCAAACGCCAGCTCGGCATCGCCCTCCGCCTTGTCGACCGCGGTATAGGCGGCCGCATTGACGATGATGTCGGGGGCGATATCACGCACCACGCCGCGCATCTGATCGAGGTCCGCGAGGTTGCAGGCGGCGCGATCGAGCGCCACGACGCGGCCCAGTGGCGCGAGGCTGCGCGACAGCTCGAAGCCAATCTGCCCGTTGCAGCCGGTTACGAGCAGCGTGGGCGGGGTGCCGTGCTTTCGTTCACGCGGCATACTGCAACCCCATCCAATGCCGGTACGCGCCTGACATGACGTCGCGCACCCACAGCGGGTGGTCGAGGTACCACGCGATCGTCTTGCGCAAACCAGTCTCGAAGGTCTCGGCGGGGCGCCATCCGAGTTCGCGTTCGATCTTGCGTGCGTCGATGGCATAGCGGCGGTCGTGTCCGGGCCGGTCCTTCACATACTGGATCTGCTGGCGATACGAGCCGGTGGCGCGTGGACGCAATGCGTCGAGGCTGTCGCACAGCGTGTGCACCACGTCGATGTTCGTCTTCTCGTTCCAGCCGCCCACGTTGTAGGTTTCCCCGACACGGCCCCGCGCCAGCACCGCGCGGATCGCCGCGCAATGGTCGCCAACATAGAGCCAGTCGCGAACGTTCTGCCCGTCGCCATAGACCGGCAGTGGCTCGCCCGCCAGCGCGCGGGCGATCATCAGCGGAATCAGCTTCTCGGGGAACTGATAGGGGCCATAGTTGTTGGAGCAGTTCGTCGTCAGGACCGGCAGCCCGTAGGTGTGATGCCACGCGCGTACCAGATGATCGGAGGCGGCTTTCGATGCCGAGTACGGGCTGTTCGGCGCATAGGCTGTAGTCTCGGCGAATGGCGCATCGGTGGGACCCAGCGAGCCGTAGACCTCGTCGGTGGAGATATGCAGAAAGCGGAAGGCCGCACGGTCGGGGATGGGCAGCGCCTGCCAGTAGGCGCGTGTGGCTTCCAGCAGCGTGAAGGTGCCCCCGATATTGGTGTCAATAAACGCCGCGGGACCGTGGATGGACCGATCGACATGGCTCTCGGCGGCAAAGTGAACGACCGCGCGCGGTTGGTGACGCTCGAACAGATGATCCATGGCCGCGCGGTCGCCGATATCCGCGCGGACGAACCGATGGCGCGGATCGTCATCGAGCGCATCGAGGCTGAGCCGGTTGCCCGCGTAGGTCAGCTTGTCGATGTTGATCACGTGATCGGTAACTGGCGAGCCAACCGCGGCATCCAATGCATCCCACGCGGCGTCCGGCCGGCCCAACCAGTCGAGTACAAAATTTGCGCCGATAAAGCCGGCGCCGCCGGTAACGAGTATGCAAGGCATCCTGAGACTCCGAGTCGCTCTCAACGGTTCTCAACGGCCCACGATCCGCCGCGCGAGTGCCTTGGCATATGGCGGCGTGATCCCATGCAGGAAGTCGCGCGTAGTCAGTGGAAAACGTTCCCCCGGCGCGGCCTGAAATCGCGTGGTGTGAACCTCGGCCTCCTCGTCCCGAGGCCGACCGTTGGAGTAGTAGTAGAGCGCGATCGAACGGCGTGCCACGCCCGCGGGACTCGCCAGCGGCACGGGGTGCCCGTGCCAGGAGCACTCGTTGGTGCTGAACACGACCAGCCGGTTGCCGATTGGCGCGATCTTCTGCACGCAGTGCTGCACGCCTTCATCCCAGAGTTGAAGATGGCCGGCCCAGTCGTCTTCCCACGTGTCGTTGAAATACAGCAGCACGTTCACACGCCGGTCCAGCTTCCATTCGGGGTGGTAGTTGTAGTCGATATGCAGCCCGAGGTGCCCGCCCGGCAGCGTCTGATGCAGTCCACCCCCATGCAGGTGTGGGTCCGGCACCAGTCCGGTGATACCGGTCAGCGTTTCGAGAAAGCGCACGAACCCCGGACCGTTCATTTCGAGGATCAGTCCGCGCAGCGCGGGCGGAATCGAATAGAAGTCCTGGATCTGCAGCTTGAGGTTCTCCGCGGCCGACTGAAACTTGAACCAGCCGGGCTCCTTTCTGCCCGGGAACGCGGCGCTGGCTTCGCGATAGACGTTGTCGTCGAGGAAGTTGTCGACGCAGATATGCGGGAACGGTGGGTTTGTCTTGTAAGGCTCGATGAGTTCGCGTGCCATCCAGTCCAGCTTGGCCAGGTCAAGCATTTCGTTGTACATGCTCAGCGCTCCTCCAGAATGGGCGGTGTCAACCCGCCTGTGTTGTGATGCTGGTTCCTGTATTCGGTGGGGGAGAGCGCGAAGCGCTTGCGGAAGATCTTGCAGAGACGGTCGCCGTTACCCATGCCGCAGCGCCGTGCCACCTTGTCGACGGGCAACGTCGTCTTGGTCAGCAGCTTGCAGCTCATGTCGAGCCGCGCGCGCAACAGATATTCGGAGGGGGTGACGCCGATCATGCATTTGAACCGGCGCAGGTAGTTGCGCTCGCTCATCGCGGCGGAGCGTGCCGCGTCGGCGACGGAGATGGCTTCCATATAGTGCTCGGCGATCCAGCGCGCCGACGCATGGATCTTGTTGGCCGTTGCCGCCGACATATCCAGCAGATCGTCTTCCTTGTCTTCGTTGTCCCGCGTCTCGTTCCGGTCGGCCACAGCTTCGGTCGTGGCTTCGCGGCGCGGGGTCAACTGCCTTGCCACTGCGCGAGCCGCCGCGGTGCCGAGGTCGCTTTCGATCTGTGCGAGGGCCAGATCCATCGCCGACGGCATGACCTCCGGCGCGTGGCCGCTGCCGCCGCGGCACCAGAAGACGGTGGACGGCGCCATGTTGATGCCAGCGTTCTCACCCGTTGCGGCGATCGCGCTCGTGGCGCGCGACGCCAGCACTTCACGGCCGCCATGACGCCACTCCAGCGCGGCCGCACTGATCTCCAGCGTTGTGCTCATCACGCGCGCGGCGCGTTCGTCGGCCGATTCGCGTTCGCTGCAGGCAATGAAGATGGCGCCGAACCCGCGTTGGCCCGAGGCTTCGAGGCCCTGGGTCCAGATCCTTACCGACGAGGAGCACGCGATGTTGCCGCCGTGGTGCGAGAGCAGGGACAGTTGATAGAAGGGGCGCTGGTGTTGCTGGATCTCGAGTTCGTTGGCGATGCGGAACGCCTCCGCGATGATCCCGGCCGCGAGCAGCGAACAGCCATCGAACAGCAGCAGACCGATGCGCTGGACAGCGGGTTGTCCCGCCACCGGAAGTGAAGCCGATGGCCACGCGGGTGGAGATGTCTCGACAAGGTACTCCATGGTGCGTTCCCTCGCGAAAGAACTTCGATTCGAATCTGGTTTATCTGCATCATATTCAATATGCCGCGCTGCACAACGTTCATTGTCCGATTTTCACGTGACGTTGTCGGACGGACACGCTTGTCTGAAGGAAGTCGCCATGAAAATGCGTGATACGTCGCAAAGGCATTATCTGAAATGAATCAAATTTGGTAATTGTTGCCTTCCGTACATACAGGCGTTGTCTGCTGATAAATAGAAAAATCTATATATAACAACAACTTCACCGTATTTGTGCAACGCAATGGAACCGCAGGGGCGAGCGCGACACGTGCGCACCGCGCGCAGGCGGTTACATGACGAAATTGGTGCAACATAATCCGGGATTTTCACAATGAATACGTTTTCGATTCATTTTCCGGTGATATCCGTCAAATCCTCTATGTTTTCCGACAGGGCGATAAGGACGCATTTGTGCGCATCTATGCTTCAGTGCAGCAAAGCCTTTTCATGCCTTTCGTAGTGCTTCAGAGGAGTCCAGCATGCCCATCACCGTCACTGGCGACGCCCCCACCGATGCGCCGTTTCATGCCTCCGCGGTTGCGGTCGATGTTCTCAATGGACTGAAGCTCTGCCCCGTCGTGCTTGCGGGTGGATCGGGCACGCGGCTCTGGCCGCTGTCCCGCAAGCACTACCCCAAGCAGTTGATCGACGTGATCGGTCGCGACTCGCTACTGCAATCCACCGTACGCCGTGCGGCGGTGCTGCGTGGCAAGGGTCGCGCCGAAGCGCCCGCGATCATCGTGTGCGGCGAGCCGCATCGCTTCATGACCGCGCAGCAGCTCGAGGCAGCTGGCGTCGATGCCCGCATCGTGGTGGAACCAACCGGCCGCAACACCGCCCCGGCGTTGACGCTGGCCGCGCTGCTGGCAACGGCGCAAGGCGAGGACAGCATCATGGTGGTCATGCCGGCCGATCATGTGATTGCCGACGCCGAGGCATTCGGCCACGCCGTCACGCGCGCCGCGCAGTTTGCCGAGCAGGGTGCCATCGTGACGCTTGGCGTGCCGCCGACGCGGGCGGACACCGGCTACGGCTACATCCGCATCGGCTCGCCGCTCGACGGCGTGGCGCACGCGATCGACAGCTTTGTCGAGAAGCCCGCGGCCGAGATCGCGCAGGCGTACGCGGCCTCGGGCGAGTACTGGTGGAACAGCGGCATCTTCGTCGTGCGCGCCAGTACCTGGCTCGCGACCCTGCAACGCCTGCAGGCCGACATGCACGCGACGTGCGTCGACGCCTTTGCGCGTGGTCAGGAACATGGCGCCTTCTATCACCCCGATGCCGCGGCGTTTGCGGCCGTGCCTTCGGACTCGATCGACTACGCGGTGATGGAACACCTCGCACGCGCCGGTGGTGTACTGGGTGTGGTGGTACCGATGTCCGCGGGCTGGTCGGACCTCGGGTCCTGGGATGCGGTGTGGGACGCCATCGACAAGGATGCCGACGGCAACGCCGCACGCGGCCGCGTGATGTACGAGGGGGCCACCTCCTGCTATGCCCATTCCGATGGACGCCTGGTGGCATGTGTCGGCACCACGAACCTGATCGTGGTGGAGACGGCCGATGCCGTGCTGGTGGTGGACCGCTCGCACGTGCAGGGCGTCAAGGGGCTGGTCGAGCGGCTCGCGAGCCAGCAGGGCTGCGAGGCCGAGAACCATCGCAAGGTGCAGCGGCCCTGGGGCTGCTACGACTCGATTGACCAGGGCGAACGCTTTCAGGTGAAACGTATCGTGGTGAATCCGGGCGCTTCGCTTTCACTCCAGCTGCATCACCATCGCGCCGAACACTGGACGGTCGTGCGCGGCACCGCGCAGGTCACGCGCGGCGACGAACGGTTCCTGCTCAGCGAGAACGAATCGACCTATATCCCGATCGGTGTGATGCATCGCCTGGAGAACCCCGGCAAGCTGCCGCTCGAACTCATCGAAGTGCAATCGGGCGCCTACCTTGGCGAGGACGACATCGTCCGCATTGCCGATACGTACGGCCGCTGCGCCTGAGTTCGACCTGACCCTTCGCAGGACGGCATCACGCCAACTTGGCGCGCCGTCTGTCGCCCACCCATCGGTCCAGGGAGAACCCAGCATGCGCTTCCTAAAATCGTTGCTGGCCAGAGCCGGCATCCTGCCGTCGCACCTGACGGCGAACATCACCGCGAGCATGTCGCCCGAGCTGGCCGATGCGCGTACAACCCGTCGCCATCGCCGCCATGCCGAACCGCGCTACGCCCGTGCGTACGGCCACGCCGCCAAGCGCGTGTTCGATATCGGCGCGGCGTTGACGCTGCTGATGCTGCTGTCGCCACTGATGCTGATCATCGCGCTGCTCGTCATGCGCGACGGTGGTGCCTGCGTGTACGGCCATACCCGCGTCGGCATGGATGGCCGCAGCTTCCGCTGCCTCAAGTTCCGCTCGATGGTGCGCAATGCCGATGCCGCGCTGCAGGCGCTGCTGGCCAGCGACCCCGCCGCACGCGCGGAATGGGAGAAGGATTTCAAGCTACGCAACGATGTACGGGTAACGCGCCTGGGCCGCTTTATTCGCAAGACCAGCATCGATGAACTGCCGCAGTTATGGAACGTGGTGCGCGGCGATATGAGCCTGGTCGGTCCGCGCCCCGTGGTGGAGAAGGAGCTCGAACGCTACGGCGAATCGGTGTCGTATTACCTGCGTGTGCTGCCCGGCATCACCGGGCTGTGGCAGGTCAGCGGACGCAACGATGCCGACTACGACAAGCGCGTGATGCTCGACGTGGCCTACGTCCGCAACTGGACCTTCGCCGGAGACATCGTGATTCTGTTCAAGACAATCGGGGTGGTGATCTATGGTCGCGGCGCATACTGATCTGCCCTGGCGCAAGCGGTTCTCCGCAGTCTGGCTGTGGGCCGTGGTGGTGTATTTCGTGAGTGGCTGCGCGATGGCGCCGGGCATGACCTACAAGACCACGACCAACGCCACCACCAATGCCAGCGAAGGCACGTCGCCATCCGCGCTGCCCGTGACCGGCCTGCCATCGGTGCAGGGCGTGCAGTCGATCTCGCAGGACAATCTGATCGAAATCGACAATGGACTGATTGCGTCGCAGCGCACCGCACAACCGAGCGGCATTCCGGCGGAGGTGCGCGCGCTGTTCGACAAGCCACGCCCGTATGTGCTCGGCCCCGGCGATGTTCTCAGTATCGTCGTGTGGGGACACCCCGAGCTGAACCTGCCTTCGTTGCAGGTCACCAGCGGTGTCGATACCTCCGGCTCGAACTCCGTGGTCACGGGCTACACCGTGGACGCGCGCGGCAATGTCCAGTACGCGTTCGTCGGCATGGTGCAGGTGGCGGGTCTCACGGAAGCCGAAGCCCGGGAGTTGCTGACGCGGCGGCTGGCCGAGTACGTGCGCAATCCGCAGGTGACATTGCGCATTCAGGCCTACCGCAGCAAGCGCGTCTATCTTGACGGGGCAGTGGCGCAGGCCGGCGTGCAGATCATCAATGACGTACCGATGACGCTGCCCGAAGCCATCAATCGCGCCGGCGGCTTCAGCGCGGTGGCTGATCGTTCCTGGGTTGCGGTGACGCGCGGCGAGCGTACCGCCCGTGTAAGTTTTCCAGACCTGATCGCCAAGGGCACCAACCCATCGGACATCCTGCTGCGCGATGGCGACCTCGTGCGCGTCTTCGCGGGTAGCGACAGCAAGGTCTATGTGATCGGCGAAGTCGCGCGCAATGCGGCGCTGACGCTGAACAACGGCAAATTGAGCCTCAATCAGGCGCTCGGCGATGCGGGCGGCATCAGCCAGTACTCGGGCGATGCGCAACAGGTCTACGTGGTGCGTGGCAACGGCGGGCACGCGCCGCAGGTCTTTCATCTGGACGCCAGTCGGCCGTCGGCCATGGCACTGGCCGATGGCTTTGCGCTGCAGGCCAACGACGTGGTGTTCGTGGACACCTCGTCGCTGGTGCGCTGGAGCCGCGTGGTCAATCTGCTTCTACCCACCGCGCAGACCGCCACCGCGAGCCGGGCGGTAGCGCCATGAATGACAGAACCCTGGAGGGTGATGGCAATGAACACCACTGATCTCGCGCATCCGGTCTACGTGCCGCTTATGCGTCCGTCGGCGCGCGCGATGAATCCGCTGACGACGTTGCTGGCCAGCCGCTGGCTGATCGCCGGCATCACGCTGGCCTGTCTGCTCGCCGGCCTGGCCTATGCCGTGTTCACGCGCCCCGTCTATCGCTCCGACATGCTGATTCAGGTGGAGCCGAGCTCGATCGAGAACCGTTCCGCGTCGGGCGACCCTCGGCTCACGCCCGAGATCAAGCCCGATACCACGTCCGAGATTCAGGTGCTCAGTTCACGCATGGTGGTGTCGCGCGCCGTGGATACGCTGAAGCTGTATATCGATGCCACGCCGCGCTACGTGCCTATGATTGGCTGGTGGCTGGCCGAGCGCGCGGACGGGTATTCGCAACCGATCGGCGGTTATGTCTACGGCAAGGAACGTATCGCCGTGACGACGTTCGATGTGCCAGCAGCGCTGCAGGGCGAACCGTTCACGTTGACGCTTGGCGAGCATGGTAATTACAAGCTCACGCTCGGGACGGCCTTCGGCGCCCCGGTGGTATCGCTGACCGGCCGCGTCGGCATCCTGCTGCGGGCGGATACCGCGCGCGGACCGCTGACATTGCTGGTCCGCACCGCGACGGGTCTGCCCGGCGCACGCTTCACGCTCAAACGGTATTCGGAGACCGCGACCACGGAATGGCTGCAGAAGACGCTGGCGATTGGCGAGCGCGGCAAGCAGTCGAGCATCATCGGGGTGTCGCTGGACAGCGTCGAGCCGGTGGCATCGACGCGCATCCTTAACGAGATCGGCAAGGAGTACGTGGATCAGAACGTACGCCGGCGCTCCGAGGAAGCGGACAAGTCGATCCGCTTTCTGGACGAGCAACTGCCGCAGCTCAAGAAGCAGCTGGAGGAATCGGAAAGCCGTTACAACGCGTTCCGTGCGCAGCAGGGCACCGTCGATACCAGTCAGGAGGCGCGCGCGCTGCTGCAGCAGAGTGTGGATGCCGAGGCGCGGCTGGTGGATCTGCGCCAGAAGCGTCAGGAGCTGATGACCCAATACACCGAGAAGCATCCGGCGCTGCTCGCCATCGACGGGCAGCTGCGCGAAGCCCAGGCGGCGTGGGCCGTGGTGCAGGGGCGGACGCGGCAACTGCCCCTGATCGAACAGAAGGTCCTGCAACTGCAGCGCAACCTGCATGTGGATACCGAGCTCTATACGAACCGGCTCAATGCCCGCCAGCAACTGACGCTGGTACGCGCGGGCAAGGTGGCGAACGTGCGCCTGATCGATCCGGCCACGCCACCGGAAACGCCGATCTCCCCGCGGCGCGGCGTGGCCATCGGCGGCTCGCTCCTGGCTGGGCTGATGGCGGGCATCGTGCTGGCGATGGCACGGCGGCGCATCGCTGGCACCGTGCAGGACCGCGAGGAGATCGAGATTGCCACCGGCATTCCGGTCTACGCCACGGTGCCGCGTAGCCGCCTGACCGGACCTCTGCGCACGTCGTGGCTGGGCCGCTCTGGCGATGGCCCGCTGCTGCCGGATGCCGCGATCGAAAGCCTGCGCGCCGTTCGCACCACGCTTCACTTCGCGCTCCATGACGCGCCGAACCGCGTGGTGCTCATCACCGGTCCCACCGCGGGGGTTGGCAAGTCGTTCGTCGCCGCCAATCTGGCCACGCTGGCCGGTGCCTCCAAGCAGCGCGTGCTGCTGATCGATGCCGATCTTCGCAATGGCCGTCTGCACAAGCGCTTCCATGTCGATCGGGGTCCGGGGCTTGCCGAAGTGCTGGCGGGCGCGTGCAAACCGGAGGACGTGATCCGGCGCGGCGTGTCCTACGGCCTCGATTTCCTTTCGACGGGCGCCTGTTCGGCGGGCCCCAGCGAACTGCTGCTGCAACCTGAGCTGCGCGTACTGATCCAGCAGGTGTCCGCGCACTACGACATGGTGATCCTCGACGGTCCGCCACTGTTGCCGGTGGCCGATGCACTGGTGCTGGGACGCCTGGCCGGCACGGTCTTCATGGTGGCGCGCCATCGCGTGACGACGGTCGAGCAGATCGACGAAAGCACGCGGCGGCTCGCGCAGGCCAACGTTGCCGTGCGTGGCGTGATCTTCAACGATTTCACCGGTGCGCTGCATCGCTACAGCTACGCCTATGGCTCGACGGTCGAGCCGCAGACCGTCACGGCCAGAGTCTGAATATCCGCGACCCCAACGACCCGCTCCCGGGAGAGCCGACATGACGCACCTGCACCACAAACGCATCACGCTGGTCACCGTCACCTATGGCGACCGGCAGCACTACTGTGCAGAGCTGCTGCGGCGCAGCTTCGAGAACGAAGGCGTCATGCACGCCATTGTGGTCAGCAACAACTCGAGTTCCGACCTGGCGCAACTGGAAGCCACCTGGGGCAAACGCATCACCGTGATACGGCTCGCTTCCAATTCGGGCTCCGCCAATGGCTATGCGATTGGCATTGCCGCCGCACTGGAGCGCAGCAGTACGGATTTCATCTGGCTGATGGACGATGACAACGCGCCGAGCGAGGGCGCGCTGGACGTGCTGTGCCACCAGCTCGATGTGCTCGCGCGCCAGCGTGGACGCGCGCGTGCCGCAGTGCTGGGCTTCCGTCCCGACCATCAGGGCGATATCGCGGCCGGCGTGCCGGCGGCACTCGCCACGCCGCCGCGCTCGAGCTACTTCGGTTTTCACGTGGCGCGTATTCCGTACAAGATCTGGCGGCGCACGCCGTGGGGACGTCCACGTCCCGACGCGCTGCCGGCGGTCGTCCATCTGCCATTCGCGCCCTATGGCGGTCTGCTGGGCCATCGCGACATGTACACGGATCTGGGCTTGCCCGATACCAATCTGGTGCTCTATGCCGACGACACCGAATACACCTGGCGGCTGACCGCGCGCGGCGGCTGCATTGCACTGGTCACCGGCGCGCGCCTCGAAGATCTGGAAGCGTCCTGGAACGTCAAGCGCAACTGGAAGAACCATTTCGAATGCATGCTGTTCAGCGGTTCGGATTTCCGCGCTTACTACAGCAGCCGCAACCAGGCATGGTTCGATCGCAACTACTGGTCCCAGTCGGGCGTGATGTATCGCCTGAACCGGTTCGTGTTTCTGCAACTGCTGCGGCTTTACGGCAGGCGGCGCCATGCCGACGCGCGCCTGCGCCTGCTGGAGCGCGCCATTGCCGATGGCGAAGCCAGCCGGCTCGGTTTTCACGCCGACTACTCGCTATAGCCAGGACCGGAGACCACCATGCCGAAGCAGATCGCTACCCCCTCGTTGACCATCGTCATCTGCAACTACAACTACGCGCAGTACCTGGCCGCCGCCATCGACTCGGCGCTCGCGCAATCCACGCGGGACGTCAAGGTCATGGTCATAGACGATGGCTCGACGGATGGCTCGCGCGCGATCATCGAGGGGTATGGGCAACGCGTGGAGGCCATCTTCCAGCCCAACGGCGGACAGGTGGCCGCGTACAACCATGCGCTGGAGCGCGTGGACACGCCCTATGTGCTGTTTCTTGACGCCGACGACATGCTGCATCCCGCGGCGGCGGCCACCGTGATTGCCGCGTTCTCGGGCTCGGGAGACTGGGTCAAGGTGCAGTACCGGCTCGACGTCATGACCAGCGATGGCATGCCGACCGGCGTGCAGGTGCCGCAGTCGATCCGCGCCGATGGCAGCGGACGCATGTTGCGCCACGGCTGGCTGTACCCGTCACCACCGGGCTCCGGCAATGCCTACCGGGTCGAGGCGTTGCGCCGCATCTTCCCCGTGCCCGTGAACGCCGACAACATCCATGGCGCGGACTTCTATGCGATCTATGGCGTGGCGCTGCTCGGCAACGTCTGCGCGATCGAACACGCGCTGGGTTGCTACCGTGTGCATCGCGCCGCGCGGGCGACAAGTGCGTCGGCATCGGGAGACGATCTGTCATTGGCCAATGCGGAGGACTCGCTGGCCGTGGCTCGCCAGTCGGCGCGGCGGTGGTCGGTCCTGCGCGAGATCGCGCAGAACCGGCTCGACATCGCGCTGCCACCGGCCCCGCTCGATTTCTCGGCGGAGAAGGCGCGTTTCGCGCAGCAGGTCTACGGTGCCTCCTTCGCGCGTCGCTGGCATTGGTTCCGGCACGACTCGACCCGCTACTTCCACACCATCGTCGCCAATCCGTTCTGGACGCTCCACAAGAAGATCGCGGTGTGGGGTCTGACCATGCTGTGCCTGTTCCCGGCCGCATCGTTCAGTAACCGCGTGGTGCGGTATATCGCCAACCCGCTGGCACGGGCCGGTCAATAGGTCACCAGGAGCATGCGATGCCCACGACCGTCGCGATCAATGGCCGCTTTCTGGGCCGGCAAGCCACCGGTGTCGACCGCTTTGCGCATGAGGTCGTACGGTGCATCGACCAGTTGGTGGCCGAGCAGGATCCCGCCACGTCGGGTCTGTCGTTCGAGTTGCTGGTGCCACCGGCCGTCAGCGTCGATGCACAACAGTTTCCACACATGCAGGTTCGGCAGGTTGGGCGCCATGTGGGGCGCGGCGGGGGGCAGCTATGGGAGCAGATCAGCCTGCCGCTGGCGGCCCGGGGCGCGTTGCTGCTCAACCTGTGCAACGCGGCACCGCTGCTCTATCCGCATCAGGTGACGGTGATGCATGATGCCGCGCCCGTGCGTGTGCCTCAGGCTTACTCGCGCGCGTTCCGCTCTTGGTACGGCGTCATGGCGCCATGGGTGGGACGGGTGGCCCGGCGAGTGCTGACCGTATCCGAGTTCTCTCGCCGCGAACTCGCGACCGCCTATCGCATTCCCGGCCGCAAGATCGGCGTGCTGCCGATGAGCGGCGACCATATGTTGCGCTTGCCCGAGTCGGAAGACGTGCGACACAAGTTCGGGCTGTCCGACCGCCCGTACGTACTCGCCGTCAGCAGTGCGAGCTATCACAAGAACTTCAGGCTGGTGGCGGATGCGATCCGCATGCTCGGCAAGGTGGACTACGACGTGGTCATCGTGGGCGGTGGTGGTCGCGTGTTTCAGGCTGTGCGTGATGACCAGATCACCGAGAGCCATGACGCGGACGGCCGGGTGCGCCGGCTCGGCTATGTCGATGATGCCGACCTCAAGGCGCTGTTCCGCGGCGCCGGTTGCTTCGTCTTTCCGTCGCTGTACGAAGGCTACGGATTGCCACCGGTGGAGGCCATGACGCTGGGCTGTCCGGTGCTGGCGTCGAGCCTGCCGTCCGTACGCGAGGCCTGCGGCGCGGCGGTGCTCTATTTCCCGCCGACGCGCCCGCGCGAGCTCGGCGCGCTGCTCACCCACGTCATGCAGGACAGTGCCTTGCGCGAGAAGCTGCGCGAGCAGGGCCTTGCACGCGTGCGACCTTACTCCTGGCGCGCCACGGCTGCGCGACTACTCGGCGAGATCTCACCATGGCTTCCACAACGATGAAACCCTCTGTCAGCGAGTTCGGCCGCGTCGCCGTGGTGCATGAGTGGCTGACGACCTATGCCGGGTCCGAGCGCGTGCTCGAACAGATCCTCAAGATCTGGCCGGAGGCCGACCTGTTCAGCGTGGTCGATTTCTTTCCCGACGCGCAGCGCGCCGCGCTGCAGGGCAAGCACGCCACCACTACCTTTATCCAGCGTCTGCCGCGCGCACGCAAATCGTTCCGCGCCTATCTGCCGCTGATGCCACTGGCCGTGGAGCAGCTGGACCTGTCGAGCTACGATCTGGTCATCTCGTCCAGCCATGCCGTGGCCAAGGGCGTCATCACCGGTCCCGGGCAAGTGCACGTGAGCTACGTGCATTCACCGATGCGGTATGCGTGGGACCTGCAGCACCAGTACCTGACAGAGTCGAAGCTGACGCGCGGCCTGAAGAGCTGGTTGGCGCGCGCGATCCTGCATTACATGCGACTTTGGGATCAGCGTACCGCGCATGGCGTGGACCTCTTCGTGGCCAACTCCGCGTACGTGGCGCGGCGTATCCGCAAGGTCTATGGGCGCGATGCCGCCGTAGTCTATCCGCCCGTCGATATCGATCGGTTCAGCCTGAGCGAGCAGCACGAGGACTTCTATCTGACCGCATCGCGGCTGGTGCCGTACAAGAAGGTCGCGTTGATCGTCGAGGCCTTTGCCGCGATGCGCGACAAGCAACTGGTCGTGATTGGCGATGGTCCGGACTTCGAGCGCATCCGCGACATGGCCACGCCGAACGTGCGCGTGCTCGGCTACCAACCCTCCGATGTACTGGTGGCCCATATGCAGCGTGCCAAGGCTTTCGTGTTCGCGGCGGAAGAAGATTTCGGCATCGTCGCGGTGGAGGCACAGGCCTGCGGCACGCCTGTCATCGCACTGGGGCAGGGCGGCGCGCGCGAGACCGTGATCGACAGCCGCGACCGGGATCTGCGCACCGGCGTGTTCTTTCCGCGCCAGACGGTGGAGGACATCGTGCGCGCGGTCTGCCGCTTCGAGGGAAGCGGCCCCGTGCAGCCCGCCGCATGCCGGCGCAATGCGCTGCAATTCTCGCCAGAGCGGTTTCGCGCGGAATTCCTGGCCATGGTGCGCGGTGCGATGGCGCAAACGCCAGCCATCGTGCCCAGCGTCCCACGCGGTATGCCGAGCGTGAACCCGCTCGCCGTGGCGCCCGAATGAGGGTGACCTCGATGCGCTACGCCCGTACCTTGAACGATGGCTACTGGTGGGAAGACCCGGCAAGGTTGCTGCTGTGGTTCATCATTCCGCTGTACGCGCTCGTTTGCGTCGAGTTGCTGGGCGACCAGAAGTCGATCGATCGCATCTACTTCAACAGCCACTACGCCATTGCTGGCGCACTGTTCCTGTTTATGATGGCCGCGGCCGCCGCTGGCGAGCGCGTGCTGGCGCCGCGCGGCGCCGAGCCCGCCGTGACGATTTCCCCGCTCGTGCTCGACGCATTGTTCTGGCTCGCCTGCCTCGGTTACCTCGTCATGATGGGCGGCGTGATTGCCAAACCGGCGGTGCTGATGTCATTCCTGAGCGGTAGCGCCAGTACGTACGATGTGCTCGAACTCAAGGGGCGCGTGGCGGGCATCAGTACGCTGACGCAGGCGTCCGTGGCCTATGTGCCGCTCTACTTCGTGGTGTTTCCCGCAGCGGTGCGCGGCATCACGCGCTACAAGGCCTACCTTGCAGTGCTGTTCGTCCTGACGCTGCTGCGCAGCTTCATTTTCGCGGAACGGCTCGCGTTGCTGGAGGTGGTGCTGCCGTGGGCATTGATGGTGGCACGCTTCCGACTGCGCTCCGCGGACGGCTCGCGCAGCCTGCTGATGACGCTGGGACCTTTCGCCGCCATTCCACCGCTGATCGGGTTCTTTATCGTCAACGAGTACAACCGGTCGTGGGAGACGTACTACGTCAACATCTACGACAACATCTTCGACTTCGCGCTCGAGCGTCTGGGCCTGTACTACTCGACGGCCATCAACAATGGCGCGGGCCTGCTGACGATCATGGGCTGGGGCACCGGCGATCCCACCTTCACGTTCGACTGGCTGGTCAAGTTTCCCGTTATCGGCGAAAGCTTCCGTCCGTTCGTGGGGCGCGGCGATGGCTATGGCACGTTCCTCAACACGTTTGGCGATCCGGAGTTCAACAACCCGTCCGGCCTCTACGTGCATTTCTACGAGTGGGGCTGGTTCGCGCTACTGGAAGCGGCGTTGATGGGCTGGCTGCTGGGACGCAGCTACGCGGGCTGGCGCACCGGCAATGGTTTCTGGTGCTGCGCGCATGCGGTGCTGCTGGTGTCGCTGATGGAGATCCTGCGCGTACCAAACCTGTTCAGCGGCCGCAACTTCGTACCACTCGCATTGCTGTGGCTGGTGTTCCGGTGCCTTGGGCGGCCCGCCCGGCATGTGGTCCCCTCCGCATCGCAGCCGCTCTACGGCGGGCCCAACCGGCCGCTTGCCGGTCCACGCTGAACGCGAGGCCACACCCATGCCGCCATCCATCCGCTCGACGGCGTCGTACCTGTTGTTGATCCAGGGCGGCAACTATTTGTTTCCGCTTCTGCTGTTGCCCTTTCTGGGGCACAAGCTCGGCGTGCGCGAGTTTGGCGTGCTGGCCTACTGCCAGGCGCTGGCCCAGTACCTGATTCTCCTGACCGACTACGGCCACAATCTTTCCGCCACGCGTGTGGTCTCGCTCCGACGCGACGACCCGACGGCCGTGGCCACAGTGTTCTCCGCGACGATGCTGGCCAAGCTGCTGCTGTTGCTCGGCGCGGCGCTGTTGATGGGCATCGCGCTGCTAGGCATGCCCGATCTGCGCGAGCATTGGGCCATTCTCGCCGCGGCGTTCGTGGGCGTGGTCGCCAATGCCATCACGCCGATCTGGCTCTATCAGGGGCTGGAGCGGATGAAGGTGCTGGTGTTACCGAACTTCGTGGCCAAGGCCACCAGCCTGATCTGCGTGTTGCTGTGGGTGCGTGCCCCGGGGGACGCGGCGCTGGCCGCGCTCGGTATCAGCATGGGTACCGTGATCCTGGCAGCGACTGCGTTATGGGGCGTGATGCGCGGACGGCTGGCGGTGCTGATCGGGGTGTCGTGGGCCGCGGTGATGGCATCGCTGCGAGACGGCTTTCCGATGTTCCTGTCGCTGGTGCTGGTCAGCTTCTACGTGAACTTCAATACGATCCTGCTCAACCATTTCCACGGGCCGGAGGCAGTGGGGCAGTTCTCGATGGCCGACAAGATCCGCATCGCGGGCCAGACCATCTTCACGGTGCTGGGGACGGCGTTCTATCCACGCATCAGCCAGTACAACGTCACCGATCCGCCGGCCGCGCGCGCGCTGATGCGCCGCGCGATGATGCTGGTCTTCGCGTGTTCCTGCTCGATGTTCGTGTTCGTGGAAGTCTTCGCGGGCATGGGCATCCGCATGTGGCTGGGCGAGCCGTTCCATGACGCGATTCTGCTGCTGCGGCTCGAAGCCGTGCTGCTTCCCCTGACGAGCATCGCCTTTATCTTCGGCAATCTGGGGCTGATGGCGCTTGGTCACCATCGCACGGTACGAAACATCTATGCCGCGGTCACGCTGCTGCATCTGATCTATGTGGTGCCCTTTGTCCTGTACCTGGGCGCCGAGGGCACGGTGATCTCCGTGATCCTCACCGAGCTGGCGGGTGCCGTTACGTTCTACGTGTGCTACCGACGTGCGACAAACGGGAGCGCGACGGACAGCGGCGTGCCCGCACCGCTCACACGGGATTCGGCAACTGTGAAGGAGATGCAGGTATGACACGCAAGGGCATTATTCTCGCCGGCGGTTCCGGCACGCGGCTGTACCCGGTCACGCAATGCATTTCCAAGCAGCTGCTGCCGGTATACTACAAGCCGATGATCTACTACCCACTCACCACGCTGATGGTGGCCGGTATCCGCGACGTGCTGATCATCTCCACGCCGCAGGACACGCCGCGCTTTGCCGCATTGCTCGGCGATGGCAGCCGGTGGGGCATGAACCTGCACTACGCCGAGCAGCCGTCGCCGGATGGACTGGCGCAGGCGTTCATAATCGGACGCGATTTCGTTGGCAGCGACCCGTCGGCGCTGATCCTTGGCGACAACATCTATTACGGCCACGAGCTGTCCCGCATGCTCACGCGTTGCGGCCGGCGCGACGAGGGCGCCACCGTCTTCGCGTATCACGTACAGGATCCCGAACGATATGGAGTAGTGGAGTTCGACGATGACTTTCGCGCGCTGTCGATCGAGGAGAAGCCCGCCCGGCCGCGTTCGAGCTATGCGGTGACGGGGCTGTATTTCTATGACAACAAGGTCTGCGACATCGCCGCCGACATCCGGCCGTCCGCGCGTGGGGAGCTCGAGATCACCGAGGTCAATTCGCGCTACCTCGATGCGGGCAAGCTGACTGTCGACATCATGGGACGCGGCTACGCGTGGTTCGATACGGGCACGCACGATTCGCTGATCGATGCCGCGCAGATGGTCGCCACGTTGCAGAAGCGGCAGGGCCTGATGGTGGCCTGCCCGGAGGAGATCGCGTTCCGGCGGCGCTGGATCGATGCCGAACAGGTAGACCGCCTGGCCGCGCCGCTGGAGAAGAGCCACTACGGCAAGTACCTGCGGCAACTGGTAGCGGAGACGCCGCGGGTCAGGTAGGCGGCATCGACAATCGTCAGGGCGCGCGCCGCAGCGACGAGCGCACCTGAGGCAGGCGGCTCGCATCCGCGCCAGCGACCTGCGTCGCGCCGCCGCCCGAACATCCCGACGGCACCGGGAGGGCCGCGCCATCGAGCGTATTACCACCGCACGTGAACTGCTCGGCGGTGCAGTTCCGGTAGAGCAGGGCGATCGGCGTGCCGCCAATCGCGCCAAACCGGTTGTTGCCGATGCCGGCTCCGCAGATATTGCCCTGTGCGCGAAAACCATCGAAGCGTGTGCGCGTGATCTGGTTACCAATGACCTGAATGCCGCGTACGCTGCCGCTGCCCGTGTTGACGTCGATTGCCGCATGCCCGGTAGCCATCCGACTATTGCCCGGCTGCGTCGCATTCTGATCGTCCGCAATCATATTGCTGGCGATAAGCACATTGGTCGGGTCCATCGTGCGATAGCCGTCTTCCTGCGCCACCATAATGGCCGCGGCCTTCTGCACCCCCTCCACCCAATTACCGACCACGGTCACATCGGCGCTACCCACCACCGCAACACCGCGCCCCCAGGCATTGCCCGCCAGATAGTTGCCCGTGACGTAAATGTTCCGAGTTGGCGCCCCATCGCGCTCATAACTCACGATGCCCACCATGTCATCGCCAGTGGCCGTGACGGAAGAATCCTGCACCAGCACATCGTGCGACCCACCGGTGATATGAATGCCATCGGCCAGCGTGCCACTGACTTTGTCGCCGATCAGCGCAATGCTGCTGCCACGCGAAACGAAAATGCCAGCGCTGGCCCCACCCTGAATGGTCACGTCGAGCACCTGTATGCCCTCGCCATCGACCACCACCTTCGCCGACGTCGCGGTCTCGAGCCGCTGCGTACCGACCCCTCTGAGCGTCAACCCTACCAGCGTCGAATTCCGGCCATTCATCACAATGGCCTGCTGGTCCGGATTGGTTGCAACAAAGGTGGCGCCATACCCAGAGATGACGACCTGCTCACGGCTCACCGTCAGCACGCGGCTGACAGAGTAAGTGCCCGGAGAGAGCATGAGCCGCTGTCCCAGCTGAAGGTTATCGAGCGCAGATTGCAGAGCGTCGGTCTGATCCTGCCCCGTGGGGCCTATCGCGACATCGGCGGGCGCGCCAATCGCCGAAGGAATGGGGTCCGGCACATGCCAGCGGTCCAACCGGATTGCTGCACCGGCCCCTGCGAGCGCCACGAGCGCCAGACCAAGCCACAGGATTCTACGTAGTACGGGTTTCATAGGAGCCAGCATACGTGCTCAGGCGTAATCACGGCGCCTGACTGCGGCGCGTTGTCTGGAATGGGCGAGGTGTTGGCGGAAGCCGAACACTAACCTCCACCGAGAGCCGCGTCCATGTGCCCTTGGGGGTACACGTCACGCGCGCGATTTTTGTGCCGCGCGGCGATTCAGAGCAAGGGCGACCATCTCGCAAACGCCGGCAAAAAGACCGATGCCCCACACCGCACCGCTGCTGAGGATTGCCGCGCCAATTGCGCTGCCGATGGAGAACCCCAGATACATGGTCGAGGTATTCAGCGCGAGGGACAGGGATGCCTGCGAAGGGTTTCCCGCTGCCATCAGGCGCGACATCTGGGCGGGGAAGAACGCCCAGATGGAAAAGCCCCATACGGCAATCGCGATCATGACGGGCAGCAGAGCACGATCCGCGGAGAGTACCAGCGCCGCAAGCGAGAGCGCCCAGAACGAAAGTGCAAGGGCCAGGAGCGAAGCGCGCGCAACGCGATTCGCTCCAAACTTGTCACTCAGCGCGCCGCCAGCGGTGACTCCGAATGCAGCCGCGACACCCCACATTGAAACGGTCACGTTAATTCCAACCGCATCGAACGCTAGAACGCTGGACATAGGGGTATGCGGCGTACCCACCGATGGACCAGAAGAGACTGACCGAAAGAAAGCGAAGGATCGCAGGTTGCCGGACGACGGCCAAACGTTGCGTAAGCGTCGCGACGGGAATGCCTGTGCCAGCATTCTTCGCCACACCCGCGAAGACTCCCATAATCGCTACCAGACTCATCAGGCCAACTGCCAGAAACGTAGAGCGCCAGCCAAAGACGTGTCCGACTAGCCCGCCCAAAGGTAGTCCGAGCGCAATGGCAAGCGTCATGCCCCCACTGACGATTGCCAACGCTCTTCCACGTCTGTCAGCGGATGCAATGACGCCCGCCAATGCATTGGCATTTGGGATATAGAGACCCGATGCGACGGCCATCATCACGCGAGCCGCCATCAGAAGCCCGAAACTTGGCGACCATGCCGCCAACAGGTTTCCTGCGGCGAAAATGGTCATCGCGCCTAGCAGCACGCTCCTGCGCCGCAGCCGTGCGGTCAAGACGGTTGCGATGGGCGAGCTGACCGCCATCGTCAATGTGAAAACCACTACGAGCAGTGCGACATACGGCACCGTCATCCTGAAGTCTGCCGCCATGGTGGACAGCAGTGGCGCGATCATGAACCCTTCGGTACCTATTGCAAAAGTGCCTAGCGCCAGGAACAAAGCTGGCGCGAGCGAGTTGTCGCGATCGGGTGTGCCGGCGGTTGCGGCCGCGAGCGGCGCTGCCGCGCGGCAGTCATGTGACACAGGTGTTCTCCTGCTCAATCGAGGTACGCCGGAAGCTTGGGCAGCTTTTCGTTGTCGGCCGGTTCATGTTGAATGACCAGCTTTGCGTTGGTCTGCTTGATGATGTCGTCAAGCCTGTCACCGGAAGAAATGGTTTCCTTGTGAGAGTAGTTCCAGGTCGGCACCTGCTTGCGCTCGTGATTCTCCGTGAAGTGCCACTGGTCACCGGAGAGAACGTACGACCCGGAGTTCTTGAGATTCAGCAGCAGCGCCATGCTCCCCGGCGTGTGGCCCGGCGTCTGGATCGTCTTCATGGTGCCGTCGCCGAAGAGGTCGACATCGCCATCGACGACTCGCACGCGTTTGAGGTTTTTGCCAGAGATATGCGAGCTGAACAGATCGGCCTGGATGTAGTGCGCCGATGCAATCTTGGTATCGGCCATCGCCTCAAGCTCCGCGCGCTGGATGATCAGCGTCGCGTTCGGAAAATCATTGACCTGGCCGGAATGATCGAAGTGGGCATGCGAGACAGCGACATACTTGATGTCCTTGCTGCTGAGCTTGAGCTCGCGAAGCTGATCGACGATCGTGCGGTCCAGCTTGGTGGTGAACGTGCCCTCGGTCAGCGGGCCCTTAAGGTACTTCTTCGGCAAACCGGCGTCCCACAGAATCCAATCCTTGCCATGCTTGATCAGGTAGCAGGACATGACGATGTCGTAGTACTCGCCCTTGTAAAGCCCTTCATCGGACATCACAGACTTGTCGCCAAGTCGCATCTGGCCGCAGTCGAGCCGGTACATCCTGACTTCCGGTGCCGCGGCGAATGCCGACTGGACGGACGCTACGGAAAGAGTGAGTAGGGCGAATTTGGAAAGCAGGCGATTCACGGTTGTTCTCTGGCAGAAACTGCGCGGCGGCGCGGTACCAGGAAGGATAGATGGGACCATCTCTGCCAGTCAGACGTAGAGACCGAGTTTCAGGACATAACGGGTCCCGCGCATCAAATATTGACATTCACCCCAGTCGGCAACGCCTGTGTAATCCATCCCCTTTGCTGGAGCGCCGCGCGTCCCTCGGCATAGACGTTTGGGTTGTTTTCGATCGATCTGAGAGTGATGATCACCACCGCTCTAAGCGGCTTCTGCAGCATTGGTTCGAACTCACGTCGCAGAACCGATGCCTGCACGGCCCAGATATCTCCCGCCACGCCGTGTGGCATCGATCGACGATACACCTTGATCGGTGCCCATTTCCCGCCGTGTTCGATTTGCGCCGTCTCAAACCCGTGGCTTCCCTTCTCGTGGTCGCCCGGGAGTTTGCCACCGAACTGGAAATCCCCCTTCTCGTTAGGCGACAGCGTTCCAAATCCAATCTCTACGTTGAAGCGCACGTACTCGGCGCCGGCATCTCCGTCCAGCGGCGGGGCGTAAGCGCAGGTCATGATGACTTCCGCGCGCAGCTTGCCGTTGACCATTAGCGATGCCGGTAACGGGTATGGAGCCTTTCGCCATTTTGCTCCGTCTGCGAGATCCACCTCGAACATCAGCGTGAAGCTCGAGTCGGAGTCGTGTAGTACGCCGAGCGGATCTGAAGGGATGCCCGCTCCAAAATATCGTCGTTCTCGCGCGCCGCGGGCGGGAGAGTTGAGTTCTGCTGCATGCACGACCAACGCCTTGACCATGGTCGGTGATACCGCAAAGGGATTGCGATGGCCTCCGGATTCCAGATCTCGCCACGTATGAGCGGCGAGTGCCGAGACGACAGGAGCGGAAAAGCTTGTGCCAAACAGGCGCGCCGCGCGGCCGGTCGGATGCAAAACTCTGATGCCTACGCCTTGGCATTGCCACGCTGCTGTGACATTGCCCCCAAAGTGAGTGACGTCCGGCTTCGGCGTAAATACTGGGCCGGGTCCGCGCCGGGAGTAGGGCGCGGGATCTCCCGATCGCACGAGCGTGTCGACGCTTTCGCGGTGTGCGATGGCGCCGACGGTCAACGCTCTCACGGAGTCACCCGGACTCGCCAGGCGGTCGGGTAACTCGTCAGTTGCCGGCCATGTCCTTCGAGGTGTCCCCAGATAATTGCCTGCGGATACCACGAAGAGAACGTTGTGCCGGTCGCTGAGCTGGTCGAGCTCGCGTGCGAACTCACTGAACTCGTCATCGCTAGCCTCATCGCGCGTTGAGATAGAGAGGTTCCATACACGGACGTCTGGTTGATTTGCCAAGGCTGTGCGGAGCCTGAGGATGAGGTCGCCCAAACGAGCCTGGCCAAGTTCAACCGCGACGACATCGTGCACGCGACAGGGCACAACCGGAAAGCGCTCGTCCTCCGAGTTCAGATGGGCGGCACAAGCCACAAGGGAGGCGACGAACGTGCCGTGCTCATAGTTCGTTTCTGGCGGCAGGACGTAGATATCGCGGCTCGCGACCCACGGCGCCATGCTGTCGAGGTTGGGTGCGACGCCCCCATCGAAAACGCCCACGACCGGAAGATCGCCGTTCGGCAACGGCAAGACGTGAGCGTCCGCCGGCATGACGGTGGTCGTGGCAGAGCCTTGTACGTTAGGCTCCGGCCTGATCCTGCGCACCGCAGGAAAGCGAAGAAGTTCGAGGAGTTTGCTCTCCGTTAGCTGCGCATCGATCGGAACGACGAAGAGCGGAGGCCCGGAAGGTTGGGGAATCTGCTCGGCAGTGAGCCCGGACTTGTCGAGAAATTCGAGAAAACGTTGCAAGACCCGCTTTGATGTTTCCTCGGATGCGTACGAGAAAAGTCTGACGAGAACGCGCCCCGCAGCCCGTTTCATTGCCGCATGCAATGCCTGCGCCGACAATGCCCTGAGGGGTGGCGGCAGGCGACGCTGCACGCCCCACGCATGGATGCCTTGAAGTGTGCTGAGATTTTCGCGGATGGATTTGGTTGCGCGTGTCCCGATGACCTCATCCAGTGCGGCGATGGCGCCTGCATCCGCGGCAATCAGCATCTCATTCAACGACCCGTGTCCTACCGGTACAGCGCCGCTCTCTGCAGTGAGGGTCGTCGGGCGATGACTCTTCGCGATCGCCTTGTCGCGGAGCTCCAGCACCAAAACCGCCGGTACGTCGGGGATGCTCAGGTCCTGATGACTGGAGTCGACAGCGTCCGACAGAAATTTGCGTAGGCGAGTGCGAAGTGCGGAGGTTACCGGAACGAACTCCGTGCCTCCGCCGCCCTGCGTTTCTACACCAAACAGATCTTTCGCCTGGAACGCGACGTGTACATACGGATTCGCGCGCTTAGACTGATCGTCTCTCCTCGACCTCGGTTTTGCCGGCATTCTGACCCCTCAGCATGTTGGAGATTTGCCGGGTCGAGACTGCATAGAGCCTTGCGAGTTCTCTTTGTGAAAAGGCTTCTTCCTGCCATGCCCTCAACCAGCGCACCTCATCTTCTATTGATGGCAAATGGTGCCCACGCAGTGAGGAAATGGCAATGCCCAACCTTCGAAGAATCTCTGCAGGATCAGCTTTTGGCGTTTCAGCCATGACGGCGGTGCGTATCGCGTCCTGACACACCTGCTCGATGATCGCGCCGGATACGCCGTCAGAGCAGCGTACGAGTTCATCCCAATGCAAGCCTGCAGGGGCGAAGTCACGAAGCATCGATTTCCAAAGCGCTTCTCGTAGCGCAGGGTCGGGATTGGAAAAAGAAATCTGATACGGAAAGCGCCGCCACACCGCAGCATCGATACCCTGTGCGAAATTCGTAGCGGCGACGACTACGACGTGACCGGGCAGCGCATCGATGTTCTGCAGCAATGCGATCACGATGCGCTGTAGTTCTCCCACGTCACGCTCGTTGCCTCGCGCGGAGGCAAGAGCGTCGAACTCGTCCAACAACAGGACACAGGGAGTTTGCTCGGCAAAGTCGAAGACCCTGCGCAGGTTCCTGCTGGTCTGACCCAGCAGACTGCTGATCAACGTGTCGCAACGGACCGTCGCCAGTGGCAGCTTCAATTCGTTGGCGAGTCGCCTTGCCGTCATCGTTTTCCCGGTCCCGGGAGGGCCGTGCAGGAGGATGCGATTGACGGATGCAACGCCGGAGGCGGCAAGTCTGTCGTAATGGGTCACCGCGCTGACGAACTCCTGAAACCGTCTGGCCGCAGCGGAAGGCAGGTGGAAGTTGTCGGCTTGCACTTCCGAGTAGGAAATGTCGACCGTCTCCAAGCGGCTATCGGCGTCCATCGGCACGGCGCTGGCCATGCGGGAACCGTCTTGCGCATAAGCCATGGCAGCCGGGGCCCGCGAAAGTCGCTCCCGAATTCGCACGGCGTCTTCACGCGCGCCGCTGCGCTCGAGCTTATCTGCGAGCAGGCCCGCATAGTTGCCGGCCATCGAGGCATTCGCCTTCAGTGCGCCGTCAAGAATCTTCAGAACTTCGGATAGATGCTCCAACGCCAATCCTCACTTTTGCATCGTGGCGGAGTCGAAGCGTAACGCAAATAGGGGTGTATGAATCGCTATTTTGCTTTCATGTTTCGAATTTCCCGGGATCGCAACGACATGCGGGATCTGCCGCGAATCCACAACATCAGTGATGTCTATGTGCGCCGCGGCGTACAAAAGCACCACAGGTGGATGGAATTTGTCACCGTTGGGGCGCTTTTCGCGGCATCTGTTGCCGCTACGCACTACGTAGTGTTACCTAATGCTGCATTGCGCCATTTCCTTTGCTACAATTCGTGAAAACCCCATAAGGGTTATCCCTAAGGAAGGAAGAAAGCCATGAACACGAACTCCGATATCAAGATCACCGACCAACTCGAACGCGAACTGATCGAGCGTGAGCTGGGCTCGCAAAGCCTGGGCTTCGCTAACGACGTCAAGCGTGTTGTTGCCGCCGTGCAAGGCATCTTCACCCGCCTGCAGGCTGAAGCCCGCAAGGCCAAGGTTGTCTACGCAAACGGCTAAGCGCATCGGCGCAAACAGCTGATCGCAGCAAGTAGTTGGATTGAGGTCGCTATGTAGCGACTGAGGTTCGCGGCATCGCGAGGTGCCGCACCCCATTGAACCGGCCCGCCGCCACACCTCTTGTGTGAGCGGCGGGCCGGTTTTGCTTTTTGCGGTCACATTTTCGCCATGTGACGGTTCATCAATTATTTTGAATAACTATGACAGCGATAGCCGACTTTCTCCGGGTCGGCGATCGCTATAGTTCAGCACATGGACAGCGCGGCAACGCAGCCAGGCAAACAAAGCGAAGCCAGCGCCGTCCAACATAACCCCAAACTTATTGAAGTATTTTTTTATTCCGGAGAGAACCATGTCGAACGCCAAGCTGCAAGTCCTGACCCCGCGCAACAGCCAACTGATCTTCATCGACCATCAACCCCAGATGGCCTTCGGTGTGCAGTCGATGGATGCCAGACCATGAAGAACAACGCCGTGGGTCTGGCCAAGGCAGCGAAGATCTTCGACGTGCCGACCACCATCACTACCGTGGAAAGCGATTCGTTCTCCGGCTACACCTATCCCGAGCTGCTCGACGTGTTCCCGGGCAAGCAGACGCTCGAACGCACCTCGATGAACTCGTGGGATGACCAGAAGGTGCGCGACGCGCTGGCCGCGAATGGTCGCAAGAAGATTGTCGTGGCGGGTCTGTGGACCGAAGTCTGCAATACGACGTTTGCCCTGAGCGCCATGCTGGAAGGCGACTACGAGATCTACATGGTCGCCGACGCCTCCGGCGGCACCACCAAGGAAGCGCACGACTACGCCATGCAGCGCATGATCCAGGCCGGCGTGGTGCCGGTCACCTGGCAGCAGGTACTGCTCGAGTGGCAACGCGACTGGAAGAACAAGGAAACGTACGACGCCGTGACGGGTCTGGCCAAGGAGCACTCGGGCGCCTATGGCATGGGAATCGACTATGCCTACACGATGGTCCACAAGGCCGCCCAGCGTACCCAGACCCCGCACCAATCGATTGCACCCATCCACGCCCCGGTGATTGAGTACTAAGCACCACGGTTGGTGGCGCGGCATGGAAAGCCGCGCCACCCTTTGACTAGCGCAGGAGAATGGCGCGCGTCAGTCCATCTCGATCTGGGCGTCCTTGATGACCTTCGCCCATTTGGTGGCTTCGCTCCGCATCTGGTTCTCGAGGACCGACGGCGCGCCGCCGACGAGATCGAAGCCCATATCGGTCAGGCGGCTGCGTACCTTCGGGTCTTCCAGCGCCTCGTTGAACGCCGTGTTCAGCTTCGCGATGATCGGCGCAGGCGTGCCTGCCGGAGCGACAAGGCCGTACCAGGCCACGAGCTCATAGTTAGGTACGCCGGACTCGGCCACCGTGGGCAAATCCGGGAACTGCGCGAGCCGGCTGCTGGTGGTTACCGCAAGTGCCCGCAGCTTGCCATCCTTCACCATCGGCAACGCTTCCGGCGCGATCGCGATCATCATCGTCGTCTGATTGCCGAGCAGGTCGGCCAGTGCCGGCGCGCCGCCCTTGTAGGGCACGTGCACCAGTTTCGGGAGGTTGGCCAGCTTCTTGTAGAGCTCGCCGCCCAGATGCGCGGGCGTGCCATTACCGGCCGACGCGTAGGAAGCCTGCGCGCCCTGGCTCGACAGATAGGGCGTCAACTCCTTCATCGACTTCACGGGACTGCTGGCATTGACGACCACCAGGCTCGGCAGGCGCGTGGCGAGCATGACCGGTCGGAAGTCCTTCAGCGGCGCATACGAGAGGTTCTTGTACAGGCTGGTATTGACGGCAAGCGCCGCCGACGTGCCGAGGAGCAGGGTATAGCCGTCGGCCGGTGCCTTGGCGACGAACGCCGCGCCGATATTGCTGCCCGCGCCGGGCCGGCTTTCGACGACGACGGGCTGCCCCAGTTTCGCACCGACTCTCTCACCGAGCGCCCGGGCGAGCAGATCGACGGAGCCGCCTGCCGGGTAGGGGACGACGATGCGCATCGGCTTGGTCGGAAAGTCGCTGGCCTCGTCCGCCGCATGCGCAGGTATGGTGACGCACGCTGCCATCATCGCCGCGACAACGGCCGGCAGAAATCTTCCTTGCATTGCTTGCTCTCCATGGGAGGGATGACCGGGGGAGGTCAACGTGGGGGTTGGACATAGGAGCGTGCGCCGGAGAGTGCGGGCGGCCTTCGTGGGCCGCCTTTATGTGTTTCTGAAATCGTCTGCGAAAAAGTCTAAGTGGGTCAGCTATTCAGAACAAATTATTAGTTTTTGTTGACTGTTCGTTTTTGCAGATATATTTTTTGACGCATGAATCGTACCGTCACCCTTCGCCACCTGCGCTGCTTCGCCGAAGTCGCGGACTCGGGATCCTTCACCACGGCGGCTACCCGGCTGTTCGTCACGCAATCCGCGCTTACCGCGACGATCCAGCAGTTCGAGGAGGCCGTCGGACTCAAGCTGTTCGACCGCAATACGCGGCGCGTGGTCATGACGCCAGAGGCCGTGCGGTTCAAGGCGGAAGCCGACAAGATCCTGCGCGAGTTCGACGCCGCCATCTCCGACCTCGAAGCGATCGCCCAAAGCCAGAAGGGGCACGTGCGCATCGCTGCCGCGGCATCGGCGATCTATCAGTTCCTGGTCCAGGCCATCGTCTCGTTCCGGGAGCAATACCCGGCCGTGTCGTTCACCCTGCGCGACGCGGGCGCGCAGCAGGTGGAGCAACTGGTGGTCGACGGCGAACTCGATTTCGCGATTGCCAGCCGCTACAAGGGCTTCGACGAACTCGACTATGTGCCGCTCCTCACCGATACCTTCGGCGTCGTGTGTCGCCCCGATTCCGCGCTCGCGCAAGGCAACGGTCCTCTCAAATGGGCCGAGCTGCCGGCCGAGGGCTACGTGGCCTTTACGCAGGACACCGGCATCGGTACCGTCCTCAGAACCGAAGGCCCGGCGTGGCCTGGCTTCGACAACTGCCAGTTCGAGATCTCGAGCTCGACATCGCTGCTTGCGGTGTTGACCGAGGGCGGTGGCTTCTCCATCGTGCCGGCGCTCGCGGGCAAGGTGGCGGGATTCGAGACCCTCACGTTTCGGGAACTCGAAGCCCCCGTGCTGAAGCGCGAGGTGTGCCTGATCACGCGGCGGCTGCGTTCGCTCTCGCCGACGGCGCAGAGGTTGCTGCGCGTCCTGCTGGAGACGATTCACGCGCAGACGCTGCCGGCGGGCGTGGTGGCTGCCCCCGCGGCCCCCGCTTCCCTCGCGTAGCCCGCCTGACATCAGACCACGTAGCCGTGCGTCCGGTCGTGACGCCGGCGTTCGCCATCTCTTGCCGCGGCAGGACCGAATCCACCACCGCCCGGCGTACGAAGAATGACCTCGTCGCCGGGGCTCAGCGTGTGCGGGATGCGCGCATTGATGGCCGCGCCATTGATCAGCACTTCGCCACACGCGCCAGCTTCCGCGCCGCCCAGCCCCGGTGCCGGCACATGCAGGCGCTCGGTCAGAAACACGACGGACAGCGGCGTCGGATGCTGACTGACGAAGCAGATCTCCTCGCCCAGTCCGCCACGATGTTCACCGGCGCCGCCGGAGCCTTCGCGTAGTCTCTTGTAGCGAAAGAGTAGCGGTGCATCGCGCTCCGCGACCTCGATCGGCGTCGGCGAGATATTGCTCGGCCATGACATCACCGATGCGCCATCTTTTCTCGCGGTGCCACCAAGACCGCCGTTGTAGAACAGGACCGTGGCAAACGGCTTACCTTCCGCGGTGGTGCCGCTGAGATTGCAGATCCATAGCGGTGACCCGACGCCGGCCATCACCGCATTGGGCAGCACGCGATGCATGGCACCGAAGATCGCGGTCGGCACATAGTGCCCCGTGCAGGCCCGCCCTCCCACCGGTGCCGGCGAGCGTGGGTTCAGAATGGTGCCTTCCGGCGCCGTCACCTTGATAGGACGAAACAGCCCATCGTTGTTGGGCAGGTCCGGCAGCAACAGGCATTTGATCGCATACACCGACATCGCGTTGGTATAGGACAGCACGCAGTTGATACCACGCGGCTGTTGCGCCGACGTGCCCGTGAAATCGCACTCGATGCCGCCGTCCCTGACGCGTACCGTGACCGCGAAGCGGAAGCGTTCGCCAAAGCCATCGGTTTCCATCTCGTACGGGTAGCTACCTTCCGGCAATTTCGCGATGGCGCGCCGCATGGCATCTTCACTGCGCGTGAACAGCGCGTGGGCCAGATCGTCGATGCCGGGCAGCGCGTACTCGTGCAGGATCGACGCGAGCCGGGTGCCGATCAGCTCGACCGCACCGACCTGCGCCCAGATATCGCCCACTGTCTGCTCGGGCGTGCGCACGTTGGTGCGAATCAGCGACAGCAGCGTTTCGTCGGCCTGATTGGCACGCAGCAGCGGCATCAGCGGAATATGGAAGCCTTCTTCGAACAGTTCCCGCGCATCCACGGAGCGGATCTTGCCGCCGATGTCGGGCACATGTCCCGCCGTCGCGGCAAAGCCGATCAGCGACCCTTCGTGGAACAGCGGCTTGACCAGGCACACATCGTTCAGGTGCCCCGTGCCGATCCAGGGGTTGTTGGTGATGTAGATATCGCCGGGCTGCATGTTTGCCGCGCCGATCTTCGCGATGGCAGCCTGCACGGTGCGCGGAAGGGTGCCGATAAACGACGGAATGCTGCCACTGTTCTCCGCCAGCGCGCGCCCCGCGGAATCGGTCACCACGACGGCGAAGTCGTTCGCTTCGGTCGACAGCGTCGAGAACGACGTACGGACGATGAGCTTGGCGGCCTCGTTGACGACCGAGCGCACGCGCGTCCAGAACACTTCCAGAAAAATGGGATCGACCGCGGTCGTATCGTTTGCAATGGCCATGGCTCAGTGCTCCTTGATGGTGATGACCAGATTGCCGCTGGCGAGTTGCTCGACGTGTCCCTTGGGGCCCACCACCAGCGTGGAGCTGGTGTCCTCGACGAGCAGCGGACCCTCCGCGGAAAATCCGACCCGCAGATCCGATCGCTGGAATACCGGCGTCTTCACGTAGCCCTGTGCCTCCCTGAAGTAAACATCGCGCATGTCCGACGGCGTGGCGCGTTGCCCAGCCTCCAATGATTTCGGCACGAAGGCCATCCGCGGCGGCGCCTCGCCAGTGACGCGCAGGTTGACGAGTTCGATGGGCACGTCGGGCGGTGTGCGGCCAAATTTCTCGCGATAGGCGAATTCGAACGCCGCGGTCAGGGCCTCGCGCACGGCTGGTTCACCGGCCGCGTCCGCCAGATAGGGACCCTCTGGCAACTCGACCGAAAGCGTGAAGCCCTGACCGACAAAGCGACCATCGGCATGACGCGACAGCCGGATGGGACCGAACGTGGCATCGACGGATGCCAGCGAATCCTGCACCTGTGCCTCGAGATTGCGGAAGGCCTCTTCCAGCTCGGCAAGCCGCCCGGACGACGGGCGAAACGTTGCGGTGCGGGAGCGATCCGCGCGGGCCGGCGCGACCAGCAGACCGTACGCGGACGCAACACCCGCGGCCGGCGGGCAGATGATCGTGCCGACGCCGATCTTCTGCGCCACGTAATACGCGTGCAGGGGGCCCCCGCCACCCGTGCACAGCAGCACGAAATCACGTGGGTCGCGGCCGCGTTCCGCCGCGTGCACGCGCGCCGCGCCGGCCATGTTCTCGGCCACGATATCGTGCATGCCCCATGCCACGTCGAGGGGGCCGAGCCCCATGCCGGCGCCGATCCGCGACAGCGCGTCTCGTGCCTTGTGGCGATCGACGGTCATGGTGCCGCCGGCAAAGTAATCGGGGTTCAGATAGCCGAGGACCAGGTTGGCGTCGGTGACGGTCGGGTCTTCACCGCCCAGGCCATAGCACGCTGGGCCCGGTTCCGAGCCGGCACTATGCGGCCCGACCTTCATCAATCCCAGTTCATCGCAATGCGCGATGCTGCCACCGCCCGCGCCAATCTCGATCAGGTCGATGGTGGTGATGCGAATCGGCAGGCCGCTGCCTTCGGCAAAGCGCTTGCGACGCGCGGCTTCAAAGCCGAAGGCGATATACGGCTTGCCGTGTTCGACGAGGCAAAGCTTGGCCGTGGTGCCGCCCATATCGAAGGCCATCAGATTGGACTGGTTGTCACGATGACTGTAGTGCGCTGCGGAGATGGCACCCGCCGCGGGGCCCGACTCCAGCAGTTCGATCGGATTCCGCTTGGCTTCCTCGATATGGGAGAGGCCGCCATTCGACAGCATCAGCAGCACGCCTTTCGGCAGGCCCAGCGCGATCAGGCGAGCCTCCAGCGCATCGAGATAGCGCTTTGCCAATGGCTTGATATAGGCGTTGGCGACCGTTGTGGAATTGCGCTCGAACTCGCGAATGACGGGCGCCACGTCGGACGACAGCGTGACGTGGAGATGCGGGAAATCCTGCTCGATCCACGTCCTGACCTGCTGCTCATGTCCGGCGAATGCGTAGGCGTGGAGCAGGCATACGGCGATCGACTCCACGCCTTTCTCGACCAGTTCCGCGACGGCCCGGCGCACGTCTGCCGCCTCGGGCGACTCCAGGACCTGCCCATGGCCATCGATCCGGCCGCCAATCTCCGCGCGCAGGTTGCGCGGCACCAGCGCGGGTGCCGGTTCGATATGGATGTCATAGAGGTCGTACTTGCGCTCGTGCCCGATCTCGAGCACATCGCGAAAGCCGCGCGTCGTCAGCAAGCCGGTGGTGCTGCCGCGCCGTTCGATGAGCGCGTTGGTGAAGAGCGTGGTGGCATGGACCACTCTGGCGACGCTGCCCGGGCGAATGCCGCAGGTCTGCATAAGCTGTCGCACGCCGTCGGCCACGCCCTGCGCGGGATCGCCGTGAGTCGTCAGGACCTTGAGGCTATGTAGTGCGCCTTCGCTGTAGTCCAGGGCGACCACGTCCGTGAACGTGCCGCCGATATCGATGCCTATTGCCCAGGTTGTCAAAGCAAGCCCCTTATCCGCATGGTGTGAGCCCATCATAAGGATCGTTATTTACAAACGCCAATGACATATATCGATGGATTATTCATCCGAGCAGATAAATTGCAGACTTGGGACGCAGAACCGTTCGGATGTGGAATGGCGGGCGCGTATGCGAATCCGTGGCGTGGGGAATGCGCGAAGAATGGAGTGGCCTTAACTTTCCAACCCGCGCCACCCCACGCTATGACGGGAAGCGCGATCGAGGAGTACCCATGGCAGCCACTGCCGAGCCCCTGAAGGAAGGCCAGATCGCGCCGGACTTCGATCTTCATGCCACACCGGACCAGACCATCTCGCTGCGCGAACTGCGTGGCCGTCCGGTTGTGATGGCGTTCTACCCCGCAGACTGGAGCCCGGTCTGCGGCGACGAGATGACGCTCTTCAACGCGACGCGGCATGAGATCGAAGCTTATGGCGCGGTCCTGCTCGGGATTTCCGTGGACAGCGTCTGGAGCCATATGGCCTTTGCCGACCAACGCAAGCTGCATTTCCCGTTGCTCGCGGACTTCGAGCCCAAGGGCGCCACCGCGCGGGCGTACGGGGTCTACCGCGAGGCGGATGGCACCTCGGAGCGCGCGCTGTTCGTGATCGACGCCGAGGGCAAGATCGGCTGGAGCTATGTTTCGCCGGTGGCGATCAATCCCGGGGTCGATGGCGTGCTCGATGCACTGGGCCGGTTGCCGCAATCCAAGCCGGCTGCCAATCCGGGCAAGGAGGCGTCATGAGTCATCTCACCATTCCGGTCAGCGCGGCCGATCATCTGCAGGGCAACGCGGATGCGCCGCTCGTGCTGGTCGAGTACGGCGATTTCGAGTGCCCGTTCTGCGGTCGCATGTATCCCATCATCCAGCAGCTGCAGCGCGAACTCGGGGACCGGCTTGCCGTGGTCTATCGGCACTTTCCGCTCGTCGATATGCATCCGCATGCGGGCGCGGCGGCGATGGTCAGCGAGGCCGCCGCGCAGGCGGGCAAGTTCTGGCCGATGCACGATCGGCTGTTCGAAAGCCAGGGCGCGCTCGAGGACGACGATCTCGTGCGCTATGGGCGCGAGCTTGGCGTGCCCGAGGCGTTGGTCCAGCGTGCGTTCGACGGTGACAAGGACTTCGTCGCCAAGATCGAGGCGGACTTCAAGGGCGGCGTGCGCAGCGGCGTGAATGGCACGCCATCGCTGTTTCTCAACGGCACGCGCTATGACGGGGAACCGGATTTCGCTCCGCTGCTGAAGACGCTGGAGCGCATGTTGGGCTGAGCCACTGGCTCAGCCCGTCGTGCTTATCGTAACTACCGAGCGCTGCTGAGCTCGAACACGCCAAACTCCGGCGCGTCGCTGATCCAGTGGCGCGTCACCTGCCAGCCGGCATCGGCCGCCAGCGTGGAGAACGACTCGATCGTGAACTTGTGCGAGTTCTCGGTATGCAGTCGCTCGCCACGCCGGAACGTGAACGACTGGCCGGCCGCGTGCACGATCTGATCGACGCGGCTGACCAGATGCATCTCGATGCGATGGTGCACCTCGTTCCAGATGGCCAGATGGTCGAACGTGTCCGGATCGAAGTTGCCGTCAAGCTCGCGGTTGATGCGCACCAGCAGATTCTTGTTGAAGCGCGCGGTCACGCCCTCGGCATCGTCATAGGCGCGCAGCAGCGTCGGCAGGTCCTTGACCATGTCCGCGCCAACGATCATGCGCGCATCGGCGCCGAGCGTCTCGCGCGCATTGCGCAGGAACTGCGCCGCCTCCTCGTGCGTGAAATTGCCGATCGTCGAGCCCGGAAAGAAGCCGACGCGCGGCCGCGCGTGCGCGGCTTCCGGCAGCGCGAACGGCTGCGTGAAGTCGGCCTCGAGCGCATGCACGCGCAGCGCGGGATAGCGCTGTGCCAGTCGCGTCACGGCGCCAGCCAGCGCATCGCCGCTGATATCGATCGGCACATACGTGTCGATGCGATCGCTGGCGGCCAGCAGCAGGTTGGTCTTGTCGCTGGCGCCGCTGCCGAATTCGATCAGCGCGGTGCCCGGCGCAAACGATGCCACCACCTCGCTGGCAATGCGCGTCAGCAGCGCGGACTCCGTGCGCGTGGGGTAGTACTCGGGCGTGCGGCAGATCGCCTCGAACAGTTCCGACCCCGCCGCATCGTAGAAGTACTTTGGCGACATCGCCTTGGGATGGCCGGACAGACCCACCCGCATATCACGCGTGAAATCGGCATAGTCGTCGTGCCCGTCATCGTGCCGCCCGCGCGGCTGGGTGCCCGGATCGCGCGCGAGTCGCACCCCCGCGAACATCCAGCGCATATGCGGGTAGAAGAAATTGCGATAGGTCGGCCGCACATGGCCGGGCGGCGTCACGCTCGCGCCGCCGCGCAACACGAGCTGACTCACCATGAACTTGCCGTTGTACTCGCCAATCGCATCCATCGATGCATGGAAGCCCGGATAGGGGCCGTACGCCGTCTGCGTCCATTGCCACGCCACGCCGTCCACCTGGGTCAGCACACCGGCGCGCGTGCTGATCTCCCACTCGGCCTCGGAGGGCAGGCGGGCGCCGGCCCAGCGCGCATACGCATTGGCTTCGTAATAGCTCACGTGCACGACCGGCGCGTCCCAGTCGATCGAACGCAGGCCGCCTAGCGTCATCTCCTGCCAGCCGTGCTCCGAGTGCTGCCAGTAGAGCGGCGCGGCCAGCTCACCGGCCTTCACGCGAGCCCAGCCATCGGCGAGCCACAGCTCGGCGCGCGTGTAGCCGCCATCGTTGATGAAGCGCAGCCATTCGCCATTGGTCACCAGGCGATCGGCAATCTCGAACGGCGCGACGTAGGTCTTGTGCCGCGGCCGTTCGTTGTCGAAACAGAAACCTTCGCTGTCGTCGCCAATCTCGATCAGCCCACCCTCCATGCGCGCGAAGCGCGCGCGGCCCGCCGCGTGCGGACGTGGCCAGCGTGGGTCATAAGCGGGCTTGAGCGGCGACTGCGCGAACAGATGGAGGATGTCCATCAGCAGCAGTTCCTGGTGCTGTTCCTCGTGCGCGAGGCCAAGGTCCATCAACGCGTCCAGTGCGTCCGTCGCATGCGTATCGAGCAACGCCAGCATCTGCGCATCCACGTGCGCGCGATAGGCCATGACGTCGTCGACGGTCGGCCGGCTCAGCAGTCCACGAAACGGGCGTGGCTGACGTTCACCGATCGCTTCGTAGTACGAGTTGAACAGGTAGCCGTAGCTGGCGTCGTAGGGTTTGTAGCCGTGCAGATGCGGCGTCAGCAGAAACGTCTCGAAGAACCACGTGGTATGCCCGAGGTGCCATTTGGCGGGGCTCGCATCGGGCATGGACTGGATCGCCATGTCTTCCGCATTCAGCGGCTCGACCAATGCGAGCGTGCGCTGGCGAACTTCGAGAAAACGTGTGCGGAGCTGACTGTACTGCGGTGGCGCACGGTGCCCGGCGGGCACGCCTTGAGTCTGCAATGCCATGGTGTCGTGTTGTTTTTGTTGTGAGGGGGCCGTAGCCCCCCGGGGAGAGACGACAGCGCGCGGTCAGGCGCTCACTGCAATGCTGTCGACACGATCGGGATAGAACGCGAGATGGCTGGCGATGGAAGCCACGGCTTCATGCGGGGTTTCGTAGGTCCACACCGCGTTGGCCCCACGCTCGCCCGCCGCCGCAATGCTGTAGTACGACGCATCGCCCTTGTAGGGGCAATGCGTGCTGTGCGCGGTGCGGGTCAGCAATGTCATGTCCGCGTCTTCGCGCGGGATGTAGTACACGGCGGGATAGGTGGACTCCTGCAGCACGAGCGCGCGCCGGCTATCGGCAATCACGCGTCCGCCCGCGGTCACGATCACGCGGTCCGGCAGCGGCTTGATATCGATGGGATGGTCCGGCCCCGGAATTCTGACGGTCTTGCCTTGCATGGCGGTCTCCTCGTCTCGGGTAGAAAAGTAGGCGCGGCAAGCGCCGCGCCTTGCACCAACCACGCATGCGGACGAACAGTCTGGCAGGCGCGCTGACACCAAATGAAAAAACCGCCACGGAGGTGACGTGGGGTCGAAAGGAGAGAAGAGCTCCGACCCCACCGGGACGATAGCAAGGTCTGACGCATCAGAAAAGGGCGAGCGCGGAACACACTTTTCTTCTGTGTAAAACAATGCACCCCTCATGCAACCGGCATAACTGCCGTGTGCGGCCGGGCGGGGGGAGGCAAAGCAGGGCAGATGCGGACAATTGCGCGGTTTTGCGCCACAACCCACAACTATCGCGATTGTTCCTCGACCCACAGCGACAGCCGGACCTTGTAGGCCTGCTGGATATGCCGCCGTGCGATTTGTTCGGCTTGCGTGGGATTACGCGCCTCGAGCGCTTCCACAAGCGCCATGTGTTCCTCGTACGAGCCACGCGCGCGGCCCGGCACGGCGAGCGTCGAGCGTCCCAGCAGCGCCATCGATTCATGCAGCGTGCGCAGGGTCTTGAGCAGGTAACGGTTATGCGCGCAGCGGTGCAGTGTCTCGTGAAACAGGCGGTTGTTGGAGACCAGTCGTTCGGGGTCTTCGGCCAGCACGAGGTCGCGCTCGACGATATCGCGCAGCAGCGAGATCTCGACGTCGGTCGCATGGCGCGCGGCCAGCGCGGCGGCGGTGGCCTCCAGCACCTCGCGCATCACGTACAGCTCGCTGACCATGCTGGCATCGAGCTGCGTCACCATCATGCCGCGATTGGGCTCGTTGACGACCAGTCCTTCGGACTCGAGTCGCGACAGGGCTTCGCGCACCGGCGTGCGGGACAGCCCCAGCGATTCGGCGAGCTCGACTTCGCGCAGGCGGGTGCCGGGCGCCAGGTGCCCGGCCTGGATCGCGGAGCGCAGTTGTTGATAGGCCCGTTCGGACCGCGGCAACGAAGCCTGGCTGTCGTCGGAGCCAGCAAGATCGGATGGAAGCATGGTTGTGGGGTTATGCGTGACGCCAACCGCAGATGATACCCGTTCGGTCGGCGCCACTGCCACGTGGCGCTAGTGCTGCTTGCGGCGCCGTCGCGCCACCATGTTGAGCGCCTCGACGGCGACCGAGAATGCCATGGCCGTATAGATATAGCCCTTCGGCACATGATGGCCGAGCCCGTCGGCGATCAGTGTCATGCCGATCATGATCAGGAACGCCAGCGCGAGCATCACGATGGTCGGATTGCGGTTGATGAAGTTGGCCAGCGGCCCGGCCGCGAACAGCATCACCGTCACGGCCACGATCACCGCGATGAACATGATCGGGATGTGGTCGGTCATGCCGACCGCGGTGATGATGCTGTCGATCGAGAACACGATATCGAGAATCAGGATCTGTCCGATGGCGGCCGCGAAGCCGGGCACGGCGCGCGCCACGCCCCCCGCTCCATCCGATCCTTCGCCTTCCTCTGGCTCGTCGAGTGCTACGTGCTGGTGAATCTCGCGGGTCGCCTTCCAGACCAGGAATGCACCACCGGCAATCAGGATCAGGTCGCGCCACGAAATGCCCTTGCCGAAGATCGTGAACACGGGCTCGGTCAGCGACACGATGATCGCAATCGTGGCCAGCAGGCCCAGCCGCAGGATCAGCGCCAGACCGATACCGATGCGCCGCGCCTTTTCGCGCGTCTCGACGGGCAGCTTGTTGGTGAGGATGGAGATAAAGATGAGGTTGTCGATCCCGAGCACCACTTCCATCGCGATCAGCGTGGCGAGCGCGGCCCATGCCGCGGGGTCACGGGCGAGGTCCATCAGCGAATCCATGCGAACTCCTTGGCGGGGTACGACTTGCGATCGGGGTGCGATCGCGGACTGCGTGAACGGAAAAGGTCAGGGAAAACGTCACGAAAAACGACGGGGACGACAGATGGATGGTAGCGCAGGGGCACGCGCAAAGAGAACCGGACGATGTCTGACAACGTACGGCCGTTCGATGGCATGCAAATGGCGCGCAGATTGAGGTTGTCTTTACTACGTCGTGGAATATAGTATGTGATATATCAAAACAGCTTTCACATAAATCACTGCAACGAGGAGACACATATGAAGATCTGTATCTATGGCGCCGGCGCCATCGGCGGATACATGGGCGCGCAGCTGGCGCTCGCGGGCGCCGATGTCAGTTTCATCGCGCGCGGCCCGCATCTGGCCGCCATGCAGGCCAATGGCGTGCGCCTGCATATCGACGGGCAGGAGCGCGTGGCCAAGGTCCGTTGCACCAGCGATCCGCGTGAACTGGGACCGCAGGACTACGTTTTCATCACGCTCAAGGCGCACCAGGTGCCAGGTGTGGTGGATCTGATGCAACCGCTGATCGGCCCGCAGACCGCGATCGTCACTGGCGTCAACGGCATCCCGTACTGGTATTTCTACAAGCACGGCGGCGAATTCGCGGGCTCGACGCTGGAAAGCGTGGACCCGGGCGCGAAGCAGTGGAAAGGGCTGGGGCCCGAGCGCGCGCTGGGCTGCGTGCTCTATCCCGCCGCGGAAATCGATGCGCCGGGGGTGATTCGTCACGTCTATGGCAAGAAATTTCCCATTGGCGAGCCCGATGGCAGCCGCTCCGAACGCGTGACGAAGCTGGCCGAACTGATGGTCGCCGCCGACCTCGACGCGCCGGTGCGCGACAACATTCGCGATGAAATCTGGCTCAAGCTATGGGGCAACCTGTGCTTCAACCCGATCAGCGCGCTCACGCATGCGACGCTCGACGTCATCACCTCGGATGCCTCCACGCGGGCCCTGTCGAAGCAGATGATGCTCGAGGCCAAGGATATCGCCGAACGGTTTGGCGTGCATTTCCGCGTGGATGTGGAGCGGCGCATCGATGGCGCGGGCGCGGTGGGCGCACACAAGACCTCGATGCTGCAGGATCTGGAGGCGGGCAGGGCGATGGAGATCGATCCGCTGCTGACGGTGGTGCAGGAGATGGGGCGCATGCTGAAGCAGCCGACGCCGATGATCGATGCGGTGCTGGGGCTGATCAAGCAGCGCGATCGGATGGCTCAGGGCGCACTTGCTTCGGTCAGCGCACCAGCAGCTCAGGCACAGGTGGCCCGCGCGGCATAGCTTGCGGTGGCGCCGATGTGATATACCATATACGAAAGCGTCGGTTGTGCCACCTTCGCACCCCTGAATGCAGGATTCATGAGCAGAACGCATGATGTCATGCCAGACTGCCATTTATCGTTGCTTGTGAAACCTGCCAGGGGGCGGGCGAAGCGTGGCGACCAGCCGGCCATAACGAGTGCATTTCATGTCTGCCCAAAGCCAAACCGAAGTTCAGGATGTCACCCAGCCGCCCGCCGGCCTTACGCTTGCGCTGCAGCCGATCAATGCGGGCGCCAGCCTGCGCGATCAGGCCTACGCCATGCTGCGTCAGGCCATCGCCGATGCGGATATCTACCAGTCGCGGGAAGAAGTGCGCCTGGACGAGCGCGTGCTCAGCGAAGCGCTGGGCGTAAGCCGCACGCCGATTCGCGAGGCGATGACGCTGCTGGAGCAGGAAGGCTTCCTGCGTACGGTGCCGCGCCGCGGCATCTACATCATGCGCAAGACCAAGCGCGAGATCGTCGAGATGATTCAGGTGTGGGCCGCGCTGGAAAGCATGGCGGCGCGCCTGGCCACGCAGAATGCGACGGACGAGGAGATCGGCAAGCTGCGCCATATGTTCGACAGCTTCCGCGACGGTACGCCAGCCGAACATATCGAGGAATACTCCGACGCCAATATCGTCTTTCACCAGTCGATCGTGCAGCTGTCGAAGTCGCAGGTCATCATGGACCAGATCAAGAACATCTTTGTCCATGTGCGGGCGATTCGAAAGATGACGATCTCGCAGAGCGACCGGGCGTCCCGCTCGATCGTCGACCACCTGCGCATCATCGAAGCCCTCGAGCATCGCGACACCGAGCTCGCGGAGCGGCTGGTGCGGCAGCACTCGCTGGACCTCGCCGAGTATGTCGAGAAGAACTGCGACTTTCTGGACTGACGTCCAGAAGCGTCCTGGAGAGCCCCAGCGCCTGACGGCGCTGGGGCTTTTTTTTGATCTAAGCGCATTTGCTGCAATGCAGCGTCGAAACTTCCCTGATTCGGGTTTAAACCCTCTTGCATCTTGGTGATATACCACATACTGTATGTCGAAAGAGCAGAACACAAATCAGGAGACGCACCATGGAGCAACGCAAAGCCCTGGATGGCATTCGCATTCTGGACATGACGCACGTGCAGGCCGGCCCTTCCGCGACGCAGTTGATGGCGTGGATGGGTGCCGATGTGATCAAGGTCGAGATGCCCGGTCGCGGCGACATCACGCGCAGCCAGCTGCGTGACGTACCGAATGCTGACAGCCTGTACTTCACCATGCTGAACAGCAACAAGCGCAGCCTGACGCTCAACATGAAGACGCCGGAAGGCAAGGCGCTGCTGGAAGACCTGATTCAGCAGAGCGACGTGCTGATCGAGAATTTTGGTCCGGGCGTGCTGGCCCGTGCCGGGTTCGGCTGGGACCAGATCCAGGACCTGAATCCGCGCATGATCTATGCGTCGATCAAGGGCTTCGGCCCCGGCCCGTATCAGGACTGCAAGGCCTACGAGAACGTCGCCCAGTGCATGGGCGGTTCCGCATCGACCACTGGCGAGGCCAGCGGCGTACCGACGGTGACGGGCGCGCAGATCGGCGACTCGGGCACGGGCGTGCACTGCGTGGTTGGCATTCTGGCCGCACTGCTGCAACGTGAGCATTCGGGCCGCGGCCAGCGCGTGGAAGTGGCGATGCAGGACGCCGTGCTGAACCTGTGCCGCGTGAAGCTGCGCGATCAGCAGCGCCTGGATGCCGGCCCGCTGCGTGAATACCCCAACGACCAGTTCGACGACCATGTGCCCCGCGCGGGCAATGCGTCGGGCGGCGGCCAGCCGGGCGCCGCGCTGCGCTGCGCTCCGGGCGGACCGAACGACTACGTCTACGTCATCGTCCAGCCGCAGGGCTGGGAACCGCTGATGCGCCTGTGCGGCCGCGAGGAACTGATCACCGATCCGGAATTCGCCTCGCCCGAGGTGCGCCTGAAAAAGCTGCCCACCTGCTTCGGCATCATCGAGGAATGGACCCTGGGCCGCACCAAGTTCGAAGTGATGAACGCCCTCAACGCGGTGGACGTGCCGTGTGGTCCGATCCTGTCGATGAAGGATCTGATCGAGGACCAGTCGATGTACGAGCGTGGCTATCTGGTGGAACTCGACCACCCGGCGCGCGGCAAGTACGTGCAGCTCGGCTCGCCGATCACGTTGTCCGACTCGCCAGTGAAGGTCGAGCGTTCGCCGCTGCTGGGAGAACACACCGACGAGATCCTCGAATCGCTTGGGCGCTCGCCAGCGCAGATTGCGGCGCTGCGCGTAGCGGGAGCGATCTAGCCCGGGGCGCCTGGCCACGGCCGGCGCCGCTCTCCCAACGCCCCTGACAGGGGCGCCATCCTTGCTCAAAGAGCTGGCGCGGCACACCCGCGCCTGGCCGGAGGAGTTTTTTCCGTGCAAACCTGGATTCGCTTCCGCCGTGCTGACGGTGACATCGCTTATGGCCGGCTTGACGATGGCGATGCCGATCGCGTCATCGAGTTCGATGGCCCCGGTTATACCGATCCCCGTCCCACGGGCAACGCATACAGTTACGCCTCGCTGGACCTGCTGGCGCCGTGCCAGCCCGGCAAGATCGTGGCGCTGTGGAACAACTTTCATGCCCTCGCGGCCCGGCTGGAGAAAGCGGTGCCCGTGCATCCGCTGTTCCTGCTGAAGCCGGCCAGTTCTCTGGCCGGCCCCGGCGATGCGATCCGGCGTCCGAGTGGGTACACCGGCAAGATCGCTTACGAAGGCGAGCTCGGCATCGTGATTGGCCGCGAATGCCGGGATGTGCCGCTGAGCGAGGCTGCCTCGCACATCTTTGGCTACACGATCGTCAATGACGTGACGGCGGGGGAGCTGCTCAATGCCGATCCCAACTTCCCGCAGTGGACGCGCGCCAAGGGCTCCGACACCTTCGGTTGCGTCGGTCCGGCGATCGTCACCGGCTTCGACTGGCGCAGCGCCAGCGTGGTGACGCGTCTGGACGGCGTCGAGCGCCAGAACTACCCGCTGTCCGACATTGTTTTTTCGCCCGAGGAGCAGGTCAGCCTGCTGTCGCGGGATCTGACGCTGATGCCGGGCGATGTGATCGCCGTCGGCACCTCGATCGGGGTTGGATCGATGAAGGACGGCTCGGTGGTGGAGGTGTCGATCCGCGGGATTGGGTCGCTCGTCAACCACGTTGGCGCAGCGGAATCTCAGTAATTTCCCTTATCTCGCACGTATCTGCGCGGAAATGCTGCGCTGCATCGACGAAAGTTAGCATCGATCTCTTGCTGAGTTTTGATATATCACATACCGTATGTGCAAACGGTTGCCGATTAGAGCAAGTCGTCCAAGAGGAGACATCGTGAAGTCCGAAGTAGACAGGCGGGGCGCGAACACGACCGCTGAAGACACCCTGAAGCAGAAGTTCTCCAATCCCCGTCAATCTGTATAGAAGGAAGCAACCATGGCAGAAGTCGACAACGAGCGGCAGCGTCAAGCGGTCGAAGAGCAGGCGCAAACCGATGGTTTTCATCTGGTCATCGACGCGCTGAAGCTAAACGGCATCGAGAACATCTACGGCCTGCCCGGTATTCCGGTCACGGATCTGGCACGCCTGGCACAGGCCAACGGCCTGCGCGTCATCAGCTTTCGTCATGAGCAGAACGCGGGCAACGCCGCCGCGATTGCCGGCTTTCTCACGCAGAAGCCGGGCGTCTGCCTGACCGTGTCCGCGCCTGGTTTCATGAATGGGCTGACGGCGCTGGCGAATGCCACCACCAACTGCTTCCCGATGATCCTGATCAGCGGCTCGAGCGAGCGCGAGATCGTCGATCTGCAGCAGGGTGACTACGAAGAGATGGATCAGCTGGCCATCGCCCGTCCGCACGCCAAGGCTGCGTTCCGCGTGCTGCATGCGGAGGACATCGGTGTCGGCATCGCGCGCGCCATTCGTGCCGCGGTGTCCGGTCGTCCGGGCGGTGTGTACCTGGACCTGCCGGCCAAGCTGCTGGGCCAGACGATGGAAGCCGAGAAGGGCCGCAAGTCGCTGATCAAGGTGGTTGACCCGGCTCCGCGTCAAATCCCCGCACCGGACTCGATCGACCGTGCCATCGATCTGCTGAAGAGCGCCAAGCGCCCGCTGATCCTGCTGGGCAAGGGTGCCGCGTATGCACGCGCAGATGCCGATATCCGCGCGCTGGTCGAGAAGACCGGCATTCCGTATCTGCCGATGTCGATGGCCAAGGGCCTGATTCCCGATACGCACCCGCAGTCGGCCTCGGCCGCGCGTTCGTACGTGCTGGCGGAAGCCGACGTGGTGCTGCTGATCGGCGCCCGCCTGAACTGGCTGCTGTCGCATGGCAAGGGCAAGACCTGGGGCAAGCCGAAGCAGTTCATCCAGGTCGATATCTCGCCGACCGAAATGGATAGCAACGTCGCCATCGCCGCGCCGGTCGTGGGCGACATTGGCTCGGTCGTAGCGGCGCTGCTCGACAAGGTTGGCAACAACTTTGCCAAGCCGGGCGCCGAGTGGCTGAACGCGGTGTACGACAAGAAGGAAAAGAACCTCGCGAAGATGGCCGAGACGCTGGCCAAGGATGCATCGCCGATGAACTTCCACAGCGCGCTGCGCGTGCTGAAGGATGTCGTCAAGGCCAATCCGAGCATCTCGTTCGTCAACGAGGGCGCCAATACGCTGGACTACGCCCGCGCCGTGATCGACATGTACGAGCCGCGCAAGCGTCTGGACGTCGGCACCTGGGGTGTGATGGGTGTGGGCATGGGTTACGCGGTTGCCGCGGCGGTCGAGACCAACAAGCCAGTCCTGGCGTTGTGCGGTGACAGCGCGTTCGGTTTCTCGGGCATGGAGGTGGAAACGATCTGCCGCTACAACCTGCCGATCTGCATCGTCATCTTCAACAACAACGGCGTCTACAAGGGTATCGACAAGAATCCGACCGGCGGCAAGGACCCGGCGGTCACGATGTTTGTCGAGGGCGCGCGCTACGACAAGATGATGGAAGCGTTCGGTGGCGTCGGTAACAACGTCACCACCCCGGCGGAACTCGAAGCCGCAGTGAAGGAAGCCTTGAAGTCGGGCAAGCCTACCTTGATCAACGCCGTCATCGACCCGGCTGCGGGCACCGAGAGCGGTCGTCTGACCAATTTGAATCCGCAAAGCGCGGCCACCAAGTAATTCGATTGCGTTTCAACGTCTATTCCATTTAGGAGAGCGACAGTGAACCTCCCACTCAACGGCATCAAGATCATCGACTTCACGCACGTCCAGGCCGGCCCCGCCTGCACCCAGCTTCTCGCATGGTTCGGCGCGGACGTGATCAAGGTGGAGCGCCCTGGCTCGGGTGACGTCACCCGCTCGCAACTGCGCGACGTTCCCGACGCGGACGCGCTGTACTTCACCATGCTGAACAGCAACAAGCGCTCGCTGACGCTGGACACCAAGAAGCCGGAAGGCAAGAAGATCCTGGAGCAGCTGATCCGCGAGTCGGACGTGCTGGTCGAGAACTTCGGTCCGGGTGCGCTGGATCGCATGGGCTTTTCGTGGGACCGCATCAAGGAACTGAACCCGAAGATGATCGTGGCATCGGTCAAGGGCTTCAGCGACGGCCACCACTATGAAGACCTGAAGGTCTACGAGAACGTGGCACAGTGCGCTGGCGGCGCGGCATCGACCACCGGTTTCTGGGACGGCCCGCCGACGGTATCGGCCGCTGCGCTGGGCGACTCGAACACCGGCATGCACCTGGCCATCGGCATCCTGACCGCGATCATCGGCCGCCAGCAGACCGGTGAAGGCCAGAAGGTTGCTGTCTCGATGCAGGACGCCGTGCTGAACCTGTGCCGCGTGAAGCTGCGCGATCAGCAGCGTCTGGACCGCGTCGGCTATCTGGAAGAGTATCCCCAGTATCCGCACGGCACGTTCAGCGACGTGGTGCCCCGCGGCGGCAACGCCGGCGGTGGCGGCCAGCCGGGCTGGGTGCTGAAGTGCAAGGGCTGGGAGACCGATCCCAACGCCTACATCTACTTCACCATCCAGGGTCACGCCTGGGAGCCGATCTGCAAGGCACTGGGCAAGGAAGAATGGATCAACGATCCGAACTACGCCACGGCCAAGGCCCGTCAGCCGCATATCACCCAGATCTTCGATACCATCGAAGTCTGGCTGGCCGACAAGACCAAGTACGAGGCGGTGGACATCCTGCGCAAGTTCGATATTCCGTGCTCGCCGGTGCTGTCGATGAAGGAAATCGCGGCCGATGAATCGCTGCGCAAGAGCGGTTCGATCGTGGAAGTCGACCACAAGGAGCGTGGCAAGTACCTGACCGTGGGCAGCCCGATCAAGTTCTCGTCCATGAAGCCGGAAATCACGGGTTCGCCGCTGCTGGGCGAACATAGCGACGAAGTGCTGGCTGGCCTTGGCTACGGTGCCGAGGAGATTGCCCGACTGCGCGAGGCAAACGTAATCTAAGCAGGACGGCAGCGCTGCCAGTGTGCCGACGGGGTGGCGGAAATCAGGCCACCCCGCGGTCACCCCCCAATTTTCCTCAGGAAAAGATCATGCAGGCTGCGATCGACTATGAACAACTGGTGTCGGCCATCGGCGACGCCGTCATCATCTCCGGCCCCGACGGTGCCATCACGTTGTGGAACCCGGCTGCCGAATACATGTTCGGCTACACGCAGGAAGAGGCGCTGGGCCAGTCGCTGGACCTGATCATTCCCGAGCGCCTGCGCGGGCGCCACTGGGAGGGCTACGACAAGACCATGGCAACGGGCCAGACCCGATATGGCCATGACTTGCTCAAGGTGCCCGCGATCAACAAGAAGGGCGACGCGATGTCGATTGCTTTCACCGTGGCGCTGCTGCACGGAGAGGGCGGGGACATCACGGGCATCGTGGCGGTGATTCGCGACGAGACCGTGCGCTTCCAGGAAGAGCGGGCGCTGAAAAAGCGCATCACGGAACTGGAAGCCAAGGCGAGTGCCGCGGCCGGAGCTGGCTGACCCGCACCCTTGCAGAACGACAAAAGCCGGGCAATGCGCCCGGCTTTTTTTGCATAGTGCGATGCCTACTTCATTGCTGCCGCCATGGTTGCCCCGAGCGCCGCGGCCGAAGGGGCCATGTGGATGCCGGCTTCGCGCATGGCATCGAGCGTCGCTTCCGTCGCGGTACCGGCGATAAAGCCCACCACGGGTTTGCGCGTGCGGGCATCGCGCAGGAAGCGGGCCGCTTCTTCCACTGCCGAGTTGCCACGTTCGCCAATCAAAAGAATGCCTTCGGTCTTGTCGTCGGCGAGAAACATCTCGAGGCATTCGATAAAGTCGATACCGTTCACCGGATCGTCGCCGATGCCGATGCAGGTCGATTGCCCCAGTCCGACCGCCGTGGTCTGCAGCACGGCTTCGTAGGTCAGCGTGCCCGAGCGCGATACGATGCCGATCTTTCCGGGCTGGTGGATATGCCCGGGCATGGTGCCGATCTTGCATTGACCCGGTGTGATCACCCCAGGGCTGTTCGGTCCCACGAGCCGGCTGGTCGAGCCTGAGAGCGCACGCTTGACTCGCACCATATCCATCACGGGTATGCCTTCGGTGATGCAGACGATCAGCGCGATGCCGGCGTCAACCGCTTCCAGGATGGCATCGGTAGCGAATGGCGGCGGCACGTAGATGACCGATGCATCGGCACCGGTGGCATGGGCGGCAGCGGCCACGGTATCGAAGACCGGCAGGCCCAGATGCGATGCGCCGCCCTTGCCGGGCGTGACGCCGCCCAGCAACTTCGTGCCATAGGCCAGTGCCTGTTCCGAATGGAACGTACCCTGTGCGCCGGTAAAGCCCTGGCAGATCACGCGCGTGTTGTGGTCGATCAGGACAGCCATATCACCTGCCTCCGTGTTTTTGCGTGGCCCGCACGGCGGCCACTATCTTCTCGGCCCCATCGGCAAGATCGCGTGCGCATAGGATCGGCAGGCGCGCATCGCGCAGGATCTGCCTGCCCAGCGCGGCATGTGTACCTTCCAGTCGCACCACCAGCGGAACGGTCAGGTCGGCGTCGCGCACGGCTTCCACCACGCCTTCGGCGACCATGTCGCAGCGCATGATGCCGCCGAAGATATTGACCAGGATTCCATCGACTTTCGGATCGCCGATGATCAGCCGGAAGGCTGCCGCCACGCGCTCCCTGGTGGCGCTGCCGCCCACGTCGAGGAAGTTGGCGGGCTCGCCGCCATGTTGCTTGATGATGTCCACGGTGGCCATCGCCAGGCCCGCGCCGTTGACCATGCAGCCGATATTCCCGTCGAAGCAGACGTAGTTCATGCCATGCCGGCTGGCCTTGATCTCGACCGGGTCATCGTCGCTCTCGTCGCGCATGGCTTCGATGTCGGGATGGCGGAAGAGGGCGTTGTCGTCGAACGCGAACCTGGCGTCGAGTGCCATCAATTTGACGCTACCGTCGCCACTATCGGTGACCCGCAGCGGATTGATCTCGACGATCGATGCGTCGAGCTCGGTGAACGCGCGGTACGTCGACAGGATGAAGCGCGTGGCTGCGTCCACCTGCTTGCCCGATAGCCCCAGACCGGATGCCAGCCGGCGTGCATGAAACGGCTGGATGCCGCTGGCCGGATCGATCGCTACCTTCAGAATTTTCTCGGGCGTGCGTGCGGCGACGTCCTCGATGTCCACGCCCCCTTCGGTGGACGCCATCAGCGTGACGCGCGATGTGGCGGGATCGATCAGGATGCCCAGATAGAAATCACGCGCGGAGAGGTCGTGCGCGCCATCGCAACCTTGCTCGACATAGAGCCGCTTCACCACCCGGCCGGCCGGGCCGGTCTCCTTGGTGATCAGCGTCTTGCCCAGCATGTCCACGGCGCTGGCATGCACGTCGGCGAGCGACCTCACCACGCGCACACCGCCCTGTCCCGAGCTGTGCTCGGCGAAGTAACCCGCACCGCGTCCCCCCGCATGGATCTGCGACTTCACCACCCAGACCTCGCCGCCCAGCTTGCGGGCGGCATGCGCAGCCTCGTCCGGCGTAAAGGCGACGCAGCCGGAGGGCACCGGCACGTCATAGCGCCTGAGCAACTCCTTGGCCTGATGCTCGTGAATATTCACGTGTCTCCTCCGTTGATATCCGTCGCGCGCCGCAGGTCGGAGGCCGCCCACAATCTGTTCGCGTTATGAAATACGGTATGTAATATATCAATAAAGGAAGCGATTGAAACTACGTGAAAGTGCTTAGGCAGGACGGCTAGGACTCGAAAGGAAGGCGGTGGTGGCGGCTGTCCATCTTGTGAGCATTGCCCTCTGTCCCTGTTGCTGTTGCTGTTGCTGTTGTCATGTCCGAAGCGATCGCGAGTGTGCGATCTGTTAGGGATATCGGCGTTGACCAACAACAAAAACACCCCTTGTGAAGGGGTGTTGGTGGCAAGCCTTCCCGCCTGAGAGGGAAGCGGGCAAACAGCGGGGAAGGGTCAGTTCATACCCACCTGCATTGCGCGCAGGTAGTCGTTCTTCTTGTCGAAGATCAGTTGGCTCAGGAAGCCCGGGTCGTAGGCCGAGAGCAGGTGGGCGTGATATTCCTCGATGTAGCGGCACACGCGCGTGCGCTCGCATTCGATGCCGCACAGCCATTCGAACATGTTCATGTCCCAGCGGAAGCGCAGGCCGAGTTCGGCGAACGCGGCGTTGAACGCGTTCAGTTGCATGTCGCGGTCCAGGCGCGTGTTGGTGTTGCCATCGTGCGTGGCGGCGTGCGGGGTAGTGTGGAGTTGGTCCATGTTCGTCTCCTTCGGTTTATCGCTTCGTTGACGGAAGCTTAGAGGCGACGAACGATTCACGATAATTAAAGTTTCATCGCGAAATCATAAGTAATCATTTATACATCGGCGGCTGCGTGCCGGTGGCCCCCGACGCGCGTCTCGGGGTTTCGGATGGATGTCGTATCAATCCTTCCACGCCAGTGATCTGCTGGATCAGCCGCGCACCTTCTTCCATCAGGAAATGCTTGAAGGCCAGCGCCACTGGCGGCAGCCGTTTGTTCTTGCGGTGGACGACATACCAATTGAGCATCACTGGGAAGCCCTCGATGTCCAGCACCGCCAGCTTGCCGGTCTGCAACTCGAGCCCCACGGTATGCGCGGACAGAAACGCGATACCCATGTTGGCGATGACCGCCTGCTTGATGGTCTCGGTGCTCTTGATCTCCATCGCGATGCGCAGGTTCGACAGCCGCCCCGCAAAACCCTCCTGCATCGAATTCCAGGTATCGGACCCGCGCTCGCGCGACACGAACGCCTCCTCGGCCAGTCCCGCCAGAGGGATCTTGCGCTGGCCGACCAGCGGATGATTGGGCGCTGCAACAATGACGTAGGGGTGCGGTGCAAAAGACTCGGCGATCGTGTCGCCGGCTTCGGGCGGTCGCACCATGACCGCGAGGTCCGTCAGATTGCCACCCAGCTGGTGTAATAATTCCTCGCGATTGTGCACTGCAAGATTTAAAGTCACGCCGTCATTACGGCCCATGAATTCCGCCAGCAGTCTTGGAAAAAAATAGTCGCCGGCACTGATCACGGCGACATTGAGGCGGCCTCCGGAAATACCCTTAAGTTGAGCCATTGCATCTTCCGCTTCGCGGAATTGCTGAATGATACTGCGGCTGTAATGCAGCATCTCGGTACCCGCCGGCGTGAGGTAGATCCGCTTGCCAAGCTGCTCGAACAGGGGCAGTCCCACATGATGCTCGAGCTGCCGAACCTGTGTAGAAACAGCAGGTTGCGTGAGATGCAGCTCTTCCGCGGCGCGCGAAAAACTCAGGTGGCGCGCCACTGTTTCGAAGACTTTAAGTTGTCGCAGCGTGGCATTTTTCATTGCGTCATTTCCTGCAATCTATAAACGATCGTCAATGATCATAATAAAAAACTTTATGCTGTGGTGATCTTAGTTTGAAGTAGCATCAATCCCACCGATGCAACGTGCCGCAATGTCAGGCGCGCTCATACAGTAGTGAAGAAACGAGGGCACATCCCCCCACAGCGATGTAGCCCAATTCGCGCCACCAAGAGCGCGAGACACTAATGCAAGGAGACATGACATGGCGCACATCGATGCGGCAGGCCCCGCCGTGGGCAATTCCAATGGCGGTTTGCTGCACAACCGTTGGTTTCAGTTATTCATCGGTGTGCTCTGTATGGGCCTCGTGGCGAACCTCCAGTATGGCTGGACTTTGTTCGTCAACCCCATGAACGCCAAGCATCATTGGGGCGAGTCCCAGATCCAGATTGCGTTTTCCATCTTTATCGTGACCGAAACGTGGCTGGTGCCCATCGAGGGCTGGCTCGTTGACAAGTTCGGCCCGCGTCCCGTAGTCGCCTGCGGCGCCATCTGTGCCGGTCTGGCGTGGGTGATGAACTCATATGCCGATTCGCTCGCGATGCTCTACACCGCGGCGGTGATCGCCGGTATCGGCGCCGGCGGTGTCTATGGCACGTGCGTCGGCAATGCACTCAAGTGGTTCCCGGACAAGCGCGGCCTGGCCGCTGGCCTGACCGCCGCGGGCTTCGGCGCGGGCTCGGCACTCACGGTGATCCCGATCGCCAACATGATCCAGAAGTCCGGCTACGAACACGCGTTCTTTACGTTCGGCATCATCCAGGGCGTGCTGATCTTCATCATGGCGATGCTGCTGGTCAAGCCAAAGCCACCGCGCATCAAGTCCACCAACAAGGCGATCCTGACCAATCCGGTGGAATTCACGCCGGGCCAGATGGTGAAGACGCCGGTGTTCTGGCTGATCTATGCCTCGTTCGTGGCTGTAGCGGCGGGCGGCATCATGGCCACCGCGCAACTGGGCCCGATCGCCAAGGACTTCGGTTTCGCGTCGATGCCGATCACGATGCTGGGCATGACGCTGCCGCTGCTGACCATGACGCTGTCGATCGACAACCTCTGCAACGGTCTGACGCGTCCGCTCTGCGGCCTGATCTCGGACCGCATCGGCCGTGAGAACACGATGTTCTTCATCTTCATCGGCGAGGGCCTGTCCCTGATCGGGCTGATGGAGTTCGGCCACAACCCGTACCTGTTCATGTTGTTCGCGGCGCTCACGTTCCTGTTCTGGGGCGAGATCTTCTCGATCTTCCCGGCGCTGTGTGCCGATACGTTCGGCAGCAAGTTCGCCGCCGCCAACGCCGGCACGCTGTACACCGCGAAGGGCACCGCGGCGCTGCTGGTGCCACTTGCATCGGTGCTGTCGCATCACGGCGGCTGGAGCCTGGTGTTCACCGTGGCGGCCGTGCTGACAGTGGCGGCGGGTCTCTCGGCCAAGTTCGTGTTGCAACCGATGCGGCGACGCTTCATCACCGGGCATGTGAACGCGCAGACGGTCAGCGATCGCGCGACGTACATGTCTGGGTTCTCGACGGGCAAGGGGGAGTAGGGGCCCGGATACTCAAGCGATTCACGCTTGTCACAAAAAGCAGCACAACAAAAAAGGAGCGGCACCATGAATGTTTCGCTTCCGCAATTGAAGGCCTTCGCCGCGGTGGCGCGCCAGAAAAGCTTCACGCGCGCCGCCGCAGAACTGGGTCTCACGCAATCGGCCATCAGCCGCAGCGTGCGCGAGCTGGAGGAGGAGATCGACCAGCGCCTGTTCGACCGCACGACCCGTCAGGTGGAGTTGACCGATGCGGGCGCGCATCTGTCGCAACGCATCTGTCATCTGATCGAGGAGGTGGAGCAGACCCTGCGCGAAAGCCATGGCACTGCCAAACCTAGTCAGGGCCAGGTGCAGATCGCGACCGATCCGGTGATGTCGTCCATGTGCGTCCCGTCGTGGGTCGCGAGCTGCCGCGGCGCGTGGCCCGGCATCGGCATCACGCTGCGCGATCGTCCGCACGACGGCGTGCTGCAGAGCGTGCGCAGTGGCGAAGTGGACTTCGGCATCGCGAGCAACCCAACGCCCTGCGACGATCTCTATTGCGAACCGTTGTGCGTGGATCCACTGCATGCGGTCCTGCCCGCGCAGCATCCGCTTGCCGCGCGCGAATCGCTGGGGTGGGGTGAACTTGCCGATGCCACCGTGCTGACGCTCGATCAGCACTCCGGTGTGCAACCCGCGGTGGAGCGTGCGCTTGCCACCTATCACGTACGGCCCGGCACACTACAGGTACTCGGTCATTTCGCGGCGATCTTCGGCATGGTGGCGATGGGGCTGGGCATCGGCGTCGTGCCATCACGCGCGCAGGCCTCGGGCATGGCCCCCGCTGCCGTGCTGCGCCCGCTGCGGCCGCAGGTGACGTCGACGGTGATGCTGGTCCGACGCAAGAGCCGCTCGCTCAAGCCCAATGCAGCGGCGGTCTGGGACAACCTGCGCGCGCAGGAATACGACCAGAGCCTGCTGAAAAAGGTGGGCTGAACGCGCTGCACAACGCTTTTTTTTTCCCGCGCCGTCTTTTTGCAACAGACAAGCGCCTGACAAGCGATAAATAAAGCGACCAACAAAGCACCCCTAGGGGTGCTTTGTTGCGTTTGGAGCATTTAGAGGGAAAATTCTCTTGATATATCACATACAGGATATTTACAGCTAGTGCGATGCAGCATATAATGAAAACTCCTTGACCTACCTCACTTAGGAGTTTTTATGGATACCGCACTGCTTTCCCTCATTGCTCTCGCCGCGATTCATCTGGGCGTTTTCGCAACCTGGATCATTGGCACTGGCGTGTCGACGGACACTCTGACGACTGCGCAAGACCATGGCCGCTTTGCCGGACTGGGCGCCACGCAGGAATCCACCAACGGTGTTGGCCACTCGCGTCCTACCGCGACGCCCGCGCTGCAACCGCATTTTGCTCGTATCTGAGTGCAGTAACGTTGGAGCTTGTTACGGCCGGCAACTCCAATCGTGTTTGACAGCTTCTGTCGCGCCCGCGACGTCTGAGCTCACGGCCGTTCTTCTTCTCTCCGGCATCCCCGTCATGCCTGTCTTCCATTCCATATGATTCTGAATGTCAAAACATTCACGATCGATGGCACTTGTCAGCTTCTCAGGACTTTCCCTATCAGGGTACTCACGCTGCTGCAACGCACGCGAAAAGTGCCCTTCGGATACCCCTTTAGATTGATCCTGCGCTGACGACTAAGCGCTTGATTTTTAAGGGAGTACGCATGCGCTCGAGCGAGCGTTTCATGCGGGCCGCGCACCATTCACGGGGCAGCGTATCGGCAGAGGAAAAATGATCGCGCCAGCGTGCGGCGGCGCGTCGCAATCGTGGCTTGTACTCGGTTGATATACCACATACTGTATAGCCACTGGAGCGGCTCAGCCGTTCGAGATACAGCGCTCAAACAAGAAAGCACACACCAGAAAGAGCGCCCACAAAAGGGCGCCTATCCACAACGGCGGGCACACCCGTCTAGAAGGAGACACCATGGAACTTCAGCAACATGCGCCAACGTCTCGGCTTGCGTCCCCGTGGATGCAGCTCGTATTCGGCGTGATCTGTATGGCGATGATCGCCAACATGCAGTACGGCTGGACGCTGTTCGTCAATCCTATCGATGACAAGTACCACTGGGGCCGCACCGCCATTCAGGTGGCCTTCACCATTTTCGTGGTGACGGAGACCTGGCTGGTGCCGATCGAAGGCTACCTCGTCGACAAGTATGGTCCGCGCCCGGTCGTGGTGGGCGGCGGCCTGCTATGCGCGGCGGCCTGGGCACTGAACTCTGTGGCCTCGTCGCTGCCGATGCTGTACTTCGCGGCCGCGATTGGCGGGGTTGGTGCCGGCGCGGTCTACGGCACCTGCGTGGGTAACGCGCTCAAGTGGTTCCCGAATCGACGCGGTCTGGCGGCAGGGATCACCGCCGCGGGCTTCGGCGCGGGATCCGCGATGACGGTGGTACCCATCGCCAACATGATCAAGACCAGCGGCTACGAGTCCACGTTCCTGTGGTTCGGTCTGGGCCAGGGGTTGATCGTGTTCTTCCTGGGCATGGCGCTGTATCCGCCGTCCGCGAAGATCCTCAACGAGGTCAAGTCCACGCTGAAGAACGCGGCCACGTACAACGCCACGCCGCGTCAGGTGCTGTCGTCGCCGATCTTCTGGGTCATGTACGCGATGTTCGTGATGATGGCCGCCGGCGGCCTGATGGCCACCGCGCAGCTGGGCCCGATCGCAAAGGATTTCGGCCTGCATGACTCGCCGGTCTCGATCCTCGGCCTGACGTTGCCCGCACTGACCTTCGCGCTGACTATCGACCGTGTGCTCAATGGACTGACGCGACCGTTCTTCGGCTGGGTCTCGGACAACATCGGCCGGGAAAACACGATGTTCATCGCGTTTGCGGTCGAGGCGGTAGGCATCCTGCTGCTGTCGAAGTACGGCCACAATCCGGTGGCGTTCGTGGTGCTGACGGGCGTGGTGTTCTTTGCCTGGGGCGAGATCTACAGCTTGTTCCCGGCCACCTGCGGTGACACGTTCGGTCCCAAGTTCGCAGCGACGAACGCGGGTTTGCTTTACACGGCCAAAGGCACGGCCGCGCTGCTGGTCCCGTTCTCGAGCGTGATCACAGCCGCAACGGGCGACTGGCATGCGGTGTTCATGCTGGCTTCGGGCATGGCCGCACTGTCCGCGGTACTCGCCATCTTCGTGCTGCGGCCGATGCGCGAGGCACATGCGAAGAAGCACGTGCACGCCAATACCACGGCGCCGATGGGATATCGCGCGGTGCCGGACGACGTGACCTGACGGGGTGCTCCCCCCGTCGCAACAATGCGCTGACGCATGCCCGCCCTTGTGGCGGGCTTTTTTATGGCGCTATTTACTCTGTTTCAGTGAAAGTGATTGCGGCAGTTTCCGGCTAATCAAGCGGATGGAAGTTGGCTACGATGCAGTCATAGCAATTTTCGTCTGCCTCTCACCGGAGCCTCCCCATGAAAGCCATCGGCCTGACCCATTACCTGCCCATCAGCGACCCGCAAGCGCTGTTCGACGTCGATCTGCCCAAGCCGGAAGCGGCCGGGCATGACCTGCTGGTCAAGATCGAGGCGATTGCCGTGAATCCGGTCGACACCAAGGTGCGCGCCCCGAAGGACAAGGTTGAAGCCGCGCCGCGCGTGCTGGGCTGGGATGCGGCCGGTACCGTGGTGGCGGTGGGTCCCGACGTGACGCTGTTCAAGGTCGGCGATCCGGTGTTCTACGCGGGCAGCATCACGCGCCCGGGTACCAACAGCGAATATCACCTTGTGGACGAGCGCATCGCTGGCCACAAGCCTGCCTCGCTGGACTTTGCGCATGCCGCCGCGCTGCCGCTGACCGCGATCACCGCGTGGGAAGCGCTGTTCGATCGCCTGGGTGTGTCCGCGAAGGGCGAGGACGCAGGCAAGTCGGTGCTGATCATCGGCGGCGCGGGTGGCGTGGGGTCGATCGGCATTCAGTTGGCGAAGGAGCTCGGCAAGCTCACCGTCATCGCCACCGCGTCGCGTCCGGAATCGGAAGCATGGGTGCGCAAGCTCGGTGCCGACCACACCATCGACCATCGCGGCGACATCCCCGCGCAACTGCGCACGCTGGGCTTCGAGAACGTCGACTTCATCCTCTGCTTCAACGACACCGACCGTCACTTCAAGGCGATGGCGGAAGCGGTCGCGCCGCAGGGCAAGATCTGCTCGATCGTGGAAAACGCGGGTCCGCTGGAAATTGGCGCGCTGAAGAGCAAGAGCGCGACGTTCGTGTGGGAGTTCATGTTCACGCGCGCGATGTACGGCACGCCGGACATGATCGCGCAGCACAAGCTGCTCAACGAAGTGGCGCGCCTGATCGATGCCGGTCGTCTGCAAACCACGCTGGGTGAAAACCTCGGCGCGATCAACGCCGCGAACCTGCGTCGCGCGCATGCCATCCTCGAAGGCGGCCAGACCATCGGCAAGCTCGTATTGCAGGGCTTCTGAGTTCAGTCGCGGACGAACGCCGCGATTCTTGCCGCCACCGCCGCGTCCTGCAGGATGCGGCGGTGGCCGAGGCCCTCGGTGGTCGCGAGTTGCGCGCGCGGCCACGCGCCCGCGATCGCGGCGCCATCTTCCCACGGCACTTCCCGATCGGAGCGGTCATGCACGACCAGCGTCGGCGGCACCTCGCGCGTGCGGCCCACGTCCGGCACATTGAGCGTTGACCACGGCATGCCGAGCCATTGCGCACTGGCCTCGGTCATGCGCGCGAGGACCGCCGGGCTGAAGCCGAGCTGCCACGCCAGCGCCGCGCAGGCACGGCCCATGTCCGCGGGCGGGGAGATCAGTACGGCGCGGCGCACCGGCAACCCTTCGCGCAGGGCGAGCGCGGTCGCGGGACCGCCGGCCGAATGGGAGATCACCGCGTGCACCGGACCCACCTGCCAGGCCACTGCCAGCAGCGATCGCGACAGCTCGACAATCGAACTGCGTTGCGTGCCGTGCGCGCCCGCATCGGAAGCGCCGTGCGAGAGCGCGTCGAAGGCCACCACGCGGCATCCGGCGCCCAGCAGTGGCGCCACCAGCGCGTGCCACTGTGCCGCGTTGCCACCCCAGCCATGGGCGAGCAGCACCACCGGTCCCGCCTGACCCCATCGATACACGCGTACGCGCCGGCCCGAGACGAGTGCCCATTCGGCGCGCGCGGCGTCGAGCGTTTGCTGTCCCGCGACGGAGACCGGCGCGCGGGGCGGCGAGAACCACAGGCGCTCGAGCACGCGCGCCGCGCCGGCCGGGTGCAGTAGCGAGGCGGCCTGCCAGCCCAGACGGCGCCAGCTCGGGATGTCAGGTGCGCGGGAAGAGCGGGGTGCCGGACCGCGCGTGGGCGGTTTTATCGAGCGATCGAGCGATGCCTGAGGCTGCGCACTGGGGGGGATGTCGACAGGCGCGGCTGCACGCGCATCGGATGAAGGAGACAGCACTTGAGACACGGCAACAACCTCCGGCATTGACGTTACGGACGGTCAGTGAAGCGCTCGCGCGGGTTCTCGCCCCGTGCCTCGCATTTATTTGTAATTTACGACCGACCAGTCGTGCTATTTATAGGGCAACAAATCGCGGCAAGAATGCCGTTGGAAGCCCCGCGCGCCTGCCCTGGCGCGCGCTGCTCCGATATCAGTGCGAGACGCGCGCGGGCACGTCTCCGACGGGTCTGGCGCTCGCCAGCAGGCGCGCAAAGGCGTTGCGTGCCATCTCCCCCGCATCGTCGCGACCCAGTAGCTTGAACGAGGTCTGGAACGACATGCCGATGCCCACCATGTCGAACGCGAATTGTCGCGGTTCCACATCGGCGCGAATCGCGCCTTCGTCGATGGCATCGCGCAACACGCGTGCAATCGTGCTGTGCCAGTCCTTGAGCGCCTGCACCACGAGGTCGCGAATGGCGCCCGGACGGTCGCGGTATTCCTGCGCCAGAGCCATAAACAGGCAGCGGCCGCCGGTCACGGTGCCACCCACCCATTCGAGATAGCCGTCGAACAGTATCTGCAGGCGCGGCACGCCGCGCGGCGCGCGCATCGCGGGCTGCACGACGATCTCGCCGAAGCGTTCCGCGGCGCGCTCCAGCACCGCTTCCTGCAACGCTTCCTTCGACTTGAAATGCGCGTACAGCCCACTCTTCGACATCTGGGTATCGGCCGCGAGCGTGGCCAGCGACAACTGCTCGAAGCCGACCCGCGTGGCGGATGCCAGGGCCTGTTCGATGATCACGGCGCGGGTGAGTTGACCTTTCTGCATGCGGTGCAGATTAGCACGACCGGTCGGTTTGTCAACTTGCCTTACTGCACACTTCGACAATACTTATGTGACGTCAACGCAAAGCAGACATTCCCGTTAGTGTGAGGGCGCAGGCTATCGTTGTGCTGAGTAAGCCTTTCGGACTAGAGCCCGAAAGGCCGGAACCAGCCATCATAGGAAATCTGCAAAAGTGTTTCGCAAAGGACCTACGGAACGCTTTACGTGCTCTATACTCGAATGCACGTCCGCGCACTTTTTTTTGACTGGTGACTGGAGACCGACATGAACAGTACAGCCGTGCCAAGAGGCGCTAGCGAACCGTTCCGGCAACTGCGGGCATTGCGCCGTGCGCGCAAGCTCAAGCAGGAGGACGTCGCCCGTAAGGCCGGGATTTCCCGGGAAGCTTATCTGCGGGCGGAATCGGGTCAGGCCGATCCGCGTATGTCCACATTTCTCGCCGCCTGCGAGGCGCTGGGGCTGGAGGTGGTGCTCGCCCCTCAGCATCTGGCCGCAGACGTGAATGCCTTCATTGCCAGCCGTAATGGCGGCGTGACGGCCGCTTCGATGGCTGGCCAGCCGGCAACGCCGGGGGGCTCGTCCTCGGGCTCCACGCCGTCATCTGGCGGCTTTGGCGCCGGTTCCAGCACCGGCGAAGGCCACAAGCCTCTGTAACGTCCGGCTCCGCCCTGGGGCGGGCCTGGCGATCGCTGTCTGTCCGCCGGTGCCGTGCGCGCCGGCGGCGCTTTTGCCGCCGTGTGCCGCTTTATGCCGCCTCGTGCTGCATCGTGCCGCGCGGATCTCCCGCGCCGCCGCGTCCCCGCGTGCGCGTCAAGGTATGTCATTTGCGCGCCGGGTGCGGATTTGTGCTCGGTTTGCCTATTTTCCCCTGTTTGTCGCTCATGCACCGCTTCTGGGCCGCATGCGATTTGACACGTCCCGCTGCAAAAATTACGATTAGAGAAATTTATTTCTTAATGCGTAATTCGAGAACTCAGGAGACTCCGCCATGAGCGATGCAAGCGATCTGCGCTATCAGAGTGGCTTCGCCAACGAATTCGCCAGCGAGGCGTTGCCGGGCGCCTTGCCCGAGGGCCAGAACTCCCCGCAGCGGGTGCCCTACGGCCTCTATGCGGAGCAGATCTCGGGGACCGCCTTTACGGCGCCGCGCGCGCACAATCGTCGCAGCTGGCTGTATCGCATCCGGCCCGGCGCCATGCACCGGCCGTTTATACGTATCGATGGCTCGCGCTGGGTCAGCCGCTTCGACGAGGTGCCCCCCACGCCGAACCAGTTGCGCTGGAGCCCGCCGGCCATGCCCTCCGCGCCGACAGATTTCGTCGATGGCATCGTCACCATGGCCGGCAATGGCGGACCGGCGGACTTTACCGGCTGCGGCATCCATCTGTACCTGGCCAACCAGTCCATGGTCGATCGCTTCTTCTACAACGCCGATGGCGAGATGCTGATCGTGCCGCAGCTCGGCCGGTTGCTGGTGGCCACCGAGATGGGGCGACTGGAGGTGGCGCCGCAGGAGATCGTGGTGATTCCACGTGGCGTGCGTTTCCGCGTGGAATTACCCGATGGGGAGGCGCGCGGCTATATCTGCGAGAACTTCGGCCAGCTGTTCCGACTGCCCGATCTCGGCGTGCTGGGCTCGAACGGACTGGCCAATCCGCGCGACTTCCTGTCACCGGTGGCCAGCTACGAGGACCGCGAAGGCAAGTTCGAACTGGTGGCGCGCTTCCAGGGCAATCTGTGGCGCGCGGAGATCGATCACTCGCCGCTGGACGTGGTGGCATGGCACGGCAACTACGCGCCGTACAAATACGATCTGCGGCGCTTCAACACGATCGGGTCGATCAGCTTCGATCATCCGGATCCGTCGATCTTCCTGGTGCTGCAGGCACCGTCCGATACGCCGGGCGTCGATACCATCGACTTCGTGATCTTCGGCCCGCGCTGGCTCGCCGCCGAGCACACGTTCCGGCCGCCCTGGTTCCATCGCAACGTGGCGAGCGAGTTCATGGGCCTGATCAACGGCGTCTACGATGCCAAGGCCGAAGGCTTTATGCCCGGCGGCGCGAGCCTGCACAACTGCATGAGCGGTCATGGTCCCGATGCGGAGACGTTCGAGCGTGCGAGCCGCGCCGATACCAGCGCGCCGCATCACGTCACCGACACCATGGCTTTCATGTTCGAGACGCCCACCGTGATTCGTCCAACGCCGTACGCCGCGCAGTCCGCGCTGTTGCAGCAGGACTACTACACCTGCTGGCAGGGTCTGCAGAAGCATTTCGACCCGACGCAGCGCTGATCCCGAGACCGCACCATGACCACTCCGCAGACTAGCTGGATTCTTTCGGCCAACGACGGCCACACGCATTTTCCCTTGCAGAACCTGCCGTACGGCATCTTCTCGACCGCCGAGCGCGCGCCCCGTGCGGGCGTGGCGATTGGCGCGATGGTGCTCGACCTGGTCGTGCTCGACGAAGCGGGGCTGTTGCCCGCGGCCGCGCGTGGCACGTTCGCGCACGACACGCTCAATCGCTTTATCGCACTGGGGCAGGCGGTATGGCGCGAGACGCGCGCGCGACTCACGGCGTTGCTGGCGGAAGGCGATGTACTGCTCGCCGGCAATGCAGCCTTGCGCGAGCGCGCGCTGGTGCCGCTGAGCGATGCCACGTTGCATCTGCCGGTGGAGATTCCGGGTTACACGGACTTCTATTCGTCGCGCGAGCATGCGACCAATGTGGGGCGCATGTTCCGCGATCCCGAGAATGCGCTGCTGCCGAACTGGCTCGAGATTCCGATCGGCTACAACGGTCGCGCGAGTTCGGTGGTGGTCAGCGGCACGCCGCTGCATCGGCCCAATGGTCAGGTCAAACTGCCCAACGAAGCGCGCCCGGTGTTCGGGCCGTGCCGCAAGCTCGACTACGAACTGGAGATGGGGTTTATCGTCGGGCAGACGTCGGCGCTGGGCGAGCCGATCGACGTGGCCGATGCGCCCGCGCATATGTTCGGCATGGTGTTGCTGAACGACTGGAGCGCGCGCGATATCCAGCAGTGGGAGTACGTGCCGCTCGGGCCGTTCAACAGCAAGTCGTTCGGCACATCGATCTCGCCGTGGATCGTCACGATGGAGGCGCTTGCTCCGTTTCGTCGCGACAACCCCGCGCAGATGCCCGAGCCGTTGCCGTATCTGCGGCAGCAGGGGCCCAATGCCTACGACATCGCGCTCGAGGTGGCGTTGCAGCCCGCGCACGCGTCGGCGGCGACCACCGTGTGTCGCACGAACTTCCGCGCGATGTACTGGACCATGGCGCAGCAGCTTGCCCACCATACGGTGTCTGGCTGCAATGTGCGTGTGGGGGATTTGATGGGCTCGGGCACGATCAGCGGCACCACGCCGGATGCGTTCGGCAGTCTGCTCGAGACCACGCGCAATGGCGCCGAGCCGCTCACGCTGGCCGACGGCACCCGGCGCGTTTTCCTCGAGGATGGCGACGAGGTGGTGATGACGGGGTGGTGCCAGGGCGAGGGCTATCGCGTCGGGTTTGGTGAAGTGGCCGGCAAGATCTTGCCGGCACGCACCGCGCTCGCTTGAGGGCGGGATGCCCGTGTCAGTTCACGCGTTCCAGCGTGGCGCACGCGGTGCGCAGGATGGCGGAGAAGCGTTCGAGGTTCGGCTCGATGCGATAGACCGGGCCGGCGATCGAGAGCGCATAGCTCTCCCCTGACAGCTGCACGGGCCACGCTAGTGCGCCCACATCGGGCATCGACTCGCTGAGGTTGACGAACGCGCCACGCTCGCGCGAGGCGCGTAGTTCTGCTTCGACCTCGGCCGCAGTGGTCAGCGTGCGCGGCGTAAAACGTTCCAGCGGCAATTGCGCGAGCAGCGCGGCGCGTTCGGCGTCGTCCATGGCCGCGAGCAGCGCTTTGCCGATGGAATTCGCATGCAACTCGCGCCGCTCGCCGGCGGTGGCGATATAGCGAATCGCATGCGGAGACTCGAGGACGTCGAGGTACAGCACCGCGCGGCCTTCATGGAGCTTGCCGATGACGATGGTCTCGCCGGTGGCTTCGCGCAGTTCGGCCATGGTGTCGTGCACGCGATCGAGCACAGGGTCGTGCCGCGCAATCTGCTGCGCCATGGCGAGCAGGCGGCCGGTGGGGTAGTAGCCCTGGCGCCGGCTCGTTTCGTACAGATACCCGAGCGAGGTCAGCGTGCGGATCAGCGCGAGGCAGCTCGACGCGGGCACTGCCAGCAAACGAGCGAGTTCGGAGAGCGACAGCGCGCGCCGCTCGCGCGCGAACGTCTCGATGATCTCGATGACGCGCAGCGCGGTCTTGACGTTGGCGGAGGGGGCAGGGGGTCTGGACATCGGCGAATTATAGGGGCAGCCGGCCCCGCTGGCCGCCCCGCCTCGGACTGGATTGCCGAGACCTCAAGCCCGCCGCGTCATTCCTGTCGTGCGGCGGATGAACGTGGCGGCCTGGCGCAGTGCCGCGCGCGCTTCGGGCAGGAACGGCGCGAAGCATGGCCACGCGTGTGGCATCGCGTGCCAGATCGAAAGCTCGGCGGCGCCGCCCGCGCGGCGCAGGCGCGAGGCGAGCACGCGCGCGTCGCGGTACATCATCTCGGCATCGCTGACCTGGATCTGCAACGGCGGCAGACCGTGCAGGTCCGCGCGTGCGGGCGAGGCCAGTGGCGAGCGAGCATTGTCACGATGCGGGTAGCTACCGCCGTCGCCGCCGACACCACCACAAGCATTGCCTTCGCCATCGCCGAGGTACATGCGCGTGGCCATCGCCATCGCGGTTTGCGACAGCGGCAGCGCGCCGTTGTTGCGCTGGGTGGCATGGCCGAGGTCCGCCCACGGCGAGAACAGTACCGCGCCGGCCGGCAGGTCGGCGCCGCTGTCGCGCAAGGCGACCAGTGCCGCCAGCACAAGATTGCCCCCGGCCGAATCGCCAGCCAGCACGATCGACCACGGCGCAATGCCACGCGCGAGCAGCGTGCGGTAGGCATGCAACGTATCGTCGAGCGCGCACGGAAACGGATGCTCGGGGGCCAGTCGGTAATCGAGCGAGAGCACCGGCAGCCCGGTCAGCCGGGCAAGCGCGGTGGTCACCGCACGGTGTGTGGCCGGCGAGCCAAACGCAAACGCGCCGCCATGCAGATAGAGCACGGCACCCGGTGGCGGCGCGCCGGAGGCGCGAATGGCTTCGGTCCATTCGCCGGCTAACTCCGTATCCAGATGCCGCCGCACGCGCGCGCCCCACAGACGCGATACGAACGCCCCCGGCCGCGCCAGCCGCTCGGTGCGTGCCCGCAGCGCGGGCACATCGGTGAGCGGCGTGGCGCCATCGGCCACGCCCGCCGCCACCATCCGCGGCAGCATCCGTGTAAGCAGGCGGGCCTGCCAGCTCACACGGGTGCCGGCATCCGGGGTCGAGGTCGAGGTCATGGCGCGGTACTCCTTCAGTGGTTTGGGTAGGTATTGGGGGGCGAGGTGGCTCACTTCCATCCGCCACCGGGCAGCGCGCCGTGGTACGGCGTGTCACGGCAGTGGCCCCACGGGCCGCGCCAGAAGCCAACCGGGCAGCCATTCGGACGCACGACCACCTCGGGCAGGTTTGGCATGGCAATCGGGTAGACCACCGGCGGCCGCGCGTAGTGGCAGTGGCCCCACGGACCGCGCCAGCCATTAGGGCCGCAGCCTTCTGCGGCGTAAGCAGGGTTGGCGGCAGCGGCGGATACCAGCAGCAGGCCGGCGACGGCAAGGACGGGAGCGAACGATTTCATGATGGTTCTCCTGTGGCAGCGGTAACGAGCGGCGTGGCTCAGCGCGTGATCGTCAGCGCGGAGGCTTCCATTTCCGACTGGGCCTCGCGCAGCAGCGCGATGGCGTGGGCCGCATGGCCGTTCATGTCGTAGTGGTTGGCACGCTGCGCGGCCTGCATGCGATCGATGGCCTGTTGCGCATGGAAGCTGGCCTGCTCGATGTTCGGATGGCGGGACATCGCGTAGTCCGCGCCGGCGTCGTAGTTGTAGCCGTAGCCAACATCGGCGCTGGCGCAGCCGGAGACGAGCGAAAGGGCCAGGGCGCTGGCGGCGAGTACTGCGAGGGGTTGCTTCATGATGACCTCCAATTGTTTGGTTTGTTATCTGGGTCAGCGGTGTTGCCGGCTCGGATGAGTCCATTGTGCGAGGGCAGAATGAGCCGAAAATGAGATGGCGCCGGGCGCACAGGAGGCGGAAAGCGACGATGTCAGGGTTGACCCCGTTGACGACGATTTTCATATCTATAAAATTCAATTCATAAACATGAAAAACGGGCGTCCGCTTTGGGGCGCCGAAAGTTACAGTTGGAGACCGCCCACCCATGAGCACCACACCGACCTATTTCGTCCGCACCGAGGACGTGGAGGGTTATCACCCGGCCAATCACGTCGGCACGCTGAATCGCCGCATCATCGGCCGCGAGAACGTCGGCGCCACGCAGCTCGAAGTCATCCACGGCACCATCGAGCGCGGCAAGGGCGCGCTGCCGCACGCGCATCCGGGCATCGAGCAGGTCTGCTACATCCTCGAAGGCCGCGCGCGCGCCGAGGTCAATGGTCAGTCGCGTGAACTCGGTCCCGGCGAATGCTGCTTCTTCCCGGCCGATGCGATGCACGTGTTCACCGTGATCAGCGATGAGCCCGTCAAGCTGCTCGTGGTCTACGCACCGCCGTACGAGGAATCGCCGAACCGGGTGATTCGCCCCGCAGCCTGATTGACCGAGCCGAGGGTCCGAGACAGGACCCCGACCAGAACCATCTGGAGACATCCATGCCGAATTTCCGTGTGCGCCGCCTGCTGGCGGCCGTCCTCGTCACGCTTCCCGCGTTGCCTGTGCTGCTGGCTGCCGCGCCCGCGCATGCCGCGGACGCTTACCCAAATCGTCCGATCCGTCTGGTGGTCCCGTTTGCGGCCGGCAGCGGCACCGACGCGGTGGCGCGTATCACCGCAAAGGAACTCGGCGATGCGCTGGGGCAGAACGTCGTGGTGGATAACCGCCCTGGCGCCAATGGCGCGATCGCCGCTGAACTCGTGGCGCAGGCGGCCCCGGACGGCTACACGCTGTTCATGACCACCAACACGACGCATTCGGCAAATCCGTCGCTGATGAAAAAGCTGTCGTACGACCCGATCAAGGACTTCACGCCGGTCGCGCGCATGGGCAACCTGCCGTTCATGCTCGTGATCAACCCGAAGGTGCCGGTGAAGAACGTGGCCGAACTGATCGCCTATGCCAAGTCGCATCCGGGTATGTCATACGCGAGCGGCAACAGCACCGGCATCGTGTCCGGCGCGACGCTGGGCCGCATGGCCGGCATCGATCTGCTGCACGTGCCATACAAGAGCACGCCGCCGGCCATGACCGACGTGATCGCGGGCCAGGTGCCGATGATGTTCGTCGACGTCGCGGCCGGCATCGCCAACGTCAAGGCCGGCAAGATGCATGCGCTCGCGGTGACCACCGCGCAGCGCAGCCGGCTGCTGCCCGACCTGCCGCCGATCGGCGACACGCCCGGCCTCAAGGGTTTCGACATTACGTCGTGGAACGGTGTGTTCGCGCCGGCCAGGACACCGCAACCGATCGTTGAACGGCTCAATCGCGAGCTGTCGAAGATCGCGGGCAGCAAGGAAGTGGCGCCGCGCTTCGAAGCGCTGGGCTTCGAGGCCTTTGGCCAGACGCCCAAGGAGTTCTCGACCTTCGTGGCGAGCGAACTCGTCAAATGGACCAGGCTCGTCAAGGACGCGGGCATTCAGCCGGAATAAGGGGTGGGGCACGCATGAACTTTGAGCGAACATCCGACCAGAACGCCATCGTCGAGGCCGTCACGCAGCTGTGCGCGGACTTCGGTCCCGACTACTGGGCCGGGCTCGACGCGCGCCACGAGTTTCCGCACGCGTTTCACAAGGCGATGGCGGGCGCGGGCTGGCTCGGCATTGCGATGCCGGAGCAGTACGGTGGCGCGGGGCTCGGCATTACCGAAGCGGCGCTGATCATGCAGACCGTGTCGGCGTCGGGCGCAGGCTTCTCAGGCGCGTCGGCCATCCACATGAACGTGTTCGGCCTCAATCCGGTGGTCGTGTTCGGCAGCGAGGCGCAGCAGCAGGCCGCGCTGCCGCCGCTGATCGCTGGCGAGGAAAAAGCCTGCTTCGCGGTGACCGAACCCGACGCGGGTCTCGATACCACGCATCTGAAAACGCAGGCCGTGGCCACGGCCGATGGCAGCGCGTATCGCGTCGACGGTCGCAAGATCTGGATCTCCACCGCACAGGTGGCCACGCGTATGCTGCTGCTGGCACGCACCACGCCGCTCGATCAGGTGGCCAAGCCCACGCAGGGGCTGAGCCTGTTCTATACGAAGCTCGACCGCGACCACGTGGAAGTGCGCGAGATCGACAAGATGGGCCGGGGCGCGGTCGACTCGAACATGCTGTTTATCGATGGCCTGATGGTGCCCGCGGCCGATCGCATCGGTGAGGAGGGCAGGGGCTTCGAGTACATCCTGCACGGCCTGAACCCGGAACGCATCCTGATTGCGGCGGAAGCCGTGGGCCTGGGCCGTGCCGCGCTCGAGGCCGCCACGCGCTACGCGCGCGAGCGCACCGTGTTTGGCCGGCCGATCGGCCAGAACCAGGGCATCCAGCATCCGCTCGCGCAGGCGTGGATGGCGCTGGAGGCGGCCGACATGATGGTGTGGAAGGCGGCCTGGCTCTATGACAATGGCAAGCCGTGCGGTGCGGAAGCCAATGCCGCCAAGTACCTCGCCGCCGAGGCCGCGCATCAGGCGTGCCAGACGGCGGTGCTGACACTGGGCGGTATGGGCTATGCGCGCGAATATCACGTGGAGCGCTATCTGCGCGAATCGTATATTCCGCGCATCGCGCCGGTCAGCGCGCAACTGATCATGTGCCATATCGCGGAGCGCGTGCTGGGGTTGCCCAAGTCGTACTGAGTCGGCTCGCGTCGGTAGCAACGCAGGCAATAAAAAAAGCCCCGGGAAGCCATTCCCGGGGCTTTCTCGTCTGCAGGTTTCCCACGCGCCGCGTCATGGAACGACATGTCGAGCGTAACGCCTTTCAGCGATGAAACACGAAGCGACATGACGCGGCGGTGGCGGTGGACTCTTCCCATCAAGAACCACACCGCGCGAATCTGGGGGACCCTGCCCGTCCGTCCAGACCGCGGAAAGCTTTACGTACGACTTGTTCTTTACTTGCCCAGCTCGTGACCGATCACGCCGCCAACGACCGCACCGCCTACGGTGCCCGCCGTGCTGCCGCCAGTCAGTTCATGTCCGGCATAGCCACCGGCAGCGGCGCCGCCAAGCGTGCAACCCGACATCGCCCACACACATGCGCCCACGGTGAGCACTCCAGCAATTCGCTTCCACATGATGCGTTCTCCTGCGTTGGCCTCCATGACTGAAGCATAGGCGGCAGCGCTCGCGTGGCCTCTCCGACTCACACCGATTGATTTGTAGGAATCGTCGGACGACGCAAGTTGCGGGCGCATGGCATGTCAAGCATCGTATTGCAATGTTTCAGTCCGCTTGAGTTTTCCGCCTCTGTGCCGTTATCCAACGGTGACGCCGTGAATTGTTTGATTCCGGCAGACCTCGCCGTCAGAATGACCAGCCCTTTCGCGCCATCCCCATGATGTCCTCCAGTTACGACGCGCTGCTCGTCCTGTTCTCCCTTCTGGTTGCGGTACTCGCGTCCTATACGGCGCTGGATCTCACCGGCCGTATCGCCACCGCGCGCGGCATGCAGGCCCATATCTGGCTGGCCGGCGGCGCCACGGCGATGGGCGTCGGCATCTGGTCGATGCACTTCGTCGGCATGCTCGCATTCCGGTTACCGATTCCGCTTGGCTACGATGTTGGCATCACGATGCTCTCGCTAGCGATCGCGATCGGGGCATCGGCCTTCGCGTTGTGGCTCGTGTGCCGAGAGAACCTGCCGTGGCAGCGGCTGCTGATGGGCGCGCTCGTGCTCGGCGGCGCGGTCGCGAGCATGCATTACACGGGCATGGCCGCGCTGCGGATCGAGCCCGGCATCATTTACAACCCGTCGCTGTTCGCACTGTCGATCCTGATCGCGGTGGCGGCATCGGGCGCGGCGCTGTGGATCGCCTTCCAGCTGCGACGGAACATGCCGCGCGTGCATCAACTGAGGCTCGGCGCCGCGGTGATCATGGGCGGCGCGATTGCGTCGATGCACTACACCGGCATGGCCGCGGCCGAGTTTCCGCTCGGAAGCATCTGTGGCGCGGTCGCTACGGGCCTGCCTGGCGAATCCCTGGCGCTGCCGATTCTGGTGATCACGATCTGCGTGCTGGCCGTGGCGCTCATCACGTCGGTGCTCGACATGCGTCTGGAGATGCGGACCGCGATCATGGCGGAGGCGCTGGGCCAGGCCAATCAGGAACTCGAATTCCTCGCGTTGCACGACAAGCTCACGCGCCTGCCCAACCGCGCGCTGCTCGATGATCGCTTCAACCAGGCCATCCAATCGAATGTGCGGCAGCAGGGCAGCTTTGCCGTGTTGTTCGTGGATCTCGACGGCTTCAAGGGGATCAATGACAGCTATGGTCACCACGTCGGCGACGCGCTGCTGGTGGAGATTGCAGGGCGGCTGCGCACGATCATGCGATCGGAGGACACGATTTCACGCGTGGGCGGCGACGAATTCGTGCTGCTGGCGTGGGTGGACGAGCCCGAGGACGCGGGCGTCACCGCCGAGGCGCTGCTGGCCGCGCTGCGCGAACCGGTCTATGTGGCCGGCATGACGCTTCACGTCTCGGCCAGCATCGGCATCGCGCTGCATCCGGCCGACGGCGCGGATCAGGACGCGTTGCTGACCAATGCCGATGCCGCGATGTATCACGCCAAGGCGAGCGGCCGCAATGCGTACTGCTTCTTCGAGCGTTCGATGAATCATCAGGCGCGCGCCCAGCAGACGCTGCTGCAGGACTTGCGCGGCGCGCTCAAGCTGGGTCAGCTGCAACTGCATTACCAGCCCAAGTACGCAGCCGCGGGCGCGGCAGCCGCCGTGGTGGCCAAAGGCGAGGTAAGTGACACGGCGATCGGTGCGCTGATCGGCGCGGAAGCGTTGCTGCGCTGGAATCATCCGGTGCAGGGATTGCTGATGCCGGACCAGTTCATCGCGTTGGCCGAAAAGACGGGCGCGATCGTGCCGATCGGCAACTGGGTCCTCGACGAAGCGTGCCGGCAACTGGCCTTGTGGCATGCGGGCGGCCAGCCTGAGTTGTCGATGGCGGTGAATCTATCCGCGTTGCAGTTTTGTCACGTGGGCATGGTCGAAGCCGTGGCTGAAGCGCTCGTAAAGCATCACGTGCCGGCGTCTTCGCTGACGCTCGAGATCACGGAAAGCACCGCGATGCGCGATGTCGAGACGAGCCTGGCGATCCTGACGCGGCTCGATGATATGGGCGTGCGAATCGCGATCGACGATTTCGGCACAGGCTATTCGAGCCTGCTGCACCTCAAGCGTATTCCCGCAAGCGAGCTCAAGATCGATCGCGGTTTCGTGCGGGAGCTCGAGGAAGATTCGGAAGACGCGGCCATCGTCTCAGCGATCGTCGCATTGGGGCGCACGCTGAATCTGCAGGTCGTGGCTGAAGGGGTGGAAACCCCGGCGCAGAGCGCCTTCCTGGCAGGGCTTGGTTGCGACGCGCTACAGGGCTATCTGTTCGGCAAGCCGATGCCCGCCGAACAGTTTCCCGCATCGGCCGAACCGATGGTTGCCCCGCGCGATATGCGGGTGCGTGACCCTGCCGAGTCGATTACGCACCCCGCGTGAACGGATCGCGTTGATCGTGCACGCTGCGTGCGCCGTCGGTGAACGGATTGCGCTGATCGTTCACGGTGCGCGCCCCGTCGGTGTACGGGTCGCGTGCCCCCGTACGGGCGCCGTCGAGGTAGGGATCGGCCGTGCGCGTGTTGGCGGCGCTCGCAATGCCGGCGGTACCCGCGAGCGTGGCGAGAATAGCGGTGGACAGCAAGGCATGCCTGAAATTTCGCATCGTTTTGACTCCTGTTTGTATGCACTACCGGTAAGGACTTCACTGTGGGCCGGCATCACGCCAACCACGAATACAGTCTAAGAAGCCGCCGACCACGCGAGCATGACTTCGCCATGACAATGCTGTCATGCCGCAAAAATTGACAGGAACGGCAAAGATGCGCCGAGATTGAGCACGCGCACGTGTCGCGAACCGGCCCATCGCGTTCTTGACCCCACTCGCGTGGGGACTCCCGCGCCAACACGCGGTAGAATGTTGTGCGTTTGTTCCCGCTCTCCGGTTGCTCCGGTTCCCCCGATTTCCCGGTTTCCCTTTTTTATTGGCCCGCGTCCTCACGCGGGTACGCATAACGTCATGTCCGAGTCAGATTCCGCCAAGCAAGCCGCCGTGACCTGGATCCACGAGCAAATGGACCACCATGGTCTGACCTTCGACGATCTGGTCGAGGCCGGGTGCTTTGCGGATATCGAAGCCGCCGATGTGGATAGCGAGTCCGAAGAAGCGCCAGCGCCAGCTGCGCCGGTGCGTGCCACGCAGACGTACCGCAACGCGATGGGGCAGACCTGGGACGGCACCGGCGAGTATCCGGACTGGCTGCAGCGCGCGGTCAACGCCGGCCAGTCCATCGATTTCTATCGCGTGGATTGAACGACGTACCGTCGTTCAATCGTTGCCGGTGTACTCGAAGGCCACCGTGCCCTTCGGGTGCCGATACCAGCCCGGATCGCGATAATCGTTGGCCGCCAGGCCCGCTCGTACCTTCAGCGTGGTGAACATGCCGCCCATCTCGATCGGACCAAACGGTCCCTGACCCGACATCATCGGCAGCGTGTTCTCCGGCAACGGCATTTTCATCGCGCCCATGTCCGCCATGCCGGACTCTCCCATCGACATGTAGCTGGGCACGAGCGCGCTCATGCGGCTGGCCAGATCCTTCTGCGGCACGCCGATCATGGTGGGCACGTCATGGCCCATCGCATTCATCGTGTGGTGCGACTTGTGGCAATGGAAGGCCCAGTCGCCGGGATTGTCGGCGATGAACTCGATCGCGCGCATCTGGCCGACCGCCACATCGGTGGTCACCTCGGGCCAGCGCGCCGAGGGTGGCACCCAGCCGCCGTCGGTCCCCGTGACCTCGAAACGGTGTCCGTGCAGATGGATCGGATGGTTGGTCATGGTGAGATTGCCCACGCGAATCCGCACGCGATCGCCAAGCCGGACCGGTAGCGTATCGATGCCCGGAAACACGCGGCTGTTCCACGTCCACATGTTGAAGTCGGTCATCTCCGCGACACGCGGGGTGTAGGTGCCGGGATCGATCGCGTAGGACGAGATCAGGAACACGAAGTCGCGATCGACGCGCAGGCTGCGCGCATTGCGCGGATGTACCACGATAAAGCCCATCATGCCCATCGCCATCTGCACCATCTCGTCGGAATGCGGGTGGTACATGTACGTGCCCGCGTGGCGCATCTCGAATTCGTAGACGAAGGTCTTGCCGGGCGGAATATGCGGTTGCGACAGGCCACCCACGCCGTCCATGCCGGCTGGCAGGATCACGCCATGCCAGTGCACCGTGGTGTGCTCGGGCAGCTTGTTGGTGACGAAGATGCGTACGCGGTCGCCCTCGACGCACTCGATGGTCGGCCCGGGGCTCTGGCCGTTGTAGCCCCACAGATGCGCGGTCATGCCGGGCGCCATTTCGCGCTCGACGGGTTCGGCCACGAGGTGGAACTCTTTCCAGCCATTGCGCATGCGCCAGGGCAGCGTCCAGCCGTTGAGCGTGGCCACCGGTTGATAAGGGCGGCCGCTTGCAGGCGAAAGCGGTGGCTGCATCGTGGGGCTTTGCTGCAGCGGTGCCTCGGGCAGCGCGGCGGCGCCGGCACGCGAGACCATCGCGGCGCCCAGCATGGCGGCAGCGGAGCCGCCGAGAAATCGACGTCGGGAAACCATGGTCATTGTCCGGATCGTTCAGTAGGAGAGGTACGGTCTGATGGGTAGCCTTCGGGCAGGCGACCGCCGAGCGTGCCGCGCAGTTCCGCTTCGGCCAGCCAGAAGTCGCGCTGCGCATCGAGGTAGCCGTTGACCGCCGCGATCTGCTCGCGCGCATCGGACAGCAACTCGAATACGCTGACGAGCATGCCGTTGTAGCGCAGCAGATTTTCGTTACCGATGCGTTTGCGCAGCGGCACGACTTCGTCGCGGTAATGACGGGCCACGTCGTAGCGCGCCTGATAGGACGCGTAGCGTTCGCGCACCGACGAGCGCGCGTCGATCGCGCGGTCCGCGAGCTGCGCGGCGGCCTGCATGTACACGGCTTCGGCACGCGCCACACGCGCGCCGCCCCAGTCGAACAGCGGCACTTCGATGTCGATGCCGTATCCGGTTTCGCGGCGACCGTTCTCGCTGTTGTGCAGGTAGCCGACGTCGATCACGCTCACGAACCGTGTGGCGCGCGTAAGGCCGAGCGAGCGCGCGAGGCTCTCCAGTTGCGCGCGGCCGGCCTGCAGGTCGATGCGCTGCGCGATGGCGTAGCTTTCAAGATCTTGCATCTCCGGACGCGTGCCGGGCAGGTCCGGCAGGCGCTCGGGCAGACGATATCGGGCATCCTCGCCCCACAGGCCAAGCTGGCGTGTCAGCCGTTCGCGCGCGGAGATCGTGCGTTCGCGGGCACGCGCCAGTTGTGCGGCGGCCTCGGCATAGAACGCCTGCTCGCGTGCGTGGTCGCGTGCGCTCATGTTGCCGGCACGTGCCATGTCGCGCGCGAACAGGGCACCGGTTTCCGCCGCGTGACGCACCTGCTCGGCGTAGCGGACGGCCTGTTCGGCGGCCACGGCATCCACCCACGCGCGACGTGTTGCTTCGGCGTGCTGCAGCACCGCGTCGGCCGCTTGCAGGCGTGCCTGCGCGAAGCGGCTGTTCTCGACGCGCGCCGCGAACGGCAGCGCCAGCAGATTCATGACGCCGATGGTGATGGCGCGGTCGATCTTGAGCACCTCGTCGCCGCTCTTGCGGGCGAACGAGAAACCGGGGTTTGGCAGGCGTGTCGCCTGTACATAGTCGGCTTCGGCGATGCCGAGGTTCGCGAAGGCGGCCTGCAACGATGGGCTGTTGAGCAGCGCGACCTGAATCGCGGCGTCAACGTCGAGCGGTTGCGCCAGCAGTTCTTGCGTACGGGCGCGCGCCGCGCTGCGTTCATCGTCGGTGCGCAGCCACGTGGCCTCCTTGCCGAGCCGCTCGCGCGCGGTGTCGGCCACCGGCGCGAAACCGCCATCGGGTGAGAACTGCGCGCAGCCGGCGAGCAGCGTGCCAGCGAGCAGGGCGATGACGAGCGCTTCAGTGCGCATGCTGATGCTCCGCGGCGGGCGTCGGTGCCGCGCCCATGTTGTGACCGGCGTGAGGATCGGGTGCGGCCATCATGTCGTGGCCGGCATGCGGGTCGGGCGCTGCGGACATGTTGTGACCGGCGTGAGGATCGGGCGTGGCGCCCATGTTGTGGCCGGCATGTGGATCAGGCGCTGCGGACATGTTGTGACCCGCGTGTGGATCCGGCGCGGTACTCACGCCGTGCCCGGCATGGCCCGCATGCGATGGCGGCGCGGCGGCGACAGTTTCGTTGGAGTGCCGCCATGCGGCGACGCGGGCGGGCTGGAACGATGTGTAGCCGTCCAGCGCGCCGACCGCGGGCAACGGCGGTACGGGTGCGCGCGGATCGAGCGGATCGTTGGCAGGAGAAGAAGACGAGGGCAAAGAAGCAGACGGCAGCGCCGATGCCTGCGCCGCGGCGAGCGCGGGCGACAGCATCAGGCAGGCAATCGCCAGCAGACGCAAGGCTTGCATGACAGACCTCTATGGCGACGCGCGTCAACGTGTTGGACGGCGCGTCAATAAACCACTAGAAGGGCGTGCGGCGCGACGGCTGCGATAGCTGCCACCAGCGCGTGCACGCGCGATACGGGTGCGATGGACGCACCTCGGCTGTCAGCAGATAGGAGTGGGCGGGCGCTCGGCCGGCAGAGGGAGGTAGCTCGCGAACGCGGCGGGTGCGCCGAGCGGAGCGGCATGACGCTGATGAATCAGCGCCACGGCAGGGATTTCGGGCAACAACATGGCGCCAGCCGCGCAGGCAGCGCACGCGCTGCAGGTGCCAGCGGCATGACCGGCGTGAGAGGTGTGGCTGGCATGGGTGCCGAGCGGCAGCGTCGCGCCGGCGTCTGCGTCCTTGTCCGCGGCGTCGTGCCAGACCGGTTGGTCGTCGGCATCGCTGACGCTCTGCAGATGGCAGTGCGACTGCGCCGTGCCGATCTCGGCCTCCGCTTCCGCCTTGACGGCAGCGTGGCGCTCCGCCATCGACAGGCCTGCCGCTTCCGCCGCGCTGCACACCATCATGACCGCCGCCGCGGCACCCTGGATCGGGAGCGCGAACATGGCAAGACACAACAGGAAGCTGGCGAACAGGCGTTTCATTGAAGGGCGGGTATTGCGATCGTCGACGTGCGCAAGATGCGGAAAAAAGGACAGCAAGCATTGTAGCGGGTTTGTCCCCATGGTAACTGGCCTCTGAACGTGACATTTCTGCAATGTATGGCCTGCCGGGCGTTTCCTCAGCTATCGTGCTGTTCCGAATGGCGGAAAAAGAAGCGGCGAGCCCGCAGTGTTCATGAGTGATTGTCAATGCGCATCCTGATCGTGGAAGACGAGCCCAAGGCAGGCGACTACCTGCTCAAGGGGCTGACCGAATCCGGTTTCGTGGCCGACCTCGCGCGCGATGGCGTCGACGGGCTGGCCCACGCCCGCGAGCATCACTACGACCTGATCGTCCTCGACGTGATGCTGCCCGTGATGGACGGCTGGCAGGTGCTGCGCGAACTGCGGCGCGACAAGGACACCCCCGTCCTGTGCCTGACCGCGCGCGACGAACTGTCGGACCGCCTCAAGGGCCTCGAGCTTGGCGCGGATGACTATATGGTCAAGCCGTTCGCGTTCGCCGAGCTGGTCATGCGCATCCGCACGATCCTGCGGCGCGGGCCGCTGCGCGAGAGCGAGTTCATGGAGGTGGCGGACCTGCAGATCGACGCGATCCGCCGCCGCGTGACGCGCGCGGGCCAGCGTATCGATCTGACCTCGAAAGAATTTGCGCTGCTGCAACTGCTGGCGCGCCGGCGCGGCGAAGTATTGTCGCGCTCGCTGATCGCCTCGCAGGTGTGGGACATGAACTTCGACAGCAATACCAACGTCGTCGACGTCTCGATCCGGCGCCTGCGCGCCAAGGTCGATGACCCGTTCCCGCAAAAGCTGATCCACACCCGCCGCGGCATGGGCTACGTGCTGGACGACACGGACGAAGCATGAGCTGGCTGCGCCGACGCATGTCGTCGCTGACCGCGCGCCTCGCACTCGCCTATGGCCTGACCACGGTACTGATCCTGATCGGCGTGGCCGCCTACCTGTCGAGCGCGCTCGAGAGCCAGCTTGAGGGCCATGCCGATAGCGAGCTCGTCAGCGAGGTGCTGCGCGTGCGGCATCTGCTGCGCGAGGTGGAGGGCGAGAACGAGATCCGCGCCGACACGCATCGTTTTGCCGATATCGCGATGGGCCATGAGGGCCTGATCCTGGTCGTGCGCACGCGTGATGGCGAACCGCTGATCACGCTCAACCCCCGTAACGAAACCCTGCCGACGCTGCGCGTGCACGCGGCCAACATCACGCCCGATCGCGGCATGCTCGAGTCATGGCGGCCGCGCGGGGGCGCACCGTCGCGCGCGCTGGCCGCGCTCGGCGAGGTCGGCACCACGGGCCGCACCGTGGAAATCCTCGTGCTCAGCGATGCGGGCTCGCGCTTTGCGCTGATGCGTGAATATCGCGGACAACTGCTTGGCGCCACGCTGTGCGGCGCGATTGCCGCCGCGGCACTTGGCTTCCTGCTCGCGCGGCGTGGACTGCTGCCGCTGCGGCGCATGGCCGACGATGCGGCCGCGGTGACCACGAGCCGGCTGGCCACGCGGCTCGACGTCGGCAATGCCCCGGAGGAGTTGCGCGAGCTGGCTGGCGCGCTCAATGACATGCTGGCGCGCCTGCAGGATAGCTTTACGCGCTTGTCGACATTCTCGGCCGACCTCGCACACGACTTCCGCACGCCGATCAGCAATCTGGTCGGACAGACCCAGGTGACCCTCGCGCAGCGACGCAATCCCGCCGAATACGAGGCGTTGCTCGAGTCGAACCTCGAGGAGTTCGAGCGCCTGTCGCGCATGATCGAGAACATGCTGTTCCTCGCGCGCGCCGATCACGCGCAGGTGGCACTCGATCAGAAGCCGCTCGATGCGCGCGCGGAACTGGACAAGGTGGCCGAGTATTTCGATGCGGTGGCGGCCGAGCGCGATCTGACGCTGACGATTACCGGCACCGCCACGGTCACGGCCGACCAGACGCTGCTGCGCCGCGCGGTGACGAACCTGCTCGACAACGCGTTGCGGCACGCGCCGGCCGGCAGCACGGTGCGTCTGGCCGTACTGCGCGCGCGTCCGGGCCATACCGGCATCCGCATCGCCAACGCGGGCCCGGCGATTGCCACGGAGGCGCTGCCGCAGCTGTTCGGCCGCTTCTTCCGCGCCGATCCGTCACGCCGTAACTCTGCGACATCCACTGGCCTGGGCCTGGCGATCGTCGATTCGATCATGCGACTCCATGGTGGCAGCGTCACGGTGCGTAGCCAGGAAGGCCTGACCGAGTTCGAGTTGCTGTTTCCCGACGGCATGGCGTTTCCGAAAAGCGCACCTTGACTCTGTAGCGGCTACAGGGTCTTCAATGGATTCCACGATATTGGCGCACCGCTTTCTGGAATTCCGTTATGGCCCGGCACCCGACGCAGGACCCTCATCACCATCATGACCACGATCACCACCATGGCCATGACCACGACGCTCACGATCACGATCATGCTGATCACGCGCACGATGAAGCACATGTCCGCGTAGCGGAGACGCACGCCCACGCCTGTTGCGGCGGTGGCTGCGGCGCGCCTGTCGCGCCTGTCCAGGCACCGATCGCCGCGCCGGCGGGCACGCAGGCGGCGCGCTATCGCATTGCGGCGATGGATTGCCCCACGGAAGAAACACTGATCCGCAACAAGCTCGGCGGCATGGCCGGCGTGGCGGCACTCGATTTCAACCTGATGCAGCGCGTGCTGACGGTCCACCATACGCTCGACTCGACTGACGGCGTGGTGCGTGCCATCGGCAGCCTGGGCATGCTGGCCGAACCGCTTCTCGATACGACGGACGGCGCCGAAGCTACGGCCGAGGCGGCCGCGCCCTGGTGGCCACTGGCGTTGGCCGGCGCTGCCGCGCTGGGTGCCGAAGCCGCCGAATGGTTTGGCGTGGCCACGCCATGGTTACCGGCGGCGCTGGCCCTGGCGGCCATCGCGCTCGCCGGCCTCGGTGTCTATCGCAAGGGCTGGATCGCGCTGCGCAACGGCAATCTCAATATCAACGCGCTGATGAGCATCGCGGTCACGGGCGCGGCATTGATCGGCCAGTGGCCCGAGGCCGCGATGGTGATGGTGTTGTTCGCGCTCGCTGAACGTATCGAGGCCGCCTCGCTCGACCGCGCGCGCAACGCGATTCGCGGGCTGATGGCGATGACGCCCGAGCAGGCGGTGGTGCTGCAGCCTGACGGGAGCTGGCAGCCGGTACCGGCGCGCGGCGTTACCATCGGCGCGCGCGTGCGCTTACGGCCCGGCGAGCGTGTGGCGCTGGACGGGCGTGTCGTACTGGGTCAATCCGCATTCGATCAGGCACCGATTACCGGCGAGAGCGTGCCGGTCGACAAGACGGTCGGCGATCCGCTCTACGCGGGTGCGATCAACCAGTCCGGCGAGATCGAATACGAGGTGACGGCACCCGCGAGCGATTCCACGCTCGCGCGCATCATTCACGCAGTGGAAGCCGCGCAGGGCAGCCGCGCGCCGACGCAACGCTTTGTCGATCGCTTCGCGCGCGTCTACACGCCGGCGGTCTTCGCAATTGCGCTGCTGGTGGCCATCGTGCCGCCGCTGGTAACCGGAGGCGCATGGCATGAGTGGATTTACAAGGCGCTGGTGCTACTGGTCATCGCATGCCCATGCGCGCTCGTGATCTCCACGCCGGTAACGATCGTCAGCGGCCTCGCAGCCGCCGCGCGTCGCGGCATTCTGATCAAGGGCGGGGTGTATCTCGAGCAGGGCCGCGACCTGGCGTGGCTGGCGCTCGACAAGACCGGCACGCTCACGCATGGCAAGCCCGCGCAGACCGATATGGCCGAGCTCAGCGCTGACTTCGACAGTGCTTCCGGTGCTAACGGCGCAGGGACGCGGATGGCAGGCCAGTCTCGCGCAATCGCCGCGAGCCTCGCGGCACGCTCCGATCATCCGGTGTCGCGCGCGGTGGCCAGTGCGGCGGCATCCGATGGCGTGGCGCTACTGGACGTGACCGAGTTCGAAGCGCTTGCCGGCCTCGGCGTGCGCGGACGCGTCGCTGGCGTGCAATATTGTCTCGGCAACCACCGATTGATTCACGACCTCGGGGCCTGCTCGCCGGCGCTCGAAGCGCGGCTCGAAGCGCTCGAGCGGCAGGGCAAGACCGTGGTGCTGCTGGCCGCGATGGAGCCAAAGCCGGTGGTGTCGATTCTGTTCGGTGTGGCCGACACGGTGCGCGAGTCGAGCCGTCAGGCCATCAAGGAGCTGCATGCGCTCGGCATCCGCACGCTGATGCTGTCCGGCGACAACCCACATACGGTGGCTGCCATTGGCGAGCAGGTCGGGATCGACGAGGCGCGTGGCAACCAGATGCCGGTCGATAAGGCCGATGCCATTGCCGCGCTGGCGGACAAGGCCCGCGCGCACGGGCGCAAGGTGGCGATGGTCGGTGACGGCATCAACGATGCGCCAGCGCTGGCGCGCGCCGATATCGGCTTTGCGATGGGCGCGGCCGGCACCGACACCGCGATTGAAACCGCCGATGTGGCGTTGATGGATGACGACCTGCGCAAGATTCCGACGTTCGTGCGGCTCTCGCGCCGAACGTCGTCGATCCTGCGTCAGAACATCGCGCTGGCGCTGGGTATCAAGGTGGTGTTTCTCGCGCTGACCATCATGGGCATGGGCACCATGTGGATGGCGGTGTTTGCCGACATGGGGGCGAGCCTGCTGGTTGTGTTCAACGGCCTGCGTTTGACGCGCCGCTGAACGCCAGCGAAATCAAGGCTGAATGATCAATTGGCCACTGCGGCCTTCGATCTCACCCCACGTCACCGGCAGTTGCGGCAGCGTCGAGCGATCGAGGTGGCGGTACCACGTGGCCATCGACACCAGTTCGTGGCCCTGCGCGCGCCAGCCCGCCAGCAGCTTTTCGAACACGGGCGCGAGCTTGCCGCCCTCGAGTTCGGTGTGCAGCGTGAAGATGTGATCGCGCGCATCGGCCGGGGCCGCGGTCAGGCGCAGGATGGCTTCGTGAACGTTCTCTTCGGTCCAGCCATCGACGCCGATCAGCTCGTCGAGCGTAGGCAGCGTGGTGGGCATCTGCACATGGCGACACGCTACACCATCGACGGTCGGAATATACGGCGTGACGCCGCGTCCGTCCGAGGCATATGCCATGCCCCAGTCGTCGATCTGCCGGAATGCGTCGTCGTTCATCTGCCAGCCCGCCGCGCCATGCGTGGGCGGGGCTTCGCCGAAGATATCGGTATAGCGGTCGAACGCGTTCTGCATCTGCCGGCGCGTCCAGGCCGCATCGCGGCCACGCACGTTGTCCTGCCAGTAGACGTGATCCCACGTATGGATCCCGCACTCGTGGCCGGCCGCGCGCGCGGCGCGCATCTCGGCGGCACCCTTGCGTCCGATATCAGGCGCCGGCAGCAGCACGCCGTACATCAGCGTGCGCACCCCGTAGAGCGACACCACCGATGTGCGCGACACCTTCTTCAGAAAGCCGGGGCGGAACACGCGCCGCAGCGCCCAGCCCGTGTGATCGGGGCCGAGGCTGTACAGGAACGTGGCCTGCGCCCGCGCGGCGGACAGCATCGACAGCAGTTTGGGCACGCCTTCGCGCGTGCCACGCAGCGTGTCGACATCGACCTTGAGCGCGATACGGGCCATATCAGTTCGCGGAGTCCACGAGCGTGCGGGCCTCGACGACCTTGCCGCGATACGCTTCGAAGATGCGGCGCAGCGCGTCTTCCATGGACACCTCGGGCTTCCAGCCCAGTTCCTCGATCGTGTTGTCGATCTTCGGCACGCGGTGCTGCACGTCCTGATAACCCTTGCCGTAGAAGTCGCCCGAGGAGGTCTCAACGATCTGCGTCTTGCGCGCTTCGTCCGCGTACTCGGGGTAATCGGCTGCCATGCGCAGCATCATCTCGGCCAGCTCGCGCACCGAGTGGATATTGGCGGGGTTGCCGATGTTGAAGATCTTGCCGCTGGCTACGTCGTTCTTGTTCTCGATGATGTGCATCAGCGCGCTGATACCGTCGGAGATATCGGCAAACGCCCGCTTCTGCTCGCCGCCGTCCACGAGCTTGATCGGCTCACCGCGCACGATATGACCGAGGAACTGCGTGACCACGCGCGACGAACCTTCCTTCGATTCGAAGATCGAGTCGAGGCCGGCGCCGATCCAGTTGAACGGACGGAACAGCGTGTACTTGAGGCCTTGTTCCATGCCGTAGGCGTGGATGACGCGGTCCATCAGCTGCTTGGAGCACGCATAGATCCAGCGCGGCTTGTTGATCGGGCCATAGACCAGCGGCGAGGCTTCGGGATCGAACTCGTCGTCCGCGCACATGCCGTAGACCTCGGACGTCGACGGAAAGACCAGGTGCTTGCCGTACTTCACGGCGCTGCGCACGATCGGCAGGTTGGCTTCGAAATCCAGCTCGAACACGCGCAGCGGGTTGCGCACGTACGTCGCCGGCGTGGCGATGGCCACCAGCGGCAGGATCACGTCGCACTTGCGGATGTTGTACTCCACCCACTCCTTGTTGATGGTGATGTCACCCTCGGAGAAGTGCATGCGCGGATGCTCGACCAGATCGCCCAGGCGATCCGACGACATATCCATGCCGTAGACCTCCCACGACGTCGTTTCCAGGATGCGGCGCGTCAGGTGGTGGCCGATGAAGCCATTGACGCCAAGAATCAGGACCTTTTTCATCGGTTTTCCTCGTTGGGCAGAACGGTAATAAAAGAAGCAAATTCGGATGGGGTGACGGCAACGCCGTCGTCCGCGCTGCGGCCTTGCAGCAGCGACTGGATATCGAGCTGGCCACCATCGCCGCAGGCTGCGACGATGCGGCCATCACGTACGTGCAGGCCCGGCGCCAGTGGCGTTGTGGCTTCCATCGTAGAACGGACAGGGCGCGCCCGCGCGACCACGAAGCGGCGTCCGCCGAGATCGGTGAACGCGCCCGGGTAGGGCGGCGCTACCGCGCGAATCAGGTTGTAGACGTCCGCGGTGGACCGTTGCCAGTCGATGCGGCCGTCCTCGGGCTTGCGTCCGGAAAAATAGCTGCCGTCGGCCAGCACGTTGGGGTGTCGCGGCGTCTCGCCGGCGATCATCGCCGGCAACGCGCGCCACAACGTCTGCTCGGCGGCCACCGTGACCTTCTCGAAGACTTGGCCAGCCGTGTCGTCGGGCAGGATCGGTACCGCCGTCTGGTCGACGATAAAGCCCGCGTCGGGCTTGGCTTCCATCGCATGGAGCGTGGCGCCGGTCTCGGTCTCGCCGTGCAGCACGGCCCAGTTCACGGGCACGCGGCCGCGATACTTAGGCAGCAGCGAGCCATGCATGTTGAACGCGCCGCCCGGCGCCACGGCGAGCAGCGCGGCCGGGATCATCGAGCGGTAGTAGAACGAGAAAATGACGTCGGGCGCGGCGTCGCGCACGGCCTGGGCCAGCGCCGGATCGGTGGGGTCCTCGCCATAGACGAACGGCACACCGAGCTCCGCGGCGGTGTCCGCCACGCGGCGGAACCAGATGTTCTCATCGGGCCGGTCGCGATGCGTGATCACGAGTGCAATCTCCACGCCGCGCGCGTGCAGCACGCGCAGGCAGCGATCGCCGACGTTATGGTAGGCAAAGACTACCGCTCGCACGAGGCTGTCTCCAGGTCGTTGCCAGGGTTGCCGCGCATGCCGTCGTTGGCGCCGAGGTCACGCTCGAGCACCGCCTGGATGCGATAGCGCGGACGGTCGCGGACTTCCTGATAGATCCGGCCCACGTACTCGCCGAGCAGGCCAATGCCGAACAGCATGATGCCCATCAGGAAGAAGGTCAGGGCGAACAGCGTGAACACACCCTGGACTTCCGAGCCGAGGATAAAACGCCGTACCAGCAGCACGACAAACAGACCCGCCGACGATATCGACAGCAACGTGCCGATGGCCGAGAACCATTGCAGCGGTACGATCGAGAAGCCGGTAACGAGGTCGAAATTCAGGCGGATAAGCTGATACAGCGAGTACTTCGATTCGCCCGCATGGCGCTGTTCGTGGCCGACCTCGATCTCGATCGGATTCGACGAGAACGTGTAGGCCAGCGCCGGAATGAACGTGTTGACCTCGCGGCACGCATTGATCGTGTCGATCACGTTGCGGTCATAGGCACGCAGCATGCAGCCCTGGTCCGTCATGCGGATCTTGGTGATGCGCTCGCGCAGGCGGTTCATCGCACGCGACGCATAGCGGCGGAACGCGGTGTCGTTGCGCTGGCGACGAATGGTACCGACGTAGTCGTGCCCCTCGCGCATCTTTTCCACCAGGCGCGGAATCTCTTCGGGCGGATTCTGCAGGTCCGCGTCCAGCGTGATGACGATGCGCCCGCGTGTGTGCTCGAAGCCCGCGAGAATCGCCATATGCTGGCCGAAGTTGCCATTGAACAGGATCACGCGCGTCACGTCCGGACGCTTGTGATACTGCGCGGCCAGCATCTGCGGCGAACGATCGGCGCTACCGTCGTTGATGAAGATGACCTCGTAAGACGTGGCCATGGCGTCGAGCGCCGGGTAGAGGCGATCGAACAGCGCCTGCAGCCCGTCTTCCTCGTTGTAGACCGGAATGACGACCGAGACTTCGACGGGGCTTAATGAGAGAGGCGTTTGCATGTTTCGGTGAAGATTTCGCATACTCGCTCCACGTCGGCAGGTTGCATCGCGGGGAAGAGGGGCAGCGTGACGATGCCTTGGCCGATACGTTCGGCATGCGGCAGCATCCCCTCGCGCCAGCCCAGGGAACGGTAATGGGTGAACAGATGCACGGGCGGGTAATGGACGCCCGTGCCGATGCCGCGCTCGCGCATCGCTTCCATGAACTGCCTGCGCGCGGCGGCGGGACCACCGGCCATGCGATCGGTCGGCAGCACCACCTGGAACATATGCCAGTTGGTGGTTGCTGCGTCGGGGTCGAGCGCGAGTGGCAGTTCGACGCCCAGTGCCTCGAAGCCGGACATGGCACGGAAGCACTGGAAGTAGGTGTCGGCGAGCAACGCGCGGCGCGCGGTGATCGCATCGAGTTTCTGGAGTTGCTGCAGGCCGACCACCGCATTGACGTCGGTCAGGTTGAATTTGCCGCCGGGTTCCTCGACGTCCATGCCGTCCATGCCCGTGCGGATCACGCCCTGCAGGCGCAGGCGCTCGGCGCGCTGTGCTTCCTCGGGCGAATTCATGACCAGGCAGCCGCCCTCGATGGTCGTGATGTTCTTGTTGGCCTGAAAGCTGAAACTGACGAGGTCCCCGAACGCGCCGATGCGGCGGCCGCGCCAGCGCGAGTCGATCGCCTGCGCGGCGTCCTCGATCACGCGCAGGTTATGCCGCTTCGCGATGGCATACAGACGGTCCATATCGACGGGCAGGCCCGACAGGTAGACCGGCATGATCGCGCGCGTGCGCGGCGTGATGGCGGCTTCCAAGGCGGCGAGGTCGAGGTTGCGGGTGCGCGGGTCGATGTCGACGAAGACCGGACGCGCGCCGACCGTCAGCACGACATTGGCGGTGGCGACCCATGTGATCGGCGTAGTGATCACTTCATCGCCAGGGCCGATGTCCGCGATGCGTAGCGCGATTTCCATCGTGGCCGAGCCGTTGGCGAACGTGCGCACCGGGCGGCCATCGAACAGCGCCGACAGCGCGGCCTCGAACGCCTGCATTTTCGGGCCCGAGGTAATCCAGCCCGACGCCAGCACCTTGCCGACCTCGGCTATGGCCGCGGCATCGATGTCGGGGCGAACAAACGGCAGGAACTCTTGGGAAGCGTGTGAAGCGGTCATGGTCTGAGCTATGAACGTGCGATCAGGAAGACGCCTGCGAGTATCAGCAGGATGCCGGCCACGCGCAACGGGCCGATCATCTCACCAAACAGCCACCACGCGGCCAGCGCATTGACCACGTAGCCGAGCGACAGCATGGGATAGGCGATCGACACATCGACGCGCGACAGCCCGATGATCCACACGCCGACGCTGATGACGTAGAGCGTCAGGCCGCCGAGCACCGGCCATTGCGTGATCACGCGGAAGGCGGTGTCCAGCAACGTCGCGCGCTCGAGCGTGATGGCACCCACCGCGTTGGTGCCGGCCTTGAGCAGCAGTTGCGCGCAGGCGTTGAGCAGCACGCCGGCAAAGATGAAAGCGAAGGTCGAGAGCGTCATGAAGCGGGTTTCGTTTCCGGGAGAGCGGGCTGCGCCGGCAGCGGGAAATTGCTGACGACCACGCGGCGCACGTCACGTGCCACCACATGCATCGGCACCTGTTGTGCACGCAGGCCCTCGTAGGTCTCGGGCGACATGATACCGACCGCGGGCTGGCCATCGTTCCATTTGGCAATGAATGCCGCCATGGTGGGAATCCAGCGGTCCGGTGCCTGGGCAATCCCGAACTCGAGTTCGTCAGGGTGTTCCACCATGGTCAGCGTGTGGCCGAGGTAGAACGGCAGCGTGTGGTCGAGCACCCCCACGCCGTAGAACGGCATTTCTGGCTTGAGCACGGCGCGGATCGACGGCAGCAGGTCGATGCCGGACGCGCGCCGGCCCATCACCTCGTGGCCCAGCAGCGCGACCGTGCAGCACAGGTACAGCGCGAGCGCGTAGGCCGTGATGCTCGAGAACAGGCCGTGCGTGCGCAACAGCCGGCGGGCGACGAGGGTGCCGACCAGCAGCACGACGACCGCCGCGCCGACCCACAGCGCAAATAAACGATAGACCTCGTTGGGTGTGGACGGCTTGTCGAGCGTGGCGAGGTACGGGGTGGCCAGCAGGCCGACCACGGACAGGACCAGCATCGCATTGATCTGCCGGTTCCACGAGCGCTCGTTGATATGGTCGAGCGCCACGCCGGCGAGTATCGCCAGCGCGGGGAAGATCGGCACGATATAGCCCGGCAGCTTGGAGCTGGACAGGCTGAAGAACGCGAAGATGGCGATGGCCCACACGGCGGCCATCAGCGCGGGCTGGAATGGCCTGCCGCCCGCACCGCGATTCGCGGTCAGATCCGCCCCCGCGCGTTCGCGGATCTCGGTCCACATACGCGGCATCAGGCCGAGCCACGGCAGGAAACCCGCCACGACCAGCGGCACGAAGTACCAGATACTGCCCTTGCGTTCGTGCACTGTGGAGGTATAGCGGTCCCAGTGCTCGTGGATGAAGAAGAAGTGGGCAAATTCCGGGTTACGCGAGTCGATCAGCCAGAACCAGGGCACCGTCACGATCAGCAGGACCACCGCGCCCGGCAAAAGGTGCAGACGGCGCCAGAGGCCGAGATCGCGCGTGATCAGCGTATAGATCACGAGCACCAGCCCTGGCAGCGCCAGTCCCACCAGACCCTTGGTCAGCACCGCGACGCCCATCGCGGCCCAGCAGGCCATCATCCAGTTGCGGCGCGCGGCCGGGGTGGCGGACGGATGCTGGGCGATCAGCATGAACGCGAGCACGCAGGCGAGCGCGCCGGAGAGCGTCATGTCGAGCGAATTGAAGTGGCCCGCCACGCTCCACATCGGCGCGGCAACTAGCGCCAGACCGGTCAGCAGGGCCACGCGGGGGCCAAACCAGCGCGCGGCGGCGAACATCGAGGCGGCCAGGCCGACGATGCCCGACAGCGCGACGCAGAGCCGCGCCTGCCAGTCGCCGATGCCGAACAAGGTATAGGAGAGTGCCGTCACCCACATGTGGAAGGGCGGCTTTTCGAAGTATTTGAGGTCGTTGTAGCGAATCGTGACCCAGTCCCCGCTCAGGAACATCTCGCGCGAGATCTCGGCATAGCGGCCTTCGTCGGGGCGCAGCAGGTGACGTGCGTCGAGCGTGCCGAACCAGACCAGCAGAATGCCAATGGCCACCACGGCAATCATGCCGACGGGCAGCCCGGCGAGGCGCGAGGGCGTGGAACTGCGCATAGATCTCCTGGATTGGACCGGATACCGGCGACGTGGCCAGCATGTGGCAGACCACGCACAACGCGGCATGTCCCGATTCGGTGGACAACAGAGGTGCTGCAAAACAGAGGCGCTGCAATAAGACCGTCGCCACGGTAACGGTTCCCTGGCGAGGCACCCCGAGGCGTTCGGGCGCGCAATGTTAGCACGAGCGCATCCTGGCTCCAGATAGGTGGAGCGCCAATAAACCCTTGGATGCGATTTCGCGCAATACTGACGCCTATATATTAAGTGGGCCTTAAGTTGCCCGACATGTGAGCTCGTCGTAAGCAATACTCCGAATAAAGTGAATAAAAAAGCACAAATCACGCGATGGGTTCTCGGCCCGCTGCTAGCCTTGGCCGTGAGTGCCGCGCCCACGTTCGCGCTCGCCCAGTCCGCCCCCGCGAGCGGTGCCGATGCCGCGGCAATCGTGCAGGCCGCCACCGCCCCGCTGGCCGCCACGCCGATGCCCGCGGGCGCCGCGCTGTGCGAGGCGCCCTGGTTCCGCTCGGGCTCGCGCGTGCAGATGGAGGGCGACGGCGATATGCCGATGTCGATCACCATGATCCTGCGCGACGTCATGCGCTGGGACACCGGCTGCAGCGCGCAGCTCGAGGTCCGCTCCAAGTCCGCGCTGGCGGCGCTCAAGGGGCCGCCGGTGGACACCAACCAGATGCACGAGATCAATATCGACCGTCGTGGCGCGTCCAGCAAGACCAGCATCGACAGCCGCAACGCTGTCATCAACGCCCGCGCGCGCTATGCGCGGGTCTTCGGCGAGGCGGCTTTCCGCGGCAGCGGCGTGTTCAACTATGCCGGCCTCGACATCCGCGAAGGCATGATGCTCGAGGGGGAGACGTTCCGTTCGAGCGTCTCCCTCAAGATCTATCCGATTGCCAGGGACGAGGAGGTCGGCACGATCCAGGCGCTGTACGCGTCGGTCATCGTCGGCTCGCGGCATGTCGGCCGCAAGCAGATGATCGACACCGTATTGGGCCGCAGGGAATGCCTGCCGATCACCTACGAAAAGCGCACCTCGCTCGGCCCCCTGCAGGTGGGCGACGAAATGCTGCAGGTGGAACCGAGCCTGCTGAACGTGACCGACTGGTATTGCCCGTCGGATGCGTTCGTGCTGCGTACCGAGATTCGGCAGAACAACCGGCTGCAGCGCGTGGACGTGACCGCCATGGAGATCGACCCGCCCGATCGGTGACGCACTGCGGCGCGGTCGTTGCCCGCTTACAGGTAGACCAGCGACAGCGTGGCCGAGCCGTCCAGCTCGATCGCCTTGTCCAGCTTGGGTAGCGCGCTTGCCTTGGGCAGATAGGCATGGACGCGCAACGGCACCTGGAACTGGCGCCGCGCCGCCGGCGTCGCGGTGCCCGGCTCGCCCCAGCTCAGCATGGTCACGCCATCGCCGCGCACCATGCGGAGGCTGTTCTTCGCCCAGGTGTTGCCGCCATCCTCGGACATCAGCAGGGCGACATCGCCTTTCTCGCTGACGGCGGTGGCGGCCGGAACGATCGTATAGGCGCCCACTTTGCGCTCCTCCACGAGGCCGAGACCGAAGCCGTAGACACTGATGCCGGCAATGTCGGCGGGGGTGCCGGCACGGTTGTCGCGGACGGTGACTCCGACGCGGGTTTCGAATTCGCACAGCACGGTCAGCGTGATTTCCCGCTGGCCGGGCGAGTATCCCGCCGTGTTGCCCATGACCACGGTGGCCGAGATGCCACCGTAATCGACCTGTCCGTTCTCGGATAGCGTCATGCGGCACGCGGACGGGCGGATCACGCCCCGGACGCTCACGTCGCTATGTTCGATGGCCGCGCCGACCTGGGACGGCTCTGACAGCGCGCCGAGGGCGAGCAGCAATGCGGCGAATGGGAAACGCTTGCGATGGCGATGCAGTTTCATGGGTGAACCCCTCGTCAGTGAAGTGCGCACCATTGTGATAATCCGTGTGACGAATGGTAATCACCGTTCTCCGATATTGCGTAAAATGCACCGCCTCGGACGGGTTACGCACCACAAGGTAGAATGCTGGCCTCGCGTAACTTCCGCGCATCCTTTTTGCGGTCACTACAACAATGAGCTCCCGTCCGTCCCGGATGGCGTGCATCGACGCCCTCAAGGCGATCAGTTCCCAGCTGATCGTGCTGCATCACCTCTCGTTCTACGGCCCCATGTCTGACGCGGCGCATTCGCTCGCGCCGGGGTTGATCGACTGGCTGTCCGACTATGCGCGCATCGCGGTGCAGGTCTTCCTCGTCATCAGCGGGTTTCTGGCCGCGCGCAGCCTGGCGCCGGGCGGCCACCTCGTGGTGCCGAACCCGCTCGCCACGGTGTGGCGGCGCTACCGCAAGCTCGTGGTGCCCTATGCGGCCGCGATCGTGGTCAGCATCGTGGGAGCGGCGCTCGCGCGCGGCTGGATGGTGCACGACTCGATTCCGGCGGCGCCGCACCTCAAGCAGTTCCTCGCCCACCTGCTGCTGCTCCACGGCGTGCTGGACGTGGACGCGCTGTCGGCTGGGGTCTGGTACGTGGCCATCGACCTGCAGCTATTCGCGCTGCTGATCGCCACCCTGTGGCTGGCGCGCGCCATCTCCGGCGGCCGGCCGTGGGGCATGCCGCTGGTGGCGGCGCTCGCGGTGGCCTCGCTGTTCTGGTTCAACCGCGACGCCGTGTGGGATGTATGGGCGATCTACTTCTTCGGTGCCTACGGGGCGGGGTCGCTGGCGTTCTGGGCGTCGGATCCGAAGCGCTCGCCGCTCCTGCTCGTCCTGTTGGGCGCCGTGGGCGTGACCGCGCTGGCCGTCGACTTCCGGCTGCGCATCGCCGTGGCGCTGGCCACTGCGCTCCTGCTGGCGTTCGCGCGGCGTGGCGAATGGCTTGAACACTGGCCGCGCGGTCGCGTGACCGCGTATTTCGGCAAGATCTCCTACTCCGTCTTCCTCGTGCACTTTCCGGTTTGCCTGGTCGTGAACGCGTTGGTGCATCACTTGGCGCCGGGACAGCCGATGCTCAACGCGCTCGGCATGCTGTGCGCGTGGGGTGCCAGCAACGCGGCCGGCGCGCTGTTCTATCGCCACGTGGAGAGCCGCGACCTGATGGGTCTGCTGGCCGGCCAGTGGAAGAATCTGTGGGCGCGCGACATGCCGGCAACATCGCCGGCACCGGTACGGGCCCCGGCGCCGTCCGCGCATTCCCGCTCCACGAAGCGCTGAGCGGGGGCGGCTGCGTCGTTGTGGTGCGCGCGCGCGCACCGTCGCACGCGGGAGTGCGCGCGCACGGTGCACGCGACACCGTTGCCTGCCGCGCACACCCGGCAAATCCTGATTGGTCGATGGCATGAAGGTTGCCTACTATGGAATCGTAAACCTGACCATTTGGTCAGGATTCCAGTGAGGCTGCCATGTCCGATCACATCGTTCTGACCTCGCACGCGCGGCGTGACAAGCCGGCGGAAGCGATCCACTGGGGCGCGCCGACCGCAGTCGAGCGAGGCCCGGTGATCGCGAGCGTCACCGATCCCGCGCAGCGCAATGTGATTGGCACCCATGCGGGCGCCTATGCCATCTATCGCGCGCTGGCGGTCGCCGCCGGCAACCTGCAGCGCGCTCATCGTCCCGACCTCACTGATACCGCGCCGGCCGAGGCGATCGGCCCGCATCCGCAATGGGGCGATCCCGGCAAGATCGTGTCGCTCGACCCCTGGGGGCATCTGGTATCCACCGCCTTCGAGGATCGCATCGCGGCGGGTGTCGACATCCGGCCGACCATTGCCGTGACGCGTGCCCATATCAACATGCCCGAGCTCACCGCGGCGATCGCGGCGGGACGTCTTACGCCCGACGGCGAGATCCTGTTCGCCAACGGCGACGTGCGCGTGACCAAGGCCGCGGTGGATCCGGTGTGGTATCTGCCCGGCATCGCCGAGCGTTTCCACATCAAGGAAAGCATGCTGCGGCGCAGCCTGTTCGAGCAGACCGGTGGCATGTTCCCCGAACTCGTGACACGCGCCGATCTGAAGGTGTTTCTGCCACCGATCGGCGGCATGACGCTGTATTTCTTCGGCGATATCGCCAAGCTGGGGCAGGACGACACACGCGTGGCATGCCGCGTGCACGACGAATGCAATGGCTCCGATGTCTTTGGCTCCGATATCTGTACGTGCAGACCCTACCTCGCCCATGGCATCGAAGTCTGTATCGAGATGGCGCAGCAGGGCGGAGTCGGTCTGGTGGTCTATAACCGAAAGGAGGGGCGCGCGCTGGGCGAGGTGACCAAGTTCCTGGTCTACAACGCCCGCAAGCGTCAGGTGGGTGGCGATCGCGCGGAGACCTACTTCGCGCGGACCGAATGCGTGGCGGGCGTGCAGGACATGCGCTTCCAGGAGTTGATGCCCGATGTGTTCCATTGGCTAGGTATCCGGCGGATCGATCGCTGGGCGTCGATGAGCAATATGAAACACGATGCGTTGATCGCACAGGGGATCGATGTGGTCGAGCAGGTCGCGATTCCCGAGACATTGATTCCGGCCGATGCGCGCGTGGAAATCGACGCGAAGGTGGCCGCCGGCTATTTCACGCATTACACGCCGCCCGATGCCGACGAACTCGCTCTGGCAAAGGGCAGGGGGTTGAAGGAATGAACGAATATCCAGACGGAATGGGCAGCGGCTGGCACAGCCCTGTGCGCAGCGATCATCCGGCCAGCCCGTTGCTGACCGCGGAAGCCGTGCGCACGCATTGCGCAACGGTAACCGAGTACGTGGCGGCGGGCGACTCGTCGCTGTTCACGTGGCATCCGGACCGGGTTCATGCGGTCGCGGACTACGTTGCCACCACGATCCGTCGCCGGTATCCCGACCTGCAGGTGCCGTACCACAGCCGCTGGCGGCATTTCGAAGCGGGCGCGCCGGGCGAGAAGGTCGATCGTTGGCAGATCCTGTGCGAGCGCGCCGGGCTGTCGGGCGCCGATCATTGCGCCGAGCGTGCGCGTATCGGCATCGACCTCGTGATTCCCAGCGTGCTGCTCGATGCCGGAGCCGGCCCCGACTGGCGCTACCGCGATCCCGCCAGCAATATCAACCTGACGCGCTCCGAAGGGCTTGGTGTGGCGAGCTTCGACCTGTTCGCGCGCGGTGGTTTTTCGGCCGAGCATGGCGATCCGCTGCGCGCCGATGGCGAACGGCTGATGCGCATCGATGCGTCCTCCATCGCCAATGCGTTCCAGGTGGCGCAACACAATCCGATCGTCGGTCTGGAAGGGCGCGCGGGGTTGTTGCGCCGGCTGGGCGAGGTGGTGCAGGCCACCCCCGCGGTGTTCGGCACGCCCGCGCGGCTCGGCAATCTGTTCGACTACATCGCCGCGCATGCGCAGGACGGGCGCGTGGAAGCGAGCTTCGTGCTGCGGACGCTGTTGATCGCGCTCGGTCCCGTATGGCCGGGCCGCATCGTCATGGAAGGCATCTCGCTGGGCGACTGCTGGCACCACCAGGCGGCGCCGGGCGGACTGGTGCCCTTGCACAAGCTGACGCAGTGGCTCACGTATTCGCTGATCGAGCCGCTCGAGGATGGTGGCCTGCAGGTGACCGGCCTCGATGCGCTGACGGGTCTGCCCGAGTACCGCAATGGCGGACTGCTGTTCGATTTCGAGCTGATGAAGCCGCGCGATCCCGCCTTTGCGGCGGGTGTGCATACCGTCGATGAGCCCGTGATCGTGGAATGGCGCGCGCTGACGGTAACGGGGCTGGACCTCGTAGCCGATGGCGTGCGGCAGGCGCTGGGTTTGAGCGAGGCGGCATTTCCGCTCGCGCGCGTGCTCGAGGGCGGCACCTGGGCCGCGGGGCGGCGCATCGCCGCGCAGCGGCGCGAGGGCGGCCCGCCGCCGTTCGCGATCCAGAGCGACGGCACCGTGTTCTGAACGATTCGACCGCGCGATTTGACCACACATAGACCGATTCGATTGATCCAACCGAGCGACTGAGGAGCACACACCATGACCGACCTGTCCGCCGTGCCCACGGCAGTGGAAGCTTTCGCCGAAACGACCGCGAGCGCGTTGTCGCCGTCGGTGCTGGTCGTCAATCATCCGCTCGTGCAACACAAGGTCACGCTGGTCCGCAGCGAAGACACCACCACCGACAACTTTCGCCGGCTCGTGCGCGAGATCAGCCAGCTGCTGACCTACGAGGCCACGCGCGATCTGGCGATGGAGACGGTATCCATCCGCACACCGGTCGCGCCCATGGAGTCGCCGGTGCTGTCGGGCAAGAAGCTATGCCTGGTGTCGATCCTGCGCGCGGGCAACGGCTTTCTGGACGGCATGCTCGAATTGCTGCCCGCCGCGCGCGTCGGCCATATCGGGCTCTATCGCGATCCGGAGACGCTCGAGCCGATCGAGTATTACTTCAAGATGCCCGAGGATATCGAGGAGCGGCTGGTGATCGTGGTCGATCCGATGCTGGCGACCGGCAACTCGGCCATCGCCGCGCTCAACCGGCTCAAGGAGCGTGGCGTCACCGCGCTCAAGTACGTGTGCCTGATCGCTTCGCGCCAGGGCCTGCGCGCGCTGCAGGCCGCGCATCCGGATGTGCTGATCGTCACGGCCGCGATCGACGAGACGCTCAACGAGCACGGCTATATCGTGCCAGGACTCGGCGATGCCGGGGATCGGCTCTACGGCACCAAATGAGCACCTCGATGGGCATGACGTCCGCATCGGCACTGGCGGCGGACGTGGCACGCGAACCTGGCGGTCGCATCCGCCAGGAAAATCAGGCGCTGATCATGCGCGCGGCGGAACACGTGTTTGCGCGCGCGGGGTTCGCGGGCGCGACCATGGCCGAGATCGCGCTGCGCGCGGGCGTGCCCAAGTCCAACCTTCACTACTACTTTCGCACCAAGCAGGCGCTCTATCGTGCGGTGCTCGCGCATACATTGCAGCTGTGGCTGTCGGAGACGGATATCATCAGCGCCGATCATGCCCCGCGCACGGCGCTGGAGCAGTACATTCGCGCCAAGATGCGGTTGTCGGAGAGCCATCCCGACGCGTCGCGCGTGTTCGCCAACGAGTTGCTGCACGGTGCGCCGGAGATTGGTGGCGTGTTGCGGGAGGCGTTGCGCGAGCTGGTCGCGCGCAAGGCGGTGGTGATTCGGCAGTGGATTGCCAGCGGGCAGATGGCCGCCGTCGATCCGCATCATCTGTTCTTCACGATCTGGGCCGCCACGCAGACCTATGCCGATTTCGAGGCGCAGGTCTGCGCGGTGCTGGGCGTGGCGGAACTCGATGCGCGCGCGTTCGACGAGGCCACCGAGCATCTGGTCGCGCTGCTGCTGCGCGGTTGCGGGCTGATCACGGTCAACCAAAGCGACTCATAACAAGTTATCAACGCAGTCAAATCAAAAAAGGGGAAACAAGTCATGAAGACTGAACGGGCAGAAACCGTGTATCGCCAGCGTCGTCTGTGGATCGCGCTGGCCATGGCGGGCACGGCGGCGGTGGCCATGGGCACCGCGCCGGTTGCGCATGCGCAGGCGAAGATCAAGGTCGCGGCGGTGTACACGGTACCCGTGGAGCAGCAGTGGGTGTCGCGTATCCACAAGGCGCTCAACGAGGCCAAGGCGCGTGGCGAGATCGATTATGTGTTTTCGGAAAGCGTGTCGAACGCCGACTACGAGCGCGTGGTGCGCCAGTATGCGGAACAGGGCTCCGCGCTGATTCTCGGCGAATCGTTCGCGGTGGAATCGGCCGCGCGCAAGGTGGCCAAGGATTATCCGAAGACCGCGTTCCTGATGGGCTCGTCGGGCAAGCCGCAGGCGCCGAACTTCTCGGTGTTCGACAACTATATTCAGGAACCGTCGTATCTGACCGGCATGATCGCGGGCGGCATGACCAAGACCAACCATATCGGCATGGTCGGCGGTTATGCGATTCCCGAGGTCAATCGCCTGATGCACGCGTTCATGGAAGGCGCGCGCGAAGTCAACCCGAAGGTCAAGTTCACGGTGAGCTTTATCGGCTCGTGGTTCGATCCGCCCAAGGCCAAGGAAGCGGCGTTCGCGATGATCGACAAGGGTGCCGACGTGCTGTATGCGGAGCGGTTTGGGGTGTCCGACGCGGCCAAGGAGCGTGGCAAGCTGGCGATTGGCAACGTGATCAACACGCAGCCGCAGTATCCGAATACGGTGGTGGCCTCGGCGTTGTGGAACATGGAGCCGACGGTGGCCGCGGCGCTGGCCAAGGTCAAGGCCGGTCAGTTCAAGAACGAAGACTACGGCCAGTATTCGCTGATGAAGTACAAGGGCGCTGAACTCGCGCCGCTGGGCACGTTCGAGAGCAAGGTGCCGGCGGACCTGATGGCCAAGGTGCGGGCGAAGGAGCGTGCGATTCTTGACGGCAAGTTCACGGTCAAGGTCGTGGAGACGGAGCCGAAGTCGACGAACTGAGGGGTTGAGCCCTCACCCCCGGCCCCTCTCCCCGGGGGAGAGGGGAGCAAACAATAGGTAAATTTGCTTTCACCCTCTCCCCCGACCCCTCTCCCTGAGGGAGAGGGGAGCAAACCGCTGGTATGCAAGGCACTCCCCGAGGAGAGCCGGGCAAAACGCAGGCATACTGCGGGCCGGTTGTGTTTCCCCGCCCTTTGAGCGGGGTGTTTCCATTTCTCCAGCGAACGATGTCGAATTCCCCACCGCCGGTGCTGCGTCTGACCGGTATTACCAAACGCTTCGGCAGTCTCGTCGCCAATGACGATATCTCGCTCGAACTGCATCGCGGCGAGGTACTCGCGTTGCTTGGCGAGAATGGCGCCGGCAAGAGCACGCTCGTCAATATCCTGTTCGGCCATTACGTGGCCGACGCGGGCACCGTCGAGATCGATGGCGCGCCGTTGCCGCCGGGCCAGCCGCGTGCCGCGCTGGCCGCCGGTATCGGTATGGTCCATCAGCACTTCACGCTGGCCGACAACCTGTCGGTGCTCGACAATATCCTGATCGGCACCGAATCGCTGTGGCGCTGGCGCCAGCAGCGCGGCGCCGCGCGCGCTCGGGTGCAGGAGATCGCCACGCGTTTCGGCCTGGCTGTGGATCCGCAGGCGCGCGTGGGTGCGTTGTCGGTGGGCGAGCGTCAGCGCGTGGAAATCATCAAGGCGCTGTATCGCGGCGCGCGCGTGCTGATCCTCGACGAACCGACGGCCGTGCTGACGCCGCAGGAAGTGGACAGCCTGTTCGGCACGCTGGCGCAACTGATCGCGGAGGGCTTGTCGGTCGTGTTCATCAGCCACAAGCTCGACGAGGTGATGCGCGTCTCGCACCGCGTGGCGGTGCTGCGCGGCGGCAAGCTGGTGTCGACGGGCGCGACAAGCGAGACCAACAAGGCCGAACTGGCCGAGCGCATGGTAGGACGTCGCGTCGAGATGCCGGTTCGCGACGAGAGCCGCGCCAGGGGCGAGGTCGTCGCCATGCTCGATCACGTCAGCGTGGCGGCGAACGATGACCATGGCCCGCTCGCCGATGTCTCGCTGACGCTGTATGCGGGCGAGATCGTCGGTATCGCAGGCGTGTCCGGCAACGGACAGGTAGCGCTGGCTGAACTCATGAGCGGCATCGCCGCACCGTCGCGCGGCAGTGTGACCCTTGGCGGTCAACCGCTCGCGGCAGTGCCGCAGAAATGGATTGCCGCCGGCGTGGCGCGCATTCCGGAAGATCGCCACGCGCAGGGTACGGTCGGCGATCTCACACTGTGGGAGAACGCGATTACCGAACAGCTCGGCAACCGCGTCTTTGTGCGCGGCGGGGTGATTCGACGCGGCGCCGCACGCGCCTTCACGCGTGATTTGATCCAGCGCTTCGACGTACGGGGTGGCGGGGCCGAAGTGGCCGCGCGCAACCTGTCGGGCGGCAATATGCAAAAACTGATTCTCGGCCGCGCGCTCTCGGTGCGTGGCGAACAGGCACCGCGACTGGTAGTGGCGAGCCAGCCCACCTGGGGGCTCGACATCGGCGCGGTGGCCTATGTGCGGCGCCAGTTGCTGGAAGCCGCGGCCCGGGGCGCGGCCGTGCTGCTGATCTCGGAAGACCTCGACGAATTGCGCGCGTTGGCCGATCGCGTCGCGGTGATCCACAGCGGCCACCTGACCGACGCCCGGCCGACCGAGAGTTGGACACTCGCCTCGCTTGGACTGGCGATGGCCGGCGAAGGTCACGACGCTATTCACGACAACGACCGCATGGAGGCCATCGATGCGGCTTGAGGCAAGGACTTCCGTTTCGCGGCTGGCGCTGTTCGGCGCGCCGTTCGGCGCGATCGTGGTGACGCTGGCCGTCTGCGCACTGCTGGTGGCGTGGGCCGGCGCGCCGGTGGGGCGCGCGTATCTGCTGTTGCTGGAGGGTGGTTTCGGCTCGCGCTTCGCCTGGTCGGAAACACTTACGCGCGCCACGCCTCTGATGTTGACCGGGTTGGCGGTAGCGGTGGCATTCCGCACGCGGCTATTCAATATCGGCGCCGAAGGGCAGCTCTATCTTGGCGCGCTGGCTGCGGTGGCAGTGGGCGGTCAGGTCGATGGTGGCATGCCCGCATGGGTGACATCGCTGCCGGAGGCCGCACAGATGTGGGTGCTGTTCGCGGCGATGGTGGTGGCCGGCATGATCGCCGGCGCGCTGTTGCTGCTGGTGCCGGCGCTGCTCAAGCTGCGGCTGGGTGTGGACGAGGTGGTGACGACACTGCTGCTCAACTTCATCGTGCTGCTGCTGGTGTCGATGATGCTCGACGGTCCGATGAAAGACCCGCTCGCGATGGGCTGGCCACAATCGGTCGCGCTCGTGCCGGAGCTCGAGCTCGCGCGCCTGATGGAGCGTTCGCGCGTGCATAGCGGGCTGATTGGCGCGATGGTGCTCGCCGTGCTGGTCTGGGCGATCAATCGCTTTACGGTGTTCGGCCTGCAGATGCGCGCGGTGGGTGCCAATGCGCGCGCGGCCGCGTTCGCGGGCATGCCCGTGGCGCGCGTGACCGTGCTGGCCGCGCTGCTGTCGGGCGCGCTCGCGGGGTTGGCCGGCGTGGTCGAGGTGGCTGGGCGCACTGGTTACCTGACGCTCGACATCTCGCCGGGCTACGGCTATGCGGGGGTGGTTATCGCGATGCTTGCCGGTCTGCATCCACTGGGCGTGGTGGCCGCCTCGATCTTCGTGGCGGGCGTGCTGGTGGGCGCCGACGGCATGAGCCGCGCGGTGAACGTGCCCAACACGATCGCCGACGTGATCGTCGCGGTGGCGCTGATCTCGATGCTGGTGGCGACGATGCTAGCGCGGTACCGTGTTCGATTCGACCGCATTCGTTTCGATCGCGGCGGGAGGGCCGGCTGATGGAACTGCTCGATATTATTTCCAGCGCGCCGTTCTGGGTGGCCGTCTTGCGGGTGGGCACGCCGCTGATCTTCGGCACGCTGGGCGTGCTGCTGTGCGAGCGCGCGGGGGTCTTGAACCTCGGCATCGAGGGCATCATGGTGGCCGGCGCGTTCACGGGCTGGCTCGCGGTCTACCACGGCGCGCCGCTCTGGGGTGGCGTGGCGGTGGCCGCCGGCGTGGGGTTGATGTTCGGCCTGCTGCATGGCGTGCTGACGGTCTCGCTGGCGTTGTCGCAGCACGTGGCGGGGCTCGGTGTGACGATGCTTGCCACGAGTCTCTCTTATTACGCGTACCGCCTCGGCTTTGCTTCCGTGTCTACGCCGCCGACCATCACGCCGTTCGCGCCGATGGTGTGGCTGGCCGATGTGCCGCTGATCGGGCCGGTTCTCGGCGCGGAAACGGCATTGACGCTGGTGGCGCTGCTACTCGCGCCGGTGCTCGCGTGGTTGCTTTACCGCACGCCGCTGGGCCTGGCCATCCGCATGGTCGGGGAAAATCCCGCGGCCGCCGAGGGGCAGGGCATTCGTGTTGCCGCCGTGCGTATCGGTGCCGTGATGGCCGGCTCCGCGCTGATGGCTGTGGGCGGCGCGTTCCTGACCACCTCGGCGTTCAACGCCTTCTTCTTCAACATGGTCAACGGGCGCGGCTGGATCTGCGTGGCGCTCGTGGTGTTCGCCTCATGGCGACCGGGCCGGGCGCTGCTAGGCGCGGTGCTGTTCGCCGCGTTTGACGCGCTGCAACTGCGTCTGCAGCAGGGCGGCGCGAGCCTGCCGGGGCTCCCCGCGCTGCCGTATCAGGTCTACCTGATGTTGCCATATGTACTATCGATCCTTGCATTGGTGCTCGTGGCGCGCCGCGCGGCTTACCCGCAGGCGCTCATGAAGCCGTATCGCAAGGGCGAGCGCTGACCATCAATTCTGTATTCGATAACTACCTCACATCATGTTCGACCTGATCCTGCGTCATTGCACGCTGCCCGACGGCCGCAAGGACGTCGACATCGCCATCGAGGGCGGCCGCATCGCCGCCGTGGCGCCGCGCCTGGCCGCGGAGGCCGCCGCGGAGATCGATGCGGCGGGCCAACTGGTTACGCCGCCGTTTGTCGATGCGCATTTCCACATGGACTCCACGCTCTCGTTCGGCCTGCCGCGCGTGAACCAGTCCGGCACGCTGCTCGAGGGCATTGCGCTCTGGGGCGAGCTCAAGCCGCTGCTCACGCAGGAGGCGCTGGTGGAGCGCGCGCTGGCTTACTGCGATTGGGCGGTGGCCAAGGGCCTGCTGGCGATTCGCTCGCACGTCGATATCTGCGATCCGCGGCTGCTGGCTGTGGAAGCGCTGCTGCACGTGCGCGAGCGCGTGAAGCCGTATCTCGACCTGCAACTGGTCGCGTTTCCGCAGGACGGCGTGCTGCGCGCGCCGGGCGCGCTCGACAACCTTCGGCGCGCGCTCGATATGGGCGTCGATGTGGTCGGCGGCATTCCGCATTTCGAGCGCACCATGGCCGATGGCGCCGCTTCGGTGGCGCTGCTGTGCGAAGAAGCAGCCGCGCGCGGCCTGCGCGTGGACATGCACTGCGACGAGAGCGACGATCCGATGTCGCGCCATATCGAGACGCTCGCAAGCGAGACGGTACGGCTCGGGCTGCAGGGGCGGGTCACGGGCTCGCACCTGACGTCGATGCATTCGATGGACAACTACTACGTGTCCAAGCTGCTGCCGCTGATGCGCGAGGCCGGCGTGGCGGCGATCGCCAATCCGCTGATCAATATCACGCTGCAGGGCCGTCACGATACCTATCCGAAGCGGCGCGGCATGACGCGCGTGCCGGAGTTGCTGGCGGCGGGTGTGCCGGTGGCGTTCGGGCACGACTGCGTGATGGACCCGTGGTACAGCCTCGGCACTGGCGACATGCTCGAGGTCGCGCATATGGGCCTGCACGTGGGGCAGATGACGGGGCAGGACGCGATGCGCGCATGCTTTGCCGCGGTCACTGAAACGCCGGCGCGCATCCTGGGGCTCGAAGGCTACGGTATTGCGCCCGGTTGCCGCGCGGACCTCGTGCTGCTGCAGGCGAGCGATCCGGTGGAGGCGATTCGCTTGCGTGCGACGCGTCTGCTGGTGATGCGCGGCGGCAAGATCGTTGCGCGTACGCCGGCCGCTACCGCGACGCTGGATCTGCCGGGGCGCGCGGCCTCGGTCGACTTTCGGCTGCGGCGCGATTGAAGATTTTTTGCCGGCAGGTGTTGACAGGTAGCTGCTCGGTCAGCATAATTGCGTTCTTCGCATCGCAGACAAAACAACGCAGTTGTTGAGTAAGCGAAACGAAGCCCAGATGGCGGAATTGGTAGACGCACTAGGTTCAGGTCCTAGCGGTGGCAACACTGTGGAGGTTCGAGTCCTCTTCTGGGCACCACGATTCGAGTAAAAAAGCCCGCAGCGATGCGGGCTTTTTTGCGTCTGTAGGTTTCGTATTTTTCCATCAAGACTTTCCCTCGCGCGGCACCCCACATTAGTGGCTAACCATCGGATTTGGGCTGCCCTATGCTCAAGTTGATCGGGCACGATAACGTCCGGCGAAGGTGGTGATCATGACCGTGCTGCCGCATGCGAGAGAAAGAAGCGCCGAGGTTCGCCTCCGGTATTTTCTGCATGGTTGTTGTCTGATGGCGCTGATGTTGAGCGCGTTGTCGCGCGCCGAGTATGCGGACGTATTATTTGCCGAGGCAACGACCGATGCGGGCGGCGAGGCGATGGAAGAAGTCATGACGGTGGCGTCGTTCGGGCCGCCGCCATTGTCGAGCCGCAACGTGGACGTCGAGTACGAACCAGTGCCCCGGCGCGCCATCGATGACACCCCGCGCGAGATGTCCCTGCACCTCGACGATGTGACCACTGCCACTGGGTTTGGCGACAGCCGCGTGCGCGCGCTGGCACTGGCGCTCGACGCCGAGCTGCCGCGCATGGGCGGCATCACGATCCAGCCGCGCCTCGAGGTGGCCTACCGCTCGCCGAATCCGGCCTTGCCCACATTCATGGATCCCACGTCGGAGGTCAGCGCGACAGGCCTTGCCGTGCGGCTCTATGGATCCACACCAACGCGGCTGTCGGGCGTGTATCCATTCGTCCAGGCGGACTGGTGGCAGGACAATCGTTCGAAGATCATCAATATCAACGGCACGCGCATCGATACCGATATGTTGCGCGGCTTGTTCTCGTTCAATATCGGCGCGCATAGCAATTCGCGGACGGGCCTGAGGGTGTGGTTCAAGGTGAAGGCGGGTAGCAATCCGAGTGGAACGATCGGCGCGCGATACCGATGGTGAAGGGGTGCCGGGCGTTGTGGAGATATTTGCGAAGAAGGGGGTTGCGCAAAGTCGAAACTACGATACAATTGCGGCCTCGCGTGCGGCTGTAGCTCAGTTGGATAGAGTACTTGGCTACGAACCAAGGGGTCGTGGGTTCGAATCCTGCCAGCCGCACCACCAATATATGTAGTAGATGCAAAACAAATGCCCGGGGCTTGCTCCGGGCATTTGTTTTTGTGGTCGTCTCCGAGTTCTGTACGTTTCCCCATAAATCAACCGTTCGGGTAATTGACAGTGACCTGACCGGGGAGACATCATTCGTCGGGAACAGAGATGCGCCTGCGAGGCGACACGGTCCACGCACCCGATGCGATTCCCGATGTCCCCGGAAAGGCTGCCAGAGCTAAGGGAACCGGGGTCATGAATCCTTCGATACGCCAACGGGCGAGCTTGCTCACGCTTGCCACCGCTGCCGCCGCCGCCGTTTTAATATCCGCATGCTCGACCACGCCCGAACCCGTGCCGGTCGAGCCGGTCATGGCGCAGCCTCCCTCCGACCAGGCCATGAAGTCGCTGTCCGCGGAGGTCTTCACGTTTGGCTATCCGCTCGTGCTGATGGACGTGACGCGTGAGCTCATGACGGCGAAGACGCCGATCAACACCTTCAGTCATCGCCGCTCGTTCTTCGACGGTGCATTCTCCGACGTGGTTCCCGCCAATGCGGACACGCTTTATTCCACCGCGTGGCTCGATCTGTCGCGCGAACCGATCGTGCTGTCGTTACCGGACACCTCGGGTCGCTTCTATCTGATGCCGATGCTCGATGCATGGACCGATGTCATCGCATCGCCAGGCAAGCGCACGACCGGCACGCGCCGGGGCGCGTTCGCGATTGTCGGACCCGATTGGAACGGCACGCTGCCCAAGGGTGTGAAGGAAATTCGTTCGCCGACGGCGTTGGTCTGGATCGTCGGCCGCACGCAGGTCAACAGCAAGCAGGATCTACCCACCGTGCATCGTCTGCAGGACCAGTACCGTCTGGTGCCGCTGTCGATCTGGCAGAAGGGTGGGCGCGTGGCGCCGGCACCCGTCGCGCCACGGGCTGGCCTGATCGACACCGAGACGACGCCGGTCGAGCAGGTCGATGCCATGGATGCGCAGGCATTCTTCAGCCGCCTGGCCGCGTTGCTGCCGGCGAATCCGCCTGCCGCGGCCGATGCGCCGATGGTCGAGAAGATGAAGCGCATGGGCCTGATCGAGGGCGAGCCGTTCAAGACAACCGTGCTGGAGCCGTCCACCGCGCGCGCGGTGCAGGAAGGCGCGACGGCCGCGCTGGCCAGCATCGTGGCACAGGTCAAGAAGGCCGAGGCTGGCGACACGGGTTGGCGGGTGTCGCGCGAAGGTGGCAGCTATGGCACCAACTACGCGGAGCGTGCCACCGTGGCGATGATGGGGCCGGACGTGAACCTGCCCGAGGACGCGGTGTATCCGACCGCGCGCGCCGATGCGACGGGCCGGCCGTTCGATGGTGGCAGCCGTTACGTACTGCATTTCGACAAGAGCCAGCTGCCGCCGGTGAAGGCGTTCTGGTCGCTGTCGCTATATAACAGCCAGCAGGTATTCGTCAGCAATCCGATCAACCGGTATTCGATCGGCAGCCGCGATCGGCTGCGATATAACCGCGACGGCTCGCTCGATATCTACATTCAGTACGACCGCCCGGCCAATGCCGCGCAGCAGGCCAACTGGCTGCCGGCGCCCCCCGATGCCTTCAACCTGATGCTGCGCGCTTACTGGCCCGATCAGGCGCTGCTCGATGGCGACTGGATGCCGCCGGCGGTGCAGCGGGTGAACTGATCAGAACTTGTACTTCACGCCTGCGTACACCGCGCGGCCGTTGCCCGGGTAGTACAGCGCCGTGTTGGTGGCTGTGCGCAGGTCCGCGACCGTGCTCACGTCGCTGATGTAGCGGCGGTTGGACAGGTTGCGGGCGTCGAGGAACAACGTCACGCCGCGCGCGCGGCCTTCCAGTTCGTAGCTCGCCTGCACGCCGAACAGCACGTATGCCGGCACCTTCTGTGTGTTCGCATAGTCTACGTACGCGCCGGTGGGCACCCAGTCGATCGTGCCCGCCACGCGCAGCCGCTGATGCCGGCTGTACGCCAGCGTGGTGCGCAGCACGTGCCGCGGTACACCGGCGATGCGGTTGTTGCCGTAGACCGGATCGTTATCGAAGCGGAAGTCGCTGAAGTTCCACAGCTGCGACACCGTGAACTTGTCTCCCTTGCCCACGATGTCGTGCCACACATCGGCGCTGGCCCCCAACTCCACCCCCTGCAGCACGGTCCGGTTCGCGTTGAACGTCGACGCCGGCACGTCGGGGCTTACCGTGTACTGCAGCAATTGGTCACGCACCAGCGAGCGGTACACCGTCACGTCCCAGCTGTAGCGATCGGTCTGTCCGCGCGAGCCAGCCTCGACGGTCCAGCCGCGCTGCTGCGCGAGGGGCACGAAGCGGTTGGTGGTGCCGATGGTCTGGTTGAGGTCCGAGAAGTCGGGCACGTCGGCGC
>NZ_CAJZAG010000005.1 GCF_914271485.1 Cupriavidus pampae
CAGCGCAAGATTCCCGACGTTGCGGACGACCATGCCGTCAACGCTGATGCCGTTCGGGTTGGCGATCACCACGTTCGCGCGCGGCCCCAGTACGCTGAGAGGACCTTCCAGCAACGATGGGTTGGTGCCCGTGACCTGATTCAGAATCGTGCGCGCACGAGCTGCAGTGTTATCGAGGTCGACACCCGCACGCGGGACGTTGAAGTCACGATAGTTATTGGTGGACACGCCGCCCACTGCTGCAGCGACGCCCACCGTGATGTGTCCGCCAGCACCCGTTGTGACCGTCGTCGAGGTGCTGCCGTCGGCAACAACCCCTGCCGCAAGGCAAGGCGTAACCATGGCGCACCACATCAGTCCTGCCAGCGCTCCGCGCGCGCAAATTCGATACAACGACCCGCTCCTTCTTTCTTCTTGATCTACGCGAGCCGCTTTTGGTATTTCATTCTTGTGCGACGCGCAATGGCGGCGCCAAGATAGCAAACGAAAAATTTATCGAAAAGCACTGATCCACACATCTTTGGCATTCGTCAAAATGCCGCAACTTTCATACGAACGGCTATTGGAATATTTATTCGGAACGTATCGAGCGTTAAAGCGTTGCGGCCGTAACGGGACGCAAGCAGACTGCCACCACGCTGAAACGAAGCACCAGCGCCGCGCTCAGGCCGATGCCCGCGCCGCGGCGACCTCAAGTCTGATGAAGGCGCGCCGTTAATCTTCGATAAGGGAAAATTCGACCGCATCTCGACGTTGCATCGGATGCTTCCTACCGTTACGGCCGCCGCCCTACCGGAGTGGGATTGTCACCGGCGTTCGCGGTGTGCCCCACCGACCGCGCTACACTGTTGACCGTTTCACATCATCCCGCTTCGGCCCCGCCGAACCTCCTCGATGCACCGGCTTCTTCATCCCCTGTTTGTCTCGCTTCTCATCGCAGCCCCCGCCCTCGCCCACGCGCAAAGTCAGGGCATCGATATCACCTGCGACCCCACCACACGCAGCAGTGCCTCAGCCGCCGAGCAGCTGATCTGCGATCACGCATTGTTGTCGATGGGATATCGCCGGATCTTTGCCGATCAGCAGCGTCTGCTGCGCGAGCAGAAGATCAGCGACGCGGATGTGACGGCCTTCCGGCGGCAGCGCGACGCGTGCACGACGCTCGACTGTCTGGACGGGGTGTTCTCGGCATGGAAGCAGAACACGGCCAATCTGCGACCCGGTCGCAATGTGGCACGTCCATGACAACAGCTCGCAGCGAACCTCGATGGCAGGCGGGTAAATAGCACCATTAGGGGGCATGCCATCAATCTATCCGTCACGTATCCGGCAATTTGAATAGTTCCGGTTACGACTCGGAAACTCCATCCAATGGGTCCGGTATCTTCGCCTCCTGCACGCTGGCGAACTATTGGTTCAACCTATGACGGATATTGGAAATGGGTCTTTGACCCAATGGGAGGCAGCGTCCATTCTTAAGCCATCGCTTAACGCATTGGTCTTGTCCCACCCATCTGGAGTTGAAAATGAAACGCGTCCTTCTTGCTCTCGTCGGCACTGCCGCCCTGGTTTCTTCCGTTTCCGCGTTTGCCGGCCCTGACTGGACCGTCATCGAGCGCGCCCGCACCTACGCACACCAGCAGCAGGTTCAGCAGGCGCAACTGCAGCATCAGCTGCAGGAAGCCCGCAAGGCATCGGGCACCAAGTCCAACGCAGGTTGAGCCTGTCGTGGCTCCCCGCTCTTGCCACCGGACGCGCCCCCGGACGGGGCCGCAGGGCCGAGTGGCAACGCGGGTAAAGAGAAGGCGACGGTAGTCCGGCCTTCGCTCGAGCGGATAGTCATCGCACCGCCGTGTGCCTCCACAAGGCGCTGGCAAATCGCGAGACCCATGCCCATACCCTCGGGGCTTGTCGTAAAGAATGGCTCGAAGATGCGCGGTAAATGCCGCGGATCGATGCCGATGCCGTTATCGGTGATCTCGAACCAGACTGGTCCGTTGCGATCGGGCTGATACGCGCGCACCCGCAGGTGTCCAACCCGTGGCGCGGGCTGCGAGCTCGCCCCCAACGTCGATGGCGGGATCGCCGCGGCCACCGCCTGCAGCGCATTGGTGAGCAGGTTCAGCATGATCTGCTGCACCTGAACACGATCGGCCAGTACGTCGGGCAGCGAAGGGGCGATATCCACGTCCATGCGCTCGACGTGCGACAACCGCGAAAGCGGCACCAGTGGCACGGTCTCATCCCACGCCTCGCGCAACGACATGGGCGCAACGTCGCGCCCGGTGCGCCGGCTCAGCGCGCGCAAGCCACGCACCACACGCTCCGCGCGCAGCGCCTCGTCGCGCATGCGTTCGAGCCCGTCGGATACCTCCTTCAGATCCACCCGGTCGTGCGACAGCCAGCGCAGCGAGGCATCCGCGTCGAGCGAGATTGCCGCCAGCGGCTGACGAATCTCGTGTGCAATTGATGCTGCCATCTCGCCAAGCGTGGCCAGCCGACTGACATGCGTCAGCGTGTCCTGCAGCCGTGCAAAGGCCGCACGTTGCCGCTCGATCTCGCGGCGGCCTTCGCGCAAGCGCGTGGCCAGCATAAACACCGCGACTGTCAGCACCACCAGCAAGGCGACCACCGCGCACACCAGCAGTACCCCATGTGAGCCCGTGCGCGCCAGCGTCAGCCCGGGCGTCGTCATGCCGGCCGCGATGCCCGTCGTCATACCGGTAGCGCCCGTGCGCCGCGCACGGCAAGCGCGTCGGCCATCGTCACGAGCTCCGCGAACGAATCCGCCTGCATCTTGCGCATCACCTGCCCGCGGTGAATCTTGACCGTCGCTTCGGTAATGCCGATCGCACTCGCTACCTGCTTGTTGAGCAAACCCGCAGTAGCCAGCGACATCACCTCCTGCTCGCGCGGCGTGAGTTGCGTGAAGCGGGCCCGCAGCGCGCGCACGCGCAACTCCGCCAAACGGCGCATACGATCGACGTCGAGTGCGCGATGCACCGCATCGAGCAGTTCCTGGTCACGAAATGGCTTGGCGATAAAGTCGCATGCGCCACCCTTCATCGCGGCGACGCCCATCGCAAAGTCGGCATAGCCCGAGATAAACACGATTGGGATGGGATGCTGCCGCTGCCGCAGCCGCGCCTGGATCTCCAGGCCGCTGATGCCGCGCAGCCGCACGTCCAGCACCAGACAGGTTGGCAGGTCCGGCGGTGTCAGCGCCAGCAGCTCCTCGGCGGAAGAAAGTGTCTCGTATCGCAGTCCGACCGATCGAAACAGGTTGGCCAGCGCCCTGCGCATGGCGGCGTCGTCATCAACGGCAAGCACGAGTCCTTCCTCCTCGACTTGGGAAGGACCGGTGGGAATGGCATGGAACGTCACAGTACCCCCTCGTACCTTTGGCGAATCCGCGCATGTTCTTCTGACTACTCAGAAAATGTATGCCGACTGGGCGGCGCCCGCCACAAAAAGCTGTGCTTCGGCGCGTCATCTGCGACTTTGGTATGAGTTCGAGCCGACCGTGGTGGTAAAGCCCGCGCGCGCGCCTGCACATACATTGACCACATGCCATCGTTCGCACATCGCTGAGCACTGACGCCCATGCCGAACCCGTCCACCCTGGTGCCGCTGATCTCCGTTGTAGAGGACGATCCCGGAGTCCGGACGGCGCTCGGCGGGCTGATCCGGTCGCTGCGCCTGCCCGTTGCGCTCTACGCCACCCCGCGCGCGTTCCTGCAGTCCGCCAAACTCGCCGCCACCACCTGCCTGATCGCCGACATCGAGCTGCCGCTCATGAGCGGCTTTGCGCTCTACGCCTCGCTGCTGGCCGCCGGCTACCGCATGCCGGTGATCTTTATGACCGCGGCGGCCGACGATGCATGCCGCGAGCAAGCCGCATTGCTGCACGCGGCAGCGCTGCTGGAGAAACCGTTCCTGCCTTCCGCGATGGTCGGCGCCATCGAGCATGCGCTCGCGATTTCCCCCTCCTGAAAGAAGAGGCCTTCCCATGAGCTACACCCTGAAAATCAACGGCACGAGTCGGACTGTCGACGTGGATGGCGATACGCCGCTGCTCTGGGTCATCCGTGACGTTCTGCTGATGACCGGTACCAAGTTTGGCTGTGGCATGGCGCTGTGCGGTGCCTGCACCGTGCATCAGAACGGCAAGCCCATCCGCTCGTGCATCACGCCGGTGCAGGCCGTCGGTACCGCCGAGATCACGACGATCGAAGCCATTGGCAAGACACCTGCGGGCAAGCGCATCCAGACCGCATGGATCGCGCACAACGTGCCGCAGTGCGGCTACTGCCAGTCCGGGCAGGTGATGTCCGCCACGGCGCTGCTGGCCACCAACCCGCGTCCGAGCGACGCCGATATCGACGCCGCGATGTCCGGCAATATCTGCCGCTGCGGCACGTATGCGCGCATCAAGGCAGCGATCAAGGACGCCGCCGGCGGCAAACCCGCGAACAAGCCGGCGAAGGTGGCAGCATGACGAAGAATCCTCCCTCCTCTCAGGCCACCGCTCAGTCCGCCTCTCAGTCCGCCTCTCAGTCCGCCTCTCCGTCCGCCTCACGTCGGTTGTTCCTCGTTGCCAGCGCCGCGGTTGGAGGCGGCTTGATGATCGGTGCCCATCTGCCGATGTTCGTGCGCGAGGCCGACGCCGCGGAGCCAGCGTCGCATGCTGGCTTTGCGCCCAATGCGTTCGTCACCATCGCGCGCGATGGCAAGGTCACGGTGACCGTGCCGTACACCGAGATGGGCCAGGGCACTTACACCTCGATCCCGATGCTGGTAGCCGAGGAACTCGAGGTGCATCCCGAGACCATCGCCGTGGTGGCCGCGCCGCCCGATGAACAACGCTATGGCCACCCGCTGTTCAAGCTGCAGGTGACTGGCGGCTCAGCGTCGATTCGTGGCGCATGGCAGCAGATGCGCACCGCCGGCGCTGCCGCGCGCATCATGCTCGTGCAGGCTGCGGCGCAGCGCTGGAATGTCTCGCCCGATACCTGCAAGGCCGAGAATGGCCAGGTCATTCATGTGCCCACTGGCCGCAAGCTCGCTTATGGCGCGCTGGCCGACGACGCGGCCAAGCTACCGGTGCCACAGACCGTTACGCTCAAGAAGCCCGCGGAGTACAAGGTCATCGGCAAGTCGATCCGTCGGCTCGATGCGCCCAGCAAGGTCAATGGCACCGCGAAGTTCGGTATCGATGCGATCGTGCCCGGCATGAAGATCGCCGCGGTGGCGGCATGCCCGGTATTCGGCGGCAAGCTCAAAAGCGTCGATGACAGCAAGGCGTTGGCGATCAAGGGCGTGCGGCAGGTGGTCAAGCTCGATGACGCCGTGGCCGTGGTGGCCGATCACAACGGTGCGGCCAAGAAAGGGCTTGCGGCGCTTGCGATCCAGTGGGACGAGGGCGAGAACGCGAATTTCTCGAACGCGGTGTGGGCCAGTCAGTTGGAACAGGCGCTCAAGGGCAAGGGCCAGATCGCGCATCACGATGGCGATGTTGCGAAGGTGGCACCCACCGGGGCCAAGCGCATCGAGGCGGTCTATTTTGCGCCGCCACTCGCGCATACGACGATGGAGCCGCTCAACTGCACGGTCCATGTGCACGATGGCAGTTGCGAGGTGTGGGTGGGTTCGCAGGCGCCGGCACGCGCGCAGCAGTTCGCGGCGCGGGCCCTCGGCATTCCGGTCGAAAAGGTGACCGTCAACAATTTCCTGATCGGTGGTGGCTTCGGGCGCAAGCTGGAGGCGGATTGGGTTGAGCAGGCCGCCCGCATTGGCGCGCAGGTCAAGGGGCCGGTCAAGGTGATCTGGAGCCGTGAAGAAGATATCCAGCACGATTACTACAAGCCATTCTTTCGCGACGAGTTCTCGGGCGCGCTCGACAAAGACGGCAAGCTGATCGCGTTCAGTCATCGTTTTGCGGGCTCGGCGGTGATCACGCGCTATGCGTCGGTGTGGGTCAAGGATATCGATGGCGATGCGGTGGAGTCTGCCGAGACGCCTTACGACATTCCGAACCGCCACGTCGAGTTCGTGCCGTCGGAGCCGCCGAAGGGGCTAAGCACCGGCAACTGGCGCGGTGTGGGGCCGACGCATAACGTGTTCGTGACCGAAGGGTTTATCGATGAACTCGCCAACGCCGCGGGCAAGGACCCCGTCGCGTTTAGACGCGGCATGCTGGGGAAGGATGCACGCGCACTTGCCGTGCTCAACCTCGCGGCCGAGAAAGCGGGCTGGGGAAAGAAGCTACCGGCCGGCAGCGGGATGGGCGTATGCGTGGCCAATGCATGGGGCGCCTACATTGCGACGGTGGCGGAAGTCAGCGTCAGCAAGGATGGTCAGTTAGCTGTCAAGCGATTGGTCACTGCGGTAGATTGCGGGCAGCCCATCAATCCGGATGGTGTGATCACGCAGATGCAGGGTGGGCAGGTGTATGGGCTGACGGCGTTGCTGTATGGACGCATCACGATCGACAAGGGTCGCGTGATGCAGAGCAACTTCCATGACTATCAGGCACTGCGCATCAACGAGATGCCGGCGATGGACGTGCACCTCGTGCCGAGCCAGGCTGACCCCGGTGGTACCGGCGAAGTCGGCACCATCGTGGTGGCGCCGGCCGTGCTCAACGCTGTGCACGCGGCCACGGGCAAGCGCTTCCGCACCTACCCGTTGGATGCCGATTCCCTGAAATCCGCTTGATAGTCAGCCTTAGGCCCCGTCAGCAAACGCATTACGCGGACCGATGCGTGCACCGTCGGTGTACGCATCGCGCGCACCGATACGCTCGGCATGTGCAAGATGATCGAACACTTCGAGCGTCCGCGACGGGGGCGCGGAGACACCGCTGCGGTCCTGACCGGCATAGGCGTTGCCAGACAGCGCGACGCCGATGGTCAGCGTCATCGAGGCCAGGATAAGCGTGCGTGCAAGATGAGACGTCATGATCAAACTCCTGAGATTGGTGAGATTCAACTTGGGTGCGGCTGCGCTTGAAAACCTAAGCGTGTCGCCGTTGAGAACCAATGTAGGAGCTGCCCCATCAACACACTAGAGCGATGAATGGTGATTCACTGACAACCAATGGTTGTCGGTTGTCAGTGGCGTTTGCGCCCCGCCGGCGCAACGATCGACGTCCCCCCGAGGCCCAGCAACAGGTCTCCCGGGCCGCGACTAGCCGCCACGACAAAATCGATGAACCGCCGCACACGCACCGGCATGTGCGTGCGGTGCGGGTAATACATATAGAGCCCAACGTTATTGCTGTCGTACTGCGGCAAGATCGCGACGAGCCGGCCGGCAGTCAGATCGTCCTGCACCATGTAAGCCGACAACTGCCCGATGCCAACCCCAGCGCGCACGGCCTCGATCTCGGTCTCCACATCGTTGAACGTGGCCACCGCGGGCACCTCGAGGTAGACCAGATCCCCATCGATAGTCAGCTCCCACGGAATCATTCGGCCCGTAACGGGCCGCCGGAAGCCGGTGCAGTCGTGCCGCAATAACTCGTCGGCGTTCTTGGGCGTGCCATGCTTGGCGAGGTAGTCCGGCGAAGCGCAGATCAGCAATGGCAAATCGCATAACTTGCGCGCAACGAGGTTCTGCCCAGGACTCGTGCCTGCCCGAAACCCCACATCAATGCGCGATTCCACGAGATCGGTGAACAGATCGCTGGCCACCACATCGAACGTGATGCCCGGATACTGTTGACGAAACTGCCTGATCAACGGCACCAGCACCCGCACCGCCACCGAATGCGGCGCGGTCAGCCGTAACATGCCATCGTCCTCACGCCGGCTGCTACGCACCTGCTCCAACGCTTCGTCGAGCTGCCGCATACCGGGGTCCGCCAACTCGAACAACCGCGCTCCTTCAGTCGTCAGACTCAACTTGCGCGTGGTCCGATGCAGCAACCGCACCCCAAGCTCATCCTCGAGCGTCCGCACCGCTTTGCTCACCGCCTGCGGCGTTACGCCGGCCTCAACCGCCGCCTGCGCAAAACTCTTCGCCCGCACGACCCCGAGGAACAACGTCAACACGCGCGCCTTGTCCATATTTGGCAACTAGAAGTTGGGAATGATGCGTGACTATATAGCGTAGCGGGTGCAAACGGGTTCTAACAACTTGCAGCCCGAGGGAAGAACAGTGTTCGTTGACGGATGACATCGCGAGAGATTCGGTACGGCTCGCTATTGCCAAACTCGTGATGCGCCCAAACGATGCCAGCCAGCACATCGGTGAACTGCAAAGGCAGACAGTCCCTGCTCTCCCATGGCGTTGTCTGCAACCGCGTGGCAGCGCCACGAACTGCCAATTCAGTCCGCAGATAGTCATGCATGGCATGCTTGAACTCGGTCTTGAGAGACCTGGCATCGGGGATGAAGCAGACCGTCTCGTGGTCCCCCATGATGTCCAGAAGCAGCAGCTTGGCCATGTAGTTGTACAGCCCATTTGGGTGCGCGCGGAACGCGGGATTCACGTTCGTCTTGCAGACCGTAATGGCACAGAAGTGAACATCGGGACGATCTTTTGCGATACGCGACAAGCCTTCGGCAAACCCGATCCGCTCTCCCGCCGACATCTCTACCGACTTCAACTCGCGTTGCAGTGGCCGTTTACGCTTGGTATACAGGCCCCGCATGGGCCGGCTCAGCACGCGCTCCATTCCATCCGGAATGATTGCCGCAGCCAACGTGAAATGTCGGCTCGAGCCTCCTCGCTGCTATGGAGCGTCCAACCGCCAACCGAGACAACCGCTTTCGTCGAGATAAATCGTGATGGCCATAAGAAAATAGCCTCCCGTTTGGGAGGCTATTGAGAATGGTTGCGGTACCCGGGCCTGACGTACTCAAAGTACGCTTACGATCACGACGCATTTTGTCGCAGGCATTCCGGGCCGAGCGGATCGTTTAAACCGCGACGCCGCTACGTCACGAATTATCTTCGCGTGCCGCCTAGAGGGCAAGCAACACCTCATTTAGGGACAACAAATAGGGAAAGTCCTATCCCACAGGCGGCCCTGACCACCCCTAAAATAAGTCCATATTGTAGTTTGTAGTTCCATAATATGGACAAAAGGATGGTCCCCGATGCCGCTTGAGAAGACTGACGCTGAACCGCTGACGCCCTACCAGTACCCGAATCCGCCCAACGCGCTGCCCGAAATCGTAGTGCCGCAGGCGATTCCGACTGATGAGCGGCTGTGGGTGCCGCAGGCCGAGAACGTGTGGTTTCGGCCGTTGTGCCTCAATGCGAGCCAGGGTTACTGGATGAATCTGCTGCGCGTGCGCAAGTCCGGTGTGTTGAGTCGGCATCGCCATCCGCAGGCTGTGCATGGCTTTGTGCTCAAGGGCCGCTGGAAATATCTCGAGCATGACTGGGAAGCTGTGGAAGGCAGCTATGTGTTCGAGCCACCGGGCGAGACGCATACGCTCTACGTGCCGCCCGATGTCGAAGAGATGATCACGTATTTTCAGGTGAACGGCGTGATGTATTACACCGACCCATATGGCAAGGGCATGGGCTACGAGGATGTGTTCACCAAGATCGAGATGTGCCGCAAGCATTTCGAGGCCGTTGGCCTTGGAGCGGACTACACCGATCAGTTCATTCGATGACAGCGGCGTTGAAACCCGTGGGCACGCTGCCCGCGCAGCACAGTGGCCCATTCGCGCGATACGACTTCTCCGCCACGGTGGCAGTGGTCACCGGCGGCGCCTCCGGTATCGGCGCGGAGATCGTCGCGCGACTGCGCGCGCATGGCGCGACGGCGATTGTGTGGGATCTGCCGAATACGCTGGATGCCACCGGCGATGGCCTGTTCAGCCCTGTCGACGTTACGCAACCCGACACGCTACGCGCGGCTACCGCGGACGCCCTCTCCCGCTGGGGTCGCATCGACTGCCTCGTCAACAACGCCGGCTATGCGGGCCCGACCGTGCCGCTCGATGCGTACGATCCCGTCGAATGGCAACGCATCATCGATATCGACCTCGTTGGCGTGTTCCACGCATGCCATGCGGTAGTGCCCGCGATGCGGCAGGCCGGCAGCGGACGCATCGTCAATATCGCATCGCTTGCGGGCAAGGAAGGCACGCCCAACGCCTCCGCTTATAGCGCCGCTAAAGCGGGCGTGCTTGCATTGACCAAATCGCTCGGCAAGGAGCTCGCGATGAACGGCGTGCTCGTCAATGCCATCGCGCCCGCCGCAGTGCGCACGCGGCTGCTCGAGCAAATGGCCCCGGCCCACGTCCAGACGATGATCGACAAGAGCCCGATGCATCGGCTCGGCGAACCGGAGGAAGTGGCAGAGATGGTGCTGTGGTTGTGCTCCGCCTCGTGTTCATTCAACACCGGCGCGATCTTCGATCTCTCCGGAGGCCGCGCGACGTATTGAGGTCGTATTGAGGTCGTATTGAGTTCGTATTCCCATTGGCAAATGCAGCACAAGCATCACCGGCATGACCCGCAGTGCAAACGGGACCCTGGCATCCGACCACGGGCCAACCAAACAAGATCACACAGGAGACCAGCCTCATGAAAACCCTCGCGTTCCGCCTTGGTTGCGGCATTGCGCTGACCGCCGCGTGCCTCGCCGGCCCCACCGTGCAGGCGCAGAGCGCCTATCCGAGCCACAGCGTCGAGCTCGTCGTGCCGTTCCAGGCCGGCGGCGGCACCGACGCGCTGGCGCGCGCGTTCGCTGAATCGTCACGCAAGCATCTGCCGCAGAGCGTGATCGTGGTGAACAAGCCCGGCGCCAGCGGCTCGATCGGCTGGGCCGATGTGGCCAACGCCAAGGCCGATGGCTACAAGCTGTCGCTGCTGACTGCGGACCTGACCATCGTCCCTCACCTCGGGCTGACCAAGCTCACGTACGAGAACTTCACGCCGGTCGCGCGCCTGAACGCGGACCCGTCGGCCATTACCGTGCGCAGCGATTCGCCATACACCACGGTGGAACAGTTCCTCGAGGCCGCGCGCAAGAATCCGGGCGGTATGCGTGTCGGCAATGCGGGCAACGGTTCGATCTGGCATCTGGCCGCTGCGGCGCTCGAAGACAAGACCAGTACCAAGTTCAACCATATTCCGTTCCAGGGCGGTAACCCGGCAGTGCTCGCGCTGCTCGGCGGCCATATCGATGCGGTGACGGTAAGCCCCGCAGAGGTCTATGCGTACGTGTCCGCCGGCAAGCTCAAGACGCTCGCCGTGATGGCCGATCAGCGCGTGAAGGGCTTCGAGAACGTGCCCACGCTCAAGGAACGCAAGATCGATCTGTCGATTGGCACGTGGCGCGGCATCGGCGCGCCGAAGGGCACGCCGCCGGAAGTCATCAACGTGTTGCGCACCGCTGCGGCCAAAACCGCGGCAGAGCCCGCGCTGCGCGAGATGATGGACAAGCAGAACCTCGGTTTCGCGTATGCGGATCAGGATGAGTTTAAGAATGCGATCGCCAAGGACGATGCCTACTTCAAGGCCCTGATCGCCAAGTTGGGATTGAATCCATGACATTTGAGTCGAATCTGTTCGCAGGCAAGCGCGCGCTGGTCACCGGCGCGACGCAGGGCATCGGCGCGGGCGTGGCCAACCGGCTCGCGAGCCTTGGCGCGCGCGTCACCGCCACCGGCATCGATCGCGGCGACGGTTCGCTGGACGGCGCGGTGGATGTGCAGCTTGCCGACGTGAGCAAGGACGCCGACGTCGCCGCGCTGATCGGCGGCTTCGATGGCCTCGACATCGTGGTGAACTGCGCAGGCATCATCCGCCGCGGCGCCGAGCACGAGATCGAGGTGTTCGCACAGGTGCTCGACGTGAACCTTACCGGCACCATGCGCATCTGCTCCGCCGCGCGACCGCTACTGGCCGCGCGCAAAGGCGTGATTGTGAACACTGCGTCGATGCTGAGCTTCTTCGGCGGCTCGCTGGTGCCGGGCTATGCGGCGAGCAAGGGCGGCGTGGCGCAGTTGACCAAGTCGCTGGCGCTTGCGTATGCGGCGGATGGCATCCGCGTCAATGCGGTAGCGCCGGGTTGGATTGCAACGCCGCTTACGCAGGCGTTGCAGGACGACCCGGTGCGTGCGGGGCCGATTCTTCAGCGCACGGCGCTGGGGCGTTGGGGGAAACCGGAGGATGTTGCACAGGCAGTGGCGTTTCTGTGCGCACCGGCGGCGGCGTTTATCACAGGCGTGATTTTGCCGGTGGATGGTGGGTATATGGTGAGTTGAGCGTCGTGACCGCCCTGCTCACGTTTCGTGCGGGGTTGCGCGACCTGTCGCGCATGTGCGGCCGCGACATTCTCCGACGCGAGCGCTGCGCATGCCAACGTTTTGCTCCCTTCTCCCCGGAGGGAGACGCCGCAGGTCAATGCCAGCGCAAAAGCATCGCATACCAGCGGTTTGCTCCCCTCTCCCTTGAGGGAGAGGGGCCGGGGGAGAGGGTGACTTAAATCCCTATTGTTTGCTCCCCTCTCCCTCGGGGAGAGGGGCCGGGGGTGAGGGCAACCCACGCTTCAAACATCTCGACCGCCAGCCAACGCTGGCGTCTCCCCCACCCTCACCCCAATCTCCCGACAAGCCTCCACCAACGGCCGAACATAAGCCGCCACCGGATCTTCTTTCTGCCGAAAGCGCAACGTACTCACACTCACCGCAGCCAACGGTCGCCCCTGTGCATCGACAATCGGCGCGCCAAAGCAATGAATCCCCGCTTCATTCTCCTCGTCATCCACCGACCATCCCTGCGCACGAAACGCATCCAGCTGTTTGCGTAACGTCTTCGCATCGCCAATCGTGTTCGGCATATAACGCGTGAACGCAAGTTGCGGAATCAATTCGTCCAGCGCATCCTGCGCGAGCGCAAACATATAAGCCTTGCCCACCGCAGTCGAATGCATCGACACCGAAGTCCCAATACGCGACGCCATCCGCACCGCACTCGGGCTCTCGAGCTTCTCGATATAAATCATCGTATTGCCGTGAGGCACAGCCAGATGCACGGTCTCACCCGTGACATCGCGCAAAGTCTTGAGCGCCTCCACCGCCGCCACCCGCAAATCCGACCGCGACCAGCTACGACTCGCAAGCTGCATCAATCGCGGCCCCAACGACAACGTGTTGTCACGAGGGTTCTCGCACAACATCCCCTCGGCCACCAGCGCCGCAACGATGCGATACACCGTAGGACGCGGAAACCCACCATCGCGCGCAAGCGCGGCGATCGTGACAGGTTCCTCGGCATCGGCAACCTGTTGCAGCACCACCATGAACTTGGAAAACGCGGCGGTACCGGCGACCTTCGCGGGAGAGGAAGCAGGCATGAGTAATGGCGTGTCCGACGATAAACAAGCAGCCATTATCGCGCATGCAAGCGCAAAAAAACGCCGGGGCGCGACGCCACGGCGTTTAAAAGGACAAGGAAAGTTTGTTGCGATCGCCTAAGGAAGCCCTAAGCGATCACGACATCAGAAACGATGCCTGATGCCCAGCAGCACACCGGTCTGATTCTTGCCGGGCACCGTGCTGCCAAAGCCGCCAGTGCCGAGGTCAGAACCATCCTTGTTGCGCGTGTAAGCAACGTTCAAATATGCGTCGGTACGCTTGGAGAACGAGTAATCCGCCGACACGATGAACAGCCACGGATCCGCGCCAGACTTGCGGAAGTCCTGGTAATACGCGGCACCGGTCAGCGACCAGGCAGCCGTAATGTCCCACGAAGCGCCAGCCCAATACAGGTTGGACGACGTGCTCGGCGTCGGCGCAATCTGGAAGTGCGCGTAGCGATAACCAAGGTACGACTTCACCGGACCAATCACGTAGGTGCCGACCAACGCAGCCTTGCGCGTGCGATCGTCCGCGGTAGCAACGGTCTTGCCATCCAGCTCGTCATACACGGCAGCGATAGCAAGCGGACCGCTCTCGTACGCAAGGCTCGCGCCGTATTCACGACCCACTTTCGGATTGCCCGGCACTTCGCCATTCACACCGGACGTACCGTCCGCGCCAAAGCTATACATCAGCTTGGCAGTGACCGGACCGACCTTGCCAACGTATTTAATCGAGTTATCCGCGCGCGATTGAAAGGTGTCGTCCTGCACGCCAATCGAGTAGCGCGTGGAAATACCCATCGGGTCGTATTGCACGCCAATGTCATACATCGGCGTGTTGTGGCGACCGAGCGTCAGCGTGCCGTACTGCGAATCCAGACCGACCCACGCCTGACGACCAAACAGGCGACCGCTCTGCCCGCTCTTGCCATCGTCAACGTTAAAGCCGCTCTCAAGCGCAAAGATCGCGCGCAGACCGCCACCGAGATCTTCCGCCCCACGCAGACCCCAGCGCGAGCCCGACATATTGCCGGACTGCATCCGCACGACGCTATTACCAGCGCCCTTCTGATGATTCACGTACTCGACGCCCACATCGGCCACGCCATACAGCGTGACGGACGTCTGCGCATACGCGTGACAACCCAGGCCCGCCAGGGCCATTGCTACCAGCTCTCTCTTCATGCTCTCGGTTTCCCTCTGTGGTGATTCGTGAACCGGTCTTTGATGCGCGCCGGTTTTGAATGGCCGAGACGATTCACAACCCGCTCGCCAGGGGCTGTGTCGCCTTTGTCAGGCCTGATGTTTTTCTTGTGCTGTTGGAGGGGATGCCAACTGCTTATTGAATGCAGTTGTGTCAACGCCGAGGCAGATTGTTCCAGCGGGACACGTCAAATTGAAGTGTCTATTTGGAGTACAAAATACAGTTTGGGTGACATTTCGAGTGGTGGGATGCTCGAAATGTCAGATGGGGTGCGATCTGGGTTTAGTGGTCGGAGGGGATCACAGATGTAAATGGCTATGTTGACGATGAGGACGATCGGCCGACTCATCAGGTCAGACAACCTTCGTCATAGTGCTAGAAGTGCCTGGGCAATTCATCTCAACAGCGTTTCCCCATCGGCCGGTTAGCTTGAGACGACGACAAAGTATGAACGTGTTCGTACCCGACAGGCGCCCCTTCAAGCCCCCTCCTTTGGTAGGGATTAATTACCGAAGAGTCACCTATTTGACTTTCTCATCTCTTCAAAATCACTTACAGGCATAAAAATGTTAAAAAAATGAAACCACACAAGACACTCTATTGAATCTTTAGATTACAAATCATCTTGACTTTTCTGATATTTGTTGTAATTTTTCCAACATCGAAGAATTCAATTTTTAGAGAGAAGATAGATTTTATGAGAGCGCTCGAAACACTATTTGGTCGAGATGAATCTGCTCTCCTCTCTCTCCCCAGGAGCACCTTCGATAAAAGTGGCGATTCTAGATGGCCCTGTGAACTTGAATGATCCATGTTTGAGCGAAAGTCTTCTAACTCAGGAGGATATATTTCAGTTAAGCAAGACGTCGGAGGGAGGTGCCGCTGAACATGGGATCCAAATAGCAAGCATTCTATTCGGACAACCTGACACTTATTATCGCGGATTGAGTCATTTGTGCACCGGACTATCCATTCCTATCTATTCTGATGATGAATTTGGAAGAATTCAAGGCGCATCACAAATGATGCTGTCGGCGGCCATAGGATACGCGATCGAGAAAGGATCCGATATTATTAACATCAGTGGCGCACAACCTACCAACTCAGCATTATCTGATCTCATTTTAAAACGAGAGATATCGCGATGTGAAAGTTTGAAAATCCTCGTCGTTGCCGCAGCAGGGAATGATGGATGCTCATGTTTGAGCTTACCGGCAGCCATAAAAGGAGTGGTTCCAATAGGATCGACCGATGAAGACGGAAGGCTACTACAAACATCCAATTTTGGAGAAGATTACAGCAAATTTGGAATATTGATGCCCGGATCAAAGATTCCAGTGCCAAACGCGAAAGGCGGCGTCGTTGAAAGAAATGGTACCAGCTTTTCCACGGCGATTTTTTCTTCAGTCGTCGCACGCCTAATGGCAACTTTACAAGAAAATAATATAGAAATTCGCCCATTAGAAATCGCAAATATAATATTTGAAGAGGCGGATAACTGCTGCGCGGGGGAAAATTGCCAAGACTGCCAACCATGGCCAGGAAAGAAGTTAAATCTTAATAACGTCATATCTAGACTCGGCTTAAATGGGATTCGAGGAACCGCCATCAATTCCACCACAAGAGGAGATTTCATGGAAAAAACCACCTCTGAAAATGTATTGCCCATGGCTGAAGAAGCGCAAACCCAGATCGCGCCAATGCTAAGCGGCAAGAATCAAATAGCTCCGGCGTGCCAAGATGAAGCCGCGTGTAATTGCGGCAAGGGGAATGCCGCCCGGTTGGCATACGTCCTTGGCCAATTAGATATTGATTTTGGCACGGAAGCCCGGCGCGACTCATTCCTTCAACATCTAAACGCGTGGCAACGCGATGAATCCAACCCACGCGAAAATCATAACGATAGAAAATTGATCAAAAGTTTTCTAGACAATAATCCAGAATTTGATGCCGGTCTATCGTGGGTAGTTAAATTAGACACTACTCCTATCTATTGCATCAAAACGTCCGGCCCGTACGCGACAGAAATATCAAGGCGGCTCAGGGAAGCATACATGACATTCTTCGGGGATGGTGACAACCGAATCGATCTTATCTCGATCCCTGGATTAATTTCTGGCACGACGCGTCTTTTGAATGGCTATGTTGTACCCACCCTGCATCCAGACCTTCGCGGAATGTATGACTGGAGTGTCGAACACTTAGCTGACACCTGCTCAACACGACAGAAAGATTCTAATTCCGACAAAATTAAAACCGTTGATAACAAAAATTATTTAATCGATTTTTTAAATAGAGTGTATTTTGAACTTAGAAACCTTGGACAAAGTGGCGCGGACAGGGCTCTAAATTACAGCGCGACTCAAGCATGGCAAGTTGCAAAGGTCTTTGACCGAGCCATTGCGGAGGGTCTCGTCCTGCGAGATACCCCGACTGTTGAAAGAAGTCCAATATGTAGGCCGGAGTCGGATTGTTATGATGTTGTTCTTATATTTTTTGACCCTTCAAATAGACTTACCAAAGCTAGTCGAGCATTTAGATTTACTGTTGACGTTAGTGACGTCATGCCCGTCATGGTAGGACCTGTTCGGACGTGGCATGTATCAAGCGCCGGACTCGCATAAGTATTATCGATTTAATTTTTAATCTATTTTTATGCAAAAAATTTCAAAGGAGTTAATATGCGGCCTCCAACCTTTCTAGAACCTGTTGACAGAACCTATTTTTTCGAAAATTCGGACAACAATTTTTACTACGAAGCTCAATACTATTATCAAATGGTTACTCCTGCTTGTTGCGTGGAATTTTGCACATTGGCGGGTTGTGTGTGTGCGGTCGGCGGCTGCGATTGACAGAGAAGTTCCGTCTTTCGATTCAATAAATAGTTATTCTTTTGGAGTGGCTATGAACCTTCCAATTTGCCTTCCCCCCTCAGATAGACTCTCGCAGAAGGGCAAAAACATTCATCAACCGGACATAGATTTTCTGGGATATGGGGCCACGCTGATGCCGGCATGCTGTGTTGAGACTTGCATCCCTACCCCTCTGGGGTCTGTTTGTACTTGTTTGGTAGGGGGCTGCGACTAATCCTTAGGCGGAGATATGCCTGCTGAGTTCCTTCCGGTCGTGGCTCCTCTCTGCGACCGGTAGAGGAACGCTAACAAACCTGTGAAACTCACAATCCGGTTAAGAGAAAGGCTATGACCAACAGCCCGTTCCTGGACTTTCTATCTAACTAGCACCGAACAAACCGCAGTAGTTTCGTCGATTCCCGCCTAGTTTCAAAACACAGCAACCTAATGGACCAAATCTCATGAGGTTCACCGTGCAGTCGTCATGGGTGTCTCCGCTGTGGGACGCCGTCGCGAAGAGCCCGTGAAAGACCACTGTCTGAACCTGTCAACTCTCTCATAGCATCTTTCGAATACCCTCCTGAGCTAGACTCTCATCCTTGACCTGCCGCATTTCCAAGTTCCTCAGGAGTTTCACCATGAATGACCCACAAAACACTCCGCCCGTCATCGCCAACGGGCGGCTGGCGGCGTCCGATCGCACCAGCGTGACAGATGACGCTCATGTGGAAGACATCATTCCGTTGCCTCCGCCGGAACATCTGATTCGCTTCTTTCCCATCAGCGGTACGCCTATCGAGACTCTGGTGACCCAGACGCGTCAGCGTATCGCGCGCATTTTGCATGGTGAGGATGACCGGCTGCTGGTGATCATGGGGCCTTGCTCGATTCACGATCCGCAGGCGGCGCTCGAGTATGCGAAGCGGTTGATGGCGCAGCGGGAGCACTATGCGGACTCGCTTGAGATCGTGATGCGCGTGTACTTCGAGAAGCCGCGTACCACGGTGGGTTGGAAGGGGCTGATCAACGACCCGTACCTTGATGAGAGCTACCGCATCGATGAGGGTCTGCGGATTGCGCGTAGCTTGCTGCTTGATATCAATCGCCTGGGGTTGCCAGCGGCTGGCGAGTTCTTGGACGTGATTTCGCCTCAGTACATTGGCGATCTGATTTCGTGGGGTGCTATTGGTGCCCGGACGACTGAGAGCCAGATCCACCGGGAATTGGCGTCGGGTATTTCGGCGCCGATTGGCTTCAAGAACGGCACGGACGGAAATACCAAGATCGCGATCGATGCGATTCAGGCTGCGTCGCGTCCGCACCATTTCCTTGGAGTGCATAAGAACGGCCAGGTGGCGACGGTGCACACCAAGGGCAACCCAGACTGCCACGTTATCCTTCGTGGCGGCAAGGCGCCGAACTACGATGCGGATTCCGTCGCGACCGCCTGCCGCGAGTTGGAGGCGGCCGGGCTTCGTAGCTCACTGATGGTTGATTGCAGCCACGCTAACAGCAGCAAGCAACATCAGAAGCAAATCGATGTTGCGAAGGACGTGGCTCAGCAAGTCAGCAGCGGCAGCGCATCCGTCTTTGGGATCATGGTTGAAAGCAATCTGCTTGCTGGTGCGCAGAAATTCACGCCGGGCCAGCATGACCCGAGCTCGTTGACCTATGGCCAGAGCATCACGGACGCGTGTATTGGGTGGGATGACTCTGCGGCCGTACTGGAAGAACTTAGCAAGCCCGTCAAGACGCGCCGCGGGCGAGGTTCAAGATCATAACGCATGACCTACGACGGCGCCTTACCCGTGGAGGCAGACACGCTCGGCGATACCCAATCCTCCTTTAGCTCATTTCTCGCCTCATCGAAAGCTGTTTTGAGCGCCGTCAGGTCGTCACTTGAACGCCCCGAAATCAAGTAGGCCATGTAAGCACCGTGGAGTTTGTATTGAGCCAGACGGAACTGCTTATATTCCTCATACGGCTGAAGTAGACCGTACGCAAATACGCAGGCGGCAACAAACGCGGAGACTCCGTAATGCCAGTTGTCCGGCAATTGCTTGCTAGCGATCAGTACTCCGCACGCCGAAACGATGACTCCTAGGAAAACGGCACCCGTCTTCGAGATCCAGGCCCACGTATCCCACGAATTTAGAGCACGTTGAACCTCCTCAAGTACTTCCTGGCTACCTGCGCTCGCAAATGCCGCAAGGGAAATTGATCCTGTCATGACTTCCCTCCCCCTAATTCGCGCCGCATGGGCGTGCTCAGTTTGTCTTCGTCTGCGGCGCGATCCAAACTTCGATGGCGTTCGGATTACCGGCGTAACTTTCTGAAAGCGGCTTGACGTCCCATGGCGCGCCCTCCGCCTGCGCAGCACCCTGCAATGCCAACGCACATTCCTTCGACTGTTCGTTGTGGTATAGCACCGTAGTGATCTCGTACGGTATGCGCGAGCGAGTTCCTGCACGACGCGCGGACTCCCATACATCTTCAACTGAAGAGATCGTGGCCCCTACATTTTTCCATGGCGCGCGGTACTGCAACACCTTTTCGCCAAGCGACGGCCCATAGATTCGGATAAAGATGGTCTTCCTATCGCACTCGCGGAAAGACGACATCGGGGCTCCTGGCGCGACCGGAGCAGTGGAAGACCAATTTGCTTCGCCCGTCTCTTTAACCGTCCGAGTAACACCCGATTGTTCGAGATGCGTGGACATCTGATCGGTGATATAGGAGAACAATTGGACGGGAATCGACTTTTCCGGGCAATTTGGCATTTCACCTGCGTCGCTCGAGTTTCTCGGAGTGCTGTAGCTGCGAGTCCAGTACATCGGTCGACAAGCCTTGCGAGGGTCGCTCTGCAAGCATGCCGCAGTCAGCAGGATTTCCTCGGTCAAACGTGAACACGAAGGGTGCAGTGCAGGATACTGTTTGCAGACTGCCTTGGTATCGACCACCATCATTTTCATCAACGAAGATCTGCGGAAGGCCGAGGCATTGTCATCATTGCAAACCACGTCACCAAACCGTAGCAACGCAGTGGCCATTTCTCCCACTTGCGTGCCAGAACTGGCCGTAGCCGCCACCACGGTCTGTGACCCCGTCCGTACCGTCATCTTCCCAAAGAGGTCGGTCAACTCCTTGAAGGCTATCGGGTCGATTCGCTCTGCTGCCTTGCCGGCATCAAGCCGCTGCTGCATGGCCTGCAACACTCCGAACCCGAAGGTAGTCAACGCCCCGAAACCCACAGTAGCCGAAACGACGCCCGTGGATGCGATGCGCGAAGACAGCCGTGTCGTCGCATAGCTGAGCTTTGTTGCACCCGTTTCGCTGTCCATCAAAGCAATCGCGCCATCGTCTATAACGAACAAGTCCGCCAGTCCGGCAGCGTTCTCGAGATCTGCTGGATGAAGCGTGCTACCCAGGGCCTTGCCTAGCTCAAAGTAGCTCTCCCACTGCGCCTCGCTAAAGCACTGATCCGTCGTCGGCTCCTGAGGGAATAGTGGATTATCGGCCTTGAAGTTTACAAGATCCACCGACAATCCTTGGGACATGTTCGGCTTGACGATAAACATGTAACCTTTGGTTCCGAGCCTGCGGTAGTTGATTCTGGCCAGCGCAACGCAAGCCTGACTGTTGGGCGAGGCAATGTCGTTCAATGAACCGAAACGGGACGGCGCCTGCGTCGTACCAGAGCGGTTGGGCCTGAGAAACGTGATCTCCGCCTGCAAATCGATGCGCGCCTTGCGGACCAAGTTCTCCAGATCGCCAAAAGCATAGCGCGGGTCAGCTCCACAATCGGCCACCATCACGATTTCACACCCTTCACGCAACAACGTGTACGCGCCAGTGTTTTCAAAATGACCACCGTCAGTCAAGAACCATTCGCGGTTCGACGTGCCGTCGAACCGGCCGAAAAACTCGTCGACAAATGCCGCATATTTTCCGCTGCGCTTCCGCTTGAGATCATCTAAGGGTAGTCCAGCGTAACTGTCCCACCAGTATCCAAGCCTAACTCCTGCTGCCATGAGGATCGCCGAAATCCCGGATCGGGTGGAAGCACCAAGCCCCGGCGCCACCGCAGCACCCGAGATCGACATCCATGCGCCAAGCGTCATTGCGCCTTTCTCGGTTGCCTTTGACCACCGGTCCGGTACGAAGGACATGTAACCTTTGGGGCCGACTGTCAGCAACAAACCCTTGCGATCCTGGTTGAAAAGCGCGCCTCGAGGATCCCGGGTCTGGTTGGCGCATACGTTGATCAGGTGGATGGGCCCGCCATTCTCATTTGGCGCGTACTCAGCCAGGGGTACGTCATCGCCGTCGAGTACTTCAGTCACCGGAAAGGGAGTTTCCGACGTGTATTTTTCAAGTGGACTCTTTGGCGCGCCGGGACTTATCGAGAATCGTTTGCCATTCGCGGCCCCGAGATAGCTACGCACTAGCCTGGCACGATAGAACGTGAACAGTGAAGACCGATTCAGGAAATCGAAATTGCGATGCGACGTCAGAGCATATAGCCAGGTCGGGACACTGATCCATAGCAACCATTGCACAGCGGGCGAGAACTTCAGAAAAAATTCTGTCCTTGCCTCCTGATCTGGGAACAATGCCAGGGTCACCGCGCCGTGTATGACGCTGACCCAAAAAACGAGGAGCGCAATGGCCAGAATCATTCCCGCAATACTGATCAATGACATTGCGGCGTTGCGCATGAATGGTGTGAGGTTCTTAGGAAGATTGGCCAGACGGGGAACCGCCGCCCGTAACCCAACGGCCAGAAGCACCAATGCCCCCCCTAGTATCCCGTGGAGCCTAGAGAGCGGATTGGCAACAATCCACGCAACATAGTCGACCAACCCCAACAAGATGATCACGAGTGCCACGCGGATGGCGTTTGCGAGCGAGCGGGTCAGCGCGTTACGCATGGCTTCCGGGCTCGCCGTGAACGCCTTGAATGATGCAAGAAGGAGTCCAACGATCCATGCGGATAGCAGCGCGATGGCAAGACATACGAGCGGGAGCGGCAATGCGATGGAACCCGTCACACTTGATAATCCACGGGAAACCGCAATCTTGTGCGAGACGATTAATGCGATGCCGATCAACGCGAATAGCGCCGTCAGGATGTGCGCACCGGATATAGCCTTACGTGAGGGCGGTGCCATCCAGTAGGCACAACTGAGCACTGCACAGAGATACAGTGGAATTGGCAACAGTATCCAGAGTGTCGGCCAGAGCGCCACAAAATCGAGCAAACTGACTAGTCCGCCCCAATCGCCGAAGATCGCTGGCATCGGAAGCGTACCGTTATACAGCCCATCCGCCAGCCCCCAGACCAGAAGGTCAAATCCAACAAGCAAGCTCCCCAACATTAAAGACAGCACGGCGAGCTCGACGTGCACACCGATCAGGTTTCGTGCGAAATTTGCGGCCGCGAACAGTACGTCGTCCGTGCCTTTTGGTATTAGATAGCGGCCGTTCGCTCGCAGCCAGATAGCGAACCAGCGTGTGTCAGGCGTGCCGAGCGACTGTTCCACTGTGCTGGCATCCTGGCCAGATGCAGGGGTGGCATGATGGTACAACTTTCCTATCGTCGATCCGATGTAGCCGCCTCCGGAAACGGTCGAAAGGATATCGAACTGATGAAATATGTTGCGCCTTGCCAGAGCACTGACTAGTCCAAAACAGAACGTGGCGCTTCGAATGCCGCCACCAGAGAGCGCGAGTCCCCATGGTTTGCGGTCAGCTTCGATATGTCCTTGCAACGCGGACGGCAATGCTCGCCGTCTCCGCTCGTATAGATCCCGGATGAATGTCGCCTGATCAGGGTTGGCCTCGGACGCAGTGGGAAGTGGGGCGATGTTGTCCTGATGTTCACTCATGGTGATTACTCCGAGGACATGCCTGCGCTACGCCAGCATCGATGTTGGCGTAGCAACGAATGCGGGAACCTCGATCAACGCGGCCGAACTCCACGACACTATCGTCTGGTCTGCGTGCTGCGTGCTGCGTGGAAGAGCGGTAGCGTTGGTCGGCGGCGCCATTGGCATTGTTTGGGCAGCACGCGCCGTGCGAGCACTCAACAGAGCGATTTTGGCTTGCCCATATTCCCGAAGGAACTTCTCGCAAATGTCCAGCAGGTTGCGTGAGTTCTTTCCACTTTCCAACGCACCGGAGCAGGTCATCACCATCGGTCCCGCATCGCTGCCGTCGAGGAATCGCTCCTGCATTGCCTCGATCGCCGCGACCTGGCTGTCCGACAATGCGGCGCGGGGAACGGTCATCACTGAGCCCCCCCTGCTGCGCGACAACTTCCAGCGTAGTGCTGGAGTTAGGCGTCTTTCCCGTGCTGCCAGCCTGGGTGCCAGACGGTTGCGCGTGAGCCTCACCTTTGTCTGTCGTGACATCTGCCTTCGCGGGTGGCGCCGAAACCATGAGGGGTCCTGGCGCATCGCTGGCAACCAGCTCGATTGCCAGCATCGTGACCATCACGTCGCCAAAGCGACTGAGCAGATGCGTGTAGCTGTTTCGCGTCAACGCGCCATTCTTGATCTGGTTGGGCGTCACGTTGCCCTCGTTCCACTGACCGGCAGAACGGTTATAGACGAGGCGGGTGTCGGCCGTAGAGGCGAGTGTTTCACTGGTACCGAGATGATGGCTGCCGACGGATGGTCCCGTGCAAGCCACCAATGCGAGCGAAACGCCCGAAAGTTGCAATCCGAGCCACGGCATGGTGTTTCCCCCTGTGGCCTGCAACGCAATCCGCAGACAGTACCTTATGCCCCGGCTTCTTGGCTGGCGTCCCGCAAAGACGCACAGCCGTGTCAACGTCCCCCCGAGCGACGACTGGTTCTTCAACCTTCTCAATCCGCTTAAAACGTAAATAACACTGTTGTGTCACAATGATTTGTAGTCAACACAAACACTAAATTTATCTCAATCACCCATAGCATAGTGGCTGATTCCGCAATGGCTCTCCTCCATAAGTATTAGGCAAACGATGGACGGCGACTCACTACGGTGTTCTTAAGCAACCGCTGACGTTCACGTCGCATCAAGAATGAAACACTCTGAACGCGACTTAACACTGCGCAAAATAAGATTCAACACTCAAAACGCTACGTAGCTCTTTACTCGGACGTCGCTGCGCCTATGCTTCGTCGTGCCGCTGTTCACACGCCCCCACCTCTCTCTACAGCGCAGGAATCCTCTCAATGGAGAATCCATTTGTATCCATCATTGAGCCATCAAGTGAGGAGAGTCCCGATGCCTGTCGACCTTGGCAATACCAACCCCATCGATCCCTCGACACCAGAGAACCGGACGTGGTTAAGCAAGTTGCGGGGGAATATTCTTTCCGGTCATGGCCGGGATAACACGATTCATGTGTTCCTGCGATTGCCCGCTGACCAGACCGCGGCCAGACGCATAGTGCGGGAGCTGGGCAGCACTGTCACGTCGGCTCACAAGCAGGAGCTGCACCGCAAGCTCTTCAAGGAGGCTGGTATTCCTGGCGAGCTGTTCCGCACGTTGCTGGTTTCCGCTAATGGTTACCGTAAGCTCGGTTTTGACGATGCAGCATTGCAAGCCGCCTTCGTCGAAAAGGCGGCACCGGTTCCCACGCAATCCAATTTTCTGGATGGTATGGCGGCGAATTTCGCTGAACTGGGCGATCCTGCAAAGGAGCAGTGGGACCTGGGGTTTCGGGATGGCAACATCGACCTCATGCTATTGCTCGCAGACGATGACAATGAGCGACTCATAACGGAGGCGCGCCAGGCAATCGACCAACTCGAGGCCGAGTGCGAACTTGTGTGTGTCGAGCGCGGTACGGCGCTGCGTACCGATGACGGCGAAGGCATCGAACATTTTGGGTACGTCGATGGCCGCAGCCAGCCGCTGTTTCTCACCACCGAGTTCCGTAATCTGGAAGCCGGCGCGATCGGCCCGGCAACCCAGGAAGCCAGTGGTGGCTCGATGAACGACTGGAAGCCATTTGCTTCATTGGGGCTGGTGCTCCACGAAGATACCCTTGCGAGCGGCACCGATTGCTTCGGTAGCTACTTCGTGTTTCGCAAACTCGAACAGAATGTGCGCGACTTCACCATTGCTGAACAGAGGCTCGCAGACCTACTCGACCTCAAGGACGAGGAGCGAGAGCGCGCAGGGGCGATGGTGGTGGGACGTTTCCGTGACGGCTCGCCTCTGGTCAAGTCAGGCTCCGATCATCACACACCCGTCAAGGCCAACGACTTCATCTATGACGGCGCCACAGGCGATGTGTCCGGTGCGAAATGCCCATTCCAGGCACACATCCGCAAGACCAACCCGCGGGGCGACACGGTGCGCGAACTTGGGGCTCCATTCGACGACGAACGTGGCCATCGAATCGCTCGGCGGGGCATCCCCTATGGGACGCGCAATCGCCATCCCAATGCGTTTCAGGCGCTGGACGATCTACCGTCGAAAGATGTCGGGCTGCTGTTCATGTGCTATCAGTCCAGTATCCGCAATCAGTTTGCGTTCATGCAGCACTCTTGGGCAAACAATGAGGGCTTCATCCCGCATGCAGGGGATAAAACCGGCACCGACCCTATCATCGGACAAGTCGGCACGCCAACAGAGGATCAAAGCTGGTTTCCGACCTATGACGACCCCACTGGCAGCAAGAAGTCCTTCTTCGGAAAGTTTGTCACGATGAAGGGTGGCGAGTTTTTCTTTGCGCCGAGCATTCCGTTCCTCACCGGCTTGAACTGAGCGGCAGGACGCGCGACGGGCGATGATTTAGCGCCGTCGCGCGTCACTGACTGCGCTTAAGCCGTCTGCTTCAACCGTGCCGCCCTGGCAATGCTCTCCGCGAACAGCGGTGTTTCCCGGCGGTTGTGGTCGCCCGATGCGGATTGACGATCTTTTGCAGCTTGTTCGAAGGTCAGGCCGTTCTTCTCGATAAACGCCAGAAAATCATCCGTCGGGTGCGACGTCACCGCGTTGGTGTATTCCGTCTTCCCATCCGCCAGTCGCTTCGCCTTCAGCTCCCAAATCACCTGCACCTTCGTGCGGCCATGCGGCGTGAAGACGTCGGAGATGGACACCATCTTGCAATACCCCGGTTCCGTGACTTCGCCTACGTAGTGCTGCACCACCAAGCCCGAGCCGATCATTTCCACGTTGATGGACATGCGTTTGCCGTCGTCGGTCCACGTGGCCCCAGCAGCGATATGGTCGGGCGGGGCGCAGCGTTGGTACTCCGCATCTGGCAGCGCGAACAGCCATTGCGCGATGTCCACCGTGTCGTAATCGACGTCGATCACGTGGCTGAAGGCGCTTTGCGAGAGGACGAGATCGTTGCGGACGGAGGTCATGGTATTTCTCCAATGAGTAAGAAAGAAATCAAGCGAGCGATGCTGCTTGGTCATAGTCTCCTGCACTGCATCTCAATCTTATTTTTTAGATATTTCCTGCGTTTAGTTATTGCCTCAGGTTGTCAGGATAATTTTTCCGACGTTCTCCGCAGACTCCATGCGGCGATGCGCGTCTGCTGCCTGCGCTAGCGGGAATGTGCTGTCGACCACGGGCATCAAGCTTGTGCCGGCGTTGAAATGCTCGAGCCAGTGTTCTCGGAAGCGGCGGGTCATGGCGTGTTTTTCCGCTTGGGTGCGGGACTTCATGACGGTGCCGATGATTTGCAGGTGTCGGTACAGGATTTGCGCCAGGTCGAAGCCGACTTCTCCGCCGCCGCCCAGTAGGCCGACTTGTATCAGGCGACCGCCATGGGTCAACGATGCGATGTTCTTGGCGAAGTACGGTGCGCCGATGAAATCGATCACCACATCCACCCCACCCTTCTCGCTCTTTGCCGCGACGAATTTGGCGACGACTGCGGCGAAATCTTCGGTTCGATAGTCGATAACGTGGTCCGCGCCGAGCTGCACCACGCGGTCGTGTTTTGATGCGTCGGCGGTAGCAAACACCGTTGCGCCTGTCGCATGGGCAAGTTGTACGACCGCGGAACCTACGCCGCCGGCGGCTGCGTGTACCAGCACGGCGTCGCCTTTCTTCAAGCGACCGAGGTGTAGCAGCGCTTCGTGGGCGGTGACGAACACCTCTGGAATCGCTGCGGCGTGGATATAGTCCATGCCGGCTGGAATCGGCATTGCCATGCGCCAGTCGATGCGTGCAACCTCGGCATAAGCGCCGCCGCCGACTACGCCCATGACGCGGTCGCCTACGTGGTAGCCATGCGCGTCGCTACCGACCTCGATGACCTCGCCCGCGATCTCCAGACCCATGATGGTGGAGTCGCCGAAGTCCGGGCGGCCATATCCGCCGCGGCGGTGGGTCAGGTCGGCGCGATTGACGCCGGCTGCGTGGACACGTACGAGGAGATCGGTGGGCCGTACCGTGGGTACGGAAGCGTCATCGAGGTGAAGTACGGCAGCGTCGCCGAACTCCTTGAACAGGATTGCTTTCATTTGGCTTGACTCTTGAATGCCGGTCTCGGCATGAGGAGAGTCATGGTAGCGCTTGATCCGTGAGAATTAGCGATGCAAAAACGCATCACTGATGGTGCAAATTGCATGCACGGTGCTACCGCCATTTCCTCTTATACTGCGTCCTGGTCTTTGAAGGACTCTGCGATCTTGTCGATCATTGCCCTGACCCGTGCGGTATGCCGCAGGTCCTGATGCGTGACCAACCAGACCTCATATCGTTTGGCCCGTTCGCGATCCGGCAGAACGCGCACCAACCCATCGCGCTCCGCCATGGGCACCGGCACCTCGCCGATGGCCTTGCCCATGCGGATCAGCGCGCGCAACATCAAACTGGAATTGACCGCGGCCGCAAGCCTGCCAGCGTCGATCGGCAGTCCCACGAGCGTTGATGGAAGGTTTGCGGTGGCATGCGACTGGAACATGACAAGGTCATGTCCGGCGAATGCGTCGTTGTCGTTCGGCTCTCCGCGCTGCGCCAGATACTCGCGCGATGCGTACAGTCCCACCGGCCAGCGCGCCAGCCGCCGCGCGACCAGGTCCGGATTCTCGGGCTTCTGATTGCGGATGGCGATATCGGCCTCGCGTCGTGCGAGGTTCAGCATCTGCGTGGATGTGTTGAGGTTCACCTGCACATCCGGATGCTCGGCATGAAGCCGCGCAATCGCGGGAATGACAAACCCCAATGCCAGCGTATCGGTCGTGGTCACCTTGACCTCGCCGGCCAGCCGCGTATCCGTGCCTTGTGCCTGCCTGACCAGATCGTTGGCGGACTTCTCCATCTTCTCGGCCGAGCGCAAGACGCTCTCACCCGCGGATGTCAGCACATAGCCGTCAGACGTACGCAGAAACAGCGTGGCCCCCAGTGCGTGCTCGAGCGCCGCCAATCTACGCCCTACCGTGGCCTGATCCACACCGGCCACGCGCGCCGCGCTACGCAGCGTCCCCTCGCGCTGGAGCGCCAGAAAGATTCGAGTATCGTCCCAGTTCACTTACGTGCCCGACCCATGAAGTTGAAAACTGCGGCAATAGTACAGGGGCCTCGCGGCGTTCGGCGGTCGCGGTCGACACCAGCTCCAGATAACGGCGGCTGGTTTCAAAGAATGCGTGGGAATTGAACATCGAGCTCTCACGGTCTGTTGGAACAGATACGCATGGTATCGACTTGCCCGGTTTAAAGCTCTTGCACATAGGAGCAGGCGGGCCCGGCAAATCGCTTAGGGGGATCACACCTTGGCATAGCCCATGCAAGGAAAGGATGGGGTTGTGACGGATGATCTCCGCAATGGCATCGTCAATACGCCCCGCAACCGGCAGATCCACAATGTGGCGGCGCTGAACAAGTGCGGCCTGCACACATTGCCGGCGCGCGCGTAACCTAAAGAGGTCCGCCTTGAGTAAAAGTGCATAAAGCGACGCATATCCCTTGAGGCGGCCCGACTTTCCTGTACTTGCCCAACACGAAAGGAGGCGGTGATGTTCTACGCTCCCGCTATGCACTCCATCGAGGCGGATGACGATGGACTTGTGATTGTCGTGGACGACGACGCTGGCGTGCGCTCGGCATTGGCCAACTTGTTCAACTCGGTTGGCCTGCGAAACCTGACCCTGGGGTCCGCCGATGAATTACTGACGCTGAAGCTGCCGGATTCGCCGTTCTGCGTGGTGCTCGATATGCGCCTGCGTGAGGTGAGCGGATTGGACGTCCAGTCGCAGTTGCGCAAGCGTCGGCCTGCCATGCCAATCATCTTTATCTCCGGCCATGCCGACTTTGCGACGGGTGTGGCGGCGATGAAAGGCGGCGCGTGCGATTTTATCGCCAAGCCATTTCGCGAGCAGGATCTGCTCGACGCCGTCTACCGTGCGCTGGACGACGATCGTTCCCGCCACGCCAAGGATGCACGTGTGCACGCACTGCGGGGCCGGTATGCGGAACTGTCGCCGCGCGAGCAGGAGGTGATGTCGCTTGCCACGGCGGGGCTGCTCAACAAGCAGGTGGCCAGTGCAATTGGCATTGCCGAAGCCACGGTGAAGATTCACCGCGGTCAGGCCATGCGCAAGATGGAGGCAAAGACGTTCGCGGAGCTGGTGACCATGGCGGACGCCCTATCGGTGCGAGGCCGCGGGCGAGCGCAGGCTGCGATTTGAAGCGCCTACTTCCGCGTCCTGCCCGCCTTCTGTAGTTGCAACGCGGCATCGCCACGCAATGTTGTCGTGGCCAGATCCAGAAACGCTCGGACTTTGCCCGCGGCGTGGCGCCCCTCGTGCTGAATCACATGAATGGGCAAGATCGCGGTGTCGTGCCCGTGCAGCACTTCCGTCAGCGCGCCCTCGGCCAGCGGCCTGGCCACCATATACGACAGCAGCCGTGCAATGCCAAAGCCGCCGGTGGCCGCGGTAATTGCATCGTCGTTGGAAGAGACCATCAGGCGCGGGCGCACCTGCACCATGACCTGCTCGCCGGCTTGATCGAAGCGCCAGATTGGCGAGGGCGTCAGACCCGTCGTCGCGATTAACGCATGCTGTCGCAGATCCGCGGGCGCGCGCGGAGCGCCGTGCTCCGAGAGATAGGCCGGGGACGCGCACACGACGCGCCGTACCTGCCCCACGGGTAGCGCCTGATAGCTGGAGTCCTGCAACACGCCAATGCGGATGGCCACGTCGACGCCCTCGTCCATCATGTTGACGACGCGATCGACAAAGCGGCATTCGACTTCAGTATCGGGATAGGACCGCAGGTAGGCCATCACGATGGGCGTGATATACATGCGGCCGAACATCGCGGGGGCCGTCATGACCAGGCGTCCACGGATCGATTGGTGCGTGCCCGCAGCAGCTTCCTCCAGTTCCGCGAGATCGGCCAGCAAGCGGCGGCAGTCGTCCGCGTAGCGCGCGCCAACCTCGGTCAGGCGCACGACGCGTGTGGTACGCGCCAGCAGCCGTACACCCATGCGCGCTTCCAGACTGTTGACCGCCCGTGTGACCACCGGCGGCGAGATTTTCAGTTTGCGCGCTGCAGCAGCGAAGCCACCTTCGTCTACTACCGCGACGAAGATGGTCATTGCCTCGAGTCGTTCCACGTAATTCTCCCGCTTGGTAACCGTCGCTGCCTTGAGCGACGATAACCATTATGGCGAGAATCAACGCGGAATGTCGGGGTGCTTACGCGTTGGCAGCCACGAAGGCTTCGGTGGACACAACATCGGCATAGCCGAATCGCAAAGCCGCCATGAACGCGGCATGCACTTGCTGGGCCGGGACTTTGACGCCTTCGAATTCGAGGCAGTGCGTGGCGCAGGCATCGTGGACCACGGTTGTGTGATAGCCGAAATCGTCAGAGGCGCGCGTCACCGCGTCCATGCACATATGGCTCATATTGCCGATTGCTACCACTGCCTCGATGCCATGCTCCTGAAGGATCTTGTGCAGATCGGTGCCGCGATACGGATTCATATGATGCTTGACGACCACGCGCTCGCTGGGCAGGTTCGCCGTCTTCGGGTAAAGCTGCACGCCATGGGTATCGGCCACGAAGAATGCCGCATCCTTTTCCAGCGACACGTGCTGGATATGGATAACGAGATCGCCCTTGCGTCGGGCCGCCTCGATCACGGCGTGCGCGTTGTCCGCGGCAGCCTCCACGTTGTCGAGTTGCCATTTCCCGCCGGGGAAATAGTCGTTCTGGATATCGACCACGATCAGTGCAGTCTTTGGCATTTCAATTCCTTTCAATACGATGCCGGGCAACAGGCCCGCAGTGGCAATCATGTTGATGGAATCGCGCGATTAGCGGAATCGTCGAATGCAGGAATGAACTGTTCGCTTCAGAGGAAGGATCTTTGCGGCAATGCTGGCCAGGACTGCCAGCGCGCCGATGGTGTCGAGAAGCGGGTAGAGAAGCGCATCAAGCATGGTGTCCGTAGACCTTGATGAAAAACATCAGCGTGATCAGGCTTGTGGCGATCAATGTGATCGTGCGGACAAGCGCCGGCGATGTACGGCGGCCGAGGTGAGCGCCACCATAGCCGCCGATCACCGCGCCCACGAGCATGGAGAGGGTTTCGGGCCATTGCACGGCCTGCGCCGCGATAAACGCCACGACTGCCACGGTATTGGCGGCGCTGACCAGCAGCGTGCGCGGCGCGTTCAGGTGTTTGAGCTCACGGCTCTCGAGCAGTCCCCACATCGCCATCATCATGATGCCGACCGCCCCGCCGAAATAGCCCCCGTAGATGCCTAGCGCAAACTGGATCGACAGCACCGCGTGACGATGGATGCGAACCCGTGCGCGCAAGGCCTCGCCGATCCTGCGGCCGAATGCGAGGGCGATCGATGCAATCAGCAGCAGCCAGGGCAGTACAAACGTGAAGGCCACCGACGAGGTGTGCAACAGCAGCAGCGCGCCAACCAGCCCGCCGCAAAGCGTGACGAGGGTCAGCACACGCAACGACACGGACCCCACCGGCCCCAGGCCATCGCGGTAGGTCCAGGCACTGGCCAGACCACCGGGATAAAGCGCCACCGTGCTCGAAGCATTCGCCTGAACCGGGGGGACACCAGCGGCGATCATCGCCGGCAGCGTGACAAACGAGCCGCCACCGGCCAGCGCATTCATCGCACCACCGAGCATTCCCGCCGCGAAAACCAACATGATTGCTTCCATGAAGCGAATGCTAGTTCATGGTGCATTCGTTTCACAATCTGGCATTTCCCGTGCTAGCCTTCGGCTATTCCGAATTCACACCCTATTCCCAATGCGTTTCGATCTGACCGATATGCGGCTTTTTCTGACCGTCGTGGAATACGGAAGCATTACGCAGGGCGCGCGTGCCATGCATCTGGCGCTGGCGTCGGCCAGCGAGCGGATTGCAGGAATGGAGGCCGCGTTGGGGACGCCGTTGCTCGATCGCAATCGCCGAGGGGTGACTACGACGGCCGCGGGTGCGGCGCTGGTGCACCATGCGCGCGAGATATTGGGCAAGGTCGAGCAGATGCGCGGGGAGTTACGTACGTATGCGACCGGCTTGAAGGGCCGCATTCGGTTGCTGTCCAATACCGCGGCGCTGGGTGGTTTCTTACCGGCGCAGCTATGCCGATTTCTAACGACACATCCGGATTTATCGATCGATATCGAAGAGCGCACCAGCGTGGGCATCGTGCGCGCACTTGCCGATCGGCGGGGCGACCTTGGGATCGTCGCGGATACCACCGACCTTGGCTCGCTGCAGACGCACGTGGTGGCGCTCGACCACCTGGTGGTGATGACCAGTCGATCGAACCCTCTGGCATCGCTGCCCAGCGTCACGTTTGCCGATGTTCTCGGGCAGCCGATTGTGGGGATGGCAGATAGCGCGCTGGAAAGCTATCTCGGCGAGCGCGCGTCTCGCCTCGGTGGGCAATTCAATTTTCGTGTGCAGTTGCGTAACGTCAGCGACGTGGCAATGCATGTGGAAGCGGGCATCGGCGTCTCGATTCTGTCTGAAGCGCCGGCCCGCACCGTCACGCGCGATGTGGCCATACTTCCGCTCGCCGAAGTCTGGGGCGCACGTCGCCTGATTCTCTGCGCAAGGGATTTCTCTGCGCTATCGCCGCATGCGGACTTATTGGCTCGTCAGTTGATGGAGCTCTCCATCTGACGATTCGCGCCGAAATACCCAAACACTGAGCGCGGCCAATCCCCAGACGCCAATGCCGCCGTAGAGCATGGCCCAACCAAAGCCGTGACTCAGCGCGGCGCGGATGACCGCCCCGGATGGGTCCAGTGCCTTGAGTGCTGGCATGCCATCGACATCGCCAGCCACGATGCGCTCCGCCAGTCGGTGCAGCAACGTGGCGTCGACGCTCTCCGGCAGGCTGGCCTGCAGCTCTCTGAGGATGCCTGCCATCAGGATCGCACCCATCAACGCGATGTTGATTGCGAGCGTCAGCATGCGCGCTGTCATGTCGATGCCTGATGCCATGCCTGCGCGGTCGGCACTGACGGCACCGGTGACCGTGTTGGTGACGGGGGTGTTGGTCAGTCCGAGACCGGCACCGGCGATGACGCAACCCGGCAGCATCGTCAGCGCACTCGGGTGCGATGCCATGCTTCCGAGCTTCATCAGAAAGAAGCCGAGCCCGATCGTGAACAGCCCGGCTGGCACGGCGGTGGCCGCTCCAAAGCGCGCGATGACGCGTTCGCCGAGTGGCGGGAACACCAGCGTGGGCAACGTATAAGCGAGCAGCGCCAAGCCTGCGGTGGTCGTGTCATAACCCAGTCCGATCTGGAAATAGATCGGGATATAGATCATGAACGGCCAGAAGCTGAAGTTCATGCCGATCGATCCCATCAGCGCGCCGGAGAATCGCGGCGCCTTGAAGACCGAGAAATCGAACATGGGCCGTGGGCTCGTGCGCTCTGCCCAGATAAACCCGGCGGTCGCCAGTGCCGTCCCGCCAAGCGTCAGCATGGTGCCCATTACGCCAATCTCGGCGCCTTGGGTGATGGCAAACACCAGACCGAACACCGCGAGCGAGAGCGTGATGACGCCGGCAATATCAAGCGTCTGCGCATGCGGGTCGCGGGATTCCTGCACGTTGAACCACAAGAGCATCAACGTGATCGGCGCGATAACGGCATGGAGCAGGAAGACCCACTGCCAACCCAGGGTGTCGACGAGAAAGCCGCCGATGGTCGGCCCGAAGCCCAATCCGATGCCAAGCACCACACCCCAGATGCTGAATGCCCTCGCGCGTTCGCTGCCCGCGTTGAACTGATGCGAGAGTACAGCGACCTCGCAGATCAGCATGGCGCCGCCGCTCGCGCCTTGCAGCGCGCGTCCGACGATCAGCATTGGGATGTTTTGCGCCAGGCCGCAGAGCAGCGATGTCAGACCGAAAAGCGTGACGCTGACGAGAAACGCCTTGCGCCTGCCGTACCGATCGGCAAGCGCGCCGGTCGCCATCAGGACGGTGGTGACCGCGAGCGTGTAGGCGTTCATGATCCACTGCGTATCCCGGAAGTCGCCATCGAAGACGCGCTGGAGAACGGGCAGCGTGACGGGCACGCTCGAAATCTCGAGACCGAACATCAGCGACGCGAGGCATATCGCCGCCAATGCGAGATTGTTTTTACTCACTTGGCGGGCAAATAATCGAAGCCGCCCTTGGACGTGACGAAGAAAATGCACTCGGTCTGTGAAATGCACTTGGTGACATGACGCTCGCCACCCTTCTGGTACCAGTACGAGCCTGCGGACAGCGGGCGATCATGCGTGGCGCCCGGGGCTTCGTTGGCGACGACGCCGGCCACGACCACGCCGTAGTAGGACGAGCTGTGGGTATGCACGCCGCTGGCAGTGCCACCGGCCATCTTGATGTAGTTGCTGTGCGCACCGCTCGCGGGATCGCCCCAGCCGTTGGCAATGGTGAGGCCTTCCTTGTTCTGATAGAACTTCAGTTCCGTAACCGGCACGACCTTGGTCGTGTCAGCATAGAAATCCGACGTCTCCCCTGCCGCAACGGCAAGCGCGGGGATGGTGGCAACAAAGGCGGCGGCGAGTGCGATCCGCTTGACGTTGTTCGTGAATAGCATGGCAGTTCCTAATAGTTGCGAGGGCGCGTACCGCAGCGCCCTTCTCCTCTAACTGGAGTGCCTCGAACAATAGATGGCTAAAGCCGCCGATAGAATAACGATCTGGTGGAAGGCACTGTTACCGGGACAGGAAGAATCGGAATGAAAACCCTCAAACTCTTAGCCGCCGCGCTGCTGGCAAGCCTGATCGCCACGCCGGTCTTCGCATCGGGCGGCACCGGCACCTACCGTCTGCCATGGAATACCAAAGGCCAGGTGCTGGAGTACCGCTCCTGCGGCTGCGGCGATTCGTGCTGGGTCGCGCAAGTCAGAAACGTGCAAACGAAGGCGGTAGTGGCAACGCTGCGCTGCGATTGCGAGCAACTCCACTACTCGACGAAAACGCGTGCCGAGGAGCGTCAGATGCCGGAGGCTTGCCCAAGCCCCGACAAAAAGGAGACGTTCATCCAGCAAACGCTGAAGACGCTGCTGGAGTGAAAACCACATCGATATTTTCTCTGAGTATCAGCCGTCAGATGATTTTTTACGACTATCATCTTGATTGGAAAAATCCATCTTCATACTATCTGCATAGTCAATAAAAATTATTCTATTTCCGATTTCGACACCGCCTGCGCCGCTTTATACGTAAAACAAGAAATGCTGCTCGAGGGAGAAGCGCTATGGAAGACGGAGATGACGAAGTACAAGGTGATGATGTACCGGGCAAGGTCGCCGTCATTGCCGTGCATGGCGTGGGCGCGCCAGAATTTGGCGATACGGCACGTCGTCTTGCCACCTTGCTGCACCGTCATGGTAGCGCCCGCACCTCCAACGTCGGCTACAGCACATTCGTCGAGACCTCAATAGAGGTTCCCGTCGAGCGATGGAATAGCGGCAGCATCCAAGGCAGCTCGCATCCTCCAGACGTGCATTTTTCGCTGAAGGCAATCGAAAAGCTCGACGACTGTGACTGCCTGGCGCATTACCGAACGATCAAGCTATCCGGCACACGGACCGACGCAATCAGAGGGGCGACCGCAGTCGATGTCTACGAGATGCGATGGGCCGACCTGTCGAGTGGCACCCGCATTCTCACAAAATTTGTGGTCGAGCTTTACCAGATCTACTTCCACCTCGCCTCGCTGGGCAGAAAAACGGTGATTTCCGCCTCGGAATCATCGAATGCGTTGGCATCCCCCCTGTCCCGCCTCGTGATGCATGGATCCGCCACTATGCATCAATGGATCGAGGCACTGCTGCCCACCGCGATACCGATCGCCAATCTGTTCTTCCTGGTTCCAACACTGGCACTTGTCGCACTCTGGGTCCCGCACACGTGGGCGCCATGGATCGCGGCCGCGATAGTCGCGTTGGCAATTCTTGCGGCTAGCGTGTGGCTCTTGTTTGCGGCGCGGGCAGCACCGATGATGCTGCCCGTGCTGCTGGTCGCCGGCGGGGCGATCGTGCTGACCTTACGGATCCGCCTCAGTATGGAAGTAGCACTTGGCTATCTGGCGATGCTGGCTGGATTCTTCTTTGCCTGGGCAGCCAGTCGATGGCTGATGTCGCGCTATAAGGCTCGAACCCGGAATCTTTCTGCCGCAGCAGGCGCGATCATAACGCTGATTTTCTTCGCCGCCGCGATCGAACAGCAGCGAGGCGACCTTGGATCAGAGTCCGGCGTGCTTGGCATTGCTGTATGGATGGCCGCAGCGATGTTCTTGTTGCTGCAGATATTTTGGCTGCTGCTATTCCTACTGCTCGCGGCAATCTGTCTTCTATCGCTGGCCGGCGGCATCGCCGGAATTGGTTCGATGGAAACACGAGCGCTTCGCACTGGCCGACTGGGCGCGCTCGTCTCCACTACCCTGTTTTTCCTAACCACAGCGCTGCTGTGGGCCGCGTTATTGGCACAAGTTCAAAAGGTGGACGGAATAGGTACGATCCTTGAGTTCGGGTGCGGCTTTCCCCGGCTCCTGTATCTGGGGTTGTCGAAAACCTTCACACTCAGTCACTTTACCGCGACGTTGTTCGATCTGACCGTCGGCACTCGAGCGAACCAGTTCCTCATCATTGCCGTCGCAGCGCTCATACTTGCCGCAAGTAGCGTCTTGCCGAGTGCCTGGTATGAAACGAAGCCCCCGTCCGTAGAAGTCAGCAAAGGTCCCCTCGCGCTTCGACTCAAGACTTGGCTGGACCGCTCCGGCTGGATGTTGTGGCCTGCGGAGATTGCGTTGATGATCTCGCTCGTGGCGCTCGCAAGTGGTTATCGGCTGGTGAAGGAGGGCACCGCGATCGATGACTGGATCAGCATGGGAGGCGTGCTCATAGCCGCGGCGGTGCCATTCGCAGTCTTGCTAAGAACCCAGTTGCCCAGAGCAGCGGCGGCGATTCTTGATATCGCACTGGACGTCAGCAACTGGTTGAAGGAGCGACCTTTCAACGTCAATCCTCGCGGCAGGATTATGACCCGGTATATCGCGCTGTTGAAGGCGGTCTGCGCTGAAGATAGATACGACAAGATCATTGTTGTCGCGCACAGCCAGGGCACGGTCATCAGTGCCGATCTGTTCCGGATGCTGCGACACACTCGATGGCCCGCGCAGATTCCTCCAATCGAGTTGCTTACCGCAGGTTGCCCGCTCAAGCAGCTGTACCTGTCTCGATTTCCAGTCTGGTACGGATGGGCATTGAATCCGGATCATCGCCCGCTCGGGATCGAACGATGGATCAATGCATATCGCACGGGAGACTACGTGGGTCGTGATCTATGGGGCGGTGCGAACAACAGCAGTAGCCTGAGCAAGAGCGCGACGAGGATCGACATATCGCTTGGCGGTGGTGCGCACACGCACTATTTCGACGAAACCTCTCCCGAGGTCGGAAAGATCGTCGACTGGATGATTTCATAGTAGCGACCTATTCAACGCGCGGCGCAATCTCTTAACTCTCATCTTATTTATTTTCATTTATTCATTACATGTCGGCGTCGTATATTCGAAAACTATAAAAATAGACACCGTGAAATTTAATGACTTATTCATCATCTTTTTCGTGACAACAATATAACGACCATTGTCACGCCGGGGCGACCGATACATCGAAGGAGCAGTTCATGGAACCCACCCCACAGAACCATGGGCAATGCACCGCACACGCCAACGCACCGCGCAGCAACGTGGTCAAACCTGGCCGATTTGGCCGTCTGTTTCCCGAGCTACCACCATGGACGACCGGTGATACGGCAAAAGATAGGGCAGTCGCGTCGGAGCTTGCCACGGCGATGCATGCAAATCAGCCAATCGATGGTGTGATACCCGCCGGCTTCACCTATTTGGGACAGTTCATCGACCACGACATGACATTTGACCCGACAAGCATCGGGGAGAATGCCGTCGACCTCGATGACCTGAAGAATTTCCGAACGCCCGCGCTCGACCTGGACTGTCTGTATGGTTCCGGCCCACGGGATCAGCCTTTTCTATACCTGCGAAGTAGCGGGACCAAGTCGGAACAGTTCATCGTTGGGCCGGTCGTTCGTCCACCGGCAGGCGCGCCCGGCGCAGATCATTCGCAAGCCATCGCACTCGATGGCCACACATATGATTTGCCGCGGGTCTGCGATGGCATCAGCGAGCACACTGCCATTCTCGGCGACAGGCGCAACGACGAGAACCTGATCGTCGCGCAGCTTCATCGAACGATGCTGCATTTTCATAACGCGGTGTGCCTGCATTTCCCGCAGTCGGACTTCCGGACGGTGCGCAAGACCGTCATGCATTACTACCAGCACGTACTGTTGAATCAGTTCCTACCGATGATTGCGGGCAAGACGGAAACCGCTGAAGCACTGGCGCAACTGAAGTACTACCGAATCGGCGTTGGGGAAGCGGCGACGGAACCGTTCATCCCGCTCGAATTTTCCGGCGCGGCATACCGGTTCGGTCATAGCATGATCCGATCAGGGTACAAGTTCAATGCTGTGTTCCCCGGCAACTCCACCAATCTGATCTTTCAGTTCACGGGGAGCGGATTCCCGCCGGCGCTGCATCATTACCCCACCAATTGGCTGCTGAACTGGAAACAGTTCTTTCCTGACCTCGGCGGCTCACCGCAGGTCACCAAGGCAATCGACCCACTGCTAGCTCCTGAATTAGTCATCGGGCCGGACAAGGTTCCTCTGGCACTGCTCAACCTGGAGCGCGGTAGCACGCTGCATTACTGCCTGCCGTCGGGTCAGCAGGTATCCAAACGTATGTGCACCAAACCTCTGAGCAAAGAAGCGCTTGAATCTGGCCCTACCGGCGCAGTGATCAAGAAGTTCAATCTCGGAGAGAACACTCCGCTCTGGTTCTACATCCTTAAGGAAGCAGAAGTCAGCGCAGGCGGCACGCATCTGGGGCCGATCGGCGGCACCATCGTTGCCGAGGTCATGGTGGGGCTACTCCGCAGCGACCCCGAAAGCGTGTTGAACTCCACCGCCGACGCTCTGCCGGTAGCAGGCAAGGACTTCAAGATCGGCGATCTCTTCAAATTTGTCGAATCAAAGAAGGGGCAGAGCAATATTCCCGCTGCAGGCGTCATTAATCCGCTGGGGGATTAGCGTTCAGGCTGGGGATGATGCTGTGGGTGCCAGCACAGATGGATGACTCGGGGTGATTGCGCACCCGCTTATCGAAATAGCACCCCCCCTGCCGCAGATGGTGCACGAACGCGAGGCTCAGTTTCCCCTGGAACCAGATGTCATAGGAAACCGCACCCGCAATCAGCCATGACGCCGCGACGATGATCAAATCGCAACGCCCGCTTTTCCACAGGTTCAGCGAATGGCGACCGGCGATCCATGGCACGCCGAGCGGATTGGGCCAGTCGGCCAGCAGGTGCATCACGCCACCGCACGCAAAGCCGAATGCCGGCGCGGCCAGCGGGTGCGTTCCCAGCGCGTAGTACGCCCCCACCAGCAGGGCAATCCACGCGACGCCCCAGTGCGTGATGGTCCGATGGGTGACCCACAGACGCCGCGATCTGGACCACCACGCCACCTCCATCCAATCGGGCGCGGTACTGCCAAACAGCGCCGCCACAAACCCAGCCACGCTGCCCCATTGCCATCCTGCACCACCGTGCTTCACGACCACCGCGGCGCAGATAACGGCTGCCGCCCAACCGGTGGCATGATGTGCTTTGCTTGAGGCCATGATGCTGCTGCGCTTGCTTGCCGCGGGTCGTTGAGGGGGCGCAATCTTGGCAGAGATGGCCCCCAAGCGCCAGCGTATTTACATCTCGTTCGACTTCCGCGCGAGCATCAGATTCAGGTTCTGTACCGCCGCGCCCGACGCGCCTTTGCCAAGGTTATCGAAGACTGCGGATAGCAGGACCTGGCCGTGTTCCGCGTTGATAAATACGCCGAGCTGCATATCGTTCGTGCCGTTCAGCACCTGCGGGTCCAGATGCTTGACGTCGTGCGCTTCGTGCGGCGTCAGCACACGCACGTGATCCGCGTTGGCATAGTGCGCAGCCAGGCAAGCGTGCAATGCCGCGCCGTCAACATTCGGGGCCAGCAACCGCAGTTCCAGCGGTATCGTCAGTACGATGCCTTGACGGTACGCACCCAATGCCGGCAGGAAGATCGGACGCTGGGCAAGGCCCGCGTGCTGCTGGATCTCCGGAGTGTGCTTGTGCCCGAGTCCCAACCCGTACACTTGAAACGACGGCGCATTGACGGCACCCTCCCCCTCGTATTCCTCAACGCCGGCACGCCCGCGTCCCGAGTAACCCGACACCGCATGAATGCTGATCGGGTAATCGGCCGGGATCAGCCCCGCCTGCATCAGCGGGCGCAGCAAGCCGATGGCGCCGGTCGGGTAGCAGCCGGGATTGGTGACCCGGTGTGCGTTCGCAATGCGCGCAGCCTGTTCCGGTGCCATTTCCGGAAAACCGTAGGTCCAATCCGGATGCGTGCGGTGGGCCGAGCTTGCGTCGATGACCCGGACGTCGGGATTGACGATGGCTGCCACCGACTCGCGCGCGGCGGCGTCGGGCAGACACAGGACGGCGATATCGCAGGCGTTGATGGCCTCGGCGCGACGACGCGGATCCTTGCGGTCCGCAGCCGCCAGCGTAAGCAGGATCAGGTCGGTCCGATTGCGCAGCCGTTCGTGGATCTGCAACCCGGTGGTGCCTTGGTCGCCGTCGATAAAAACAATGGGAGAGCTCATGCGTGAAAGACTCCGGTGCCGGTGGGTTGCAGTAAGAAGGTGTCCCTATCTTCCATCTCTCGCTAGAATAGGGAAAGTTGAATTTCATAACGCTGACGTTCAGCATTACTGAATCTGGATACCGGCATGCGAGAAATCAGTCTGGATCGTTTGCGTACGCTGGTCGCGATTGCCGACCGGGGTTCCTTCGCCGATGCGGCGCGTGCCTTGCATCTGGCGCCGCCGACGGTAAGTCTTCATATCGCCGAGCTCGAAGCGCGCATTGGGGCGCCGCTGCTGTCTCGCAAGCGCGGACACGTCAAACCGTCGGCCATTGGAGAGGCGCTGGTGGAACGCGCGCGCCGGCTGCTGGCCGACGCGGAGCAGACGCTGGACGATATCCAGCGTCAGGTGCAGGGGCTGGAAGGACGCGTACGACTCGGGGCGGCGACTGGCGTGATCGCACATCTGTTGCCGCAGGCGCTAGAGGTCCTGCGCAAGGACCATCCCGCCATCGATATTCAGGTGGCGGTGCTTACGTCGCAGGAATCGCTGTCCCGGCTCGCGGATGGCACGCTCGATGTCGGGCTGATCGCACTGCCTCAGCCCCCGGTGGCCGGACTCGTGATCAAACCCTGGCGCCGCGACCCCGTAATGGCCTTCGTGCCAGCGCACTGGCCGTGTCCCGCGCGCGTCACGCCCGCATGGCTCGCCGCCCAACCGCTCATTCTCAATGACACGACCACACGCCTCTCGCGCCTGACCACCGAGTGGTTCGCCACTGCGGGACACCATCCCGCACCGCGCATTCAGCTGAACTACAACGATGCAATCAAGAGTCTGGTTGCGGCCGGTTATGGCGCGGCGCTGTTGCCGCATGAAGCCACGACCCCGCTGCCCGATAAGCGCATCGTCACGCGGCCGCTGCGGCCGGCGTTGTGGCGGCGGCTCGGCATTGCCCACCGCGCCGGGCATGTTGAACGCTCTACGCAATATGTGCTCGATGTGTTGTGGGATTTGCGGCTGGCGTAGCGAACTGTACTGGCCACGCTCCCCCGCGACTGTAACGCTCGCTTTCGTTATATCCGATGATATATTACGGGGTCGCTTACATCGGTTCCGCACGCCATGACCTTGCATATCGAATCGACCCCGCCTGTCGTTGCCGGCCAGATCGGCGAGGTGCCGGAAGCGCCCGCGCGGCGCCGCCATTTCTCCGACAGCGTGTCGGTGCTCGGTCTTGGCCTCGAGCCAAGATGCTTCGACAAGACCGAACTCGAGCGAATGGCCGACGCCGAATCGGGACCGCTCTCGATCATCTGTTATTCCGGCCGCCCAATTCGCGATGTGGCCTATGTCCGCGGCGTGCGACTGACCGAGCTGCTGGACGCTTCCGGCCTGCGTGCGCTACCGCGCGCGCAATGCAAGAAATTGATCTTCGCCGTGCGTGCGCGCGACGGGTATGTCGCCCTGTTTACGTGGCATGAGCTCTACAACTCGCCCATCGGTCAGGGAGCGATGCTTCTGGTCGAGCAGGATGGAGAGGTGTTGCCCCCCTCCGCCGGCGGCTTGCAGTTGATCTCGCTCGGAGATTTCCACCTGGGGCCACGGCAGGCGCTGGCAGTGGAGACCATAGAAATCAGGAGCTGGTAACCGGCTGGCAAGCCGGAGGTTGTCGGCACCACGATAGGGTTTCAGGCGGGGCGGTCTCGAACGACCGCCTCGCAGGGCAACAGTCTGTCCACCTCATCGAGCTCGGTAGCGTGGTGAACGCCCCACTCGATCAACGACTTGAGAATGGGCCGGAGACTTTCGCCCAGTGGGGTCAGAAAGTATTCGATGCCCTGACGACTCTCGGGGCCGGGCCGTCGGCCCACGATGCCATGCTCCTCGAGCGCGCGTAGCTGCTCGATCAGTACCTTCTGCGAGACGCCGGCAATGCGGTTCTCGAGATCGCAGGTGCGATGCGGGCCATCCATCAGGACATCGACGATAAGCGCTTTCCAGCGCCCGGACAGGACACCCAGCGCCCGCTCGATGGGCAAGCCCGGCAGTCTCTTGACGATCTTCATAACGCTTCACTGACCAATTGGTGTGTAGATTGCACGGGTTTTCGAAAAGTAAGCTGTCTTCTCGATAACCACCCGCGCAGAAGATCATGATAGACCTGTTCGACCCCGCCCTGCTTGGCCACACCGTGCTGCTGAACAACCGTATCGTCATGGCCCCCATGACGCGCACGCGCACCACAGACGGCGACATTCCGAATGCACTGATGGCCACCTACTATGGGCAGCGCGCCAGCGCTGGCCTGATCGTGGCCGAGGCCAACGACGTGGCGCCGTCCAGCAACGGCTACGCCAGGACGCCGGGCATCTACACCGAAGCCCAACGGCAAGGCTGGCGGCTGGTCACCGACGAAGTGCACCGTCACGGCGGCACGATTTTTACGCAGATCTGGCACGTCGGACGGATGGCGCATCCGTCGCTCATGCCGAATGGCGAAGCCCCCTGGGGTGTCACCGCGCAACGCGCCGACGGCTCGGACGTGTTTGCCCACGACGAGGAAGGCAAGTTGCGCTACATGCCCGCGGGCGAACCGCGTCAACTCAGTACGGACGAAGTGTCAGCGTTGGTGGGTACGTTCGCCCAGGCCTTCGTCAATGCACGTGATGCCGGATTCGATGGCGTGGAGCTTCACGCGGCCAATGGCTATCTGTTCGAGCAATTCCTGAACTCGGTGCACAACACACGCACCGATCGTTACGGTGGCGGAAGCATGGAGGATCGGACGCGCTTCCTGATGGAAGTCGTCGATGAAGCGGTATGCATTCTCGGTCCGGGGCGCGTGGGGATTCGCCTTTCCCCTTTCGGTGCGTACAACTCCATGCCGACGGATCCGCTGGCCGAAGAAACGCTGCTGTATCTCTGCAAGGAGCTGGGGAAGCGCGGCGTCGCCTATCTCCACCTGCTCTATCAGTTGCTGCCGTCGGGAAACATGGAGAGCGCTCAGTTCCGGGAGCTCCATATCGATCATGTGGTGCTCGCCAAGGTGCGGGCGACGTTTCCCGGCGCCATCATCTGGTGCGGCGGCTTTACGACGCGCGAGCGCGCTCAGGCCGCGCTCAATACCGGGCTGGTGGACATGATTGCGATGGGCAGGCCGTTTGTCGGCAACCCGGATCTGGTCGCGCGCCTGCGGCATGACTGGCCGATCGTGGTTGCGGACCGGTCCAGCTATTACACGCGGCGCGGAGAAATCGGGTTCACCGATTTCCCCGCGTATGAGCGGGCCTGACGGAAACGCTTCAGCTGGCCAGCAGCCCGCGCGCGGCGAGGTTTTTGTAGAGCGCGCGCACGCCGAAGGTCCATGGGGTGATCTCCGTGCACAACTGCACGGTGTTCACCAGCGCGCCGAGTGCGGACGCTGCAATGGTGACGCGATCACCGAGGTGGTGGGTAAAGCCGGCGCCCGGTGCATCACGGTCCTGAATCGGGGAGAACATCGTGCCCAGGAAGAGCATGAACCCATCCGGATACTGATGGTGCTTGCCGCAGGTCTGCGCAACCAGATCCAGCGGATCGCGGCTGATCTCGCTCATATGGCTCACGCCATCGAGTTTGAAATCATCGTCAGCGCCGTCCACACGCAGCGTCACGCTGGCCTGGCGCACGCTATCCAGCGTGAAGTGCTCGTCGAACAAGCGCACGAACGGGCCGATCGCGCAGGATGCATTGTTGTCCTTGCATTTGCCGAGCAACAGCGCGGAGCGCCCTTCGATATCGCGCAGGTTCACGTCATTGCCCAGCGTCGCCCCCACGATCGTGCCCTCGCCATTGACGGCAAGCACGATCTCCGGCTCCGGGTTGTTCCAGACCGACACCGGCAACAAGCCCACATCCGCGCCGAAGCCGACGGCCGACATCGGTTGCGATTTCGAGAAGACCTCGGCATCGGGACCGATACCAACCTCCATATATTGCGACCATGCACCGCGTCGTTCGAGCTCCGCCTTCAAGCGCGCGGCGGCATCCGAACCCGGCACGATCTTCGAGAGATCGGTGCCGATGGTGGCCGCGATCGTCTCGCGCACGGCCTTGGCCTTTGCCGGGTCGCCACCCGCCTGTTCCTCGATCACGCGCTCGATCAGACTGACCGCAAACGTCACGCCCGCGGCCTTGATCGCCTGCACATCGCACGGCGCGAGCAGCGAGGGCCCGTCCGCGCGACCATTCAGCGCTGCCTGCAGCAGCGGCTCCACGCGGCCCAGCGATTCGCCGGGCGCGTGACGTGCCACCTCGACGGCATCCGGTCGATCGAACAGATCGGCAGTGGTCGGTGCATGGCGCGTGATGTCGAACACTTCGCCACCGCGTACGGCTATCACGCTGGGGCCGGGATGAGCACCGTCATTGCGCCAGACGCGGCCGATAAGCAACGCGTGAGCAAGGTCTTGCGGGAGGCAATCCGATACGGAAATGGTATGCATGGTCGTTGTCGTTTCGGCGAGAATCGGTTGATAAGCAGTATCAGTGCGAATGGCGCGGATTTCCACGCTCCTCGATGACCTTCAGATACAACGTGGCGGGCTCGAGGCAACCGCCCGTCGACAACTGCCCCACCGTTTGCCGGTAAAGCTCCTGCCACGGCGTCTGCGCCGGCGGGATGGTAAAGCTGGCGGTCTCGCGGCGATGTGCGAGTTCTTCGTCATCGACCAGCAGGTTCACGCTGCGGTTATTGAGGTCAACGCGAACCCGGTCATTCGTGCGCAGCAATGCGAGACCACCGCCGACGGCCGCCTCGGGCGACATGTTGAGGATCGAAGGACTCGCCGAGGTTCCGCTTTGCCGACCATCGCCCATGCACGGCAGCGACGTGATGCCACGACGTACCAGCTCCGCGGGTGGCGCCATATTGACCACCTCGGAGCTGCCCGGATATCCCACCGTGCCGCAACCGCGAATGACCAGAATACACCGCTCATCGATTTCCAGCGACGGATCGTTGATGCGCGCGTGATAGTCCTCGGGGCCGTCGAACACGATGGCCCGCGCTTCAAAGGTGTTCTCCGCGCCCGGCTCGCTGAGGTACGTACTGCGAAAGGCCTCACCGACGACAGACATCTTCATGATGGCGCTATCGAAGAAATTGCCCGACAGCACGATAAAGCCCGCACCGTGCTTGAGTGGATCTGCCGCGGTGCGAATAACGTCGCGGTCCGCATCGGGCGCGACGTCCGCGATATCGCCCAGACGGCGACCCGACACGGTCATGCAGTTGCGCCGCAGCAGCCCTGCCGCATCGAGCTGGCGCAGCACGGCCGGCACGCCGCCCGCACGGTGAAAGCTCTCGCCCAGATATTCTCCAGCGGGCATGCAGTTGACCAGCAGCGGCACCTTCTCGCCAAGCTCCTGCCAATCGTTGAGGCTCAGCTCCACACCCATATGCCGCGCGATCGCGATCAGATGCGGTGGGCAGTTGCTCGATGCGCCGAGTGCGGAGGCCACGCCGATCGCGTTCTCGAATGCCGCGCGCGTCATGATCTTCGATGGCCGCAGATCCTCATGCACCAGCTCGACCGCGCGCTTGCCGGTGGCGTAGGCCATCTGGCCGCGCTCCCGATAAGCGGCGGGGATGCTGGCGCAGCCCGGCAGCGACATCCCCAGCGCCTCGGCGAGGCTGTTCATCGACAGTGCGGTGCCCATCGTATTGCAGTGACCGATCGACGGCGACGACGCGGTGGTCAGCGCCATAAAGCCCTCGTAATCGATATCGCCGGCCGCAAGCAGGTTGCGCGCGTGCCAGATCACGGTGCCGGAGCCCACGCGCTTGCCTTCGTGCCAGCCATCGAGCATGGGCCCGCCCGACAGCACGATGGCAGGCATGTCGACCGTCGCGGCCGCCATCAGCAACGCGGGCGTGGTCTTGTCGCAGCCCGTGGTAAGGACTACCCCATCGAGCGGAAAGCCATGCAGGATCTCAACGACGCCCAGATACGCGAGGTTGCGGTCCAGCGCCGCGGTGGGCCGGCGACTCTGCTCGGCCAGCGGATGCACCGGAAACTCCATCGGAATGCCGCCGGCGTCGCGGATGCCCGCCTTGGTGCGCGCGGCCAGTTCGATGTGATGCCGGTTGCAGGGAGCGAGGTCGCTGCCGGTCTGCGCAATGCCGATGATCGGCCGGCCCGACTGCAACTCTTCGCGCGTCAGGCCGTAGTTCATGAAACGCTCGACATAGAGCGCGGTCATGTCCGCATGCGAGGGATCGTCGAACCACTCCTGGCTACGCAGGCGTCGCGGGGCTTGTGACATCTTGTGCTGTCTCCTGACAAATGTTGTTTTCCCGGCTTACGTTACCGGTAACAATTTTGCGGATGTTAGCACGGAGATTTCCGTGTGGGAATGGGGATTTGCGCGTCAGGCGCTGCCGCGCGCGATGATCGTGTATTCGATTGGAATGCTTTGCGACGCGATTTCCGCGCCCGTGTCGCGGGCTTCCAAGGCTGCCAGCAACGCTTCTCCGGTTCGCAGGCCGATGCCGAATGGATCGACGGAAACCGTTGTGATGCTCGGATGGCAACACTCTGCCACTTCGAAGTTGCCGAAGCCCGCCACGGCCATATCGTCGGGCACGCTCAGGCCGCGTCGATGACACTCCATGATCGCGCCGAACGCCGACATATCGCTCACGCACATCACGGCATCGGTGTCGGGATACTTCTCCAACATCGCGGCCATGGCCGGCGCACCGTGGCTCATCGTGATCGGCGATTCGCCGAGCCGGATAACGCGCGGTTCGCCCATGTTCAGCGCCTTGATCTCCGCGCGATAGCCCTTCAACCGATCCAGACCGCGGCTATCCAGCGCACTGGCGCCACCCAGAAAACCGATGCGTTGATAGCCGCGTTCCGCAAGGTGCCGGACCATCGCCCGGGCCGCGCGGACATTGGAGAAGCCCACGGCCGTGTCGATGGGCTTGGACGGCAGGTCCCACATCTCGACCACCGGAATCGCGGAACGCTCGAGCAGCTTGCGGGTCGCGTCGGTATGCTGGGCGCCCGTCAGCGCGATGCAACGTGGCTGATAACGCAGCATGGAGCGCACCAGGCGTTCTTCGCGTTCGAGTTCGTAATCGGTGTCGCCCAGCAGCAGTTGCAGCCCGTGCGGCTCGAGCGTCGACATCAGGCCGCGCACGGTGTCGGAGAAGTTGGAGCTCGACAGCGACGGCACTAGCACCGCGACAAACTCGGAGCGTCCCGACGATAGCGCCCCTGCGGCCGCGTCCGCCACGTACCCAAGCTTGTCGATGGCCTGCCGGACCCGCTCCTGCGTTTTCTCGGAGACGCTATGCCCCGCCAGTACACGGGACACCGTCATCTTGGAGACCCCGGCCAGGCGGGCGACATCAGACATGCGGGGCGGTCCGGCATGCCGGGATGCGTTGGAGCTGGTCATCGAAATCGCGAACGTGAAGCCTGAAGAAGCCACATCATACCGTTACGTCCCGATGCGAAGCCCAGCGAAGTGCAAGCCCGCGCTCCGATAGCAGGCATTAGGGAAACTACCTGCTCCGCGGGACTTGAAGCACGGCGATTCGACGTGCTACCTTATTTTTAGTTACCGGTATCATTTTCTTCGGTTCGCTCGCCATGCCCCTGCTGGCGTTTTTTTCGACCATCAAATGTTATCGGTAACGTAAAATCACGCCCGCACCTATAAGACCTAGACAAACAGGAGACACCAATGTCATCCATTACGCAGACCGCTGCCATCCCGGCAGCCGTCGACGCGTCCGAAGACGCCCTTTACCGCAAGGTCATGCGGCGCATTCTTCCATTGCTCCTGCTGTGCTACGTGGTGGCCTATCTGGACCGCGTGAATGTGGGCTTCGCCAAGCTGCAGATGCTCGACGACCTGCACCTGAGCGATACCGTCTACGCGCTCGGCGCGAGCATCTTCTTCTGGGGCTACTTTCTGTTCGAGATGCCCAGCAATCTGCTGCTGCATCGCTATGGCGCGCGCTTCTGGATCGCGCGCATCATGATCACGTGGGGCATCGTGTCGTCCTCGATGGCCTTTGTCGTGCCGCTTGCGCAGTTCTTCAACACGCAGACGTCCACGATGTTCTACATCCTGCGTTTCCTGCTGGGGATCTGCGAAGCGGGCTTCTTTCCGGGCGTCATCCTCTATATGAACTACTGGTTCCCGGCGCGCCGCCAGAGCGTGGCGATGTCAGGTTTCCTCGTGGCCATTCCGCTGAGCCTGACGCTTGGGAGCGTGGTGTCGGGCTGGCTGATGGAGCAGACGCACGGCTTCTCCGGTATGAGCGGATGGCAATGGATGCTGCTGCTGGAGGGGCTGCCGTCCGTCCTCGTGGCGTTTGTCGTGCTGGCCTTCATGGGCGATGGCCCGAAGACGGCGAAGTGGCTCTCCTCGCAGGAAAAAGCTGTGCTGTCGCGTAACCTCGAACGCGAGGCCGCGCACAAGTCGCACAGCATGGCCGGCGCGCTGCGCAGCCCGCGTGTCTGGTTGCTGACGTTTATCCTGCTGACGTTCAATACCGGCTTCTATGGTCTGGCGTTCTGGCTGCCGTCCATCATTCGCGCGTCGGGCGTCAAGAGCCCGCTGCATATCGGCCTGCTGACCGCCATTCCCTACCTGACCGCGATCTTTGCGATGGTGTGGAACGCGCGGCATTCCCGCAAGACTGGCGAGCGCCGTCTGCATGCCGCGATCCCGGCGTTTATCGGCGGCGTCGGCCTGATCCTGAGCGCCGCCTTTGCCGATCACGTGGCATTGTCGATCGTGCTGCTGACCATTGCGACCTGCGGCATCCTGTCGCTGATGCCGATCTACTGGACGTTCCCCGGCCAGATTCTTTCCGGTACCGCCGCTGCCGCCGGCATTGCGCTGATCAACTCGGTGGGCAATCTGTCGGGCTTCACCGGGTCCATGATCACCGGCGTGGTCAAGGAAATGACCGGCAATATCAATCACGGCACGTATGCGCTGGGCGCCTGCCTGCTGGTCAGCTGTGTGCTGATCACCCTGATTCCGAAGGCGATGTTGCATCCGCCAACGGAGCACTAGGCCTCTGCGCTATCGTCAAAAAACGCGTCCTTCGGGACGCGTTTTTTTTCGCCCTAGATCCCGTACGTTGCGCGGATCTGCTCCACGGCGCGTTCGCCGATGACCACGCATGGTGCCATGGTGTTGCCACTGGTGATATGCGGCATAACGGATGCATCGGCGATGCGCAGGCCTTCGATGCCGTAGACCTTGAGTCTTCCATCGACCACCGACATCGCATCGCGCCCCATCTTGGCGGTGCAGGACTGATGCCAATAGGTGACCGCCGCATCGCGCGCATAGTTTTCCATGTCGTCGCGGCTGAGATTTCCCGGCAGCGCCTCGCGTTTGACCAGCGCGTCGAAGGACGGGCGCGCACCGAGTTCGCGCACCAGCTCGATATTGGCGAGCGCGGTCTTCATGTCGTCGGGATGCGAAAGCGTATTGGCTTCGATGATCGGCACGTCGCCCACATTCGCCCCGGACAGACGCACGCGCCCGCGGCTCCTCGGGTGCGCGAGACCCGCGAACATGGTCCAGCCATGCACAGGGACATCGAGCGCCATCGTTTCGGCGCTTGGCGCCGGGAACTCAAGCTGGCAATGGAACATGTCGGGCAGGCGCATGCCTGCCTCGCTCGACCAGTACAGCGTGGCTTCCGAACCGCCATAGCTGATCGGCTGCGGTGAGCGGTATTCGAAGATCACGCCAAAGGACACGTGGTCCTGATGATTGGCGCCGACGCCTGGCAGATGCTGGACGACCGGCAGGTCATGCCTGCGCAATTCCTCCTCCGGGCCAATGCCGGATTGCATCAGTACCTTCGGCGTGTTGATGGCTCCCATCGACAGGATGACCTCCTTGTTCGCCTGAAAGATGCGGCGCTCGCCGTCGCTGATGACTTCCACACCGATCACCGTGGTGCCGCGCAGGACCAGTCGCGATACCAGCGTGTTGGGCATGACCTTGAGATTCGGTTGGCCGATGCGCGGATGGACATAGGCGCGGTAAATCGACGAGCGCTGCCCATCGCGCACGATCAGATCGTTGAGCGCGGCACCGCCACGTCCTTCCATCATCGATCCGTTCGGATTGTCGTAGCTGGGAATGCCGAGATCGCGCGCGGCATCCACCATGGCCTGCGCGATTGGCTGGGCCGGGTTCGCGCGAGCGACATGCACCGGACCCCCTACGCCGCGGCGCAGCGGGTCGGGCGTGCCGTCGTAGTTCTCCACGCGCTGGTAGATCTTGAGCACCGACTCGTATCCCCAGCCCGGGTCGCCCGTGGCCTCCGCGAAATCCTCCCAGTCATTGCGGTGGCCGCGTGCCCACACCATCACATTGATACTCGAGCCGCCGCCCAGCACCTTGCCCATGTTCAGCGGAATCGCGCGTCCGTTCAGGTGGCGATTGGGCTGCCCGACGAAATTCCAGTCGCGCACCGTGCCGAGGTTGAGCGGCCATTGCGCGGGGTTCATGACCTCGGGCACGTTGTCGCTGCCGCCTGCTTCGATCAGCAGCACGCGAACTTCGGGGTTCTCGGCCAGCCGGCCCGCGACGACCGAGCCGGCGGTACCCGCGCCGCAGACGATGAAATCAAACGCTTCGTGCTCCAGGGTCATGACTGCTTCCTTCTTCTTGGTGAGGTGAATTCGACCCGGTAAGTCTAATTCGATTCCATCGAATCTATCAATTTGATATGATTTTTCTGTCCAATTCGCACGGCGGCGTCGTGGTTACGACGCGAGGCCGCGTGGCTGGTTACACTACGGACCGCAACCCCGCTTACGCATGAATCACATGGAAGACCACGTTCTCACCACCACGCAGGTCGCGAAGATGCTCGGCATCTCCGTACGAACCGCGCAGTTGCTGATCGAAGGTGGCACGCTGACGTCCTGGAAAACGCCCGGTGGGCATCGCCGCGTGTTTCGCGCCGAGGTGCAGGCACTGATGGCGCGCGAGCGGCCGGCTTTGCCGACCCCGCCCGTGCGCATGGCGGCCAACGCCGCGGTGGCGTCGCCCGATGGTTATCCGGTGGGGCCTGATGAGGCGGATCGACTGCTGGCGGTGGAACGCTCGGGACTGGTCGATACCGCGCCAGAAGCCGCGTTCGACCGCATCACCCGGCTGGCCGCGCAGAGCTTGTCGGCACCGGTGGCGTTGATGACGATCCTGACTCCGACCCGGCAGTGGTTCAAATCCCGCCAGGGTCTGGACATGACCGAGTCCCCGCGCAGTTGGGCGTTCTGTAATCACACGATCCTGCAGCGGCAGGTCTTCGTCGTGAACGACCTGTCGGCCCATCTGGCCTTTGCATCCAATCCGGCTGTCGCGGGCGCACCGCACTTCCGTTTCTATGCGGGCGCACCGATTCTGGATCCGGGGGGCTATGCGCTGGGATCGATCTGTGTGGTCGATTACCAGCCGCGCTGGCTGGATGCCGAACAGGCGAAGACGCTCGAGTCACTGGCGGCCATCGCGTCCAGCGAGATTCGACTCGCGCAGACTGAACGTGCGTTGCGCCAGTTGCAGGACCAACGCGAACGCAAGCTGCGCGCTATACGGTAGGGATTGTGCCGCCGTCGATCACGTATTCCGTACCCGTGATCGTGGCGGCGCGCGGCGATGCCAGGAAGGCAATGAGGTTGGCCACTTCGATGGGTTTCGAGGGGCGGCCCAAAGGAATGCCTCCCAGCGAATCCATGATGATCTTTTTGCCGCCTTCGTAGTCGGTGCCCGCCTGAGCGGCCAGGCGTTCGGCGAGCGCGACAGAGGCTTCCGTTTCTACCCACCCCGGCGCCACGCGCACGACGCGAACGCCCTTTGGCGACACTTCCTTCGACAGGCTCTTGCTGTACGTCGAGAGCGCAGCCTTCGCTGCGGCATAAGCTGTGGTCGCTTCCGGCAATGGAAGCTCTCGCTGGATCGAGGTCACGTGGATGATGACGCCCGCACCTTGTGCCAGCATGCCCGGCAACAAAGCGCGATCCAGCCGCACGGCAGGCAACAGGTTGAGGTTCAGCTCCTGCAGCCATTCCCGCTCGCCCAACGCGGCGAAACCACCGCCGGGTGCAGAGGAACCGCCCAAGACGTGAACGATGATGTCGACGCCGCCCAGCTGGGTCATGACGGCCTTTGCCACCGCGTCGCAGCCTTCAGCGGTGGTCAGGTCGGCCGCGACGAAGAACTCAGCCGACATTTCCGACGGTCGTTCTCGTGCTGTGGTGAGAACCGTTGCGCCAAGTTTGCCGAGCAGGCCGACGACGGCTTTGCCCACACCTTTGGTGCCTGCGGTCACCAGCACACGCTTGCCTTGCAATCCCAATTCCAGTTCCATGCGATCTCACTATGATTGTTGCCGTACGGAATTCTCGGCATAGACTAATGACTCCGCAAGAACGCACGAAAAGGTAAGTCACTGACTCATGAGAAAGGTCTACACGCCGGAAACCGCCGCACTAGGGGTCGAAGAGGTTCTTCGGAAACTGGAAGGCCGCTGGAAGCTGATCATCCTGTTCCATCTGTTCGACGGAAAGATTCAGCGCTATTCCGACCTCGAGAAATTGATTCCCGGCATCTCGCAGAAGATGCTCGCCCAGCAGCTTCGACAACTGGAAGCGGATGGAATCGTGTCGCGAAAGATGTATGCGGAGGTGCCGCCAAAGGGCGAATACCGTTTGACCGAATGGGGCCAGGCGCTATGTCCTGCGTTGGATGCGATGCTGATGTGGGGGGAACAACGTGAGGCGCAGTCATCCACAGCTCTTCTCCCCGAGGGAGAAGAGCGCGGAAGATAATTCATACCGCAACCGTATCAGGCGCCATCGGTGTAGACGCTACGCGGATCGTCGATGCGATAGTGCGCGGCCATGAGGTGGAAGCCCGAAGCCTGCGGCTGCACCGACATGCCCACTGCGGCCGTATGGTCCTGCTTGGCGATCTTCGCTTCAGCAGCCTGGATGGCAGCCGGGTAGGTGTAGTTGTCGCCACGGAACGGGGTGAAACCGGCCTTTTCGACACGGACCAGATCCGCACGGACTTCAGCGCGCGTCACCGGGCCATTCTGATCAACGGTTTGAGCGAACGAGACAGCGGGAACAGCCAGGGTGCAGGCGATCAGCAGGGTGCGTGCAAGTGTTTTCATGATTGGTACCTCTCTCTGGGTTGGTTTGCCTTTTGGCGGGAGATCATCATGCGATGAACTTGTACGCAGTATTGGCGTTGAGCACTGACCCGAGACTGACCGAATCATTACAAGATTGTCAGCATGCACCCCCTTCACATCAATTCGGCCACATCCGATCCACCCAATCGGAGAACACCTTCAGGCGTGTGGGCTCCGCGCCGTGATTGCGGGCGGACATGACGCTCCATAGCGTGTATTGCTGCGTCGTCCAATCGACCCAGCCGCCCACCAGATGGGGCTGCCCCTTGCTGTTCAATGGCAGCGGCGTGCGTTGAGGGTCCAGGCAGAAGCGGAATCCTGATTTGCTCTCGATCTCGTCACCGAAGCGCGCGTTCGGATCGCAGCGACGCCACTGCGCATAGGTCGTATCCGCGTACATCCTGTTGTAGAGCGAGATCGAGCTGTTGATGAATTTCAGGTGCAAGCCCGGTGTCACGGTCTCGAGTTCGCGGAAGCGTGACTTCTCCCATGTATCCGGACCGCGATCCACTACCTCGCCGACACCGAGCTTGTGGTTGGCGAGGTCGGCCCGACTCTGCAGGCCGCCGTTTCTGAACAGATTATTGGGATCGTTCGGGTCCGGCGCATCGAACGGCAGATTGGTATTGGCGAGCTGCGCCAGCTTGGTCCGTACCTCGAAGAACCGCACCAGATGCATCGACGTGACCGGTCCCGGTGCTTTGGCGGTGATCAAATCATCGGCGAGGCCCGTAATGAACCCCATGTGATACGGCCAGTCCATCGGGCCGACCGATGCGCCAGGCCATCCGGGGTTGATCGTCATCTGCAACTGATACCACTGGTTGGTGCGATAGAACGACACCAGACGCGGCTCCCACGAGAAGTAGTTCTCGCGGCCACCCTGCTGCACGTACAGCATGTGCGGCGCGACATAGAACACGCTCGGCCAGCTGAACGGCCAGCCGCGCCGTTCGCCCTGCCCGACCCATGCGCCATTGCCATCGCGCGATCCATGCAGCCATGCCTGCGGGCCTTCCAGACCGTGGCGATGCGCGAGCTCCCATTGCCTGACGCCCATCCAGTGCATCACGCCAAACTGCGCGCGTTCGACGAACGCCTCTCGCGTGAACGCCGCGGGCAGGTTCGCTAGCCCAGCCGTTTGCGCGGACATTCTGGCTTGCAGGATTCTGCCGCCAATCTCGCCGCCATAGGGCTGCGACGGATCCGGCGAGAGATGCGAGCCGCGTCCGCCGCCGCCGAATTCGATGGTACGGGCACCAAGATCGCCGAGCCACGCCTGCGCGCGTTCACGTTGGGGCGTGCTCAGATGGCTCCAGTCGCCGTAGCCACCAGCGGGATTCCTGTTGGCCTTCAGCCAATCGTCGATGCGTTGAAAAACCTGCTGCGGGTTCTGATCCGGGATGCCACGCGTCTCGAACAATCCCGCGCTCTGACCCGCTTCCGGCGCCCAGATATCCAGCGGGCTTTCGATCGGGAGCCAGGCGTTCCAGTCCGGTAACTCCAACGGAATCGGCATCTCGCGCGTGTTGAGGACCTTGCCGGGGCTCGGGTCCATCGCGGCATCGAGATCGCTTTGCGTGACCGCTGCGGCGCTGCCAGCAGGTTTGCCTGTGAAGGCGTTGAGGAAGGACGCGGCATCCGGCAACACGGCATCCAGCCCCGCGCCTGCGGCCCACTCTGCCACGGGGCGGCTGTCGAGACCGGGGCCCGGCTGATACGGCGGATTCCACGGCGCGGCCTGTGCCACGTGCGGCACCGATGAAGCCAGCGACGTACGCAGATACGCCACGATCTGATTGCCCTGCTCCGTGCTCAGGCCGTGGAAGCGCGCACGCTGCACGATCGAATTATTCGAGTAATTGAAGTACTGCAGATCGCGTCCATCGCTGGCATGGCACGATGCGCATGCCGCGCGCAATGTCCGGGCCACGATCGGCGATTTACGCAGGACATTGCCGCCATGCCAGAGCGCGCTGCCTGCCTGCGCATCCGACACGGTGTAGGCGGTGGTCACCTTTTCCGCCGCGATATCTTTCCATCGCTTTGGCATGCTCAGCAGATCGCGGCCGCTGTTGTCCTGCAGTTGCACATCGAGAATGCGGAAGCCGTTGGAATTGCCGTCGGTACCATTAAAGCGAAACTCGATGCGATTCCCAGTTGATGCGGTCAGGCGCGACCTCGCGGCGCCGTCGATGGGAATACTGAAACGGATCGCCACCTGTGCGCCATTCACGCCGCCATGCGCGCGCTCCGCTTCGGGCATGGTGATGTTGGCGTCGGTGATATCGATCCACGGGGCATTGGCGGCATCGCGGGCGCCCGCGATACGCAAGCTCGCCGCGACCTTGGTCAGCGGCTTCGACAGTGTTTCGAATTCAGGCGAGTTATAGAAGCCGCAGCGATGGCATCGAACGGTGAGCCGCGTGGCCTGCGCGATGGCATCGGCATCGAGCGTCAGATTGGCTACGGCGATGGTCGGCGCGTCGGGGGCGCCGTTGCCGAGCACTTCGATTGGCAGCACGAGCGCTGCATTGTCAATCTGCGGCGATGGTCCCGCCGCGCCGCCCGGCCCTCCCGCTGATGCGGCACTATCGCCTGATTCGCCGCCGCAGGCGCTCAACACCAGACAGGCGAGCACCATCCCGCGCGTCGCCACGCGCATCCATTTCTCGATCATCGACATTCCCGGTGAACTGCAATGATGACTCTGCGACGGGCGTGCCAATTTATAGAAACGGAGGCCGCCTGCGTCTTATGGTTTTTTTAATAACAATTGGAAACTGACTTTATTCATTCGCACGTTTATCGTTAAACGCGCATGCGAAGTTCAGCCGTCTCCAACGGACGACATTCTGCGGGAATCGGAATGGCAAGGAAATGCCGTGGACGGTTTACTTGCGCGTCATGGATGGAAAAACAACGATCCGACGACTGGATAAATTTTGGAGCGAGGGCTCACTGATATGCCTGGCGTGCGGCGCGACCGCGTCGCACGCCAGCCACCACGACTCATCCCGGCAGCTTCATCGACGTCTTGCCCGGCGCGGGGTCGGGTTCGTTCAGCACCGTGTCGATGTGCTTGGCGAGAAGAATGGCCTCCAGCACGGCCCTTTCCCTGGCGGTGTCGCGTCCACCGGTGATGGTTGTCATTCTGGATGACGACAGTTCGTCCTCCTGATGCAGGTCAACGATATTGAGTGTGGTTGCCATGATTAAGCTCCATTGATTGTGTGAGTGAGCTCTGGTCTTCGTTGCCGCATCCCTGGCTCGCTATGGCATTCGCATGGGTCGTGCCAGCGCGTAAGTGTGCGTACTAAGCCACCATTCCGCCCATTTTGCGGGGTGACAGCGCAGGAGGAGTTCGTGGGCACCCAACAGTCCGGCTACAGGTGTTGGTTTAGAATGAGCGCCTTCTCCCCTGGAAGTACCGCAATGCAAATACTGGTCGACGCAGACGCCTGCCCGGTTGTCGTCAAGGACATGCTGTATCGGGCCGCGCAGCGTGCGGAAGTGAATGTCACGCTAGTGGCTAACCAGTTCCTGCGCACGCCGCCTTCGCGCTTTATCAAGTCGGTACAGGTGCCGTCGGGGTTCGATGCCGCGGATAACCGTATCGTCGAAATGGCAACTGAAGGGGATCTGGTGATCACCGCGGATATTCCGCTCGCGGCGGCCGCACTCGATAAAGGTGCGCAGGTGCTCGACCCTCGCGGCACGTGGTTTAGTCGCGAGAATATTCAGGAGCGGTTGACCATGCGTGAGGTGATGGACCAGCTGCGAGCCTCGGGCATCGACACCGGCGGTCCCGCGCCGTTTTCTCCGCAGGATGGCAAGACGTTTGCCGGGCAGCTGGATCGCTTTCTGGCACGCCATGTACGGAAGCCCGGATCAGAGGCCTGACTCAGAGGCAAAACTTATTTCGGCCATCGCCACGCCGGATCGGCGAGATGCTCGGCAAAGAAATCCGATAGCGCTCTGATCTTTGCGGGGCGGCTACGAGCTGACGGGGTCACGAAGTACAAGCCACCCCGCGTCATGTTCCAGTCGGGAAGGATCCGCACCAGCCGGCCGTCGCTCAGATACTCGCTGGCAATGAACTCCGGTAATTCGGAGATCGCCAGCCCCTGCAGCAGCACGGGGATCATCGCATCCGAATTGGTCGTGCGCAGCGGCCCGCTGGGCGCCACATCTTCCTGCGAGCCATCGCGGTGGGTGAACTGCCACACCTGCGTGCGGGCGCGGTACGCGTAGCTCAGGCACGCGCGATTGGCCAGATCGCGTGGATGCTTCGGACGGCCGTGCTTCTTCAGATAAGCCGGCGATGCCACCAGATACTGCGTCACGCTGCAGAGCTGCCGGGCCACCAGCGAGGAATCCGGCAGAACCGCGATTCTCAATGCCGCATCAAACCCATCCGCGATGAGATCCACCGTGGCATCGGACAGGTGCAGGTCGACGGACAGCTCCGGGTACTGCTCGATCAGCTTCGGCATCAGCGGCGCTACCCAGCGTAAGCCGAACGACATCGGAATCGCCAGCCGAATCAGGCCGCGTGGGCTCACCGCAAGTTCGTGCGCTTCGCTCTCCAGCTCCTCCGCCTGCCGATAAATATCCCCCGCTCGCCCGGCCATCTGATTGCCGAATTCGGTCAGTGAGAGTTGGCGCGAGGTGCGATTGAACAGCCTGCCGCCAAGGCGCTCTTCCAGCCTTCCCACCGCGCGGGAGACGGTAGGCACCGACACGCCCATGATGCGCGCCGCGGCGGCGAACGACCCTTCCTCCGCGACCTTGGCAAACATGGCGAGACCCTCAAAGTCAGGAAGCTTGCTCATTTCATTTCTGCAACGATGGATTTCTGGCAATTCTATTTTGGATTGCCAAAGTCCGTCGATAAGCTTCTTGCATATCGCTCAACATCGCATCCACGAGGGCCACTTTCCCATGACGCAAATCGGCAGTATCACCCCCGCCGCCCTGCCGCGCTTCCCCGCTGAGCCCACAACTAAGCCGACCAACGACGCAGGCAAGCCTGCCGACGACGCGAATGCAGCGGCTACAGCTAGTGGCGAGACGCAAGCCGACGGCTCGCCAGTCGTCACAGCGCCGAGTGACACCGACAAGGCCAGCGATGACAAAAGCAAAACATCGGAAAGCGTCAAAGCGCTCAAGGAACAAATCGAGCGCATGCAAAAGCAACTGACGGAATTGCGGGAGCATCTGCAGGCCGTGCAGAGCGAACACACGGACGAGCGCGAGAAAGCGATGCTGACTGGCGCGCTCGAGACACAGCTCGCGATGCTTCAATCCGCGGTGATGGTGGCAACGATGAAGCTGGCCGAAGCCATTGCCAATGAGAGTGGCAAGATCCTGGACAGCACCGGCGGAAAATTACCGGCGCGCACCTGATTGCATCGTTGCCCTGGGAGGATTAACTGGTCATCGCCAAGATGACCGCAGCGATATTACATGCCAGCCAGCGATTCGCCCGGCACGCGTCCGCCGATGATATCGAGACCACGTTGTACTGCGGCGCGCTTGGCCAGACCGAGGCTTTCCCAGTTTTGTTCCGGCAGCTTGAACACGCGACCGTTGGTGTCCGACGGAGTTTCGCCTTCGCGGCAGATGACGACCGAAGCGCTGTAGGTGCGGTCCGGTTTTCGTTCATTCCACTCGCGCGTGGGTGCATGGAACTTGTAGACCAACGGGTAAATGTCGAAGCCGTTGGCGCGTGTTGCTGGATAGTTATCCATGATTTCCTCCCCTTTTGAAGCTTGAGAACCTCATCCACTCTACGCTTGTTCTGTTACAGCGCTGAGGTTTATTTTCCGCGGACGCATGCGCCCACACCATCGGCAAGTGCCGTGCCGCTGGTTGCGGCGCGCGTTCGTCGTGCTTTATGAGTCACACGTTAAATCCACGGGACAGTGTAGCGCAGTCGGATCGCTTTAATTCGCAACATCAAAAACTACAGGTCGCAATCACTGCACGCCGCTGTCATACCCGGCCAGAATCCAAGGGCCAGCGCCTGGCGCTAAGAGGAGAGCGACATGAGGCATGCCAGCGTCAATGTCGGTGCGATCGTTGGGGCGTTTGTGGGATGCCTGTCGCTGCTGCCGTTGCCGAGCCATGCCGTCGAAGGCGCGCTAGGGCGGCCGGTAACGGGCACCAGTGTCACGCCCAACGCGGGGATCGTGTCGCCCGAGCCGATCATGGCGGTGAACGTGGCGCAGATCTACCTGAACGGGTCGGTTGGCGGCGGTCGCGCGGTGCCGATCATCGGACAGACATCGACTGGCATCAATGCCGAGATCGCCTTCACGCTGGCTACATTCATGAAGGTATGGGACACCGGACCCGGCGCGTGGAACTTTGCATCGAGCTTCACGCTGCCGTACCTCTGGACCGAGGTCAACGCCAATTTCGCGGCGGGCCGGTTACAGGGCGCCCGCTCGGATCGTGCGTCGAACCTGTTCGACATTACGTTCGCGCCCATCATTGCCGGCTATCACTTCTCGAAGACCGAGCACGTGTCCGTGAGCCTCAACATCTGGGCACCGACCGGGCAATACGACGTCAACGCGCTGGCCAATCCGAGCCTGAACAACTGGACCTTTATCCCGCAGGTCGCCTACACCAGGATCTTCGCCGAATACGGACTGCAGTTCGATGCCGTGGCGGGCGTGCAGTTCTACACGCGCAACAACGCCACGGACTACCGCAATGCGCCGCTGTTCACGCTCGACACGCTGCTGCTCAAACACTTCGGCAAGGGCTTCGCGGGCGGTGTGATCGTGGGCACCACGCAGCAACTCGGCAACGACAACGGCCCCACCGCCGATCGGCTCAATGGCTTTGTCGGGCGTGACTGGGCAATCGGGCCGATCCTGACCTATGACACCAAGGTCGGCGCCAAGAGCATGCTCTCGCTGGGGCTGCGCTGGGTGCCAACGGTCTCGAGCAAGAACCGTATCGACAGCACTCGCACGTTCATGGGGACGGCGACGCTCGTGTTCTGATCGCGCCGACATCGGGCCGGCCGAGCAGCCGGCGCAACTGCACGTCGGTGGGTTCGGCGGCCGACAGCGGCAGCAATGGCACGTCGATCGCGCGATGCCAGTCCATCAGCGCCACGCTGTGGTCATCGGCGAACTGGCGAATGCTCTGCCGCAGTGCCGCGTTGCCGAAGCCGAGTTCCACCTGCAACTCGCCATTGCTGACCACCAGATGCCCGGAGTCCGGCAGTTCGAGCAGGAACGGGTCGTAGACCAGCACCGACAGCACATCGTTGCGGCCGCGCAGCGCCATCATCAGATGACGCGTGTGGCTGTCGCTGCCATCGAAGTCCCCGATCACGATGACCAGATGATCATGATGCGCCAGACGTAGCGCGCTCTCGAGCGCCGCGTTGAGCCGCAGCGCGCTGCGTTGCGCGGGTGCATCCGCACGCAGCGCCAGGTTGTAGCGCACCACCTCGCCCAGCAGATGGAGCACGCCATGGCGGCTGCGCTGCGGCGGCAGCGCCGTCTGTCCGGTATCGCCGAACACCACGCCACCCACGCGATCGCCGTCCGCCAGCACGCGCCATGCGGCCAGCGCGGCGACTTCAGCGGCACTGACCGACTTCATCGAGCGACGGCTGCCAAAGAACATGTTCATGCGTTGATCCACCACCAGCAGCACGGGGCGCTCTTTCTCTTCCGCATAGACGCGAACGTGCGGCGTGCCGGTGCGCGCGGTCACGCGCCAGTCCATGGTGCGCACATCGTCGCCGGGCAGGTAGGGACGGAGCTCTTCGAACGCCAGGCCGCGGCCGTGTACACGCGAGGCATGCCGGCCCGACAGCAGACTATGTACTGGCTGACGCGTGCGGAAGTGAAAGTCCCGCACATTGGCTTCCAACGCCGCCAACGCTGCTGCGTCGACATTGACCCCGGCCTGTGCCATCACGCCACCGCCACACGCTGCAACAAGCGGTCGATCACCGCATCGGCGGTCATGCCACTGGCATGGGCTTCATACGAGAGGATCAGCCGGTGCCGGAAGACATCGTGCACCACGGCCTGCACGTCCTCCGGCGTGACGTGGTCGCGATTGCGCAGCCATGCGATCGCGCGGGCCACCTTGTCGAGGCCAATCGATCCACGTGGGCTCGCGCCAATCTGGATCCACCGCTTGAGGTCATCGTCAAAGCGCGCCGGATCGCGCGTGGCCTGTACCAGCGTCACGATGTACCGCTCCACGGGCGTGCTCACCGTGATGTCCTGAATCGCTTCCCGCGCCGCGAATATCGCAGCCGGCGACAGCTTGCTCTCGGTACTCTGCGCAGCGGCGCCAACCTTCTGCGCGGCCTCCTCCGTGCGCGCGAGCCGGATGATATCGGCCTCGGCGCTCGCCTCGGGATAGCCAACGCTGACGTGCATCAGAAAGCGATCCATCTGGGCTTCGGGCAACGCGTAGGTGCCCTCCTGCTCGATCGGGTTCTGCGTGGCCATCACGAGGAACAATGGCTCCAGCCGGTGCGTATGGCCGCCCACGGTGACCTGCCGCTCCTCCATCGCCTCGAGCAAAGCGGCCTGTACCTTCGCCGGCGCGCGATTGACTTCATCGGCCAGAATCAGATTCGCGAAAATCGGCCCCGACTGGAAGCGGAACTCACCCTTGCCGCCGTCGGAGATGTAGATGTCGGAGCCGGTAATATCGGCCGGCAACAGGTCCGGCGTGAACTGGATCCGCGACAGTCGCGCATCGAGATGCCTGGCCAGACTCTTGATCGCGCGGGTCTTGGCAAGGCCGGGCAACCCTTCCACAAGCAGATGGCCGTCCGCCAATAACCCCAGCAGCAAGCGTTCGATCATCCGTTCCTGGCCGACGATGGACTCCCCCATGCGCGCCTGCAGGGCAATGATGTCTTCGCGGGCGCTCATCGCTTCTCTCCTGTTCTGCTGCCGGTTTGTCCGCCCACAAACCAGCGGTAATACGGGTTATCGGCATCCTCGCGCATGACCGCGGTGATATCGCGCAGCCATTGCTCCCGATCGCCACGGTAAGCGTCGAGCCCGGCTGCATAGAACGTATGGAGCGTGCGGCGTTCGCGCTGGATTGCCTGATGGAGTGCATCGTCGGCGCCGTTCAGTGGTGGATCGGCCTGGAGGTCGAGCAACTCGCGCAACGTTCCCGGAAACTCCTGCCGCCGCACCCATCCTGCATATTCGATGCGCGGGCGATCGTCGGTCACGGCCGGGGCATCGCCGGCGAACCAGTCGAGCCCGGTGCGATCGGTCACGTAAGTGGCGAGCAGCGCCGCCGGCGAAGCCACGCCCACCTCGCGCAATGCGGCCGAGACCGTCGGTTGCGCAAAGCGTGCGCCGATCGCGGCGGCATCCAGCGCCATCGGTTGCATGCTGCCAATCAACAGCATTTCATGAAGCTCGGTGGTCCATAGCGTGGCATGCGGAAAGACATCGACGAAGCTGCGCACCAGCGAGCGCGTATCGTCGCGATTCTGGGTTGGCAGCGGCAACCACTGCGCCACCACGCCGCCGGGTTCGAGACGTGCCGCCGCCAGCCGGTAGAACTCGCGCGAATACAGATTGACCACGCCGCTTGCCGACGGGGGCGGCGGCTCCAGCGTAATGAGGTCGTAGCGTTGCGCGCTCTGCAGCAGTTCGCGCCGGCCGTCGCGCAGCCGGATGTCGAGGCGCGGATCGTGGCTCGCGTTGTAGTTGCCGCGGAAGCTTGGCACCGCGCGTACCACTGCGGGCAACAGCTCGGCCGCCACGCGATGCTCGAGATCGGGATACTGCAGCAAGGCGCCCGCCGTAATGCCGGTGCCGAGTCCGATGACGAGCGCGGAGCGTGGCGTGCCGCTCTGGACGATCAGCGGCAACAGCGCCTGCAGGCGCATATAGCGCAACGATGTCATGGTATCGCCGGAATTGGAGACACCCTGGATATACAAACGTCGGAACGGCTGGCGCTTGCCTTGCTCGATGACGCCGACTGTCGCGCCGCGGCTCTCCTCGTAGAACACCAGCGATCCGCCGCGCACCTGTGCCAGCAGGCTCGCTAGCCGATCCGTCGGCGTGCTGACGGCTACCACCACAGCAACGACCGCGAGTATCGAGACACCCACGCGCGCGCGACGCGTGACACCGTTGCCGAGCGTGACGGCCACGACCGCAATCAATCCGCTGCCGGCTGCCAGCACACCCAGGGCATGGATCACGCCGAGCGATGGCAGCAGGACAAAGCCGACCAGCACCGAGCCAGCAATACCGCCGAGGGTATTCAGTGCAATGACCGCGCCAACGCCCTCGCCTGCCCTTGGCGCGTCGACGGTCAATCGCACCACGTACGGAAACGCCGCGCCGAGCAACACCGTCGGCACGAACACCACGCACAACGCGGCCGCCACAAAGCTCGCACAAGTCGCGGCGAGCAAGCTACCCGTGGCACCGAGCACACGCTGCTGGATGACCGCCTGCGTCGCCGGTAGCCACTCCCCGAGCCATGCGAACTCGAGCAATGCGACCAGGCCCGCAGCGGCGATCAGCCACGCAAACACGGCCCATGGATCGCGCGATCGCTCCACGCGCCGCGCGACGCAAGCGCTGCCGATGGCCAGCCCCGCCAGATAGGTGGCCAGCACCACCGCGAATGCAAACGCGCGCGTGCTGAGGAACTGCACGATGGCCTGTGACCACACCACTTCATAGCCAAGCGCGACGCCGCCCGCCAGTGCATAAAGTGTCAGCGCGAGCCGACGTTGCCGCGATGCCGCCGTTGGCGAGGACAACACCGTCGATCCCGCGCGCGTGGGCATGCTTGAAGGTCTGCCCGCCGGCAGCCGGCGCGCACACCAGTACGCGCCCGTGGCCGCCAGCACGTTCAGCACCGCAGCCGCGCAGGCACTGCCGGTGACGCCAAGCCACGGCAACAACGCGAACGCGGCCAGCAGCGTGCCCACGATGGCGCCCGCCGTATTGGCCGCGTAGAGTCGCCCGCCGTACGCCCCCAACGCATTCACATCCGGCCGCGTGGCCCGCAGCAGCACCGGCAGCGTGCCGCCCATCGCGGCGGCGGGAATGCCAACCAGCAAGACGGGCAACAGCCATGCCGCCGCGCCGACACGCGCATCCAGCCAAGCAAACGGCGCCGCGGCGTGGGCCAGAGTCAAGGTCGCCCCGATCGCAAGCAACGCGATCGCGGCTTCCAGCCAGGCATAGAGGCGCCACGGCGCGGCCGCACGATCCGCCATGCGGCCGCCGGCCCACCCGCCCAATGCCAGCCCGGCAAAGAATGCGCTCACGCCGATGGCGACGGCCTCCATCTCCACGCCCACCACGAGCGACAACTGCTTGATCCACAGCACCTGATAGACCAGCCCCGCCACGCCGGACAGGCACAGCAGCGCCGCAGCCTGCCAAAGTCCGGCATGCGTTGCGGCGCCCACCGTGACCGTAGCCGCGGCGTGATGGCGATGGACCGCGGTCACTTCTTCTGCTGTTGCGACTGCTGGACCTTGGCCATCTGCTCGGCCACCTGATGCTTGATCTTCTCGCTGGCCTGGTCGATCGTGAAGGTCGCAGGAATCTGGCTCGGCGGATAGTCCACGAACGTCTGCAGGAAGTTGATCGCGCGGCGATTGCCTTCGATGAACAGGTAGGGGTTCTCCGTCTCGAGCTGGTGGTACAGATTGGTCGGTCCCGTGTCCGCGCGTTCATACGGGTCCATGCGCAGGTTGAAGTATTTCGGTGCGCGCAGGCAGGTAAAAGGCTCTTTCCACACCATCATCGAGCCCCGCTCCCGCTGTTCGCAGAACACGACCTTCCACGCCGTGGGTGTGGTCGCGCCCTGCGTCAGTACGTCGTAACGCATAGCCACTAGCTCGGCATCATCGTTGAAGTAATAGAACTCGTTGCGCGCGCTCTTCTCGGTCTGCCCTGTCAGCATTGGCAACTGGTTGTAGCCGTCCAGATGAACTTTGAAGTTCTTGCCGCTCAGGCTCGCGCCTTTCAGCAGACGGTCCTTGACGTCGCCATCGCCAGCGGCCGCGAGCAAGGTCGGGAACCAGTCGAGACCCGACATCAGCCCATTGGTCATCGAGCCCGGCTGAATCCTGCCTGGCCATCGGATCATTGCCGGCACGCGGAACGCGCCCTCCCAGTTCGAATCCTTCTCGCTACGGAACGGGGTGTTCGCGGCATCGGGCCACGTAAAGAAATTCGGGCCGTTATCGGTGGTGAAGATGACGATCGTATTGTTGGTAATGCCAGTATCGTCGAGCACCTTGAGTAGCTTGCCGACGTTCTGATCCATCTCCCACACGCCATCGGCGTATTCGTGACCGGCACCGAGCCCGGCCTTGCCGCGGTTCTCCTGCCGCACGTGCGTGAACAGGTGCATGCGCGTGAAGTTCATCCACAAGAAGAACGGCTGCTTGGCCTGCGCCTGCTTCTGGATGTACTGCATCGCCGCGCCGGTGGTTTCGTCGTCGATGGTCTCCATGCGCTTGCGATTGAGCGGGCCGGTGTCCTCGATCTTGCCGTCGGCCGTGCTGTGCAGCACGCCGCGCGGATTGTAGAACTTGAGGAAGTCGGGGCTGTCTTTCGGCCAGTACGGGCGCTCCGGTTCTTCCTCCGCATTCAGGTGATACAGGTTGCCGAAGAATTCGTCGAAGCCATGCTTCGTGGGCAGGAATCGATCCTGATCGCCAAGGTGATTCTTGCCGAACTGCGCAGTGGCGTAGCCGAGCGGCTTGAGTGCCTGCGCAATCGTGACGTCGCGATCCTGCAGGCCCACGGGCGCGCCGGGCAGCCCCACCTTCGACATGCCGGTGCGGAACACGGTCTGCCCCGTGATAAACGTCGAACGGCCCGCCGTGCAGCTGTTCTCCGCGTAGTAGTCCGTCATCATCATGCCTTCACGCGCAATGCGGTCGATGTTCGGCGTCTTGTAGCCGACCACGCCGTGGCTGAACGCACTGATATTGCCCAGCCCCACGTCGTCACCGAAGATCACGAGGATATTGGGCTTGCCGCTTTGCCCTTGAGCTGGCGCCGCGGCAACCGGCGATGCACCAGCCGGCGGTGGGGTCACGGGCGTCGGCGTGGCAGGGGTGACAGGCGTCGTGGCCACGGGCGGTGGCGCGATTGGCGCCGGCGCCTGTGCCGCGGGCGTCGGGGACGCCTGCTCCGCCTTGTTGTCGTCGGCCTTCTTGCAGCCCGCCAGCGCGAGAGTAGCCAGGAGCGCCACTGTAGCGGCTACGCGCGTCATACGTTGCTCGTTGATCATCTAAGGCTCCCGTAATGGGTTCAGGGTTGCGCGAACGGATAGATGCGTGCCCAGTCCTGCTTCATGCTGATAACGGTCCAGCCACGTGTCGTGGCTTCGTCCAATGCCTTGTCGAGCTTGCCGACACTCGACTGACGGTCATAGGCAAATTCCCGCGCGGCATCGTCGTGATGCACGAGCACGGCCAGGCGCTGGCCGGCGCCGGCCATCGTGTACTGCAGCATCTCCAGATCGCCGTCCGAATTGCCGACGGCGAGAATCGGCCGCCTGCCGATCTGGTGATAGATGCCAACGGGCTTGTTCGGGCCATCGTCGATGAACTCCATGGTGGGCCCGCGTACCAGCGCCGGCTGTCCATTGCGGACTTCGAACTTCACCGCCTGCGTGGAGCCCACCACCTGCTCCGGCGGAATGCCATAGACGCGCTCCGACCACGGCCGCATAAACTCGCGCGTGCCACCGGAAACGATGTAGACCTTGAACCCATTGGCGCGCAGGTAGTTCAGCAACTCCAGCTGCGGCTGATAAACGAGGTCCGTATAGGGCCGATTGAATTTGGGGTGACGCGCGCTTTCTAGCCAGGTGCGGATGGTGCGATCGTATTCATCGACGGTCATGCCACTGTTGGCTACCGCGATCAGTTGAAACAGACTCTTCTGATCCCGCATCAACCCAGCCAGATCGTTGGCCATCAGGGCCTGGAAGGTCGGATTGCCGCGCCACTCCGGATGCTGGGGCGCGGCCGCTCGCACCTGATCGAGCAGGAAGTAGAACTGGAAATACAGTGGCTGCTCGCTCCACAGCGTTCCGTCGTTGTCGAACACCGCGATGCGATCGGCAGGCGCTACGTAGTCTGTCGTCCCCTCTTTCGTGACGGCTTCCACAAAGCGGACGATGGCTTGTTTCGCCGCGCCATCCCGCCACGACGGCAGCGCGCTGGCCGTCGCTGCAGTACGTGCGGACTGCGCGCTTCCAGCGGAGTCGGCATCGGGCGGCAATGCACAGCCACCGAACGCTGTCAGCAGCGACGCCGCGACGGTAATGCCGACAAGCAGGCGACGAACATGCGGAAAGCGTTGTGCCATGGTCGTGAATTACTCCGGTCGCGTTGTCGATTGGACGGCAAGCGGATGGGACGATCGCATTTCCGCCCAGCGACTCTCGTCCATCACCAGTCGAAAGCCGAGATGCGACATGCTGGTATAGGGATCGGTCCCACGCCGCGCACTGGGGCGATAGCTCAGGCAGTAGTCCTCGTTGCACAGGAACGAGCCGCCGCGCGTGACACGCTTGGGCGCGCTCAACGGCACGCCCGGTTCGCTCGGATCCCACGAATCGGCAGGGCCCGCCGGATTGCGCGGTGCGGCGGACGCGACGGCTTCTCGTCGAAACTGATCGGCGCGATACCAGTCCGCGACCCATTGCCACGCGTTGCCGGTCATATCGGACAGGCCGTAGCCATTGGCGGGAAACGTGCCCACCGCGCTGGTACCCGTCGCCCCGCCGGCTTTGGCACTGACCACCGGAAACGGCTGCACCTGCTGGCCCTGCCAGACATTGGCCATCTGGCGTCCGTCGGGCGCGAACTGGTCGCCCCAGACATAGGTGGCCTGTTCGAGGCCGCCGCGCGCGGCGAATTCCCATTCGGCTTCGGTCGGCAATCGCTTGCCGATCCACTTCGCATAGGCCTGCGCGTCCTCGTACGAAACCTGCACCACGGGATGGTCATCCTTGCCATCGATCGAGCTGTCGGGCCCGGTCGGATGTTTCCAGTCCGCGCCGGAAACAAAGCGCCACCAGCGCCAGTATTCGCGCAGCGGCACGGGACCATTGGTACCGACGAACACCATCGCACCGGCCACCATCGCACTCTCGGGTGGGCGCGGCGTGCCCGGGGGCAGTTGCACGCGCATCGTCTCCCAGTCCGGTGCGCGCTCCGCCGTGGTCAGGTAATGCGTGGCCTCGACGAACCTGCGGAACTCGGCGTTGGTCACGTGATGCCGATCCATCCAGAAGGCATCGATATGAACCTTGTGCGCGGGACGCTCATTGGCCTGGCTCAGCTTGTGATCGCTGCCCATCAGGAAGTCGCCACCGGGTACATGCACCATGCCGCGCGGGCCTGTCACGCCATCGCCGGGCTGCACGGCCGCGCCAGCCGCGGCCACGCGCTTGCCATGCGTGCCGTACCAATACGAGGCTCCCGCACCGGCCGCCGCCATGACAAGGATCAGCACCGCCATCCACGCGCCGCGTCGCCATGCGGACGGTGCGAAAGCTGCCGCCCGGCCTGAATGCTTCTCTCCCATTGGCACTCCTTGCTCCACATTTGGGCAATCCTCCCCAGTATGTGCAGCGACCGACCGCGAACGGAATGCAATCTTTTGCTTGTTTGATCTGAATGATTTAGTCGTTATTACGGATTCAAAGGCGGCAAGCGCCCCCGCGCGCGGCGCAGTGCCCGGCGCGCCGCCAGATAGCGGGTTACCGCACGCCAGTCGGCATCGCCGCGTTGACGCCAGCGGTAATAGGTCAAGGCGGATAAGGCCACCAGTGCTGCCAGCGTCATCAGAACGCGCCAGTCGAGCGCATCCAGCCAGCGCGCAACGCGCAGCAACGTCGCCCCGGTGGGCCGCGAACCCGATGCGGCACGTCCGATCTCCACGGACACCGCCGGTGCCACCGATTGCATCGCCTTGCCGTTTGTCGGGTCGTACCACGCCACCGACACGGCGGGCAGCTGGTAACGGCCGCTGCCTTCGAATACGTAGGTAATGGTCTCCACGCGGCGACCACCGCTCGTGCCCGCTGGCTCATCGCCCGTGGCCGCGGCGCCATCGACCAGGCGGGGATCGGCACGATACTGCTTGACACCGCGCACCGGCGCCAATGCCGGCGGCGCAATCATCATCGCGGGCGTGCCGGGCGCGTAGATCGTAATGGTGCGCACCAACGCATCGCCAGCCTTCAGCGTGGTGGCTTTGCCGTCGATCGGATGGTCGATTGGATGGTCAAATCGCTGCGTGATATGGAGGCGTGCCGCCGGCAGCGTTGAAGCGCTTGTCGATGCGGGTGCGGACGTTGCCTGCTGCCCGCCAACGCGAATCGCGGTCGGCGGCAAGGCCACGCGCGCTTCATGCGGCTTACCATCGTCTCCAGCGTAAGTAAAGGCGATATCGGGCGCGCTCAGCGTGAAGTCGCCGGCCGTCTGTGGCGTGAATAGATAGGTCTTGCGAATGCCGGCGAAGCTGGTGCCGTCGATGGTCTCGGTCGAATTGATGCCACGCTCATCGGGCATCGTGATCACCGCCCCAGGCATCTGCAGCGTGGGAAACGCGGGCGCGGACATAAAGTAGTTCGGCGCGAGGATGGTCACCTCCACCTGCACCGATTGGCCGACCACCGCCGGCTGCGGGCCGATGACTTTGATCTGCACCGTGGGCTCGGCGGCATGCAACGCCATGGCGACACCTAGCAGGATAAGGCCCGTCAACCAGCGCTTGATCATGGCTTGGCCTGCTGTAGCGCGAACTTGCGCGCCAGCAGCTCCGTCGGCGAAGTCTGCATTGCGCGCATCCACATGTCCGCGTTCTGTTTGACCAGACCTTGCTGCATCTTGTCGCCGTCAGCGGGAGGGGGAGGTGGCTTGTCTGGATCGATCTGAACCTGATCCGGCTTCAGATCCGGCGGCTCTTCCTCACCCTGCTGCTTCTGTTGTTGCTGCTTGAGCAATGCCTCCATGCGCGCGAGGTTGCGCTGCGCGGGCTGCCAACCCGGACGTTGCTGCAAGGCGAATTGATAGCGCGCGGCAGCTTCGCGATATTTCTGCTGCTGCGCCCGCGCATTGCCAAGGTTGAACTGCGCCTCGGGCGTGGTGATCGACTCGAATGCATGCGCCGCCTCCGCGAAGCTGCCCGCTCGGTAGTACGCCACGCCGCGCCACATCGGATCGTCGAACAGCGTCGCCGCGCGGGCGAAATCGCCCTGCTCGAAGGCGCGACGGCCTTGCTGGTCGTGCGTCAGCCACAAGTCCACGAAACGCCATGGCCGTACTGGATTCGTCGATTGCGCCAGAAGCTCCCTCTGTGGCGCAGCAACAGCAATGGCCAGCACGAGGCCCGCGATCCAGCGAATCGACCAGCCCTTGCGGAACCACAGCAGAGCCAGCAGCGCGATCGGTATGGTCAGCGGCCAGCCGGCATCGTGCCAACGCAGCGTGTCTGTTGCGCTGGCCTGCTCCACATGCGACTGAATATGGCGCTGCACCCATGCCACGTCGTCATCGCTGTCAGGCGTCACCGTAGTCCCGGGAACATTGGCGTCGTGCCATGCCGCCGCATCGAGGCCCGGTGCCACGCCTCCGCCATCCTTCAACGGGCCGCCCGCCTGCGTGCCGATCGCGAGCGCGACGACCTGCGTGCGTTGGTCACGCCTGCGCAGTGCATCGGCCGCGCCGGGCTCCAGTCCATCGGTCAGCAGCAGGATGGTTCCGGGGATCGGTTCGCGCGCCATCGCCGCATCGATCATGCGCACGGCTTGTACCGTGTTCTTGCCCGGCACCGGCATGATGCGCGTCTCCAGGGCATCGACAAAGGTTTGCAGCAATGCGGCGTCATCGGTCAGCGGCAAGACCAGATGCGTGGAACCGGCATACGCATACAGCGCGGTACGACCACCGTCGCGATGGCTCAGCAGCGCCTTGACCTTGAGCTTGGCTCGCTCCAGACGCGTTGGCGTGACATCGATCGCATTCATGGTCGGCGTCAGGTCGATGGCAATCGCCAGCGGTGCCTTGTCGGCAAGGAACGGCGGACGCTCGCGCTCCCACGTCGGCCCGGCCAGCGCGATCGACGCCAGCGCCAGAAACAGCGTGACCAGATGCACGGGGCGCACGGCGCGATGAGTCCTGCCGCCGACCACCAGCGCATCGAGCAGATGCGGTGCGATGGTGCCGCGCCAGCGGCGTCGCACATCGCCCTGCTGGCGCACGGCCCAGGGCAGCCACGCCACAACGATTAATAGCAGCAGCCACCATGGGCGCAGGAAATGAAACTGACCTAGCGCGAGGAGTTCTTCGTTCATGCCGCCGGCTCCTTGCGCGTGCCGGGCAACGGCGCGCGGGCCGTCCAGCGAGCGTAGCCAGCCATCGACAATTGATAAAGCACTACCAGCAGTACCGCGGCGCCGAGCGGCCACATAAACAGTTCACGGCGCGGCCGCCAGCTCAGCGTCCTCACCTTGTGAGGTGTCACGCGATCCAGCGTGTCGTAGATCGAAGCCAGTGCATTCTGATCAGCACCAAAGAAGTAGCGACCCCCGGTTGCCGCGGCGATGCGCTGCAAAGTCTCCAGATCCACCTTCTGCTCACCTGTGGCGGCAGGATCGCCGATGCCCACGGTATGCACCACGACGCCGCGTGCCTTGGCAATCTCGGCGGCCTGCATCGGTGGCATGCGGCTGGCGGTATCGTTGCCATCGGTCAGCACGATCACCACCTTCTCCGTGGCATGGCTGTTGTCGAACATCTTGATGCCGAGGCCGATGGCGTCACCGAGCGAGGTACTGGCGCCCGCCATGCCCGGCACCATGTCCTCGATCAACGTGCGCGCGAGCGCGTGATCGAGCGTGAATGGCGCCAGTGGATACGGGGCGTCGCCAAACACGATCAGGCCGATGCGATCGCCGGGCCGGTGCGAAACGAAATCTCCAACGACCTCGCGCACGGCCTGCACCCGCGCCTCCAGCGCGCCATTGGGGTTGCGGAAATCGCGCGTATCCATCGATTGCGACAGATCGAGCGCCAGTAGCAAATCGCGCACGGGTTCGGTCTTGTAGATGGGCGGCTCCAGGTATTGCGGTCGCGCCAGCGCCACCACGATCAGCGCCCATGCCACCGGCGCGAGCACGCGCTGAGCCAGATTGCGATGCGGCACATGCGCGCCGGCGGCAGGTTGCAACCCCGCGGCACTGGCAACCTCGCCGAAATAAGGCAGCCGCACCGATGCACTTGCTTCGCGATACGACGGCAAGGCCCACCACACCAGCAACGGCAGTACCAGCAAGACGAACAACCACGGATAGGCGAACGCGATCATGAGTCCGGCGTCCGGTGCGCGGTAATCCAGCGACGGCATGCGAGGGCGGCGTCATTGGCGCGCTGTGCCGGCCATTGCGCGAGCACGGCGGCATCGCGATATTCCACCTCGATCAGGTCCTGCAGCGGCGCGATCGCATCGGCCGCCTTGCCGGCGTGGGCATGCACGAAGTCGCGCCATGCCACGCCCGTGATGCTGGCCACCTGTGTGCGCGGCCATGCGGCCAGGGCGCATCGCTTGAGCAATTCCGCAAGCGCCAACAGCGCTCTTGCTCGCGCCGCACCCTCCCCCTGCAGATCCGCCTGCAGCCGCGCCCATTCGGCCAATGCCTCGCGACGATAGCGATTGGCACGCCAGTGTCGCCATGCTCGCCAGCCCGCCCATAGCGTCACTACCGCCACGGTAATGGCAAGCATGAGCCAGCCCACCGTTCCCGGTAACCAGGAAGGCGGCAACGGCGTGACGATATCAACCAGATCGGACAACGCAGGTCTCCCGATGACAATCGCGTGGCGATGTCACTGGGCAGCGTAGCGGTCCTGCGGTGGAAAGAAAATTAAGAGTTTTCGGAGGGGAGTTGAATGCTTTCGGGTGCAATCACCCACGCATGCGCAGAAAATCCGCAAACGACACCAGCTTGCGCTTCTCGTTGGACAGCGTCTTGCGTTTGGCGGTGCGGGCTGGCTGCCCGCGTTCGAACTTGGCGGCAGCGCGCGCATCCTCGCGCGCAAAGGTCTGCGCGGTCTTCGATTCCGCCTTCTGGCGTTCGGCCTCCAGCCGTGCCGCCGCGCGTTCTTCGCGCACGACGTCCTGGACGACCGACATGATTTCGGCGCGCAGCGATTCGCGCCGTTGCTTTGCGGCGGTACGCGCGGCCTGCAACTGCTCCTTTCGCTGCCGCAGCCAATCCTTGCGATTGACCGGCGCGGGCCGGGCCTCGGCCGGCACGCTCAGGCGCAACGCCCGGCTGGTCGACACTTTCTCCGCCCGCAGCGTGCCCCGCGCTCTCTGCTTCGCATCACTCACGCTGGCTCATCCCCCAACTTCGTCCCCACGTCGGTGAGCCTCGAGCGTCACCGGTAGAAGTCATGACATCAAGCGGCAACCATACCATAGGACTCGTCATGGAATCGTTTGGTGCATCCATGGCAGCACCATGTGCCCATCCACCGCCTAACGCTGCGCCGCGGCGCTGCCTACGATGCGATGTTCAAAGCCGACCGGGAAGATGGCATCGCCGGCAAACGTCAGCCGTTGGCCTTACGATGCCACGTGGATCACACAGTGTCCGGGCGTATGTCCGCCGGTCACGCTGGCGATGACGCCCGGCGCCACTTCGCACTCTCCACGCACCTGCCCTTCCCGTCGGTATGCCGCGTCGCCGTGCACGGCGACGCGTTCCGCTGCGTCCCGGTGTTCTGGGACTTCTGAACACGCTTCAGGCGTGCTTCGACAACGAGTCGGGCGCAACCACCGGCGTTGCGCCCGTGCCGCGTGCCCACGCGATATTGCGAGTCACCAGGAACAGTATCACGATGGACACCGCGCCAAAGCCAGCAATCAGCTGCATGCCACCGGCAAAGCTACCGGTCGCATCCTTGATTGCGCCCACCGCATAGGAATTGATAAAGCCGGACAGATTGCCGAGCGAGTTGATGATCGCGATACCGGCGGCCACGCTGCTGGCAGGCAGTACCGACGACGGCAGCGTCCAGAAGATCGGCAGCGCGGAGAAGATGCCGAACGCCGCGACGCAAAGCAGCACCAGGCGCAGCGCAGGCGGATGCACCAGCGTGGAGCCGACCAGGCCGATCACCGTCAGCGCCAGTGGCAGCAGCAGGTGAACGCGGCGCTCCTTCAGACGGTCCGACCTGCGGCCCCACCAGAGCATGCCGATCGCCGCAACGGCGAACGGGATGGCCGCAACGAAGCCGGTCTGCGTCAGCGTCAGACCAAACTCCTTGACGATCGACGGCAGGAAGAAACCCATGCCGTAGTTGAGTCCCACCACGCCGAAGTACGACACCCCCAGAATCACCACCAGCGGGTTAAGCAGCAGCTTCAACGCGCCCTTGTGATGAGCCGGCGCCTTGACCGCATCTTCCGCCAGCGTTCGCGTCAGCCAGTTGCGCTCGGCGGCGGTCAGCCATTCGGCCTGCGCGGGGTTGTCGCGCAACACCAGCAGCACGACGGGCGCCAACGCGATCGACGGCAGCGCCTCGACCAGGAACATCCATTGCCAGCCATGCAGTCCGCCCAGACCATCGAGCTGCATCAACAGCCCCGACAGCGGACCGCCAATCACGCTGGCCACGGGCATCGCCAGCAGAAAGCTGGCCGTAATACGGCCACGCGAGGCAGCCGGTACCCACAACGACAGGAAGTACACGATGCCGGGGAAGAAGCCGGCCTCCGCGGCACCCAGCAGGCAACGGACCAGATAGAACGACTTCTCGCCCTGCACCAGCACCATCGCGGCGGACAGAATGCCCCACGTCAGCATGATGCGGGCGATCCAGCGCCGCGCGCCAAAGCGCTCGAGCAATAGATTGGACGGCAGCTCAAGCGCGAAATACGTCAGAAAGAAGATACCCGCGCCAATCCCGTAGGCCGTCGACGACAGGCCGACGTCATGGTTCATCGTCAGCGCGGCAAAGCCCACATTCACCCGATCCAGCCAGGCAGCAACAAAACATACGAACAGCAAGGGAATAAAGCGTCGATTGATCTTGCCTAGCGCCGACGCGGCGAGTTGCTCATCATGCATGACGACCTCCGAACGGAAAGAACGCAAAGCGGCGCCGGGCGGCCGAGGCAGCCCGGCCGATATCACTTGAAGCGGTAAGTGCGAATCACGTCCTCGTCGGGATCGAGGCCGAGCCCCGTGCCACGCGGCACCGTGATCGCTCCGTGCTTCGGGATGATCGCGTCGCCATAAAGCTGGGCTTCGAGGTCGAAGTAGCGCCATTCGACGAGCGCGCGCGGGCCGCCGAGCGCGGCGCTCGCGTGCACACTGGCGAGCAGGCCCGGACCGTCGTAGAACGTGTGCACCATCACGGTCACGTTATGGGCGTCGGCCAGCGCGAAGACCTTCTTCAGCTCGGTCAGGCCGCCCATCTTGGCCGGGCTTGGCTGCACGAAATCCACCGCGCCCGCCTCGAGCAGATGCTGGAAGTCCATCAGCGTCGACGCGTTTTCGCCCGCCGCCACGGGGATGCCGCCCTCCTGCCGCACGCGAGCGAGTCCCTTGTAGTTTTCCGGCGGCCACACGGGTTCTTCGAGCCAGCGCAGATTGAACGGACGCAGCTTCTGGGCCATGTCGAGCGCTTCTCGCACAGACCATGGGCAATTGACGTCCAGCGTGATCTCCACATCGTCGCCAGCCGCTTCGCGCGCAGCGCGCACGCAGTCCACATCGACCTCGTGCAGTTTCAGATGACGGAAGCCATCCGCCACGGCGCGCTGTACGTTCTCTCTGACGAGCTCCGGCTCCGAATAGCGGATCAGGCTTGCATAGCATCGCAGCGAAGTAGCCGCGCTGCCGCCGAGCAGTTCGTGCACAGGCTTGCCCGATGCCTTGCCGGCGATATCCCAGAGCGCGATATCGATCGCCGACAGGCCATAGATGAACGCACCGCTGCGGCCGAACACGTGAAACTTCTTTTGCATGTCGACCATCAGCCGATCCAGCACCGCCGCATCGCGTCCCACGATTTCCGGCGCGAGGATGGTGTCGATGACGAGCTTGGCCGCGGGCACCACGGTAAAGCCGAAGGTTTCGCCCCAGCCAACCAGGCCGGTGTCCGTCGTGACCTTCACGACGAGCGAGTCAACGGCCTGCAGGCCCGCTTTGCCCCATACGGCTTCATCCGAGCGGCCACCGGCGGTGAACGGGATGCGAAGGGGGATGGTTTCAATGCTCGCGATCTTCACTGCGACTTCCTCTGTTCAGGTTAAGACGTCGAGGATCATATGGGACAACTAGTTGTCCATCAATTGAACAACTAGTATTTTTGGCTCATCGTTTACCCGCAGCCTATGTCCAATCGAATATCGGCGTTCATCGCTGTTTGGTGGCCAAATTCCCGTCTTTTACGTCCGAAGATCCCAAAAACAGTGCTCCCACTGCACCGCTTCAGAGTGCTAAAATGGTCAACCAATTCATTCCTTGTAGGACAAGTTCGCATGAGCGACCTGAATGTCAAAACTGCACTTCGACGGCCTCATCTGGCCGAGCACATTGCTCGCTCGATCGAGGCCGAGATTGTTTCGGGTCGTTTGCAGGCGGGAGATCGGTTGCCGACGGAACACTTCCTGTCGGAGAGCTTTGGCGTGAGCCGCAACGTCGTGCGCGAAGCCATTGCGAGCCTGCGTGCGCAGGGTCTGATCGTGTCCCGTCAGGGTGCGGGGGCGTTCGTGACGATTCGGGAGAGCGAGGCCGTGCCGCGCGTGTCGCTGAACCTGCTGCAGGGCGATGTGGATGTCCGCAACATGTTCGAAGTCAGAGCCGCGCTCGAAAGCCAGGCGGCCGCGCTCGCGGCATCGAAAGCGAATGCCCGGCAACGGCAGCAGATCGCCAGCGCGGTGGAGCGCATGCAGAACCTGGAGGCACCTACAGCGGAAACGGTGAGCGCCGACCTGGACTTCCACCGTGCGGTGGCGGCGGCGTCAGGCAACCCCTATCTGGCCACGATGATCGGGACGATTCTGGAGCCGATGAGACTGCTGATCGCGGCGGCGTTCTCCCGCCCCGGCCCCGTGTTTGGCAAGATGCCGATGGCCGCGCGCCATGAGCATGCCGTGATTCTGCAAGCCATCACGGACGGCAAGCCGGCAGCGGCGCGCGATGCCATGGGCCAGCACATCGTCAATGCCGCCTCGCGCTTCGGTTACGACATTACCTATACGTGAACGTGCGTCAGGCCGAAGGCAGGCAATCCTGAAATTGCGCGCGTAGCGCATGCACCGCGACCATGCTGGAGGGCGCGTCGTTTGACACCAGCGCGGCCATTTGCGCCGCGTGACAAACCAGCCCATTGGCGCATCGCACGACGCGCTCCACCAGACCTGCAGGATCTCCATTTCCTGACCGCGACATCGGATGCAGGCGGCCGTTGGTGAGCGCGCTGATGGCATCCGACGCCCGCGCACGATATTCGTCGAGATGTTCGACGACGTCGCGGCTGCGCGGGTCATCGAGCCGTAGCAGATCCTCGCGCATCGCCGCCAGCGCCGGCGCGTCGGCGGGTGCCGACGCATCGGCAGGCACCTCGTGGTATTGCCGTACCCATTTCTCTTCGGCTGCTTCCAGCAACCAGACGCTGCGAATCAGCGCTTCGAACTGCGGACGTAACAATGCCAGCGCGGCATTCGGCATGCCGATGGTGAGCAACGCGAGCGCACCGGCCGCGTGCTCCACGGACATCAGCGCGCATTGATAGGCCGCAATCGTCCGCGGATGGTCCGTGGGAACAGCATCCTTCATGCTCGCAACTGCCGCACTATGAAGCTCCGCCGAGCGGGAGAATATTTCCATGGCTATGGGGGTGCCTCGGTTGGAGAGGCAGGCATTCTACGTTGTCCGGCACGCTTGCCGCCAACTTGTGGGGTATTCAGCTTCAAAAAACTGTGCCGTAATCCCTGAAGGTTCATTGCGAATACATATCGCAAGCAAGAAGAATTAATCAAAACAATATTTCAGGGGAATCATGCGGGTCATCGCCATCGCGCTCGTTATTGCGAGCAGCCTCTTTGCAGGCTGCGCATCCATCGTCAGCGGCACCAATCAAGTGGTTTCGGTCGAGACCCAGAGCAATGGCCAGCCCCACGAGGGGCCCACTGGTTATGCCGACGCCGCGAACGTCGACGCGGTGCCCTATATGCGCGCGCGAAATGGCTATGCCATCTATCGCGATCGCAAGGCGCCCAAGGCGTTCGTGCTCGCCGATGGTGGGCACTATGCGTTATGGGCCAACAATCCCAATGCGATAGAGAAGGCAATGGCACGCTGCAGGGATATGCGCTTCACCAATTGCCGCCTTTACGCGTATGACGATGTAGTGGTCTGGCCGCGCGGGGTTGCCTTGACGCCGGAAGATCCACCGGAAGGTGAGTCGCGGAGCAAAGTGGTGGGGCGCGGCGATCCGCGGCCCTAGAATGAGCACAAAACATCACTTATAATTCGTCCAACTAGTAAATGATGTTCTGGTCTGGCTAGTTTTTAGTGTTTTGGTCTGGCTAGTAAAAGATGTTCTGACGCCCCTCAGCGCACCACGTAGACCGGCCGCGTCGCCAGGTACACGGCGCGTGGTGACGGCTTGACCACTACCGTGGGCAGCATCACTACCGGCTGATAGACCACCTTCGGGGCTGGCTTGACCACTACCACCTTCGCCGGGGCCACATAAACCGGGGCCGGGGCGACCACTACCGTCGAGGCGAAGACCTGGCCGCTGGCCAGCAGCATGACGGCACCTGCGGCGGTGGCGGCGAAGCGGGAGATTTGAGCGAAGCGTGCGGTCATGACAACTCCTTGGGGTTCGGTTTCAGCCGGCCAGTGCGGCGCGGCAACGGACCGAACTATAGGTGGCAGGCTCGCGAAACTCCCGGTGAAAAACATGTCACGGCGTTACACGCTGCTCATGACATAAGTCGACATAATTGCCACATGGCGCCCTCCCCGATCGACTCCTACAGTTGGCTCACCGACGCAACACAGCGTTCATATCGCAACAACGCGCCAACCCGAAAGGACGATCATGCAAAACCTTCACTACATCGCGCTCTTCGCCACGGTCATCGTCGTGGCCGCCTCGATGGTCGAGGCATTCTTCCTGGCCCGTAAGGCTCGCAAGGACGGCAAGGCCTATCAATGGCACGAGATGGGCCTCTCGCTGGCCGACATGATCGGCCGCAAGGTCATGGCCTTCCTGCCGCTCTCCCTGGCCACGCCGATCTTCGCGTTCGCCTGGCAGCATCGCCTCTTCACAGTCGAGATCAACAGCGCCCTCGCGGTGTTACTGCTCTTCGTCGGACAAGAGTTCTGCTACTACTGGTACCACCGTGCCTCGCACCGCATCCGCTTCTTCTGGGCAACCCACGCAGTGCACCACTCGCCCAATGAACTGACGCTCGGCACCGCCTACCGCCTTGGCTGGACCGGCAAGCTCACGGGTACCGCAATTTTCTTCGCCCCGCTGGTCTACCTCGGTGTGCGTCCGGAAGTGGTGCTGGCCACCCTGAGCCTGAACCTGCTGTACCAGTTCTGGCTGCATACCACCTGGATCCCGAAGCTTGGCTGGTTCGAGTATGTGTTCAACACCCCGTCGGCCCACCGCGTGCACCATGCTTCGAATGTCGATTACCTCGATGCCAACTACGGCGGCGTGCTGATCATCTTCGATCGACTGTTCGGCACCTATGTGGAAGAACGCGAAGACGAACCGTGCCGCTTCGGCCTGGTCCACCCGACCACCACGCACAACGTACTGGTCAACCAGTTCGAACACTGGATCAGCCTGGGTCAGGACATGAAGAACTCGGGCAACGTGATCAACGCGATCGGTTACCTGACCATGCCCCCGGGCTGGGCGCCGGACGGCAAGGGCACGACGACGGAGGAACTGCGCCAGCAACACGCCGCCGAGCACGAGGTAGCGGGAGCGGTAGGCGCCAGATAACTGAAGGAGGTGTGTGATGGAGACACGGGCAGCCAAGCGCTGCCCGCTTTGCATTTCAAGATGCTGGAACCGTTTATCAGAAGAACCGAATCTGTTCCAGCATCTGTAGCGGTGGCCCACCGCCATCGAGGCCCGCAGGCGCTTCGTTACCGCTCAATGGGTCCACGTCCGCGAGTCCGCCGAAGTCCAGACCCGAACGCGTTGCGATCGAGCGGATTGGCACCTGCGTAGCGACGTTGAGCTGCGCCGACGTGAACCCGCCGAACACAAACTCCTCCTCGGGCTGCAACTGCCCGGACTGCGACATCTCGTAGCCCGTCGCACATAGTTCGCCAGTCTCATCGTGAATAAAGGCGATGATCTTCCAGAACGCGCGCGGAATCTTGACGCCGTATCGGATCGGATCGTTGCGCGCGAAGTATGGCCCGGTGAACACCGAGATTCGCATCGCATCCTGCCGTGCATGCCCGAGCGCGTAGTCCTCCAGCGCAAGCCAGATCGGCGAATTGAACGCCTGCATCTGCGGCACCGTATTGGTGACATGCATGGAATCCTCATTCCCCCGGCGCGACGTCGACGCATCGCCCCAGCCCGGGTCCTCGCGCCGCGTCATATGTCCGCGACTGAAGCGCGGAGGATTGCCGTAGCACTCGTCCATGATCTGGTTCTGCCGCGGAATGCGGGGATCCCACTTCCAGTTGACGCGCGAGGCCTTTTTCAACTGCTCACCATCGATATTGACCGCGCTGAACAGGCACATGCGCCGGCTCTTGCTCATCACGACCGAGTAATGCTCGTAGCGCAGCAGGTGGTCCTGATTGCCGTCGTTGTCGTAGGTCAGCACGTCGCGTGCATGGCGGCCGGGATCGGGTAACGGCACGGTGGCGTCGTCACCGAGGAATGTCTCGTCGTATCCGGCGCGATCGGCATAGTCGGCGGGTGCGGCTTCGTCGAAGTCGTCCACGTCGCTGCTGCTGCCAAGGTCATCCTCTTCGGTCTGCATCGCCGCTGAAGTGGACATACTTGCCCCACCGATCGAGATTGTGATCGTGAGCGGAATCGTGACTTGGCCGAGTACACGGCCTGCGCTCAACCCTGTCGGGGTTGGCACAGGTGCCGCCGCAACGCTCCTAACCTCGGGCTTGACGCGGCCGGATCGCACAGACGCGAGCAGCTTCTTCACCACCGCCGCCGGCACCGCATAGTTCGTCTTCATAAACCGGCCACTGAAATGCAGACCCGACGCGCCGCTGCCATCGAGGTTATGCATCACCGCCCCCGAACAGCCGCCCAATGTCGTACAGGTATGCTCGATGGTCTCCCGCCCATTGCGGCGGATGGTGCCCGGTGCCAGTCGCTTGATGTTGTAGAGACTGCCGTAGATATGCTCCATCAGGTCCACATCGGGAATCCGGCTGTCGTAGGCGGGATAGCCAATGACGGCGACATGTCCCGACGACGAGGGTCCGTCCGCCAGCGGGATCTTTTGCGCGAGCGTCCCGTTGCCGCCACGCGCCTCCACCTCGAAGAACGCCACATCGGGCCCTGGCTCATCCTGAATGAACAGCGGCCGCAGGAGTTTGAACACCAGCGTGTTCGGATTCTCGTGCTCGCGCAGAAAGTCCACCGACGCGGAGACCTTCCCCGCCGTGCCCGTCTGAAATACGAACCCCTGTCCGGACCGCATCGCAAACAGCTGCGCCACATGACGATTGGTCACGAGGATACTGTCGTGCACGAGCCATCCCGTGCCCACCCAGTCGTACTCGCTGCCCACCAGTTCAATACGGCCCACGGCGCGGATCGCATCATGCAGCACCGGTAGCGCGGCCTCCAGCCGTGCCTTCCAGATCTGGCTGTCGCTCTCCTCGACAAACTGCAGCACTGGCGCGTCATCGCGAATCGTCAGTACCGGTCGTTCCGTTCGCATGACGATGCTCTCGAGCGCCAGCTGGTCGTCGATGCTGCCGACTTCCGCCGCCACTTCAACGGCATCCACGCGCTTGACCTCCAGCGCCTCTTCCGCCAGATCGGGATCTAGCTCCCGCATTGCCCGGTTGTGGGCACGCACACGCTCCAGCCATGCTGCCGAATCCGCCATGATGTGTCCCCCTGCGCTTTTGCCAAAAAGGTTCTGCCAGAAAGCTAGGTTTGCAAAATCCCTGCTCTGATCGCGTCGATCCGCACGCCTTCGTTCTTCTTCAGCGGATCCGCACCCGCGAGCTTCTGCGGCACGCCACCCGCGCGATGAATCCCCACCAGCTGGCCTTGCTCGTTGAACACCGGCGCGCCGGATGACCCACCGCGCGTGTCGGTCAGGTATTGCAGCCGCCGATCGGCAACCGCCGTGATGCGATTGCGCACGAATGCCAGCCGCTTCGGCTGCCCATCGGGATGCTGCAGGATGAAGGCACGTTGCATGGCCGTGGCGGTAGCCGTATCCGTCGCCAGATCCAAGGCACGGATCTCCGGCGGCGGCGCGGCAATGCTGATGACGGCCCAGTCGTCCGCCGCATCGCTGCGGATCGACGCAACATCGCCATTCAACGCGTGGGACGCCACCATCTGCCCCGCGCCGTCGCGTTCAAAGCCGAACTCGATCACAGCCCCCGAGCAAACCTGCTTTTGCGGGAACAGCACGTGGTGATTGGTCAGCACGCGATTGCCCGTAAGCAGCGTGCCGGTGCCCTTCCACATCGAACCGTCATGCGCGGTCACCGTCAGGCAACAAACCGTCGTCCGCCACGCCATCACTCGCTGCACGGCTTCGATCAGCGCGGGAATATCGCCGACCGATTCGCTAAGGTCGTCGCCGAACAGCAGCGCTTCGTCCTTGGACACATCGCCCGCGAAGTCGGGCGCATTCTGGTCACCGGGCCGGGCGTCCAGCGCAGGCCGCCTGTCGTCGAGCAATGCCCGGATAAATGCCGACAACGGCGGCGCCACGCGCTCCGTGTCAACGATGTACGTCAGCAATTGCTGCAACGCCCCTTCGCTGCTGGCGAGGTCCAGCACCTGAATCCAGATGGCATTGGGCGCCTTGTCCCAATTGATATTGAGCCAGTTGGGCGCATCGGCCTTGCGCACGAGATTGCGCACCTCGAGCGACTCGAAGAATGTATTGACCAGCCGCTTGTGCAGTTCGCGCGCAACCGGATCCGACCATGGGTAACCGAATGGCGATGAGAACAGATTGCTCATCTGGCACTCTCCGTAATGAAGCGGCGCCTCAGGACGCTCTCGATTGGCAGATCCGACGAGAGGTGCAGCAAGCCGGCCTGCCATGCGACCTCGGAACCCGGGCCCAGCAGTCTGACCAGATAGTCGTCGAGGCCACCGGTTCTGGCATTCTCATCGAGCCATGCCGCCAGCCCCTGGTTGCTTTCGATATCCGCGGGCAACTCGCCGATGGTCCCCAGGAACATCAGCGCCAATGGTCGCACCAGCGGTTGCCAGCCGAGCGTCGGGTGTGGCGCCAGTGGCAGTCGGCCGAGCAGGAAGCGCGTGACGCCAGCGGCAAGCTCCGGCGAGTACGCGACGAAGGCCCCCGCGAGCTCGCGGGCTTCCGGCAGCGGCCTTTCAGAGAGTGCCGTCGCGGCAAGCCGGCGACCATATCGCTCGATCCACGGCTGCAATTCCACGCAACGTTTGGCGGCATCGATCACGCGTATCGCTGCCTGAGTCGCCTGGTTACTGACGGCACCGCGTCCCTCACCACGTCCAATATCGCGCCCCCACGGCAACCGCGCCGCAGGCGGCTCGACCACCCGGAAATAGTCGCGCTTCACCAGGCCAACCGCCAACGGCTCCACGCGCATGCACTCCAGCAGATCCATCTCCGCTTCGGCGTCCACGGCAAGTCGCAGGCGCGTGGCAACGATGGCATCGACATCATGATTCGGGAGTTCGGACGTCGCCGCGACGTCAGTCACCAGCGCATGCAGTGTCTCCGCCGCGGCCATGGGATCGGAGACCAACAGGCACGCGGCGCGCAGCAATGCGCTGTCGATCCGCAACGCCAATGGCTGATCGTCGCCCCGGAACAGGTCCAGTAGCGCCAGCGCACGCGCGAGATCGCCCGCCGAGCGCGCCAGATAGGCGTCCAGCAACACATGCCGGGCATTGCCGGTGGCTTCCCACGCGCTGAGCCATGGCGCGTCCGGTTCGGCCTCGCCGGCCATCCGCACGCCGATCTCGGCGAGCAGCGGATCGCGCGCAAGCTCCCACATCGGCACGAACTTGGCGACGCGCAAAAACACCCACGAGAAGCGCACGCCCAACAACTGGCCCGTCTCCGGGTCGATGACGGCGGCGCCGTCATCCGGGCTGATCGCCAGCGCATCGTCCGTGCCCGCGCTGACCGTACGGCCAAAACTCAGCTCGGCCTGCCGCCCCATGTAAGTGCCCGGCATGATGCGCTTGACGTCGTATTCATCCTCAAACATCGCGGCCGCCAATGCCTGCTCCTGCTCCGCCCGCGACGGATGCCCCATCACCGCCACGGCCGTCCCTGCTTCCGGCTCGCGCGTCGCGAGAGACAGTGGAATCTGCCCATCCAGCGATGTCACCTCGACGATGGCGATATTCCAGAACGGGTGGATAAGCACCACGCGCGTCACGGGGTGCTGCGGCAAGCCTGGCCGCGGCGCTTCACCATGCATATCGAGCCACGGCGCCTTGTCCGGTACGACCTGTACCTCGCGGCCGATGCCCACCGCAAAATGGTCCACCACGGCGCGCGTGGTCACCAGCAGACCCCGTTTGCTGATCAAGGTGGCCGTGCCAATGACCTTGTCGTTCAAAACGATGCGACCCGTCGCGCGAATCGCATGTTGCAGTTGAGGTCGATTGGCGGAGAGCCGCTCCGCATAGGGCGATGCGCTATCGATATCGCCGTCGCGCGCGCGAATCACGGGACGTGCGTTGGCGATGACGGCCGCTTCCATCGTGGACGCATTGGCGGGCGCCTCGCTGCCGCTGCTCGGTACCGACAGTGTGGATAGTCCGGACGATGCGGCCAGCTCGTTCAGCCGGCGCGTGCGTCGCTCCTGACTCAACGTGCCCACTACCGTCGAGTGCCCGTGCAGCGCCGCGCGCGCTTCGTCGAGCTTGCCGTAGCTCGCCAGGCTCGCGCTGGTCTGATCGGCAACCACCCGCGTCGCGCGAACTTCCAGCCAGGTCTGCGCGCTGGCGGGCACTTCCTCCATTGTGTAGCCACCCAGCCGACGTGCGAGCTCGTCGCGCCACAACTGCTCGGCTTCGGCGAAGCGTCCCAGCCGCAGATTGTGATAGACGGCCTCGGCGGCGGCGAGGTCATCAGATGCCTGCTCCATCCAGTAAGCAGCGGCGAGCTCGTCGATCTCGCGCACACGCGTCGCGTTGTCGCTTTCCAGCAGAGGCAGCAGCGTATTGCGCAGATCGGCGCGAATGGAGAGCACCGCGGCGCCATCGAATAGCGTGAACTCGTCGCGCAGCCCCTCGAACAGCCACTGCCCTTCGGCCTGATCCACATCGGCGATCCGCCGCAGCAACTCCGGCGTCAGGCGTCGCGGCACCATGGCCCATTTGGCGTGCTGTCGCAGCGAGTCGTCACTCAAGCGGCTCAGGATGCGTCGGTACAGATAGCCGGTGATCAGATGATTGGGCAGAGCCTGCGCCAGTTCATTGGCCTCCTGCTCGTCCTTTCCCGCGAGCAGGGCACGCGCCAGCTTCATGTTCAACGGCACGCCATTGATCAGCGATACGACCCGTTCGGCGATGGCAGGCGCGATGCCCTCCTCGACGAGCCACTGCGTCACCGCTTCCGGCGGTAGCCCCGGCAGTTCCCACTCCTGCGCCGGGTCTCCCTCCAACTGCAGCAATGGCACTGGCGCGCGTGACCCGACGACTACCGCCAGATCGTCGAACCGCCGCGCCAGCGCATCCAGCGCGGGGTTGAGCTGGCTATAGCCATAGGTCTGCACCGCGGTCTCGAACGAATCGAGTACGAGCAGCAACGTGCCTGCCTCGTGTTGCCAGCTCAGTTGCTCATCGACGATGGCAGCGATACTGGCCTCGTCGGCGGATACATCGGGCCGGTCGAAGTCGAGCCATGCGACGCGCCTTTGATTCTCCGCGCATGACATGGCAAAGCAGGCCAGCAACGCCGACTTGCCGATACCACCGGGGCCGCGTATGACCATCGGCCGTCGATCGCGGTCATCGAGCCACTTGTGTAGATGCGCCAGTTCGTCATCGCGTCCGGCAAAACGCGAGCCAACGATCGCGGTCAGCGCCGAGGCCTGGCGGCGCCTGCCGATCTCGCGCGCCAGCGTGGCGTCATCGGGCAGCGGCAACGATCCTCCGTGACGAAACCAGCGTACCGCCGTGGCAAAGGGCAGCAGGATATCGTCGGCGATGGTGTCCATCGCGTAAGGTGGCCCCGCGAGAATGCGATCGACGGCTCGCTGCTCCACGGTGATGGCAGGCTCCGCGCCACGGGCCGCACGCAGTTCATCTATCGTTTTTCCGACAAAAGCGCGGCGGCGTGCGCGCGTGGGCAAATGATCGTCGGGCGTCCAGCGCAGTGCCTGCGCAAGCGTCGGGATTGCATCAGGTTGCTCGTCCACGTGCTGGGTGGGCGGTGTCGTGCGTACCAGCCTGTGCACGGCGGCGACTTCATCCCAACACGGCGCTTCCTCGAGCTGCCGCAGCACACGCGCCAACGAGACCAACCCGCCTACACCGTATGCGTTCGTGGAAGCATGCAGGCCGACCAGCCCCCATTCGTCGTCGAACAGCGGCGCGCCCATCGCGCCGGGCGCAGTCGGCACGTCGTGCTGGGTATCGCCCAGCGCCCGCCCAAACGCCACCTGGACTTCATCGGCGGGATTGATCCATAGCAGCAGCAGATTGCCCGCGATCCGGCCCAGCGACAGATCGGGCAGCGCGCCCTGGCCACGCGCCGTGCGAAACAGCGTAACGCCCTCCTCGCCCGTCCACGCCACCTCCACCACCTCTCCCGCGATCAACACCGGCGCGGCGCGCACGTCAAGCTCGCCGCGCAGCGACACCACCAGTTCCGATGTGATCCGCACCCCGTTGAAGATGGCGGATGGCATCTGCACGCGCACCACTACATCGAGCATCGACCGTCCCAACGCGAAGAAGCGCTGGGCATCCACCGAACTCATCGCCAGTACAGGACGTTCCATCAGAGCCCCCGGTACCAGGCATTCAACTCATTGTTCAGGGACTCGAGGAAGGGCCGCTCGGGCGTGGTCCGGTCCTGCGCCTGCGCGCAGATCTTCCTGGCGGTCTCTTCGTCCCAGCCCGCATCGAACGCCTTACCCTTCGCCTTCATGCATTGCGTGAGAAACGCGCGGACGTGCGTGTCGTCGAGCATTTCGGTCTGGTCGTTGCGGACCAGCGCGCCCGGCACCTTGGCAGGCAGGTTGTCCGCGGGATAGCCGAGCAGCACAAGCCGGAAACGCTGCTGGAATCCCTTGTCCCGCAACCGCACCGCTAGCACCTCCGCGAGCTGTTGCACCAGCTTGCGATCCGGGCCCTTGTCGAGATCGTCGAACAGAGCCCATAGCCGTCGATCATGGTCGTCGAGGGCCACCTTGACCTCAGTCCAGAAATCGATGAACAGCGCGGTCTCGGTCGACAGTGCGTCGGCATCGATGCGCGGCACGGTGCCCGGCACGCCGGCTTCGCGCCAGATCGACAGCAGCGTCGACTGCAGCGGCAGGTCTTCGTGCAACAGCACGATGCGTTCGCTCTGGCGATCACGATCTTCGGCCAGCAGGAACTGCGTTTCGGTGCGACCGGAGTCCGCGTTGCCCCGTACCACGAGAATCGCCGCGTTGGAGTCCCAGTTGGCAAGCTCGGGCATCAGCCCGCGCAGCATGGCGCGGCCAAGGAATGGGCGATCGCCGCTAAGCAGCACGCGCATCGGCACGCCGGGTGCGCCGATGGCCTGATACTGCCGCACCCTGTCGATCGCCGCGCGCAGATCCGCATGCTTGGGCGGCGGGTCCAATGACTGGTCCGCCGCCGTCAGCAACGCATCCAATGCATGATTCCCGGCGGCGAAGTCGAGGATCTCCGCCCAGAACGACGTGGCCGGTCGATCCCAGTTGATATTCACCGGGTCGAGACCCGCGCGGTTCAGAACGTTTCTGGTTGCGGCAGCATCGAAGAACTTGTGCCGCAACTGGTTCTCTAGCTCGCCGGCTTCCGGCAAGTCCCGTCGGTACAGGTGGTGATCAAGAATCGGATGTGACACGATCGTCGATCCTTTCGGTCCCATCGCCTGGCGGTATGTCGCCCGGTGGGTCGCTCGGTATGTCACTCGGTACGTCACACACCTCAAGCAGATGGGGGATATCGCCCGGCAACGGCAGATCGTCGGCAATGCAGTAAGGCACCTCGAGCCCGCGCAGGTTGGCCGGACGGTAGTCCGGCAGACCCTTGAGCCGCGTCTGCACCGAACGATGCAGGCACACATTGGGCGGCACCACTCGCGGTCGTGGCGCGCCAAATGGCGGCATGGCGCCGATCGCCCATTCCCTGTGCTGATCGATACCATTCCATATGCGACGTGGTACCCATTCCGCTACCTTCCACGCGGACGTCATCGAATCGTGCATCGGCGCGGTGGCGGACAGTTCGTCCGCAGGTAGCGGCGCGAATGCTTCCGGCACGCGCTCCCACGAGAGACGCAGCCCCGCATGCGCGGCCTCGCCGAGCATCCAGCGCAGCGCGATCAGGGCGAGGTCCGCATCATTTGCAGCATAGCCGCCGCCGATGTCCGAGTGCACGCCCGGGAACCACACTTCCTTGACGTCGGGACCCGGCTTGTTACCCCATAGATGCTGGCGAAAGAAGCAGCGCCGCTCGTCGATCGATACGGCATGCCTGACGGACTGCACGATGGGATTGTTGGTGGTGTAGGGAATGACGACTGGATCGTAGATCCAGCCCACGGACTTGACGGTGTCGAAGAGTCCGAGAAAGCGGATCGGCACGCGCCGCCCGAACGTGTCGCGGAACGCGTGCATCAACGAAAAGTCCGGTCCTTCGCTTTCCGTGTGCTGCGTCTCGCGTGTCACCAGCAGCGACCACGCATGATCGAACAGATGCGCTTCATGCCGTGCCAGCAATCCCGCCGCGGCCACCAGCGCGGCTAGCGCGCGAACCGCATACGCCCCTCGCGAGAAACCGAATAAAAAGATTTCGTCGCCGTCCTGATAATTTTCGACGAGAAACCGATAGGCATTGCCGACGTTCTGCTTCAGTCCCCATCCGAATGCAAGACCGGCCACGCGGGCCGGCACCTTCTGCCATTCGAACAGCGTCTCCTTCAGCCCGAACGTCCCGACGCCCTGGTCGTAGTACGGCAATACGTCGCTGCATGCATTTGGCAGCAGCCGGCGAATCCGGACGATATTGGTCGGTCGATTGCTGAACCGATTGTTCGTCCCGTCGATACAGAGTACCAATTGACGTGCCATCGCGATCCCCAGAATCGAGGCACCCGGAGCGTCACAGGAACCCAGCGGAAAGCATAGTGCACGGCAGCATACGCCGGACTCATCCGAAAGTCGGAGACCGATTCAAAAGCATGCAGATCAGATGGAAATAGTCTGCAATCCCGGATCGCGTTGCCAGCGGAAGCCAATGCGATCCGGGTCGGACGATGCTCAGTCCGCGACCACGTTAGCCGCCTTCGCGACCGCACCCCACTTGTCCGTTTCGCTCTTGATGTAACTGGCAAACTCGTCCGATTTGGTCGCTACCACTTCCGCACCCAGCGTCGACAGCTTGCTGGTGACCTCGGGCATTGCCAGCACTTTGATCAACGCCGCGTTCAGCTGCTTGACGATCTCGGGCGGCGTTCCGGCCGGCGCGACCAGCCCGCCCCATGACGACGCATCAAACCCCTTCAGCACGGACTCGTCGATCGTGGGCGTATTTGGAAACGCCGGCACGCGCTTCTTGCTGGCCACCGCGATCAGCTTGAGCTTGCCGCCGGTCACATACGGACGCGCGGCCACTGCCGTGGTGAACATCATCGACACTTGGCCGGCCATGACATCGGTCATCGCCGGACCATCGCCCTTGTAGGGCACGTGCATCATGTCCAGCTTCAGTCCGGACTTGAACATCTCGCCGACCAGATGATTCGACGAGCCATTGCCCGCGGATGCGAACGTGTATTTGCCCGGGTTCGCCTTCACCTCGGCCACCAGCGCCTTGATATCGTTCGCCTGCACCTTGGGGCCGGCCACCAGCACGATGGGCACGGTAGTGGTCTGACCGATCGGCGCGAAGCTCGTGTTGACGTTGTAGCTGAGGCGCGGATAAATCGTCTGGCTGATTGCATTCGGACCGACGTTGGCCATCAGCAGCGTGTAGCCGTCGGCAGGCGACTTGGCGACGAGTTCCGCCGCGATGTTGCCATTGGCACCGGGCCGGTTCTCCACCACAAAGGTGCCACCGGTGACGTCCTTCAGCTTCTCGCTCAACACGCGCGCCGTCGTATCGGACGCGCCGCCCGGGGGATATGGCACCACGATGCGCACCGGCTTGTCCGGATAGGCGGCCGCCGCCACGCCCGAGACCAGCACCGTTGCGCCGATCAGCAGTCGCCAGGAAGTTTGAATGATTGTTTTCATGGGGTTGTCTCCTCCAGTTATAGGTTTACCGAGGTTGGATGGGAATCAGCACCGCGCCTCGGGCGAGCGGCTTGACCGTCTTGCTATAGATGTTGAGCCAGCCCTGCTCCGTGGCGCCCACAATCGGCGTCGCTTCGGCGCGGCGCGTGGCCATCTCGCTTTCTGCAATCAGCAGGTTGATCTGCCGGCCCGGAATATCGATCTCGATCTCATCGCCATCTTTCACGAGCGCGAGCGGACCACCGGCGGCGGCCTCGGGGCATACCTGCCCCACCGCAACACCGCGATTCAGGCCCGAGAGCTGGCCATCGGTCACGACCGCCACCTTGCCGTTAAAGCCGGCGCCTTCCACCGCCGCCACGAACGACGATGCGAGCGCCACACCCGGGCCACCGATCGGGCCCATCCCGCGCAGACACGCCACGGTCCCCTCCGTGATCCGGCCATCGGCCAATGCCGCAATCGCCTCTTCCTGCGAATGGAAAACCATCGCCTTGCCGCGGAAGTTTTCCGCCTTCTCGCCCGCATTGCCAAGTTTGAGAATGCTGCCCTCTGGTGCCAGCGATCCCCTGAGGATGACGAGCGATGGCTTGGTCGAAATCGGATCGTCGAGCGTGCGGATGATGGACGGCGACGGCGCATCATACGCATCCAGAATTGTCTGCCAGGTTTTTCCGGACACCGTCATGCAGCCCTGCTCGATCATCGGTGCCAGCCGTTTGATGGTGGCCAGCGTACCGCCTGCTGCCTCGAGTTCCTCGGTGCGATGCGGACCATTGGGCTTGACCGTCGCCAGCAGCGGCACCTCGCGCCCCAGGCGATCGAACAGATCGTAAAGATCGACATCCGTGCCGGCCTCTTCCGCCACGCCTTGCAGGTGACGCAATACATTGATCGAAGTCGACAGCGCCAGCGCGACGCGAACCGCGTTGCGGAACGCCGCAGGGGTCAAAATGCTGCGTGGGTTCAGCCCCTCATTGACCATCTCGACGATGCGCGCACCGGCGGCGCGTGCCTGCTCGACCATCTCCGGCGAATTGGCCAGCACCGGGCTGGCGCCGGGCAGCGTCAAACCCAGCGCTTCGCACACGATATGCATCGAGTTCGCGGTGCCGAGACCGGCGCAAACGCCCGGACTGCGCACCGCGCGCTTGCACATGCCGTCGAGGTCTTCTAACGACAGCTGGCCGGTCACGTGCATCCCCACCTTCTCGAACACATCTTCGATATCGACGTGCTCGCCCTTGTACTGACCACTGGCCTGATAGCCGCAGATCACGACGAGCGTCGGGATATCCAGTCGCGCCGCCGCCATCATCTGTCCCGGCGTGGTCTTGTCGCACGACGCCAGGCAAACCATGCCATCGAGCTGCGCACCTTCGACCTGCACTTCGATGTCGTTCACGATCAGATCGCGCGACGGCAGGATGTAGCGGCCCTGCTTGCCCGCACTGGTGATGAAGTCGCTGGGTGCCGCGGTACGGACCTCGAAGGGCACGCCGCCCGCCGCACGGATCGCCGCCTTGACGTGCGCCGAGACACCATCGAGATGACTGAAGCAGCTCGACAGTTCCGACGAAGTGTTGACCACCGCGATCTTCGGCTTGTCGAGATCCGCATCGCTCAGGCCCAGCGCCTGCCATTGCGCCTTGCGCAGTGCCCAGCGCGTGGTGCCCGGCGTGAAATTGCTACGGTATTTGGGGGAAGTCATTGCAGGGCTCCAAGGAATGCGCCGTTGTCTTCCAGCTTCAGCTGGATATCCGCGGCAGGAATTTGATGAACGCTGGTCTTGCGCGCGACCGCGGCGGCGGCGGTGTGGCCAGCCGCCTCGCCCATGGCGAAGCACTGCGCGGTCACGCGGATGGAGGCTTGCGCGCCGTGCGTCGCCGATGCACAGCGGCCCGCGACCATCAGGTTGTCGAAGTCTTCCAGCAGCAGCGAACGCAGCGGAATCTGGAAATACGTGCCAGGCGGCAGCCAGATCCACTTGGTGGCCCGGCCCGCGGCGTGGTCTTCCATCGGCCATGCGCAGCACGCGATGGCATCGTCGAAGCGCGCGCCCTCCAACACATCGCGATCGGTCAGCACGTAGCTGCCCACCGTACGTCGGCTTTCACGGATGCCGATAACCGCGCCGGTATCCATTACGAATGCGGACGCGAAACCCGGTACGTAGTTGCGGAACGCCTTCAGGTACGTGCATACCTGTTCGCGCCCGGCGATCTCCGCGCGTGACATCACGCTGAGGTCGAAGGGATTCGGCGACTTGCCATCCACCGCCACCTTTGTGATGTTCAGATGCGCAAGGCCGGGACGCTCCGCAAACACGCCACCGGCGGTACGCGGCAGTTCATAGCCATCGGCCACGGCCTGCTCCAGCCGTTCGCGCAGCGCGGGGCGGCTCAGGCTTGCGAGCGCGTCGGTGTCGACGCCTCCGAACCGCACCATAGTCGTCGGAAACTGCAGATCGCCCTCGGAGATCTCGCACGGCGCGCCCGCAAAATTCACGAGATCGGCGTCGCCCGAGCAGTCGATAAACGCCTTGGCGCGGATGGCCAGGCGCCCTTCCTTGGTTTCGATCAGCACCGCATCCACGGCGCGATCGTTCATTGACACGCCAACCACCATCGCGTGAAACAGCACCTCGACCTTGGCTTCCTGAATCAGCTGGTCGAGGGCCACCTTCATGGCGAACAGGTCGTATGGTAGCGACGCGGTCTCAAGCCAGCGGGTCGGCTCGCCCAAACCGTCAAGCTCGCGCAGTCGCTGGATAACCTCGTCGCAGAAGCCGCTGACGATCTGCGTGACCTTGGTCTCGGTCACCGCATACAGGCCGCAGATGCTGCCGAGGCTGACCGAGGTCAGCGTGCCGCCGAGAAAACCCTCGCGCTCGAGCAGCAAGACCTTGGCGCCCGCGCGCGCTGCTGCAACCGCGGCCGCCACGCCAGCGGCGCCTCCGCCCACCACGCAGACGTCGGCGGCGCGGAACACGGACGTGGACCGAGCCGGCTCGGGGATCACGCCCAGTGAATACGTAGTCATTTTGTCTCCACAAAAATGCGTGACACCAGACTAGACTGGCATTTTCACGCTCATCCACCAAAAATGGTTACGTAGTCATTGTATAGAAAAAAACGACGCTGCCAACCTCAGGACGTTGTGCGGCGCAGCACCAGATCGTTCGGCAGCACGAACGTGTGGGGCGCGAGCCCCGGCGTCGCCATGCGCCGCTCCAGGCGATCGACCACCTGCTCGACCATTGCCGGCAGCGGCTGTTGCACAGTGCTCAGGCCGATGCAATCCCATCGCGACATCGGGATGTCGTCATAGCCGACGATCCAGAGATTGCCAGGGACCTGCTTGCCCATTCGCTTCGCCGCATCGAGGACGCCGATCGCCACGATATCGTTGGTGCAGAACACGGCATCGAGCTCCGGGCGCTCGGCGAGCAGCGTCTGCATCGCGCGCATGCCGTATTCGTAGCCGAAGTCGGTGGCATCGGCACGCACGAACGCGCTGCTGCGCGACAGATCGCCCAGCCCTTCGACAAAGCCGCGTTCGCGCTCGCGAATCGTGCTCGCCTTGGAACCGCGGCTCGAGGTAGCGGAGATCAAACCAATACAGGCCCGGCCCGCGGACAGGAAATACTCGGCCACGCGACGACCGCCGGCGTAGTTGTCGCTGACGATGGTGTCGAAGAGGTCCGTACCGACAGAGCGGTTGATCAGGATGATGGGTTTTTCCGCGGCGACGCGGCTCAGCATTTCGCGGGACTCGTCCAAGGCCGCGGCAAAGATCACCCCATCCGTTGCGCTTTCCGCGAGCGCGCGCACGGTGGCCTCATCCATCGTGCCGTCCACCTCCCAGACCGTGGTGCGAAAACCCCGGCTGGCGAGCCGCTCCACCAGCAGTTGCAGCAACAACGGATACAACGGGTTCGACAGGCTGGCCACTACCACCGCGACGGTGCCGCTACGACGCGTCTTCATCTGCCGCGCGGCCGCGCTTGGCGAGTATTCCTGATCCTGAATCACCTTGAGGACGCGTGCTTTCGTCTCGGGCTTGACCGACGGCAGATCCTGCAGCACGCGGGACACCGTGGTCTGGGACACCCCCGCCAGGCGGGCGATATCGATGCTGGTCAGCCTCTTGCTCATGAATGCGTGCGTTGCGTCGCGATGTGAATGGCGGTTGTGATTCTAATGGAACGGTCGCATTACACCCAATCTGGCGCAATGCCATAAACTTCGAGTCCGTCTGTCACCCCCGCCCGAGCAAGAATTACTCATGACCCCTCTCGATATACAGCTGCTGCTGACCGCCTTGTTCAGCGTGCTGGTACTGGTCGCGCTGATCGTGTCGCGCATCAAGATGCATCCCCTTCTGGCCTTGCTGGTCGTGTCCGTTGGGGTGGGCTTTGCCACCGGGATGGAGCCGGGCAATATCGTCAAACACCTGATCGACGGCGCGGGCAAGACCTTGGGCGCGGTGGGCGTCGTCATCGCGCTGGGCGCCATGCTGGGCAAAATCCTGGCCGATGCGGGCATCACGGAGCAGATCGCCGAGGCCATTCTGCGACGCGCCTCGGATCGGATGATCCCGTGGGCCATGACGCTGGTGTCCTTCGTGGTGGGCATTCCCATGTTCTTCGAAGTGGGTCTGGTGGTCATGCTGCCGCTGATCTTCAGCGTGGCGCGCAAGCTGGAGAGTCACGGTCGTTTCAAGGGCTCGACCTACGTGTACGTCGGCGTTCCCGTGATCTCCGCGCTGGCCGCCATGCATGGCATGGTGCCGCCCCATCCCGGCCCGCTCACGGCGATCGCCACGCTCAAGACTGCGGTGGGTCCCACCATGTTGTATGGCTTTCTGGCGGCCATTCCGGCCATGATTCTGGGCGGCCCGCTCTACGGCGCCTTTATTTCACCGCGCATGAGCACCAAACCCGATCAGGCGCTACTGGACCAGTTCACGCTCACCGAGAAGGCCAACGCAGGCCCACGCCCCGGGGTCGGGCTCGGCGTGCTGGCGGCCTTGCTGCCCGCGATCCTGATGCTGGTTCACGCCATCGCCGAAATGCTGCTGCCGAAGGGCTCGCCGGCACTGCATGTGGCCAGCTTCCTCGGCAATCCGCTTATCGCCATGCTGCTGGGCGTGTTGTTCGCGATTGTGGCGCTGGTCCTCGCACGTGGCGGCGATGCAGAGAAGCTGCGCGACGCACTGGGCGCGAGTCTCAAGCCGATTGCATCGATCATCATGATCATCGCGGGCGGCGGCGCCTTCCAGCAAATGCTGACCAGTGCCAAGGTCGGCGATGCCATCGTGCATCTGACCCAGCAGCTGGCCTTTCCGCCGCTGATTCTGGGCTGGCTGATCGCCATGCTGCTGTCAGTCTCCACTGGCTCGGCCACCGTGGGCATTGTTGGTGCCGCCGGGCTGCTCGCGCCGCTGGCGGGTGCCGATCCCACACTGAATCTGCCGTTGCTGGCCCTGTCCATTGGCTGCGGTTCGCTGTTCTTCAACTATGCGAACCACGCGGGCTTCTGGATGGTCAAGGAGTCGTTCGGCATGACCATGGGCGAAGCCACCAAGACCATCTCGGTGGTGCAATCGATCGTGGCCGTGGTGGGCTTGATCATGGTGTTGATCTTCAATGCGACCTTCTCCGTACCATGAGCCATCCCATGAGCGGTGCAATGAGCGATGCAATATGAAAGCGCTCATGCCCGCCGTTTAACGTTCGTCCGCTGACCCCGCCGCTCTCCGCAACACGGTAGCCAGATCCGCGCCCGCAAGGCGTTGCGCCGCGGTCCGGCTATCGCCGGTCCAGAAATCGCGCTCCGCCGCGGAGATGCGTTCCTCGGTATTGCGCATGTGAAGGAACGCCGCCTCCCTGGCGCGCGGGGCGTCCTGTGCCTCGATGGCGGCGCAAATCTCCGCGTGTTCCTTCCTCACCTGCGCGGTCAGGTCGCTGCGGCGGGATTCATTGCCGCGCGTCAGACGAATCGCATCCCGCAGCGATCGTGTGAGCATGCCCAACAGCTCCGTGTAATGCGGATTGCCTGTCGCCCGCGACACGGCGATATGGAACGCGAGATCTTCCTCCACACCATCGCCGCCCGCCTCCACCGCACGATCGATTGCGCGTAGGGCCTCCCGGATCTCCGCCAGCTCCTCCTCACTGCGCCGCACGGCAGCCAGTGCGGCCATCTCGGCTTCGATGCCGCGGCGTAGCTCGAGAATGCGGATCACGCCCAGCGCGGGGTTGGCGGGGTTCGCGGGGTTGCCACTAACGCGGCCCAGCCGAAACACTTCGGCACTTGTCGGGTCGAGGACAACCGTCCCGCTGCCCTGCCGGCTTTCCACCAGCCCTTCCGACTTCAGTCGCGAGATCGCTTCCCGAATCACGGTCCGACTCACGCCGAACTGCTCGGTCATGAATTTCTCCGTCGGTAATCGCGCGTTCACGGGATAGGTCCCCTTGCGGATCTGTCCGGATAAAAGCTCCGTGACCCGATCCGCGAGCGTGGGCTCGTTCCCGCCCTTGATGTCACGTACGTCCTGTAACCGCTGCTCCATCGGTGTTCCTTTGCTGTTCCTTTCGCGGTGCCGTACGGACCGCGCATGGACCGAATCATAGCATCGCGAACAAATTTGCTTGACACATTGATACGATGAATTTGTAATACAACTTACGTACGCAGATTGCTGGTAGGCAATAGACCACAGGAGACAGCGTCAATGAGGTCGGTAAGTCACACCACACAGTTGGAAATCGCATACGTCTGCAGGCGGATGCCACCCGACGTGGAAGCCGCGATGCAGGCGCGCTTCACCGTCAATCTGAACGAAAGCGACGCGCTGCTCAGTTCCACAGCCATCGCCGATCACGCCAGGGGCGCCACCGTCCTGTTCGTCACCGCCACGGAACGGATCGACGGTGAACTGCTCCGGCAGTTGTCACCGACCTTGAAAACCGTGGCCACCCTGTCAGTCGGACACGACCATATCGACCTTGCCACCGCACGCGAGCTTGGGATCGAAGTCCTGCACACGCCCGATGTCCTCAGCGATGCCTGCGCGGAAGTCGCGCTGATGCTGCTGCTCAATGCCGCCCGGCGCGGCTTCGAAGCGGATGTCATGGTGCGCAGCGCGCAGTGGCGCGGCTGGGCACCCACTCAGTTGCTAGGCAAGGGTCTCGTCGGCAAGCGACTCGGCATCTTCGGCATGGGCCGCATCGGCCGGGCGATCGCCACGCGTGCCCGCGCATTCGGCATGCAGATCCACTATCACAACCGCTCCGCCCTGACGCCCGATCTGGCGGAGGGCGCAACCTTTCATCCCTCGCTCGAGAACCTGTGCCAGCACAGCGACATGCTGATGGTGGCGGCGCCAGGCTCTCCTCAACTGAAGGGCGCACTCGACGCGGCGCACCTCCGCGCGCTGCCGCGCGGCGCTGTGGTCGTGAATATCTCTCGCGGCGATATCGTCAACGACGACGCGCTGATCGACGCGTTGAAGACCGGCCACGTCTTTGCGGCCGGGCTCGATGTCTTTGCCAACGAACCCGATATCGACCCGCGCTATCGCGAGCTCGACAACGTGTTTCTGAGCCCGCATATCGGCAGCGCCACCGAAGAAACCCGCAACGCAATGGGTTGGCTGCTGATCGACGGACTGGCGGCACTACGCCGCGGCGAGCGTCCGGCCAACCTGATTACCTGACACCCCTCCACGCTTTTCTCCCGACACAACCATCGGAGCCTCTTTCATGCAGATTCAGAATGCTTCCCTGTTCCGCCAGCAATGCCATGTGAATGGCCAATGGGTCGATGCCACAGATGGCGAAGTGGTCCCCGTCACCAATCCAGCCAACGGCAAGTCGATCGGCAGCGTGCCCCGCATGACCGCCGCCGATGTGGAGGCCGCCATTGCCGCTGCGGACAAAGCACTGCCCGCATGGCGCGCCACCAGCGCGCGTGACCGCAGCCGGCTGCTGCGGCGATGGTTCGACCTTTGCATGGCCAATCAGGAAGACCTCGCGACCATCCTCACGCTCGAGCAAGGCAAGCCGCTCAAGGAATCGCGCGGCGAGATCGCCTATGGGTCGGGCTTCCTCGAATGGTTCTCGGAAGAGGCGCGACGCGTCTATGGCGACATCATCCCGGCCCCTTCGTCGGATCGCCGCATCGTCGTGATCAAGCAACCCGTCGGCGTGGTGGCGGCCATCACGCCATGGAATTTTCCCAACGCGATGATCACCCGTAAGGCAGGCGCTGCGTTGGCCGCTGGCTGCACGATCGTCATCAAGCCCGCCTCGGCCACGCCGTTCTCGGCGCTGGCGCTCGCCGTGCTGGCGAAGGAAGCGGGCATTCCCGATGGCGTACTCAATGTGGTAACCGGCTCCGCATCCGTCGTGGGCGGCGTGCTCACGGCAAGCCGCGTCGTGCGCAAGCTGTCGTTCACGGGCTCCACGGAGGTTGGCAAGACCCTCCTCGAACAATGCGCGGGCACGGTGAAGAAGGTGTCGATGGAACTGGGCGGCAACGCGCCGTTCCTGATCTTCGACGATGCCGATCTGGATGCCGCGGTAGCGGGCGTGATGGCTTCCAAGTTCCGCAATGCCGGCCAGACCTGCGTCTGTGCCAACCGCATCTTCGTGCAGGACGGCATCTACGATGCCTTCGCGGAGAAACTCAGGGTCGCCGTGGAAGCGCAGGCCGTGGGCGACGGCATGGCGCCGGGTATCGATCTTGGTCCGCTGATCGACGACGCCGCTGTCGACAAGGTGCGCGAGCACATCGAGGACGCGGTGGCACTGGGCGCCCGCGTATTCACGGGCGGCCATGCCCACAAACTCGGCGGCCGCTTCTTCGAGCCGACGATTCTCACCGACGTGTCGCCGCAGGCCAAGCTGATGAACGAAGAGACGTTCGGCCCGGTGGCGCCGCTCATCCACTTCAAGACCGAGGCCGAAGGCGTGGCGATGGCGAATGACACGCCCTTTGGGCTGGCCGCGTACTTCTACACCACCGACTACGCACGCTCGTGGCGCGTGGCGGAAGCACTCGAGTGCGGCATCGTCGGGCTGAACGAAGGCCTGATCTCCACGGAGGTCGCACCCTTTGGCGGCGTCAAGGAGTCAGGCATTGGCCGCGAGGGATCCAAGTACGGCATCGAGGACTACATCGAGGTCAAGTACATCTGCGCGGGCGGTCTGGCCGCACGCTGAATAACGGAGACAGAAATATGAAAACAATAGGCATGATCGGCATTGGCATGATGGGCCATGGCATCGCATCGAACGTCGCGAAGCATGGCTATCCACTGGTCGTTCTCGCGCACCCGGGCAATCAGCCGGTCGACAACTTGCTCAACGCGGGCGCCAGTCAGGTGTCAACGATTTCTGCCCTGGCGCAGCAGGCCGACATCATCATCCTGTGCGTGACTGGAACGCCCGAGGTGGAGGACGTGCTCTTCAGCAAGGATGGCTTGCTGAGCGCGCTGCGACCCGGCACGGTGGTGATCGACTGCTCCACGGCGATTCCATCGTCGACCGAACGTATCGCGGCGGCAGTCCATGGCGCCGGCGGTAAGTTCCTGGATGCACCTATGACGCGCACGCCGAAGGAAGCGGCCGAGGGGCGGCTGAACCTGATCGTTGGCGGCGATGCTGCGCTCTACCGTGAGTGCCTGCCATTGCTGCAGAGCTTTGCCGAGAACATTACGTTCGCCGGTCCGGTCGGTGCCGGGCATCGACTCAAGCTGCTGCATAACTTCGTATCGCTGGGTTTCTCCGCGGTGCTCGCCGAAGCGGCTGCATGTGCCGCGCGCGCGGACGTCAATCCCGAGGTCCTCGTTGACGTATTGGCAAAGGGCGGCGGCGCGGGCGTGATCCTCGAACGTCTGCGTCCATTTATCGAGCGCGGCGACAGTTCGGGGTTCCGCTTCACCATTTCAAACGCGCTGAAGGACATGACGTACTACGACACGATGGCGAGCGAACTCGGCGCCAGCCACGCGACGGCGTCAGCGATTCGCGAGACCTACGCGGACGCATACGATCAACGCGCCACCGGCACCGTGCCCGAACTCGTTGCATTGCTGGCGCAGCCGGCCTCTACTCACTGACCGGCGGGACGCCAACATGATCACCAACCAGCAATACAAGATCGCCGTCATTCCCGGTGACGGTATCGGCAACGAAGTAGTACCGGAAGGCATCCGCGTATTGAAAGCCGTCAGCGCGAAGTTCGGCTTTCAGCTGGAGTTCACGAGCTACGATTGGAGCTGCGCGCGCTATCACGCGCAGGGCAGCATGATGCCGCCCGATGGCATCGAACGTCTGCGGGACTCCGATGCGATCTTCCTCGGCGCGGTCGGCTTTCCGGGCGTGCCCGACCACGTGTCACTGTGGAATCTGCTGATCCCGATTCGCCGCGAGTTCGATCAGTACGTGAATCTTCGCCCCGTCCGGCTGCTGCCGGGCGTGCCCTGCCCGCTTGCCAACAAGAAGCCCGGCGATATCGATTTCTGGATCGTGCGCGAGAACACCGAGGGCGAGTACTCGCAGGTGGGCGGGCGCATGTTCGCGGGCACCGAGCATGAGTTCGTCACGCAGGAGGCGATCTTCACGCGCCGCGGAACGGATCGCATCATGCGCTATGCGTTCGAGCTCGCCCGCAAGCTCGGCCGCAATCATGTGACATCTGCGACCAAATCCAACGGCATCTTCCATTCGATGCCGTTCTGGGACGAGCGCTTCGCGGCCATCGCCGCCGAGTATCCCGAGGCACGTACCGACCAGTACCACATCGACATCCTCGCCGCGCGCTTCGCGATGTCGCCCGAGCGCTTCGATGTGGTGGTGGGCTCCAATCTGTTCGGCGACATCCTCTCCGACCTCGGGCCCGGCGTCACCGGCACCATCGCGGTGGCGCCTGGCGCCAATATCAATCCGGAGCGGAAGTATCCATCGATGTTCGAGCCCGTGCATGGCTCCGCGCCAGACATCGCCGGAAAAGGCATCGCCAACCCCATCGGCCAGATCTGGTCGGCGGCAATGATGCTTGATCACCTCGGACAACCCGAGGCCGCCGCGGCCATCATGCGCGCGATCGAAGCCGTGCTCGTCCACTCCGATCGTGTCCTCACGCCGGATCTCGGCGGCAAGGCCACTACCCAGGACATGGGCGCCGAGATTGCCAAAGCGGTATCCGCATAACGAAGGCGTTCAGAACGCCAGTAAGGAGACAACCCAATGAAGATCACCCGCATTACCGCCATTCCGCTGTCCTTTCGCCTGCCGGAAGGCAAGACCGTCACCATGGGCGTGGGCAGCACGCTCAAGCGCGACGCGATCATTATTCGCGTAGAGACGTCGGAAGGCATCGTCGGCTATGGCGAATCGCATCCCGGACGCAGCCCCGGTGCCATCGTCAGCCTGATCCACAACACGCTGCAGCCGCTACTGGTCGGCATGGATGCCACGGATGTGGTCGGCACTTGGCAACGTGTGCATCGCATGCAGTTCTCGAGCCATGGATTGGGCGCGGGCGCGGCGCTCGCGCATTCGGGTATCGACATGGCGCTCTGGGATATCCGCGGCAAGGCGGCCAACATGCCGCTCTACAAGCTGCTCGGCGGATCCCGTCGGCGGATTCCCGCGTATGCGGGTGGCATCGCCCTCGGCTATCAGCCGGCAGCATCGCTGGCCGAAGAAGCGCAGTCGTATATCGAGCAAGGCTACAAGGCCGTGAAGTTACGGATCGGCGATACGGTCAAGGCTGACATCGAACGCGTGCGCCACGTCCGCCGTGTGGTCGGCGACGACATCGACATCCTGACGGATGCCAATACGGCCTATACGATTGCCGATGCCCGCCGCGTGCTACCCGTGCTGGCCGAGATTCAGGCCGGCTGGCTGGAGGAGCCGTTTGCCTGCAACGACTTTGCATCGTATCGCGAGGCCGCGCGTATTACGCCGATCGTGCCGATCGCTGCGGGCGAAAACCATTTCATGCGCTTCGAGTTCGCGCAGTTGCTGGAGGCAGGCGCCGTGCAGGTCTGGCAGCCCGATCTCTCGAAAACCGGTGGCATTACGGAAGGCATGCGTATCGCGGCCATGGCGTCGGCGTTCCGCATTCCGATCCATGCGCATAGCTCTGCTACGGGGCTCAACCATGCGGCGACCCTGCACTTCCTGGCGGCGACCGAGAACGCGGGCTACTTCGAAGCGTGCGTGTCGCACTTCAATCCGTTCCGCGACATGTTCGGCAAGACCTTCGAGATCGGTCGCGATGGCTGCGTGGTGCCGCCGGAAGCGCCGGGCCTTGGCGTCGAGGTGGACGAGGACCTGTTCAAGCAGTATCCGCTGATCGACGGCCCGGGGTACGTCGTGAAGTTCTGAACGCCCACCAATATAAAAACGATGGTGAAGGAGACAAAACATGCCTGACCGCAGAACCGCATGCAAATGGATGCTGTCGTCGCTGGCCGGCGCGGCGAGCACGACAGTATGGAGCGGCGCCTTTGCCGCCGCAGCCGACAGCTATCCCGACAAGCCGATTCGTATCGTCGTGCCCTACACGCCCGGCGGCTTCAACGACACGCTCGCGCGCACCGTCGGCGAGAAACTGACCACCAAATGGAAGCAATCGGTGGTGGTCGACAACCGTCCCGGCGGCAATACGCTGATCGGCAACTCGATGGTGGCCAAGTCCGCGCCCGATGGCTACACGCTGCTGATCACCCCGCTGCCGTTCGCGGCGTTGCCCGCACTGTATGGCGCCAAGCTGCCCTACAACGCGACGAAGGACTTCACGCCGGTGGTGTGGGCCGCGAGCACGCAGAACGTGCTCGTCGCACGCAACGACCTCAACCTCGCGACCGTCAAGGACATCGTCGAATTCGCGAAGAAGCACCCGGGCAAGCTCAACTACGGCTCCACGGGTTCCGGCTCTTCCAACCATTTGTCGATGGAGCTGTTCGAGAAGATGACGGGGACGCAGTTGACGCATATCCCATACAAGGGAAGCGGACCAGCTGTCGTCGCGATGCTGGGTGGCGAGATCGACGTGCTGTTCGACAACCTGCCCAACGTGATCACGCAGATCCGTGCGGGCAAGTTCAAGCCGATCGCGGTAACGGGACAGCAACGATCGTCATTGCTACCGGACGTGCCAACCGTCGCGGAATCGGGCGTCCCCGGCTATGAGGTGAACGTATGGTTCGGCATCCAGGCCCCTGCGGGCACACCTAAGGAAATCGTCCAGCGCCTGAATCAGGAGATCACCAAATCGCTGTCCGAAGCCGACGTCGTCAAGCGCTTCCGCGAGCAAGGCGTGGAGGTGGTCGGCAGCTCGCCTGCGAAGTTCGCAACGCTGGTCGACAGCGAGATCGAGAAATGGGGGACGGTGGTGCGAGACGCCAACGTGCGGCTGGAGTAGCACGCGGGATTAAATCATCACGGGCTCGGGAAAGGCGCGATGCCAGGATAGAATCTCCACGCCCTCCCGTAGCCCTCCGCTCCAGAACGGATCCGATTGCAACAGTGCCTCTACCTCTGCCTTGTCGGCGGCTTCAACAATCCATAAGCCGCCGATTGCATCCGCCTCTGGTTGAGGTCGAAGCGAACCCGCCGCTAGCACCTTGCCCTGATGACACCGAAGCCATTGCAAATGGGCATCCATCAACGCCAAGCGTAGCGTCGTTTGTTCTGGCTTGTCAGTGAAGCGAACAGCGAAGAGCATCGAACAGTCTCCGTTGTTATTCTCTTCCGGCGCCAATTGAAGTCGCCATTGGCGGCCGGCGTGCGATGCACCAAAAATAACAGCGTGCCTTCCGGCGTCCATACCCGAACGGTGGGGGTAGTTGTATAGCTGCAACTTCCGACGATGCGTCCGGGGAGAACCTCGTGCCCGGAAATACCACCCCAATCATTGGAATTTATTCAATTTGCCGCTAAAACTGTGAGGGACCGGGCATCAAAAGTGGGTGAAAGATCATGCACACTGCAATACGAGCATATTCGGGCGCTGGCGCGAAGGAACTCTTCGATGTATTGGAAAGGCGCACTCCTGAGATCGAATCGATGATGCGCTCGGTCCAAGGCTTTGTTAGCTACACATTGGCCCGAAGCGAGGATGGTGAGTTTGGCTTCTCAGTTACCGTTTGCAATGACAAGACGGGGGTTGATGAAAGCAGCCAAAAGGCTAGAGATTGGATCGCACAGAACGCTGCAGGCACTAGCGCAAGTGCCCCAACGATCTCGGAGGGAATCGTCATCCTGCACGTTAAGTAACAACAGCACCCATTCCTAGCTCTTGTGACAGCTGCGCGAGCTCAGCCATCGCCTGCTCACTGGCCTGCTCGCGCGCTTCCTTGTACTGCATCAAGTCGGCGAATCTCACCCGGCGGTGCTTGCCAGTCCGATGGAACGCCAGCGCGCCATCTTCGAGCAATTTGATGAGATGGGGACGGGACACGTTGAGCAGGTCCGCCGCCTCTTGTGTAGTCAGTTCCGCATGGACAGGTACCACCTGTACGGCGTTACCGTCAGCCACTTCCGCAAGGATGTCGACGAGTAGTCGCAGCGCCAACGTGGGCAACTCCACGCGATGTACCTTCTTTTGGTCGTCGATGATCCGGATGTACTGCGTCTCGGATTGGGTCGCCAAGCAGGCGGCCAGCGTGCGCAGACCTTGCACGGCCGCCTTCACCTCGCCCTCTGTGGGCAAGGTCAACTTGGGTAGTGCAGTGGTGGGCATAGTCGGTCCTGAATCTGGTGAGTCGGTCACCATCATGTTCGAAACAAGCGACAATCGCAATATTCGAAAATGCGACCCGATGCCACCGTGTCAGGCATCCAACACCCCACTGCGGACCTTCCAGTAGCAAGCCGCAATTTGCTAGGCTCGCAATCCTCGTGCAGCGATTGACTCGAGCCAGCCCGGCTCGGTGACCCGCCCGTCGCGATTCAAGGCCTACCGGATAACTACCATGCGCCTCGCACTCAAAACCCTTGGAATCCTGACGCTGCTCGCGATTGGTTTTGTCGGCGGGGCATTGACTGCCGGGGCGCGTCACTGGTTTCAACCACTCGCCCATATCACGATCAAGAACGACAGTGGCCAGGATCTCTCGGCGTTGACTCTCACCCACTCCTCGAGCCGGTTCACAAGCACCGTTTCACTGCCTGCACTGAAACAAGGGGAGAGCACGAACTTTCGCTTTTTTATCGCCGGCGAAGGAGGCTACAGCATCGAGGCCAAATTCCCTGATGGTCGTGTGATCAAGGGCGGGGCTGGCTATGTCGAGTCGGGGTATAAGGTAACCGACGTTGTTGGTGCTTCTAAAGTACAGAGCAAGTCATCATTTTATTGAGAGAACACGAATTGAACGACGAGGAAAACGGAAACGGCCGTTCCGTTGCGATCTATTGGGACTTTGAGAACCTTCACGCCGGACTCGTCGAGGCCAAGTACGGCGAAGGCGCCTACGCCAAGCAAGACAATCGCTTCAAGGCACAGGAGCCGTTGGTCGATGTGCAAGCCCTCGTTGAGTTGTGCTCGTCCTTTGGCACGGTCGCCATCAACCGCGCCTACTGCAACTGGCAGTTCTTCGGCCGCTATCGCGATGCCCTGCTGCAAGGCTCCGTTGAACTCATCCAACTGTTCCCGCCGGGCCCGTCCGCCAAGAACGGCGCCGATATCAAACTATGCCTCGATGCCGCGGAAGACATCGGCCGATTCGGCCATATCGGCACCGTCATCATCATCGGTGGCGATAGCGATTTCATGCCGATCTCGCAGAAGATCAAAGCTGCAGGGCGCACGCTTATCGGCATTGGCAACCGCAAGAACACGAACCGGCATTGGGCCAAGTCGTGCCACGAGTTCCGCTACTACGACAGCTTGATCGAACCGATCGAGGAAGAAACGCCGTCGACGACGACCGGTGACGTTGCCCCGCCCTTACCGAGCCCCGGCGCCGACATGCTCCGTCGCGCCATCCGCCTGCTGGCCGAGTCAAAGGGAGACGCCTGGGTTCATAAGGCGAGCGTGTGGCCCATGATCAAGCGGTTGGATCCAACGTTCTCCACGAAGGACCATGGGTTCACGAGCTTCAGCGAAATGCTGAAGGCGCTGGACACAGTCGTCGAAATCAAGAAAGGCGAAAAGGACCATCTGGTAAGGCTGAAATAGCCTTCTGCCCCATACCGGCGTCCCACGCTAGTCCAGCGATTGTGCGAACGTTTTCAGATACTTCATTCCTGTATCGCACATGATTGTCACGACGGTAGCCTCGGGACCCAGGCGTTTTGCCAAACGAAGCGCAGCGCTGACGTTCGCACCGGTGGATGTCCCACAAAACAGGCCTTCTTCACCGGCCAGGCGGAATGCCATGGCCCTCGCCTCGTCTGTGGAAACCGGCTCCAGCTCGTCGGCGATTCGCTCATGCCAGAGCGGCACGACATAGCCGGCCCCGATCCCGTCGATCTTGTGCGCGCCCGTGGGGCCGCCTGACAGGACCGCCGACTCGGCCGGCTCCACGCCAACGCAATGAATACGCGGGTCGAGCTCCCGCAAGCGGGCGGATATGCCGCGGAGCGAGGCACCGGTACCAACGCTGCCGACAAAACCGTCAATGCGGCCCCCTGTCTGACTCCAGATTTCGTCGGCCATCGCCGTGTAAGCGACGAGCTGATCGGTGTTCTCCATCTGTGCCGTGATGTACGCCCCCATATCGTCCGCGATGCGATGCGCTTCGTGGATCATGTCCTTGGTCAGCTTCTCCGTTTGCTTGCCATTCTCGCTAGGGACGATTGTCAGTTTTGCGCCCAACAGACGCATGTGGTCGAGCTTCTCCCTCGAGAACGCGTCGGACGATACAAGGTGGAGCGGGTGACCCTTGACCGAGCAAACCAAAGCCAGCGACACGCCGGTGCTTCCACCCGTGTACTCGACCACAGCGCCGCCAGGCTTGAGCCGGCCATCTCGCTCGGGAGCTTCGATCATCGCCAGCGCAATGCGGTCTTTCATGCTTCCGGTCGGATTCTGGCTTTCCAGCTTGATGAAGACTCGTGCGCTGTCGGACGGCACGACGTGACGCAGTTGCAGGAGGGACGTGTTGCCGATCGTATCAAGGATGGTTTGGGGCGACATATTCATGATTTCCTCATTGGATGCTCCGCAGTCTAGACGCCGACAAGCTCTCGATCTATAGTCGCAAATGACATAAATGTAGACATTTACGACACACGGAAGGAACAGATGAAAGTGGTCGTTTTCGCCCTCGACGACGTATTCGATTCCGGCATGGCGGTGTTACTTGACACGCTTGCCACGGCGAATGAGCTGGCGGCGTCGCAGGGCTTTGACAAGGCACCTTTCGACGTCAGGCTGACGGGCCTACGCAAGCGTGTCCGTACCGCTCTGGGATTCACGACCACGGTCGAGCCACTGGACGCCGTGCGAAAGCCAGACTGGATCGTGGTGCCGGCGTTGAACGCCAAGCAGGCGGACTCGCTCACCTTGCGACTTCAACGCCGTGACGTTCAGGAAGCGGTGGAGCATTTACAGCGTCGCCATGCCAATGGAATCAATATCGCGGCGGCCTGCATTGGTACGTTCGTGCTGGCTGAGGCCGGATTGCTGGACGGAGAGGAAGCCACCACAACCTGGTCTCTCGCTCCCTTCTTTCGACAAAGGTATCCGGCGGTAAAGCTCGACGATTCGCGGATGGTTGTCGAGTCCGGCCGAGTCGTGACAGCGGGGGCGGCGATGGGGCATCTCGATCTTGCCCTGTGGTTGGTCCGCCGCGTCTCCCCGGAGCTTGCCGAGCTGGTGGCGAGGTTCATGCTCATCGACAGACGAGCATCCCAGGCGCACTACATCATTCCCGACTACCTGGCACACTCGGATCCGCTGATCTCGAAATTTGAACGATGGATCCGTGACAACCTGTCCGGTGGATTCTCCCTTCTCGAAGTTGCCCATGCGCTAGCCGTCCATCCAAGGACATTACAGCGTCGTACCGAGGCCATACTGGGCAAGTCACCTTTGGAGTTCGTTCAAGACCTCCGCATCGAGCGAGCACGCCATCTGATCTCCGCGGGACATAATCTGGAAGATATCGCGGCAGAAGTCGGATATGCCGACGCAGCGACGCTACGCACGTTGCTACGCCGAAAGTTGGGCCAAGGAGTGAGGGAGATTCGAAGGCTGAAATAGCCTCCGCATCGACCAGAAACATCAGCCCACCCCCAACACCCCTAACGCCCTCTCCACCACCGGTGATCGATTGGCCGTCTGCCACACCACCGAGTACTCCGCCTGTGCCGGCTCTCCCGCCAGCGGTTTGAGCACGACGCCGGGCAATTGCGAGCGCTCTGGGGTTCGGGGTACCAGCGATACGCCGCGGCCTAGCGCCACCAGGCTGGATACCGACAGCAAATGCCGCGCGTAGTGCCGCACGTTTGGGCTGAAGCCAGACCGCAGGCATGTCGCCACGATCAAGTCGAAGTACGCCGGCGCGCTTTCGCGTGGAATCACGATAAACGGCTCGCCTGCCAGATCCGCAGGGTCGATCCGCTTGCGTTGTGCGAGCGGATGTCTCTCCGGTAGCGCCGCCACCAGCGGCGTGTGCGCGATCGGATGAATGCTCATCTCTCCAGCACCGCTCGCACCGGGCGATATCTGCGCCAGTCCGAGATCGATTCGGTCGTGTCGCAGCGCCTCGATCTGCTCCGAAGATCCCATCTCTTCCCATACCGTCTCCACGCCCGCCAGATTCCGTTCCAACCGCGCGATCAGCTTCTCCATACCGATGTACAGCAGTGCCGCCACAAAGCCAATCCGCAACGTGCCGGTCTGCCCCTCCTCGGCGCGTCGCACCACCTCGCGCGCCATGTCGGCCTGTCCGATGATCCGCCGCGCCTCCTGCACTAGTGCGCTGCCCGACGCCGTCAGCCTCACGCTGCGCTTGTTGCGGTCGAACAGCATGACGCCCAGCTCTGCCTCCAACTGCTGAATATGCTTGGTCAACGGCGGCTGCGAAATACGCAGCCGTTCAGCCGCGCGGCCGAAGTGTAGTTCCTCGGCAAGCGCGAGGAACATTCGAAGCTCACGGATTTCCATTATAGGTCTCGCAAAAAGATGCGGCAAATAGGAGGCAAGGCAGTAATTCTATTTCGGAATTACTGTGCTCCGGAAAAGATATTGGACGATGACATCCGCACTCATCAGAATGCACCGGCAGACAACAGACACAACACAAAACGATCCGGAGACATATGACCAGAATCCGCCCCCTCAAGCCCGAGGAGATGACCGAAGACCAGCGCGCCGTGCACGCCGCCATCGTGGCAGGGCCGCGTGGCCAGGTTCGCGGGCCGCTGGCCGTATGGCTCCATCGGCCAGGCCTTGCCGCCAAGGCACAGGCGCTCGGCCAATACTGCCGTTATGACTCTTCGCTGCCCCAGCGGCTCTCCGAGCTGGCCATCCTCGTGATGGGCAAGTTCTGGCGTGCCGAGTTCGAATGGTGGGCGCACAAGCCCATCGCGCTGAAGGCCGGCATCGACGAAGCCGTGGTGGAAGCCATTCGCACTGGCATCGATCCCGTCTTTACTCGCGACGATGAGGCCATGGTCTATGCGGTAACTCGCAGCCTGAACGAGCAACGCAACATCCCCACCCCGCTCTATGAACGCGCGGTGGCCGTGCTCGGCCTCGATGCGGTGATCGATCTGGTCGGCGTGGCCGGGTACTACACGCTGATCTCCATGACGATCAACGCCTTCGAGGTCATGCCACCCGACGGCACGCCGCTCGAACTCGACCAGCCTGCGTGCTGAGCGTGCACATCGATCGTTCACCAACACATCATCCGCATCAGGAAGCATCAACATGTCGAATCAGAAGAATGGCAGGCTCGCAGGAAAAGTCGTACTCGTGACCGGCGCAGGCTGCATCGGTCCTGGCTGGGGTAACGGACGCGCGGTGGCCGTGCGCTTTGCCGAAGAAGGCGCGAAGGTTTTCGCCGCCGACAAGAGCGCATCGGCCATGGAAGAGACAATCGAACGCGTGCGTGCCATCCCCGGCGCGGAGATCGAGCCCCACACGTGCGATGTGACGCAGGCCGCCGAGGTCAAAGCCATGGTCGATGCCTGCGTGGCGCGCTTTGGCCGCATCGATATTCTCGTGAACAACGTCGGCGGTTCCGCACGCGGTGGCCCGGTAGACCTCTCCGAGGAAGCGTGGGACACGCAGATCGACTTCAATCTGAAGAGCATTTTCCTGACGTGCAAGTACGTGCTGCCGTTGATGGAAGCTCAAGGCGGTGGCGCCATCGTCAATACGGCGTCCACGTCAGGCATTCGATGGACCGGTGCCGCGCAGGTGGGTTATGCCTCCGCCAAGGCCGCTGTGATCCAGTTCTCGCGCGTGGTCGCCGTGGAGTACGCGAAGAAGAATGTTCGTGTGAACACCGTCATTCCTGGCCAGATGCATACGCCGATGGTGGAAGCACGCCTGGCCGGCCAGCGCGCGGGCGGCAATGTCGATGCACTGCTAGCGCAGCGTCAGGCACGCATTCCGCTGGGCTTTATGGGCGATGGGCGCGATACCGCCAACGCCGCGCTGTTCCTCGCATCGGATGAAGCTCGCTTCGTCACGGGCACAGAGTTGGTGGTTGACGGCGGCATGAGCGTACGCTGCGACTGAACGCGCAGAGTCCACCAGCTGTTCCATAGAGACAGCGGAGCAAGACAACAACAGGGAGACGACGCTCGCATGCTATCTATCCAATTCAATCGTGCGCTAGTCCGTACGCTGGCTGCATCGGCTACGCTCATTGCACCGATGTGGCACCCCGCTCAGGCCGCGACTTACCCCGACAAACCGGTGCGCATGGTCGTGGCATTCTCGCCCGGCGGCCCGACGGACATCATCGCACGCGTGATCGCGCGCAAGCTGGGTGAGCGCCTCGGCCAGCAGGTGGTGGTGGACAACCGCCCCGGTGCGGGCGGCAATATCGCGGCGGAACAGGTCGCAAAGTCACCGGCCGACGGCTACACGCTGCTCTATAACAGCTCTTCGATCGCGATATCGCCCGCCCTGTTTCGTAATCCGAAGCTGAACCCGACCGAGATCTTCACGCCCGTGGCTTACGTTGCCACCGTTCCGCTGGTGGTGATCGTCAACGCGGCGAGCCCGATCAAGACGCCGGAAGACTTTCTTCGGGAGCTTAAGGCAAACCCGGGCAAACTCAACTTCGGGTCTTCAGGCAACGGCACCATCGACCACCTGACCAGCGTGCTGTTCGCGGCGAAGACGCATACGGCGTTCAACCATATCCCCTACAAGGGCAACGCCGCGGCGCTCCCAGACCTGCTGTCGGGGCGGCTGGATTTCATGATGTCGGGCAGCCTGAACGCCGTGCTGCCATTCATCAAGGATGGCAAGTTGCGCGCCATCGCCGCGACCACGCGTCAACGTGTCTCCGTGCTGCCTGACACGCCAACGCTCGCCGAAACCATCGTGCCGGGATTCGACTCGGGCACGTGGCAAGGCATTGTCGCACCATCACGCACGCCTGCCGATGTGGTCGCCCGGCTGAACCACGAGATTCTCGCCGTGATGCAGGACCCGGACGCGCTGGCCGCGCTACGCGCGCAGGGTGCCGAGCCCACCGGGGGCACGCCCGCCGCGTACGGGCAACTCATCAAGACCGAGTACGCGCGCTGGACGCAGGTAGTGAAGGACACCGGTGCGCGCTCGGATTAAAGCTTCCCTCTTCTAACGAGACCCGGGATGACTACACGGAACCATGACGACACGCCGTCACACGACGGTATCTGGGATTGCCACACGCATATCTTCGGCCCTTATGCCGAACACCCACTGCCTCCAGACGCCGTCTATCGCCCGCCCGCGGCACCCTTCTCCGCGCTGCGCGCGCTGCACCGCGCGCTCGGCATCTCACACGGTGTATTGGTGCAGGGCGCCTGCTACGCGGATGATCACGATGCGGTGTTGACCGCGCTAGACGGCGCCGACGGCAACTATCGCGGCGTCGCACTGATCTCGCCCGATGTGGACGAGGACCACCTGCATCAGATGCACGCACGGGGAGTGCGTGGCATTCGCCTGGGATTGATGTCGCATCTCGGCGGCAAACCCGATGCCGGTCGCATGGTCGCTCAGCTCGAACGCATCCAACCCTACGGTTGGCATGCGCTCCTGCACGGAGAGGTCGGCGATGTGGTGGAGGCACTCGATGTGCTGGCGCCGCAAGGGGTCACGCTGGTAATCGACCATATGGCGCGCGTCGATGCGGCCAAGGGCATCGACTATCCGGCATTTGCCGCGCTGGAACTCTGCCTTGCGTCGCCCAACATCTGGATCAAGCTGTCCGGCGCGGATCGCATTACAGGCGGCGCGGCACCCTATGAGGCGGCGCTCCCCATCGCGCGCCGACTGCTGGCGGCCGCGCCCGAGCGCGCTATCTGGGGCACGGACTGGCCGCATCCCAATATCGCTTACCCGGTGCCCGATGAAGGCGTGCTGCTCGCCTGGATTCGCCGCGTATGCGAGGAGGTTGTTGGCAGCGCGGACGCGGTGCTGCGCACCAACCCACCACGCCTGTACGCATGAACCGCATGAACACCTTCCCCGGATCGATCATGAACACCATCCCCACTATCGCAATGCCCACCGGGCGCTATCCCGATCCGGCCGTGCAGGTTCTGGCGCCCGCGTTCGAGAAGTACCGCCTGGCACTCGCCGCGGTCGAACGTATCGCCTCCGGTTCGCGCTGGGCCGAAGGTCCCGTCTGGTTCGGCGATGGCCGCTATCTGCTCTGGAGCGACATCCCAAACAACCGCATCCTCAAGTGGGAAGAGGAAACCGGCATCGTCAGCGTCTATCGTTCACCGTCGGGCAACGCCAATGGCAACACGCGCGACCGGCAGGGCCGCCTTGTCAGTTGCGAGCACGGCGGCAGGCGCATCACGCGCACCGAGTACGACGGCAGCATCACCGTCCTGATGGACAGCTTTGACGGCAAGCGCCTGAACTCGCCCAATGACATCGTGGTCAAGTCCGATGGCTCGATCTGGTTCACCGACCCGCCGTTTGGCATCGCAGGTTATTACCAGGGCGAGCAGGCGCCGCAGGAACTGCCGGAGCGCGTCTATCGGCTCGACCCCATCACGGGCAAAGCGACCGTAGTGGCTGACGATATCAGCGGGCCCAATGGCCTCGCGTTCTCGCCCGACGAACGCACGCTGTACGTGATCGAGTCGCGCGCGCGGCCGCGCCGCATCCGCGCGCTGGCCCTCGACGCAGATGGCAAGCGCCTCGATGACAGCCGCGTGCTGATCGACGCGGGTCCCGGCACGCCGGACGGTTTTCGTGTGGACGTCGACGGCAACCTCTGGTGCGGCTGGGGCATGGGCACGCCAGAACTCGACGGCGTGCGCGTGTTTTCTCCGGAGGGCGAGACCATCGGGCATATCTCGCTGCCCGAACGTTGCGCCAACCTCTGCTTCGGCGGCCGCCATCGCAATCGACTGCTGATGGCGTCCTGCACCTCCATCTACTCGCTGTACGTGAACACACAAGGTGCCGCGGGCGGTTAAGCGCCACGCCGGCACCCTATCAGGAGACATCGTCATGCCTATTCGGTACACGCGCCGCGGCGCCATGTCCGCGCTCGCCCTCGCGCTCGCCCTCGCGCTCCCCCTTGCACTGCTCGCCCTCGGCACGCCATGGATGGCGTCGTCAGCCAGCGCGGCGCCCATCACGCGGCTTGTGGTGGCCTTCCCCGCCGGCGGCCCAGCCGACACGCTCGCGCGCAGCCTCTCGCGCCAACTCGAGGCCGAACTTAAGCAGACCGTGGTCGTCGAGAATCGACCCGGCGCGAATGGTGCCATTGCCATCAACGCTGTGGCCAAAGCGCCTACCGATGGCTCCGTACTGTTTCTCACCAGTGCGGGTGCCATCGTCATCAACCCCGCGCTGTATCCGAACCTGCCGTACGATCCGCAGAAGGACCTGACGCCAATCTCGCTCGTGGTGAACACGCCGGAGGTGCTGGTGGTCAAGCCAGACGACACAATTGCCAATGCCGCCGCGTTCGTCAAACGCGCACAGGCGGCCGGCAAACCGCCCAGCCTGGCTTCCACGGGCATCGGCAGCATGCCCCATATGACCATCGAGCTGTTCAAGGCCGCCACGCACGTGAACTTCCTGCACGTCGCGTACAAGGGTGCGGCCCCGGCAATTACCGACACGCTCGGTGGGCAGGTGGATGGGTTCTTCGGCGACACCTCGGGACTGATGACATACATCACGTCGAAGCGGCTGAGGCCGATCGGCGTCGCGGCCCCGAAACGCCTCCCCTTCCTGCCCGATGTGCCAACGCTTGCCGAGCAAGGCATCGCCAATGTCGAGGCCAGCAACTGGTATGGACTGATGGCACCGGCGGGCACCGCACCGGATGTGGTCAAAAGGGTCAATGACGCGCTGCGCCGCACCCTGGCCGCGCCGGAGGTTCGCAAGAACCTCGACCAGCTCGGTCTGGAGCCCGCGGCAGGCACGCCGGCGGAGTTCTCCGCCATCATCCGCGCGGACACCGCCCGCTGGGCCAAGGTGATCAAGTCTCAGAACATTCGCGGAGAATGACATGACGACAGTTATCGCTCCAACCGACGACGCCTTCAGCCCTACGGCGGGCGCAGGAGAGCTTCGACTGTGCTGGTCGCCACGCTCGCCCTTCGTGCGCCGCGTCATGGTGGCCGCGCACGAACTCGACCTCGCCGGCCGCATCACGTGCATCGACACCGTGGTGGGAATGACGGGCTGCCATGCGCAGCTGATGCGGATCAACCCGCTCAACAAGATCCCCACGCTGATCACCGACGACGGCTTCGTGCTCTCGGACACCACGCTGATCTGCCAGTACCTCGACGGCGTGGCGCCCTCGCCGCGACTGTTTCCGCAAGCGCATGCCGCGCGCATGCAATCCATGCGCTGGCACGCGCTTGGCCACGGGCTGACCGATCTGCTCGTGCTGTGGCGGAATGAACGGTTGCGCCCGGAGGAACAACAGCACCGGCCGACCATCGCCGCGTGGCGTGCCAAGTTCGCCGCCACACTGGCCACGCTCGATGGCGAAGCCGGAAGGCTTGCCGACGCGCCGGTTTGCATCGGTCAAATTGCGATTGCCTGCGCGGTCGGCTATCTCGACTTCCGATTCACGGATCTTGGGTGGCGCGACGGCGTGCCAGCGCTATCGGCATGGTTCGCGCAGTTCGAGCAGCGCGCATCGATGCAGGCGACGTTGCCGTCCGCAGGATAGCGCGACCGGCGCGTCATGCTCAAAGCGTGAAGATGTCACTTTCGTCACACGATCGACTGCTGTAGGGGTGCGTCACGCTTGCTTTCCAGTGCCAATGTTGTTTCCTTGGTAGGTGAGCGAGCGGTAGCGACTCAAACCCAGCGGAGACGATGATGGACAAAGACCCCCACCCCAAACCTCTCTACAAATCCCTCTACGCTCAGGTCATCACCGCCATCATCATCGGCGTCATTCTTGGCCATTTCTACCCACAAACTGGCGAGGCGATGAAGCCGTTGGGCGACGGCTTCATCAAGCTGATCAAGATGGTCATCGCGCCGATTATCTTTTGCACGGTCGTGGTGGGTATCGCCGGCATGGAGGATATGAAGAAGGTCGGCAAGACGGGCGGGCTGGCGCTGCTTTACTTCGAGATTGTGAGCACCATTGCGTTACTGGTGGGTCTGCTGATCATCAACATCGTCAGACCGGGCGCCGGCATGAATGTCGACGTATCAACCCTCGACACGAAAGCTGTCGCCGCGTACACAGGCCCGGGAAAGATGCAGGGCACGGTGGATTTTCTGATGCACGTGATCCCCAACACGGTCGTCGATGCCTTTGCCAAAGGCGAAATCCTGCAGGTGCTGTTGTTCGCGGTGATGTTCGGCTTTGCGCTGCATAAGTTCGGTGGTCGCGGCACACTGGTGTTCGACTTCATCGAGAAGCTGTCTCACGTGCTTTTCACCATCGTGGGCTACATCATGAAGATCGCGCCAATCGGTGCATTTGGCGCCATGGCCTTTACCATCGGCAAGTATGGTGTGAGCTCGCTGCTGCAGCTTGGTCAGCTGATGGCCACCTTCTATGCGACATGCCTGCTTTTTATCTTCGTTGTGCTTGGCACCATCGCACGCGTGCATGGCTTCTCGATCTGGAAGTTCATCAAGTACATCAAGGAGGAACTGCTCATCGTGCTGGGCACGTCGTCCTCCGAGTCTGTGCTGCCGCGCATGATGGCCAAAATGGAGAATCTGGGAGCCCGTAAATCCGTGGTCGGACTGGTAATCCCCACTGGCTATTCGTTCAATCTGGATGGCACCGCCATCTACCTGACCATGGCCGCGGTGTTCATTGCCCAGGCCACCAACACCGATATGAGCATGACGCAGCAAATCACCCTGCTGGTCGTGCTGCTGCTGACCTCCAAGGGTGCCGCCGGGGTGACTGGCAGTGGTTTCATCGTACTGGCGGCCACGCTATCTGCCGTTGGGCATGTCCCGGTAGCAGGGTTGGCATTGATTCTGGGCATCGACCGCTTTATGTCCGAGGCGCGCGCACTGACGAATCTGATTGGCAACGGCGTTGCGACCGTGGTCGTGGCCAAATGGACCGGCGACCTCGATATGGAGCGCTTGCATCGGAGGCTTGATGCCGAGACGGACGCGGAGGCCGACGAGCCAGAAGTGGTTCTGGACGAAGTAGCAACGCGCATGACGGCCGCGGATACGACCGTGCGCCGGTGAGTGCGGCGCACGGCGGGGAAGCTACTTCCCCTCTTCCGGCACGTTGTAGCTCGCGCGCAGCTGCGTTACGTACGGCTGAATCGCCGCGAGGCATGCGGCGCAGTTGCCGCCTTCCATTGTCGAGAGCTTCCAGTTGCAGCCTTCGTCGTCCGCGGCATGCCAGCAGACGTCACCGAAGCAGGAGCCTTCGCATTCCGGATGTTTTGCCTGCTCGGCGCGGAGCATGGCACGCAGTTCAGCCTTGTTCTTGATCTGTCTTGACATGATGTCTCCCTCTTATTGTGGTGAATCAATGCCTGCGACAAGGTCAATATCTACTTCGCCTTGACGAAGGTGGACATGCCATCGATGGCTTCCCGCGCGGAGGTCAACGCCAGCGTGATGGCGGCGTGCGGGGCATCTGCGAACTGCTGGATTTCAGGCGGGAGCAGGCGCTGTGAACCCATTCCCGTACTGACCTGCGTGATGGTTACGGTAGCGAGAAAGCGCGGGTGGACGACGTCGCCGCCGGGGAAGGCGTCGGGTGCCTGGCGTACCTTTGCGGAGACCTTGAAGCCTTTGTAGATTGCATTGTTCTGAGACATGGCGACCTCCTGTTATCGGCGAGCATACGCTGTTATGAGGGGGCGCGGCGAAATACCTTTGGGCGCCGACATCCGTTCCTTGCGGCGTGCCTTTGTATCTGAAACCGGCGCATTTGAATCGTTATGTATCAGAGATGCCGCCGCGTCTGATTTTCGCGACATAACGTATCGCGATTTGCCCAAATTCCCGCCGTTTTTCTGCATTTTGCTTGAGCGACGTGGCACTCCTCTTCTAGCATCCTCGACTCACATCAAGCCATTGATGTGTTTCTGACTTGAATTGAGATTCGCCTTGCGTGCTGCCAAAAAATGCGCGACCGGATCTGCCACAGGGAATAACTACAATGAAAACGATCATCCTGCCGCTCGCGGCGGCTGCCTGCGCCATGTGCGCGGCACAGGGTGCCTTCGCCCAATCCACGCCGACCGGCGTCACGCTCTACGGCATTGTCGATGGCGGCGTGGAAGTTGTCACGCATTCGCCTGGCGGCAACGGCGGCACGGCCGCACGCGTCTCCTCGGGCAACATGTCGACGAACCGCTGGGGCCTGCGCGGCGTTGAAGACCTCGGTAGCGGTTTGCGCTCGATTTTCGTGCTCGAGAGCGGCTTTGAACTCGACACCGGCGTGTCCGCGCAAGGCAATCGACTGTTTGGCCGCCAGGCGTATGTCGGGCTGCAGAACCAGTACGGCGCGCTGACGTTCGGTCGTCAGCAGACCGCCATCTACGAGATGTTCGGCGCGTTCGATGCGTTCTCGACCAACGCGCGCTATTCGCTGTCCGCAGTGGATGCCGCGTTCAACGGCCGCGCTGACAACGCCGTCAAATACAAGGGAAGCTTCGGTGGGTTGACGACCATCGGTTACTACAGCTTTGGCCGCAACAACGATGGCGAAGTGCCGGGCTCGCCCGAGACGTCGCGCGACGTTGGCGGTGGCGTGAGCTACAGCGCCGGCAATCTGCAGGTGGGTGTGGCCTACGACCAGTATCAGGGCAACACGCAGGCGATTCGCCAGCGCAACGCCAAGCGCCTGGCTGCCGGTGCCAACTACACGATCGGACAAGTGAAGCTGTTCGGCGGCTATCGCTGGCTGCAGGACCAGGGCGCCGATAGCGCCACGGCGATGGGCACGCATACGAACCTGTACTGGCTCGGCGCGAGCTATCAGCTGACCGGTGCGTTGCAATTGCTTGGTGGCGTGTATTACACCGACCAGCGTCATGGCAATCAGGATCCGCTGCTGGCGATCGTGGGCGCGGACTATGCGTTCTCGAAGCGCACCGACGTCTATACCAAGCTCGCGTTTGCACGCAACCGCGGCAACTCGAACCTCGGTGCAGCCGGCGTGGGCACCGTGGTGCCGGATGAAAACCAGACGGCGTTCACCGTTGGCATTCGCCATCGCTTCTAACGCGATGCTGAAGCGATGCTGATGCGCTGCTGATGCGCTGCGCTTGAACGAGTACTGAGTGAAATGACCCGTCACGGCGTGATTAACGTCGTGGCGGGCCATCTGCATTTGCGGCCGTTAGAACGGCTGCGTCAGCAAGCCGTGCAGCGTGCGAATGCCGTTCGTATAGTTACCGAGTCGCAAATTTTCGTTCGCCGCATGCTGGTTGTTGTCCGCGTTGACCAGCGGCACGATCACGAACGGGACCTTCAGCACCTCCACAATCTCTGCCGTGGGCACGGTGCCGCCCATCATGCGGATGCGCACCGGCTCGGGGTTGGTGCCAAACGTGCCCGTGATGGCCTGATAGGCCCACTTGGCCACCGGTGAGTCGATCGGCGAGCCCGCCGCGTTGCCGCCTTCGCTCTGATACGTGAAGCTCGCGAGCTTGTCGTAGCGCGCGCGATCTTCATCGGTCGGCGTGCCCTGCACCAGATGGTAGCCCTGCTTGACGATGTGCTGCTCGACCAGTTTGCCGAGGTATGCGGCATCCGAATCGGGCGTGGTGCGCAGATCGAGTTCCGCTTCCGCCTTGTCCGGCACGATGTTCGCCACCTTGTCGCCGATTGCTGCGGCGCCCATGCCGCGGACGTTCAGCGAGGGATACTGCATCGCTTCCTGATAATTGGCACCGACCTTGTCCGTCTGCGCGATACCAAGGCGACGTTTGAGGGCTACCTCGTCGTCCGGCACGGCCGCCATGATCTTGCGCTCCGCGTCACCGAGCCGCACCTTGCTATAGTAGCCGGGGATGGTCACGCGGCCGGTGTCGTCCTTCATCGATGCCAGCAGCGTTGCGAGCCGCTGCGCCGGGTTGGGCGCGTAGTTGCCGTAGTGACCGCTGTGCAGCGGCGACTTCGGTCCGAACACCACCAGCTTGGCCTTGGCCGCGCCGCGGTTGCCGAACACGAGGGTCGGGCGATTCGTGGCATGCATCGGGCCATCGTGAATCACGATCGCATCGCAGGCCAGCAGGTCGCGATGGGCCTGCATGACCTTGGCGATCGACGGCGAGCCCTTCTCCTCTTCGCTGTCGAGAATGACCTTGACGTTGACCGCGGGCGCACCGCCGGCGGCTTTCAGCGCGTCGATGGCGGCCAGCATCATCATGATCGGACCCTTGTCGTCCGAAGACGAACGGCCGAACACTCGCCATTCGGGGTCCACCGCGCCCGCAAACAGCTTCGCGGAGTCGATCTCCTCCCAATTGCCATTGGCCGCCTTTTGCTTGAGCACTGGCGTCCACGGACTCTTCTGCGCCCACTGGGCGGGAATCACGGGCTGGCCGTCCAGATGCATATAGAAGAGGACGGTCTTGCGACCCGCCTGCTTGCCCGGGTATTCCGCGAACAGCATCGGCTTGCCGTCATTGTCGAGAGACTGCGTCGCAAACCCACGTTTGCGGAACGCTTCCTCGAGCCAAGTGACATTGCGGCGAATGTCCTCGGGAACGATCGAGTCGTTCGGGATGCTCAACAGATCAAGATATTCGCGGTAGCTCGCCTGGGCCTGTTTCTGGGCGATGTCAGGCGCCAGCGAAGCGGCCTGCACCACGTTGACGCTCAGACAGGCGGTGGCAATCAGCAGTGCGAGTTTACGGACAGGTGTCGGGCTCATTCTCTTCCTTGTTGTAGTGGGTGCAAGTAAGAGCATAAAGCCAAAATCGATTACGCTTGACTCTTTCGACAGCGCCGGTGAAGGTACCTATGACAAGAGACGACAAGCTGCGAGAGATCGCGGCGGAGTTCGGATTTAATCCGGACGAGGAAATCAAGATCGGTGGAAAGTACACGCCCATTCTGGTTGATGGGAACGTCGCCTACATTGCTGGCCAGATCCCGCGAGTTGGGGAAACGGTGCGCTTCGTTGGCGTAGTGGGCGATTCCATTTCGCTCGACGAGGCGCGTCGTGCCGCAGGGACTTCGACGCTGCGCGCGCTGGCTCTGATCAAAAAAAGCTGCGGAACTCTCGACGCCATACAGGCGGTGCCGCGCATCACCGTCTTTGTGCGAAGCGCGCCGGACTTCACGATGCAAAGCGAAGTCGCCGACGGCGCGTCCGACGTGTTGTATTCGGTGCTTGGCGACGTCGGCATCCACACTCGCACGTCCGTTGGTGTACTTCAACTACCCAAAGGCGCGTCGATAGAAGTGGATTTTATTTTTACGCTGCGGCCCGCGTAGATCAGATCGTGTATTCGCCGTGCGCTTCGGGCTGGTAACCGATGGCTGTCACGACGAGCTGCTGTGCACGGCCATCCGGCAACTGAAATCCCACTGTCTGACCGGCATGCACGCCTAATAGCGCGCCACCGACGGGCGACAGTACCGAGATGCGACCGGCATCGTAATCGGCGGAGTCCGGATAGACGAGCGTCCATTCGCGCGGCGTCGCTTCGCCTGCCAGCATGCATGTGACACGCGAGTTCATGGTGACGATATCGTGTGGGATGTCCTGCGGTGGCACGATCGTGGCGCGCGCGAGCACGTGGTCCAGCATCTCCGCCATATGAGGAGCGCCAGCCCGGCTGGCAAGACGCTCGAGGCGGACGACATCCAATTCGGTAAGAAAAAGCGAAGGGGCGGCCTGGTTCGTGGATAACATGGCATTCTCCTGCGGGCGAGCGCATTGCGCCGTGCGCGGATGTCGAAAGCCGGGCGCGGCGACGGGTCAGAACAGAGGGTCGGTATTCAACGTTGACGTACCGGAGCGGGTATTGCCGGATGCCCGGCCCCGCTCAGAATCCCAGTGGGGGATCAGTAAGTCGGGGACCGGGCTCCGTCAAGCGGAGCGCTGACCTGGGAGAGAACGATTGCCATGGCACACACGCGTGTCGACAGCGTTCGCGCGGGGCGAACGACCGTACTCGACAGCGATGGGTATGCGTGGTGCATAGGGCGACGGACTCTGAGAAAGTGAGGAGCGAACCAGGCCGATGCTAGCACATCGGCGCCAGGTGCTTACGCGAATTGGCCTGCGGTCTTGAAGTACATCACATCGTCCTTCATGCCGACTGCCTGTTCGCGCAGAGACTGTGCTGCAGCGGAAGACTCTTCGACCAGCGCCGCATTTTGCTGAGTCACCTGGTCGATCTGGGCAATGGCAAGACTCACCTGTTCGAGGTTCTTGCTTTGCTCGTCGGATGCCGCGGAAATCTCGCTGATGATGTCTGAGACGCGTGCGATTGCCGTGCTGATCCGCTCCATTCCAGCACTGACATGCTCGGCCTGGCGAGCGCCGACTTCCACCTTCCCAGTCGACGTCTCAATCAGCTCCTTGATTTCCTTGGCTGCGCCAGACGCCCTTTGCGCGAGCGATCGTACCTCGCCGGCGACAACCGCGAAGCCTCTACCTTGCTCACCAGCACGTGCCGCTTCGACTGCAGCATTGAGCGCCAGAATATTCGTCTGAAAGGCGATGCCTTCGATCATGCCGGTGATCTCTGCAATCTTCCTCGACTCGGCACTCACCTCATTGACAGTCTGCACCATCGCGGCCACATCGGTGCGCCCGGACTCCGTCATCTCTCTGGCACTTCCCGCGAGGGAAGTCGCCTGACGCGCATGCTCGGCATTCTGATTCACCGTTTCCGTCAGTTCAACCATGCTGGCTGCAGTCTGCTCGATCGAAGCAGCCTGCTGTTCAGTGCGGGAGGACAGATCCATATTGCCGGATGCGATTTGTCCGGCGGCGCTGGCGACTGCCACGCTGGCCGTTCGGATATTTCCGACCGTGCCACCGAGCTTGTCGTTCATGTCCTTCAGGGACTGCAACAGCTCACCAGTCTCGTCCGTGGACGTCACCACGATGTCGCTGGACAAGTCACCATCGGCCACGCGACGCGACACGCTGACGGCCTGTGCCAGCGGACCGCTGATGCTGCGCGTCAGGAAGTACGCACAGATGATCCCAAGGACCAGGATGAGTCCTTCGAGCACGAACAGCAGCGTGCGGCTTTGAGCGGCAACGCCATCGATCTCCTTGGCGGTATCGTCAATGGTCCGTCGCTGCATTTCCACCAGCTCGCGCATGGCGCCCTGATAGGCGTTTGCCGCCGGGGTGAACACCTTGTCCAGAAGACGCGTGGCTTCATCGACATTGCCAGCAGCCTTGGCCTTGTTGATCTCATCGCGAGAACTCAAGTAGGCCTTCCGAAATTCGCCGAGCTTGCCGAACAGCGCCTTTTCTTCCTCGCTGGAAAGCAGGGTCTCCACCTGTTTCTGAAGCTCGCCTGAGCTCTTGGACGAAGCCACTGCCTCTTCGGCGAAATATGGGCCCAGCGCGGGATCACTACTCTTCGCGATCGCGCTAGTACGTCGGATGCCCGATGCCAGATTGGCATACCAATCGCCAATCAGTCGCTCCTTGAGGAGCGGCACCTTCATCATTTCGCGCGTCGAAGCTGCAACGTTGTCGAGCCGCCAGATGGCAATAGCAGTAATCGCAATGGAAAATGCCAAAATCAAAGCGAAGCCAAGTGCCAGTCGCTTGCCTATCTTCATGTTGCCGATGAACGCCATTTTTCCCCCGTTTCCCCTACGCCGTCAGCGATAGGTCCTATTTGGTTTTTATCTGCCCTGCCGCGTAGTTGACGCGCAAGGTGAGCACTGTCGATTGCAGAACGGCTTTCCAAATGAGGTCCTTAACCCCAACTTTAGTGGGGTATAGATCGTGGCCAGATGGGATCGCTAACGGCGAGTGGCCAATGGGATACAAAGGGGCCTCGGGCCGCTCCCCGGGAAAGGGAGCGGCCCGCTTGCTTACTTGCTTGCTTGCGTCTATCAGAACTTCGAAGGCTCGTTCGTCAAATCGGTCAGTTGATTCGACTTCAGATCGATCGAGAAATGACGCGTCGGTGCGCCGTTGGCGAGTTTCAGCAGGATGGCCATCAACGGCTTGAACCGGGCCTGATACAGCGCGGCCAGCGTGTTGTTGTTATTGACCTGATCGCCCGTCAGCGTGATGCTCGACGACGTGGCCTGCAGTGCCTGGGCGACCAGCTTGTACTGACGCGCACGCGCTTCGGGGATATCTGCGAATGCGAGGTCGCCGGCGTTGGCCAGGCGCACAAAATCGCCGGCCAGATCCAGTGCCTTCCATTGGTCGAAGTCCGCGAGTTGCATGCCGTTGGCCTGCGCCAGCGCGCTTGCCTTGGCTTGTGCCGCGGCATAGTCGGTCGCGTACTGCGGATTGGCAACGCCGGTGCCACCCGCTTCGGCGAGGCAGTTGAAGAACGCCGTCGACAGGTTGTTCTTCGTGCCGGTATTCGCCAGCTCCTTCAGCGTGACCGTGGTCTGCAACTGCGACAGGATCAGCATGTCCGACCCCGTCAGCGGGCTCTTGACGAGCTCGCGCATCTCGCAACGCCAGTCATCCTTCAACAAGCGCAGTCGCACCAGCTCCGACATATAGCGCGTATTGAAGTCCGCGTAGTTCGTGGCATTGAGAATCGACGCGTCCCACAGCTCGCCGCCGCCCGGGATCATCGCCGGGAAATCGGTGAAGTAGCGGTGCTCTTCGCGATAGTGCTCGAACAGTTCGTCGTAGCGCGGCACGTTGTCCAGCCGGACCGTCTGCACATCGATCACGTCGTTGCGGCCAATCGTCAGCACCTTGTAGGCCGGCACGTAGGCCGCCATGGACGGTGCCTGGATATTTACCAGCGCGTGCTTCGCATCGTAGTTGCGCACACCCGTGTCATTGAAGTGCATATGCCCACCCACGTGCACCTGCAGTCCAGTGTCCGCCAGCGCGCGCGTCACGTCCTCCTTCGGGCGACGCACCATCTGCATCTTGCCGGCGCCGAGCAGCGCAATGATGTCATCGGACGCGCCGTTGAAGAACTCGCTCATCGGGAAGTGGCTGAACGCCACGACCTGCTTGCCCGCGGCCTTGCCACGTGCCACGACATCCGTCAGCCACGTAATGACGTGCTGCTTGTGCGTGAGCATCATGTTGTAACCCGCATCGCCCGAGCCATTGAAGTCGTTCTGGCCGGCGCCGGTCGGCACATATACGTTGGCATCGATCCCCACGAGCCAGATGCCTTCCACGGGCTCGACCAGATAGGTGGTATCCGGCACCATCTTGCAGAAGGTGTAGGCCGGCTTCTTGTAGATGCCGCCAGTGCCCTCCTTGCAGATCTCGTATTGGCGATTGGACCAGTCGGCTTGTTGCAATGCCGTCTGCAGCGAGTAATTCGCCTGCGAGTATTTGCTATACGGCGTTTCGAAGTAGCGGTTCGATGCCTTCGGCATCAGACCGTGTTGTTCGATCGCGTTCATGATGGTGGCGTAGCCGCCTTCCTGAATCTCCTCGGTGCAATAGCTGGTATTGACCTTGGCCCACTGGCCCGAATAACCGGTCGAGCAATCGGCATTGCCACCGCGGCTGAAGATCGGTTGCGGAAAACCTACGCGACCATTGGTGGTGTCGATACCCAGAAAGTCCGTCTTGCCGCCAGCGCGCGCGAGTGGGCGGTTCGGATCGTGATTGCCGGGAGCCGCAAAGAACTGAATACCGTATCGCTCGGTGTACTGATCCAGCACCTTCTTGAGACCGCGCATGTGAACGGGCTGGCCATCATCGGAGAAGTCGCCGGGCAGCGCGATCAGCTTGATGCCACGCGCCACTGCGTCGTCGAGCGCGGCGAGAAACGCAAAGTAGTTCTCGTTGAACAGGCGCGTCGACGTCATCTGCGCCTGCATCAGGCGGATGGTCGCGTTACGGCCAGACTTGCTGTTCGGCACGCCAGGAAAAGAACCATCCTGAAATGTTGCGTACACATCGTGGAAATGAATGTCCGGCATAAAGGCGACTTGGGTCGTCACCACTTGAGCCGGCTTGTCCGGCGTCTGCGGATTGCTCGCCGGCGGAACACCCGCGTTGGTGTTGTCATCGCTGCCGCAAGCGGCAAGCAACATCGACGACGCAAGCGCTAGCGCGGCCAACGGACGGAGTAACGGATTCTTTTGGGTCATGCGACTCTCTTGTTCACATCTTCTGACCTGCGCGGTTGCACCCTTCGGGCGCAGGGGCTCAAAAAGCCAGCCGATGATAGAGAGCGAAAGTGACGTAACGGTGACTCTATGTTTCTAATGTTCGTCGAGCGCGCCAGCGAAGACCGTGGTCACGCGTTTGGGGTCGATGTACTTGCGGATCGCCGCGTTGACCGAGCCGACCGTGGCCTTGCGCACGCGCTGCGCCTGCTCGGCCGTGAAAGCCATGGTGTGGCCGGCGTACAGCTGATCGGCTAGCGTCTGCGCCAGCACGCTATCGCGCGTGAGACCGATGATGGCCTGCTCAACCAGGCCGCTCTTTCCATCGGCCAGCTCCTGCTCCGTAACGCCGTCCCTCACGAAGCGCGCCAGTTCCTCGCTGGTCGCGCGCTTGATGCGCGCGAGGTTGCGTGGCGCGAACGAGGCCCGCATCGTGAAGCTCCCCGCCGTGTCGATTGCGCCTACCTGCAGCGAGCTGCCCGCCGAATAACTGATGCCATCGCGTTGGCGAATCCGTTCGGACAATCTGCCACGTAACGGATTGCCACCATAGATGCGGTTGGCGATGGCGAGATCCGCGTAGTCCTGAGAGGCCGTGGTCATGGAGATCGGCATACGGGCAAGGTAAATCGCACTGGCGTTGTCGGTGGTTTGCACGGTCAACGTCGCCGGTGCAATCGCGCGATAGGGCCGATCGATGCGGGTGTAGGGCTCGGGCGCGTTCCAGTCTCCAAACAGACTTTCGAGCTGCGTTTTCGCGACATCCACGTCGACGTCCCCCACCAGTGCCAATTGCGCGTGGCTGGTGCCGTAGAAGCGCCGATGAAAATCGCGGACATCGTCGATACTCGCGGCGCTATAGCCAGCGATGCCCTCCTTCTGATCCGCGACGTGGCGCGGGTCGCCCGGCACATAGGGGCTACCGTGACGATCCATCGTGACGGTAGCCAGCGTGCCAGGGGCATTACCAGAGCGTTCAATCTCCGCGATGCGGATCTGCTTGATGTCGTCCAGTTGACGCGGGTCCAGCGTGGGGTTGCGCAGGATGTCACGCAAGACGGCGAGAAAAGCGGGAAGCTGATCGCGATGTGTCTCGAACTGAATCGTCGTGCGATCGGCCTGCGCGCTAATCCGGACCGTGGACTTAAGCATGGCCAACGCATCGGCTAATTGCTGCCGGTCGCGAGCACCCGCGCCGCGCATCAGCATGGCAGCCGTCAATGCCGCGGCGGGCGCTCTACCCTTGAGGCTGTCGACGGTACCCATGTTCAGCATCATCACGCCGGTCACGGTGTTGGCGCGCGTTGGGCGACTGAGCATGGATAACTTCATGCCATTGGCGAGCGTGAAGCGCTGCGTGTGCGCCTCGATGTTCTCCGGCGTTGGGGCGAACGGTGGCGGTGGTGCTGCTACGGGCTTGCCGTGATAGCCATCGAGCAGGCGCGCGAGATCGACCGGCGGTGGCATCTCCACGCGTTGAGGTTGATCCACCAGGATCAACCGGCCCTCCGTGCGATTCGCGCGCCGCAGGTATTGCGCGGCCACACGCTGCAGATCCTCCAGACGTACGCTCTCCACGCGATCGCGCAGAAGAAACAGCAGGCGCCAGTCTCCCCAAGCAATCGTTTCAGACAATTGAAGGGTCAGCGTATCGGGGTTCTTGAACGCGTCCTCGATGGCATTGCGCATCTCAACGCGCACACGTTCCAGCTCGACCTCCGAGACCGGACGCGCGGCGAGCCCTTCCACCTGCTCGACCAGCGCGTCGCGCGCCTGGTCCAGCGATTGCCCTTTGGGGACTTCGGCGAGGAACAGCACCGTGCCGGGGTCGCGCATCGCATCTATCGATGCGGACACGCTGGCGGCCTTCTTCGTTTCGACCAGAGTCTTCTCCAGTCGCCCGCCGGATGGCCCCGCGAACACCTGAAGCAAAAGCCACATCGGCACAGCATCGGGATGCGCGGCCTGCGGCACGTGATACATCTCGCCGATAAGCTGCGTGTCGCCGGGCCGGCGCAGTGTCACGAGGCGCTCTCCCTCCTGCGCGGGCTCGGCCGTGACCGCGGCAACCGGCGTGCGCGTAGGACGTGGAATCGGGCCAAAGTAGGTGGAGATGGTGGCGAGCACCCATGCGGGGTCGAATGTGCCGCCGATCACCAGCACCGCGTTATCGGGTTGGTAGTGGCGTTGATAGAACGCGCGCAGCAATGGAATCGAGACGTTCTCCAGATCCTTGCGCGTGCCGATCGTGGCCTTGCCATAGGGATGCCAGTTGTAGGCAGCGGCATTCATGGCCTGAAGCATCACCCTATCCGGCCGCGTTTGCCCAATCTCCATCTCGTTGAGCACCACGGGCATTTCGCTGCGCAGGTCGGCCGCTTCGATGCGGCTGTTCACCATGCGATCTGCTTCCATGCTGAGGATCCAATCGAGATTGTCCTCACTGGAAGGAAACGTCGCGAAGTAGTTGGTGCGATCGACCGAGGTGGTGCCGTTGGCGATCATGCCGCGACGGGCGAATTCCTCACGGAGCGCAGTGGCGGTCAACCTGCTGGTGCCCTTGAACTGCATGTGCTCGAGCAGGTGAGCCATGCCGGCCTCGCCCAGGCCTTCATCCCGACTGCCAACGAGGTATGTGATGTTGACTGTCGTACGGGGAATCGCGTCGTCCGGCGCCAGCAGGATGCGCAAACCGTTGGGCAACCGGTATTCGGTAACGCCCTCGACGGAGGTGACCCGCGTGTACGACGCGTCGGTGGTGTCTGTGCCCGCCGTTGTAGCCGACGCCGCGAGGACTGAACTTGCCCCTCCCAATGTGAAGATGCAGGCAAGCAGCAAGCTGATCGCTCGACACACGATGGCCCTCCCCAAACGCTGCGGAATCACACTCTGTCGAGTGTGCGGGCACGCCTCCGCAAAGGGAATTTAGTTTTTTCAGCGCCGTATTAACTGGATTTAGCGCCACGCCCCGGAGGGCGCGGCCCGACTACGCTTACCACTTCACACGGAAGCCCAGCTTGGCGCCGATCGCGTTGCTATCGCCAAAGTCCTGCAGGCTGGTACGCGCCAGCAGTTCACCGTAGACCGTATAGCGGTCATCATCCCAGTTCAGCGATGCACCCACGCCGAGTCCTGCCCATAGTGCCTGCTCCTTGCTGACCACGCTCAGATTCGAGACGCGGGCCGCTGTGCCGTTCAGGAAGTCGTAGTACAGGTTGGAGATGCCGTACACGTGCGAGCGACGCGTCTTGCCATTGCCGGCAGTCCACTTGGTTTCGTGATCCAGCGACACACCAAGGCGCGACACCAGGCTATTGCCGTTCTCGCGCGATACCGTCGCACCGTACTGATCGGTGAACGCATCAAAGCGGACCTGCGACCATGCCAGTTGCGCCTGCGGCGTGACCGACCAGTCGCCGCCCAGCGGCAGTCGATGACCGGCTTCCACGCTGGTAGCCACGCCGTTGCCGCGATTGCCATTGGCCAGCTTGGTGCTCAGCGTGGATGAGCGGATATCGGTGTCGTACCAACTCACCGTGGCACGTGCATCTACGTAGGCGCCATTGGTGCCGTACCACGTGGCCGTAGCGCCCACGCCGTAGCCGGTGGCATCGATCGACCCTTGCCCGAACATCGACGAGACATTGGAGTTGGCAATGCCGTAGTGGAAGGTCGGACCCACCACCAGCGTGCCGGCCTGATTCTCGACGACCGGTGCATCCACACCGCCCTCGAACTTCCACATGCGCACGTTGTAGCTGGCGGCGGTCGTGCTGGTGGAGGGATCGATATGGGTGTTCGACCCCTCTACGCGCGCCCAGGCACCGCGGCCGATGATTGGCTTGCCGGCATCCTGCTCGGCTTGCACGGCGGCACTGGGCGACCACGAGCGGTTGCCCACGCGCTGCTGAAGCGTGCCGAGTTCATTGAAGCGTTGCAGTACGCTGGCGTACGCCTCGTACAACGGCACGGTTGGCGCCAGCAGTGGCGTGGCGGCGGCGGCTGCGGGGGTCGTGGCCGAATTGCTTGCGGACAGCGCGTCGGACACGGACGACCGCAGATACCAGTCACCGTCGGTCGGGGTGGCGACGCCGTTCTTGACCAGACGATACGCATACGCGCCTGCCACCACGGCCTGCTGGCCCTGGAACGTGTAGTCGCCCGCCAGCGTGAAGGTCGCGTTGGAAGCGCCCTGCACGTCGATTACCTTGATGCCTTCCACGGTAAGGGCTCCGTTGCCGCCAACCTTGACGGCGCGGATCTGGCTGGTGCCAGACGTGTCCCCGGTCACCACGAGGCGGCCGGAGGGCGATGCATCGTCGCCGAACACGGTGTTCACACGCACCGTGCCGCCATTGCCAACGTAGTTGCCGGCAACGGTCAGAACGCCCGAGCCGCCGCCCGGCGTCACCGTGCCGCTGTTCGTGACGTTGCCGAAGATGGTGCCGGTACCGGACAACGTGCCGGCTGCGGCAACCGTCACCGGGCTCGTAATCGAGCCATCGACGGCCAGCGTGCCGAGGTTGATCGTAGTCGGGCCGGTGTACGTGCTGGCCGCAGACAGCGTCGTTGTGCCGGTACCGTTTTGCGTCAGGGCGCCGACGCCAGAGACGACGCCGCCGTAGGTATAAGCGTCGGAGCGATTGAACGCGAGCGTGGCGCCTGTGTTGACGACGACATTGCCAGCGAGACTGCCGCTGGTGCCGCCGTTACCGATCTGCAGCGTGCCCTGATCAACGGTCCATGGCGCGGCAACCGTGCCGGTACCGGTCAGCGCCCAAGTGCTGGTGCCGGTCTTGACGAAGGTGTCGAAGAATCGGTACTGCGCGGTGTCACCGATCGAGGAGACGTCGAACACGCTATCGGTAGCGCCGCCGAGACGGAAGGTGTCGTTAGCGCCCGAACCCGCGACAACGTTGCCGACGATATTCGAGCCCGCGCGCAATTCGAGCGTGGCGCGGCCCGCGCCGGTGGCGAACTCGATCGCATTGGCGTAGCCGGTGCCCGCGCGAATGGTGCCGGAGTTGATCACCGTGAGCGTTCCGGTCGCCGACGACACGGCTACTGCCGTATTGCCAGCACCAGCTTCGAGCAGGCCAAGATTCTCTACCGTAGCGGTGCCACCACCCTGCGCAACTACAGCGCGGCCTCCGGTCTGGCCGACGCCGCCGCGAATAGTCCCCTGGTTAATCAGGCTTCCGTTAAGGGTGTTTGTGAAGGTGACACCCGCTCCTCCAGAACCACCGTTGCCATCGCCCCCGACGATCAGCCCCGTAGCCGAGTTCACGAGGGTAGCGCCAACGCCGAGTTGCACGCCGGCGCCGCCATTGGCAGCCGTCGCGTTACCTCCCTTGATCGAACCATTGTTGACGAGGTCTGTGTTGTTCAACACCGAAATCGCCGAGGTTGCCGCCGTGCCAGCTACCGTCGAGTCGCCCCCGGTAACGGTGCCATTAATGATGGCGGTCCCGCCACCGGACAGAAGCATTGCGTTTGCGCCGGCGTCGGCGGCGGCGGCGAACGTCCCGTTGAATGTCAGTGGATACACGGCGGAAGTGCCGTAGTTGCCGAGGCTCCCTGTCTTGGTCAAGACGAAGCCATTGGTATCGATGGTGATCGGCTTGCCAGGCGCGCTGGTGCCCCACACCCCGCTCGGCAACGTGACATTAGCGCTGAGGCGGATGGTGGCACTGCTATCCGGATCCGCATTGGCAGCTGTGACGGCCGCTTGCAACTCGGCAAGGCCGGAGGCGAAGTACTCGGCCGCCGATGCGCCAAGCGGAAACAACAACGCGACAGCAACGGTAATAGAAGACGCCTTCGGCGCGCGCCGGTTGGCACGCGCAATTCCACGACAAAAATTGGACTTCACTGACTACCCCTTATTTGTATTGTTATTGCTACATGTACTGCGGGGCAGATGTTAGATCACATTGTGAAGGTATGTAAGTGCTTCAAAACCTCCCGTGGCAGTACTAACACGGTTGGGAATATCCCCGTTGCGAAAAGGGTCTGGAACGCACTATCGGTGCCATTGCGAAATTCACGGGCGAAGCCTTATGAAGCGCTGCTCCAATACCTCTCTTCCCCACTGCGCGCCGGACCACTCCTCTTTAAGAACAAATCCCCTCGTCTCGTAGAGATGGCGCGCTGCATTTAATCCAGAGAACGTCCAGAGGTGAGTCTCCGCAAAGCCCCTCTCGTCGACAAATGCCATCGCCGCATCCAGCAGTTTCTTGCCTGCACCCCCGCCGCGGATATTGTCGTCAATGATGAACCAGCGGAGATGCGCTTTACCGTCGCCGAGGTCTTCGCCATCAATGGCGACGGACCCGACGATCTCGCCGTCTTGTCGTGCCGTCCAGATCGCGTTCTGCGGATTCTCGAGTCGATTGCAGAATTCAGCCAGGCCGCTTGCAACAACGGACTCGAAACGCTGACCAAATCCTGATTCGCGCGAGTAGTAATTGAGATGCATCTCAACGATACGGGCGATTAGACCCGGTCGATATCCACGAACGAGTTGAATGCCAGGAGCGCCGATCGCGTTTTCGGATCGTGCAAGCGCGCGCGTGTATAGGCGCATGCCCTGCAAGACGGCACGCTCTTCTCCGGGCTTGAGCCGTTTGAGCGCGTCTATGACCTGCGATCGGGCAAACTCATGTATCGCTTTCACGCGATGCTTGCCGGAACGGGTCAGGGAAAGCCGCTTCACCCGACCATCGGTTTCTTCAGCCACATCGCCAGCGTCAACCAGCCTGCGCAGCATTCTGCTGACGCTCGACTTCTCAAGCTGAAGCAGCTCGCCGAGATCGCGCGCGGTGACGCCGCCTTTCTCGATCTCTATCAGCGCATGGACAGCGGACGGGGACAGGTCGGTACCAGCAAAGTCTCCCCCCATGAATCCAAGCTCACGCACCATCGCCCGCGAGACCGTGCGCAGTTCTTCCACCAATGTCGGATCAGGGTTCATCATCGATGCTCCGTCGTATTGTTGCATGTCACAACCCATGAGTTGTATCGTACAACAATTGCACGCAGATCATGAAACGTTGACGGAAGACTCTTAACGGACTATATTCAGTCTTATTGCGCCGTATTCAGGAGCCCTTCATGCGAATCGCCGGTCACGTCAAGCCGATCAGTTATCTCAAGAGCGAAGCTGCCCAGATCGTCAAGGATCTCGCGGAGTCCGGCGAGCCGCTGATCATCACTCAAAACGGCGAAGCCAGGCTTGTTGTCCAGGACGTACGGAGCTATGAGTCCGATCGGCAGACATTGGCATTGCTCAAGGTTCTCGCTCTCGGCCAGAAGCAGATCGAGCAGGGAAAGTTCTCCGACATCGATGATGTGTTTGCAGAACTGGACGAACTGGATCGGCAGGAGAAGCAGCGCTGATGGCGTCGAAGTTGCTAAGAGCGAAGCTTCTCGATAGTGGCAAAGCTGAACTGAAGCGAGTGCGCCGTTACGTCGTAGACGCGTTTGGCATGGCAGTCTGGGAGGAATCGTATGCTCAGATCCAGGCGTCTATCACTCGCATCCGAGAGTTTCCAGAAAGCGGCCACATCGTTGATGAGCTCAGTGGGATAACGGCGGACCGCTTCCGCGAAGTCAATTGCGGAAGGAATCGGATTATTTATGAAGTCCGGGACGATACCGTCTACGTCCATCTCATCATTGACCAACGTCGTGATCTCACAGCCCTTCTGCAGAACATCATCTTGCACGTGTGAAATTGACGATCCTTCTTCTCTCGACCCTTTCATTGCGGCAATCTAGTAATTAAGATTATTGATACGCCGTCGCCAGCTGCCAACACCCCACTTCACGGCGCCTCTGGATCGTCCGACAATCTGCTAGTCTCGTTTCCGCGATATCCACTCGAGGTGCGATTCAATGCAAAAGCTGTCTATCAAGAGCGGCGACGATTGGGTCGAGTATTCCCATTCCCCTGTTTTCTCGCGTGAAGAGCTCCCAAGCGGCTCTGCACGGCTTGTCGCCGGTGTCCCAGGAGGAAACAGCGTCGTTCTATTTCAGATGCTGGAGCACATGGCTCCGCCTTTCTACCTGCTCTATCTTTTGCACACGCCCAGAGGTGAAGGTGTCAGCGGGAGATACCAGAGCCCAGCGCTGTCTGAACTGGAGCTAAAGGATTTTTTGGGAAGGTTCTCCCAGTTTCTTGGTATGGACGCTCGACATGACGTCTGGGTCCACTCACCAGGCTCGAATGCCACAGTGGTTTGGGATCGGCACAATCTCATCTATGCATATGGGCCCACCGCTCGCTTTGAATCCGCGTTGCGGCAGATTGGATTCACCGCTGGCTCAGCGAAAGTTGATTTCGTGCATGCACATCATTACCGTGCCGAGTATGACGCCGACTCCAAAGCCGTCTTAATCTACTTCGACTGGTCCTACTCGCAGCTTCGTCCCGAGGACGAATAGTACGCATACTGAGCTTTGGGATACGCCTCAGCCCTCCGGCACGACCGCCGTACATCGCTCGCCGTTCAGTCTTCCAGATCAATGACCACATGATGCACAAGCTCATAGCGCTTGCCACGTTTGCTTCCATCGGTATGTCGCAGTTGGCAGTAGCGGCGCACGGTTATGCGCAATTTGGCGATCTCAAGTACCCGCCCAATTTCACGCACTTCGATTACGTTTCACTCGATGCCAAGAAAGGCGGCAGCATAAGGCTTTCGAACCCAACGCGTAGTACAACATTCGATACGTTCAATCCCTACTCGAGCGGTACCGCAGCGCCCGGGGTTTCTTCGCTTATGTTCGAGACGCTGCTCGAACCGAGCGCCGATGAACCGGCCAGCGCGTATGGGTTGCTCGCGGAAGATGTCACCGTAGCCGCGGATCAACGGTCGGTGACCTTTCGGATTCGTCCTGAAGCGCGGTTCTCCAATGGAGATCGTGTGCAAGCTGCAGACGTCAAGTACTCCTTCGAGAAGCTGACAGGCAAAGGCGCGGATTCATCGACGCGAGAGTTCTTTAAGGACTTAAATGCGGCCGAAGTGGTCGACTCGCGCACCATACGATTTCAGTTCCGCATCCCAAGTACAGAGCTTCCTCTGATCGCCGGCACCATCCCGGTTTTCTCGAAGAAGTGGCGCGCGGGTGAGGCGTCCAGGGGTGGCAACCTAGCGCCACCGATTACCACAGGCCCGTATCGCATCGCCGCGCATGATCATGGAGATCATGTCGTCTACGTGCGCGATCCCGATTACTGGGGCCGCAATCTTCCGGTCCGGGTCGGCACCTTCAACTTCGATCGCATCGAGTATCGCCTCTTCTCAAGCGAACAAGACAGGCTACTGGCAATACACAGTGGCGAGATAGATCTGACTGTTGAGTACCAAAGCGACATCTGGCGATCTGGCTATACGGGTAAAGCTCTTCAGAGCGGCAGGCTTATCAAGCAGGAGTTTCCGGTTCAAAGCATCGCTCGCACGCAAGGCTTCGTCTTCAACTCCCGAAAAACCTTGTTCAAGGATCTTCGCGTACGTAAGGCTATTACACTGGCGTTCGATTTCGACGCACTCAATCGCGAGAATTTCAACGGTATCTATCGGCGTACGACCAGTTGGTTCCCAAATAGCGAACTGGCGGCGAATCCCAATGCCAGAAGGAACTCGACGACAACGCCTCGCCTTTTTGATGGCAACCATGCCAAGGCCCTGGCTGAAGCACGAAAGCTGCTGGCACAGGCGGGCTGGCGCATCCGCGACGGTGTGCTACGAAACGATCAGGGAGAGCCATTTTCGTTCGAGTTCGTTGATGCAGGGGCTGCAACAAACACCTCTATCAAGAAATTCTCCGAAGACCTCGCGAAACTAGGCATCGAAGTTCGCCGGCGCGACATCAGCCCCGAAGCCCATCGCCAGCGCTTGTGGGAGTTCGACTTCGACATGTGCGTCATGGTCTTCGCCAACTCGGAGGCGCCAGGTACCGAGTTGCGGGGAATGTTCGGTTCCATCGCCGCAGGCACACCTGGATCCAGCAATTATTCCGGCCTCGCATCCAGCGAAGTGGACGAGCTAATCGATTCACTTGTGCAGGCCAAAACGCGCACGTCGCAGATAGAACTGGCACGTGCGTTGGACAGAAAGGTCATGGATCAATGGCTCATCGTGCCTTTTGGCTACAAGTCGCAGCACTGGGTGGCCTTCGACCAGAAGCTCGGACATCCTAGTTCCATTCCCCCGAACTCATCCCCACAAGGTTGGGTAATCGAACATTGGTGGAATCGAGGCACAGGGGTTACCGGGGCGTCTCTTTAGACCGAAGAAAAAAGCGGCCCGCCACTGGAGATGGTTCGGGCCGTCAAGGAGCGCTACTGCTCGGAGACGAGCGTACCCGCCACCGCGCTATACCCATGTCGGGCGATGTCTGATTTTTGCAGTGCACAATTTCGGGGCACCGAGCTTCCTGCTCAATGCGATGACACATACATCGCATCTTCGAACGCCTCCGGAACGGCGAAGCCTTCGCGCATGCGCTTCGCCTCTGCTGCGGGTGTCAAACCAAATAGCCGCTTGAACTCCCTGCTGAACTGCGACGGGCTTGTATAGCCCACCGCGACACTTGCCGCCTCCGCGGTCAGTTCCTGTCGCACCATCAGCAGCCGCGCCTGATGCAGTCGCGTTGACTTGACGTACTGCATCGGCGATACCTGCGTGATCGACTTGAAATGGCTGTGGAAGCTCGGGATGCTCATCCCGGCCTCTTCCGCCAGTTGCGAGACATCGAGCGTCTGCGCGTAGTCGGCGTGAATGCGCCGCAGCGATTTGCCGACTCTGCCGAACTGTCCGCGCATCGCGAGTGCCTGTCGCATCGCGCCGCCCTGCTCTCCCGTCAGCACGCGGAAGTACAGCTCTCGCAGCAAGCCGGGGCCCAGCACCGCTGCCTCGAGTGGGTGATGCAATGCCTCGAGAAAGCGCAGCACCGACGCCTGCATGGTTTCATCCATCGGCGTGGACATCATGCTCCGTGGAGCCTGCTCGCGTGTGTTGGGCGCTTCGCGGTCGATCTGCGCGGCCAGCTCGGCGGCCATGGCGAAGTCGAGGTGCAAGTACAGCGCGAGCAGCGGGCGTTGTGGCGTGGCATCCGTTTCCATGCTGAACGGCACCGGTACCGATACGGCGAGATAGTGATTCTGGTCGTACAGGTAGAGCTCGCCGCCGAAATAGCCACGCTTGCGGCCTTGGCAGACGATCACGATACCGGGGTCGTATAGCACCGGCGTACGCGCCAGCGCGCGGTTGGAACGCAAGATACGGACACTCGGCAGCGCCGTCAGGTTATAGCCCTCATCAGGTGCCAGCCCACGCAGCAGCGCCACCACGCGCTGGCGTATGTGCGGAGATCGATCCGGCAAGGTCATAGTTTTATGCAAGAGATATAGCGGAATTTGGCTTAAACCATCTCGCGCACTAGACTAGCATGCACTCTTCAATCGATACAGAGGAGAAGCTTCGATGGCAACCACCAGGATTCTGCTGATCACCGGCGTCAGCAGCGGCTTTGGCCGCTCACTCGCGGAAGCAGCGTTGGCGGACGGGCATACCGTGGTCGGGACGGTGCGGAGTTCACAGGCGATACAGGACTTCGAGGCGCTCTCACCCAACCACGCCTTTGCGCGCGTGCTCGACGTGACCGACTTCGACGCCATCGATGGCGTGGTGGCGGAAATCGAAAAGTCCGTGGGGCCGATCGACGTGCTGGTCAACAACGCCGGCTACGGGCACGAAGGCGTCATGGAAGAATCGCCGCTATCGGAACTGCGCCGGCAGTTCGATGTGAATGTGTTTGGCGCGGTGGCCATGATGCGCGCAGTGCTGCCGTTCATGCGTCAGCGCCGACGCGGCCATATCCTGAATATCACCTCGATGGGCGGCCACGTCACGATGCCCGGCATTACCTACTACTGCGGCAGCAAATTCGCGCTGGAAGGCATCTCGGGAGCGTTGGGCAAGGAAGTGAAAGACCTCGGCATCGCGGTGACGGCCGTGGCCCCAGGCTCGTTCCGCACGGACTGGGCAGGACGCTCGATGACGCGCACGCCCCGCTCGATCGCGGACTACGATGCGGTCTTCGATCCGGTGCGCAAGGCACGCGAGGAACGCAGTGGCAAACAGCTCGGCGATCCGCAGAAAGCCGCGCGGGCCATGCTGGCGGTCATCGCTTCCGATCATCCGCCCGCGCATCTGTTACTCGGCAGCGATGCATTAAAGCTGGTGCGCAGGAACTGGTCGTCTCTGAACGATGAGATCGATGCGTGGGAAACCACCACGCTTTCGACCGACGGCTGACCTCCACAAATGGAAAAAGCCGCGACCTCACGGTCGCGGCTTCAGTTCTGCTGGGCCTATGTGAAATCAGGCCTTGGTCGTCTTCACGCTGGTAGCGTCGGCCGTCAGGTAACCCACGGCTGCGCTGAAGCGATCCTTGTAGTTCGCGCGGATCAGCGGATCCAGCGCACCCTGCACCTTGGCGTGCAGGCCGCTCCAGTCACCGGCGTGCTGGAAGTTGTTCATGATGTACGTCCAGCCGTTGAGCTCGTCCACGGCGTGCAGGCCGGTGGATTCGGCACCAGCCGGGGCGGACAGCAGGCGCGTCAGCTTCTTCGTGTCGATGTTGTACGCCCACAGGAAGTTGTTGACGTGCTGGCCGCTGTCTTCGCCGATGAACAGCGTGCGCAGCTTTTCCGAGAACTTGAGGTTGTCGGGGTTGGCGATCATGTCCGGATCAGCCGTGTTGCCCAGCGCATCGGCGGCGATGTCCTTGCCGACGATCAGCGCGCTGGTTTGCATCGGCACCCATTCGCTGGCGATGGCCGCACCGGTGGTGTCCGTCTGGCCACCGGCGAGCTTGTGCTGCATCACACCACCGGCATTCAGCGCGGCCGGCACGCTGATGTTGCTCTGCAGGTTCCAGCCCTTGGCGTTGTTGAGCACCATCGAATCAACGATGTTCTGCAGCGCGGAGTAGGCAATCTTGTCCTTGATGTTGACCGTGGTGCCTTCCATCTTGGTGAAGCCCATGCTGCCGCCGGCCAGGTAGGCGTAGCGGTGCGTTTCCAGGAACGCGGCCACGCGCTCCTTGCCCGGCACGACCTTGACCCACTGCGCCACACCACTTGCGAAAATCTTGGTGTAGGTGTTGTCGACCGGATCGACCCACTTCACGTCCATGATGTCCGTCGGACGGTGCGACTTGGCCATCGCCTCCACTTCCGCGCTGGTGGCGTGACCAAGCTTGATCCACTTCAGGGCGGCCGGGGTTGCGCCCGGAACGATCGAGAAGCCAGTACCAACCTGAGCCACGTACAGCGTACCGGCCGACAGATCCTTCTCCTTGTCGGCGATAAACATGAACATGCCACTGTTGGTGGCGTCATCGCCCATCAGCACGGTGCGGTTGTCCGGCATCACCTGCACGAGTTCGTGCGAGATACGGCCCAGGCAGTAGTGCTTCTTGATCGAGCCGGTACCGTCGGCGTTGACGGTGACTTCCGGCAGGTGGCCGTACAGGTACGGGTTCAGCGGGATCGATGCATTGCCGTACAGGTTCTTGGCGAACGCGGCGTATTGCGTCAGGTTGGCAGCGACGGTGGTGAACGCGTCCGGCTCGTACTCTTCCGACGACAGGTGCGTGTTCCACGGCGACAGGCTCGCGCCGCACGTGATCCACAGGCCGTTGGCGCTCGACGTATCGACGTTGTGGTACTTCACCAGCTTCAGCTTGCCGGTCTTCGGATCCTGATCGAGCGTGAGCACGGCGATCGGCGACGGCAGGCAGCCGTAGGTGCTGACCAGAGCCTGGTCACGCGTGGTGTATTCGAACTGCACCACCGCGAACACGGCGTTGCCGGCCACGCCGGCCACCTTGGCACCTTCGACCTTCAGCAGCGACGTGCCGTCCGGCGAGTCCGAGTAGAACTGGCGTTCCTTGCCAGCCACCGAAGCGTCGATGATCGGCTGATTGTTGATGTCGAAGTAGCCGCCAGCCAGTACGGTGCCGCCAGCGCCGTTCGGCACCTGATCGCCGGTCATGAAGAACGGTTGATAGGCCAGCTTGAAGCTCTGCGTCGAGGCGTCGCTGTACGTGACCGTCAGGGTCGAGTTGACCGTGGTCGTGGCCATCGCGGCCGGTTCGGACAGCGTCGGCGCCGACATCGGCGTGAACTCGGCCTTCTGGAACGTCACCGTCGGGGTCGCCGGGTTCTGCGGAGTGCCCGGAGCCGTGGCGGGAGCATCGTCACCATCACCGCCGCAACCGGCGAGCAGCGAGGTGGAAACCAACCCGAGCGGCAGCATCGGTGCGCCGGCGAGGAACTTGAGTGCCTTGCGGCGGGAAGCGTCTGGCTTTTCGAACATGCTTTCTTTTCTCGTATGTTGTACGCGGTTACGGCTCGCCGCGTTGTGGGGTAGTCAGGACGACCAACAATCCATCAGGCCGACGCGGATGCTAAGAATCTTTTGTGACAAGACGTTGAACCTGAGTGGATTTCAAGACATCCGAACAAGCGTGACCCAGATGCGCAACACTACGAGACAACGAAAAAAACCGCGACGCAGGGTCGCGGTGATGAAGGTTGCCGACGCGGACGACACCCACATGTCGTCCGCTTCCCCTTGCCTGGGGCGGTCAGCGGGATGGCAGAGGTTATCGCCACGACGAAATATTACGGAGTATTAATGACGCTCCCGTGACATCGTGTCGCTCCAACCCATCAGGTAAAAAAAGATGAGATGGCCGTTCCTTACGCGCCGATCGGCTTGCCTGCCTTGTGGCGTACAACGACGGTCGAGGAGCGCGAAGGCAACACCGGATCGGGCCAGTTGCCGTTGGGCAAACCCGTCCCGGTCGGATGCTGGATGTTGATGAAGAACGTGGTGAGGTCCGGCGTGTACGCAATGCCGGTAATCTCGCAGCCAACGGGGCCGACCAGGAAGCGCTTGACCTCGCGCGTCACCTGATCGATGTAGTGCATCGAGTTCGCACCGAAGATATTGGTCACGCTCGTGCCGGTGCCTGCATCGGTCTGCACCCACAGGCGGCCCTTCGGATCGACGCGAATGCCATCGGGGCTCGAGAACGTCGCGCCCTTCATGTCGCCCTTGAGGTTTGCCGCCGCGATCGACGGATCGCCCGCGAGCAACAGCAATTCCCATTTGAACGTCATCGCCAGCGGCGAGTCGCCCTGCTCGTTCCAGCGCACGATATGGCCATGCGAGTTGTTGACGCGCGGGTTCGCGGCGTCAACGACCTGACGGCCACCGTTGTTGGTCAGCGTGCAGTAGATCTTGCGATCGGTACCCACGGTGATCCATTCCGGACGATCCATCAGCGTGCCGCCAGCTATGCGCGCCGCGGCCTTGGTGTTGATCAGCACATCGGCCTGCGTGTTGAAGTCGATGTTGGCCGGGGTCTGCGGACCTTGCGTCGTGTTGCCCGGGTCGATGGCGCCGGCCACCAGGCCGTTGAGGCCTTGCGTCAGCTCGATCCAGTCGCCGGTGCCGTTGGCGTTGAAGCGCGCGACATAGAGCTTGCCGTTATCGAGCAGGTTGGCGTTGTTGAGGCGATTGGTCGCATCGAACGCCACGCTCGGAATGAACTTGTAGATACAGCCCGGCGTGCCGTCGTCGCCCATGTAGAACGCCACGCGATTCGCGGCGTCGGTCATGAACGCGGTGTTCTCATGATCGAAGCGGCCCATCGCGGTGCGCTTGACCGGCACACCCGGCAGTTCCTGCTGCGGATCGATTTCGACAACCCAGCCATAGCCATTGTCCGGCTGCGTCGGATCGATGTAGTTGTCGGTGGTTTCCTCGCAGGTCAGGTACGTGCCCCACGGCGTATGGCCGCTCGAGCAGTTGTTGAGCGTACCCACGACCGTGGCGCCAACCACGCTCGCCGCGGGGCCCGATACGCGATAGATGGTGTTGCCCGAGTAGCGCTTGTTGTAGAGCGAGTTGCGCTTGACCTGCCATTTGCCGGCGACGAGTTCGATCTCGATGACCGACACCCCTACCGAAGACAGCACGATGCGCTTCTGCTCGGCGGGCGCCGTCAGGGGGTCATAGGCCCCCGAGAACAGGATATTGCTGTCGGGCGCCTCGTGATTCATCACGAGCAGACCGCCCTTCTGCGGGTCCACGCCCGGCAGCGTGAAGTAGTGCATGCCGTCGTGGTTACCACCGGCCTGCTGCTCGGTTTCCATCGAGGTCTGGAAGGCGCCTTTGTAGCCGACCGCGCCCGCGGCCACCGGATCGCCGGCGGAGAACAGCACTTCCATCGTGTAAGTGTCGGGCACCTGCACCGTGTTCGGCGTGAGCTTCGACGAGAGCGGCGTGAAATTGACGCTGTAGTCCAGCGGCTGTACCGGCGTCGGGCCCGGAGCGGGCACCGGTGCAGGCGCGGCAGCCGGTGCCGGCGCGGGATCGTCATCGCCACCACATGCCGCGAGCAAACCACCGCTACCAAACGCGGACAGCAGCGAAACACCGAGCCCTCCACGCAGCACCTTGCGACGCGCGGGGTTGGCGGCAACGATCTCTTCGAGGGTCTGGCCGGGGACCGTGACTACGCCTTCAGCTTCGCGGCGCGGCGCGCGCAGCTTGTCCGTGATGTACGACATGAATGTCTTCTCCTTGTGGGGTCGGTGCAATACCGGCCCCGATAGTAGGGAAGTCACATGTCTTTTTCGTTACAACATGTCTACATGACAAGTCATCCGAAAGGAGAGCGAAGGCTATCGTTCCGATGCATGCTCAGCGCTGCAGATGACCGCGTAATGTCTCCATGCCATCGAGCAGTTGACCTACCTGGTCATCGCTAAGATCGCAGGCGCGTTCAAATGCCGCGTCGACCTTGCGCGCCTTTTCACGCAGCGCCTGGCCCGCGGGCGTCAGCAGCAGCGACAGGCTGCGTTCGTCGCCGGGCGTGCGCTGGCGCGTGACCAGTCCGGCGGACTCCAGCCGTTTGAGCAGCGGCGTCATCGAGCCCGAGTCCTGCCCCAGACGCGCGGCGAGGTCCTTCACCGCGATGCCATCCTGCTCCCACAGCACGACCATCGCGAGGTACTGCGGATACGTGAGGCCGGTCTCCTCGAGCAATGGCTTGTAGGTCTGCGTCATCGCGAGCGACGTCGAATAGATCAGAAAGCACAGGCGCTGATCGACGGGCCTCAATGCGGCGGGGCCTGCCTTGGCAGGCTTGGCGGAGAGTTTGGCGGGAGGCTTGGTAGTCATGGCGGAATGCGGGAATGTTCTCAAAGCATACTGTACGCAAATATTTTGCGCAATAACTATTGACGCGCTAACTCTTAGTGCACTAATCTTCGTTCGTCGTCAGCGGCATCCGGTACATGCGGTGTGGCGATACCCGATCAGCGCCCTTTCATACCCGAACCCAGAACTCAAAAGGATCAGCATCATGGACCGTGTCGCCAACGTTTATCGCACCACCACCATCGCCCTCGTCGCTGCTGTCGCCGCCACCGCATTCTCGCTGGCCGCGCGCCCGGCGGAAGCCGCTGAGGCAGCCGTAGCCAACGGCAAGACCATCGTGCTCGTGCACGGCGCGTTTGCCGATGGCTCCAGCTGGAACAAGGTCATCCCGACGCTGCAGCAACGCGGCTACAAGGTGGTGGCCGTGCAGAACCCGCTGACTTCGCTGGCCGATGACGTGGCCGCCACCAATCGCGTGATCGACGCGCAGAAAGGCGACGTGGTGCTGGTCGGCCACTCGTGGGGCGGCGTGGTGATTACCGAGGCGGGCAACAACCCGAAGGTGAAGTCGCTCGTGTACGTGGCGGCCTTTGCGCCGGAAGCCGGCCAGTCGGTGGCCGATGCGTCCAAGTCGTACGCTCCGGCGCCCGGCCTCAAGAACCTGGTAGCGGACAGCGGTGGCTTCCTCACGCTGACCGATGCCGACTTCAAGACCTACTTCGCGCCGGACGTGTCGCCGGCCGAGGTCAAGCTGATGGCCGCGACGCAGGGCCCGGTGCAGTCGAAGGTGTTCGGCGAGAAGGTTGGCGACAGCGCGGCCTGGAAGAGCAAGCCGTCGTGGTTCGTGCTGGCGCAGAAGGATCAGATGATTCCGCCCACGCAGCAGGCCGATGACGCCAGGAAGATCCACGCGACGGTGGTCAAGGTGAATGCCAGCCACGTGCCGATGGTGTCGCAGCCGAAGGCGGTAGCGGACGCCATCCTCGCGGCAGCCAAGTAATTGCGCCTCGAAACAAGTCGCCGGAGGTAGTCGGGAAATTTCCGGTAGAATCCGCGCGCATCCGGCGCCCGTAGAGGATTCCTCTACGGGCGCTTTGATTTACGCGGCCTGCGTCGCCGCGGAACGCCGTCAGAGGAGCGGCAACCCGCCATGGCGCTTGACTTCGCGCAGACTCAGAATCGACTCCACCGATGTGACACCGGGCAGCGTACGGATGACGTCGCGCACAAATGCGCCGTAGTCATCGAGATCGCGCGCGACCACCGTCAGCATGTAGTCGGCGGTGCCCGCCACGTTATGGCACGCCACGATGCGCGGAATGCCCTGCACCTCGCGCTCGAAGCGATCGGTCAGCTCGCGATCGTGCATGCCAAAGCGAATCTGCGTGAAGGCCATCAGGCCGAGGTCGAGCGCCCGGCGCGACAGCGTGGCGCGATAGCCTTCGATAAAGCCATCCGCTTCCAGACGCCGGAGCCGGCGCGCGCAAGGTGTTTCGCTAAGGCCCACGGAGTCCGCCAGACTCGCGTTGGTGATACGGCCATCCGCCTGTACGGCCAGCAAAATCTCCCGATCGATGCGGTCAAGATCCATCCTGACATTACCCCCCGTATGTTTTGCCGAAAGAGTAGCGCATCAGTCGCGTGGCGCCATGCCATATATCGATGGCACCCCCATCTTTCCAATATGCCCGACGCCAGTCTGTTGCAGAAACCATACGCATGCGGGGGATTTAGACCGGGTTTATCCGTGCTGAAACCCCAACATTGAGTTGAAACGGGAATATGTCATTCTTTTCCTATTGAAGTCGCCAATGCGTGGCGCTAAGGTTCGACCAAAATATTTTTCCGGTAGATATATGCAAAACAAAGCATATATCGCCACGCCCTAACGGGAAGACAATGAAAAACAGCATAACAAGTCAGCGCGCCCCCGCGCTGCCTGCCGACACCAGCGGCGCCCACCACCTCCGCCTCGCCTGCCTCAGGCTCGTGCCACTTTCCTCGCACGACCCTTCCAGCCGCGCCATCCCTTCTATTTTTTCCGAGTAGCAACCGCCCTTTGAAGTAACCGTCCTTTGTAGCAAAACGTCGCAACGGCAGGCGCGAACACGCGTACGCCGGCGCGACATCGTTGGGCAGTACGACCACGGCGTGACGGGGTCAACCAGCCAGGGTGCCACAGACAACCCGGTTGGACACGCCAGGTCTTGGTCGTCCTGTCCGGGATCCCTGTCCGGAGATTTACATCATGAGCAGTGTCATGAATGATGGCGGCGGCGTGGCTTATGGCCGTGCACCGTTCTTTTCAAAAGAGGCGACTTACGCCAAACCGGGATTTTCCCGGTGGATGGTGCCGCCTTCCGCCCTCGCCGTGCACCTGTGCATTGGCCAGGCCTATGCGTTTTCCGTGTTCAATGGCCCGCTGTCCAAGGCCATCGGCATTACGTCGTCGGCCCCCGATGACTGGAAGCTGACCACGCTGGGCTGGATTTTCTCGCTCGCGATTTTCTTCCTGGGCATTTCGGCCGCATTCGCCGGCAAGTGGCTCGAGCGCGTCGGTCCGCGCATGACCATGTTCACGGCGGCATGCTGCTTCAGCAGCGGCTTTCTGATCTCCTCGCTTGGTGTGTACCTGCACCAGATCTGGCTGCTCTACATCGGCTACGGTGTGCTGGGCGGTATCGGCCTTGGCCTCGGCTACGTGTCGCCGGTGTCGACGCTGATCCGCTGGTTCCCGGACCGTCGCGGCATGGCGACCGGCATGGCCATCATGGGCTTTGGCGGCGGCGCCATGATCGCCGCGCCGCTGTCCGTCGCGCTGATGAACCACTTCAAGAGCGCCACCTCGGTTGGCGTGGCACAGACCTTCCTGGTGCTGGGCGTGGCGTACTTCATCTCGATGACGATCGGCTCGCTGGCCATTCGCGTCCCGCCGCCCGGCTGGAAGCCGGCAGGCTGGACCCCGCCGGCAACCGTCAACAAGATGGTGTCGAAGAACCACGTTCACATCGACCAGGCCCTCAAGACGCCCCAGTTCTACCTGCTGTGGCTCGTGCTGTTCCTGAACGTGACCGCCGGTATCGGCATCCTGGGCCAGGCTTCGCTGATGATCCAGGAAAGCTTCAAGACCACCGTGAACGCTGCTTCGGCCGCCGGTTTCGTGGGTCTGCTGTCGCTGTTCAACATGGGTGGCCGCTTCGTGTGGGCCTCGTCGTCTGACCTGCTGGGCCGCAAGAACACGTACTTCGTGTTCTTCGTGCTGGGCGCGATTCTGTACTGGCTGGTGCCCGCACTGGGCGCCTCAGGCAACATCGTGCTGTTCGTGCTGGCTTACTGCGTGATCATGTCGATGTACGGCGGCGGCTTCGCGACCATTCCGGCCTACCTGGCCGATATGTTCGGCACCGCTTACGTCGGTGGTATCCACGGCCGTCTGCTGACCGCCTGGGCCGCTGCCGGCATCGCCGGTCCGGTGATCGTGAACTACGTGCGCGAGTATCAGGTGTCGCAGGGCGTGGCCGCCGCGGAAGCGTACACGATGACCGTGCACATCATGGCCGGCGTGCTGGTGGTTGGCTTCCTCTGCAACCTGCTGGTCTCGCGCGTCAATGAGAAGCACCACATGAGCGACGACGAAGTCGCGCGCATGGGCGGCGTCGCAGGCGCGGCACACTAACCGGAACAGGAGTCTATCGACATGGAAAACAAGACTGTCGAAACCAACAAGGGCCTGCTGGCGGCGTTCTGGCTGTATGTCACGATCCCGCTGTGCTGGGGCGTGTACAACACGATCCTGCAAGCAACGAAGCTGTTCCAGTAAGACAACTTCGTACCCTCGCAAAACAGCCGGCCTCGTGCCGGCTGTTTTGTTTTTGGGCGACAGAATCGACGATTCTTGCCTGCTCTGGAAAAGTCATTTTCAAAGCGCCCCTTTTTCTCATGCGCGCACGGCCTACACTGATCCGGTTGTCCTCCGCACGGTGGACTCATCCAACCATGGAGCTCGCATGAACATCGATCTGTCCGGCAAGACTGCCCTCGTTACCGGTTCCACCGCTGGCATCGGCTTCGCCTCGGCCAAGGGCCTGGCGGCCGCGGGAGCACGCGTCATCGTCAATGGCCGCAACGCGGCCGGCGTGGACAAGGCATTGAAGACGCTCGCCGCGGAAGTCCCCGGCGCCAAGGTAGTGGGCTTTGTCGGCGATCTGTCTGACCCGAAGGTGTGCGACCAGATCGTGGCCGAACATCCGGTCGTCGATGTGCTGATCAACAACCTTGGCATCTTCGAGCTGAAGGACTTCTTCGAGATCCCGGACAGCGAGTGGGAGCGCTTCTTCCAGGTGAACGTGATGAGCGGCGTGCGCCTGTCGCGCGCGTACGCACGCGGCATGGCCGACCGCAAGTGGGGCCGCATCGTGTTTATCGCGTCGGAGTCCGGCTTCAATATTCCGGTGGACATGATCCACTACGGCTTTACCAAGACCGCGCAGATCGCGATTGCGCGCGGCCTGGCCAAGCGTCTGGCTGGTACCGGCGTGACCGTCAATTCGGTGCTGCCGGGGCCGACGCTGACCGAAGGCGTGGCGGAGATGCTCAAGGACGAGATCGCCCGCACTGGCAAGAGCCTCGAGGAAGCCGGCGCGGCGTTCGTGATGGAGCACCGCAGCACGTCGCTGATCCAGCGCGCGGCGAACGTCGATGAAGTCGCGAACATGGTCGTGTACGCGAGCTCGCCGCAGGCCTCGGCTACCACGGGCGCGTCGTTGCGCGTCGATGGGGGCGTGGTCGATCTGCTTTAAGCGTTTCGCCTTGATCGCTTCGGGGGGTGAGCGCAGAATCGCGCTTCACGACAAGAACGTCGCCCCCGAGGCGATTGACGAAATGCCCCGATTTTTTTCAATCCGCACAGTCTGCCTGACGCTGGTACTGACGTTCGCCAGCATCGCCTCCGCAGCCGAACTCAGGATCGACGCCGCCGGTAACGCGCCGACCACCCTCACCACGCAGCAACTGCTCGCGCGCCGCGATGTGAAGACCATCACCGTGCCCGGCGATGTGTCGTATCACCGCACGATGACTTATCGCGCTGTGCCGCTGCGAGCGCTGCCCGGCATTGCCACGCTTGGGAAGGATCAGGACCTGCAGATTGCCGCGATCGACGGCTACGTGACCAACCTTCCGCACGCGCTCGTCGTCGATCCAACCGGCAAGGGCGCGGAGCCGTGGCTCGCGATCGAACCGCCGGACGCGCCATGGCCGCGCGCCAACGATGGCAAGGCCACCGGCCCGTTCTATCTGGTGTGGCTGCGCCCCACCGCGTCGGGTATCAAGAGCGAGCAATGGCCGTTCCAGATCGGCTCAATCCGCATGGTGTCCGCGCGCGCGGGCAAGTGGCCGCAGATCGAGGTCGGCAGCGAAGTGCCGGCCGACTCGATCGTGCGCCGCGGCCAGACCGTAGTGGTCACGCAATGCATGGTCTGCCACAAGCTGAACGGCGCTGGCGATGCCGCGCTGGGGCCCGACCTCAACCTGCCGCGTAGTCCGACCGAGTACTTCCAGCCGGGCGTGCTGCGCGAATTCATTCGCAATCCACGCGCCATCCGTGCGTGGCCGGGCATGCAGATGCCCAGCTTCCCGCAGGCAAACCTCAGTGACGCCGATCTCGACGCCGCCATTGCCTACCTGTCGTACATGGCGCAGCGGCGCAAGTAACGCGTATCAGGGGCTCAGCAGTTTGCCGGTGCGGTATGCGCGCGCACCGGAAACGCGGCCAATCTGGTCGCCCGGCTTGACGAAGCGCACCTCGCGGCCCATGTAGAACACACCTTCGGTGTGGCTTTCCATCGTGGTGCGCGTGCCATCGACCGGATCGACGATATCGAACAACGGCTGTCCGGGCCTGACGGTCGAACCCACCGCCGCGCGATAGACCAGGATGCCCGCGGCCGGTGCCACCAGCTGCTCGCTGCCCGCGAGCGGCGTGGCCGGTTGCAGCAGAGGCGGCAGCGGTGGCGCCTCGCCATCGATGATGCCCACGTGGGTCAGGTACGCGATCAGCGCATCGGCGTCCTGCCGCGCGAGCGCGTCGGTTACGTCGCGCTGGCCACGATGCTCCACGGTGACGGCAACGCTGCCATGCGGAATCGGATGCCGTTCGCCGAAGGCCTGCTGGATCTGATACCACGTATAGCTATGCGCCTCGTCGAACGAGTACGCGCCCGAGTCCAGCGCGAGCAGGCTGGCCGTGGCACCCAGATAGCGCGCCAGCGGCTCCACCTCGCGCCAGATCGCATCGCCCGTGTAGACGTGCATCGCGGCTTCGCGCGAGCAATGCAGATCAAGCACGTAATCGGCATCGTGCGCCAGCAGCATCAATTTTTGCTGCAGCGACGCAAAGGCCGAGGCCGGCTTGCGCGCGAGCAGCGCCTCGCGCCATGCGGCCCGCACGATGCGCAGGTTTTCCTGGCCATCCTGCGTCAGTTGCTCGGCAATCGCGGCACTGACCTCGGTGGCGACCATCGGAAAGTCGCGGTTGAAGTTCTTGCCGCTCGTCACCTCGAAGCGGCCGACGAAATTGCCGAGCACGCCCTGCGCCAGCCCGATCGGATTCGCGGCGGACACCAGCACCACCTCGCCGCGTAACCGCCCCGCCTGCTCGAGCTTCGTGAAATCTTCCTTGAGCATGGTCGCGGTGAGCATCGCGGGAATCTCATCCGCGTGGAGGCCGGCCTGCAGGTACACCTTGCGGCCGCCACCGGGCTCGCCGAAGTGGTGGCTCACGAGTTCGAACGAGACGCCGGGCGATGGCGACAACAACGGATGGGTCTGGCGTTTCATGGCGAAAGTGGTTATTGTATTCACAAAATACTTTTCGCATCGTATCACCACAGCACCAATGCCGACAACCGCCTTTCCTGTCATGGACGACTTCGACCACCAGTTGCTGGGCCTGCTCCGGGCCAATGCGCGGGCCAGTGCCGCCCTGCTCGCGCACAGGCTAGGCGTGGCCCGCACCACCATTGCCAATCGTATTGCCCGGCTGGAGAAGGCCGGCGTGATCGTCGGCTATACGGTGCAGGTGCGGCCAGATACCCAGCGCGAGACGATTGCCGCATGGATGAGCATCGCCGTGGAAGGCAATCAGGCGCGCGAGGTCATCGCGCGCCTGCTGGGCGAGCCGGGTGTGACCGCACTCCACGATACCAACGGGCGTTGGGATCTGCTCGCGGAGGTCAGCGCCACATCGCTGGATGGATTGGCGTCCGTGCTCGAACGCGTGCGGCTGATCCGCGGCATCAGCGCCACGGAAACCAGCATCCATCTGACGAGCTACAAGGCGTCCTGAGTCACCGCCACGGTTGACGGTGCCGGCGGTGCCTTGAGGCGGCTGGCCACATCCAGATGGCGCCGCATCAACTCCGCGGCCCCGGCGAGGTTGCCTGATTCGAGCGCCGCGAGAATCCCCAGATGCTCGTGGCAACTCACCTCCACGCGGCTGCGGCCGTGCTTCCAGTCATAGTTCGACAGGCGCCGGATGCGGTTCAGCCGGCGAATCGCATCGACGTAAAAGCGGTTACCGGACGCGATGGCCAGGCCTTCGTGGAAGGCCGCGTTGGTCTCGAAGAACGCCACCGGCGACGCTTCGGTCCACGGTTGCGTCAGGAACGCCGAATGCTGGATGCGCATGCGCGCGGCCCAGTCCGGCGGCAGCACGAAGGATGGCTCGAGGATCGCGGCCGGCTCGATCACCAGCCGGAAGCGGTAGCTTTCGAGGCGCGCCTCGCTGTACCAGACCGCATCCTGGAACTTCCAGCGATAGCCAAGCCGGCGCTCGACGATGCCGAGGTCCGCCAGCCGCACCAGCGCCTGCTTGATGGTCACGCGCGTCTCGTTGTAACGCTCCATGAGGTCGCGTTCCGACACTTCGTCCGGCAACGACTTGCGCTGCCGGTCGTGTGCGATGCGCGCGAGTAGTTCGTCCTCGTCGGCCGGCACCTGCGCTTCGGCCTCCGCCACCGGCGGCGGCGCCAGCAGCGCCACGCCCTTGTTGCGGCGCCGCTCCACAAAGCCCTGCGCTTCCAGCTGGTCCAGCGCGGCGCGGATCGGCGTGCGTGACACCCCCAGCGACTCGGCCAGCTTTTGTTCGTTCAGGCGATCCCCGACCTCCAGGGATTCGTCCCGGATCCATTGCGCAATGCGGTCCTGCAACGCGAGCCGTGTGCGGCCCGAGCCCTCACTCGACGCCAGATTCGGAATGTTCATTGATTTTTTTGTGTTACCAAAATACACTTCAGATCATACGCGCAAAACCAGACACGCATAACCATAGCCGTACTCCTGACCTCTCCCGCCGTACGTTACGACCATGACCGAAAACCAACAAGTCGCATCCACCGCTCCCGAATGCCCGCTGATCGAAGTCAGCGGCCCGCCGCGCGAGCGCGGCCGCCAATATGGCGAACAAGCCGCCACGCGTATCAAACGTGGCATTGAACATTACTCCCGCCAGCTCGAGAACAACAAGCTCAGCTGGCCGGAACTACAGAAGATCGTCGCGACGTTCGAGCCGACCATCGCCGCGTTCGATGCGACGTATATCGACGAGATGCAGGGCATTGCCGAGGGCGCCGGCGTGGAATACGCGGCCGTGGTCATGCTCAACGCGCGGACCGAAGTCCTCAAGCTGGCAGACCGCATGCGCAACAAGCAGCCGGTGCCGATCGAGCCCGACGGCTGCACCGGCGTGATCGCGCTGCCCGAAGCCACCGCGCATGGTCGCGTGATCCATGCCCAGAACTGGGACTGGAAAGCCGAATGCGCCGAGTCGTCGGTCGTGCTCAAGGTCCACCGCGAAGACGGCCCCGATTACCTGACGTTCACCGAAGCCGGCGCGCTCGCGCGCTCGGGCATGAACGCGGCCGGCATCTCGATTACCGCGAACTATCTGGAATGCGAACGCGACTATCGCACACTCGCGGTACCCCTGGCACTGATCCGCCGCAAGGTCCTGGAGCAGAAGCGGCTGGCCCTCGCGATGCAGGCGGTGTACGTGACGGCGAAGTCGGCCGCCAACAACATCATGGTCGCGCATGCCGGCGGCGTGGCGATCAACTTCGAGTGCGCGCCCGACGAGACCTTCCAGATCCAGCCGGAGCGTGGCATCGTCGTGCACGCGAACCATTGGCTGAGCCCCGTGGCGCTGACCAAGCTGCGCGACCTCGGCATTCAGAAGATGCCTGACTCGCTCTATCGAGACGAACGCGTGCGCCAGCTGGTGACGCCGCATATCGGCAACGTCACCGTCGACACGATCAAGCACGCCCTGTTCGACGACTTCGAGACGCCGTGGTCGGTGTGCCGCCCGCCGCGCCCCAACACCAGCAACAACCTGTCCGCCACGGTCGCGATGATCGTGATGGAACCGGAACTGGGTTCGATGGAGGTTTCGATGCTGCCCGCGCTGTATCCGAGTTTCACCAAGTTCCATCTCGAGATGGATATCCAGACATCCACCAGTCGATGACGTTCCCAGGAGGAGACAGCATGGCCAAGGCGACAAAGGCATCGATCGCAACCGCAGCCGCCGCGCTGATAACGCTGCCGGCACTGACCGCGCACGCGCAGCCGGCGCAGGACGCACTGCGCGTGCGGCTCAATGCCGATATCCGCTCGACCGACCCGGGCATCAACCGCGACGTCAACACCGACGCCGTGGTGGCTCACCTGGTCGAGGGGCTTGTCGCCTTTCGCGAAGACACTTCGGTTGGCCCGCTGCTCGCGCAGAAGGTCGACGTGTCCGCCGACGGACTCACGTACACGTTCACGTTGCGTCCGGGCCTGAAATTCCAGAACGGCGCGCCGATCACCTCGGACGACGTCGTCTTTGCATGGCATCGGTACATGACACCCGCGAACAACTGGCGCTGCCTGTCGGAGTTCGACGGGCGCGGCTACGCGAAGGTGCTCAAGGTCGACGCGAAAGATCCGCTGACCGTGGTCTATACGCTCGACAAGCCGTCGGCGCTGTTCCTGAAGACGCTCGCGCGCCCCGACTGCGGCGGCACCGGCATCTATCACCGCAGCTCCATCGGGCATGACGGCAAGTGGCGCGAGCTCGTCGGCTCCGGCCCCTACAAGCTGACCGACTGGAAGCGCGGCCAGTACCTCGAGCTGGTGCGCAATCCCTACTATCAGGCGCTACCGGGCAAGCGCGATGGCAACACCGGCAACAAGACGCCCGAGATCGGCAAGGTCCGCTTTATGGTCATTCCCGATCCGTCGGCGGCCAAGGCCGCGCTGCTGTCGGGCAACATCGACGTGATTCCCGATGTCGAGGACAACGATCTGCCCGAGTACCGCGCGCGCAAGGACATCGTGCTGGATAGCACGCCGACGATGAGTCAGGCCGGCATGCTGTTCCAGACCCGCGACCCGCTGCTCAAGGATGCCCGCATCCGCCGCGCGATCGCGCTCACGCTCGACGTGCCCGAACTCGTCGATGCAGTGACCGGTGGCGGCTCCAAGGCCAGCCGCTCGGTGATCCCGCGTCCGAGCCCGTTCTACGGAAAGGCACAGGCCGTGATGCCAGGGCGCGATATTGCCGCCGCGCGCAAGTTGCTGAACGAAGCCGGCTATCGTGGCCAGACCATCAAGATCCTGACGACCAAGCGCTACAACGCGCTGTTCGATATCGCCGTACTCACGCAGGCCATGGCCGCGGAAGCCGGACTGCGCATCGACGTCGAGGTGCTGGATTGGGCCACGCTGCTGGACCGTTACACACGCGGTGACTATCAGGCGATGGCGTTCAGCTACTCGGCGCGGTTGGACCCGTCGCTGTCGTACGAGATGATCGTCGGCCCCAAGGACAAGCAGCCGCGCAAGGTGTGGGAAGCGCCCGAGGCAATCCGCCTGCTCAACGAAAGCATGAACGAGGCCGATCCCGCGAAGCGGCAGGCCACGTTCGACGCGCTGGAGGCGCGCATGCGCGAAGACGTGCCGGCGCTCTTTGTCTACTCGGAGACCCGTACCAGCGCCGCCCGCAACTACGTGCGCAATTTCCATGGCTGGCCGCTTGGACAGCCGCGCGCGTGGAGTGTCACGTTCGCTGGTGCCGCCGCACCCGCATCTGCCAAAACTGCAGCCACGACCGCTGCCGCGCCCCCGGGTTCGGCACAGGCGGGCATTACCAAGTAACCGGAGCCGAATCCCGTGTCATCCTCGTTCGTTCTCTATCTGCTGCGGCGCGCGCTGTGGACACTACCGACGCTGCTGCTGGTGGCGTTGCTCGTGTTCGTGCTTATGCGCCTGATTCCCGGCGACCCGGCGCAGCTGATCCTTGGCGATAGCGGCACCGCCGAGCAACTGGCCGACCTGCGTTCGCAACTCGGGCTGGATCAGCCACTGGTCGTGCAGTTCGGCGTGTGGCTCTCGCATATGGTTCGTGGCGACCTCGGTCATTCGATCACCACCAATGAGGCCGTGCTGCCGCTGCTGTTCGAACGCTTTCAGGTCAGCGCGACCATCGTGCTGGTCGCGGTAGCCGCCGCCGCGGCGATCGCGGTGCCTGCGGGCCTGTTTGCCGCGTGGAAGCAGAATTCGCTCGCCGATACCACGATCGTGGCGGGCGCCACGCTCTTCCTGTCGATCCCGAGCTTCTGGCTCGGCCTGCTGTTGCTGCTGCTGTTCGGTCTCAAGCTCGGCTGGGTACCCGTGGTCGGCTATGTCGCGTTCAGTGAGGACTGGCGCGCGGCGCTGAGCTATCTGCTGCTGCCCATTGTTACGCTGACGCTGATCGAGATGGGTGTGCTGACCCGCATGGCGCGCGCCAGCGCGATCGAGACGCTGCGCCTGGAGTACGTGACGCACGCCCGCGCCAAGGGTCTGTCCGAGCTGCGCGTGCTGCTGCGCCACGTCCTGCCCAACGCGTTTGCGCCCACGTGGACCATGATCGGCCTCGTGCTCGGCAACCTGCTGGGCGGTATCGCGGTACTGGAAACCGTGTTCACGCTGCCGGGCCTCGGCCGGCTGCTGGTCGATGCGATCTTTGCGCGCGACTATCCGGTGGTGCAGGGCTGCCTGCTGTTCACCGCGATCATCTATGTAGTGGTCAACCTCGTCGTGGACCTGTTCTATCCCCTCTTCGACCCGCGAGTGGCAACCTCATGAAACTTCGTCTCAATGCGGCCATCGGCGGCACGCTCGTCGGCACCGTGATCACGATGGCGCTCATGTCGCTGGTGTGGACGCCGTTCGATCCGCTCAAACTCAATCTGCGCATGCGGCTGAAGCCGCCCACCGATCTGCACTGGCTCGGCACCGACGAATTCGGCCGCGACATCCTCTCGCGCCTGATCGCCGGCGCCGGCGCCAGCCTGCTGGTGGCAGCGCTCACTGTGGTGCTGGCGCTGCTGCTGGGCACGCTGTTCGGCCTCGTGGCCGGCTATTTCCGCGGCCGGACCGATCGCCTGATGATGGTGGTCAACGATGCGTTGCTGGCATTTCCGGGCATCCTGCTCGCGCTCGGCATCATGGTGGTGACGGGTGCCAACAAGTACGGCATCGTGCTGGCACTGGGCCTGGCCTATACGCCGACCGTGGTGCGTCTGGTGCGCGGCACCGTGCTGTCGCTGCGCGAGAAGGAATTCGTCGAAGCCTCGCGCGTGATCGGCAACAGTGAACTGACCACCATGCTGCGCCATATCCTGCCGAACTGCGCCGCGCCGCTGATGGTGCTCGGCACGTCGATGTTCGGCTGGGTGGTGCTGGCGGAAAGCGCGCTGAGCTTCCTTGGCCTGGGCGTGCCGCCGCCGGCGCCGACCTGGGGCAACATGCTCTCGTCGGGCCGCCCCTATATCGAATCCGCAGCGTGGCTCGGCATTGCGCCCGGCCTGTGCATCGCCCTCACGCTACTGGGCATCAATCTGCTGGGCGACGCACTGCGCGACTGGCTCGACCCCCGCATGGAGCAGGCATGACTACCGCAATGGCTAACCCCACGTCATCCGCGTCGGCCGCCGCCCCGCTGCTTTCGGTGCGCAACCTGACGCTGCACAGCACCCGCGGCAACGCCATTCTGAAGGGGATCTCGTTCGAGATGGCGCCCGGTGAGGTACTCGCGCTGGTCGGCGAGTCGGGCAGCGGCAAGACCATGGCGGGCCGCGCGATCATGCGGCTGCTGCCGGCACAGGTAGCACAGACCGGCGGCACCATCATGCTCGACGGCAAGGACGTGGCCGTACTGTCCGATCGCGCGATGCGCGGGCTGCGCGGTCAGGTAGCGGGCATGGTGTTTCAGGAACCGATGGTCTCTCTGAACCCGGCCATGACCGTGGGCGCGCAACTGTGCGAAGGGCTGCTGCTGCACGAGAAGCTCTCGCCGAAGGTGGCGCGCGAGCGTGCCATCGAGATGCTGCGCCGCGTGCAGATCGCCGATCCGGAGGGCTGCATGGCGTCGTTCCCGCATGCATTCTCGGGCGGCATGCGCCAGCGCATCATGCTTGCGTCCGTCATGCTACTCAAGCCGCGACTGCTGATTGCGGATGAGCCGACCACCGCGCTCGACGCGCTGAGCCAGCGCGAGGTCATGGAGATCATGGCCGATCTGACGCGCAACAGCGGCACCGCCGTGCTGCTGGTCACGCACGACCTGCAGTTGGTGGCGCACTACGCGGACTCGGTGCTGGTACTGCGCCGGGGCGATCAGGTGGAATATGGCAGCGCGGATGCCGTGCTGCGCGAGCCCAAGTCGCCGTACACGCGCAGCCTGATCGATGCGCTACCGCAGCGCGCGGTGGGACGTCCGCTGGTCGCGGACCTGCCGCCCGTGATCGAGGCGCGCGATGTATCTGTGGCCTACCCCGGCGCGCATCGCATGTTCTCGCGCGGCACGGACAAGCTTGCGGTCGATCGCGTGTCGCTGGCAATTCGTCCCGGTGAAGTCGTCGCGGTGGTGGGCGGTTCGGGTTCGGGCAAGACCACGCTCGGCCGCGCGATGATCGGTCTGCTGCCGCTGGCCGGCGGCACGCTGCAGTTCCGTGGCAATCCGGTTGGCAGTGGCACGCGCCAATCGCAGCGCGAGTTCCGACTCGCCTGCCAGATGGTGTTCCAGGATCCGTATTCCTCGCTCGATCCGCGCCAGCGCATTGGCGAGATCGTGTCGGAACCGCTCAATCATGCGGAGCCGATGACCGCCGGAGAACGCCGCCTGCGGGTGGATCGCATGCTGGCCGAAGTTGGCCTCGATGGGCTGGCCGAGCGCTTTCCGCACGCGCTGTCGGGCGGGCAGCGCCAGCGCGTAGCCATTGCGCGCGCGCTGATCCGCAACCCCGCGCTGGTGGTGGCGGACGAGCCGGTGTCCGCGCTCGACATGACAATCCAGAAGCAGGTGCTGACGCTGTTCCGCGAGTTGCAGCGCACGCATGGCTTCGCGTGCTTCTTCGTGTCGCACAATCTGGCGGCGGTGTCCGAAGTTGCCGATCGTATCGTGGTCATGCATCAGGGCCGCATCGTCGAGGAAGGCAGCGTCGATGACATCCTCGATCGTCCGCAGCATGCGTACACGCAGGCATTGCTGGAAGCCGCCTACGTCGCGCCGGGCCAGCGCACGCCGCTGACGATGAAGATGGAGGCGGCAGCCTAACCACGCCCCGCAGTCGCGCCTTCAACCGCGCCTTCAACCGCGCCTTCAACCGATATACTGCGTGCCATCAACCATTCTCGGGAGCGCGCGTGGATCGACTGCAGGGCATGAGGACCTTTGTCGCGGTGGTCGAGTCGGGTGGGTTCACCGCGGCCGCGCGCAAGCTCGATGTGTCGCTGTCGGTGGTCAGCCGCGTCGTCACCGAGCTCGAGGCGCACCTCGGCGTGCGGCTGCTCACGCGTACCACGCGGCTGGTGCGGCCCACCGACACCGGCGCCGCGTATTTCGAGAACTGCCGCCGCATCCTTGGCGAGATCGAAGAAGCCGAACTCTCGGCGGCCGGCACGCACGGCACGCCGCGGGGGCATCTGGTCGTGACCGCGCCCACGCTGTTCGGCGCGCGGCATGTCATGCCAATCGTCGTCGAATACCTGCAGCGCTACCCCGAGGTCGACGTCAGCACCCTGCTGCTCGATCGCAACGTCAACTTCGTCGATGAGGGCGTCGATGTCGCCATCCGCATCGGCGAGCTGTCGAGCTCCTCGCTGCAGGCGGTGCAGGTCGGCCGCGTGCGCCGCGTCGTGTGCGCGGCACCGTCCTACCTCGAACGTCATGGCACGCCGCGCACGCCCGAAGACCTGGCCAGTCACGCGTTGATCCATACCACCGCCGTCGCGCTCACGCCCGAATGGCGCTTTATGGTCAAGGGCGAGTCCGTGCCCCTGCGCTTTCGGCCGCGATTGTCCACCACCACGAACGATTCCGCGATCCGGGCCGCCGTGGCCGGCCTTGGCCTCGCGCGCGTGCTGTCCTATCAGGTGGCGGCCGAACTCTGGGCCGGCGAGTTACGCGTGGTGATGGCCGACTACGAGCCTCCCCAGATACCGATCCACGTGATCCATCGGGAAGGCCGCCACGCCATGCAGAAGGTCCGTGCATTCCTGGATCTGGCCATTGACCGCCTGCGCGCGGATAAATCCCTGAACTGAGTGCCGAGTCGCCCTCAATAACCTCGATTCTTCTTATTTCAAGAAGAATCCCTTCTCCGATAGCCCGTTTTTCTGGAGATTGAGCCGCCCTATGATGGTTTCCAGCACGACATTACGTGCGAAACCAACAACCTAGGACACGCTCATGAAACTCTACTACCACCCGCTCTCCGGCCACTCGCACCGTGCCCGCCTGTTCCTCTCGCTGATCGACAAGCCGTTCGATCTGGTGGACGTCGATCTGGGCGCCGGTGCCCACAAGGCCCCCGAGTTCCTGAAGATCAACCCGTTTGGCCAGGTTCCCGTGCTGGTGGACGGCGATACGGTGGTGGCGGACTCGAACGCGATCCTGGTCTACCTCAGCAAGAAGTTTGGCAAGACCGACTGGCTCCCCGAAACCCCGGCTGAAGCCGCGGCCGTACAACGCTGGCTATCGGTTGCCGCCGGCGATATCGCCTTCGGCCCCGCCGCCGCACGCCTGATCACGGTGTTTGCCGCGCCGCTCGACAGCAAGCAGGTGATTGCCCGCGCCCACGTCGTGCTCAAGCGCATGGACGACGCGCTGGCCGGCCGGAAGTGGTTTGCCGCCGAACACCCAACCGTCGCAGACGTGGCACTGTATAGCTACACGGCACGCGCGCCGGAAGGTTTTGTCGATCTGAAGGACTACGCCAACGTGCGTCAATGGCTGCAACGTGTGGAAGCCCTGCCCGGCTTCGTACCGTTCCAGCAGACGCCGGTCGGTCTGGCCGCCTGAATCTCCCCCGCGCATCGCAAAAAGGTACCCAACCATGTTCACTACCCGTGCCCCCTGGCATCCAGGCGAAGTCGCAATGCAAACCCGCGTTGGTGTGGCGGCAAGAATGGATGAGGTCGGCCGCCGCGTGGTGCGCGACTACATGCCGGACCAGCATCGCGAGTTCTTCGCGCAGTTGCCGTTCGTCGTGCTGGGTTCGGTGGCACCCGATGGCCGCGTCTGGGCGACGCTGCGTACCGGCGCGCCGGGTTTCCTGCGCTCGCCCGATCCGCGCGTGCTCGATATCGCCATCGTGCGCGACGCCTCCGACCCCGCCGATGCGGGGTTCGAGGATGGCGATGCGATCGGCCTGCTGGGTATCGACCTGGCCACGCGCCGGCGCAACCGCATGAACGGTGTGCTGCGCTTCGACGGTGCGGCCCGGGCGCATATCGACGTCGGGCACAGCTTCGGCAATTGCCCGCGCTACATTCATGAACGCATTCTGACGCCGGTGGACGACGCGGCGGGCGGGAGCAATACCAGCACGCCCGTGCAGCGCCTGGAAGCGCTCGACGAGCGGGCCCGCGCATTGATCGCCAGTGCCAGCGCGTTGTTTGTCGCGTCCTATGCCGACCTCGACGGCGAGCCGCGTCAGGTCGATGTCTCGCACCGTGGTGGCAAGCCTGGCTTCGTTCGTCTCGATGCCGACGGCGGCCTCACGATTCCGGATTTCAACGGCAATCTGTTCTTCAACACGCTTGGCAACTTCACGCTCAACCCGGTGGCCGGCGTCACCTTCGCGGACTTCTCTACCGGGGAACTGCTGCAGATGTACGGCCGCACCGAGGTCATCGTCGACTCGCCCGAAATTGCCGCGTTCCAGGGCGCCGAGCGTCTGTGGCGCTTTTTCCCCGAGCAGATCGTGCGACGCGAACGCGCGCTGCCGCTGCGCTGGGTCACCAGGACCGATGGCGAGGCACCGAGCTCGCTGATGACGGGCGACTGGGATGAGGCGGCCGATCGTCTGCGCGCCGCGAGCGTAGCCGACCAATGGCGGCCGTTTCGCGTCACACGCATCGTCGATGAAAGCAGCGTGGTGCGCTCGTTCTATCTGGCACCGGCCGATGACGCCGGACGCATTCCGCATCAGGCCGGGCAACATCTGCCGATCCGCGTCACGTTGCCGGGCCACGATGCGCCTGTGATGCGCACCTATACGCTGTCGGTAGCCCCGTCCGATGCGGACTACCGCATCAGCGTCAAGCGCGAGGGCGAGGTGTCGCGCCATCTGCACGATCATGTGAAAGTCGGCGACATCATCGAGACGCGCGCTCCCGCTGGCGCGTTCACGATCGATCCCACCGTGCGCCGGCCGGCGGTGCTGCTGGCGGCGGGCATCGGCGTCACGCCGATGCTGGCGATGCTGCGTCATACGATCTATGAAGGCGCGCGCAAGCAGCGTATGCGGCCGACATGGTTCTTCCATTCGGCACGCTCGCTGGCCGAGCGTGCGTTCAGCGCGGAACTCGATGCGCTGGCACTACGCGGCAATGGCGCGGTGGAAATCGTGCGTCTGCTGAGCGATCCTTCGGGCGCGATGATTGGCAGGGACTACGACGAGTCCGGCCGCGTCACGATCGACGTGCTGCGCGCGCATCTGCCATTCGACGACTACGATTTCTACCTGTGCGGGCCGGCGGCATTTATGCAGTCGCTGTACGACGGCCTGCGCGCGCTCAATGTGCCGAACGATCGCATTCATGCGGAAGCGTTCGGTACCTCGTCGATCGTGCGTGACGATGCGCCCGTGCTCGCGCCGGTGGCAACCGACTCGGTGCCGGTCATCTTCACCGAGTCGGTCAAGGAAGCACGCTGGAATCCAGGTGCTGGTTCGCTGCTGGAGCTGGCGGAGGACCGCGGTCTGTCTCCGCCCTTCAGTTGCCGCGCCGGCAGTTGCGGCAGCTGCCGCACGCATGTGCTGCAGGGTGAGGTCACCTATGCGCAGCAACCCGAGTTTCCGGTGCCGGAGGGCGAGGCGCTGATCTGCTGCGCGATGCCGGCCGCGAACAGTCAGCCGATCCATCTGGCGCTGTAACGAGGCCCAAGCCCTCGCTAGGCGAGGGTTTCCTTGTCTGTGCTTGGCGCGTACATCACCATCAGCGCCTTGGTGGAGCCGGACAGGCTGCGGCCGCGGTGCGGGATGCGCGAGTCGAAGTGGATCGTGTCGCCGGGCTCCAGCACGTACTTGTCCATGCCGATCTGCCACTCGAGCTTGCCCTCGAGCACGTGGATCAGCTCCTCCCCGTCATGCTCGAAGAACACGTACTTGTCGATTTCCTCGGGAAAGCTGAACAGGAACGCCTGCAGCGCCTGACCATGCGCGGCGTTGGTGACCGACAGGTAGTTGTAGCCGAACGCGGTACCGCCCAGCACCGTGGGCCGGTGATCGTCACGCTTGACCACACTGACCCCACGCCAGGCCGGCACGGCGGTGCCAGGGCCCGCGCTTTCGGCCAGCAGCGCGCCGGGCTCGACTCCAAGCACGGCGGCGATACGTGCGAGCGTGGCGATCGGCGGCACCTTCTTGCCGTTCTCGATGCGCGACAGATAAGCCTTGCCGAACCCCGATCGCTCGGCCACCTCGGCCAGCGTCATGCGCGCATCGAGCCGATGGCGGCGCAGCCGTTGCCCGAGCGCGCCATGCGCGGAGCCGCTCGCCTCGTCCTGCGATGGCTCGTTGGCGGCGCTCTCGGTGGGCTCGATGGACTTGATGGCCTTGGTCAGCCTGGCGGACTTGCTGGCGCGGGTCGACGCGGAAGCCTTGGTGGCGGCGCGCGCCGGCGAAGGTTTCTTCTTGCTCCCAGAGATACGGCTCGGTTTCATGCGTACGGTGCGAGTTGCCTGATCTGCGCGCAAGTTTACCGCCTTGCGCGCGTCCTGCCAAAAATCAGGCACCCGGTCCTATAAACGAGCTACGAATGGAGCTACAAATCGAGCGTCACGCCGACGCGCGCCCGGGACACGCACAGCGCCAGCTTCTCCTGCCGGCGCGAGGCATCGAGGAACGCGTCGCGATGGATCACGACGCCGTCGGTGTAGCCGCACACGCATGATCCGCACACGCCCATCTCGCACGACGACGCCAGCGGAAAACCGCGCTCGCGCAGCACCGTCAGCGCGGACGCATCGGCTGGCACGCGAATCGTCTCGCCGGTGGACGCCACGCGAATATCGAACGGCTCTGGCTTGAAGTTCTCGTCCAGCGTTGCCGCGAATACTTCGAAGTGCACCTGCTCGGGCGGCCATGCGGCTGTGGCCGCGCGTACCGCATCGACCAGGCTGGCCGGTCCGCAGCAATAGAGATGCGTGCCCGGCTCGGGCGTCGCCAGCGCCTGCGCGTCAAAGCGCTGCCCTTCCGCTTCGCGGCTGAACCACGTGCGCAGTTGCGTGGGCGTACACAGTTGCGCCAGTTCCGCGTGCAGCGGGGCCTCTGCCGCCGTGCGCGCACAGTAGTGCAGCGTGAACGCTCCCTGCGCGGCGCTCAGATGACGGACCATCGAGACAAACGGCGTTATACCGATGCCGCCTGCGATCAACACATGCCGCTCGGCCGCGCTCGCCAGCCCGAAGTTGTTGCGCGGCACCGTGACCGGAATCTCCATGCCCGGTGCCAGATGTTCGTGCAGCCAGCGCGAGCCGCCGCGGCCGTCGGCCTCGCGCTTGACCGCGATGCGATATACGCCGCGCTCGGCTGGATCGTTGCACAGCGAATACTGGCGGATCTTGCCGCCCGGGATATGAACGTCCACGTGTGCGCCGGGCTCGGCCTCGGGCAACTCGGGGCGTCGCGGATGGCGGAACGTGATGACGCGGACGTCCGCGGTGTCGTCGATGATCTGGTCAACGACGAGTTTCATGATGATGCGTGCAGACATGAGGCGGGATGCGGTAAGAATGCGTGGTCAGGCCAGCGGCTCGATCGGATCGCCCTTCTCGATCCAGCCCCCCTCGACGATCGAGCAATTGAGGCCCGAACGGTTGTAGAGCGGCAGATAGAGGGGCATGCCGAGCAGTTCCTCCAGGTACTTGCACGGGAAGTTGAGCCGCCCGCCCTGAAGCACCACGTTGCCGACGCGGAAGCGCTTGCCGACCAGATCGTTGAGCGGCACGCCGGAGACGGTCAGATTCCGCCGGTGCTCTTCGGGCTTGAGGATCAGCGGCGCCTGCTGCAGCGGCGGATCGTTGCGCGCGAGCGCGTCCAGCACCTCGGCCGCGAACAACGTGACCTCGCGGACGTCCGGCTTGGGCGAGTACGTCCCGGTGCCCAGAAAGTAACGGTCACCGACGATGCCCTTGCCGGCGATCAGTTCCGCGCGCTCGAGCTCTTCCATCTCGTACGACGCCGACGGCGCGATATGAATATGGTGCAGACGGCCACCGCTCCACTGGATCATGGCTTACTCCTGCGGCGCCGAAACGCCAGCGATTGCCTCGATTTCCACCAGTACGTCGCGCGGCAGGCGAGCCACTTCGATGGTCGAACGCGCGGATACGCTAGTGCCGAAAAACTGCTGATAAACGGCGTTCATCAGCGCGAACTGGTTCATGTCCTTGAGGAACACCGTGGTCTTGACGACGGTGGCCAGGCTGGCGCCGCCGGCTTCGAGCACGGCGGCCACGTTGGCCAGCGACTGGCGGGTCTGCGCCTCGACGTCAGCGGCGATCTCGCCCGTCACGGGGTCGATCGGCAGTTGACCCGAGCAGAACACCAGGTCGCCCAGGCGCACGCCCTGCGCGTAAGGGCCCACGGCGGCGGGCGCACGATCGGTACGGAGGGTGGTTGGTTGCGGCATGCTGTGAGTCTCTGTGTGTTGAAGGTGTTGCGGGTGATGTTTCCCGTAGTTTCCCACCGGGAAACTTAAGTCTAGCGCAGCCCGCGCGCGCTGTCACGCGCGGGACTCGTCATCGCTCAGGCCTGTGTAATCGACGAACCGCGCGTCTCGCGGGCGAACAGGGCCGCGACCAGCGTGACGATGGCCACGCCGATCAGCAGCATCGAGACGCCTTCGGTACCGCCGAACTTCTCCACCAGCACGGTCGCAAACAGTGGCGTCAGACCACCGCCGATCGCGGCGGCCACCTGAAAGCCGAACGAGGCGCCGGTGTAGCGCGCCCGCGCGCCGAACAGCTCGGGGAAATAGGTGGCCTCGATGCTGAACATCATGCCCTGCCCCAGAATCAGCCCAAGTGCGATCGCGGTCACGATCAAGGTGGGATCGCGCGTATCGACCATCCAGAACAGCGGGTAGGCGAAGAGGATCGTAAAGGCGGTACCGATAAAGAACAGCGGGCGACGGCCGATGCGGTCGGCCAGCAGACCGAACAGCGGCATGATGAATACCTCGATCACTGCCGCAATGAAGATCGCGTTGAGCAGCATCTTCTTGGGCAGGCCCAGCTTCGTGGTGGCATAGACCACCAGGAACACGGTCAGCAGATACACCCACGAGACTTCGCACAGCTTGAGGCCAATGGCCACCAGGAACGACTTGCGATGGCGCGTGAACACTTCCTTGAGCGGATTGGCCGCCAGCTCGTTCTTCGCCTTCATCTCCTCAAAGACCGGCGATTCCGTGATGCGCATGCGCACAAAGCTGCCAAGGCCGACCAGCACGATGCTGGCAAGGAACGGCACGCGCCAGCCCCAGCTCATCAACGCTTCCTCGGGCAGCGAGGACACCGCCCAGAACACCGCCGTGGAAAGAATCAACCCGAGCGGAAAGCCAACCTGCACAAGGCTGCCGTACAGGCCGCGCCGATGCTTCGGCGAATGCTCGAGCACCATCAGCGCCGCGCCACCCCACTCGCCACCCAGGCCAATGCCCTGCACGATACGCAGCAGCACCAGCAGCACGGGCGCCCATACGCCGATCTGCTGATACGTCGGCAGCAGGCCGATCGCAAAGGTGCCAAAGCCCATCAGCAGCAGCGACATCAGCAGCATCGACTTGCGGCCGAGCCGATCGCCCATGAAGCCAAACACCGCACCGCCAAATGGACGCGCCAGAAAACCCACGGCCGCGCTACCAAGCGCGGCCAGCGTGCCCAACATTGGGTCCGCGGCGGGGAAGAACAACTTGTTGAAGATCAGCGCGGCCGCGGTGCCGTAGATCAGGAAGTCGTACCATTCGATGATGGTGCCGACTGAACTGGCGAACAGCACACGGCTGAGATTGGATTGGTCGGCGACGGCCGGTTGGACCGGCGTCGAAATGGCTGCTGGATAGGTCACGGTGGCACTCCCCCTAGGTTTCCCAAAAAGTTTCCCGATGTTTCCCATACGCATGAGACGTGCCACCCGGCGCGGAATATAGGAAAGCGGGAACATAAGGGACGAAACGTCACTCGAGCAGGCGGATTTCAGCGGGAAATTAGCGCGATTTGAGTGCGGAGAGCACTAGAGATGTGCGGACTGGCACCACGATCGCGGTGCCGACGCCCTGTGACAGCAGCCGCCAGGAAATTTTCCCTATTGGGAAACTTTTAATAGCTTCGGTGCTGCTATTCAGGAGTGCCAGCCGCCTCCGCGGCCTTCAGGCAATCGACCAGCACCCTGCCCGTCGCCGCGATATGGTCGCGCAGTAGTACGGCCGCGTGCTGGGCGTCGCCCGCGCGGCAGAGTTGCAGCAGTTCGCGATGCTCCTGCTGCGACTGATTGAGGTGCGAGGTGGATTCCCACGTAAAGCGCAGATACCGCTCGAAGCTCAGGCGTAGCGACTCGACCAGCGCGATCGTGCGCGTCCGGCCGGAAGCGGCATAGAGCGCGCGATGAAAGCGGGCGTTGAGCGCGATGATGTCATTCACCTTGCGCGCGCGGTCGAGCTCCTTCAGCAGCTTCTCGGCCGCATCCAGCTGTGCGCCGGTCATATGCGGGATCGCCCACGACAATGCCTGCGGCTCGATCACGCTGCGCAGCGCGGTGGTTTCCTCGGCCTCCTCGGCCGTCATCGGCGCCACGCTGACGCCGCGTCGCGGCTCGGCGACCAGAAAGCACTCGCTGATCAGATCCTTGAATGCTTCGCGCGCCACGGTCTGGCTGACGCCGAAACGCGCGGCCACGGCGTCCTGCTTGAGGCGCTCGCCGGGCTTCAGTTGCCCCTGGATGATCTCGTTGCGCAGCGCATCCACGATCATGCCGGGCGCCGAGCGGTCTGGCATTTCGAGCATGGCTTCAATCCTTGGTTGCATGACGTGATGGGCGTAAGGCTGCAAGAGTCTGGATGATAACGAGAGTCGGGCGTGCGGTACATGCAACACCCCACTTTGATGGGAGACATGGCCGGAACGCGCCGTGATACCGTCGCGGTCGCTTCCACTCCTTACAACAACCTTTCATCGATACCCGACCATGCTGCTCTCGCTCGTGCTGATCGTCATTGCGTTATTCGCTGCGTTCATCGTCCCCATCAACGTCCTCGCGACTGGCACCGTGCTGCTGATCGCCATAGCGTTCGTGGTAAGAGGCATTGCGCGCGCGGTCACGGGCAACGAGGCCACGCTCGGCGAGTCGTTCAAGGCGGTGGGGCTGTCGCTGTTCTTCCTGTTCATCGCCATCACGGCCGTGATGAGCGCCGGCTCGCGCCCGGGCGGCCTCAACGGTATCCCTGCGTTGCTGGGCGTCGGCGCCATGTTCGTGGCGTACACGGCCGGCTTTGTCGTCGCGCTCGGCGCAAGCTTCAGGCAAAGCGCGCTGATCGCCGTGGTTTCCACGTCGCTGTCGGCGGTGCTGGTGTACGCGGCCACGCGAATCTGAAACGCGGGCCCCGACGCGCCCATCGTGCGCATCGCAAAAAAAGTTCTCCGATACGTGTAAGGAAGTGGGTCTAGGCTCCGACTACCGTCCAGATCGTCACCGACGGTCGCCGCGACGGCTCCCACTTCGATGGCCGCGCGGCATCCACACGTATCCAAGGAGTCTTCACCATGAACAAGCAATCCGCTCTCGTCGCCGCCGCGCTCGTCGGTCTGTTCTCGGCTGGTATCTCGCATGCCGCCGATGCCAATGCGGGCAAGGAGAAGTGCTACGGCGTTTCCATGGCCGGGCAGAACGACTGTGCCAGCAGCTCGGGCAGCCACTCGTGCGCTGGCCAGTCGAAGGCTGACAAGGATCCGAAGGATTGGAAGTACGTGGCCAAGGGCACGTGCGCGCAGATGGGTGGCAAGCTGAGCGCCAAGTAAGTCGTCTTGTCCGGCGGAGCCTCAAGATGACCCCCAAAGCCTCTCCCCCGCAGGGCGATCTCGGCTTTGGTATCGGGCTGCGCACTTCCCTTTATGCGGAAGTGCTGGCCCGGCGCCATGATGCCGATCGTGTTGACTGGTTCGAAGTCCATACCGAGAACTATCTCGGCGCGGGGGGACGGGATCTCCGTGTCCTGGAAACCCTGCGCGCCGATTACCCGCTGAGCCTGCACGGCGTGGGGCTCGGACTGGGCTCCGCTGGCGACGATCACTTTGCCCCGCATCTCGAACGCATTGCCGCGCTCGTGGAACGCGTCGAACCGGCGCTGGTCTCCGAACACCTGTGCTGGAACCGCGTGGCGCGTCACCAGTTCAACGACCTGCTGCCGTTGCCGCTGACCGAGGATGCGCTCACGCTGATGGCCGACCGCGTGGACCGCATGCAGTCGCGACTGCGACGGCGCATTCTGGTCGAGAACGTATCCACGTTTCTGCGCTATCGCGACGATCAAATGCGCGAGACCGAATTTCTGGCCGCGCTGGCACGGCGCAGCGGCTGCGGCATCCTGCTCGATATCAACAACCTCTACGTGAACCAGTTCAACCACGCCGAGGATGCCGAACTCGCGCTGGACGATCTGGCGGCCCTGCCCGCCGGCACCATTGGCGAGATGCATCTGGCCGGGCATCTGGACGCTGGCGACGACGTGACGGGACGTGTGCTGATCGACCATCACGGCGCGGCGGTGGCCGAACCGGTGTGGGCGCTATATGAGAGTGCGCTGCGCAAGCTCGCGGGTCACGGCGTGCCGATCCCGACGCTGATCGAATGGGACACCGACGTGCCGCCGCTAGACACGTTGCTTGCGGAACGCCGGCGTGCGATCGATCACGCCTGGCATGCATTACGGGAGCCCGACCATGCGATCGCATGATGCGTTGCAGCAGGTTTTTGCGCAGGCGCTGGTGGCACCCACGCTCGACGACGCAGGCGCCGCGGCATGCCTGTCGATTTTCCGGGGCGACGAGGACGCAACGCGCGGCCGCATGGCGTACTACCGCGGCAATCAGCAGGCCACTGCGCTGTCAGTGTTGAGCAATGCGTATCCCGTGGTGCGCGCATTGCTCGGCGACGAGTTCTTTGAAGCGCTGTGCGACGCATACCGTCGCGCCCATCCGTCGCGCGATCCGGATCTGCATCGCTATGGCGCCGTGTTTGCCGACTTCCTGCGCACGTTCGAGCCGGTGGCGCCTTATCCATACGTTCCCGAAGTGGCGCGGCTCGAATGGCACTGCCATGAGGCGTACTACGCCGACGACGAGGCTCCGCTTACCGTCGCCGATCTGACAGCACTGCCGGCGGATGCCATCGCGGCCATGCGCGTCACGCTCACGCGCTGCACGCGACCATTCACATCGGCGTGGGATGCCGTGACGATCTGGCGCGCGCATCAGCCCGATGGCCCGGCGCTGCCCGACGATCCACAGCAAGCCAGTGCGGGCGTCGTCGTCCGCCCCGACTGGCGTGTGAACGTGCTGCCAGCTACCGCCGCGGAAGTCGTGGCACTGGCCTCGCTGGCATCCGCGCCGATGGACCTTGGCGCGTTGCTGCAGCACGCGGTCACGCTCGACCCGCAATTCGACCCCGCGCAGGCACTGCCGCGCTGGCTCCATGCCGGCATGTTGCGCCGCGCGCCCTGAACAAGGATCACGACATGAACACCCTGACCCAACCACCGCTCGCGCCGAACGACCGTCCGCTGCCGGGCACCCTCCAGCGCACGCGCGAACGTGTCGAGCAATGGCTCGCCGACTGGGGACTTTCCGCGGTGCTGCTCGGCATTCGCGTGTACGTCGGCTGGCAGTTCTTTGCCTCAGGCAAGCTCAAGCTGATGGACTGGGGTTCGACGCTGGCACTGTTCCACGACGAGTATCACGTGCCGGTGCTGCCGCCCGACGTCGCCGCGGTGTTCGGCACGTTTGGCGAGCTCGCGTTTCCGCTGCTGCTGTTCGTGGGTCTGTTCTCGCGGCCGGCCGCGCTGGGCCTGTTCGCCGTGAACCTGATGGCCGTGATCTCGTATCCCGACCTGTGGACGTTCGAGTGCCCGGCCGCGATCCAGAGCCATCTCTACTGGGGCATGCTGTTGCTGGTGCCGCTCACGGCTGGTGGCGGACGGCTGAGCCTCGACTGGCTGCGACGCCGGCGGTAGACCCCCGTTAGACCCGTTAGACCCTCTCGATCGAGCTCAACCGATCTCAATCGTCCTTGCGCTCGTTCGGCTCCTGCTGGCCGAGCGAGCGCATGGCCGCGCGCATCAGGCGCATCTGGCCACTGAAGTTCGTGCAGGCGTGGCAGATAACCAGATGCATGCGCACCCGCGCGCGTTCCGTCCACGAGAGCGGTTGGTCCATGCCTTTCATGGTCAGGTGATGGACCTCCTCGCAATTCGGCATCAGCCGTTTGCGGGATTCATCGTGGCCGTGCGGGTCATCGGGCGAATCTGGCATGGGAGTCCTGTCAACGTGACGCGCCGCGCTGCCCGAACCAATTCAGTTCGAGGCATTCGCGCAGGCGCATGCGGGCGCGATACAGCAGCACCCATGCGTTGGTCGCACTGATCTTCAAATCCTGACAAATTTCTTCGGTTTCGAGCTCGAGCCACTCGCGCATCATGAAAATGCGACCGGCCTTGGCGGGCAACTTGTCCACGCAGATCTGCAATATCTCGAAGAATTCACGCCGCTCGAAGGTGCGGTCCGGATCGCCCCAGTCCGAAGGCGGGTTCTGGTAGTGGCCATTGCGCGTAAACAGCGCGTCGAACGCATCGTCATCGGATTGCGCCTCGCCATCCTCGTTGGCGGACAACGCGATACGCACCTCGCGCTTGCCGCTGCGCAGGAGGTCCACGATCTTGTGCTTGAGAATGCCAACCAGGTAGGTCCGCAGCGCCGATTGCCCGGCAAACCGCTCGGGATGCTCGAGCGCCGCCAGGATGGTCTCCGAGACCGTGTCCTCGGCCAGCGTGTCGTCACGCAATTGCAGGCGCGCAAAGCGCAGCAGATACGGCCTGACGGTCTCGAGTTCGTTGGGGTCGATGCCTGCGAAGGACGTTGCCATGATTTTCTTCTGATTCAGCATGAACAGTCCATGCCGCGACGGTCGCCATGATACCCCCATCATGCCCGTCAGCACGCAGCCCGCCCCACGGACGGACTTCCGGCGGCATGTGTATCGTCATATGTGTGGCGATTCGGCTAATACACGGCGATACAAATAGGCCTCGATTTGACACATGCCGCTTGCGAAGCGGTCTCAGACTCCACTTCAGTTTCACGCGATCGCCCACCGAGGCACTACCCCATCAGGCACAACTGGAGAAAAACATGACGGACAAGATCGATCTGCCTCGCCGAGGCTTTCTGGGTACCGCGGCCCTGTCGCTGGCCGCCGCGCAGCTGGGCCTGATGCAGAGCGCGCACGCTCAGAGCAACCTGCCGAAGGCCGCGCCGGTCCCGTCGACCACGCCCGGCACGCATACGTCCCTGGGTCCGATCAAGCAGATCCAGGCCGGTGCCCTGAATGTCGGCTACGCCGAAGCCGGTCCCGCCGATGGTCCGGTGGCGCTGCTGCTGCATGGCTGGCCGTACGACATCTACAGCTTTGCCGATGTGGCCCCGCTGCTGGCCGCGCGTGGCTATCGCGTGATCATGCCGTTCCTGCGCGGCTTTGGCACGACCACGTTCCTGTCGGCCGACACGCCGCGCAATGGCGAACCGGCGGCGCTGGCCGTCGATGCGATCGCCCTGCTGGATGCGCTCAAGATCAAGACCGCGGTCGTGGCGGGTTACGACTGGGGCGGCCGTACCGCCGACATCCTGGCCGCGCTGTGGCCCGAGCGCTGCCGTGGCCTCGTTGCCGTGAGCGGCTACCTGATCGGCAGCCAGGCCGCGGGCAAGCAGCCGCTGCCGCCGGAAGCCGAACTGCAATGGTGGTACCAGTTCTACTTCGCCACCGAGCGTGGCCGTCTGGGCTATGAAAAGTACACGCATCAGTTTGCCAAGCTGATCTGGCAACTGGCCTCGCCGAAGTGGAAGTTCGATGACGCGACGTTCGACCGCAGCGCGGCCGCGTTCGACAATCGCGATCACGTGGCCATCACGATCCACAACTACCGCTGGCGCATGGGCCTGGCCGAGGGCGAGGCCAAGTACGACGATATCGAGAAGCGCCTGGCCGTGGGACCGACCATCGGTGTGCCGACCATCACGATGGAAGGCGATGCCAACGGCGCGCCGCACCCGGCACCGAGTGCTTACCGTAGCAAGTACACGGGCAAGTACGAGCATCGCGACATCGGTGGCGGCGTTGGGCACAACCTGGCGCAGGAAGCGCCGGCCGCGTTTGCGCAGGCGGTGCTCGATGTGGACAAGTGGGGCGGCAAGTAAGCCTAGTTGGTTTCCCCCCTCTCCCTCAGGGAGAGGGGCTGGGGTGAGGGCCTCCACCGCCTGTGCCACAATCGCGCCAACTCCGGCCCGTATCGCACTCGCCCATGTCGCTCGAAGCCTTCCACAACGTCGATCCGCAGTCGCTGCTCGACACCGCCATCAGCCTCGCCTCCGCATTCGTACTCGGCGCCGTCATTGGGTACGAGCGCCAATACCGTCAACGCACCGCGGGCCTGCGCACCAATGTGCTGGTCGCGCTCGGCGCGGCGATCTTCGTTGATCTGGCCAACCATATCGCGGGCCATGACGGCGCGGTACGCGTGATTGCGTACGTCGTGTCGGGCATCGGCTTTCTGGGCGCGGGCGTGATCATGCGCGAGGAAGGCAATGTACGCGGCCTCAATACCGCGGCCACGTTATGGTGCTCGGCGGCCGTGGGTGCCTGCGCCGGTGCGGACCTGATTCTCGAGGCAGCCGTCGGCTGCGCCTTCATCCTTGCGGCGAACACGCTGCTGCGTCCTGTGGCCGATCGCATCAATCGGCAGCCGCTCGACACACCCGATGTCGAAGCCACGCACACCATTCACGTGATTACCTCGCGCGCGCGGCAAAAGGAAGCCATGCGCCTGCTCGAGGACGCGCTCGAAGCCATCGGTCACCCTACCCGCGACCTCGAGGTGGAAGCATTCGGGGAGCAGGACGTGCAGATCGAAGCCATGCTCGCCTCTACGTCGGTAGATGGTGACGTGCTCGATCGCATGGTGGCCGAACTGGCGGCATCCACCGCGATCGCCCAGGCGTTCTGGAACGCCAGCACGACCGAGTGACGCCGCTGCGGACTACTTGCCGTCCGGCTGATTGACCAGCCCGGTATAGCGGTCGAGGTGAATCTCGACGTCGGGCTTCTCCTGCAGCCCCAGCTCCATCAGCTTGCCAATATTGTGCTGCGCCGCAGGCCGCTGCACCGACGTGATAAACGCCGCCCACTCGGCGCCAAGGTCCTTGTCCGGCGGCAGGCTGGCATTGTTGACGAGTTGCTTGATGTCACCGAGCGTCTGCTTGTCGAAGGTCGAGATGCGGCGCGCGAGCGTGTCCACGAACTTGTCCAGTTGCGCGTCGGGCAGCGAGCGATTGACGTAGCCGTAGCGCTCGGCAATATCGCCATTGATGTCGTTGCCGCTCAGCAGGATCTCCAGTGCCCGTCCCCGCCCCATCAGCCGTGGTAGCCGCGCCATCGGCCCGCCACCCGGCGTGAAGCCCGCACCGATCTCGAACTGCGACAGCACGGCTTTCTCGCGACTGGCGAAGCGCATATCGGAGGCCAGTGAAAGTTCGCTGCCGACGCCCGTCGCGCGCCCGCGAATCGATACGATCGACACCACCGGTGCCTTGGACAAGCGCACCAGCATATCGGGCAACGGCGGCAAGCCGGTGGGCCCCGGCGGCATGCTCGTGGTGGCTTCGAGCGGTGGCTTGAAGTCGTAGTGCGTCAGAAAGAATCCCGGTACCGCGCTGTCGAATACGACCACCTTGAGATTCGGATCCTTCTCGATCTGCGTGATCACCTCGTTGAGTTGCGGCATCGAATCCGGTCCGTAGATATTGAACGGCGGATTGTCGATGGTCACGCGCCAGTAAGCGGGTGTCACGCGGGTGATCTTGAACTGCTGCTTGTTGACTGGCTTTGCCTGTCCTTGCGCCTGGGCGGGCTTGGCGGCACCGCTCCCCGACTGCGCATGGACGACGCCCATGGCCATCACCCCCACCGCGATCAGCGCCGCGGCCCCTAGTTTGAGCCTCATTTTCACCACCCTTTTACGACGTGTTGTCAGAAAAAGCGTGATCGAAGAATTGGCTTCGGCACGTCAAAAGTCAACAATCCCAAAGTCGTAGCGCGGCGTAATGGCAGCCCGGCGTCACGTGCCGCGCTGCACGCGTAGCACCTGTCCATTGCTCAGGATATAGAGTTCGCGCGCGGCATCGGTGCCGAACGAGAACACGGTGCCCGGGATCGGCAACGCCCAGTCCACCGACTCGGTCACCACACCGTCCCGATAGGCGAAGCTCTGCAACCCGCCCGTGCACAGGTCAGTATAGAAATACCGACCCTGCAGCTCCGGCACGGCACTGCCCCGATAGACGTAACCGCCCAGAATCGCGCAGCCGCCGCCGGCATGGCTATATTCGAACGCGGGCGGTGTCAGCCCCGTGGTATCGCAGGTTGCCGCCCCCACGCACGTGGTGCCTTCGGTACGATCCCAGCCGTAGTTGAGCCCGGCCGCGGTCGCCGGCATCACGTTGACCTCCTCGCGCGCGCCCTCGCCCACATCCGCGATATAGAGCAGCCCGGTGGTATCGAACGAGAACCGCCACGGATTGCGCAGGCCGCTGGCCCAGATCTCGGCGCGGCCGCCCGCCCCGCCAGCGAACGGGTTGTCCGGCGGAATCGCATAGCTGCCGCCACGCACATCGAGGCGCAGGACCTTGCCCAGCAACGACGCGGTGTTCTGCGCGTTGCCAGCCGGATCGTTCGCGCCGCCGCCATCACCGGTGGCCAGATACAGCATGCCGTCCGGGCCAAATGCAAGCTGACCGCCATTATGGTTGGTGGCGCCCGGATGCGGAATCGACAGCAGTACGGTGCCGGTTGCGGCCGCCACGTTGGGATTGCCGGTCGAGACCTGATAGCGCGCCACGGTAATCGCGCCATCGGTCGCCGTGTAATACACGAAGAACCGGCCGTTGATTGCATAGTCCGGGTCGAATGCCATCGACAGCAGGCCGCGTTCGCCATCGGTCGTGGTCAGCGCGGAGATGTCGAGAAATGGCGTGGCAAGCGGCGTGGCGGGTGGCGTGCTGTTGGGAATCACGCGGATACGCCCGGCGCGCTCGACCACGAACAGCCGGGGATCGTTGGCTGGCGCGGCCAGAAAGATCGGCGCCGTGAGCCCGCTCGCCACTGCGGTCAGCGCGAGCCGAAAGGTCTGCGGCGCGCCGTACGTCACCGTCACGGCAGGCGACGTCGCGCCGCCGACGCTAGCGGTCTGGCTCGGCTGTGCGGCGCTATAGAGCGAGGTGCCATTGAGGACGTTGTCGCTGGCAATGGTGTAGGTGCCGGCGGCCAGCCCGGTCAATGTCGTCGTGGCAGTCACGGCGCGAGCAAAACCGTCGGGGCCCGTCACCGACACATTGGCCAGCGTACCGGTCGGCAGACCGGATACCGTCAGCGCAAGCGTGCCAGTGCCCGGCGCACCGGGGGTGACCGGGTTGCCCGGACTCCCCGCCGAATTACTATCGCCGCCGCCACCACCACAGGCGGAGAGCCAGAGCACGCATGCACCGAGTACGAGACACGACAACTGCCGGATGACGGAAACCATAGCGCTCTCCAATATATTCTTCGCAGAATTGAAAGAACCGCAGGACAGATTTACATCGCGCTGAAAATAAACGACTGTTTCAGCGGTGCCGAGACGGGAAAATGACGAGGCGATTCGGTTAAAGCAATTTACTGACCCGAATATGACCGGAAATTGATCTGGATTGAATTGCGTTCGTGGCGCGTCTGTACCATCGCCGTCATTCCTCCCTATGGACCGCAATGAGACCCGACGACCCGAAACCCACGATGCCGCCGAGCATGCTGTTCCACGGCACGGCCAACCGCTTTATCACGTCCATCCTCGCAGAGGGCTTACTGCCCGGCTGTCGCAGTCACGTGCATCTTGCTCAGGACCCGCACAAGGCGGCGGTGGTGGGGCAGCGCTATGGGCAGGCGGTGGTGCTGACAGTGCATGCGTTGCGCATGCATGATCAGGGCTTTCGCTTCTATCAGGACGACGACGGCAACTGGCTGACCGAGCATGTGCCGGCCTGCTTCATTCGTTGACCGATCAAAGCAAAACGCCGGACCCAAGTGTCCGGCGTTTGCATCCGCTGCGAGAAGCGCGAAGAGAAGCGGGAAGCGCAGCGAGAGAATCAGCGCGTACGCGTGACCGTGCCGCTGGTCTTCTCCTGCTGCTGCAGGCGGGCGATACGGCTCATGGTTTCCCTGAGCTCGGCCTGCGCCGCGCCCTGCTGCGCCTGCAGGTCCTGCACCTGGCTGCGCTCTTCCTGGCCGCGCTCGGCTGCAAGCTTGGCCTGTTCCTGCGCCACGCCGACATCGGCCTCGAGACGGCGCTCGACTTCGCGTGCGGCCACCAGCTTCTGCACGACCTGCGACTTCTGCGTTTCCACGCGCGCGCGCTGCATCTCCACGTCCGACAACCGCTCGGTCTGGCGCACGAACATCGCGTAGTTGGCGTTGGCGCGTACCTCGTCACCGGTGCGGATCACGCGCCAGTAATTGCCCTGCTGCATCAGCGCGATGTAGTACTTGCCAAGCTGGCGATCGAACAGCAGTTGCGCCTCGTAGCTGCCGTTGGCGGTCTTGCGTAGCGCGGCGACGGTACCGCCGCCGATGCGCTGCTGCAGTTCCTGCGCGGTGCCGGCGCTGCTCGCGTCGACGGCCACCACGACCGGCTGCTGCGCCTGATCCTTGTTCGGAGCGTCCGCGCTTTGCGCGAATGCTGTCTGCCCCGCCGCCAGCAACATCGCCACGGCAAAGCCCGATACGGCCATCGGTCGACCGATCAACTTCGTCATATTCCTATTCCCCCCATTCGGAAAGGCCCCGTCAGCACGAGGCAAACCACTACACCGTGCCGCCTTTGCGCAAATCCCCCGTGTAAAGTCGGGCTCGGCGTATTAACGGCTGGGATTTGTCATAGCTTTAGTCCCCGGCTGCGGATTTTGTCAGAAATGACCGTCGAATAGTGATCTTTTGCATTCGCGCCACAGTGGCGCAATCCGCGGATATCGCGCAAAAAACAAAAAAGGCGGCCCGCGCGTTTGCGCATGACCGCCTTTTTTAGGGGCAATCGCTCGCCTAAGTTGGCGAGGACTATCGCTGCTGCCTTGTACGCAAGCCAAGCACCCCCGGCAACGCGAGCTGTCCGAGCAACCGAAGCGCGGCCACCTGAGCCGGGCTCCACCCGTCGCCGCCGGCCAGGTAATTGAAGGTGCCAATCACGCGTCCCGCGTGGCACAGCGGCACGTTGACCACGCCGCGCAGACCCAGGTCGCGAATCAGGGCAATGTCGTCGAATACCGCCGACAGCGCCTCGTCGCCCTCGCCCACAAACACTTCGCCGCGCTGCAGCAACTGCCGCGTCCACGGCGTATCGCCCTTGGTCTTGGTGCCGCCGACCGGATATGCCACCGTGTCCGACGACCACAGCCGTTCGATCGTGGCAGTGTCCGCATGCCAGGCGTTGATCGTCAGCAGGCCGGGCCCGAGCAGCCCGAGCGTGGCGCCGCCGACGGCGTCGAACACATCGGCTGGCGCTTCGGCACCGCGCAGCGCGTCGCACAGGCGCTCGACCTCCGCGACGGCCAGCAGCGCGAGGTCGTCGAAATCCTTACCCTCGCCGCCCGCACCGAATGCCGGATTCGCGCGCGCATTCGTCATTCCGCCTGAATCCCCAGTTCGCGGATCAGCTTGCCGTAGCGGTCCGCATCGCGGCGCAGGATCTTGCCGAACTCCTGCGGCGTCGACGTCGCCGTCTCCACGCCAATCTTTTCCATCTGCGCCTTCACTTCCGGCAGCGTCATCACCTTGTTGATCTCGGCATTGAGGCGCTTGACCAGATCCGCGGGCATGCCCTTGGGGCCGAAGGCACCGTACCAGACCGACAGCTCATAGCCGGGCAGCGTCTCGGCGACGGTCGGCACATTCGGCAGCAGCGGCGAGCGCTTGGCCTCGGTTACCGCGAGCAGGCGCAGCTTGCCAGCGTTCACGTGCGGCAGCGTCTGCGTGCCGGCCGAGAACAGCAGTTGGGTCTGGCCCGCGACCAGATCCACCACCGCCGGGGCACCGCCCTTGTACGGCACGTGCAGCATGTCGATGCCCGCCATCTTGGCGAACAGCACCGCGCTCAGGTGATTGGTCGAACCCGAACCAGCCGTCGCGTACGCGAGCTTGCCCGGGTGCGCCTTGGCGTAGGCGATCAGTTCCTTCACGTTGTTGGCCGGCACCGACGGATGCACCACCATCGTGTTGGTCACGTAGGCCACCAGACCCAGCGGCGTGAAGTCTTCCACGCCCTTGAACGGCATCTTCGGCATCAGCGCGGGATTCATCGCGTGCGTGCTCATCGAACCGATCAGGAGCGTGTAGCCGTCCGGCTGCGCGCGCGCGACGAAGGCCGAACCGATATTGCCCGAGGCACCTGGGCGGTTATCGACGATCACCGGCTGGCCCAGCTGCTTGGTCAGGTGTTCGGACAGCACGCGCGCGAGGATGTCGGTGGAACCACCCGCTGCCCAGGGCACGATCAGCGTGATCGGCTTGGTCGGATACGCATCGGCCGCGCCCGCGGCGGTGGCCATGCACAGTGCCAGCGCGGCCATACCGCGCAGCAGGCTCTTGATTACGGACGTCATGTTTCAACTCCCTGTCGTGTTGCGGCAAGCTCGTGCGCGCCGCGGGTTTTGTCTGAGTTGTCTCTTGTTTTCGTTATAGGTTTCGTATGCGGCCGGCTCAACGGCCCACCGCGTAGCCCTGCATACCGCGCGCGTTGGCTCCCGCGCGCAGCACCAATCGTCCGCGGCTGTCGCGCTCGCGTGTGGCGGCCGACATGCGGCCTTCGGACCAGTCGTCGCCGACGCGCACGTCGTGTCCGCGCGCGCGCAGCCCGGCAATCGTGTCCGCCGGCAGCCGACCTTCCACGCTCAAGCGGTTCAACACGGTCTGGCGCGGCCAGAACGAGCCCGGGAAATGGTCGATGTGCCAGGCTGGCGCATCGATCGCTTCCTGCAGGTTCATGCCGTGAACCGCGTGCCGCAGGAAGAATGCCAGCGACCATTGATCCTGCTGATCGCCACCCGGCGTGCCAAACACCATGTACGGCTCGCCATCGCGCAGCGCGAGCGACGGCGACAGCGTGGTGCACGGCCGTTTGCCCGGCGCGAGCGAGTTCGGCAAACCCGGCTCCAGCCACGTCATCTGCAGGCGCGTATTGAGCGCGAAGCCCAGCGACGGGATGGTCGGGCTCGACGACAGCCAGCCGCCCGACGGCGTGGCCGCGACCATATTGCCGTGGCGGTCGATCACGTCGATATGGCAGGTATCGCCAACGAACAGTTCGCGCTCGGCCCATTCGCTGACGGGGGGCAGCGAGGCAAAGGTAGGTTCGCCAATGCCGAAGCGCACGTCGGCACTGGCGAGCGTGCGCTCGGCCACGCCCAGGTCCGGCAGTCGCGGCGCCATGCCATTGAGCAGCGTGCCGGCATCGATCGCGGTGGCGGCGTTGTTGCCGATGCGCGCCGCGCGGAAGGCCAGATACGCGGGGTCGAGCAGCGCGGACAGTTGCGAAGGCACGAAATCGGGGTCGCCATACCAGGCCAGGCGATCCGCCATCGCGAGCTTGGCCGCTTCGGCCACGCGATGCACGAATTCGATCGAGGTCGGCGCATGTGCTTCCAGTCCGGCGTGGCGCAGGATGCCGAGCTGTTGCAGGAAGGCCGGGCCCTGACTCCAGATATCGCACTTGGCAACCGTGTAGCGACCGAAGTCCATGGTCGCGGGCGCTTCCACCGTCGGCGCCCAGTTGGCCATGTCGTCGTAGCGCAGCAGACCCGTGTGGCGCTCGCCGGTGGTGTCGCGCACTGGCGTGGTGCGGCAGTAGGCGTCGATTTCCTTCGCGACAAAGCCCCGGTACCAACAGTCCATGGCCGCGTCGATCTGCGCTTCGCGCGTGTCGGCCGCGCCCATCGCGGTCTCGACGATGCGTGTGTACGTATCGGCCAGCACCGGCAGCGTATGGAGGCTACCGGGGCGCGGCACCTTGCCGTCGGGCAGCCACGTCTCGGCCGAGCTGTGCCACTCGTCGCGGAACAGCGACTGCACCGCGAGAATCGCCTGCGAGATGCGCGGCACCAGCGGGAAACCGTTGCGCGCGTAGCCGATGACGGGTGCCAGCACCTCGGCGACCGACCACGTGCCGTGATCGCGCAGCATCGTCAGCCATGCGCCGAACGCGCCGGGCACGGTGGCTGGCATCAGGCCGATGCCGGGCATCATTTCAAGACCCATGGCGCGCATCGCGGCGGGATCGGCCAGCGCGGGCGCGGGGCCCTGCCCGCAGACCGAGCGCACCGCGCGCTCGCGCTCGCTCCAGAACAGGATCGGCACTTCGCCGCCCGGGCCGTTCAGATGCGGCTCCACGACCTGCAGCACAAAGCCGGCGGCGACCGCGGCATCGAACGCATTGCCGCCGCGCTCGAGCACGCCCATGGCGGTCTGCGTAGCCAGCCAGTGCGTGGAGGCGGCCACACCGAAGGTGCCGACGATTTCCGGACGGGTAGTGAACATGGACGTGAAAATTCCGTGGGATTGCTGCGCAGTATATGACTAGCGAATAACCGGCTTGCGCGATTTCATTATTGTGGTATTACCATTCGGTTATACCATTCGGTTACCCATACCAAGCTGCGCGGTTTCAGGCCGCCTGACTCTCATATGCCGCCCGCTTCTTCTCCCCCGCCCGTCGCGGCCATGCCGGCTCGCCCCCCGCGCCCCGCTCGCCCCAGTGCTTCCGACCAGCTGCTGCACAACGTGGTGTCGCGACTGCGGTTGCGCCATCTGCCGTTGCTGCTCGCGCTGGAGCGCCAGCGCTCGGTGTCACGTGTCGCGGCCGAGCTCGATCTGTCGCAGCCCGCGGTGACCAAGGCGCTGCGCGAGATCGAGGATATCTTCATGACCCCGCTGTTCGAGCGCACGCGGCGCGGCCTGGAGCCCACCGCTACCGGTACGGCCGTATTGGCCCATGCGCGCGTGGCGCTCGCGGAAGCGGAGGCGCTCGGGCGCGAACTCACGGCGATCGAGGCCGGCCTGCGCGGGCGCCTGCGTCTGGGTGTGATTCCGTATGTATCGCGACCGGTGCTCGACGCCGCGTGCGCGTACGGGCTCGACCAGCAGCCGCGGCTCTCGGTGCTGGTGCGCGAGGGCACCACCGACGAGCTCGTCAATGCGCTGCGGCTGCATGAACTCGATTGCGTGATCGTGCGGTCGTTCTATGTGCCCGGCGAGGACATCGTGCAGGCTCCGCTCTATCGGGAGGAGCCGGTGCTCGTGGTACCGGCGCGCGCGGCGGAACGGCTCGCGCGTGGCACTCTCGACTGGCATCGGCTGGCGGAACTCGACTGGATCCTGCCGCCGCCGCACACGCCGGTACGCCGCACGATCAATACGATGTTCGCCACCGCCGGCGTGGCGCCACCGCTGCCGACCGTCGAAACCTACTCGATCAAAACCACCGCCACCCTGCTCCGCAGCCAGCCTGCCGCCATCACCATGGTGCCAAAATCGGTAGCCGCCGAACTCGTCGACGGCGGCGGCGCGGCGGTGCTGCCGTACACCCTGAGCTGGGACTTGCCGCCGGTAGGCATCATGTGGCGCCGCCAGGCGGAGCAGAACGAGGTGGTATCGGCGCTGGTGGCGGCGCTCCGCAAGGTGGTGGCGTAGGGCACTCGCATATACTTCCGCATGGCCTACGATCTCACCGACAAACTCGTCATCGGCATTTCCTCGCGCGCGCTGTTCGATCTCGAACTCGAGAACGGCATCTATCAGCGCGAAGGCGTCGCCGCGTACACCGCCTACCAGCGCGAACACGAGGACGAGCCGCTGCGCAACGGCACCGCGTTCCCGCTGGTGCGCGCGCTCCTCGAACTCAACGCATTGATCCCCGAGCGTCGCCTCGTCGAAGTCGTGGTGATCTCGCGCAATTCACCCGACACAGGGCTGCGTGCATTCAATGCGATCGAGGCCAGCAAGCTCGATATCACGCGCGCCGCGTTCACCGGCGGCGAGGCGATCGACCGCTATCTGCAGGCCTTCAAGGTAGACCTGTTCCTGTCCCGCGATGCCGCCGATGTGCAGGCCGCGATCGACGGCGGCGTGGCCGCGGCGCAGCTCTACGATGTGCCGCCCGACTACCAGGCGCCCGCCGGCCAGATTCGCATCGCGTTCGATGGCGACGCGGTGCTGTTCTCCACCGAGTCCGAACGCATCTACAAGCAGAAGGGGCTCGACGCGTTTATCCGCCACGAACAGCGCCATCGGCACAAGGCCATGACCGAGGGCCCGTTCGCCAAGCTGCTGCTGCGGCTGGCCGAGATCCAGCAGCATTTCCCGCCCGGTGAATGCCCAGTGCGCATCGCCATCGTCACGGCGCGCAACAGTCCCGCGCATACGCGCGTCATCCACACGCTGCGCGCGTGGAACGTGGCCATCGACGAAGCGTTCTTTCTCGGCGGCCTCGCCAAGGATCAGGTGTTGCACGCGTTCGGCGCGCATATGTTCTTCGATGATCAGGAGATGCACGTCGAGAGTGCGGCAGCAGTGGTGCCGTCGGGCCATGTCCCGTACAAGGGCGGACGGCTCATGGCAGCCCCGCGCAAACGGCGCACCGGAAAAATTGCCGCCGCCGAAGCCGAGACGTCGCACGAGGCAGACACCACACCCGACGCCGCATGAAAACCGTAGCGCTGTATCTGCTGACCGCGCTCGCGGAGATCCTCGGCTGCTATCTGCCGTACCTGTGGTTGCGTCAGGGCGCAAGCCCATGGCTGCTAGTGCCTGGCGCCGCATCGCTCGCGGTTTTCGCGTGGCTGCTGACGCTGCATCCCGATGCTTCGGGACGGGTATATGCCGCGTACGGCGGCGTCTATATCGCGGTGGCGATCTGCTGGCTCTGGGCCGTCGACGGCGTACGGCCAAGCCCGTGGGATATCGCCGGCGTGGCCGTAGCGGTCGCTGGCATGGCGATCATCGTGTTCCAGCCGCGCTGAGGCCCGACAAACGCGTCGGTGGCATCCACAGATAGCTTTCGTCGATATCCCCCACCGACGTCACACCCAGCATCGCCATATTGCGCGACACCTCCTGCTGCATTAGCTCGATCGCCTTGCGCACCCCGGGCAAGCCCTGCACCGCCGCCGCATAACAAAACGGCCGACCGACAAACACGAACTTCGCACCGAGCGCGAGTGCCTTGAGCACGTCGCTGCCGCGCCGCACGCCGCTATCGAGCATCACCGGCACGGTCGGACACGCGCGCACCACCTGCGGCAGTACACGCAGCGGCGCCACCGCGCCATCGAGCTGACGCCCACCGTGATTGGACACGATAATGCCGTCCGCGCCCGCGTCGACGGCGATCCTCGCATCGCGCGCATCGAGAATGCCCTTGATCACGAGCGTGCCGGGCCACAGCTTGCGAATCAGCGTGAAGTGGCGCCAGTCCAGATGACCGCGATCCGAAAAATCGCGCTGCACATTGGGCGACAGGATCGGCGCACCACGCGTGGCGTAGTTGTTCTCGAAATGCGGCATGCCATGGCGCAGCATGGTCTTCAGAAACGTACCGAACAACCAGCGCGGATGCGTGATGCCTTCCCACGCCAGCCGCGCGCTCGGCCGCAGCGGTGCCGAGAATCCCGCACGCGCATAGTTCTCGCGATTGGGCGGCACCGGCGTATCGACCGTGATCACCAGCGTGCCGTAGTTCGCCGCGCGCACGCGCTCGATCAGCGCGATGATGCTGGGCTCGTCGCCAGGCAGATACGCCTGAAACCACGCATCGGGATTGACCCGCACCACCTGCTCGAGCGGAATCAACGACGAGCCGCTCATGATCATCGGCACGTTCTCTTGCGCGGCAGCCTGCGCCAGCACGATATCGCCACGGTACGCCGACAAGGCCGCAAGGCCCATCGGCGCGATGCCGAATGGCGACGCATAGGTGCGCCCGAACAGCGACGTGGCCGTGGACCGGCGCGAAACATCCACCAGCACGCGCGTGATCAGACCTACGTCGTCAAAGGCATCACGATTGCCCTGAAATGACCGGTAGCGCTCCGCCGCGCCGGCGATATAGCCAAACACCGGCGCGGGCAGGCGGCGCCGCGCGGCCACCTCGAAGTCATCGAGACACAGCATCGTGGCTTATTCCGGCTTGATGCCCGACTTGCGCACGAGGTCGCCCCACTTGACGCTTTCGGACGCCATGTACTGCTTGAAGCTGGCGCTATCCGACGCTTCCACCTTCATGCCCTGCGCGGTCATCTTGGCGCGCGTGTCAGGGTCAGCCGCCACCACCTTCACACCATGCTCGAGCTTCTGCACGATATCGGCGGGCGTGCCGGCCGGTGCGTACAGGCCGAACCACGTCAGCGCCTCGAAACCCTTGAGGCCGGACTCCGAGACCGTCGGGATGTTCGGTGCGCTCGGCGCGCGCTCGAGGCTCGATACCGCGATCGCGCGTAGCTTGCCGCTACGGATGTAAGGCAGCAGCGTCGGCAGGTTGCTGAACATCAGTGGCACCTGATTGCCGAGCACATCGGCAATCGCGTTGGCCTCGCCCTTGTACGGCACATGCACCATCTGCACGCCGGCCATGGTCGAGAACAGTTCGGCCGCCACGTGTTGCGGACCGCCGGGGCCCGACGACGCGTAGTTGAGCGCGCCATTCTTCTCACGCGCGTACTTGATGACGTCCTGCACCGTATGCAGCGGCAGCGACGGATGCACGACCAGCACCAGCGGCACCGAGGCCACCAGCGAGACCGGCACGAAATCCTTCACCGGGTTGAAACGCAGCTTCGGATACATGCCCGGCGCCACCACCATCGTCGATTGCGTGCCCAGCAGCAGCGTGTAGCCATCCGGCTTGGCGCGTGCCACGGCTTCCGCCGCGATGGTGCCGGTGGCACCGGCGCGGTTCTCGATCACGAACGACTGGCCCAGGTCCTTGCCGAGCCCCTGCCCCACCAGCCGTGCTACCTGATCCACCGCGCCGCCCGCCGAGAAGCCCACCAGCAGCGTGGCCGGCTTGGTCGGATAGTCGGTGGCCGCATGGGCGCCGCCGATGGCAACCATCAGCCCGGTGCACAGCGATGCGGAAATAAAGCGACGGCGAGCGGAATTTGCCCCGTGAAGGTACGTCATGTCTGTCCCCTTGATTATTGTTCTGGGGCGACCGCGTCGGGCGCGGCGCTCCCCTCAACGCTTGTTAAGCATTGTGGAGAGAGCCGCGTCCGACGCGACTCTCTCCTCAACGCGCGCGACACGCGTTGTCCTGCGGCCGGCACGCACCGGTGCCGGCTGACCACCCTTGCAGCGTTAAATCTTCTGCTGCGCGCGCCAGGCCTGATAGCGCTTCTTGTTCTCTTCGTTGGGCGGATACAGGCCCGGCAGCTTCTCGCCGGCTTCCACCTGCTGCATGATCCAGCCCTCGACACGCTCCTGTTCTTCGGCTTCCGCCACGACTTCCTCGAGGATGTCGGCCGGAATCAGCACCGCGCCGTCGTTGTCGAGCACGATCACGTCGTTCGGGAACACGGCCACGCCGCCGCAACCGATCGGCTGCTGCCACGCGACGAAGGTCAGACCGGCTACCGACGGCGGCGCCGCGGCACCGCTGCTCCACACCGGCAGGCCCGTACCGCGCACGCCGTCCACATCGCGCACCACACCGTCGGTCACCAGCGCGGTCACCCCGCGCTTGCCCATGCGCGCGCACAGGATGTCGCCGAAGATGCCGGCGTCCTTGACGCCCATCGCATCGACCACCGCGATGCAGCCGGCGGGCATGTCTTCGATGGCGGCGCGCGTGGAGATCGGCGACGACCACGATGCGGGCGTGGCCAGGTCCTCGCGTGCCGGCACAAAACGCAGCGTGAACGCGCGGCCCACCAGACGCGGGCTGTCGGCGTGCAGCGGCATGGCGCCGCGCAGCCAGACATTGCGCAGGCCCTTCTTGAGCAGCACCGTGGTCAGCGTGGCGGTAGTGATCTTGGACAGCACCTCGATCGTGCGTGCGTCGAGCGGCAGGGATTCAACGGACATGGATAGGCCTCGGAATGAAGTTAGAGATCAGATACTGGCGATCAGGCCGCCATCGACGCGCACGACCGAACCGGTCACGTACGCGGCGCGCGCGCTGGCCAGGAAGGCCACCACATCGGCGTACTCCTGCGGCTCGCCGTAGCGGCCCACCGCGATGGACGCCATGCTCTGCGCGCGGACGTCTTCCACCGCGCGGCTTTCGCGGCCGGCCTTCTGCTCGTCGAGAAACTGGATACGCGGCGTGGCAACGCGGCCGGGCAGCACGATGTTACTCGTGACGCCATCGCGGCCGACTTCGCCCGCGAGTGTCTTGGACCAGCCCACCAGCGAGGTACGCAGCGCGTTGGACAGGCCAAGGTTGGGGATCGGTGCGATTACCCCCGACGACGTGCTGGTAATCACGCGGCCGAATTTGCGGGTGCGCATGCCGGGCAGTACGCGATCGGTAATCGAGATCACCGACAGCACCATGGCCTGGAACCATTTCTGCCACACGGCGGCGTCCTGGCCGAAAACCGGTGTCGGCGGTGGGCCGCCGGTGTTGTTCACGAGGATATCCACCGGACCCAGCGCGGCTTCGATCGCCGCCACGCGGGGCTCGATCACGCCGAGGTCGGCGAGGTCCCATTGCAGCGCGAGCGCCTTGCCACCGGCGGCCTCGATGTCGGCCACCACGGGGCCGAGCGCCTCCGCGTTGATATCCGCCACCGCTACCTTGACGCCCTCGCGGGCCAGCGTCCGCGCAATCGCCCCGCCCAGGCCACCGCCCGCGCCCAGCACGAGCGCGGTCTTGCCATTGATCCCGAGATCCATGGGGTTGTCTCCTCCTTATTAGTCTGCGGAGCCATTGTGGGCATCTCAAAACTCTAAGACAATTGGGTTTTCTCGCGTTCAGAATCTATTTTTTGTGGATTGTCACCGCGCCGGGCGAGACCGCGCCGGCCTCCTCTCGCCTCAGAGGCGGGGCCGCGCCGGTCTCCTCTCGCTTCGGGGAGGCGAGGCCCGCGCCGGTTTGCTCCCCTCTCCCTCAGGGAGAGGGGCCGGGGGAGAGGGTGAAAGTTAAATAACCAATTGTTGTCTCCCCTCTCCCTCGGGGAGAGGGGCCGGGGGAGAGGGCACGCCTTTAATATGGACACACGCTTCATAGACACATTCGTCATGGTCGCCGAGTGCGGCTCGATGGCCGAGGCCGCGCGGCGCATCAACATCACGCCCACCGCGCTGTCGCAGCGCCTGCGCACCCTCGAACGCGAGCTTGGCGCCCCGCTGGTCACGCGCTCGGGCCGCTTCGTGCGGCTCACGGAAGCCGGCGCACGGCTATTGGCCCGCGCCCGGCGCTTCCAGCGCGATGTCCGCGAACTCGAAATGGCGGTATCCACCGAGGGCTTCCCCGGCGGCCTGCGCATCGGCACCATCCGCACCGCGCTGACCAACGTCATGCCCGATCTGCTGCGCTACATCGCGCTGCGCCACCCGCGCCTGGACGCCACGATGGAAATCGGCACCTCGCACGACCTGTATCACCAGGTAGTGACAGGCAAGGTCGATGCCGCGCTGCTGGTGGAACCCCCGTTCAAGCTGCCCAAGGCCTACGTCTGGCACACCGTGCGTACCGAACCGCTGGTGCTGCTGGCCCCCTCGCACCTCGCTGATCAGGACCCAGACACGCTGCTGGCGGAGCAGCCAATGATCCGCTACGACCGCCGCACATGGGGCGGCCTGCTGGGCGAGCAATACCTGCAGGAACGCGGACTGCAGCCACAGGAACGTTTCGAGCTGGACTCCCCCGACGGCATCCTGCTGCTGGTGAGCATGGGCCTGGGCGTGTCGCTGGTGCCCGACTGCTACCAGCCGGCGCTGATGCCGGACACCGTCGCCATCCTGCCCCTGCCGGAAGGCCGCCCAGTCCGCCAGCTCGGCTTCCTGTGGCCGCGGCAGTCGCAGTACGCAAGGTTGTTCGAGGCCATGGTGGAGAGTAGAGTAGTGCCCGAACCCGAACCAGCCGGAGGCCCCGCATGACCCTTGCGATCGATCGCATCGACCACATCGTCCTCAACGTGAAGGACGTGGAAACCAGCGCCGCGTGGTATCAGCGCGTGCTTGGCATGCAGCGCGAAGACTTCCCGTCGCGCACGGGCCCGCGTGTGGCGGTGAAGTTCGGCCAGCAGAAGATCAATCTGCGCCCGATCACCGAAGATACGGTGGCGTGGTTCACAGGCATCCACCCGACGTCGGGCAGCGACGACCTGTGCTTCATCACGCGGATGCCGCCAAATGAAGTGGTCGCGCATTTCCTCGCGCATGAAGTACCAGTGGAAGCCGGCCCGGCGCAGCGCAGCGGCGCCCTCGGCACCCTCAACTCGGTCTACTGCCGCGACCTCGACGGCAACCTGATCGAGGTCGCGAGCTATCCGCCAAACTGACCGGCGCGGTCAGAACTGGCGGTCAGCGGTTGCCATCCAGCAGATCGTTGAGCATCTCGTCGAACGTTGCCTGCGCGTCTTCCAGCGCCTGTAGTGCGGCATCGAACGTTTGCAATGCCATCTTCGATGGCTTGCCTTCGCCCGCTGGCGGATACTGACTCTGCAAGGCGGTAAAGGCGACCTGCACCTGACGCGTGGCATTGACCACGCGCTCCATTGCCTGCGCCTCCTCGGCGCGCTTCTGTTCATCCATGGCTGGCCTCCACTGGCCGTGTAATGCTCCGAAGCGCGTATCGTACAAGAACTTGCGCGCGAACTTGCGTCAACCCCTCGCTGTCTGAATGCATCCATCACAGAAATCGGGCTTCATGTCATCGAGCCTCATGTCAACACTGATCCGGCGGACCCTCGCCACCACGCTCGTCACGGCGGGCGGTTTCGCCTGTTACTGGACTTACCTCGCGGTCAATCAGGAACGCCTGCTGTTCGATGCGCGGCGCCGCCCGCCGCGCGATTTGCCCGAAGGCATCATTGCCTATTCGCACACGGTGCCCGGCGGCATGGTGCGCGGCTACCTCTATCACGCGGGCGACGACGGCGTGGAAGACCTGCTGTTCTACCTGCCCGGCCGTGGCGAGGACGTGCTGGACACGCTCCAGTACGTCAAATGGCTGCCGGCCGGCATGGGCTTCGCCACCTTCGACTATCGCGGCCTTGGCCATTCGGATGGCATGCCGTCGGAAGCCTCTGCCGTGGCGGACGCCAGCCAGTTTCTGCTGCATATCCGCCGGGCGCACCCCGGCGTGCGCGTGCACGTGGTTGGCCGCTCGCTGGGCACCGGCGTGGCAATCCAGCTTGCGGATCTGCAGGATTTCGAGAGCCTGCAGCTGATCACGCCCTACGATTCGCTGCTCGAAATCGTGCGAAAACGCTTCCCGCTGGTCCCGCTGCGGCAGTTGATGCGCCACCATTTCGACTCGATTTCGCATTGCAAGAAGGTGGTCCAGAGCACCAAGGTACTGCTGGCGGAGTCCGATGCCGTGGTGCCGCACGAGTGCTCGGAGCGGCTGATCGCCGCGTGGCCGGGCCCCGTGGCGCTGCAGACCATCCCCGGTACCGATCACTTTACGATCGTCGAGCACGAGGCAACGTGGCTCGCCCTGTGCGCATTTGCGCGCCAGGTGCCCGCTCATGCACCCGCCAGAACGGCCGCCGCGCCCCCCGCGGACCACACGGAGGCCGGCGAACCGTTGCCGCTTGCCGCGGCGCGGTAGAATCGCGGCCATGAAAAAAATCGCAATCTGGGCCGCTACCGCCGTTGCGGGGCTGGCGGCCGCTGGCGTGCTGCTCGCCGGCTTTGCTGCGGTGGTCAGCCTGCGGCAGCTCCCTTCGATCGATGCCCTGCGCGATTACCGGCCCGACGTGCCGCTGCGCATCTTTACCAGCGACAACACGCTGATCGGTGAATTCGGTACCGAGCACCGGGAGTTCATCCCCATCGAACGCATGCCGAAGCGCATGACCGAAGCGCTGCTCGCGGCCGAGGACGACCAGTTCTACTCGCACGTCGGGGTGGACTTCTCGGGCCTGATCCGCGCGGCGCTCGCCAATATCGGCGAAGGCTATTCGCAGGGCGCGTCCACCATCACGATGCAGGTGGCGCGCAATTTCTACCTGTCGCGCGAAAAGACGCTGTCCCGCAAGTGGTACGAAATCCTGCTGGCCTGGCAGATCGACCGTTCGCTGCCCAAGGATCGCGTGCTCGAGCTCTATATGAACCAGGTCTACCTGGGTGAGCACGCCTATGGCTTCGGCAGCGCCGCGCAGGCCTACTTCGGCAAGCCGCTCGCCGACCTCTCGCTGGCTGAAACCGCGATGCTCGCGGGCCTGCCCAAGGCGCCTTCGACCATGAATCCGGTGGTGAACCTGCCGCGGGCCACGCGTCGGCAGGAATACGTGCTTGGCCGCATGCTTGCGCTTGGCATGATCACGCAGGATCAGTATCGCGATGCGCGTGCCGAGAAAATCGCCGTGGTGGCCGAGGGCAACGGACGCTATGCGGGCCACGCGGAATACGTCGCCGAACTCGCCCGCCAGCTCGCGCACGACCGCTTTGGCGATGATGCGTACACGCGCGGCATCAATGTCTACACGACCGTGTCATCGGTGCGGCAGACCATGGCGTATGACGCCGTGCACGCGGGCATCGAGAAATATGGCCAGCGCCATGGCGGTACCACGCCTCAGGCCGCGCTGATCTCGCTCGACAGCCAGACCGGCGCGATCGAAGCGATGATCGGCGGCTCGGATTTTCAGGTGAACCGCTTCAACCATGCCACGCAGGCGCAGCGGCAGCCGGGCTCGACGTTCAAGCCATTTATCTACTCGGCCGCGCTCGAGCGTGGCGTTTCGCCGGGCACGCTGATCAACGACGCGCCGCTCGACGATCCCAAATGGCAGCCGTCCAACGACGATGACCGCTTCGTCGGCCCGATTCCGGTACGCGAGGCACTCGCCGAATCGCGCAACCTGCCGGCCATTCGCACACTGCGCGAGATTGGCATTCCGTATGCGATCGAATACGCCAGCAATTTTGGCTTCTCGAAGAACCGCCTGCCGCCCTACCTGCCGATGGCGCTTGGCACCGGCACCACGTCGCCGATGCGGCTCGCGGCTGCGTACGGCGTGTTCGCCAACCACGGCTATCGCGTGGAGCCCTATCTGATCCAGAAGATCACCGATGGCGAGGGCAACGTGCTGTTTCAGGCCGAATCGTCCGCCGGTAACACCGCGCCCACGCGCGTGATCTCCGAGCGCAATGCATTCGTGATGGACAGCCTGCTGCATAGCGTGGTCGATGCCGGCACCGGCACCGGCGTGCGGCGCTATATGAAGCGTGAGGACATCGCGGGCAAGACCGGCACGACCAACGATTCGATCGATGGGTGGTTTGCGGGATATGCCGGGGAGATCGTCACGGTCGCGTGGATGGGCTTCGACGACAATCGCCCGCTAGGCAAGCGCGAGTTCGGCGCGACCACCGCGCTGCCGATCTGGGCGGGCTACATGGAAGGCCGCCTTGCCGGCGTGCCGGTGTCGCTGTTCGCGGCGCCGGCTGGCGTGGCGCGCATCAATGGCGACTGGGCGTACACGGAGTATCCGGAAGGCGTCCACGCGATGGCCTCGATCGGCTTCCCGCTACCGGCTGCGACAACCGAGGCGCCGTTCGAAGGCAGCGCACCTGCCGGCGACGGCCTTGGCGTGCCTGCTGTCGTGCGAGACGGCAACGTCGGCACTGCGGGCCCCGCGCTTGGCGTACCGGCTGCCACACCGCGCAGCCCCGGCCAGCTTTGACCCGACCAGTGACATCTATCCAAAAGAACAAACAATCTTGTCCGCCTGGTCCTCACCCCTGATCTGGAGCATTGCGTGTGCCGCCACGCTTGGCGTGCTGCTGCGTCCATTCCGCCTGCCCGAATGGTGCTGGGCCATGGCCGGTGCCGTGGCGCTGTGCGTGGCCGGCCTGTTGCCGCTGGCCGACGCGTGGGCCGCCGTCGCCCGCGGCCATGACGTGTATCTGTTTCTCGCGGGCATGATGCTGATCTCCGAACTGGCCCGCAAGACCGGACTGTTCGACCATGTGGCCGCGCTGGCCGTGCGCCGCGCGCGCGGGTCCGCGCGGCGGCTGTTCGCGCTGGTCTACGGCTTCGGTATCGCGGTCACGATCTTCATGTCGAATGACGCCACGGCCGTGGTGCTGACGCCCGCCGTGCTGGCCGCCACACGCGCGGCGCGCGTCAAGCAACCGCTGCCCTATCTGTTCGCCTGCGCATTCATCGCCAACGCGGCGAGCTTTGCGCTGCCGATCTCCAACCCCGCCAATCTCGTGCTGTTCGGCGAGCGCATGCCACCGCTGGCGGCCTGGCTCGCACGCTTCACGCTGCCGTCGATTATCGCGATCGTCGTGACGTTCGCGATGCTCTACTGGACCCAACGCGATGCGCTGGCCGAGCGCATTGCCGATGACGTCCCCACTCCACCGCTGACGCTGCAGGCGTGGCTGACCACCGCCGGCATCGTGATAACGGGCGTTGCGCTACTGACCGCCTCGCTGCTGGGCCGCGACCTGGGCTGGCCGTCGTGCATCGGTGGGCTGGTGACACTCGCGGCGGTATGCGCCACGCAGCCGCGCCTGCTGGTGCCTGCCGTGCGCGAAGTGTCATGGGGTGTGATGCCGCTGGTGGCTGGCCTGTTCGTGCTGGTGGCGGGCCTGGCCCACACCGGCGTGATCGCGCAACTCGCACGCTGGATCGCCTGGCTGTCCGCGCATCCGCATGACCTCACGGGATGGTTCGGCACGATGGCCGCAGGCGTGTTGGTAGGCATCGCCTGCAACATCGTCAACAACCTGCCCGCGGGCCTGATTGCGGCCTCCGCGCTGTCAGCCGGCCACGCCTCGGAAGCCGTCACCGGCGCGGTGCTGATCGGCGTCGACCTCGGCCCCAACCTGTCGGTCACCGGCTCGCTGGCCACGCTGCTGTGGCTCACCGCGCTACGCCGCGAGGGCCATATGGTCAGCGCCATGCAATTCCTGCGCATCGGCGCGATCGTGACGCCCATTGCGTTGATCGCCGCGCTGGCCGCGCAGTCGATCTAGGCCGCCTCTCCACCCCACGCGCGAACCAGATCGACCGTTGGCAAGCTGGCCGCACGCGCAGCGTCTCCAATCACCCGCCCCCAATAAAGATCCGACCCATCGGCCATGCGCCACGCATGCAAGCGCCGCGTGAACAGCTGCAGGTCGTACTCCTCGGTGACACCGATCGCCCCATGCACCGCATGTGCAATCGACGCCACGGCCTGCACCGCCTCGCTCGCCTGACACTTGCCGAGCGCGGCACGCATCGCATCCGGCTGCCAGCCATCGCCGTGACAAGCCAGCTGCGCCGCCACGCGCGTGGCGGCCACATGCTCCGCCTGCAGCGCGATCTGATGCTGGATCGCCTGAAACTTGCCGATATGCCGACCAAACTGCGCGCGATCGTTGGCGTACTGCAGCGTCAGCTCGAACGCCCGCGTCATCGCCCCCGCCATCAAGGCCGTATGCAACGTCGCACCGATCGTGCGCAACGTGCCATGCGGCAGCGCAAACGCTGACGCATCGAGCGATGCGCGCGCGATGGTCACACCAAGATCGCCATGTGCCCCCGTGCGGGCCACATCCACCGCCTCGCGCGACAACAGCGCCGCGCGCTTGCCGTCCTGCACGAGAAAGTATTGCGCGGCGGCGCCATCCGCCACGTGCACGCGTGGCGCGCCATCGAACGTCGCCAATGCAATCGGCGCATCCGGAATACCCACTCCCGCAGCCTGCAACACCGCTCGCGCAAACATCGTCTGCGCGAGCGGCAACGGCATCGCATAGCGCCCCATCACCACCAGCATCGGCACCACATCGCCGAGCGACAACCCCGCATCGGGCAGCAGGCAATCGGCAAACCCACTCTCCTGCAACGCCTGCCACAGCGCATCGGATGAGGCAGCGTCGTCCGCTTCAATCGCGCGCACGCACGCCGGCGTGCATCGATCGCGCAGCAGCGCCTCCAGCGCATCCGAATACTCGTTTTCCATCGCGTTATCCATTGCGTTATCCCCCGCTCAACGCAATCCAAGCCCGCGCGCAATCATGCCGCGCAGGATCTCGCGCGTACCGCCGCGCAGCGAATAGGTCGGCGCAATCTGATTCACATAGACCGCCGTGCGATACAGATCCGCATCGGCGGCCAGCGCCGGATCGTCGCCCAGCGCGGCCTCGGCCAGCTCGCCAATCGACTGCTCGAGCGCGGTGCCAAGATCCTTGACCAGCGCCGCCTCGACCAGCGGGCTCTCCCCCGCCGCCAGCCGCGCCGTCACCGCCAGCGACATCGCACGCAACGTCGCCAGCCTGGCCAGCAAGCGGCCCACCGTCGCCATATCCTGCTGCATCACCGACAAACGCCGTAGCGCATCGAGCCACGCATCGAGCAGCACCACGCTCGAATAGAGTCGCTCGGGGCCACTACGCTCGAATGCGAGTTCCGCATTCACCTGCTCCCAGCCCGCGCCTTCATTGCCGATCAACGCATCGGCCGGCAACAACACGTCCTCGAAACTCACTTCCGAGAAATGCGCATCGCCTGCAAGATCGCGAATCGGCCGCACCGTGACGCCTGGCGCGGACAGATCCACGACCACCTGCGACAAGCCCTTCTGCCGATCACCCGCTTCGCCCGAGGTACGCACCAGCGCGAGCATGTACTGGCAACGGTCCGCATTGGTCGTCCAGATCTTGCGGCCATTGAGCCGCCATCCGCCACCGTCCAATGGCACCGCGCGCGTCGTGACACTGGCCAGATCCGAACCCGCATTGGGCTCACTCATGCCGATGCAGAAGAACGCCTCGCCACGACAGATCCGCGGCAGATAAAACGCACGCTGCGCCTCGCTGCCGTAACGCAGGATCAGCGGCCCGCTCTGCCGATCCGCAATCCAGTGCGCGGACACCGGTGCGCCGCACGCCAACAGTTCCTCCACCAGCACAAAGCGCGCAAACGCATCAAGCCCCGCGCCACCGTAGTCATGCGGCAGCGTCACGCCCACCCAGCCGCGCCGCGCCAGCGCCCGGCTGAACGCGGGATCGAAACCCATCCACGAACGCGCGCGCACATCCGGCGGCAATGCCGGCAGATGCTCCCGCAAGAATGCCTTGACCTCGCGACGGAACGCCGCCGCCGAAGGCGGCAGCGAGGTCAGCGAGAAGGTGGCGAAGATACCGGTCATGAGATTCCTTGCAGCAGTCCAGATATCAATCCAGCCGTCAATCCAAAGTGACACCGGAGTCCTTGACCACCTTCTGCCAGCGGTCGAGCTCCTGCGTCAGGTACTTGCCATAAGCCTCCGGCGAGCTACCCCGCGGCTCCGCGCCCTGCAACGCGAGACTCGCGCGCACATCGGACGCAGCCAGCGCCTTGAGCACCGCCGCGTTGAGCCGCTTGACCACCTCGGGCGGCGTCCTGGCCGGCACCATCATCCCTTGCCATGCCCCCGCCTCGAACCCCGGCATACCCGATTCCGCAAGCGTCGGCACCTCGGGCAACTGCGCGCTACGCGTGCTGCTGGTCACTGCAAGCGCCTTCATGCGTTTGTCGCGGATAAACGGCAGCGACGAGTTGATCGTGTCGGTCATGAACTGCACCTGCCCGCTGGCCAGATCCGTCAGCGCGGGGGCACTGCCCTTGTACGGCGCGTGCACCGCGTTGAGCCCATTGGCCTGCAACACGAGAAACGCCGCCAGGTGTGTGACATTGCCGTTGCCGGCCGAGCCATACGTGAACTTGCCGGGATTCGCCTTCACCCACGATATGAATTCGGGCACGGTGTTCACCGGCACCTGCGCGTTGACCTCGAGCACCAGCGGCACGTTCGCGGTCATCGCCACCGGCAGCAGGTCACGCTTCACGTCGTATTGCAGCTTCTTGTACAACGCGGGGCTCAGTGCGATCGACGAGGTGTTGTACAGCACCGTGTAGCCATCCGCCGGCGACTTCGCCACGATCTCGTTGCCGATATTGCCGTTGGCTCCCGGGCGGTTGTCTACCAGCACCTGCTGGCCCAGTTCGTCGGACATCTTCTTCGCGATCACGCGCGAGACCAGATCGGTCGGGCCGCCCGGCGGAAACGGCACCACCAGCCGGATCGGCCGGTCCGGATACGCCGACGCGCGCGCGGCCTGCGGCGCGATGGCTGCCCCCAGCGCGATACCCGTCAGCGCGAGCAGCCAGGTGCGGCGCGACGGCGTGTATTGGATATGCCCGGCATTTTTGCTCTTCAATGGCATGCTTGTCTCCTCCGGTAAAAACCGTCACTACAACGTTTATTCGCGCCCTGCCAGCAGACGCCGCGCGGTATATGTCATCACGCATTCCTGGCGCTGATTGAACACATCGATCGACGAGTCCACCACCGCGCGCCCGCTCTTCGACGTCGGTCGCACACCGGTCACCGTGATACGCGCGCCGATCGTGTCGCCCACCAGCACCGGGCCATGAATCTTCTGCGTCAATTCGAGCATGGCCAGCCCGGTGCCCTGAATCATGGTCTGCAGGATGAAGCCCTCGATCAGCGCATACGTCAGCGCCGCCGGCACTGGCCGCCCCTTGATCGCGCCCGCGTCGTAGCCTTCCTCGATAAAGATCGCCTCGAGCATCCCGGTGACCGAGATAAAGTTGACCAGATCGGTCTCCGTCACGGTGCGACGGAAAGTCTCGAACACCTGCCCCTCGCGAATGTCCTGCCAGTAGAAGCCTTGTCCCAGGCGTTGGGGTGTGTCGCTCATGTCGTCTCCTCGGTATGTAAGGGGTTAGCGATGGGGTTAGCGCAGCGCGTCGATCTCCGCGTCGCTCAGGCCGATGCCGCCCAGCACCTCGCGCGTATGCTCGCCCAGCCGCGGCGGCACCGCGGCGTGACCACGCGCACCGTCAAAGCGCACCGGCGCGCCCGGAAAACGCAGCGTGCCCATGGCCGGATCCTTCACCTCGTCGAAGAACGCCGTGGCACGCAGGTGCGGATCGTCGATCAGTTCGTCCAGCCCGTTCACGCGTGCCACCGGAATCTGCAGGTCCTCGCAGATGCCGAGCCATTCGTCGGTGCCGCGCTCGCGCACGATCTCGCCCGTCATCTCGTACAGCGTCTCGATATGTCGCGTACGCGCCGCGATATCGGCAAAGCGCGCATCGTTCGCCAGGTCGTCGCGCCCTGATGCGCGGAAGAAGTCGCGCCAGTGCGTATCGGTGTACGGCATCATGCAGACGTAGCCGTCGGCGGTCTGATACGGACGGCGCAGCGGCGCCAGCACGCGCGGATAGCCAGCCTGCGCGCGCGGCGGCTCGAAATGCTGGCCGTACAGATGCTCGACGAGGTTGAACGCCACCATCGACTCGAACATCGGCACCTCCACCAACGTGCCTTTGCCACCGTTGCGCTCGCGGCCGGCCAATGCGGCCGAGATCGACAGCGCGGCCACGAGGCCACTGGTCTTGTCGGCGGCAATGGTCGGGAAGTAGCGCACCGTGCCGGTCTGCGCCGCCATCAGCGCGGCGTTGCCGCACAGGCCCTGAATGATGTCGTCATACGCGGGTCGGCCGCCGTACGGGCCATCTTCGGCAAAGCCAAGCAGGCTCACGTAGACCAGTCGCGGATGGCGCGCCATCACGCTCGCCGGATCGAGGTCGAGCTTGCCGAGCTTCTGCGGCCGCATGCTGTGCAGAAAAACGTCCGCGGTCTCCAGCAGCCGATGCAACGCCTGCTGCGCGGCCGGCTGCTTGAGGTTGAGCACCACGCTCTTCTTGCTGCGATTGACGCCGAGGAAGATCGCCGACATGCCGTCCTCGGTCGCGGGCCCCGTGCGGCGCGTGGAATCGCCGTCGGGCGTTTCCACCTTGATCACCTCGGCACCGAGATCGGCCAGCCACTGGCTCGCATAGGGACCCATGACGACGGTCGACAGATCGACCACGCGAATACCGGAAAGAGGCAACATGCCGGGTCTCCTGTAGTTGTGAGTGTCCATGACTTGCCGCATGGTTGAGGCCACAGACTAGTCCAGCAGGTAGTATTCCGTCTAATATTAGTTTTTTAATAACCGATATTGATTGGATATCACCATGGATCTGCGCCAGCTGCAGCAGTTCGTCGTGCTTGCCGAAACCGGCAACTTCCATCGCGCGGCCGAGCGTCTGCATATGGCGCAGCCGCCGCTGTCGATCTCGATCCGCAAGCTCGAGGCCGAGCTCGGCACGCCGCTGTTCGTGCGCACCACGCGCGGGGTGCGCCTGACGCAGGCCGGAGAAGCGGCGCTCAACGATGCACGGCGCGCGTTGTTCCACGCCGATCAGGCGCGCGCCGCCGCGGTGTCGGCGGCCCATGGCGAACGTGGCGCGCTGCGTATCGGCTTTGTCGGATCCGCCACCTATGCGCTACTGCCGAAGCTGATTCCGGCGTTTCGCGACACGCATCCGGGCATCGAGCTGATCCTGCACGAATCGACCTCGGCGTCGATCCTCGACCGCATCGAACGCGGCCAGCTCGACGCCGGTCTCGTGCGTTTTCCGATCCTTAGCAGCGGCCCGTTCTCGCTGCTCCCGCTGGAGTCGGACACATTCGTCGCGGCCGTGCCGGCCGACAGCGCATTCGCGCAGCAAACCGGTATCGCACTCAAGACGCTCGCCAACGAACCGTTCATCATGCACCCGAGCGCCGATGTGCCCAACCTCCAGGCTGTGGCCATGCTGATGTGCCAGCAAGCCGGGTTCGTCCCGCGCATCGCGCAGGAAGCCGTGCAGGTGCAAACCATTGTCAGCCTCGTCGAAAGCGGCCTGGGCGTCGCGCTCGTCCCCGGCGTCACCGCGCGCTATACCAACCGCCGCGTCCGTTTCCTTCGCATCACCAGCCCCCGCCCCGCCGCCCGCATCGGCATCGCGCTGGCAACGCAACAGGACACGGATGACCGTCATGTCCAGCAGTTCATTGCGGCAGCGCGGCAAATTGCCGCCCAAATCCCGGCACCAGCACGGTTGTAGCGACATTCGAACTGCCATATAGTGAAGCATTGCGCACGATGGCGCCCCCCAACACGCACAGCGGTTCTACATGTCAGATCAGGATCATCCCGGCCAACCCAGCGTATCCGACATATCCGGCATATCCGAGCGCGGCGTTTCCGAGCGAATCCGTGCGCGGCTGCTGGCCGCCAACGAGCGCTTCCATGCCAACGACAATATTGCGAAGTTCATCGAGCCCGGTGAGCTCGACGCATTGCAGGCGGAAGTGGAAGCGCGCATGGAGGAAGTCCTGCGCACGCTCGTGATCGATGTCGATCAGGATCACAATACGCGCGAAACCGCGCGGCGCGTGGCCAAGATGTACCTCAAGGAAATTTTCGCGGGCCGCTATGCGCGCGCACCCGAGATCACCGAATTCCCGAACGTCGAGCAACTCAACGAACTGATGATCGTCGGGCCGATCCGCGTGCGCAGCGCGTGCTCGCACCATCTGTGCCCCATCATCGGCAAGCTGTGGGTCGGCGTCATGCCGAACCGGCATTCGAACCTGATCGGTTTGTCGAAATACGCGCGGCTGGCCGAATGGATCATGTGCCGGCCGCAGATTCAGGAAGAGGCGGTCTCACAGGTCGCGGACCTGCTGCAGGAAAAGATGAACCCCGACGGTCTCGCCATCGTCATGGAAGCCGAGCACTTCTGCATGCACTGGCGCGGCGTGCGCGATACCGATGCCAAGATGACCAACAGCGTGATGCGTGGCTCGTTCCTCAAGGATGACAAGCTGCGCCGCGAGTTCCTCACGCTGCTGCACCTCAACCGCGGCTGATACCGGAGACCTTCCTCCATGCTAGTCCGTCTGCTCTACGCAAGCCGAGCGAAGCAACCTCTCGAGGCCGCCACGCTCGATGCGATCTTCGAAACCAGCATGAATGGCAACGCGCGCCATGGCATCACCGGCGTGCTGTGCCACGGCAATGGCATTTTCCTGCAGGCACTCGAGGGCGAACGCGCGGCGGTGTCGCGGCTGTTTCTCAATATCGGCCGCGACCCGCGCCACGAGGACGTGGTACTCCTGCATTTCGAGGAAATCGCCGAGCGCGAGTTCTCGGTCTGGTCGATGGGCCGCGTCAACGCCGGCCGGCTCAACCCCGCCACGCTGCTCAAGTACTCGGCGCAGGGTGAGCTCGACCCCTACCGCATGCCGGCAGTAGCCTCGCTGTCGCTACTCAAAGAGTTGATCGCAGGTGCGTCGATCGTTCAGTCCGCTACGCGCTCGACTTGACTGACGCGTTAGTGCGAAACCTGCCCGAACAACCCGCATTCGAGATCGCTCTCGAACTCCTCCACCCACGTCGTGCCCGGCCCCGCGTCGTAGACGCTGGCCGCGCCGGTACTCTGGCGCTTGACTGTCACCTGGCGAGCCGATGTGCCATTGACATCGGAGATCTCGAAGTCCTGCGGCATCAATCCAACCAACTGGACGACCGCAGCGACGTCCTGTTGTTCGTTGAACGGAAATTCACCAAATTGACGTTGGGTCATGGCACACCTCCAGGCGGGGGTAGGTCAGCGTGCGCGCATCGGGGGAGTCGAATGCGCACGCACGCGAGGAGGAGCCTGCCACAAAATTCAGGCGCGCGTATGGCACCTGCGAAGACCCCAATGACAGCGTATATATTGTGCGCGTCGCGTTGCCCGTTCCTGAGAGATCAGGCCGCCACCATGCCAAGAAATTGCTGCAATTCGGGGGTCTGCGGATTGGCGAACACGGTCTCCGGCGCACCGACCTCGTGCACCCGCCCCTGATGCATGAACACCACGCGATCGCACACCTCACGCGCAAAGCGCATCTCGTGCGTGACCATCAGCAGCGTCATGCCGTCGGCCGCGAGACCGCGCACCACCTGTAGCACTTCGTTGACCAGTTCGGGATCCAGCGCCGACGTGATTTCATCGCACAGCAGCGCGGTCGGCTCCATCGCCAGCGCGCGGGCAATCGCCACGCGCTGCTGCTGGCCGCCGGACAACTGATCGGGATAGGCATCGAACTTCGCCGCCAATCCCACACGTGCAAGGTTGATCTCCGCGAGTTCACGCGCTTTGGCTTGCGACACGCCCTTGACGATGGTCGGCGACAGCATCACGTTGCGCCCCGCGCTCAGGTGGGGAAACAGGTTGAACTGCTGAAAGATCATGCCGACCTTGAGCCGCAGCGCGCGCAGTTGCAACTCACTGTCGGCCAGATGCGCGCCGGCCACGGTAATCGCGCCCGCGTCGATCTGCTCGAGCCCGTTGATGCAGCGGAGCAGCGTGCTCTTGCCCGAACCACTCTTGCCGATGATCGCGATCACCTCGCCCGGCTCCACGGACAGCGACACTCCCTTCAGCACCTCGTTGGCGCCGTACGACTTGCGGACATCCTCAATGGCGATGAGCGCCATGGAACTTCTCCTCGAGCTTCCTGCTGAATTGCGAGAGCGGCCAGCACAGCGCGAAATACATCAGCGCCACGGCCGCATAAACGGTGAATGGTTGAAAGGTCGCATTGACGATCATCGTCCCGGCCTTCGACAGCTCGGTGAAGCCGATGATGGACGCCAGCGCGGTGCCCTTGATCACCTGCACACCAAACCCGACCGTCGGCGCCACCGCGATGCGTAGCGCCTGCGGCAGAATCACGTGGCGCATCTGCTGCACGTAGCCCATTGCCAGACTCGCCGAGGCTTCCCACTGCCCGCGCGGAATCGACTCCACGCAGCCGCGCCAGATCTCGGCGAGGAATGCGGCGGTCCACAGCGTCAACGCCAGCCCGGCCGCCAGCCATGCCGGCACATCGACACCAAATAGCGCGAGCCCGAAGAACGCGAGAAACAGCTGCATCAGCAGCGGCGTGCCCTGGAACACCTCGATATAGACCCACGTCGCGCGCCGCAACCATGCCCGCCGCGACGTGCGGCCAAACAGCACCAGCAACCCCATTACCCCACCACCGAGGAAGGCAACGAGCGACAGCAGCACGGTCCATCGCGCCGCGAGCAACAGGTTGCGGACGATGTCCCACGTCGAAAACTCGATCATCGTGCGCCCCTCGCAAACAGACGTCGGCCCAACGCGCGCAGCAACTGGCGCAGCAACAATGCCAGCGCCAGATAGATCAGCGTGCTGACCAGATACACCTCGAACGCGCGGAAGTTACGGCCCTGGATAAAGTTGGCCGCATAGGTCAGGTCCTGCGCGGCAATCTGCGAGCAGACCGCCGACCCGAGCATCACGATCACGATCTGGCTCGACAGCGCGGGCCAGATCTTCTGCAGCGCGGGACGCAGCACCACGTGCCGGAACACCTGCACACGCGACATCGCCAGGCTTGCACCCGCTTCATACTGGCCGCGCGGCGTGGCGGCCACGCCCGCCCGCACGATCTCCGTACCGTAGGCGCCAAGGTTGATCACCATCGCCAGCGACGCGGCGACCATCTCCGGCAACTGCACGCCCAGACTGGGCAGGCCAAAGAAGATGAAGAACAGCTGGATCAGGAACGGCGTATTACGGATGACCTCCACATACGCCCCCACCACCGCGCGCAGCCAGCGCGGCCCCTCGGTCCGTGCCCACGCGCCGAGGATAGCCACGGCCACGCCGATGACGCCACCGGTCAGCGTCAGCTGCGCGGTCACGGCGACGCCCTTGGCAAGGACGTCGGTGTAGCCGAGGATCGACGTGAAATCGAACTGATATGCCATTGCGCGAACTCAGCGTTCGCGCATCAGAGCTGTGCCGGCAGCGGACGCAGCAGCCACTTGATCGACAGCGAGTTCAGCGAACCGTCCTTCTTCGACTCGGCCAGCACCGCGTTCACCTTCTCCTGCAAACGCGTCTCGCCCTTGTTCAGGCCAATGAAGCACGGCGAATTCTTGATCAGGAACTTGGTTTCCGGCGTCTTGGGCGGATGCTTGGCGATGATCGCGGAGGCCACCACATTGCCGGTGGCGATCAATTGCACCTGACCCGACAGGAACGCGGAGATCGTCGCGTTGTTGTCCTCGTAGCGCTTGATCGTGGCACTGGCCGGCGCGATCTTGCTCAGTTCGAGGTCTTCCACCGCGCCACGCGTCACGCCCACGGTCTTGCCCGCCAGATCGGCGGCGGACTTCACGGCCATGTCGGCCGGGCCGAAGACGCCGTTATAGAACGGTGCGTAGGCTTCCGAGAAATCGAGCACCTTCTCGCGCTCGGGGTTCTTGCCCAGGCTCGAGATGATCAGATCCACCTTCTTCGTCTGCAGGTACGGCACGCGGTTCGTGCTCGTCACCGGCACCAGTTGCAGCTTGACGCCCATCTTCTTGGCCATCAGCGCGGCCACGTCGATATCCAGACCCTGCGGCGCCATGTCCGCGCCGATCGAGCCGAACGGCGGAAAGTCCTGCGGCACGGCCACGCGCAGCACGCCAGCCTTGGTCACGTCGTCCAGCGCATCGGCACGAGCCGGTGCGGACAACGTCAGGCTGGCGAGACAGGCGCCGGCCGCGGTGGCCAGCAGAAAAGCGCGACGGGCGCGAGAGGCGAAGGCATTCGAAAACATAAGTGGCAGGTCCTTGTTGTCGGAGGCGAATTGTCGATGGCCTCTGACAACGCAAACGGCATGCCAGCTTTGTATGCAATATTTGATCTCAATCGACACCGACGCGAGGCGAGGTTCGCCCCACGTCCGTGCACGATCCCTTATCGAATCGCACGCAGGCACCATCGCAGTGCATCGCGCCATCGATGCACCGCTGTCGCGCATGGCGCAGTCGCTCCATCACGATGGCGCGTCATCCGCAAACATCGGCATATGGCGCAGCAAATGAGCGAGCAACTCCAGCGCCGCGGCCGGCAGCGGCCTCCTCTCCTTGACCAGCAACCGGGCATTGACGCCCTGAAACAGTGGATGCGCGACCGGCACCGTTGCCAGCGTGCCCGCCGCAATCTCCCGGTACGCAGCAAACGCGCCAATCAGCGTGACAAAGTTCTCATACGCCACAAACTGCTTGAGCGCGGTCAGCGAATTGGTCACGAGTGTCGCGCGGATCTTCACGTTCTCGGCGAACTCGACCATCTTGGCCGCATGGCCGATGCCGAACGAGGCCGGCATCAGCGCCAGCGGATAGTCCATCAGATCCGCAATGTCGACGCTACCGCCGCGAGTCACCAGCGGATGGTCAGGCCGCGCCAGCAGCACCACGGGTTGCGGCGAACTGGCCCGATACACGACATGCGGATGCGGCGGCGGGTTGTACGCCAGCCCGATATGCGCGCGGCTCTCCGCCACTTCCGCCAGCACGTCATCGACGGGCAGGATCTGCATGTCGATATCGAGCTTCGGATACTGCTTGCAGAACGGCGCCAGCACCTGATTGACCAGCGGATCGACAAAGCCTTCGCTGATCACCAGCGTGACGCGCCCCTGCTGCAGCCCCTTGAGCGCGTGCAACTCGTCCTCCAGCTTCTCCTGGTGCGAGCGGTAGCCCTGCCAGAACTCGAGCAGATGCAGCGCCGCCTCGGTCGGCCGCACGCCACGCGGCAGCCGCTCGAACAGCGTCACGTCGAGCTCGTCCTCGAGCAGCTTGACCTGCCGCGTAATCACCGAAGGCGACGTATTGAGCGCATCGGCCGCCCCGCGGATGGTGCCGTGCACCAGCACTTCGCGGAAATAACGCAGCCGCTGTTGATTGATTTCCCGCATCCCCATGCTCCTGATCCCCGATGTCCCCGATATTTCCCGCCAAGATACCCCAATCCACGTTGCGTTGCTCAAATCAGAACGAACTGTGTACTTAGTTGCTCTTGGTAGTCACGCTCCCGTTTGCCATCATCGACTCACAACCACAGGAGACAGGCATGCTGGCAATACCCACCACGGGGGTCGCTGACGAGATTTCGGCGCTCTACCGGAAGATCAACTTCCGACTGCTTCCGTTCCTGCTGGTCTGTTATCTGTTCGCGTATCTGGACCGCGTCAACGTCGGCTTCGCCAAGCTGCAGATGCAGAGCGAACTCGGCTTCTCCGACGCGGCCTATGGCGTCGGTGCCGGCATCTTCTTTATCGGCTACGTGTTGTTCGAGATTCCGAGCAATCTGATGCTGCCGCGCATCGGCGCGCGCAAGACCTTCAGCCGCATCCTCGTGCTATGGGGCATCACTTCAGCCTGCATGCTGTTTGTGCGCGACGTGCCCACGTTCTACGCGATGCGTTTCCTGCTCGGCGTGTTCGAAGCGGGCTTCGCCCCCGGCATGATCTATTACCTGTCGTGCTGGTACGGTCCGCAACGCATGGCACGCGCGATCGCGATCGTGTTCCTCGCAGGGCCGCTCGGCGGCATCGTGGGCGCGCCAATCTCGGCGTGGCTCATGACAGCGCTTGCCGGCACCGGCAACCTCGCCGGCTGGCAATGGATGTTCCTCGTGGAAGGCCTGCCCTGCATCCTGCTTGGCATCGTCGCGCTGCGACTGATCCCGAATCGCCCGAGCGAAGCCAAATGGCTCAACGATCGCGAGCGCGTGTTGCTCGAATCCGAACTCGGCTCGCAGGCGGCCCACAATCACTCGTTCCTCGCCGTCGCCAGGGATCCGCGCGTCTATGTGCTGGCCTTCGCGTATTTCTGCATCATCGCCGCGATCTATGCCATCAGCTTCTGGCTGCCGACCATCATCAAGGCCCAGGGCGTCAACGACCTCGTGCAACTGGGCTGGTACGCCGCCATCCCCTACGTTGCGGCGGCATTCGGCATGTACTACATGGGCCGTCGCTCGGATCGTCTGGGCGAGCGACGCTTCCACTGCGCGCTGCCCGCGCTCGGTGCCGGCGCGATGCTCGCCTGCTCGACGCTGACCGACGGCCACCTCTACCTGTCGCTGGCACTGCTGACGGTCGCGACCATGGGCCTGTGGATGGCCTACACCGTGTTCTGGGCCATGCCGCCCGAATACATCAAGGGCCCGGCCGCGGCCGGCGGCATTGCGCTGATCAACACGATCGGCCTGTCCGGCGGCTTCTGGGGCCCCGCAATGATCGGCTGGGCCAAGACCGCGACCGGCAACCTCCACCTCGGCGTGCTGATGATGGCCATCCTGCCGGTTATCGCCGCGCTGATCGTGTTCGCCAATAAACTCCCGAAGTCGCAAACGACTCCCGCGATTCCCGCCATTCCCTCCACACGCTGAACGGAACACACCATGTTGCTATCTTTCTCCACCTGGGCCGAAATCGAGTCTTACCTCAAGCGCAGCCGCACGGTCGTCGTGCCGATCGGTTCCAACGAGCAACACGGCCCCACCGGCCTGCTCGGCACCGACTGGCTGTGCCCCGAGATCATTGCGCGTGAAGCCGAGAAGAGCGCCGACATTCTGGTCGCGCCCACCTTCAACATCGGCATGGCCCAGCACCACCTGGGCTTTCCGGGCACGATCTCGCTGCGGCCGAGCACGTTTATCGCCGCCATCACCGACTGGATTCGCTCGCTGTCTGGGCACGGCTTCGAGAAAATTCTGTTCCTGAACGGCCATGGCGGCAACGTCGCCTCGATCGAGGCCGCGTTCTCCGAGATCTATGCCGAGTCGAGCTTCGCCCGACGCGACGCCGGCTTTGCGTTGAAGCTCGTGAACTGGTGGGACCTGGAAGGTGTGGGCGATCTCGCGCGCGAGCAATTCCCCGAAGGCCACGGCTCGCACGCGACGCCGTCGGAGATTGCCGTCACGCAATGGGCGTTCCCGGACCTGATCAAGACCGCGGACTTCTCGCCGCCGATCGCGCCCAATGGTCCGATCCGCGAAGCGCTCGACTTCCGCGCGCGCTTCCCGGACGGCCGTATCGGCTCGAACCCCGCCCTGGCCACGCCCGAGAAAGGTGGCGCGCTGGTCGCGCTGGCCGCACGCAGCCTCGTGAAGGAATTCGATGTATTTGGCAGCGAGCGCAAGCCGCGCTGAGGCTCTCGTTACGATTTGGGATGAAACAGATGAACGTCTATGACAAGCTGGCCTCGCTCGACATCGAACTGCCGAACGCCGCCGCCCCTGCCGCCGCTTATGTGATGAGCGCCCAGACCGGCAACGTGGTCTACCTGTCCGGCCATATCGCCAAGCGCGACGGCGCCGTGTGGGTCGGCAAGCTCGGCGCGACCATGACCACAGAAGACGGCAAGACCGCCGCGCGGCAGGTCGCGATCGACCTGCTCGCCACGCTGCACACTCACCTGGGCGACCTCAACCGTGTCACCCGCATCGTCAAGGTGATGAGCCTGGTCAACTCCACGCTCGACTACACCGAACAGCACCTCGTCACCAACGGCGCGTCGGAGTTGCTGGCGGAGGTGTTTGGCGAACGCGGCCGTCACGCACGATCGGCATTCGGCGTCGCGCAGATTCCGCTCGGCGCTTGCGTGGAAATCGAGGCCTGTGTGGAGGTTTCCTGACCTCAGCGCCAGAGCACCTGAAACGCGCCGTTCGACTCGAGCGGCGTGGGTGACGACACCTGGTTGTCGCCGCGCGGCACAACCGGATCGATATCCACGGTTGCCGAGAAGCGCGTGCCCTGCGCCGGCCGGCCGTCGATCACCGGGACGATCGCCTGTCCCGGTGTAAAGCGCGCGGTGCCGCCGATCGCCGCGGGCAGTGTTCCCGCGGATATGGCGTTGCCGAGTTGCGCCGGCACGCCATCGATCTGCGCCTCGGACATCTGCAGCGTGACCTTGCCGCTCTTCCCGCCGATATTCCCGAAGATATAGTCGGTGCCGAGCGATGGCGCGCGAAACACGATGCCAAGCGTCGATGCACTGCTGCAGGTCACGTTCATCGTCATGCGTCGCTTGCCCAGCGACATGTCGGTGCCGTTGGACTCGAGCCGATAACGCGTCGTCGTGCCATAGTCGACACGGGCTTCGCTGACCATCAGCTGACAACGCTCCGCCGGCGGCGCCACCACCATCGGCACGGCGGGCGCGCTCGGGCCGTGCGGCCGCGGCGCCTGCGCCATCGCGACATGCATCGCGCCGAAGCTGGCGGCCATCATCATCACGCGCATGCTGGCGCGTACAGTGTTCTCGCGCGTCATTTGCGCTCTCCTTCTGATGACGGGACCTCTGGCACGCAACGCGCCTCCACCTCGTCAAAGTAAGCATCGAGGTCCTGCGCGACCGGCACCGTGAATTGCAGCGCGCAGGCTTTGCCGGACTGATCGACCGCGCGCAGGCCAGCGCCCACGCTCGAGTTCGACAGGAAGATCGTGCCGTCGTTGAGCACCGTGGTCACGAAGTTCCCGTTCGCATCGGTAACGGTCGCATTGCGCGGCAGCGGATTGCCGCCAGCATCGACCGTGCGCAGCAGCAGCCGGCGCACCTTCACGACGTCGAAGTTGACGTAACTGACGGAGCCTCGTCCCGGATTGATCTGCATGAACGCGTTGCCGATATCGACATTGCGCGGCAATGACTTCGTGGTCACCTCCAGACGCGACTGCGAGTACGCAGGCACGGTCGAGATGACCGCGCGGCCCCAGGCATCGGTCCACACCGGCCCCTGCGGCGTGGAGATCTTGACGCCCGCGAGGTCGCTGCCCAACGACGCCACGCCAAACGTATCGCTGATCGCGTACGGCGAGAACGTGACACCCTGCTTGTGCGCGAGAATCCCGCCACTGAGCTCGCCGTTGTAGGACGTGCTGGATGTTCCGTATTGCGCCACGCCGATATTGGCGCGCGTGTAGTACGGCGTGATCGACGCATTGGCCGACCCCGATGCCACACCATCGTTGGGTTGCGTCTCGGCGTTGAGGCTGTAGTTGAACACGTCGTTCACGATCTCGTTGTACGTGGCCCCGATCCGCGTGGTGCCATCGACACGATTGACATAGCCGCGCACGCTGCGCTTGCCGAGCGGTACCGACACGCTCAGGTAGACCGAGTTGCCGTTACTGCTGGTACTGTTGCCGATGGCCTTTTCCACACTGAGCGATACGCTCGCGTACTTGAACGATTTGCCCCAGGAGCCGGTGACGCGCTGCGAGGTGTCGCCAACGAACAGACTCGAGCGGCTGTAGTTCAGCGAGAACGCACCGAGCACCTCGTGGCTCCACGCCACGCCGGCCGTGTACTGGCCGCGATAGTGGCTGTTGATCCAGTCCTTGGTCGTATCCTGCGTGGTGTCCGTGATGGACCGGAAGCCCGGCGTCTGCTGCGTCGCAGTGGCGTTGATCGAGAACGACGTACTCACCTGCGTCGACACCGACCCCATGAACTGCGCCCCGCGATTGGATTCGCGTGTGGCATTGGAGACAATGGCGCGCAGACTGCCGTTGGTGCGGCCTACCTTGTCGCCAAACAGTAGCGCATCCACGCCCGCACCCGCGCTCTGGTACTGGGTGCCGACCATCAGGCCACCGGTCAGGCCAGCGCTCTTGCCGAGCTGCCACGTGCCGGTGCCGGTGGCTATCCACGGTTTCGCCTGCGGATCGTTGCCAAGCTGACGCAGCTTGCCGACGGCGAGCGAATAGCCGGGCGTAATGCCCAGCGTGCCCGCGCCGAGTTGCGCAGCCGGCACCACGAATCGCCGCGACGAGCCGGTCGCCTCGATTACCGTGACTTCAAGGTCGTTGCTGCCATTGAGCAGCGGAATGTTGGTCAGTGTGAACGGCCCCGGCGGCACGACCGTGGTGTAGATCACCGCGCCGGCCTGGCGCACTTCCACGCGCGCCTGGGTCTGTGCAATACCCTCGACCGCGGTACCGGGGTTCGCGGGCCGCCGCAGCGCCATTTCCGGCATCCATTGCGCGCCATAGATGGCGGGGCCCGGGAAGATGGAATTGGCGACGTTGATCTCGCCGCCCTGGAACACGGCCTGCTGTTCGACGAAGGTGCGCTGGGCATACGCGTACAGATGCGAGAACGTCGACGTGGTGCCGTCGTTGCTGTACATGTTGCGGTTACGCACAATCCAGTCGCCCATGTTGAAGCCGAATTCGGTGGCGGCCGAGTAGTACTTCGAACTGCCGCCAGCAAACGAGCTGCCTACCGCAAGCAGGTCATAGTTGAGCAGCGCCGCTGTGCCACCGCTGGTGTAGTCGGTCTGCTCCACCGCGTCCGCAACCAGCGCATCGGTCGGGACCAGCAGCTCCACCAGCGAGGCATTCGGCTTCAGCGTGACCACGGTATGCGGATAGGCTTCCCGAAACCCAAGGCACTGCCCCTGAGCATTGGCACCTTGAGTCGCGTCCGCGGTGTCGGCACGTGCCGCGCGCGTGGTGGGACCCTGCGCGTCGTCAGGCATCCGCAACCCCGCGCGCGTCAGAAATCGCCGCTCGAAGCAGAGCTGGCCGCGCTCATCGAAGCGCGCCATGGCGGCGCCCTTGCGCTTGCCGTTGACGCTCAACGTCACCGTGGTCATACCCGGCATGAAGCGCGCCTGTTGCATGAAGTACTCCGCAACCTTCGGATCGATGCCGCGGGACTTCATCATCTCGAGGTCGAACTGCGTCTCGCCGCCAGACGAGGCAGGGGCAGCCTCGATCGCCGGCGTTGTCGCCGGCCCCGATGGCTGAGCGGCGGGTGGAACGGATGGGGATGGGCCGGCTTGCCCGGCCTGGGCGGACTGGCAGCCGCCGAAGGACAGGGCCGTCAGCGTGGCGATCGCGATCGCGGAATGCGCCGGGCCGGAAACGGCGGAACGCGCCGATCTCGAGGGGTAATGCATTGCTGACTCCGATGCAACTATTTGGCGGCCTGCGCCGCCGCAGTCAGCGGTACGTCATAGCTTTCCACTGCAAAGCCGTAGAGCGTGGCGGGGAACAGCCTCAGGCTGGCGGCGGCGGCCGGCGCGCCCTTGGGCACATCCTTGAGGTCGACCTTGACGGTCGTCTTCGGCAACACGTAGGGGCGCGGCAACTCGACGGACTGGCCGCCGGGCTGGAACTGCACGTTCTGCGCAAGCCGGACGACGTACGGGCTGTCGTTCGCGACAACCAGTTGATCTCCGGCCACCGAAACCTTGAGCAGCTTCCACGGCTCGCGTTCCATCGGCAGACCCTTCGGATGAATCACGAGCGGCAGATCCTGACGCACGGTCATGGTCACGCGCGCTTCGCCGGGCTTGTTCTCCTTGGGCGGAATCCCTTCGAAGATCGCGCGCGCGAGTCGTTCCGTCTTGAGCGGCGTCTTGCTGCGCAACAGGAAGCGCACAACCTGCGTCTCGTTGGCTTCCACGCGCGCCACCGGCGGCGTGACCACCACCAGATCCTCCGGATCTTCCTCGATGTGATTGATCGACGAGTACAGCAACTGCGGTGTTGCGTCGCTGTTCTTGACATTCATGGCCGTCTCGCCGTCCGCCTCCTGAAGCAGGACGACAGACGTTTCGGGCACCATGCCGGTGGCCAGCGCGGCCGTGGAGACGCCCGCTAGGAGTGCCAGGCCCGCGACGGTCGCGCGGCGCCTAAAAATAGCATTATTCATGACTTCATTCCTTAATACGCGCCACGCGCGTTGGTTTGCGTCGCAATTTATTCAAAACTCCGTGAGTTTGGCTAACTTCATCATTTTCTTAAATCGTAATTTCTTTAAACTTCTCGATTCAATGCACGCAATACCTCCCAATCGAATACTAGGAGAGACCGTTTTAATTTGTTTCTTTTAGATAAACTCCGATGGACCCTGATTACATCTCGCCTTAGTGTCGGCTTTCACACAACCACGAGATCTCAAATGCCAGGGAAGATCACCACAGGAATGGAGGCAGAACTAGCTCGGCAAACCGTTCTCCACACCGCGCAGGCCGAGGCTGCGGCACTGAACACCATGTACCGGGAGACCCTCGGGACCTTTCTCTCCACGCCGCACGCGGTGCCGTTACCGCGTGCGGCGCGTGCCATCTATTGGCTTGGGCGCCTGCGTCAATGGCGCGCCATCGACCTCAACGGCGGGGAAACGCTGCCGTCGACAAACTGGCTGTCTCTGCAACTCGGCGTGGTCGAGGGGCTCGCCGGCATCCATGCGCTGGCCTTGCACAAGGAGCAGTGGAGCGGGCCCATCCGGCGTCAGGTGTACGAGCGCGACATGGCCCTGCAGATCGCCATGCTGCTGGCGCTCGATTGGCGCGAGCTGGCGGCATTCGCGCTGGAGTCATGGTTCGAGGCGGACGGTGAACTGGCCGGTACGCACCCGATCAGCGGCATGGCGGGCATGATCGTGAACATTGCGGGCGAGGCGCTCGGCGTGCCTGTGCCGCCGACCACCTTCCAGAAGGCCGACGCCGCACTGGCCCAGACGCGCGAACGATGGCGACATGACGACAGCACGTTCACCGCCGCTGTGCTGCAACTGGCGGAACGGCGCGTACGGCAATGCCGGCATGACTCGGTGGCGAAGCTCTATGACTTCGATCATCCGGTCGAGCAGGCAATTCCCGTGGAGTTGTTGATGCTGATGCGTCTGCGCGGCGCCAAGGTCATTCCACCGTGGCTGGCTTCGCATCCGGTCATGCAGCACCCTGCCGCCGCGCTGGTCGGCGCCGGCGCGCCAGCTCAATCGCAGCGCGTCACGCACTTTATAGAGCGCGTGACACGACTGCTGCCGCAGTACGGCGGCTTGTCGCGCGCGCTGGCGCAGCAGGTGGAGCGGCTGGAGGCCGTCTGACGGACGGCATCGGAAGAGTTTGGCTGAACGTGACAATCGTGACAGTCGTGACAATCGTTAAACGCTTTCATCGCGAGGGAGTGATCGAACAGGCGGGCCGAGTGCGGGCCCGTCTGCTCACTGCCTCAGAGTTTGCCGAGGAAACAGTCAAACTTAAATCGTCACTTAGCCAAATTTAATTCTTCTCCACGCTACAAACAAGAGCAAATTCGTAGAATTACTATTTCGCAATTCTATTATCACAAACACAATGACTGACTTCAACGCATTGTCTCCGCCGCATCACAGTCTCCGTTGTTTCACCCTCAATGGACCTCGGGTTCGACCTCTCATGCCACTCAGACTGACCATGCAGTCACCGCCAGCAAGCACCTTCGATACGGAAAAATCGGGAAATCGTTAGATTACTTTTATTCCTTATTTTCTTAGACGCATTAAACTCTAACGAGCGATTGCCACGAGCACGCTGCGTGTCAGCGGAAAGGAATTGCAGGATGCCGGCGAAAACCCTCCGTGTTGCCCTGGCCGACGATCACCCCCTCGTAGTGGTTGCACTGCGCGACTGCCTGCACCGAACCCCTGGATTTCAGGTTACGTGCGAATGCACGAACGGCAGTGAACTGATTGCCGCGCTGTCCCAGAATCCCGTCGATGTGGCCGTGACCGATTTCAGCATGGGCCACGGCGATACCTCGCTGGATGGCTTCAATCTGCTGCGCCGGCTGGCCCGACGATATCCCGAGACCCGCATCGTCGTGGTCAGCGCGCAGATCAATCCAGGGGTGGTCACCCGCGCCATGAAGCTCGGCGCCCGCGCCTTCGTCAGCAAGGAGGACGAACTCGATGAAATCGTGCGCGCCTGCGTCCACGTGACCGTGAGCAACGGGCACTTCTATTCGCCTTCGATCCGCGCCGTGCTGGATAGCGCCGCGGCGATGACGGCGCCGGCGACGGATCTGACATTGCGCGAACTCGAGGTGGTGAGGCTCTACGCCCAGGGATTCCAGCTCAACGAAATTGCCAGCAAGCTCGGGCGATCGGTCAGCACGATCTCGAGCCAGAAGACCGTGGCAATGCGCAAGCTCAGCGTCCAGACCAACACGGACCTGATCCGATATGCCTATGAGAATGGGCTCATCTGACAACGCGGACTGATCTGACCACGCCATGCAGCAGATTCTCGACCGCACTGAAGAGGCCCTCGCGCATGCGTTCGAGGCGTTGGCGCGCAATGCGCGCCGCCAGCGCAATCTGTATTACGCGACCGTCGGCCTGCTGATCGCGATCGTGCTGGTGTCGGCGATATTGCTTGCGGGGCTAGCTGGTGCGCGGCACCTCGACGACCGGCGCAGCATGGTTGGTCAGCATGTCGCCGCGATCTCGCTGATGCTGCAGGGAGAGGTATCGTTCCTGCGTCGCACCGACCTGACGGTGCGCTTCAACCGCGAGAACCCGGCGCGGCAGCCCGCCGACCCCGCGCTGGTGAAACAGGTGCAACAGACCGGCATCGGCGAGGCGCTGGATCCCGGCTACGCCGTGGTCGTCCCTCCCGCCACGCGCGCGGCGTGGGGCACCGCATTGCCCGAGCGGCTGGCTCAACTGCAGCAGATCGCGACCGCGGCCATTACCACGCAGCAGGCCTTCGAGCTCGATCATCGCGCCTATATCGTCGATGTGCACGCGGAGTACGCGATCGTTATCGCGCGCGATCATCCAAGCCATGGACATTCTGCACCGCTTGACGCCAACCTTGCGACCGTGGTTCGCGACCGGCTCGGGCTCGCGCTGCGGGATCGCATCGGCCAGCCGGTGCCACGCCGCAACGAGCAGATCTGGCTGGGACCGAGCATCGATCCCGTGCTGGGCACGCCGGTGATGACCGTGGTGTCGGCCACCTATTCGGACAATGTCGCGACCACGCTGATCGCGGCGGTGATTCCGGTGGAAGACATCCTCGCGCGCCTCCGTCGCATTGGTCGCGCTGGTGTCACCGACGATCGCGCCCTGCTGCTGCTCCTCAACAGCAGCGAGCAACTGATCGATGTCTCGCCACCAACGTCGCAGCAGGACATCGATCGCATTCTGGCGCGTGCGCGCACGCTCCCACGCGAGAAGTTCGAGATCACGCGCGCCGGCGCGCTGCTCGTGCAGCCGTTGAGGGCGGGGTTCGGTTCGTTCGTATACTTCGTGCCGACCGGCGCGCTGATCGCATCGCTGACCAGCGATCTGTCCGTTATCGGCGCACTTGCGCTGCTGCTGATCGCGGCCATGGTCGTGACGGCACGCTACTGGGACATTCATCTGCTGCGGCGCAGTCATGCGGAGGCCACGCGCGCGCTCGAGAGCGAGACCATCAACCACGTGCTGGTCAGCACGACGCCGATCGGCCTCTGCATCGTCAGGCTTCACGATTACGCGGTGGTCAGGTCGAATCAGCTTGCCGATACGCTGCTGTACCCGGGGGATCCGCCGCGGCTGCCGCGACATATCGTGGCGGCATTCCCGCCCGGGCCGCTGAACGTTCAGGCCGGGCGCCTCGCCGCGACGGCGCAGTTCATCGTGCCGGCCCAGCCCGAGCCGGCGCCGTCGACGGTGGGTGCCAGCGCGACAGGCGTGACGGCAGATGGCGAGGAGCGGCGCTTTCTGCAGATTACCTATGCCCCCGTGCGCTATCGCGGCGAAGATGTACTGTTCTGCGCGATCCAGGATGTCACCGCGCAACAGCAACTCGAAGAACGCCTCCGCGCGGCGCAACGGACGTCCGAAACCATGATGCGCGCGCGCTCGAACTTCTTTGCGGCGATGAGCCACGAGATTCGTACTCCGCTCAATGCCCTGCTCGGCAACCTGGAACTGCTCGCGCGCGCGCCGGGTCTGGAGGCGCACGCACCCCGCCTGCGTTCGCTCGATGTGGCCGCGAGCGGACTACGGCGCATCGTCAACGACATTCTGGACTTCTCGAAGATCGATGCGGGCGAGATGAAGCTCGTGATGGAGCCGTTTCATCCGCTCGACGACCTGGAGAGTCTGGCGTTGTCCTATTGCCCCTTGCTCGCCGAGCGGCCGGTGCGGTTCTATCCCTTGTTCGCGCCAATGCTCGATACCACGATCATTGGCGATCGCGCGCGCATCCTGCAGATCGTCAACAACCTGCTCAGCAATGCGTTCAAATTCACGTCGAGCGGCAAGATCACCCTCAGCGCGCGCCTGGATACCGATGCCCGGGCGCGGACCATGCTGGTGTGCCAGGTCAAGGACTCGGGTATCGGCATGCCACCCACGCTGGTCGCGCGTATCTTTCATCCGTTCGTACAGGCGGAAGCCAACAACTCGAGCCGTTATGGCGGAACCGGGCTAGGCCTCTCGATCTGCGCGCGCTTGTGTGAACTGATGGGCGGGCACATCACCGTCGAGAGTGTCGAGGGGGTAGGCAGCGCGTTCTCCGTCCACGTGCCGGTCGGGCTGCGCGAGGACGAAGCATTGCCCAAGGCACGGCCACCGGTCCGCGGCGTGAGTGCCCTGATCGTTTGCCAGGATAGCGAGACCGGCGCCTCCATCGAGGCAGCGATGCAGTCGCGCGGCTGGCGCACGCATTCGGTCCGGTCGCTGGCCGCGGCCGAGCGCTTTCTTGAGGTCAATCGACCGCAGATCCTCGTTGTCACTGGCGACTACGACTTGCCGTTTGCGATCGCGGTGCGTTCCCGTGTGCCGCCGGCGCATGGCCCGATCAACGCCGTGTGGATCACGCGGGACGGTCCCCCACAATCCGCGCGGTGTGCCCCGGGCATCTTCGAGGTTGGGGGATTTCATCATCGCAGCGTGCTCGCAGCGATGGAGATGGCCATCACGGCGCCGGCCGAGGCCTCGTCGAGTGAGATGCCGACTGAAACTGCACCGGCTGAAACAATCGCACCTGAACCGCCGAACGCCGCAATGGTCAATCGACGAGCGATGCCATCGCTGCGCGTCCTCGTCGCCGAAGATAATCCACTGAATCAGACGCTGATCGCGGAACAACTGGCGGTACTGGGCCATCGCCCGATCGTCGTGGGCGACGGGCGTCAGGCCGTGGAAGCGCTGGAGCATTCCGAGTTCGACGTTTTGCTGACCGACATTCATATGCCGGTCATGAACGGCCACGCGTTATTGTCCGTCGTGCGCGCCACGCACCCCGAACTGCCCGTGCTCGCGTTTAGCGCGCTCACACAGGCGGAGGACGCGGAGGAACCGGAATCCGCCGCGGGTGTGTTGCATGACTGGCAACAACGCGGCTTTGCCGGCCACATCGCCAAGCCGGCGTCGCTCGCCGACATCGAGGCGACCTTGCGCCGCTTCGCACCGACTGCGCCGACTGCGCCGATGGAGGCGCCAGTGCCGACACCAGCGTCGGCGCCCGTCATGTCGCCCAAGCCCGTCGCCTATTACGACGTGATTCTGCGCACGCAACTCGACGTCGACCTGCCCCACCTCGTGGCGATACTCGGGCGACGCGATACCGAGGCGTTGTTCCATTGGGCCCACCGCGCAGCGGGTGCCTTCCACATTGTGGAACAACGCGCGATTGTCTCGATGTGTCGGGAGCTGGAGCGCCAATGCCGCGAAACCAACGACTGGACCCCCGAGATCGGCAAGCGGGCCGAGGCGCTGCATGCCGCGGTTCGCGCTTATAGGCTGGCAGGGACAGTCGGTTCAACCTCCGCCCCCAACTCGGCTGAGGCTGCGACGCCAGGCGCGGCGGGCCGGGCAGACATATAGAGACATTCGAGATCGGGCCGATTGTCCGTGCGACTGTCAGTGCGATTGTCGGCGCGTCGGCAGGCGCGATCGGATTTGCGGAGTTGTGGCTGCAGGACGATAATGTCGCGGCCGTCACTCGTCCGCCCTGTCACGCGTGCCTCGATCGCACCTGACAACGCGGTGCGGATGCGCGGCATAGGTTCTCCGCCATTGGTCCGCTTTTCGCCTCGCCCCATGCAGCCGTATCAAGGCCTTCCCAAACCCCAGCGCACCTGGGCCGTCATTACCGTTTTTTGTGGCCTGATCATGGCCGTGCTCGATGGCTCGATCGCCAACATCGCGTTGCCATCGATCTCGCGCGAGCTCAATGCGGATCCCGCGAGCACGATCTGGGTCGTCAACGCCTATCAGCTGACCGTGACGGTCTGTCTGCTGCCGCTGTCATCGCTAGGTGACATCCTCGGGTACAAGCGCGTCTATCGGGCCGGCCTTGCGACGTTCCTGGTCGGTTCGTTGCTGTGCGCGGTCTCCGTCAATCTGCCGATGCTGGTCGCGGCGCGCGTGCTGCAGGGTATTGGCGGCGCGGGCATCATGAGCGTCAATACCGCGCTGATCCGCTTTATCTACCCGCCAACCAAGCTCGGCCGCGGCATCGGCCTCAATGCGCTGGTGGTCGGGGCGACCATTGCGATGGGCCCTTCGCTCGGCGCGCTGATTCTGTCGTTCGGCAACTGGCCGTGGCTGTTTGCGATCAACGTGCCCGTGGCTATCTTCGCGCTTACGCTCAGCAAGCAGGCGTTGCCGGTCACCCCTGCTCAGCCGCGCGACTTCGACTATCCCAGCGCGGTGCTGTCGGCCATCGTCTTCGCCTGCTTCATTCTTGGCGTGGATCACCTCGGACACCCCTCGTTGCGTATCGCGGGCGCGGGCGGCCTCGTGCTCGCGATCGTGCTCGGTTGGGTGCTGGTGCGACGTCAGCACGGCAAGCTCGCGCCGCTGGTGCCGGTCGATCTTTTCGCGAGCCGCGCGTTCACGCTGGCAGTGGGCACCTCGTTCTGCTCGTTTATGACGCAGATGCTCGCGTTCGTGTCGCTGCCGTTCTACTTCGAGTACCAGCTTGGACGCGGTTTGCAGGAAACCGGCTTGCTGATTACGCCGTGGCCGCTGATGGTCGCGGTAATGGCCGCGGTGTCAGGCCGCTTGTCCGATCGCTACTCCGCGAGCGTGCTGGCGGGTCTCGGTTTGTTGCTGATGATGGGCGGTCTGCTGAGTCTTGGCTTGATATCGCACGATGCCGGCAATCTCGACATCGCCTGGCGCACCGGGCTGTGCGGGCTTGGGTTCGGATTGTTCCAGTCACCGAATAATCGCGCGATGATCTCCGCCACACCTCGCGAACGCAGCGGCGGCGCGAGCGGTGCGCAGGCGACCACGCGGCTGCTGGGGCAGACCACGGGCACTGCATTTGTCGCGCTGCTGTTCAGCATCGATCGGACGAGTGCCGCGCGCACCGCGCTGTTCGTGGCGGCGGCCGTAGCCGCGATCGGTGCGGCGATCAGTTTGAGCCGTCTGCGCGATGAACATGGTGGCAATGGCGGCGGCGGTGGCAAGGCTGGCGATGCGCGCGCGAATGCCGTCCTGACCGCGGATGCGGACGCCTGAGGGGCTCTGACATCCGCAACAACATGCGTGCTCGCACGCGATGGAGGCCTTTCCATGTTGCAGAAGCTTTCCCCTCAATCCACGGCGCTGGTGCTGATCGACCTGCAGCAAGGCATTCTCGGGTTCGGCAAGGCGCCGCGTCCGGGCACCGAAGCGCTGGCCACCGCGGCGACGCTCGCGCGGCGCTTTCGGGAAGTGGGAGCGCCCGTCGTGCTGGTACGGGTGGGCTGGAGCGCCGACTATGGCGATACGCTCAAGCAGCCGGTGGATCAGCCCGCGCCCCGCCCGCCCGGAGGACTGCCGGCCGACTGGTGGGAGTTTCCGGAAGCGCTCGAGGCTGCCGAGCGGGACATCCTGATCGTCAAGCGCCAATGGAACGCTTTTCATGGCACCGAGCTGGATCTGCAGCTGCGCCGTCGCGGCATCGACACCGTTGTGCTGGGTGGTATCTCCACCAATATCGGCGTGGAATCGACCGCGCGCGCGGCGTATGAACATGGCTATACGCTCGTGCTGGCCGAGGACGCGATGAGCTGTGCGGCGGTCGAGCATCACGACGCGGCCGTGCGCTTTGTGTTTCCGCGTATTGGGCTGGTGCGGCAGTCGGCGGAGGTGTTGGCCGCGCTTGGTTGATATCCGTCAGTAAAACTTGCAGCGGTCGCACGGTAGATTTGCATCGCCTGCCCGTCGACTGAGTCATTCAAGGGTCATGGGGCGTGGGTCGCGTTGGCATGGGGATTGCAGTATTTCGATGCGGCATCCCTTTACCGGCTACCCGAATGGATATGCAAGTACCTGAACTGCTGACGGTCATTTCCCCACATCTCGACGATGCGGTCTTCAGTTGCGGCAGCCTGATTGCCGCCAGCCGCAACCCTATCGTCGTCACCGTATTCGGCGGCGTGCCGCCCGAAGGCATCGATGCGCCCGACTGGGATCGCGCGGCGGGCTTCAGCACCGGATACGAATCGGTTCACGCGCGGCGTCGCGAAGATGCGCGCGCGCTGTCGATGCTTGGCGCGGAGCCGGTGTGGCTCGATTTTCTCGATGGCCAGTACGGCAAGCGCTACAACCCCGTGGATCTTGCCGTGCGCCTCGCCCGTCTGCTAGCCATGCAGCCACATGCCACCATCGTCGCGCCGCTGGGCCTGTTCCACTCGGACCATGTGTTGGTGAACGCGGCCTGCATGCTGGTGCGCGAAGCCGCGCATGCGGAGGTGCCGGCCCCCCGGACCTCGGCACGGGCTACCGCGGCGCATGCCGCCACGCCCACGCCGCATGCGAGCGACGTCGCGACGCCGCAAGCGGTGCCTGCGCCGCCCACGCAGCAATGGCTGTTCTATGAGGACGCTATCTATCGGCGCATGCCGGGCATGATTCAGAATCGCCTGATGGCCTGGTGGCAGGAAGGGCTGCTGGCGGCGCCCGTGCATCTGCCGATTGCGCCGTTTCAGACGCAGAAGATGCGAGCCATCGAGGCGTACGAGAGTCAGCTGCCGCTGTTCAATGCCGAACAGTTGTCTGATCTTGGCGGCCCGGAACGTTACTGGTCGCTGGGTCCGCCGCTCGTTCCGAAGAGTCGCTAGCCACACTGCCAGACACCTTTCCGCACGACCGTTCTTTCCTGCGTGCGTAAGGATTCGCGCCCGAGCTTAATTGACGCGGCTTCCGCGCGTCTTCTATCGTCGTCTCCATACCAGAACTATGACAAAACGACGGAGACAGACGTGCCCACACCACATTTACTATCCATTGCCGTACTCGTGTTGATGTTCGTGGTGGCTACGGCCCTGCCCATCAACATGGGAGTTCTCGCGTTTGTCGGGGCGTTTCTGGTTGGCACGTTTGTCGCGGACATGCCGGCCAAGGCCATTTTCCTGGGCTTTCCGGCAGACCTGTTCCTGACGCTTGCCGGGATCACTTATCTGTTTGCGGTGGCGCAGAAGAACGGCACCATCGACTGGCTCGTGCGGCTGGCCGTGCGTGCGGTGGGGGGACGGATCGCGGCGATTCCGTGGATCATGTTCGGCATTGCCGCGTTGCTGACTTCGGTCGGCGCGGTAAGTCCCGCGGCGGTGGCCATCATCGCACCGATTGCGTTGGGCTTTGCCGCGCGGCATGGCATCAACCCGCTGCTGATGGGGCTGATGGTGGTCCACGGCGCACAGGGTGGTGGTTTCTCGCCGATGAGTATCTATGGCGGCATTACCAACAAGATCGTGCACAAGGCAGGATTGCCGCTCAACGAAATGGCCACCGCGCTTGCCAGCCTTGGCTTCAACCTAATGGTGGCGGCAGGATTGTTCTGTCTGCTGGGCGGGCTGAAACTCATGCGCAAGCCGCAGCGTGCGGCGCAGCCAGTGGCCGCGATGGCCGGGGGCTTTGCCATGCACGAGTCGTTCAGCGCGCGGGCGATGGCGGGTGCGACGATGGTCGCGCCGCTCGAGGACGATGGCTACGATGCCAGCAAGAAAGCCGGGGAGGATGCGCCGGGTACGTTCTGTCAGTACCTGACGGTGGCCGGGCTGATTGCGCTGGGCGTGCTCACGCTGTATTTCAAGCTCGATATCGGCTTTGTTGCGCTGACGATTGCCCTGCTGCTGACGTTGACGGCGCCGAATCTGCAGAAAGACGCGCTCAACCAGATTTCCTGGCCCGAGATCATGCTGATCGTCGGCGTGAGCACGTTTGTGGGCGTGCTCGACAAGATGGGGACAATTGCTTTTGTCGGTCACAGCGTGGCCGGGCTGACCTCGCCGCTGATTGCCGCGCTGCTGTTGTGTCTGATCGGTGCGGTAGTTTCCGCGTTTGCTTCGTCGACGGCGGTGCTCGGTTCGTTGATTCCGCTCGCGGTACCGTTCCTGCAGGGTGGCGACGTCAGCGCCATTGGCTTTATCGCGGCGATGGCGGTGTCCTCGACGATCGTGGACGTGAGCCCGTTCTCCACCAATGGCGCGCTGGTGCTGGCCAATGCGCAAGGGGTGGATCGGCAGGCGTTCTTCCGCAGCTTGATGCTGTATGGCGCAGGGGTGACGTTGATCGCGCCGGTGGTGCTGTGGTTCCTGTTTGTGGTGCTGGCGACCTAGGTTGCCTGCCGCGTCTTTAACTTCCGTACGGCGCGGTCACCAATCCATTGGACGCTGGTGACCAGTGCGATCAGGATGGCGATGACAATCACCATCACCGTGGTGTCGAAACGCTGGTAGCCGTAGCGGATGGCCAGATCGCCGAGGCCGCCGGCACCTACCGCGCCAGCGATGGCGGAGGCGCCGATCAGTGAGACCACCGTGATGGTGAAGCCGCCGATGATGCCCGGCAGTGCTTCCGGCAGCAGTACGTGCCATACGATATGGCGACGCTCGCAGCCCATCGCCTGGGCGGCTTCGACCAGGCCGCGGTCTACCTCGCGCAGGCTCACTTCGGCGATGCGCGCGAAGAACGGTGTGGCGCTGATCGCGAGCGGCACTACCGCGGCCCACACACCGATCGTCACGCCGACCACGAGGCGCGTGAACGGCAGCAGCGCCACCAGCAGCACGATAAAGGGCGTGGCGCGAAACCCGTTGATCAATGCCCCGAGCACGCGATGGACGCGCGGTGCGGGGCGCATGCCATCGGGGGCGGTAATCACCAGTAGCAAGGCCAGCGGCAATCCCGCCAGCGCCGCGATCGCGGCCGAGGCGCCGACCATCGTCAGCGTGTCGAACAGGCCGGTCCAGAGCCGCTCAACGAGAATGGGCGACAGCAGACTGGAAATCGAAAGGTTCGGGAACATAGCCAAGCAGACTCACGTGATGGGCAAGATCGGAGATGGCATCGACGGGGTCGATGCCGGCGCGGTCGGGCACCGACAGCAGCAGCGTGCCCTGCGCATGACCCTGGATGCGGTCGAGGTTGCCATGCAGCAGCCGGACGCCCTCGCCTAGCGTGGCCGCGATGCGCGACAGATCGGGTGCATCGCCACCGCCCGTATAGCGCACCTCGAGCACACGATGCCAGCCGCCCGGCGACGCCTCGGCTCGATTCGGGCGAGCGCGCAAACGCTGCGCAAGGTCAGCGGGCAGCCGCGCATGCAGCGGTGCCAGCAAAGCCCGCGTGGCATCGTGCCTGGGATTGCCGAACACCCGCCACACCGGCCCGGCCTCGGCCACCTCGCCGCGTTCCAGTACAAGCACTGTGTCGCAGATCTCGCGGATGACGCGCATCTCGTGCGTGATCAGCACGATCGTAATGCCGAGCTGCACGTTGATGTCGCGCAGCAAGGCGAGGATCGACTGCGTGGTTTCGGGATCGAGCGCCGACGTAGCCTCATCGCACAGCAGGATATCCGGCCGATGCACGAGCGCGCGCGCGATGCCGACACGCTGCTTCTGCCCACCGGAAAGCTGGCCGGGATACGCATCGGCCTTGCCTTCGAGGCCAACCAGCGCCAGCAAATGATTCACGCGCGCGGTCACCCGCTCGCGGGGCACGCCTGCCACGCGCAATGGCAGTGCCACGTTGTCTCGCACGGTCTTGGCGGCCAGCAGGTTGAAGTGCTGGAAGATCATGCCGATGCGACGACGCAGCGCGACCAGTGCGCGCGCGTCGAGCGTCGCAACGTCTACACCATCCACGAGCACATGGCCGCTGCTGGGCGTCTCCAGACCGTTGATCGTACGCAGCAGGCTCGACTTGCCCGCGCCACTGCGGCCGATGATGCCGAAGATGCCGCCGGTGGGAATCTCGAGATCGATATCGCGCAACGCGTCCACCGGGCCGCTCGCCGCGCGATAGGTCTTGTTGACGTGCGCGAAGCGAATGGTGCCGGCGTGGCGCGTGGTGGTGGTGGTGGTGGCCGCGGTGCGTGCCGCGCTTTCGGCCGCATCGACACCCGTGACACCTGCGCCGCCATCAGCCTGCCTGAAGAACAACGAACTGGTCAGTGCCATGCGATCTCCTCGGTCAATGCCGCATCACTGCTTGAGCCACGGCAGGCTGTAGAGCTTGTCGTTGTTGGCGAACGAGGTGGCGAGCTGCTTGCGGACCGCGGGCGACTCCTGATAGATGCGGATAAAGCGCGCCACACGCGGATCGGTGGCGTTGTTCTCGCGCGTGACGAAGCGAATCGCAAAGTATTCGTCGTCGATGCCCGAGTACAGCAGCCCTGCCCCGGCGACCTGCGGTTTGCCGGCGTTGACGAAGTGCGCGGGATAGCCCTGCGCAAGATCCACGTCGTCAAGCGCGCGCACGAGCTGCGGCCCTTCGATCTCGGCGAACTTGAGCTTCCTGGGATTGGCGACGATATCGTTGACGCTGCCCTTGGCGCCCACACCATCGCGCAGCCTGATCAGCCCGGCCTTCTGCAACAGCAGCAGGCCCCGGCCCTGGTTGACTGGGTCGTTGGCCACCCCCACGCGCGCGCCTTCCTTGAGGTCATCGAAGCGCTTGATGCGCGTCGAGTACAGGCCGATGTTCGGCAGCACGCCAAGTGCAACGGCGCGGAACTTGTAGCCGCGCTCCTTGATCGCGTTATCGAGGAAGGCCTGATGCTGGAAGTAATTGAGGTCCAGGTCGCCCGAGGCCAGCGCGACGTTCGGCGTGGTCCAGTCGGTGAACTCGATGACCTTGACGTCGAGGCCCTGCTTGCGGGCCTCGGTGGCGGCCGCTTCGACGGAGTCGGCGAGCGAGCCGGGGGTGACGCCGATGATCAGCGGTGCCGCTTGCGCCTGCGCGATAAACAGTAGCGACGCGGCAAGCCCGACGATCAGGGAGAGCAGGTAGAGGGGCGTAGCAGGAAGGACATGGGCAGGAGGCGTATTGGAGACGGGATCGGGAACGACGGGAATCAGTTTTCAGTAGCGGCGAAACTCTGCTGCAGCATGGCGCGCGGGCAGGCGGTCGCCTTCGCCGAACAGCTTGTGCCGCAGCGAACCTTCGGCATAGGCTGTTTTGTAGCGCCCGCGGTTCTGCAATTCGGGCACCACGAGGTCCACAAAGTGCTCGTAGCTTTCGGGAATGACCGTGCGGCTCAGGTTGAAGCCATCGATGCCGGTCTCGTCGATCCATGACTCGAGCGCATCGGCAACCTGCGACGGGTCGCCGACGATGGCCGGATAGCGTCCGCCGAGTTCGAACAGGTCGAGTAGCTTGCGGCGCGTCCAGCCATGCTGCTCGGCGGTGCGGCGCGCGGATTCGATCGCGTTGCCGCCGGCATAGTCGATCGGCTCGTCCAGCCCATGTCGCGCGAAGTCGATACCGGTGCTGGCCGCGAAATGCGCGAGCCCGGCCTCGCGACTCGCATAGTCGCGATACTCGGCATGCAGGGCACGCGCTTCGGCTTCGGTCTTGCCCACAACCACTGCCGCGCCAGCGAAGACCTTGACGTCATCGGCGCGCCGGCCGCTGGCGACCAGTTGCTCGCGCAGCGCGGACACGGTCTTGCGCGCGGCCTCCTTGCTCGGTGGCGAGATAAACACGCATTCCGCATGGCGCGCGGCAAAGCGCTGGCCACGCCCGGAGCTGCCGGCCTGAAACAGGACCGGCGTGCGTTGTGCCGACGGTTCGGCGAGGTGATAGCCCTCGACGTCGTAGTACTTGCCGTGGTGCGAGACGCGGTGCACGCGGGATGGGTCGGCGAACACGCGCGCGGCCTTGTCGCGGCGCACGGCGTCGTCCTGCCAGCTACCTTCCCACAGCTTGTACAGCACCTCGAGGTATTCGTCGGCGCGGTCGTAGCGTTCGTCGTGCGCGATCTGTGCGTCGAGACCCATCGCGCGCGCGGCGCTGTCGAGGTAGCCGGTGACGATGTTCCAGCCGACGCGGCCGCGCGTCAGGTGGTCGAGCGTGGAGAAGCGGCGTGCCAGCAGGTACGGCGCGTCGTAGGTCAGGTTGACGGTGACGCCGAAGCCGAGGTTCTTCGTGGCGGCGGCCATCGCTGGTACCAGCAACAACGGATCGTTGACCGGCAGCTGAATCGACTCGCGCAGCGTAACGTCGACGTTGCCGCCGTAGATGTCGTACACGCCGACGATATCGGCGATGAACAGGCCATCGAATAACCCGCGCTCGAGGATGCGCGCCTGATTGACCCAGTATTCGAGCGTGTTGTACTCGGTGGAGCGATCGCGCGGGTGCGTCCACAAACCATGGTTGATGTGGCCGACGCAGTTCATGTTGAACGCGTTCAGCAGAATCTGCTTGCCTGCCATCACAGCGCTCCGTGACGGGTCGGCAGCTTGTCGTTCAGATAGTAGTTGCCGATGGCGTGGTACTTCCATCGCACGGGGTCGTGCAGTGTATGCGTGCGCGCATTGCGCCAGAAGCGGTCGAGGCCGAGGCCGTCGAGTGTGGACGCGGTGCCGCCGAGTTCGAACAGGCGCGTGCCGGCGAGCAGCGAGGCGTTGGTGGTGGCGGCACGGGCTTCCGCGACGGCAATCGAGGCGGCGGCGACGCTGCGTTCGTCGGGGGCCTGCTGGGCGGCATCGAGAAAGCGCGAGGAACGGCGCACCAGCGCTTCCGCCGCGCACAGACTGACGCGGACCTCGCCGACGTGGTGGATCGTTAGCGGATCGTCGCTGGCGCGCGTGACGCCGGAGTCGATCCACGGGCGGGCGCGGTCGCGGATAAACGGCAGCGTCGCGGCGAAGGCGCCGCGGCCGATGCCGAGGTCGATTGCCGCGTGCAGGATCTGGGCGAACGGGCCGATGGTCGTCGGGCTTTCAAACGAGGCGAGAAAAGGCAGCACCCATTCCTTCTCCACGCGCACGTTGTCGAAGGCTACGGACCCGCTGCCGGTGACGCGTTGGCCAAAGCCGTCCCAATCGTCGACGATCGACACGCCTGCGGCTTCGCGCGGCACGATCGCCAGATAGGTGACCTGTTTTTTGATCTCCCCCTCGCCTTCTTCCGCGACGACCAACGTCGGGATCCAGTGGGCGAAGACGGCGCCCGTGCAATAGAACTTCTGGCCCGTGACGCGGAAGCCGTCGCCATCGGGAACCAGACGCGTACGTCGCTTGAAGTCCTTGTGGCCGATCTCGGCCAGCGCATTGCCGAGGCGTTCGCCCGCCAGCACGCGGTCATACAGCCATTGCTGCTGAGCCTCGGTGCCGCCCACGCGCAGGACTTCGAGCGCGTAGTAGTGGTTTTGCGGGATCTGGCCGATCGAGCCGTCCGCTGCGGCAAGGATGGCGATGACTTCCGCGAGCGTGCCGGTGGACACGCCGGCACCACCGAACTTGCGCGGCACGGTAATGGCGAGCAGGCCGCTGGTGCTTAGCGCGTCGAGCTCGGCCCACGGCAGCTGGCGTCCGCGGTCGCGTTGCACGGCGTCTTGCGCGAATTGTTCGGCTAGCCGGTGTGCGACAGCAATGGCTTCGGCATCGTCGCGGATACGGTCTGGCGTGCGCGCGGGTGCGGGGGCCGCCGCGGGCCGGCTGGCGGGATCGTCAGGGCGCGGTGCGGGAGTGGACAGCAGCGTCATGTCAGTTCCAGGAATGTCGAGCGGGCAAGGCGCCGTTGAGGAAGTAGTTGCCGATCAGATGAAGCTTCCAGCGCACCGGGTCGTGCAGCGTGTGCGTGCGGGCATTGCGCCAGTGGCGGTCGAGGTTGTGCCTGGCGCGGGTGGCCGAGGAGCCGGCGAACTCGAAGAGTTTCTCGGCGGCTTTCAGCGCGACTTCGGTGGTGAGCACTTTCGCTTCGGCCACTGCGACTGAAGCCTGCGCGCTGAGGTCGCCGTCGAGTTCGGGGGTGCCATCAACTGCGGCGGTTTGCGCGGTGAAGGCGGCAAGGCTGTCGAGCGTTTCGCCCGCTTCCTGCAATACGGCCTGGGCGGCGTGCAGGTCGACGGCGAGGCGGCCGACGTCGCCGATCAGGTGCGGATCGTCGGTGGCACGTTCGACATTGGCGTCGATCCATGGGCGTGCGTACGCGCGCACGAAGGCGATGGCTTCGTCGAAGGCGGCCTGCGCGATGCCGAGGTCGATGGCGGCTTGAATCAATTGTGAGGTGGGCCCGTAGAGGCCTGGGCGATCGGCGAGTTGCCAGATTGGCAGTACGTCGTCTTCCGATACGGCAACGTGGTCGAGTTCGACGGTGCCGCTGGCGGTGGTGCGTTGGCCGAATGAGGACCAGTCGTCGATAACGGTCAGGCCGGCGGCGTCGCGCGGGACCCATACCTGGACCGGGCGGTCGTTGTCGTCGAGCGCGCGGACTGGGACGCGGTGGGCGAACAGTGCGCCGGTCGAGTAGAAACGTGTGCCCGTCAGGCGCAGGCCTTGCGGCGTGCGACGCAGTCGGGTGCTGGTTTGCAGGATGGTGCTGCTGGCTGACGAGCGGCGCTCGGGGCCTGCATTACCAAGGCGTTGGCCGGCGAGGACTTCGCTGTAGAAGCGCTGCTTTTGTGCGGGGGTGCCGATTTCTCGCAGCACGCCGAGCAGGCCGAAGTGGTTTTGCGGGATCTGGCCGAGCGCGGGGTCTGCGGCGCAGACGATCGCGAAGACTTCGGCGAGGGTGACGTACGAGACTTCAGCGCCGCCGTAGGCGCGTGGCACGGTGATGGCGCCGAGGCCGCTGGCGGACCAGCGGTCGAGTTCTTCCCACGGGAGAATGCGTTCGCGGTCGCGTTGGGCCGCACTCTCTTTGACTGCGGCGGCGAAGGCGTGTGCGGCGGCGATGGCTTCAGCATCGTTGGCGATGCGGTGGGCACCGGCGATGGGTGAGGGGAATTGCAGGGCGTGCTGATCTGACAGGTTCGTCATGGCATGTCGACGCATCGATCGCGCGCGGCGCGGGTCGACTTCGGTCGCTTAGTTCGATCGCTTGGTTCGGACGGTCATTTCAGCATGGAGGGGTGTGGGGGTACGACGAATATTTCCGAGCATGCTTGTCAGCATGGGGTGTATATCGATGTGCGGGAAATGTTGGGGGGTGCCCTCACCCCCGGCCCCTCTCCCCGAGGGAGAGGGGAGCAAACAATTGGTAGATTTATTCTCACCCTCTCCCCCGGCCCCTCTCCCTCCAGGGAGAGGGGAGAAAACCGGTGGGACGCGATGCGTTGGAGGTGCCCTCTCCCTCAAGGGAGAGGGAGAAAACCGGTGGGATGCGATGCGTTGGAGGTGCCCTCTCCCTCAAGGGAGAGGGAGAAAACCGGTGGGATGCGATGCGTTGGAGGTGCCCTCTCCCTCAAGGGAGAGGGAGAAAACCGGTGGGATGCGATGCGTTGGAGGTGCCCTCTCCCTCAAGGGAGAGGGAGAAAACCGGCGGGATGCGATCTGCTCGCGTGCTTGCCCCAAGGAATGGAGCAAGACGTTAGTGCTTCGCGCTCGCTAGTTCTTCTAGCGCGCGCTGTAGGTCGGCGCGGCGCGCGGCCACGGCTTTGCGCTGGGTGGCGAGCGTGGTCTGGTGTTGGGTCAGCGTGGCCTGTTGCGTCTCTACCTGTGCACGTACCTGCGTTGGTGCCGGGCCGCCGGCGGCGGTGCGGGCGGCTACGCTGTGGGTGGGGTCGAGGCATTGCGCGACGACCATCGGGTCGAGCTTTAGCGCTCTGCCGGTGTGCGTCAACGCGGCGCGGTCCACCATCGTGCTGTCGATCTCGCACGCGGGCAGGTGGCGGTCCAGCGCTTCGCGGACCACGGCGCCTACTACGTGGTGCGCCTCGCGGAACGACATGCCGGCGTCGCGGACCAGCATGTCAGCAAGGTCGGTTGCCGTGGAGAAATCGCGGCGGGCGCGGTTCAGCATGGTGTCCGGCTGCGGCGTGGCGTGCTCCAGCACAAGCCGCAGCACTTCGACACAACGCTGCGCCTCCGTCATCGCCTCCCAGAAACCTCGCATGGTCTCGCGGTTGCCATCGCCGCTATGCGTGAAGTGCGTGCCCTTGAGCGCGGCGAGCGAGCCTGTGAGCAACCCCAGCATATGTCCGCCCTTCCCTTTCAGATACTCGAGCGCAACGGGGTTCTTCTTCTGCGGCATGATGCTCGACGTACCCGCGACGCTGTCCGGAAAATCGATCAGCCCGAACTCCGGCGTGGCCCACACGAACAGGTCCTGCGCCACGCGTCCCCACGTCACCGTGGCAATCGTGACGGCGGACAGGATCTCCCACGCGAAATCGCGCGAGGCCACCGCGTCGAGCGAGTTCGGTGCATAGGCCGAAAAACCAAGCCATTGCGCAGTGGCCGCGCGATCGATTGGAAACGCGGTGCCAGCCAGTGCGCCCGCGCCCAGCGGACAGGCATCGAGCGTCTCGAGTGCATGCAGCAGGCGCGTCATATCGCGCTGCATCGCCTGCGCCACGCCGGCCAGATAGTAGCCATAGGTAATCGGCTGCGCGGCCTGCAGATGCGTATAGCCGGGCATCACGGTCTCGGCATGCGCAGCCGCATGACGCAGCACGACGCCGCGCGTCTCGGCCAGTGTCTCCAGCAACGCCAGCACTGCATCGCGCGCGCGCAGCCGGTCCTGCGTGGACAGGATGTCGTTGCGGCTGCGCGCCACGTGCAGCCGCCCGCCCGCATCGGCACCCGCCACTTCCATCAGGCGCGCCTCGTAGTTGAAGTAGGCATCCTCGCGCTGCGGATCGAGCGGCACCGCATCGGCCCCCTCGCGCTCCATACGCAGCAGTGCCTGTGCCAGCGTGGTGGCGGTGTCGACAGGAATCAGCCCGGTGCCGTGCAGCATCAGCAGATGCGCGGCGTTGATGTCGGTCAGATAGCGAAAGCCCGGCGCGAAGTCACGCAGACGGGGCGCGTAGATATGCGCGCAGACTTCGGGGGCGGTGGCCTGCGTCAAACGGCGGCTGACTTTCGATTCCATGTTCGGGTGTTTCCAACGATGCGATGACACCCAGTATGGAAATCGCGACCCTATACCGTCAAATCAGTTCTTGCGGGGTGCGCATACGGATTTGATATACCATCGCGAAACACGGATTCACCGCATTCGACGCCCCCAAAGCATGAAATTCAAGGAAATCGCCGCCTTTCAGGCCGTGATGCGCTCCGGCTCGATGACAGCCGCGGCCACCGAGCTCTACACCTCGCAGCCGAATGTGAGCCGGCTGATCGCCCAGCTCGAGCACTCGACCAGCCTCACGCTATTCACCCGCACGGCCGGCCGCCTGACGCCCACCGAGGAAGGTCTGGCCTTTCTGCGCGAGGTGGAGCGCGCGTTCGTCGGCATCGATGCGCTCAAGGATGCCGCGCGCAATATCCGCCAGTTCGGTAAAGGCCGACTGCGTATCGCCACGGTGCCTTCGCTGGCCCTGACGGTGCTGCCACTGGTACTGCAGCGCTTTCATGCCGACTTCCCCGACGTCAACGTGGCCATGGAAACCGGCAGCACCCAACTGGTCGCGGACCGCGTGGGCAGCCGCTATTGCGATCTCGGCCTGGTCTCGTTCCTGCCGCCCGCGGCGGTTACGGAAGCGCAGCCGGTGGCCGAACTCGCAGGCTGCTGCGTATTGCCGCCGGGCCACCGTCTGGCAGAACGCGAAGTCATCACGCCCGCGGATCTTGCTGGCGAATCGTTTATCTCGATGGGCCATGGCGATGGGCTGCGCGCCGCGATCGATGCCGCGTTCGTGGACGACGACCGGCGCGTCATGCACTTCGAGACGCCCTATGGCGCGACCATCTGCAAGATGGTCGGCCTCGGTCTGGGCGTGGCCATCGTCAATCCACTGGTCGCACGCATGCATCAGTCGGAGGTGGTCATCAAACCGTTCCAGCCACATATCCCTTTCGTCAGCTACCTGCTGCTGGCTCGCAATCGCCCCGCAAACGTACTCGTGGACCGCTTTACCGAGCGGATGATCGAGGTCATCGCAGCCGAAACAGCGTCCCTCTAGCAGAGGCCATACGGTTTCCGTATGGACGCCTGATGGACTCGTATTTGCGCGTATAGGCCGCACTCCGCATACTCGTTCGAAACTGACAGACCCGTGCTGTCACGATTCTTGCGAGTAGCGAACATGATTCCAAGCAGGGCCCAAGGCCCGCAACGCCCCCACGGAAGGCTGCGCCGATGACCGCGGCCTCCTCCTACCCTGTATTCGACGTCGCCGTGGTCGGCGGCGGCCTGGTCGGCTCCGCCGTGGCCTATGGCCTGCGCCAAAGCGCGGGTGCCATTGCCGTGCTCGACGAAGGCGATATCGCGCTGCGTGCCTCGCGTGGCAACTTCGGCCTGGTCTGGCTCCAGAGCAAGGGCTACGGCATGGGTGCCTACAGCCGCTGGACGCTGAATTCCACGCGCCTGTGGCCAAAGCTGGCCGACGCGTTGCAGAAGGAAACCGGCATCGACGTCGCGCTCGAGCAGAAAGGCGGCCTGACCCCGCTGATGGGCGACTACGAAGTGGAGGCCCGCCTCGGGTGGGTCAACACGCTGATGTCCCAGCCCGGCGTCGAGCCCTACGAGTGGAAGCTGCTCGATCATCATCAGGCGGCCTCGCTGGTGCCCGGGCTTGGCCCCGATGTCACCGGCGCGATCTGGACCCCGCACGACGGCATCGTCAATCCGCTCAAACTGCTGCGCGCTTTCCACACGGCGTTCAGCACCAGCGGCGTCGATTACCTTCCCAATCACGGTGTGACGAACATCGTGCAGCGGGCCAACGGCGACTTCGTGCTGAGCACGCCCAACGGCGAGGTGCGCGCGCGCAAGATCGTACTGGCCGGTGGCCTGCGCAATGGCGACCTTGGCAGTATGGTCGGGATCGACCTGCCGATGGCACCGCAGCGCGGCCAGATCCTCGTGCTGGAACGCACGAAGCGCCTGCTCGATACGCCGATGGTCACGCTGCGTCAGAACGACGAGGGCAGCTGGCTGGTGGGCGACTCGCAGGAAGACGCGGGTTACGCGGATCAGATCACCACGCTGCCGGTGCTGGGAACACTGGCGGACCGCGCGGTACGCACGTTGCCAGCCTTGCGCGATGTGCGCGCGGTGCGCGCATGGTCCGCGCTGCGCGTACGCGCGAAGGACGGTTTCCCGGTCTATGAACAATCGGCGACGCATCCCGGCGCGTTCATCGTCACGTGCCATAGCGGCGTGACGCTGGCCGCCACGCATGCCATGAACCTCGCCCCGATGATCGCCGCCGGCGCGCTTGCGCCCGAGCTCGACACTTTCTCGACCCGGAGATTTCATGTTCAAACGCATTGATGCGGCTGTCCTGCAATCGACAGAACACAAGGTACGGGTCACCGTGGATGGCACCGTGCTCGAATGCCGCGAGGGTGACAGCGTCGCCGCGGCGCTGTTTGCCGCCAACGTGCTGGCATGCCGCGATACCGCGGTGTCCGGCACCGCGCGCGGTCCGTACTGCATGATGGGTGTGTGCTACGACTGCCTCGTACGTATCGATGGCCGACCCAATCAGCAGGCCTGTATGGCACGCGTGCGCGACGGCATGACGGTAGAGCGCCAGCAAGGCGCACGCGAGGTGGCGGCATGAGCCTCGACATCATGACGTGCGACCTGCTCGTGGTCGGTGCCGGCCCAGCTGGACTTGCCGCGGCAACGCAGGCGGCCCAGCTCGGGCTGGCGACGGTGCTGATCGACGAACAGCCCGCGCCGGGCGGACAGATCTATCGCGCCATCAGCACTACGCCCGTGCGGAACCGCGCAATTCTCGGCCAGGACTACTGGCACGGCCTGAACCTCTTGGAGCCGTTCGCCACCAGCGGCGCGCGGCATCTTTCCGCGGCCACGGTGTGGTCGATCAATGCGCGTGAAGCCGAGGCCAACAAGACGCCGGCCGGCTACGAGGTGGCCTACTCGGTGGCCCGCCCCGGTCAGGATCCGCAGGCTGCGTTGCTGCACTGCCGCCATATCATTCTCGCCACTGGCGCGCAGGAGCGCCCGTTCCCGATTCCGGGTTGGACACTGCCCGGCGTGATCACCGCTGGTGCCGCGCAGATCCTGTTGAAGACCTCGGGTGTGGTGCCCGAAGGCCGCACCGTTCTCGCTGGCGGTGGGCCGCTGCTTTATCTGCTGGCCTATCAATACCTCAACGCTGGCGTAAAGCTCGACGCGATTCTGGAAACCACCGCCAGCGGTCAATGGCGCGCGGCGCTGCCGCATGCCTGGGGCTTTCTGCGCTCACCATATCTGGGCAAGGGCCTGAAGCTGCTGCGCGCGGTGCGCAAAGCCATACCGATTATTAGCGGGGTGACCGCGCTCGAAGCCGTGGCCGGTGCCAATGGGCAGGTGGCGCAGTTGCATTACGAGGCTGACGGTCAACGCAAGACGATCGCCGTCGATCAACTGCTGCTGCATCAGGGCGTGGTGCCCAACACCAACCTGTCGCGCGCGATCGGTGCCGAACATGTGTGGAACGAGCGCCAGGATTGCTGGGAGCCGCAGGTCGATGCCTGGGGTGCGACCTCGGTGCCGAACGTGACCATTGCCGGCGACGGCGCGGGGATTGCCGGCGCGGTGGCGGCCGAACATCGCGGTCGTATCGCCGCAGTGCATGCGGCTGCCGCGCTTGGGCGCATCGACAACGCCACGCGCGATATCAAAGCCGCGTCGCATCGCGAAGCCCTCGATCGCGCCACCCGCGGTCGCGAGTTCTTCGAGGTGCTGTACCGCCCGCTGCCGCAGTTCCGCCGCCCCGTGGGCGACACCATCGTGTGCCGCTGCGAGGAGGCTACCGCCGAACAGGTTCGCCAGGCGGCGCGTATCGGCTGCCAGGGTCCGAACCAGATGAAGGCGTTTCTGCGTTGCGGCATGGGGCCGTGTCAGGGCCGCTTCTGCGGGCTCACCGTTACCGAACTGATCGCCGACGAGCAGCAGCGCCATCCGCGCGACGTTGGCTACTACCGGCTGCGTTTTCCCACCAAGCCGGTCACGCTCGGCGAACTCGCGACGTTGCCGCAGACGCAGGCATCGCGCGAGGCCGTCGTGCGGTTCAAGAAGTAAGGCAACACCGAATTTAAGCACCCGTAGCAAGCACCACGTAGCAAGCACCACGACAGCAGCATAAGAAGCAGGGACCGGTACGCCGAGTCCCGCCAGTTGGACCAGTACAGCGACGACATCCTGAGAGCATTCCCCAACCTATCTATCGAGAATTCATCATGGCGTTTTTCAAGATCGTTCCCGCTCTCGCGCTTGCACTGGCCGCAGCTCAGGGCATGGCACAGGAACTGCCCCCGGGCCCCCTTCGCATGCTGGTCGGCTTTGCGCCGGGCGGTGGCAACGATGTCATCGCGCGCGTGGTCGCCACGCAGTTCCAGCTGAACACCAAGACCACGATCGTCGTGGACAACAAACCCGGTGGCGGCAGCACGCTGGCCACCGCCGAGATGGCGCGCGCCAAGCCCGATGGTTCGGTGATGCTGCTGGGCTCCGTCGGTGGACAGGCTATCGCGCCGTCGATCTACAGCAAGCTGCCTTACGATCCGATCAAGGGCGTGCAGCCGGTGTCGCTGGTGGCCAAGTCCGCCAACGCACTGGTGGTGAACAACGATGTGCCGGTGAAGAACGTGCAGGAACTGCTCGCCTATGCCAAGGCGAATCCGGGCAAGCTCAATGTGGCATCGCCGGGCAACGGCACGATCTCGCATCTGTCGGCCGAGCTGTTCAAGAGCATGGCCAACGTGCAGATCACGCATATCCCCTATCGCGGCGATGCGCCGGCCATGCAGGACGTGATGGCGGGCCAGGCCCAGATGACGTTTGCCAGCTTGCCGTCCGCCAAGGCCGGGGCAGACTCGGGCAAGGTGCGCATCATTGCGGTGACGAGCACCAAGCGCGTGGAGACGATGCCGAATGTGCCTACCATCGCCGAGTCCGGCGTACCGGGCTATGAAGTGGTGTCGTGGTACGGCGTGTTCACCACCGGTGGCACACCGATGCCGACCGTGAACCGCCTCGCGCAGGAAATCGCCGCCGTGGTGAACCAACCGTCGATCCGTGAATCGATCGCCAAGCAGGGCATGGAGCCGGCAGCGCTGGGTCCGGTGGAGTTCACGCAACTGGTGAATCGCGACGCGCAGAAGTGGGACAAGGTAGTCAAGAGCGTCGGCATCAAGCTTGATTGATCGACTTGGCTGACGACTAGCGCGACAGCTTGTCCAGCAGGCTGTACCACGCTACGCCCGCGCCGATGTAGGCGCGTTGCAGGCCGTGGAGCGGGAATGGGGTCAGCGGCGACACGGGGTATGGGAAGGTGCCGTTTTCCTGTGTGAGCCGCGTGGCCAGATGCTTGCCGAAGCTCGTGCATAGCGCGATGCCGCGGCCGTTGCAGCCGACCGCGATCGTGATGCCGGGGGCGGGTTCGTGGATGTGCGGCATGAAATCGCGCGTTACCGCGATGCGGCCGGCCCAGCGGTATTCGACGTGCAGCGCGCCCAGTTGTGGAAACAGCAGCGCCAGCGAGCGTTCGAGGTGAGCGAAGTCTTTTGGTGCGCGTGGGTCGTTGAAGGCGCCACGGCCGCCTATCAGCAGGCGGTTGGTGTGGTCCTTGCGGAAATACAGCAGTAGCCGCTGCGACGTCGCGACCGTTTCTCCGCGTGCGAGGATGGCCTGCGCGGCCTGGCCGTAGATCGGTCGCGTGGCGATGATAAAGCTGTTGGCCGCGAGCAGCGTCTGGCGCAGACCTGGCCACAGCGCATCGCTATAGCCATTGGTGGCGATGACCACATGCGAGGCCGTGATGCGGCCACCGGTGGAGAGCGTGGCGATCCACTGGCCCTCTACACGTTCGAGCGCGGTCACCGCGGTGCGGCCGTAGATCGGAGCACCGGCGCGTTGCGCGGCCACGGCCAGTCCGCGCGCGTAGGCCAGCGGCTGGATCGCGCCCGCGCGGCCATCGCGCCAGCCACCGGCGAAGGCTCGGGTGCCGACGCGGCGCTCGATGTCGGCACGATCGAGCATCTCCACTGACACGCCGCGCCGCTCCCATTGCCGTGCGCGCGCATGCAGCGCTGGCACCGACTTGGGCGCATACGCGAGCTGCAGCCAGCCCTGCCGCACCGGATGGCAGTCGATGCGATGTCGCTCGATCAGGTCGAAGACCAGGTCGGCCGATCCGGACACGGCATCGATCAAGGCCTCGGCACGCTCGCCGCCGAGCTTCTGCACCAGCTCGTCGGGATCGTGCTTGAGCGATGGATTCACCTGTCCGCCGTTACGGCCCGATGCGCCCCACCCCGGCTCATTCGCGTCGACCACGCACACATCGGTGCCGGCCTCCCTCAGATGCAGTGCCGTCGACAGACCCGTATAGCCAGCGCCGATCACCAGTACGTCGACGGTCTTCGCGTCGTACAGCGGCGGCGTGGCCAGCGCCGCGGGCGCGGTGGCGGCCCAGAGCGAATCGGCGGCGGCCGGCATCGACACGCGCGGCATGCCAATCGGCGGTTGCGCGGGCGCGGCTGAACTTGTCGGAGAGGAGGCGATCATGGTGCGACGTGCTTCGCCAAGTAGGCAGGCAGGTTGAGGCAAATTGCGAAGGGAGTCTAATCGCACGAAAACAATCGGTAAACGTGCAAATCCGATCGGATATTGATTAATTTGTAACGACGCGCGAGCCCGCAAACGAAGCGAGGTTGCGCGTAACGAAGCGACGCCGCGCCTTTCGCTCAAGCACCCAGTGACTTGCATGAAGCTGTCATCTTGGGTTCGTAGCCTCGTTCGCATTCCTCCCGAACCTGGATACGCCATGCCTCCTCCGCCGTCGATTCATTCCCCACAAGTCAGCCGCGCGCCCAGCCTCGATATTCAGCCGCAACAGGACACGTCGCCGTCACCGCAGCGTCCTGCGGGAAAGAAGCATGCAACGGATGCGCGACTGTCAGGCCTTGCGTCACGTGCGCCTGAAGCGCAGCCGCCCTCGCTGGCGCGCCGCGCGGTGAATGCGTTCGGGCTGGCGAAGCTGGAGAAGCCCGCGGACATCGAGGCCGGCACGGTGGCCGCCGAGCCGCCCAGTACGCGCTCTGCCGTGGGTGCCACGCTCTCTTCGTACAAGCCAACGGCGACCACCACGGAGGCCGCGTTGCTCCGCGATCTGCAGCGCGCGATCGGTGAATGCCGCGAGCGTCCGGTCGATCGCGAGCAGGCCGCGCAACTCGTCAACGGGCTGCGCCTGCAACGCAAGGATGCGTCGGTGAGCAACAGCACCCTGATGAGCGCAGCCGCCAACCGCAGTGACGACTGGTATCGCGCGCAGGGCCTGAACGATGCGGATATCAAGCAGTTGCATCACGCCGCGTTCGTGTCGGGGATGATTTCTCCGAGTGCCGGGTTGGTATCGAACCTGCTGCAGTTCTTCGCGTCGCCGTTCCTGTCCGCGTGGACCGGCAAGCCGTGGGCGGGCACCGGCCTCGGACTGGGCGTGGCCGGGGCACTTCAGACCCCGATGTATGCCGCGCAGCAACCGGTGGTTGTGCAGTTCGTCGAGCATACGGCCGAGCGCAATGGGCCCGTAGTGCAGGTGGACAAGGACCACGTCCATCACAAGGAATGGCTGCCCGATATCGCGCGCAAGGCGTCGGCGCAGGCCGAGACGCTCAACCGCTGTGGGGACGAGTTTTCCGAGCGTTTGAATGCGGTGATGGGGAAGATCTCGGGTGGTGCGAACGACAAGGTGGACGGCAAGGACGACGACGCGCGGGTGGCCGCGTGGCTGGAGGCCAATCCGACAGATCCGGATGCGGTCAGACTGCGCGAATCGGCGCAGGCGTTTTCCGATGCGCTGACTTCATTGCGCGACCTCCATGAGGGTGTGCTGATGACGCAGGCCGGCCATACGCGGCAGCATATCGGCAATCGCTTCCAGTCCGTTTCACGCGTGATGCGGCCCGTGTTTCAGAGTTTGATGGGGCTGGCATCGGGCACGCCGAAGGATGTCGCCGCGACCATGGCCGCCAATCTCGTGCAGCGTGTGGCACGGCTCGATTCGAAGACGATCGCGATCATCCAGGCCTTCGGCGCGCTGGCGCTTACCGGCGCGCAGCACGTTTCGGCGGGCTATGACGAGGTGGCCAAGGTCAACTACAAGAGCGCGCTCAATCTGATCTACGGGGATTTCTTTACCGCGGCGGGTAATGCGAAGATTGCCGCCGGTGAGCCGATCACCGAGGCAGATATCGACGAAGACAAGTTACGCGGGTTGATTGCCTCACCGGCGCAATCGCTGGTCAAGCGCGTGGGGAAATCGCTCGACGATGTGATCAAGCGCACCGAGGCGGAACGTGATGCGGCGCCGGTCGGCAGCGAGCAAAGGAAGACGCTCGAGACGACGCTCAATACGATGAACGCGGATAAGCAGAAGCTCAAGGACAACGACCTCGCTGGATTGTCCGCGAATGGGCATGCGCGGGCGACGCTCGTCTCCAATGCCGATGCGCTGTTGCCGGGTGTGTGGCGTGATAGCAAGCGCAATCTCAATAGGGATGAGGTCCAGACGCAGGTGGCGCAGCGATTGGGCCAGACGTGGCACATGGGGGCGTTTGGCAGCTTTGCTTCGTCTTCGATTGGACGGGTTGCGGCGGCGGTTGCCGGCGGGTCGTCGAAGTTGAAGACTTCGTATATTGGGGCGTTCTCAGGTTTGGGTGCGGGGCTCGGTGCGATTGCGGCCTACAGTCAGGGCACGACGACGACGATCAAGAATCACGGCAAGGAGGCGGACGACAAGCTGTCGCTGGGGCAGCAGACGTTGTATGGCGTGTTGGCACTGCCGATCGACTTGCAGGGGCGGGCGCTGGCAGCGGAAGCGAATGGGCAGGCGGCAACCACCATACGGAGCGTCGAACGGCAAATCGCGATGGCGAAGGTTGTGCTGGATCAGAAAACCTAAGCCGTTACGTGCGTGGCTCGCCGAGCGCGCGCATGAGCTTCGTCACCACGCGTTCCGCCTCCGCTTGCGTCGCGACGTTCGTGAAGCCCAGCAGTAGCGCGCGGCGGCCTGGTTTGCCGCGGCGCCAGCCGGTCAGGGAGTGGATGCCGAAACCCGCTTCCTGGGCGAGCCGGGCCATGGCGATGTCGTCGCGGTCGTCGGGGACGTCCAGCAGCAGATGCATGCCGCCATCCTCCAGTTGCACGCGAAACCCGTGCGGCTCGTAGGCGCGCAGCGCATCCGCCAGCAGCGTGCGGCGGCGTGCGTACAACGTGCGCATGCGCTTGATGTGCCGCGAAAAATGGCCGGCGGTGATGAATTCCGCCACCGCAGCCTGCATCAGCTCCGGACACCCGCCGAAGGTTGCCCGCGCAATGGCGACTTCGAACGCTTCGATCTGGCTCTCCGGCACCACCACGTACCCTAGCCGCAGGCCAGGAAACATCACCTTGCTCAAAGTGCCGCAGTAGATCACGCGTTGGCACGTGTCGAGACTTTTCAAAGCCGGCAACGGATGCCCGCGATAACGAAACTCGCCGTCGTAGTCGTCCTCGACGATCCATGCGCCGCGCCGCGCGGCCCAGTCGAGCAGCGCCACGCGCCGCTGCAGCGTCAGCGGTACGCCGGTCGGGCTCTGGTGCGACGGCGTCACCACCGCCAGGCACGCATCGCCATGATGCGCGATGCCATACTCGACATCGACCCCACATTCGTCCACCGGCACAAACAGTGGCGGCAGGCCCAGGCGCCTGAGCAACTGCGCCGTGGGCGGATAGCCCGGTGACTCCGCCCAGGCCCCCTTCCCGCCCCGCAATTCCAATGCATTGACCGCGAGCTCGAGCCCCGCGGTGTAGGCTGGCACGACAAACACCTGCGCCGGCCGCAGATCGATGCCTCGCGAGCTGTGCAGATAGGTGGCCAACGCCTCCCGCAGTGGCTCATAACCGAATGGCGCCGGTCGGTTGAGCGTGTTGACCGATCGCACCAGCCCCGTCATCAATCGTGTCCAGAGCTTGCGCGGAAATTCATCGAGCGCCGGTACCCCGAGCTGCAGCATCGCCGGCGCGCCGCCGCCCGATTCGATCACGACCTCGGTGGCGTCTTGCGACGTGGCAAAGCGCGGCGCGGCCGGTCTGACCGGCTTCGGCGGCTGGTCGCTCGCAACCGGCGCCTTGCGCGCGGCGCGTGCCCGGGCCGGCGCCGCCGTGATGTGCTCCGCGACGAATGTGCCCGCTGGGCCGCGCGCCACCAGATAGCCCTCCCCCAGCAACCGGTCAAAGGCCACCTGAACGGTGCCGCGCGCCACGCCGAGCTCCTCCGCGAGCGCTCGCAGCGAGGAGACCCGTTGCCCGGGCTTCAATTGACCAGTCTCGATCATGGCGCGGAAGCGGCCATAGATCTGGGCGTGGATGGTGGCGGCAGGGCTGGCGGCAGGAGTATCGGGAACGGATGCCGGAGCGGTTTGCTTCATGGACTAGTCGAAAGTGAAATTCATGTGCCTGTTGGCTGTGCCATCTGTCGACGACACTTGAGCCTACACCAACCAGCAACCTTCAGCACCATGGCCACCCAATACACCTTGCAACACGCGGAAACGGACGCCGAACTGGCGGCCTGTTTCGAACTCGTGCAGCAGCTTCGCCCCCACCTGCGCTCGGCGCAGGAGTTCATCGATCAAGTCACCACGCAAAGCACGCAAGGCTACCGTCTGCTCGTGGTGTGGGATGGCGAACGTCCGGTGGCCGCGGCCGGTTATCGCCGTATGGACAACCTGATCTACGGCGCCTTTATCTATATCGACGATCTGGTCACCGACGCCAATGAACGTGGTCGTGGCCATGGCGAGCAGCTGATCGAGGCCGTGCGCGATCTGGCACGCAAACAAGGTTGCGCGCAGCTCGTGCTCGACACCGGGCTGGCCAACGCACTGGCTCAGCGCTTCTATTTCCGCGCCGGCCTGCTGTCGCGCGGCCTCCACTTCTCGATGGAACTGCAATGAAACCGCTTGAACTCCTTCTGCTCGACTGCAGCCCGCGCCGCGACAACTCGACCAGCCGTCACCTGACCAATCAGCTGTTGCCCGCGCTGACGCACCGCTTCGGCCGTCCCGTGCACGTGACCCAGCGCCATCTCGGCGTCAAGCCGGTACCGGCGATCACTGCGGAGTATGCGGACTCGCTCGTGCTGCCCGCGGAAGAAGCGCGTGCGCGCTTTGGCAACCAGCTTGCGGTGTCCGACGAACTGATTCGCGAACTCGACGCCGCCGAGGTGGTGTGGATTTCCACGCCAGTGCACAACTTCACGGTGCCCGCCGTGCTCAAGAACTGGATCGACCATGTGGTCCGCCGCGACGTGACGTTCGTCACGAAGGACAACCGCAAGGTGGGCTTGCTGCGTGATCGGCCGGTTTATGTGGCCGTGACCGCGGGCGGTGCGATGTTCCGGGAGCCGGCGATTCAGCCTGATTTCTTCCGCCCGTACCTGACCGCCGTGCTTGGCGTGATCGGGCTCAAGGACATCACCTATCTACCCTCGACGAGCCTCGCCGGCGTTGACGCCCCGCTGGAACTCGTGCAGACGCATGCCAGTCGGCATCTCGCCGCGGCGGCGCTGCAAATCTGATTTTTTAAGAATTACCCAACATCAATCTACTTAGGAAAACATCATGAACGCACCCCGCCTGCCGTGGCAAACCCTTGCTCCCGTCCAATACAAGTCTCTGGTTGCCGTGAGCATGGCCAGCGCCAAGTCGTCGCTCGGCCCAGTGCTGGTCGAGCTGATTCAGACCCGCGTGTCGCAGATCAATGGCTGCGCGTATTGCGTGGATATGCACGTGCGCGATCTGCGCAAGGCTGGCGAGTCGTGGAAGCGGCTGAACCTGTTGTCGACCTGGCGTGAAGTGCCGTATGTGTTCACGGCGAAGGAACAGGCCGCGTTGGCGTGGGCGGAATCGCTGACGAACCTGCCGGCCGGGTTTAGCGATCGCAATGCTGAATTCGAGGCACTGCGCGCGCATTTCACCGAGCAGGAGATTGTCGAGCTGAGCTGGACTGTGGCGTCGATCAATGCGTGGAATCGCATGGCGATTGGGATGCATGAGCCGGTTGGGGATACGCCGCTGGAGTAAGCTGGACAAAGGTTTCTGGGGATTCTACGGGAATCCTCACCTAGGATCCTGCAAATTCACTGCGCAGCAAATATGGCCATTCCAGCGAATATTCGCTATAGTCATCATATTTACTGCGCAGTGAATATGGATCATCATCCACATGCCTGAATCCGTTTCAACCGAACGACAGCTGATCGCGCGCTTCATCGAAGCGCTGTGCGAACTTCCCGACGTACGGGCGGACGTCGGCCGGACGGACCCTGCTGCAGGTTCCGGCGACCGAGGGTACGACGCCCGCATTGATCTGCACGTAGCGGAAAAGTCCTTCGTCGTACTGCTTGAAGAAAAGAAAGCCGTCTTCCCACGTGATGTCCGCGAGCTCATCTGGAAATTTCGGGGGGTCATCCACAACTGGGCAACCGAGCATGGAAATGAACCCTTGACGCTGCTCGTAGCGGAGTCCATTTCACCCGGCGCGAAGGAACTGCTCAAGAGCGAGGGCATTGGTTATTACGACAGCGGCGGCAGCCTATACCTCCCTGCTCCTGGCGCGTACCTCTACATCGACAGGCCAGCACCCAAGGCATGGACTAAATCCTTTCAGACGTTGTTTGCCGGGCGACGCGCCCAAGTGCTTCACGCCCTGTTGGTACAGCATCAGGACTGGCTCGGCGTCACTGAACTGGCACAAAAGGCAACGGTATCGCCCGCCACCGCCTCGGAGGTGCTCACTGAACTGGAGCGCTTCGACTGGCTCGAGTCGCGTGGACAAGGCCCTAGCAAAGAACGCCACCTTCGCGAACCCACTACGCTACTGGATTCATGGGCCAAGGAGCTTGCCGCCATTCGTCAGCCGCCCGTGCCGCGCTACTACGTGCCAGGCGCAAAGGCTGACGCGCTGGCAGAGCGGCTTGGCCGCGCCTTCGACGCTCACGGCATCCAATACGCAATCACCCACGAAGCGGCCGCGCAGCGCTATGCGCCGTTTCTTTCCCACGTGTCCCAAGTACGCGCGCGCGTACTAACCGATGCGAACTTCGATGCCGCAATGGGCGACTTGGACGCACGTGTCGTTTACGAGGGCGCCAACTTGGGCATCATCGAAGCCAAGTCCGCCGGCGAACTGTTGTTCCGCGAGCAGAAGGATGGCCTGTGGCTGGCCAGCTCCATTCAGATCTACCTCGATCTGCTGCGCGGCGAAGGCCGCTCCAAGGAAATGGCTGAGCACTTCCGCAAAGAAAGGATCGGATTCTGATGGCCAAGCCTGCAACGCTCGACGGTTACAGCGACCCGTACACGGTGGATTGCGAGCGCGTTCTCGTGACGCTATTGCGCGGCCTCGGGCCTTGGAAGGATTCGGTCTATCTGGTCGGTGGGCTCACACCGCGGTATCTCGTCGCCGCGCGGCCGCCTGCGGTTCCCGCGCACGCGGGCACGCTGGACGTGGACATTGTGATTGACCTGCAGATCCTGGCCGACACCGAGGCGTATCACACGCTGGAGGACAACCTCAAGAAGATGGGCTTCGAGCGCGCCGAGAACAAATTTGGAACGAAGCTATCGTGGCGTTGGCAGACTCGCACTGAACACGGTGCGCTGATGATCCTGGAACTACTGGCTGACGCGCCGGAGCTCGCCGGCGGCAAGGTCCAGCCTCTGCCGACCGAGGGGACGATCTCGGCCCTGAACATCCCACATTCGTCGATCGTGTTCGACCTGCATCAGGTCACGGAAATTCAGGCGGAATTGCTGGGCGACAACGGCGTAGCCACCGAGAAGATCAAGCATGCCAATCTCGTCAGCTTCACTTGCCTGAAGTCGTTCGCATTCGACCAGCGATTCGAGCGTAAAGACGCGCACGATCTGATCTATTGCATCGAGCACGCAGCCGAAGGCATCGACGCAGTGGCAGAAGCCTTCAGCAAAGAGCGATCTGGCAAGCACGGCGCCGTCATCGAGGCTTCGCTGGCAATCCTGCGTAGTCGCTTCGCCAACGATGAGAAAACGGAGGGCTATCGCAAGGATGGCCCCGTTTCGGTTGCCAAGTTTGAGTTGGGCGAAGGCGATGAGCGCGAGCAACGCGAAGCGCGGGCACTGCGGCAGCGTGAAACCAGCGACGTGATCGAACAACTGCTTGCGCGAATCGACAAACGCGGAAGAAACTAGGCCGTGGCCGGCACGAAGCCGGAGAGGAATGCCTCGAGCGCGCGCCCGATTGCATCTACCTCGTAGCCGCCCTCCTGTACTACCACGGTTGGCACGCCAAGCGCATGAATGCGCTCGCCGATGCCGCGATACGCGTCGAGACCCACGCGAAGCACGCTGATAGGGTCGTGCACGTAGGTATCGAATCCGAGCGCCAGCACGAGCGCCTGCGGACGATAGTCGCGCAGCGCATCGAGCGCGCCGTCTAGTGCGGCCAGAAAGCCCACGTCGGCGGTGCCGTGGGGGAGCGGGAAATTCAGGTTGTAGCCGTAGCCCGCACCATGGCCGCGCTCGGTAGCGTAGCCGGTATAGAACGGGTAATAGTTGCTCGGGTCGGCATGCAGCGAGATGGTCATCACGTCGGAGCGCTGATAGAAGATCTGCTGCGTACCGTCCCCATGATGCGCATCCACGTCGAGCACTGCGACCTTGTCGAAGCGTTCGAGCAACGTCTGCGCGGCAATAGCCGAATTGTTGACGTAGCAAAAGCCGCTTGCGCGATCCGTGCGCGCGTGATGGCCGGAGGGCCGGCATAACGCATAGGCGAGGCCGCCCGCATCGGGCGCCGATACATGCCGTGCCGCCGCCACCGCGCTATGCGCCGACCGTTCGATCGAGCGCCAGCTGTGCGGGCCCAGCGGGCAGCTCAGATCGCCAAGGTAGTAGCCCGTCTGCGCGATGATATTGTCCGACGGGCACGGCGCGCGCCGCGTCTGATCAATGCGGCCGCTGTGATAGGGCGAGAGATTCGGCAGCACTTCGATACCGGGCTCCAGCGTCGATGATGCCAGCGCCGTCCAGCGCGTATAGGCCGTGGACAGGAAGTCGAGATACGCCGGACTATGCACCGTCTCCAGTGGCGCGCGCCCGTAGTCCGGCGGCGCGCTGACGGTGATTGCCCGGGCAGCGAGCGCGCGCTGCAGCGCCGCCGCGCGGGCGGGAACGTCGGTCGGCTCGCACAGCCGGCCGACGCGCATGAATTGCCGGGGCTGATGCAATAACTGGTCATCCGAGAAGAAGGCGCGCATGGTGGGTGGCATGGTCAATAGGGGTGCGGTCTTCACGCGCCGGCTGGCGTAGCGGATGGCGTCTTGAACTCGATCTCGACGAACACGCATTCGCCATCGTGGCCGTTGATCACGTTGTGCTCGACGCCCGCGGGCCGGTAGTACGCACGGCCGGCGACGAGGTCACTCGTCACCTGTCCCGCCGGCGTTTCCAATAACAGCGGGCCACTCGTCATCGGCACCACCACGTAGTCGTAACCGTGGCGGTGATGACCGGTTTCCGCGCCGCGCGCGAAGCGCCATTCGGTGACGGTCACGCGTTCGTTGTCGACCTGCACGGTCGGGACTGCCTGGGGTCGGGTCATCGTCATGTCCTGGTTGTGGCCGGTCGAGGCCGCTTATCGCGTCAATACGTCTTGGAGGATGTCGAGGCCTTCGTTCATCACCGCGTCCGGAATGGTCAGCGGAAACAGGAAGCGGATCACGTTGCCATGCACGCCGCACGAGAGCAGCAGCAGGCCGCGTTCGAGCGCGCGGTTCTGGACCTCGCGCGTGAACTCGGGATCGGGGCTGCCGTCGGCACGCTGGAACTCCACCGCGACCATCGCGCCGATGCCGCGCACTTCGGCCATCTGCGGCACGCGCGGCTTCATGCTGTTGAGACGCGTCACCAGCCGCTCGCCGAGCGCGGCGCCACGCGGAATCAGTTGCTCGGATTCCAGCACGTCGAGCACCGCCAGCGCGGCCGCCACCGCAAGCGGGTTGCCCGCGTAGGTGCCACCGAGGCCACCTGGCGCGGGCGCATCCATGATCTCGGCGCGACCGCATACCGCGGACAACGGCATGCCGCCGGCCAGGCTCTTGGCCATCGTGGTCAGGTCGGGCACGACGTCGTAGTGCTCCATCGCGAACAGCTTGCCCGTGCGCCCGAACCCCGTCTGCACTTCGTCGGCGATCAGCAGGATGCCGTGCTCGTCGCAAACCGCGCGCAGCATGCGCACGAACTCGGGCGGCGCGACGTTGAAGCCGCCCTCGCCCTGCACAGGTTCGAAGATGATGGCGGCCACGCGACGCGGATCGATATCGGCCTTGAACAGATGCTGGAGCGCCTTGCTCGCGTCCGCGACGGTCACGCCCTGCAGCGCCGAAGGAAACGGGGCGTGATAGACCTCGCCCGGAAACGGCCCGAAGCCCACCTTGTATGGCGCGACCTTGCCCGTCAACGCCATGCCCATCATCGTGCGGCCATGGAAGCCACCCGAGAACGCGATCACGCCGGGACGACCCGTGGCCGCGCGGGCGATCTTGATCGCATTCTCCACGGCTTCCGCACCGGTGGTGAAGAATGCGGTCTTCCGCGCGGAACGGCCCGGTGCGCGCTGGTTGATGCGCTCTGCCAGTTCGACATAGCTCGCGTACGGCACGATCTGATAGGCGGTATGCGTAAAGCGCTCCAGTTGCTGCTGCAGCGCCGCCACCAGCTTCGGATGGCGATGGCCGGTGTTCAGCACGGCGATGCCGGCCGCGAAGTCGATATAGCGCTTGCCTTCCACGTCCCAGATCTCGGCGTTCTCGGCGCGCTCGGCGTAGAAATTGCACATGACCCCCACCCCGCGCGGGGTGGCGGCATCCTTGCGGCGTAGCAGTTCGGCGTTCTTCATGATGCGTGGGGACTCCAGATTAATGAGGGCGTGTCTTGGTGGTTGTGATAGGCAAGGCCAGCGATCAGGCCGCCGCGGGCACGCGCGTCGGATCCCAGGCCTTGCCCGGAATCGCGTCGATCAGGCGTCGCGTGTAGTCATGTCGGGGCGCGTCGAAGATCTGCGCGGGCGGTCCCGCTTCCACCACGCGGCCGCGATGCATGACGATGACCTCGTGGCAAATCTGCGCGGCCACGCGCAGATCGTGCGTGATGAAGATCAGCGCGATATCGAGGCGTTGCTGCAGATCGGCGAGCAGCGCGAGCACCTGCGCCTGTACCGACACGTCGAGCGCCGACACCGACTCGTCGGCGACCAGCACGCGGGGCTCCAGGGCGAGCGCGCGCGCGATGCCGATGCGCTGACGCTGGCCGCCCGAGAACTGGTTCGGATACCGGTCGAAGGCCGAGGCCTCAAGACCAACCAGTTCGAGCAGTTCCCGCGTCCGCGCATCGGCGGTCTCGCGCGGCACGCCGCTGGCGACCGGTCCGTCAGAGATGATGCGGCCCACCGTGTGGCGCGGATTCAGCGAGGCGAACGGGTCCTGGAAGATCATCTGCACCGCGCGCCGCATCGGCCGGAACTGCCGCTCGGAGAGACGCGCGAGGTCATGGCCGTCGAACAGGATCTCGCCGCCATCGACGTGGGTCAGCTTGAGCAGGCACTTGCCGATCGTCGACTTGCCCGAGCCCGATTCGCCGACGATGCCGAGCGTCTCGCCGCGGCGCACGCGGAAACTCACATCGTCGACGGCATGAGTGACGCGTTTCTTCGCGAACAGGCCCCCGCCGGATACGTATGTCTTGCGCAGGTTGCGCACGTCGAGCACGGTGCGATCGTCGGCGCGTCCGCCCTCGCGCGCGCGGCCATGCGGCACCGCGCCGATCAGCCGACGCGTGTACGGGTGCCGCGGATCGTTGAGTACCTGCTCCGCGTTGCCCAGCTCGACGAGCACGCCCTTTTCCATCACCGCGACCCGGTCGGCAATCTCCGCGACCACGCCGAAATCGTGGGTGACGAACATCACGCCCATGCCCTTCTCGGCCTGGATGCGGCGGATCAGCGCGAGGATCTGCGCCTGCGTGGTGACATCGAGCGCGGTGGTCGGTTCGTCCGCAATCAGTAGCGCGGGCTCCAGCGCCAGCGCCATGGCGATGACCACACGCTGGCGCTGGCCGCCCGACAGCCGAAACGGATAGCTATGCACAATCGTCGCCGGATCCGGTAAGCCCACGAACTCGAGCAGCTCGAGCACACGGCGTGCGCGGGCTTCGCCCGGATACTCGCGATGCACGCGCATGACTTCGCCGATCTGGTCGCCGATCGTCATCACGGGATTGAGCGCGGACAGCGGCTCCTGGAACACCATCGCGATGTCCTTGCCGCGCATGCCGAGCAGCGTGGCCTCGTCCAGCGCGAGCAGGTCCTGTCCGCGGAACAGGATCTGGCCACGCTCCGGCTTCAGGTACGTCGGTAGCAGGCCCATGATCGCGTTTGCGCTCATCGACTTGCCAGACCCCGATTCGCCGACGATACAGAGGATTTCGCCTGCATGCAGGTCGTAGGAGATATTGCGGACCGCATGAGGGCGATCGCCCCCGGCGGGCAACGCGATGGACAGATCGCGAATCGACAGCAGCGGCTGGGCGTGGATGATGGACATGGGATCCCTTTCGCTCATCGTTTGCGCATTCATTCGATTACTCGCCACGGCGGCGCAGCTGGGGATTCATGGCATCGTTGAGCCCTTCCCCGATCAGGTTGATGGCCAGCACGGTGAGCAGGATGGCCACGCCGGGCCAGACGCTCATCCACCAGGCCTCGCGGATCATCGTGCGCGCGGCGCCGATCATGAAGCCCCAGCTCATCATGTTGCGGTCGCCAAGCCCGAGGAAAGACAGCGCCGATTCGGTCAGGATCGCCGTCGCGATCATGAACGATGCAGACACGATGATCGGCGACATCGCATTGGGCAGGATCTGCGTCAGGATGATCCGTAACGGACGCTGCCCGATGACGACGGCGGCCTGTACGAACTCGCGTTGCTTGAGCGTGAGGAACTCGCCCCGCACGAGCCGCGCGACCGGCGGCCACGACACGACTGAGATGGCGCCGACGATCGAGTAGATCGACGGATTGAAGATCGCGACGATCACCACCGCCATCGCAAGCTGCGGAATCGTCTGGAAGAACTCGGTGAACCGCATCAGCGCGTCGTCGATGCGGCCGCCGCAATAGCCGGCCACCGCGCCGATCAGGATGCCAAACACGAGCGCCACGGCGGTGGATACCACGCCAACAAGCAGCGATACGCGCGCGCCGTAGAGCAGACCGGCCGTGATGTCGCGCCCGAGCATGTCGGTACCGAACGGATAGGCCATGTCCGCAAACGGATGGATCAGCGGATCCGCCACCATCATCCACGGCGACTCCTCGTACAGCAGCGGAGCCAGGAATGACACTGCCACGACCGCGAGCAGCACCACGAGGCCCGCGACCGCGCCGGCATTGCGGCAATAGCGTCGAAGAAACGATGTCATGCGGCAGCCTCCCTGCCCCCGACGGCGATGCGCGGGTCGATGAATCGATAGAGGATGTCGGTCGCCAGGTTGAACACCACCACGAGCGCCGACGTCACGAAGAAGATGCCGAGCAATAGCTGATAGTCGCGCTGCAGCAGCGCGTCGAACATCAGCCGGCCGATACCGGGCCACGAGAACACGGTCTCGGTCAGCACCGCGCCGCCGGCCATCTGGCCGAGCTGGATGCCAGCAAACGTGATGACCGGCAGCAGCGCGTTGCGCAGCACATGCACCCGGATGACGCGCCGCGCGGGCACGCCCTTCGCGCGCGCGGTCTTCACGAAATCCATGCCCATCACCTCGAGCATCGACGCGCGCGTCAGCCGCACGTACACGGCCATGAAGAAGCAGCCGAGCGATACCGTCGGCAGCACCATATGCAGCGCGATGTCCTGCGCGCGCGCCAGACCCGTGTAGCCGGCGCCAACCGACTCCATGCCGAACGCGGGCAGCCAGCCGAGCACCACCGAGAACAAGATGATCGCCATCAGCGACAGCCAGAACAATGGCGTCGCGTACAGCAGCAGCGCACCCGACATCACCGCGCTGTCGATCCACCGCCGCCGGTTCTCGTATCGTGTGCGCGCGGCAATCACGCCGAGCAGCACACCCAGCACGATCGAGAACACGAAGGCGCCGCTCATCAGCAGGAACGTCGCGGGCAGCCGGTCCAGAATCAGGTCGAGTACCGGCAGGTGATTGCGGTACGAGTAACCGAGGTCGAGGTGCGCCACGCCTTTGAGGTAGATGCCGAGCTGCGTGACGACGGGCTTGTCGAGGCCGAACTCCTCGCGCAGTTGCGCCACGTACGCGGCATCACCGGCACCGGCTTCGCCCGCCATCACCGTGGCGGGGTCGCCTGGCGCAAGGCGGATCAGGAAGAAGTTGATGATCACCACGCCCAGCACGACGACCAGCGCCTTGCCGAGCCGGGACACAAAGAAAGACAGGAAATTCACGGCGCACGCTCCGCGGGAAATGCCATCGATCGCGCCCTCCCCGCCTCGGGAGGGCGCGGGTTCCTCGACTTAGTTCTTCTCGATCGATACGTTGTCGAAGGACTCGTTGAGCCCGATCGCGCTGGTCACGAGGTTCTTGACGTTCTTGCGATAGAGCGTCGGAAACTCGATCTCGAACAGGTTTGCGTTGGCGACATCGTTCACCAGGATGCGCTGCACCTCGCTATAGAGCTTCTGGCGCTCGGCGGAGTCCATCGTGACACCGGCCTTCGTCCACAGCTCGTCGGCCTGCGGATTGTTGTAACCCTGCACGTTCGCGAACGGCGTGCCCTTGACGATATTGCGCGCCACGTAGAGGCGTTCCACGCCCAGCGCGGGGTCGCCGTACTGGTACGTGTACGTGATAGTCATGTCGAAGTCCCAGTTGCCCACGCGCGCGGCCCACGTGCCCGCATCGGCGGACTCGATGCTGACCTTGAAGCCGAGCGGCTCGAGCATCTGCTTCACGTACTCGTCGAGGCGATCCCAGTTGGCACCGTACGACGTCGACAGGATCTTGATCGGATACTGGCCAACGTCCACGCCCGACGCCTTGATCTCTTCGCGCGCCTTCTTGAGGCTGAACTCGAACTGCGGAATGTTCTTGTCGAAGAACAGCGTGCTCGATGCAAACGGGCTGACCGCGGGCTTGCCCATACCGAAGAAGATGTTGTCCACGATGAGCTTGCGGTTGAGCGCATGCATCACGGCCTGCCGCACCTTCACGTTATTGAACGGTGGCTTGCGCTCGTTGAGCAGCATGCTTGCCATCGGCGCGAACATCTCCCAGCCTTTCGTCGTGTACTCGACATTGGGCAGCGCGCGCAGACGCTTGACATCGACGTTATCCACATCGCCGCCGCGCAGCACCTGCACGTCGCCCTTCTCGAACGCGACCGCGCGCGAGGCCGAATCGGGAATCACGTAGAACACGAGCTCGTCGAGGTAAGGCTTGCCTTTCTTCCAGTAGTTCGGATTCTTGGCGAGCTTGATATACGCGCCCTTCTTCCATTCCTTGAACATGAACGGACCCGTTCCGATCGGCTTCTGGTTGGCCGGGTTGTTCCGATAGTCGGTGCCTTCGTACAGATGCTTGGGCATCATCGGCATCGTGCCCGTCTCGAACATCGAGATGAACGGCGGGAACGGCTCCTTGAGCTTGATCTCGACCGTCGTGTCATTGACCGCGCGGATCGACGCCATGTACTTGTTGATGACCGCGCGCGTGCGCACATGCACCTCGCGCAGCAGCTTGTCGATCGAGAACACCACGTCGGCGGACGTGAACGGCTTGCCGTCGTGCCACTTGACGCCGCTCTGCAGTTCGAACGTGTAGGTCAGCCCGTCCGGCGAGATCTTCCACGACTTGGCGAGCTCCGGCTGCGGCTTCAGGTCCGCCGAGTAGGTGAGCAGGCCTTGGTAGATCTTGCCCGCGATGTACTGCGTAGGCGCCTGGGAGTTGAGCGCGCTCACGAGAATCGGCGGCTCGGGCTGAACGATGCCCGACAACGTGCCGCCTGCCGTCTGCGCGATGGCACTGGTGCTGGTGAAGCCCGCCACCACCGCGGCCGCGGCGATGACCATCGACATCAGGCTCCCCCTGATACGCGTCTTGCTGCCGACTGATTTCATGGTGCGTTTCATCGGTCGAATCCTTTTGTTCTGACGAGTGATATGGACGAGTGAGGGCAACCGGCCGCCGCCGCTCGCGCGGGTCGTCAGCCAGGGAAGTACTGCTACAGGAAACGAAAGGTGATGCGGCGGTGCGGTCAGTCCACGGCGGGCTCCACGCCACACCAGTCGTGCAGGAACAGTGCGAACGTGGTGGCCACGCGCACCATGCTGTCGATCGACACAGACTCGTCGATCCCGTGGATATTGCGCGCCTCGGGTCCGTAGCACGTGACTGGCGTATCGAGCGTCAGCCGGAAGTGACGGGCATCCGTGGTCGCGGTCGTGGCCTGCCGCGCGGGCGGCGCGCCGTGGACCTGTTCGTGCGCGTGCGCGAGCGCCTGCATGGGTGCGTTGTCGAGATCGAACTCGCAGCCCGGCGCGTGAAAGCCTTCGTAGCGGATATTCAAGGTGAGATTGCTTGCGAGCCGCGCGAGGGTATCGCGCACGCACGCCGCCACTTGTGCCTTGGCGTCATCGACATTCATCTGCGGATAGAAGCCGATGCGCACGCCGAGCGTGCAGGTGCACGGCACCGACGAATTCCACTCGCCGCCCTGAATCTGTCCGAGATTGAAGTTGATCGGATGCGCGTGATCGCGATAGACGGCGGGGCGGTTCTCGGGCAGGTTCCATTGCGCCTCCAGCTTGCGCAGGTCCGCCATGACCGCAATACCGGCTTCGATCGGATTGACGCCGGTCGTCATGTACGCGGCATGCGCGGGGCGACCCGTGAGTTCCACGAACATCCAGAACACGCCCATCTGCGCGCTCATGAGCCCTTCTCCCAGCGGCTCAGGAATCAGTACCGCATCGAACGAGGCCAGCTTGCCCGCACCCACAGCGCTGCGCAATGCCGCCACCGTAGCCAGCGCACCGTTGCCGGTGTTCTCTTCCTCGAGCACCGCGTTGAAGCCGACCGCGCCGGCGGGCTGCACGCCAAGCGACTTCAGCGCCTTGAACGCGGCCAGTGCGCAGACGATGCCGGCCTTCATGTCGCCGGCACCCCGACCGAAGAGCCAGCCGTCCTCGATATACGGCGCGAATGGGTCACGGCGCCACATCGACACGGGGCCGGTGGGCACTACGTCGAGATGGCCGTTGAACAGCACCGAGCGGCCGCCGCGCGTGGCGGGGCGATGCGTCGCCAGCAAGTTGTAGCGGCCGCCATCGGGACAGCACGACGGCGAGTACAGCGGCAAGTCCTTCAACGCCGCGGTATTCAGCACGATATGTTCCGATTGCAGGCCGAGGTCCTGAAGGGCGCGCTCCATGACATCCACGGCGGGTTGCTCGTTGCCCGACAGACTGGGCGCGGCCACGAGGTCGGAGAGCGTATCGACCATGTAGGGCACGAGTGCGCGCACGGCATCCGCGACGGATAACGTCGAGAGGTTCGACGAAGCGTTATTGGTGGCAACCGCACTGGGTGTCATGAGCACTCCGGAAAAAAACAACATCGGCACGGATGAAAATTAGCCGATGGTTGGTACCATCGGTAGGTCCATGTCTTTAATTTTCCGCGGGGCCACTTTGAAAGAGACACTGCTTTCGGAACTGCTGCTGCAACGGCTCGAGCGTCCCGGCGGCGACGCGCTGGCGGGCAAGTCGAACGAGCATATGAATCGCCAGCTGTACGCGATCATTCGGGCGGAAATCCTTGCTGGTACTGTGCCTGCGGGTAGCAAGCTGCCCGCATCGCGCGCGCTTGCAAAAGATATCGGGATCTCTCGCAACACGGTGTTGTATGCGTACGAGCAACTGCTTGCCGAGGGATACGTCACGGCGTCGAGCGGAAGTGGCACCTTCGTGTCGCACACCATGCCCGACCATCGTGCATTGCACAACGGCAGTGCGCACAGTGGCACCACTGGTGTGCCCGCCCCGCAGTCGGCCACGCATCCACATGCGAACCGCTCCGCGTTGTCGCGGCGTGGCCAGCATCTGGTCTCGCATGCCAGCGCGTCGGATCGCCAGTGGGGCGCATTCGTCGCGGGCGTGCCCGACGTCTCACTGTTTCCGCATGGCGTGTGGTCGCGGTTGCTGAGCAAGCATTGGCGCAACCCCAGCCCGCAACTGCTCACGTATGCGCACCACGGCGGTCACGGCCCGCTCAAGCAGCAGTTGGCCGAACATCTGCGCGTGGTGCGTTCGGTGCGCTGCGAGCCGGACCAGATCATCGTGACCACCGGCATCCATCAGGCGGTCGATCTGATCGCGCGCCTGCTCGCGGACCCCGGCGATCGCGCCTGGATGGAGGACCCCGGCTACTGGGGCACACGCAGCCTGCTGCACAGCGCGGGCGTGGAACCGATCCCGGTGCCCGTCGATGAGGAAGGCATCGCGCCAGGGGCCGCGGCACTGCAGGACCCGCCCCGTTTTATCTTCGTCACGCCATCACACCAATATCCGCTCGGCATGATGATGAGCCTGTCGCGCCGGCGCATGCTGCTCGAGTACGCGCGGCAGCGCGGGGCGTGGATCATCGAGGACGACTACGACAGCGAGTTCCGTTTCGAAGGGCGCCCGGTGGCCTCGCTGCAGGGCCTCGACGAACACGACCGCGTGATCTACATGGGCACGTTCTCGAAAACGTTGTTTCCCGGCCTGCGCATGGGCTTCATGGTCCTGCCCAAGCCGCTCGCGCCGCACTTCGCACTCGCACTGTCCGAGCTCTATCGCGAAGGCCAGCTCGTGCAGCAGGCCGTGCTCGCGGACTTCATCGAGGAAGGCCACTACGCCACGCATATCCGCCGCATGCGCCAGCGTTATGCGCAACGGCAAGCGCTGCTGCGCGAGGCCATTGCCGCGCGCTTCGGCGCGGACTGGCCCACCTCCACGCACGAGGCTGGACTGCACATGGTGATGCATCTGCCGCCAGGCGCGGACGACCTAGGCATCAGCATGGCCGCGCGCACGCAGGGACTGTCGGCGCGACCACTATCGCGCTACTACACCGATGCCACGCACGCGCAGCAGGGGCTGCTGCTTGGCTATGCATGCGTGCCCGAAGCGGAAATCGCGCCTGCGTTCCGCAAGCTCGCGGAGGTCATCGAACCCGCGCTCGAGCATCTGGCGCGCACGCGCGAGCCGCGCCGGCCACTGGCGGCGCGTATCAGCGAGGAGGCGTGGAGCGGCGCGTAGTAGGAGAGCCGGCTTGCGCCAGCTTGATGTATCCGCTCGGTATCGACGGGAACACATTGATGGGCTTCCGCTTACAGACGATGAATCGGCATTACGGCCGGTTAAATGCTGGGAAAATCAGGCCCAGTTCGCGGCATCCGGATAAGAAGCCATGGCTACGATGCGACCCTTGTCATCACTGCCAGACGAGCCCAGATGCGCTTTGCCTTTGCCGGATTCGACCAGTGGCGTGGCGTCTTCGACGCCTTCATCGCCGAGAGCTGGGAACCCCTCGCGCTCTTTACCGTGCCAGTGGATCACCGGAGCGACTTTCACGATGAAGTCGTAGCGCGGGCAGGCCGGCACGGGATTCCAGTGCAGATGTCGCGCATCCGGGAGCAGGATCTGCGGGCACTGGGCGAGAAACAGTGCGACCTACTCGTCGTGGCGGGCTACACGTGGAAGATCCCGGACTGGACACCATATCTGCCACACGCCATCAATTTCCACCCGTCGCCGTTGCCAGAGGGACGCGGACCCTACCCCTTGTTTCGCGCAATCCTCGAAAACCGGCGTGAGTGGGGCGTGAGCTGCCATCGCATTGCGCCCGATTTCGACACGGGCGACATTCTTGCCGCGAACCCGCTGGCCCTCGCCCCCGACGAATGCCATGAAACGCTCCAACTGAAGCTGCAGATTGCGACACAGCGGCTCGCCAGCCGCGTGGCCACGAACTTCCATGCGCTGTGGAAGGCCAGACAGCCGCAGCAAGGCGGCAGCTACTGGCCGCGGATCACCGACGCGGAACGAACGCTGGATTTCTCGCGCCCGGTAGCCGAAATTCTGCGCGTGGCCCGGGCCTTGGGATGGCAGGAATGCATCGCGCCAGTGGGCCATGGCAAGTCGGTCTACGTACGCCGCGCGGCCGGGTGGGTAGAACCTCACGCGCATGCACCTGGCAGCCTCGTCCATCAGTATCGGCGGGAGATCGTAGTGGCGGCGCAGGACGGATTTATCGCTTTGCTCGAATGGAATCCGATCTCCCCGCTCACCCGGGCCGGGTTGGGCATGTAGAAAAATCAGGCACCCCTCTCCCGGAGACCACGAGCAAACCGTTCGTCAGAGCGCGCTGATGTTCTTGGCCTTCACGACCGCGCTCCAGCGGTCGTAGTCCTTGTTCAGGCGTGCCTGCATCTGCTTGCCGTCCTGGTACGCGGCAATCGCGCCCGCGGTGACCAGCTTCTGCTGAAGCTCCTTGTCCGTCGTCACGATGTCGCGCGTCTCCGCGTTGAGGCGGTCGATCACGGCCTGCGGCGTGTCCAGCGGCGCGATCAGGCCGCCCCATGAATCGAAGTCGAAGTTCGCGAAGCCCTGCTCGGAAACCGTCTTGACGCCGGGCAGCAGCACCTTCGCGTTCGGCGAGCTCAGCGCGATGGCCTTGAGCTTGCCCGCGCGGATATGCGGCAGCGCGGCCACCACGTCGGCGAACATGACGCCGATCTGGCCACCGAGCAGATCCGACACCGCCGGCGCGCTGCCCTTGTACGGCACGTGCTGCATATCGAATCCGCCGAGATCCTTCAGTTGCTCCATCGCCAGATGACCGAAGCTGCCGGTGCCGGAGCTCGTGTAGTTCAGCGGCGTCTTGCTGGTCTTGGCAAAGCGGATCAGCTCCGGCAGCGACTGCACATCAGGCACCACCGCAGGGTTGATCACGATCGCCATCGGCAGCACGTAGACCGTGGCCACGGACAGGAAGTCCTTCTTCACGTCGTACGCGTTGTTCTTGTACATCAGCGGTGCCAGCAGCGCGGGCATGCCGAACATCGACAGGTTGTAGCCATCGGCCGGGCTCTTGATAAAGCCCGCGGTGCCGATCGAACCCGACGCACCGGGCTTGTTCTCGATGACCACCTGCTGACCAAGGCGCTCCGACAGTTTCTGCGCGAGGATACGCGCCGCGGTATCGGTGGGACCGCCCGCGGGAAATGCCACCACCATCTTGATGTACTTGTCGGGCCAGCCGGCCTTGGCAAACGCGCCGGGCATCAGCGTCGCGAGCGATGCGGCGGCACCGGCCTTGAGCCACTGACGGCGGCCGTGCTGGTGGTCGTTCATCGCGTGCGGGTGCTCATTGGTGGTGATGGTCTTCATGCTGTCTTGTCTCCGTGAATCAATCGTCGTTCTGTTCTGTGGCGCGGCGCGTCAGATGACGCCGTCCGCGCGCAGCGCCGCGATGGCGTCGTCGTCGAGCTGCAGCAGCTCGCGGAATACTTCGCGCGTGTGCTCGCCCATATGCGGCGGTGGCATGCGCACCGGCATGCGTTCACCATCCATCGCATACGGCGGTGCCAGCACAGCCTGCGCGCCCGCCTCGCTGTCCTCGAAGCGATGCAGCAGCCCTGCCTGCGCGGTGCGTTCGGACTGCAACGCCTCGAGCATGCCAAGCACCTCGCCGCATGGGATCTGCGCGGCATTGAGCCGTGCCAGCAGATCCGCTCGCGTGAAGCGGCGCAATACCTCGCGCAGCTCGGGCAGCAGCACGTCGCGATGGGTCGCGCGTGCGGTGTTGGTGGCGAAGCGTTCGTCCTCGGCCCATTCGGGACGGCAGATCACCTCGCGGCAGAAACGCTGAAACTGGCCGTTGTTGCCCACCGTGATCACGAGCGGACCATCGGCGGCGTCGAACACGCCATAGGGCACGATCGACGGATGCGCATTGCCGAACTTGGGCTGCTCGGCGTTGCGCAGCATCGCTTCCATGCCGTAGTAGGATGGAATCATCAGCCCGCAGTCGTAGAGCGCCATCTGCACGTGGCGGCCCCGGCCGGTGGTGTGCCGCGCGAACAGCGCGGCGAGGATCGCCTGCGCCGAGAACATGCCCGTGAACATATCCACTGCGGCTATACCGAATTTCAGTGGGCCCTGGCCTGCTTCGCCATTGGTGGCCATCACGCCGGCCTCGCCCTGCACGACGAGGTCGTAGCCGGGACGTTCAGCTTCGGGAGAAGAACGCGAGTAACCCGAGATCGAGCAGTAGACGATGCGCGGATTGATCTCGCTGAGCTGTTCATAGCCCAGGCCGAGTTTCTCGGCACCGCCCACCTTGAAGTTCTGGATCACGACGTCGCTCTGCGCCACGAGCTTGCGCACCAGTGCGACGCCCTGCTCGCTCTGCAGATCCAGCGTGACCGAGCGCTTGTTGCGGTTGGCGCTATTGAAGTAGGACGTATTGCGCGTGCCGATACGGATGCCCCAGTCGCGCGTATCGTCGCCGCGCGCGGGGTGCTCCACCTTGATCACGTCCGCGCCAAGGTCCGCCAGCGCCATCGCGCACATCGGTCCCGCGAGCACGCGCGAGAGGTCTAGCACGCGTACGCCTGCCAGCGGCAGGGGTGCCGCGGATTGTTCGTTGTCTTGCGAATGCATTCAGTTGTCTCCCGAACCCACGCGGATCCAGGCGGTCCGGTTGTCTTGTTCAGTAGCGATTGTGTATATGTTCTTTATGTTTGACAATTGCTACGGAAATTCACCATATACGACAACTTCAGGTTGACAATGGACCAGACTGCCCTGTCTCTGCTCGTTGACATCATCGATGCCGGCAACCTGAGCCGCGCCGCGAACCAGCTCGGGATGAGCCGGGCCAACGTGAGCAAGCGGCTCAACCAGTTCGAGCGGCAGCTCGGGGCGGAACTGCTCCGGCGCAGTACGCGGCAACTGGAGCCGACCGAACTCGGCTGGCAGCTCTACGAGCATGGGCGAGCCATCCGCCATCAGCTGATGGCGGCGCAGGAATCAGTGCAGAGCCTGGGCAAGCGGCTCAGCGGCACGGTGCGGCTGAGCGTGCCGAGCGGCTTCGGGCAGCACACGATGTCCGCGTGGTTCATGGAATTCATGGCGATGTATCCAGCCATCACGCTGAATGTGATCTTCGACAACGATATCGAGGATCTGATCAAGGGCGCGGTGGACTTCTCGGTGCGGGTCATGGGCGAGACGCCGACGCACGCGGTGGCCTACACCCTCGGCGATGTGGAGTACGTGGCCTGCGCCACACCTGGCCTGGCGCGCGAGGCCGGCATGCCGCAGACGCTCGATCAGTTCGGCGATCTGCCGTTGATCACCTCCGAACTCACGGGCCAGAAGCTGTTGGCGGCCGGACGGCTCGGTACCGCGAGCGGGCAGTTGCAGATTCATCCGCGCCTGATGTCGGCCAACTTCTTCTTCCTGCGCGACGCTATCCTGCAGGGGCTGGGCGTGGGACTGCTGCCCCGATACATGGTGGCGCGCGATATCGAGGCGGGCACGCTGGTGCGCTTGCCATTGCCGCCTGCCGATCTTGCGTTCCTGCGGACAACAATGTATCTGCTGTACCTGCCGACGCGCTACCAGACGCGCGCCGTGGCCACCCTGATTGCCTTCCTGCGGGAGAAGACGGCATCGGTCAATTAGCCGATCCTGTGCCGCAAGATCACGCGATATAGTTACCGCAAGCGTTTTCCCCAGGTTCCGATGACCGACCAGACAGCCAGCAGCCGTTCCCAGCTTCGTGTGTTCGATGTGGTGAAAGCGCTCGCATTTGTCGGCGACCTGAGTATGGGCCAGCCGACCAACTATTCGCTCCGCACCGCGTGGCTGGCCACGCGTCTGGCACAGGCGGCGCAACTCGATGCCGCGGCGTGCCATACGGCCTGCGAGACAGCCTTGCTGCGATGGGCGGGCTGCACGGCCAATGCTGGCGGCTTTGCCGAAGTGTTCGGGGACGATATCGCGACCCGTGCGGCGATGCTCGACGGGCGCACCATCGATTGGCTCAAGCCCATGGAGCAGGCAGGCGGCGCTGGTGTCGTGCTGCAGCCGCTGGCGCAAATCCACTGCGAGGTGTCGGCGGAAGTGGGTCGCATGCTGGGTCTGGCGCCCGCGACGGAAACGGCGTTGCGCCATATTTTCGAGGCGTGGGACGGCAGTGGGCAGCCTGCACACCTTCAGGGCGATGCCGTGCCAATGGCGGTATGTGTGGTCTCGCTGGCCGGGGATCTTGAAGTCCTGAGCCGCACGCATGGGACCGAACTTGCGCTCGCTTTGATCGGTCGATACGCCGGCCATCGCTATCCGGCGTGGCTTGCCTCGGTCGCCACGACTCACGCGGCGGAGTGGCTCGCGGAGCTGGAGGCCAGTTCACCTGCCACGCTCGACACTGCCCTGGCGACGCCGCCAATGCAGCGCACCACTTCCGCAGAGTTGATTGCCGATGTCATCGACCTCAAGTTGCCGTGGATGATGGGCTTCTCGCGCGCCGTCGCGGCCACGGCGGCTGGCGCTTTGGCGCGCCTCACCTCCGACAAATCGGCGCACGCGCGCATCTACCGTGCAGGATTGATCCACGGGCTGGGCCGGGCCGCTGTGCCCAATCAGATCTGGAACATGACGACGCCATTGCCGGAAAGCGCATGGGAACGGCTTCGCCTGGTCCCGTACTGGACCGCGCGCGCCGCGCAATGGCAGGGGCCGCTCGGTGAAGCGGCCGAGCTCGCCTCGTTTGCGTATGAGCGAGTGGACGGCTCCGGCTATTTTCGCGGAGCCCGCGATCAGGCCCTGTCGGTCGAGGCACGCGTGCTTGCCGCGGCGGTGGCCTGGGTCGCGATGCGCGCGCGGCGCCCGTGGCGTGCTGCCCTATCCGAGGACACCGCGATCAAGGCAATACGAGATGAGGTTGCGGCCGGCCGCCTGTGCGGCGAGGCGGTCGAGGCGTTGTTGTCCGATGGCATCGGCGGCGCCCAACGATTGCCGCAAACCCGTGATCATGGCGCCCGCCTGTCGCCGCGCGAAGTCGATGTCCTCCGCGCGGTGTCGCGTGGCGCGACCAACAAGGAAACTGCGCGCGAACTCGAGCTCAGCCCCAGCACCGTGGCCACGCACCTCGAGAGCGTGTTTCGCAAGCTTGGATGCACCACGCGCGCAGCCGCCACGCTCAAGGCGTCGGCGCTGGGACTGCTTTGACGGAAGCCACCATGAAAGACGTTTCGACACAGACCGTTCTGCAAGAGGCCTCCGCGCGCGCGATCGCGTACCTGCAATCGGTGCGCGAGCGCCCGATCGCGGCTTCGTCCGCTGCAGTGCGACGGCTCGATGAACTGAACCACCCACTACCGCCACAGGGCCTCGATGCCGTCGAAGTCCTGCGTCGCCTCGACGAGATCGGCTCGCCCGCGACGGTTGCCACGGCAGGCGGACGTTATTTCGGGCTGGTGATCGGCGGCGCCCTGCCCGCCACGGTGGCCGCGAACTGGCTGGCCACCGCGTGGGATCAGAACGCGTGCTTCCGCTGGACCTCGCCGATCGCGGCGACGCTGGAGGACGTGTCGCTGCAATGGCTCGGCGAGTTGTTTGGACTCCCACAAGACATCGGCGGCGCCTTTGTCAGTGGCGCCTCGATGGCCACCTTCAGCGCGCTGGCTGCCGCGCGCCACGCGCTGCTGGCACGTCAGGGCTGGGATGTGGAAGCCAAGGGCCTGTATGGCGCGCCCGAAATCCGGGTCGTGGTCAGCGACGAAGTTCACGTGACGGTGCTCAAGGCGCTATCGCTGCTTGGCCTCGGACGTGACCGCGTGCTGCGAGTACCGACCGATGGGCGTGGACGACTACGGGCGGAATGCCTGCCGGTGCTCGATGAGCGCACCATCGTATGCATTCAGGCCGGCAATGTGAACACCGGTGACTTCGATCCGGCGGCGGAAGTCTGTCGGCTTGCCACAGCGGCCGGCGCATGGGTTCACGTCGACGGGGCGTTTGGGCTCTGGGCACTCGCCAACCGCGATTTCGATACGCTCACCAACGGCCTCACCGAAGCCGACTCCTGGGCGACGGATGGCCATAAATGGCTCAATGTCCCTTACGACAACGGCGTGGTGCTGGTTCGGCATGCGGCGCACCTGAAGGCCGCGATGTCGGCGAGTGCGGCATACCTTGCGGAAGGCATTGAAACCGAGCGCCATCCATCGCACTACACCCCGGAATCGTCGCGACGGGCACGCGGCGTGGAGATATGGGCGGCGTTACTGCATCTCGGCAGTGATGGCATCGCCGATCTCGTGGCCAGATTTTGCCGTTTTGCCCGGTTGTTCGCGGAAGGCCTGTCGAGACACGGTTACGAGGTACTCAATGATGTCGTGCTCAATCAGGTGCTCGTATCCTTTGGATCGGCGGAAGCCACGCGCGCCGTGATCGACGCCTTGCAGGCCGAGGGGGTCTGCTGGTGTGGCGGAACGGAATGGCAGGGTCGCCCGGCCATGCGCATCAGCGTGGCAAACTGGGCCACCACGGAGGCTGACGTCGAACTCAGCATGCAGGCAATCGTGCGCGCCGCTAGCGCCGGGACTGCCTGAGTCAGGGGCGTTGCAGAACGCCGATAGTTTATTTACTCACCCACCCAACCAACTAGTTGGTAGCTTTCAAAGGAAGTTCAACATGCATGCTTCACGGCTTCATAAGGTTCTGACGGGCACCCTGGCAGGGGTGGCACTGACGATCGGCGGACTCACCGCCGCCAGCACGGCGAGCGCGGCGGATCAGAGCGTTCGTGTGCGCGGCACCGTCGTCTCGCTGTCGGGCGATCAGCTTCAGGTGAAATCGCGCGAAGGTCAGGCGGTCACGATCAAGCTGGCAACGGGCTGGGAAGTCTCGGCGGTCCAGCGAGCGAGCGCCAGCGATATCAAGCCGGGGGATTTCGTCGGCATCGCCTCGCTGCCCAAGTCCGAAGGCGGTGACGGCGCGCTGGAAGTGCTGATCTTCCCGCCGGCGTTGCGCGGGCGTGGCGAGGGCAGCTATGGGTGGGATCTGAAGCCCAACAGCACCATGACCAATGCAACGGTCGGGGATGCGGTCAAGTCGGTGGATGGTAGCGTCGTGACCGTCAACTACCACGGGCAGGAGAAGAAGATCTCCATTGCCAACGGTACACCGGTGGTCACGCTGGCGGCGGCGACTGCTGCCGACGTGAAGCCGGGCACGGTCGTATTCATTCCCGCACAGAAGGATGCGGCCGGCGTGTTGTCCTCGAATCGCCTGATCGTGGGCAAGAACGGCGTCGTTCCGCCCATGTAATTGACGCAACCGAGAGGACTCACTGCCATGACAGGTCAGCTTGTACGGCGACATTCCGTGGCAGTGCGCATCACCCATTGGGTAAATGTGCTCTGCCTTTCTATTCTGTTGATGAGCGGGTTGCAGATCTTCAATGCGCATCCCCGGCTCTACTGGGGCAAGTACGGCGCGGATCCGGACCCGGCGTTCATTACCATCGCGCAGGGCTTTCCGACCTGGCTGACGATCCCCTCCTATCAAGACCTCGCTTCGGGCAGAAACTGGCACTTCCTGTTTGCATGGCTGCTGGTGATCAATGGCCTGATCTATCTGGTGCATGGCTTCCTGCGTGGCCATGTTCGGCGGGATCTATGGCCGGAGCGGGACCAATTGAAGCCGCGGCATCTCTGGCAGGAAATCATGGACCACGCGCGCCTGCGTTTTCCCAAGGGCGACGAGGCGCGCCGCTATAACGCGCTGCAAAAGATGACCTATCTGCTGGTGGCGCTGGTACTGCTGCCACTGATGGTGTTGACCGGACTGACCATGTCGCCGGGCCTGGACGCGGCATTCCCGTTTCTGCCCGATCTGTTCGGCGGACGTCCCTCGGCTCGCACGCTGCATTTCATCACGGCGTCGGCGCTGGCGCTGTTTGTCGTCGTCCACGTGTTGATGGTGGTGCTGTCCGGGTTCTGGAACAACATGCGGTCGATGCTAACCGGGCGTTACGCCATCGAACACTCAGGAAGCGATCATGAAGCCTGATCTTTCACGTCGGCGCATGTTGCTGGGGCTGATGGCTGGCGCCAGTGCCCCGTTTCTGGCCGGGTGCGATCGCATGACCCAGAACGCCGAGTTCGGCGCGGTGTTACGCAACACCGAGAAGCTCACGATGGGTGCCCAGCGGTTGCTGCTTGGTGCCCACGCGCTGGCGCCGGAATACAGCGTGGCGGACCTGTCGCCGGTGTTCCGTGCCAATGGCACGCAGGAACCGGACTCCGACGAATATGCCCGCCTGCGCGAGCATGGCTTCACCGACTGGCGCCTGCAGGTGGATGGGCTCGTGCAGCAACCGCTCAGCTTGACGCTGGCCGATCTCAAGCGCCTGCCATCGCGTACGCAGATCACGCGACACGATTGCGTCGAAGGGTGGAGTGCAATCGGACAATGGCAAGGGGTGGCACTTGGACGCATTCTGGACCTTGCGCGATTGAAGCCCGGCGCGCGCTATGTGGTGTTCCACTGTGCGGACGAGTTGGAGGCTACGCTCGATGGCAGTGGCAGGTACTACGAGAGCATCGATCTGCTCGACGCCTATCATCCGCAGACCATTCTGGCCTATGCGATGAACGGCAAGGACCTGCCTGTGGCGCACGGCGCGCCGTTGCGGCTCAGGGTCGAGCGACAGCTTGGCTACAAACATGCGAAGTACCTGATGCGCATCGAGGTCGTTTCCGCGTTCGACAAGCTGTGGGGCGGGCGTGGCGGCTACTGGGAAGATCGTGGCTACGAGTGGTATGCGGGGATCTGAACTGCATACCCTCCTCACACGCTCAAGAATGGCAGACGAGGCCGTCCTGTAGCTGCGTGACCTCGAAGGCGATATCGCCGGCGCGGCGTTCGCGGGCGTGGGTCAATGCGCCGTCGGTGCGCCAGTCGCGGACGGCGCGGTCGAGCCACGCCGCGGAGGCGCGGTCTTCCACACGCATGGTGACCTCCGGGTTGCCATCGTCGGCGCTGATCTTGTCGCCGAGACGGCGATAGAAGCGCCATTCGGGCAGGCTCAGCAGACGTGCGATAACGACTTCGTCGTCGGCAAGGGCCTGGCATTCGCCGGCCATAAAGCCGGCCACCGCGCGGATGGCCGATGGGTAGAGGCGTGGGACGACGCCGGTGCGTTGCGCCAGCGTCGTGACATACGGGCTGCCCTGTGGGACGCAGACTTCGCGCTGTGCGAGATCACGTACATGCGTGTAGGCGCTGCCGCGCAGCACCACCAGTGCGCCGGTGCCGCCGGTGTACGGGGTGGCGACGGCATTGGCCCGCACCGCGCGAGCGCCGGCCAGATTGAGGTCGGCGAGGTCGGCGGTGCCGCTCTGTCTGTCTGTGACGATGCGCAGGTTCACCTGCAGGCGATCGGCCAGATAGCGCGCGGCCGCCACGTCGAAGGCATCGGGTTCCGCGGGCGATGGTTGTCCCGGTGGCGCTGGGCGCGCGTATTCGCGGACGCCGACCACGAGTTCGCCTTTGGCGCGGACAGCGTCGAGCAGCGGCCCGGCCGGTGCGCGGGCGCCATGTACCAGCAATGCGGCGGCAAACGCCAACGCCCCGGCGAGCGCCAGCGCCACGGCGACGCGGCCCACGCGGCTTCGCAACCAGCTACCGCGCGTGGGCAGTGCCCATGCGATCGATCCCTCAGCCATTGAGCGTCAGCCCCCGCCTCCAACGCGTCAGACGTCGCTCGATCAGCGCCAGCACATAGTTGAGCGCAAGGCCCAGCAGAGCCAGCAGCAGAATGCCCGCGTACATCGTCGGAATCTGGAACACTTCCTGCGAGTTCAGCGTCAGGAAGCCGAGCCCCGAATGCGCGCCGATCATTTCGGCGGCAACGAGCGCGGTAATGCAGTACGTCCCGGCCAGGCGGATGCCCGTGAAGATCGACGGCGACGCCGCCGGCAGGACCACCTTGGTGAACACGAACAACTGCGACGCACCCATCGAGCGAGCCGAATCGATCAGCAACCGGTCCACCTGCCGCACACCGCTGATCGTGCTCAGCAATACCGGCCAGAACGACGCCCAGAAGATGATCGCGACCTTTGACGTCTCGCCGATGCCGAGGAACAGGATAAACACCGGGAACAGCGCGAACGCCGAGGTCTGCCGGAACAGTTGCAGGATCGGATCGACAATCGCCTCGAAGCGCTTGAACCAGCCCATCAACAGACCCAGCGTGACGCCGAGCCCGATCGCCGACAACAGGCCCCAAAGCGAACGCTGCAAGCTCGCGAACAGATGCTTCCACAACTCGCCGCTGCCGATCAGCTGGAAGATGGTGACGATGATTTGCGACGGCGGACTCAGATACGCCTCGCTGACGATGCCCAGCCGCGGCACGAGCTCCCACAGGACAAGGAAGCCGACGATGCCGAGCAAACCCAGCGCGCGATCGCCGAGCGCGGACCTGCCCGCCAGCTTGATGGCAACCGATGGCACGGCGGCACGTGCAGTGGCCGGTTTTCCGCTCGCGGCGGCAACCGCTTCCGCCCCCGCAGTCGATTCGATCGTGGTACTCATGACGAAACCTTTGCAATGGCCGGCGCCGCGTTGGCGCGCTCGGACGGATTGGCGGTGGCACCGAGCGGGCGCGGCACGCTGGCCGGGTTGCCCAACTGCACCTCGTCCTTGAGAATCTCCCACGCCTGCTGACGCAGCCGCACGAACGCCTCGGAATTGCGTACCTCGGCCGCGCGCGGGCGCGGCAGCGGGACGTCGATGATCTGCTTGATCGTGCCCGGGCGCCGCGTCATCACGGCAATGCGGTCCGACAGGAAGATCGCCTCGTCGAGGCTGTGCGTGATGAACACAATGGTCTTGCGCGTCTGCTCCCAGATGCGCAGCAGCTCGCCCTGCAGGATCTCGCGCGTCTGCGCGTCGAGTGCCGCGAACGGTTCGTCCATCAGCAGCACTTCCGGCTTGTAGGCCAGCGACCGCGCGATGGCCACGCGCTGCTTCATGCCACCCGAGATCTCGTGCGGAAAGCGCTCGCCGAAGCCGGTCAGGCCGACCAGATCCAGATATTCCTCCGCAATACGGCGGCGTTCCACACGCCCTACCCCACGAATCTCGAGACCGACCTCGATGTTCGCCAGCACCGTGCGCCACGGAAACAGCGCATAGCCCTGGAACACCACGCCCTGCGCGGGATGAATGCCGCGCAGTGGCTGGCCATCGACCGAGATGCTGCCGCCGGTGCGATCGGTCAGCCCCGCCAGAATGCTCAGAAACGTCGATTTGCCGCAACCGGACGGCCCGAGGATCGAGATGAATTCGCCCTCGCGGATATCGAGGTCGAAGTCGCGCAGCACCGTAAGCGCGTCGGTACGGCCCGCTTCATTGCGCACGGCATAGTCCATGCGCACGTCGCGCGCGACGATCTTGTGAGGACGCGGATCGGTCATGCCTTGGCCGCGGCCCGATCCTGGGCATAGGGATTGAACGCGTTGGTGTAGATGTCCTTGGCGGCGACCTTGCCCTTGGCGAGCTTGCCTTCCGCTTCCAGCACGTCGATGTAATACTGGATCGGCGGCTCGGTCACCACGAGGTTGTCGACATATGCATAGCGATCGACGAACTCGAGTTGCAGGTTGATGCGCTTCGACACCAACTGGCGTGCGTCTTCCGGATGCTCGTTGACCCAGTTCGCGGCCTTCGCCAGCGCGGTCACCACGTCCTTCACCGACTCCGGATGTTCGCGAATAAACTTGCCGTGCGCGCTGTACGGCTGCATGCCGCCGAGGCCACCGTCGAGGTCGAAGTCGCTCCACAGGCGTACGAGCTTGTCGGCATGATCGGCACGGCCCGAGAACGGCGCGTGAATGATCGCGAGGTCGGTGTTACCCGTGGCGAGCGTCTGCTCGGCCTGGTCATCGGGGATCACGACGAAGTTGATCTTCGTGACATCGACGCCCTTCTGGCGCAGGAATGTCTTGGTGACGAACTCCGCGCAGGCGCCAAAGCTGTTGATGCCGATGGTCTTGCCTTCGAGATCCTTGGGCGCGCGAATGCCGGAGTCCTTGCGCACGAAGTACTTCATGTGCGGCGCATCCTGCAGCGTCTTGTTGCCGGCCGCGACCACCTTGATATCGGCGCCGCTGGCCACGGCGGAGATCACAAGCGGCACCATGCGCGAGCCGAAGTCGATCTCGCCGGTACCGGTCAGTGGAATGATCTGCGGCGCGGCGACCTTGCCGATGTACTTCGGGCGCGTATTGGTGCCATCGAAGTAGCCGAGCTGATCGGCCAGATAGACGAGGTCGAACGTCGGGTTGTCCGGATAGCGGAACTCGACCTTCTCGCCGGCCTTGCTGATAACGGCGGGCGCTTCCGGGGTTTTTGCCGCAGCGGCCTTGTTGTCACCGCCCTCGCGCGAGCACGCGGCGAGCAACGAACCAGCGGAGCCCGCGAGCGCGAGCGATGCAAGTTGCCTGAGGGCGACGCGGCGGGCAGGCAGCGGGGAGTGAGCTTCGGACATCGACGTGATTTCCTGAATGATGGGCAGCATTCAGTATCCTGTGCGGCCATATGTCGCACAACGAACGGTTTCGTCTATCGATATGTTGGGGCCATGTTGGGGCCATGTTGGGCCGATCCCCCCCCGCCGTTACCCCGGTACCCACCATTTGTGCAGACGCCGTGCGGCGCTGTCGAGCGCGAACCCCAGTGCACCAATCACCAGCACGGTGGCCAGCAATTCGGAGTAAGCGAGCCGGTCGCGCGTATCGAGGATGAAGTAGCCCAGCCCCGCGTTCACGCCCAGCATCTCCGCTGGCACCAGCACGATCCACACAATGCCGATGGCAAGACGCAGGCCCGTGAGCACGTTGCCGAGCACGCCGGGCAGGATCACGCGCCACAGAGTTTCCGCGCGCGTCGCGGCCAGGCTGCGCGCGAGCATCAGCCAGCGCGCATCGAGCTGACGCACGCCAGCAGCGGTGGCCAGCAGGATCGGCCACACACCGGCAAAGGCAACGAGGAACAGCACGGGATTGTCGCCAACGCCGAGCACCATCACCACCAGCGGCATCCACGACAGCGGCGAGATCATGCGCAGGAACTGAAACGCCGGCGACAGCGCCGCATCGGCATGATGCGCCGCGCCGATCAGCAGGCCCAGCGGTACGCCGGCCGCGAGTGCAAGCGCGAGACCGATCAGCACGCGCCGCAGGCTGACCCATATGTGCACGAGGAAATCGGGCTGGCGCAGCAACTCCCACACGCTCTCGAACGTCGGGATCGGCGCAAAGCGCGCCGCCAGACCGTCCGCACCGCGTGTGGCCAGCCACCACGCCAGCACCAGTGCCACGAGACCGCCAAGGCCGAGCCGCGCATGCGCGGTGCGGGACCAGAGCGTGGCCGTCGTCGCCGTCATCGTGCCTCCTTCATGCTGCAATCTCTTCCTGACGCGTGAACGATTCGGAGATGCCGAATGCCTTGAGGCCGCCCACCGACTCGATGCTGCGACGCACGAAGCGGTCATCGACGAGTTCGCGCGCCGCGCGCTGCGGATCGAGCGATGCGAGGAACGTGCTGTTGCCCTCGATCAGCGTGCCCTTGAGCCGCCGCACGAGTTCCTCGGTATAGCTCGGATACGGATACGGCTGGAAGTCGATGCGCTTCTCGTTCCAGTTGGCATGCTTGATAGCGCCGCTGGCGAGGTAGCGGCCATGATCCGACGGATCGGGCGCGAGCACCTTGCGTAGCGCTTCCAGCGAATGCGGTGTGTAGCGGTTGGCACCCTCTTTAGACAGCAGCGATGCCGCTTCCGCGCGATTGTCCTGCGTCCAGCGTTGCGCCTTGACGATCGCGTTGACGACCTTCTGCGACCACTCGGGACGCTTGTCCAGGTCGTTCTGATGCATGAACACCACGCAGCATGCATGGTTGCGCCAGACGTCACCGGTAAAGCGCAGGATCTTGCCGATCTTGAGCGTCTCCGCGGCGGCGTTGAACGGCTCGGCCACGATATACCCTTCGATCTGGCGCGACGCCAGCGCGGGCGGCATATCCGATGGCGCCATCACGGTCAGGTTGACCTCATTGGCGGCGATGGTGCCGGTTTTGCGCGACACCGGCGTCAGCCCATCCTGCTTGAGCATGGTCTGCAGCACGACGTTGTGAATCGAATACCAGAACGGAATCGCCACGGTCTTGCCACCGAGATCGCGCAGCGAGTTGACCTGCGGCGCCACCGTCAGGCCCGAGCCACCGACGTGATTCCACGCGACCACCTTGGCCGGCACCTGGCTGCCGAAGCGGGCCCATACCGTCATCGGCGACAACAGGTGTACCACGTTGACCTGACCCGAGATAAACGCTTCCACCAGTTGCGCCCAGCTACGCAGCAATGTCGGCTTCTCCGCGCGCACGCCTTCCTGATCGAAGTAGCCGTTGTTGTGCGCCACCAGCAGCGGCGTGGCATCGGTGATCGGCAGATAGCCGATGCGCACCGGTGCGTCCGGCTCCGCGGCGGCACGTGCGTTCAACGAATTGAGCAATGGCAGCGCGCCGCCGGCCGTGAACAGCGCCGACAGCTTGAGCCATTCACGCCGCGACATTGGTACCTGGCACATGATTTCCCTCGTCTGAATGGATGGAAGACTGTTGTTGTAGGGCGCGCGGGGCGCCGGTTTGTACTAACTCGCGCAGACCACGCACGAGTTCCACGCGCAGCGCGCCCATCGCTTCTACCTGCGCCTCGCGCGGATGCGGCAGCGTGACGTGCCAGGTGTGCGCGATGCGCGCCGGCTCGTTCTCGCGTCCGCCAAGCAGCACCACGCGATCGGACAGCAGCAGCGCCTCGTCGAGGTCGTGCGTGATCAGCAGCGTGGCGGGCCGATGGACACGCACGATGTCGCGCAGCAACGTCTGCATGTCCGCGCGCGTGATCTCGTCGAGCGCGCCGAATGGTTCATCGAGCAGCAGCACGCGCGGCTGGCGTGCCATGCAGCGCGCGAGGGCCACACGCTGCGCCATGCCGCCGGAAATCTGTGCCGGAAAAAGATGCCGCGCATGCGAGAGACCCACCGCTTCGAGCATGCGGGCGACGCGGTCATGCCGCTCCTTGCGGGTGGTAGCGGGCTGCCGGCGGAAATCGAGACCGAAAGCGACGTTGTGTTCGACCGATAGCCATGGCAACAGGCAGGCATCCTGAAACGCCACCGCGATATCGGGATGCGGGCCGGTCAGCGCGGCATCGCGCATCCGCACGCGGCCTGACGATGCGGTCTGTAGCCCGGCCAGAATGCGCAACAGGCTCGATTTACCCGCGCCGCTCGGACCGACCACCGACACGATCTCGCCCGCACGCAGCGCGAGATCGATGCCGGCAAACACATCGCGGCCGTCATACGACAGCGAGACCGCTTCGGTCCGCAACAGCGGGCCAGTTACCGTGTCCGCCGCGCTCACGCGACTTTCCGCTGACGTGCCTCGGCCAGCGCGGTGCGCAGTTGCACGAGGCTTGGCGTGACAATCGGCAGGAACGATGCCTCGCGCCAACGGCGTGCGAGACCGCCGTCGCGGCCAACCATGTAACCTGCTCCGCCGCGCGCCTGCACTTCGAGTTGCGTCGCGGCGATAGCGGTATCGACCAGACCGATGCGCAGTTCAAACAGTCCGCGTGGCGCGGTCTCGAAGACGCGGGACTCGATGCCCTCGCTCAGCAGACGGGTCTGCTCGTCGAGCGTAATGGCCAGTGCGTCGAGTTCGTCGGAGAGGATCGAGCGCCCCGCTTCGCCGCGTTCGCGCGCGCCGGCGATGGAACGTTGTGCAAGGCCGATCGACAGGCCGCATTGCATGCCGAGAAATGCGGGTCGCACGCGCGGCAGATAGTCGTGCGCATCGTCGTGCAGCAGGTATTCGCGTGCCAGTCTGGCGTCGGTGAAGCGCAGCGAGGCGGTGCTGCTGCCGCGCAGGCCGACGAGGTCGAGGTCCGGGCTGCGGGTGACGCCGGGGGCGTCGTGCGGGATGGCGTAGACGCCGGGGCGACCCGAGCCGTTATCGTCGGCCGCCACTGCCACGGCAAAGTTGTTCTTTACCAGGTTCGTCGCCCATGGCACCTGACCATTGGCGATCCATCCTTCGGGCGTCGGCTCCAGCTGCGTCTGCAGCGACTCGATGCCGCCGAGGTACTTCATCGCGTTGGACAGACCGGTCGCGCCCGCGAACGTACCGTCGAGCAGCGGCGGCAGCCAGCGCGCGGCCAGTACATCGTTGGGGGATTGCAGCAGATACTCGATGAAGACGCGCTGGGCCCAGAACACGAAGCCCGCAGCCTGCGAATGCGCGGCGGTTGCCGCGATGGCGAGCACAGCATCGGTGGTGGTGCCACCCGTGCCGCCGCGCGCGGCCGGCACGCCGATGCGGAACAAGCCGGCGCGCGCAAGCGTGCTCAGGAGCTCCGCCGGTGCGTCGGAGGCATTGCGGTCACCGGACGCGTGGGTCCCGCGATCCAATGCTTCGGCATGGGTATCGAGCCAGCCGGCGATATCTTCACTGAGCTTCATGGCGGGTATCGTTCAGGCGTTAGGAGGCGTCCAGCGATACGGCTCGAGCTGGCTGTTCAGCGGCGACTGCGCGAGGTTGTTGCCGAAGTTGCACAGCGTGGCCAGGCTCACGCCCAGCACGACTTCCAATGCTTGCTGATCGTTGTAACCGGCTTGATGGAACGCTTGCAGATCGGCATCGGGCACCGCGCCACGGTCGCGAATGACTGCGCGGGTAAAGTCTGCCACAGCGTTCAAACGTACGTCGTCCACCGGCGCCTGCGTGCGCAGCGCATCTACCTGCTCTTGCGGCAGATTGGCTTTCTTCAGCGCTACGGCCGTGTGGCCGGCCACGCAGAAACCGCAGCCGTGCGTAGCGGCGGCGGTGATCTGCACCACTTCGCGTTCGGCCAGCGTCAGCGAGCTGCGTGCGTTGATACCGGAGACCGTCAGGTACGTTTCAAGCGCCACGGGCGCGTTGGATAGCGCGGCGATCAGGTTCGGCAGGTAACCGTTATTGGCGATCGCGCGTTCGATAAAAGGGCGGCTTGCTTCGGGGGCCGATTCCAGGGTCTGCAGGGGGAGGCGACTCATGGCATATCCATCAGCGATTGAACATGACTTGAGTGTCGTCGACGCTCGACATGTCTGCCATGTGCAAACGTATGGGTTTCGTGCTATTTCGTCTGCGGCTTTGTATGGGCGATGTATGGAATCCGCGGACCTGATCAGGCCGCGTCGCTGATCAGACTGTCGTTTGCCACGCCATCGGCGGCGCGACGACGCCATGCGCCCGGCCATGCGCCAGTGGTCTTGCGGAAGGCCTTCGCGAACGCGGCCTCCGAGGCATAGCCAACCTGCTCCGCCACCTGCGCCACGCTGCGGCGGTCATCGAGCAGCCGCGCCGCGATCTTCATGCGCAGCAGCAACAGGAATGCGGCAGGGGTCTCGCCGCACACCGTCGCAAAGCGCTTGCAGAACGTAGCGCGCGACATGTGGACGCGCTCGGCCATCGACTCGATGGACCAATGCTGCTCGGGGTGCCGGATCAGCTCGAGCACGAGCGAGGAGAATTCCGCGCTACGCAGCATCGGCCACAGCCCGCGTGCCACGTCCTCGCGCGCGGCGAGTTCGCGCACCATGTAGAAGAACAGCAACTCCACCAGCCGCGCAATCAGCGGCGAGGGTTCCGCGCCACCCTGTTCAGCTTCGTTGACGATCAGATCGAACAGTGCGCGCGTGCCCTGCACCGAGGGGTCGTCGGCACGCAGTACAAGGTAGTCGGGGAACGGAGCCAGCAGCGCTTCGGCGAGGCCCGGACGGAAATCGAAGAAGCCACAGGCAAGGCCGGTGGCACCGGCCTGAGCGCCTGCCAGCACGCGATCAAGTGGCTGCATCGCGGCTTCGGGACGGCAGGCTTCGGCCTGCTCGAACGGCCCGAGATGATGGGGCACATCGCGCAGGAAAAACACCGCGTCACCAGGAGAAAGCCTGAGCGGCGGCTCGCGATCGGGCAGATGCAGCCAGCACTCGCCGTGCAGCACAAGGTGGTAACCCGCCCGCGAACGCCCCGCCACGGAGGCGCGCCAGCTGCCGCAATACTGACCGATATGGAACAGCGTGGTCTCGAGTTCGAGACTGTTCAGTACCCAATGGATGATGCGGTCGTTATTCAGCATGACGATTAACATCGGCGCGCCTGACGCACCAATGCCAGCTTGGCAGGCTTTACAGCCTAGCAAACGCCGCCATGGATGCGAACGATCATGTCGTCATGTCGATATGCGGAAAATCGTGGATGATGTCTACGTCTGCCCTCCAACTTCCTGCTCCCGTCTCTCACAAGCGCCACCTTCTCGAAACGCCTTGTGATCTTCGTTCCGCTATCACATGAGTCTCTTCTCAAACCTCATACTTGAGCTCTTCCAACATGAATCCGCATGCTTCATCCTCAGTTCGGAACTCTCGCATCGAACGCTCCGCGCCTCGTTCCACATAAAATATGTGCCACTTATCTTGACGAAACTCCAGACAAAGCCGTTCGTCTCTCCATCCGGTCAACGAGTAGACACGTTGCGGTACACCTAAACGGTCCAACTCTGCCTTCAACTCTTTGGTGTTCACTCTGACCTCCTCAGTGCGGGAGGAGACTCGTCAGCCCAATCCGCAGGGCAATGCACATCCTTTGCGACACCACAAAGAAACTTCAGAAGGGATGCTTCCGCACGCGTTATTGCTCTCCAACTCATTTCACTCCCGGTACCGCAATACGACCTACGTTTACGTTGCCATCAAATCCGGTGAAGCCAACGAAATCGACAGTTTTGCCACTCATAAACATCAGACCCGAATTGGGAGCAGCTAACCGCGATCGGAACTGCTAAAAAAATTCCCTGCGCCCCCACCTTATTTATTATAAATTACCAACGGAGGGGTTATACAAATTACATTAACGACATCATCCACCAGAACAATAATATAGTGACTAATTTTTTCTTCGATTTTAACCCCACACCCCTCATCAATAAACCACCTCAACAACGAAGATTTTTTCGCTCTAATAATTACAGCCCTTCCCAATACACCTGCCTCGCGCATTCCTCCTAGGGTTCGCAACGCATCGCCTTCGTCTTGTTTACTGAAGAAAATATAATCATCAAAGACAACGCAAACCATACGCCCATCTGCACCCATGATCTCCAACACGAGCTTCCCATTCTCATCTCTCAGCGAGGACAGTTCATAGGGAAGCGAATGCAAACTTGAGTCGGCAACAATCGAATAATCTGTCATGGTTCGTATCGGATCTTTTGTTTATTCTTGCCATCTTGAATCTCGAGCGTGGGCCGTCCGTCCGAACTATCAGTCTTTTTATTTCCACATACTTCAACGCCGCAAGAGCATAGAACCGCCACACCGCCTCTGGCTATAGCAAAACGCCGATATCGTGCGCCTGGCTGGAATGCAGCATGTCTTGTCTATTTAAGCGCGCGCGGCCACTATCCGACGCGAAGACGACAGCGATACCGCATACACCAGCAAACCACCAATCGCCAGCACGAGGCCGACCCAGCCGGTGGAGGTCCAGCCGTAGCCTGCGCTGATGGTCACGCCGCCGAGCCATGCGCCGAGGGCATTGGCCATGTTGAATGCCGAGTGGTTCAGCGCCGCTGCCAGCGTCTGCGCTTCGCCAGCCACGTCCATCAGGCGGATCTGCAGTGCCGGTCCGATCGCGACGATGGTGCCGATCAGCAGCACGTTGGCCGAGGCCAGCCACGCATGCGGTGCGGTGTAGACGAACAGCCCAAGCACCAGCGCCGACCATGCGAGCAATCCGCCAATGGTTGGCATCAGCGCTTTGTCCGCGAGGCGCGAGCCGATCAGGTTGCCGCCCACCATGCCGACACCGAACAGCGCGAGCACGAATGGGATGCTGTCCACCGATACATGCGCCACTTCCAGCATGGTCGGCTTGATATAGCTGAATACGGCGAACATGCCACCAAAGCCGATCGCACCGATGCCGAGGGTCAGCCATACCTGCTTGCGTGCCAGCGCCGACAACTCGCGCAACGGGCTCGCGAGGCGATCGCCTGCAACGAACGGCACCCAGCGCCAGACCAGCACCACCGTCAGCACGCCAATTGCGCCGACGAGTGCGAAGGCTGAACGCCAACCGAGCCATTGGCCGATGGCCGCCGCGATCGGCACGCCGATCAGCGTAGCGGTGGTCAGGCCTAACATCACCAGCCCTACCGCCTGCGCGCGCGCATGGCGCGGCACGAGATTCGCGGCCACCAGCGCTGCCACGCCGAAGAACGTGCCATGCGGAAAGCCCGTGAGCAATCGCGCGATCAGCATCGACCCGTAGTCGGGCACCACCGCGCTGGCGAAATTGCCGATCGCGAACACGGTCATCAGCGCCAGCAGCAGATTGCGCCGCGGCCAGCGCGCGCCGAGCACCGCGAGCAGCGGCGCGCCGATCACGACGCCCAGCGCATAGGCACTGATCAGATGGCCCGCTTCCGGAATGGAGATTCCCAGATCGCGCGCGGCATCGGGCAGCAGGCCCATGATGACGAACTCGCCGGTGCCGATGGCAAAACCGCCCACACCGAGCGCCAGCAAGGCCTTGCGGGCCGTCGTGCGGTCGGGTGCGTCAGTCGAAGTGGCGGAAGCGAGGCGGTCTGTGGTGTCGTTTGTATTGTCTGGAGTCACTACCATGAGCAAAGAGAGAGATCGCAAATAACGTTATGCCGTGCGTAGTACCGTGCTCCAATCCGGCGCCGCCAGCTTTTTTATCGTCATGTTCCCTTGGACGGGAAGCCGCTATTGTCCGACAAATGCGCGATTGGTGCCGACGCCCTTCAATGCGCGATACACCTCGGCCAGCCCCGCGTGCAGTCGCTTGTCGCGCCGGATTACCACCGCGAGCCCACGATGCAGCCGTGGCGACAGTGGCCGCACCACCACGTCGGCAGGGGGCTGGCGCACCGCCATGCCCGGCAGAATCGCGCAACCGAGCCCTGCGGCGACCAGCGCCTTGATCGCTTCCACGCTACCCAGCGACATCACGGGCCGGATGCTGGCACCGCCGCGCGCGATCCATGTATCGGCAATGCGCCGGGTATTGCCGCCCTCGAACAGCAGCACCGGTCGCGTGGCCAGCGCCGCCGCGGTGATGCGCGCGGGCAGCGCCATGTTTGCGGGTGCCATCAGCACGAACTCGTCCTCCATGACTGGCGTGATGTCCAGACTGCGGCCGGTGACTGGCAGCGTGACCAGCGCGAGATCCAGCAGGTTGTCCTCGACCGCCTTGACGATATCGGCGGTGTTGCCGACGGTCACCGCGATCTCGAGGTCCGGATGACGCTGGCGCAGGTCCTTGAGCAACGGCGGCAGCAGGAAGATGCAGGCCGTGGCGCCCGTGCCGATGCGCACCGGGCCCGCCGCCACGCCGGTCCGGCGCGTCACGGCGTCGATCGCCACGTCTACCGCTGTCTCGATGCTCGCCGCGTGCGCGAGCAGCTCCGCGCCGGCCGCCGTCACGCGCGCCTGGCGCCCCACGCGTTCCAGCAGCGTGGCGCCGAGGCTGCGTTCGAGCTGGCGGATCTGCTGGCTCACCGCCGGCTGCGTCAGATCGAGCCGCTGTGCGGCGGCCGAGAAGCTGCCGTGCTCCACCACGGTGATGAACGTGCGCAGGTAGTCGAGGTTCAAGCGTTTCAAGTGGGCGCCTTTGTTGTCAAACAATTACTTATACATTGCATCAATGGATGAAGCTTCATTTATGGTATCGATTGAGGCAAGATGCGACAACGCCTGTCTCCAACCGATCATGTCCACCGCTGCCGCCTCCCTCGATATCGCTACCCGTACCGTCGTGCACGTGCGCGACGCCACCGACGACGACATGGACGCCATTCAGGCCATTTACGCGCACCACGTGCTGCATGGGATCTCAAGCTTCGAGGAAGTGCCGCCGACTGTTGACGACATGCGTGCCCGCCGCGCCGGCGTGCTCGGCCATGGGCTACCCTATCTGGCCGCCGAGCTGGATGGCCGCGTGGTGGGCTATGCCTATGCCACGCCGTACCGGCCCCGCGCGGCGTACCGTTTTACGGTGGAAGATTCGGTGTATGCGGCCGATGGGCTCGCGGGACGCGGCATCGGCAGTGCGCTGATGGCCGAACTGATCGCGCGCTGCGAACAAGGGCCGTGGCGGCAGATGATTGCCGTCATCGGCAACAGCGGCAATGTGGGCTCGCGCGCGTTGCACGCACGGCACGGCTTCACGTACGTCGGCACACTCGCCAACGCGGGCTTCAAGTTTGGCGGGTGGGTCGATACCGTGCTGATGCAGCGACCGCTCGGCGAAGGCGCGCGGTCGCTGCCATCAGGCAAGAGCGTTAGCTCTTGATAAACGTCAGCAGGTCGTTGTTGAAGCGTTCCTTGTGCGTGTCGGTCAGACCGTGCGGCGCACCGGGATAAACGATCAGCTTCGAGTTCTTCACGAGCTTGTGCGAAGCGCGACCGGCGGCGTCGATCGGCACGATCTGGTCGTCATCGCCGTGGATGACCAGCGTGGGCTTGTCGATCTTCTTGAGGTCCTCGGTGAAGTCGGTTTCCGAGAAGGCCTTGATCGAATCGTACGTATTCTTGTGGCCGCCCTGCATGCCCTGCGCCCACCACCAGTCGATCAGGCCTTGCGACACCTTTGCGCCGGGACGGTTGAAGCCATAGAACGGACCCGACGGAATATCGCGATAGAACTGCGAACGATTGGCGAGTTGCGCGCTGCGCAGGCCATCGAATACTTCGATCGGCAGACCGCCCGGATTCGCGGCCGTCTTCAACATCTGCGGCGGCACGGCTGACACCAGCACTACCTTCGCCACCCGCGAGGTGCCGTGGCGGCCGATATAGCGCGCCACTTCACCGCCACCGGTCGAGAAGCCCACCAGGATCACGTTCTTCAGGTCCAGTGTCTCGATTACGGTCGCGAGGTCGTCGGCGTAGTGATCCATGTCATTGCCGTTCCACGGCTGGCTCGAGCGGCCATGGCCGCGCCGATCGTGAGCCACCGCGCGGAAGCCGTTGCTGGCCACGTGCAGCATCTGCGATTCCCAACTGTCCGACGACAACGGCCAGCCATGGCTGAACACGACGGGCTGGCCCGTGCCCCAGTCCTTGTAGTGCAGCTGGACGCCATCCTTGGTCGTAATCGTTTCACCGCCATTGGCACCTGCCGCGGCCGCCCTGACACCGGGCTGTCCCGCCGCGCTCGCGACCACCGCCTGCGTGGCCAGCAGCGCGCCGGCGGCCCCGAGGGCGCTACCGAGCAACAGGGAACGACGGGCAGGTACCGCTACGGTTTCGTTGCTTTCGTTCTTCTTGGACATGATGGGCTCCGTTTAATATCGCACGTCTTTATATCGCACGCGATATTTATGCTTCAAAAAAAATGCCTTGGTGGTTATCCGCCACGTCCGGCACGCGCTGTCTTCTGCTACTCGTACGTTTTCAATCAGGCGTAATCGCTGAGGCTGCCGCGCAAGCTCAGCATCCGGTTCCGCATCTCGCGAATATCCGCTGCGCTGAGGCCCGTGGCTTCCGCCACGCATGCCGGAATGCCCGCGGCCTTCTCGCGCAGCGCCTCACCCTGTTTAGTCAGCGTCACGATGACCTGCCGCTCATCGGCCGTCGATCGTGTCCGCTTGACCAAACCCTGCGCTTCCAGCCGCTTGAGCAACGGCGTGAGCGTAGTGGTCTCCAGCGCGAGGCGTTCGCAGATCTCGGAGACATTGACGCCTTCCTTCTCCCACAACACCAGCAGCACCAGATACTGGGGATAGGTCACGTCCAGCTGTCGCAGCAACTTGCGATACACCTTGTTGAAGCTCAGCGATGTGGAATACACGGCGAAGCACAGCTGCGCGTCGAGCGCCAGGGCATTCGATTCGGGCCGTTTCATCGTGTTCTCCGTACGTCACTGGGCATGTCTGAAATTTATATCGCACGCGATATAGTGTCAAGCGATTTTTTCAGCACCGAGGCGAGAGCCGCTCGTCACGCCCGCGCACCTGATTGGATGCCATCGCGAATGGCATCGGTGAGCAGCCCAGCACGATTCCGTGCGCCGCCCTCCCGGCGCTGGTGCACGTCATGTATGACGCGCGTTACCGCAAGCGAAAGCCTGACCCGCTCACAGCGCAGACATATGCCCTCCCAACGCGGGGGGCCATCGCCCGCCAGCTGGCGCGGGGCCTGCGCTCGTTCCCTCTGCTCGATGCAGACAACTCACCCGGCCACCCTGAAACAGTGAGCAGCCCACAACCATCAGGCATTACATGTGCTTCTGAGAAACGCTTCGTTTGTTCATAACGCCCTCAGTCGTAAGCTTTGCCTCTCTTCTTGAGAGTAACTGCCACGCTCTGTGAGCGGCTCACAGGAGTCAATGAACCCATGAGTGATCCGCAATTCCGGCACCCCACCGAACCGGCTGACACTGACAGTGTCAGTCTGGGCCTCGCTGCCTATACCGCCATCCGCCGCGACATCCTGACGTGCCGGCTCGTCCCCGGGTCGATGGTGACCGAGGGCGAGTTGATGGCCACGTACGGATTTGGCAAGAACAGCTGCCGCATCGCGCTGACCCGGCTCGCGCACGAACGCCTCGTGTTTGCGCGGCCGCGCAAGGGCTATCAGGTGGCGCCCATCACGCTGAAGGACGTTGAAGAGGTATTCGCGCTGCGCGTGCAGCTGGAACCGATGGCCGCGCGGCTGGCGGTCAATCGCGTCGATACACAGCAGTTGCATCGACTCGAAGCCGCCTGCCGCGTCGAACATATCGGCCCGCTGCCGCATCGCATCGACGTGTTCATGGATGCCAACAAGGCCTTCCACCTCGCGATCGCCGAGGCCACCGGCAACGAGCGCCTGCTGCGCACGCTGTCGGGGCTGATGGACGAGATGTCGCGACTGGTCGCGCTCGGCTTCAACGTGCAGCGCGTCAAGCCCGAGATTCGCCATGACCACAACTCGATGATCAAGGCGTTCGAGGACCGCGACGAACGCGCCGCGGAAACCATCGCGCGCCGCCATATCGAAACGTTCCGCACGCAGACGATGGAAAAGGTCTACGCGAGTCTCTCGCAGGCCGGCACCTATCTGCCACTCGTGGTCGCCGGAGGTGTGCGATGAGTATGGCCAAACACCAGCCTGTGCTCTCCGCCACCGGCATTACGAAGCGTTTCGGCGCGACCACCGTGCTCGACAACGTCGACCTCGCCGTGAACGCGGGCGAAGTGCTCGCGCTGGTCGGCCCGTCAGGCTGCGGCAAAAGCACGCTGCTCAATATCCTGTCCGGTCTGGTCACACCCGATGCGGGCCAGCTGTATGTGGAAGGTGTGCCGTCGACGCAGGTACGAGACTGGCGCCGCGTCGCGTACATGTTTCAGGAAGACCGCCTGCTGCCATGGCGCACCGTGCGCGACAACGTGACGTTCGGCCTCGAAGCCGCGCCGATGCTGCGCAACGAACGCGATCGCCGTGCCGACGAAATGCTCGCGCTGGTCGGCCTGCATGGCCGCGCCGACGCGTGGCCGCATGAACTGTCGGGTGGCATGCGCAGCCGCGTGGCCCTCGCGCGCAGCCTGGCCGTGCAGCCGGACGTGCTGCTGATGGATGAACCGTTCTCGAAGCTCGATCCGCACACCCGCAGCCAGATGCATGAAGAACTGCTGCGCATCCAGGCCGGCAATCGTATGACCGTGGTCTTTGTCACGCACGACATGGAAGAAGCCGTGGTGCTGGCGGACCGCGTGGTGCGCCTTGCCGCGCGCCCGGGCCGCGTAGCCGATGTGGTCGATCTCGCCACGCTCGTGCGTCCGCGCATTCCCACGACACCGGTCGTGGCCGAACAGGTCCGCGTGCTGCGGGCCGCCGCGTGAGGAGTCACGTCATGTCAGCCGTCATCCAGAATCGTGCCCTGCAGTTGATCGCGCAGCGCCTGTTGCTCGTCGCCATCTTCCTCGCGCTGTGGTGGTGGGGTGCGTCGCATGTGCCATCGTTCGTGCTGCCGGGACCTTCCAAGGTGGCCAACGCGCTGGTCGCGCTGTGGCACAGCGACACATTCGTGGCCGATGTCTCCGCCACCTGCCGCCGCGTGCTGAGCGGCTTCCTGATCGCCACCGTTGTCGGCACCGGCCTCGGCCTCGCGCTCGGCGGCAGCCGCGTGCTCGCGCGCTTCTTCGAGCCGATCCTCACCGTGTTCAATACTGTGTCGTCGGCCATCTGGGCGATCTTCGCGATCATCTGGTTCGGCATCTCGGACGCCACCACCGTGTTCGTGGTGTTCATGACCGCGATGCCGCTGATCCTCACCAACGTGTGGGAAGGCGCCAAGACCGTCGATGCGCAATACGTGGACCTCGCGCGCAGCTTCCGCATGTCGCGGGTGCAAATCCTGCGGAAGATCTACGGCCCCACGATCCTGCCCCATTTCTTTGCCGGCGCACGGCTCGCATTCGGCTTCGGCTGGCGCGTCTCGCTGGTGGCCGAGACCATCGGCTCTTCGAGTGGCATCGGCTATCGGCTGCGTCAGGCCGCGGACCTCGTGCAGACCGATCAGGTCTTCGCCTGGACCGTGCTGCTGGTCGGTTTGATGCTGCTGCTCGAAGGCGGCGTGCTCAAGCCTGCCGAACGCTGGTTGTTCCGCTGGAAGACGCCCGCACGCACCCCCTCACGTAACACCCCCTCTTTGCTCCAAGTACAAGGATGATCATCATGCGCAAGCTATTTACCGCGGCCTTGTCCGCGACCTTCGCCGCCCTGTCACTGGTCTCCGCGGCCGCCAGCGCGGCCGACACCGTCAAGATCGGCTACTGGACCAGCGGCGTGAGCCTGGGCTACGGCTCCGTGCTCGAAGCCAAGGACTTCCTGGCCAAGCGCGGCATCAAGGCCGAGTTCGTGCACTTTCCTGACGTGAATGCCCCGCTGCGCGCGCTCGCGGCCGGTTCGATCGACCTCGCGTTCGGCGCGCCGGTGGCCGGCGTGTTCGGCACCGCGGCCTCCGGTGTGCCGATCCGTATTTTCGCGGCCACGCAGCCTGCCGACGTGCAGTTCGTGGTGCCGAAGGACTCGCCGATCCAGTCGATCGCCGAGTTCAAGGGCAAGAAGATCGGCATGTCGCCGGCGGGCTCGTCGGTGGCCGTGATCGCAGGCGCCGTGCTGGCAGGCAACTATCAGATCAAGAGCAGCGAGTTCTCGCTGATCGGTGGCAATGAATCGCGCCTGGCGCAGTTCCTCGTGCAGAAGCAGGTGGACGCGGCCGCGCTGCGTTCGGTGACCGTGGGCCAGCTCGGCGACGAACTGCCGGTGCGCAAGCTCAGCACCTTCGCCGATGAATGGAAGAAGCTGACGAAGTCCGACGCCGTGCCCTATATCGGCGTAGGTGCCGTGCGCACGGAACTGGTCGACAAGCAGCCCGAAGTGGTGGCTCGCGTGATTGCCGCGCTGCGCGACACGCTCGCGTGGGGCAATGCCAACCGCGATGAAGTGGTGCAGATCCTGCAGAAGAAGGCCAACCTGCCGGCTGACGATGCCAAGGTCTACGTGAGCCACTGGAACGACATGAACCGCGTGGCCTTCGAGCCGGCCGATATCGACACGCTGCGCCGCCAGCATGCGGTGTTCGTCGAGTCGGGCCTGGTCAAGGGCGAACTCAAGGACGACTTGTTCGCGCGCGGCCCGTACGAGCAATCGAAATCGCTCAAGTAATTCGATCAACTAAGTCGATCAAGTCAGCCCTTTTTCTTTCCCCTCCCCCAGCAAGGAATTCTCGTGACTCAAACCATGCAAGCGCTCGTGCTCGATGCGCACGGTACCCTCGATCAACTGCGCGTCGTCACCGACAAGCCGGTGCCCACGGCCGGCGAAGGTCACGTCGTGATCCGCGTCGGTGCGTCCTCGTTCAACTATCACGATGTGTTCACCGTGCAGGGCATGCCCGGCATCAAGGTGCCGTTTCCGGTGGTGATCGGCCTGGATCTGGCCGGTACCATCACCGAGCTCGGCGACGGTGTGTCCGGCTGGAAGATCGGTGACCGCGTGCTGGTCAACCCGCTCAAGCCCGGCGTGGGCCTGATGGGCGAGATGGTCGACGGCGGCATGGCCGAGTACGCGCGCGTCGATGCCAAGCAGCTGATCGCCCTGCCCGACAACGTGACCTTCGAGCAGGCCGCCGCGCTGCCGGTGGCCTACGGTACCGCCCACCGCATGCTGATCACGCACAACACGGTCAAGGCCGGCGACAAGGTGCTGGTACTTGGTGCGAGCGGTGGCGTGGGTACCGCCACGGTGCTGCTGGCGAAGATGCTTGGTGCTGAAGTCATTGCGGCGGCGGGCAGCGACGAGAAGGGTGAAAAGCTCAAGGCCATCGGCGCCGACCATGTCGTCAACTATCGCGAAGTGGACTTCGGCAAATGGGTCATCGAGCGCTACGGCAAGCCGCAACGCCGCAACTTCGACGGCGGCGTGGACGTCATCGTCAACTTTACCGGCGGCGATACGTGGCTGCCTTCGATCAAGAGCCTGAAGCGTGGCGGCACGCTGCTGGTGTGCGGCGCCACGGCGGGCCACGATCCGAAGGAAGACCTGCGCTACGTGTGGAGCTTCGAGCTGAACATCAAGGGTTCGAACAGCTTCTATGACGACAACCTCAAGGCGCTGCTCGCGCTGGTGGCCGAAGGCAAGCTCGATCCGGTGATCGACAGCGTGGTGCCGCTGACCGGTGCCGCCGATGGTCTCGCGCTGATCCGCGATCGCGCGGTGCTCGGCAAGGTGATTGTCACGCCCTGATACGCATCGATGCCCTGCGCCGGTGTCGTGTGTCGACACCGGCTGCCTTGCCCTCTTTCATTACCTTTTCCCCCGCACACACCATGTCCGAAAACACTACCCTGCCGACCGCCGCCGACGTACAAGCCCGCCTGCTGCGCGGCCCCTATCACCAGTGGCTGGGCCTCGAAGTCCAGAGCGTTGCCGACGGCGAGATCACGATCACCGCGAAGTTCCGCGACGAGTGGGTCGTCAATGTCGAAGGCGGCTATATCCACGGTGGCATCCTGGCCGCGCTGGTGGACCTCGGCGCCGACTGGGCGCTGGTCTCGCATACCGGCAAGGGCGTGCCGACCATCGACCTGCGTGTGGACTATCACCGTGCGGCGCGCGGCGACCTCAAGGTTGTCGGCAAGGTCATCAAGACCGGTCGCCAGGTGTCGGTGGCAGAGGCCAATGTGTTCGATGCCGAAGGACGTCTCGTGGCCAGCGGCCGCGGCGTCTATTCGACGCCCGCAGCCTGAGCGCGGCCGGAGAATCGCGATGGACGAGAGCCTGAATCTGGGCCGCATCATCGATCGGCACGCCGACCGCGACGCGATTGCGCTTGTCGGGCTCGACCTTGACGGCCATGCCACCGAACATAGCTTTGGCGAGATCGACACACGTGCGGACGCGCTCGCACGCGGTCTGCTCGCGCGCGGATTGGTACCGGGCGAACGCGTTGCACTGCTGGGCGTGAACTCGGTGGCCTATGTCGTCTCGCTGCTCGGCATCGTGCGTGCCGGGCTCGTGGCGGTGCCCGTCAATTTCAAGCTGCCGCCCGCGATCGTCGAGTACATCCTCGGCGACAGCGGTGCGCGCCTCGTGCTGTGCGACGACGCGCGCGCGGCGCAGGTACCGGCCGCGCTGCCGCACATCCTGTTTGGCTCGCCCGAGTTTGCGGCACTCCCGCAGCCCGGCCCGTTTGAAGCGTTTGAGCCGGACGCGCGCGATCTGGCCCTGATTCTCTACACGTCGGGTTCCACCGGCCGGCCGAAGGGCGTGCTGCTGAGCCACGCGAGCCATCGCTGGGTCGTGCGTACGCGTCAGGCCGCCACGCCCCTGGCCGACGAGCGCGTGCTGATCGCCGCGCCGCTGTATCACATGAACGCGCTCGCGTTGATTCTGCTGACGCTTGCGAGTCATGCACCGGCCGTGCTGCTGCCGCAGTTCCAGGCCGCCGCGTATATCCGCGCGATCGCGCGCTATCGCTGCACGTGGCTGACCGCGGTGCCGCCAATGATCGCGATGATGCTGCGCGAACGCGAACTGCTCGCGCAGACCGATCTCGGCAGCGTGCGCGTAGTGCGCATGGGTTCCGCGCCGGTCAGCCCGAGCCTGCTCGAGCAGATCCACAAGCTGCTGCCCAACGCGCGCGTGATCAATGCGTTTGGCACCACCGAAGGTGGGCCGGTGGTATTTGGCCCGCATCCCGAAGGTCTGCCCACCCCCACGCAGGCCGTGGGCGCCGCGCATCCGGCCGTGCAGATGCGGCTGATCGACGAGCGGGGCCAGCCTGCCGATGAGGGGGTGCTCGAGCTCAAGAGTCCCGGCCTGATGCTCGGCTATCACCAGCGGCCCGAGCTGTCGCCGTTAACGTCCGATGGCTTCTACGTGACCGGCGACGTGTTCCGGCGCGATGCGCAAGGCTTCTACACTTTCGTCGGCCGACGCGACGACATGTTCGTGAGCGGCGGCGAGAACCTGTATCCCGGCGAAATCGAGAAGGCGCTCGAACGCCATCCTGCCGTGCAGCAGGCCAGCGTGGTGCCGGTGCCCGACGACATCAAGGGCACCAAGCCCGTGGCGTTCGTGGTGCCGCGGCCTGGACACGTCGTGCCCAGCGAGGAGGACCTCAAGGCGTTCTCGCTGACGCAACTGGCGGCGTACGAGCATCCGCGCCGCATCTGGTTCGTGGATGCGCTACCGCTCGCGGCCACCCAAAAAATCGACCGACGCGCCCTCACCGAGGACGCCTTGCAGCGCCTCGCTGGCGCCCATCATTAACCGCAGGAGTCATTCGATGTCCTTCAAGCAGCCAGCGGCGCGCGCCGCGGCACTCACCCTTCTTGCCGCATGCGCGGCGCCCGCGTTCGCGCTCGACGAGGTCACGGTGGCGCTGGCAATTCCGCCGGCCGTCCATGACGGCGCGCCCTACGCCGCCGCCGAGGAACTGGGGCTGTTCAAGGAAGCCAACCTCAGCGTCAAGACCATCGTGTTCCAGGGCGCGGGCGCACTGCTGCCGCAAGTGGCCGGCAAGCGCGTAACGTTCGGCTATCCGACTTCCGAGCCTGTGATCGCCAGCTACTTCTCGGGCAAGGATCCGCTGCCGCTGCGCTACTTCTACAACGGTGTGCCCGGCAATACGATGGAATTCGCGGTGCTCGCGGATTCGCCGATCAAGACGCTGGCCGACCTCAAGGGCAAGCAGATCGGCGTCGGCGCGCTGACGTGGGGCACCATCCCCGGTGGTCGCGCGGCGCTGCGCACGGCGGGCCTCGAGCCAGGCAAGAACGTCGAGTACGTCGCGGTGGGCGCGCTCGGTGCCGGCTTTCAGGCGCTGCGCACGCACAAGGTCGATGCGCTCAACTTCAACAGCAGCTGGGACGATCAGCTCGAGTTCTCGGGCGTGAAGATCCGCCGCATCGCGTATCCGGCGGTGTTTCAGGAGACCGCTGGCAATGGCTTTATCGCGCACGTCGATACGTTGCGCGATCAACCCGACCTGGTCCGCCGTTTCGGCCGCGCCTATACGCAGGCGCAATTCGTGTGCGAGGCCAATCCGACGTTCTGCGTCAAGGCATTCTGGAAACACAACCCCGAGTCGAAGCCGGCTGGTGACGAAGCGAAGAACCTCGCGGAGGCCACCGAGCTGCTGAGCCGCCGTCTGCGCCGCGTGTTGCATACGCCCGATGGCGCCGCGCGCGTGCCGGGGCAATATGATCTGGTCGCGATCCAGCGCGGTATCGATGCGATGGCCAAGGCCGGTGAGTATCCGAGCGCCGATGTGCCGCTGCAGAAGATCTTCGGCAACGAGTTCGTGCCGGCGTTCACGGACTTCGATCGCGCGGCCCTGCTGCGCCGTGCGAAGGCGGCGCAATGAGCAACGTGACCCTTTCCGTGACGCCCACGGATGCGCTGGTCGATGTGCCGCGCGAGATCGTGCTGCGCGGCTTTCGGGCGGGCGAGCGCGTGTCGCTCGACGCCTCGCTTGCGCATCCCGATGGCAGCCAGTGGCAAAGCCATGCCGAGTTGATTGCCGACGCTGCGGGGCAGATCGATGTCGCACGCGCGACGCCGGTCGCGGGCGACTGGAATATCGCCGATGCGACCGCGCCGGTCTGGGCCATGCGTCGTTTGCAGGCGCCCACGCGTCCTGAACTCAGTGAAGACGTCGCACCACTCGAGATCGCGTTGACGGCCACGGGAGAGCATGGCGGCACCGTGTCGACAGGCTATACGCTACGTTTTCTCGCGCCGGGCGTCACCCAACGCCCGATTCGCGAGGCCGGCCTGACGGGCACGCTGTACACCCCTGCCGGCGACGGCCCGCACCCCGCGGTGCTGGTGCTGGCCGGTTCGGGCGGCGGCATGCACGAGCAACGCGCGGCGCTGTATGCCGCGCATGGCTATACGGCGCTGGCGCTCGGTTACTTCAAGGCGCCCGGACGGCCCGATCATATCGACGACATGCCGCTCGAGTATTTCGAGACGGCTTTGCAGTGGATGCACGCGACGCTAGCCCCCGCACGCGGCTTTGTCGCGGTATCGGGCGTGTCGCGCGGTGGTGAACTGGTGCTGCTGCTGGGCGCGCGCTTCCCGAAGCTGGTCTCCGCGGTCATCGCCTACGTGCCAAGCGCGGTCGTCAATGGCACGTTGCGCGCGGGCAAGCCCGGCGCGCCGCGCGATGCCACCGCATGGACCTGGCGCGGCGAGCCGCTGCCGAACGTGTGGCGCGGCAATCCCGATGCCGACTGGTCCGCGTTCGATGCGCCGCCCGCACCGGGGCAACCCGTGCGGCAGGCCGCCGCGTTTCACTCGGTGCTGCGCAATGCCGCGTTTGTCGCGGCCGCGCGCATTCCGGTGGAAGACATCCGCGGTCCGGTGCTGCTGATCTCGGGCACCGACGATGGTTTCTGGCCGTCGACGTTGTACAGCGAGCAGATCGAGCGCACGCTGCGCGAGCATGGTTCGCGCTGGCCTGTGCAGCATGTGGTGGGTACCGGTGCCGGCCATGCGATCGGCGTGCCGCAGTTGCCCGCCACGCTGATCGTCAAGCCGCATCCAGTGGCGGGTCTGTTGCTCGATGGCGGTGGCACGGCGGAAGCCAATGCACGCGCCAGCGCACAATCGTGGCAGGCGGTGCAGGCGTTTCTCGCTGCGGCAGTAGCACAGGACGCGCGCGCATGACGGCCGCGATGCTCGTATCTCCCGCGCTCGACGCACAGCGTGTGGGCCTGACGTATCCGACGCGCAGCGGCGAGACCGAGGCGCTCAAGGATATCGATCTGGCGATTGGCGACGGCGAGTTTGTCGCGCTGCTTGGTCCTTCGGGCTGCGGCAAGTCCACGCTGCTGCGTCTCGCGGCTGGGCTGATGCCGGCCACCACCGGCACGCTGCAACTGCATGGCAAGCCGATCGAGGGGCCGAGCCGCCGCGCCGGCGTGGTGTTCCAGAAGCCGAATCTGCTGCCATGGAAGACGGTGCGTGACAACGTGCTGCTGCCCGCGCGCACGCAACGGCTCGATCTGCGCGCAGCCGGAAGGCGCGCCGACGAACTGCTGGAACTCGTGGGCCTGGCGCAGTTTGCAAAAGCCTATCCATTCGAACTGTCGGGCGGCATGCAGCAGCGCGTCGGTATTGCACGCATGTTGTTGCCCGATCCGGATCTGCTGCTGATGGACGAACCGTTCGCGGCGCTCGACGCGCTCTCGCGCGAGACGCTGACGTTCGCGCTGCAGGAAATCTGGAGCGTGCAGCGCAAGTCGGTGCTGTTTATCACCCACAGTATTCCGGAAGCGGTGTTTCTGGCCGATCGGGTGCTGGTGATGTCGCCGCGTCCGGGGCGCATTGTGGAGTCGTTGCAGATCGACCTGCCGCGCCCGCGCACGCTCGATACCTTCGACACGCCCGCCTTCACGGCGACGACCCAACACCTGCGGAGACACTTCAATGCCTCGCCGATCTAAACTGCTGCCGGCACCGATTTATCCGCTGATCAGCCTCGGCGTGCTGCTGCTCGTGTGGCATCTGGCCGTGCGCTGGTGGCAAATTCCGGACTACCTGCTGCCACCGCCTTCGGCTGTGTTCGATGCGCTATCGGCGGGCTTTGTCAGCGGCAGCCTGTGGCCGCATATCTGGGCCACGCTGGTCAATACGCTGAGTGGGTACGCGATCGGCTGCGCGCTGGCGATTGCGCTCGGTGCGTTGCTGGCCGAATCGGAGACCTTCGAGCGCTTCGTCTATCCGGTGCTGGTCGGTTTGCAGGCCACGCCGAAAGTTGCGCTGGGACCGATCATTCTGGTCTGGTTCGGCTTCGGGGCTGCATCGAAGATCGTGCTGGTCGCGCTCGTCTGCTTCTTTCCGCTGTTCGTGAACACCGTCAACGGGATTCGCCGGACCGATCCGGAACTACTGGAAGCGTGTCGTGCGTTCAGTGCGTCGCGCTTGTTCCTGCTGTGGCACGTCAAACTGCCGGCGGCGCTCGGCGATATTTTTGCCGGGCTGCAGATCGGTGTGTCGCTTGCGTTGATCGGCGCGGTGGTGGGTGAGTTCCTCTCCGCGCAGAAGGGGCTTGGCTATCTGATTGCCTCGTCCTCGGTCAGCATGAGCCTTGCCACGATGTTTGCGGGGGTCATCCTGCTGGCGGTCACAGGCCTGATCGGCGCGGAGATCGTGCGCGCGTTGCAGCGTCGCGTGGTGTTCTGGCAGGCGCGGAAGCAATAAGCAGTCGGGGGCCGCTGAATGGCCCCCGATAGCTTTTTTTAACCCTTCACGCGCAGGATTTCCTCTTCCACGTACGGCAGCGTGTCCTTGCCGAAGTAGATCTCGTCGTTGACGAAGAACGTCGGCGAGCCAAACGCGCCGCGATCGAAGGCATGTTGAGTGTTGTCGATCAGCGTCTGCTTGACGTCGGCCTCGCCAATGCGATGCATGAATGCCTCGGCGTCGAAGCCGGCTTCGGTCAGCGTGGCCGCGAAGATCGCCGGATCGTCCATCTTCTTGCCGTCTTCCCACATCGCCTTGAAGATCGCCTCGACATAACGCTCGAAATGGCCGTCGATACGCGTGGCCACCGCGCCGCGCATCAACTGCAGCGTGTTGACCGGGAAATGCGGGTTCGGGCGGAACGCGTGCAGGCCATGCCGCGTGAGGAAGCGCTTTATCTCCAGCCGACCGTATTCCTGCTTGTTCTTGATACCCGCGAATGCCTCCGCCGGGGAACGGTTGCCGGTCAGGCGAAACAGCCCACCGAGCAGCAGCGGTACGTATTCGAAGGTCACGCCGGTACGGGCTTCGATGGCCGGAAGTACCTTGTGCGACAGATACGCGTTGGGGCTGCCGAAGTCGAAACAGAACTGCGCTTTCACCGTTGCCTCATTGTTTGGTCCAGACATGTCGTGCCTCCAGATTGCGGCCTGATTGGCGCATATTTGCGGAACAATGTACTGCACTGCAATCCAAATCGCAACCGCGGCAAGCAGGAATTTGGGCGGCACTATAGAATCTCGCGCATTCCCACCCGATTTCGGCGGTCTTCGACTGGAATCCAATTCCGATACGCGGTATGACTGAACCGACTCCCGCCCCTGCTGCTGCCGCTCCCACTGCGCGTCCCAACGCACGCGCCGCGCGGTTGCTCAACGATCCCATCCTGCCGACGCTGCTGCGTCTGGCGGGCCCCAATATCGTGGTCATGCTCGCACAGGCGACGGCGAATTTCCTCGAGAGTTATTACGTCGGCAAGCTTGGCGTGCCCGCGCTGGCTGGGGCGGCGCTGGTGGTGCCGCTGGTCATGGCGATGCAGATGTTGTCTGCCGGTGCGGTTGGCGGGGCGATTTCGTCGGCCATCGCGCGGGCGCTGGGCGCGGGACGGCACGCGGAGGCGGAGGCGCTTGCGCTGCATGCCACGGTCATTGGCATCGTGTTCGGGGTGGTGCTCAGCGTGGCGATGCTTACGCTCGGCCCCTATATCTATAGTGCGCTCGGCGGGCGTGACAGCACGCTTGCGGCGGCGGTCACCTATTCCAATGCGGTGTTTATCGGCACCACGTTTCTGTGGCTGCTCAATGCGTTCGCCAGCATTCTGCGCGGCACCGGCAACATGATGCTGCCCGCGGCGGTGGTCACGGGCGGGGTGCTGGTGCTGGTGGTGGCGTCGCCGGTGCTGATCTTTGGTGCCGGGCCGATTCCGCCGATGGGCATTGCAGGGGCTGGGCTTGCGCTGGTTTGCTATTACGCGGTGGGTTTTGTGGTGCTGCTGGTGGCATTGCTGCGCGGCTATGGCGGCATTCGGCTGTCGTTTGCGCACCGGCTGCGGTGGTCGCTGTTTGCGGAGATTCTTGGCGTCGGTGTTTACGCCGCGGTGAATAGCTTGATGATCAACCTGTCTGTAATCACGGCCACTGCGATGGTTGGCATGCATGGGCCGCACGCACTGGCGGGTTTCGGGCTTGGCATTCGGCTCGAGTATTTGCTGGTGCCGCTGATTTTCGGTTTTGGTGCTGGCATGGTGGCGATGGTCGGCATGAACACGGGCGCGGGCCAGCATGCGCGCGCACGGCGTGTGGCGTGGACCGGGGCGTTGGTCGCCGCGGCGTTATGCGAGGTCATCGGCCTGGCCGCCGCAATCTGGCCGAGCGCGTGGTTGTCGCTGTTCACGCAGGATGACGAAGCGATTCGCATGGGCGCGGCGTATCTGCGCGCAGTGGCGCCAGCGTATGGGTTGTTTGGCCTGGGGCTGGCACTGTACTTCGCCGCCCAGGGCGCCCGCCGCCTCGGCTGGTCAGTCATCGCCGCGGTGTCGCGGGTGGCGGTGATTGTGGTGCTGGGGTATCTGACGCAGACGCTATGGCACGGGGAGCTTGGTGGGTTCTTTGCGGCGCTGGTAGTGGGGCTGGCGATTTTTGCGGCGCTGAACGCGGTGCCGTGGATCAGGCTGCGGAGTTGATATGCGTGCGCCCTCACCCCCGGCCCCTCTCCCTCGGGGAGAGGGGAACCAACCAGCGGCATATTTGGCGCGACCTAATCGCCGGTTACTTGCGGGCAAGTGTTGGCTCTGCAAACGCCATCGGTTGGCTCCCCTCTCCCCGGCGGGGAGAGGGGTCGGGGGTGAGGGGGGACCGCAATCACCAACTGTGTTCTCCCCTCTCCCTCGGGGAGAGGGGCCGGGGGTGAGGGCATCCCGGCGTATCAACGGCGATCGTCGTTGCGGGCCTGCTGGCCGCGCTGCTGCTGGAACTGGCGTTGCTGCTGTTGTTGCTGCTGCTGCTGATGCTGTAGTTGCTGTTGCTGCTGCTGGCGCTGCTGCTCGAATGCCTGTCGCTGCTGTTCCTGCTGCTGCCGCTGCATCGACATTTGCCGCTGTTGTTCCTGCTGCGCCCGTTGCTGTTCCTGTTGCGCGCGCTGCATCGCCGCCTGCTGCTGACTCTGCTGTTGCCGCTGCATGTCCAGCGCGCGCTGCTGATCCGCCTGTGCCCGCTGCATCGCCGCGCGTTGCTGTTCCTGCTGTTGCCGCTGCATGTCCTGCGCCCGCTGCTGATCCGCCTGCGCGCGCTGCATTGCCGCCCGTTGCTGGTCCTGCTGCTGTCGCTGCTGGTCCAGCGCCCGCTGCTGATCCGCCTGCGCCCGCTGCTGTGCCGCGCGCTGCTGATCCTGCTGCTGCCGCTGCATGTCCTGCGCCCGTTGCTGATCCGCCTGCGCCCGTTGCATTGCGGCACGCTGCTGATCCTGCTGCTGCCGCTGCTGGTCCTGCGCCCGTTGCTGGTCCGCCTGCGCGCGCTGCTGTGCCGCGCGCTGGTCATCCTGCTGCTGCCGCTGCTGCGCGAACGCACGCTGCTGATCCTGCCGCGCCCGCTCCGTGGCGGCCTGTTGATCGCCGAGCTGGCGCTGCTGCTCCATCTGCTGGCGCTGCAGTGCCTGCTGCGTCTGCCGCTGCATATCCAGCGACTGCCGCTGCATCTCCTGCAACTGCTGTTGCTGCTCGAACTGCTGCCGCTGCAATGCCTGCTGCTGTTGCCGCTGAAAATCCTGCGGCTGCCGCTGCTGGTCCTGCAACTGCCGTTGCTGATCGAATTGCTGTCGCTGCAGCGCCTGCTGCTGTTGCCGCTGAAAGTCCGGCTGCTGCCGCTGCTGCTCCTGCAATTGCCGTTGCTGCTCGAACTGCTGCCGCTGCATCGCCTGCTGCTGCCGCTGCGCCTCGGCCGGCAGCCCGCGCATCTGGTCTGGGCGCGTCGAATAGCTGCGGCTGTTATCGGCCCCCGGCGCCGCCACAAACCCCTGCTGCGACTGCCGATCCCGTGGCCGCTGCGCGGCCTGGCTAATCCGTACGTCCGAGTATTGCGCCACCGGCTGCGGCGCGCGGCCCGGCTGGCGTGTATCGGGCGTCTGCGGCCCCCGCCACGCCGGCCCCGCGCCAGCCGTACCCCCCTCGCGCGCAAAGCGCCGCGCCAGATCGTCGGTCCGCATACGCCCCGGCGCGCGCGCGGCAATCGCCTCGCGGTCGAAAGTCTGCCGTGCCTGCGGCGGCAAATTGCGCACCGGCGCACCGCCGATCAGGCTGTTCTTGACCGGCGCAATCGCCGGCCCGCCATGCACCTCGCCACCGGGAATCCGCCGCCACTCCTCGGCATGCGTCCCGCCGCGATAAGGCGCCGCAGGTCGCCCTTCGACAAACCCACGTGCCGGCATGCCGCTGATCGCGCCCGGCACGCCACGATTGAACCAGCGATCGCGATCACCCCGCCCGTTCCACTCACGCACAGGCCCGCGATTGATCCGTGACAGATACGTCGGACTCGACCGATAAATCGGCCGATAGCGTTCGCCCGGACCCAGCGGATACCAAGCCACGCCGGGCCCACCACCAATCCGGATCTGCGTCGAACCACCGCCGATAAAGCCGACCACCGCCGGCGCGTAATACGGCCGCACATTGGCCGGCCCCGGCACCCACCCCCAACGGCTGCCGACATGAGCCCAGCGTCCATAGTGCGAAGGCGCAAACCCCCACGGCGCGTCATCGACCCAGGTCCAGCCCCATGGCGCCACCCATGCCCACTGCCCCACGCTGTAAGGCGCCCAGTCCGGCGACACCGCGCGCGGGAACCACATCGCGCCATAGTCGGGGTCCTGTTGCCAGTCGCCATAGTCATCGAGCGCGGTATAGCCCGTCATGTCGCGCGGCACATACTGCGCCGCCACCGACCGGTCTTCCCGCGCATCGCGCTCGGCAACCCAGCGATCGAACGCATCGGTCGGCGCCAGGTTGCCCGCGCCAGCATCGTCCAGGTCGGTGCCCGTAAAGCGAATACGTTCGCCCCGCTCCATCTCGGATGAACGGTTATCGCCATACAGCACGGCGCGACCATGCCGCATCGTGACCGTGGTCGCGCTGCCATCGGGCGCGACGTCCAACCGATAATCGCCCACCTCCGTCGGCACGAACGCGAGATTCGGGGTATCGACTTCCACCGTCTGCCCCTGCGGCAACGCCCGCACGCGCAATTGCAGGGTGCCCTGCGTGAGCTTGACCTGCGTGGTGTCGTCATCGAGGTTGAGCACCGACACTGCGGTCGCCCCCGCCAGCCGCACCGCCGTGGAGCCCGCATGGAGTTCGGCGCGACCGCCCGGATCGACCCACAGCCGATCTCCAGTGGTCACGGGCCGGTTCAGGCCGGTGGCCGCCCACGTGTCGGAGCCCGCCGGCGCAAAACTGATATTGCCGGCCGCATCGGTCAGCGTGGCCACGCGCGAGGACGGGTCGGCTGCCAACGCCGCATTGTTGGGGTCTCCAAGCGGATTGCCCGAGGGGTCTCCCGGCGGCTGACCATAATCCTGACCGTATTGGCCCTGTCCCTGCGTAAACCCGTAGCCCGGCGGCGCCACGCCCTGCGCGACGGCCACGCCGGACACGGCGATCATGCTGGCCAGCACCGCAGGCGCGAGCCGCCATGCCGAGCGCGACGGGCGCAGGGAATCGATAGGAGAGGAAAAGGGGCGCATGCTTCGAAGTCTTGGTCAGGACCGCCCGACTGATCAAAACAATGGGCGGCAGTAGTATTGTCACCCTATATGCGGAATGGAGCGCAAGGCGCTAGCGCCCGGATGGACTTTGTAAGGGCGTATTTCCCCCTGAACGTGCGCATGAGCACAGGCTTACCCGCCAAGGCTGACCCCGGGCGGGTAGCCGGGTGACGACGCCGCGCGCGCACCAGCCACGCGGACGCACGCGGAAACAAGTCTTGCACTCGGAAAGACATTGACGACGCCTGCTGCGCTGCACCAAGTCGCAAGATTCAGCGCAAATTCAGCGCGGCTGGTTGCGCAGGAAGTCGGTCAGGCGGTCCGGCGCCATCGGCCGGCCATACAGGTAGCCCTGCGCCTCGTGGCATCCGTTCGCGAGCAGGAAGTCGCGCTGGCCCACGGTTTCCACGCCTTCGGCCACAACGCCGATGCCCAGGCTCTTGCCAACCGTGATCACCGAGTTGACGATCGCGGCATCCACGCCGTCATCGACGACATTGCGGATAAAGGACTGGTCGATCTTGAGCCGGTCGACAGGGAACGACTTCAGGAACGAGAGCGATGCGTAGCCCGTCCCGAAATCGTCGCAGGTCAGCGTCACGCCATCGCGGCGCAACGCCTGAAGCTGGTCCGAGACGTCATCGCCCTGCTGCAGCGCAATGGTCTCCGTAATCTCGATCTCGAGCAGCGCGGGCGGCAGTTCGAGCGCGCGCAGCACGTGACGGACCTCGGTCAGCAGCCGACTTTCGGCCAGCTGCGCGGCAAACAGGTTGATGGCCACGCGTGGCGCTTCGTCGCCAAACTGCAGCGACCACGCGCGCGCCTGCGCGCAGGCCGTATGCAGCAGCCACATGCCGACATCGCTGGCCACGCTGCTGGCGGCCAATGCATCGATAAACGCCGCCGGCGTCAGCAGCCCGAGCGTCGGATGACGCCAGCGCATCAGCGCCTCGGCCCCGAGCACGCGCCCATCGCGCAGATCGACCTGCGGCTGATACAGGAGCTCGAACTGCCGTTGGGCGTACGCCTCCCGCAGCGCCTGCACGAGCGACAGACGCGTGGTCACGTCCGTGCGCATCTGCGGCTTGAAGAAGCGAATGGTGCGGCCGCCGTCGTGCTTGGCCCGGGCCAGCGCCAGGCTGGAGGCAGCCAGCACGTCCGAGGCGGTATCCCCGCCAGCCGGCAGCACGCAGGCGCCCACGCTCGCCAGAACGTGGTGGCGCCGGCCGGCGATCTCGTACGGTGCGGACAGCATCGACTGGATCGCGGCACTCACGTGGCGCACCAAAGTGGGGTCAGAAATGGACGTCAGCAGGACGCCGAACTCGTCGCCGCCAACGCGGCCGATGACCGCATCGCGCGGCGAGGCATCCTTGAGGCGACGGGCCACATGCTGCAGGATCAGGTCGCCCTCGGCATGGCCGTGCATGTCGTTGAACGCGCGAAAATCGTCGATGCCCACAAGCAGCAAGGCGAAACGGGGCGACGCGTCTGCAAGACGCGTTTCCAGCCGCTTCAAGAATGCCTGGCGGGCGACCACGCCGGTCAGCGGATCGAGGTCCGCCGGCGGCAAGGCGCCAGTCGCCTTTGCCTCCGACTTGGCCACCATTCCTGCCCTATCTGTTGTGAATGACATTGTGCGCGCTTCAGCTATTTGGCAAGTGTGACGAAAACCATGGAAAAATCAAGCGTCTCAAATCGACGGCGCAACCGCGCAACGGCGCCGGGGCGCGGCTTGCGGGCGTCGTTGAAATGGGTTGGGGGTTCGCGTACCCTACGCCGCAACGTTCCGCCCGGTCAGAATAGTTACCCGGCGACCGGCCCGGGCCGCAAGAATCGACAGTCCTAACAAAGTCATCATCGTGAAGCACTGGACCATCCGCACCCGCATCCTGACAAGCTTTACCTTCATTTTGCTGGTCATGACGCTCATGGCCGTAGTGGCGTACGACCGCCTGAACAAGATCGATCACGAGACCACGGTCATGCGCACCGACGCGCTGCCGGGGCTGACCTACAGCGCCGGCCTGCGTGGCGTCTGGGGGGAGATCTACGTGCTCGCCTGGCAGACCGTGACCGCCGCCGACGAGGCCCAGCGGGGCCGGCTGCTGGCGCAGACCAAGGACACGATTCAGCGTTTCGATCGTTTGGAACAAATGTATGAGGCATCCATCGTGCGCGAGGAAGATCGCGTTCGATTCGAAGCGTTCAAGCAGATCCGGGCCAAATACGACCAGGCCGCCCTGCCCTACATGGACCCGCTGCGCTGGAAGGACACGGCCACGGCCGAGGCGGCGCTGCGTGGCAACGCCCACGATCTCTGGTTCGACGGCCGCAAGGCGCTGCAGCAGCTCGTTGACGACAACACCGCCGTCAACGACCGCGCCGCGGCAAGCATCGTCACCGCCGTCGATGCCGCCAAGATCAGCATCGAGGTGGCGCTGGGCATTGCCGTACTGGCCGCCGCGGTATGCGGCTACCTGCTGTTGCGGGCCATCACCGTGCCGATGCGCAGCATCGTCTCGCTGCTCACGGCCATGCGTGGCGGCGATCTGCGCCAGCGCATGAACCTCGCCCGCCGCGACGAATTCCTCGCGGTCGAGGAAGGCTTCAACCAGATGTCGGGCGAACTGACGTCTCTGGTGGGCCAGGCCCAGCGCTCGGCGATCCAGGTCACGACCTCGGTCAACGAGATCGCGGCCACCGCGCGCCAGCAACAGGCCACCGCGACCGAAACCGCCGCCACCACCACGCAGATCGGCGCCACCTCGCGCGAGATTTCCGCCACCGCGCGCGACCTCGTGCGCACCATCAGCGAGGTCTCGCACGCGGCCGAGCAGACCGCGGGTCTGGCTGGCACGGGCCAGGTGGGCCTGTCGCGCATGGAAACCACCATGCACCACGTGATGGACGCCGCCGGTTCGGTCAACTCCCGCCTGGCGACGCTCAACGAGAAGGCCGGCAATATCAACCAGGTAGTGACCACCATCGCCCGGGTGGCCGACCAGACCAACCTGCTGTCGCTCAATGCCGCGATCGAGGCCGAGAAGGCCGGCGAGTATGGCCGCGGCTTCTCGGTGGTCGCCACCGAGATCCGGCGTCTGGCGGACCAGACCGCCGTGGCCACGTACGACATCGAGCAGATGGTGCGCGAGATCCAGTCGGCGGTGGCTGCCGGCGTGATGGGCATGGACAAGTTCTCGGAGGAAGTCCGCCGGGGCATGTCCGAAGTCACGCAGGTGGGCGACCAGTTGTCGCAGATCATCGGCCAGATCCAGTCGCTGGCGCCGCGCGTGCAGATGGTCAACGAAGGCATGCAGGCGCAGGCCGGCGGTGCCGAGCAGATCAACCAGGCGCTGATGCAGCTGTCCGAGGCCGCGCAACAGACCGTGGAGTCGCTGCGCCAGTCGAGCCAGGCGATCGACGAGCTGACGCTGGTGTCCAACGAGCTGCGTAGCGGCGTTTCCCGCTTCAAGGTCTGAGCGCGGCGGCCTCAGCGCCGCCGCCTTCGTTACTCGTCCCGCAACAGTCGCCCGCGATGAAATTGTTCCTGCTGTTCCGCATCGGTTGCGACCACTACGCGCTCGACGCCGCCGAGATCGCCGAGGTGTTGCCGCTGACCGCGCTCAAGCAGATTCCGGGCGCGCCGGGCTGGGTCGCGGGGCTGATGGTGCGCCACGGCAAGCCGGTGCCGGTCATCGATATCGCCGCGCTGGCTACCGGCACTCCGGTGGTCCCGCGCACCAGCTCGCGCACGGTGCTTGTGCATTATCGTGGCCAGGATGGAGGCGGCCCGAACGACGGTAGCGAGGCCGCGCCTCGGCTGCTGGGCCTGCGGCTCGAGTTCGCCACGGAGACCTTGCGTTGCGACGAGCAGTCGTTCGTCGATGGCGGCATCGATCCGGGCACCGCGCGCTATCTCGGCCCGGTGCGGCACGATACGCGCGGACTGGTGCAATGGATTACCGTGTCGGCACTTCTGCCCGACGACGTGCGCGCGCTGCTGTTTCCCGAGGATGCTGGGGGTGTCCACGCATGACGGACCCCATCATGTTTGCCACGCCGATCGGCATCCAGATCGCCGCGCTGCTCAAGGAGCGGATCGGGCTCGATGCCGACACCGTCGGTCCTGGCACCGTGGCCCGCGCCGTGCGCGACCGCCAGCTCGCGGTGGGTGCGCACGATACCGCCGCGTACTGGAACGTGCTGCACGCCGCCCCGGACGAACTGCAGGCGCTGATCGAGGCTGTGATCGTGCCGGAGACCTGGTTCTTCCGCCACCGCGAGGCCCTGCTCGCGCTTGCGCGCGCCGCCGCGCAGCGTGTATTTGGCGGATCGGGTGAGACTGGCGCTGGCGGCAGCGGCATGGGCGAGCCCCCGCTGCTGCGCGTGCTCAGTGTGCCCTGTTCCACCGGCGAAGAGCCGTATTCGATCGCGATGGCACTGCTGGACGCCGGCATTCCGGCCGATCGTTTCCGCGTGGATGCCATCGATATCAGCGCCCGCTCGCTCGAACGCGCGCGCATTGGCCTGTATGGTCCCAATGCGTTCCGGGGCCTGCCGCTCGACTATCGCGACCGACATTTCACGCCGGCCTCGGCGTCGATTCCCGGCGGTTACCAGATCGATGCCCGTGTGCGCGCGCAGGTGCGACTGCTGCGCGGGAACCTGATGGACCCGCTGCTGCTGGCCAACGAACCGCCGTATCACTTTGTGTTCTGCCGCAATCTGCTGATCTATTTCGATGCCGACACGCAGCGGCGCACGGTGCGGACGCTGACACGACTGACCGTTGCCGACGGCATGCTGTTCGTGGGCCCGGCCGAGGCGAGTCTGCTCACGCGCGAGGGGTTGCGCGGCACCGGCGTGCCGCTGGCTTTCGCGTTTCATCCGGTGGCTGGCGATCCGCTCGCGGCGAGCAATGCGTCGTGGCCGCCGGTCTCTGCCGTGGCAGCCAAGGCATCCGGGCTGTTCGCGTCCTCGGTGGCGTCTGCGGCTCCGCCGCCTTCCGCGTCCGCGCGGAACATGCGCCCGGTAGCCGCGATGGCCGCGCGCACAACGGCGCCTCCGACAGCGACCGCGAGCATCGTCACCTCCGGCGGTGGTAGCAACAACATGGCAGAGCGCATCGCCGCTGCTGACCGCGCCGCCGTCACGGCCCTGATTGACATCGCCGCGCGTGCGGACCGGGGCGAGCTCGCGGAAGCCACCACCGCGTGCCTCGATTATCTTGACACGCACGGTCAATCGGCCGACGCCTGGTGCCTGCTCGGCGTGCTGCACGATGCGGCCGCGCGCACCAGCGATGCGCAGGCCGCCTATCGCAAGGCGGTCTACCTCGATCCCGGCCACGAGGAAGCGCTCTATCACCTCGCCGCCCTGCTGGACAGCGTGGGCGATGCGCCCGCCGCCACGCGTCTGCGCCAGCGCGCGCAGCGACATGCACGCTTGAACCATGGCTGAGCCCCACATCAACGTCCCCGACGCCCCGAGCGTGCTGAACGCAAGTGCCGACGCTATCGACGCCTGCTGGCGTCGCATCGGCATTTCCGGCGACGGCAGTTGCCCGGAGCTCGCCACGTACGTGCACTGCCGCAATTGCCCCGTGCACGCGCATGCGGCAGTCGCGCTGCTCGATGCCCTGGCCGTCGACGCGCCGATCGACGTGGCGCGGCTCGAAGCCGCCGCCGACGATGCTCGCAGCGCCGATGCGCGCGGTCGCTCATGCCTGGTGTTCCGCGTCGGCGACGAATGGCTGGCGCTGCCGACCGTCGTGCTCGGCGAAGTCACCGCACCGAGCCGCGTCCATTCGCTGCCGCATCGGCGCCACGCGGCCCTGCTCGGCGTGGCACCGGTGCGCGGCGCGCTGCTGCCATGTCTTTCGCTCGCGCTGTTGTTCGATGCGGGCGCCGCCGTTGATACCAGCGCCGGTGCCAATACCGATTCGCAGGCCGATTCGCAGGCCGATTCGCAGGCGGATTCGCAGCGCGCGGGGGGCGCCCGCTTCCTGATTCTCGGTCAGGGCCGCCAGGCGCTCGCCCTGCCAGTCGACGAGGTCGCCGGCGTGCACCGGGTGGCCACTACCGCGCTGCTGCCCTTGCCCGCGACCATCGCGCGCGCGTCGTCGCACTATACGGAGGCCCTGTTCGATCACGCTGGCCACACGATCGGTCTGCTCGACGCCGCCATGCTGCGTCAGGCGCTGTCACGGAGCCTGTCATGAACCCCGAACAGTTGCGCGATGCATCGATGCTCGAGCTGTTCGCGCTCGAGGCTGACTCCCAGGCGGAAGTCCTCAATGCCGGCGTGCTCGCGCTCGAGCGCGATCCGGTGGCGGCGGACCACCTCGAGGCATGCATGCGCGCCGCGCATTCGCTCAAGGGCGCCGCGCGCATCGTCGGCCTCGATGGCGGCGTGCGCGTCGCGCATGTGATGGAAGACTGCCTGGTGGCTGCGCAACGCGGTGGCCTGCTGCTGTCGGCCGCCCATATCGACGCCTTGCTCCAAGGCACCGATCTGCTGCAACGCATCGGCCATCCGCCCGGCGGCAAGCTCGACTGGTCCGAGACCGACGGCCGCGAAGAGATCGACGCGTTCGTCGCGCATATGGCCGCCGTGCTCGACGACACCGCCGCCGCGCCAGTGCCGCGTGTGCGCGCGCCGGCGGCTGGGGGCGTTCAGGCTCCCGCCGGCCCTGTGTCCGAGTCCGACCCCGCGACCACGCCTGCCATATTGCCAGCATCGGTGCAGCCGCGCGCGTCTGCGCACGACGGCGCGGCCGGAGCCGACCAGCCCGAGCCGGCAGGGACGTCAGCACCGACAGCGGCACGGCCCCACGCTACCCCGCGCGACGATGCGGCGTTCAGCGGCGAGTCCGACGGCACGCAGGAGCGCATGCTGCGCGTCAATGCCGACCGCCTCGACCGCGTGCTGACCATGGCAAGCGAGGCCATGGTGGAAACGCACTGGCTGCATCCGTTCGGCGTAGCGCTGCAGCAAACGCGGCGCCAGCAGATGCGCGCGATGCAGGCCATCGACGGCATGCAGGCGCTGCTGTCGAGCCCCGAAGCCAGCGTGGCGCGCATGGGTGCGGCGCTCGCCGAGGTTCGCCGCATGCTGGGCGACGCCAGCGATCAACTGTCCCAGCGCGCCGACGAGCTCGATCAGTACGACCATCGCGCCAGCCGGCTATCGCGCCGGCTCTATGACACCGCGCTCTCCTGCCGCATGCGCCCGCTGTCCGATGGCATCACCGGTTATGCGCGCATGGTGCGCGATCTCGGCCGCGCGCTCGGCAAGTCCGTGCACCTCGAACTCTCGGGCGAACACACGCAGGTAGATCGCGACATCCTCGACCAGCTCGACGCCCCGCTCGCGCACCTGCTGCGCAATGCGGTGGATCACGGCATCGAGAGCCCCGCCGTGCGCCGCGCCGCCGGCAAACCCGAGGAAGGCCGCATCTCGCTACATGCCCGCCATAACGCTGGCCGGCTCGTGATCGAGATCTTCGACGACGGCGCGGGCGTGGACTTCGACGCGCTGCGCGCAACCATCGTCCGGCGCGGCCTCGCGCAACCCGACACCGCCGCGCGCCTGTCGCAGGCGGAAATGCTCGAATTCCTGCTGCTGCCCGGTTTCAGCCTGCGCGAGACCGTGTCCGAGGTCTCCGGCCGTGGTGTCGGATTGGATGCAGTGCACGACATGGTGCGCGGCGTGCGCGGCAACCTGCGCGTGACGCAGCAGCCCGGCAGCGGCATGCACTTTCACCTCGAGCTGCCGCTCACGCTGTCCATCGTGCGCGCGTTGCTGGTCGAAGTCGCCGGAGAAGCGTATGCATTCCCGCTCGGCCATGTGCTGCGCGCCGCCAGCGTGCGTCGCGATGACATCGAGCAGATCGAATCGCAACAGCATTTCCGTCACGACGGCCGGCCAGTCGGTCTGGTCAGCGCGGCGCAACTGCTGCAGCGCCCCGAACGCGCGCATGACGACGCCGCAATGCCGGTGGTCGTGCTCGGCGAGCACGACCGTGTCTACGGCGTGGCCGTGGACCGGTTGCTCGGCGAGCGCACGCTGGTCGTGCAGCCGCTCGCGCCCGCGCTCGGCAAGATCAAGGACATCGCGGCCGGCAGCCTGACCGACGATGGCACACCTGTGCTGATCTTCGACGTGGAAGACATGCTGCGCTCGGTGGAAAAGCTGGTTGCCGATGGCCGTCTGTCCCGTGTGCGGCAGGTCGGTCCAGAGACCGCGCAGCTGCGACGCAAGCGCGTGCTCGTGGTCGACGACTCGCTGACCGTACGCGAGCTCGAACGCAAGCTGCTGGCGGGGCGAGGCTATGATGTCGCCGTCGCCGTCGATGGCATGGACGGCTGGAACGTCCTGCGCGCGGAGCAGTTCGACCTCGTCATCACCGACGTCGATATGCCGCGCATGGATGGCATCGAACTGGTTGGACGCATTCGGTCGGAACCGGGTCTGCAACAGCTGCCGGTGATGATCGTCTCGTACAAGGACCGTGAACAGGACCGCGAACGCGGCCTGCAGGCCGGCGCGGATTACTATCTGGCCAAAGGCAGTTTCCATGACGCGGCGCTACTCGACGCGGTGCAGGACCTGATCGGCGAGGCACGGGCATGAAGATCGGTATCGTCAACGATTCACCGCTGGCCGTCGCGGCGCTGCGCCGCGCGGTGTCGCTCGAAGCCACCCACGAGATCATCTGGGTGGCGGGCGACGGCGAACAGGCCATACGCATGGCGGCCTCGCGCACGCCCGACGTCATCTTCATGGATCTGTTGATGCCGGTGATGGACGGCGTGGAGGCCACGCGCCGCATCATGGCGGCCACCCCATGCGCGATCGTGGTCGTGACCACCGACCTCGGCCGCAACGCGGCGCAGGTGTTCGATGCAATGGGTCATGGCGCGATCGACGCGGTGGACACCCCTACTCTGACCGAACCCGACGCGCAACTCGTGGCAGGACCGCTGCTGCGCAAGCTGCGCAATATCGGCCGCCTGCTCGCGGGACGCAGCGCCATGCCACATGCGATCCGGCGCGCCACGCCGCTGCCGGCCGCACCGCGGCTGGTGGCGATCGGTGCCAGTGCGGGCGGCCCCGCGGCCCTTGCCTCACTGCTGGCGGAGATGCCCGAGAACTTTGGCGGCGCGGTCGTGATCGTACAGCACGTGGATGAAGCGTTCGCGCAGGGCATGGCGGAATGGCTCGACGCGCAATGCCCGTTGCCAGTGCGCCTGGCGCGCGCGGGCGAAACGCCGCAGACCGGCACGGTGATGCTGGCCGGTACCAACGACCATCTTCGCCTGGTCGCGGGCGCGCAGCTTGCCTATACCGCCGATCCTGCAGACTCGCTGTACCGACCCTCGATCGACGTGTTCTTCGAAAGCGTCGTGGAGCACTGGCGCGGCGAAGCGGTGGGCGTGTTGCTGACCGGGATGGGTCGCGACGGCGCGCTCGGCCTGCGCGCGATGCGCGAACGCGGATACCTGACGATTGCGCAGGACCAGGCGACCAGCGCGGTGTATGGCATGCCCAAGGCAGCGGCGGCGCTCGACGCGGCCAGCGATATCCTGCCATTGCCGCGCATCGCGGCGCGCTTGATCAAGGCCTGCGGCGGGGGACGCCCGACATGCTGATGACGCATGTCAAAGGGCGATAAAGAAAAGATTAGGAAGCAATCATGTCAAGACACAACGACCAGGCCGATGCGGCGGCCAACAGCGAGTACCTGTCGATGGTGCTGCTGGTCGACGACCAGGCCATCATCGGCGAAGCCATCCGGCGCGCGCTTGCGGGCGAGTCCGATATCGACTTTCACTACTGCGCCCAGCCCGAGGAAGCGGTGGCCGTGGCCGAACGCACGCAACCGACGGTCATCCTCCAGGATCTCGTGATGCCCGGCACCGACGGCCTGACGCTGGTGCGGCGCTATCGCGAGAATCCCGGCACGCGCGATATCCCGATCATCGTGCTCTCCACCAAGGAAGAGCCGACCATGAAGAGCGCGGCGTTCTCCGCCGGCGCCAATGACTACCTCGTGAAGCTGCCCGACAGCATCGAGCTGATCGCGCGCATTCGCTACCACTCGCGCTCGTATCTGAACCTGCTCCAGCGCGATGAAGCCTATCGCGCGCTGCGGCAGAGCCAGCAGCAATTGCTCGAGACCAACCTCGAGCTGCAGCGCCTGACCAACTCCGACGGCCTCACCGGCCTCTCCAACCGGCGCTACTTCGACGAGTACCTCGGTGCCGAATGGCGGCGCGCGCAACGCGAACAAACGCAGCTCGCGTTGCTGATGCTCGATGTCGACGCCTTCAAGGCGTACAACGACACCTACGGTCATGTGGCCGGCGACGAGGTATTGCGTCAGGTGGCCGGCGTCATTCGCGACAACTGCACGCGTCCGGCCGACCTGCCCGCGCGTTTCGGCGGCGAGGAGTTCTCGATGATCCTGCCGTCGACGTCGCCGGGCGGCGCACGGCTGCTCGCGGAGAAGGTGCGGCGCGCGATCGAGGGCCTGAAGATCCCGCATAGCGGCTCACCGAACAGCGAGTACGTGACGGTCAGCATCGGCGGCGCGGTCATCGTGCCGGAACCCGACAGCATCTTCAGCAGCATCGTCGAAGCAGCCGATAGCGGCTTATACCAGGCCAAGCGCGCCGGTCGTAATCAAGTCGTGATGGTGTAATTTTTTCCGCATGCCTCGCGCGGTGAAATATTTGCCGCGCGGCGCGCATCCCTTGCCCCGCCTGCCCTCGCGGCATTTTGCGGGCGCACGCTTGTGTCCGCAATGTAACCAAACTGTGGGATTCCTCCGACATGGATATCGGAGGTGCGCGTCTGCACCGCGCGTGCCGCGATGCATATCGTTGCATCACGGCATGCGCGACTTGCTTCAGCTGCCTCACCGCTGCCCCGGCACGGCTGCTTCGCGCCCTTCTTCCACAACGGCGAGGTGATTTTCATGAAAAATTTCAAGAACAAACTGACGGTAGGACTAGTAGTAGCGGCAACGGCGCTGCTGGCGGCATGCGGTGGTGGCGATGACGGCGTCGATGACCGCCTGGGCATCTCCCAGCCGTCCGTGCGACTGTTGAACACGGTTCCGGTGGGCGTGAACGTCGACCTGACCCAGAACGGCGCACCGACCCAGGTTTCCAACGCCCCCTACAAGTTCGTCTCGGCGTACTTCGATATCTCGAAGGACAACAACCTGTTCCAGCTGAAACTCGCCGGCACGCAGACCGTGATCGGCCAGACCACGATCAACGGCGCCACGGGCCACAAGTATTCGCTGATCGCCACGCCGGGCGCGACCAGCGCGGAGCTGGTCACGATCGACGACCCGTACGACAAGGGCCTGATCTCGGACAAGGCACGCGTGCGCGGCTTCAATGCGGCACTTAACTCGCAGAATATCGACATGTACATCACCGCGCCGGCGGTCGACCTGACAACGGTCGGCCCGACGCTGGGCGCCATTGCGTACAAGAACGCCAACCCGCCCTCGGGCGCCGATTCGATCTACTTCGACTCGGGTACGTACCGCCTGCGTATCACCACTGCCGGTACCAAGACCGTGATCTTCGACTCGGGTGCACTGACGCTGAATAACAATGCCGACTGGCTGATCACCACGATCCCGGTGGATGGCATTGGCGCCGTGGTGCCGAACCGCATCAAGGTGCTGGTCGCGACGAGCAGCACGGGTGCGGGCAACTCGACCGAACTGGTGACGCAACCGCTGACCCCGGTGGCGGCAGCTTCAGCGCCGGCCGCGCAGTAAGTACCTCGTCACCAACAAAAAACGCCGCTTCAAGCGGCGTTTTTTGTTTCCTCCACATCCCCGACATCGTCCCGCAGCACCGCGAGGTGCGACAGGTAGGCATCGAGCTCGGCGCGTCCCGCATCGGTAATGCAGTAGACACGGCCGTTGCCTTCCACGAGTTCCGCGGTAATCGCGCGCGCCATCATCAGGCTGCGCAGGATTGGCCGCAGTGCGCGGATGTTCTTGTCGATGCCGCGCGCGCGCAGCCGCTCGACGAGGTTGAACACCGTCGATGGACTGGACTGTACGAGCTTCAGGATGTAAAGCCGGAATACAACCCGGTCCAACGGGGGCGGGCTCATGGTGGTTATCATGCTGACACGCCAAAAAAGCGGGGTGCGCGTGGCACCCCTAAAGCTTGCGTTGCTAAGTTTAAACACGCACCCGCCGCCGAGGCGGGCGTAGTTCCGTTGCGCAGCGCGCTTTACTCTTCCTGGAACGCTTCTTCGCGCTTCGCCTTGATCGACGGCAGTGCCACCACGGCAACGAGTGCGCCAGCGGCGATCAGCAGACCGAGCGACAGCGGACGCGTGAAGAACACGCCGAAGTCACCACGCGACAGCAGCAGCGAACGACGGAAGTTTTCTTCCATCATCGGTCCCAGCACGAAGCCAAGCAGCAGCGGGGCCGGCTCGCACTTGAGCTTCAGGAACAGGTAGCCGATCACGCCGAAGGCAGCAGCCATGAACACGTCGAACGTCTGGTTGTTCACGGAGTAGACGCCGATACAGCAGAACGTGAGGATGGCCGGGTACAGGAAGCGATACGGCACGGTCAGCAGCTTCACCCAGATACCGATCATCGGCAGGTTCAGGATGATCAGCATCAGGTTACCGATCCACATCGAGGCGATCAGACCCCAGAACAGCGCGGGGTTGCTGGTCATCACCTGCGGACCCGGCTGGATGTTGTGGATGGTCATTGCACCGACCATCAGCGCCATCACCGCGTTCGGCGGAATGCCCAGCGTCAGCAGCGGGATGAACGAGGTCTGTGCGGCCGCATTGTTGGCCGACTCCGGACCCGCCACGCCTTCGATGGCGCCCTTGCCGAATTCATGCGCGTACTTCGAGGTCTTCTTTTCCAGCGAATAGGCTGCAAACGAAGCCAGTGCCGCACCGCCGCCCGGGAGGATGCCCAGCGCGGAACCCAGGAACGTGCCACGCAGCACGGCCGGGATCATGCGTCGGAAGTCTTCCTTGGTCGGGAACAGGTTCGTCACCTTGTTCGTGAACGTCTCGCGGGCTTCCTTCTGCTCGAGGTTCGCGATGATTTCCGCGAAACCGAACATACCCATTGCCAGAGCCACGAAGTCGATACCGTCGGTCAGTTCAGGCACGTCGAACGAGAAGCGCGCCGCGCCCGAGTTCACGTCAGTACCAATCAGGCCGCACAGCAGACCCAGCACGATCATCGCAACGGCCTTCGGCAGCGAGCCCGAAGCCAGCACCACGGCACCGATCAGGCCCAGGCACATCAGCGAGAAGTATTCGGCAGGACCGAACTTGAACGCCAGTTCCGACAGCGGCGTGGCAAATGCGGCCAGGATCAGCGTCGCCACGCAACCAGCGAAGAACGAGCCCAGGCCAGCGGTTGCCAGCGCGACGCCAGCGCGTCCGCGCCGTGCCATCTGGTAGCCATCGATGGTAGTCACCACCGACGACGATTCGCCCGGCAGGTTCACCAGAATGGCGGTGGTGGAGCCACCGTACTGCGCGCCGTAGTAAATACCGGCCAGCATGATCAGTGCAGCCACCGGCGGCAGCGAGTACGTGACCGGCAGCAGCATCGCGATGGTCGCGAGAGGGCCGAGGCCCGGCAGCACGCCGATCAGCGTCCCGAGCACGCAGCCCAGGAACGCGTATGCGAGGTTCTGCAGCGTCAATGCCGTGGAGAAGCCCAGGGCAAGGTGATCGAACAATTCCATTTACGTGTGCTCCTTAGCCTGTGATGAAGGCCGGCCACACCGGCATCTGCAGATTGATACCGTAGACGAAGGCACCCAGGCTGATCAGCACCAGCACGACACCCGCGCACAGCGCGCCCTTCCAGCTGAACTCGTGGCTCGCCATCGACGACACCACCACCAGCACGAACACCGACAACACCATGCCGAGCGGCTTGAGCAACAGGCCGAACAGCACCACCGAACCCAGAATCCACAACAGCGTCTTCAGGTCCCAGCGGGCCAGTTGATCTTCCTCACCCTTAACGCTCAGCGAGCCGAACGTCACGATCACGCCGAGCAGGGCCAGAACCAGGCCCAGCAGGAACGGAAAGTAACCGGGGCCCATCTTCGCGGCGGTTCCCATCGAATAAGTACGGGCGACGAAGGAAAAGCTCAGACCGACCAGAATGAACATCAGGCCGGAGGCAAAATCCTTTTGGCTGCGTATGCGCAAAGCGAATCTCCTCAACGTTTATCAAACCTTGCCGCTTCGCGTACACGCCGGCTCTGGCGCGTCATGCGAGCACACACCAGAAAAGGTACGGTCGGCAGGATGGGACGAACAGTAGAGACGCGATCTTTCAGGCGCCTTTCAGTTGTCTGGTGTTTAGGGTATTCACCGAGACCTCACGATGAGCGCTGAAAACAAGGGCTTTTTGTCGATGTATCACGCTGTGATACATCTATGTACGATACGCGTACGTATGGTGCGGTGCGTCGAAAGGCGATTGAAAGCGAAGGGCCGCGTAATGCGCGGATCGAAGCTTTCGATTCGCTTACACGCCAGAAAATGGGGCGAACATTTGCACCGAAGTGCAAATGTCTCCCATGTGAAACTGCGCTGTATGTCTGAAGACTATCGCCCTACTTCAGCAGGGGCAGGCAGCACGGTCTTCGCTGCGTCCTCGCATGGCGTGCCCATGCTGGTATCGGCCGCCTGACCCATCGCGGTGGGCGCCGGCTCGTCGGGCAGGATATGGCTGCGGCGCCAATTGCCAAAGCGGTAATAGCCCCACGCCAGCACGACCGAGACCACCGAGCCGAGCGGAAAGCTCCACCAGATCGATTCGGCGCCGATATGCGGGCCGAGCAGCCATGCGAACGGCAGCCGGATGCCCCACATCGCGACGAACAGAATCACGAGCGGCGCCATCACCGCGCCGGTGGCACGCACGGTGCCGAAGATCACGATCGTGAAGCCGAACAGGATGAACGACCACAGCACCACGTGATTGATGTGCTGGGCGGTGGAGATCGCGAGGCTGTCGTCGCCGAGGAACAGGGTCAGCGAGTGGCGGTTGAACCCGTACAGCAGCGCGACCATCGCGCCGGTCATCGCCACATTGAACAGCAGACCGACCTGCGTGATGCGCGTCACGCGCGACCACAGCCCGGCACCGACGTTCTGCGCGACCATCGAAGACACGCTTGCGCCCACCGCGAGCGCGGGCATCTGCACGTACGTCCATAGCTGCGAGGCCACGCCGTAGGCGGCCGTGGTCTGCGAGCCGTAGGTGTTGACCAGCGACATCATGACGATGGCCGACGACGAGATCACCACCATTTGCAGGCCCATCGGCAGGCCCTTCATCACCAGCGCGCGCAGGATGGCACCGTTTGGCCGCAGCAGATGCGACTGACCGCGATGCAGCAGCAGGAAATGCTTGCGGCGATAGAGCAGCCAGATCATCGCGAACAGACTGGTCACCTGCGCGATCAGCGTGGCCAGCGCGGAGCCGGCGATGCCGAGCGCCGGAATCGGGCCCACGCCGAAGATCAGCACGGGATTGAGCACCACATCCAGCACCACCGACAGCAGCATGAAGTAGAACGGCGTGCGCGAATCGCCCGCGCCGCGCAGCGCCATCATCACGAAGTTGTAGAAGTACATGAATGGCAGCGCGATGAAGATCACGCGCAGGTACACCTCGGCCAGCGGGGTTGCGTCGGCTGGCGTATTCATGGCCGCGAGGATGGCCGGCGTGAACACGTACCCGAGCGCCGCGGCAAACACCGACAGCAGCACGAAGAAGGTGGTGCCGGTGCCGACCACGCGCCGCGCTTCCCCGATGTTGCGCGCGCCGACGGCCTGACCAATCAGGATGGTGTTGGCCATGCTGATGCCGAACACCACGCCGAGCAGGAAGAACAGGACGATGTTCGCGTTGGAGGTTGCCGTGAGCGCGGCCTCACCAAGATAGCGCCCGACCCAGACGGCGTTGATGGAGGCATTGAGGGACTGGAGCACGTTGCTGCCGAGTACCGGCAGCGAGAAGGCGAGAAGCGTGCGGCCGATCGGGCCGGTCGTAAGTCTGGCATCTGGTTTCATTCGACCGATTATAGGTGGATGGCACGGCGAACCATGTCGGTGCACGGCCGACGCGAAGGGGGGTATGGAGGGGGGACACCGAGGCACGCCCCATACGGGTGTGGTGCCGATGGTGCGCAATACACGCGCTCGGGGTAAGCTTGCGGTTTCGTTTTCGCCCACCCGCCGGCGCCCATGTTGCGGTGCCGCACCTCAGGAGACACGCATGTACCAGGATCTCGCCCTCTATATCGACGGGGAATTCGTCAAGGGCGGCGACCGGCGCGAGCAGGACGTGCTCAACCCGGCCACCCAGGAAGTCATTGGCAAGCTGCCGCACGCCTCCCGCGCCGACCTGGACCGCGCGCTTGCCGCCGCCCAGCGGGCATTCGAGTCCTGGAAGAAGACCTCGCCGCTCGAGCGCTCGAAAATCCTGCGCCGCGTAGCGGAACTGACCCGCGAGCGCGCCAAGGACATCGGCCGCAATATCACGCTCGATCAGGGCAAGCCGCTCGCCGAGGCCGTGGCCGAGGTCATGATCTGCGCCGAGCATGCCGAATGGCACGCCGAGGAATGCCGCCGCATCTATGGCCGCGTGATTCCGCCGCGCCAGCCCAATGTGCGCCAGCTCGTCGTGCGCGAGCCGATCGGCGTGTGCGCGGCGTTCACGCCGTGGAACTTCCCGTTCAACCAGGCCATCCGCAAGATGGTGTCGGCCATCGGCGCGGGCTGCACGCTGATCCTCAAGGGCCCCGAGGACTCGCCGAGCGCCGTGGTCGCGCTGGCGCAGCTGTTCCACGATGCAGGCCTGCCCCCGGGCGTGCTGAACATCGTGTGGGGCGTGCCGGGCGAAATTTCGACGTATCTGATCGAATCGCCGATCGTGCGCAAGATCTCGTTCACGGGCTCGGTGCCCGTGGGCAAGCAGCTGGCCGCGCTGGCCGGCGCGCACATGAAGCGCGTCACGATGGAGCTGGGCGGCCATTCGCCGGTGCTGGTGTTTGACGATGCCGATATCGAGCCGGCCGCCGAGATGCTCGCCCGCTTCAAGCTGCGTAATGCGGGTCAGGTGTGTGTATCGCCGACGCGCTTCTACGTGCAGCAAGGCGCGTATGACAAGTTCCTCGCACGCTTTACCGAAGTCATCGGCTCGATCAAGGTCGGCAATGGCCTCGAGGACGGCACGCAGATGGGTCCGCTGGCCCACGAGCGCCGCATCGCCTCGATGGAGCAGTTCCTCGACGACGCCAATCACCGCGGCGGCAAGGTTGTGGCCGGCGGTTCGCGCATCGGCGACAAGGGCTACTTCTTCGCCCCGACTGTGGTGACCGACCTGCCCGACGACGCCAAGCTGATGACTGACGAGCCGTTCGGCCCGGTGGCACCGGTGGTGCGCTTCAAGGACACCGAGGAAGTCCTGCGTCGCGCCAACAGCCTGCCGTTCGGCCTGGCCTCGTACGTGTTCACCAATTCGCTGAAGACGGCGAACCATGTGTCGAACAACCTCGAAGCCGGCATGGTCAACATCAACCATTTCGGCATGGCACTGGCTGAAACGCCGTTCGGTGGCATCAAGGACTCGGGCATTGGCAGCGAAGGCGGCCAGGAAACGTTCGATGGCTACCTCGTGACCAAGTTCATCACGCAGGTCTGAACGTCATCGGAAACGCTGTTATCGGAAGAACTCCCCGCGTGTCAGGAACGTGAAGTTGGCCTCCTCGGCCATCAGCCACACAAGTACCAGCAGACACAGCGGCGGCAGGAGGATGGCGCAGATCAGCGCCATCCTCTCCCATGCCATATGCATGAACACTGCGATGATCAGGCCGGCCTTCGCCGCCATGAAGATCAGGATCAAGCCCCAGCGCAGATACCCCTGCACGTGGAAGTAGTCCACCGCGTACGACATCATCGACAGCACGAACAACAGCAGCCACACCTTCAGGTAGAGGCCGATGGGATGCTGCTGGCCATGCGGCGTGGCCTGCGTGGCGGGCGAGGATGGGATGGCGGGGTTGTTGAGTTCCATGGCACACCTCACCAGAGGTAGAACAACGCGAAGATAAACACCCACACCAGATCCACGAAGTGCCAGTACAACCCGGCAATCTCGACGATCTGGTAGTTGCCGGTGCGCTCATAGCGCCCGCCCAGCACCCGCAGCGCCACCACTATCAGGTAGATCACGCCGCACGACACGTGCAGGCCGTGAAAGCCCGTGATCATGAAGAACGTGGAGCCGAACTGCGCGGCCCCCATCGGGTTGCCCCACGGTCGCACGCCCTCCTCGACGATCAGCTTGGTCCATTCGAATGCCTGCATGCCGACGAACATCGCGCCGAACAGCGCGGTGATCAGCATCAGAATCGCGCATTCGCGACGCTGGCGCCGGTAGGCGAAGTTGACGGCCATCGCCATGGTGCCGCTGCTGGTAATCAGCACGAACGTCATGATCGCGATCAGGATCAGGGGCACCGGTTGCCCACCGAACTCGAGCGCGAACACTTCGCTCGGATTCGGCCACGGCACCGTGGTGGACATCCGCACGGTCATGTAGCCCGTAAGGAAGCAGCTGAACACGAACGTATCCGACAACAGGAAGATCCACATCATCGCCTTGCCCCAGGACACCTTGAACGCGCGCTGATCGGAAGACCAGTCGGCGACAAGGCCCCGGACCCCTTCGGGCAACCTGGCGAGCGGATCCTGTGCGGTAGAAAGCGGCGCGGTCATGGCATCTCCTTTCCTGGCGTACCTCAAGCGGTGCCGCACAGATAGCGCACGAGCTCGGGCGTGAGCCAGCCGAGCGCGGCGACCAGCACGACCCAGACCGCCAGCAGGAAGTGCCAGTATCGCGCGCACAGCGCGATACGCCTCAGCGTGCGCGGCCCGCTGCCACGATCGGTCGCGACCATCGCCCACGCGACAATGCCGCCCAGCATGTGCAGACCGTGCATGGCCGTGAGCAGATAGAAGAAGCTGCCGGCCGGATTGTTGGCGGGCACCACATGCATCGCGTACAACGCGTGCCACGCCCATAACTGCGAGGCCACGAACGCCATCGCCCCCACGCCACCGAGCCGCAGGGCGATACGCGCGGGCGCCATGCGCCCTACGCGGCCGAGATGCGCGGAAGCCTGCATCGACACGCAGGCTCCGACCAACAACGCGGTGGAGAGCCACGTCTGCCACGGCAGCGCGACACGATGCCAATCGGGGCTGTCCATACGCATGATGTACGCGGCCAGGAACAGCGCGAACAATGACGTGACTACCGCCATGAAGAACCACAGGCCCGTGCTGCCGGGCATCGGGGTGGGCATGCCCGGCCGCGTATCGCCGGAGGTGGCCCCACCACCGGCACCCCCGGACGCATAGTTCGATTCGGTTCTCATGCCACGGCTCCCCGGCTGGAATGCGGCTCCGGTTCCGGCCCGCCCGCTTCGGGCGGCGCATTCTGTGCGATAAAGTCCTCGCGCGCGCCGGGCACGCTGTACGCGTAGGCCCAGCGATACACCACGGGCAGATGCGGCCCCCAATTGCCGTGCGCGGGCGGCGTGTCCGGCGTCTGCCATTCGAGCGAGGCGGCACGCCATGGGTTGGGACCCGACGCGCGCCCCCGGACCAGGCTCCACCCGAGATTGAACACGAACAGCAATTGCGCCCCGGCCACGATAAAGGCCGCGATCGAGATATACATGTTCATCACGTGCGCCGACTCCGGAATGAACGCGTAGTTCTCGTAGGCGTAATAGCGGCGCGGCATGCCGAGGATGCCAAGGTAGTGCATCGGGAAGAAGATCGCGTAGGTACCGACGAACGTGATCCAGAAATGGATACGCCCCAGCGTGTCGTTGAGCATGCGACCCGTGACCTTCGGGTACCAGTGATAGATGCCGCCGAACACCACGAGGATCGGCGACACGCCCATCACCATATGGAAATGCGCGACCACGAAGTATGTGTTCGACAGCGGAATGTCCACGCTGACATTGCCGAGGAACAGCCCCGTGAGCCCACCGATCACAAAGGTGCTGATAAATGCGATCGCAAACAGCATCGGCACCGAGAAGTGGATATCGCCACGCCACAACGTGATGACCCAGTTGTAGACCTTGATCGCCGTCGGCACCGCGATGATCAGCGTGGTCGTCGCGAAGAAAAAGCCGAAGTACGGGTTCATGCCGCTGACGAACATATGGTGTGCCCACACCACGACTGACAGTAGGCCGATGGCGAGAATCGCCCACACCATGGTGCGATAACCGAAGATGCTCTTGCGCGCATGGACGCTGACGAGATCGGACACGATGCCGAACGCGGGCAGCGCCACGATATAGACCTCGGGATGCCCGAAGAACCAGAACAGATGCTGAAACAGCAGCGGACTGCCACCCTTGTAGTCGAGCTGCTGCCCCATCGAGACCATCGCCGGCATAAAGAAACTCGTGCCGAGGGTCTTGTCCAGCAGCATCATCACGCCCGAGACGAACAGCGCCGGAAATGCCAGCAGCGCGAGGATCGTCGCCATGAAGATGCCCCACACCGACAGCGGCATGCGCAGCAGCGTCATGCCCTCGGTGCGTGCCTGCAGCACCGTGGTCACGTAGTTGAGCCCGCCCATGGTCGCGGCGACGATAAAGATCACCAGCGAAACCAGCATCAGGATGATGCCCCAGTCATAGCCAGGTGTGCCTGGCAGGATCGCCTGCGGCGGATAGAGCGTCCAGCCCGCGCCGGTGGGTCCGCCCGGCACGAAGAAGCTCGACAGCAACACCAGCACCGACAGAAAGTACACCCAGAAACTCAGCATGTTCAGGTACGGGAACACCATGTCGCGCGCGCCGACCATCAGCGGGATCAGGTAGTTGCCAAACCCGCCGAGAAACAGTGCTGTCAGCAGATAGATCACCATGATCATGCCGTGCATGGTGACGAACTGGTAATAGCGGCTGGCGTCGATAAACGAGAACTGCCCGGGAAAACCGAGCTGCAGGCGCATCAGGTTGGACAGCGTGACGCCGATCAGTCCGACGAAGATCGCGACGATCGTGTACTGGACCGCAATCACCTTGTGATCCTGGCTCCAGACATAACGCGTCCAGAAACTCTGTGGGCCGTGGTCCGGAGATGCTTCGGCATGGCTCATGCGTGACCTCCCTTGGTCTACTTTGCTCCCGCCTGTGGCGCCCCACCCGCGGCGGCGCCCTGCGCGCGGATATAGGCCGTCAACGCGGCCACCTCGGCCTCGGTCACCGGCAGCTTCGGCATCAGCGGCCCGAAGCCCTTGACCAGCCGCGCATGCGGGTCCTCGATCTCTTGCTTCAGGAATGCATCGTCGACCGTGGCCGTACTGCCGTCGACGAACGTCTCGGTCTTGCCGTAGAGCCCCTTCCACGTCGGCCCCACGCCGGGCGCGCCATCGATACTGTGGCAACCCACGCAGCCCTTGCTCTGCGCCAGCGAGCGCCCCATCTCGATCAGATCGGCCGCGGCCGCCACGCCGGCACCGCCCGTGCCACCAACGGCCCCCGCGCCTGCCGTAGGGGCCGCCGCCACCGGTGCGATCGCCCGCACCTGCGTCATGGCGAAGGTCTGCTGTTTGGCGAGCCACGCCTCGAACGCGGCCGGCTCATCCACGACGACGTGCCCTCGCATGTTGTAGTGCCCCACGCCGCAAAGCTGCGCGCACAGGATGTCGAAGCGCCCGGTCTGCGTCGGCGTGAACCAGAACGAGGTGATCATGCCCGGCACCATGTTCATGCGCGCGCGAAATGGCGGCACATAGAAGTCATGCAGCACATCCTTGGAGCGCAGCAGTACCTTGATAGGTTGGTTCAGCGGCAGATGCACCTCGGGCCCAACCACGATCACGTCGTCCTGCCCGTTGGGATCGCCAGGGTTGACGCCTAGCGGATTGGTCGCGCTGACAAAGCGCATGTCGGAGGTGCCGAGCTGCCCGCCGCGCCCCGGAAAACGGAAGGCCCATTGCCACTGCTGCCCTACCACCTCGAGCACCATCGCCTGCTGTGGCGGCCGCACGTAGTCCGCGTAGACGAACAGCCCGGGGGCGAGCAACGCGATGATGCCGACCGTGGTGATGGCAATCAGGCCCCATTCGAGCCGGCGATTTTCAGGCGCGTAGTGCGCGCGATGCCCCTCGCGATGACGATCGCGCCAGACGATGTAGCCGAGGAGCAGATTGATGACGACGAAGAAGACGCCGGTGATGGCGAGGGTAATGGTCAGCGTGTCGTCCATCTGCTTCCAGTTGGACGCCAGCGGCGTTGCCCACCACGGGCTCAGGAAATGAAAGAGCACCGAAGCGACAACGAGGACCACGAGCGCAATGGCGATGGCCATACCCACCCTCCTCTACGCAGACGCCGTCGCAAAAGAGACGCACGACCCACGCACAAGTGGTTCAAGCGTAGTGCATAGGTCGCAATTGCGGCAAGTGCTGCCGCAATTGCATCAGTGCCGCTATCAGTGCATCACGTCTCTGGATTCGAGCTTCCAGTAGCAGATGGCCATCACCATGCCGAACAGCATGTGGGCGATCAGTGTGTGCCAGCCGCGCGCATCCACAAACCATGGAAACACGCTGGTCATCACGTAGAAGTTGAACAGGTACACGATCATGCCGAATACCGCGCCGGCCAGTACCGCCATGCCCGGGCTCGAGTCGAGGTGGAACGGCGCCATGATCGCGCCCAGCACCATGCCGAGTACCGCACCGAGCACGAAATGGATGACGAGTGCCGCGCCCACGGTGCCGATGCTGAACAGCGAGTTTTGCATCACGTCCTGACCCATTACGATCGCCGCGATCATGCGCGTCGGCACCCATGGGTTCACGCCGGACAGCATCGAGGCCCAGAACAATTCCAGCACGATCAGGAACGCGCCCGCGGCAACGCCCGATACGGCTGCCGCACTCCAGTCCGGCAGGCGCCGCACGTAATGGTGCGAATGCATATGAAGTTCCATGATGGTCTCCTCTTGATGGCTTCGCATTAGTACTGAATTCATGGCTTCGTGAGTCCAGCATAGGACACGCGGCGCATGATTCCGCGCCATGGAACGCGCATGAATCGGGCACGCCACCTGCGAGCAAAAAGATAGGGACAACCCTGAGACCAACTGCCTTGTATTCGCCACACACGGCCTATACTGGAAGCACAAAGACACAAGACAGGAGACCGCCATGTTCCATCTTCAGGCGCACGATCTTGTATTTCTGGCTCCGATGGCACTTGTCGGATTGCTGGCGATGGGCGCGGTACCCGTCGCCGCCAAGGCGTTGAGGATCAGCTGCCGGTGTGCCGGCGTGATCATTGGCCTGGTCATGGGTATTCTGGTTCTGGAAGCGCTACCGCTGCTGATATAGCGGCAGGCCGAAAGACCACCGCACTCTCCGTATGCGTGGCATCGGAGAGCGGTGAACGCCTTGTCCGTTGGACTCCGGCGTTTGAAACGGCTGATTGCCCGAGATTGATCGCGGATTGATCGCGGATTGCGATCGAATCAGAACTCGATCATCGCGAAATCTTCCTTGCCGACGTCGCATTCGGGGCAACGCCAGTCGACGGGAATATCTTCCCACCGGGTGCCCGGGGCGATGCCATCGTCAGGCCATCCCTGCTCTTCGTCATACACCCAACCGCAAATCACACATACCCAAGTCTTGTAAGCGACGGCTTCCTGCTGCAAAACGTCTCTCCGTAAATGAATTCGATGGAACGGGCCGCATGATACCGCGCCTTGGCCGCGGCCCGTTTTTTGCGTCTGGAGGTACCTGACAGGCCCCTGCCGCCTACTGGCGGATCGAGAAGTCCACGCGGTTCGGGCCGCCCTTGTCCTTGATGCCTTCCGCGTTAAGTTTCGGCGCGGTCAGGAACAGCTTGGCATCGGGCACCTTGCCCTCGCGTTCGAGCGCCTGCTTGACCGCCAGCGCGCGCTGCTCGGCCAGCTGCCGCAGTTCCGTCTCGGTGACCGGCGCATTCGCAAGCAGGAGCTTCTCCATCTCCGCCGTCGGCAGCGACTTGGTCAGGCCGATCATGTTGGTCGGCTTCTTGAACGACTCGCGCTTGTACACCGCTTCCAGATACTTCGGATATTCCTGCGGCGACACCGTGACCTTCGCGCCCTGCTCACCGCCCTCGTCCTCCGCGGCCTGGCCACCCGAGCGCGCGCTGCGGCGCAGCTCGCGCTCTTTCTGCTCGGCCACCCGCTGGTCCAGCCATACGCGGCGCGCGCCATCGGCATCGGTGGCGGGATCGATACGGCCACTGATCTCGAGCCGCAACGACGGACGGTCGTTGAGCGCCTTGGCCACCGTGGCGATCTTCTCCTGCGCGTCCTTCGACAACGTGGCGCTGCCGGGCGCGAACTCGATATAGCCAAGCTCCTCGCCACTGCCGCCGAATGCGGAGGCGATCAGCGAGAACGGCGAGGTAATCGCCTTGGTCAGCAGGTTGACGATCACGCGCACGATCACGCCGCCGATGCTGAACTCGGGATCGGACAGCGAGCCCGACACCGGCAGGTTCACGTCGATCACGCCATTGCGGTCCTTGAGCAGCGACACCGCCAGCAGCACGGGCAGCTTGGTCGCATCGGGACTGTCGACGCGCTCGCCGAACGTGAGCTGATCGAGGTAGAGGTGATTGCGCGCATCGAGCTTGCCGTTCTCGATCTTGTACGCGACGTCCACCGTGAGCTTGCCCTTGGTGATTGGATACCCCGCGTACTTGGTCGCGTACGGCGTCAGACGCGTGAGCTCCACGCCCGCGGCCTTCGCCGCGATATCGAGGAACAGCTGCTCGCCGAGCGGATTGAGCTTGCCGCTGATGCTCACCGGCGCGTCGTCGTCGAGCCGGCCATTGAGCACGAGGTCCGCGGGTGTCGGGTCCGACGACGACACCTTGGAGATCGAGCCCTTCATGTCGGTCAGGTTGGCCGTGTAGTTCGGTTTGACGAAGAAGTCCGAGAAATTGATGTTGCCCTTGTTGATCGACACGCCGCCGAGCCGGATCTGCGGTGCGGGGCCCGCGGCCTTGGCTTCCTTGGTGGCCGTGGCTGAGGGTGCCGCCGCAGGTGCCGATGCTGCTGGTGCCGACGCGGCATTCGCCTGCGTCAGGCTGGTGGACGGCGCCGGCTGGCCGCGTTCGCTGCCACCAGCCATTACGTCCTGCAGGTTCAGCCGTCCGTTCGCATTCAGGATCACGCGCGCATAGAAGTCCGACAGCGCGATGTTGTTGACGCCCACGCGCATCGGGCCGCGCGCCTCGTCCATGGCGAAGTCGATACCGGTCACCGCGAGCGAGCGCCAGCGCAGGAAGTCGTCGCCACTGATGCGATCGACCGTGCGCACGTTGCCCGCCAGCGCGTTGCCGGCGAAATGCGCGGCGATCGGCTTGCCCGCGGGCGCGTTGACGTCCAGCTTGCCCTTGACGGTCATGGTGCCGCCGCGCAGGGCCGCATTGAAGCGGTCAGCTAAATATGGCTGCAGCGGCGCGAGGTCGATCTCACGCACGTCGAGCTGCATCTGCGCGCCTGGCGTGGTGGGCATCAGGTTGCCTTCGAGGCCGATCACGCCACGGCGGCCGGACTCCGCATGCAGCGTCACGGGAAGCGCCGCGTTGGTCAGCGGCCACGTCACCGTGCCGCTCGAGAAGCCGATATTGCGGTACTGGTGAATCACAGGCCGGCCACGATTGGCCTCGGCGGGCTCGTAGTCCGCCAGCCGCGCGGCACCGCCGTCGACGTTGACCTTGCCGATGCGCACCTTCCATCCCGGGGGAGTGGCATTGGCGTTGGCGCCGCCATTGGTCTTGTTGGCGCCATTGGCCGTGGCGCTGCCCTGCGGCGGCGCAGCGGCAGCGCGTGCCGGCGCGGCCTTCACACGTTCGGACTGCACGGCCCAGATGCGCGCCATTTCGAGCAGCTGCCCGCTATGGTCGCGCGTGGCCGCGATCTGCGGCTGTACCAGCGAGAGTGCGCTGCTGTCAAAGGTCTGCTTCGCCAGATCGAGGTTGATGTCCTCGAGCACAAGCTTCTCCGCGCGCACCAGCGGCAGCTGCGCGCCTTCGACGTCGGCGGCACGCCGTTGCGCCACGGTCCTGCGCTCGCGGCCACTGCCGCGCTGCGCGCGCGTGACCTCGCGCTGCGATTCGGCGGCTGTGTCGCGCGCCTCGCCGGCGGCCCCTGCGCGTGCGCCATTGCGGCTGCCATTGCGGCTGTCATTGCGGGCCCGCTCGCGTGGTCGGTCACCCGCCCTGTCGCCGGCGGCAGCCGTATCGTCAGCCTGCGCGGCAGGGCTGGCCGGCAGTGCGATCGGCTCGCGCGTCGCCACATAGACCGGCGACAGTTCGAGCCGGGACTTCTCCAGCACGAACTGGAACGTCGGCTGCGTCCACGCCATGCGGTAGTGCAGCTCCGCATTGATGCCGGTGTCGCCGAACTGGCTCTGCAGCTCGCGCGGCCACCAGGCGGCAAACCCCTGCGGGCGCAGACCCGTGGTCTTCAGCGTGCCGGCAAGCGTGCCCTGCCGCAGCGCGAGCTCGCCGGTATGGTCGAGCGTCTGGCCGTCGGCAATCGTGACCTTGGCGTTGAGTTGTGCGGGCTTGTCGCCAGCGCTGGCAAGATTTGCGATCTCGACATTGACCGGGCCGATGTCGAGCTTGCCCGGGCCCGACGGCGCGAGCTCGTCCTGGAAGCCAAGCTTCGCGTCCTTCAGCGTAATGCGCTGAATCGCGTAGCTGAACGGCTCCGCCTGCGCAGGCGGCGGTGCTGCCGCAGCCGAAGCGGGGGCCGCAGGCGCAGAGGCTGGCGCGGTGGCAGCGACCGGCACTGCCTTGGGTGCGGGAGTGTTCTCCGGCAGAAACGCCGTGGCAAGGTTCAGCGAACCATCCGCGCGGCGAATCGCCTGCAGGGCCAGCCCTTCCAGATCGATGCTGCGAATGCTCGCACGATTGGCCAGCGGCTCGACGCGGTCAAGATCAATGGCCAGCCGGCCCGCCTTGATGATCGGCGCCCCTGCGTGCGTGACGATATCGGCATCGCGCAGCACCACGGTGCCAGAGACGGACAGGTCCTGCTTGTCCTTGTCCTGACGGAAGCCCACCACGAGCCGCGTATCGATCAGCCCGCTCTTGATCTCCGCGTCCTTGAGGCGCGGCGCGAAGGCCATGTAGGTCGGCACTTCGAGCGCATCGAGATTCACGTTCAGGTTGGTCTCGCGCGTATCGGCAAACGGCTGCGAGGTGCCCTCGAGTGAGAGCGGCGAGCCGTTGATCTTCGCGAACAGCGTCGGCCGCGTATTGATGGACGCGTCGTGCGGCAGGTTCGAGAGGAACGGCAGCGTCAGCGTGAAATTCTCGACGCGCTGGATCGTGTCGCGAGGCTTGTCCTCATACACGAACGTCGAGTTGGTCACCGCGATATTGCTGATCGAGAACCGTGCCGGCTTGGCGTCGGCAGGCTTGGGCGGCGCGGCCGCGAAGCGCTCCTCGACATCGGCGAAATTCATGCGGCCCTGCGCGTCGCGCACCACGTGCACCGACAGCTTGTCGACGTGCAGGCTGTGCACCACCGGCGCCAGATGCCACAGCGAGGCGACGGACGCGTTCGCATCCACCTCGCCCAGCGTGACCATTGGCGTGGTGCCATCGGGCTCGAAGATGGTCAGGTCATTGAGCGTCGCTGCAAGGTCGAACGGCCGCACCTGCGCGGCGCCCAGCGTGACCTTGCGGCCCAACGCCTCGGTCGCCTGCTTCTCGACCAGATACTTCACCAGCGGCGGCCCGCCGAAATATCCAGCCAGACCGAACAGCACGATCGCGATCACGATGCCGAGGAGCACGCGCAACGCGAGGCGCCGTCGTGGCGTGGCATTGGCCCTGGCTCCGGCCGTTCGCGCGGCAGCGCCGATGGAATCCTTGAATGACATGGTTACCCAGAAAAAATGACCCCTTGCATTGGCTCGGAAAGGTGCCCTGGAAATCGCTGGCGGGTGGTGTGCCCCGGATTTCACTTTTTTTAGCATTATGGCAACGGATTATGGCAAGGCAAAGGACCATTTCAAAACATTCCGGCATTCCAAAAAGGGAAAACGGGCGCTTCTGGTATCGTTACGCCTTTCGCGAAGCGACCCCCCTTCAGGCCGGCTGGCATATCCGCCGCCGCGCGCCTGGCCGAGCACGCCATCCTTCGTGCCCTCCGCCCCACGCCATCCGTGTAGCGCGCTTCGTATGTGACACCACAATGCGAGCTTTTTCATGTCTACCTCCAGCAGCACTGCCGGGACAGTAGGCGCGCCGGATCATGCCGCGCGCCCCCTGACCGGGCAGGATTACAAGACGCTTGCGCTAGCCGCCCTCGGCGGTGCGCTCGAGTTCTACGACTTCATCATCTTTGTCTTCTTCGCCACCGTCATCGGCCAGTTGTTCTTCCCGCCGTCGATGCCGGACTGGTTGCGCCAGTTCCAGACCTTCGGCATTTTCGCCGCCGGTTACCTGGCTCGCCCGCTCGGCGGCATCATCATGGCGCACTTCGGCGACCTGCTTGGCCGCAAGAAGATGTTCACGCTGTCCATTCTGCTGATGTCGGTTCCGACGCTGGCCATGGGTCTGCTGCCGACCTACCACTCGATCGGCCTGCTCGCGCCGCTCGCGCTGCTGCTGCTGCGCGTGCTGCAGGGCGCCGCGGTGGGTGGTGAAGTACCGGGTGCCTGGGTCTTTGTGTCGGAACACGTGCCGAAGCGGCATGTCGGGTATGCGTGCGGCACGCTGACCGCTGGCTTGACCGCCGGCATCCTGCTCGGCTCGCTGGTCGCCACCGGCATGAATTCGATCTTCACGCCGGTCGAGCTGCACGACTGGGCCTGGCGGGTGCCGTTCCTGCTGGGCGGTGTGTTCGGGATTGCCTCGATGTACCTGCGTCAGTGGCTGCACGAGACACCGGTCTTCGCCGAACTGAAGCAGCGCAAGGCGCTGGCCGCCGAAATGCCGCTGAAGTCCGTGGTGCGCGATCACCGTGGCGCCGTGGCCGTCTCGATGCTGCTGACGTGGATGCTGTCCGCGGGCATCGTGGTGGTGATCCTGATGACGCCGACGTTCCTGCAGAAGCTGTTCGGCTTCGATGGCCGCACCGCGCTGGTCGCCAACAGCTTCGCCACGCTGGCGCTCTCGATCGGCTGCGTCGTCGCCGGCATCCTGGCGGATCGCTTCGGCGCGCGCCGGACGCTGTTTGTGGGCGGAATCTTGCTGGCCGCTACCGCGTACCTGCTGTACACGACCGTCGGCACCCATCCGGATCTGCTGATTCCGCTCTATTCGCTGGCCGGTTTCATGGTCGGCACCGTCGGCGCGATTCCTTACGTGCTGGTCAACGCGTTCCCGGCACAGGTGCGCTTCTCGGGCCTCTCGTTCTCGTACAACGTGTCATATGCGATTTTCGGTGGCCTGACGCCGATGATCGTCACGCTGATGCTCAAGGGCAACCCGCTGGCGCCCGCGCACTACGTGATCGTTGTCTGCCTGATCGGCATCGTCACCGCGTTGTTCGTGAAGAAGGCTGCCTGAGGACGCTACAGAGCGCTGAAGGTGAAAGGGGGAAGGGGCTTGCGCCTCTTCCCCCTTTTTCATGCTACTTCCCGCGCCGATGTCCGCGGAAAAACTCCCACATCATCGCGCTGGCATCCGGTCCGGTGCTGCTGTGATATTCGACGCGCTCGTCGCCGCCGCTCCACGCGTGGTCCAGCCCCGCGACCTCCACCAGCTTCACCAGATCCTTGTTCGAGCGACCGAAGCGCGCCTCGCGATAGTTGCCGCGCGGCAGCGTCGCACCCTCGTTGGCCGCCTCGACGCCCACCTCCGCCATGGCCGGCACCTTGGGCGGCATCGCCACCGACAGGCGGTCCCCCATGCCGTTATAGGCCAGGAACTGGCGCGCCAGCAGCCGGCCATTGACCGGGTGCACGGCGTTGTCATCGAGTCCATGCACGACAATCGCCGGCATCGTGGGGCCACCCGGCGTCACGCCAGCCGCATCGAGCAATACCAGCGCATCGGTCGCCGAGCCATGCTCCATGGCGCGCAAGCCCGCGTGCGGCGAGTCCGCCGCACCGATTACCACGCCCGAATGCAGGCCTACCGCTGCCACCTTGTCCGGGTAACGCAGTGCCACCAGCGCCGCCATCGTGGCGCCCGCCGACAAGCCGGCCAGATAGATCTCGCCGGCCCGCACATCGGGCCGCGCGGCCAGTTCGTCGATCAGCGCCGCCACCGCCTGCGCCTCGCGCCCGCCTTCCTCGGCACCGAGGTCGAACCACTGCCAGCAGCGATGCACCGAGCGCCGCAGCGGTTGTTGCGGATACGCCACCATAAAGCCTTCGCGCTCGGCCAGCGCGTTCATGCGCGTGCCTTCGGCCAGCGCCTCGGGTGTCTGCCGGCAGCCATGCAGCATGACTACGACCGGCATCGGACCATGCTCACGCGTCAAGGCGCGCGAGGGAACATATAGACGGTAAGACAGCTGCGGGACGAGTTCACCCGGCAGCGGTTCCAGGCTGAGTCGGTGAGATTCCCATGCGCCGGGCAACGATCCGGGCGCATGCTCGCCGACCGGCGGCACCGGTCGGAGCGGGGGGGTGGGCTGGAACGCATCGAAGCGACGCAGCCATGTTTTCAATTGCTTCGCGGCCTGGTGCTGCGCGTGGCCGATTTGTAGCCACTGCGTTTCCCAGTCCGAGGTCAGGCTTTTCGCCATGTGAGACTCCTACTGCTCGCCTTTCGAACGGATCCCCTCCTATATTTGTGCGATGCAGCATAACACAAGCGCTGGCGGCGCATGGCTCACCCCAGTGCGGCAATGTATTCATCTTGCAACATTAAAAAGGCCCGCGACGTCACTCGCGGGCCTTTTCATCATAAGGAAATGCGGCGCCAACGCTATTTGTCGGCCACGCGCCGCCATCCGTCGGTCGAAAAAGTGCGCAAGCCGGCCGCACGGCTCGCCGTCGATGCACCCAGATCGCGTTCGTAAAAATTTCGCTCGCCGTCGATCAAAAAGGTGTGGACGCCACTTTCGCCGTACCGCGCCGGCCAGGCGATAAAGGCGAAGCGTGTGCCGTTGGCGCCTGTTCCGGGCGACAGCACGCGGAAACGATAGCCGTAATAGGCATCCTCCGGCGGTACGTCGGGTCCCATCGCCAACGCGTCGGTACCAATCGGGCTGGCATCGGCCTCCGTGTCGGAGGGCCAGTACAGCCCGTCGGTGCGGCCGTGCGAGCTGACGAGCCGCTTGGCGAACTGCCCGTTGCCAACCTGCTGCGCGTAGCGTTGCTGGGCGTCCGCGAGCTGCAGAAGCGAATCCATCGCCACCAGTTCATTGCGCGCGATCCGCCGCCTGCGCACTTCCTGATGGCCCGCGTTGACGTCGAATTGCCAGCCGCCCGCGCGTTTGACGATCGGCGCCGGAAAGGTCCAGCCGCTGTCGCCGACGGCGATGCGCTTCACATTGTCGGACGCCGGCTCGACGGCATGGTGCGCGGCCCAGGCGCCGAGGAAGTCGTAAATATCGTCCTGCGTGATGCCCTCCGGGGGCAAGAGCATGCGGTAGCGTTCGCCAAGCACCTGTCGCAACGCGTCGTGGTCGCTGCGCGCGATGGCATCGCCAAGCGCGTCCGATGCGGCCTCCGCGCTGTTGTAGACCCGCTGCGCAAGCGCCGACGATGGCGCCGCCGACACGCCCACGAACACCGCCGCCGCCCACAGCAACGTCGCCATGCTCCTCACCACCGTTGCCCGTGCGCGCGCGAAGCGGATTCTGGTCCTGGTCCTGCCCCTGGTCCCGATCATGCTCATCTCCGTCCGTGACCGACATGACCGCCACCGCCACCACCGAAGTCGCGTTGGCCACCATGCGGCGCGCTGAAGCCTCCCCCGCCGCCCGCATTGCCACCCGTGCGTTGCAACCCGCCCTGCTGCTGGCCCATGCGCGAGCCCTGCTGTTGCAGCCGCTGACCGTTGCCTGCATCGCGCAGCGCGCTGTCGCGATTGGCGGTGTGCGCGCGATTGCGCGCCTCGGTCGCATCCGCACGCTGCCGCTCCGCACCGGCGGGCCGCGGGTTGCTACCGGTGGCACCACCGTGACCGGCAATCGATTGCCCGGTATGGCCCTGGAACGACTGCGCCGCGCGATCGCGCGCGGCATTGCGATCCCCACCAGCCCCGCCGGGCTGCGCCTGCACGCCGCCACCCTGTGCGCCAAGCCGCTGCTGTCCCGCGCCACCCTGCCCAGGCCGCTGCTGCCCAGCGCCGTCCTGACCAAGCCGCTGTTGCCCCGCCCCGCCCTGGCCCAGTTGCTGCCCGCCTTGCTGACCCGCGCCGCCTTGCCCCAGGCGTTGCCCGCCCGGCGTCCCCTGCTGCCGATTGGCCAGCGCCTGCTGCCGCTGCGCGTCGTAGCGATTGGCCACGCCCGGATTGTTGTACGGCACGCTGCCACGCGCCGCGGGGTTGTGCTGCCAGTTCACGTTCCCGCGATTGACGTCGAGCTGACGATTCACATTGATGTTGTTGTAGCGGTTCACGTTGATGTTGACGTCGTGATGGTTCCAGTCGCAACCGCCCCATAGCGAGTTGACGGCGGCAACGCCGAGCCCGAAGCCAATGCCGGCCACCAGCGACGTCGCGAACACCGAACCCGGTGGCGGCGGATAGTAGGCCGGCGGATAGGCGGGATACGCCCACGCCCCGTACACCACCGTGGGGTTGTAGGTGGGCACGTAGACCACCTGCGGATTGGCCGGCTCGATCTGCACGATGGTCGTGCCGCCGCTTTGCTGCGTGGTGACCTTCTGCTCCGGCGTGGTCTTCAGCGAGCCCGCCTTCTGCGCCTGCGCGCGCAGGCGCTGTACACCGTTCATCACGTCATCCGGTTGCGCGAGGAATGCGTCGCCAACCGATTGCACCCATTGCGGCTGCCGGCCCATCATGTCGATCACCGAAGGAAACGCAACCAGCGACTGCACGCTCGGGTCCCACGTTTCAGCCTGCACCGCTTTGGTGGCCGCATCGCCGGACAACGACGCGTTGGACTTCGACCACTGCGCGGCTGCGGCCACGTCGGCCGGATAGGTCGAGGCCATCAGCACCTGCGACAGCAGCGCATCGGGATACAGCGCGATGGGGGCCAGCAACTGATCGAGCTGGGCATTGCCAAGCTTCGCCTGGGCATGGGCAGGGGCGGGCAACATCGGCATCGCCAACAGCATGAGCAGCGGCAACACGATACGCATCAAGCGTGGTGACATCGTCGATCTCCAAGGTGGCCGGCGCGGACTTCATCGGCCCTGCTGCGCACACTCCCGCCGATAGACGTCTTCCACGCGTTGGCGCTCGGGCGCGGCAAGCGTGTTGATCTTGTCGCGCAGCCCTAGGCAGTATTGGCGTTGCGACGTCACTGGCTTGCCTTCGCCCTCGGCGTTCGCCGTGCCTTGATCGAGCATGCGCGGCGGCGGTGGAATGTCCGGCAGCCCACCCGGTGAATTGCCACGCCCACCACCATAGACCGGTGGTGCCGATGGCGGCTGACCTTGTGCCAGCACGCTATCGTTCACCACGCATGCGACCAGGGCCAGCCCCACCACGCACGCCAGGTGCCACCGCGCTGTCGTCGTGCTAGTCGCCACTCTCGCTGATCTCGTCGCGTTCATCATGATGTCTGCCGCTGCGCTGGCGAGGCGTGCGGTGGCGCAGCAATTCGAGCCTGAGCAACGCATCGGCCAACAGGTTTCTGAGTCGTGCGTTTTCTTCCTCGAGCTCGCGCAACCTGCGGCGCTCCGAGCTCGACGTCCCGCCGGAGACATCGGGCGCGCCATAACGCGCACGCCATCCGTAGAACGAAGCATCGCTGAACCCGTAGCGCGCGCATAGCTCCCGTACCGGCACACCGTTGGCAGCCTCGGCAAGATATCTGCGGATCTGTTCCTCGGAATACCGTCTGTTCACGCTCCGCCTCCGCTCGCCGCAACATGGATCCAAGGGCCGGCGTCCAACCCTTGCCGTACGTTAATCCACCGCGCGCACCGAAAGCAATTCAGTGTCTTCGCGCCGCGAGTTAAGCAATTTGATCGTCGACGGCCATGCCCACCCTGGTGGCGGAGGGGGCCGATTCGCAGTGAATTAGAACTTTTTAATTTCGTTGTTCCAAATTGGAAAAAATCAATTACCAGCTTCTGCCGGCGCAGAACCGATCTCTGGTGTCTAGTGAACTAGTAAATGCCTCTTGGTTCACGTTGAAATTTGATGCCTGCTCGGAGAGCCGCCTCCACACTAGCTTTGCGGGGAGCTCAACTACTCGCATCGCATTACGGAGGCAGACACCGGATTGTGATAATTGGTCGCCACCAAGCCCCGTTTCCTAGAAAGTTTGAAATTCATGTATTAAGATGGCTCGGACAACTAAATTTAGAAAAAGCCTCGCATGTCCGTGTTTTGCGCCGCCGAAACACGATCCGACGCTTGCCGTGAGAGCCTCATCAGCGAGCAGCGCGCGCATTGCATATCGCCCCACCCCATAACAAGAAGACAGTTACGACCATGGACAGGGAGAATTCAGCATGCGGCACGTCAGCATCAAGCTTTTGCACGTCTTCGTGCTCCTGATGGAGTACCGCGACCTCAGTGCCGTGGCCGCGTGCACGCAAGGCCGCGTGCCCACGGTCGCGTATGGTCTCGCGCGGCTGCGCGAAATCACCGGCGATCCGCTGTTCATCAAACGCAATGGCAGACTCGAGCCCACGCCCCATGCCTTGAGGCTTGAACAAACGGCACGACAGATTCTGACGCGGTGGAATCAGCTCGTCCGGCCGCAACGCGCCAATGGCGCGCGTCGCCAGCCAGGGCGCCGCATCTCGATCGGGTTCTCGTCATCGATCGGCGATCCCGTTATCACCGAGATCCTGACCACGTTGTGCGAGCGGTTTCCGCGCGACAGCTTTATTACGCGCCCCGTCATTGCGGACGCCATGCTTGCGAGCCGGTTACACACGGGCGAGCTCGACTGCGCGTTCGTCGTTGACGGCGCGCAGTTGCCCGATCGCGTGATCCTGCACAGCCTGCTGGCCACACCACGCCGCCTGGTCGGCGCCGCGCGCGCCGATGGCCACGAGGACGCGGAGACCGACTGGATCCTCCTGCAGGAAGATTGCGAAGCCAGCAGTCCATTGCACACGTTCCTCGCGCGCCAGGCGAACTCGCCCGGCCATCGTGAGACCGTGGTGCCGTCATGGCATACGCAGATCACGCTGCTGCATGCGACCGGTGGTATCTGTCCTGTGCTGGATTTCAACGTGCCGCTCGTCACGCGCCATCGCAAAACGCGTCTGCTGGCACCGCCAGCAAATTTCCCAGGCTGGGCCGCGCTGCATTTCTGGATGCCAGAGCGGATGCCCGACAGCGGCGTGCTACGCGATGTCATGGAAGTTGGCGCGGCGGTGCTGCGCGACCCGCTCAAGGCCATCGACGAACGCAGCCACCATCAGGAGGGCGCTCAGCCCGTTGCCGCCTAGCTCCCGGGGGATGGCCCGCCCTTCCCCTTCCTGAAATCTCTCCCGCTTTGTCTCATTCGACATGACGTAATGCCGCAAATTGGCATGCGTTTTGCGAATCGTCTCACTCCCACGACAACCGCCCGCAAGTATGCTCGCCGGGCATTGCCGTGCTCCGTATCGTCTCCCACCTGGTCCGAGCACGTGCATGTCGCGCAGTTGCTGCGTCGTTGGCGCCGCACGGGCTCTGCCGTGCGGCGCGCTTTTTTTGATGTGGGCATCGTCGCGCCGGAAGATAGGAGTCACCGGATGTCATTGAGGACATTGAGGATTTTGCTGGCCGACGATCATCCCGTCATCACGGCGGCAATCGGCGCCAGGCTGCAGACGCAGACTGGCTGGGAGGTCTGCGGCGAAGTCAACAGCGCCACCGATCTGTTGCACGAGGTGGACCTGCTCTCGCCCGACGTCATCGTCACCGACTATCACATGCCGGGCGTGGCCGCGCTCGATGGCGCCCGCCTGCTCCTCACCTTGCGACGCCGGCATCCGGCGGTCGCCGTGGTCGTGCTGACGATGATCACCAACCCGCTCGTGCTGCGCGCGATCCTCGATGCGCGCGTCCATGGTCTGCTGCTCAAGGACTGTCCATTGGCCGAGGTGGTGGTGGCCATCGCGCGCGCGCAGCGCGGTTTCACCTATATCGGCAAGTCGGCCCTGCGCGCCCTGGCACCGACCGATCTGCGCACCATGCTGCCCTATGGGCGCATGGGCGCGCAGCCACTGTCGACGCGCGAGATGGAAGTCCTGCGCCTGTACCTGACCGGCCGTACGGTGACCGAGATCGCCGCGACGTTGTGCCGCAGCGTCAAGACCATCAGCCGACAGAAGAACAGCGCCATGAGCAAACTCGGCGTGAGCAACGATCGCGAATTGTTCGAATGCGCGGCACTGCAGGGCATGGTGCTGCCGCGCGGCCAATGATGGCGGCATCGACGCGCACCACGACAGGGACGATAGAGACGACAGGGATGACGGGCGAGGCCATGCGTAACTGGCGGAGCCGATATAATCGGGCGCTCGCATGGTGGTGCCCCCGCGCACACTCGGTACCCTAAGCATCATCGTGCGCCGCGCCTGAAGACATGTCCGTACAACCCACCCACTCCCCCACCCCGCCCGTGCCCCACGACAGCGACACTGCCCGCGCAGGCAGCCATGCCCCGCGCCGGGCCGTGCCCGCGATGATGATCACCGCATCGGCATCGGGCCAGGGCAAGACCACGGTCACCGCCGCGCTCGCGCGCCTGCACGCGCGGCAGGGCCGCTCGGTGCGGGTCTTCAAGTCCGGCCCCGATTTCCTCGATCCCACGTGGCTGGCCGCCGCCAGCGGCGCGCCCGTGCACTCGCTCGACCTCTGGATGACAGGGCCCGAGGATGCACGGATGCGCCTGGCCCAGGCCGCGCGCAGTGCCGACGTCATCCTCGTCGAAGGGGTGATGGGACTGCATGACGGTGACCCGAGCAGCGCCGATATCGCGCGGCGCTTCGGCCTGCCCGTGCTCACGGTGATCCAGGCCAGCGCCATGGCGCAGACCTTTGGCGCGATCGCCTACGGCCTTGCGCACTATGGTGAGCCGTTCGCCGATATGCGCGTGCTGGCCAACGGCGTCGGGTCCGCGCGCCATGCGGACATGCTGCGCACGAGCCTGCGCGAGCCGGGGCAATGGGCCGGCGCGCTCGCGCGCGATCCGGCGGTGGCGCTGCCGGAGCGGCATCTGGGGCTTTACAGCGCCAACGAGCTGCCCGATCTGATGGCACGCCTCGACCGTCTGGCCGACCTGCTCGAACCGCTGCCGGTTGCGCAGTTGCCACCGGCGGTGATGTTCGAGGATGTGCCAGAGCCCGCGGTACCGGCACGCCGGCTTGAAGGCAAGACCATCGCGGTGGCCTGCGACGATGCGTTCCGCTTTATCTATCCCGCCAACGTGGACACGCTCGAGGCGCTCGGCGCGCGCGTGGTGTTGTTCTCCCCGTTGCGCGATGCCGAGCTGCCGATCTGCGATGCGGTGTGGTTGCCCGGTGGCTATCCCGAACTGCATGCGGCCACGCTGGCCGCCAACACGTCGATGCAGGAAGCCTTGCGGCGCGCGCGCACGAGCGGCATGCCGATGCTGGCCGAGTGCGGCGGCATGATGGCGCTGTTCGAGACGCTGATCGACAAGGAAGGCAACGCGCACGCAATGGCAGGCGTACTGCCGGGCACCGTGCGCATGCAGTCACGCCTCGCGGCGCTCGGCCATCAGGCCATCACGCTGCCATGGCTGAGCCGTGACGACGGTAGCAATGACGGTAGTGGCGACCGTAGTGGCAACGGCAGCACGGTGCGCGGTCACACGTTCCACTACTCGAAGACCGATACCACGCTGACTCCGGCCGCGCGTGCGGTGTCACCGCGCGACGGCAAACCCGGCGAAGCGGTGTACCGCGCGGGCGCGCTCACGGCGTCCTATGTGCATTTGTATTTCCCGTCGAATCCGGACGCCATCGCGCGACTGTTCAGTCATTGATGGCCGCGGGCGGGACGTCGTATCGACGGAAGAGAAACCTCAGGCCGCGTCGCGCTGCGCCTGGGTGCGGGCCACCGCTTCGGCGATGCCGGCCTCGAGTTCGCCCAACCCCTTGGACAGGTTGTGCATGGTGGTCTCGGTGACGTTCGTCAGCACGTCCTGCAGGAACTCGGCGCGGCGTGGCAGTGCCTCCTCGACGATCTGCCGCCCCACCGCCGACAACGTGACGTTGGTCATGCGATTGTCACGCTCGCTGGTCGCGCGCTCGACCCAGCCCAACTCCTGCAATGCCTTGAGCTGGCGCGTGAGCGCGCCCGGGTCCATGCCGACGCGATCGGCCAGCGGCTTCTGCGCAATCGCGCCCTCGTGGCCGTACAACGCGTACAGAATGCGCCAGCGCGGCATGGGAAGGCCAATGCGCCCTTCGAACGCCGAGGCCCACGCGCGGTAGGTGCGTCCGAACTGCTGCAATACGGCCAGGCTTTGTCGCTCCAGTTCCAATCCATTCTCCAGTCAGCTCAGTTTGCCGCTCAGTTGCTGATCAATCCGCCGCCATTACCGGCTCGTGCACGCGCACGAGCTTGACCGGCGGCACACGGCGCGAGCGCCAGATGCCGATGATCGCGATAACCGCCGCCAGCGCCATGCCAAGATGGATCGCGCCAACCAGCGACAACCGTGCCTGCTCGAGCAGCAGGGCTCCATTGTGCCCTGCCTGCTGCAATTGGGTAAGCAAGGCCCCTTGCGCGGCGCGGTCGATCAGAATCTGCGGATCGCTCATACGCGTCGCCCAGTCCAGCGCGCCCGCGGAATTCAGCGCGCGCTCCACGCCACCCGTATAGCTGCGCGTCACCAGCGTGCCGACCAGCGCGGTACCGATCATCCCGCCGACCATGCGCAGCGACTGCAGCATCGCGGTGGAGATGCCGAGCTGCGCGCGGCCCGCGGTCTGCTGCGCGAACACGGTCAGGTTCGGCATGATAAAGCCAAGCCCGAGCCCACCGAGCAACATGATCCCCAGCAACAGGTGATGGTCCATGCCGCGCGTGGCCTGCGTCAGGCCCAGGCAGGCCAGCGCGAGCAGCGCGAAACCCGCGTAGAGCATGCTGTTGGGCAACGGGATACGCGTGATGATACGGCCATTGACGATACTGCCGACTGTGATGCACACCACCATCGGGGTGATCACGAGACCGGCCTCCTTCGGCGAGTAGCCGAATCCACCCTGGAACAGCAGCGGCGCATAGAGCAACAGCGAGAACATCACGAAACCGGACAGCACGGCCAGCAGGAACAGCGGCGCGAGGCCCGGATTGCGGAACATCTCGAGCGGCAGGATCGGATTGGGGCAGCGTAGCGACCAGCGCCATAGCGACACGAACGACGCGATCGACAGGACCAGCAGACCAACGGTCACGAGATCGAGCCCGCGCTCGGGTAGCCACTCCACTGACAACTGCATGGTGCCGAGCCCGGCTGCGATCAGGAACGCGCCGAACCAGTCGACACGCGTCGAGCCGGTGCGCGCCTGCGGGCGCAGATGCGGCAGATAACGCCAGGCGAACCACAGGCCGAGCAGGCCGACTGGCAGGTTCACGTAGAACACCGCACGCCAGCCATACCATTCGGTCAGCACGCCGCCGAGCGAGGGACCCACCGCGTTGGCCAGGCCGAACGCGGTACTCATCATCACCTGCCAGCGCAGCCGCACATGCGGGTCGGGAAACAGATCGGGAATGCAAGCGAACGCGGTACCCACCAGCATGCCGCCGCCAATGCCCTGCAGCGCGCGCGCCACGACCAGGAACTGCATGCTGTTGGCCATGCCGCAGAGCGCGGAGGCGGCGATAAACACGATGATCGAGGCCAGCACGAACGGCTTGCGCCCGTAGTCGTCGCCCAGCCGTCCGAAGATCGGCACGGTGATCACGGAAGTCAGCAGATACGCGGTGGCGACCCACGCGTAGAACTCGAACCCTTGCAGTTCTGCGACGACGGTTGGCAGCGCGGTGCCGACCACGGTCTGGTCGAGCGCCACCAGCATGACAACGAATGCGATACCCAGCATCGCCATCAGCGATTCGCGGAACGGCAGCACCTGCCCGGGCTTCGCTAGCGCGGTGCCGTCCTGCCCTTCGCGTGACTCGGAGGTCATTTTATTGCCCAATCAATAGTTGCAATGTCAATGATTATAGGACAGTTGCACGGGATTTGCTGAACGACCCGCCAAACGATTTCTTCCTTCCAAAATTATCGATAATCGATTATTTTGTGAAGCAACCCGACTATGACGACAAGGCTTCCGACATGACTTCCCTCCACCTCCCCGACCTCCGTTTGTCCGATTTCGACGCCATCACATTCGATGTCTACGGCACGCTGATCGACTGGGAGCCATCCATCGCCGACTTCCTGCTGCGCTGGGCCGCCGAGCACGGCGTCGCCGCCGATGCGCAGACCCTGGTCATGGCCTTCGATGGCGCCCGCGCGCGCATCCAGAAGGAACGACCCGCGCACCTCTATCCCGTGGTGCTGGAGAAATGCTTCGACCAGATCTGCGCGGAGTTCGGCGTGCCCGTGAACGAAGACCGGCGCCGCCAGTTCGCGGCCAGTCCGCATACGTGGCCCGCTTTTGCCGACAGTCACGATGGACTGGTGCGCCTGCAGCAGTCGGCGCGGATCGGTGCGCTCAGCAATATCGACGTGGCCTCGCTCGAAACGTCGTGCCGCATCCTCGATTTCCGCTTCGATGTGGTGGTGACCGCGCAGCGCGTGGGCGCCTACAAACCCGACTGGCCACACTTCGACACCGGCATTGGCGAGCTGGGCCGCCTCGGTGTGCCGCGCGAACGCATCCTGCACGTGGGTCAGAGCCTGCGCGCGGACATCACGCCCGCGAACAAGCTGGGCCTGCGCAGCGCGTGGATCAACCGACCCGGCCGCCTGCTGGGCCTGTCCGGCGAAGGTGCCGCGGAGGCGCGGCCCGACCTCACGGTATCGAGCCTGGCCGAGCTCGTCGCCGCGCTGACCAAGGCGGACTAGCGGTTCAATCCACGATCCTGGCGCGCGCGAACGCCGTCATGCGGGACAGCATCCACTTGCGCAGCGTATCGGCCGCGGGCGACAGCGGCCGACCCGCGCGCACCAGCAGCTTGGCCTGCGCGGCCTGAAACATGGGATGGTGGATCGGCCGCGCCACCAGCTCGCCCGATGCCAGTTCGCGCACGGCGCCGAATTCAGGCGCGAAGGTCACGCCCTTTCCCGCGCGTAGAAAGCGCTTGAGCACGACCAGCGAGTTGGCGGTCAGCGTCGGCGCGACGCGCACCTTCTCCGCATACATCACGGCCTGGATCAACTGGCCGAGGCCAAAGTCCTTGCTCATCAGCGCCAGTGGGTGCGCCAGCACCTGATCGAGCGTGACGGGTCCCTTGCGCCGCGCCAGTGGATGCGATGCGCCCACCAACAGCTTCACCGGATGCGGCACGCTCACGCGGCAGTGCGCATCGGCGGCCACTGGCGGGTTGTAGGCCAGCCCCACGTGCGCGATATCGTCGATGACCTCGGCCACCACATCGCTCACCGAGACCACGCTGACCACCACTTCCAGCTTCGGGTAACGATCGGAGAACTCGCCGAGCACGTCGTCCATCAGGCTGTCCACGAAGCCCTCGCCGATCGCCACGCGCACGTGGCCGCGCTCGAGTCCGCGCATCTGGTTCAACTGGTCCTCCAGATGCTGCTTCTGCGTCTGGCAGCCGCGCCAGTACTCGAGCAGATGATGCGCTGCCTCGGTCGGCACCATGCCCTGCGGTGCGCGCTCGAACAGCACGCTGCCGACTTCCTCCTCGAGCAGACGGATCTGCCGCGTGATGACGGACGGCGCCGTATTGAGCCGATCGGCCGCGGCGCGAATCGAGCCCAGCGTCAGCACTTCATGAAAGTAACGCAGCCGCCGCTGGTTCACGTCGTTCATGGAGCACCCCCTTTGAGGTGTTGCCAAAAAGGCAACTCTAATCAACTTAAGTTGCTATTTCAATCACCCCCTCGCGCTACTACTATCGCGGCGTTGTGAGCAGCTGTGTCGTAGTTCCACTACCACCCGAGAGCCACATGCACGCACCGTCCCCCACCGCTTTGATCGGCGACCACGCCGGCGTCTACCGCAAGATCAGCTGGCGGATCCTGCCGCTCCTGATGCTTTGCTATCTGTTTGCTTACCTCGATCGCGTCAACATCAGCTTCGCCAAACTACAGATGCAGGCGGACATCGGTCTGGGCGATGCCGCGTTCGGCCTTGGCGCCGGCATCTTCTTTCTGGGCTACATGGTGTTCGAGATTCCCAGCAACCTGCTGCTGCCAAGGATCGGCGCGCGCAAGACGCTGAGCCGGATCATGGTGCTGTGGGGCCTGACGTCCGCCGCGATGATGTTCACGCGTGACGTCACGATGTTCTACGTCCTGCGCTTCCTGCTCGGTGTATTCGAAGCGGGTTTCGCGCCGGGCATGGTGTATTACCTGACGCTCTGGTATCCCCAGGCGCGGCTGGCGCGCGTGATGGCCATCGTGATGGCCGCCGCGCCGATCAGCGGCATCGTCGGCGCGCCGCTTTCCACGTGGCTGATGACTTCGCTGGCGGGCGCGCATGGACTGGCCGGCTGGCAATGGATGTTCCTGATCGAGGGCGTGCCGTGCGCGCTGCTCGGCATCGTCGTGTACTGCTGCCTGGCCGATAACGTGGCCAGCGCGAAGTGGCTCGATGCAAGCGAGAAGGCCATGGTCAGCGCGGAGCTTGGCAGCCGGCGCGGAAAGCATCACGGCTTCCGGCAGGTCTCAGCCGATCCGCGCATCTATGTGATGGCCCTCGGCTATTTCTGCGTGATCTGCGGCATCTATGCGATCAGCTTCTGGCTGCCGACGATTCTCAAGGCATCGGGCGTCGCCGACCTGATGACGCTGGGCTTCTACTCGGCCGTACCGTATCTGGTGGCCGTGGTTGCGATGTATGTCGTGGCCAGGCGCTCCGACGCACGCGGCGAGCGACGCTGGCACAGCGCCATCCCCGCATTGCTCGGCGCCGTGGCGCTGGCGGTGTCGGCCTTGAGCATCGGCAATCTGTATGTATCGCTGATCAGCATCACGCTCGCCACCGCGCTGATATGGACCGCCTATACCGTGTTCTGGGCCATGCCATCGGAATACCTGAAAGGCGAAGCCGCGGCGGGGGGCATTGCGCTGATCAACTCGATCGGCCTGATCGGCGGCTTCCTGAGCCCGACGCTGATCGGCTGGGTCAAGGGCGCCACCGGCAGCCTGTCGCTGAGCCTGGCACCGATGGTCGTGCTGCTGGTGTGCGGCGCGGCCGCGCTGCTGGCCAACAAGCCCGGCCGCGCGGCCGCCACCGTTTAAATCTGTCACCGAGTCTTCATCACCCATCATGCGGATACTGATCGCCGGCTTTCAACACGAGACCAATACCTTCGCGCCAAGCCGCGCCGACTACGACAACTTCGTGCGCGGCGAAGGCTTTCCCGCGATGTCGCGTGGCGATGCCATGCTCGCGCTGCAGGACGTCAACATTCCGGCGGGCGGCTTTATCGCGGAGACACTGGCCCTCGGCCATACGTTATTGCCAGTGGTGTGGGCCGCGGCGAGCCCATCCGCACATGTCACGCGCCAGGCCTACGAGCGCATCGCGGGCGAGATCACCGAGGCCGCCGTGCAACTTGCGCCCGATGCGATCTACCTCGACCTGCATGGCGCGATGGTGGCGGAGCATATCGACGATGGCGAAGGCGAGTTGCTGTCGCGGTTGCGCGAGATCGTGGGCGCGCGGGTGCCAATCGTCGCCTCGCTGGACCTCCACGCCAACGTGACCGAGCGCATGTTGACAATGGCCGATGGGTTGGTGGCCTATCGCACCTATCCACATGTCGATATGGCCGACACCGGCCGCGCATGCGCGCGCCTCCTGGCGAAGATTGCCTCGGAACAGCGGCTGACGCGCGTGTCACGGCGCCTGCCGTTTCTGATTCCGGTCAATGCGATGTGCACATTGATGGCACCGGCACAGCAGGTGTATGAGCGTATCGCCGCGCTGGAGGCCGGCATGGGCATGGCGTCGATGTCATTCACACCGGGCTTTCCCGCCGCCGATTTCCCCGGTTGCGGCCCGGTCGTATGGGGGTATGCGGAAGATGCCAGCGCCGCGCGCCGCGCCGTCGATGCGCTGTATGCCTCGATCGCCGACGACGAGGCCGCATGGTCGATCGAGCTGCTGGCACCCGACGTTGCCGTACGCGAAGCGATGCGCATCGCCACCGGCGCGAGTCGCCCCGTGGTCATCGCCGACACCCAGGACAACCCGTTTGGCGGCGCCGACTCCAACACCACGGGCATGCTGCGCGCGCTGATCGACAACCATGCCGTCGATGCGGCGCTAGGTCTGCTCTACGACCCGGCCGTGGCCAGGCTCGCGCATGAAGCGGGCGTCGGCGCAACCATCACCTGCGCCCTGGGCGGGCAATCAGGCGTGGCCGGTGACGCACCGCTATATGCAGCGTTCGAAGTGGTCCACCTGTCCGATGGTCGCTGCATATTCGAGGGTCCGATGATGACCGGCTCGCAGGTCGACGTCGGGCCCACGGCATGCCTGCGCATCGGCGGCGTAAGCGTGGTGGTGTCGAGCGCCAAGACGTCGATGAACGATCGCAACCTGTTTCGCATGGCCGGCATCGTGCCCGAACGCATGAAGATCCTCGTCAACAAGAGCTCGGTGCATTTCCGCGCCGACTTTGGACCGATCGCCGAAGCGATTCTCGTGGCCAAGGCACCGGGACCGATGGCCGCCGATCCGGCCGATCTGCCGTGGAAGTCGCTGGCCAGTGGCATGCGGCTGAAGCCAAACGGGGCGGCCTTCCGCCCCGCGCATTGAGAAAGCTTTTCCGAGGAACGACCATGACCGCTCTATTCAACTCGCTGGACGCCATCAGCAGTGTCCGGCTGATCGACGGACCCACACCCATCCAGCGTCTGAACCGGCTCGAATCGGTGCTGCGCAGCGACGTTGCGCTCTACGTCAAGCGTGACGATTTGATGAGCGTGGGCGGCGGCGGCAACAAGCTTCGCAAGCTCGAATATCTGCTTGGCGATGCGCTCGCGCAGGGCTGCGATGCGTTCGTGACCACCGGCGGATTGCAGTCGAACCACGCGCGCCTCAGTGCGGCCGCATGCGCGCGTCTGGGTCTCAAGTGCGAACTCGTGCTGGCACCAATGGTGAGCTATGACGGCGACGGCTATACGCAGAACGGCAACGTGCTGCTGGACAAGCTGTTCGGCGCGACCGTGCACGAGGTGCCGCGCGGCACCGACGCGCTCGCGTTCGCACATGAACGGGCCAACGAATTGCGAACCCTCGGCTACAAGCCGTACGTCGCAGGGCTGGGCGGTTCGACGCCGATCGGCGCGCTCGGCTACGTGTCGGGTGCGCGGGAATTGCTCGAACAGGAAGCGCAGCGTGGCGAAGCGTTCTCGCATATCGTGATTCCGAGCGGCAGCTTTGGCACGCATGCGGGCCTTGCGATCGGCCTCGCCATGGCCAATGCACAGCCCGAGCGGATCCAGGCGTTCACGGTGCTGAGCCCGCTTGACGTGGCAATCACGAAGACACGCGATTTGATCGCGCAGGTGCAGGCACAACTGCGGTTCCAGTCCTCGGTGGCAGCCGATGCCGTGCGCATCGACGGCAGCCAGCTCGGTGAAGGTTATGGCATTCCAACCGACGGCATGCTCGAGGCGGTACGCCTGCTGGCGCAAACCGAAGGCCTGCTGCTGGATCCGGTCTATAGCGGCAAGGCGTTTGCCGGTCTGCTGCACGATATCCGCCGCGGCGCGATTGCCGCAGGCAGCAGCGCGCTATTCATCATGACCGGCGGTACGCCGGGCCTGTTCGCCTACCGGCAGACGTTCGATCGTCCCTGATTTTTTTGCGAAATGTTGTCCACGCGCAGCGACAGTGTGTCTACGGTGCGTTGTTGTTCGGCACCTCGACGACCCCTACATTAGCTGTGCGGGCATTGCCGCAATTCCAATCAATTTCAGGGAATTCATCATGAAGATTTTCTTTAATGCAGTACTCGTGAGTGTTGGCATGGCCGCGCTCGTCTCGACCGCCGGCGCCTCGCAAGTCGTCTCCGATCATGCGCGCCTCGATGGCAGCATCGGCAAGGCCGCCACGCAATCCGCAATCAATGCCAGCGCAAGCCGCGCTGTCAACGAGCCGCGCGATCCGTACACGGAAGGCGCATAAGCCCGCCTGCGATCGCTGAGGCTCTTCAGCGATCGCTCTTCAGCTATCGATTTTCGCCGGATCCTCGAACGCATCGAGTAACGCGCGCACCTTCGGCGGGACCAGTCTGCGCGCTGGCGTCAGCGCATAGACCTCCAGCGGAGACGAATATTGATGTGGAAACAATCTGATCAGCTCGCCGCGCCGAATATCGTCCTTGATATAGGCCGGCAGCATTCTTATTACACCCAGGCCCGCGATCGCCGCGCGCACGCGCAGCTCGACGTTCGGCGTGCGGATACACGGGCACAGAGAGATACGGCCCACTTCGCGGTCGCCATCGAGCAGCTCCCACTCGCTGTCGTCGGGGTCCACGATCATCGGCCACGACGCGATCTCCTGCAGCGTGCGCGGCAGGCCACGCTCGGCGATCAGCTCCGGCGCGGCATAGAACCCACGCTCCATCGCGACCACATGCTTGCTCACCATTGAACTGTCCGGCAGCCTCGTATCGGTCTTGACGAATGCGATGTCGTAACGCTGCTCGATCAGATCGGGAATCTTCCTTGTATCGTCCACTTCCACCTTCAGCGCCGGATGCGCCTTCAGCAATCGAACGAGCGCTGGCGCGAGATGCAGCCAACCGGTCTCATACGGCGCCGCCACACGCAATGTGCCCGAGACCTGTTGCTGCGTCGATTTGGCGTCGTTGTCCGCTTCGCGCAGATCGTTCAGCAGTGGCGCGATGCGTGCGTAGAACGTCTGACCGATATCCGTCACGCGAACCCTGCGCGTGCTGCGATCGAGTAGCCGATTACCAAGCCGTGCCTCCAGCCGCGCAATCGAGAAGCTGATCGATTGCTTTGGAATGCCCGCGATATCCCCGGCTGCGGTGAAGCTGCCGGCCTCCACCACTCGGCAGAAATTTTCCCAATCGCCCCAGTCGGCAAATTCATCCAGTTTCTTCGTGTTCAAGATATCTCCCCTCTGGCGCGCAAGCGCGGCTTGCCTCGAATCAAATTCTACGAGCAAACGAGACCCTCGCGCCCGTCATGGCCAGTGTCGGACAGATGTTGGCCCAATAACCATGCAATTGCCGCAATTCATGGAGTGCGGCGTCTCTATCATTTAACTCGGTTTTTAAAGTAGTTTTACAACAATCATCTGGAGATGTAATGAAGAAGGTATTAGCGGTAGCCGCCGCTTCCATGTTGGCCAATGTCGCGTATGCGCAGTCGAACGTGACGCTGTATGGAGTGGCTGATGCCGGGATTGAATATCTCACCAACGCCGGGAAGAACGGCAACGGCCTGGCGCGTGTCACGTCGGGCAATCAGTCGGGATCGCGCTGGGGTCTGCGCGGCGTGGAGGACCTCGGCGGCGGCCTCAAGGCGATCTTTCGCCTGGAGAGCGGCTTCGATATCGACACGGGCAACTCGGGCCAGTCGAACCGTCTGTTTGGCCGCGAGGCGAACGTAGGGTTGGAGAGCAAGTACGGCAGCCTGTTCCTCGGTCGCCAGCAAACCTCGATTCGCGAGTTCGGCAGTGCCTATGATCCGACCGTGATTGCCGACCACTACGGCATTCTGGCCATTGCACCGGAGTTCGGCTCGCGTGCGGACAACGCCCTCAAGTATGTCGGCCAGTTCGGCCCGATCAACGCGCAGGCGTTCTACTCGTTCCAGTCCAACGGCAACGAGGTGGCGGGCAGCAATGTGTTCGGACGCGAGTTCGGCACCTTCATCAACTATGCGTCCGGCCCGGTCTCGGTAGGCGTGACCTATGACGACCTTCACGTTGGCACCGCGACGAATCAGGCACCGGTGCTGCGCCGTATCGGGGTGGCCGGCAGCTACACCGTGGGCAACCTCAAGACGTTCGCGGGGTATCGCATGGCCAAGGCGTATGACGGCGCAAGACTGCCGGGTGCGCAGGCCGCCGATGCGGGTTCCAATCTCTATTGGCTCGGCGCGGTCTACCGGATGACCCCGGCGTTCTCGCTGACCGGTGCTGCCTACTATCAGGACTTCCGGCAGACCGGTTCGGATCCGTGGCAATTCCTGCTGACCGGCGACTATGCGTTCTCCAAGCGCACCGACGTCTACGCGTCGGTGTCCTACTCGATGAACAAGCAGAACTCGCAACTGGGCGTGAATGGCTTCAACAGCGGCAGCGGTACTACCGCGGTCTACAACGTGCAGCCGGGCAAGGATCAGCTCGGCGTGGTGATGGGGGTGCGGCACCGCTTCTAAACGACACGCCCTCCATGCGTGGAGGGCTTCGACACTTTCCAGGCGGGCACCTTGCGGTTGAAGGTGCCCGTTCTCCATTTCAGCTCGCCGAAAGATCACCGCCCGGTACGCGCAGATTCGACTTCCTGCCGCCAGCCCAGTGCAGCACCGCCGCCAGCAGGCCGAGTGCGATGCCGAAGGCCACGATGCCGGTCCAGCCGTACTGGCTCATGATCCAGCCGCTGACCGCGGTGCCGACCGCGCCGCCGAAGAACGTCGCCGTCATGTACAGGCTGTTGATACGGCCCTGCGCCTTGGGATCGACCGCGAACGCGCGGGTCTGATTGGAGACCAGCCCGGATTGCACGCCGATGTCGAGCACGATCACACCAACGATCAATGCCACCAGCGACCAGTCCGCGCCTGCCAGGATCACGAACGACAGGATCACGATGCCGATGCTGGCACCAATCACCCGACGGGAACCGAGCCGGTCCGCCGCGCGGCCGCCCAGCGACGCCGCCAGCGCGCCCGCCGCACCGATGATGCCGAAGGCACCCGCCCATGCGCTGCCGAGATGCCACGGCCCGCTGACGAGCAACGCGGCGAGGTTGACCCAGAACGCGTTGAAGCACGCCCACAGCAGCGCCTGAATGATCATCGACTCCCGAATCGGACGATTGTCGCGCGCGAGCGGCCAGAGCGAGGCCAGCAGCCGGCCATACGACAGGTTCGTCGACGGCACGCCGCGCGGCAGCAGCATCGCGGCGGCGATCCACACCGGGATCATGAACGCCGCTTCCATCCCATACACCGCGCGCCAGCCATACGCCGCACCCACCACGCCGGCGATCGTGCGGCCAAGCAGAATACCGACCATGATGCCGCTGACGACCGTGCCGACCGAACGACCCCGTTCCTGCGGACGCGACATGACGGCCGCGAACGGCACCAGTTGCTGAGGCACGCAACTCACGATGCCAAGACCAAACGAGGCGCCGATCAGTGCCCAGACACCGGGCGACAGCGCGGCCAGGATAGCGAACACGAACGCGAGTGCGATCTGGGTGAGTACGAGCTTGCGGCGATCGAAACGATCGCCGAGCGGCAGCAGCAGCGCCAGTCCCGTCGAGAAGCCCAGCAATGCGGCGCCCGCGACAAGATCCACCATCGTCACATCGATGCGCAGCCCCGTCGCAATCAGCGGCAGAATCGGTTGCGTGCAATAGATATTGGTGATGACCGCGCCAGCAATGATGGCCATCATGAGGATCTTGCCTCGCGATGCCACCGCGGGTGCGTGAGGACTATCGGCCGGAGCGGATGGGGTAGTCACGATATTCTCCTTGTTGTTGGAAATAGGTAAAGCCCGCCCAGCGCCATCGCCTGATGACGTGGTGACGTGATGAAGTTGCGCGGATTCGGAGGGGAAACTTCAGGAGGGGCGCGCCACGTGCTCGCCGACCCATTGCCGCATGGCTGCGATCACGGGTCCGAGCTGCCTGCCCTTGTCGGTCAGGTGATACTCGCGCCAGTCGCTGCGGTCCGCACAGGCACGCATCTCAAGAATGCCGTGGTCGACCAGCACGCGCAGCCGCGCGCTCAGGATGTTGGTGGCCACGCCGAGGTTCTTCTGGAACGCGCCGAACCGGCGCGTTCCAGCCAGTGCTTCCTCGACCAGCATCAACGTCCAGCTGTCACCGACCACCTTGAGCGTCCGCGCGGCGAGAGATGCCTCGTCGCAACTCTCGTCGCCACGCTCGCCGCCACTTTCGGCGGTATCCACTGGTGGTCTCTTGCCCATTACGACTCCAGCGCCGCAGCCAGGAATTGCCGCTGACGCTCGACGTGCATCGACGGATATCCCGGCGCGGTCGAGGCATTCTCGGGCGGGCCTACATAGCGCAGCGTGGCAGGTGTCTTGACTAGTTCCCAAAGCTTCTCGACCACAAAGGTCCAGGCGCCCTGGTTACGCGACTCTTCCTGACACCAGACGACTTCCGTCAGATGCGGATAGCGTGCGAGCTCCGCGGCAATCTGCTGCGCCGGGAACGGATAAAGCTGCTCCACGCGCATCAACGCGATATCGTCCTTGCCCAGCGCCTTGCGGCGCGCAAGCAGCTCGTAATAGACCTTGCCCGTGGCGAGAATCAACCGCTCGACGCGCGCGGCCTGCTCCGCCGTGCGCGGCTCGGTCAGCACGGCCTCGAACTTGCCGTGCACCAGCATATCGAGACTGCTGGTCGCTTCCGGATGCCGCAGCAACGACTTTGGCGTCATCACCACCAGTGGCACCCGATCCTTGCCCGTGGCCTGCTCGCGCAGCAGATGAAAGATCTGCGCTGGCGTGGTCGGCTGGACCACGCGCAGGTTGTGCTCGGCGCAGAGCTGCAGATAGCGCTCGAGCCGCGCCGACGCGTGCTCGGACCCCTGGCCTTCCTGACCGTGCGGCAGCAGCAGCGTGACGCCGCTATGCTGGCCCCACTTGACCGCGCCGGCCGACAGGAAATTGTCGATGACCACCTGCGCACCGTTGGCGAAGTCGCCGAACTGCGCCTCCCACAACACCAGCGAATCCTTACGGACCAGCGAGTAGCCGTATTCGAAGGCAAGCACGGCAGCTTCGGAGAGAATCGAGTTGGCGATCGAGAGCTTCGCCCCATTCGCGGTAACGCCTGCCAGCGGCACATGCACACCCTGGCCGCGCGCCACGCGCTGCTGATCGTGGAACACCGCATGACGATGACTGAAGGTGCCGCGCTCGCTGTCCTGTCCGCTCAGGCGCACGCTGGTGCCCGACGACAGCAGCGACGCGAATGCCAGATGCTCGGCCATGCCCCAGTCGAGCGCGCGCTTGCCTTCCGCCATCTCGCGCCGTGCGGCAACCACCTTCTCGACCAGCGGATGCAACGTAAAGCCCGCTGGCACTTCGGTGATCCGGCGCGCCAGCGCCTGCAGATCATCCATGGACACCTGTGGCACCGCGGCCGCCGTCTTCTTCATGGCGAACGCCGCGTCCGCACTCGCATCGTCGGCCGGCTCGGCGTGCTCCAGGCGATCGCGGTAGGCGCGCGTGTAGTGCTCCACGTCCTCGGCGGTCACCAGCTTCTCATCGACGAGCTTGGCGGCATACAACGCCCGCACGCCGGGATGCCCCGCGATGGAGCGATACATCAGCGGCTGCGTGATATTCGGCGTGTCCTGCTCCTGATGGCCATGCCGGCGGAAGCAGAGCAATTCGATGACCACGCTCTTGTGGAACGTCGCGCGGAAGTCGATCGCCAGGCGCGTGGCCGCGATCACGGCCTCGGGGTCGTCGCCATTCACATGCAGCACCGGCGCCTCGATCATCTTGGCGATATCGGTGCAATAGAACGACGACCGCGTATCGCGCGGGTCCGAAGTCGTAAAGCCCACCTGGTTGTTGACGACGATATGGATGGTCCCGCCCGTGCCATAGGCGCGCGTGCCGGACATGTTCATGGTCTCCATCACCACGCCCTGCCCCGAGATCGACGAGTCGCCATGGATCTCCACGGGCAGCACCGCGCTGTCGGGCAGTCCCAGCGCTTCCGCGCGGCCGCGCGCAATGCCCTGCACCACTGGGTTGACGATCTCCAGATGCGACGGGTTGAACGCGATGGTCACTTCGACCGGACCGGACGGGGTCTGCCGCATACCGGTATGGCCCTTGTGGTACTTGACGTCGCCAGCCGGCAGCAGATTCGCGGTCTTGCCTTCGAACTCGTCGAACAGCGCCGCAGGCGACTTGCCGACGATATTCACCATGACGTTCAGCCGTCCACGATGGGCCATGCCGAGCACCGAAGTCTTCACACCTCGCGTGGCACCGTAGCCAATCAGTTCGTCCAGCATGACGATCAGCGACTCGCCACCTTCCAGTGAAAAGCGCTTCTGCCCTACATAGCGAGCGTGGAGGTACTTCTCCAGCCCTTCGGCGGCGGTCAGTTGTTCGAGGATATGGCGCTTGTCGCCGTCATCGAGCGTCGCCTTCGCGCGCGTCGACTCGAGCCGCGTCTGCCACCAGTCGCGTTGATGCGGATCGGTCAGGTACATGTACTCGGCGCCCAGCGTGCCGCAGTATGTGTCCTTCAATGCGTCGACGAGCGCATCCAGCGGCAACTCATCTGCCGCGAAGCCGGTGCCAGACACATCGAATGTGGCTTTCATGTCCGACGCCGTCAGACCGTAGAACGCCGGACTCAGGTCGGGTACCGGCAGCGCCGGTGTCCAGCGCAGTGGGTCGAGATTCGCGTTGCGCGTGCCCACCATGCGATAGGCGAGGATCATGGCCTGCACCGCCAGCTGCTTGCGCACGGTCTTCGGACCGTTAGACGCCCCGCCGGCCCTGGCACCAGATTGCTTGGCCAATGCCAGAAAGCGCGACAGCACCGGGGCATGCGCGACATCACCGGCATTCGAGCCATCCACGGCCGGCGCGCGCTGCAGCGCATTGAAGTAGTCGCGCCAGGGTTCCGATACCGAAGACGGATCCGTCAGATACGCCTCGTATTGCTCCTCGACATAAGGAGCGTTGCCGCCAAACAAGAATGAGGTATTACCTTCTTCAATCATGATGCCAACCTTGTCCTGACTTCATCTTGATTGAAGTCTAGGTTGGCCAGCTATCGCTCGCGTGAATTGCTGTGACCATTAGCGGCCATCTGCTTGCGATTTCTGGCCAATCGTTCCTGCGCCAACTTACACCTTTGCCGGGTTCGGCTTGTCCAGATCGAACGCGTATTGCCGCAACGCATCCGCCACCACCTTCGCATCGATGGTGCCCTCGTCCGCGAGCGCCTTGAGCGCGCTGACCGTGATCCAATACCGGTCGATTTCGAAGAAATCGCGCAGCTTCTCGCGCGTGTCGGAGCGGCCGAAGCCGTCGGTGCCCAGCACGACGAAGCGCTGCCGCACGAAAGGCCGCAGTTGCTCGGTCAGCGCCCTGACATAGTCGGTGGAGGCAATGACGGGGCCGGGCGCTCCTTGCAGCAGGCGCTCGAGATGCGAGACGCGTTGCGGCTCGGTGGGATGCAGCAGGTTCCAGCGCTGGACGGCGTGCCCTTCGCGCGCGAGTTCGGTAATGCCCGGCACGCTCCACAGGTCGGCGGCCACACCCCAGTCGCGCTCGAGCAGTTCGGCCGCGGCAATCACCTCGTTGAAGATGGTGCCCGCGCCCATCAGTTGCACGCGCGGTAGCGCAGCGTCGGCCGTCGAACGGCGGAACGCGTACATGCCGCGCACGATGTCCTCGGCCACCCCCGGGTCCTGCGGCATCGGCGGCTGTTCGTAGTTTTCGTTCATCAACGTGACGTAATAGAAGACATCCTCCTGCTCCGTCACCATACGATGCAATCCATCCTGCATGATCACCGCGAGCTCGTAGGCAAAGGTCGGGTCATAGCTGATGCAGTTCGGTACCGTCGAAGCCTGCAATAGCGAATGGCCGTCCTGGTGCTGCAGACCCTCGCCATTGAGCGTGGTGCGGCCGGCCGTGCCGCCCAGCAGGAAGCCGCGCGAGCGCATATCGCCGGCGGCCCAGGCCAGATCGCCCACGCGCTGGAAGCCGAACATCGAGTAGAAGACGAAGAACGGGATCATGACTTCGCCGTGCGCCGAGTACGCGGTAGCCGCGGCGATCCAGTCGGACATGCCGCCAGCCTCGTTGATGCCTTCCTGCAGGATCTGGCCGCTTTCCGACTCGCGGTAGAACATCAACTGGCCGGAATCCTCGGGTTCGTAGCGCTGGCCATCCTGATTCCAGATGCCGATCTGCCGGAACAAGCCCTCCATGCCGAACGTGCGCGATTCGTCCGGCACGATCGGCACGATCCGCTTGCCAAGCGCCTTGTCCTTGAGCAGCACGCTGAGAAAGCGCACGAACGCCATGGTCGTGGACATCTTGCGGCCTTCGCCGGTGCCCTTGAGCAGCGCGTCGAACGCGCTCAACGGCGGCGTCGGCAGCGATTCGGCCTTCTGGCGCCGCGATGGCACGTAGCCGCCGAGCGCCTCGCGCCGCGCGTGCAGATACTCGCGCTCCTTCGAACCTTCCTCGAACGACAGATATGGAACCTCGGACAACGCCTCGTCCGAGAGTGGCAGGCGGAACTGATCGCGAAACTTCTTCAGTTGCTCTACTTGCATCTTCTTCTGCTGATGCGTGTTGTTCAGGCCCTGCCCCGCCTCGCCCATGCCATAGCCCTTGATGGTCTTGGCCAGGATCACGGTCGGTCGACCGTTGGACGTGGTGGCCTTGGCATAGGCCGCATGAATCTTGTGCGGATCGTGGCCGCCACGGTTCAACTGCCAGATCTCGTCGTCGGTCCAGTCGGCGACCATCTGCTTCAGTTGCGGCGTATTGAAGAACTTCTCGCGCACGTAGGCACCGGACTTCGACTTGTAGGTCTGATACTCGCCGTCGACCACTTCCATCATGCGGCGCATCAATGCGCCATCGTGGTCGCGCGCCAGCAAGGCATCCCAGCGGCTGCCCCATACCAGCTTGACCACATTCCAGCCGGCGCCGCCGAACAGATGCTCCAGCTCCTGAATGATCTTGCCGTTGCCACGCACTGGCCCATCCAGCCGTTGCAGATTGCAGTTGATCACGAAGATCAGGTTGTCCAGGCGCTCGCGGCCGGCCATGCCGATGGCGCCGAGCGATTCGGGCTCGTCCATCTCGCCGTCACCGAGGAAGGCCCACACCTTGCGGCCTTCGGTCACGGCGATGCCGCGCGCCTGCATGTACTTCATGAACCGCGCCTGATAGATGGCCATGATCGGACCAAGCCCCATCGATACGGTCGGGAACTGCCAGAAGTCCGGCATCAGCCATGGGTGCGGATACGACGGAATGCCGCCACCGCCAGTCTCCTGGCGGAAGTTGTCGAGCTGCGCGGTCGACAGCCGGCCTTCGAGGAACGCGCGCGCATAGATGCCTGGCGACGAATGCCCCTGAAAGAACACCAGATCGCCGCCGTGCGCGGCGGTCGCGCCATGCCAGAAGTGGTTGAAGCCAACGTCGTAAAGCGTGGCCGCCGAGGCGAACGATGCGATATGGCCACCGACATTGGTCTCGCGCCCGGCGCGTAGCACCATTGCCACCGCGTTCCATCGCATATACGAGCGGATCGTATGTTCAATGGCCTGATCGCCGGGCATGACGGGCTGCATGCCGACCGGAATGGTATTGACGTACGGCGTGTCGTACGAGAATGGCGCATGCTCGGCGTTGATGCGGGTGAATTCGATTTGCTTCTGGATCAGATAATGCGCACGCTGCGAGCCCACGTTCGCGATGACCCCATTCAAGGCATCGAGCCACTCGGCGGTCTCGCCGGGATCGTCGTCGCCCTGCGCGTCGGGGATGTACTTCATGACTTCATTCGGAACTGCCGACATTTGCGTCTCCAGAAGAAAACCTACGCGTTGATTCTAGGTCGCGGTTTTCCTGCTGAAATGCACATCGCCGCTAACGGCAACAAGTTGGCCTGAACCGGCTATGCGTTGGCATCGTCCTCATCGGCGTGGCCCGAAATCGAACGATTTTGGCCGGCATTGAAGGTCTCTCGTACACCGCACAGCGGCGGACTTCTTTATAGTCACGCCGTGAGGCATCGACGCGCCGGCAAATGACAGGACAGACAAGTGACAGGGTTGGAGGATTTGCTGAGGCCGGGACTGATCGGCGTCTTCTGCGGGTTGAATCCCGGCCTGCGCGCTGCGGCAACCGGCTTTCATTTCGAGGGCAATGGCAACCGGTTCTGGCAGACCATGCACCTTGCCGGCTTCACGGACCACCGACTCTCTCCGTCCGAAGGGCATCGCCTGCTCGACTACGGCTATGGGTTGACCACGGTCGTCAGCCGTCCCACCGCGAGCGCGGCCGAGTTGTCGACGCACGAGTACACCGGGAGCGCGGCGTCACTGGTAGCGCGGCTCGAACAGTTCAGGCCCGCCTATATCGCGTTTCTCGGCAAGGCCGCCTATACCTCGCTCTCCCATCAACGCACGATCGACTGGGGCCCGCAGGCCGCCCGGCTTGGACCGTCCCGGGTCTGGGTCCTGCCCAATCCGAGCGGCCGCAACCTCGGCTTCAGCCTGCTCGAACTGGTGGAAGCCTATCGCGCATTCCGTCATGCGACGGAAGACACACAGCATGCCGATCAACCGTTCCGCTGATGCGCCGCAACAGGCTGCTTCAATGGCAACATCTGATATTCTCGAATATCGCGCCCCTGAAGTAGTGCATCCCAGATGAAGCTAGCTGTTGTTGTATTTGACGGCGTTCAGGCCCTGGACGTCGCCGGCCCCATGGACGTGTTCTCCGAGGCCAATGCGTTCCTGCCTGCGAGCAAGCGCTACGAGATCTCGATCGTGGGCGTGCGCTCCGACGGCGTCACGTGCTCCAACGGGATGACGCTGGGCGTCGCGATGGACTACACGCATTACGCCGAGCAATGCGATCTGCTGCTGGTGGCGGGCGGGCCGCGCACGCCGGCCATGCAACCCGATCCGACCTTTGTTGCCTGGCTGCGCGACAAGACAACCACGAGCCGCCGCTTTGCCGGCATCTGCAATGGCGTCTTCCTGCTCGCCCATGCGGGCGTGCTCGATGGCCGTGAAGTCACCACGCACTGGACCGAAACCAAACGCCTGCAGGAACACTTCCCCCGCACGCACGTCCGGCCGGATCGCATCTTCGTGCGCGATGACAACGTCTTTACGTGCGGCGGCGTCGCGGCAGCGCTCGACCTCTGCCTTGCGTTAATTGCGGAGGACCACGGTCATGCGCTGGCCATCAAGGTGGCCAAGCGTCTGATCGTCTATATCCGCCGCGATGGGGGTCAGTCGCAATACAGCCCGTACCTCGCGGTGGGCCCGCAGGAAGACTCGGTGGTCAGCAAGGCGCTGCGCTACGTCAACGACCATATCGCCGACGCGTTCTCGATCGAGGAACTGGCCGACGCCGTCGGCGTGAGCCGCCGCACGTTCAGCCGCACCTTTGCCAAGCACGCCAAGGTCTCCCCGTCGGTCTTTGTCGAGCAGGTGCGCGTCGATTTTGCCAAGAAGCTGCTCGAGCAGACCGACATTCCGCTGAAGACCGTCGCGTTCCGCAGCGGCTTCCACAGTTCCACGCATATGCGCATGATCTTCACGCGGCGCCTCGACATTACGCCGAAGGATTTTCGGCTGCGACTGCTGCACGAGAACCAGCGCCTGCAGGAACTGGTGGAGCCGCACCCGCAGCATGCGCCGCGCCTGGACGAGCAAGGCGCCGCGATGCTGCGTCTGACGACCACGCCGAAGCGCTAAGCCCCTCGCTCCCTCAACGTCCCTCAGCGTCCCGACAGCAGCTGGCCATTCGTCAGCGAGCGGATGGTCCTGACCAGCAGCACCACGATTACCACGGTCAGGAACGCAAGCAGCACGAGAGCGAGCACCGCGAGGGGCCACACCTTGGTCGCCTCGGCGTACTTCAGCGCGGCGTTGGTCAGCGCGGCCACCGGGAAACTCACACCCCACCAACCCGCCGTAAATGGAATGCTGCGCCGAAAGACCTTGCCGAACAGCGCCAGGAACAGGAACAGTCCGAAGTAGAACAGCACCGCCGCAAACGCGTCGATTTCCCGCGTGAAGTTCGTATAGGCCAGAAAACCGACCTCGAACGGCGCGATCATGATCATCAGCGATGGCACCATATTGCTGGGCAACTTGTCGTGATGGATCAGCCGCGACACGATCATGGTGAAGAACACCAGCGCAATGATGGTGCCAATCGCCAGCGAGAAGATATTGAGCTCGCGCGCCCATTCCATCGGCAGCGTGCCGCCTGCCACCGCGATATCCAGCGTCGCCACACCGGGGATAAGCCATGCGGGCAACGCATGGCCGGCATCGATCTCCCCTTTCACCAGCCGGCTGAAGATCGTGAACGCCAGCACGATCGTGGCAATCGAACCGACGGTCCAGACGACTTCCGCCAACACCGGTGCCACCGGCGCGATCAGCGACGAGATCAGCAGCACGGCAATCGGCACCGTGCCAAAGAAGTTGCCCGCAATGGGATGACGAAACTCACCGAGCACCGCCTGCGGATAGCGGATCGCCTTGCACAGATACGACACGGCCAGGATCACGAACAGCCCGATCGCCAGCGAACTGGCGAAGTCGGAGACGAGCGCGCCGACACCGTACTGATGCGCGGCGACCCGCCACGCCAGCGCGAGCCCCGAAATCCCCATGACGGAAGCGAACAGATTGACTGGCAGATGCCGGATCGAGATCTCGTGCTGGTCCCTTGATTGAGCGGTGTCTTGCAGTGTTTGCATATGGTGTTGTCATGGGATTGACACCGCGGCCTCCCCTCTACCCGGTGCACGACGCGAGTATAGAAGTGGCGCCGCGATATCAATCACGGCACTTCTTGCCATCCGACAACAACCATCGCTGTTTTGGGCCACCGTGGCCCAAAACGCGTACTTAGTCCTCGAGCTTCGCGTACACCGTCTCCCACCCACCGCCCAGCGCCTTGCACAGGCCGATCAGATTGGCCGCCGTCGCCGCGCGGCTCTGCTCGAGACTGCTCTGCGCCTGCAACAGTTGCTTCTGGACATTGAGCACCTCGAGAAAGTCGACCGCACCGGCCTTGTAGCGCTGCTGCGCCACCGTCAGCGCTTTCTGGTTGAAGCTGACCACTGCGGCAAGCCGGTCGCGGCGGCGTTGTTCGGCGTCGTACACGACCAGGGCGTCATCGACCTCGCTCCATGCCCTGAGCACCGTCTGCCTGTAGACGATTGCCGCCTCCTGCTGTTGCGCTTCGCGCAGACGCAGCGTGCCCGTCAGGCGTCCGCCTTCGAAGATCGGCAGCGTGATCGACGGCCCGACCACAAACTGCCGCGAGGCCCAGTCGGCCAGACTCGACAACTGAAGGCTCTGGAAGCCCGCACTGCCGTTCAGCTGGATGCGCGGATAGAAGTCGGCCTTGGCCATGCCGATCGAGGCAGTGGCCGCATGCAACTGTGCTTCCGCGCGGCGGATATCGGGCCGCCGTTGCAGCAACTCGGACGAGAAGCCGATCGGCAGTTTGGCGGGCAGCGACGGCAGTTCGCCCTCGGCCAGCGTCTCGCGCAACGCGCCGGGCTCCTGCGCCAGCAGCAGGCCGATCGCATTGATCTCGGCATCGGCGCGCGCTTCCAGCGTGGGGATCAGGCTTTCGATCGTCGCCACCTGTGCCGAAGCATTGGCCACGTCGAGGTCCGTAATCACGCCCTCGCGCTGGCGCACCTGCGTGAGGGTCTCGCTATCGCGCGCGATCTTGAGGTTTTGCTTCGCAATGTCCAGCAACGACTGGGTATCGCGCAAGTCCACATAGTCCTTGGCGAGTTCCGCGCGTACGGACAGGAGGACGGCATTGCGATCCTCGTAGGACGCTGCCGTCAGCGCCGACGCGGCTTCCACAGTACGACGTACCCGCCCCCAGATATCAAGTTCCCATGAGGCATCGAAGCCAAACTGCCACAGGTCATAGGGCGGCGAGCTCTTCTCGCCCGGTAGCGGCGCCACCGCGAACGGCGAATCGCCCGATGCGGACTGCGACTGGGTGCCGACCGGAGGATTGCCCAGCAGCGACAGGATGCCGTTGGGGCTGCCACGCTCGCGATAGTACGATCCGGCCGCGTCGACCTTGGGAAACTGCGCGGCGCCTGCGATCTTCAGTGCGGCGCGGCTCTGCACGAGGCGTGCCGACGCCGCGGCAAGATCAAGGTTCGACTCGACCAGACGCGCCTCCAGCGCGTTCAGGACCGGATCGTTGAACAGTGTCCACCACTCGGCCTTGAACTCGGCCTCCACCGCCCGGCTCGGTGCCTGGGCCGCTTCGGTGCGCTTGAACACCTCTGGCGTGGACGACTCGGGCCGCTGGAAGTCGGGCCCGACGGCGCAGCCTGCCAGCGCGCACAACGTCAACGCCGCCAACCACGCCCCCAAGGGACGCGAGGCAAGGTTTGCCGTGCTCATTTTCCACCTCCCGCCAGTTTCTGATTGCCGCTGTGGGAGCCGAGGTCCACCGTCGCATCCACGGACAGGCCCACGCTCAGCTCCAGCGTGGCCTTCTGGCCGCGATCGATCGTGATCTTCACCGGCACACGTTGAACGATCTTGGTGAAATTGCCCGTGGCGTTATCCGGCGCGATCGGTGCGAAGCTCACGCCGGTGGCCGGCGCAAGGCTATCGACGTGACCATGGATCTCGGTACCCGGAAAGCTGTCCACCTTGATGCTCACCTTGTCGCCGGGAGACATGTTCGCGATCTGGTTTTCCTGGAAGTTCGCCACAACGTATGCGTCCGAGATCGGCACGATGGCCGCCAGCGGCGTGCCCGCCGTGACATACGCACCGACGCGCACCGAGCGGCGACCGATCTTGCCGGCGATCGGCGCGCGGATTTCGGTGTACGACAGATTGAGCTTGGCCTGCTCCTGCACGGCCTCCGCGCGCGCCAGCGCACCGGCGGCCTTGTCGCGCTGGGTGCGCAGCACGGGCAGGTTCTGCTCCGTGGTGCTCAGCACGGCGCGATTCTGCGCCTGCTGCGCGAGCAACTCCGCCAGCGCGCTGCTCGAGCGTTGCTGCTCCTGCGTGGTGCCAGCACCCGCTTCCGACAGATTGCGGTAACGCGCGGCATTGGCACGTGCGAATTCGATCGATGCGTCATCGGCGCGCAGGCGCGCACGGGCCTGCTCGATCAACGACGGCTGGCGCGCGATCTCCGCTTCGTAGTTCGCCACGGAGGCCTGCGCCGCCACCACGTCGGCCTGCGCGCTTTGCAGCGCCGCCTTGAAGTCGCGGTCGTCGATGCGTACCAGCAGATCGCCGGGCTTGACCCACTGGTTGTCCTCGATATGCACCTCGAGAATCTGCCCGGGCACGCGTGGCGCCACGAGCGTAAAGTCGGCCACGACATACGCATCGTTGGTGGATTCGGTACCGGGCTTGCCCAGCAGCTTCACGCAGGCCCACACGAGAATGCCAAGGATGACGAGCGCCGCAACGATACGAACAACCTTGAGAGGAGCGATGTTGAGAGGGGGGCGAGTAGCGGTTGACATGAAAACGTCCCTTAATTTTTGGAAGATGGCGGCGTCGTGCACCAGGGCGGATAGATGCGCACGGGCAGCAGCGATACGAGAATCAGCAACGCAACGGCAATGCAGGCCATGACGCGATACAGATCAGCGGAGGTCAGCACCAGGGCTTGCTCGTGAACACGATGGGCAAGCTGGGCCAGCGCGGCGGGCGTGTCGTAGCGATCCCCGACGGCCACACCTTGATTGCCGAGCTGATCCACCAGCATGTGCGAGTGGAAGTGCTCGCGCGCGGTGCCGAGGCCTTCGAGCAGGCTGGTCGCCGCCACACCCGCGAAGCCCTTGAGCGAATTGAACATGGCCGAAGCGAACGGCCCTTCAGTCGGCGGCAGTCCCGTGGTCACGCCCATCAGGATCGCCACGATGACCATTGGTTGCGCCAGGATCTGCAGCGCCTGCAACGTATAGAAGTTGTCGCGAATCCATTCGGAGGTCATGAAGCTGCCCAGCAGGCACGTGGCGATCATGAGCATGAGCCCGATCGCCATCACCCAGCGATGGTCGGCTTTCTTCAGATTGAGCAGCGCGGCCGTCAATGGCAGCGTGATCAGCAGCGGCCCCGCAACCAGCAGCGACAGCGGCGTGGTCTGCAAAGGACGGTAGCCATGGACCTGCGCAAGAAACTGGCCCGGGATGGCGGCCACGCCCACGAGCAGGATCACCGCGCCCGCGAGCGTGGTCAGGCCGTGCGCGAAGTTGCGGCGCGCCAGTAGTTGCAGTTTGAAGAACGGCACCGGCTGAAACCATTCGTTCAGCAGAAACACCACAAGCAACGCCATGCCGCCGATCAGCATCAGCGAGATAAAGTCCGACTCGAACCAGTCGAGGCGATCGCCCTGCAGCAGGCCGATGACCAGCATCACAAGCGCGGGGGCCCCGGTCAGGAAGCCCATCCAGTTGAACGCCCGTAGCCGTTCGAGGCGCGGCTGATCTTCGGGCAGCCCCCATTGCGTCGCCGCACAGGCCAGCAGCCCAAGCGGGACGATCTGCCAGAACGCCATCTTCCAGCTGACATACTCGGTCCACAGTGCCGCCAGGGGCGTGCCGAGCGCCGGACCGAAGGTCGCGGTCATCGCGTAACCGGCCAGGCCGTACAGCTTCACCTTCGGCGGCAGATAGCGCAGCGCCACGACGATCAACATCGGCGGCAGGCAACCACCGGAGATCCCCTGCAACACGCGCAGCACGTAGAGACTGGTCAGGTTCGGCGCAAAAGGGCACAGCACGCCGAACAACATGGTGGCGATCACCGCGCCGACGGTGAATCGCTTGAGCGTGAACGTGATGCCGAACCACGGCGCGAACGCCATGGTCGCCACGTTGGCGGCCTCGAACAATGCAGTCAGCCACGTGCCATCGTCACGGCCGATCAGGAACGCGCCGCGAATATCGGCCAGCGCGAGTGCGGTCACCTGCTCGTTGAGGATCGCGAGCATCGATGCGAGCAGCACGCCGATCAACCCAGTGGCGAGGCGCAACGTGAATGCGGGCGCCGCGGGTGCAACGGACGCCTGGGGTGGCGCTGGCGTGTCAACGTTGCTGGTGAGTGGAGGGCCCGTGAGCATGAATTTCCCTTGCTACCTTCGAGATCGATTTACGTGAATTGACTTTACGATGCGGGCGATTTTTTCGCGCTTGAACTGAGCGTCCAATCGGGCCAACTTGTTAGGAAAATTAGCCAGACGCAAGTGCAAGACGTAGTGGCCAGAACGAGCATCTTTTTGGCCTGCAAGCGTGCCATCCTGATCCCTGCCCAGACACAAAGCTCGGCATACTCTGCGAGACATTCCGCAGTTTTTGAAGTGAGCCCGCCGTGACCCGCAAACGCAGAAGCCCCATGCAAGCCCCCGCCACCCTCGACGAGACATCGATCGAACACGAAGTGATGTCCGGCGCCGATATCATCCTGCGCGTACTCAGCGAGCAAGGCGTGGATACGGTATTCGGCTACAGCGGCGGCGCGATTCTGCCGACCTACGATGCGGTCTTTCGCTTCAACGAAATGCATCAGGACGATCCCTCGCAGCAGATCAGGCTGGTGGTCCCGGCCAACGAGCAGGCCGCGGGCTTTATGGCCGCCGGCTACGCGCGTGCGAGCGGCAAGGTGGGCGTGTTCATGGTGACGTCGGGCCCTGGCGCGACCAATGCGGTCACGCCGATTGCCGACTGCAACGGCGATTCGGTGCCCGTGGTGCTGATCTGCGGCCAGGTGCCGCGCGCCGCGATCGGCACGGACGCGTTTCAGGAAGCCCCGGTCTTCAACATCATGTCGGCCTGCGCCAAGCAGGTCTTCCTGGTGACGGATCCCGCCAAGCTCGAGCAGACGCTGCGTACCGCATTCGAGGTGGCTCGCACGGGCCGCCCCGGCCCCGTGGTGGTGGATGTGCCGAAAGACATCCAGAACTGGTTCGGCCCGTATATCGGTGCGGGTACGCTGGAGTTTCGCGGTTACTCGGATCGTCTGCGTTCGGTGGCAAAGGGCGCGCACCTCGATGACGACAAGCGCGCCCAGTTCTTCCAGTTGCTGCAGGACAGCAAACGGCCCCTGCTCTACGTCGGCGGCGGCATCGCGAGTGCTGATGCGACCCGCGAGCTGCAGGACTTCGCCGAGCGTTACTGCCTGCCGGTGGTCAGCACACTGATGGGACTGGGCGCGATGCCCGCGAAGCACGAGCTGTATCTCGGCATGCTGGGCATGCACGGGACCGCGTGCGCCAACTACGCAGTGGAGGATTGCGACCTGCTGATCGCGGTGGGCGCGCGTTTCGACGATCGCGTGGCAGGCGGCCGCCCCGATTCATTTGCGCCGAATGCGCGCCGCGTGGCGCACATCGACATCGATGAGGCGGAGATCGACAAGGTCAAGAAAACGCACTGGAGCCACGTGGGCGATGCGAAGCGCGCGTTGCTGTCGCTGATGGAGCACGGTCCGGTTGCTCATCGGCATGCGGCGTGGATCGATGCCGTGGCCGAGCTCAAGCGCACCTATCGCATGAGCTACAACCGCGACAGCATCCATATCCAGCCGCAGCGTGTGGTGGAGCGCTTGAGCGAGATCACCGGCGGGCGCGCGATCATCACCACCGGCGTGGGCCAGCATCAGATGTGGGCCGCGCAGTTTTTCGATGTGAGGGAGCCTCGCACGTTCCTGACCTCGGGCAGCATGGGCACCATGGGCTTCGGCCTGCCCGCCGCGATTGGCGCGCAGTTGGCGCAGCCCGATGCGCTGGTCATCGATATCGACGGCGATGGCAGCATCCGCATGAACCTCGGCGAACTCGAGACCGCCAGCACCTATGACGTCCCCATCAAGGTGCTGCTGCTCAACAATCGTGGCGACGGCATGATCCGGCAATGGCAGCGCCTCTACTTCGAGGGCCGCCTGTGCGTGAGCGACAAATCGCTGCACCGCAAGGACTTCGTGCAGACGGCGCTGGCCGATGGCTTCGAGTTCGCCGAGCGCGTGGAAGCCATCGAGAACCTCGACGATCGCCTGCGCGCGTTCGTCGCGTTTCGTGGCCCCGCGTTCCTCGAGGTGATGGTCGATCAGGACGCGGACGTGTTTCCGATGGTCGGCCCTGGCCAGAGCTACGCGACGATGCTGACCGGGCCGTATATCCCGTCGAGGACGGCAGGCGAGACTTCTGTGGAAGCTACCGGTCAGCAGGCCGCGGACATGTTCTAGGACGCGTCCGCCAACAGATCGCCGCCCCCACCGCTAGTGCCCCGGCGGCAATCGTCAACGACAGGCCGAAGCTGCCGGTGTGTGTGATCGTGGTGGCGGCTAGTGGGGGGCCGGCGATCTGGCCGATGGCGTAGGTGGCTGTCATCAGGCTGATCAGTTGTGGCGAGCGGGGGCCCGCCAGGCGGTGGGCTTCGCGCATCGAGAGGGCGATCAGGGCGGTGAACGGTAGGCCGACCAGCAGGCTGCTCAGGGCGAGTCCGGTCACCGACTGCCAGCTCGCGGCCAGGGCTACGCCGGTGGCCTGCATGATGTACAGCGCCGTCAGCAGGCGCCAGTTATCGCGCTGCGTGCCGACTCGCGTGACCAGCGCGGCGCCGATGGTTACGCCGACGCCGAATAGCGGCCAGAACAGATGTGCCCACAAGCTCTGCGGCAGCGCCTGCCGCGCGATCACGGGCAGGAAGGTTGCGGTGATGATGTAGCCGAAGCCGGCCAGCCCGTAGGCAACGGTCAGCGCCACCGTGCGTGGTGCGCGCCATGACAACGGTGGCGCGCTCGTGCTTTGCGCCGTGGAAGCCGCCACCGCAGGTCGTGGCGTCAGGACTCGCCAGATCGCCGCCACCAGCAATGCACCAATCACCGCGAAGCAGGCCCAGCCCTGCCGCGCGCTCCACTGCATTGCGGCCATCGCGACGGCCGGCGCACCGGTCAGCACGATGCCGATACCGGTGCCGCAGAACATCAGGCCAATCATGTTCGAACGGCCAAGGCCGGCTAGCCGCTGCATGCACCACGTGGTGGCATGAATCATGACCAGCGCGCTTGCGACACCAGCCAGCGCGCGCCAGACCATCCATATTGCGAGGGTTCCGGGCAATGCCATCGCCAGTGTCAGCAGCACCGTCAGCACCAGCGCAAACCGCGCGGCGCGTGCCGAGTCCACGCGCCAGACCAGTCCGAGCAGCGAGCCCACCAGATAGCCGATGTAGTTTGCGGTCGCGAGCGCCCCACCCTGTGCGAGGGTGACCGTGCCATCGTGCAGCATCATCGGCAACAACGGCGTGAACGCAAAGCGGCCGATGCCAAGCGAGACCACGAGGCAAACGAGCCCGGTGATCGCCACGGTCCACGGACTCGTGGCCGAACTCAACTTTTCGGGGTCGTTAGCCGCAGCGACAAGCGACATCAGTGCGTGGCCCCCGCCGCGTACTTCACGTCCTGCGCCGTGGACAGCGACGTCGCCACCATGACCTCGATCGCCGCGATCAACGTCCGTACATCGAGACTGGGCGCGCCCGGATGATGCGCGGCCATCTCCGGTAGATAGGGCACGTGCACAAACCCACCCCGCAATGCCGGCCGCTCGGTCGCGATGTAATGCAGCAGCGCATAGAAGATGGCATTGCAGTTATAGGTGCCCGCCGTCTGCGACACCGACGCAGGAATCCCCGCCGCGCGCAGGGCCCGCACCAGCGCCTTGATCGGCAACGCCGAGAAATACCCTACCGGTCCACCCGCGACCACAGGTTCGTCCACCGGCTGCCGCCCGGCATTGTCGGGAATGCGCGCATCGACGACATTGATCGCCACGCGCTCGATCGAGACATCGCACCGTCCGCCAGCCTGCCCAAGGCACAACACCAACACGGGATCGACCGCTTCGATATGCCCGATCAGCGTCTGCCGCACCTCGCCAATCACGCACGGCAGTTGCCGCGCCACGATCTGCGCGCCACCCACTACGCGACCGTCCATGGCACGCACCGCCTCCCACGAAGGATTCAACGTCTCGCCGTCGAATGGCTCGATCCCGGTAACCAATACGGTGTCCACGACGCACCTGTGCACGAAGTCATCAGAAGCGGATATCGTACGCACTGCATCGGCATTCTTGAAATGGATATTCGTCATCCATTACATTCACCAAATGAATCTATCGCGAGTAGACCTGAACCTCCTCGTCACGTTCGAGGCGCTATATCAAACGCGCAATGTCACGCTGGCCGGCCAGCGGCTCAACCGTGCGCAGCCGTCCGTGAGCAACGCGCTGACGCGCCTGCGCGCGCTGTTCGGTGACGACCTGTTCGTACGCGGCACCGCCGGCATGCAACCCACCGAACTGGCCCATGCGCTGATGCCCGCCATCACACTTGCGCTGGACCATGTGCGTCAGGCCATGGGCCAATCGGTGGCGTTCGACCCGGCCGTCCCCGCAGGTCGGCGCTTCACCATCGCCGCCAGCGACTACGCCGACATCGTGCTGCTGCCGCATCTGATTGCCCGCCTGCGTCTCGCCGCGCCGGATATCGATCTGCGCGTGATGGCGCTCGATCGTGCAACCATCCACGATCAGCTCGATCACGGTGTGGCCGACGTCGCCATCAGCGGCCACCTGAGCACGCCGAAGCGCATGGTCAGGACAACGTTGTATCAGGAGGATTTTGTCTGCATCGCGCACCGCGAGCATCCGCTGCTGAGCGGCACGCGGCGTCGCCGCACGATCGATCTCGCGACGTATCTGCGGTTGCCACACGCGCTATTCGTGCCCAGCGACGATGGCTCGCGCCGTGGCGTAATCGACGGCAAGCTCGAGCGCCTGGGCCAACATCGCCGCGTGGCGGCAACGTTCTCGCATATCGTCGCCCTGCCCCTCGCGGTAGCGAGCAGCGATCTGGTGGCGACGATGGCCCGGCGCGCGGCACAACAGCTGGCACCGGCGGAGGTACAGATCTACGAATTGCCCAAGGCCCTGACGGATACCGCTTTCGATATCGACCTCATCCACACGCGCCGGGCTCAGGCGGATGCCGGTGTCACGTGGTTGCGCGAGCAGATCCTGGCGGCGGTGGCCGCGGTGGTGCAGCCATGACGAACAGAAATAACGCCTACTTCTTCAGCGCCGGATAGCCCTGAATATAGATCCACTCGGTGGCCTTGGCCGGCGTATGACACGCCAGACAGTTCTGCTTGTAATTGGACGTGGGCATCGGCACCCCGCTCTTCGTCGGCAAATTGCGCGACGCCACGGTCGGCTTGCCGTCGTCGAACCAGGCCCAGCCCCAGCCATCGCCCCACGTATCGCCCTGCGGGTAGCGCCCCTTGCTGTCGCGCACCATCACGAACCAGCCACGGAGTTTCTCCGAATGACTGACGGTGCCGGTGGTCATCGGCTCGGTGGCGGCCATGTACACCTCTTTCACCAGCACCGTGCCGTCCGGAAAGCTGCCGCTCTTGCGATAGGCGTCGATCGTGCCCGGCGAGGCATAGACCACATGCAACTCCTCCGAACCGGCGCCCTGATCCTTGGCCACCGCCCAGGTACCCAGATAGTTGTACGTAGTCCGATAGGCATCCGGCACACGGAGGTTGCCCGAGGCATCGACCGCGACGCTGGGTTTTGGCTTGTCGGCTGCGGACAAGCTCGTCACGAACATCGCCGCAGCCAAAGACATCGCACCGCACAAAAGGCGGACAAACGAATGCCTGCTCGCTCTCATGAACCATCCCCCCAGACCGTGGAATGTGGTCTTCGAAGAACCAGCATGGTTCACACCGCGGCCGTCCGCAATACTGCCTTAGTAGAACTCGGACCTCAGTCCCCCCTGATCCCGCGCTCGCGAATCAGCACGCCCCATTTGACGGTTTCCTTTGCCAGATGGTCCCTGAGCTGCGCCGGTGTGCTACCGATCGGCTCCGCGCCAATCGCTGCCAGCCGTTGCTGCACGGCCGGCTTCTTCAGCGCTTCCAGCATGGCGCGATTGAGCGTGTCGACCACAGCCTGCGGCGTCTTCGCCGGCACGAATGTGGCAAACCATGGCGACAACTCATAGCCCGGCACACCCGCTTCCGCCACCGTCGGCACATTGGGCAGCGCGGACGACCGCACGCTGGTGGTCACCGCGATGGCCGTCAGCTTGCCGCTATCGATATGCGGCTTGGCCGACGTGATGCTGTCGAACATGTAGTCCACCTGCCCGCCGAGCAGATCCGTCATCGCCGGGCCCGACCCCTTGTACGGGATATGCAGCAGGTCCACGTGCGCCATCGACGTGAACAGTTCGCCCGCCAGATGGATCGACGTACCGTTGCCCGCCGAGGCATAGCTGTACTTGCCCGGCTTGGCCTTGGCACTGGCGATGACTTCGGCAACCGTCTTGACCGGATTCTTTGCCTTGCTGGTCACCAGCACGTTCGGCACCACCGCCAGCAGCGACACCGGCGCGAAGTCCTTGATCGGGTCATAGGAAAGCTTGCCGTACAACGCCGGATTCACCGCCATGCCGTTGGCCACGATGATCAGCGTGTAACCGTCCGCCGGCGCTCGCGCCACCATCTCCGCGCCAATATTGCCGCCCGCACCGGGACGGTTCTCCACGACGATCGCCTGCCCCAGCGATTTCGACATGTCTTCGCCAAGTGTGCGCGCGATGTTGTCCATCGCCCCGCCCGCGGGAAACGGCACCACCCAGCGAATCGGATGGTCGGGATAGGCGGCATGCGCCGGCGCCGCGGCCGCCATCAGCAGCGCAGCGGCAATGACGGACGGCACCAGCAGGCGCGCCGGGCGTTGCGGCAAGGACTTCATCGCGTTTGTCTCCGTATGTCTTGTATTGTTTGCCGATCAGCGGATCGACGAGGGATGCTTGGCCAGGGGTGTAACGTGCAGCTTCATGTACCGAAACAACGGCAACGCCGACAGCAACGTATGCAGTTCGTCGTTCGACTCCACGTCGAACACGCTGTAGTTGGCGTACTCGCCCACCACGCGATACAGCGCCTGCCACTTGCCCTGGCGCTGCAGATCCTGCGAATAAGCCTTCTCGCGGGCCTTGATCTCTTCAAACGCGTCGGCGGGCAAGTCGTGTGGCACCTGCACATCCATCCTGACGAGGAACAGCATGAGTTATGTCTCCGATAGGAATAAGAAAGCGGATTAAACCTTGCGACGGTAGTGAGCCAGCTTGTCCTCGTCGATGGCGAGGCCCAGCCCCGGCCCCTGCGGCAGATGCAGCGCGAAGTCCTTGAACACCGGACGCTCGGTCACGATGTCGTCCTTCACCAGCAGCGGGCCGAACAACTCGGTGCCCCACGCCAGTTGCGGCAGCGTGCAGAAGCCATGCGCCGCGGCAATGGTACCCACGGCGCCTTCCAGCATCGTGCCGCCATACAGCGCGATGCCGGCCGCATCGCCCACGGCCGCCGTACGCAGCATGCCAAAGATCCCGCCGGACTTGGCGATCTTGAGCGCGAACACATCCGCCGCGCCCAGGCGCGCCAGTTCCATCGCATCCTCGGGTCCGGTCACGGCCTCGTCGGCCATGATCGGCACCACAAAGCGCGCGGCCAACCGTGCCAGCGCCGCGCGATGCTCACGCGGCGTGGGCTGCTCGATCAGATCGATGCCCGCCGCTTCGAGCGCGGCAATGCCTACGGCCGCCTCGGCTTCGTTCCACGCCTGGTTGACGTCGACCGTCACGCGCGCGCGATCGCCCAGCGCGCGCTTGATCGCCGAGACATGCGCCACATCGTCACGCACGCTGCGCCGGCCGATCTTGAGCTTGAAGGTGTTATGGCGGCGTTGTTCGAGCAGACCTTCGGCCTCCTCGATATCGCGGCCCGTGTCGCCGCTGGCCAAGGTCCACAACACTGGCAACGTGTCACGCACCGCGCCGCCGAGCAACGTGGCAAGTGGCACGCCCAGCCGCTTGCCCTGCGCGTCGAGCATGGCCGACTCCAGCGCGGACTTGGCAAAGCGGTTGCCGCGCGCCACCTTGTTCAGCCGTGCCATCGCGCCATGCACGTTGGAGGCGTCCTGCCCCACGAGCGCGGGGGCCAGATAGGTATCGATCGTCAGCTTGATGCTCTCGGGGCTTTCCTCGCCATACGACAGGCCGCCAATCGTGGTGGCCTCGCCCATGCCCTCCACGCCGTCGCTGCAGCGCAGACGCACGATCACCAGCGTCTGCTGCTGCATCGTGGTCATGGCCAGTTGATGGGCCCGGATCGTGGGCAGATCGACCAGGATGGCCTCGATCGCAGAAATTGTTGCCGTCATACCTTCTCCATGCAAGATCACGCGTTGCACCGAGTATGGACCTTGACTTCACAAGCGTCCAAGACCGAAGATGTCTCGATTCATACCCGCTGGGTATGCCTCAGCAACCCTCGATCGCACCATGGAACTCCGCCACCTCCGCTATTTCCAGACCGTCGCCCAGGAACTCAACGTGACGCGCGCGGCGGAAAAGCTCCATATGGCCCAGCCGCCCTTATCGCGCCAGATCCGACAGTTCGAGGAAGAAGTGGGCGTGGCGCTGTTCGATCGCGTCGCGCGGGGATTAAAGCTGACCGAAGCCGGCCGCTTCCTGCTGGAGCAATCGCTGCAACTGACGCAGCGGCTGGAAGAAACGCTGGAAGGCACCCGGCGCATCGGCCGCAACGAGAAACGCTGGTTCGGCATCGGCTTCGTGCCGTCGGTGCTATATGGGGTCTTGCCCGAGCTGATTCGGGAACTGCGTGGTGACGACAGCGAGGTGGAAGTCGGCCTGACCGAGATGATCACGGTCCAGCAGGTAGACGCGCTCAAGTCCGGCCGCATCGATCTCGGTTTCGGGCGCCTGGCGTTCAACGATCCCGCCATCATCCAGCAAGTGGTCATGGCGGAGACACTGGTGGCGGCCATGCCCATCACCACCGCCCCACCGGCCGCGCCCTTCGACGCCGCGGATCTCGCCCGCCAGCCGCTGATTCTCTATCCGGCCAGACCTCGGCCAAGCTATGCCGATCACGTCCTGTCGCTATTCCGCGCGCAAGGGTTGCAACCGCGCGTGGTGCAGGAGGCCAACGAGTTGCAGACCGCGCTGGGACTGGTGGCTGCGGGACTGGGCATTACGCTGGTGCCGTCATCGGTACAACGGCTGCATCGCGACGACGTCCGCTACGTGCCCATCGTGGCGCCCGGCTTCGTGTCGCCGGTGATCATGAGCTACCGCGCGGGTGATACCTCGCCGCAACTCTTGCGGACCATTGCGTGGGTAAAAGCCCAGGGGGCATGAATCACTCCTGCGCCGGTGGCAGGTAATCCATGCCGATTTCCTCGTACAGGCGATAGATCAGGTCGAGCATCGCACGCAGGTCCGCGGACTCGTCAAGCGCGCGCATGCTCATGATGATCGGCGATACCAGCTTGGGATCGTCCAGCTCGAGGTAGGTCACATCGTCGCGCTTCAGACCATAGACACTGCTCGGCACCACGGCGATGCCCTCGCCCATCGCGACCAGTCCCAGTGCAATCTGCAGTTCACGCGTTTCCTGAATGCGGCGCGGCTGCAGCGCCCGATCGTGGAAAGCGGCCAGCACCTGATCGGCAAAGCTCGGGCGCGGCGCCTTCGGAAAAATGATCAGCGTGTCGTCCAGCAGGTCGTGCAGGCTCAACTGCGTGCGGCCCACCGACAACCGATGCCCCTGCGGCAGCGCCACGATCATCCGCTCCTCGCGCAACACCACGCGCCGCACGGCCGGATCGTCATGGCGAATGCGCCCGAAGCCCACATCGATGCGCCCTTCCTTGAGCGCCTTGATCTGATCCATCGTCGACATTTCGTGCAACGCCAGCTCGATATCGGCATGCTCGGTGCGATAGCGGCGAATGATGCGGGGCAGCATGCCATACAACGTGGAGCCGACAAAACCGATCGACATCGCGCGCTCGATCTTGCCGACACGGCGCGTCATGGCCTCGAGCTCGGCGGTCTGCGCCAGCAACTGCATCGCATGCGTGTAGAAGTAGCGGCCCGTGTCGGTCAGTTTCAGCGGACGTGCGTTGCGCTCGAACAGCGGCACGCCGAGCGACTCCTCGAGTTGCTGGATCTGCCGCGATAACGGCGGCTGCGCAATGTGCAGCCTTTCGGCGGCGCGCGTGAAGTTGCGTTCCTCCGCCACCGCCACGAAGTAGCGCAAATGTCTCAGTTCCATCTTCATACCTTCTCGGTATTGTCCAGATACTCATTCAGTCTTGGACGTGCCAGATACCCGTCAACTATGCTCCGCAACAAGTCGGACAGCAAGCTTGCAGCGAGTTTGATACCCGCCAGGCATAAAGTGACCGACCGGTAGATCCCACTAAAGAGACATATCGGAGCGAGACAATGACGCACGCTGACATCGCAGCGCTGGTACAGCAGTTCCTGGTCGATACGGCCACGCAAGGCCGCCCCAACCCACGCGTGCAGCAGGTAGTCGTGCGCCTGACCACGGATCTGTTCAAGGCGATCGAAGACCTGGACCTGAGCCCGAGCGAAGTGTGGAAGGGCGTGGAGTATCTGGCCGAAGCCGGTGCCACGCACGAGCTCGGCCTGCTGGCCGCCGGCCTCGGGCTCGAGCGTTTTCTCGATATCCGCGCCGATGAAGCGGAAGCCCGCGCTGGCCTGACCGGCGCCACGCCGCGCACGATCGAAGGCCCGCTGTACGTGGCCGGTGCGCCGGAGTCCACCGGTTATGCGCGACTCGACGATGGCAGCGAAGCCGATCGGGGCGAGGTGCTCTTTATGCAAGGCACGGTCTACGACACCGCTGGCAAGCCGCTGCCCGGCGCCCGCGTCGAGGTCTGGCACGCCAACCTGCTTGGCAACTACTCGTTCTTCGACAAATCGCAGCCGGACTTCCACCTGCGCCGCACCATCGTCACCGATGCCAGGGGCCGCTATCAGTTCCGCAGCAATGTGCCGAAGGGGTACGGCTGCCCGCCGGAAGGCACCACGCAGCGCCTGCTCGATCTGCTGGCCCGCCATGGTCAGCGCCCCGCGCATATTCACTTCTTCGTCTCCGCACCGGGCCATCGCAAGCTGACCACGCAGATCAATATCGATGGCGACGCTTATCTGTGGGACGACTTCGCCTTTGCCAGCCGCGACGGGCTGGTGCCCAAGGTCAATCGCATCGACGACCACGCGCAACTCGACCGATTGCAGCTGAGCAAGCCGTTCGCGTCCATCGACTTCGATTTCCGCCTGTTGCGCGACGTGGCCGAAGCGCCCGCTGCCGAAGTCGAGCGCATCCGCGCCGCCGCCTAAGCCCCACACCAGCCGGCGCGACAGACGCCCGGCACCCCCCTGGCAGGAGACAACCATGATCCCGATCCATCTGGATACCGGGGCGGGCACCGCTCGCCCTCAGCAAGCTCAACAACCTCAGCACGCAGCCCACACCGTGGCCAGCCTCGAACGCTTTCTGGTCGAGGACAAGGCGACCGGCGACTATCGGTTGCACCGCGCCGCCTTTACCGACGAAGCGCTCTTCGACCTCGAGATGCAGCACATCTTCGAAGGCAACTGGATCTACCTTGCGCATGAAAGCCAGATCCCCAACAACAACGATTACTACACCACGCATATCGGTCGACAGCCGATCGTGATTGCACGCAATCGTCAGGGCGAGCTCAACGCATTCATCAACGCCTGCAGCCATCGTGGTGCGATGCTGTGCCGCCACAAGCGCGGCAACAAGGCCACCTACACCTGCCCGTTCCACGGCTGGACCTTCAACAACAGCGGCAAGCTGCTGAAGGTGAAAGACCCGGATCAGGCCGGCTATCCCGAGTGCTTCAACAAGGAAGGCTCGCATGACCTGAAGAAGGTTGCGAAGTTTGCCAACTATCGTGGTTTTCTGTTTGGCAGCCTCAACGCGGACGTGCTGCCGATCGAGCAGTTCCTCGGCGATGCCGCGCGCATCATCGACATGATCGTCGACCAGTCGGCGGATGGACTGGAAGTCCTGCGCGGCTCATCGACCTATACCTTCGCGGGCAACTGGAAGCTGCAGGCCGAGAATGGCGCCGATGGCTATCACGTGTCCGCGGTGCACTGGAACTACGCCGCCACCACCAATCAGCGCAAGCAGCAGAACGAACGCGAGGACAAGATCCGCGCGATGGATGCCGGCAACTGGGGCAAGCAAGGCGGTGGCTTCTATGCGTTCGATCACGGCCATATGCTGCTGTGGTCGCGCTGGGCCAATCCCGAGGACCGTCCCAACTTTACGCGCCGCGACGAGTTTGCCGAGCGCTGCGGCCCGGCTACCGCCGACTGGATGATCCAGAACTCGCGCAATCTGTGCCTGTATCCGAACGTCTATCTGATGGATCAGTTCGGCTCGCAGATCCGTCTGCTGCGCCCGCTGTCGGTGGACCGCACCGAGGTGACGATCTACTGCATCGCACCGAAGGGCGAATCGGACGAAGCACGTGCGCGTCGCATCCGCCAGTACGAGGACTTCTTCAATGTCAGCGGCATGGCCACGCCCGACGATCTCGAAGAATTCCGCGCGTGCCAGCAGGGTTATGCAGGTCAGGCGCTTGCGTGGAACGACATGTGCCGCGGCGCCACGCATTGGATCGAGGGCGCCGACGAGGCCGCCCAACAGATTGGATTGAAGCCGGTCATGAGCGGACTTCGCACCGAGGACGAAGGGCTTTACACGATTCAGCATCGCTACTGGCTGGAGACGATGAAGCGCGCGGTGGCACAGCAGCAGCCGGCCACACCGCTGGGAGAAGCGGCATGAGCTCGACTGTCGATATCGCCAACGTCACGGCCTTTCTCTACCGCGAGGCGCGCCTGCTCGACGACGAGCAATGGGACGACTGGCTGACCTGCTACCACCCTGAAGCGCGCTTCTGGATGCCCTGCTGGGATGACGACGGCCAGCTCGTCACCGATCCCGAGCGCGAGATCTCGCTGATCTTTTATCCGAACCGCCAGGGCCTCGAGGATCGCATCTTTCGCATCAAGACCGAGCGTTCGAGCGCCACGATTCCCGACACGCGCACCAGTCATAACCTCAGCAATATCGAGATCGAGCGCGTCGAGGGTTCGACGGCCACGGTACGGTTCAACTGGTACACGCTGGCGCACCGCTATCAGACCAACTTCAGCTACTTCGGCATGTCGCGCTACGTGATCGATTTCTCTGGCGCTGGAGAGGCTCCGCGCATTCTGGACAAGTATGTCGTGCTCAAGAACGACTACATCCATCAGGTCATCGACATCTATCACATCTGATTCGCCTGCATTACGGAGGGACCCGGCCATGGCACATACCATCGCTCTGCAATTTGAAGACGGCGTGACACGCTTTATTTCCTGCGCCGAGAATGAAACGCTGGCTGACGCCGCATACCGCCAGAAGATCAACATCCCGCTCGACTGCCGTGACGGCGCATGCGGCACCTGCCGCGGGCTCTGCGAGTCGGGCCACTATGACCTGCCGGAATCGAGCTATATCGAAGACGCGCTGACCGCGGAGGACGCCGCGCAGGGGTATGTGCTGTCGTGCCAGACGCGGCCGCGCTCCGATTGCGTGATCCGGGTGCCGGCATCGTCCAGCGCCTGCAAGACCGGTGTGGCCAGATACGAGGGTGCGATCGCCGACGTGGCACCGTTGTCCGATTCGACTATCAGCTTTGCGATCGACCTCGACGATCCTGCGGCGCTGAGCTTTCTGCCGGGGCAATACGTCAATGTAGAAATTCCGGGCAGCGATCTCACGCGCGCCTACTCGTTCAGTTCGGCGCCCGGTGCCGCGCGCGCGGCGTTCGTGGTGCGCAACGTGCCGCAGGGACGCATGAGCGACTATCTTTCCGCTCGGGCGCAGAGCGGCCAGCGCATGGCGTTCTCGGGTCCGTATGGGAGCTTCTATCTGCGTCCGACCACGCGACCGGTATTGTTCCTCGCTGGCGGTACGGGCATCGCGCCGTTCCTGTCGATGCTGGACGTGCTGGCCGCACAGGGTAGCCAACAGCCGGTGCGCATGGTGTATGGCGTGACGAACGACATCGACCTCGTCGCCACCGATCGGCTGGACGTCGCAACGCAGGCCGTTGAGGGCTTCAGCTACCGCACATGTGTGGCCGATGGTGGCAGCACCCATGAGCGCAAGGGCTACGTCACCGCCCATATCGATCCCGCATGGCTGAACGACGGCGATGTGGATATCTATCTGTGCGGCCCTGTGGCCATGGTGGAGGCGGTACGCGAGTGGCTGCAGCGCTCGGGCATCTCTCCGGCCAATTTCTACTACGAGAAGTTCTCGGCGAGCGCGGAGGCATGATGGCTTATGCATCGAGATTTGCGGGCCGCACCATGATCGTGACCGGTGCGGCGCAGGGGATTGGCCGCGGGGTCGCCCTCCGCGCGGCGGCTGAAGGGGCCAGCGTCGCGCTGGTGGACCGGGCCACGTTGGTGGACGAAGTGGCAGCGGAGATCGTGTCGGCCGGTGGCACTGCAATCGCCGTCCACGCCGATCTGGAGACGTTTGCCGGTGCGCGGCATATGGTGGCTGCCGCTACCGAGACATTGGGCGCGGTCGATATCCTCGTCAACAACGTCGGCGGCACCATCTGGGCCAAACCGTACGAGCACTACGCGGAAGACGAGATTGAAGCGGAGATCCGGCGTTCGCTGTTTCCCACGCTCTGGGGCTGCCGCGCCGTGCTGCCGGGCATGATCGCGCGCCGGTCCGGGACGATCGTGAATGTGTCGTCGATTGCGACACGAAGCATTCACCGCGTGCCGTACGCGGCAGCCAAAGGCGGCGTCAACGCCTTGACCGCGAGCCTGGCCTTCGAACATGCGGGCGATGGCATTCGCGTGAATGCGGTGGCAACCGGCGGCACCGAAGCGCCGCCGCGCAAGGTGCCGCGCAACGCGGGAATGCAGAGCGATCAGGAAGCGGTGTGGTATCGGGCGATCGTCGATCAGACCGTCTCATCGAGCCTGATGCATCGTTATGGCTCGATCGACGAACAAGTCGGCGTAATCCTGTTCCTGGCCTCGGATGAAGCGTCGTATATGACCGGAACGGTGGTGCCCGTTGGGGGCGGGGATCTCGGCTAGCGCCGCATTCAATCACCAATAGAAAAGCAAATACTGTCGCCGCATGGCAACACCCCTCTTATTGGGGCCACGCGGCACTAAAGCGGCTTGATAATCTGCGCACCCGAATCAACGCTTTAGAGTCCAATCACCGATGAAAAGCCTGTTAGCGCTTCTCCCGATCCTGATGCTGGGCGCCTGCGCGACGCGCGTGGATTACCAGCCCGCCACGATCAGCAATCCGCAGGCCGTGGTGCAGCGCGTGTTGTACGAGCAGCCGGGCAAGCGACGTCCGGAACTGGTTCAGGTCACCGATCGATACGTGGAATATGGTCGCGGCGTCAAGACGGTACCCACGCCCGGCGCTGCCGCTGACGCGCAGACCACCACCATCCGCAAAGGCACCCGAATTTATTACCGCTCGATTGCCGAGACGTATCTCTATCAGAAGAACAGCTCATTCGTGGTCGAGCCGCGATCCGCCACAAGCCGGTCGTTGGCAAAAATCTATGTCGAGGACGAATTGGATGCCAAACGGCTGGTGGATGCTCTGGCCACACTCAAAGCGGAAGCGCCCGCCGGGGAATAAGACAGCGTCTACTGCTCCCATCCTCTGGGTAGTTACTACTCGCTCTGTTGAGCATCGCGTTCTAGAGTTTCCAAGGCGGGATAGCCAAGAGGAGACATAGATGCCAGGGTGGGACAGACCTGCCGCGCCAGCGCGCTGGGTCGGGTGGCTGTTGCCATGCTTTGGCGTCCTCGCTGACGCCGGTATGGCGCAGGAACTCGAACCACGCGCCTATTCGGCGGCACCGGTTGGCACACATTTCGTGCTCGCAAGCTATGCAAGGCTTGGCGGCGATGTACTGACCGACCCCTCTCTGCCGATCACTGACGTCAAGTCCAAGATCGACATCTTTGCGATGGGCTATGTGCAGGTGTTCGACCTGCTTGGCCGTACCGCTTCCGCTGGCATCGTGCTGCCCTACTCCCGTGCCCACGTCGCTGGGAACGTTTTCGATGCGCCGAACAGCGTTTATCGGGCCGGCGTCGGCGATATGTCTCTGCGTTTTGCGGTCAATCTTCTGGGCGGCGAGGCAAAAACACCGGCCGAGTTTGTCCGGCATCCGCCCGCTACCACCCTTGGCGCAAGCCTGACGGTATTAACGCCAAGCGGGCAATACCACGCCAACAGACTCGTCAATATCGGCACAAACCGTTGGGCATTCAAGCCGGAGATCGGGGTCTCGATGCCGGCCGGCAACTGGTTCGCGGAAGGCTCACTCGGCGTCTGGTTCTTTACCGACAACGACGAATTTCTGGGCAACAGGCAACGCCAACAGAGCCCGCTGACCGTCGTACAGCTGCATGGTGGATACCAGTTCCGGCCCGGCCTGTGGCTTGCCGCCGATGCTGGCTTCTATAGCGGAGGCGCTACGACACTGAACGGTGTCCGCAGTGACGACCGTCGCGCCGATACACGCTACGGACTCACGCTATCGGTGCCCTTCACAACGAACTGGGCGGCCAAGGTCAGTGCGTCCAAAGGCTGGATCACGCATGCTGGCGGCGATTACAAGGCCATCTCGCTGACCGTGCAATACCGCTGGATCGACTGACAGCGTCCAAGTCCGGTCGCACGGAAACGAGAGGCCTGCGCCTCTTGGCCCTTGGTCCAATGGCAGGCCAGCATTGATCGGGCTACCGTGTCCTCACCTCATGAGCCTCCGCTCTACGGCCACCAGCCGGGACAAGCCATGTTGACTACGTCCTCTGATCCCCAAGCCACTGAGGCACGGCCACGCCTGCTCGATACTGTCGACCGGGTATGTGAGATGTGCTTCGGCCTATTCATGGCCCTGACCTTCGTCGGCGCGGTGTCGGCCGTGGGAGCGCCGGCAGATGCCCCACGGACGATGTTCTACACGGCGCTAGGCTGCAACCTGGCGTGGGGGTTGGCTGACGCCGTGATGTATCTGGTGCGCACGTTGACCGAGCGCGGGCGAAGGCTGTCGCTGGTCAAAGCCGTGAACAATGCCGCCGATCCGGCCAATGCCATCGCGCACTTGCGTGACGCGTTATCGCCTGGTTTGAGTACGCTGATAGACGATGCCGAACTGGAAGCGATGCGCGGCCGCCTGGCGCGCAGCGTCCATTTGCCTACGCGCCCAACGTTGGGGGCTCAGGATTTTCTTGCCGCCGTCGGTATTTTCCTGTTGGTTGTGGTTGCCACGTTCCCTGTGGCCTTGCCCTTCATCATCTTCTCTGAAGTCTCCACCGCACTACTGGTGTCGCGCGTGCTGACCATTCTGATGCTGTTCGGGGCTGGCATCGCACTGGGGCGCCATGCCGGCTTCGGCGGATGGATAGCGGGCGCGGTGATGACGTTGGTCGGCATTGGGCTGACCATAGCGATCATCGCGTTGGGAGGTTGACCATGCCGGGCGATGGCATGGCAGCGCGACTGGCTACTCGCTGCTGCTGCCTTTACCGCCTTTGGCTTTGCCTTTGCCTATCCCTGGTAGCGGTCGCCGCGCCGCTGCCATTGCACGCAGCCGAAGATGCCGCGAATGCCGCGACCGCGGAGACGCCGGCATGGAGCGGCGCGATATCAGCGTTCCTCAATGTGCCGAAGGGAAGTGAAACCTATGTGACCGGCATCGCCATCGCCAAGCGTGGCGCCTTTCACGTGGAAGCCCGCAGCAACTATGAAGGCATGGATGCCTATTCATTCTTCCTCGGCTACAACCTGGGCTGGGGAGACACGCTGCGCCTGGATCTCACACCGATTCTGGGCGGTGTCACCGGTAGCACCAGCGGCATCATCGGCGGATTCGAGGCTACGCTGACGGGCCGCAATTTCGATGCGTATGTCGAATTGGAGTATGTGCCGAACGCCGAGCCATCTGGCTATGTTTATGCATGGACCGAACTGGCCTGGCGCCCACGTGACTGGCTAAGGCTGGGCCTGGCGGCACAGCGCACGCGCGTGCCCGACAACGGCCGAGATTTGCAGCGAGGGGTGTTTACCCAATTAAAGGGCAAACACGTTTCCGGTGCCGTCTACTGGTTCAACCCCGCTGCGCACAATCAGATCGTCGTGGTGTCCGTAGCGCTGAGCTTCTGACTACGGACACCTTGCAGGCATTACGCGAAATCGAGTACTTCTGCCAAAGGTCGGCGCGGCTTCTGCGGCCAGTTCTCCGGGCGGGCTGCCCCTACGGACAACAGCATCACTGGCACCTCGTCATCAGCCAGCTCGAATTCACGTCTCACCGCCTCCGCGTCGAAGCCGATCATCGGCGACGAACCGAAACCCAACGCATGCGCTGCATAAATCAACGCGGTCGCGCCGATGGCACCGCTGCGTATCGCCTCGTCGCGCTGGAGTTGTGGGTGATCCTGATACAGGCCACGCGCCGCATCTTCGAAGCCCTGAGCAAACTGCGCCGGCATGATGCCCGCCTCCACAGCGGGTGCCAGACGCTCCGGTAACACGCGATGGTCGGCCAACTGGCCACAGATAACAAAGGTAACAGCAGCCTCGGTGATCTTGGGCTGATCCCAACCAACTGCCCTCAGCCGCGCCTTGGCGTCAGGCGTACGCACTGCGATAAAGCGCCAGTTCTGAAAGTTGAAAGACGTCGGCGCGGTGGTGGCGACACGTACCAGCTCACGAATCTGGTCGTCGCTCAGAGTAAAGGCTGGATCGTAGAGACTGATGGTACGACGGCTCACAAGCGAGTCGATAACAGCGTTGGCCATGGCGATTCCTATGATCGAAGGAGTAGGTGAAGGATGCGTTCGCAGTGACACTGCGATGCGTCGATCATAGGGAATGCACCAGACAGGCAGTAGGTCCGGGGCGGTGCTCATAGAGTTGTCACGGCGGCACCAATCCCGCCCGGTCATAGCGCTGCACTCTCCATTTCTCTGTCAGCGATCTGCTAGCCTCGTCGACGTGTTGGGTCGCTACACATCTCTGTCGATTGCATGCTTCATGTTTTACGTTGCTGCGCTGCATGCCGGAATCGCGTTTCTGTTCCGACCCAGAAGATCCATGCCGTCAGCACCGGGCAACGCGCCGCACTGGCTCTCTCGATCTTCTTGGCCCCTCATGCTTTGTGCTGAAATGCTGTGCGCGGAGGTTGCAATACGACCGCTGTGGAATCGGTTGCGGTCGTAGGATTGGAGGCGGCCAGGGTCAGCTATTGGCCGAACCCGGAACTAGCTCTTGGCTCTCGTAAGTGGCAGCGAGATGTACTGCACGGGCAGGAGTTTTGACCGCGATCGAAAGGGATCTGACTCCTATGCAGTCGTGTTTCCTTCAGCGGCCACTATAGTTACTTCAACTCGTAGCCCTTCCGTGGCGAGCGCTGCCTCGACAGTAGTACGAACAGGTGACTCCGCATTGCTGTCTGCCAACCACTCCTCCCATACAGCGTTCATTCCTGCGAAATCCTTGATGTCGCGCAGGTATACCGTCGCAGATAGAAGCCGACTAGGACTGCTTCCCGCCTCAGTGAGTAACGCCTCGACACGTGACAAGACCTCGCTTGTTTGCGCAGTGATATCGCCGGTAGCAGAAACACTTCCTTTGGCGGTTTGTCCGCACAGATACACTAGTCCGCCATGCCGGACAATCTTGCTCAGACGTGAATTCGTATGGTGTCTCTGGATTTCTATCACGACTTAAACTCCTTCTTCTGTAAGGTTTGATTGGGAGCGCTCGCAAGGGCGGCCAGAGAACCAAGACTTATCGGCTTGATCGGGGCACGAATGCGATAGGTGCCAATCTCATTCGGCGCACGATGGTGGGTATTGGCAAGTATCTGGGTCACGGTGAGTCCGCACATCCTCCCCTGACAGGGGCCCATCCCGCAGCGACTAAAGAACTTAGTCTGATTGGGGCCCTCACAGCCCAATCTGGCCATATCACGGACGCGTCCCGCGGTCACCTCTTCACATCGGCAAACAACGGTATCGTCCGCACAATCAACGAGCCATTCGGGGGGGCGATAAAGGGCATCTAGAAATGGACGCACACGCTGCTGATGCTTTAGTGCGGAGCGCCAAGACTTCGCGAGTTCGTCGCCCCTTTTTGCGTCCAGCTTCCTGATTGCAACCGCAGCCCCTATCGCAGCGATGGCACCACTGGCTTCCGCAGCCAAAGCGCCCGCGATCGCCGCACCATCGCCGGCTATTCGGAGCCCAGACAAAGACGTCTCACCCCACGCGTCGGTGGTCGGATGCCACGCCAGTTGCTCGTCGCTCCACGAGTGGTCCACGCGCAAGAGCCTGGTTATCTGCGTATTAGGCACGACGCCGTGATGAAGCAAGGCAACATCGGCTTCGATACGTTGTGCTGCGCCTCCCTCGAGGAACGACACCGCTCGCATACGTTGGCCGTCATCTGTGGCCTCAATGCGAACATCTTCCACGTGCCTGACAAAGCGAACACCCGCTCGACGCAGCCTCCATAGCATCCGTAGACCCTTTCCGAGAATCTTCGGACACGTCGCAGCTAGTGTCAGATGCTTCAACGCACGTCGCTTGTTTGCGGCGGGGCTTGTCTCGATGATGCCGGCGATAGCCGCTCCTCCGTCTAGCAGTTGGCATGCGACCAACAGTAGCAATGGGCCATTTCCCACCAACACAACCTTGCCGTCCGGGACTTGGGCGGCGGTCTTGAGTGCGATCTGTGCCGCACCAGCATTGAGTACTCCTGGTAGCGTCCAACCCGGTAACGGCGAGGGGCGCTCCATTGCTCCGGTGGCAACTATCAATTGGGGAGCACGGACTTTAAACGAGCGTCCTGACTGCTGCGCGGTAACAGTCAGATCGCGCGCGACATCCCACACCAAAGTGCCATACCGAACCTCGACCCCTGATTTTTCAAAGCGTTCTGCCAAGGATGCGCCATGGCAATAGTCCCGACCCAGCAGCTCTTTCACCGATTCGGGCGCGACGGTGACATTCCGGTATATCTGTCCGCCAGCGCGAGACTGTTCATCAAGCACGATGGTTCGTAGTCCACAGGCTGCCGCAACGGTAGCTGCAGACATCCCCGCAGGACCGCTACCCAAGATAATGAGGTCATGGGTGAAACTTCCACTGCTCCGCCTTTCCTCGCTGGAGGGCGCATTGTTCCCTGATTTCATGCTGCTGCCTCCACACGCCGGGCGCCTGACGGCAGCCTCACCCGCATTCCTTCTCGCACCTCGACCATACAAGATTGCACGCTCTGAGCGCCGTCGACTTCTACGATGCAGTCGAAACATACGCCCATGAGGCACAGCGGCGCCCGTGGGGCTCCCGATACTGCCGTCTTTCGAAAGGGCACAGTTCCTGCGCCAAGCAATGCGGTTGCCAGGGTCTGGCCCGCGTGCGCATGTACCTTTTCTCCATCCACGTAGATGACGACAGACCGCGGCAGCTCAGTGGGCGATAACTTGATTGACTTGAACATCGAAGCGCCTTGCCTTGAAATCCCGAACTTCAACCGGTTCGGTGCCGGTACGGATCCATTCCACGAGCGGACCGGAATGTGCTGGTGCCAGCGTGATGCCGCTGTGGCACGTCACAACGAAAGCTCCCGGGCACTCAATGGACTCGTCGTAAATCGGATAGCCATCCGGGGTCATGACACGTAGCGCTCCCCAGGTGCGAACCAAGTTGACATTTGCCAGCATCGGGAAGCTGCGCACTGCGCGTGCCGCAATGCGAGCTAGCTCCGGCAACGTTGTGCCATCGTCCATCCCCACTTCCTCCTTCGAGTCACCGATCTGCACAACCCCTTCGTCCGTCTGCCGCACGTAGTGGCATGGGTACCGCAGAAATGGCGACACTTTTTCACTAACCAGGAGTTGGCCTCGTACCGGCCGCACGGGGGCGCTTAGTCCTACCTGAGGTGCAAGCTCTCTATTCGCCAGCCCAGCAGCGAGCACCACGCGCGAAGCTGAGAACATGCGGTCTCCAGCCTTGACTCGAAATTCTCCTGCCCGGTGCTCAATTTTCCCAACGCCTACGCCAGTCACCAAGCGACCACCGAGAGCCTTGTAGCCTTGGACCAGCGCTCTCAATGTCCGCAGCGGACTAACATGACCATCGAGCTCGCAGTAAATCGCACCCACGACATCCGGGCCGGTTTCTGGGATGAGCCGACGCAGGCTCGGTAGATCGAGGACCTCGTATGGATAGTGGATACCGAGCTGCTCACCTAAAGCTGAGAGTTTTCCCGCAGACTCGGCGAGGGTCTTCTCATCAAAGCTCATGCTGATTCCGCCAGGCTGCTGAAGTTGGACATCAACTCCCGTGAGGTCCTGCAGCTCTGTCGCGAGTGCTCGCCACTCGCGCGCCGCCTGCATAGTCCAGCGTGCATAGGCCGGACGACCCAGCCCCTTGTTCTGGACCCAGACGAGACCGAAATTCCCTCTCGATGCACGAAAGGCGTCGTCGCTTCCGTCCAGCACGCATACAGCATCGCCGCTGCGGGCAAGTCCATATCCCACAGATAGGCCCACCACGCCTCCGCCTATGACGAGCGTGTCGATGTGATCAGTACTCATGACCTATTCCGCCTTGATATTCCGCTCGCGGACAATTTTTTCGAACTTGTCGGCTTCGCTACGAATAAACGTAGCGACCTCCACGGGGGTCTTGCCCGAATCCGGTTCGATGCCGAGCTTGACGAGCTTTTCGCGGAAGTCTGGCGTTGCCAACACTTCTCGAATGGCCGTGTTTAATCGATTGATGATGTGTGCGGGTGTGCCTGCCGGAGCCTGAATGGACTCCCACGCCACGAGTTCGAACCCGGGTACTCCCGACTCCGAAATGGTCGGGACGTCGGGAACCGCTGAGACGCGACTCTTGCTCGACACGGCGATGGCGCGAAGCTTCCCGTCCTTGACGAGGTTGATTGACGACGCGACCGTGGGCATCATCATTGTCACCTGCCCGCTCATCAGGTCAATTAGCCCAGGGCCGCTGCCCTTGTAGGGCACGTGGATCATGTTGATGCCCGTCTTGGACAACAGCAACTCAGATGCCAAATGACCAGCACTTCCCGGGCCATAGCTCGCATAGGGAAGCTTTCCCGGCTGTGCCTTAGCCATCGAGACCAGATCGGGAATGGATTTCACCGGAATACTGGCGGGCGTGACGAGCCATAGCGGAATGACGCCGAGCAGCGCGACCGGTGCGAAGTCCTTGTAGATGTTGTAGTTCAGCTTCTGAAGGGCTGGGTTGATGGCAAACGATGAGGAGACCGACAAAAGCGTGTAGCCGTCCGCGGGCTGGCTCTTCACATACTGAGTAGCGATGATGGAGTTCGCGCCCGGCCTGTTTTCCACAACAATCTGCTGACCGAGCTTCACGCTCAACGCAGCGCCCAGCAACCGCGCGGTCGCGTCAGAGGATCCGCCCGGCGGAAACCCCACTACCAGTTTGATTGGGCGTGTTGGATACGACTGCGTCGACTCCTGCGCGCTCACAGGGAGGCATACGAGCATCGCGAACGCGGTGAGTCCGGCCACTGCCAGTGTGTTGCCCGCGCCGCGTTGCAACATCTGCGGCAGATCGGTCTTGTCATGTTTGAGTTTGGGGGGCATGTTGTCCATATATCCATACCCCGGTTTGCCGCTAAGATTTGGGTCCAGGGTGGATGAATCTTAGAAGCACCACCTCTGCATAACAATTCATTCTTTTCAGCCTGCTTATTCCAGAAAGTTATGTATGAAGAAGACCGTCAATCTGCGCCAAGTTGAATCCTTCTACTCCGTCATGCGCACGGGCACCGTGGTCGGAGCAGCGCAACTGATGAACGTGACGCAGCCTGCGGTCAGCAAAGCAATCGCCCTCCTTGAACTGCGTATCGGGTACAAGCTCTTCGAGCGCAGGGGACGCAAGCTCGTGGCGACGCCGGAGGCGGAGGCCCTATACCGTGAGATCGAGCCAATCTATGGCAGCCTCGAACGGATCTCCCAGATCGCCGAAGACATCCGTAACCAGCGAGCAGGGGCGCTACGCATTGCGACGCTACCTTCGATTTCTCAGTGGCTACTGCCCAAGGCCATCACTCGCTTTCTGTCGACCCGACCAAATGTCTCCGTCTACATCGAAAGCCTTCCGTCCCGCCAGGTTGCGGATCTCGTTGCTACACGTCAGTTCGATGTAGGCTTGATCGAACTGCCGCTGTCGCGACCCGCAATCTCGACGGAGACGCTGGATCCCAGCCCAGCCGTCGCGATACTGCCAATCGGTCATCGACTCACCACGAAGAGGGCAATTTCTATTAAGGACCTTGCCAATGAACGGCTGATTTTGCTGTCTCAGCACAGTTTTCTGCGCCACCAGATTGACGACGCGTTTTCGAACGCTGGTGTTGCGGCAAACGTCATCGTAGAAACACCCCATTCCTTGGTGGCATGCGGACTTGTAGCCGCCGGGGCAGGAATCACGCTGGTGTCACGTTGGGCTGCGGAGCTGTTCTCAGCGCATGACGTCGTCGTGCGACCACTACGAGAAGAGCTAGCTTCGCGATACGCAATCATCTTCCCGAGTCCTGGACCCAGACTCCTTTTGGCGGAAGCTTTCACCAAAGATTTCAAGGAAGAGATTAGGCACCCGAAGCGGCGTTAGAACACCATTGCCGATGGAATCGGACGTTATCCAAAGCCAGCACTACCCCTGTTTGCAGCGGAACACTAGTTACCGTCTCATTGGATCCCACCTTGGAAGATTGTGATGGCAATACCAAGCAGGACTACAAATCGACTCCACTTCGAAGAACTCAGTCCAAGCCGGTTCGAGGATCTTTCGCTGGCGCTGGTCTACAGACTGACGAGACCTACCCTGAGACCGGCGAGACACCCGACGGCTCTATTAACGCGAAGTGAACTGTCGGAGTTTGAGCAAGGTTCATCGTCCGTTCTTTGCGTTGCGGCCGTCCATATCAGAGCATTGGATGGCGCAGAACGGTCGGCAACGGCCCACAGACCCGGTTCGTCGACTTGCCTCGACGAACCGATGCGTGAGGCCGCATACATACGTACTGCAGCCCCCGCTGCATCGATTCAGCGATCGAATGCCGCCTGCAATTCCGCTTTGCTCTGCTTCCCCTGATGCATCATCAGCATCAACAGGAGCCGTGCCTTCTGCGGATTGAGATCACCCGCCATGACCGCGCCCGCATCGAAGGTCGTCTTGCCGCCGCCCTGAAATCCGTAGACGGGCATGGTGCGGCCGTTGGGGACGCGGGTCGCGATCACGACCGGTACGTTCTTGCTGAGCGCGTACTTGACCGCTTCGAACATCGAGACGTTCATGTTGCCCATGCCCGTGGCCTGCACGACGATGCCCTTGGCGCCTTGATCCACCGCGTAGCGCAGTAGCTCGCCGGTGGCGCCGCCGAACATCGGCAAAATCTCTACACGCGGCATCTCCCCGCTGCCGATATCAATGTGCTGACGGCGCAGCGGTGCGCGCGAGAATTGCACCTTGTCCTCCCACACCTCGCCGAGGAATCCGAAGTCGCCCGATTTGAACGTCTCGACATCCTGCGTATGGGTCTTGGTCGCAGTGCGTGCGGCGTTGATCTGATTGTTCATCGCAATCATGACGCCCTTGCCCTTGGCCTCAGGCGTCGTCGCGATGCGAATGGCGTTGAGCAGGTTGCGTGGTCCGTCGAAATCGGGGGAAGACGCGTTGCGTTGTGCGCCGATCAGGATCACTGGCTTATCGGACTTCACCGTCAGGTCCAGCCAATAGGCGGTTTCTTCCATGGTGTCCGTACCGTGCGCGATCACCACCCCGGCCACTTCAGGCCGCGCCAACGCGTCGTCCACCGCCTTCGTCAGGCGTGTCCACCATTTCGGCTCAATGTAGTTGGCGGACATTGCCGAAGAATTATTGACCTCGATGGTGGCGTACTTTCCGGCGTCTGGAACGGTCTGCATCAGGTCGTCGCCAGAGATGGCAGGCACCACGCCTTTGGTAACCGGGTCGACCTTCATCGCGATGGTGCCGCCCGTGGCAACGAACTGCACAACGGGTCGCGTCTGCGCGGTGGCAGCCGTCGCGGCAGAACACATCATCGCGAATGTCAGCGCCTTTTGTAGTGTCTTTAGCGTCTTCAAGGTTGTCTCCTCATTTGTTGTTGTGAAAATTGGCGGCCGAGATCTGCAGGCGCGCTGATAACAATTGCCGCAGTGCATTGGACACTGAAACAGATATCGTCAACAATCGATATTTCCCCGAACCAATCGGTGTGTCTATGACGATTCAGCGTCCCGTAGCGCTTGTCACAGGTTCGACCTCTGGCATCGGCGCTGCCGTTGCTCGACGGCTTGCAAGTGATGGATTTTCAGTTGTTCTGCATTCGCGGAGCTCAAGGGAAAACGGGGAAGCGATGGCCCGCGAACTGGATTCGGCGATCTACGTTCAGGCCGATCTGGCTAACGACGCGGACAGAGTGCGGCTTGTCCGGGAAGCTGTCGCATGTTGGGGAAGACTCGACGTGCTCGTCAACAACGCGGGGATCAGTCGTGTCATCCCTCATGCGGACCTGAGCGCGGCAACGCCTGCTATTTGGCAAGAGCTATACGAGGTCAACGTGATCGCGCCGTTTCGTTTGATTGCGGAAGCGGAACCCGCGTTACGAGACGCCGCTCGTCGGGGACGACCCGGCAGCGTGATCAACATCAGTTCGCACGCGGGTGTACGGCCTAAGGGCGCGTCAATTCCATACTCGGCCACCAAAGCCGCGCTCAACCACATGACCAAACTGCTGGCGCTATCGCTTGGACCCGATATTCGAGTCAATGGCGTCGCTCCGGGGCTGGTGGACACGCCCCTGACCGCGGACTGGACGCAAGCACAAGAACTGTGGAGAACACGAGCTCCAATGAAGCGATCGGCGAAACCAGAAGATATTGCACAGGCGGTTGCCATGCTGGTTGCGTCCGATTACCTCACCGGAGAAATCCTGTTATCGGACGGCGGCTTGAATCTTACGTAGTGGCGTCGGGGAACATCATTTGACGTCTACGAACCGCGACGCAGGAAGCCGACAACCAGGTCCGTCGTCGCCTGCGGCTGCTCCTCCGTGATCCAGTGCCCGCAGTCTGGAATGGTGACATCCTCGACGTTTTCAGCGGCACAGCGCAGCACCGGGCCGATCATCGGACCGAAGGTCGCTTCCCCGCCCAGGGCCAGGACCGGCATCTTGAGCTTGCTCCGCGCAAGGAGCGCCCTATTGTCGACCGCATCCTGGCTGAACGCGAGGAACTGGGCAAAGCTCGCTCGCATTGCACCGGGTTGCGCGTAGAGCGCCGCATAGTGCCGGCGCTTTGCTTCATCAAACCGCTTGGGATCCCGGGAAAGCTCGTTCCAGAAGCGATCCAGATAGATGCGCTCGCGACCGCTGACCAAACGCTCCATGTCCTGACCACCGAAGCCAAAATGCCACATGGCAGGATCCCGTGTGATCTGGTCCCAGGGTCCGATACCAGGTAGTGGCGCATCGATTGCCACCCAGCGGCGCACGCGCTCGGGATAGATCGCGGCAACTGCAAAGCCAACCATGATGCCGATGTCGTGCGTCACCAGTTCGACTGTCTGCACACCCAGGGCGTCGAGGACGCCGATGACGTCAGCCGCCTGATTCTTCTTGTCATAGCCACCATCAGGTTTCGACGACAGGCCTAGCCCGCGCAGATCGGGCACGACAATCGTGTGGTCATTGATCAGTGCGCTTGCCAGATGACCCCACATGTCACCGGTTGTGCCAAAGCCGTGCAGCATCACGACCGCCGGCCCACTGCCACCGACCCGCACGTGGATGGACGCGCCATTGATCTCGACTGTCTGCGTCTTCATTCCGGCAGGGAAGGGATAAATTCCATCTACGCGGGCGTGCTCACTCATTTGCTTGCTCCAGGCTCTTAGTTTTTGGGATTGACCACTGGCCGCATTCTATGACGATCGTTCTAAAACCATCAACAGATTTTTGTGACGATCGTGATAAAATCTCGCACAATGACTCGCCCCCACCATTGAACAAAGGATCGAGATGGCCAGACCTAGGGAGTTTGACGAAGACTCGGCGCTCGAGGCCGCCCTGCAACGCTTCTGGAATCACGGCTATGAGGCGACATCCATGCGCGACCTCGCCGATTGCACCGGAATGACTACACCGAGCCTCTACAACGCGTTCGGTGACAAGAAAGCGATCTACCGCCTCGCGCTGGATCGTTATGTTCGTCAGACGGTTGAGGCTTGCTCGAAGATCCTGAACAGCGACGACTCGCGTCTACGCGCACTGGAGCGGTACTTTGAGGCAAACGTCGACGACGTGCTCGCCGACAAGCTTCACAAAGGATGCTTTGTCGTGAACACGGCGCTGGAGGTAGCGCCGCACGACCAGGATCTTCGAGATGTTGTAAGCGACGTCTTTGATGGAATTGAAAAATGCGTCCGCGACTGCGTCGCCGCGGGGCAGCGCGAAGGGTCAATTCTCACGTCGCAATCCCCGACCGACCTTTCACGTCTGGCTCTGAGCGCTATCCTGGGCATTCGAGTTCTGGCTCGCACCAATCCCGATCGAAAGCTGCTGGCTGGCGTAGTCCGACCGTTTTTCATGTTGCTACGGACGCCGGGCAAGGGTTGAACTATATCGCCGCGACGACGGACGATGGCATCGAGCCACGCGCGTCGTGCTGGCGACAGGCGACCTAGCGCGCGGCCGTCACCACGATCTCGATCAGCTTCTCGGCAGAGGCCAGTGCCGCGCCCACCGTGGCACGTGGGGGCGCCTGTCCCGGCACCACCCAGGCGTCCCACACCTCGTTCATCGCCGCAATCTGCGACATGTCGCTCAGGAAAATCTGGCAGGACAGCAGCTTCCCCTTGTCCGATCCGTGCTCGGAAAGCAGCGCATCGACGGACGCTAACACCTGCCGCGTCTGACCTTGCACGTCCTGCGTGACATCACTCGCCACCTGTCCAGCCAAATAGATCACACCCTGATGAATCGTCACCTGCGAGTAGCGTTGTCCTACTCGGTAGCGTTGAATTTCTGACATGAAGTCTCTCTGATAACGAACGATTGAATTAGCGTTCCAGGCCAGCGACAGAAGCCTGGTATTTGATGGCCGACATCACACCGGCCCGCCTGAATGGTTCGGGCGGCAGCCAATTCGGCTTTTCGAGACTGAGCGCGTCGGTCAGGAACGATGACGTGGCCCCGGCCGCCATTTCGCCGAGCAGCTTGCCGTACATCGTGCCTTTCAACACCCCTGCCCCGTTGCAGCCCAGCGAGGCGAACAATCCGGGGCGCAGGCTACCGAAGTAGGTCGCGCCGTTGCGCGTCAGCGCGGTGGTGCCACCCCAGACGTACTCGAAGCCGTGAGATGCCATCTGCGGATAGCGGCGGCGATAGCAATCCGTCAGCAACGCCAGCGTGCGGTCGGGAGATTGCTCACGCTCGTAGGAGTAGTCGCTCCGCACCATGAAGCGGCCATCTTGAATACGTCGCAGCGTGGTGCCCAGTCGATTGGCAGGAATCACGCCCCATTCGCGCGCATCGCCCAGCTTGGCGAGCTCCGCTTCCGGCAGACGCGGCGTCACGGCCGCGTAGGTGTAGATCGTGATCAGCCTGTCGCGCAGGATACCCAGCGCCTTAGCAAAACCGTTGTTGGCGACAATCACCTGATCCGCGATGTAACGACCGCTGGATGTGGTGACTTCGAAGGGTGCGGCTTGCCCCAGCGCGATGACCGACTCTCCTTCTGCCAGCGTGACATTCGCAGGCAGCGTGTCGGCGAGACCACGGATCAACGCCGCGGGCTGCACAAACACGTTGTTCGGCGAGTGATAGCCGTACTGGTAGTAGTCAGTGCCAAGCCGTGCCGCCAATCCCGCGCGGTCGTACTCGGTATAGGCGATACCCCAGTCACGATACTGCTGCAGCACGGCTTGCAGATTCTTCACGCCCGCCTCGCTGGCCGCCGCGTGAAATTTGCCCACGGGGTTCCAGCCACAGTCAATGCCATGTTCGCGCACCAGCCCTTCGAGCCAGCGCAGTCCCGCCTCGTACATCCGGATCTGCTTGCGTGCCACCTCGGCCGGACTGGTATGCCCGCCCATCTTCGTGTTATGCGGCAGGTCGATGATGAAACCGGAGTTGCGTCCGGACGAACCCTCGCCGACGGTGGATGCCTCCAGCACCAGCACTTCCTCATTGGGCCGCAGCTCCGCCACACGGCGAGCCGCAGCCAGGCCGGTGAAGCCACCGCCGATCACGATCGTGCCGAAGCGGGTGGTCGCAGGCTTCGGACTCTGCCGGCGTTTCGGCAGCATCGCATTCCATCCGGAAGGCTGAAAATAGGAAGGGGCAATCGCGGACGCCACATTCGGCGTCCGACCTTGAGTTTCGGTATGCATGGTTTGGTCGCGCCAGGCCCTGGCGTCTTCTAGGATGCTGCGGGTGTTCCGAGTGCCTTCATGACTTCGGCTTGCACGGTGTTCCAGATCTGCGACTTCAACTCGTTGAAGCGCGGTGACAGTTGCACGGCGGCATCGCGCGGCAGCGGCAAGTCGTTCTCGATGTCACAAACCACGCGTCCGGGCCGCGCGCCCATGATCACCATGCGCGTGGACAGCATCAGCGCTTCGTCAATCGAGTGCGTAATAAAGACGATGGTCTTGCCACTCTTCTGATAGATCTCCAGCAGCTCCTCCTGAAGGACCTGCCGCGTCATCGCATCCAACGCCGCAAACGGTTCATCGAGCAGGATGACGTCCGGATCATTGGCCAGCACCCGGGCAATGGAGACGCGTTGGCGCATGCCACCCGACAGTGCCTTGGGATAACTGTTGGCAAAGTCCTTGAGCCCAACCATTTCCACATAGCGCTGTGCAACGTTCCGTCGTTCTTCGCGCCCCATGCCCTTCATCTTGAGTCCGAAAGCCACGTTGTCGAGCACGGACAGCCAAGGGAACAACGCATATTGCTGGAACACCATGCCGCAATGCGGATCCACATCGTTCACCTGGCGACCATTGACCACCACGCGACCCGTGCTCGGCTGTTCGAAGCCGGCGATCATGTTGAGCAGCGTGGATTTGCCGCAGCCCGACGCGCCCAGGATCACCAGGAACTCACCCTTGCGCACACTGAGGTCCACGCCATCGAGCGCCTTGAAGTCACCGAACGACTTCGTCACGTGTTCGATGGAGATCATCGTTTGCTTTACTGCTGCCATTTCAGAATCCTCGATTCCAGCTTGCGGGAAACCACATCGATCACGAGCACGGTCACGCTGATCATCACCATGCCCAACATGACGGCGTCGGTTTGAAAGAACTCCTTGCCATTCATGATCAGGAAGCCAAGCCCTTCTTTGGCTGCCACCAGTTCGGCAGAAATCACGCAGGTCCACGACAGACCAAGAATGACCTTGAAGCCGGTGATGATCTGCGCCAGGCTGCCCGGCAGGATGACCTCACGCATGACCTGCCAACGATTGGCACCGAGGTTGCGTGCCGCACGGATCAGCAAGGGATCGATGCTGCGTGTCGCTTCGATGACGTAAAGCAACGCCGGTGCGAAGGTACCCATGAAGACGATGCTGTACTTCTGTGTTTCCGTGATGCCAAACCAAAGCAGCGACAACGGAATCCAGCTCATCGACGGGAGCGGGCGCAGGAACGACAGGATCGGATCGAACACAGCTCGTGCCCGCGCGGTCGTACCAAGCAGGATGCCAAGCGGAATCGCAATGGCGGCCGCGGCGATAAACCCGACCATTACGCGCCGCGTGGAGGCCAGCACGTGCCCCAACAGCGTGCCTTCGGCGAACATCCGCATGCCGAGTTCGGCAATCTGGCTCGGTGAAGGGAGGAAGATCGGATCGATCCAGCCCAGGCGGCATGCAAGCTCCCAAACGGAGAGAAAGACGATGACCGAGGCGATGCTGATTGTCAGCAGGTGTGGGGGACCGGGCCGACGCTTGGCTGGATACGCGACCGGCGTCGAGGGGTGAGTTGTCTGTGCCATGATGCTTGCCGTGTGTTGAGATCAGAGATAGGACGTGTCGATCCACTCGCGCACTGGCGGGGATTTGTCGAGCTGCTTGTGAGTCGCAAGCAGGTCGGACAGCTTCTGCAGGCCCGTCGCGAATTTCGAGTCGGCGGCAAGCAAGGCTTTCTGCTGCCCCAGGTCGTACCACGTTGCCTCTTTGATGGTGGAGACTTGATCCGCCATCGACAGGCCCGTCAGCTCGGTGAGGTACCACGCAGCTTCTTCGGGCTTGTCGCGTAGCATCACGGCCGCCTGGAAATACGTTTGCAGGAACTTGCGGACCGCCTCGGGTTGCTTCGTGGCGAAAGCGCGGCGAGCAACCAGCACGTCGGGGCCAGGCGTCACGCCAAACTGTTTGTACAGGCTGAAGCTCGTATCGTCGGCCAACAGCCTGACATCGGGCATCGCGCGGATCTTCGTGAAGTGCGGCGTCCAGGCGGCCGCCGCGTCCACCTGACGGCTCTGGAATGCGGCGGTCAGTTCGGGCGCCGGCACGTTGACGAGGTTGACGTCGCGCTCGGGATTCAGCCCAGCGCCGGTCAGCAGATCCAGCACCAGCAGATGCGCGCTCGATGCAAACGTGACGCCGATTTTTTTGCCCTTGAGGTCGCGTACCGATTGCACGTCGTTGCGGACGAACAAACCCTCGACCTTGCCAAAATCTTCGGCAGCGCCGATCACGGACAAATGCTTCGAACCGCGTGCCATCAGCGCCAGTGCGGAAACGATACCGGTGCCGGCGATATCGACGCCTCCCGACAGAAGGCCACCGAGCCGCGCGCTCGAGGTGCCGAACGACTGCCAATTCACCTCCAGCCCGTTGGCGGCAAACATGCCGCTCTTGATGCCGATATAGGCGGGATAGTGGCCAAGCCAGGCCGATCCGCCGTAGTTGATGACAGTCTTCTGCTGGGCATACGCCGTAGCGAGCGGCAATTCCAGGGCGCTCGCTGCCGCCGCCAGTAGGAAGTTCCGGCGTGTCATGGTCATGCTTGTCTCCTGCCTTTTATTTAATTGAGATGAACTTTGGCGCCCAGGCCAGGTACCAGGGCCCGGATCTCCGGGAACAGGACGTTCTCCAGGATCCGACGACTGCTTTGATAAAAATATTCAGCGGTTTCCTCGTATTCCCCCGCGCGGGAGATCTGATAGACCGTCCGCGTCAGTGCAGGCCCGCTGATCGGCAGCACATGGACGTCGTTGAGGTAGGCGCGGCTTTGCAGCAATACCAACGGACTGGTGATGGCCCAGCCAAGATCCGCGGCCACCATGGCCAGGACCACGTCGGACGCATCGATCTCCAGATGCCGTGCAGCCGTCACGCCGCACCGGCGCAGGTATCGCTCTGTCAGCGCACCGTAGTGCGAGCGCGTGCTGAAGCGAACGAGCGGCAGTTCGCGGGCGAGCACTTGCAGGTCACCGACGGGGAACTGGTCACGCCGGCATGCCGGAAGGACCAACTGGAATGGCTCGGTGAACAGCGGCCGGCGAACCAGCTTGTCCATGTCCTCCATTGGATCGGAGGTAATAATGATGTCGAGCTGACGCTGCAACAGCGCCTGAGCATGGCTATAGGCAAGACCGGACCACAGCAGGACCTGGTTGCCCTGGACAATCGCCTCCTTCACCGCCAACGGTCCGACCGTAGCCGCGTAGGAGTCGATCATGCCGATGCGGATAGCGGGACGTTGCGATTGATCGGCTTCGCGGACCTGCGCCAGCAAGCGGTCCATCTCATCGATGACACTGTGCGCGTTGCGCCGGAGTGCCAGCCCAGCCGAGGTGAGCTTCACCGGCCGGCGGCTACGATCCAGTACCTTCGTCCCTAAGATCTCCTCGATTTGCGCGATAGCCTGCGACACCGCCGACTGGGTCACGCCAAGCTTGCCTGCTGCGAGCGACACACTGCCCTCGGCAGCCACCGCATCGAATACGCGCAGCGAGCGGACGTCAAGGCGATACGATTCGTCCACAACTGTCTCCTCTGTTTCTTTTGAAGTGATACTAATGTAGTGGCCATTCTTGTCCAAGTTCAGCCGCACATCATTAGTGAAACTAATTCTATGCATAAAGTTGCCTTCTTTGACTGCCACTTCGCACCCGGCGGAGAGTGATTCGTAAGTACCGTCGCACGAGCGCTCCCCTTCCGAAGCGGGGTTCAGAATTTCGCCTCTAACGTCGATGGAAAGGTCTTAAGGCCGTCGGCTGGCCGCCCCGCTGGACAAGCAGGTCATGAAATTAAGAACAGAACTGGTAGCTTTGCTTGCATGCACGCTTGCGCTCAGCGCTTGCGTGACTAAATACCCCGAGCCCCAATCGGGAGACCGCGCCAGATTACGGATGGCAAGGACGGGCCCCTCGGAAAGCACCGAATTCAGCGTGTATCCCGCGTCGAATGTGCAATCTTGCTATCGGCAGGAAGTGGGACAGGGCGATCAACGCTTAGCATTGCTGGACAACCCCTTGGTTCACTACGACACCAATCTGGGAATACCCGGCAGAGACGCGAGCGGCAAAAGCCGGTCCACGGAAGCCTATATCCGCGCTGGCGAGCCGTTCTTGCTTTCGACCTTCATCATGGCGATGACGACTTCCACGATGTACCGCTGCAGCATCGGCGCGCTATGGACGCCCATACCAGGCGCAGACTATGAGGCCACGGTCGACTGGACATACCACGCATGCAAGCTCGTGGTTACGAAGATAGAGCCAGGCTCCGACAATGCTCCCGCCAAACTTCCTGTGGACGCGCGATACATCCGCCCCTGCAAGGACCCCGCGAAGTGAGTACATGGTTTCCCGCGGGCCAGTGATCAACATGTTCGGTGTCGGCTAGCTTCATTCACGAAGCCGACACCCAGGCATCCCGTGAGGCACCCACCGCCCGCGAAGAAAAATTCCTTCGGGCGATTCTCAAATCGTTTGGCGTCAGAGCAAGGCCACCGTATCCATCGCGCGACAGAATCAGAGCAGTTGTCATACGCAACTGCCGCGCGTGTGCTATGCGACGGCCACCCTACTTCACGGAGCTCTCATGTCTGAAAACACCCCAATTCCACCGTTCCCTCCCTTCACGCTCGAGACCGCCACGCAAAAGGTGCGCGCCGGTGAGAACGGCTGGAATTCGCGCAACCCGGAGAAAGTGTCCCTCGCCTATACGGTCGATAGCCGCTGGCGCAATCGCGCCGAGTTCATCACGGGGCGCGAGCAGATCGTGCCGTTTCTGCAACGCAAGTGGGATCGCGAGCTGGAATACCGTCTGATCAAGGAGCTGTGGGCGTTCACCGACAATCACATCGCCGTGCGGTTCGCTTACGAGTGGCATGACGATGCGGGCAACTGGTTCCGTTCGTTCGGCAACGAGAACTGGCAGTTCGCGGAGAACGGCCTGATGGCGGTGCGCCATGCGTGCATCAACGATGTGCCGATGAAGGAGGCCGACCGCAAGTTCTTCTGGCCCCTCGGTCAACGTCCCGAAGATCATCCAGGCCTCAGCAGCTTTGGCTTCTGAGTTTTTATGGCACGTTGAACTGACCTTAGTGGCGTACAATCATTACGATTGTCATAAATGATGCCCAACAAGGAGGGCTACGCCATGAAGGTCAGTCGAGAACGCGTTGCGCAGAACCGGGAGATGCTCCTGTCCGAAGCCTCGCGACTTTTTCGTGAGCGCGGATTCGAGAGCGTAACGGTTGCGGAAGTATCAGCCGCCGCCGGTCTGACGCATGGTGCCTTCTATAGCTACTTCGCGTCCAAGGAAGATCTCATCGCACAGACGTGCAACTACGTTCTGAACGATGAGGACGGGCAAGAGCACGCATCGCTGTTTGCATTCGCCAAGGAGTACCTGTCGAACGATCACCGCGAGAACCGCGGCGGCGGCTGCCTGTTTGCGGCGGTCGGCACGGAGACCGCGAGAACCTCCGAGGCCACGCGCGACATCATCACGGAGAAAGTGCGAGAGCAGATCGCCACCTTCGCCAAAAGCGCGCCCGGCGCGGGCCCACGCACGCGGCGTCGCGCCGCGATCGGCATGTGGGCGGCCATGATGGGCGCTGTGATGATTGCACGCACCGTCAACGATGAGGCACTTGCGAAAGAGATTACCTCCAGCACCATGAAGTGGTTGGAGGAGGCGGCCGACTTGCGGCCGCTGGAATAGCGCGACTCCTGCTCAGCCCTTGCTGAGTGCGTCGCGGATGCCTTCCGCGAAAGCCTTGATCGTGAAACCCTCCGGCAGCGAATCGATCAGGATGATGTCCGAGATCGCATTCTTGATGCGCAGCGGACGAATCGCCTGATACGCGGCCGAGTGATACCACGCGTTTGCCGCCTCGCGTGTCGGAAACTCCATCAGGACCACCGATCCCGGCCACGCGCCCTCCACCACATCCCCCGGCCCCTGCGCCAGCCACCGCCCGCCGAACGGCGCCACGGTAGCTTCGACTTGCTCGAGGTAAGAGAGGCCTGCGTCATTCGGAATGTCGCCCGGGATGCGCAGATGGTTGACGAGGTAGGTTGCCATGATCAGATTCCTTTGTTGGTAGCGATGAGTCGCGTCACCAATATAGGAATCCGTTTTACATGATGACAATCATACTTTCGAGTTAGGCAGCCACTGCTCTCGCATCCAAAGTCGTCCTTGACTTCAATCATTACGTACATCATGATAAATCCACAAACATGACAATCATCATGTTTAAGGAAGCGGGAGCAAACTCATGAATCACAAAGCAGGAAGCAAGGGCACGGCAGTCGTCACAGGTGCGTCCTCGGGTATCGGTATGGTCTACGCACAGCGTCTGGCAAAGCAAGGCTATGACCTGCTGCTGGTTGCACGCCGTCTCGGGCGGCTGGCAGAGCGTGCCCGCCAACTCTCCTCGCGCTATCGCATCAGCGCCAACTATCTTTCCGCAGATCTGACCAGAACGTCGGACCTGGAGCGGGTCATGAAGGTATTGGCGGAGGACAGCACGATTACGGCACTGATCAACAACGCCGGCGTGGCAACGCTGTCTGGCTTCAATGATGCTGAGCTCAGCAAGCATCAGACAATGAATGCGCTGAACGTGGAGGCCTTGGTCCGGCTTTCGTACGCCATCCTGCCCGTCTTCAAAAGGAAGAATCACGGCACCCTCGTCAACATCAGCTCGGTGCTGTCGCTGCACGCATACCCCATCAGTTCCGTCTACAGCGGCACCAAGGCATACGTGTCGAACTTCACGCGCGGCCTGCAGGAGGAAGTGGCCGGCACCAACGTCAGGGTGCAACTGGTCCTGCCAGGCGCGACCGACACCGAAATCTGGGACATCGCCGGCGTCCCGGCCTCTCACTTGCCTGTCGGCACCGTGATGACGGCAGAGGACGTGGTCGATGCCGCACTGTCCGGACTCGAGCAAGGCGAGACCATCACGATGCCATCCGTCGAAGACGTCGGACTTCTGCAGGCATACGAGGCCGCGCGCGAGAAACTTTTTCGCGCTTCGCAATCCGCCCGACCAGCTTCCCGCTATCGCATCTCCTGATCTTCTATCCACCATGAGCCAGCACACCAATCTGTTTTCGCCCTTCGCCATCCCAGGCCTTGAACTGAGCAACCGCGTCGTCATGGCGCCGATGACGCGTCGCGCGAGCCCTGGCGGGGTGCCCAGTGACGACGTTGCGGCGTATTACCGGCGCCGTGCCGAAGGGGGCGTTGGACTCATCATTACCGAGGGCACGACGATCGGGCGGCCGGCTGCATCGAGCGACGCAGCCATCCCGAACATTTACGCCGCCCAAAGCATCGCGGGATGGCTTCGGGTAGTGGAAGGCGTGCATGCCGTGGGAGGGAAGATCGCCGTACAGTTGTGGCATATGGGGATGCAACGCGCACCCGGCACCGGACCCAATCCGGACGCGCCGACCGAAGGCCCTTCCGCCGTGCCGGGTAACTCGCGCGCCATGACCGAAAGCGATATCGCCGACGTGATTGCCGCCTTCGCGGACGCCGCGCAAACCGCGCGCGCCATCGGCTTCGATGCCGTCGAGGTACACGGCGCCCACGGCTACCTGATCGATCAGTTCTTCTGGGACAAGACCAACGGTGTCCCCAGCAAATATGCCGGAAGCATCTCGGCGCGCACGCGGTTTGCAGCGGAAGTGGTCAGGGCGATTCGTTCGAAAGTGGGAAGCCAGTTCCCCATCTCCCTGCGCTTCTCCCAATGGAAAGTGCAGGACTACGGCGGACGTCTTGCCCAGTCACCAGCAGAGCTCGAAGCTTTTCTGCTGCCGCTCAAGGATGCGGGCGTCAACATCCTGCATGCGTCCACGCGCCGCTTCTGGGAGCCGGAGTTCGCAGGTTCGTCTCTCAATCTCGCCGGCTGGGCCAAGAAAATCACCGGACTGCCGACCATTACCGTGGGTTCCGTCGGACTGGAAGGCCCCGATTTCATGCACGCGCTACGTGCCCGTAACGGCGATGAGCAGTACGCCGAACACAAATCTGCTTCACTCGATGCACTGCTGCGTCGCCTCGATGACGGTGAGTTCGACCTGGTCGCCGTCGGGCGCGCACTGGCCGCGGATCCCGACTGGGTGTCGAAGATCAGGGACGGCGCTGACGACAGGATCCTGACCTTCGACCGTTCCGCGCTTGATGCATTGGTCTGATGCAACGCGGCTTACGTTGTCGCCGAATCACTCAACGCATGACACGCGGGAGCGGCATCTCGCCATAGCGCGCGCGATCGCCTAACGCACGCTCGATGCGCAACAATTCGTTGTACTTGGCCGTCCGGTCCGAGCGCGACAGGGAGCCGGTCTTGATCTGGCCGCAACCGGTCGCCACCGCAAGGTGGGCGATGGTCACGTCTTCGGTCTCTCCGGAGCGGTGCGACATCACCGCGGCGTAACCGCTTGCACGCGCGATCGCCATCGTGTCCAGCGTCTCGGTGAGGGTACCGATCTGGTTGGGCTTGATCAGGATCGCGTTAGCGACGCCCGCCTCGATGCCTTCGCGCAGCAGACGTGGATGCGTGCAGAACACGTCGTCGCCAACGAGTTGCGTCGTGCCGCCGAGGCGTGACGTCAGCCGTTGCCAACCCGTGGTGTCATGCTCGCCCATGCCATCTTCGATCGAACGAATCGGATAGCGCGACGTCAACGCCGCGAGATAGGCCACCTGTTCGTCGATCGAGCGCTCGACACCTTCGCCGCGATAGATATAGCGCCCGCCGTCGTACAGTTCGCTGGCCGCGGGGTCAATGGCAATGGCGATGTCGTCGCCGGCGCGGTAGCCTGCCCGCTCGATCGCCGCCACAACCAGATCCAACGCCTCCTCCGCAGTACGGAGGTCCGGCGCAAAGCCACCCTCGTCGCCGACGTTGGTATTGAAACCAGCCGCCGCGATCAGCCCACGCAGGGTATGAAAAACCTCGGCGGCCATACGAATGCCCTCGCCGAACGTCCGCGCGCCAACCGGAGCGATCATGAACTCCTGAAAGTCGAGCGCGTTGTCCGCATGCGCACCACCGTTGATGATATTGATCAGCGGTACCGGCAGGATGGCTTCGCTATCCGCAACCATCGTTCCGACATGCCGGTAGAACGGTACGCGCGCCGACGCGGCCGCGGCTTTCGCCACGGCAAGCGACACGCCCAGCAGCGCGTTGGCCCCGAGGCGCCCCTTGTTCGGCGTATCGTCGAGCGCGATCATGGTCAGGTCGATGGCACGCTGATCCATCGCATCCCGCCCCGCCAGAGCGCGTCCGATCTCGTCATTGACTGCCGCGACCGCCTGCAGAACGCCACGCCCCAGATAGCGCGTGGGGTCTCCATCGCGCAATTCCACGGCCTCGTTGGCGCCCGTCGACGCACCCGACGGCACCGTCGCGCGCCCAGTCGCGCCATCCGCGAGCGTGACTTCCACTTCCACGGTCGGGTTGCCCCGGCTATCCAGCACCTCGTACCCTACCACCGCATCTATCAAACTCATGAAAACCCCTTCGTGATGAAAATTGGCAACGGTGTCAGCGTACAAAGGTTTCGCCGCATGCAAAATCGAGTTATTTTCCTTTTTGGTTAGTTTTTCTCACGAATACCGCGATGCGCCATCTCCCACCCCTTTCTTCGCTGCCCGCGTTCGAGGCCACCGCCCGGACCGGCTCGGTGACGCGCGCCGCCGAGGCGCTGAACCGCACCCACGGCGCGATCAGTCACCAACTGCGGCAATTGCAGGAACACGCCGGCTGCGCATTGTTTGAACGAGACGGCACAGGCGTGCGCCTCAACGCGCAGGGTCACGCGCTGTTCAAGGTGGTACGGTCAGCATTCGATCAACTGGAGCAGGGCTACGCGCGCGTCGTCGATCAAGCTCGCGGCCCCACGCTGCACGTGGCATGCAGCGCAACCTTCGCCATGCGATGGCTGGTGCCCGCTCTCGTTGACTTCTATCGCGTACGGCCGGATATCCGGATTCGCCTCTCGATGACGTCGGCAAGGGAGATCCGCTCCGAAGGTGCCGATGTGCTGATCGCGTGGGATCTCTCGTCCTATCCCGCCGCGGAGCGCGAGCGTGCGATACCGCTGGCACCCGTCAGGTTTGGACCCGTGTGCGCCCCCGCCTATCGCCGCTCGGTGCGAACCGGCACGCGCATCACGCACGATTTCACCTCGAGCGCATGGGATCAATGGGAAGCTCTGACCGGCAAACAGATCGCACCCGCCCCCGGTCCAACCTTTCCGCACACGCATCTGTGTGTACAGGCCGCGCTCGCCGGCCTCGGCGTCGCCCTCGTCGAACGCCGGCTGGTACACGACGAGCTCGAGAGCGGCCGCCTGGTCGCGCCGTACGGCTTTACCGAGTTTCCGCAGGGATGGATGGCGATACCGGCCGCGCGCGACTTTCAGCCTGACCTGCAGCGCGACACCGATATCTTTATCGGATGGCTGCGGGAGCGACTCGCGGTCTGACGGCCGCCTCCAACTTTTACGATACGATGGCGCTTTCGCCCACGGCGCCTCTCGTCAGGAACCCCGCGCTTGCCCGACACCCTCCTTGCCAGCCCTTCCGCTGAGTTTCCCACCTTCGAGACTTCGGATTTCGCGGGCGAGGGGTCGTTTTATTTCGATCTCGTGCGGCTCGAGGATCGGGACGATATCCCGCGTGGCTTCCTGCATCGGCACAACTACTACCACCTGCTGTGGATGACGCGAGCCAGCGGCACGCATATGCTCGACTTCGCGCATTTCGACGTGCGTGACCATAGCGTGTTCTTTCTCTCGCCCGGCCAGGTCCACGCGTGGACGTCGTCGGTCAAGCCGTATGGTTACGTGCTGAACTTCAGCATCGACTTCTTCGCGCGTATGTTTCCGCGCGCCGACGACGTGGCGAAGTTTCCATTCTTCCATCCCACGCGTGGCAACAGCGCGCTCTACCTCACGCCGGACCAGCATGACGGCATGCTGCCGCTGCTCGACGAGATGGAACGTGAGGCCCGCGATCGCGCGCCGGGCTTTGCCGACGTAGTGCAGGCCTCCCTGCTGATTCTGCTGACACGCCTGCGCCGCCTGTGCCCCGACAACGAGCCTGCGGGCGGCGTGGGACCACATCAGGCGCTCACGCGCCGCTTCACCATGCTGGTGGACACGCACTACCTGACCTTCAGCACCATCGGTCTGTATGCGGAAGCGCTGGGCGTGAGCGAACGCCAGCTCAACGATGCGGTCAAGCGCACGCTGGCGCGCACGGCCAGCCAGGTCGTGCAGGAACGCGTGGTGCTGGAAGCCAAGCGCTGGCTCAGTAATACTGAGACGGGCATCGCCGAGATCGCGTTCCGCCTCAATATCGAGGACCCGGCCTATTTCGCGCGCTTCTTCAAGAAGCAGACCGGGCTCACCCCAGGCGATTTCCGCAAGAAATACTGCAGTCCGCTCGCCTGACGCGCGAAAAAGTCCAACCCAACGTCTGATCCGTCCTAACGCTGGTACGCCATCGCCGCGTAAAGTATCGTGCATTCGAGCAAACCGGGCCACACCCCGGGATTGCCATAAGAATACATAGGCACAGGAGACAGACATGTTCAAAGCCATCGCTCCGTTACGGAGCTTCGCCGTGGCCACTGCATTGGCCATCACCACGTTCAATGCGATGGCGGACTACCCCGATCGCCCCTTGCGCATCATCGTGCCGTTTGCCGCTGGTGGCGCCACCGACGTGATCGCACGCACCGTGGCGCAGGCCATGTCGACCCGACTGGGCCAATCGATCGTGGTGGAGAACAAGGCTGGCGCCAACGGCAATATCGGCGCGGTCTCGGCCGCGCGCTCGGCGCCGGACGGCTACACGCTGCTGATGGCCACCTCGAGCCACGCGATCAACGCCTCGCTTTACCAAAAGCTCGACTACAGCCTGACGAAGGATTTCGTGGGGCTGTCGAATCTGGCTTCGGTGCCCCTGCTGCTGGTGGTGAACCCCTCCGTGCCGGCAAAGTCAGTGAGTGAACTCGCCAGCTACGCCAAATCGAATGCGGGTCGCGTCAACTATGCATCGGGCGGCACCGGCACTGCATCCCACCTGGCCGGCGAGCAGTTCAGCACGCTGACCGGCGCGAAGATGACGCACGTCGCCTACAAGGGCGGCTCGCAGGCACTCAACGACGTGATGGGTGGGCAGGTACAGGTGATGTTCGCCAATCTGCCGGAAGTCCTGTCGCAGGTACAAGGTGGCAAGCTGCGCGCGCTGGCAGTTACCGGCACCAAGCGCCATGCCGCGTTGCCCGATGTGCCGGCGTTCTCGGAAACTGCTTACGCCGGCATGTCCGCACGTTCGTGGTTCGGCCTGTTTGTCCCCGCCGGCACGCCGCCCGCCGTGGTCGAGAAGCTCTCGCAGGCTATCGTCCAGAGCGTGGCCGATCCCGCCGTCAAGGAACGCCTGAAAGGCCTCGGTGCCGACCCCGTTGGCGATGACCAGGCCGCGTTCCAGAAATACGTGAATCAGGAAGTGGCGCGCTGGGCCGTGCTGGTCAAGCAATCCGGCGCCACAGTCGACTGATTCCGCTCAACATCCGCTACCTTCCGAGGACTGACACCCATGCTGTACGACGTTCGCACCTACACCTGCCGCCCCGGCACCATGAAGAAGCATCTGGCGCTGTATGCCGAGCATGGCTTCGCCACGCAGAGCCGCCACCTCGGCAAGCCGCTGGCCTACCTGCAAACCGATACTGGCAACGTCAACAGCTACACCCATATCTGGGTGTACGAGAGCGCGGCCGATCGCGAGGCCAAACGTCAGTCGCTGCAGAAGGACCCGGCGTGGGCCGAGTACCTGAAGCTGAGCGCCGAGGCCGCCTATATCGTCAGCCAGGAGAACAAGCTCATGACGCCGGTACCGTTTTTCAAGCCGTAATAGCGCCCCTCTCCCGCCGTTCCCGGTCATTGGACCGGCTGCAACGGCGGGCTTTTCCTTTGCCCAGAGACTGCCTCGGGCCTTGATGCGCTGAGATACGTGCAGGTGATTCACACCTTGGGGTGCTATACCGCTTCGGTACACTCACGACATCGCCTGCAGGAGCCGTCATGAAACCTCGCATCTCCGTCCTCACCCTCGGCGTCACCGACCTCGAGCGCGCCGTCCGCTTCTACCGCGATGGCCTGGGCTTGCCCACACAAGGCATCATCGGCCGCGAGTTCGAACATGGCGCGGTGGCGTTCTTCGAATTGCAGGGCGGCCTCAGACTGGCGCTATGGCCACGGGCTGATATCGCCTGGGACAGCGGCCTGCCACCCAGCCCACCCTGCCCCACCGCCTTCGCGCTCGGCCACAACGTATCGAGCAAGGCGGAAGTCGACGCGGTTCTGAAACAAGCCGAAGCCGCCGGCGGCACAATCACCAAGCACGCACACGATACGTTCTACGGCGGCTACGCGGGCTACTTCCAAGACCCAGACGGCAACCTATGGGAAGCCGCATGGAACCCGCAGTTCGAAGTTGGGGATTGACCGTAGCGATAAGCTCTGTGGATTCTATAGATCAATGAATGCCACGTGCAGGGCGGTCAATTCACTGGCCTGAAGAATCATGAGGTCACAGTTGACAGGATAAAAGACGCTCCTTCGTTACAGCGGGAGCGAAGGGCAAAGTCATGAGAAGACTGTCTCCTACGATGTTGCACGAAACAGAGTCATCGCTTTCAAACGAGGATCGCTTAACACCCGACAAGATAATCCGATCGAGCTGACCATCGTCTCTCAGCTCATAGTCCTCGAGAAGGCCGGTGTACAGGCTCGTCACTCCATTGACGGCAACGAATGCGCTAACTCAAGACGCCGAAGGTTTCAACACCCTTCTTGCGATCAATGCCGCTGAACAGGTAGTACCACGGGGCTTGCCGCCGAAAGTATCGGTGAAACCTGCTGGTAGTCCGATCTAGCCCCCACCGATGCACTACATGCTTTTGCAGGATCGCGGCAGCTAGGGCAAGTGCGTGAGTAGCAAGAAAGTACGACATGACCGGCAATGGATGCTCATTGAGCCATTGATATCGCACGTCGGGTACGCTACTCGCAGCGGCAGTTCCAGACAGCAGTCGCACCGCATCGCCGAGGTATAGCTGAAATCCCAGACCATAAGCACCGATGAGACCGATGACGCCATTCAGCACGGCGGCAAAGAAAACGGACTTCAGTACCGTTGTGCCAAACGGCGTCATGTCCGCCTGGCGCATCTCTCGCGCCTCGCTGAAATGGTGGTAGATGAAGCCAGGCGCGATGAGCAGGAACAAGACGATAGCAGGAAGCGCGACGTTCACGGTCTGTCCCTAGAACCCACCACGCGTCAGGGTAATCGTCACCTGTTGACCATATCGGTCCTTATAGGTGATGACTTGTCTTTCATGAAGCTTGGCGGTGGCCATAAACTCCCACAACGCCTTCAGGCCATTCGGGTCACTGCGCATCTTGCGAAGGCTGTCGCTCATCGGTACTTTCATTCTCATCATCAATCTCCGGTGAATTCGACAACACAGTGCCACCGCCACTTCCTCCCCACAATGGCGGAATCTTGATTCTGTAGACACTCACCGAAGCTTCCACTTACCAACCTCAGGCCACCTCCAACCCCAGCACCTTCGCCGTCGACGCGCGGATGGCGATGCATGCGTTGGCGTCGGTCTTCAGATCGATGCCGTACGTGGGAATGATGGCGCGCAGCTTGTCGGTCCATCCTCCCGTCGCCAACTCGTTGTCGAAGCACTTCTCCAGCACCTTCACCGCAATCGCCGCAGCCGTCGACGCGCCCGGCGATGCGCCCAACAGCGCGACCAGTGACTTATCCGCGCTGGCGACCAGTTCCGTGCCGAACTCCAGCGCGCCCGAGTGGTTCGGTTCTGGCTTGATGATCTGCACCCGCTGCCCTGCCACCGCTTCCTTCCAGTGCTCGCGCTGGGCCTGCGGATAAAAATCCTTGAGCGTGGCGAACTGGTGCGCGCTGGTCTGCAAGACCTGGCCGATCAGGTATTCGGCCAGCTGCAGGTTGTCGCGCGCCACCGCGAGCATCGGCAACACGTTGCCGGGCTCGATCGAGCGGAACAGGTCGAAGTACGAACCGTGCTTGAGGAACTTGCTCGAGAATCCCGCATAGGGGCCGAACAGCAACGACCGCTTGCCCTGCACGATGCGCGTATCCAGATGCGGTACCGACATCGGGGGCGAGCCATGCGCGGCCTTGCCGTAGACCTTGGCATGATGCCGCGCGCTGATCGCCTCGTCGTCGCAACGCAGCCAGATTCCGCTTACCGGGAAGCCACCATAACCATGCCCCTCCGGAATATTCGCGCGTTGCAGCAGATCGATCGCGCCCCCACCGGCACCGATGAACACGAACCGAGCGGTCAGTTCGCGCTTGCCGCCACTGGCTTCATCGTTGGCGGTCACCCGCCAGCGCCCGCCATCGGCATGCGCGATGCCAGTCACGCGATGCCGGTAATGCACCGCGAAACCTCCGCTCGCCTGCAGGTGCGCAACCAGCAGATGCGTGAGCGTCCCATAGTCGACGTCCGCGCCCGAATTGATGCGCGTGGCCGCAACCGGCTGTGCGTTATCGCGACCGGCCATGATCAACGGTGCCCACTCCTCGATCTGCGCGTGGTTCTCGCTATACGCCATGCCGTGATAACAGTGGTGCGCGGACATCGCCCTGAAGCGCGCACGCAGAAAGTCCACGTTCTCCTCACCCCAGACAAAGCTCATATGCGGACATGCGTGCAGGAACGCCTGCGGATCGGCAATGGCGCCCTTGCTCACAAGATACGACCACAATTGCCGCGAGAGATCGAACTCCGTATTGACCTCTAACGCCTCATGAATGTCGACGGTGCCATCCGCGCGCTGCGGCGTGTAGTTGAGCTCGCAGTTCGCGGCGTGGCCCGTGCCCGCGTTGTTCCACGCCTGCGAACTCTCCTGTCCGCAATCGTCGAGCGTCTCCAGCATGACAATGCTGAGCGATGGCTCGAGGTTCTTCAGCAACGTGCCAAACGTTGCGCTCATGATGCCGGCGCCAATCAGCACGACATCCGGGTTGTCGATATCGTTCTGGCTCATGATGCCTCGCTCGTTCCGGGCACGAACCGCAGGGGCGTGCCGTCCTGATAGACCACATAAGCGCGGCGCCACGGTTGATCGTCCATCAGCCGCCACTTGTGCCCCGATCCGCTGTTGTCCTGCGCCAGCAGGATGTCACCGGGGCGAATCACGAACGTCGCGCCCGACTTGGTCTCGAACTCGAGCGTGCCCGACAGCGTGATGACATAGCGCGGCACCGGGTCCTGATGCCAGGCATACGAACCGCCCGTGCGCGTTTCCTGAAACGACAACGCCGTCACGGCAACGGGCTGGCCCACCGCGTCACCGCGCGCGCCCTCCACGAGTTCCAGATGCCCTTCCTCGAATAGCGAGTTGCCGTCCTCGCCAGTCCACATGCGCACACAACGGATCATCTCGATACTCCTTTCGATTCGAACAGACGGTGAGGGGAACTGGGAAACGAAGCCAACGCGAGGCACAGCCCGGTGGCAATCGCCGTGGTCACCACGATGGCCGTCACGGCCAGACCCAGCGTGCTACCGATAACCGCCAGCGACGCGTGCTCGCCCGCATTCATCAATTGCAGGCCGCCAATCGCCGCGCGGAACGCATACGAGCCGGGAATCATCGCCACCACGCCCGGAAACGCGAACGTCACCGCTGGCACGCCAAGCCGATGCGCCAGCCCGCGCGCCAGCAGCGTGGCCGCGAAGGCACCGGCCAGCGACGCTGCCGCCAGTCCGATGCCCAATGTCTCGAGTCCAGTGCGCAGCCCATGTCCAACCATCGCGCAGACGACGCAGGCCCAGGCCATGCGCGGCGGCACGTTGAAGAGCAATGCATAGCCGGCTCCGGCGAGCGCCGAAAACAACAAGTCCTCGCCGATGCTCAGCATGGTCACCGGGCCATTCAACGGCAGGTTGTCGTCGAACAAGCCCGCGGCAAGCAGTAATCCCAGAGCAATCGCCAGCACCGTGACAGTGCCAGTCAGCAGCCGTGCGATGCCCACGCCAGCATGCCCTGACAACGTGTCGCGCACGCCGTTGAGCAGTGGCACGCCGGGGACGAGAATCATGCCGGCAGCCACCAGACAAAGCGTCGGCGGGATCCCGGGAAATAGCTTCATGCCAAGCGCGCCAACGCTGCCACCCACGAACGCGCAGACGGCCGCGCCCGCCACCGCATTGGTTTCGGAGCGCGCCAGGAGCATCCGTACCGCCTGCGTGACCATGCCCACTACCAGCGAGACCGCCACCACCTCCCACGCGCCGCCGAACAGCCGCGCCAACGCGGCAGCCGCCACGCCAACGCCGATAATTACGAGCCAATGGGGATAGCCGCGGCGCTCCCACGGCAGGCGCTCGTAGGCCACGGCATCGAACGCGGCAGGTCCATAGCGCAGCATGTCGGCCAGCACGGCGAGCGTACCGACATTGACGGCCGCACCGGTGAACGTTGCGCCCACCTTGGTGCGAAAGCCGCTGTCGTTCTCGAGCGTCAACACCAGCCCATCGACGCACACCAGCACATGCGCGCGATAGCCAAGACGCGCGGCCAGCGTGGCCATCGCTGCGCTGGTATGCGCGGCATCGGCACCGTTCGCCATCATCGAGCGGCCCATGCGCAACGCAATATGCGCTACCTGTGCGACGGCAACCCCATGCGTCTCTAGCTCAAGCCCCGGCGAGTCCATGGCCGACCATGTCGAGCGGCTTGATCGTGCGATCGAACAGGGCTTCGTCCACCTTGCCCGAAGCCAGCGCGGCCTGCTTGAGCGTGAGCCCCTCGGCGATGGCTGTCTCCGCGATATGCGCCGCATTCTGATAGCCAATCACCGGCGACAGCGCAGTCACCAGCATCACGCTGCCCTCAACGTACTGCTGGATCTTCTCGCGATTGATATCGGTGCCTTCCACCGAGTATTTGTGGAACTTGTCGCAACCGTCGGCGAGAATTCGTGCCGAATGCAGGAAATTGTTGATAATGACCGGCCGCATGGCATTGAGCTCGAAGTTGCCCTGGCTGCCGGCAAACGCCACGGCGGAGTCGTTGCCCATCACCTGCAGGCAGATCATCACCATGGCCTCGCACTGCGTGGGATTCACCTTGCCCGGCATGATCGACGAGCCCGGTTCGTTGTCGGGCAGCTTGAGCTCGCCCAACCCACAGCGCGGCCCCGACGCCAGCCAGCGCATATCGTTGGCGATCTTCATCAGCACCACCGCCAGATTGCGCAGCGTGCCATGCGCGCGCACCATGGCATCGAGCGAGCCCTGCGCGGCAAACTTGTTCGGCGCGGTGATAAACGGCTTGCCGGTCAGTTGCGCGATCTGCGCGGCCACGGCCTCGGAGAACCCCTTCGGCGCATTGAGCCCGGTGCCCACCGCGGTGCCTCCCACGGCCAGTTGATACAGCCCGCCACGACACCCCTCGATATCGACAATCGCATCGCGAATCTGCGCGGCCCAGCCGTGCCACTCCTGCCCCACCGTCAGCGGCACCGCATCTTCCAGATGCGTGCGGCCGATCTTGACCACGTCGCTCCATCCATCGGCCTTGCGCTCGATCAGGTCCGCCAGCTGGCTGACTTGCGGCACCAGCACGGTGTCGATCATCTCGATCGCGGCGATATGCATGGCCGTGGGAAACGTATCGTTCGACGACTGCCCCATGTTCACGTCGTCGTTGGGACCAACGGGCTCCTGCGTACCAAGCGTGCCGCCAAGCAACTGAATCGCACGATTGGAGATCACCTCGTTGACGTTCATATTGCTCTGGGTACCGGAGCCGGTTTGCCAGACATAGAGCGGATAGTGATCGTCGAGCTTGCCGGCGATCGTCTCGTCCGCCGCCCGCACGATGGCGTCTTTCTTCCATTCGGGCAAACGCCCCGCCGTGTGATTGACCAGCGCGCACGCCTTCTTGACGTATCCATACGCGTGATACACGGCCTTCGGCATACGATCGTCGCCAATCGCAAAGTGCTGCAACGAGCGTTGCGTCTGCGCCCCCCAGTAGCGGTCCGCGGCCACGGGCACCTCGCCCATGCTGTCGAACTCCCTTCGCATTCCTGTTTCATTCAGACCGATGGGTACATCGCGGACGACAGGCGTCGAAGGACTGGAGCTCATGATGGTTGCCTCCCAGCATTGAGAATCAGACGAAGCTTGAGTCTAGTACACCGCCGTCGTCACATCCACGTCGTGACTTCCCGTTTACACTCCACCGATGCGTGACGACCCCTTGTACCCATCTTCCTCCGCCCTGCCTGACGGCCTGGCCTGCCACTATTGGAGTGGCGAGACGCTGCGCAGCCGGTCCGTAAGCCAGCGCGTGATGTCGGGCGTGGTCGAAATCGCCCCGGCACCCACGCGCCTGCTGGCCGATTGGGAGCGCGAGATCGCGCAACACATGATGCTCGATCCCGGCGATGTCAGCGAACTGCCGCTCGCGCGAGCGCGTACACGCTGGCCGGAATACACGCACTGCGTGCGTGCCGCCTCCACCTGGGCCGGAGGCCTCGGACTACCGGGCTTGCTCACCGCAAGCGATATCGCGCTGATGATCTGCCGCGGCGCGCGCTACCACCATGACGGCGACTATGGCGGCATGGCGTTCTGCAACCTGTTCCTCAGCGAGGACAAAGGGCAGGACGTGCATTTCCCGTGGCTCGATCTGCGCATTCCGTTGCGGCGCGGCACCATGCTGATCTTCGATACCTGCCAGCCACACGCGGTGATCCCACGCACCGGCAGTGGCTTCGATGCCGCCGATTTCCCCGCCGGGCAAGACAACACGCAGGCATTTCTCACCTGGGAATTGCCGATCGACGATGCACGCGTCGCGCAAATGCTGCGCATCGACTTCGACGTCGATCCCGCGGGCGCGGCAACGCTCGACGAAGGCCAGTTGCAGCAGCACGGCCAACGGGTGTCGGTCCGTCCGGATTCCGGGCAGTTATTTCTCTCTTGACAGAAATAACCGAAAGAATAGAATACGACGCATGGAACTGAAACCGATCGCCGAACGTTTCGTGCTGCACTGGGGAGAGATGGGCTCGCGCTGGGGCGTGAACCGCACCGTTGCCCAGGTCCACGCGCTGCTGTATCTGGCAGGCCGCCCCATGGACGCGGAAGAGATCACCGTGACGCTCGGCGTGGCACGCTCCAACGTCAGCAACAGCCTCAAGGAGTTGCAGAGCTGGCATCTCGTCAAGGTGGTACACCTCATGGGCGAGCGGCGCGATTTCTTCGAGACGTCCACCGATGTCTGGGAACTGTTCAAGCTGATCGTGGCGGGACGGCGGCAACGAGAGATCGACCCGACGGCCGTGGCACTGCAGGAATGCCTCGACAATCCGGCGATGAGCAAGGAAGACGACGGCACGCGTCAGCGCATCGAAGAGACACTGAAGTTCATCGAGACCATGAGCACGCTGTCCGATGAGATGCTGCGCCTCAAGCCTGAGACCCTGATGAAGACGCTGGGCGTGACGGCAAAGATCAGCAAGGTGGTGCGCCGGCGCAGTTGATGGCTCGCAAGTGAAGACCGATGGAAGCGGGCACCAGACCCGCTTCTTTTTGGCCCGTTAATTTCTGTTAATACTGAAATAACTGTATGAATAGGATATCGGAAGTATCACACGCAACGCGGCGCGACGGTACGCGGCTCAGAATCCTGGTTTGCGGCGCCACGGGGACGGTGGGCAGCGCGCTCTGCGCGCATCTGTCAGCACTAGGCCATGACGTGATCCGCGGCATGCGCAAGCCGGAGTCGGCACGCGATATGGCCATGGACTTCAGCACGGACACCACGGTCGAGCACTGGCTGCCCCGCGTGCGCGGCATGCATGTGGTCATCAACGCGGTGGGTATTATCGTCGAGTCGAAGACCAACCGTTTCGACGCCCTGCATCACCTGGCGCCCGTCGCGCTGTTCCGCGCCTGCGCCGCAGCGGCTGTCGGCCGCGTCATCCAGATCTCCGCGCTAGGCGCACCCACCAGCACCACGCCCTACTTCCGCAGCAAGCATGCAGCGGACGAGGTCCTGCGCGGTCTCCCGGTACCGTGGCAGATCCTGTACCCCTCGCTGATTTATGCGGAGGACGGCGACTCCGCCACGTTGTTCCGCAATCTGGCGAGCCTCCCGGCGATTCCGGTGCCCGGCCTGGGCGATGCGCAGTTCCAGCCGGTACATATCGATGACATCGCCGCCGCCGTGGTCGCGGCAATCGATCCCGCCACACCGCCACGTCAATCGCTGGAACTGGTCGGCACCAGCCGTCTGTCGTACGCGGCGATGCTTGCCGCATATCGACGCGGCATGCAGTTCGGGCCGGCGGCGTGGATCACCATTCCCGGCGCGATGATGTCGCTGGCCGCGCGTGTGGCCGGACACATACCCGGGTCGACCCTGACCCCGGACAACTGGCGCATGCTGCAGGCCGGCAGTCATGGCGATATGACAGCGATCACTCAGTGGCTGGGACGTCCGCCACTGGCCATCGAACGATTTATTCCGCGTGCCGATGCCGACGGTCTGCGCCAACGCGCACTGGCGACATGGCGCGCACCGTTGTTGCGCGTGGTGCTGGCCATCGTCTGGCTGGCCACTGCACTGATCACGCTATTCGCGTACCCGCTCGACCGCAGCATGGCCATGCTCGAAGCCGTCGGCTTGCATGGCGCCTACGCGACCGCTGCCCTGTATGGCGCCATTGCTGTGGATGCGGCATTGGGCGTAGCCAGTCTGCTCTGGCCAGGCAAAAAGCTCTGGGCCGCGCAGGCCGCACTGATCGTCGGCTACTCGGTGATCATCGCCGCGGCGCTGCCCGAGTTCCTGTGGCATCCATTCGGTCCGCTGCTCAAGAACCTGCCGATACTCGCCATTCTCGTCATCCTCTACGCGGAGCAACCATCATGGAATACCTCGTCGTCAAGGTGATTCACATCGTCTCGTCGGTGCTGCTGGTGGGCACTGGCTTTGGCACGGCGTTCTATCTCTTCTTCGCTAATCGCTCGGGCTCGGTAGAGGCCATCGCGGTCGTGTCGCGGCTGGTGGTACGCGCCGACTGGTGGTTCACCACGCCTGCCGTGATCGTGCAGCCGCTGTCCGGCGCATACATGCTCCATATGGCCGGCTATCCGCTGAACTCGCTGTGGATCGTGGCATCGGGGCTGCTGTACGTGTTCGCGGGCGCATGCTGGCTGCCGGTGGTGTGGTACCAGATCCGCATGCACCGCATGGCCATTGCCGCGCACGCGCAGGGTGCCGCGCTGCCGGAGCAGTATTGGCACTATGCGCGGCGCTGGGAACTGCTGGGCTATCCCGCGTTCCTGGCGATGGTGGCCGTGTTCGCGCTGATGGTTATCAAGCCCATGTGAGACTGCTCGGGCAATCAGTCGGGCGATCAGTCGGGCGTGGTGGCGTGAATCGCGCGGATGACTTCGTCGGTGAAGCGTGAATCGCCTACCTGCTCCTGGCCCGTCAGACGTGCCGTGATCTCCTGGATCACGAAGGCATTGCCGTCCGGATCGCTGAACGAGATATAGGACGTATAGCTCTTGCGCTGCGGGTTGAAGCCGCTGACCTGGCACTTGCCATCGGCATGATGAAACACGCCGCTGGTGTCGTGGAATGGCTCGCTGACCTCGATCCCGCGTCGCAGCAGATCTTCGCGCGCAGCGGCAACGTCCGATACCACCAAATGCAGCGAGCGCACCGAGCCCGGTGTCGCCGTCGTGATGTTCTTGCCGAACATGACCGAGCATCCTGAGCCCGGCGGCGTGAACTGGATGACGCGGTACCCATCGTCGGCCTTGAAGTCGATATCGAGCCGCCAGCCCAGCCGGGTATAGAACTGTTTGGAGCGATCCGCGTCCGCCACGGGCAGCACAACGATCTCCAGTGCCATCTGCATGGGCGCCCCACCCGCCTTCTGTTCGTCGCTCATCGTCCCACTCCGCTGTGCCGACATTCCGCCACCGGGAATGTCGTGCGAGAAGTCTAGTGAATCCGGGCGAACAGTAAACCTGACGATCGTAGTAGTACTCCCAACTGCGCGCGCGGCTCTGATACGCTGCAAGATCACATCCGCGAGCCATCCGAGCCATCCGAGCCATCCGAGCCATCACCATGCACACACACGATCTCTCTCCCTGGACGCATCACCACGTCTTCGATGCGGGCAATCGGGCCGCCGAGCGCAGCACGCGGCTGGTCATGGTGATCACCGCCGTGACGATGTTCGTGGAAATCGCCGCCGGCCTGTGGTTCAACTCGATGGCCCTGCTGGCCGACGGTTGGCATATGAGTTCCCACGCGCTGGCCATCGGGTTGAGCGCCTTCGCGTACGCCGCCGCCCGCCGCTATGCCAACGACGCGCGTTTCTCCTTCGGCACGTGGAAGATCGAGGTGCTGGCCGGGTTCGCCAGCGCCATCGTTCTGCTCGGTATTGCGGGGCTTATGGTGTTCGGCTCCGTCGAGCGCATGATCAGCCCGCAGGCCATCCACTACAAGGAGGCCATGGTCGTCACGGTCATCGGCCTGGTGGTCAACCTCGTCTGCGCGCTTGTTCTCGGCAACGCGCACGACCATGGGCATGATCATGGCCACCATCATCATGCGCACGATCATCATGAAGGGCACGCGCATCACGACCTGAACCTGCGTTCGGCCTATGTCCACGTGCTGGCCGATGCGGCCACGTCCGTACTCGCCATCGTGGCACTGGCCGGCGGCTGGTGGCTGGGCTGGAGCTGGCTCGACCCGATCATGGGCATCGTCGGCGCGGTGCTGGTCGGCATCTGGGCTTTCGGGCTGCTGCGGCAAACCGGCGTGGTGCTGCTCGATCGCGAGATGGATCATCCCGTGGTGGGCGAAATCCGTGAAGTTCTTGAAACCTTCAACGTAGGCCCCGAAGGCACACAGGTTGCCGACCTTCATGTCTGGCGCGTAGGCAAGGACAAATTCTCCTGCGCCGTCAGCCTCGTGACCCACGACGCCACGTTGTCGGCGGCACAGGTCCGCGGCGCCCTGCGCATCCACGAGGAAATCGTCCACGTCACGGTGGAGATCCACCGCTGTGCGGACTAGCGCTAGTGATAAAAACGGCCCGTCGCGAAGGACGGGCCGCAGGGACTACCGTTGGTTTGACTGGCCGCTACTTCCGCAGATCGAAGCGATCGAGGTCCATCACCTTGGCCCACGCCGCCACGAAGTCCTTGACGAACTTGCTGGCGCCATCCGTACTCGCATAGACCTCACCCAGCGCGCGCAATTGCGCGTGCGAGCCGAACACGAGGTCAACGCGCGAACCGGTCCACTTGACGTTGCCAGTCTTGCGATCGCGCCCCTCGTACACATCGCGCGATACCGGCTTCCACTCCACGTTCATATCGAACAGATTGCGGAAGAAGTCGTTAGTCAGCGTTCCTGGCTTGTCGGTGAACACACCATGTGCATCCTTGCCGGTGTGAACATCGAGCACGCGCAGGCCGCCGATCAGCGCGGTCATCTCCGGAGCGGTCAGCGTCAGCAACTGCGCCCGGTCGATCATCATGTGTTCGGCAGGCACACGCACGCGCGGGTTGATGTAGTTGCGGAACGCGTCGGCGACCGGCTCCAGCGCGCCGACCGAATGGACATCGGTCTTGTCCTGCGACGCATCCATACGGCCCGGCGAGAATGGCACCGTCACCTTGGTACCCGCACTCTCCGCGGCTTTCTCGATACCGGCCGCGCCGCCCAGCACGATCAGATCGGCCATCGAGATCTTCTTGCCGCCAGACTGTGCGGCATTGAAGTCGCGTTGAATGCCTTCGTAGGTCCCTAGCACCTTGCCAAGCGCATCCGGTTCGTTGGCGACCCAATCCTTCTGCGGCGCCAGCCGAATGCGCGCGCCATTGGCGCCCCCCCGCTTGTCCGAACCACGGAACGTCGAGGCCGACGCCCAGGCCGTCTTCACGAGCTGCGAGACCGACAGGCCCGAAGCAAGGATCTTCTGCTTGAGTGCCGTCACATCGCTGTCATTGACCAGCGGATGATCCACAGCCGGGATCGGATCCTGCCACAGCATTTCCTCGGCCGGCACTTCCGGTCCGAGATACCGTGCGCGTGGCCCCATGTCGCGGTGCGTGAGCTTGAACCAGGCTCGCGCAAAAGCATCTGCGAACGCCGCCGGATCGTCCTTGAACCGCCGCGAGATCTTCTCGTAGATCGGATCGAAGCGCAGCGACAGATCGGTGGTCAGCATCGTCGGCTTGATCTTCTTCGACGGGTCGAACGCGTGCGGAACGGTTTCGCCAGCGCCCTTCGCCACCCACTGGTTGGCACCGGCCGGACTCTTGGTCAGCTCGTACTCGTAGCCGAACAGATTTTCGAAGAAGCCGCCGCCCCATTTGGTCGGCGTGGTGGTCCACGTGACCTCCAGCCCGCTGGTGATGGCATCCGCGCCCTTGCCGCTCTTGAACGAACTTTGCCAACCCAACCCCTGCAACTCGAGCGCCGCGCCCGCGGGTTCCGCGCCGACGTTATCGGCGGGGCCCGCGCCGTGCGTCTTGCCGAAGGTGTGGCCGCCCGCGATCAGCGCGACGGTTTCTTCGTCGTCCATCGCCATACGGGCGAATGTCTCGCGAATATCGATGGCAGCCGCCAGCGGATCGGGATTGCCCTCGGGGCCTTCCGGATTCACATAGATCAAACCCATCTGCACCGCGCCAAGCGGATTCTCGAGATGACGCCCGGGTTCGTTGCGACTGACTTCCTTCCCGTGCATGTCCTCGTCCGCCACAAGCACCGCCGCGTCGTCATACTTGCCCGCCGCGCCCTTGCCATAGCGCACGTCGCCGCCGAGCCACGTCTTCTCGTCACCCCAGTACACGTCTTCATCCGGCTCCCAGGTATCCTCGCGACCACCTGCGAACCCAAGCGTCTTGAAGCCCATCGACTCCAGCGCGACATTGCCGCTCAGGATCAGCAGGTCCGCCCACGACAGCTTTTGCCCATATTTCTGCTTGATCGGCCACAGCAAGCGCCGCGCCTTGTCCAGACTGACGTTATCCGGCCAGCTGTTGAGCGGTGCGAAGCGCTGCTGCCCGCGCCCACCGCCTCCGCGCCCGTCGCCGATGCGATAGGTGCCCGCGCTGTGCCATGCCATCCGGATAAACAATCCACCGTAGTGGCCGAAGTCCGCAGGCCACCAGTCCTGAGAGTCCGTCATAAGCGCGGTCAGGTCCTTCTTGACCGCGGCGAGGTCGAGGCTCTTGAATGCCTCGGCGTAGTTGAAATCCTTGCCCAGGGGATTGGACTTGTCGGAATGCTGGCTCAGCAGATCCAGCCGCAACTGTTTTGGCCACCAGTCCTTGTTGGTGGTGCCGCCACCGGCAGCGTGGTTGAAGGGACACTTTTCGTCAGACATGCTCTCTCCTTTGGGGGACTACCGCACGTATTCTTCTGATCTTTCGCGTCAACGCCGTCATACCTGGCCGGAGCGGCCAGACCGCCGCACACGAAATATAGTAGAGACGCCGCGTCAACAACATGTGAGCTTTGTAATCGGCCCGATAGTGCATTGCTATGAGCCCGAAAAGGATCGCATCATGCTCGGGTTAGTACCCACCGAATGGTGCGCGGCACCTGACCTATAGTGGCCATACGCAAGACAACTGCAGCGCTCAATCGCTCGGAGGTTGCGTCATGACCATGGCTATCACGCTGGCGCGGAGCCTTACCCGCAAACAGGTTCGCTTCGAAACGGTACGCCGCGCCCGCGGTCCGACTCCCATATCCGATACGTGTATTCCCGGCGATCGGCTCGCGCGGACCGTGTTGCTGGAGGACGAACGCGGCTACGTCATCGCCGTCCTGCCCTCCACGCATCGTCTGAGGTTGTCAGAGATCTGCGCGCAAAGCGGCCGCACGCTCAAACGCGTGCATGGCGATGGCGTGCGCGAAGTCTTTCGGGACTGCGCCTTCGATGCGTTGCCACCCGTTGGCATGTTGCAGGGCACACCCACCTGGGTGGATGACAGCCTGCTGCTGCACGGCGACGTCTACTTCGAGTCGGGTGACCGGGAAGAAGTCGTGCATATGACCACCGAGGAATTCGGCGCGCTGCTGGGCGATGCGCGACACGGACATTTCTCGCATCGCATGATGTAGCCGCGCTGCGCCGCAGCAAAGTAGACGCTGCAATCTCGTAACTTTCAATCAATTCGATTGATGGTTACAGAGTCCGATCGACGCTAGAATGGTGTCCTCTTCGTGGAGGACACCATGGCACCTCGCGCGCCTTCTCAGACTGACCCCGCTTCTGACGCCAACTCGCACGCCGATGACGTGCACACCATGCCACGACTGCTGGCCGATCACGTCGCGCTCGATCTGATCAATACGGTTGGCATCGTGGACGGCGAACCCACCGACTACTGGCAATCCGATGCCGATGTGATGGCATGGCTCGGCCGCGCGGGTCTGCTGCCCGAAGGCGCGCCGGCGCGGACGCCGCCAAAAGGCCTGCTCGACGGCGCGCGCGCGCTGCGCGAGCCGCTGCGCCAGGCGATAGCGCGGCACAAGGCCGGCAAGAAACTCGATCTCGCTTGGCTCAACGTGGCGCTTGCCGCGGGTGGCAGTCATCTTGCGACGCAGCTCGATGGCGACGGCAACGTCGTGATGACGCGCGTCTATACGATGGAGACCGCCGCGCATTACCTCGTGCCGCTGGCCGAGGCTATTGCCGATCTGTTCGTCCACGGTGATTTCACGCTGGTCAGGAAATGCGAGAGCGATAGCTGCATCCTCTGGTTCTACGACCGTACGCGCTCGCATCGGCGACGCTGGTGCAGCATGGCGCTTTGCGGCAATCGCCACAAGGTGGCGGCGTTTCGGCGCCGTGAGGCAGGTGATGGCGAGGTCTAGCCCCCTATGTAACCTTCTAAATTCATCTTGACAGGTTACTCAGAAAGCCTAGAATTCGTTCCCAAGCGGCGCCAATGCCGTCCACCGAACCTATTCCGGAGCCAGCCATGAGCGTGACCGCGCAACCTGATTCGCAAGTCCAGTATCGTTTCGCAGACGCCGACGGCGTGCGCGTGTTCTACCGTGAGGCCGGCGACGACGCCCTGCCGACGATGCTGCTGCTACACGGGTTCCCGACCTCGTCGCACCAGTTCCGCCATCTGATTCCTCAGCTTGCGCAACACTTCCACGTGATTGCACCAGACCTGCCCGGCTTCGGCTTTACCGAAGTGCCTGACGCCCGCAACTACCGTTATAGCTTCGATAACCTCGCCAAGACAGTCGAGGCGTTTGTCGACGCCATCGGTCTGCAACGTTATGCGATGTATGTGTTCGACTACGGCGCGCCGACCGGCCTGCGCCTGGCAGTCGCGCATCCGGAGCGCGTGACGGGCCTGGTGTCGCAGAACGGCAATGCCTATCTGGAAGGACTCGGTGACGCATGGGCTCCAATCCGCAACTACTGGGCGGACCCAAGCGCCGCCAATCGTAAGGTCGTCGCCGACGCGGTGCTGCATTTTGAAGGCACCAAGTGGCAGTACGTGCATGGCGTGGCCAACCCGGACAGCGTTGCCCCGGAGGGCTATACGCTCGACGCAGCGTTGCTCGAGCGTCCCGGCAACAAGGACATCCAGATGGATCTGTTCCTCGACTACGCGAACAACCTCAAGCTATATCCGGAGTTCCAGGCATTCTTCCGCAAGGCGCAGATTCCAACGCTGGCGATCTGGGGCAAGAACGACCCGTTCTTTATCCCGCCCGGCGCGGAAGCCTATCGGCGCGACAACCCGAACGCCGTGGTCGAGCTGCTGGATACAGGCCATTTTGCGCTGGAAACGCATGGCGAGTATATCGGCCAGCGGATCGTCGAGGTGTTGGGCCGTTGACCGCATCGTAGCCGCGACGAACAGTGCTGTCGGGGCACGACAGAATGTGCCCCGACAGCTATGACAGCGTCTATCAAATATTCACGAGCGTCTGCAGGACGGTATCCTGGGCTTTGATGGATTGCGCATTTGCCTGGTAGTTTCGCTGCGCCACAATCAAGTTCACCAGCTCGTTCGACAGGTCCACATTCGAACTCTCCACGTGGTTAGACTCGAGCGTACCCGCCGCACCGCCAGCGGCTCCCAGCAGCTCGGGGCCCGAGGCGCCGGTGGCGGACCATACATTGTTGCCTTCGGGCTTCAGGCCTTCGTCGTTGGCAAAGCGAGCCAGCGCAATAGTGCCAAGCGAACGGGTCTGCTCGTTGGAATACGACCCAAGGATGGTGCCGTCCTCCTGCACGGAGAAGCCCAGCAAGGCACCAGACGCGAAGCCATTCTGCACGATCGACTTGGGATCGTTGTCCGCACCGAACTGCGTGGTGCCGGCAAGGTTTATCGTCATGCTCATCGCGGAGGCGCCGTTGGCGGCCGGTAACGTCAGTGACGGATTGGCTGGCGTGGTGGATTGCATGATGCCGGCATTATCGAACGACAGTGTTACCGGGGTCCCGCCCACGACATTGCCGTTGGCATCCAGTACCCGCATGGTCCAGTCGGTACCGCCTCCCACCGTCGGCGCGGCGCCCGATTTCGAGAAATAGGCGGTGAGCTGTACCTTGTTGCCAAGCGAGTCATAGGTAGTGATCGGCGTGGTGTAGTTGTACATGTCTTTAGTCGGCGGCACAGCGGGCGTCGGCGGTGCGGCAGGCGTCGAAACAAATGCCGCGGGTGGTACCGTACCGCGCGAGTCCAGCTGGAACTGAGCGGTAATCTGTGAGGTAGCGCGCGGCGGCAACTGAGCGTTGCTGATGGTGATCGGTTGTGGCACGCCCGTGGTCTGGCCGGCGGGGTAGCCTGTCACCTGAAGCCCACTGGCGTTGACCAGACGACCGTCATCCAGTTTGTTCAACTGCCCATTACGGGAGTAGAACACCTGCCCCTCCGGATCAACCAGTCGGAAGAATCCGCTGCCATTGCTGATAGCCACATCGAGGTCGCGACCGGAAGCGGCGATGGTGCCGTTGTTGAAGGACTGCACGACCGAATTCACACTAACGCCCAAACCGATCTTCGAGCCAGCATAGACGTCCGAGAACTGTGCGGTCGCCGACTTGAAGCCAATCGTGTTGGCATTGGCAATGTTGTTGCCAATCACGTCCAAATTCGCCGCTGCGGCGTTCAGGCCGCTTACACCTTGACCAAAACCCATAATTTTCCCCTTTGAAGGTTGCTATGCGATATCCGTCCGCCTCATGCGAACCGATTCAAAGAATCGATCGCTACGAGATGCGACGGACGTCGTCCACATTGGCCGACGTACCATCCTCCAGATTCACAAGCACCCCGGTGCTATCGCCACTGATACCGCGGACCTTGCCGCTGACCAACGCGACGGGGCCGACATCCTTTCCGTCAGCCGTGCCGGTCACCTTGAATGCGTATTCGCCGTCTGGCACGGTGCCCCCCTGGTCGTTCTTGCCGTCCCACTCGATGTCATGCACACCAGCGGTCTGACCCTTCATGTCGATCGTCCGCACGACGCTGCCATTCTTGTCCAGCACTTGCACCTGCACGGCGTCGGCAGTACTTGGGATGTCCACGGCGATCCTGGCTGCCACACCGTCGGCCACCGCGACTTTCGAGCCTGGCACCATCACCGAGCGGCCAATCAGGCTGGCCGAGTCCATCGCTCGAGTCGCTGCCGTCTGCGCTAGCAGGGCGTTCAACGTCTCATTGACGTTCTCCAGCCCGTTGACTGTGCTGATCTGCGCCAGTTGCGAAGTCAGCTGCGAGTTGTCCATCGGATTCAGGGGATCCTGATTGTTCATCTGCGTGACGAGCATCTTCAGGAAGTCGCTCTGAATATCTTTCGCGCTCGCGCTGTTCTTCTTCAGAGTGTCGTTGATCGAGGAGTTGCTACTGTCGTTATTGACGGGTAGAGACATAGTGTTTGCGTGATGTCCTGGTTTCTCGTTATCGGCGTGACGCTACACGCCAGAGGTAACACGACAATAACCTAGTCACATGGTTTGTGACGGTTACTAAACATGTTGGCCGAAGGATAAAACCATGGGCAAACTTGCTTTCGTCGATTAGAAACCACATCGCCACTTAGCTCTTCACATCTCGACTTATCACCAAATGCTAGTGTCTCGCCCCCCCTGACGGCCAACGTCTTCACTCATCTACGGATCCAATTCAATAACCACCATAGTATTAATTGACAAGTTATATTGTCATCAGTACTCTCGGCGCGTGGACTGGCGCCTTTCGTATGCGGCGTCGGCGGATGACGGTAAATGGACGATATGCAGATCGAAGAGAGCGCCACGCTTGTCCCACACCCCTCGGTGGATCCCATCGACGGGCTTGTTGCGCCCTACTCGGTCCTGACGACTCGCCGACATCAGATGTTTCCCACACTGACGTCCGCCGAAGTGGATCGTATTCGTCCGTTTGGACGTGTGTGTGCGTGGGCCACCGGAGACTTTCTTTTCCAGATTGGCGATCCTGGTCCGGGGATGAATGTGGTCCTTACGGGGAAAGTCAAAGTGGTACAGCGCGATGGACTCGGCGGAAGCTACGTCATCAACGAGGCAGCTCCGGGGCAAACCGTCGCCGAAGTGGGACAGTTGAGCGGCAAGCCCGTTATCGTCGATTGCGTCGCGCTCGAGGACACTACGACCCTGGTGATACCGCCGGCTTGCCTGCGCGCGCTGATGGTGGCGGAAGCAGATCTTGGCGAGCGCATCATGCGCGCGATGATATTGCGGCGCGTCAACCTGATAGAACTCGGTGGCGGATTGGTGCTAGTGGGTCGGGGCACGCAACCGTTGCTGCTGGCGCTGCAGGCGTTCTTGCGGAGGAACACCTACCCGCACAAAGTGCTCGATGTGGACGCCGATCGCGAAGCCATCGGCTTGCTTGACATCAGCAATGCCCCGGAAAGCGATTTCCCGATGGTGATCTGTCCCGATGGCTCGATACTCCGCGCGCCTGACGAGGGACAACTCGCTTCGTGCCTTGGCATCGTGCCGGAGTTTCATCAAGGGCATGTGTACGATGTGATCGTCGTCGGTGCGGGCCCCGCTGGCCTGGCAACCGCCGTGTACGCGGCGTCGGAAGGTCTGTCCGTGGCTGCAATGGACTGCAAGGCGCCGGGCGGCCAGGCAGGAGCCAGTGCACGCATCGAGAACTATCTCGGCTTTCCCACCGGTATCTCGGGTCAGGCGCTTGCCGGTCGCGCCTACGTGCAGGCCCAGAAATTCGGCGCACACGTGGCCATCCCACTGGAAGTCAAGGCACTACATTGCGACGAGACGCCCATCCAGATCGAACTCCGCGACGGTCGCAAGATCCCCTCGCGCACGGTCGTGATTGCCAGCGGCGCGCAGTATCGTCGCGCGGATATCGTCGGCCTGGATAAGTACGAAGGTCGGGGCGTCTACTATTGGGCGTCGCCAGTGGAAGCCAAACTCTGCAAGGACGAGCATGTCATGCTGGTTGGCGGCGGTAACTCCGCTGGTCAGGCAGCGGTGTATCTGTCCGCCCATGCCGCTCAGGTCAATATACTGGTACGTGGGGACGGACTCAAGGCATCGATGTCGCGCTATCTCATTGACCGCCTGAAGACTTTGCCAAACGTCCATTTGTACACCCACGCGCAGATCGTCGGCATGGAGGGCGAAGGCTGGCTGGAGTCGGTGAACTACCGAGTGCGTGCCAAAGGAGAGCAGGTGCTAACCATGCCGATACGGCATGTGTTCTTGTTCATCGGCGCCGCACCGAACACCGATTGGCTACATTCTTGCAACGTACACCAAGACGACAAGGGCTTCGTTCTGACCGGAAATGCCGCGCGGCAAGCATGCCAGCAGAGCGGAGACGGCGATACCTATACGCTGCAAACCAGCGTACCCGGCGTCTTCGCGATCGGCGACGTTCGTGCCGGATCGACCAAGCGCGTTGCCGCAGCTGTTGGCGAAGGCGCAGCGGCCGTTGCGCAGATCCACAGTTACCTTGCGGAGCTCGATCGAAAAACGTCGCCCGTAGCCGTGGTTTGAGCCGCGCTGATGCCATCTCCAATGCACAGTTGCTACACTGTCCGCTCCACGTATGCGATGTCAGGGCACACCCATGGGCCGGCTTGAAGCAATAAGGATTTTCGCGAAGGTAGCGGAGACACAGAGTTTCTCCAAAACAGCGGACCTGATGGACATTCCACGCGGGTCGGTCAGCCGCACCATCCAGACGTTGGAGGAACAGCTCGACGTGCGGCTGCTCAGCCGCAGTACGCGACAGGTCAGCCTGACTGACGCGGGCAAGCTCTATTACGAGCGCTGCCAGCAGATTCTTACTGACCTCGCCGAAGTCGAGGCGCAACTGACGCAGACACGCACCGTCTCGCGAGGCACGGTACGCATCGACACGTCCGGCTCGATTGCCAGAGCCCTGGTGATACCGACACTCGAAGCGTTCTACAAGCAATATCCTGATATCGATGTACGTATTGGTATTGCGGATCGAAACATCGACCTGATTCAGGAGGGTGTGGATTTCGTGCTTCGCGCCGGCGCACTTGAGGAATCGAGCCTCGTCGCTCGCCGCGTGGCGAATGCGCGCATCACCACCTGTGCGTCCCCAACCTATCTGAAGCGCTGCGGCATACCAAAGACCGTGGCCGATCTCGAACAGCATGTCGCCGTCAATTATGCGTCCCCCCGCACGGGGCGCATCCTTCCGTTTGAATTTCTCGACAACGGTCAGACGATCGCGATCGCCATGAGGGGCAGGCTGGCCGTGAACGAAGGCTCGTCCTATATCGAAAGCGCAGTCCGCGGACTTGGCATCATTCAACCGTCGCGGTTCTATGTCGCCGAGCACATCCGTGAAGGAAGGCTCGTCGAAATCCTTCCGCACGAAGCCACCGCGTCGGTCCCGCTATCGATCGTCTATCCAAACCGCAACCACATCAATTCGGCGGTGCGGACCTTCATGGACTGGCTAACCGAATCCCTGCGCACCAACCCCGACCTCGGATAGCGCGGCCAACGCAACGCCGGCCACGCCGCCCTCGGATTCACGCGTCGTCGTGCACGACGACCATCTTACCGTTCGCCTCATTGGCTTCCATCACTCGATGCGCTTCCCGGACATCATCGAAGCGGAAAATGCGCGATGGCTTCGCCTGATAGCGTCCGGCTGCAATGTCTGCAGCAATCGCCTGCAGCGGCACATCCGATACCGGAAACTGCGGCGATCCAAACACGAAGCTGCCGAAGAAGGTCAGGTACACACCGCTCGCCATCTGCAGAAGCGGATTGAAGTCGGGAATCGGATCGAGGCCACCTAACCAACCGGCAAGGCACACTTTGCCGCCACGACGCACGATCTTCAACGAATCGAGTACGACGCTGTTTCCAACGAGATCCAGCACTGCATCGATCTGCCCCTTATCGGAAAGCTGTTCCGACAATTGCAGGTTCTCAAGCTCGCAGCGCATGACGCCGAGCTTTCGCAGCTTGTCGAACTGCGAGTCATCGATGCTCGTTGCAATGACTTTCGCTCCGGCGTTCACTGCCATATTGACCGCTGCCAGTCCGAATGATGACGTGGCGCCGCGAATGACGACAGTCTGTCCTGCCTGCAAATCGAGGTTTCGAAACAAGCATGTCCACGCCGTCGCGTACGTGATGGGAATCGCGGCAAGCTCCGCCCACGGAAGCTCCGACTCGATCGCCGCAACGTTGTGCACCGAGGCAAGCGTGTACTCCGCGTAGCTTCCGTTGATCGTCCTGCCGAGTCCGCCCATGAAAGCCGCAACCTTCGCCCCCACTGCGAACTCTCCACCCGGACACGCCTCCACGACACCCACGCATTCAATGCCGCTGACGGGCGCCGCCTCTGCCCATTCACCGCGGCGCATATGCATCTCTGCATGATTGATACCAAATGCCTTGATCTTGATCAGCACCGTACCGGGTACCGCTTGCGGCTTCGGGATGTCCTGATATTGAAGTGCATCCAGCCCGCCGAATCCGTTGAGAACAATTGCCTTCATGACGCCTCCTGAGCGACTATGTCTGAGCCTCCATCCTAGTTTTACGACGTAACTTGTCAATCGTTATTTAACAGGTTACCACGTGGAGGCGTCGCAAAGCCTTGTCAGGAATGGATTGTTGTCTCGCTCGAATCAGTGTGCTGCGACCCGGATAGACGGATCATTCCTCCATCAACTCCGACTGCGCGTCGAAATCCCGGCGCGAAGCTTCGATAGCGGGTCTGTTGTCCGACATCCATGCCTCGACCGGTTGGAGGACTTCACGCAGGGAATGCCCGAGTTCGGACAGTCCATATTCGACGCGCGGAGGCACGGACGGATAAACGGTACGCGCGATGAATCCATCGCGCTGCAGGTGCCTCAGCGTCACTACCAGCATGCGATGGGACACTCCATCGATCGTGCGGTGCAGGTCGTTGAAGCGCATGCAGCGTTCGCGTAACGCCACCAGAACGACGAACGTCCACTTGTCCCCGGTCCGCGAAAGGATCTCCCGCATATGGCGAAAATCGTCTGCATGGAGGCTGCTGGTGCGCACTGCACGGACATTGTACTGAGCTGACATAACTTATCTTTACTGCGGCAGAACTACACGCGCCACGCTGGGTTCTGGAATCCGATTGCCTGTGCGGAGACAGGCAATCGGCATCCCCGGGGGGTTAACTGGAGGACGCGGCGATACTGCCGAGGAGCGGTCCCAGTGCTTCCGCGACGGTCAGATGCGCAATCACGGCATCGCGGAGCTTCTGGTACGGCAGTCCGGCCAGCATGGCGGTCTGCATGGTTGCCATCACCTCGCCCGCCTCCGCGCCGATCATCGTGAAGCCCACGATACGGTCGTCATCCCGGGCAACCAGTACCTTCAGGAACCCTCGCGCTTCTGACGTAGCCTGTGTTCGCAGCACCCGCGCCATCGGCATCCTGGCGATGCGCACGGCAATACCCTGTTGCTGCGCGTCGCGCTCGCTCAACCCGACATGAGCCAGCGGCGGATCGGTGAACAGGCAGTAAGGCACCAACCGGTCGGCAGTGCTGCGGTCGCCGCCGGCGAGATTGTCACGGACGATCCTGAAGTCGTCGACCGACGCATGCGTGAACTGCGGAGATCCCGCGCACTCCCCAATTGCCCACACACCGGGCGCCGACGTCTCCAGGCGGTCATTCACCCGAATATAGCCACGACTATCCAGTTCCACACCCGCGTGGTCCAGCCCGATTCCCGCGGTGTTGGGAATCCGCCCAGCTGCTACCAGAAGGTCGCTCCCTTCGACGAACGTCTCGCCAGCCGGCGTACGCACGCAGACTGTCACCGCTCTGCCAGAGCGCCCAAAAACCTTGGTGACCTTCGCATCCGTCACGATGTCGATCCCTTCGATAGTGAGAATCCCGCGCATCTCCTCCGAGACGTCCGCATCCTCACGGCTCATGATCTGGGGGGACGGCTCTATCACTGTCACGGCGCTACCGAAGCGGCGGAAGGCTTGGGCCATTTCGATCCCGATGTACCCGCCGCCGAGGACGATGACCTTCGAGGGTACATAGTCGAGTTCCAGCGCCTCCACATGAGTCATGGCCTTGACCGTATCCAGACCATCGATGGCAGGCATCGCGGCACGGGTCCCCACATTGACGAACACCTTCTCTGCGCGGATCGTTCGCGCGCCGCCTTCATTGAGCGCGACCTGCACGGTCCTGGGCGCAACGAAGCGACCTGCGCCCAGGATCAGTTCGGCGCCGCTATCCCGGTACATCTGCACATGGAAGCCGACCTCGAAATCGACCATGGCCTGCTTGCGCTGCCACACTCGGGCCATATCGACCGCGACGTCTCCGGTCTGCGTGCCATACTCGCCCGCGTGCCGCGCAAGATGTGCCACACGCGCACTCCACAGCTCGTTCTTGCTAGGCAGGCACGCCACGTTCGGGCACGAGCCACCAATCCATTGACGCTCCACGACTGCTACCTTGTGCCCCGCTCTTGCCAGGTGCCATGCGAGCAGCTTGCCGCCTTGCCCGCTCCCAAGGATGAGGACCTCGTAATCTTCGACTTCAGGCATCTACAATCTCCGTGTGCAACACGCGCAGAAATGACAAACGCCATGTGCATGGCGTCCGGATCAGACAGCGAGCCGATGGGCTGCTCATGCACCAGGTAGTGCAATCGTCAGGTCTGACACGCGAGAACTTACCTCTGGTATGACGGCGTCACAAGAACGCACAAGGTCCGCACTTGGTTACCGCGATGTAAGTTTTGGAATCGTTCAAGATAACCCTGATAATATATTTTGTTGGGTTATTGCAACACAAGACGGCTTTCGCTCGAACACATGCTCGATCGTCTCATCCGCCATCGGATTATGGTCGACACGAACGAATTCACCGCACGATTTCTCGCCCGCACAACGTAGAACATCGTTGCATTTTTGAGCACAATCGCCGCACCGGTTGCGATTACATTGGGCCTGCAAGACGTGAGGTTGCGTTCCCTATCAGGTTACGCAGCTGTTCGTTACACCTGCAGCAGTCAACCAAGGAGAAGGCAATGTCGGAATCGGTAGCTATCGTGACGGGAGCAAGCTCAGGCATCGGCAAGGCGACGGCGTTGCGCCTCGCCTGCGACTTTACAAACGTGGTAATCGTGGCGCGCGCTGGCGAGCAGTTGTCCGCCGTCGCGGAGAAGATCAGGACGATCGGTAGCACGCCGCTGGCCGTGGAACTCGATCTGATGGATGCCACTGCGGGCGACATCCTCGTAAAGCGCGTGCTCGATCGTTTCGGTCGTATCGACGCACTGCTGAACATCGCGGGCGCGGTCCCCGGACTCGATATTTTCCAGATGACTGACGAGCAATGGCATGCGGGCCTGGAGCTCAAGTTTCACGGAGCACGGCGGCTGACCATCGCCGCCTGGCAGGCGCTTAAGTCGTCGAAAGGCGCGGTCGTATTTACTTCCGGTACGGCAGCGGAGATTCCGAAACCAGCCGCGGCAGCGGTGGGTTCCATCAACGCAGGTATCGAGGCGCTTGCCAAAGCCTTCGCCGAGCGGGGTATCGAGGACGGCGTTCAGGTCAACAGCGTCTCCCCGGGCGCGATCATGACCGGACGGAGGCTGGCGATGCTTGAAAAGGCAGCAGCGATCAAAGGCGTTAGCATCGAGCAGGCAAAGGAGGGGTTCCTCAGACAAGCGGGCATCGCGCGGTTTGGTGAAGCCGACGAGATCGCCGAAGTCATGGCGTTCGCCGTTTCCCCAGCTGCGCGGTGGATGACGGGCACGGTGCTTCGTGTGGATGGTGGCGAAGTGAAGTCTGTTTGAAATACGACCTGCGGCTCCCGATCGTCCTGCATCGGGAGCGCGCGCCCCCAAAGAGCAAGGGAGACTGGCATGCGCAATATCAAAGGTGTCGTGTTTGATCTGTACGGAACACTCTACGACGTACATTCGGTGGCTGAGCAATGCGAGGCGCTCGTACCCGGCCGAGGGGCCGAGATCAGCGCGCTCTGGCGGCAAAAGCAACTGGAGTACACCTGGTTGCGCAGCCTCATGAATCGGTATCGACCCTTCGAAGCTATCACGGCGGATGCGCTCCTGCACGTGTGCAAGCGACTATCGTTGCCGCTCGTCGACTCGCAGCGAGCTGAGTTGTGTGACGCGTATCTGCAACTGAAGCCGTTCAGCGACACGGCGCCTACCCTGCGGCAACTCAGCGCGCTCGGCTTGCCCATTGCCATTCTCTCCAATGGTTCGGTGCATTCGATATCCGAAGTCGTGCAGCATTCCGGCCTCGAGGCCCACTTTACGCATCTCATCAGCGTCGAGCGCGTTCAGGTTTTCAAACCCCATGGCAGCGCATACGAACTTGGAGTGGACATACTCGGTGCAAGACGCGAGGACCTCCTTTTCGTCTCATCGAATGCGTGGGACGCCTCTGGCGCGAAAGACTTCGGATACAACGTCGCGTGGGTCAATCGTGGCGGCACGGCCTTCGACGAACTTGGCGTTCGGCCAGACTTCGAGATTTCGTCGTTGATCGAGGTGCCGAGATTCGCCGCCGCGCAGTAGTCGTTGGGCCTCTCTTATCCGCATCCGCGCTTTCATCGCACCATTTCTTTCCTGCCGGGAAACTGTCTTTCCACTTTCTGAGCGTTGTGCATCCGTGTAACGCAGTGTGAGAATCCGTCGCTCGCGGCATTAAAGCGCGCGCGGACGGGGAATCTCTCGATCCATCTGCGTCGCATCGAGTAACGGAAAGTTTCGCACACGCGAAGTACGAGGATTGACGAAGTATGAGGAAGCACCTCGGCCTGGTAATGGCCATGTCTTTTTTCCCCATGGGGTCCTACGCGCAAAGCAGCGTAACGCTCTATGGAGTCGTGGATGACGGCATCGAATACATCAACCATCTGCCCAAAAGTGGCGGCGGTGGTGGTTCGATTCTCCGCGTCGCCGCAGGCAATCAATCCACATCGCGCTGGGGACTGCGCGGACGCGAGGACCTCGGGAGCGGGCTAAGCGCGGTGTTCCAGCTCGAGAATGGGTTCGATGCGGATACCGGCGTTTCCAATCAGGGGGGACGCCTGTTCGGGCGCCAGGCATACGTAGGGCTGTCGAACCGCTACGGCACCTTGAGCTTTGGTCGGCATCAGAACCTTGTCTACGACTTCTCCACGCCGTTCGATCCTCTGGCCGTCTCCACGCGTTATTCGTTGCTCACGCATGATCGCTGGATGTCGAGCCGTTCGGACAACTCGGTGAAGCTGCAGGGCCAGAGCGGATCCATCTACTATGGCTTGCTCTACAGCACAGGCTACGACTCCAGCGCCGGAGGCGAAATCCCGGGCGCCTCACGCGCCGGCAGAGAGATGAGCGGTGCACTGGGTTATACCTCGGGCCCGTTGACCGTGCGCGCCGTGTATGACGAGCTGCGGGGAAGCACCATCGCGCTCGACAAGAACACGGAACGTCGGGCGGCCATCGCCGGCATCTATTCCGTGGGCCCAGCCAAAGTCTACGCGGGATATCGGTGGTATTACGGCAACTATCAGACAAGTGAGCTGCGCACCAATCTCTATTGGCTCGGCTTGCAATACCAACTCACTTCGCACTTGTCGACGACGGCTGCGGCCTACTACACCGATGTCAAGAACACTGCCGCCGATCCATTCAGCTTTGTCTGGCAAACGTCGTATGCCTTCACAAAGCGCACTGACCTTTATACCGTAGTCGGCTATTCCTGGAATCGCCATGGTTCTAGCCTCGGTCTGGGCGGCTTCGGTCCCTCGCTCACGCGTGTGGCCAATACATTGACCACTACGTCGGAGCAGACCGTCAGCGGGCAAAGCCAACTTGGAGCGTTGATCGGCATCCGCCACCGATTCTGATTGCATGGCAGCAGGGATGACCTTGGGCCATCGCGCATCTCGGATGCCATCAGGGGTTTCCCTCCGCGTGCATATCAGGTGAGTCGATCGCGCATCATTTCGAGCGACGACATCATTCACCGCATCATGCCTCGCTCCTAGACTTCCACTTAACAGGATGGCGACATGAATCGCCAGGCCTGGCAAGAAAGTTTGTCCGCTTCGGACCACCGACCTCAAGGAGTTTCGCCATGAACGCAAAGACTATCGTTTCCGCAATTGCCCTCGCGACTGTATTTATCGCGGGCGCGGCTCAGGCCCGCATCAGCAACCGCGATGGCTATACGGAAGACGGAAAGAGCGCGCGGGCCGCCGCCCCATACCAGGATGGCGCGCGTTTCGACGCGAATTGCCCTCGCAGCCCCTTCCTTGATGGCGCACGCGCCGTAGAGTCATACGAGGGCGGGTCACGCCTTGGCGATCGCTGGGCGTACCGCGAGATTGAAAGGACGTGATACAGGCCGCCCCGGAAATTGCTTCGCTACGGGGTGGCGATATCTCGGGGCAGGCATGGGCGCGCGGCAGTCAATAGCCTTCACGCGGCTCGCTGGTAGCGTAGCGCAAAGCCATGCGTTGTCCAGGAAGGCTTTCCATGCTTTCGAACAAGGTATCGATGAACGTCCGTACCCGGCTGGCGAGATGTTTGGCCGCGGCATAAATCACCCACACGGAGGGACCTGGGGCTTGATAATCCGCGAGGATTTCCACGAGAGAGCCATCCGTGAGATAGGGAAGGACGACATAGTCGGGCGCCTGGGCAATGCCGACACCCTGAGCGGCGGCGTCGAGCAGTGCTTCGCCATTGTCGATCAACATGTTGCCCTTGATCAATGGATGTTCCGACACCTCCTCGCCATGCTGAAACAGCCATGTTGCGTGCGAGCGCCGTCCTGGCCGTAGCGACATCAGGCAGTTGTGCGCCACCAGATCCTCCGGCCGCATTGGCGTCCCCCATTCGTCCAGATAGCCAGGCCCCGCCGCGGTGACAATGCGAGATTCGTGTAGCTTCCTGGCGATGAAACGTCTGTTGGGCGGCTCGCCTATCACGACCGCAACATCGAAACCTTCGTCGCTCTCTTCAATGATGCGGTCCGACATTCGAGTCGAGATCACGAGATCCGGGAACTGTTTCGCGATGGCATTCAGTATTGGCATGATCCAGAACTTGCCATAACACTCTGGCAATACCACACGCAATCGGCCGCTAGGTGTCACCTTCGTGGTGGCAAGTTCGTTCCTGGCATCGTCAAGCGCAAGCAAGATCTGTTTGCACCGTCGATAGAATGTCATGCCGTCCGGCGTAGGCCCAACATTGCGCGTCGTCCGCTCCAGCAGCTTGACGCCAAGTTCATTCTCTAGCCTCGCGATCGATTTGCTAACCGATGACGTCGACAGTCCCAATGCCGTCGCACATTTCGTGAAGCTATTCAGTTCGACCGTCTTTACAAAGACCCCAATCAGCCCGAACTGTTCCATCTGCCATCTCTCCTTGTTGCGGTTGCCTGCAATGCCGATCAGTGGCCGGCGCTCATGCCACCATCGACGTGCATGATCTCTCCCGTGATGAAAGGCGCTTGCTCGAGAAACATCACGGCTTCGGCAACGTCCCGCATCTCGCCCATACGCCCAAGGGGATGCAGCCCGGCGAGTGCTGCGTAGGATTCCGGGGAATGCATTGGCGTCAGGATCATGCCGGGTGCAACGGCATTCACGCGAATCCCTACCTTGGCGTACTCCACTGCCAGTGAGCGGGTTGCGGCGTTGATCCCGCCTTTTGTCAGCGAAGCGAGCATGCAGGGAACACCGGCGAGCGCGTGGTCGACCAACGTTGTGGTGATGCTTACAACGTGCCCGCCATGGCCTTGCTTCATCATCTGTTCGATGACACGCTGCGTAATCAGGAAGAATCCCCGCGCGTTCGTCCCGGTAACAGCGTCGTAGTCATCGATGGTGTACTGAGTAAACGGCTTGGCGATGAAAATTCCCGCGTTGTTGACCAGCGAATCGATACGTCCGAATGCTTCGATTGCCGCCTTCACAATTGCTTCGGCCGTCGCCGGGTGACCAATGTCACCGGGCACGGCGAGAATGTCCGCATCATGCGAGGCCTGGACATTTCGCGAGTTGGCTACCACACGATAGCCGTTTTCGCGGTACGACCTCACCAACTGAGCGCCAATTCCCTGCGATGCCCCCGTAATCACAACCACTTTCCGTGATGACATTTTGTTCGTCTCCGCATTGCGGCCATTACGCCGCGCTACTTGAATCACATAACCGTTAAGTAACCTACATACAGGTAGTTAAACGGATCTATGTTATCTGCGTTAAGTACAAATTTTCACTAAATTTAGCAGCACACCCGGCTAAACCATCCGAAGAGAGTAACCTACGTTAGATTGTTTGCCAAGTTATTGCTACGAGTGTACGCTTACCGGATAAATTTTCGTGCGTTTACGGAGCGGTTACATGTCAATTTCGAGAAGCTTGCTGATAACTCTGACCACGGCACTTGGTGCACTACTTTTTGCCGGGATATTCGGGTTACAGCAGCTTAAGTCTGCCAACGAACGGTTTACGTATCTTCAGGACAAGGTCATACCGACTTTCCTGAGTACGAGCGACGTCATTTCCGAGTTATCGGAACTACGTGCGGCCACCCTCTCTGCCGCACTTTCAACAGACCCCGATCAGCGCCGTCTGCGCAACGAACGCATACGTTCTGCCTACGCCCATCTGGATGCGCTGTTGGCTGACCTGACGAGCGGGCCGTCACTCAACGAGAGCGACCGTGCATTCCGTCATGACGTGACGAGATCGTTCGCCGCATATCGAACCGCCCAGCAGCGATTCACAGAGGACGCCGCGACGCGCGTGGGCGACGACCGCACACATTCGCTGGCATCGCTGTCGTCCGCAACCCGGGATCTGGTCAGCGCGGTCACAAAGCTCAACAGCTATGAGAAGGAGCAAGCCTCTCGCCTGGAGAAAGACAACGATCGCGCGGCAAGGCTTTCGTTCCGACTATTGCTCTCCCTCACGTTGGCCGGCGCCGCAGTGGCTGCGGCCTTGGGTTGGAAGATATTCTTCAGCCTGAACCGTGGCCTGAGCGAAATCCAAGGGACGATCGAGGCGACTCAAGCTTCGCTTGACCTACGTCATCGCGCGCGCGTGCTGGCTTCCGACGAGATCGGGAAGACCGCTGGAGCTTTCAACCGACTGGTGCAGCGAATCGGTGAAGCGCTAGTGGCAGTCCGCGTATCCTCTGACGCCGTCGGTTCGGCAGGAGCCCAGATTGCGGATGTGAATGCCGAGCTGGCAACGCGGATCGAACATCAAGCCGCATCACTGGAAGAGACCGCTGCCACGATCGAGCAGTTGACGTCGGCGGTCAGACTGACCAATGAGAATGCAAGGCGAGTGAGCGACCTTGCCAAAGAGGCACGACTCATTGCCGAACGCGGCCGCTCGGCAGTCACCAGTGTCTTGAACACCATGCAGCAACTGGAGGAGCATTCCGGTCAGGTCGGACAGATTACAGGGGTCATCGAGGGCATTGCATTCCAGACTAATATCCTGGCATTGAATGCCGCCGTGGAGGCCGCACGCGCGGGAGAGCACGGCAAGGGATTCGCTGTCGTTGCGGGCGAAGTGCGCAGTCTGGCCAACAGGGCGTCTACTTCGGCGAGGGAAATCAGGGAGCTGATTGCGGTATCCGCGGAACACACGAAGCAGGGGTCGGAGCGAGCCGGCGCCGCTGGCCGGAGAATGGACGAGGTCAACGAAGCCGCGGCATCCGTCTCGGCACTCATCGACCAGATAGCGGATGCCTCCAATGAACAAAGCCTGGGCATCGAGCAGGTGAACGCCACAGTGACCGAGATGGACCGGGTGGTCCAGCAGACCGCATCGCTCGTCCAGGAAGCAGCAGCTGCGGCGATACTGATGAGAGATCAGGGACGAGACCTTGCGCGCGTCGTAGGCGCGTTCATTCTGGAGGCGCGAGAGCCATCCACCCTCGAGCTGCGTAGAGTTGACGATTCCGGTTTCCCAGCCTCGCACGCGCTTTCGGCGCCCACCTAATCATGCACAACAGGAGTTCCGTGGATGGACTGGCTTAGTCATCTTCTCGACATCATGCGGGTGAAAGGCCGCCTGGAGGTTCGATGCCTCTACGGCAGCCCGTGGCGCGTGAACTACGAACAATCCTCGGCGGGGGAGATGCCATTCCACGTCATCGTGTCCGGCTCCGCAGTACTCGAAGACGGCAATGCACGCCATCCATTGCAGGCGGGCGACGTCGTCATGCTGTCGTACGGCTCCGCGCACGCCCTGCATGACGGAAGCGGCAAGGACCCTTTGAATGCGCGCAAGCGGGACGTTTCCAACATTATCGTCAGCGAGAATCGGGGGAGCGGCGAGCGCCTGGAAATGCTGTGTGGCCGCTTCGTCGTGGATCCTCAGCACGAGCGGCTTATACGGAACTACTTACCGTCCGCGCTGATCGTGCGGGCCGGCGTGGGGTCGACGGACGGTAGTGCGACGGATACTGCAGCCAAGGTCATCGGTCTTGTCGGCTTGATGCGGGGCGAATCGGCGATCGACGGCCTCGGCGGGCTGGCGATGCTGAACGGCCTCTCGTCGGCGCTGTTCGCCCTCGTTTTGCGCCTCGCCAGCGAATCGGAGGCACCGCCCGTCGGTTTGCTGTCGCTGGCAGGACATCCGAGACTGGCGCCAGCGCTGATGGCGATGTTCGATCAGCCGGCGTTCCCATGGACATTGCCCGCGCTGGCGGAACGCTGCAACATGTCTCGCGCAACCCTGGCCCGACACTTCCAGGAGAAGGTCGGTCGCTCCGCAAGCGATCTTCTCACCGACATCCGCATGACCATGGCTGCGGGCGCCTTGCGAAAACCTTCCATGTCCACGGATGCGGTTGCCGAACTTGTCGGATATCAATCGATCGCGGCATTCCGGCGGGCGTTCAAGGATCACATGGGGCATACCCCCGCGGAATGGCGTCGGATGGAAACCGGGATGCCGGAAGAGGATAGTTGACCGGCGCGGTATGGCCCACAGACTCGCTTGAGTAATCCCGACGATCGCGCCTTGCACGACCGTCGGGGCCCCACGAACGTCCCAGCCAATCAAGGCCAGAGACGCCCGACCCAATCCGACCACTTCTGCACGCGAGCGGGATCCGCGCCGAGCTGACTCGCCTTCCACACCCCGTATTGCTGCAACTGCTCCTGCGGCGCGCGCGCGTACATATCAGTGTTCATGGCAAATCCACCGCGCGTAGAGGTCGCCAGAGGTCGCTTGGCTCGATCGACGCAGAAAGCGAAGCCCGCAGTGGGTTCACTTTCTCCGAGATCCATGTTGGCTGGGTCACACCGTCGCCACGCGGCAGGGTCGGTATCGGTGTAGAGCGCATTGAACTGCTTGATATAGCCATTGAGTATCCTCAGGTAGAGTCCCGGCGCAAGGTCATCTAACCGCGCGAATGGCGTGATCGAGGTACCAAAATTGACCGTGGCCTTGTCCATCGCCTGCGTGGGCGTGAGATGCTTCAGGGTCTGCGCCCTGCCGAACCGCCCACGGTTATTGATAAGGCTGCCCGGATCCGTAGCGACATAAAGCGGGATCGCGTTATTGACGTATTGAGCCGCCTTGATTTGGGTCTGGAGTAGCCGGGTTGTGCTCAACATCGACGCATTCTTCTCGGCGGCGCCCGACGTCCCTATCGCGCTGGCAAGGATGTCGTCGAAGCCGGTCAGATATGGCCAATCCACTGGATAGTTCACCCAGTCGCTCTGCGCGCCGGGATTGATCGTCAACTGGAGCTGGTACCAGATGTTCGTCCGGTAGTAGGAGCCCACTTTGTTCCCCGCCTCCCACGCGAGATACCATTCCCGGGTGACATTGCCCGCGGGATCCCAATCGGTCTGATACAGCATGTGTGGTGCCAGGAAGAACGCGCTCACGGTATTGAATGGCCAACCTCGGGCCTCCCCTCTTCCCTTCCAGGTGTTGGCTCCAGCGCTGTATTCGCCGATGAACCATTGCTGGTTACCTTCAAGACCGTACGCCTGCGCCCAGTCCCATTGCCTGATCAGGTTCCAGTGAAAAAGGCTCATCGTCGCACGCTCTATGAACGCGTTCCCGGTGGCCGCCGCTGGCTGGTTCGCGACAGTCTGGCTCGAGACAAGGCTTGCCAGATTCCGCGCGCCAACCTGTGCGCCGAACTCACCTGCGGGTGCGATGTGGTTGCCACGCCCGCCCCCAAGAAAGCCGTACGTCGTCCAGCCAAAGCCGTAGAACATGTCGTAGGCCTCCTTACGCTTGGCAGGCGTGAGGTGGCTCCAATCGCCGTAGGCACCGTTAGGGTTTCGGTTCGCATTGAGCCAGGCATCGATGCGGGACGCAGCGCCGTTGGGGTCCTGGAAGCTGCTTGCCGAGAAGCGTGCTCCGGACACGAACGACCCGGATGAGTCGGCCCCTTCCGGCCAGACGTCCATGGGGTGGATCGTTGGCAACCAGGCGTTCCAGTCCGGATACTGCAACGGCATCGCTACCTCGCGCGTATTCAGCGTCGCGTTCGGGTCCATCACAGCATCGATGTCAGATTGCGTCAGTGCGGGCGTAACGTCCGCCGCATGCTTTCCGAAGATCGCATTCACCGCCTGCGAGGGAGTCTCCAGCACCGCCCCGAGTCCCGCGCCCGCTGCCCATTCGGCAATCGGCCGGGCATCCAACCCCTCTCCGGGCTGATAGGGAGGATTCCATGGAGCCGCCTGTGCGACGTGCGGAACCTCCCTTTGCGAGTACCTCAGATACGCCGCAATCTGCCGGCCCTGCTCTTCGCTGAGCCCATGGAATTTGCTGCGCTGGATGATGGCGAAGTTGGAGTAGTTGAAATACTGCAGATCTCGACCCGTCGCACTATGGCAGGACGCGCACGCCGCCCTGATCTTGCGCTTCACGATCGATGATTTGAAGATCGTGCTCTGTGCATTCCACAATGCGGCCCCCGCAGTGACGTCGGTGGACCAGCTCTTACCCGCGAGTTTCTCGGCACCGATATCGGCAAACCTGACGGAATTGGTTGCGAGGTTCTTTCCCTGAGCGTCCCGCAGCTCCAAACCCAGGATCCGATAGCCGTTCGACTCTCCGTCGGTGCCGTTGAATCGGAACTGCACCACATTGCGCCTTGGGGATGCGACCAGCCTCGCCTTCATTGCCGCATCCAATGGCAGAGTGAGACGCACGGTATAGAAGCCCCCGTGATCCAGCCCGCCTTGCAGACGCTCGACATCTGCTAGGCGCATGTTCGTCTCGTCGACATCCAGCCATGGGATTGGCGACGCGGCGCTATCCACGCTACCCCCCAGAACGCGCATGCTCGCTTTGACCTTCGTGACTGGTTCGGCGGTCGCTTCGAACTCCGGAGCACCGAAGAACGCGCATCGATGACACATGAACCAGAGTTGATTCACATTGGCCAATTGACCGGCATCGACCGTCAGTTCGGCCTGAGCGATTACGGGAGACGACGGGCGGCCGTCCCCCAACACCTCGATTGGCAACTGAAGCGTTCCGTCTGGTGCTGTGCCCCCCGACTGCGCGTTTCCTCCGCCACCGCCCGCCGCGCCGCCGCTCCCCGTCGTACCGCCCGTACTGGCGGACGTGGGTGCAGTGGCATTCGGCACATCGGCTTGACCTCCATCGCACGCGGCGACAAGCGCCGAGCAGACCATCAGCGCGACGATCCTGACCTTGTAGTATGCATTCCTCGACAAAATAATTCTCCGGTGTTCGGTAGTTTTTTAACTGCGATGAGTAACCTACCTAATTCCATAACACCGGTAAACCGTTCCTTTGCCTTCTGCTAAAAAAATGCACGATGTAGCAAATAGACTACATCGTGCGTTAAAAGAACTACCATGAATTAGAAAAATATAACGCTAATAACGAACAGCGTTGATATCAACTTACATTGCAGTAACCAATGAAATTTCTCGAATTAAAATCTAAGTAGAAAAGCTATTGCGAGCGATCCATGCCCCCGCGGCGCAGAATCTCATCAGGATCCAGCGCCCTGTCAACGCCATGCGGTGTCACACTCTGCCCGGGCTCCATCAGCAAGATCTTTCCATCCAGCGACACCACGACCTTGTCCGGCTCGAAAGACACAAGGTTCGATACCCTCTGGACCTCTGGCCATGCCTGCGGATACGACCATGCGGCTTTCTTGACACCGTCGATGTCGTAATAGCTCGCAAGCCCCTTGTAGGGGCAGAAGGTCTGGCCTTCAGTCAACACGAGCGCCGACATATCGACGTCATCACGCCGCACATACCATCGCGGAGCAAACCCCGACTCGAACAACACCACGGGGCGCTTTGTATCCGCAATGACTCGATCGCGGAGCTTTACCTGCAAATGACGGGAGCTATCCCTGATATCGATGCGGTGGTATGGATCGGCGGCATGACCCACGATGCGCTCATCTTCCTCAAAGAAAGCATCCATTGCCCGCCAGGCGAATGCCACGCGATTGCGAAACTCTGCGGCGAAATCGGGCGCGGCGGAATGTTGCCATGCGCTGTGCGGTGTACTGTTTCCGCCTGACGTGACAGCAAACCATTCGGTGCTGCCGAGATCCCGATGCTGGGTGGCTCGCTCCTCCTTTACCAACACCCCAGAGCGAATATCCGCCACAGGAAAATAGGCGACGGGATAACGCGCCGGTTCGTGGAGCAACAGCACATCTTCGCTATCCGCAATCCATTCATCGCGGAACCTGACTCGCATGCGCCTACGCAACGGTTCCGCGAACAACAACCGGGCGGGAATAGGTTCGGGTGCCAGAAGCCGGCCGACCGAGGCGCCCCCAAGTGGGCCTTGTTGCCATGAGAGTCCCATGTCATTACCTTTCAGGAAAGATTGATCACGACGCGCGGTAGCCGCGCTCCTGCAAGATCCAGCGGTTGCCATCGACATCGGCAAACTCGGCAAAGCTCGCATAGTCGCGACGCTGAGGATCCAGCCCGGGGGCGAATCCCCCCGCCCAGGTGGCAGCCGGATCCTTGTGGGTGCAGGCACTGACCGGTACCCCGCATTGAAGCAGCCGCTCTCGTTCTGCCGCGAGGTTGTCCGTCACAAGAAAGAACTTTCCGCCACCCGCACCGCCGACGGCCGGCACCAGATGGATCGAACAGGCTGAGCCGGGAGGCGTTAGCTGAACGACGCGGAAGTCGTCCGTCGGACGATAGTCCACATCCAGATTGAAACCAACCTGGTCTTTGTAGAACGCCAGGCTTCGATCCACGTTCGACACCGCCAGCAAGACGACTTCCAGCGAAAGCATTTCAGACTCCGATCAAGATCTCGCCATGCTCGAAGGTGAGCATTGATGAAGATCCTAACTTTGCGTGTGGCACTTTACAAGTACCACTTCCATGAAAATAACTTTCCTCGTACACTTTGGTAGGTTATTTAACTATCAGGGATCGTGGCACCGGAAGAAGTGTTCTGCGGTGAACTTCGATGTAAATATTGCCTGTTCTCGCACCAGGATTGTTGCCGCCCATTCAAGGGAGATTGGTGCCCCCGCAGACGCTTGATAACCGGCTCGGATCGCGCTCGGCCATCCCTATGGTCAGAGCGAGAATCCACGCGAGAGGGAGAGAGATGAACTCAAGACCATCACCATTACTGATCGGCAATGCGACCGCGCTGGACTTTCTCAACACGGTTGTGAGCCTGCCCGGCATGACGATCGATTTTCTGGAGACAGGCGCGTCACTGCTTTCGTGGATGACCGAAGCGCGTGTGATCGACGCCGGGCGGGCGGAAGAGATCAGACGTGCTTGCAGCGATCAGGAACTCGACAAGGCTGCCGCGGAGGCGCAAGCACTACGGGAATGGTTCCGCGGCTTCGTCATGGCACGGAAAGGTCGAAAGGTGATGGGCTACGATCTTGCTGCACTGCAGCCACTCAACGACGTCCTGAGGATGGACGACAGCTTCACACGCCTGATCCCTGGCACGCGAACACCGGGCTATCCATATCAACTCGAAATGGTAAGACGCAACAGCGCCCATGCGGGATTGCTGATCACGCTCGCCGAGACGTTGGCGCGGTTTGTATGCGCCGATGCGATGGAGCGTACGAAGTCTTGCGAAGGGTCTGGCTGCACGCTAGTGTTCGAGGACCGGACACTGACACGTACACGGCGTTGGTGCAGCATGTCTCTTTGCGGCCCGGCGGCTCACGCTGACCACCAGCCCGAGCCGCGAGCGTTGCGTTCTTCAGCCTGGTAGCCGCGCGTCAGGCATCTTTCTGCGAAGCCCGGACCCGTGCGCGATGCAATGCCTGCTTTGCACGATTTCCGCAAACAGACATGCTGCACCACCTGCGAATATGTCCGCGGCTGGTATCGAGAAACAGCACTGTGCACGCCGGGCCTTCACAAGCCTTCACGTACCGGAAATCCGCCCCCGACACCAGGTCAGCCAAAGACTTCGCGATGGGCAGCAGCAAGGAATCCGGGCTGCGCCAACGGCGCTGGGGCGTGAACTCCAGTCCTGAAGGAATTTCGTCGGACGCTCCGGCCGCGTCTCGCACAGTCAGTTGTCCGTACACCTCGTCCCGGGCAAGAATCCTATTCAGCGGCTCCAACTCACCGATGGCTGCCCGAGTCAGTTTTTTCCCCATATGCCGGCGTACGAACGCGCGGAACCACTCTCGTAACGCTCTTGCCTGCGCCGCTACCGCATCCAGTTCGCCAGGGCCGGCATTCTTTCCAATCTCCTGCAGAACGTCGGGATGCACCAACTTCGCCTGCTCGAGCCAGCTCAGGAACTCGCCGCCTGTGGATAGCCACTCGACTTGCGAGTCCACAGGCACAGCCACCGAATTCAGGAAATCCAGACCGAGTGAGTCAGCCAGGAACATGGCATCAGGAAGCTCATCAGACATGTCTTTTCGTTCCGCTACTTCGTTCGACGATTTACGGCCCATTGTGATGGAGGTAAGTAGGTTACTGGTTGGTAACCAATCTTACCGCAAATCACGGGGTAACCGACAGACTTCTTTTAACGAGGTTAGTGCGAAAACCGGGTGCGCGACATCGGTGAAATCAAGGATGCCGGGCGCGATGACAGTCGAGCGCCGAGTTAAAGATCTATGTGCGTATCGGACGTCGGCTTTGCACAACAGAGCAGTATGGTCCCTTGCGCAGGCAACGCGACCGGTGCCGGTGCGTATTCGATGCCACCGTCGAGCTGCCGTACCTGGCAACTGTGGCAAACGCCGGTCCGACATGACCACCGAACGGGCACCTCACACGCCTCAGCCAATTCCAGCAGGCTTTGGTAACGGTTACTCCAGCGCACCGACAGACCACTTCGAACGAAATGAATTGCGTGCCCCCCTTCGCTATTGCCAGCAGGGGGGTGAGGCCTGTGGAACTGTTGTGCCGCGCCTCCGAATCGCTCACTGTGAATGCTTTGAGGGTCCGCGCCCCAAGCTTCCAGTTCGGCGGAGAAGTCACGCATAAAGGCCGCCGGCCCACAGAGGAAGAACTCCGCATCCTTAGGCACACCCTGCTGCTCGAGATGCAGGATACTCAGCCGCCCGATGCCGTCGAAACCGTCGCCGAGCGCGTCGCCTTCCCCCGGCCGACTATATGAGATGAATGATCTGGCGCCCGCTATTCGCGCAAGCAGAATTTCCACTTCCTGGCGAAATGCATGATGTCTGCCGTCTCTGGCGCCGTGGAACCACCACACCTCGCGATCGCACAGCCGACGGGTCGACAGCGCGTGCAGCATCGCCAACAAGGGCGTCACACCGACCCCGGCACTGATCAGCACGACTGGACCTTCCTCTGGGCCCAGGACAAATTCGCCTTGCGGGGCGGCTATCTCCAGAATGGCGCCGACGCGGACCTCGGCGTGCAGGTATCGGCTGAATGCGCCCAATTGCTCGCGCTTGACGCTCATCCGATATCGCCCCTCGTTGACAGGCGCGGAAAGCGAGTACATGCGAGCCATTCCGGTGCCAGACGTGTCGGCCGGCTGCCTTACCGCGATGTGCTGACCAGCTTTGGCTGCCGGCAACGGGGGCGCGTCCACAGGCTCGAGCCAGAAGGAACGGACGTCGGCGCTCTCTCGAACGATGCTCGCCACCCTTGCCTTGCGGAAGCCGGCCCAGGCGAGGTCTCCGCGCTTGAGCGAATCGAGCGCTGCATTGCCGGTCACCAGGCCGTCCGCCTTCAACAGCGCCGCAAAGGAATCCCGCCATCCCACGCTGAGCGCGGGGATCCGAAGCGCTCTGGTTAACGACGCCACAGGATGACGACTCGAGTACAGAAGGCTGTCGATATCGGCTACCGACATCTTCTCCGGCCCTTCAGCCACCTTCACGATGTCGTCCCCCGCACCAATCTCCCCTTCCTCGATCACCCGCATGTAGAAGCCCGGGCGCCGATGGGAAACGAGTAGTGCCGGAAGCTCGGGATGCCCCATACGAATGCCGAGTCTGTAGCACGTGACGCGAGGTTGGGTGACTTCGAAGAGCGCCGAACCGATCCGGTAGCGATCGCCAATGTTTACGTCGGCATCCTCCAGACCCTCGACGGTCAGATTCTCTCCGAACTGGCCGTAGTCGAAATCGTCCCGCTCCAGCGCCTGGCTCCAGTACCGATATGACGAAAGCTGGTAGACCAGGACGGCGCGTTGTTCGCCGCCGTGCCCCTGGCGGTCAGCTTGCTCGTCTCCCGCGATATTGGTACGCCCCACGTGGACTCGCCCCTGAAGGGGCGTCTTCCATATGGCCGTACGCACCGTCTTTCCGTTCCATTCGACTTCGCGCGGACGTCCTACATTGACCGACATCAGTTTGCTCATCCAGTACCTCCGCTCGACTCATTGCAACCTTCCGCTAAGGCGCAAATCTCACCGGTTTGACTTCAGCAAGGAGGACGGCAAACTTGTCGTCAGGGTCACTCCACTCTTCCAGAGGTGTCCACCCACCAGCGCGCAGCAGCAGACGCGCGTCGCGAGGGCCGTACTTGATGCTGTTCTCCGTATGAATAGTGTCCCCAGCCCTCATCTGAAAGCGCCTTCCGGCCACGGAAAACGCGACGGCCTCCCTGGCCTCAAGGTGCATCTCGATCCGGGACTCGGCTTCGTTCCATCGCGCAACGTGTCGGAATGCGTCTACCGGTATCGTCCCGCGCAATTCGCGATTGATGCGGCGCAAGAGGTTCAAATTGAACTGCGCCGTGACTCCGTCGGCATCGTCATAAGCAGGGATCAGGACACCCGCCTCCTTGATGCGATCAATACCGATGAGGAGTTGCGCCCCTTCACCGAGAGTGGTTGCCATCGTCTGCAGCAAGCGCACAGCCAGAGGTGGCACCAGGTTACCGATCGTCGAGCCCGGAAAGAATCCCAATCGGCCCCGGCTCCTGATGCTGGGTAGCGTCAGCGGCTTGGTAAAGTCGGCAACGACGGGATGAATGGGCATCGATGGAAATCGATGCGACAGTGCCACCACCGATGACATCAGAAACTCGCCACAGATATCGATCGGTACGTACGCCGCCGCTTCCACCGCCTCGAGAATCAGGGGCGTCTTGGTCGAGGAGCCGGAGCCGAACTCGATCACATCGCGGCCGTAGCCGGTGAGGCTGGCGATATGCCTGGCGTGCGCGCACAGGATTGCGCGCTCAGTTCTGCTGGGGTAGTACTCAGGTAGCCTGGTAATTTCCTCGAACAACTCCGACCCGGCTCTGTCGTATAACCAGCGCGCGGGAATCGCACGATGATGCAACGCAAGGCCCGAAAGAACGTCGTGCTCGAACGACGATCCGAACATCGAGGCCGACTCATTTGCCACAACCGTCAAATCCAAATCAAGCTCCATGATCCTTAAATGTCTTTTGCCAGGCGGAGCCCAGTGAACTGCCAACGCTGGTGGGGATAGAAGAAGTTTCGATAAGATGCCCTGATATGTTCGCGAGGCGTGGCGCAACTTCCTCCACGCAGAACATACTGGCCCGACATGAATTTGCCGTTGTATTCGCCTATGGCACCAGCCGCCGTACGGAACCCGGGATAGGGCAGATAAGAACTCGATGTCCATTCCCAGACATCGCCGAACATCTGCCGAAGTCCACGACCTCGGGTGGCGGGACGCGGCGCCACCGCACCGGCACAATCGAGAAGATTCGCATCAGAGCCTTCCAGCGCTACCGCTACCGCTGCCGATTCCCACTCCGACTCTGTCGGTAGACGTGCATTCGCCCACCGGGCGAATGCGTCCGCCTCAAAAAAGCTGATGTGGGAAACCGGGGCCGCACGCTGCAGTTCAGACAGGCCATCCAGTCCAAAGTGGGACGCCCAACTGCCCTCGCTCGAACGTCGCCAGTATTGCGGTGCTTCGATGCCGTTGTCTCGCACCCATGCCCACCCGTCGGAAAGCCACAAGGTCGGCGTCGTATAGCCGCGGTCGTCGATAAACTGCAGCCATTCCTCGTTCGTGATGAGCCGGTCTGCCAATGCATGAGGTGCTAACCACGTTCGATGGCGTGGCATTTCGCAGTCGAACGCGAAACCAGTCCCTTTGTGTCCGATCTCGGTCAACCCCGGGCGACCCTCGACCCATGCCAGGGGTGTCACGGACGCGGCGACGCGCGGTACAAACTCGTCCGACCAGGCCTCCGGATATAGCGGATTTCTCGAAAACAGAAAGAGGACGTCCGTCTGCAGGAGTTCCTGGTGCTGCTCCTCGTGCTGGCATCCCAATTCAAGCAGATCCATCGCGGACGAAGGCAGCCAGTCGAGCACGGCCAGCATCTCCTGCTCGACGTACGATCGATAGTGGCGAATCTCGCTCAGCGACGGACGTGACAGAATCCCGCGCGACGCTCGCTCCAAGCGGGGGCCTTCCGCCTCGTAGTAGCTGTTGAACAGAAAGTGATAGCGGCGATCGAAAGGCTGATAGTCACGAACGAACTCCCGCAATAGAAAGGTCTCGAAGAACCAGGTGGTGTGGGCCAGATGCCATTTCGCGGGAGAGGCATCCGCCATTGGCTGAATACTGCTGTCTGCGTCGGAGAGGTTCCGCGCCAGATCCTGGGTCAACGCCCGTACGCGCATGAAGCGCTCTTTCATTGCTCTCGTCACGCTCAGTCTCTTCAGCTCGGTAGAAACCGCCTGGAAACAGTAGCGCGTGCGGGCATCACCATGCCGCCGGCCTGACACCAGACATCGACCACGGCGAAATAATAACCATCATAATTATGCATTGCAAGTTATCTTGATGAGGTCTAGATAACTTGCAAACCGAGCGAGAGGCGCGGCCTCTCGCCCCCATCTCGTTATCCGATCGTGGGTACCGAAGGAAAGTCGATGGCGGTATCGTTGATGCGGTTGAACACGTTCGTGAACACCGTGACTGCAATGGCCAGGCTGATCTCGACCAATTGTTGATCGGTGTAACCTGCCGCCTTCACCGCGTCGAACTGCTCGCTCGGCAGAGTGCCGCTCGTAGAGGCCAGGGTACGGACAAACGCCGCCAGCGTGTCACGCCTGGCATCGCCCGTCGGCCGACCGGCACGAAGTTGCACAAGGGTGTCCGCGCTCAGGCCAGTCAGCTTTCCCAGCAGAGAATGCGCGGCAATGCAGTAATCGCAGCCCGCCACCTCGCTGACGACGAGTTTGATGGTCTCCTGATCCTGTTTCGACAGGCTCCCCTTTGACAGTACGCCATCGGCTGCCAGCACCGCCCGCAGCGCCGCGGGACCGTGAGCACCAATGCTGGCGAACGTGTTTGGCACACTGCCGGCTGCCTTCTTGATCTCCGCAAAGACCTCGGCAGTTGCGCCGGTGGCCGATTCGACAGCGGGGGTATGGATGCGGCTCATGGCAAAGCTCCTTTTTCAAAGTCAACCAACGTTAGGTGTGACTTCACTATAAGCAGACGCCATGAGTCTGGTAACACTTCGGAAGCTCGAAAAGCTGCCCATCCGTCTCGCGTCACGGTTACCTATTGATAACCTTCTTAAATTGCGTTCGCAGGTTAGTGGACGTAAGATTTCCTCGCACGCCAGCTTTAGCTTCGGCTTGATACATTCGGGCATCTTTTCGAGGCGTTCGAGCATTACGTGTATCACGCCTGACAGCCATACTGACCTCAATCGCGAATGCGAACTGTCGAAAGGAAAGAAATCATGGACTACGTTTTAGATAAGTTGAACCGATCGAGCCTCCTCAAGGGAGACATCGATTACCACCTGCTCCGCGCGGCGATGGTGATCATGTTCGCGTGGTTTGGCTATGACAAATGGTTTGACGCCGAGATCCGAGGATTGCTGCCGCTAATCACCAATGGTCCGCTGACGTTCTGGATGATTCCAGTCCTCGGCATCGGAGGCACGAGTGTGTTGCTGGGCACGGCGGAATGGACCTTCGGGACGTTGCTGTTTCTGGGCTTCTGGAACAAGAAGCTCGGTGTTCTGGGGGCGCTCGGCTCTACGTTCACCTTCATTACGACGATAACGATCATGCCGTTTGCGCCCGACGCATGGGAAGCCGGTGCGGGAGGCTTTCCAGCCATGACGATCGTCTCAGCCTTCCTTCTGAAGGATCTGGTGCTGTTAGTCGTCTCGGTCTATTTGCTGAAGCAGGATCTCGTGCGCGTAATCGCCGCGCGGACGCGGCCGATGCACAGGAAGCTCGCGCCGTCCTCGAACTGATTGGCTGGCCAGCGCCTTACCAATCATGGCGCGCCATGCGCGCGCGCCGCGCCTGTTCCTTCTCGCTCGGCGCAATCTGCTCGAAGGTACCCACCGCGACATCGCCGGCCGGCACATAGGTGCTCATCACCACGCCAGTCGTCGACGCGTTCGAGGCAACCAGGCGCAGGCCTGCGGGCCTGGCGCTCGGCTCGAACAATCGCTTGCCGCGGCCGAGCACCACCGGAAAGGTCCAGACGTTGTATTCGTCGATCAGGGATGCGGCCTGCAGCGTCTGGATCAGATTGCCGCTGCCGATGATCTGTAGGTCTTGTCCTGCTTCGGCTTTCAGCGCGGCGACCGCCGCAGCCACCTCGCCGCGCAGCAGCGACGAATTGTTCCAGCCGACTTCGGTGAGGGTGCGCGAGGCGACGTGCTTTTTCGCCGCGTTGAGCGTTTGCGCGATGGCCTCTTCAGCCGGTTGATACGGCCAGTACGCTTCGAAGATTTCGTAGGTCTTGCGGCCGAGCAGCAGTTCGCGATCCTTGCCGTCGAAGCCACGCATGTCGCGGCCCATAACCTCGTCCCAGAACGGGAAAGTCCAGCCGCCGAAGGCAAACCCTCCAGTGGGATCTTCCTCGGGGCCGCCCGGCGCCTGCATGACGCCATCGAGCGAGACGAACGTGGATGCGATGAGCCTTCTCATGATGCAACTCCGCTTCGGTCGAAGATCGCACGATTCTAAGCGCAACTCTACGCGCCGGTCACGACGGGCCGAGAACGACTTACTGGAGTAGTGCCAGCAGCGAATCGATTTCCTTCTTGCATGCCTTGGCGGCGATGCTCTCGATCTGCCGATACAGTCGAATCACCGCTTCGCCTTCTTCCGTCAGCGTGGTACCGCCCCGTCCTTCGCCACCATGCTCGGACACCACGGCAGGAGAACGCATCGCCTTGTTCAGCTCCTGCACCAGCAGCCAGGCACGCCGGTAGGACATGTCCATGCTGCGCGCGGCCGCGGTAATGGAGCCATGGTCGCGAATCGCTTCCAGCAGCGAGACCTTGCCGGGGCCGATCGCCACCACGTCCGCCACCGTCACCCGTGCGCGGAATTTGAACCGGGTCTGAGAGGCTGTGCTCTCGTTCGTTTTAGCGTTGGTCTTGGCCATGGCGCAGTCTACTGCATCCGGCCACTGTGTTGTCTACAACGCACTGGAATCACGCTGCTGCTTTCCGATATATTCTGCTGTATATTTCGGAAAGTTCCTCGCATAAGGCAGGCTCGCCATGAAATTTCGCTTCGAACTGACACCGTTCCTCGACCATATCGACCATATCGACCATATCGACCACAGCGGCGATACCGGCGGCAGTGACGCCAGCAGCGCCGGGCCGCAGCCCGCCGGGCCGCTCCTCGCATTGCTGGGCGCCATCCGCGCGACCGGCTCGCTGCAACGGGCCGCGCTCAGTGTGGGCCTGTCGTACCGCCACGCCTGGGGCACGATCCGCCAGTGGGAAACCCTGCTCGACCGCAGCGTCGTCAGCATGCAGCGCGGCAAGGGGGCCGAACTGACACGCTTTGGCGAGGACCTGCTGGCCGCCGAGGCGCGCATACGGGAAACCGTCGAACCGGTCATCGAGACCGCGGCTACGGACTTTCACCAATACCTTGGCAACGCCATGGGTTCGCGCGCGCAGGTGCGATTCTCGGGACGGCCCGATGCGACCATCGATGTCATGCGCCAGTCGCTGACCCATGCCGAAACTACGGTGTCGCTCGACACCGTGTTCTGCGGCGCCGTGGATGGCCTGATCTGCCTGCATGAACGGCAGGCAGAGCTGGCGGGCTTCCACGTCTCGCCTATCCATCAGCCGGGCACGCGCCTCCATACCGCGTTTCGCCCGTGGCTCAAACCCTCGGATGTGCGCTTGATCCGCCTGGCGTGGCGTGATCAGGGCTTGATGGTGGCACCGGCCATGACCACCGCTGTGCGCAGCGTGAAGGACCTCGTCTCGCGCCGCGTGCGGTTTATCAATCGCGAACGCAGTTCGTCGACGCGCGCGTTGTTCGATCAGGTCGTCGCCTCGGAAGGCGCCTACCCGGAGCAGATTTCCGGCTATGAGAATTACGCGATGAGCAACCGGCAGGTCGGTGAAGCGATCCAGCAGGGTCATGCCGATGCGGGTTTCGGGCTCCGCTCCACTGCGGACGCGCTCGGACTGGGCTTCGTGCCGCTCACGCGCGAGGCGTACTACCTCGCACTACGCAACAGCGACCGCGATGCGGCGTGGGTCGCGGATCTGCTCGACCTGCTGGCATCGGACCGTGTGGCCGGGCGCATTGGCGCGATTCCTGGCTATCAACCCGAGTCTTCCCTCCGCCTGATGCCGCTGCATGAAGCGCTGCCCTGGTAGTGAGCGTTGGTAGTGAGCGTTGGTAGTGAGCGTTGGTAGCGCGCCGGTACGTTTGATTACGGCTGCCGGCGCAGGGGGCCCGTCAGCAAGGCCGTCGACACGACCGAGACCGTCTCTGCGCCATGGCATTCTGCGTAATGGTCGCAGCCGCTGCAGGACGGCTCGGGGCATGGGTGCAGGTCCATTTCCTCGCAGACACGGTGATAGAAGAACTTCTTCCATTTCATGTCAGTGGTGTTGGCGGTGAAAACTGGCAGAAACGTGCCGCTCAGCAGCACCGAGACGTCCTGCCGGCCGGACAATCCCATGTCCTGCCATAGGTGACCCTGCCCGAAGCAGCCGCAGGCAAGCGCATGGGCCGCCCAGAGTGCATGGCGCGGATCCGCCTGATCGGTACGGCCAAACCACAACATACGCACCAGATCATCGAACTCGCACGGCAGCGCCGCGGCATCCACCGGCGGCGTGTCGGGCTCCCAGCCGCTTTGCGCCGCGCCGGGGAAAAAGGTGTCGAGCATGCACCGGAACTCGTCCGCGGGCAGTCCGAGCCATTGCGCAAAGCGCGGCAAGCCGCCTGCCACGGCGCTCTCCAGCACACCCGACAAGGCGCGCGACACCGCATCACCCGGGTGAGCGGCGAAGGCGTCGAGCAGGAGTAACGAGCGGTTCATGCAGCGAAATATAGGCAGATATACAACGGTCGTCAACGGTGCTTCCATGACTTGGCACGGCATCCGCTATATCTGATGGTATATTTCGCAGACGCCACGGCAATGCCTGCCTGGATCGATCCGTTCAGACGCCATGCAACGTCCACCTTTTGCGCTCGCGCGGGCCAGCGTGCTCGGCACTGCAACCCTCCACGGCAACGCTCCGGGCTGCTGCACACCGCGCGCCCAGCCGGCCTCGACGCCAGACGTCAAGGTGCGGCATCGCGCTGCGCTGGCGGAACTCGATTCCACGTTCCATTGCTCGATCATCGGTACGTGCCTGTCCACCGGCGAGTTGCGCAAGCTGGTACGGCGTCTGATCACGCTGGACACGACCGCGCCAGATATCGAGGTTCATCACGAGGCGGTGACGCTGGCCACTCGCGGTGGCGCCGGGGCCAAGGCCTTGCACAAGGCGCTCGACCAACGTCATGCGCTGGCCATCCGCCAGTTCGCCGCGGCATCCGATGCGGACGCGGTGCAGGCGCTGTGGGACAACGCCCTCGCCAGTGGCGACGTGGCCGGCGCCTACTGGGCCACGATGACGCATCCGGAAGGCTCGGTTGCCGTACGCCAGAAGGCGTTCGGCGACGTGCATATGCTGTCCCATCTGGTCGGCGCCTCCAACCGCGCCGATATCCGACGACTGGTCGCGCTCGAAGCGGATAACGAAGCGTTGAAAGACACCGTGGCCCGGCAACACCTGCGCATGCAGGAAGCCGATGCCGAACATGCGGCTGCCCTGCAAGAGGCCAGCGATCTGATCGCTACCCTGCGCGGGCGCGAGATGGCGGGCGGCGAGGCCGTGCCGCTTGAGGTAGCCGCGCAGCAGCAACTGATCAGCGCGCAGATAGAGCGGATCGCCACCGCGGAAGCGCGACGTGCGCAAGCCGACGACACGGTGCGCACTCTGCGCGCGGAGATCGCGCACCTGCAAGCGCAACTCGCCGCCAGCCGCTCGGAAGCGCAGGCGCTGGAAACGATGATCGACCGTCAGCAGGTGGCAACGGAAGACACCCCACACCTGCCAGCGCTCGATAACCGGAACGTGTTGTACATCGGTGGCCGCCCCGGCACCGTCACCACCATCCGCACGCTGGTCGAACGCGCCGGCGGCCACTTCCAGGACCACGACGGCGGCCTCGAAGACCGAAAAGGCCTACTCCCCGCCATGGTCGCCGCCGCCGACATCGTCGTCTTCCCCGTCGATTGCGTGGACCACGACTCGGTCGGCATGCTCAAGCGCATCTGCCAGCAACAGGGCATCGACTACCACCCGGTGCGAAGCGCCAGCGTGGCAAGCTTCGTGGAGCTGCTGGCGCGCTTGCCGCAATCTTAAAAAAAACGCCGGCACCATGGCCGGCAAAACGGAGAGGGGGATACGTGCCTGCGTCACGACGCCACGCAGGCGCGCGGTAATCAGGGCTCCAGGTGCGAGTACAGCTTGTTGACGATAAGCCAGTCGCAGCCGATCTTCAGCAGCGAGAGGAAGTTGTAGTAGTTGTTCTCTCCCAGTTGCACACGCACCTTGGCGGAGGCGATCTTGCCCAGCACTTCCACCGACAGGATCGACATGCCATACGGTGCGTTGCGCGCGGCGGGGCTTTCGCGTTCGCCCACAGCTTGAAGGTAAGCGGCCAACGTCTTCTGCACGATTTCGCCGCGGACTTCCGCGAACAGGTGCGCGTCGGGATGGAACGTCGAGCGCAGCGCCGCCACGTCGCCGTCGTAGATGGCGTCGAGATACGTCTGCAGTGTCTGCAGGATCTGTGCGTGGGACCCTTCCAGCGGGGTCGGCTTGTCGGTGACTGGCATGGTGCTGCTCCGGATGAATCGCTGCGTCGTTGACTGCAATGTAGGCGCTGCGCGCGCGCCGATAAACGGTCCGGCCGGAACATGACTCCATACACGGTGTAACAGCGCCGCGTATGCCCTGCGCACCAGGCCTTCACTCTCAATGCAGCGGAACAAATGAATTGCGAGCGACCCCGATGATGATTGGCGAGCCGTTGACCAGAATGACAGGCATCAATCATCCATCTGGAGCCCGTCATGCTGACCGCTGCCACAGAAAGACTGCCTCAATCCAACCCCGGGTTTTCGCGCATGTTCGCTCCCGGCAAGCTGACGCTCGGCGTGCTCTTCGCGATCGAGTCGTATCCCGGCGATGCGCCGACCATGAAGGATCAGATCCGACTGGCGCGCTTTGCGGAGTCCGCAGGCTTCGCCTCGCTCGGCGTGCGCGACGTGCCGCTGCGCGATCCCGCGTTTGGCGACCTCGGGCAGATCTACGACCCGTTCACGTGGCTCGGCTATGTGGCAGGGCAGACGTCCTCGATCGCGCTGTTTACCGCGGCCATCGTGCTGCCGCTACGCCATCCGCTACACACGGCCAAGTCGGCCGCAAGCGTCGATCAGCTTTCCGATGGCCGCCTCGTACTCGGCATCGCCTCGGGCGACCGCGCCATCGAATTCCCCGCATTCGGCGTCGATCATGCCAACCGCGGCGCGCTGTTCCGCGAGCAGGTGGCCTATCTGGAAGCGGCGTGGGGTCAGAACTTCCCGCGCATCAGCAGTCCTTACGGTCTGCTCGATGGCGCGGACCCGGTGCCCAAGCCCGTGGCCCAGCGTGTGCCGCTGATCGTCACCGGTAACAGCCAGCAATCGGTGGACTGGATTGCGCGCAAGGCCGACGGGTGGATTACCTATCCGCGCCGCCTGGACATGCAGAGCGAATTGATCCGCAGCTGGCACGACACCGTCGAGATGGTGGCGCCTGGCGTGTTCAAGCCATTCGCGCAGCCGTATCACATCGACCTCGTGGCGGACCCCGACGTCTCGCCCACGCCGATCCACGGCGGACATCGCCTTGGGCGCAGCTGGTTGATGCGCCATCTGGAGGCACTCGAACGCGCGGGCGCCAACCACGTGCTGTTCAACCTCAAGTACGGCAGCCGGCCCGCGGAAGCGGTGCTCGAAGAACTCGCCACGCATGTGGTGCCGCGCTTCCCGGCCCTCACCGACACCGTCACGGCGTAACCTGCGGCGGACACCAAGCAAAAAGCGCCGGGCATCCTGAGATGCCCGGCGCTTTGTCTAACCGCCTGCTGGTTATGCCGCCTTGACCTGCGCGATCACCACCAGAATCACCGCGGCATTGCCCGGCTGTTGCGTCTGCGAATACGCGGCGCGCGCATGACCAGCCTTCTCGCCGAGCACCTCGGCAAACAGATCGGACGCACCGTCGAGCACCGCGGGTTGATCGAAAGAGCCCGGCGCGCTGGTGACGTAACCCTCGAGCCGGACGATATGGTCCAGCTTCTCGAAGCCTCCCAGATGCGCATGGATCTGTGCGAGCACGTTAAGCGCGGCCAGTTCAGCCGCCTGCTTGCCCTGCTCGATGGTCAGGTCCTTGCCAACCTGCCCCTGCCATACCACCTTGCCATCGCGCAGCGGCAGCTGGCCCGAGACAAACAGCAGATCGCCGGCGCGGCTGACCGCGGTGTAGCTGCCAAGCGGCTGCGGCGGCGCGGGCAGCGTCAACCCACGCGCGGCGAGTTTCGATTCGACTGACATGATGACTCCTCAAATGGTTAGCCTTGGCAAGAACTATAGAAGCCAACCTGATCGCCGATAAATGGGTGTACGCGCACATGAATTGATACACCGCGGAACAACTATGACAGTCGGGATATGGTCAGACCCATACCAAGGTGTGTGAGGCATTCCCCGCAGAGATCATTCCCGGCAAGCCGCCAATGACCTACATTGGCATGAATGCGCGGCCAAGGCGCGTCCGCGCAGTTTGGCCGCATATTTTTGTAGAGGATCGCCCATGCAGGAGCTTGCCAACCTTGGCACCCGCCGCGTTCGCGCCGGTGCCACCGCCAATATCCAGGACGCAGCGCTATGGCGCTGGTATGCGGACCTGATGGAAGACAACCGCGTTGCCTGCGTGCGCAAGGACGGTGTGTGGTCCGTCTGGGTCGACGGTCGCCTGCTGGCAACCGATCGCTCCTACGACCTGTCGCTCCGCACCGCGTTCGTGTTGCAGCGCGCGCTCAAGGCGCTGTAACGCCCGGCAACACATCGGCGCGAGGCTTGGGGGAACCCACCTATTCTCCGCCCGGTGCTTTGCTGATATGTTCCGAGAGTCCCGCCGCGCCCCGGCGCGGTGCATGGCGTGCGCGCTCCTTCCGCCTTGCTGCGCTGCAATAAGGGAAGACGCTCCATCACGCGAGACGAACGGAACATGTCGAGACAGATCCCTCCCCTGAATCCCCTGCGAGCCTTCGAGGTTGCCGCCCGGCACCTCAGCTTCACGCGCGCCGCGGAAGAATTGTTCGTCACCCCGTCGGCAGTCAGCCACCAGGTCAAGACGCTCGAGGAGAATCTCGGCGTCCAGCTGTTTATCCGCGAAGCCAAGGCACTCGTGCTCACGCCTTCCGGTACGGCCTATCTGCCCAGCGTGCAGCTCGCTTTCAAGCAACTGGCCGAGGCTACCCAGCGTCTGCAGAGCAAGGATCGCCCCTCGCTGAAGATCAACATGCCGCCGACGTTCGCGGTCAAATGGCTGATTCCGCGCATGGACAGCTTTATGCGCGCACATCCGGACATCGATCTGAAGGTATCCACATCGAACCATCGTATCGACTTCGAGCGCGATGACTTCGACATGGCCATCCGCTATGGACGCGGCGACTATCCGGGTCTGCACGCGGAACTGTGCCTGCCGGTAGAGGTGATTCCCGTGTGCGCGCCATCGCTGCTGAATGGCCAACACCCGCTGGAGACACCGGCGGACCTGCGCCATCACACGCTGCTGCACGACGACAGCACCTATACCGACGTCAGCAATCCCGACTGGGCGATGTGGCTCGAACATGCCGGCGTAACCGATGTCGATGCCACGCGTGGGCCGTCCTTCTGGCCGAGCCACCTCGTAATCAACGCGGCCATCAGCGGACTGGGCGTCGCGCTGATCAAGAAGAACTGGATCGAGCAGGATCTGGCCGAAGGTCGCCTGGTGCGACTGTTCGAATCGATCCGGCTGCCCGTGGCGTTCTCCTACTTCGTGGTCTTTCCGGCCGATCGCCTCGACGATCGCCGCATCCGCTGCTTTACGGAGTGGATTCGCGCGGAAACCGCCGCGACGCGACAACCGGCGCCGACGGCCGCCGCCGCGCCGGTCTGACTATCGACACACGCTAGGCCGCCGCGCGCACCGCGTCGGTCTTCTTCTGCACGCGCGCCGCCAGCTTGGCGATATCGACCACGAAGCGCTTGTGCGTGCCGGTGCAGATCGTCTCCACACTATCCGCCGCACTCACGCGAAACGTCACACTGCGGCCATCGACGGCCGTGATCTCGGCCTCGATGCGCACGTCCCCGCCCAGCGGCGTGGCCCCCGTATGCGCGATCGACACCTCGGTGCCAACCGAGCTTTCGCCTTCGCCCAGATACGTCTGCAAATGATCGAGGCAGGTCTGCTCGAGATCTCGTACGAGTTCGGGCGTGGCATAGATACGCAGCGCCTCGCCCAGAAAATCGATGGTGCGCGCACGATCCACGTTCAACGCGCGGGAGAAGACAACGCCGGTCTTGAGTTCGTTCACGTAAAGGTCTCCGATAAGTTGTTGTGTCACGCCATCCGATAGATACGAATGGCGTTGTCGTGCAGCAATGCGCGCCGCTCGCGCGCACCATAGATCTCGATCGCCGCCACAAAGCCGGCCAGAATCGTGTCGTAGCTGGCCACCAGGCTGTCCACCGGATAGTTGCTGGCGAACATGCAGCGTTCAGGGCCGAAGATGTCGATCGCATCGCGTATCACCGGCACGTTGTCCGGCTGCGCCCACGCACGCCCCGGCAAGCCAAGCCCGGAGATCTTGACGGCCACGTTGGGCTCGCGCGCCAGACGCGCCATCGCATCGCGCCACCCCTGCAGGCCGGCATCGCTGCGATCGGACGGTAATCCCGTGTGGTTCAGCACGAGCTGCGTGTCCGGAAAATCATGCGCAAGCGCGGCAGCCTGGTCGAGATTCCACCATGGCGCCTGCAGGTCGAACGACATGCCATGCTCTGCCAGCAACGCATAGCCACGGCGCCACCGTTCGTCGTCCATCGACCCCGGCACGCCGCGCCGTGCGTCCTCGCGGCGCGCGGCGGTGACCGGCTTGTTGCGGATGCCGCGCATCAGCGGCGACGCCGCATGCCCGGCCAGCACCTCCGCGACATCGGCGCGATCAAGCTGCGCGTGCCCGACGATCACCGTCGGCCGGCCATGTCGCGCGGCCACCTCCATCAACCAGCGCGTCTCCGCAACCGGGTCATCGCGTGCCCACTCGGCCTCGATATGCACGGTTTTCGCCGGGGCGCACGCGGCCGTGTCGCGGCCATAGTCCTCAGGCAGATAGTTGCGCCGCAGTGCGCTGTAATCGCCGTAGCGGAAGTTCGGCACGGTCTCGCCCTGCAGCCACGGATACGAATGCAGGTCAAGATTCCAGAAATGCTGGTGCGCGTCGACAAACGGTTCGTTGAGGATCTCGCTCATTGCTGGGCAACTTACTGTTGAGCCACGATGCGGCTGGCCAGCGGACGGAACTGCGCGGCCTCGCGCACCATCTGCGCCTGGAGCGCAACGTCATCGGCGTACGTGTCGGTGCTGAAGTGCAGCTTCTCCAGCGTCTGCACCATGATCGGCTCGCGTACCGCCTTGGCAATGGCCGTCTTGAGCACGGCGAGCACCTCGGGCGGCGTGCCCTTGGGCGCCGAGATGCCGCGCCAGATCCCGATCGACAGATCGATATTGCGCTCCTTGAGCGTCGGCACGTTGTCATAGCCCGGCACGCGGCGATCGGCCATCACGGCGAGCACCTTGAGCTTGCCCGCCTCGACATACGTGGCCACTTCCGCGGTGCTCACCGTCACCGCATCGATATGGCCGCCGAGCAACGCCAGCGTAGCCGGCGCACCGCCCGCGAACGGAATGTAATTGAAGCGCGCGCCAGTCTTTTCCGCCAACGCGGTGGACGCCATATGCCACGTCGAACCCTGCCCCGCATTGCCCACGCGTACATTGCTATCGGGCTTGCGCGCATCGGCAATAAATTGTTCGATCGTGTTCCACGGCGCGTCGGCGCGCACCGCCACCGCGGCCGGATCGGCGTTGAGCCGCGCGATCGGCACCAGGTCCTGATACGTGAACTTGGCAAGCCCCATGTAGTTGAGGAACGTCAGCTCGCTCGATGACAGCACGAGCTTGTAGCCATCGGGCTTGGCGTGCACCACCTCGCCGAGGCCCACCGCGCCGGTGGCGCCGGGCTTGTTGAGCACGACGATCGGTTGCGGCAGATGTTTTGCAGCTGCCGCGGACAGCGCGCGCGCCACGACATCGGCGCCACCGCCGGCCTGCCATGGCACCACCAGTTCAATACGTTTGCTGGGATAGGTATCGGCGGCCACGGCCAGCTGCGCGCACGGTACGAGCGCCAGTGCCGCAAGCCCCATCGACGCGGCGAGATTGCGCCACGGCAAGTGTGCATAGTTCATGGTTGTCTCCTGTCTTGCTGCTGTATTTTTATCTTTATCTCATGCGATCTTGCGCTGCGGCACCGGCGTGGCACCCGACGCCGATACCGACGCCGGCTCCGCCACACGCCCGAAGGCCCCCTGCTCGCGCAAGCGCGCGATGGTCGCCTCGTCAAAGCCAAACTCGCCCAACACCTGCTCCGTATGCTGCCCGAGCAGCGGTGCCGGATGGCGGACCTGCTGCGGCGTGCCATGCATCTTCACCGGGAAGCCCAGCACCTTCACCGAACCTTCGACCGGATGCTCGATATCGAGCACCATCTCTCGCGCCACCGCCTGCTCGCTGACCAGCGCCTCGTCATAGGTGTAGATCGGCGCGGCCGGCACACCCGCCGCCAGCAGCAGCTCCACCCATTCGTCCGCCGGCTTGCGCGCGAACTCGGCTTCGATCGCGGGGATCAACACATCACGATGCCTGATGCGCGCCGCGTTGTCGACAAAGCGCGGGTCGGCCACGAGGTCGGGCCGGCCGATCACGTCGCACAGCGCCATCCACAGCTTCGGGTTGGCCGCGCCGATCACGAAATGCCGATCGGCGGCGCGCACGGCCTGATACGGCGCGCTCATGCGATTGGCGCTGCCGATCGGCACCGGCACCTGCCCCGTGCCCCAGTATTCGGCCGACTCCCACACAGACAGACCCAGCGCGGTCTCGAACAGCGACGCATCGACGTACTGGCCCTGCCCCGAATGCTCGCGGCCCATCAGCGCGCTCAGAATGCCGTACGCGGTGAACAAGCCCGCGCCGAGATCGGCGATTGGCACGCTGGACTTGACCGGCGGCGCATCGGGATGCCCCATCACGCTCATCACGCCCGACATCGCCTGCGCGATCAGGTCCAGCCCGGGCCGCCGCGACCACGGACCGGTCTGCCCGAAGCCAGAGATGCTCGCATACACGAGGCGCGGATTGATCTCGCGCAGCACCGCGTAATCGATCTTCAGCCGCGCGGCCACACCGGGCCGGTTGTTCTCGACCAGCACATCGGCGCCGCGCACGAGTTCGTAGAACGCCTCGAGGCCAGCCGGATTCTTGAGGTCGATCTCCACGCTACGCTTGTTGCGATTGAGCGCGAGAAAGCCACCGCTGTCCTCGCCCTTGAGCCGGAAGCCCATCGCCTTGCGGGTCTGATCGCCCACCCCCGGCGTCTCCACCTTGATCACATCGGCGCCCATATCGCCCAGCAACATGCAGCAGAACGGGCCGGCCATGATCTGGCTGACATCGAGCACCTTGATTTTCGACAACGGCAAAGTCATGAGTACACCTTTAATTTAGCGTCCGGAAAATTGCGGCTTCGTCTTGCCAACGAAGGCATTGAAGCCAGTATGGAAGTCCTCGGTATCGAAGCACGCATAGGCTTCGTCGGCTTCCTCCGGACGCAGCGGCGTGGGATCCAGCAACCGGCGCACGAACTGCTTGTGCCAGCGGGCGACGAGCGGCGCGCCTTGTGCAATGCGGCGCGCGGTCGCGTAGGCCTCTTCCGGCACGTTGGCATCCGCCACGATGCGCGTGACCAACCCCTTGTCGCGCGCTTCGGCGGCGTCGAACACGCGGCCTTCGAGCACGATCTCGAGCGCAGCCGCGGGGCCCGACAGCGCCATCAGCCCGCCAAGCTCGCCATACGACATCACCAGACCGAGCCGGTTGACGGGCACGCCGAAGCGGCTCGACTCCCCGCAAATGCGCAGGTCGCACATCGAGGCGATCTCCAGGCCACCGCCCACGCACGCACCCTGAATCAGCGCAATGGTCGGGTGTCGGCAATCGTTGATCGCCCGCATCGTGGTGTGCGTGATCTCGCCATACTCCCGCGCCTGGTCCCGCGTAAAGCGGCGCGTGCGGAACTCCTCGATATCGGCACCAGCCGCAAACGCCTTGTCGCCCGCGCCGCGCAGCACCACGCAACGCACCGAATCATCGGCAGAGAGCGCCGTCATGGTCTCGGTCAGCCCGTGCCACATGCCGAGGTCCAGCGCATTGAGCTTCTCTGGGTTGTTCAGCGTGACGGTGGCGATTGGCCCCTCGCGCTCGGTGAGGATCGGTTGTCTCATGGTTTGTCGTTGGTATAGGTGGGTGTGGTCATTCACGTCCGGCGCCAGGCTGCCCGGTCATCGAAAGTCTAGGGCCGCCGCCCCGCGCGGCAAAACGAGAAAAACTCGCGCGCGCTTCAAGAAAAACTGGGCCGTGGGTGTTGTGAGTTTTTTTCGCTGGCGCTTCAAGTAAATCCACGTTGTGACCTGCGACCGATGTTTCCTAGACTTCGTCACCACAACACAGACTCGCGACAGACTCATCCGCCCGGAGACAGCATGGCCCTGATCAACTACATCACCCAGATCCAGATCGACTTTGGCGCCGTGGCGCTGCTCGCGCAGGAATGCGAGCGCATTAGCATCACCCGCCCGCTCGTCGTCACCGACGCCGGCGTCAAGGCGGCAGGCATTGCCAAACGCGTGCTCGAACAACTGCCGCCCGGCATGGAAGCCGTGATTTACGACGGCACCCCGTCCAATCCCACCGAGCGTGCGATGCGCGAAGCGGTCGCGCTTTACCGCGACTACCGTTGCGACGGCATCATCGCCGTGGGCGGCGGTTCGCCGATCGATCTGGCCAAGGGTGTCGCGGTTTGTGCAACGCACGATGGCCCGCTGCGCCAGTTCGCGGCGATCGAAGGCGGCGTGGCGCGCATCACCGCCGCCACCGCGCCGGTCATCGCCATTCCCACCACCGCCGGCACCGGCAGCGAGGTCGGCCGAGGCGCGGTGCTGATCCTCGACGATGGCCGCAAGGTCGGCGTGCTGTCCCCGCATATCGTGCCGCGCGTCGCGATCTGCGATCCCGAGCTGACCTTCGGGCTACCGCGCTCGCTTACCGCGGCGACCGGCATGGATGCGATCGCGCATTGCATGGAAACCTTTATGGCACCGGCGTTCAATCCGCCCGCCGACGGTATCGCGCTCGATGGCCTGCGTCGTGCCTGGCGTCATATCGAACGCGCCGTCAATGAACCGCAGGACCGCGAAGCCCGGTTGTCGATGATGAGCGCCTCGATGCAGGGCGCGCTCGCGTTCCAGAAGGGCCTGGGTTGCGTGCATAGCCTGAGCCATGCACTGGGCGGGCTGATGCCGACACTGCACCACGGCACGCTCAACGCGGTGCTGCTGCCCGCGGTCATCCGCTTTAACGCCGACGCCCCGTCGATCCGCAATGACGAACGTCTGCAACGCATGGCGCAGGCCATGGACCTGCCGCGCGGCGAAGACCCCGGCGCGGCCATCGCCGACATGAGCGCGCGGCTGGCCCTGCCGACGGGACTCGCCGCCATGGGCGTGGATCCGGAGATCTTCCCGCGCGTGATCGAGTACGCGCTGCAGGATCACTGCCACAAGACCAACCCGCGCGTGGCCAGTCCCGAGGACTACCTCGCGATCCTGACCGAATCGATGTAATGGGCGTTTATTGAGCGCAATCAGTCAGTAGCTGGAAGCACGGGCGACGCAGATCGCCATCACGATACAAGAGGAGACCATCATGCAACGTCGCACCTTCCTGCGCGCGGGCACCGTCACGCTCGCCGCCGCGCTTCCCGCATCGCTCTCCACGCGCTCGCTCGCGCAGGAGTCACCCAGTTTGCCGAGTGGACCGATCCGCATCGTCGTCGGCTTTTCGCCGGGTGGCGGCACCGATGTGATGGCCCGCGTAGCCGCCGAAAAGCTCTCCGCGTTGTGGCGCACGACCGTGATGGTCGAGAATCGTCCCGGCGCGGCGGGCGTGGTGGCCGCGGAGTACGTGGCGCATCAGCCTGCGGATGGCAACACGCTGATGATGACCAATATCAGCAACCACGCCATCGCGCCAAGCCTCTATCCGAAGATTGGCTACTCGGTGGAGAAGGACTTCACGCCCATCATGCTGGTCGGTGTCACGCCGAATCTGCTGATCTGCCGCACTGGCGGCCCGGCCAAGACGCTGGCCGAGGTCGTCGCGCTGTGCCGCGCCAACCCGGGCAAGATCACGTTCGGCTCGTCCGGCACTGGCGCCGCGCAGCATCTGGCGCTGGAGATGTTCAAGCTGCGCGCGGGCGTCGATGCCCTGCACGTGCCCTATCGCGGCTCGGGCCCGCTGCTTACCGACCTGCTCGGCGGCCAGATCGACTTCAGCTTCGAGACCATGACGTCGGCGACACCGCAGGTGCAGGGCGGCAAGGCGATCGCGATCGCGCAGACACGGCCGCACCGCGCGGGAGCCTATCCCAATGTGCCCACGGTCGCGGAGTCCGGCTACCCGGGCTTCGATGCCGCCACCTGGTACGGCCTGGTCGGCCCCGCACGCATGTCAGTACCACTGGTCGCGCGCATGAATGCCGACCTCAACCGCGTGATGGCGATGCCCGACGTGGTGGCGAAGCTGCAGGGCTTCGGGGCTGAGGATGGCGGGGGCACCTCGGCACGATTCGCCGAATTCATCACCACCGAGCGCGTCAAGTGGGCGCGCGTGGTCAAGGACGCCAACGTGAAGGTGTAACGCCATTCACGCGCCCGGCACCCAACAGCCGGGCCGTCTATCAAAACACAGGAGACACCCATGAAACCCACGATCGCAAGCATCGTGCTGGCAGCGCTATTGTCCGCCGCCAGCACCGCCACCCTCGCGCAGAGCGTCAAGCTGCGCTTTGCCCATACCGTACCGGAGTCCGATTCCCAGCATCAGGCTGCGCTGCAATTCGCCAAGCAGGTGAAAACGCGCACGCAGGGCGAGGTCGAGATTCAGGTCTTTGCCAACAGCCAGCTCGGCAACGACACCACGCTGGTCACGGGCGTGCGCAGCGGCACCATCGATATCGGCGCCACCGGCAATCCGTTCGTGACTGGCCTGGTGCCGAAGCTCAACGTACTGGACCTGCCCTATCAGTTCGAGGATGGCGCCAGCGCCTATCGCACGCTCGACGGCCCGGTCGGCCGCTCGCTGCTCGACGAACTCGGCACACATCGCATCAAGGGTCTGGCGTTCTGGGAGATCGGCTTCCGCAGCCTCGGCAACAACAAGCGGCCGATCAACAAGGCCGAAGATATTCGCGGGCTCAAGATCCGCACCACGCCCAATCCCTCGCATATCAAGGCCTTTCAGTTGCTGGGCGCGAGCCCGCAACCGATGCCATTCGCCGAAGTATTCGGCGCGCTCGAGTCGGGCGCGGTGGACGGTCAGGAAAATCCGCCGACGCTGATGGTGTCCGCCAAGCTGTACGAGGTGCAGAAGTACGTCTCGATGACGCGGCACGCCTACACCGCGTTGGTCGTGCTGATGAACAAGGCCAAATTCGACGCGCTGAAGCCCGAGTATCAGAAGATCCTGCTCGAGGAGGCCGCCGCGGCCGCCGGCTATCAGCGCAAGCTCAATGCCGACAACGAGCGCTCCGCGATCGCCCAGCTGCGCGCCAAGGGCGTACAGGTCAACGAGCAGCCCGACGTCGCCAGCATTCGCGCCGTCGTGCGCGATGAGACGCGCCAGTTGTATGTGCAGAAGAACGGCGATGCCGTGCTGCGCGCCATGGAAACACCGCGCTGAGCGAGGACCATGATGCCAACGTTGCCAATCGCCATCGTCGATACGCACCACCATCTGTGGCGCCTCGACGAAGGCCATTACCCCTGGCTGCAGGACCGCTACGACGCCAACGCATTCTTCCTCGGCGACTACGCGATGCTGCAACGCGACTTCGATACCGAGGACTACCTCGCGCATTGGCGGCAGGTACCCGGCGTGACGCTGGCGGCCACCGTCCATGTGGAAGCCGAGCGGGATCGTGCCGAATCGCTGGCGGAAACCGCGTGGCTGCATAAAGCGCACCAACGCGCCGGTTTTCCGAACGCCGTGGTGGCCCATGCCGACTTCCTGTCCCCCACGCTGGCCGACGATCTGCGCGCGCAACTTGCCTATCAGCTCGTGCGCGGCGTGCGATCGAAGCCGCGCACCGCCGCCAGCATCGCGGCCATGGATGCGCTGCGCGGCCAGCCCGGCACGCTTCAGGATCCGCGCTGGCGCGCCGGCTTGCAAGCGCTTGCCGAGCACGACCTCGTCTACGACCTGCGCGTGCCGTACTGGCACCTCGAGGAAGCCGCTGAAGCCATCGCGGAGGTGCCGGACCTGACCGTGGTAGTCGAACACACCGGCCTGCCGTGGGATCGTTCATCCGAGGGCCTCGCGCATTGGCGTCGCGGTCTGGCGGCGTTGTCCAGTCTGCCGCGCGTCTTCCTCAAGCTGTCCGAGTTCGGGCTGCCTCATGCCAGTTGGCAGCGCGACAGCAACATCGCCGTCATGCGCGAAGCGCTCGCGCTGTTTGGCGCGGAGGGCTGCATGTTCGCAAGCAACCTGCCTGTCTCCGGCCTGCGCGCGCCGCTGCCCGAAATCGTGGCCACCGTTGCGGTGGCGCTGGAAGGCCTGCCCGAGACCACTGCGCGCGCGGTGTGGCACGACAACGCGCTGCGCGTCTATCGCATTACCTCAGGAGTTACCGCATGAATCCCCTACCCGTCCGCATCGTGCGCGCGCTGATGGTCGCGATGATGTCCGCGATGATCGTGCTCGTCTTCGGCAACGTCGTGTTGCGCTATGTCTTCAACTCCGGCATCGCGTTCTCCGAAGAGGCCTCGCGCTTCCTGTTCATGTGGCTCACGCTGATTGGCGCGCTGCTGGTCATGCACGACAAAGCGCACCTCGGCATGTCCACCGTGATCTCGCACCTGGGCGAGAACGCGCAGCGCGTGTGCCGTCTGCTGGCCGACGCCGGCGCGCTGGGCTGTTGCCTGCTGCTGGCGCATGGCGCCTGGCAGCTCGTCGAGATCGGCATGGATGACCGCGCACCGGTCACGGGCGTGCCGCTCGGCATCGTCTATGCCTCGCTGCTGATCTGCAGCCTTGGCATGGCCGCCATGCTGATGCACTCGCTTTGGCGTCTCGTCAGTGGCCGCATGGCGCAGCATGAACTGGTGCCGCAGTCCGGCACCAGCGGCGAATGAGCCGCGAGGGAGCCTCATCATGACCATCTTTGTCTTTGTCGGCTCGCTGCTGGGCGCCATGTCGCTCGGCATGCCGATTGCCTTCGCGCTGCTTGCATCGGGTGTCGCGCTGATGCTGCATCTCGGCAACTTCGACACGCAGATCCTCGCGCAGAACATGCTCGAGGGCGTCAACAACTATCCGCTGATGGCGGTGCCGTTCTTTATGCTCGCGGGTGAACTCATGAACGCGGGCGGCCTGTCACGTCGCATCGTGCGCGTGGCCGACGCCATGGTCGGCCATGTGCGCGGCGGCCTCGGCTATGTGGCGATCATCGCGGCCACCGTGGTGGCCAGCATCTCGGGCTCCGCGGTCGCCGATACCGCCGCCGTGGCCGCGCTGCTGATCCCGATGATGCGCAACGCGGGCTATAACGTACCCCGCGCGGCGGGCCTGATCGCCGCGGGCGGCATTATCGCGCCCGTCATCCCGCCCTCGATCGCCATTGTCGTGTTCGGCGTAGTCGCGCAGATTTCGATCACCAAGCTGTTCCTCGCGGGCATTGCGCCGGGCGCGATGATGGCGCTTACGCTCGCGGCCACCTGGTACTTCTGCGCACGCAAGGAGACGTTGGGCCCGGTGCAGCCGTTCTCGCCGCGCCAGTTGCTGCAATCGCTGCGCGAAGGCGTGTGGGCACTGGTGCTGCCCATCGTGATCATCGGCGGCATGAAGATCGGCGCCTTCACGCCAACCGAGGCCGCGGTGGTTGCCGTGGTCTACGCGATGGTGGTCGGGCGCTTCGTCTATGGCGAGCTGAAGCTGCGCGAGCTGCCGTCGCTGATCGTCACCGCGTCCAAGACCTCGAGCACCGTGCTGTTCCTCGTGGCCTGCGCACTGGTCTCGGCCTGGCTCATCACCATCGCGAACATTCCCGCGCAGGTCACCATGCTGCTCGAGCCGTTTATCGACAACAAGATCCTGCTGATGTTCATCATCATGGTGCTCGTGATCATCGTCGGCACCGCGCTCGACCTGATGCCGACCATTCTGATCATGACGCCGATCCTGATGCCAGTGATCACGAAGGCGGGCATCGATCCGGTCTACTTCGGCGTGATGTTCGTGCTCAATAACGCCATCGGGTTGCTCACGCCACCGGTCGGCACCGTGCTCAACGTCGTAGCGGGCACGTCGCGCTGCAGCCTCGACAGCGTGATCGGTGGCGTCTGGCCATTCCTGCTGAGCCTGACCGCGCTGATGTTCCTGTTCGTACTGTTCCCGCAATTGATCCTTGTGCCCGCCAGCTGGATGCATTGACGCGCACGGCATCTCATAACTTCATAACAACCGGAGACCCAACCATGTTCAATGCTTCAAGACTCGCCGCCGCACTGCTGGCATCCGCGGCCATGCTGACCGTCGCCACATCCGCGCACGCCGATGCCCGCACGCCCGCACGCCCGCATGCAAGGCCGCACACGATACGCGCGCCGACAACCGCAACTACCCGCGCGACAGCGTGCCGCGCTACATCAAGACGCCCACCGGCTACCTGCTGGTGCTACGTATGGGCGACAACGTGTTCGAGCAACTCGAAGCATTCGCGATCTGCGAGAACGTGCCGAGCGCGAGCCTGTCCGCGATCGGCTTCGCCAACGTCACGTTCGGTTTCTGGGATGCGGGCAAGCAGGACTTCAACCCGAAGACCTATCGCAACGTTGAAATGGCGAGCATAGTCGGCAGTCTTGCATGGAAAGGTGGCAAGCCCTCGATCCACGCGCACGGTGTCGCAGGCGATTCGCAGTTTGACACTTATGGTGGCCACATCCTTGCCATGGAGGTCGGCACCGGCTCGCTCGAGGTCACCGTTACCGTGATCCCCGAAAAACTGGATCGTGCAATCGATCCGCGCATTGGCGCGAATGTGTTGCAATTGTCGAGTTCGCACTGAGCGGCATCGGCTATCGCGCTGATTAGAATTCGGTATTGGAGTGAACCCCCGATGCGGGACTACATTGCCTCTGCTCCGTCGCACGACGTAGCGTTCCCAATGTCGAGTCCCCGTCGAGCTACCACTTCATGCATAACCGAAAAAGAACATCACTGCGTGCCGCAATCTCCCTCGCCATCGCACCGCTCGCTGTTTCCATCCCGCTCGCCCACGCGCAGATGACGCGCGACAACGGTTCTCCCGTTGGCGACAACCAGAACTCGCAGACCGCGGGCCCGAACGGCCCCGTACTACTGCAGGATTCCCACCTGATCGAGAAACTCCAGCGCTTCGATCGCGAGCGTATTCCTGAGCGTGTGGTGCATGCGCGCGGCACCGGTGCCTTCGGCGAGTTCGTGCCGAGCGCCGATCTCAGCGACTTGTCGGTGGCACAAGTGTTTGCGCCCGGCACCAAAACACCGGTGTTCGTGCGCTTCTCCACGGTCATGGGTTATCGCGGCTCGCCAGAGCAGGCGCGTGACCCGCGCGGTTTCGCCATCAAGTTCTACACGCAGCAGGGCAACTGGGATATGGTCGGCATCAACTGGCCGATCTTCTTTATCCGCGACGCCATTAAGTTCCCGGACTTCGTGCACGCGAACAAGCCCAGCGCGGTCACCGGTGTGCAGGACGCCGACCTGGCATACGACTTCTTCGCGCACACGCCCGAAGCCACCAATATGCTGACGCACCTGTACAGCAATGCAGGCATGCCGGATTCCTATCGCAAGATGGATGGCTTTGGCGTGCATGCGTTCAAGTTCGTCAATGCGCGCGGCGAGGTGCACTACGTCAAGTTCCACTGGAAGAGCCAGCAGGGCATTCACGGTCTGCGCCCGAACGAGATCGAAGCATCGATCGGCAAGGACTGGAATCTCACCACCAACGATCTGTACGGTGCAATCCGCAAGGGCGACTTCCCCAAGTGGGATCTGTATATCCAGGTGCTCAAGCCTTCCGAACTGCAGCAGTTCGACTTTGACGCGCTCGACGACACCAAGGAATGGGTGGGCGTGCCCGAGCGCAAGGTCGGCACGATGGTGCTGAACCGCGTGCCCGATAACTATTTCGAAAGCACCGAGGAATCCGCCTTTGCACCCTCGCGGCTCGTCCCCGGCATCGAGCTCTCGGAAGATCGGATGCTGCAAGGTCGTGGTTTCTCGTACGCGGATACGCAGATGTACCGGCTGGGCGCGAACTTCAATTCGCTGCCGATCAACCGGCCCGTGGTGCCCGTGCGCAACAACAATCAAGACGGCGCGATGAACGCGAGCGGCCGCACCGGTGAGGTCAACTACGAACCCTCGACGATTGCCGAGATCGCGCAGGACGCGAAGTACAAGTACTCGAACCTGCCGCTCTCCGGCACCACGCAGCAGCGCGCGATCGACAAGAAGCAACCGTTCAAGCAGGCGGGCGTGTTCTTCCGCTCGCTGTCGGAGCAGGACAAGACCGATCTGGTCACCGCGATGGCCGGCGATCTGCGTAACGTGCGTAACGAGGCCAATCGCTACACGATGCTGTCGTATTTCAACAAGGCCGACAGCGGCCTCGGGGCGCGGCTGATCAAGGCACTCAACGCGGATAGCGCGAAGGTCAAGGCGCTGTCAGACAAGTTGTCGGACGATTGATCGACATCCCTTGCGCGGGCATGACCGGATCGCTCCCCGACTGGCATGCCCGCTTTTTCAAAGCATCTTTCGCATCCCTCAATGAAGCCATCGCCAACACGCCTGCTGCTGTCGGCCGCCGCGTTCTGCGTATCGCTGTGGCTGGCCGGCTGTGCCAGCTCCACCCCCGTCCAGGCACCACCGCTGGTGCCCGGCGAGCGTGTCAGCGTGAGTCAGTTCGACGACTATTGGTTCGCCGCCGCGCGGCAGGGTCGCTGGGACGTGCTCGACAGCCTGCTACAGGCTGGCTATCCGATCGATCGCGCCAATCCACGCGGTTTCACGGCGATCATCCTGGCCGCCTACAACGGGCACCCTGACACGGTACAGCAACTGGTGCAGGCCGGTGCCGATGCCTGCCTTGGCGACAACAGCGGCAATACCGCATTGATGGGGGCACTGTTCAAGGGTGAGCTCGCTTCGGCCAAGGTACTGCTCGACACGCGTTGCGATCTCAATCAGGAAAACAACAGCGGCGAGACCGCTCTCACGTTCGCCACGCTGTTTGGCCGCTACGACATCATGCCGGCGCTGATTGCGCACGGTGCCGATCCGAATCATCAAGGCGGGCATGGCAACACACCACTGCGCACCGCGCAAACCCAGGGCAATCGGCAAGCGGAGGACGTGCTGAAACGTCTCGGCGCGGACTGAAGTCGTCAGGGCGCTAGCGCAACAGGATCAACTGAGGCACCGCGTCCTCCGCGCTCCAGACGAGTGCGTTCTGCCCGAAGCGCATGCCGAGCGCGCAGGCGTCATCGAGACCGAGCCCCGGCACCAGCAAGCTCTCTTCACCGGGCCAGCCATTGTCCGGATGCTGGCCAATGCCCGGTACACCGGTTAAGCCCCGCTGGGCTAGCGCCGTCATCAGTGCTTGTTGGCGCTCCACGTTCCGTGCCGGCGAGTCCGCCTCGCTGTAAGGATTCCACGCCGTCACGAATGCACTGCAATGCGCGCCGTGCTGGCGATGCAGCGCCGCGAGCGTTGCCGAGTGTTCTCCGATCTTCAGCACGCACGGCAAATCACCGCCCACGCAGTACTCGGTCTCGAGATACGCGTCGATGACGTCGCGCGCGATAGCAGTGGGCACACCTCCACGAGTTTTATGTACGTTCGATGACATGCATACCTCCATGCAAGCGAGCGTGGCATGCCTGCTGTTCACACGTCAAGCAGAGCAGTTCTGATCGCCATCACACCGCTGAGGCGCTGGCACTGTTGCGCCATACCAGCGGCGGCCGGCCCACGAAGCGCTTGAACACGGTGGTGAAATGCGCCTGCGAGCGGAAGCCGCAGTGCATCGCCACGTCCAGCACCGAGCACTGTTCGCGTCGCAGGATTTCCTGCGCCAGCTCGACGCGCCGTCGCTGCACGAATTCCTGCGGCCGCACGCCCGTAGCGCGCCGAAACTGCGCGGCGAAGTACATGCGCGTCAGGCCCACGCTACGCGCGATTTCCTCGAGCGTCAGCGGCCGCGACAGATGCGCGTCGATAAACTCGATCGCCCGGCGCAACCGCCACTGGGGCAACGGCGACAGCTGCCGCGATGGCAGCGGCCCCGTCATCATCGCCTGCGAGAAGTGTTGCGCCACCAGCCGCGCCACGATCGCCGTGGTCACGCTTTCGCAGAACATATGGCTCACGCTGGCATCGTTCGCGTGCGCGAGTGCAAGCGCCTGAGCCAGCCGTTCGACTGCGGGATCGCCGAACGGGCGCGGGTCATCGAGCACGATGGGGCCATCGTGCGGGTGGCCGAAGCGCGCCTCGTAGCAACGGGCCAGCACGCTCTGCGGCACGAACAGATGCAGGACGTCGTAGGCCGATTGAAACGTCACGCGCACAGGAGTACCTGGCGCGGTGATCTGAATCATCCCCGCGGGCACGCGCCCGTCGCACAGCACGCGGTCGCGTGAGACGAACCGCACGTTGGCCCCGCGTAGCGTCAACGCGATGCAATGCAGGTCGTCGTGTCCAGGGTGAGACACCTCGCGCGGTTCCAGCAGTGTGGCATCGGTCCAGCGCGCCACCACGACGCGCGCGTCCGCCTGCACGTCGCGCCAGTCCTGCGTACGGTGGATCGCGCTGTCGATCGCGCCCTCGCGCGGCGGTGCTTCGGTGATGTCAGAAATCATGGGTCGTATCCGTAGTTCGCATCGCGCGCTGGCCATGCCAACGCAATGATCCGAAGGTACCGGCGACGCCGCCGCCGCGCCATTCTGCCTTGGTTTCCCCAACTCATGCCTTGGCGTGCCGTACTCATACCTCGGCAGCAGATAAGTCCGCGCCGGGTACGATACGGACCGTCATGCGGCTGCACAAAGCGTTTCGGACGCGAAATCCGGGTTGCGAATACGAAAGCCGACGCAGCCGCCAAGCCATAGCCTGAGCGCACCCTTACCCTGCCCTAAAGGTGTGAACCATGGCCTCGTCCCGATTGGAAAGCGCCTATATGAGCGGCTTTCCGCAACAGACCGCGATCGTCACGGGCGCATCCCGCGGCATTGGCGCCGCGATGGCGCGCAAGCTCGCGAAACAAGGGCTCGACGTGGTTGTGAACCATGTCACCGATGACGACGCCGCGATGAATGTGGTGGCGGCAATCCGCGCCGCCGGTGGTCGCGCAATTGCCGTGCGTGGCGACGTCTCGCGCCCGGAGGTGTTCGAGCAACTGTTCGACGAAGCCGCTGCCGCATTCGGCGGTGTCGATGTGCTCGTCAACAACGCTGGCCTCATGAACAATCTGCCGATCGGCAGCATCGACGCACTCACCTTCGATCGGATGTTCGCGATCAACGTGCGCGGCGTGCTCAACGGCCTCAAGCTGGCCGCGCAGCGCATGCGCGACAACGGCCGCATCGTCAATATCTCCACCAGCGTGGTGGGTATGTCGCCGGCAGGTTACGGCTCGTACTGCGCCTCCAAGGCCGCGGTGGAAGCGCTCACGCGCAGCCTGTCGGAGGAACTCGGGCCGCGCGGTATCCGCGTGAACGCGGTCGCGCCCGGGCCTACCGGCACCGGCGCACGCATCTACGCCAACGATGGCCTGACCCCGCTCGGCAGGCTGGCCGAGCTCGAAGATATTGCCGAGGTCGTGGCGTTTCTGGTCAGCGACAGTTCGGGATGGATCAACGGACAATCGGTACGTGTCAACGACGGCATCCTGTCGTAACCCGTACGTCAATTCCCTCGCGACAAGAACCCATCCACCAGCTTCGCGATCTCGTCAGGCTTGTCGTTGATCGCGAAGTGGCCGCCGTCGATGACGTGCACCTCGGCCTTCGGCACATCGCGCTGGAACGCGGCGACTTCGGCCACCTGAAACGACGGATCGTACTTGCCCCACATTACGAGCGAGCGCGGCTGATGATCGCGTAGCCACTTGCCCCACGCGGGATAACTGGCCACGTTGTTGCGATAGTCGTAGAACAGATCGGCTTGAATATCCTGCTGTCCCGGCCGCGAGAGAAACGCGAACTCGTCGACCCAGCGATCGGGATCGACCCGCTCCGGATGCGGATTGGTGCCGATATGCCGCTGCTTCGTGGTCTCGAGCGAGAGGAACGTCGCGCGTAGCGAGGCCTCGTTGGCAGCGCGATTCGCCCAGAATTCACGGCGCTTGACCCAGAGCGGTCCCAGCCCATCCTCATGCGACACCGCGTTCTGCACGATCAGGGCCTGCACGCGCTCCGGGTGCTGCACGGCAAGCCGCATGCCCACCGGACCACCGTAGTCCTGCATGAACAACACATAGCGGTTCGCACCGATCGCCTCGGTAAAGCCGTCCATAACCTTCGCAAGGTTGTCGAACGTGTACGAGAACTCCGTCGCCGCGGGCGCATCGCTATGCCCGAAGCCCGGATAGTCAGGGGCGATCAGGTGATAGCGCGTGGACAACCGCGCAAACAGCGGCTCGAACATACGCGACGACGACGGAAAGCCATGCAGCATCAGCACGGTCGGCGCATTCGCGGGACCGGCCTCGCGATAGAAAATGCGTAGACCGTTGACTGTTACGGAGCGGTACTGCGTCACCCCGGCCTCCGACGGGGCTGGCGGTGCGGCATGCGACGGTGCCACGGCGGCCAGCGAGGCCGAAGCAATCAGCAGAGAGACAATCGATTTGAGCATGGCAGGTTCCTTATCAGCAGGTAGTACGTTCGCTCCGATCGACACGCATCATAGTCAATGCGCGCAAACTTTGATCTGGAGCCGATGCCACCGATATTAACCTGTTAACTCAATTTTTGCTGGTTACACAATACGATACAAAGCCGGCGTGCTTTCCGCTCAACCAATCTCCCGCAACGCCAGCCCGAGGAAGTCCCGCAGCATCCGCACCGTGTCGTTGGCTTCGGCCCCCTGCTTCCACACTACACCAACGTCCATCGATGGCACGCGGTCAGCGAGTGCGCGACGCACGATGCGCTGCCCTTCCAGCGACCACGGGCGATAGACGAGATCCGACAGGATCGCCACGCCGCGTCCCGATGCCACCAGGCTGCGCACGGCCTCGATCGAGCAGCTTTGGTAGCGGATGGCGGGAGCGAGGCCGTACTGCCCCCAATACTTGATCACCGTGGAGATATGCTCGTCCATGTCCAGCAGGATGTAGTCGTGCCGGGCCACATCGGCCAGATGAATCTCGGCACGCTGCATCAACGGATGGTCGGGATGGCCCCATAACTGCCGGGGCGAGCGCAACAACGTCTCGCAGCCGATCTGGTCCATCTGGGGCAGGTTCGACACCAGCAGCAACGCAATATCGATCTCTCCCTCCTGAATGCCGCGCTCGACATCGTCACGCTCCCGCTCGACGATCTGCAACTCGAGCCGCGGAAATTTCTGCTCGACCGCCTGCAGCAGGCGCGGCAGCACATACGCGGTGATGGTCTCCGTCACGCCTACACGTACCTCGCCGGCCAGCGGCACGGGCTGGACGCTTGCCGCGGTCACAGCCTCCTGCACCGACTGTTCGATCTGCTGCGCATGCCGCAGAAATCGGATGCCAGCCTCGGTCAGCCGTACGCCCGACGCGTGACGCGTGAACAAGGCCGAGCCCACGATGTCCTCCAGCCCCTTGAGCGCGGTGGTCATCGACGACTGTGACACGTGGCATCGAAGTGCCGCGCGGGAGACTTGCCCGGTTTCGGCAATGGCCACGAAGTACTGGATCTGCTTGAGGGTGGGGAGCATCTACAAAATCGATATTGCGATTTCAGAACTATGAATTAGAAATACCTGCCCATGCTAGCTAGCATCGAAGCCGGAAACAAGTCATGGGCAGCGGATCTGGAATGACAGTCGAGGAAAAGAAGGGGTACTGCACGTTGTGCCGTTCGCGGTGCGGAACGATCAACGTGGTCGATGGCGACACGCTTGTCGAGGTACGGCCGGACCCCACTCACCCTACCGGCAAGGCGATGTGCCTCAAGGGCAAGTCCGCGCCCGAACTCGTGCACAGCGCCGACCGCGTGCTGTACCCGATGCGCCGGACGCAACCCAAGGGCGCGACCGATCCGGGCTGGCAACGTATCTCGTGGGAGGAGGCGTTGACCGAAGTGGCGGCGCGCCTCGCCGCCGCGCGCCAGCGCGCCCCCGAGTCCGTGGCATTCGCCGTCACCACGCCGAGCGGTACGCCGCTGACCGACAGCATCGACTGGATCGAGCGGTTCGTGCGCGGCTACGGCAGCCCCAACATCATCTACGCCACCGAGATCTGCAACTGGCACAAGGATTTCGCGCACGCATTCACATTTGGCTGCGGCATTCCAACGGCCGACTACCGTCAGGCCGAGCTGATCCTCCTGTGGGGCCACAATCCGACCAACACGTGGCTGGCCCAGGCGGAGGCAATCGGTGCGGGACGCGCGGCCGGCGCGCGCATGATCGTCGTCGACCCGCGCCGCACGGCGCTCGCCGGGCAGGCCGACCAGTGGCTTCGCGTCAAGCCCGGCACCGACGCGGCACTGGCCATGGCCATCGCCAATCTGCTGATCGAAGCCAACGCGTTCGACCTCGCATTCGTGCGGCGCTGGACCAATGGCGCGCTGCTCGTGCGCGGCGACAACGGCCAGTTCGTGCGCGGTCGCGACCTCGGCCTTCCCGATGCGGACGCCGACACGTTTATCGCATGGGACGCGGTGGCCGGCCAGCCGGTCACGTTTCCGCCCACCGCGGATATCGAACACATCACGCTGCGTGGCACGTTTCCGCTTCGACTCGCCGGCAGCGACCAGGACATCCCGTGCGAACCCGCGTTCGAACGCTACGCACGGGCCTGCGCGCAGTATCCCGTGGACGTCGCCTCGCGCCTGACATGGATTCCCGAAGGCGATATCCGCCATGCGGCCAGCCTGCTCGCGTCCGCACGCCGCGTCGCATACCACGCATGGTCGGGGGTGGGCCAGCATGACAACGCCACGCAGACCGAACGCGCGATCGCGTGCCTGTACGCACTCACCGGCAGCTTCGACGTGGAAGGTGGCAACCGCGTCCACGGCAAGCCGCCGCATCGTGCCGTCAACGGCCTGGACCTGCTCTCCGCCGCGCAGCACGCGAAGGCACTCGGCATCGACGAGCGCCCGCTTGGGCCAGGTGTGCACGGCTGGGTCACGGCACGCGATTTCTATCATGCCGTACTTGAAGCCCAACCCTATCGCGTCGATACGCTCGTCGCGTTCGGCACCAATCTGTTGTTGTCTCAGCCCGATGTCGAACTCGGCGACCGCGCGCTGCGCGCGCTCGACTTCCACGTGCACTGTGATCTGTTCATGACGCCAAGCGCGCAGTATGCCGACGTGTTCCTGCCGATCAATACACCGTGGGAACGCGAAGGCCTGCGCATCGGTTTCGAGATCACCGCGGAAGCGGATCAGCTGATCCAGCTGCGCCAACGCATGGTGACTCCGCGCGGAGAATCGCGCGCCGACAACGACATCGTGTTCGACCTCGCCACGCGCATCGGCATGGGCGCCCTGTTCTTCGATGGCAGCCTCGAACGTGGATGGAACCACATGCTCGCGCCCGCGCACGTCGACGTCGCCGCCCTGCGCGCGCACCCCGAAGGCATTCGCGTGCCAATGGCTTCGGCCGAGCGCAAGTACGCCACGCTGCCGAAGGCATTCGCGACACCGACCGGCCTCGTCGAGCTCTACTCGCAGCGCCTGCTCGACCATGGCTATGCACCGCTCCCGGACCACGCCGAACATCGGCCGGACGATCATGCCGATTTCCCGCTCGTCATGACATCGGCCAAGAGTGGCTACTACTGCCACAGCCAGCATCGTGGCAACGCCTCGCTGCGGCGGCGCGCCTTGCGGCCCACGCTCGATGTCTCGCAGGAGCTTGCCATGTCGATCGGCATCGAGTCCGGCGATCTCGTCCGCGTGACCACACCAGGTGGCGCGGCGACCTTTGCCGCGCGCATCGACGCCGCGCTGCACCCGGCCGTGGTCGTCGGCGAATACGGCTGGTGGCAGGCCTGCGACGCACTGGGCCAGGGGGCCTATGACACGCTCGGCGGACGCCACAGCAACTACAACGCACTCGTGGGCGGGGAACGTCAGGATCCTGTCAGCGGCTCCACGCCATTACGCGCCTATCGGTGCCGCGTGGAAGTGGACCCCGCCTACGATCGCCGCCGCGCGTGGGACGGCTTCCGCCCGTTCCGCGTGGCCGCACTGGCGAAAGAAGCGAGCGACGTCACGACGGTCCGCATGGAAGCGCTCGATGGCGGCCTGCTGCCCGACTTCTCGCCCGGCCAACACATCACGATCCGGATGCGCACGAACGCGGGCACGGAAATTGTGCGTTCGTACTCGCTGACGGGTCCCGCCGCCATTGACCGACGCCGCCACTACAGCATCTCGGTGCGCCGCGCGACGGGTATGGCGGCCGACGGCACGCGCGTCGACGGCATCGCCTCCACCCATATCAACGGCACGCTCGCCATCGGCGACGTGGTCGATCTGCGCGCGCCGTCGGGCACGTTTGTGATGCCACGCGAGTCGCGTCGGCCACTGGTCCTGGTGGCCGGCGGCATCGGCATCACGCCGTTCGTCAATCTGCTCGAGTCGCTCGTAGACCAGCAGGCGCCGCCGCGCATCGTGCTGCTCTACGCGAACCGCAATCGCGCCGCGCATGCGTTCCGCGAGCGCCTGGGCGCACTGCGGCAGGCGTTGCCGTCGCTGTCGGTCATCGATTTCTACGAGCATCCCACGCCCGACGACGCACCTGGCAAGGATTACGACGTACACGGCCGCATCTCGGCCGCGCATATCGATGACGCGCTGCTCGCGCTGCGCCCGCTGATCTACATGTGCGGTCCGCCCGCGATGATGGATGCGTTCGCGCAAGACATGATCGCGCGCGGGGTGCCACGCTTCGACATCCTGCGCGAGGTGTTCCGCTCACCGACCACCGTCACGCTCGCGGCGGGACAACGCTACCAGGTGCGCTTCGCCAAATCCGATCTGGCACTGGAGTGGAAGTCCGAGGACGGTTCGCTGCTTGGCTTCTCGGAGCGTCACGGCGTGCAGCTGCCGAGCGGCTGCCGCGTCGGGCAATGCGAGAGTTGCGCGGTCACCGTGTTGAACGGCTCGGTGCGGCATCTGCACGGGCAAGAGCCCGACGATGCGGACACATGCCTCGCCTGCCAGGCGGTCCCCACCAGCGATCTGGTCCTCGACGCATGACGCGCAATGCCGTGGCCCGTGCCGATTCTTTCCTGACCCTTACGACGACATGCTGATTCTCGACGCCAACACCACCCGCTCCCGCCTGTCCTTCGCCACGCTGATCCCGTCGCTGCGCGCCGCGTTCGTCGCCGGATGCGAAGTGCCGCTACGCCACAACCACAGCGTGGGCGAAGGCACCGTGCTGTTGATGCCGGCCTGGAGCGATCGCTACATCGGCGTAAAGACCGTCTCGATCTTCCCCGGCAACACGCGGCGCGGCCTGCCCGGACTGCATTCGACTTACCTGTTGTATGACGCGGCCACTGGCGCGCCGCTGGCACTGATCGACGGTAACGAGATCACCTCGCGCCGCACCGCCGCAGCCTCCGCGCTGGCCGCCTCGATGCTCGCGCGCGCCGATGCCCGCAAGCTGCTCGTGATCGGCGCGGGTCGCGTTGCCAGCCTGCTGCCGCATGCCTATCGCGCGGTACTGCCGATCGAGCAGATTCATATCTGGGACATCGATGCCGCCCAGGCGCAACGGCTGGCACAAAGCCTGCGTGCCGAAGGCATCGATGCGCGGACGACCGCACGCGTGGCAGACGTGCTGAGCGAGGTGGATGTCGTCACCTCGGCCACGCTCTCCACGGTACCGCTGATCGAGCGCCGGCATATTGCGCCAGGCACCCATATCGACCTCATCGGCGGCTTTACACCGCAGATGCGCGAAGCCGATGACGCGTGCTTCCACGGCACGTCGGTCTTCGTGGATACCGCGGAAGCCACCATGAAGGCCGGCGACCTGCTGCATCCGATCGCCGCCGGCATGTTGCGCGCGGAAGACGTGCGCGCGGACCTGACCGCGCTCTGCCGCGGTGCGCACGCGGGACGCACATCGAACGATGAGATCACCGTATTCAAGGCCGTGGGGACGGCACTGGAAGACCTCGCGGCAGCAGCGATCTGCTTCGAGGCCAACAACTGAGAGATCAAACCCCGAACGAGAATCGACACGCATCCAGGAGGAATTGCCATGAAAGACACATCGCTATCTGCCCCACCGTACGAGCCATCCGCACGCGGCGGCCTCGAGCGCCTTGCCATCAGGGTCACAGACTGGTCCGAACGCTGGTTCCCGGACTCCTACATCTTCGCGGCGATCGCGGTCGTCGTCGTGGCGATTGGCGCAATGCTGATCGGCGCACCCGCGCAAGGCGTGGCGCGCGCATTCGGTGACGGCTTCTGGAGCCTGATTCCGTTCACGATGCAAATGGCGGTCGTTGCCATCGCAGGCTATGTGGTCGCGGTCTCGCCGCCTGCTTCGATGCTGATCGCACGGCTCGCTTCGCTGCCGCGCACGGCGCGTGGCGCGGTCGCGTTTGTCGCGCTGATCAGCCTCGGCACATCGCTCGTCAACTGGGCCATCAGTCTGATCTTCAGCGGCCTGCTCGTGCGGGCGATCGCACGCCGCAACGATCTGCGCATGGACTATCGCGCAGCCAGCGCGGCCGCGTACCTTGGCATGGGGGCCACGTGGGCACTCGGACTGTCATCGTCGGCTGCGCAGTTGCAGGCCAATCCGGCCAGCCTGCCGAAGTCGCTGCTCGATATCACCGGAGTGATCCCGTTCTCGGAGACGATTTTCCTGTGGCAGTCGATGGTAATGACCGGGGTACTGATCGTTGCTTCGCTGGTGGTCGCGTACTTCTCGGCCCCGACCGGCGCACGCGCGCGCACGGCGGCCGACATGGGGGTCGACCTCGACGACACCGATGACGCCATCACCAAACCGACACGTCCCGGCGAGTGGCTCGAATACAGCCCGCTGCTCACCCTGTTGCTGGTCGCACTTGGTGCGGGATGGCTCTACAGCGAGTTCACGACCAAGGATCCGATCCTCGCCATTTCAAACCTCAACACGTACAACTTCCTGTTTCTGATGCTCGGCATGCTGCTGAACTGGCGCCCCCGTCGGTTCCTGCGCGCGGTCGCGCGTTCGGTGCCGTCCACGGCTGGCGTGCTGATCCAGTTCCCACTGTACGGCGGCATCGCGTTTATCCTGACCAAGGCCACCGGCGGAGACGGTGCCACACTGTCGCATCACCTGGCCTCCGCGTTTGTCTCGATGGCAACCACCGAGTCGTTCTCGGCCGTGATGGGCATCTATTCCGCGGTACTAGGATTCTTCGTCCCCTCGGGCGGTGGCAAGTGGATCATCGAAGCGCCGTATGTGATGCAGGCCGCCAATGAACTCCACGTCCATCTCGGCTGGGCCGTTCAGGTCTACAACGCCGCCGAAGCGTTGCCGAACCTGATCAATCCGTTCTGGATGCTGCCGCTGCTCGGCGTGCTCGGCATTCGCGCAAAGGATGTGGTTGGCTTCACGTTCACACAGTTGCTCGTGCATGCACCGCTGGTGTTGTTCATGCTATGGGCACTGGCGATGACGCTCCCCTACCATCCGCCGGTCATGCCATAGCCGCGCATCTAACCTGACACTTTGCGCTCCAGCGCCTTAAATGGAATTGACCTGCCATCATTCCATCGCCAGCACAGGAGCGTTCATGAAACCAGTTCAGCTGATAGGTGCCCCAACTGACGTGGGCGCGAGCATTCGCGGCACGTCGATGGGCCCGGAGGCGCTGCGCGTGGCGGAAATTGCCGCCACGCTGGCGCGCAACGGGTTGCAGGTCACCGATCTCGGCAATCTCACCGGCCCGGGCAATCCGGGAGAAGCGCCGGTCGACGGCATGCGCCACCTCGATGAAGTCGTGGCGTGGAATGCCGCGGTGTTCAACGGCGCGTATGAAATTCTTGCAAACGGGCGTATGCCATTGCTGATGGGCGGCGATCACTGCCTGGCGATCGGCTCGATCAGCGCGGCCGCGCGGCATTGCCGCGAAACGGGCAAGCAGCTACTGGTGCTCTGGCTCGATGCGCATGCGGATGCCAACACCGGCAGCACCAGTCCCAGTGGCAATATTCACGGCATGCCAGTCGCCTGCCTGTGCGGCGACGGCCCCGAGCCGCTCACCACGCTGTCCGGCAAGCGACCCGCGATGCAGCCGAACGATATCCGGCAAGTGGGCATCCGCAGTGTCGATCCTGAAGAGAAGCGCCGCCTGCGCCAACTGGGCCTGCCCGCGTTCGACATGCGCTTTATCGACGAGAACGGCATGCGCGAAACCATGCGCCAGGCGCTAGCCGGCGTGGACGCCAACACGCACCTGCATGTGAGTTTCGATGTGGATTTTCTCGATGCGCAGATCGCACCGGGCGTCGGCACACCGGTACGCGGCGGCCCAACCTATCGCGAGACCCACCTCGCGCTGGAGATGATCGCGGACACCGGCGCGCTGGGCTCGCTCGATGTACTCGAACTGAACCCCGCCCGCGACATCCAAAATCAGACCGCGGAACTCGTGGTGGAACTGCTGGAAAGTCTGTTCGGCAAATCAACGCTGCTGCGTTAAAACGTGCTGCGGTTCGGTTTGCTACCTTCCACCTCCCCGAGGAAAGCCGGTGCGTGGGAAGCGTGGGAAGCGTGGGAAGCGTGGGAAGCGCGGGAAGCGCGGGTGAGAGAGCGGGGGCGTAGGGGGGCGCAGCCCCCCTACAATCTTTGCTCCCCTCTCCCTCGGGGAGAGGGGCCGGGGGTGAGGGCACAAACGCATCCCCTCACCCCAACACATCAAGACCCCGCCGGCGCACCAGCAGCGGCAGCAGCAGTCTCATTCCACCCACCCCCCAACGCCTTGTACAAATTGACCTCAGCAGTCAACTGATTCAAGCGATCGGTAATGAGGTTCTGCTGCGCGGAGAACAACTGCCGCTGCGCATCGAGCAACGTCAGATAGTTATCCACGCCAGTGCGATACCGCTGATCCGCCAGCTTGTAGTAATCCTGGCTGGCCTCGACCAATCGCACCTGCGCCTGCAACTGCTCGGTGAACGTCCCCCGCGCCGCCAACCCATCCGCCACCTCGCGGAACGCCGACTGGATCGCGCGCTCGTACTGCGCCACGGTCACGTCCTTCTGGATCCGCGAGTAGTCGAGGCTGGCCTGCAGGCTGCCCGCCGTGAAGATCGGCACATTGATCTGCGGATTGAACAGCCACGTACCCGACCCGCCCTCGAACAGCCCCGACAGTTGCCGACTGGCCGTGCCAGCAGACGCCGTCAGACTGATGCTCGGGAAAAACGCCGCACGTGCCGCGCCAATGACCGCATTGGCCGCCTTCAACTGATACTCGGCGGACAGAATATCCGGCCGATTCCGCAGCAGATCCGACGGCAAACCCGCCGGCACTTCCGCCACCAGCTTGTCGTCGAGCGCCAGCCCCTCAGGCAGGTCACCCGGCACCGACGCACCGATCAGCAGCGACAGCGCATTCGCATCCTGCGCCACCAGACGCGTATAACGCGCCAGCGTGGCCCGCGCATTCTCGACACTGGTCTGCGCCTGACGCAGATCGAGTCGCGACGAAATACCCTCGTCGTAACTGCGGCGCGTCAGATTGAACGTCCGCTCATACGTCCCCAGCGTATCGCGCGTGAGCTTCAACTGCTCCTGATCCGCGCGCAACGTCAGATACGCATTGGCCACGTTGGCCACCAGCGCGATATGGGTGCTGCGCTGCGCCTCCGCGCTGGAGAAGTACGTCTGCAGCGCGGCCTCGTTCAGACTGCGCAGGCGGCCGAACAGATCGATCTCCCATGCGGTAACGCCAAGCGCCACGCCAAACTGCCTGCCGACGATGCCCTGCCCTGACTGCGACAGCGGCGACAGTACCCGCTGAGCCGTGTACTGCCCGGTCGCATCGAGCTCCGGGAACAGTTCCGCGCGCTGAATGCGGTACTGCGCGCGATATGCATCCATGTTGAGCACCGCGATCCGCAGATCGCGATTGTTCTTCAACGCGACCTCGATCAGCCGCTGCAGCCGCGGGTCGGTGAAGTAGTCGCGCCAGCCAAGCTCGACCGCCGACGGCACCTGCGCGCCGCCCGTATTGTTGCCATTGGCTGCGGGATACGCATCACCCGTCGGATAGACCGCATCCACCGGCGCGGCCGGCTGCTCATACTTCGGAATCAGGCTGCAGCCAGCCAGAAAGGCGCCGGCTGCAAGGCTAACTAGTGTTTTTCTCATGAAAGGGCTCCCTTCTCGAGGGAAGTGTCATCCTTGGGCTTGCTGCGGCCCTTGAACAGCGACGTCACCGCGACGAAGAACAACGGCACCCAGAAGATCGCGAGCACGGTCGCGGTGATCATGCCGCCGATCACGCCGGTACCGATCGCGTGCTGGCTACCCGAGCCCGCACCCGTCGACACTGCCAGCGGGAACACGCCCAGCACGAACGCCAGCGACGTCATGATGATCGGCCGCAAACGCATGCGGCACGCCTCGATCGCGGACTCGACCAGCCCCTTGCCCTGCTCGTGCAATTCCTTCGCGAATTCCACGATCAGAATCGCGTTCTTCGCGGACAAGCCCACTGTTGTCAGCAGACCCACCTGGAAGAACACGTCATTGGACAGGCCGCGCAGCAATGTCGCCATCAGTGCGCCAACCACGCCGAGAGGCACCACCAGCATCACCGAGAACGGAATCGACCAGCTTTCGTACAGCGCCGCCAGACACAGGAACACCACCAGCAGCGACAGGGCATACAGTGCCGGTGCCTGAGCTCCCGACAGACGCTCTTCGTACGACAGACCGGTCCACGAATAGCCGATACCCGCCGGCATCTGCTTCATGATCTCCGCCACCGCGTTCATCGCCTCACCGGTACTCTTGCCCGCTGCCGGCTCGCCGAGGATTTCCACCGCCGGCACACCGTTGTAACGCTGCAGCTTCGGCGAACCGTAGCCCCAGTGTCCCGTCGCAAACGCCGAGAACGGCACCATGTCACCCTGACCATTGCGGATGAACCACTTGGTCAGATCTTCCGGCGACATACGCGAGTTCGGACGGCCCTGCACGTACACACGCTTCACGCGACCACGATCGATAAAGTCGTTCACGTAGCTGGAACCCCACGCGATCGACACCGTGCTGTTGATGTCGGCCAGCGAGATACCCAGCGCGCGCGCCTTCTCGTCGTCGATGTCGAGCAGATACTGCGGCTCGTCATTCAGCCCGTTTGGTCGCACGCGCTGCATCGCCGGATTCTGCGAGGCGAGCTGCAGGAACTTGTTACGCGCCTCCATCAGCTTCTCGTGACCGAGACCGGCCTGATCCTGGATGTAGAAGTCGAAGCCGGTGGCGTTACCAAGTTCCTGCACTGCGGGTGGCGCGAACGCAAAGGCCAGCGCATCGCGGAACGTGAAGAACTTGGCCTGTGCCCGCTTGGCCAGATCGAACACGCTCGTGGCATCCCCCGTACGCTCCTTGAACGGCTTGAGCAGAATGAATGCGAGACCCGAACTCTGGCCGCGGCCCGCGAAGTTGAAGCCGTTCACCGTGAACAGCGACTCCACGACCCCGCCTTCGTCCTTCAGCAGATACTCACGCATCTGGTCAAGCACCTGCTGCGTGCGCTCCGCCGTGGAACCCGGCGGCGTCTGCACCTGCGCGTAGAGCACGCCCTGGTCTTCTTCCGGCAGGAACGAGGTCGGGATCTTCGTGAACAGGAACGCCATCGCCGCGACGATCGCGATATAGATGATCAGGAACGGCATGCGGCGCCGCAGAATTCCCTTCACACCGCTCTCGTACCGTTGCGTCGTCTTGATAAAGCCACGGTTGAACCAGCCAAAGAAGCCCTTCTTGTGCTCGCCGTGGTCGCCCTTCTCGATCGGCTTCAGCATCGTCGCGCACAGCGCCGGCGTCAGAATCAACGCCACCAGCACGGACAGCACCATCGACGCCACGATCGTGATCGAGAACTGCCGGTAGATCACGCCGGTCGAGCCGCCGAAGAATGCCATTGGCAGGAACACCGCGGACAGCACGAGCGCAATACCGACCAGCGCCCCCTGGATCTGCCCCATCGATTTTCGTGCCGCCTCCTTCGGTGGCAGGCCCTCCTCGGCCATCACCCGCTCGACGTTCTCCACCACCACGATCGCATCGTCAACCAGCAGACCGATGGCCAGCACCATCCCGAACATCGTCAGCGTATTGATCGAGTAACCGAACGCGGCCAGCACGCCGAACGTGCCCAGCAGCACCACCGGCACCGCGATCGTCGGGATCAGCGTGGCACGGAAGTTCTGCAGGAACAGGTACATCACCAGGAACACCAGCACGATGGCTTCGAGCAGGGTCTTGATCACCTCGTGAATCGAGTCCGCGATCACCGGCGTGGTGTCGTACGGGAACACGATCTTCATGCCCGGCGGCATAAAGCCTTCGAGCTGACCCAGCGTCTGGTGAATCGCCTTGACGGTGTTCAGCGCGTTGGCGCCGGTGGCCAGACGAATGGCGATACCGGAAGCCGGCGCGCCGTTGTACTGCGCGTTGATCGTGTAGTCCTGACCGCCCAGGCCGATATCGGCCACGTCACGCAACCGCACCTGCGAACCATCGGTATTGACCTTCAACAGGATGTCGCCAAACTGCTCGGCGGTCTGCAGACGGGTCTTGCCGATGATGGTCGCGTTGAGCTGCTGGCCACGAATGGCAGGCAGGCCACCCAGCTGGCCCGAAGCCACCTGCACGTTCTGCGCACGCACTGCGTTGCTCACATCGAGCGGCGTCAGCTGGAAGCTGTTGAGCTTCGTCGGGTCGATCCACACACGCATCGCGTACTGCGAGCCGAACACCTGGAAGTCACCCACACCCGAGGTCCGCGACAGCGGATCCTGCAGATACGACACGATGTAGTTCGACAGATCCTCACGCGTGGTGCTCTTGTCCGTCGACACCAGACCCACGATCACCAGGAAGTTCCGCACCGACTTGGTCACGCGGATACCCTGCTGCTGGACCTCCTGCGGCAGCAGCGGCGTGGCGAGCTGCAGCTTGTTCTGCACCTGCACCTGCGCGATATCGGGGTTGGTCCCCTGCTCGAACGTGACGGTGATGGTCATGCTGCCGTCGGAGTTCGATTCGGAGAAGATGTAACGCAGGCCGTCAAGACCGTTCAACTGCTGCTCGATCACCTGCACCACCGTATCCTGCACGGTCTGCGCGGACGCACCCGGGTAGGTCACGGAGATGGCGATCGTTGGCGGCGCGATCGCGGGGTACTGGTTCACCGGCAACGCGCGAATCGACAGCACGCCAGCCAGCATGATCACCAGCGCAATCACCCACGCGAAGATCGGCCGCTCGATAAAAAAGTTAGACATGGCGAATCCTTATGCTAGCGGTCGCGCTCACGACTTGGCCGCGGGCGCGGACGCTGCGGCAGGCGCGGATGCACCGCCGGGAGCGGGCGCGGTGGCCGAGGCTTCGACGGCCTTGACCTTGACGCCCGGACGCACGAACTGCAGGCCTTCGACGATCACGCGATCGCCAGCCTTCAGGCCTTCGGTCACCAGCCAGTTGTCGCCAATCGTGCGCGTGGTGGTGAGCTGACGCAGTTCCACCTCCTCTTTGTCATTGACAACGAGCGCGGTCGCCGTGCCCTTGAGGTCGCGCGTCACGCCGCGTTGTGGCGCGAGAATCGCGTTGGCGCGCACGCCTTCCTGCAGGCGCGCATGCACGAACATGCCCGGCAGCAGGTCATGACGCGGGTTCGGGAACACCGCGCGCAGCGTCACCGAGCCAGTGCCTTCATCCACCGAGACTTCGGAGAATTCGAGGCGACCCGGTTCCGGATAGGACGTGCCGTCTTCGAAGAACAGCGTGACCTTGGCGGCGTTCGCACCTGCCGACTCCAGCTGGCCGGCCTGCAGTTCGCGTTTCAGTCGCAGCAGCGACGTCGACGGCTGCGTCACGTCCACATAGATCGGGTCGAGCTGCTGCACCGTGGCCAGCGCGGTGGTCTGGCCGTTGGTCACGAGCGCGCCCTCGGTCACCAGCGCGCGGCTGATGCGGCCCGTAATCGGTGACAGCACCTTCGTATATTTCAAGTCGATCTTGGCGCGATCCACCGCGGCCTGAGCCTGCTCGTAGGAAGCCTGCGCCTCGGCGTATTGTTGCTTGCTGACGGCTTCGTCGCCGACCAGCCGGCCGTAGCGCTGCGCCAGCAGGCGCGACGATTCAAGCGTCGCGGCGGCATTCTTGTAGGTGGCCTCGTACGTGGACGGATCAATCTGGTACAGCTGCTGTCCCGCCTTGACGTCCGTACCCTGCTTGAACATCCGCTTGAGGATGATGCCGTTCACTTGGGGACGCACCTCCGCGATGGCGTATGGATTGGTCCGGCCGGGCAACTGGGTTTCCAGCGTTACCGACTGCGGCTTGAGCGTCACGACCTGAACCTGCGGGGTCTGGGGTGCAGGAGCTTCGGCCTTCTTGCCACAAGCGCTGAGCACGGCGATGGCAATGCCCAACATGGCCGGAATCAAAGCACGCCTGGCGCGCATTGGTTGCATAGCGATTTCCTCGAGGATGAAACTGAATCGAATTGGGGAGCCTGGTGCGATACGCCAGGCGGGTGGTCCACGGTGCCGAACCGCATGCACGGGGTTACGCGCAAATACGGTTGGGGCGGGCAGCGTGGCCCATCGCTTTCAAGTGAGCAGCCAGTCATGGGCATGGCTGCCGCACGAAGCAACAGCCATGCCCATGACCGGTCGATGACGGTCGGGCTATCAGCGGATCGTGACCATTACCCCTGCTTTCGCCAGTGCCCTGGCCTCGAGTGGTACGCATCGCGGGCACGCATGGTGCGCGCCGAACCGCTCCCCGTTTTCAGAAAAATTGGCTTCGATCATGGCTTGTGAGTGTTACCGTTCCATGCGCGAGGCTCGTGCACCGTTCTGGTGTGGGCATCGACTCGCAGTTCGCGCCGGCGCGGCATCATCAGTATCTGACACCGCTACCGTTGCATGCGCCTTCGGCAATGTATGCCACGCAGAACAAGACCTCAATGACTATGTCGTATCGACCCTCCCCCTCCGGCGGGCCAATCTGATGGTCACTTGTTCGCGGCGCTGCAGCATTTGAGGCACTTGGACCAAAGATGTTCCACTTGGCCTAAATGTTCGCAGCACGCCATCCTACCAGCTTGCGGAAAACTTCGGTTATGAGGAATTGGCGTGTAATTCGTTGAAATACGTCGTTGCAGCCGCCGAAATGACCGCATATGCATGCTACGCGTCAGCTTGCGGCGCGCAATCATCCATGAGACACCGGATTTTCTGAACAAATCGTTCAAATCTGCTCATCAATAAAGTCCACGTGTGGCACGCGGCATGCGCTGCGGGCGTCACTGACGGCCTTGGTTGCCCTGATCGCCCCGGTCAAGCTCGTCGCGCAGAAAGTCGACGAGCGAGCGCTGGCCCTTGTTCAGGGCACTATCCCCCGCCAGCAGCGCGAGTTCGGTCGGCGCGAGCTCCGGAAAGCCCTCGCAGACGCGATGGTCGGACAACAGCGCCGTGGTCGGCAATACGGAAATGCCGAGTCCGGACGACACCGCCGCCTGAATCCCGGTCAGGCTGTGGCTGCCGAACGCCGCGCGCCAGCGTCGTTGTGCCTGGTCGAGACAACGGATCGCGCGCTGCCGATAGACGCAGCCCTGAGGGAACAGTGCGAGCGGCACCGGTTGCGCCCCACTCTCATCCCGATCCCAGGTGGTGTTGGCGCCCGTCGCCCATACCAATGTCTCCGGCCACGCAGCCAGGCTCGGTCCGCTGCCCGGCTCGCGCTTGACCAGTGCAATCTCGATCTCCCCACCCGCGAGTTTCTGTCGCAGATCGGTACTCATGCCGGCGACGGTTTCCAGTCGGACTTCGGGCCGCGCCGCCACAAAGCCGGACAACATCGCCGACATGCGTCGCGCATCGAAGTCTTCCGGCACCCCGATTCGCACCGTCGACACTCGCCCATCGCTCGCCATCGCATCCGCGGCCTCCTGCGACAACGCCAGCAGACGCCGTGCGTACTGGGCCAGCAACTCGCCGTGCCCGGTTGCCGTGACCTGCGTCCCGGAACGATCCCGCACCAATAGCGGCCGCCCCACCACTTCCTCGAGCTTGCGAATCTGCTGGCTGACCGTCGACTGCGTACGATGCACGCGGTCTCCGGCGCGCGTAAAGCTGCCTTCGTCTACCACCGACACCAGCGTGCGCAACAACACCAGATCGTCGAACATGACGCATCCTTCTCTTATTTGATAATCAACTGATGTCCATATTTTAATTTAATTTTCCAATATAGGCGCCGCCGCTTACGCTTCGAGTCAAACGCTGACCCTCGGAGATTCACCATGTCCCTGCCACACACACACCGCCCGTACTGGCTCACCTTCGACTGCTACGGCACGCTGATCCAGTGGGACGAAGGCTTGCGGAAAGCCGTCGACACGATCCTGCACAGCAAGGGCACATCCGCATCCATCGATACCGAACGCCTGATCGAGGTGTACGACCGGCATGAGCATCGCCTCGAACAACTGCCACCGCATCGCAATTTCCGTACGGTGGCCGGCGAAGGGTTGCGCCTCGCGCTCGAGGACTTCGACCTCGAACCGGCGCCGGACGATATCGCGGTGCTGACGCAGAGCATCTCGGCGATGCCGCCGTTTCCCGAAGTCGTGCCCGCGCTGCGCCGTCTCAAGGCGATGGGCTTCCGTACCTGCATCGTTTCCAACACTGACGACGACATCATCGCGGGTAATGTCGCGCAACTCGCCGACGGCAATGGTCACTACATCGACCGCGTGATCACCGCACAGCAGGCCGGTGCCTACAAGCCCAATCGCCGCCTGTTCGATTATGCTCACGAGCAACTCGGTGTCTCGAAGGACGACGTCGTGCATATCTGCGCGAGCCCCCACCTCGACCACGCGGCGGCGCGCGACATTGGCTTCCGCTGCGTATGGGTCGATCGCGGCACCGGCCGCAAGCTGCTGCCCGACTACACACCGGACGCGATCGTGCGTACGCTCGACGAGGTCCCCACCCTGTTCAAAACGCTCGACTGGTAATCAAAAAAGGAAAACACATCGTGGCCCACACCCTGACCTCCGCCAACCCCTCGCGCATGCACGCGCGCACGGGCCTCGACGCCGATGCCGTGCAGCAGGCGCGTATCGAACTGGCCGCGTGCTTCCGGCTCGCCGCGCAGCACGGCTTCGAGGAAGGCGTGTGCAATCATTTCTCGGCGGTGGTGCCGGGCCACGACGATCTGTTCCTGGTGAACCCGTTTGGCTACGCGTTCGACGAGATCACCGCCTCGCACCTGCTGATCTGCGATTACGACGGCAACGTCATCGCCGGCGAAGGCAAGCCGGAAGCCACCGCGTTCTTTATCCACGCACGGCTGCATCGCGCGCAGCCGCGCGTGCGCGCGGCATTCCACACGCACATGCCCAATGCCACCGCGCTCGCGCTGCTCGACGGCCCACCGCTTGCATGGGTGGGCCAGACCGCGCTCAAGTTCTACGGCCGCACCGTTGTCGACGAGCAGTACAACGGCCTCGCGCTCGACGAGACCGAAGGCGATCGCATTGCGGCAGCCATGGGCACCGCCGATGTCGTGTTCCTGAAGAACCATGGCGTGATGGTGGTCGGCCCGACCATCGCCGAAGCCTGGGACGATCTCTACTACCTGGAGCGCGCGGCCGAGGTACAACTCAAGGCCATGAGCACGGGCCGCGCACTCAAATCCATCCCGCACGAGATTGCGCAACGCACCTACGAACAGATGCGTATCGGCGACCCCGACAGCGCACGCGCGCACCTCGACAGCGGCATGCGCCGGTTGCGCGCGCAGAACATCGCGTTCGATCGCTGATCGCAGCCCGTCAGCGAGTTACGGCAATACGACGAAGACCTTGCGCGGCAGTTTTTACACGTCCGGCGATGCCCATCGAACCGGCGGTAACACCGCGCACTAACATCTGATTTAGGCACGCACACTGGTTAGCCGCGCCGATGGCAAGGACATCGGCGGTTTCATGCGCAAGGTGGCATAGCATTGCCCGCTCCATCGCCCGACACATGGAGCACGCATGCCAACTCATGTTGGACATCCAGCAGGCAACGCAGCGATCGCACACATCTTCATCGGCCACCGCCGTCAGCTTCTGCACATCGCCACGCGCATTCTCGGCTGCGCGTCGCAAGCGGAAGACGTCGTACACGACGCCTACATCAAGCTCTTCTTCCACACTCCCGATGGTCCATGGCTCCATGAAGTGAGCTACGTCTGCCGTGTCGTGCGTAATCTCGCACTCGACGGGTATCGGCGGCAGAAATTCGAGCGCCGTTTATTCGCATCAGATTTCGTTGAAGCGGATACCCCGCTCGACACCAACTCGCCGGACCGCATCGCCAGCATGCGCGAACGCGAGCGTTGTCTGCGCGATGCCATGCGCGCACTGCCACCACGCACGCGCGATGCACTCACGCAGTATTACTTCTACGACCAGTCGCAACGCAACATCGCCACGCGGCTCGGCATCTCGCCCGCCATGGTGAGCTGCATCCTGCAGGATGCACGCGAAGCGCTCGGCGCACTCCCGCTTCCGTAATTCGGATTGGTGGAACCGATCGCTCGTTCGTCTTGATGAATGTCGGCCGCGACATACGCGGCTCTCATTCTCCTGACCACGCGAGCCATCATGACCACCTCGATCAACGAAGCGCCTTACGACTTCATCGGCATCGGCCTCGGGCCGTTCAACCTGAGCCTCGCCTGCCTGGCCGATCCGTTGCCGGGCACGCGCAGCCTGTTCCTGGAAAAGAAGGAAGCCTTCGGCTGGCACACCGGCATGCTCGTCGATGGCACCACACTGCAGAACCCGTTCCTCGCCGATCTGGTGTCGCTGGCCGACCCCACCAGCCGCTTTAGCTACCTGAACTTCTGCAAGCGGCAAGGACGCCTCTACACGTACTACGTGCGCGAGAACTACTACCTCACGCGCCAGGAGTACGACCGCTACTGCAAGTGGGCCGCCGCCCAACTGCGCAACGTGCGGTATCGACGCAATGTGCTTGACATCCACTACGACGCGTCCATCCCCGGCTATGTGGTGACCGGCGTCGATACGCACAGCGGCACGCCGTTCCGCCATCGCACGCGGCAGCTCGTCATCGGCATCGGCAGCGAGCCGCGCCTGCCCGACTGCTGCGAAGGCCTGCGCACCGGCTCGCGCGGCCCCGTGCACACCGCCCACTATCTTGCGCATAAATCCTGGCTGCAGCAGCAACGCGTGATCACCATCGTCGGCAGCGGCCAGAGCGGCGCCGAGGTGTACTACGACCTGCTGCGCGAGTGCGATATCTACGGCTATACGCTCAACTGGGTCACGCGCGCGCCGCGCTTCTTCCAGATGGAGACGGCCAAGCTCACGCTAGAGTTGTTGCTACCCGCCTATATCGATCATTTCCATGGGCTTGGCGATGCCATGAAGCAGCGCGCCACCGAAGGCCAACGTGCCGTCTACAGCGGCATTAACAAGACGCTGATCGATCGCATCTACGACCTCCTCGACGAGACGCGTCATCGCCCGGGCCTGCGCACGCAGTTGCTGCCGAATCTGGGACTGACGTCCTGCGCGGTCGATGATAGTGGCAAGCGGTTTGCGCTCACGTTCCACCATAACGAACTCGGCGAGCGCTATCGCCACCTGACCGATGGGCTCGTCATGGCCACCGGCTACACGCATCGCATCCCGCCGTTCGTGCGCGGCATTCGCGAACGCATTCGCTGGGACGCACAAGGGCACTACGTGCAGGGCAGCAACTATGCGGTCGATCTGGCAGGCAGCGAGATCTTCGTGCAGAACGCGGGTTTTCAGGGCGGCATCACCAATCCGGATCTCGGCCTCGCCTGCCATCGCAATGCACGGCTGCTGCATGCACTGACCGGCGTCGATCACTATCGCGCCGAGGCGCGCACCACGTTCCAGGATTTCGCGCCGCGCACGGACAGCGGCTTCACGCGAATGGGCGCTCTAGCCACCGGCATGGAGCCATCGGCAACGCGGCCCGTGACGCCACCCGCCGATGCGCATGGCGCTGGTTTCCATGTCGAACAGGACGACCGGCTGGACGCCTCCTCGCGATGAGCCTGCGCCTGGCCATCGTCATCATGTCCGCATGCGGCGTGATCAGCGACGCGATCCTCATCGCGTTCTATCCGCAGTTCTTCGCCATGCGCTACGGCGTTACCAGCACCGTGCATGTCGGCGCCTATATCGCCACCATCTCCATCGCCGTGATGGTGACGTTGCCGCTCTGGGCGCGCGTCGCACGGCACGTCGAGACCATGCACCTGGTCTTCGTCACGCAAGGCCTCGCGGGACTGCTGGGGATGGCAAGCGTCATGACGGAAACCGTGGCCGCATTCTGGGCCGTGACGATGCTCATGTTCATGACCAAGAGCAGCTACCTGCTGATGTTTCCGTACCTGATGCGCGTCGAACGCGCGGAAACCCACAGTGCCACCGTGGGGCTGCTCGCCGTGGTCGTGCACCTCGCCGGCATCTTCGGCGCGATGGCGGGTGGTCTGCTGCTGCAGCGATTCGGCGCCGATGCCTGCCTGTTCGCCATGGCCGCCGGCGACTTCGCGCAGATGGCGTTGTGCCTGCACGTGATACGCGCCGGCAAGGTCGTCGGTGTGCTGGGCAGCACGGCCTCGTCGTCGCGCCATCGTCACGGCACCCTGCCGCGCGTGCTCAGGCTCAGCGTGCTGATGCTGCTGTTCGACTTCAGTGCCTATCTGATCCGCCCCTTCTTCTCGGTGTACTGGGAGACCACCACGGGAATTGCCGATCGCACGCTCACGGGCCTGGTCTTCGCGATTCCAGGCCTGATGGCGCTACTGGCGCTATGGCTCGATCGTCAGAAGCGAACGGGCCTCAGTGGCACCCTGATCAACCTGATACTCGGCGGCGTCGGACTCGTCCTGCAGGCGGCACCGTGGGCGACAGCGATACTGATTGGCCGCTGCCTCTACGGCTGGGCGTTGTTCCGCGTCAGCGTCAAACTCGAGGTCACGTTGTTCCGGATCAGCACCCCGCAAGCCTACGCGCGCGATTTCAGCATCGCCAACGGCTTCCAGAACCTCGGCGTACTACTGTCGTCGTTCTGCGCCGGCTACGTGGTGGAGCAGCTCGGCATGACGAGCCCATTCCTGCTCGCCGCAGCCGGCCTGTTGCTCACCGCGGTGGCCAGTCACCTGATCTTCCCCACGCGACGGCGCCTGTCGCCAGCCCCCTCTTGCCAGACCGAGCATGCCAACTGACCGCTGGTGCGCCAGCCCCTGCCTCCACGACGCGCCACCCGCGCCGGTGCGGGCGGCCCTCAATCCACGCTTTTCGATCCGGCCCCTGTGCCTTGATGAAGACATCGCCACGTTGCACCAGTGGTTCGTCATGGACTATGCGCGGTACTGGAACATGCAGCACCTCTCCCTCGCGGCTACCCGGCAGTTCTATGCCGATCAGCACGCCGCGGGCCACGGCTGCGCCCGCATCGGCACGTACGACGGACAACCGGCATTTATCGCCGAGTTCTACGACCCCGCGCACGATGCGATCGGCAGCCACTACGCGGTGCACCCGGGCGACATCGGCATGCACTTTCTGGTCGGCCCACCTGTCGCGCGCATCGCCAACTTCACGCGCGACATCCTGCGCCACGTCATGACCTTCGCGCTCTACACGCTCGACGCGCAGCGCGTGATCGTCGAACCGGACGCACGCAACGAAAAGGTCCATCGCCTCAATCACGCGGTCGGCTTTCGCTATGACCGTCAGATCCTGCTGCCACACAAGACCGCGTGGCTGGCGTTCTGTACCCGATCGGACTTCGTTCGATCCCTCTCTGGAGACGTTACCCATGAATGCACCACCTGATGTGTCCCTGCAGGCCAGGCTCGCGCGCGCGCCGCAGCACGTCGTCGATCACCTCGACCCGCGCGTCTGGGCCACAGTCAACCGGTTGCTCGTACGCAAAGCCCTCGCGGAGTTCGCACACGAGTCCGTCATCGCACCCACGCCAATCGGCAAGCCCGATGCCGGCAACTGGCGCACGTACCGCGTCGATGCGGACACGGCCGACCGCCACTACCGCTTCCGCGCGCAGACCATGGCGCTGCACCACTGGCGCATCGATCCCACGTCGATCGAGCGCCTGCCCGACATCGGCGAGCCCCTCGATGCGCTCACCTTCGTCAATGACTTCAAGCGCACGCTCGGCATTCCCGCCGACAAGCTGCCGATCTACCTCGACGAGATCAGCAGCACCCTGTTCGGCGCGGCCTACAAGCACACGCGCGCGTACCTCACCGCGGAGGAACTCGTCGAGCAGGACTATCAGGTCTACGAAGCGGCGATGACCGAAGGCCATCCATGTTTCGTCGCCAACAATGGTCGCCTCGGGTTCGACGCGGACGAGTACCGGAGCTACGCGCCCGAAACCGGTTCGCGCTTCGCGATCATCTGGCTTGCGGTGCACCGCGAGCATGCGCACTTCGCGTCGTTGCCCGAGTTCGACCACGACCAGTTGCTGACGCACGAGCTCGGCGCCACGCGCATGGCGTCGTACCGCCAGACGCTGCAGCAGCTGGACCTCGACCCGGCGCGCTACCTGTTCATGCCCGTGCATCCGTGGCAATGGTTCAACAAGCTCAGCATCGCTTTCGCCGCGGATGTCGCAAACCGCAATATCGTCGCACTCGGTTATGGAGACGACCTCTATGCAGCCCAGCAGTCGGTGCGGACGTACTTCAACACGTCGCACCCCGAGAAGTGCTACGTCAAGACGTCGCTCTCGGTGCTCAACATGGGGTTTATGCGAGGACTATCGCCGCATTACATGGCGGGAACGCCGGCGATCAACGCGTATCTCCACGGACTGATCACCGCGGACGGCACGCTGCGCGATTATGGTTTCTCGATCCTGCGGGAGGTTGCCTCGATCGGCTATCGCAACCGCTACTACGAAGCGGCGCTCGAAAGCGATAGCCCATACAAGAAAATGCTGTCCGCACTCTGGCGCGAAAGCCCGATCGGCAAGCTAAGGGAGGGGGAACGACTGATGACGATGGCCGCGCTGCTGCATGTGGACCCAGCCGGCAACGCTTTGCTACCTGCGTTGATCCGTCGCTCGGGCATGCCGGCGCTCACCTGGTTGCGCAGCTATCTGCGCGCGTATCTCGAACCGCTGATGCACTGCTTCTATGCGCACGATCTCGTGTTCATGCCGCATTGCGAGAACCTGATTCTGGTGCTCGAGCAGCATCGCGTTACGCGCGTATTCATGAAGGATATTGCCGAAGAGTCCGCGATCCTCGACAAGGATGCGATCTTGCCCAATGCCGTCGCACGACTCGCGGTCGATGTGCCCGAGGATTACAAGCTGCTCGGCCTGTTTATCGACGTGTTCGACGGCGTGTTTCGCCACTTGAATCACCTGCTCGTCGAGCACGGTGTCTGCAGTGAACGGGAGTTCTGGCAGCTGATTGCCGCTACCGCGTACGAATATCAGTCCGCGCATCCCGAGCTGCGCCACAAGTTCGATCGGTATGATTTCTTTCAGCCCGAATTCAGGCACTCATGCCTGAACCGGCTGCAGTTGCGCAATAACCTGCAGATGGTCAACCTCGCCGACCCGGCCTCGAGCCTGACGATGGCCGGCATGCTACGCAATCCGCTCGCGGCCTATCGACGGCTATAACGACCATAACGACGGCCGTAAAAAACAAAACCCCTCAGCGGAGTGCGCTGAGGGGTTCTGAGCATAAGAGCCTGGCGATGACCTACTTTCACACGGGTAATCCGCACTATCATCGGCGCAAAGTTGTTTCACGGTCCTGTTCGGGATGGGAAGGG
>NZ_CAJZAG010000006.1 GCF_914271485.1 Cupriavidus pampae
AATCTGAGCCAGGATCAAACTCTTCAGTTCAATACCTGTGTGGTGCCGAAGCACCTCGCTCTTTCGAGCGGTCGCTCACTCTCAGAAAACTGACTGGCTCCATCCGAAGACAGAACCAACATGTTTTACTGTGCGAGCACTGATAACTTTTGAAGCTTGCCGAAGATCGAGACCTTCGGTGCACCGTCATCAAGCGCCCACACTTATCGGTTGTTTGTTTGTTAAAGAACTTGCGCCACCGGCTTTGCCGTTTGCGTTTTACTGCTTGCTGTACTGCGTCGCTGTTTTGTTGCAGCGAAGAAGCGAGAGTATGTAGCGTTTCTTGCTTCTCGTCAACTGGTTTGTCGATTTAATTTCTACATCGACCAACTCGCTAACGTCCTACCAATCTCCCCGCAACCCGCGCCAGCGCTGCGTTTCCGCTGCTGCTGTCTTTCGGTTTGTGTTGCGAGGGGGCGAATATTAAGCCGGCCTTCCGACCTTGGCAAGGACTTTCTTAAAATTTGTTTTGATACCCGATCAGGAGACTCAATTGGTGATCCGAATCGTCCGTCTGGGAAGTCCGCGAAGCGCCGGCGAAGGTCTGCGTCTTGGTACCGTGCGGCGGCCGCCGCGCGGTGTGCCGCGCACCGAGTTTGCCAGCCGCGACTACTACGATGTCTGGTATCCGATGCTCTCGCCGACTGCGGAGCTGGTCACGGAAGCGCTGGCGGCACAGCACGCGCGCGACGACAAGGCGTGGCGCGCGTTTGCCAGGAAGTTTCGGGCGGAGATGGCGCTGCCTGACCCCAGCCGCACGCTCGATTTGCTGGCGGCGCTGTCTCGGCAAACCGACTTTTCGCTCGGGTGCTATTGCGAGGACGAGCGTTACTGTCATCGATCGATACTTCGCGCTCTATTAGAGGAGCGTGGCGCGAAGGTGATCTGATGGCGGCGCCGGCAGGCTAAGATGCCAAGCTTTGCCGGCTCGCGAACTCTTTATGGCACTGAACCTGGTCTGGCTCGGTTTCTTCCTGCTCGCCTTTCTTGCCGCGTGCGTGAAGCTGGCCCTCGGCGACATGGCGGTATTCCCCGCGATGCTCGCGAGCCTGTTCGACAGCGCGCGGACCGCGTTCGAGATCTCGCTCGGGCTGGCCGGCGTGATGAGCCTGTGGATTGGCATCATGCGCGTGGGTGAGCGGGCCGGGGTGATCGACCTGTTCGCGCGACTCGTGAACCCGCTGCTGCGGCATTTCTTTCCCGGCGTACCGCAGGGGCATCCGGCGCAGGGCGCCATGATGATGAATGTGTCCGCCAACCTGCTCGGCTTGGACAACGCGGCGACGCCACTTGGACTGACGGCCATGCGTGAGCTGCAGACGCTGAATCGGACACCCGATACGGCGACCAACGCGCAGATTATGTTCATCGTGCTCAACACGGCGGGCCTGACCCTGATCCCGACGTCGGTCATCGCCATCCGGCAGGCCATCGCGGTCAAGCAGGGGCTGGTGGGGTTCAATGCCGCGGATATCTTCCTGCCGACTTTGTTGGCCACGGGCGCCTCGTGCCTGGCCGGTTTTATTGCGGTGGCCTGGGTGCAACGGCTCAACCTGTTGAAGCCGGCGGTGCTTGCGACGGCGGCGGCGGTGGCCGCGCTGATCGGCCTGCTGTTCGTATGGCTGCGCCATGCCCCGCCCGATCAGGTCAGTCGGATGACCGCGCTGGCGGGCGCCGGCTTTATCTTGACGCTGATCATGATTTTTCTGCTGTGCGGGGCGATCCGGCGCGTGAACGTCTACGAGGCGTTTATTGATGGCGCCAAGGAGGGGTTCGGGGTCGCAGTGCAGATCATCCCCTATCTGGTTGCCATCCTCGTCGCGATCGGACTGTTTCGGGTGACCGGGTGCATGGATGTGCTGATGCACGGGTTGACCGCCCTATTTGCCTGGGTCGGCATGAACACGGACTTCGTGCCGGCGCTGCCGGTGGGGCTGATGAAGATCCTGTCCGGGGCGGGCGCGCGCGGCCTGATGGTAGATGTGATGACCGCCTACGGCGTGGACTCCTTCCAAGGCCGGCTGGCCGCGATCATCCAGGGATCTACCGAGACCACCTTCTATGTATTAGCGGTGTACTTCGGCAGCGTGAATGTGCGCAATACACGATACGCGCTGGGCTGTGCGTTGTTTGCAGATGTCGTGGGGTTGGCGGCGGCTGTCTGGATTGCCTACCTGTTTCGGTAGTTTCTGACAGTTCTTGTTGTACGACGACAACGAATGTGCGTGACGGTAGTCATCCAACGCAAAAGTAGCTTGGTGCGTCGCAACAAGTCATGTATAGTTGAGTCTGTCTCCTCCACCACCTCGGTGGATTCCAGCCCGCGCACAAACCTGCGCGGGTTTTTTTTGCCCTTTTTTTTGCCGGGCTCCCGCGCAAACGGCTGATCATTCGGCTTTTTCCGCGTCCGAGCGCGTGTATGTGGCGACTGGCCCCATTTCCGCCCCGGGGCGCTTTTCCCATCCCAAAGTTGGTGCATGGCCGCACAAGGTCGATGCAGGCGATCGAAAAAGCCCGGATTTGTTGCGATGCAACAATCGTTCGATTACAGTCAGATCGATGTAATCGTCGTATTTCTCCGCGTTTCCACCAAGTCATCCATGTCGGCTGCGCTACGCCTCCTTCGATACTGGCCGGACGCCGCATTTGTGCGGCGGGGCTTGATCTATGCGCTGGCGTTTCTTGCGCTCGCGGGCATGAGCCTGGTAACCGGCGATAACGGCTACTTGTGGTCGGCGACCGCATCGATCTGGACCTGTCTGGCCGATCGTCCCGGCACAGCCGCAGCGCGCATGCGTGTGCTTGGCGCGGTGGGCATCGGTGGCGGACTGGCCTGCGCAATCGGCAGCGCGGCATCGACGGCGCCGTGGCTGGCGTTGCCCATTGTCATCGCGGGCGGCATCGGCGCGGGACTCGCCGAAGTGCGGGGTCCGGCCGCAGCGCTGAGTTGCAAGCTCCTTTATGTGGTGCTGATCGCCGCTTGCCTGCAGCCGGCGGCCATCGATGTGCCGGTGCTCGCGCATGCCGTCGCGACCAGCCTCGACTATCTGCGCGGCGGCTTGTTTGCCTGCCTGGTCTGCCTGGTACTGCTGCCGTCCCAGCGCGACACGCGCCCGCGCGCCGACATCATCGCGGTCTACGAGGCACTGAGCCGTTTTGCTCACGCCGTTGCGGCCGACGCGTTTCCTGACGACACCATGCCGTACAAGCAGGATATTCGTCGCAGGATCGAAGGCGCGCGCGGGGCGGTACTCGCGCGGCGCGGCTGGCGCGATCCGATTGGCCTGATGCGGTACGCGTACACGGTGGCGGTGGCCGATGCGATCTTTGCACTGCTGATCGTGGCTGCGGAGTTGCGCGAACGACAATTGCGCGAACGGCAGGTCCAGGCTTCCCTGGCGCCCGCGGTCCAGCAGGATCTGCCGCTTTCCTATGCAGCGCGTTGTCTCACGGAGATCGAACAGCTCGTGCGCGAGGCGTTGTCGCACCACGCGCCAGATCTGCCCGCGCTCTGCGCGATTCTCGCGCAGGAGTTGCGGCGGCTGGTGGCGCAGCGCGCCAACGCCGCAGCACCGCCAACCTACCAGTCCGCGCTGGCGGCACTAGCCCGGTTTCCGGTGTTTGCCGACTGGAAGGAGAGCTTTGCCTGGCCGCGCCGTGGGCTGCATCACGGCATCGACCGCCTCGGGCATTGGCTCGCGGAAGTTGCCGCGCGCGATGCTCAGGTGACACGACATGGCCTGCGCCTGGCGATGGCGGGGGCGCTGAGCCTGTTGCCTTCGCTAATCTGGCGGCTCGATCATGGTTATTGGGTCGCGGTGACGGTGATCATGGTCCTGAGCCCGCGCCTGCAGACCACGCGCCAGATCTCGTTCAAGCGCTTCGCCGGTTCGCTTGCAGGCGCGCTGGCGGCCTGCGTGATCAGCTTTGCCCACCCTTCGCCCGCGCTGGCGCTATGTATCAGCGCCATCTTTCTTGCTGCCGCTTATGCGGGGCGACTCGCGGGCAATGCCGGACTGTTTGCGTTCTGCCTGACGCCGGCGGTCATCCTGTTCTCGTGGACGGGCGAGCCCGCGGCCAGCAGTAGTCACGTGGCGGCGCTGCGGGGTATCGACACGGCGATCGGCTGCCTGATCGCGCTGGCCAGCTACTTCGTGCTGGCGCCGCGTGCCGAGTTGTCGCGTGCGTTCCGTCATGGTGTGGACGCGCTGGCGGTCAACGCGGTGTACCTGCGGGCCGCCATTGGGGCAGCACGCACGGCGGCGCCCACCCATGCACGGCTGGAGGCGCTACGCGTGGCGGCGGGTCGCGCGTCCACGCGTGCCGAGGACACGCTGGCGCAAAGTGCGGAGGATCTCGGCTCCGATCTGCCGGCCGCCTATCGACGCGTGCATGCGACCGCGCGCCGCATGGCCGCGCTGGCGGGCGTGGTGCGGGCTTGCGAGGCCGATGTGGCGCCGTCCGAAGCCGTGCAACAGTGGCTGGAGGCAGTGGAAGCCAGGCTGGCCGAGCTGGCCGTGCGGCCGGGCGTTCATGGCCATGACGGCGGCGACGGTGGGGGAGCGATGGCCGTCGAACGGCGGCGAATGTCCGAGGTCAGCGCGTTGGACGCGTCGCCAGGCGACGCCTTCCTGCTGGAGCAAACCCGCTTCGTCCTGGACAGCCTGGACGCCGCTCATGCTGCAATGCACAGCGTGCGCGAAGCCGCGGCGGCGCTCGACCGACCTTTACGGAACACGGCCATATCCTAGAATGACTGGAATCTTGCGACTGCCATCACCCGTCTTACCCCGGCGTCGCGCCACCGCTCGAGGTACGCCATGTCCATCTCGTTCCCCCACATCACGCCAACCTACTGCGCCGCCAGTCTGACGCTGTCCTGCCCCGCGCAGGTAGATGGCAACGATACCCTCTACTCGATTACCGCCGAGGCACTCGAATCACATTTTGGGGCGCGGTCGACGCGCAAGGAAGACCTCGTCGCCGCGTTCACGAGCAACCGGTCGCGCATCGAACAGCTGGCCGAGAGCCTCTTCGAGCTGACCGAGGCGCGTGAGATCGTGCTGCGCAGCGGGCATTTCCGCTTTGCGAGCTGACCCGTAGCGTTACTTTTCGGCGGCCTTGCCGCGTACCAGCAGCACGGGCATCGTCGATTCACGAATCACCGCTTCCGCCACGCTGCCCAGCACGATGCGGCGCACGCCGCGACGTCCGTGGGTGCCGATGACGAGCAGGTCGCCCTGCCATTCACGTGCGGCCTCGTTGAGCGACGCCGCGATATCACCGATCACCGCAGGCTCGGTCACGAGTCGCGTTTCGTACGCGATGCCGGCCGCCGAGAGCCGCGCGGCGGCCTGCTCCAGCGCCTGATTCCCGCTATCGACGTAGGCTTTTTCCATCTGACCGACGTCGTAGTAGCCCGCATCGAACAACAGCACGCCGCTGTCGACGATAAACAGCGCGAGCACTGTCGCCCCACTGCTTCCGGCCACGCGAATCGCCTCGCCGAGCGCGAGGTCGGCGGTTGCGCTGCCATCGACTGCCACTACGATCCTGCTATATGCCGCATTGGTCATTTCGGGGTTCTCCGGAAGTGTGAACTCGTATTGATACTACTCCGCGAGGTGCGCAGCGGAAGTAACCTCGCGCCGAAAAAGCGGCGTTGGGCTCCTACAATTCGCCTACAGTTTGCGCGAGATCAAATAAGTCCGGCCGCTCCTTGAATCCATAAATTGACCGACCGGTCGGCTTATCTATATAGTAGCCACGTCGACGGCCGCCTGTGGCCACCGCGAAGGAGGTGCCATGTACACGCAGAGCCTGGATTTGGAGAGCAAAGACTCGCAGGGCAAAGACGTGCAGAGCAAGGACTCGCCAGGCCAGCCGCCCACGCGGTTGACGGACCTGGATGCGCGGCAGGTCGCGTTCGATGCGCGCATTGCCGCGGACACCAAGATCGAGCCGCAGGACTGGATGCCCGACGCCTATCGCAAGACGCTGGTGCGCCAGATCTCGCAACATGCGCATTCGGAGATCATCGGGATGCAGCCGGAGGGCAACTGGATCAGCCGCGCGCCGTCCCTGAAGCGCAAGGCGATCCTGCTCGCCAAGGTACAGGATGAAGGCGGGCATGGGCTCTATCTGTACAGCGCCGCCGAGACGCTCGATGTCTCGCGCGACGACCTCGTGGACGCCTTGCACACGGGGCGTGCCAAGTATTCCTCGATCTTCAACTATCCGACGCTGACGTGGGCCGATGTCGGCGTGATCGGCTGGCTGGTCGATGGCGCGGCGATCATGAATCAGGTGCCGCTGTGCCGCTGCTCGTACGGTCCCTATGCGCGCGCGATGATCCGCATCTGCAAGGAGGAATCGTTCCATCAGCGCCAGGGCTTCGACGCCCTGCTCGCGATGATGGGTGGCACCGAGGCACAGCGCGCGATGGTGCAGGATGCCGTGGATCGCTGGTGGTTCCCCGTGCTGATGATGTTCGGGCCGCCCGACGCCGCCTCCACCAACAGCACGCAGACCATGGCCTGGGGCATCAAGCGGATCTCGAACGATGACCTGCGCCAGAAGTTCGTCGATGCCACCGTGGAGCAGGCGCGCGTGTTGGGCGTGACGCTGCCCGACGCCGGCCTGCAATGGAACGAGGCGCGCGGGCATTACGACTTCAGCCCGCTCGACTGGGACGAGTTCTGGCGCGTGATCAATGGCGATGGACCGTGCAATCGTGAGCGGCTGGCCACGCGCGTGCGCGCGCACGAAGAAGGCGAATGGGTGCGCGAGGCCGCGCTGGCGCATGCGCAGCGGCGGGCGGGCGCGGCAGACGACGAGCGCGCCGCGGCTTGACGGGGCAAGGTACGACGATGCCGGAGAACGCAATGGATACGAAACAATGGCCGCTGTGGGAAGTCTTCGTCCGCAGCAAGCAGGGGCTCGAGCACAAGCACTGCGGCAGCCTGCATGCCGCCGATGCCCAGCAGGCGCTGCACATGGCACGCGACGTTTATACGCGGCGTCAGGAAGGCGTGTCGATCTGGGTGGTGCCCTCGTCGGCGATTACCGCGAGCGCGCCCGACGAGAAGGATGCGCTGTTCGATCCGATGGCCGACAAGATCTATCGGCATCCGACGTTCTACGCGTTGCCCGATGAAATCAATCACATGTGAGCGTGCATGACGACGACGCCCACTGCCCTCTCTTCCCCGGCGCGTGTCGCCATGCCCACGGATACGTTGCCGGCGGCCATCCAATATGTGCTGCGGCTGGCGGACAACGCGCTGATTCTTGGCCAGCGCAATGCCGAATGGTGTGGCCACGGCCCGGCGCTCGAGGAGGACATCGCGCTCGCCAATCTGAGCCTCGATCTGATTGGCCAGGCGCGGCTGTTGTACACGCATGCGGGCGTGCTCGAGGCGGTGCTGACGGGCGAGCCCCGGCGCGAGGACGACTACGCCTACTGGCGCGACGAGCGCGATTTTCGCAACTGGACGCTGCTCGAGTTACCGCACCACGGTCCGCTCGCGGGCACTGCGCGCACGTCGCGCGACTATGCGGTAACCACCGTGCGCAATTTCCTGTTCAGCGCGCTGATGGTGCCACTGTGGCAAGCGCTCACAGGCAGCCACGATGAAGGGCTGGCGGCGATTGCCGCCAAGTCGCTCAAGGAGGCGCGCTACCACTTGCAGCATGCTGCGGGATGGGTGGTGCGCCTTGGCGACGGCACCGAGGTATCGCACGCACGTATGCAGCGAGCGCTCGACCATCTGATGCCGTATATGAACGAGTGTTTCGCGACGGACGATGTCGAGCGCGAGGTTGCCGCGCAGGGTATCGGCGTGGCAGTCGCGGATCTGCATGCGGACTGGGAAGCGACCGTACGTGCCACGCTGACCGAGGCGACGCTACCTGTGCCCGAACGCTCGGGGTTCCTTTCCACCGGCAAGCATGGCGTGCATTCCGAGCACATGAGTTATCTGCTTGGCGAGATGCAGGGCCTGGCGCGCGCGCATCCGGGCGCGCAATGGTGACGCCATGACGCACACCCAATCCCTCGCCCAGCCCCTCGCCCATGAGGCCACGCGCATCGCGCGCGCGTGGCAGGCGCTCGAGTCGGTGCCCGATCCCGAGATTCCGGTGGTATCGATCCGCGATCTGGGCATCCTGCGCGAGGTTGTGCTCGCTGATGACGGCGAGACGCTTGAAGCCGTGATCACGCCGACCTATTCGGGATGCCCGGCGATGTCGCAGATCGAGGAGGATGTGGGCCGCGCGCTCGAGCAGGCCGGATTGGCGCCTTGGCGCGTGCGCACCGTGCTGGCGCCGGCCTGGACCACCGACTGGATTACGGCGGCAGGCCATGCGCGGCTGCGCGAGTACGGCATTGCGCCGCCCCACACCGCCGCCGGCGCCGATGGCGACCACATGCGCCCGCTGCGCTTCATGCCGCGTGCGAGCGAGCGTGTCGCGGTGGCTTGCCCGCGCTGCGGCAGTACCCATACCGAGGAGCTGGCGCGCTTTGCCTCTACCGCATGCAAGGCGCTTTACCGCTGCCTCGACTGCCGCGAGCCGTTCGACTACTTCAAACCGTACTGAATCAGACTGTACTGAGCTCATCGAACCATGACGCCCCAGTTCCATTCGCTGCGCGTGGCGCAGGTCAGGCCCGAGACCGCCGATACGGTATCGATCGCGTTCGAGGTGCCGCCCGCCCTGCGCGACGCATATCGTTTCACGCAGGGGCAGTTCCTGACTCTGAAGGCACGGGTCGATGGTACCGACGGTGGTACCGACGGTGGTACCGACGGTGGTACCGACGGTGGTACCGAATTACGTCGCTCCTATTCGATCTGCTGCGGTGTGCAGGACTACGATGCGCGCGGCGAACTGCGCGTGGCGGTCAAGCGCGTGGCCGATGGGGTGTTCTCTACCTGGCTGCATCGAAATGCGGTGCCGGGACGCGCGTTCGATGTCATGGTGCCGGACGGCCGCTTTCATGTGCCTCTCGATGCGACAGCCGCGCGGCACCATGTGGCATTTGCCGCCGGCAGCGGCATCACGCCGGTGCTGTCACTGATCCGCACCACGCTGGCGCACGAACCGAACAGCCGTTTCACGCTGGTCTACGGCAATCGCAGCGTGGACAGCATCATCTTTTCCGAGGCGCTCGAAGACCTCAAGAACCAGTATCTGGCGCGCTTCACGCTGTATCACGTGTTGTCGCGGCAGCCCCAGGAAGTCGATCTGCTGCATGGCCGCCTGGATCGCGCGCGGGTGGCGCGGTTCCTGTCGTCGCTGCTGCCGGTGGACGACATCGACGCCGCGTTCGTCTGCGGCCCGGCATCGATGATCGACGAGGTGGAAGGCGCGCTGCGCGACGCGGGGCTGGACCCGCGGCGGATGCATGCGGAGCGATTCGGCGTGCCCGTGGCGCCCGCGCAGCGGGCCGCGGCCCCCGCCGTGTCCGATGTTGGGACGGGTGTTGGCAGCGATCTGGTGGTGGTGCTCGATGGCAAGCAGCATCGCATGCGTCTGCCCGGGCCGGATGCGAAAGTGCTGGACACCGCGCTGGCCGCCGGCCTCGATCTGCCGTATGCGTGCAAAGGCGGGGTCTGCTGTACCTGCCGCGCGCGCGTGCTCGAGGGCGAAGTGGAAATGGAGAAGAATTACACGCTCGAACCCTGGGAAATGGCGAAGGGTTTCGTGCTGACCTGCCAGGCGCGCGCGCTCACCCCGCGCGTGGTCGTGAGCTACGACGAACGCTGAAGCCCCCGCAGCATCACGCGCCGTGATTACAATGGCGGGAAACTCATGCCCCGCACATGTGACACCAGCGTGTGTCACCAGCGGCGGCCCCGGCGTTCAGGGAAGCGTCGTTCCACTCTTACATCACGGCCATGCAATATATCCATGTCGTCAACGGCGATGCCGCGGGCAATACGTTGCGTCAGGCACTGGCACAAGCCTCTCGTCCCGATCCGGTGGTCGTGTTGCGCGACGATCTGGCCGTCGGGCCGCTCGCCGACGTCGACAGTACCGGGTTGATCCGTTCCGGCTTCTGGCAACGCGTGGCTCCCAAGACCGATATCGATTTCCCCGGCGAAATGCGCCAGGCGCTCGAGCAGCTGCAGGCGCTGCGCCGCGACGACAAGGAAGTCGCGATTTGGCACGGACAGAGCGCGGCGGACCAGTTGATGCTGCGCCGGGTCGTGTCGCACCTGTATCAGGCGCCGCAGCGGATCAACGAGGTATCGATGGATCTGCGTGAACTGGAAACGCCGCCGCAGGCCAACCTTGCTGCCATTGGCATGTATCCGGCGGCCCGGCTCGCCCGCCGTTTCTCGACCATTGCACCGGTGTCGGTGCTGCGCCTTGGCCGACTTGGCTACGAGTGGCAGCAGAACGTGAAGGAGAACGCCGATGTGCGGCTGTGGAAGGGCAATACGATCGTGCCCGCCGCGTATCACACGGTGGATGACGTCATTCTCGACCGGACGCCCGACGACTGGACCTCCGCGGTGCAGGTGGTGGGCAGCGTGATGGGTGCCGTGGATGGGCTGCTGGCGAGCGACTGGTTTGTGTTCTGGCGCTGCCGCGAGTTGATCAGCGCGGGGCAGCTCGTGCTGCGCGGCAATGCCGATGCGATGCAGAACTGCGAGTTGCGCCGTAATCCGATGCTGAGCGCCGAGTAACGGCAGGATCAAGCCTCCATGGCCAGAACCAAGGCGCCCGATTTCGAGGCTCAGCGCGAGCAGATTCTCGAGCTTGCCGCTGCAGCGTTTGCCGCGAGCAGCTACCCGAGTACGTCAATGTCGGACCTCGCGGCGGCATGCGGGACTTCCAAGGCGCGGCTTTACCACTATTACGAGAGCAAGGAGGCGATCCTGTTCGATCTGCTCGACCGCTATACGCAGCGGCTGATGGGGATCGTGACGAAGGTGGAAGCCGACGGGGAACGCCGTGGCCGTACCGAGCAGGAGCGCTTTGCGGACCTGTTGCGTGCGTTCCTGGCCGAGTACGAGACCTCGCAGACCCGGCATATTGCGTTGATCAACGACGTGAAGTTTCTGGCGGATGAGCAGCGGGATCGCATTCTGCAACGCGAGCGCGATGTGGTGGCGGCGTTTGGGCGTCAGCTACGGTTGGCGTATCCGGCGCGCGTGACGACCGAGAACCAGACGCCGCTGACGATGACCGTCTTTGGCATGATCAACTGGACGTTCACGTGGTTGAAGCCTGGGGGCAAGCTGTCTTATGCCGCGTTTGCGGAGATGGTGGTGGATTTGCTTGAAGGTGGGCTGGTTAGAGGCTTGCCCTCTCCCCCGGCCCCTCTCCCCGGGGGAGAGGGGAGAAAACAATAGGTGAGACGCTAGCGGCCGGCCCTCGAGGCAGAGAGGGCAAACCGTTGGCATCTCAGGACCACTCGGCGTCCTGGTTCTTCTGGCGTTGCTCGCGGTCCTGGCGGAACATCTCCTCCAGTTCGTCGCGGGCCTGGCGGGCCAGGGAGACCAGTTTTTTCTGGTCGGTGTAGTGCGGGTAGAAACGGTCGATAGCCGCGATGTTGTGGCGGCGGAAGCGTAGGGCCACGTTGCGGGCATCGGACGGATCGAACCCCAGGCCTTCCAGCACGCGCCGGCCCATCATCAGCGAGCCCTCGAACATTTCGCGTTCGAAGGTGTCCACGCCGCGGTCCTTGAGCTGGTAGATATGCGACACGTGCCGGGCACGCGCATAGATCTTGAGGTCCGGCCAGCGCTCGCGCACGCGGTCGATCAGCGCGAGGCTGTCTTCCATGCCATCGACCGCGACCACGAGGATCTTCGCGCTGCCCGCGCCGGCGGCCTCGAGCAAATCCACGCGCGTGGCGTCGCCATAGAACACATTGAAGCCGAACTCGCGCAGAAACTCGATCTGATCCGGGTCGTGATCCAGCACGGTCACGCCAATGCCCTGCGCATAAAGCAGACGACCGATGATCTGGCCGAAGCGACCAAACCCCGCGATGATCACCGGCGAGTTCTGCGGCGGAATGACATCGTCGGGACGTCCGCTCGCATTGAGGCCCGGTGCCACGAAGCGGTCGAACGCCAGCAACAGCAGCGGGGTGGCCACCATCGACAGCGCGACCATCAGTACCAGCAGCGCCTCGGTACGCTCAGGCAGCAGGCCCGCGCCGCCGGCCACCGAGAACACCACGAACGCGAACTCGCCGCCTTGTGAAATCAGCAGCGCGAACAGCAGGCGCTGACCGCGTGCTATGGCGAATCGGCGCGCGAGCAGCATCAGGATGCCGGTCTTCACCAGCACGAAGCCGAGCACCAGACCCATCACCTGCCAGGGCGACTGCGAGAGAATGCCGAAGTCGATCGACATGCCGACGGCCATGAAGAACAGCCCCAGCAGCAGTCCCTTGAACGGCTCGATATCGGCCTCCAGCGCATGGCGATATTCCGAGTCCGCCAGCAGCACGCCGGCGACGAAGGTGCCGAGCGCCATCGAGAGTCCCACCGCATCCATCATCAACGCGATGCCGATGACGAGCAGCAGCGCGAACGCCGTGAACATCTCGCGCATATCGGTGCGCGCGATGAACCGCAATGCGGGGCGTACGAGATAACGGCCACCCACCACCACCGCGCCCATCACGGCTACGGCTTTGGCGGCGGTCTGCCAGTGCGGCGTGCCCGACCCCATATGGATCGCGTCGGAGGCATCGATCGCGAGCAGCGGCAGCAACGCGATCATCGGAATGGCAGCGATGTCCTGAAATAGCAGAATGCCGAAACTGGCGGCACCGGCCGGGGTGCCCATGAGATTGCGCTCGGCCAACGTGGCAAACGCGATGGCTGTGGACGACAGCGCAAGCCCGAGCCCGGCCACCAGCGCCACCTGCCAAGGTGCGCCGAGTAGCGCGGCAATGCCGCCCAGCGCCAGCGCACACGCGACCAGCTGCATGGAACCGAAACGGAAGATGGTCTGCTTCAGCATACGGAGCTTCTTGGGCTCCAGCTCCAGGCCGATCACGAACAGCATCATCACGACGCCGAATTCGGAGAAATGGAGGATCGACTCGACGTTCGTGACGAGCCGCAGCGCGTGCGGGCCGATCGCCGCGCCGGCAATCAGGTAGCCAAGCACGGCGCCCAGGCCGAAACGGCGCGCGAGCGGTACCGCGACCACCGCGGCCACCAGGAACACCAGCAACGCGATCAGGAAGTCGTGCTGGCTCATGGTTCGATCTCCTCCGAGGCTGCGCTCTCCGGCTCGATATCGGGCGGCAGGGGTGAGGACGGGGTCAGGTGGCGGGCCACATGTTCGATATGAAGCGCAAGGGCGTCGGCATGGGCGTTGTCGGCATCGTGCAGCACGATCGGCGGCAGCCAGCTCATGTCACAGCGCGTGGCGGTCTGCTGCAGCGGCAGCAGGAACGCTTCGAGCGGAGCGCCATGAACGCCATCGGGACCGTAGGCGTCGGCCTGCCCACCTGTACTCACCACGGCCAACATCGACTTGCCGCGCAGCGCGGTGCCGCCCGGCCCATAGGCCCAGCCAAACTCGAGCACCTCGTCGAGCCACAGCTTGAGTAGCGCGGGCACGCTATACCAGCGCAGTGGGAACTGCAGCACAACGGTATCGGCCGTGGAGAGCACGCGCTGCTCGGCCACGACATCGATGTCGTAATCGACATAGCGCCGATACAGCTCCCGGACCTCGACATGCGGCAAGGCCGCCAGCGCTTCGGCCAGTGGATGGTTGACGCGCGAGCGGCGTGGCGCGGGGTGCGCATAAATCACTACGATCGGAGGCTCGTTCATCAAGGCGGTTGGTCTTTTTGGCTGGATCTCTGGGCTCGCGTCCATCAGCGTGAAGCGTGCGGCGTTGCAACAAACCCACAACACCAATAGGTATGACGCAATCGCCTCATGGATAAATCCATGATTCCATTGAAATTTTTACGAATTTGCGGCGACTGCGACGGCCATCGCATGGCGTCGCTTACGCCAGACTGACAAATCCACTACAATACTTTCCGCGTTGCAGCAACCTAGTGTTTGCCCGCAGTCAGTGCGCGCAGTTGCCTTGCCATGCGGCTTTCATTCGCAGCATCTGACGCCATTTTTATCTCGCGTTGTTATACCCGGATTGCCACAACTTGGTTGTCGCAGTTCAATGAACATCGCGTTGACCCCAGTCGTGACATCAGTCAGGAAGGACCTCAAGTGAACCCGCTCGAACTGAGCAAGGCCGTCGGCGCAGTCTCCGACGAAGATCTTCGCCGTGCCGCCAAGGCCCAGGCCGCGCAACGCGCGTCCGTGCTGGTGCGCGAGCTCGCCGCGCATCATCGCTCGCGGCTGGTGAAGCATTTTCTCGCGCTTGGCGAGGAAGATCGCCTGCTCCGTTTCGGTCAGTCCGTTGGCAACCATGTGATCGAAGCCTACGTCGAGAGCATCGACTTCGACCACGACAGCGTGTTCGGCGTCTACGACGAGCATCTGGAGCTGGTGGGGGTGGGGCACTTTGCGAACCTGCGCGACAACGCCGAAGGCCGGGTGGCGGAGTTTGGCGTGTCGGTCTCGAAGAGCGCGCGCGGGCGCGGCATTGGCAGCTCGCTGTTCCAGCGCGCCGCGATGCACGGGCGCAATTCGCATGTGCGCACGCTGTACATGCACTGCCTGTCGCGCAACGCCGCGATGATGCATATCGCGAAGAAGGCTGGCATGAAGGTGCAGTACGCCTATGGCGAAGCCGATGCGTACCTGGAACTGCCGCCGGCCGATACGGTCAGCCGTCTGACCGAAGTCCTGGATGAGCAGGTGGCCGACCTCGACTATATCGTTCGCCGCAACCTTCGCGACGTGCGCCGGTTCGGACTGCGCTTCTGGCGTTCGATGGTGCCGCAGAAGGGTACGGTCTGAACGTAGCCTCCGCGTTCACGCGACAACGGCGCACCAGCACGGTGCGCCGTTTGTCTTTGGGCACGCCGCGCAGGCTTACGCGCCTGCAACGGGCAGCGCGGTGGTGTCCTTGATCGATTCCAGTGCGAAGCTCGAGCGGACGTCGATCACTGACGGATGCGCGAGCAACTGCTCCTGCATGAAGCGCGCGAAGTGCTCCATGTCCTCGACGTACACCTTGAGCAGCAGATCCATCTCACCGGTCATCGCGTGGCAGGCCGCCACCTCTGGCCAGGTGTTGATGGCGGCGCGGAACAGGTCCAGCGGCGCCTTGCCCTTGGGTGTGCCGCCCTGCTTCTCGAGCCGCACGTTGATATAGGCCAGCAGCCCCAGCCCGACCTTGTTGGGTTCGAGCAGCGCGGCGTACTGGCGAATGACGCCAATTTCCTCGAGCCGCCGGATGCGGCGCAGGCACGGGCTTGGCGAGAGGTTCACACGCTCCGCCACTTCGAGGTTGGTCAGCCGACCGTTGGTCTGCAGCACCTCGAGGATCTTTCGATCGATCTTGTCCAGCTCCACCTTGCTCACGGTTTGTTGCTCCGCAATATGTTTGTCGGCAATTTTTTTGCGCAAATTTAACAAGTCGTGCACAAGCCTGCAATTTTTTTGATGCGGGACCCGTACTTTCCCCTAGCCCGGACGCTCGTCAGGCCAACGTAACAAGACAGGCAAGAGTGATGCCAACGCCTTGCGCCGGCAACGGTAAACGAAAAAACGCGATCCCGAAGGATCGCGTTGCTTCCAGCCGCCTCAGCCGCCTCGACTCGGCGGCTGCCCCGGCGGGTCAGTTGGCTGCGGGAGCCGATGCCGGCGGCGGGCCGCGGCGCTTCGGGCCATCCTTGTGCATCTTCTCCATGGCCTTCTTGATCTCGTCCTGGGTCACCTTGCCGTCCTTGTTCACGTCGATCTGATCGAAGTGAGCGGCCATGCGCGGGAACGCGGCCTTCATCTCGTCGCGGGTCAGCGCGCCGTCACCGTTCTTGTCGGCCGCCTTGAACTTCTCGTCGAACTTCGCCTTCATCTCGGCGCGACGGGCTTCCCATTGCGCCTTGTGATAAGCCGCCAGTTCGGACTTGTCGAGCTTGCCGTCGTGGTTGGTATCGATCTTGTTGAAGACCGCATCGGCCTCCGCCTTCGAGATGGCGCCGTCGCCATCGGTGTCCACCGACTTCAGCCACATGCCGTCGCCATGGTGGTGATGCTTGTGGTCGCCATTTCGGTCGCCGCGATAACCGGGACCGCCTGCGGGAGGTGCCGATGGCGCTGCCGTAGCGGACGGCGCGGTGTTCGCTGGTGCGGGGGCGGTCTGCGCGAACGCGGCGCCTGCTGCCAGGAACAGCGCCGACGTGGCCAGGAAGGTCTTGATGGTGTGGGTCTTCTGCATGCGTTGCATATCCGTGCTCCTCTTCATGCGTTGTGCATGTACGGATTAGAACGCAGGGAATCGTGCGAAGTTGGCGCTTTTAATACGATGTTACCGGGCTCACAGATGGCCCGGTCTGTCGTAATCAGCCGAAATCGAAGCTATATGTTGCGCTAACAGTGCGTTAATCCTTGGGCACCATCTGCTCCGGCACGCCTTGCGGCGTATATCCCGGCGGCGCCGGAATCGGCTGGGACTGGGACGGGATCTGCTGCGGGTACGGCTGGCTCGTCACCGGTGCGGGTGCAGGTGCGGAGGGCGCCGGCATCGGCGTGGAGAGCGGTGCGGCGGCGCCAGACGGCGGCGCGGACGGCAGAATCGAGGCCCTGCCCGGCGTGTTGTTCTGCAACGGCAGCGCAATTTCCTGACGAGCGCCATTGCGCTCGATCACAATGCCGCGCCCACGAATCTCGACCACCTTGATCTGCGGAGACAGCGCGGCGCCCACGCGCACGGCCTTCGGCGCCCCGCCGTCGAGCGACAGGATGGCCGCGCTCGGGCCGCTGCCATCGACATTGGCCACCACACCGATCAGTTGCACGTCGCGCACGCCGGCTTGCACGGTACCGCCGAACAGCGTGGCAATGGCACCGGTTTCCACGGCCTCCGTCTGCGCGACGCGCGCGGTGTTCGGCACGGGGATGGTCCTCATCGCCATGAAAGTGAGTACCCAGTGCGTGGCAAGCGCGCACAGCGCAACGAAGCAGACGAGGCTCGCAAGCTTCGGCAGCCAGGTGGCGGAAGGATTGAGACGGAAGGCAGGCCGGGAAATCGCAGGCACGGGTACGCAGGGTCGGGTGAGATCAGGCGCCAAGCGTACCAGAGCCATGCGGCAACTGTCTGTCACACGAGACCGACAATTGCCGCGCGATGCCGATATCCGACGCTCAGAGCAAATCGTCCAGCAGATCGGGGCCGAACACTTCACGATGGATGTTCTGCACCGGCACGCCGGCCGAGATCAGCGCGTGGCGCTGCGCCTGCATGAAACCGAGCGGGCCGCACAGGTAGAAGCGCGCATCCTTGAAATGGGTGGAGTCGCGGTCGTCGAGCAGTGCGCGGATCGGCATCGTGCCGGCGTGATCGTAGTCGCGACCAGCCTGGTCGGCGTCGTTCGGTGCCTCGTAGCTGATATGGGTACGCAGTTTCGACAGTCGCTCGCGCGCCCAGCCGAGGTCGTCGCGGTGCGCGTGATGTCCACCGTGGCGCGCGGCGTGAGCGAACAGCACGGGGCGGTGGGGCTGCTCGACCGCGAGGGTACGCAGCACCGAGAGCATCGGGGTGATGCCGATACCGGCCGACAGCAGCACGATCGGGGCACGGTCGTCGATCTCGGGCGTGAACTCGCCCCACGGCGTGCTGACGTAAAGCGTTGCGCCCACTTGAACGGTGTCGTGCAGCCAGTTGGAGACCGCGCCCTCCGGCGTATTGATATCGCCGACTTCCCGCTTGACCGAGATGCGCCACGTCGGCAGCCCGCGCTCGGCGGACAGCGAGTACTGACGCAACTGGCGATGGCCGTCGGGGAACGTGGCCTCGACGCTGATGTACTGTCCCGGCGCGAAATCGCGCAGCGGCTTGCCGTCGGGCGACGCGAGCGTGAGCGATGCCACGGTTTCGCTCTGCTCTTCGCGTGCGACCACGCGCACCGGCAGCAGTTGGCCGGCGGCCATGCCGCTGCGGTCGTAGAGGCGCGACTCGGCGGCGATGAACGCGCCGGCCAGCAGCCAGTAGGCTTCGTCCCATGCGGCGATGAGTTCGGGGGTCGCGGCATCGCCGAGCACGATCTTGATGGCACCGATCAGGTACTTGCCGACGATCGGGTAGTGGGCGGGGGTCAGGCCCACGGCGACGTGCTTGTGGACGATGCGATCGATCACGGGCGCCAGCGCGTCGGGGTTGTCGATGTTGGCCGCGTAGGCGAACAGGCCCGATGCCAGCGACTGCTGCTGCGATCCGTTGGCCTGGTTGCCCATGTTGAACAGGCGGGTCAGCTCCGGACGCGCCGCGAACATGTCCGCGTAGAAGCGCGTGGTGATGGCCGTGCCGTGCTCGCGCAGGACGGGAATGCTCGCATCGATATAGGGGCGGGAAGCAGCGGACAGCATCAGAAAAACTCCGGTTTTATCATGCATCTAATATGCATGATTTCGTTCACAATAAAGCCGGCGAAGGATGAGCGTTGGCTCAGGCCGCGCGCCGGCTCTGGTAATCGCGATGCAGGCTGATGATCGACTCAGCGGTCCGGCTGTTGCCGGATACTTCGCCCAGCGTCAGGCCATCGAGCGTGCGGTAGAAAGCCTCATGGGCCTCGTCCAGCGCGCGCTTGAGCCGGCAGTTGCCGTTCAGCGCGCAGGGTGGATCCGCGCAGTCGATGATCGGCCGGTGACCCTCCAGCTCGCGCAGGATGGTGCCGACGGAGAGCCGTTCGGCCCCAGGGCCGAGTTGCAGCCCGCCGTGCCGGCCACGTGTCGCGGTCAGCCAGCCCAGTTTCGACAGCCGCGCCGCCACCTTGACGAGATGGTTGTGCGAAATGTCGAACTGCTGGCCAACTTCGGCGATGGTGATCGGCCGGCTGCCGTCGCCACGGGATACGTACATCAGCATCCGGAGCGCATAGTCGGAGAATCGGGTCAGTTGCATCGTGAGGGCAATCATAGATAACATGCATTGCAAATGCAAGTTTTAGTTGTGGCGCAAAATCACGGAAAGTGGAACGGAATGCGCCCGCACACCAAACCGTCATGCCCGTGGCGTTATACTGGCTGGCCATTCCGGCCACGCCGACATTGCCCGGCGGGATAATCCCGGCAGACCAGGCACAAGGTCAGACACGATGCACAGATTCGCCACCTCCTCCGTCACACCCCAACGACCCCAACCATCCCGACCGTCCCGACATGGCCGCCCTGCTCTCGCCCGTGCCGGGCGCGCGCGCGGCTTCACCCTGATCGAAATCATGGTGGTGATCGTGATCCTTGGGGTGCTGGCGGCACTGGTGGTGCCGAAGATCATGAGCCGTCCCGATGAGGCACGGGTCGTGGCCGCGCGCCAGGACATCTCGTCGATCATGCAGGCCCTCAAGCTGTATCGCCTCGACAACGGTCGCTACCCGACCACCGAGCAGGGCCTGCCCGCGCTGGTGGCCAAGCCGACCACCGAACCGGTGCCGAACAACTGGAAGGGCGGGGGCTACCTCGAGAAGCTGCCCAAGGATCCGTGGGGCCATCCCTACCAATACCTGAACCCCGGCGTGCGTGGCGAGATCGACGTCTTCAGCTTCGGTGCCGACGGCCAGGCCGGCGGCAACGCGAACGACGCCGATATCGGCAACTGGGAATAAGCCGCACCACTCCCATGCGCCGACATTCGCTTGCCGCCACCGGCTTCACGCTGCTGGAGCTACTGGTGGTCATGGTGATCGCCGGCATCGTCATCTCCCTGGTCGCCGTCAATGCCTCGCCGAACGAGCGTGGACGCATTCTCGACGACGGCCAGCGTATTGCCAGACTGTTCGAGCTCGCGCAGGAAGAAGCGCAACTCGGTGCACGGCCCATTGCCTGGGAGGGCGATGCGGGGGGATGGCGTTTTCTTGAAGCCACGCCGCAAGGGTGGCAACCGATGCGTACCGATGTGTTCGCGCCCGGCAAATGGCGGCTGGCCATGGATGGCGTGTCGATTGCCGAAGGCGGTCGCTCGGCGGGCAACGGTATCTTCCGGCTGGTATTCGGCCGCGAGCTCGTCGACGGGCCGCAGCGGCTGGTACTCGTGCGCGGTCCGATCCGCGTCGATGTGACCGGCGACGGCAGCGGCCGCTACGTTGCGACGGCGCTGCCATGAGCCGCCGCGAAATCCGCCGCCACGCCCACGCGCGGGGCTTTACGCTGATCGAGGTACTGGTCGCGCTGACCATTCTGGCGGTGGCGCTGACGGCCACCATGCGCGCCATGGGCTCCATGGTGGAAGCCGGCACCTCGCTGCAGACCCGCATGCTGGCCGAGTGGAGTGCCGAGAACCATCTGACCACACTGCGCCTGTCGAAAACCTGGCCCGAGCCCGGCATGCGCGGCTACGACTGCCCACAGGGCGGCATGCCGCTGTGGTGCGAGGAATCGGTTTCCGGCACGCCCAACCCGTCATTCCGCCGCGTCGAAATTGCGGTCTACCCTTCCGCCGCGAACAAGTCCGTGCGCCTCGCCTGGCTGGTCACCATCGTCCCCAATGAAACGCGCAACATGCTCTGACCGGCCGCGCGCACGCGGTTTTACGCTGCTCGAGATGCTGGTGGCGATCACGCTGCTGGCCGTGATGGCCGTGATCGGCTGGCGCGCGCTCGACTCGCTGACGCGCAGCCGCGAGCGGCTGACCGACCACGATCTGCGGCTGGACACGCTCAAGGTGCTGTATGGCCAGTTTCAGTCCGATTGCGAGCATCTGGCGACGGCGGCGCTGTTGCAGGCGAGTCCGCTCGAACTGGGACCGGGCCAGTTGCTGATGGTGCGCGACCGCCGTGACACAGGCCAGCCGACCGCCTGGCAGGTGATTGCCTACCGCCTCGACGGCGACACGCTGGTGCGCGCGGCCAGCCCCTATCTGGCTTCGCGCAACGAGGTGCGCGGCGCGCTGCTGAATATGCGGCAGGCCGCCGGTCAGGGCGTGCAGGTGCGGCCTCTGGTGCGTGACGTGAACAGCGTGTCTGCGCGTGCCTGGGTGGAGCCCGGCGGCTGGCAGGCCGACACGGGTCGTATCTACGGTGCGCTGATTCAGGGGAACGCGGCGGCCAGCGCGGCCGCGGCGGCGGCCTCGTCGATTGCCGACGCGACCGGCGCAAGCGACGCCGAAGCGAGCTTCGGCAATATCGCCACCGCCACCGCGCTGCGTGCGGTCGAACTGACGATCTTCGCGCGCATGGGGGACGGCGACACGCCGCGGCAGTTCCAGAAAGTCTGCATGACGGGGCTATGACCGTGCGCGCTACGCCCTCTTCCCGTGTTGGCCGCTCTGGCTACCTTGCCTCCCGGCGGCTCGCCGGCGGTCGTGCCCAGCGCGGCGCGGCGGTCGTGACCGCGCTGCTCATCGTCACGCTCGCGGTGGTCGTGGTCTCCGGCATGCTGTGGCGACAACAGGTGCAGATTCGCTCGATCGAGAACCAGCGGCTGCTGGCGCAGGCCACGTGGATCCAGCGTGCGGCTGTGGACTGGGCGCGCCTGATCCTGCGCGACGACCAGCGCCGCTCGCAGGTGGATTACATCGGCGAGCCATGGTCGGTGCCAGTGGCCGAGACCAAGCTGTCCGATTTTCTGGGGGCGGGGCTGCGCACCGATCAGGCCGGCGAGACCTCGTTTCTGTCGGGCCGCATCATGGATGCGCAGGCACGCTTCAACCTGACCAATCTGGTGCTGTGGACGGCCGAGGGCACCGGCCGAACGGCCAGCATCGATAGCACGGCCCTGGTCGCGTTTCAGCGTCTGCTGCAGACGCTCGGCCTGAACGCCGGGCTGGCCGAGCCCACCGCGCAATACATGCTGCGCGCGGCCCGCGGCGGCAGCAGCAACGGCCAGCCGGCGCCGCGCCCACCGGATAGCGTCGACGACCTGCTCGCGGTGCCTGGCTTCTCGCCGGACATGGTGGCGCTGCTGGAGCCGTTCGTGGCTGTACTGCCGGAGCGCACGAAGGTGAACGCCAACACCGCGGATGCGGAGGTGCTCGCGGCGGTCATCAACATGCCGATCGAGAAAGCCCGCGAGCTGGTGCGCCAGCGCGATCGCGCGTACTTCAACAACACCAACGACGTGGTCAACCAGTTGTCGGCGATTGCGCCGCAGGTCAACGCGAGTTCGGCCACGAGTCTGCTCGATGTGCGCACACACTACTTCCTGATCTACGGTCTGGTGCGACATGAACGCGCCAACCGGCTACAGGTGTCATTGGTATTCCGCGCCGATGTTCTCGGCAGCGGCAACACCACCCGCGTGGTCTGGGTGCACGACGTCGATCGCCTGCCCGAAGTGCGCTGAACAGGGTGCCGGCAGTGTGCCGGAAGTGCGACAGCCGGATGCTGGAAGTGCCCACGCGCACTGCGCCACGGACTAGCGCCAATCGCCATCCAATGCAATCGGACGGGCTGCTATTGACGCGAGTTAGTCACACAGGCAAGGTATGCTGCTGCGCCTGTTCGGGGGTCGATTCCAGGCCCGCTGCAAGCGCCACCCGGAAGCCCTGCCGAACCGCGACCGGAACGTTTCCGAGCCTTTCCCGCGCATGTGCCACGCCGGTTTCCAGACCGCCCGGGGGCGGCCCCGGAGACGCTTTCGCAGGCGATCCGGTGCGATAAGTGCCACTAATCCAAGGATATTTTGAGTACCACCCTCTACGTCCGCCTGCCGCAACGGCCGCATGACCAGCCGCAACCGTGGCAGTTCGGCGCGATGCCGTTTGCATTGGTCCGCACGCCCGTGGGGGATAAGAACCGCCGCGTTGGTGACGCGAGTGCGATCGATCTGTTGCGCGAAGGCCACGCTCTGGTGTCCGAACTGCCGGCTGCGGATCGCCTCGTGCTGATCGTCGCCGCCAGCGACGTGTTGCTGACCACCGCCATGGTGCCGCCGCTGCCGCCGGCCCGACTCAAGCTCGCCCTGCCGAATCTGGTCGAGGATGCGCTGGCGACCGATGCGCAGCCCTGCCATATCGCGCTCGGGCCGGGTCTGGAACCTGGCACGCCCGCACGCGGCGCGCGACGCCGGCTGCTGATGGTGGCCGATCGCGCCTGGCTGCGCGCGGTGCTCGATGCGTTTGCCGATCACAAACACCGACGCCGCCATGTGGTGCCGGCCCAGTTGTGCATTCCGCTGACGCCGCTGACCACCACGCAGGTGCTGCGCAAGTACGAGCCGAAGCTCGCCACCGTCGGCGCCGAGCCGGATCCGCTGGCGGAGCCCGAAGACGAGAACGGCGATCAGGGCGGTGCCGAAGGCGGTCCGGCCGACCAAGGCGTGGACAGTGCCGTTTCAAACAATGCTGAGGCCGTGGTCGCGCCGGTCCAGCTGGCGACGCTGGTGGTCGAAGGTGCCGCCGCGGCGCTCGCCGAATCCGCCGCGCTGCTGGAAACCGGTCCGGCCACCCGCATCGGCAATGGCCGGCTGTGGCAGGTGACGGTGCGCACCGGCGCCTACGAAGGGTATGGCCTGCTGCTCGGCGACGAGGCGCTGGCCGCATGGCAGGCGCTCGCGCCGGCCGGCCGCTGGCACGGCGATCGCGCCGCGCTTGCGCACGCACCGGTGCCGGCACTCTACGAGCGCCGCCACACGGGACGCGCGCCGCGTCCGCTCGACGACTGGCGCGTGTGGCTGGAAGGCGCCGAGGATTGTCTGCGGCAGCGCGACCTGGACCTCGCGCAGTTCGAATTCGCGCAGGGCCGCATCGACCGCTGGAACCTGCGTGCATGGCGTCTGCCGGTTGCCCTCGCCTGCGGCGTGCTGCTTGTGCAGTTGATCGGCATCAACGTGCACTGGCTGATGCTGAGCAAGGAGCGCGACCAGCTGGAAGCGGCGCAGACCCAGGCGTTGCGCACGGCGTTTCCGCAGATCCCGGTCGTGATCGACCCGCCGCTGCAGATGCGCCGGCAGGTGGAACAGTTGCGGCTGGCATCGGGCCGTAGCACCCCCGACGATTTCCTGCCGCTCGCGGACCGCTTTGCGGGCGCCGCGCGCAGCCTGGCGCCCGACGCGCTGCAGGCGCTCGAGTATCGCGGCGGCATGCTGTATGTCACGTTGAAGCCCGGCACCGATACCAGTGCATTGCGCAACAGCGTGCGACAGGTCGGGCTACAGATGGACGAAGACAAGAACCCGCCGGACGCGATGACACGCGCCACCGGCACGCCCGGGCCCGCGGGCTCGCGCTGGACTGTAAAGCCCGGAACATGAGAAACATCACGAACGCCGGTCGCGGCGGCAAGGGCACGCGAGGCGCCGCCTTTGGCCGCTTTGCGCGACTGCGCCCGCGCATTCCGGAGCGCTGGCTCGAACGCTTCGATGCATTCTGGGAAGCGCGCAATCCGCGCGAGCAGGCGATTCTCGGCGGTGGCTCGCTGGTATTGGTACTGGTGATCGGCTACACGCTGCTGTGGGAACCGGCGTCAAGCGGCCGCGTGGCAATGGCGAAGAGCCTGCCCGCGCTGCGCGCCGACCTCGCCGAAATGGAAACGCTGGCACAGGAAGCACGCGGCCTGTCCGCAAGCCCCGCGCCATCGTTGCGCGGCGATGCGCTGACGCAGGCGCTGCAGGACACCCTCAGTCAGCACGGCCTCAAGGCCACGCGACTGGCCACGACCGGCGACAACGCGGTACAGGTACAACTCGAGAAAGTAGCGTTTGGCTCGGTAGCTAGCTGGCTGCAGGACGTTCGTCTGCAGCAGCGGCTCAAGGTCACCGATGCGCGGTTTTCGTACGTCGGTGCCACCGCGCTGGTCAATGTCACCGCGACGCTGCAAGGCCCTGGCGCAGGCGGACGTAACTGATGGCGCGGCTGGAGTCCCTGCGGCTGCCGCGCCGGCGCCGGCGCGAGTCGAGCGGCTGGCGGCGCGTGCGATGGGCGTTGCTCGGCGTGGTGGTGGTGATCGCCACGCTGATCGCGCAGCTGCCCGCCGCGTGGCTGGCCGACAGTGTGGCGGCGCGGTCTGGCCGGCGCGTGCTGCTGGCCGATGCGGCCGGCACGATCTGGCATGGCAGTGCGACGCTGGCGCTGTCCGCCGGCGCGGGCAGCCAGACCGCTACCGTACTGCCGGGGCGACTGGCCTGGACGGTGCCGTTCTGGCCAATGCTGACCGGCACGCTGCGCGTGGTGGTCTCGCATGACCGCTCGCTGGCCGCGCCGGTGGCACTGTCGGTGACCCCGCGCGGCTGGACCGCGCAGGCCGGAGCACTGAGCCTGCCGGCGTCGTTGCTGGAAGGTGTGGGCGCGCCGTTCAACACGCTACGCCCCGACGGGCAGATGCGGCTGGACTGGTCGGCGTTGCGCGGACGGTTTGCCGATGGCGCGCTGGAGGGGCATCTGACCCTGCGCGTCGAGCAAGTATCATCGGCGATCAGCCGTCTGCGGCCGCTGGGCAGCTACCGCGCCGAGATCGACTGGACCGGCGCGACAGGAAGACTGGAATTGAAGACCATCGCGGGGCCGCTGTACCTGGAGGGCAGCGGCACGCTGGGCAAGCCCGCGCGATTCGAGGGGACGGCGAAGGCCGACCCCGAAGCCGCGGCGCAACTGGCTGGGCTGCTGAGCCTGCTGGGACGACGTGAGGACAATGTGACAAGGCTGCGCTTCTAATCCACGACGCAACCGAAGCCAGCCGGAACCGATTATGAAAACCCAAGCACACCGACCTTTCATCCGCACCGCCCTCGCGCGCGCCACCGCCCTGCTGTGCGGTCTCTCCCTGCTCGCGCCGGCGCCGCTCTGGGCGCAGCAGCCCGACGTCTCGCCACCCAATCGCGATCAGGTGGTGCTGAATTTCGTCAACGCGGACCTCGACTCCGTGGTCAAGGCGGTCGGCCAGGCCACCGGCAAGAACTTTGTGATCGACCCGCGCGTGAAGGGCACCGTGAATCTGGTGACCGAACAGCCGGTGTCGCGCTCGCAGGCGCTGGAGACGCTCGGCTCGGTCCTGCGCATGCAGGGCTACGCGATGGTCGAGAGCAACGGCTTTACCAAGGTCGTGCCCGAAGCCGACGCCAAGCTGCAGGGATCGCCGACCGTGATCGGCGGCGCGGCCGGGCGCGGCGACCAGGTGGTGACGCAGGTGTTTCGCCTGAACTACGAGTCGGCCAACAACCTGGTGCCGGTACTGCGCCCGATGATCGCGCCGAACAACACGATCACCGCGTATCCGGCCAATAACACGCTGGTCATTACCGACTATGCCGACAACCTGCGCCGGCTGGCCCGCATCATCGCGGCCGTCGATGCGCCGGCGACGGGCGAAGTCGAGATTGTGCCGCTGAAGAACGCGATCGCCAGCGATGCGGCGCTGACGCTGCAGAAACTGCTGGATCCGTCCGCAGCAGGTGGCACTGCCGCGGCCGGCACGGGCGATTCGAGCCTGCGCACCACGGTGGTGGCCGAGCCTCGCAGCAACTCGCTGATGATCCGTGCCTCGAGCCGCGCGCGCGTGCAGCAGGCGCGCATGCTGATCGAGAAGATCGACCAGCCCTATGCGCGACCCGGCAATATCTGGGTGGTGCCGCTGCGTAACGCCGATGCGGTGAAGCTCGCGGCCACGCTGCGCGCGATCGTCGCGGCCGACAGCAGCTTTGCCTCCGCCACGCAGCCTGGCGGCGCGGGTGGCACCGCCGCGTCTGGCGCGGGCGGCTATGCGCAGGGGCAGAGTTCGCAGGCGGGTGGCCAGTTCGGAAGTTCGGGAGGATATGGCAGCAGTAGCGGACGGTCGGGCAGCGGTAGCTCAAGTTTTGGTGGTGGCGGCAGCGGCGGCAGCAACGCCTTCTCCGCTTCATTCGCGACCAACCAGCAGCCCACCACGGGCGGCATCATTCAGGCAGATCCGTCCACGAACACGCTGATCATCACCGCGAGCGAGCCGGTGTATCGGAATCTGCGCAGCGTGATCGATGACCTCGACCAGCGCCGCGCGCAGGTCTATATCGAGTCGATGATCGTCGAAGTGTCGTCTACCGATACCGGCCAGCTGGGGATTCAGTGGCAGGGCCTGCTGAGCTCTAACGGCGGCAACACCGGTGTGTTCGCGGGGACCAACTTCGCGCAGGGCGGCGCGAACATCATCAACCTGACGGGTGCCGTGGCCGCAATCAACAACAACCAGCAGGCGGGCATCGTGGCGGCGAGCCAGCTGGTGCCGGACCTTGCCGGTTTGAATCTCGGCATCGTCAACCGGGCTATCGGACTAGGCGCGCTGATCCGTGCGCTTGGCGAAAACACCAGCGTGAACCTGCTATCCACGCCAAACCTGATTACGCTCGAGAACGAAGAAGCCAAGATCCTGATCGGGCAGAACATCCCTGTCACGACCGGCTCCTATGCCCAGACCGGCAACACCTCGACCGTGACGCCGTTCAACACGTTCGACCGCAAGGACGTGGGCATCACGTTGCGCGTGCGTCCGCAGATCACCGACGGCGGCCTCGTGAAGATGCAGATCTACCAGGAATCGTCGTCGGTGGTGAATGGCACGCTGAACAATACGTCGGGCCCGACCACCAACGTACGCTCGATCGAGACCAACGTGCTGGTCGACGATGGCCAGATCATCGTGCTGGGCGGCCTGATCGAAAACAGCAGTGCGGACAGCGTGCAGAAGGTGCCTGGCCTCGGCGACTTGCCGTGGATCGGTGGCCTGTTCCGGTATGAGAACAAGAATCGCGCGAAGACCAACCTGCTCGTGTTCCTGCGCCCGTACGTCATGCGCACGGGTGCCGCGACCGATCGCCTCGCGCAGGATCGCTACGACTTCATGCGTGCGCAGCAGACTGGCTTCGTGTCGCCGAACATCATGATCCCCGATCGGAACACGCCGGTGCTGCCGCCGGCCGACGCGCCCGCGGCACCGTTCGTCGATCCGCGCAGCACGACGCCGCTGGCGCCGCCGTTGCCGCTGCAGCAAACGCCGCAGCAATTGATGCCGCCGCAACAGATGCCGGATCCGACCGTACGGCCGTCGCGGCCGCTGTCGCAGGCCATACCGCAGGCAGTACCACAGCCCGTGCAGCAGGCACCGCTGGCGCAGGTGGATCGCGTGGCGATCTACGAACCGCAGGTGCCACGTGAGTTGCCCGCATCGCAGCCGGTGCAGAAGCCTGCGCCAGGCAAGGTACCGCCGACGCGTCCCAATCCCGCCGTGGCACTGGCCGACGCATTTTCGCGCGGCCCCATCAACTAAAGTTCTGTCATGGCCACCGACGTTTCCACCCAGCCTGACGAGACCGGCCTCGCCGCCGGAGCTGCCGAGGTGCTCGAAGCACCATCGGCGGTTGCTGCGCGCCTGGTGCCCTACAGCTTTGCACGCGAAGCCCGGCTGCTGGTCGCGCACCAGCGTCCCGATGGCCTCGAGGTCTGGGTCAGCCGCGCCACCGTACCTTCCGCGCTGGCAGAACTGACGCGTGTGCACGGCGCACTGCGCCTGCGCGTGCTGGAGCCCGACGCGCTCGAGCGTGCGATGTCCGACGCCTATAACCGCCAGGACGGCACCGCCGCGCAGGTGGTGGGCGAGGTAGAGGGCGAGGTCGATCTGTCGCGGCTGATGCAGGACATTCCGGCGGTCGAGGACCTGCTGGAGTCGGAAGACGATGCGCCGATCATCCGCATGATCAATGCGCTGCTGACGCAGGCCGCGCGCGAAGGCGCGTCGGATATCCACATCGAGCCGTTCGAGACCTCGTCGGTGGTGCGCTTCCGCGTGGACGGCACGCTGCGCGACGTGGTGCGGCCGAAGAAGGCGCTCCATGGCGCGCTGATCTCGCGGATCAAGATCATGGCGCAGCTCGATATCGCCGAGAAACGCCTGCCGCAGGATGGCCGCATCACGCTACGCGTGGGTGGGCGTCCGGTCGACGTCCGGGTCTCGACGCTGCCGACCGGTCACGGCGAGCGCGCGGTGCTGCGTCTGCTCGACAAGGAAGCGGGCCGGCTCGATCTGGCCAAGCTCGGCATGGCGCGCGAGACGCTCGTCAATTTCGACCATCTGATTCATCAGCCGCACGGCATCGTGCTGGTGACGGGCCCGACCGGTTCGGGCAAGACCACCACGCTCTACGCGGCGCTGTCGCGGCTCGATTCGCACACGACCAACATCATGACCGTGGAGGATCCGATCGAGTACGACCTCGACGGCATCGGCCAGACACAGGTCAATCCGCGGATCGACATGACCTTCGGCAAGGCGCTGCGCGCGATCCTGCGGCAGGATCCGGATATCGTGATGATCGGCGAAATCCGTGACCTGGAGACCGCGCAGATCGCGGTGCAGGCGTCGCTGACGGGCCACCTGGTACTGGCCACGCTGCACACGAACGACTCGGCTTCGGCGGTGACGCGGCTGGTCGATATGGGCATCGAGCCATTCCTGCTGTCGTCGTCGCTGCTCGGCGTGCTGGCGCAGCGGCTGGTACGCCGATTGTGCCCGCACTGCAAGCGCGAGGAGGTGATCGAGGTCACCGCCGCGGAGGCTGCGGTGCTGCAGACCGAGGGCAAGCCGTTGCAGCGCGTGTGGCACGCCGTGGGTTGCGACAAGTGCGGCAACTCGGGCTATCAGGGCCGGATGGGCGTGTACGAACTGCTGAGCGTCGATGACGAGATTCGCACGATGATCCACCGTCAGGTGGCGGAGTCCGAGATCAAGCAGAGCGCGCTCGCCAAGGGCATGCACACGATGCGCGGCGACGCGCAGCGCTGGATCGACAGCGGCGCGACGGCACTCGAGGAAGTGCTGCGTGTCACGCGCGATTAGCCCGGGAGCCTGACGCAGCATGCCTGCCTATCGTTACGAAGCCGCGGACGCGGCCGGGCGCGCCGATCGTGGCGTGATCGAAGCCGACAGTCCGAAACAGGCGCGCAGCCACTTGCGCGCGCGCGGACTGACGCCCATCGTCGTCGATCCGCTCGCCGGCAGCGGTACTGCGCAGCGTGGCGGCCGCAGCATGTTCGTGCGGCGGCTCAGCACGCAGGAGCAGGCGCTGTTCACGCGGCAACTCGCCAGCCTGATCGTGTCCGGCCTGCCGCTGGACGAAGCACTCGGTGCGCTCGCGGATCAGGCCGAGCGGCAGTACGTGCACGAACTGCTGGCTGGGATTCGCGCCGAGGTGATGGGCGGCAGCTCGCTTTCCATGGCGCTGTCGCAGCATCCGAAGGATTTTCCGGATATCTATCGCGCGCTGGTATCGGCGGGCGAGCACTCGGGTCACCTCGGGTTGGTGCTCGAGCGGTTGGCCACCTATATCGAGACGCGCAATCAGTTGACCTCGAAAATCCGGCTGGCGTTCACGTATCCGGCGATCGTCACTGTGGTGGCGTTTGCGATCGTGATTTTCCTGCTCTCGTATGTGGTGCCGCAGGTGGTCAGTGTGTTCGCCAACACCAAGCAGAAGCTGCCGTTGCTGACGATCATCATGCTGGCGCTGTCAGATTTTGTGCGCCACTGGTGGTGGGCCGGGCTGATCGTGCTGGGCGCGGTCGCGCTGATCGTGCGGAGCCTGTTGCGGCAGCCCGATATCAAGCTGGCGTGGCATCGCTACCTGTTGACCGCGCCGCTGGTGGGCAAGCTGATTCGCGGCTACAACACCGCGCGCTTTGCCAGCACGCTGGCGATTCTGGTGTCGGCCGGGGTGCCGATCCTGCGCAGTCTGCAGGCTGCGGGCGAGACCCTTACCAATCAGGCGCTCAAGACCAACGTTGACGATGCCACCACGCGGGTGCGCGAAGGCGCGTCATTGGCGCGCGCGCTGGCGGCGCAGAACCAGTTTCCGCCGGTGCTGGTGCATTTGATTCGCTCGGGTGAGGCGACGGGCAATTTGCCGATCATGCTTGAGCGTGCGGCGACGGGCGAAGGACAGGAGCTGGAACGGCGGACGCTGTTCTTGACCAGTCTGCTGGAGCCGTTGCTGATTCTGACGATGGGTGTGGTGGTGCTGTTGATCGTGCTGGCAGTGTTGATGCCGATTATTGAGATCAATCAGTTGGTGCGGTAACTGCGCGCCCTCTCCCTGAGGAGAGGGGCGCAAACCGGTGGCGAAGCTTAAGCTTCCGGCTTCTTTGGCGCGCGCTTTCTTGGTGCGCGCTTGGCGGGGGCCTTCTTTGCGGGCGCGGTTGCCGGGGCGGGCTCTTCCGGTGCCTTCGCGACGGGTGCGGCTTCCACCGGGGCGGGCTCAGGCTGGGCCGAGACTACGGTGTTGCCCGGTGCGGCGAATACCGATGCGTCGATCGGCCATGGCTTTTCGCTTAGCGCGACTTCCGGGCGCTTGGCGCGCCGGTTGCGCGACTTCGACGTTCTTGCCGCGTCTTCTTCCTCTTCAGGCGCCTCGCCGAGCGTTTCCGGAATCAGCGTGGATGCCGAACCGGCAATCTCCTCTACCTCGGGCGGCAGTTCGATCGGTGCCGGTTCTGGCGTAGCTTCGTACTCGTCGCCATCGTCCCCGAAATCGAATTCGGGCGCAGCGACAGGTACGGCCGGCGCGTGGTCAAACTGCGTGTTGGCGCTATCCACCGCAGGTGCGGGTACGGGCCGTTGCGACGGCTTGACGTCCTGACCGCCACCCTTGCTGCGCTTCTTGAGGCGGACCCAGATCGTCTTGTTGTTGCCGCCATTGCGCGTTTCCACTTCGAACAGACCGGTCGCGGCCACCAGCTCGGACAACTTGCCGTAGCCGTAGTTGCGCGAGTCGAATTCGGGCGCCTGCTTGGCGATATGGTTGCCCATGCCGCCCAGCGTCGACCATCCATCCTCGTCGGACACGGCCTTGGAAGCGCTTTGCAGCAGGCGCACCAGGCGCGAGTCCTGACGCAGTTCGCCCGTGTTGCGACGGCGCGCCGGCGCCACCGCGCCTTCCACACCCTCCCCGCCGTCCACGCCCTCCACCTCCACCTCGGCGCGCAGCACGTCGGAGTAGATGAACTTGTCGCACGCGGTGACGAACGGCTTGGGCGTCTTGCGCTCGCCGAAACCATAGACCGTCAGGCCCTGCTCGCGGATGCGCGAGGCCAGACGCGTGAAGTCGCTGTCGGACGAGACGATGCAGAAGCCGTGGAAACGCCCGGTGTAGAGCAGATCCATCGCGTCGATGATCATCGCGCTGTCGGTGGCGTTCTTGCCCACCGTGTAGCGGAATTGCTGGATCGGCTGGATCGAGTGCGACAGCAGCTTCTCCTTCCAGCCGGAGAGATTGGGCTTGGTCCAGTCGCCGTAGATGCGCTTGACGGCGGCCACGCCGTACTTGGCCACTTCGGCCAGCAGGCCTTCGACGATGGCGGGCGTCGCGTTGTCGGCGTCGATCAGCACGGCCAGGGTCGCGGTGCCCTGGCGGGAAACATTGGTCATGTCTTTAGCGGATTGAGCGGCCGGGCGGATGGAGCGGACTGGCTCGATGCGGCGCATGCACATCATCGGCATACGATTGGCACGCACGCTCGCGCCCGGCGGCGCGGTCTTGGATGCAACGCAGTGTACACGCGATAGGTGCGTGCCTAGGGGAAACCATGGGGTAGCTGGCGCGTTTTATGCTGCATGGCAAGGTACCGCCGGCGCGGTGGCGGTGCTAACATCCGCGCAGAGACACAGTCATGCGAACCCTTCACAAGAGGCGATGCCTGGCTGCCCCATAAATGATGTGTCGGCGATCCCGACAGCATGCCCCATAGAGGAGCCTTCATGAACGCACCCCTGACCGCCCCGGTCAGCGACGCCATCCGTCGCGCGCTCGACAATGTTTCCCTGGACGACAAATACACGCTTGAGCGCGGCCGTATCTATATCAGCGGCACGCAGGCCCTGGTACGCCTGCCGATGCTCCAGCGCGAGCGCGATCGCGCCGCGGGTCTGAATACCGCTGGCTTTATCTCCGGCTATCGCGGTTCCCCGCTCGGCGCGCTCGACCAGTCGCTGTGGAAGGCCAAGAAACATCTGGCCGCGCACGAGGTGGTCTTCCAGCCCGGCCTCAACGAAGACCTTGCCGCCACCGCGGTGTGGGGCTCGCAGCAGGTCAACATGTATCCGGACGCCAAGTTCGATGGCGTGTTCGGCATGTGGTACGGCAAGGGTCCGGGTGTCGATCGCACCAGCGACGTGTTCAAGCATGCTAATTCCGCCGGCTCTTCGCGCCATGGCGGCGTGCTCGTGCTGGCCGGTGATGACCATTCGGCCAAGTCCTCGACGCTCGCGCACCAGTCCGAGCACATCTTCAAGGCCTGCGGGCTGCCCGTGCTGTTCCCCTCGAACGTGCAGGAGTACCTCGACTACGGCCTGCACGGCTGGGCCATGAGCCGCTACTCGGGCCTGTGGGTGGCGATGAAATGTGTGACCGATGTGGTGGAGTCGTCCGCGTCGGTGGAACTCGATCCGCATCGCGTGCGCATTGTGCTGCCGGAAGAGTTCATCCTGCCGCAGGGCGGCCTCAATATCCGCTGGCCCGATCCGCCGCTGGAACAGGAAGCGCGGCTGCTCGACTACAAGTGGTACGCGGCGCTGTCGTACGTGCGCGCCAACAAGATCGATCGCATCGAGATCGATTCGCCGCACGCGCGCTTCGGCATCATGACCGGCGGCAAGGCCTACCTCGACACGCGCCAGGCGCTGTGCGACCTCGGCCTGGACAACGAGACCTGCGCGCAGATCGGCATCCGCCTCTACAAGGTCGGTTGCGTGTGGCCGCTGGAAGCCCACGGCGCGCGCGCATTCGCCGAAGGCCTGCAGGAAATCCTCGTGGTCGAAGAGAAGCGCCAGATCATGGAGTACGCGCTCAAGGAAGAGTTGTACAACTGGCGCGACGACGTGCGGCCCAAGGTCTACGGCAAGTTCGACGAGAAGGACAACGCCGGTGGCGAATGGTCGATTCCGCAGAGCAACTGGCTGCTGCCCGCGCATTACGAACTGTCGCCCGCGATCATCGCCAAGGCCATCGCCACGCGGCTCGAGAAGTTCGAGCTGCCGGCCGATGTGCGCGCGCGCATCGCGGCGCGCCTGGCGATCATCGAAGCCAAGGAGCGCGCGCTGGCCACGCCGCGCGTGACGGCGGAGCGCAAACCCTGGTTCTGCTCGGGCTGCCCGCACAACACCTCCACCAACGTGCCCGAAGGCTCGCGCGCGCTGGCGGGTATCGGTTGCCACTACATGACGGTCTGGATGGACCGCAACACGAGCACCTTCAGCCAGATGGGCGGCGAAGGCGTGGCGTGGATCGGGCAGGCGCCGTTCGCGGGTGACCAGCACGTGTTCGCCAATCTCGGCGACGGCACCTACTTCCACTCGGGGCTACTGGCGATTCGCGCGTCCATCGCCGCGGGTGTGAACATCACGTACAAGATTCTCTACAACGACGCGGTGGCCATGACCGGCGGCCAGCCCATCGATGGCAATCTGTCGGTGCAGGACATCGCGTTCCAGGTGCATGCCGAGGGCGCGAAGCGCATCGTCATCGTCACCGACCAGCCCGAGAAGTACAACAGCGCGATTCGCCTGCCCGAAGGCGTGACCGTGCATGGGCGCGAGCAGCTTGACCATATGCAGCGCGAACTGCGCGAGGTGGCCGGCTGCACGATCCTGATCTACGACCAGACCTGCGCGACCGAGAAGCGCCGCCGCCGCAAGCGCGGCACTTATCCCGATCCCGCACGGCGCGCGTTTATCAACGATGCGGTGTGCGAAGGCTGCGGCGATTGCTCGGTGAAGTCCAACTGCCTGTCGGTGGAGCCGCTCGAGACCGAGCTCGGCACCAAGCGCCAGATCAACCAGTCGTCGTGCAACAAGGACTTCTCGTGCCTCAACGGCTTCTGCCCGAGTTTCGTGACGGCGGAAGGCGCGCAGGTGCGCAAACCCGAGGCGCATGGTGTCTCGATGTCGAGCCTGCCCGCACTGCCCGCGCCGACACTGCCCGCGCTGAACCGCGCGTACGGTGTGCTTGTGACGGGCGTGGGCGGTACCGGTGTGGTGACGATTGGCGGTCTGCTCGGCATGGCCGCGCACCTCGAGAACAAGGGCGTCACGGTGCTCGACATGGCGGGCCTCGCGCAGAAAGGTGGCGCGGTGCTGTCGCACGTGCAGATCGCCGCGCGGCCCGATGACCTGCATGCGACGCGCATCGCCATGGGCGAGGCGGACCTCGTGATTGGTTGCGATGCGATCGTATCGGCGACCGACGAGGTCATCTCGAAAACCCAGGCGGGCCGCACGCGCGCGGTGGTCAATACCGCGCAAACTCCGACGGCCGAGTTCATCCGCAATCCGAAGTGGCAGTTCCCCGGTCTTTCGGCCGAACAGGATCTGCGCAACGCGGTGGGCGAGGCATGCGACTTCATCAATGCGAGTGCACTGGCGGTGGCGCTGATTGGCGATGCCATCTATACCAACCCGCTCGTGCTCGGCTACGCATGGCAGAAGGGATGGATCCCGCTGACGCTGGAGGCGCTCGAACGGGCGATCGAACTCAACGGCGTGTCCGTAGAAAAGAACAAGGCCGCGTTCGACTGGGGCCGCCACATGGCGCATGACCCCGAGCACGTGTTGTCGCTGACCGGCAAGCTTGGCAACACCGCCGAGGGCGCCGATGTGGTGAAGCTGCCGACATCGAGCGGTGCGTTGCTCGAGAAGCTGATCGCCAATCGGGTGGAACTGCTGACGACGTATCAGGATGCCGCGTATGCGCAGCAGTATCGCGATCTGGTGCAGCGGGTACGCGCGGCGGAGTCCACGCTGGTGGGCGCGGGCAAGCCGCTGCCGATGACCGAGGCGGTGGCACGCAACCTCGCCAAGCTGATGGCATACAAGGACGAGTACGAGGTGGCGCGGCTCTATACCGATCCCGTGTTCCTCGACAAGCTGCGCGCGCAGTTCGAAGGTGAACCCGGACGCGACTACCAGCTCAACTTCTGGCTGGCGCCGCCACTGCTGGCGAAGCACGACGAGCAGGGGCGGCTGATCAAGCGCCGCTTCGGCCCATCGACGATGACGCTGTTCCGCATGCTGGCGAAGCTCAAGGGGCTGCGCGGCGGGATGCTCGATATCTTCGGGCGTACCGAGGAGCGCCGTACCGAGCGCGCGTTGATCGGCGAGTATCGTGCGCTGGTCGAGGAATTGATGGCCGGGCTGTCGCTGGCCAATCACGACACGGGCATCGCGCTGGCGAACCTGCCGGACGATATTCGCGGGTTCGGCCACGTGAAGGAGAACAACCTCGTGGCCGCACGCGCGCGTTGGGCGAAGTTGCTGGAGCAGTTCCGGCATCCGGAGGCGGGGCAGCGGGCGGCTTGATGACGTGGTGGCAAGACGTCACGGGGCAGCCACGGGTGTTCGATACACTCGTGGTTTGTCCCCATCAACGTTTCCATGCAACTCCGCTCCTACTCCGCCGCCGATGAAGCGGCCGTCATCGCGCTCTGGCAGGCTTGTGGTCTCACGCGTCCGTGGAACGATCCGAAGCGCGACATCGAACGCAAGCTCACCGAGCAGCCGGAATTATTCCTGGTCGGCGAGCTCGAGGGCCGCGTCGTCGCCACCGCGATGATCGGCTACGACGGCCATCGCGGCTGGGTCTACTACGTGGCCGTCGAACCGGCATTGCAGGGACACGGCTACGGGCGCACGCTGATGGCGCGCGCCGAAGAATTGCTGGTTGCGCGCGGTTGCCCGAAGATCAACCTGCTCGTGCGCCAGGGCAACGACGCCGTCATGGCGTTCTACGAGAAGCTCGGCTACGGCGCCGATGCCGCGGTGAGTCTCGGCAAGCGCCTGATCCCCGATAACTGACCAGGAGCGACCATGTTCCACATTGCCGGCATCGATCACCTCGTGCTGCGCACCGCCGACGTGCCGCGCCTGGTGCGGTTCTACGTCGAGGCGCTCGGCTGCCATGTGGAACGTGAGCAAACCGGCCTCGGCCTGACGCAGCTTCGCGCGGGCAATGCGCTCATCGACGTGATCTCGCTCGACGGCACGCTCGGCCGCATGGGCGGCGCTGGCCCGGGACGCGAAGGACGCAATCTAGACCATTTCTGCCTGCGTATCGATCCGTTCGATGCGAAGTCGATCTACGAGCATCTGCGTATTCATGGTGTGGATGCAGGGCCGATCGAGCAGCGTTACGGTGCCGAGGGACTTGGGCCGTCGATCTATCTGCACGATCCCGACGGCAATATGGTTGAGCTCAAGGGACCTCCGGATCTCGCTGACGACGTACCGTGAGGCGGGTGTGGCCGCAAAGCGACGCCGTAGGCACGCGCGACCGCAGTCGTTACAATGGGCCGACCCCACCGTGACCCGCGCTCAGCCGCGGGCGCGCCATGACTTCATCGTCCGTTGCGACTTCATCGTCCACTGAGCCGCTTGCTCCCCCTCCCCCCAGACATCTCGTCTGGACCCTCGGCCTGACCGAAGTCCTCAGCTGGGGCACGCTTTACTTCTCATTCACCGTACTGATCGTTCCGATGCAGCGCGAACTCGGCTTCAGCAAGCCGTTCCTCGCGGGCGGGTTCTCGCTTGGGCTGCTGGTGTGGGCGCTGTGCTCGTTCGCGGTGGGACGCCTGCTCGATCGCGTGCCCGCGCATCGGGTGATGAGCGGCGGCTCGGTGCTGGCGGGCATCGGCCTGCTGCTATGGGCGTGGAGCCCATCGGAGACCGTGTTCCTGCTGATGTGGGTGCCACTGGGCGTGGCGATGGCCTCCACGCTGTACGAGCCGGCGTTCGTGGTGCTGCGGCAGGCGTTTGGCGATGGCTATCAGAAGCCGATCGTGCATGTCACGCTGATGGCGGGGCTGGCCAGTACGGTGTTCATCCCACTCGCGCAATGGCTGGTGTTGCATTTCGGCTGGCGCCCGACGCTAATCGGCTTTGCGGCGCTGAACCTGCTGGTTTGCGCGCCGATGCATGCACGGCTGCTGCGTTACACGATCCATCCCACCTATCACGCGGTACAGCCTGCCACGCCACTCGCCGGCACGGCAACCGGTCCCAATGCCGGCATCGCGCGCGCGACGCTGCGCGAGCCCGTGTTCTGGGCCGTCGTGATCGCGTTCACGGCCACCGCCGTCATCGCCTCGCTGCTCGGCGCGCATCTGATTCCGATGCTCAGCGAGAAGGGCCTGCCGCTGGCGGAGCAGCTCGTGGTGGCCGCGCTGATCGGTCCCGCACAGGTGGCGGGCCGGCTCGTCATGACGCGTTGGCCGGTGCGGCAGCCGATCCGGCTCTCGCTACCTACCTACGCGGTGCTCGGTATTGGTCTGGCCTGCCTGGCGCTCGGCAAGGGCTGGTGGCTGATGCTGGCCGCGGTGCTCTATGGTTGCGCGAATGGCGTCAACACGATGCTGCGCGCGATGGCGATGCCCGAGCTGATCTCGCGGCATCACTACGCCACGCTCAACGGGCTGATGATGACGCCGGTGCTGCTGGCGCAGGCGGTGGCGCCCTGGCTCGGCGCGCTGATGTGGCGCGCGGCCGGCGGGTATTGGCTGATGCTGTGGTCGATGGTGTTGCTGGCGTTCGCGGGTCTGGCCGCGTTTGGCTTCGCTCTGCGCCGGCGCGGTCCGGTGCGCGGATAATCCACCCTCCGAGGCAGCCGTCGCGCGGCCGCCAGCCCTGCGATGTGAGACCATGCAGTTCGTCTCAAGCCTTGCATCCGATGTCCGAACACCTCTCAGATTCGACCACTCCCGTTTCCGCTTCTCCCAACGCATCGCACGATGCCCCCTCCCCACGCACCGTGGCCCGCGCCACGCGCGGCACCATGGCGCTGTTCTTCGTCAACGGCGCGACCTTTGCCACGTGGGGCGTGCATATCCCTACCATCAAGGCTCGCTTCGAATTGTCTGACGCGATGCTGTCGTTCGCGATGCTCGCTGTCGCCGGCGGCGCCATCCTCGCGATGGGCCCGGTCGGCCGCTGGGTGGGACGCGTCGGTAGCGCGCGCGCCTCGATGCTCAGCGGGCTTTTCTACGCGGTAGCAACCATCGCCATCCTCGCCATGCCGTCGTTCGTGCTGCTGCTGCCGGCGCTCCTGATGTTCGGCATGTGCAATGCCGGCTTCGACGTTGGCATGAACGCGCAGGCCGCCACCGTGGAAGCCAGCCGCACGCGGCCGGTGATGTCGGCACTGCACGGCATGTTCAGCCTCGGCGGCATGGCCGGGGCCGCGTTTGGCGGACTGATGCTATCGCTCGGCGTGGCGCCGCTGGCCCACGCGGTGATGATGGCCGTACTCACCGCTGCGGTGTCAGTGGGTGCCCACCCGGGATTGCTGGCCGATCATCCGGTGCTCCCGTCGGCGGCGCACCACCGCGAACATGCGACGCGCGCACTCTGGCTGCTCGGCCTGATGGCGTTTCTCGGACTGATCGGCGAAGGCGCGATGTACGACTGGACCAGCGTGTACATGCGCGACGTGACGGCGGCGCCGACCGACTGGGTCAGCTTCGGCTACGCGGCGTTCTCGGGTGGCATGGCGTGCGGCCGCTTTGGCGGCGACTGGCTGCGCGCGCGGCTCGGCGACGGACCGACGCTCACGGCCAGCGCCTGGACCGGCTTTGCCGGCATCGTGATAGCGCTGCTGCTGCCCGTACCCGTTGCAGCGCTGGGTGGCTTTTGCCTGATGGGGCTTGGGGCCGCGAATATGGTGCCGATCTTCTTCGTGGCGGCCTCAAGGCTGCCCGGCGTGGCGCCGGCCGAGGCCATCGCGCGCGTGGCGCGCTTCGCCTACGTGGGACTGCTGATGGGGCCGGTCTTGATCGGCGGCGCCGCGCATCTGACCAATCTGCGCGCGGGTCTGGCGCTGGTGGCGCTGACCATGGGGTGGATCGCGCTGTTCGGCGCGCGCGCCGCCAGGCGTTACCTCGTCGCGGCGCCGGCCGCGGGCACGCGATAGCTCACGTGGCCACAGTGGCGCCAGCGCCCATGCCCTCGAACACAAACGTATCCATCGCCAGCACGCCGTAGGTCACGTCGTCGGCCACGCGGTCCACGCGCGCGCCGGCCGCCGTACCTTCGGGCTCAGGCCCGAGCGCGGCGCCCAGCGCCACATAGAACGGCAGCAAATGCTCGTCGGTCGGATGTGCGCGGCGCGCGTACGGCGCCTGCTCGCGATAGTCGGCGATCAGACTCGTGTCGCCTGTAGCAAGCGCCTGATCGAGCGCCGACAGCATCCAGCCACGGAACGCGTCCACGTACGGCGCCACTGCGGTGCCGTGCTGTACCGGTCGCGCGCCGCCGAACACTTCCTCGAGGTTGTGCGTGAAGCTGCCGGAGCCCATGACGAGGTAGCCTTCCTCGCGCAGCGGCGCCAGTGCGCGACCGATCTCGATCTGGCGCGCGGGCGGCAGGTACGGATTCAACGCGAGCTGGATCACCGGCACGTCCGCATCGGGAAAGAAATGCCGCAGCGGCATCCACGCGCCATGGTCGAGCGTGCGATCGCTGTCCTCGGCCACGTAGCAGACGCCGGGCACCTTTGCGGTCTCGAGCGCCTGCTTGACGCGCGTGGCCAGCGTGGGCGACCCCGGCGCGTCGTAGCGCAGCGCGTACAACTCGCGCGGAAATCCGCCGAAGTCGTGCCAGGCTTCCTGACGCTCGCGCGTGCTGACGGCCAGCGTGCTGTAGATCCAATGTGCGGAAATCACCACGATGCCCTTCGGCGCGAGCGCGCGGAGGCGGTCGCCGAGCGCGTTCAACGCGGCCCCGGACGGGCCCGGGTCAATGGCCAGCATGGGGGAACCGTGCGAAACATAAATGGCAGGAAGCATGTTGCACCCTTCAAAAGCATTCTTCGATGCCTTGAGTGTGGACAATCTGGGCACGCATGAACGGACGCAAATGCGAAGAGGTCATGCAAAAAAATTGAAGAACGTCGCGACACTGTGGGGGGCGGAGAGCGTGGGTGATCGCACACACACAGATGCGCGACACGTCACCGGCTCGGCCGGATTTATCGGAATCGGCCTATGATGCAGACAGGGCGGCGAGATGACGAATACGCACCGCCCGGCAACGCGTGGAAGGCTCCTCCGGCGCGTCTTGCAACCTGTTTCCCGACCATCACGACTGTGGCAAAGCGCACTTCCCACGACCCGACCCTGCCCCACGCGCTGTGGTGGCAAGCAGGTGTCTACGGCAGCGGACCGGCGGTCCTGCTGTGGATCGTCGCGCGCCTGCCCGCTGAAATCCTGAACATCCTGTTCGGCAATGCACCGTCGGCGGCGGTGCTGTTCAATCACGCGGGCGATACCGTCTTCGTCACCGGCTGGCTCGCGAGCGCGGTGTGGTTGTGGTTCACGCGTCGGCGGCCGCACGGCCGTCAATCGCCCCAGACGGGACGCGGCTCCACGGCCGTATCGGCTTCAGCGTCAGCTGCCCCATCGGTCGACAGCACGCACAAGCCACATCACCCGGGCTGACCCTCCGGGCTTAGGGGTTATGTAAGGGATCGCTTAATATGACGGCGGGCAATGCCCGGAGCCGTCAGAGCCATGACGTGCTTCCACATCGGCACACAGCCGGCACAAACGATTCCCAAAACATTCATGCAAGCCACTGCCACGCAATACTCCCCTCCTTCTGCCGCCAAACGACGAAAAACGATCATTGCCGCCACTATCGGCAATGGCCTCGAATGGTTCGACTTCACGGTCTACAGCTTCTTCGCGGTCATCATCGCGCGACTGTTCTTCCCCACCGGCAATGACATCACGTCGTTCCTGCTGACGGTGGCGACGTTCGGCGTCGGCTTTGTGATGCGTCCCGTGGGTGCGATCGTGCTCGGCGTCTACGCCGACCGCGTCGGCCGCAAGGCGGCCCTCACGCTGACCATCCTGCTGATGGCCCTTGGCACCGCGATCATTGGCCTGACGCCGACCTACGCGACCATCGGCCCGTGGGCGCCTGCGCTGATCGTGCTCGCACGCCTGATTCAGGGCTTCTCCGCCGGCGGCGAGGTCGGTGGCGCCACCGCGTTCCTGATCGAACATGCGCCCGACAAGGAGCGCGGCGCCTATGCGAGCTGGCAGCAGGCCAGCCAGGGGATCTCGTTCATGCTCGGCGCCGCCATGGGCGCGCTGGTCATCAACGGTCTGGAGCCGGCGCAGGTGGATGCCTGGGGCTGGCGCATTCCGTTCCTGTTCGGTCTGCTGATCGCGCCGGTGGGCATGTATATCCGCTCGCAGCTGGAAGAGCCGCCCGAGTTCGAGGCACGTCAGGCCGAACGCGCTGCCGCCAACGTCAAGTTCTCGCCGCTGTCGCAGGTGCTGCGCGACCATCCGCGCGAAGTCGTGGCGGGCCTTGGCGTGACTGTGCTGTGGACCGTCTGCACGTACGTGCTGGTGTTCTACATGCCGTCCTACGCCAAGCAGCAGCTTGGTCTGCCGCTGGGCGCGACGTTCGAATCGACCGCGATCTGCGGTGCGATCATCCTGGTGCTGTGCCCGCTGATGGGTATGCTGTCCGATCGCGTCGGCCGCAAGCGCATGCTCGGCACGGTGGCACTGGCCATTGGCGTGCTCGCGTATCCGCTGTTCCACTGGCTCAACGTGTCGCCGACCACCAGCACGCTGCTGCAGGTGCAGATCATTCTGGGCATCCTGCTCGCGGCCTTCACGGGTCCCGCGCCGGCCGTGCTGGCGGAGCAGTTCCCGACTGACGTGCGTTCCACGGGCCTGTCGCTCGCCTACAACTTCGCCGTGACGATCTTCGGCGGCTTCTCGCCGCTGATCGTCACGTGGCTGATCCAGTCGAGCGGCGACAAGCATGCGCCGGCCTACTACGCGATTGCCGCAGCGGCGCTGAGCTTTGTCGCGCTGCTGTTCATGCACGATCGTACCGGCAAGCCGATCAACTGATTGGCTATTTCCGGTCTTCTGATTGAAGACCGGGCGCGCCTGCAACGGGCGCGCTGCCGCGGGGAGAGAGCGGGTATATTCACCACTCTTCCCGCGGAACGTATGCCATGACCCAACCCAACCACGTGGTACGCGAGCGGTGCAGCTGGTGCGGCACCATCGAGGATTACTGCCACTATCACGACAACGAATGGGGCTTTCCGGTCGACGATGACCGGCGCCTGTTCGAAAAGATCTGCCTCGAGGGCTTTCAGTCCGGCCTGAGCTGGCTGACGATCCTGCGCAAGCGCGAGGCCTTCCGCAAGGCCTTCGCCAATTTCGATGTCAACAAGGTGGCGCGCTTCAACGAGCGCGACGTCGAGCGCCTGCTCGGCGATGCCGGCATCGTGCGCCATCGCGGCAAGATCGAGGCGGCCATCAACAACGCCCAGCGCGCGTTGGAGTTGCTCGAGACCGAACCCTCGCTCGCCGCCTACTTCTGGCGCTTCGAACCCAAGCCTGCGACTCGTCCCAAGAAAATCACGCCCGACGCGTTGGCGACCATGACCACGTCGCCCGAGTCCATCGCGCTGTCGAAGGACCTCAAGAAGCGTGGCTGGAAGTTTGTCGGACCCACCACGATGTATGCGTTGATGCAGGCCATGGGCCTGGTCAACGATCACGTGGAAGGCTGCTCGACGCGCGCGGAAGCGCTGCGTGCACGCAAGGCCTTCGAGGTGCCGCGCTAAGCCGGGCTTTCTGGTGTGAGCGTTGCGCAGTTGTGGAAATCTTTGCGCTTCCGGCAACGCTCTCTGTATACGTTTACTGCATTGTTTACGTATACAAAAATAGTAGTAGTAGTTAACACACGCTTCGCGCCGTGGATAACCGCGATTTTCTCTTTCGGATCAGTGAGTTGGCGCGCAGATAACCGTATGGGCAACGTTGTGCGTATACGTCGATTCATCCACAGGCACTTTTACGTATACGTCGCGGGTGCCCGAGTTGTTCGTATACGTTCCACAGTGCATCCCTTGATGGGCCCCCAGCCAGGGCACAGGGTTTTCCCGTGGTTTTCCACAGCTACGTGGTTCGGTGATGGATGCGCAAGAGCATGGAAGCGGGCACACTGTCGGTTCTCGTTTTCAGCCGGACTCGATCGATGGATACGACCACACTGCTGCTCTACACGATGGCTGTCTCGGCGGTCATCGCCACGCCGGGCCCCACCGTGCTGCTGGCCCTCAACAACGGCGCGACGCGTGGCATGCGCGTAGCCGCGTGCGGCATGGCCGGTGCCGTGCTCGCCGATCTCATCCTGATTGGTACGGTCGGCTGCGGCCTGGGCGCGCTGTTGCTGGCCTCGGAGCGGTTGTTCGAAGCCATCAAGTGGCTCGGCGCGGTGTACCTGCTGTACCTCGCGTGGGTCATCTGGCGTTCGCCGACGCATGCGCTCGTGGCCGAGCGCGACGAGGCTTCCGCCAGCGGCCGCGCGGCGTTTCTGCGCGCGTTGTTCGTGGCGCTCTCAAATCCCAAGGCACTGCTGTTCGTCTCGGCGTTCCTGCCGCAGTTCGTGCACGCGGACGGGCCGATTGCGCTGCAGTACACGGTGCTGGCACTGATCAGTGCGACGATCAACCTGATCGTGATGACGATTTACGCGCTCGGCGGCCGCCATGCGGTGCGTACCCTTTCCGCGCGCACGCTGACATGGATCAATCGCAGTTGCGCGGGGATGCTGGCGTTTCTGGCGGTGGGGTTGAGTCTGTATCGTCGCGCGGATTTACGCTGAGCGCGCGGAGCGGCCCTGCTCCCTGCGCACCGGATCGACGTGCGTCATCACGTTGAGCACGTCGTCGCGCTGCATCGCGCGTTCGCGCGCGGCCACGGCAATCGCGTGGCCCTCTTCCACGGTCAGGTCCGCCTGGATGTCGAGATGCACATCGACCAGGATCATGTCCCCCATCTTGCGCGTCTTGAGGTCATGCAGCCCGAGCACGCCGGGCGTTTCCAGCATGGTTTGCCGTAGCGCCTCCACCGTGGCGTCGTCGGCCGCGCGATCCATCAGATCGCCGAGCGCATTCCAGCCAAACAGCAGGCCCATGCGCGCCACCATCAGTCCGACCACGATCGCGGCCACGGGATCAAGGATGTGATAGCCGAGCAGGTTGCCGCCGATACCGAGCGCGACCACCAGCGATGAGGCCGCGTCCGAGCGTGCGTGCCAGGCATTGGCGACCAGCATGCTCGAGCGCACGCGTTCGGCTACGCGCAGCATGTAGCGGAACAGCAGTTCCTTGCCGATCAGCGCGCCGATGGCCACCCATAGCGCCACGAGCTTGACCGGCTGCACCGATTCCGGATGTTCGATTTTCTGGATCGCGCTCCAGAGCATGCCGACGCCGACGGCCAGCAGCAGCGCGCCCAGCGCCAGCGACGCCGCCGTCTCGAAGCGCTGATGGCCATACGGGTGATCGAGATCGGCGTCCTTGCGGCTGTGATGGCCCGCGACCAGCACCACGAAGTCCGAGACCAGGTCCGACAGCGAGTGCGCGGCGTCGGCGATCAGCGCCTGCGAGCCGGCGACCACGCCGATCACGGCCTGCACGATGGTCAGGACGATGTTGACGACTACGCTGACCAGCGTGCTGCGGCGACCAGCGACATGGCGGGCTTCCAGCACGGCATCTGGCGTGGCGGCATCGGTGGGGCTGACGGTCATGGATCGATGGTTCAGGGTGGCGAGGGATTCGGCAAGCGACAACGTTACTAGCATGCCATGCCTGTCATGCGTTGTTCCAGTCGCGCGGAGCCGCCGTGGTGCCTATATTGAGTGCTGGGCTCTCTTTCTCCGCTATGTCGCCAGAAGAAGATGCGTTGATCTCCGTGTGCCTCGCGCTCATTGGCGATGCAGACAGCCTGTCCGCGACCGAACGACGCCTGATCGAAGGCGCTTCCGCCGCGGGGGAGCCTGTGGATAACCAGACCGTGCACTCGCTGCGCCGGCAGATCCTGCGCGGCGCGGACCCGCTCGGCGAGGCGTTTACCGCCATTCGCTCGGCCGACGACCGCCGCGCCACAGGCGCGGTCTATACCCCGCAACCGATCGTCGACGCGATGGTGGAATGGCTGGCCACGCAAGGCGCGCCCGTGCGCATCGTCGATCCGGGGTCCGGCTCGGGGCGTTTCATTCTGGCCGCGGGTCGGATGTTTCCCGACGCCGAGCTCGTCGCCGTGGAGATGGATCCGTTCGCCGCGCTGATGCTGCGCGCGAACGTGGCGGTGTGCGGTCTGGGGGGACGCGTGCGCGTACTGGTCGAGGATTACCGCAAGGTGACGCTGCCATGCGTTGCGGGCATGACCGCGTTTATCGGCAATCCGCCTTATGTGCGCCATCATGAGATCGGCGAGGACTGGAAGGCTTGGTACGCCAAAGGCTTTGCCGCGCTCGGCATCAAGGCGAGCGCGCTCGCTGGCCTGCATCTGCATTTCTTCCTGCAGACGCGCCTGCTTGCGCGCGAGGGGGACGTGGGCGCGTTCGTGACGTCGGCCGAATGGATGGACGTGAACTATGGCTCAGCACTACGGAAGCTGCTGATCGAGCAACTCGGTGGTACCGCGCTGCACGTGTTGGCGCCGACCGTCGAAGCGTTTCCGGGTACGGCGACCACGGCGGCGATCACGTGCTTTCGTGTCGGTGAGCGCGCCGAGCCAGTTACCGTGCATGCGGTCGACGCGCTGCCCGAGCTGGGGCACCTCGAGGGCGGCACGTCGATTGCCCGCACCACGCTGCAGACCGCGCACAAGTGGTCGGCCATCGCACGCCCGGCACCCGCGTGCCAGGCGGGCGAGATCGAACTCGGCGAACTGTTCCGCGTGCACCGCGGGCAGGTGACGGGCGCCAATGACATCTGGATCGCTGGCGATCATGCGCGTGACTTGCCCGCGTGCGTCAAGTTCGCGACGGTGACGAAGGCGATGGATCTGATCCGGGCCGGCGCGCATCTGCGTACGGCGGGTGTATTGCGTAGCGTGATTGATCTTCCTGCGGGGCTCGATGGCTTCACGCACGAGGAACGCCAGCGCATTGACGCGTTCCTGTCATGGGCCCGCCAGCACGGCGCGCACGAGGGCTATATCGCGACGCACCGCAAGGCGTGGTGGTCCGTCGCCCTCAAGGCCCCGGCACCGATCCTCTGTACGTACATGGCCCGCCGGCCGCCGCAGTTCACCGTCAACACGTGCGGCGCGCGACATATCAATATCGCCCACGGCCTGTATCCGCGCGAGCCACTGGCGCCAGAGGTCATGTACGCGCTGGTCGCTTGGCTCAATGGGAATACCCACACGGGCAGCGGCAGAACCTACGCCGGTGGCCTGACGAAATTCGAACCAAGGGAAATCGAGCGATTGCGGATTCCTGCATTGGAAAGACTGCTTGAAAATCGTAACGCGCTTAATTTTCCGTGAGTGTCTGCGAATGTCGACAGTGGTTTGCAGTACTACGCAGATTTAACAAGTTGACACACCAGCACGGCGGGCAAGTGCCATAGGATGGCTGCGAACACTTCCGTCTTCTGGGGATAAAGCCTTGCCTGCCACGCGCGCTTCCAACCTCGTCGCTCATCTGTATGGCGTACTTGGATTGATACCGGGTATCGCCAGCCTTGTCGCGGCCTATCGTCCAGACGCGCCGTGGTCGGAGCTGGCGCTGCTCGGGGCAGGATGGCTCGCCGCCGGCATGTTCGCCGTGATGGTTTTTCGCCTGGCCACGGGGTTGATGCGCGCGGGTGAAGATTGCGGTCGACTCGAAGCCGAGAGCAAGGGGCTCAAGCGCGAACTTGATGGGCGAACGAGCGTGCTGGAGTACGTGGTGAGCGTGCGTCAGGGGAGCGTCCGTGGTGCGACGGACTACGACGGGGTGTGAGCGGACAACTGTTTGGGGCAGAAACGAAAAAGGCCAGAGAAGCTCTGGCCTTTTGAAGATGGTGGACCGAAGGAGGATCGAACTCCCGACCTCTGCATTGCGAACGCAGCGCTCTCCCAGCTGAGCTATCGGCCCATGGCGAACGATTGTAGCTGAAAACCTTTTGGACTTTCAATCGGGCCGTTGTAGGCGCACGACCGTGGATTTTCGGGGCATTTTCGTCCGAGCTTAGGCCGGCGCTATGCCCGCATTCCCGTCCATGCCGACCACCTTGGGTACGTTCAGCGGGCGGGCCGAGACTTCCTTGCTGGTGCGTAGCCATTGGGCCATGACGTCCCAGATCGGGGGGCCGCCGGCCTCGCGCGCTTCTTCGGAGACGGGGGCCCAGCCGGCGACCTTGTAGGTTTTGGCGGCGTCGAGCGGCTTGCCGTGCAGGCGCATGTCCGTGATGCGGTGGCCGATGGTCTGGTCCGGGTCGATCGTGTACTGCAGGCCGCCGACGCGCACCATATCACCGCCCTGCTGCATATAGGGATCGGGGTTGAACAGGTTGTCCGCCACGTCCTCGAGCACGGTTTTGATCGTATCGCCGGTCATCGGCGTCACGGTCGTGTGGGGGTACGTGATGGCCGTCTGGTCCATCAGCGCTTCCATCGTGATCGCCTCGCCTGGCAGCAGCGAGGTGCCCCAGCGGAAGCCCGGCGAGAACGCGATTTCCGCGTCCTGTACTGCCATCAGGCCATCAAGGATCAACTGGTCGAACGTGCCGTTGAAGTTGCCGCGTCGATAGAGCAGACCGCGGTTGACCGCGAGGACTTCGCCGAGCTGGCGTTCGTACGGCGCGCGCACGCGGGTGATCAGCCGGTTCATCTCGGGGTCGGCCGGCAGGAAGTTGGCGAACACCGGCAGCAGCTTGTAGCGGAAATCCGCTACGCGGCCATTGCGCACGTCGAAGTCGAGCACACCGAGGAACTTGCCATTCGAACCCGCGTTGGTCACGAGCGTGGTGCCGCCCGCGTTGCGCACATGCACCGGTGCCGGTACGCCGTCGTGCGTGTGGCCGCCGAGAATCGCGTCGAGCCCGCGCACACGCGAGGCGAGCTTCAGGTCGACATCCATACCGTTATGCGACAGCAGCACCACGACCTGCGCGCCCTTGCCGCGCGCCTCGTCGATGACCTGCTGCAGGTTTTCCTCCTGGATACCAAACGTCCAGTCGGGCACGAAGTAGCGCGGATTGGCGATGGGCGTGTACGGAAACGCCTGCCCGATGATCGCGACGGGCACACCGTTCATCTCGCGCATCGTATAGGCGTCGAACACCGGATCGCCGAAATCGCTGGTCTTGATGTTCTGCGCGACGAAGGCGACGCGTCCCTTGAAATCCTTGTCCACGACCTCGCGCACGCGTTCGGCGCCGAGCGTCATTTCCCAATGCGCGGTCATGACATCGACGCCGAGCAGCAGCGCGGCATCGATCATGTCCTGCCCTTTCGTCCAGAGCGCGGTCGCGGAACCCTGCCACGTATCGCCGCCGTCGAGCAGCAGCGCGCCCGGCCGGCTCGCCTTCATGCGCTGGACCAGCGTGGACAGATGGGCAAACCCGCCGACCTTGCCATAACGGCGTGCCGCTTCGGTGAAGTTCAGATACGTGAACGCATGCGCCGCGGCGCTGCCGGATTCGATCTTGTACGCGCGCAGAAATGCCTCGCCGACCAGATGCGGTGGCTTGCCCGCCCATGGGCCAACACCGAGGTTGACGTTGGGTTCGCGAAAATGGATCGGGCGCAGCTGGGCGTGGCAGTCGGTGTAGTGCAGCAGATGCACGTTGCCGAAGCGCGGCACGTCGTACAGGTTATCCACAGCCTTCGCGGCGTGGGCGTCGGTCGCGGGGAACGACATGCCGCCGGCGCCCGCGATGGCCAGCATCTGGAGAAACTCGCGACGATTCATGACGAGCGGCCTACTTTGCGTAGCGCGCGAGCGCGGCGACGTCGTCGTCGAGCATCTCGCCGAGCTCTTTCTGCACCACGCGTCCGTGCCCGTCCAGCACATACAGTTCGGGCAGACCCTTGCGCGGCCCAAGCGCGTTGCGCAGCGCGGGCGAGTCCATCGTGGCCGGGAACGTATAGCCGCGCTGCTTCAGATAATCCGCCGCGACCTTGGGCTCCTTGTCGATGCTGATGGTCAGCACCTGCAGCCCGGCCTCATGCGTGCGCTCGTACAGCGCCTGCAGACGCGGGTTCTGCAGCGCGCAGAACGGGCACCACGACGCCCACACTTCGATCACAAGCGGTTTGCCGGCCCACTGCGACGGCGGCACGCTGCGGCCGTCGAGCAGTTGCACCATGGGCAACGCGATGACGTCGCCGACTTCGGCTGCGGCGGCGGTGCTCGCAGCGGACACGAGGCCGGCCGCAAGTGCAAAAGCGAGGAACAACCGGCGCGCGCGCATCGTGCTTACTGGTTGACCGGCGAAGCCGGGTCCAGCAGCAGCGCCATCACGTCGCGGATCTGCTGCTCGGTGAGGATACCCTTGTGCCCGAAGCGCGGCATGTTGGAGCACGCGCTGAACGCGTTCGAGTCCCAGATCTTGCCCCACGTGTACTGGATTACCGCCTGCGAGTTGCCGCGCAGCTTGCCGTATTGATACAGCGACGGGCCGATATTGCCGAACGAGATCTCGGCCTTGGTCAGCTGATGGCACGCGTAGCAGTTGGCGCCGTTGACGCCGCCGACCGGATCGGAGAACTGCATACCACGGCCGTTCTGCGCGATCTTCTCGCCTTCCTTCCAATCACCGAGGTACTTGCCGTCGGCAGGATACTTCACCTGCTTGATCTCGGCGGCCTCGATCTTCTTCGCAACCGCTTCCGGCACATGCGTGCGGTCCGGATACTGGCTGCACGCCTGCTGCGTGGCGTCCTGCTGCAGCACGCCATCCAGCGTGGCCGGTCCCTTCGAGTGGAACGACAGCGCGATGAGTTTCTTCAGTTCGCCGTCGCCCACCGTGCTGACTTCAGCGGCGGGCGCGGCAGCCTTGGCTGCAGGTTTGGCGGCGGGGCGCGCATCCTGTGCGAGCGCCGGCGTAGCAATGCCCGCCGCCGTGGCCACGGCGGTCGTCAGCATCCATGCATGGATTCGATTCATGTTGGCTCTCCCGCCTCAGCGCTTCAGGTTCGGACCGTCGTACGTGCCACCGTTGGCGTTCTTCGCGAGGAACATCGTCAAGGCGGTGATCACGTCGGAACCGTAGTCGGGTTCGGGAAAGCGCTGCTGGCGCAGGCAGTCGTACAGGCGGTGCTGCATGGTGCGAACCTCGCCCTGCGAGACGCGATAGGCGGGCCACGTCGTGTAGGCCGCCTGCGCGCCACTCGCGTGCAGCAGGTTCGGCAGGTCCTGCAGTCGAATGCGCTGGCCGTCCACGGCATGGCACGTGGCACAGGCGAAGTCATAGGCGCCGCCACGGTAGAAGAACATCTTCTGGCCGAGCGCATACACATGCTTCTCTTCGGGCGTATTGAGCTGGACGTTGACCTTGATGCCGCGCGACTCGCCGGCGAGGAACGCCACCAGCCGCTCGATATCGGACGACTTGCCGGGCGACGAGAACGGATTCGCGGTCGCCTGCGCGGGCGTCAGACCTTGCAGCGTCACGCGGCACCAGGCCAGGCGCTGCTCGAGGTCCATCACCTTGCCCGCATCCTTGAAGTAGCGCGGCAGTTCGGCATAGGCACCCTTGGTCACGCCGGGGCCCTTGCCGAGATCGCACTGCTCGAGCGAGACGTTCTTCGGACCGGCGGGCTTCTTCCACAACTCTTCGCCAGCGGCTTCCCACAGTTCGGCGGGATTGCCCTCGGCCAGCATCTGGCGATACTTCGCGAGTTCTTCGGCGGTGCTGCCCTGCGCCTGCGCGGGGAGGGTGGCCACGGTGGCGGCTACGGTCGCGACGGTGACAGCGGTCGCCAGTAGCGCCGCGCCATGGCGACGTCGATGATGTTGCATGGGGACTTCTCCTCGCGCTGCGGTGGCTCCCGCATCGTCGAATTCTTTTAGACGTACTGGACTGAGCGTACTGACAAGGCAGTACGGATCGTCAGGGCTTGATGTACGCGTACCCTTCGTTGAACTGCAGGTTGGCCACTTCCACCACGCCCGCGGGCACCACCTTGGCCTCCAGCAGCAGGCTCGTCGGCGAGATGCGACGTGCGGTCAGCGTATTGCCGCACGCGCGAAACTCCACGCCATCGGCGGCCAGCGCGGCGACGGGTGCGTCGAACGTATTGCCGCGTCCATCCTTTGCACCTTCCAGCAGGAAGTCGATGCCATAGCCGAACGCCACCACCACGATCTTGGTGCCCGGCGCGCCATTCAGATGGTTGCGCAGGTTGCTCATCATGCGAACGGCCTGGTCGAGCCCCTCGGACATCTGATAGACCACCTTGACCTGCTTGCCGCCCCTGGCCTGCGCCGCCGGACTGCCTTGCGCCATCGCCTTCGCGGTCAGGCCCGCCGCGGCGAGTGCCGCGGTGGCCTTGAAGAATGCTCGCCGCATGCTGCGTTCCTTCCTGTCTGCTGGTTTGCTGGTCCGCGAACGCCGCCTCAGGCGATGGTCGCTTCGTCGGTACGCTTGTCGCCGCGGTTGTCGACCCAGGTCACGGTGACCTTGTCGCCCTTGGCGCCGCCCTTGAACTTGAAATTCAGGAACGGATCCTTCGACACCGCCGTGCCGAACTGCGCGTTGAATACTTCGCGGCCATTGCACTGGGCCACCACGGTCTGGATATGCCAGGCCGGAACGGTCTTGCCGTTCGCATCCTTGCGCTGGCCGGTCTCCATGTCGTGCTTCATCAGAATCTTGACGTCAACGACACCACCGTTTTCGGTGGCGCGGACGCGCATCGGATCTGCCATGTTCTGTCTCTCCTGCTGGTCGTGGAATGCGCGGGGGAATTTTTGAAGATCAGGTGGTCAGGATCAGCCGCCGCAGCCGCCGAGCGTGACCTTGATCTCTTTCTGCGCCACGTACCACTTGCCGCCTGCCTTGACCGCCGCGTACACGATCGAGGTCTGGCCCATCTTCACGCGCGTGGAAACGAACGGCTCGGTGCCCGCCGGGATCTTGAAGTCCGCGGCCAGCGTGAACGGATTCTTTTCCACGAGGATGGCGATCTGCTCGGTATCCGGGATCGTGCTCGTCACCGCCACGGGTACCACGGCGCCGTTCTCGGCGATATCGGGTGCCGTGAACGTGATCGAGCCAGATTTCTCCGTCCCGGTGCCGCCGAGCGCCTTGATCACATCGGCCACGCTCTTGCCGTCAAAGGCGGTCTTGTTCCACTCCGCGGCCTGCGCCTCGCTGATCAGGCCGGTGGCGGCCATCAGCGACAGCACGGCGGTGACCCGCAGGACGTCTCGTCGTTTCTGATTCATGTCTCGTCTGCTACCCGTCTCGTTCACGTCTTGTGTGTTCACGTCTTGCTGCCAGCGGCAGTCACCACTGTCGTGTGGTGGGGACCGCCGCCGCTACTGCTGTGTGATCTGTCTTACTTGGCCGGCGCGCCCGCGAGGACCCACTCGACCACGGTCTTGATGTCGGCGTCGCTGACACCCGCGTTGGCGGGCATCGGCACCGGGCCCCAGACGCCCGCGCCACCGTTCTTGACCTTGGCGGTCAGCTTGGCCAGCGCACCCTTGTCGCCCTTGTACTTGGCGGCCACATCCTTGAACGACGGACCGACCAGCTTCTTGTCCACCTGATGGCAACCCATGCAGGCGTTCTTGCTGGCGATGTCCTGTGCCTTGGCGGCATCGACGGCGTGTGCCGACGCGGCTGCCGCCAGCATCAGCGTTGCGATTACGAACTGCTTCATTTCTTATGGCTCCAAACTCGTAAGCCGTGGGGACGGCAAGGGCACTGCAACCCGGCGGGTGCCGGCGCGGCGCGTGTTGGCCACCTGCATATAGATCACCAAAAGCGGGGCGGTGCCCGATGTTCCCCGGGCATAAGCGGCCAGTCCGCTATTTTGCCTCAAGAATGGGACTTCAGCCGAGCATGTCGGTCCAGATGCCCTGCGCCCAGGCCTGGGCATAGCGGCCCTCGAGTTCGCTCGGCGCGGACGAGAGTCCACCTGAGCCGGGCACCGTCACCATGGTTTTCTGCGTGGCGTCGTAGCGGTGCACGCTTGCGATATGGACGGCCTCTTCGGCCGAGGTGAAGCTGTAGCAAGTGTTGTTATAGAGCGGCACCGGGTTGGGCGGCCGCCCCGACAGCAGCGCGATGATGGCCGCCGCAGCCACTTTGCCGTGCTGGTTGGCCATATGGCCGGACTTCGGCATCAGGGGCGCGATCTGGATCGCATCGCCAATGACATGGATATTGGGCACCGCGCGCGACTCCATCGTCATGAAGTCCACCTCGCACCAGCGGCCGTTGGCCGTGGCCAGGCCGGTGGCGACGGCAATCGCGCCCGCGCGCTGGGGCGGCAGCAGGTTGATCACGTCGGCGGTCTCGTCGTCCTGCACGTCGAACTTGAGCGTTCGGGTGGCCGGATCGACGTCCGCCGTCTCGTACTGCGGCCGGTACTCGATCATGCCCGCGTAGCGCGTCTGCCAGACCTGCCGGAACAGGGCGCCCTTGGACGTGATGTCGGGATTGGCGTCGAGGATCAGTACCTTGCTGCGCGGCTTGTGGCGCTTGAGGTAGTCGGCCACCAGGCTGGCGCGCTCGTACGGCCCGGGCGGGCAGCGGTATGGCGCCGGCGGCACGGTGATGGCGAAGGTGCCGCCATCGCGCATGGCCGCTAGCTGCCGCGCCAGCGCCTCGGTTTGCGGACCGGCCTTCCAGGCGTGCAGGATCTGGTCGCCGCCGGGCCGTGCAAGGCCCGCGATCGCGCCGGTCTGCATCTCCACACCCGGCGAAAGTACCAAGCGGTCGTAGGGCAGTGTGGTGCCGCTGGCCAGTCGCACGGTGCGGCGCGTGGCGTCGATGGCGGTGGCGGTATCGCGCACGATGCGCACGCCATGGCGGCTCGCCAGTGCGTCGTAGGACCGTGTGATATCCGCCATGCCGCGCAGGCCGGCGATGACCAGATTGGACAGCGGGCACGATACGAACGTGGCGTCGGGCTCCACCAGCGTAACTTCGATTGCGTTGTCGCTCCACGTCCGCAGATAGCGCGCGGCGGTCGCGCCGCCGTAGCCGCCGCCAATGACCACCACCTTCGCGGGCGCGGCCGCGCGGGCGTGCCGCGGCGCCAGCATGCCGACCGTACCCAGCGCAGCGGCGCCGGAGAGCGCACCGAGAAACGTTCGTCGTTGCATCGCGCTATTTCCGTTCGATCTGGGGCGTTTCGGGTTGCCCGCCGGATCGGTCAATGGGTGGCCCCTCAGCTCGCTGCTCGGCAAACCAGGCCGCAATGGCGACGATCTCGGCATCGCTATAGCCACGCGCGAGCTGCGGCATGACGGTGCCTGCGCGTTGGCCGTTCTTGAATGCGAGCATCTGCTCGACCATCTGCGCCTGCGGCCGGCCAGCCAGCGCGGGGATCACGCTGCCCGCCGGCGCGCGGCCGTCAGGACCGTGGCAGGCCGCGCAACTGGCGGCCTGCTGGCGCGCCTGCAGCGTGCGCTCGGCCTGCACGCCGACCGTGGTGCGGGAGTCCGGCGCGGCCGGCTGCGCGAACGCCAGCCTCGGCAAGGCGCAGGCGACTGCGCAGGCCGCCGCCGCACAAGCAAGGGCGCGAACGAAAGCGCCGTAGCAAATGGGCGCGCGACCGCGGGCGTAATGGAGGGCGACCGGCGGCGCGCGCATCGGTCAGGGCAGGTTGCGGCCGGCCGGCACCGTCACGGGTGATCCGACCGGCGTGCTGACCGTGCCCGGCACCGGTGTGTTGGCCGGCGCGCCCGAGGTGACCGGTGCGTTCGGCGCGGCGCCGGGCACGGACTGCACCGGGGCCGGGGTGCCGACCGGGCTGTCGCCCGTGGTGGTGCTCTGCCCGCCCGCTGCCGCGGCGTCCAGGCGCGCGCGCTCGGCGTCGCTTACATAGTCGAACGCCTTCACCACCTTGACCACGCCGCTCGCATTGCGCGCGATATCGGTCGCCTTGTCGCCCTCGGACGCGGTGACCACGCCCAGCAGGTACACGACGCCCTTGTCGGTGGTGACCTTGATCGAGTTCGCCGGCACGCCGTCGGTCGTTGCCAGCAGCGTCTTGACCTTGCTGGTCAGGTACGCGTCATTGCTGGTGGTCATGAAGCCTGGCGACGACGTGACCTGCAGTTCGTTGATGACTTCACGCGCGTTCGGCAGGCTGCGCACGTACTGTTCGATCTGCTGTTTGACCTGATCGTTGCTGGCCTCGCCGGTCAGCAGCACCTTGCGGTTGAACACCGTCACGCTCACGCTGGCCTGCCCGCCGCTATAGCGTGTGCTCAGAGTGTTCTCGATTTCGAGCTGCAGGCCACGGTCGACCGTCTGGGTGCCCGTGGGCCGGCGGTCGGCGGCGATCAGCGCGCCACCGGCAACCGCTCCGGCGGCGATCACCGGGAGGCAACCCGCCAGCTGCGTGGCGGCCACCAGCAGCGCGGCGACGGTGACGGCGGTGCGCGCAAAGCGTGCCGGTGCGGTGGAAGAGGAGGAAGAGAGGTGGGTCGGGAGAAGCACGTTCTTCATGCGGTCCTTGGCTCAGGGCAATGGGTCTGCGAGGTAGCTAGAAAGCAAGCGCTAGCAAACGATGCTGCATTTGTGAGTATCCGGTGGATAACTGGCACCCATCCGGTGGATAAGCAGTGAACAAAGAGCGTCGGGCTGTGGACTGCTCTGTGGACAACCCGGGATAAGTCTGCGTGCGCCACGGCTGCGGGCCGCCTCAGGCCTCGCCCAGCAGCGCATCGTCGATGCCGTCGCATATGCAATGCAGCGTCAACCGGTGTACCTCCTGCACGCGCGCGGTCCGGTCGCTCGGCACGCACAGGTGAATATCGAACTCGCCGAGCATGGTACCGATCTCGCCGCCGCCCCGGCCGGTCAGCGCGATCACGGCCATGTCGCGCTGGTGGGCTGCCTCGATCGCGGCGATCACGTTGGCGGAGTTGCCCGACGTCGAGAGCGCCAGCAGCACGTCGCCGGGCTGGCCGAGCGCCTCCACCTGCTTCGAGAACACGACCCTGAAATCGTAGTCGTTGCCGATGGCGGTCAGGATTGAACTGTCCGTCGTCAGCGCGAGTGCCGCGAGGCCGGGCCGCTCACGCTCGAAACGGCCGATCAGCTCCGCCGCGAAATGCTGCGCATCGGCGGCCGAGCCGCCGTTGCCGCACGCGAGAATCTTGTTGCCGCTGGTCAGCGCCGCCACCGCGCGTTCTACCGCGGCGTCGATGTGCGGCGCCATCGTTTCCGCGGCCTGCCGCGCGACGTCGGCGCTGTCCAGAAAATACTGCTGGATACTGTCGATGCTCATGGCTCTGTGGGCCTTCCTTCTTTGCTGCGGGTGTTTCGTATTGCCGCCGCATTATGACGCAGCCGCATCGAGATCGAACGCGTTTTGCAGCCATTCCAGTCGGCCGCTCTCCATTGCCACCACGTCGAACCGGCACGCCGGCATACGCTCCAGGGTCAGCAGATAGCGCTCGGCGGCCGCCAGCAGCCGGCGCTGCTTGGTCCGCGTCACGCTCGCGGCGGCACCGCCGAACGCGCCGCCGCGCCGCTGGCGTACCTCGACAAATACCAGTGTCTGGTCAGCCGCGCGCATGATCAGATCGATCTCGCCCGCTTTGCAGCGATAATTCCGAACCACCAGCGTCAGCCCGCGCCCTTCGAGCCAGGCCAGCGCCTGGTCTTCCGCGTGCGCGCCTGCCTGCGTCGTGGTGGTTTTGAATGGACGATTCAAAGGAAGTTCTCAAGCATGGCTGACTGGAACTCGCTGGCCGCAGGCCAGACCTATCCAACTGGCACCCTGTACGTGGTGGCCACCCCGATCGGCAATGTCGCGGACCTGTCCTTGCGCGCGCTCCATGTGCTCGGCCTGGTCGATGCCATTGCCTGCGAAGACACGCGCAATACCGGCCAGCTGCTGACCCGCGTGGGGCTGCACCGTCCGCTGGTGGCCGTGCACGAACACAACGAGCGCGAGGCGGCTGAACGCATTGTCGCGCGACTCGCGGCTGGCGAGCGCATCGCCTATGTTTCCGATGCAGGCACGCCGGGGATTTCCGATCCCGGCGCGCGGCTCGTGGAGGCCGTGCGCGCGGCCGGGCACGGCGTGGTGCCGCTGCCCGGACCCAGCGCGGCCGTGACGGCGCTCTCGGTGGCCGGCGACATGCTGGAGCACGGCGAGGGCCGTTTTACTTTCGTCGGCTTCCTGCCCGGCAAGGCGCGCGCGCGCGACGAAGCCATTGCCGGGTTGGCCACGCTTGCCCATCCGTGGGTCATCTATGAGGCACCGCACCGGATTGGCGAGACGCTGGCCGCGCTGGCCACCGCCCTGCCCGCTCGGCGCCTGATGATCGGCCGCGAACTGACCAAGCTGTTCGAGGAAACGCCAGTGCTGGTGGCTGCGGACGCGCCGGGCTGGCTGGCCGGCGAGGCGTCGCGCGGCAAGGGGGAGTTCGTGATCGTGGTGGAAGGCGTGCGCCGCGACGAAGCCGGTGTAGATAGCGATGACGCCGTGGACGCACAGGCCGTGCGCACGCTGGATCTGCTGCTGGCCGAGCTGCCGGCCAAGCGCGCGGCCAAGCTGGCGGCGGCGATCACCGGTGCCAAGACCGACGCGCTGTACCAGCTGGCGCTCTCGCGCAAGGCGCAGGGGAATGACGCGGAAGATTGAGCCAGCCGATGGGCGGACTGGCGAGTAAGACGAGGAGAGATGCGGCGGGCGGGCGTGGGGGACGCTGCCGGGGTGGCCACTGCGGCTGTGCGCCAGATGGCGCGGCGCAGTCAGGCGGCGGTCGGTCAGGCGGTCGAAAGCGCTCGCCACCCTGCCGCCTGCGCTCAGTGTTTGCGCTTGACGGTCTTCGCCCGGGCGCCGGCTTTCGCCTTCTTGCTTGTCGGCACGAGCGTATTGGCCGTATCGGGCGGGCTCAGGTCGTCGGCACCGGTACCGTCGCCGGCCTCGTTGCCGCCGCCGTCGATCTGCGGACCCAGCGCGGCCACTTCGGTGCGCGAGAGCCGGCGGATTTCCACCTGCGTGGCACCGTGATCGACGAAATTCAGGCGCTTGGCCGCCGCGTACGACAGATCGAGCACGCGGTTGCCGTGATACGGGCCACGGTCGTTGATGCGCACCACGGCCACCTTGTCATTGCGCAGATTGCGCACCAGCACCCAGCTGTCCAGCGGTAGCGACGGATGCGCGGCGGTCATCGCGCGCATATCGAAGCGTTCGCCGTTTGCTGTCTTGCGGCCATGAAAGCCCTTGCCGTACCACGAGGCCATGCCGCGCTGCTCGAACGTACCCATGTCAGCGCGCAGGCCATCCAGCGAGGACGGGTTACTGGCGCCATCGCCGTCCTGCTTGCCCCAGCCGAACAGATCCCAGTTGCCGCGATCGTCAGGCTTGGCGCCCTCCGTCTTCGCGGACTTGCCCTGGGTCGGCTTGGTCTTCGTCGCGCCGCGCGTGGGCGTGGCGATCGAACTGCCGGGCGTGCCCGCCACGTCCGCACCGTCGCTACCCGGCCCGCCCGGCGGCGTCGCGCAGGCAGCCATCACCAGTGCGCACGCGAGGACGGCGCATCGGTTGAGCAAACGGTTGGCGCCCTCGGAAAAACCGGGGCGCAGGGTGGCTAGACTGGTCATGAGCCGAAGTCTAACACTGGCACCCTTTGGCTATGCTCTTGATTTTGTTACGAAATTTAAGGCGGGCGGGTAAAGCGAGCGCTCAATTCCCCGCAATCCTTGGCCTGGCAAGGGATTGCGGAACATGGCACCCCTTCGAATGCGAGTGTCCCCGGACGCACTTTGAGCGCCTGCGGGATGGCGGTGCGGGCGGTCGAAAACAAGATCGCGGGCTACAATGAGTCACTCCTGACCCACCCGCAGTGATCCCCGTCGATACCCCCGCAGGCCCCATGAAAGTCCTTCTGATTCCCGTCACGCCGTTCCAGCAAAACTGCTCGCTGCTGATCGACGAAACCACCGGCCGCGCGGCGGTCTGCGACCCCGGTGGTGATCTCGACCGCATTCGCGCCGCTGTGGCCGAGCAGGGCGTGACGCTCGAAAAGATCTTTCTGACGCATGGGCATGTCGATCACTGTGCGGGCGCCGCGGCGCTGGCGCGCGAGCTCGGCATCCCGATCGAGGGACCGCAGCAGGAGGAACGTTTCTGGATCGACCAGCTGCCCGACCAGACCCGCAGGTTCGGGTTCGGCCAGGCCGAGGCGTTCGAGCCGAACCGCTGGCTCGAGGATGGCGACACGGTGAGCTTTGGCGGCGAGACGCTCGAGGTCTATCACACGCCGGGCCATACGCCCGGACACGTAGTGTTCTTCTCGCGTGCGAACCGGCTGGCGATCGTGGGCGACGTGCTGTTCGCCGGGTCGATTGGCCGCACCGATTTTCCGCGCGGCAATCATGCCGACCTGATTCGCTCGATTCGCACGCGGCTGTGGCCGCTTGGCGAGGACGTGACCTTCGTACCGGGGCACGGTCCGGTGTCGACGTTTGGCGAGGAGCGCCGCAGCAATCCCTTCGTCGCCGACCATGTGGTTGGCGTGGACTGACCCGAGCCTCCATGGCAAAAAAACAAGCGCCCGACACCCGTCCCGAGATCTACGTCAGTACCGATATCGAAGCCGATGGCCCGATTCCCGGCCCGCACTCGATGCTGTCGTTCGCCTCGGCGGCGATGTTGGCTGACAAGACCGTGCTCGGCACATTCTCGGCGAACCTCGAATTGCTGCCGGGCGCGAGCGGCCATCCGGTGCAGATGAAGTGGTGGGAAACCCAGCCCGAGGCCTGGGCCGCGTGCCGCCGCGATCTGCAGCGCCCCGAGGATGCCTTGGTGCGCTACGTCGAATGGGTCGAGCAACTGCCGGGCAAGCCGGTGTTCGTGGCGTTTCCGGCCGGCTTCGATTTCACGTGGATGTTCTGGTACATGATGCGGTTTGCGGGCCGCTCGCCGTTCGGCTGGGCCGCGCTCGACATCAAGACACTGGGCTTTGCGCTGACGGGGCTGCCGTACCGCAAGACCGTCAAACCCGCGTTACCGGACCATTGGAAGGATCCACTTCCTCATACGCACGTTGCAATCGACGACGCGCTTGAGCAGGGCGCGCTCTTCTGCAACATGCTCGCCGCCCTGCGCGAGCGGGAGGCTCAGCTTGCGGCGCTGTCTGACGTTGCTATCGGCGATGCTTCCGGCGAAAGCGAGCAATCACCTCCTGCGTCGGCTACCTAACACTTCTCCGTTTCTGACGGTGGGCCGAGGCCACATTTTGCGTGCACTTGGCTATAGTAGAAGCATGCCGATGGCGACCTGGGCCACGATGCCCAAGGAGGTGTGAATCATGCGATTTCATCCCGAACATCACTTCAAGGACTGGACGGCCCGACTTCACTGGCCGCACTGGGACCACGGGCGTACGTCGGCGCGTCACTCTTCATTCTCGCGGCCCAATTGGGCCGACGAGGACGCGGAGATCGCCAAGGCGACGCTCTACGTTAGTACCGTTACGCTGGTCGTACTGCTGGTGGTACTGGCAGGGATCGCTTTCGGTCAGGAGGCCATGCACTGGCTGGGTGTTCAATAACGACGACCCCGCTTGACGCGATCCCCCTCGTCTGACCGGCCGGCCCCCGACATTGCGTCGGGGGCCGGTTTGTTTTTGTCAGGCGAGCAGCTGTTCGACGTTCTCGGGCGGACGGCCGATGACCGCGCGGCGATCGCGTACCACGACGGGCCGTTGCAGCAGGATCGGGTGGTCGGCCACGGCCGCGAGCAGTTCGGCGTCGGTCAGGCCGGCGTCGGCGAGGTCGAGTTCCTTGTAGACCGCTTCGCCGTCGCGCAGCATGTCGCGGACCGGCACGCCGAGCATGGTGTGCAGCTGGCGCAGTGTGGATACCGTTGGTGGGGTCTTCAGGTATTCGACGATCTCCACGGGTTCGCCGAGCCGCTGACCGGCGGCTTCGACCAACGCGAGGGTTTCACGCGACTTGGAGCAACGCGGGTTGTGGTAGATCGTGATCATGGCTGGGGCCTTCGAAGACTGGGAATAGCGGGACTATATCGCTTCGTGAGGCGTGTGCCCTCACCCCCGGCCCCTCTCCCCGAGGGAGAGGGGAGAAAACAATTGGTTATTTTGCTTTCACCCTCTCCCCCGGCCCCTCTCCCTCAAGGGAGAGGGGAGCAAACCAAAGGCAACTGCGGCCGGTTAGCCCAGCAGGTCTGCCAGCGCCAGCGCGACTACCTTGGTGGCGCGGTTCAGGTCGTTCAGGCGCAGGTTTTCGTCCGAGTTGTGGCCGCGGGCTTCCATCAGGGTGCGGGGGCCGGCGCCGTACAGTACCGTCGGGATGCCGTGGCTCGTGTAGTGGCGCGCGTCCGTGTAGAGCGGCACGCCGTGCACCGGGATCTCCACGCCGAATACGGCTTCCGCGCGTGACTTCAGCGCGCCGATCAGCTTCTCCACGCCGGGCAATTGCGACAGCGGTTCGGCGAGGATGATGCGCTCAACCTTGACCTCGATGCCGGGACGCTCGCTCGCTGCTTTCTCCACCACCGCGCGCAGCTCGCCTTCGGCGTCGAAGCCAATCTCCTCGGGGATCATGCGGCGGTCGACGCGGAATGTCACGAGATCCGGGACCACGTTGGTGTTGATGCCGCCCTTGATCAGGCCAACATTGAGCGTCGCGTGATCGATGCCGGGCACCTTCGACTTGCGCGTCGCCAGTTCCGCGCGCAGTCCGTAGATCGCCTGCAGGATGTGCGTGGCCGCCTCGATCGCATCGACGCCGGTATGCGGCATGGCCGCGTGGCCCTGCTTGCCCTTGACCGTGACTTCCACATGCAGGCAACCGTTGTGCGCCGAGGTAATGCCATACGAGAAGCCGGCCGAGATCGCGTAGTCGGGCTTGCTCAGCTTTTCGTCGAGCAGCAGCTTCGGGCCGATATCGCCACCGGTTTCCTCGTCATAGGTGAACTGCAGCTCGACCGTGCCATTGAGCCGGGCACCCTGCTTCTCCGCCTCGATCAGCGCGAGCGTGGCATAGGTGTACGTGGCGAAGTCTGACTTCGACACCGCCACGCCGCGGCCGTACATCACCGGACCATGCTCGCTGTCACCAATCTCCGCGCCATACGGATCGCGCGTCCAGCCGAGGCCCGGCGGCACCACGTCGCCATGCGCGTTCATCGCGATAACCGGGCCACCCGTGCCGAACTGCTTGCGCACGATCAGGTTCGTCGCGCTGATCATGCCAGCCGCGCGCACCTTCTCATCCGGCACCTTGTGGGCTTCCACCGTGAAGCCGAGCTGCTCGAGCAGTGCGCGGGCGCGCTTGCCATGTGCATCGCAATCGCCGGACGGGTTGTCCGACGGCACCTTCACGAGCTCGGCGAGGAATGCTTCCTGTGCCGGGCGATGCGTGTCGATGAATTGCGTGAGCGTGGTCTCGGTGGGGTTCATGTTGTCGCGTGCAGTCATGTCTTGGCTCTATGTAGATAGATATCGCGTATTGCGTATTGCGTATCGCTTATCGGTTATTGCTTGCGCTGGAAGTGCTCGACGAACGCGCTGAACACGTTCGCGGCCACCTGGGCGTCCTCGGCGGTCATGATTTCGGTGGGGTGGTGGCTGATACCGCCGTTGCCGCAGCGGACGAACAGCATCGCCACGTCGGTCAGCGCGGCAATCGCCATCGCATCGTGGCCGGCGCCCGAGGGCAGATGCCGCACCGGCGCACCCGCCCGCTCGATCGCGGCGGCCCACTGATCCTGCAGCCACGGCGCGCACGGCACGCTGGCGGCCTCATGGGTCTTGCGCACCTGCGCCGCACGCACGTTGCGGCGCGCGCAGATGCGTTCGATCTCTGCCAGCACATCGTTGACCGCGGCCTCGCGCTCGGCGTCGTCGCCGGCACGAATATCGATCGAGAACACCGCGCGACCGGGCACCACGTTGGTGGCGCCGTTCGGCACATTGAACTGGCCCACCGTACCCACCAGCCCCGGCTTGCCGCCGCAGCGGCGCTCGATATACAGGCCGATCTCGGCAGCCGCCATCGCGGCGTCGCGGCGCATTTCCATCGGCACGGTGCCAGCGTGGCCGGCCAGGCCTTCGAGTTCGACGAGGAAGCGCGACGCGCCGGAGATGGCAGTCACCACGCCCACCGGCAGCCCTTCGTTGAGCAGCACCGGCCCCTGTTCGATATGCACCTCGATAAAGCCGAGCACCTGACGACGATCGTGCGCGGCGGCGGGCAGCTGGTCGGGCTCGAAGCCCGCGGCACGCATCACATCGCGCATCGTGCTGCCGGCGTCATCGAGGTTGTCGAGCACGCGCGTGTCGAAGGTGCCGGCAATCGCGCGGCTGCCGAGCAACGTCGCCTTGAAACGCACACCCTCTTCCTCGGCAAACCCGACAACTTCGATCGCGAACGGAAAGCGGCGGCCCACGCGATGCCAGGCGTCGACGCAGGCAATCGGCAAGATCACGCCGAGGTTGCCGTCGTAACGGCCCGCGTCGCGCACGGTATCGAAGTGCGAACCGGTCAGCAGCACCGGCGCGTCCGGCGCGGTGCCCTCGTAGCGGCCGATGACATTGCCGGCCGCATCGCGGCGTACGGTCATGCCGGCCGCTTCCATCCATGCGGCCAGTTGCGCGGCCGCGCCGTGATGCGCGTCGGTGAGGTAGGTACGAGTGAGCATGCCGGGCTGCTCGGTGTGGACGGCGAGGGCGTCAGCCCACTCCATGATGCGCGCGCCCGTGTGGTTCACGAACGCGGCGGCCGACGTTGGATTTGGATTTGCTGCCATGCATGTCTCCTGCTCAAGCGATGACTCTGCGCGAGATTGCCGAGTTTCCTGAGAGCGAATGCCTAACAAGAAACGCGCCATGAGTCTTATTCTCTGCGATTCATGTTAGCACAGTGAATTCAAAAATTGCATACAAAAATTATATGCACTATATTGGCCTGCACGCACGGACAATCGGCTGCGGACAATCCAATCCGACAACGATGACCGGCGACCTTGAACCAGACAGGACCGGCTATGTGCACGAGGCTTGCGCGGCTCGCGCGGACCGGTCCGCACGGAGACAGCCATGCAGCCAGCCATTCCCTCGCAGCGTGCGCCCGCGCGCCTGCACACCCGCTTTACGCGTTCCCTATTTGGTCAGGTTCTGATCGCGCTCGTGATCGGCACGATACTCGGGCTGCTCGCCCCCGAGTTCGCCGCCAAGCTCAAGCCACTCGGCGATGCGTTTATCAAGCTCATCAAGATGTTGATCGGCCCGATCGTGTTCTGCGTGGTCGTCGCCGGCATCTGCGGTGCGGGCGAACTCAAGAAGGTGGGCCGCGTGGGGATCAAGGCGGTGATCTATTTCGAGATCGTCACGACCATCGCGCTGGCGCTCGGCGTGGTGCTGGCCTACGTGTTCCAGCCCGGCGCCGGCATGAACGTGAACCCGCAATCGCTCGACGCCTCGGCCATGGCCGCCTATGTGGATAGCGCGGAGAAGGTGAAAAGCTCGGGCACCGTCGAGTTCCTGCTCAAGCTGATTCCCAATACCGTGATGGGCGCGTTCGCGACCGGTGACGTGCTGCAGGTGCTGCTGATCTCGGTGCTGTTCGGCTGCGCGCTGTCGCTGGTCGGCGAGCCGGGCAAGCCACTCGTGAACCTGATCGACACGTTCTCGCAGACGCTGTTTCGCATGATGGGCTTTATCATCAAGCTCGCGCCACTCGGCGTGCTGGGCGCGGTGGCGTTCACGGTGGGCAAGTACGGCATCGGGTCGCTCAAGCAACTTGGCTTCCTCGTCGTGCTGTTTTACGGCGCGGTGATCGTGTTCGTGCTCGCGGTGCTTGGCGGCATCCTGCGCGCGTGCGGCTTCTCGGTGTTCAAGCTGATTCGCTACCTGCGCGCCGAATTGCTGGTGGTGCTTGGTACCGCGTCCTCCGACAGCGTGCTGCCGCAAGTCATGCGAAAGCTCGAGTTCATGGGCATCCGCAAGTCCGTCGTGGGTCTGGTGATTCCCACCGGGTATTCGTTCAATCTCGATGCGTTCTCGATCTACCTGACGCTTGCCGCAGTGTTTATTGCGCAGGCCACCAACACGCCGCTCGCGCTCGGCGATCTGCTCGGCATCCTTGCGGTGGCGCTCGTCACGTCGAAAGGCGCGCACGGCATTCCGGGTTCGGCGATCGTGATCCTCGCGGCCACGCTGTCGGCGCACCCTGCCATTCCGGCGATCGGCCTGGTGCTGGTGCTGTCGGTGGACTGGTTTATCGGCATCGCGCGCGCGGTCGGCAACCTGATCGGCAACTGCGTGGCAACCGTGGTGGTGGCCGCATGGGAGAAGGATATCGACCGTGAGCGCGCGCATGCGGTGCTCAACGGCGCGATCTCCGCGGGCGAGCTCGACGAGGGCATGCCGGCACCCGCGGCGGGTGGCGTAATGGGGCCGACCGGGGTGCCAACCAGCGCGCCGCTGCCCGGGAGCGCCGTAGGGCGCTAGAATCTCGGCATTCCCGTCTCAGCGCGGCGCCACACCCGACGCGCGCCACCATGCCCGAGCATATCGATCCAGACATGACCGCCGAGGCGATTGCCGACGATATCGTCGCCGCCATCGTCTCGCACCGCCTTCCGCCCGGCACCAAGCTGCGCGAGGAGGCGCTCGCGAGCGTCTATCGCGTCAGCCGCACCAAGGTGCGCGCGGCCCTGCTGATGTTGTCGAAGGACAAGGTGATCCAGATCGTGCCCGACAAAGGCGCGTTCGTTGCCAAGCCCAGCGCCGAAGAAGCGCGTGAGGTGTTCGCGGTACGGCGGATCCTGGAGGCAGCGCTCGCGCGCGAGTTCGTCACCAAGGCCACCGCGGCCGACTACAAACGCATCGACAAGCATCTGGCCGCCGAGCGCAAGTCGCTCAACGGCAACGATGCGCAGACGCGCACGCGCCTGCTGGGCGATTTCCATATCGTGATGGCCGAAGTGGTCGGCAACAGCGTCATGACGGACATCATGCGCGAGCTATCGATGCGCAGCGCGGTGATCACGATGCTGTACCAGTCCCGGCGCGATGCCACGTGCTCGTCGGACGAGCACCGCGAGTTTATCGAGGCAGCGCGGGCTGGCGATACCGAGCGCGCAGTGGCGTTGATGGTGGAACACCTTGCGCACGTCGAGGCGGCGCTGCATTTCGACGAGGTACCCGATGCCACACGAGGCAAGGATCTGGTGACGGCGTTGCTGGCGTGACTGCCTGCGTGACTATTGATTTCGATCAAAGTGTAAGGCCGGGAGCGAGCGCATTATTGGTCTGGCCATGAAGTTGCGGGGGCGCACTTCATCGGCTCTCCCCGTCCTTCGCAAGAAGGGCTGCCCGCAGACCGCAATGGCTCTGCGGGCTTTTTCTTTTTGGCGTCTCTGATCCTGCCGATACGTGCAGATCAGGTAAAAGACTACGTGCGTGTGCTCCACTATGTTCTGCAACTCCAATACCCGGGCTGTGCGAACTGTGCCTTCAGATGTTCGATAAAGAAGCGAATCTTCGCGGGCACCGGACGCTGTTGCGGGTACACCGCGAGGATGTCGTAGTCGGGTAGCGCGAATTCGTCGAGTACGGTGATCAACTCCCCGCTCTCGAGCTGCGGCAGGATCTCCCAGGTCGAACGCCAGCCGAGGCCGAGGCTTTCGCCGGCCCAGCGATGCAGCAACTCGCCGTCGTTGCAATCAAGATTGCCGTTCACGCGCACGGTCACGGTCTTGCCGTTGTCGTTGAAATACCAGCCGCGTTGCTGGCCACCCTGCAGATTGAACGCGAGGCAGTTGTGCCGCTCGAGGTCTTCGAGCGTATGGGGCACGCCATACTTTGCGAAGTACGCGGGCGTGCCGCACACCACGCGCTTGTTCGACGAGAGCTTGATCGCCACGAAGTTGGGATCGATCGCGCCGCCGATGCGAATGCCGACGTCATAGCCCTCACGCACGAGGTCGACCACGCGGTCGGTCAGGTTGAACGAGATCTGTACGTCCGGATTCGCGCGCAGAAATGCGGGCGCGTGCGGGGCCACGTGCTTGCGGCCGAATGCGGCAGGCGCCGAGACGATCAGGTGTCCCGTGGCCTTGTGCCGGCCTTCGGCGATCAGCATCTCGGCACGGTCGAGGTCCGACAGTGCCTTCTTGCATTGCTCCATGAACGCCGCGCCCTGCTCGGTCACGACGATGCGCCGCGTGGATCGGTGTAGCAGCTTGACGCCGATGCGTGCTTCCAGCGCGTTGATGCGGCGCCCGATCATGACCGGGGTCACGTTCTGCGTCAGCGCCGCGGCGGCCATGCTGCCCTGCTCCACCACGGCGATGAATGCCTCGATCTGCTTGAATTTGTCCATGTTGGCCGGCTTGCAGGTTGTCTCCTGCCGGCCATTGTGAAGCATACGCGGCGCCTTGCGCATCCCCCGCTTGCGATGCGGGTCATGTGCGACCGCGCATAGCCAACCTCAGCTTGCCCGGCCCACAGCCTCGTTGATCTCCGCCGCTTCGCCGAGCACGTGGGCAAGCCGGCGCAGCGGACCCGAGCATTGCAGCTGGGCAAACAACGCGAAAGCCGCGCCCGCGACGAGCACCGCGCCATAGACGGCCACCACCTGCTGGATGCCGACGCCCTGACCAGCCGCCTGAGCAGCCGCCTGAGCCGCCGCCTGAGCCGCCGTTTGCCCCGCACCCTGAGCCGCGCCCAGCGCCGCACCCGATACGCCATCGAACAGCACGAATGCGGCCGGCCCCAGCGCCAGCAGCAGCGCGACGGTGCGCGCGGTGCCTTCCCACATCCGCACCTGCAGCACCACGCGGCGCTGACGCGCGCGCAATTGCAGCGGAGGAATGCGCCCCAGTTGCAGCAGCAGCGCGTTCTCGGCAGAGCTCTGCGCGTCGACTCGCCGCGATAACCAGCGCAGCGGATGCCAGAGCGCGTCGCGCCGCTGCGCAATACGCGCGAGCCACGCACCGAGATAGCACGCGGCGCTGGCGGCCAGCGCGACGTGAAATGCCTCCGGCAACCACGTGGGCGGCGGCTGGCGCAGCAGCAGGTGCCAGTACGCGAGCGCGCTGCCAGTGATCACGGTCGGCACCACCGCGGCGATAAACGCGGCCCATAGCACTCGCGCCACCGACACCGCTGGACTGGCGGCAACCGGTGTCGCGACATCCGTGGCGCGGAGCGCTTCAATCAATTCGTACGTGGGCGGCAACCGGGCATACATGGCTGGAATGTGAGCGGAAACAGCGAGTCATCTGGCAACCCGACATTGTGGCGATCATGACGCGCGCCGAACAGCACCAAAGTGGGTCTTCGCACGCTTCCCCCACGTCTTGGGGGGATCGACAGTTTCGTCATTGCATACCTCATCGGTCACATTTATCAACGCCGCCAACTCAATTCCAAACCTGAGGTATCGAATCAATTGATCGTCGTTCCGTTTATCCCAGCCGGCTGCGGGCATAGGATCGACTCCAATCAGAAACCAACCCGGTATTGGAGACAAATCATGCCGAAGATGAGAGCCGTGGACGCCGCGATCGCGGTGCTGGAAAAGGAAGGCATCACCACCGCGTTTGGCGTCCCTGGCGCCGCGATCAACCCGTTCTACTCGGCCATGCGCAAGGCTGGGACGATCAAGCATCTGCTGGCCCGTCACGTCGAAGGCGCCTCGCATATGGCCGAAGGCTATACGCGCGCTGAACCGGGCAACATCGGTTTGTGCGTCGGCACGTCGGGCCCCGCCGGCACCGACATGATCACCGGGCTGTACTCGGCCTGGGCCGACTCCATTCCCATCCTCTGCGTCACGGGCCAGGCGCCGCGCGCGCGGCTGTACAAGGAGGACTTCCAGGCGGTGGATATCGAGTCGATCGCCAAACCCGTGACCAAGTGGGCGGTGACGGTGCGCGAGCCTGCGCTGGTGCCGCAGGTGTTCCAGCAGGCGTTCCACCTGATGCGCTCGGGCCGTCCGGGCCCGGTGCTGATCGATCTGCCGTTCGACGTGCAGGTGGCCGAGATCGAATTCGATCCGGAAACGTACCAACCGCTGCAACCGTACAAGCCGGCTGCCTCGCGTGCGCAGATCGAGAAAGCGATCTCCATGCTCAATGCCGCGGAGCGCCCGCTGATCGTGTGCGGTGGTGGCGTGATCAATGCCAACGCCGACAAGCTGCTCGTCGAGTTCGCCGAGCTGGTCAACGTGCCGGTGGTACCGACGCTGATGGGCTGGGGTGTGCTGGCTGACGACCATCCGCTGCAGGCGGGCATGGTCGGCCTGCAGACCTCGCACCGCTATGGCAATGCCACGATGCTGGCGTCCGACTTCGTGATCGGCATCGGCAATCGCTGGGCCAATCGCCACACGGGCAGCATCGATGTCTACACGAAGGGCCGCAAGTTCGTGCACGTCGATATCGAACCGACGCAGATCGGCCGCGTGTTCGGCCCCGACCTCGGCATCGTGTCCGATGCGAAGGCCGCGCTCGAGCTGTTCGTCGAGGTGGCGCGCGAGATGAAGATGGCGGGCCGCCTGCCCGACCGCAAGGCATGGGTCGCCGACGTGCAGAAGCGCCGCCGCACGATGCATCGCAAGAGCGATTTCGACAACGTGCCGGTCAAGCCGCAACGCGTGTACCGCGAGATGAATCAGTACTTCCCGCGCGACGTGCGTTACGTGTCCACCATTGGCCTGTCGCAGATTGCCGCCGCGCAGTTCCTGTCGGTCAATCAGCCGCGTCACTGGATCAACTGCGGCCAGGCCGGCCCCCTTGGCTGGACCATTCCGGCTGCGATCGGCGTGAAGACCGCATCGCCTGATTCCGATGTGGTGGCCATCTCGGGTGACTACGACTTCCAGTTCATGATCGAAGAACTCGCGGTGGCCGCGCAGTTCAAGGTGCCGTACATCCACGTGGTGGTGAACAACTCGTACCTGGGCCTGATCCGTCAGGCACAGCGCAACTTCGAGATGGACTACTGCGTGCAGCTCGCGTTCGACAACATCAACGCGCCGGAGCTCGAAGGCTATGGTGTCGACCACGTGAAGGTGGTGGAAGGCCTCGGCTGCAAGGCGCTGCGCGTGTTCAAGCCCGAGGACATCGCACCGGCGTTTGCCGAAGCGCGTGACCTGATGGCGGAGTACTCGGTGCCGGTGGTGGTCGAAGTGATCCTCGAACGCGTGACCAATATCGCGATGGGGACCGAGATCGACAACATCAACGAGTTCGAGCCGATCGAGGACATCGAGGAAGCCATCCTGACGGAAGAAGTTGCGACCGAAAGCGCAACCGCCTGAACACGATCAAGAAAAGAGAGGAGAGCCAACGATGCCAAAACTCGCAGCCAATCTCACCATGCTGTTCAACGAAGTGGCGTTTCTCGACCGCTTCGAAGCCGCCGCGCGCGCGGGCTTTCGCGGTGTGGAATTTCTGTTCCCGTACGCGTTTCATGCGGATCAGATCGCCGACCGCCTCAACCGCTTCCAGCTCGATCTGGTGCTGCACAACCTGCCGGCGGGCAAGTGGGAAGCAGGCGAGCGCGGCATCGCGTGCCACCCCGATCGCGTCAGCGAGTTTCGCGATGGTGTGGGTGAGGCGATTCGTTACGCGAAGGTGCTCGGCGTGCGGCAGCTCAACTGCCTCGCTGGCATCGTGCCGCAGGGCGTGCGCCGCGAGAGCGCGAACGAGACGCTCGTCGAGAACCTGCGCTTTGCAGCCAACGCGCTCAAGGCCGAGCAGATCGACCTGCTGATCGAGCCGATCAACACGTTCGACATTCCGGGCTTCATCCTGTCGCGCACGCAACAGGCAGTCGACCTGATCGAACAGGTGAACGCGCCCAACCTTTACGTGCAGTACGACATCTATCACATGCAGCGCATGGAGGGCGAGATCGCCGCGACGATCAAGGCGAACCTGCCGAAAATCCGTCATGTGCAACTGGCGGACAACCCCGGCCGCAACGAGCCCGGCACCGGCGAGATCAACTATCGCTACCTGTTCGGCTTTCTCGACGAGATTGGCTATCAGGGCTGGATCGGCTGCGAGTACAAGCCACGGGCCTCGACGGAGGCTGGCCTGGGCTGGCGCGCCGAGCACAACATCCGCTAACGATTCTGGAACACTGAGGAGACATACATGGCAAACCAACGCAACATCGGCTTCGTCGGCCTGGGCATCATGGGCGCACCGATGGCGGGTCATCTGCGCGCGGCCGGACATACGCTGTTCGTGCACGACGTGAACCCTGCCCCGCAGGCACTCGTGGACGCCGGCGTGACGGTCTGCACGAGCGCTGAGGAAGTGGCCAAGCGCGCGGACATCGTGATCGTGATGGTGCCGGACACGCCGCACGTCGAAGCGGTGCTGTTTGGCGAGCGTGGTATTGCGGCCGCCTACAAGACCGCGGGCAAGGACGCCACGTACGGCAAGATCGTCGTCGACATGAGCTCGATCTCGCCGATCGCGACCAAGGACTTTGCCGCGCGCATCAACAAGCTGGGCGCGTCGTATCTGGACGCGCCGGTGTCGGGCGGTGAAGTCGGCGCGAAGGCGGCGTCGCTGACGATCATGGTTGGCGGTCCCGGTGAAGCGTTCGAGCAGGTGAAGCCGCTGTTCGAGCTGATGGGCAAGAACATCACGCTCGTGGGCGGCAACGGCGATGGGCAGACCACCAAGGTGGCCAACCAGATCATCGTCGCGCTCAATATTCAGGCCGTGGCTGAAGCGTTGCTGTTTGCCTCGAAGGCTGGCGCCGATCCCGCGCGCGTACGTCAGGCGCTGATGGGCGGCTTCGCCTCGTCGCGCATTCTCGAGGTGCATGGCGAGCGCATGGTCAAGCGTACGTTCGACCCGGGCTTCCGCATCGAGCTGCATCAGAAGGACCTGAACCTGGCGCTGCAGGGCGCGAAGGCACTTGGCGTGTCGCTGCCGAACACCTCGGCCGCGCAGGAGTTGTTCAACGCGTGCTCGGCACATGGCTTCGGCAAGCTCGATCACTCGGCACTGTGCCGCGCGATCGAAATCATGTCGAACCACGAGATCGCGAAGAAGGACAAGTAATACCCGCATACCTCCACGCATCATGCCCGCCGCGCGCCGTGATGGCGCGCGGCATTCCGCACCAGGATTCCCCATGTACGCCTCGGACGCCAATGCCGCCAATGTCGCGCTACTGACGCCTGCCCGCCGGTCTACCGTCGACTTTCGCGATGCACGTCAGGCCCGCACGTTGTTACGCGACCTCTTCGATACCGCAGTGGCCGCGGTCAGCGCGAGCCACTGCCTGCCCCCTCATCTGCCAGCGCCCCCGAAGGGCCGCACCGTCGTGATCGGCGCGGGCAAAGCCGCGGCCGCGATGGCGCAGGCCGTGGAAGCGCACTGGCAGGGCCCGCTGTCGGGCCTCGTCGTCACCCGCTACGGCCATGGTGCCGACTGTCGCCGCATCGAGGTGGTCGAGGCCGCGCACCCCGTACCCGATGCAGCGGGCGCGCGCGCCGCGCAACGGATGGTCGAACTCGTGCAGGGCCTGACCGCCGACGACCTCGTACTGTGCCTGATCTCGGGCGGCGGCTCCGCGCTGCTCGCCGCGCCGGCAACAGGGTTGACGCTTGCCGACAAGCAGGCCATCAACAAGGCGCTGCTGCGCAGCGGCGCAAACATCGGCGAGATGAACTGCGTGCGCAAGCATCTGTCCGCGCTCAAGGGTGGACGTCTCGCGCTAGCCTGCGCACCGGCACGCGTGGAAACGCTGTTGATCTCCGATATTCCCGGCGACGATCCGACGCTGATCGCCAGCGGCCCGACATTGCCCGATGCGACCACTTGCGCCGACGCGCTCGCGGTCATCGCCAAGTACGGCATCGAATTGCCAGCGCATGTGCGCGCGCATCTCGAGAGTGGCGCCGGTGAAACGCCGAAACCCGGCGACGCGCGCTTCGATGGACACCGCAACGTCACGCTCGCGACTGCTCAGCAATCGCTCGAAGCCGCGTCTGCTCGCGCGCGTGAACTTGGCCTGCATGCCTACATCCTGTCCGATTGCATCGAGGGCGAAGCACGCGACGTGGCACAGGTACATGCGGCCATCGCGCGCCAGGTGGCTACGCATGGGCAACCATTCGCCAAACCCTGCGTACTGCTGTCCGGTGGCGAGACCACGGTCACGGTGCGTGGCGATGGTCGCGGCGGCCGCAATGCCGAGTTCCTGCTTGCGCTGGCCGTGGCGCTCGATGGCCTGCCCGGCGTGCATGCGCTGGCCGGCGATACCGACGGCATCGATGGCTCCGAGGACAACGCGGGGGCGCTGCTCTCGCCCGACACGCTCACGCGGGCATCGGCATGCGGCCTCTCTGCGCGCGCGCATCTTGCCAACAACGATGGCTATGGATTCTTTGCCGGGCTCGACGACCTGATCGTCACCGGTCCCACCCGCACCAACGTCAACGACTTTCGCGCGATCCTCGTGGTCTGACGCGCATCCCAAGGAGACAACATGAGACGCCAGCGCAAAGCGAAGATCGTCGCCACGCTCGGTCCCGCCAGCAGCGATATCGCGGTAATTCGCGAACTGTTCGAAGCCGGGGCCGATGTATTCCGGCTCAACTTCAGCCATGGCACGCACGACGACCATCGCCAGCGTTACGACGCCGTGCGGCGCGTGGAGGCCGAGACCGGCCGCCCGATCGCGATCCTCGCGGACCTGCAGGGCCCCAAGCTGCGTATCGGCACGTTTGCGGTGGGCAAGGTGGCATTGCGCGCGGGGGACCGCTTCATACTCGATAGCGATCCGACGCCCGGCGATGCGACGCGCGTTTATCTGCCGCATCCCGAGTTGTTTCGCGTGGCCAGTGCGGGGCAGTCGCTGCTGATCGATGACGGCAAGGTACGGCTCGCGATCGAGGCGGTGTCGAGCGGCAGCATCGAGACGCGCGTGGTCAACAATGGCACGCTGTCCGATCGCAAGGGTGTCAACGTGCCCGATGCGGTGATCCCGATTCCCGCGCTGACGGACAAGGATCGCAAGGATCTGGACTTTGCGTTGTCGCTCGGCGCGGACTGGATCGCGCTGTCGTTCGTGCAGCGTCCGTCCGATATCGTCGAAGCGCGCGAGATCATCGGCACGCGCGCGGGCGTGTTGTCGAAGATCGAGAAACCCGCCGCGTTGCAGCAGCTCGATGAAATCGTACGCGTCTCCGATGCAGTGATGGTCGCGCGCGGCGATCTGGGCGTGGAACTGCCGCCCGAGCGCGTGCCCGGCGTGCAGAAGCGCATCCTGCGCGTGTGCCGGCAACTCGGCAAGCCGGTGGTGATCGCCACGCAGATGCTCGAGTCGATGATCGATTCGCCGGTGCCCACGCGCGCGGAAGCGTCGGATGTGGCAAGCGCGATCTACGATGGCGCCGATGCCGTGATGCTGTCGGCTGAATCGGCCAACGGTCGCTATCCGGTGCAGGCCATCGCGATGATGGACCGCATCGCAATGGAGGTCGAACGCGATCCGCTGTATCGCAATCTGCTCGACGCGCAGCACGAGACCCCGCTATCGACGCGGCAGGATGCGATCTGTGCGGCGCTGCGCGAGGTCACGCAAATCATCGGCGCGCGCGCGACCGTCACCTACACGTCGTCGGGTGCCACCGCGCTGCGCGCCGCGCGTGAACGGCCGTGTGCGCCGATCGTGAGCATCACGCCGAATCTCGATATCGCGCGCCGGCTGGCCATCACGTGGGGCGTGCATTCGACCGTGAGCCCCGACGTGCAGAGCGTGGACGAGATGGTGGAGGCCGCCACGCGTGCGGCACTGGTAGAAGGCTATGCCGAGCCCGGCGACCAGATCACGATTGCCGCGGGCATGCCGTTCGGCCAGGGTGGCACGACCAATCTGCTGCGCGTGGCGGAGGTCGGGGCCGTGGCGTCGGAACCCGTCCTGAGCGGCGCGGCGCGCACGCAGGTGCCGCGGGAGACGGCTGGCGTGTGAGACAGCGGCTGACTCCGAACGGGCAGATGCCGTTGCTATACTCCACGGCATTAGCGCCGGCTGCTTGATGGCCGGCGCGCATTCCCGAACTCACGGAGTATTCATGCGTCTCGACGACGAAGCCGAAAGCCAGAATGTGGAGGACCGCCGCGGTGGCGGCTTTGGTGGTGGCGGCGGATTCGGGCTTCCCGTCGGCGGCCGCACGATCGGAATCGGTACGGTTATCGTCGCGCTAGCGGCCTCGTACTTCTTTGGCATCGATCCGTCGCTGATCTTTCAGGGCGCGTCGGTGATCCAGGGCCAGCCGCAGCAACAGCAGCAAGCGCCGCAGCAGCATCGCGCGCCCGCCACCGATCAGCTGACGGTGTTCACCCGCAAGGTGCTCGGCAATACCGAGCGCACATGGGAGCACATCTTCGAGACTGATCTGAACCGGCGTTATGCGCCGCCGACGCTCGTGCTGTTCAGCGGCTCGACGCCGACGGCGTGTGGCACCGGGCAGTCGGCGATGGGACCGTTCTATTGCCCGGGTGACCAGAAGGTGTACATCGACCTCGGGTTCTACAACGAGTTGCGCCAGCGCTTTGGCGCGGGCGGCGACTTTGCGCAGGCGTATGTGATCGCGCACGAGATTGGCCACCATGTGCAGAACCTACTTGGCGTGTCGGCCAAAGTGGATGCCGCGCGGCGCCGCATGAGCGAAGCGCAGGCCAATCAGTTGTCGGTGCGGCTCGAACTGCAGGCCGATTGCCTGGCCGGCGTCTGGGCCGCCACCGCGCAGAAGGCTAATCAGCAACTGCTGGAGCCGGGTGATGTGGAAGAAGGATTGAAGACCGCGGCCGCGATTGGCGACGATCGGCTGCAACGGCAGGCGCAGGGCTATGTGGTGCCGGAAGCGTTCACGCATGGCACGAGCGAGCAGCGCGTGCGCTGGTTACGTCAGGGCCTGACGACCGGCGATATTCGCAAGTGCGACACGTTCGCCGCGCGCCAGCTATAAGTCGGGAACGACAAGGCGGCAGCCGTCAGCAACGCGTGTGCAAATCTGCAGGCGCAGTGCGAATACGAAATACATAGGGGAAAAATCACCTGCCTGGCGGAGAGAGAAGGAGGAGGTCGGCCGGGCAGGTGGGAGAGAAAGCTGCGTGGCGCTGGACGCCACGGATGTCCTCACGGATAGCCGTGAGGACGGTATTCAGACGCGATAGCCGTACAAGTCGCCGTTACGCGAGTTGTCGAGCGTGGATGCCGAGATCTCGCCGCTGAACGTGTGCGTGCCTTCGCCGAACGTGTCGAACTTGCCCTGGCGCAGGCCGTCCGTGAACGGATCGAACTTGTCGCGCTTGGAGCCATCGGTATATACGTCGGCCTTGGCCGCGCGGGAAGCGTCGGCGTAGACATCCATCTTGCCAACCTTCTTGGTGGCGGGAGCGGCGAATGCGCTGGCCGAGGCGACGAATGCCGCTACGACGAGGGCACCGCCAAGCATGCGTTTGGCGATCATTTTTGGGACTCCTTCAACTGTATGTGACCTGCTTTGGGTGCCCGGCAATCTCTGCTGGGCTATCGGCCATCTTCGTGGCGACGCAGGCACAGGCTGAAGAGTAGAAGGTTCGTCCGCAAGGAGAAATACCGCTGCGACGAATGGTGCGTTGCACGCCGTGAAACGCTGGACGCGTTGACGAACGGAGCACGCCGTGGTTCAGATCGCGTCAGTGGCTATGCGCCTGACCCGGTACGTGACTCGACGCATGACACTCACAGGGTGCGCCCTCGGCTGCCTGCTGCAGGTTCTGCAGGATGCCGCACTCGCTGGCGGGATGAGGCGTCTCGCACGTCTCGCGTAACGCGCGTAGCTGTCCCTCGAGCGCTTCGAGCGCCATGCGCTGGGCGTGAATCTGGTCGATCTGCCGATCCAGCAGATGATTGATGTCGTCGCAGGCCAGCGACGGATTGCGCTGAAAATCGCGTAGCCGGCGCACATCGGAGAGGCTCATGCCGAGCGAACGGCAATGGCGCACGAAATTCAGCTGCACCAGATGGCCATCGACATAGCGGCGGTAGCCGTTGTCTTCTCGCTGCGGCGCGTCCAGCAAACCTTCCCGCTCGTAGTACCGAATGGTTTCGATGTCGCAACCACTATGGCGCGACAGTTCGCCGATACGCATGACAGGCTCCTCACGACAGCCCTGTAGTCGTTACAGGGTTTTGCTAGTGTAGGGCAACGCGGGAAGCCCTGTTGGCGTCAGGGGTTTTGACTGGCCGGTCCGCGCGCCTCGTCACGGACATGATGCGCGACCGGCGCCAGCGCGGCGACGATGATCTCGACGCCGCGCTCGGGCTGCGCCTCGCCGCACATAAAGATATCCACAGCCGCGAAGCCGTACTCGGGCCAGGTATGGATACTGATATGGGACTCGCGCAGCAGCAGTACCCCGGTGACACCGAGCCCCGGCCCGAAATGCTGGAAGCGCGAGGCGATCGGCGTGGCCCCGGCGGCTTGTGCGGCGTCATGCAGCACGCGCTCGATCCGCGCGGCATCGGTCAGCACCGCTGCCGCCACGCCCTGCAGGTCCAGCAGCAGATGGCGACCCAATACAGGCGGACAGGGCAACATGGGAGCGTTCACTTGTGGCCGCCTCCGGACGACCAGCCGCTGCCACTCGAACCGCCCCAGCCACGCGATGACGTACCGGACGTACCGCTGCCGCCGCCGTAAGACTTGTAGGTGTACACGGTTGTGCCGAGCAGCACGATCATGGCGTACACAAGAAACAGAATCCGCATCCCTCAGTCCTCGTCCCCGCGGCCGGACCCGCTGTAATGCCGCACGATCCAGATCGGCGCCCATAGCGCCAGCGTCCCGTAGATCAAGCCGTCCCAGTCCTCGTGGCCGACCAACACCATCGGCAGATTCAGCAGCCACAGCACGATCACGAAACCCCATGCCGCGCGCGTGCAGTACCCAAGGTCATCGACCGGCCCGGCATTCCGGTTCTGCTCGGGCAGCTTCGCCGCCTCGACCAGCGCCTTGTTGTCCTTGAACCATTGCGAGACCTGCGTGCGCGAAACCGTGGTCGACAGCGTCCACACGATCTCGGTCTCGCTGGTCTCCTGCGTCAGCCGCCGCGCGGGCGAGCCGTACTCGGTCAGCCGGATCTTGTCGCCAGCCTGCACGCGCCAGTTGAACGTGCCGGCTGCGTACAGCACCTCGCTGTCGTATTCGAAGCCCTTGCGGTATGGCCTGTTCTCGAACGTGATCTCGTTCGCGCCGCTCTGGCGCGGCCAGACGTCGAGCACGCGCACGCGGTCCCAGCCGCTGTCCTGCTCGACCAGCCACAGCAGCCCGGCGTCCTCGTTGAACAGCAGGTACTCGACCCACGTCGACGTTTCCTCGTCGTCGTTGTCGGTGCATTGCAGCAGGCCGAGCACCGTGTACCGCTTGCCATCGATGGTGCCGACCTCGCCGGGCGTGAGGCTCGTGCGCAGCGCCTCCACCTCTGTGTGCTTCGCCAGCACGAGCGCCGTCGACGTGGTGCAGTCCACCTCGCTGTGGCAGCTCGGGCAGATCACGAAGCTCGCCATGCCGGCGCGGTAGGCGATCGGGCTGCCGCAGTGCGGACAGCCGAGCGGCACCGCCTTGCCGCGATAACGGTCCGCGGTGCGGCCAATCTCGTCGGCCTCGCGCAGCAGCTGGCATTGCAGTTGCGCGAGCGTGACCAGTTCGCCCTGATACACCGTTGGCGTTTCACCATCGGCGTAGTCGAGGGTCAGAAAGCGGCCTTCATAGCGGAAGTCGGCGACCTGCGCGGTCCAGCCGGCGCCGACTGCAAACGGCAATTCGCCCTGCCCGCCGGTGCAGCGCGCGGTGCGGACATCGCCGGCCACGAATGGTTTGCTCTCGTAGAGCAGTTGCACGCCGGGCCGCAGCCGCGCAAATGGAGGCAGTGGATCCGCAACGGCTTGAGCCGCCTGCTCCGTCGGCACGCGGCGCGACAGCATGTACTGGCCTGACGCATCGGCCAGCCAGCCATCGGTGCCGTCATCGAACAGGACGTACCACTCGTTCCACAGCCCCGCGTCATAGCGCAGCTGGATCCGGCCGATCACTGTGAAGCTTTGACCCTGCCAACGCCCGCTCGTATGGATCTGCAACGGCGTGTAGTCCTCGAGCACGGCCGACATCTTGCCGATGTCGCGCACCGAGTCGGCATCCCTGAGCAACGTGGTCTGGCAATAGTCGCAGACCGCCATGACCGCGGCGGACGAACGAAAGCTGACCTCCGCGCCGCAGCCCGGACAGTTGACCGTTTGCATGCGGACCTATCAGCCCACCAGCTTCCTGAGGATCTCGGCCTTGGCGGCGTCGAACTCCGTCTGCGTGACGAGGCCCTTGTCGAGCAGCTCTTTCAGCTTCTGCAATCGGGCGGCAGGATCGTCGGCCGCAGGCGCAGGAGCCGCGGTGCCCGCGACCGCTCCTGTCGCACCAGCGGCCGGTGGCACCGCAGGGGCGGGTACGCCCGGAATGCCCAGCGCACCGGCCACACCCAGGCCACCCGCCATTGCCTGGCCCATCACCGCACCGGCGGCGAGGCTGGCGCCAAGGCCGGCCACGCCGCCCTCGTTCTGTGCCGCCAGCGGGATCGAGCTCGCCACCTGATACTGCGTGTAGCGCGACATATCGCCCATCATGCCCATCGAGATGCGCGTGTCGATGGCCTTCTGCAGTTCCTCTGGCAGCGAGACATTGGTCACCGCGAAATTATCGAGCGCCACGCCGTAGCGCGCGAACTCGGGCGCCAGCTTGTCGCGGATGGTCTGCGACATCAGCCCCTGGTTCGCGGCCATGTCGAGGAACGGTACCGACGACGCGCCAAGCGTGGTCGTCATCGTCGCGATCAACAGGTTGCGCAGTTGCTCTTCCACTTCGTCGCGCGTGTACGACGCGCGCGTGCCGCTGATCTCGCTATAGAACCTGGCCGGGTCGGACACCTTGTACGAGTACAGCCCGAACGCGCGCAGCCGCACCATGCCGAAGTCCGCGTCGCGGATCGTGATGGCCTGCGACGTGCCCCACTTGCGACCGATCTGCAGACGCGTGCTGAAGAAGTAGACGTCCGATTTGAACGGCGATTCGAACAGCTTGTCCCAGTTCTTCAGGTAAGTGAGTACTGGCAGCGTCTGGGTGGTCAGCTTGTACATGCCGGGACCGAACACATCCGCGATCTTGCCCTCGTTCACGAACACCGCCATCTGCGATTCCCGCACGGTCAGGCTGCCGCCGTACTGGATCTCCATGTCCTCCATCGGGTGGCGCCATGCGAGCACACCATCCGTGTCCTCGGTCCACTGGATGATGTCGATGAACTGCTTCTTGATGAATGACCCGATGCTCATGTTCGCTCCTTGGGGGCGGTATCGTATGTATCAGGAGAGGCAGGCGGCGTTGAGCACGCCCACCGTCACCGAGAGCGTGCCCATCAGGCCGCCCATCGCGATGTTGTTCGATTCGATCGCGGCGTTCATGTCCGGCAGCGCGCGCGTGAGCGCGGCGTAGACCAGCGCCTGCACGACCATCGCGCCAAGCGCCCACAGCAGAAACATCATGAAGCTGTCGTTGTGCTGGATGCTCGAGGACAGCGTGAAGCAAAAGCCGAGCGTGCTGCCGCCGAGCGACAGCGCGGCCGCCATGTTGCCCTTGCGGATCAACGTGAACTCATGAAACGGCGTGATCCTGGTGTAGACTCCGACGAACACGGCGAGCAGCACCAGGCTGGCCAGCAGGTGCGTCGCGTAAGCGAAAATCGAGGCAGTGATCGGTTGCATGGATGCCGCGTCCCTCGTGGTTTGTGGCCTCGGTATTAGTCGTATTTGTCCGGCAATGTGCGGGCCAAGTATAAACGCGAACCCATCGTCTCAAAACCCCCCATTGACCACCCCACGACGGGCTTTTCACAAGCCCTATAGCCGCAGCCACGCCGCCCGATGCGCGACCGTACCCTCGTTCTTTCCGTCCTGATCGTCGCCTCGTGCGGACTCGGCTACGAGCTGATTGCCGGCGCGCTGTCCAGCTACCTGCTCGGCGATTCCATCCTGCAGTTCTCCTCGATCATCGGCTGCTATCTGTTCGCGATGGGCGTAGGTTCCTGGCTGTCGCGCTACGTCAAGGATGAGGATGTACTCGCGCGCTTCATCGACATCGAGATCCTGGTCGGGCTGCTCGGCGGCATCTCGGCCGCGCTGCTGTTCGTGGTGTTCGCATGGCTGTCCGCACCGTTCCGCACCGCGCTCTATGCGCTGGTGTTCGTGATCGGCGTGCTGGTGGGTATGGAGATTCCGCTGGTCATGCGCATCCTCAACGCGCGACGGGCCGCATTCAGTGAGCTGGTGAGTCGCGTGCTCACGTTCGACTACCTTGGCGCGCTGGCGGTGTCGCTGGTGTTTCCGCTGGTGTTGGCGCCCCGACTGGGGCTGTCGCGCACGGGCTTTCTGTTCGGCATGCTGAACGTGGCGGTGGCGCTGTTCACGCTGCGGATCTTCCGCGCCGAGCTCACGCAGGTGCCGGCGCGCATGCTGCGCGCGGGCATCGTGCTGGCCGTGCTCACCGCTGGCTTTGCCAGCTCCTCGCACCTGACGCACTGGGCCGAGCGCGGCATGTTCGGCGACGAGATTATCCACAGCGAGACCACGCCGTACCAGCGGCTGGTGATCACGCGATGGAAGGATGATCTGCGGCTCTATATCAACGGCAACCTTCAGTTCTCGTCGCGCGACGAGCATCGTTATCACGAGGCGCTCGTGCATCCGGTGCTGCAGGCGCTGCCGTGGGCGCGCCGCGTGCTTGTGATCGGTGGCGGCGATGGGCTCGCACTGCGCGAAGTGCTCAAGTATCAGGGGATCGAGCATGTGACGCTGGTCGACCTCGACCCTGCCATGACCACGCTGTTCTCGCGCAGCGAACCGCTACGCGCGCTGAATCAGGGTTCGCTGACCGATCGACGCGTGACCGTGGTCAATGCCGATGCCGCGCAATGGCTCGAGCAGAACACGGATAGCTTCGACGCGATCATCGTCGATCTGCCAGACCCGTCCAACTTTGGCCTTGGCAAACTCTACTCGGTGCCGATGTACCGGCTGCTGTCGCGCCATCTGGCCGAGAAGGGCTATGCGGTCGTGCAATCGACGTCGCCGTACTACGCGCCGCGTTCGTTCTGGGACATCAACGCGACGCTGCGCGAGGCGGGACTGCATACGTGGCCGTATCACGCCTATGTGCCGTCGTTTGGCGAATGGGGCTTTATCCTCGCCGGCAAACGCGGCGACTATTCGCCGCCGACGCACTATGACGTGCCGATGAAGTTCCTCGACGCGGACAGCACCGCGCTGATGTTCCGCTTTCCCGCGGACATGGCGCCGCGCGACGGCATGGCCAACCGGCTCAACGAGCAGACGCTCGTGCATGACTTCGAGCAGGACTGGCGCAACGTGATTCGCTGACGATCGGCCACGCGCATGCACTTCAACCGTCGTCGCTTTCTGCTTGCCGCGGGCGCGAGCACGCTTGCGGGGTGCGATCGCATTGGCGGCGAGGCCGCGCGCTTTCTGGCGGGCGTTGGCTGGCGTGAGCCCGAGCCCGTGGTGCTGCGTCCGGGCATGGCCGAAGGCCACGCCTTGCGCGATGGCGGCGCTGGCACACGGAGCACGGTGACCGACATCACGACCGAGGTGGCCATTCTCGGCAGCGGTGCGGCCGGGATCGCCGCGGCATGGCAGTTGTCGCGCGCGGGATTTCACGACTTCGTGATGATCGACGGTCCCGAGTTTGGCGGTAACGCGGCGGGTGGGCGCATCGGCGAGGTGAGTTTTCCTCGCGGCGCGCATTATCTGCCGCTGCCTTCAGCCGAATCCACGCACGTCCGCGAGATGCTGGCCGATATCGGCGTGATCGAGCGGGACGCATTCGATGCGCGCCCGCACTACGACGAGCGCGTGCTGGTGCATGGGCCGGAGGAGCGGTTATTCCTCGATGGCAAATGGCACGACGGGCTGGTGCCCGAGATGGAGGACACGCCTGACGGTGCCATCCAGCATGCCGCATTTTTTGCGCGCATCGACACCTTGCGCCATGCAGTGGGCAACGATGGCCGCAAGGTCTTCACGATTCCACTGGCGCTGGCCTCGCGCGACCCCGCGTGGCGTGCCCTCGATCGTCAGACCTTCCGGCAATGGATGCTGGATGAAGGCTTTACCGCAACGTCCTTGCATTGGTACGCGGACTACTGCTGTCGCGACGACTACGGCGCCGGCCACGATACGGTCTCGGCGTGGGCCGGGCTGCATTACTTTGCCAGCCGAGGTGGCCATGCGCGCAACGCCGCCGATGGCGCGGTGCTGACGTGGTCCGATGGTCTGCACGGGTTGATGTCCGAGTTGACGCAGCGCATCGAAGCGCAGGTGCGTCCTCGTGAGCGCGCCTGGCGGCGTGCCGGCATGGCCGTGCGCGTCGAGGAGCAGGCAAATGGCGTGGTTGTGCATGGCGTCGACTGGCCCAGCGGTGCGCCCCTCCCCGGTGTGGCGCCACAAGCGTGGCGCGTGCGTGCGCGCCGCGTGATCTGCGCGATGCCACTGCATGTTGCGGCGCATGTCATGGATCTGCGCCGTTATGGCTTCGATCCGGCCACGCATCTGTCGCCGCACGCGCCGTGGCTGGTATCGAGCTTTCATCTGCGCGGCTTTCCGAACGAAGCCGCCGGGGTGCCGCTCGCGTGGGACAACGTGGTGCATGGCGGGCGTGGACTGGGCTATGTGGTGGCTACGCATCAGTGGATCCGGCAGGCCCGGCCGGCGGAGACGGTATTCACGGCCTATTGCCCGCTCGATGCTGGCGCCTTCGTCGACTATGTGGCGTTGGCCAAGGCGCCGGGCAAGCCGGCCGATATCCGACGCTGGCTCGCCACCGCGGCGCCCGCCGAGTTGATGGCGCTGGCCACCACCGACCTGCGCACCGTCTACGGTCGTGACTTCTGGCGCCACGCTGATGCCGTGGAGATCACCGCGCGCGGGCATGCGATGGCCACGCCGACGCCCGGCTTCCTTGCCAACGCGGGTAACGCCGCGCTGCGCGAGGCCGATGGCCGCGTGCTGTTCGCGCATGCGGATCTGTCCGGACTGTCGGTATTCGAGGAAGCGTCGTGGTGGGGCACGCGCGCCGCATTGCGGATTGTGGGATAACGGCCGATCTGACGCATGCCGCGGCGAACTTTCCGGCCGCGCCAATGCCTCACGGCACAGGGATGGTGCCAAAAGTTATCCACAGTTGGCTGGCGCGCCATCCTGTAGAATTCCCGACATCGAATTTGCGTCTTTCGCGCACTTCGCACAGCTCATTACATTCGTGCAATTTTTCCGGCTCATGCTGACGATCGTGCTGCTTGCCTTCCTGCCGTTGCAGGCATGGGCAGGCATCGGTGCGTCCGTGGCCGGTGCGACGCCTGTCTGCGAAGCCGCCACGCATGTTTCGGCTGTCCCTACGCTGGAAGAGCTTGCTGTCGCGAGTCACGCCGATCTGGCTGATCATGGCATGCCTGCCGATTCGAACCCGCCGGCGGATACCACTGAGCCGTCGCCGCCTGGCGCCGACTTTGCCGAACAACTGTTGCCGCCCCCGCCGCTGCGCGTGGCGGCGCACGACGTTCGGGGCGTGCTGCCCCGCTACGCCGGCATGACGCTGCCGGATCCTGACCTGCCTCGCCTGCCGCGCCCACCGCGCGGCTGATCTCTCCGTGCATGCGCTTCGCCGCGTGCCGTCCGTCTCGCTTCGATTTCGTTTTCTGTTTCGCTTAGTTTCGCTTTGTACTTCCGCGCGGTATGCCGTTGTGTATTGCACCGGTACATCGCGCTTCCGCGGGTCCACCGCGACTTTTTCTTGCCCCACCCCACAACCATGAAACGCATTTTCCTGTTCCTGGCGACCAACATCGCCGTCATGCTCGTTCTTAGCTTCACGGCCAGCCTGCTGGGCGTGAACCGCTTCCTTACCGCCAACGGGCTCAACCTTGGCATGCTGCTGGTGTTCGCGGCACTGATGGGCTTTGGTGGCTCGTTTATCTCGCTGCTGATGTCCAAGACCATCGCCAAGTGGTCGACTGGCGCGCAGGTCATCACGCACCCGAGCACCACGACGGAGTTCTGGCTCATGCAGACCGTCGAGAAGCTCGCCACGCGCGCGGGCTTGCCGATGCCGGAAGTAGCGATCTATGACGGCGAGCCAAACGCGTTCGCCACGGGTGCTTCCAAGAAGAGCTCGCTGGTGGCGGTGTCTACCGGGCTGCTGAACTCGATGTCGCAGGAGGAAGTGGAGGCCGTGCTCGCGCACGAAGTGGCCCACATTGCCAATGGCGATATGGTCACGCTCACGCTGATTCAGGGCGTGGTCAACACGTTCGTGATTTTTATGGCGCGCGTGGTGGGCTACTTCGTCGACTCGTGGCTGCGTCGCAATGACGAGGAGTCGAGCGGTCCTGGCATTGGCTACATGATCACCGTGGTTATCTGCGAGATCGTGTTTGGCATTCTGGCCAGCATCATCGTGGCGGCGTTCTCGCGCCATCGTGAGTATCGCGCCGATGCGGGTGCCGCTGGCCTGATGGGTTCGCCCACGCCGATGATGTCGGCGCTGCGTCGACTGGGTGGGCTGGATGCCGATGGTCTGCCGCAGAATATGCAGGCAATGGGCATTTCGGGCGGTAAGTCCTGGCTGGGACTGTTCTCGAGCCACCCGCCGATCGAGTCGCGGATTGCGGCGCTGCAGAGCGCGCAGCGATAAGCGTGAGGGGGGGCCCTCACCCCCGGCCCCTCTCCCTCCAGGGAGAGGGGAGAAAACCGTTGGTGTGCGGGCGACTGCGGCCTCTCCCGCAGGCAAGGTATGGGCGCCGTTGTATATGGGCGCCCTCGCTTTAGTTGAACACGTCCTGCCGATAGCGCCCCTGCGCGACCATTGTCGCTAGCCACTCTGATGCGAGGGCGGTGTCCATGCCGCCCTCCGACGCCGCGATGTCGATCAGCATCTGGCGTACTGCGGGCGCCATTCGCCGGCCATCGCCGCACACATACACCGTCGCACCTGCCTGCACGCGTGCCCACACATCGGCACGGTTCGTCCACAGCAGGTCTTGCACATAGCGCGGTGCCCCTTCCACCACCGAGTACGCGACATGCACGTCGGCCACGCCTTCGCTCGACCAGCGTTCGATGTCATCGCGGTAGAGCCAGTCGTGTGCGGGATGACGGCAGCCGTAATAGAGCTGCGTGGTTGCCACCGTCGTGCCCGCCGCACGTTGCGCGGCACGCTCCTCCAGGAAACCGCGAAACGGTGCCAGCCCCGTGCCCGGACCGATCAGAAGCATCGGTACCGTGACATCGTCTTCCGGTGCGAACGCTGGGTTGGGAGAACGGATCGATGCGGAGACCCGCGCGCCCGGTGCAAGCCCCTGCAGCCATGTGGAAGCTACACCTCGAAACTGCCCACGTCCCGACAGTGCGGGTGCCCATACCGTGCCGACCAACAGCGTGACCGTGTCGGGCGACACCAGCGGCGACGAAGCAATCGAGTAAAAGCGTGGCCGCATCGGCACCGTGCAATCGAGCAGTTGCGCCAGCGATAGCGTGATGGCCGGATGCGCGAGCAAGACATCGAGCAGCCCAAGCCTGCGCGCCGCAACACGTGCCGCATAGCCCTGCTCCACATCGTCGGCCGCCAGCGTCTCCAGCTGCGTCCGCGTGAACGGACAGCGTGTGGCCTGCGCGAGCGCGCGCAGCGTCTGGCGCGTCACCACGTCCTGCAGTTCCACGAAATGGGTCAGCAACTGCTCGACCGGCAGTGCCTCGCCAAGCGGCAGCCCACGAGCGGTGCCATGCGTGGCGGACAACGTCACCATCGCCTGCGGCTCGAGGTCGAGTCGCTCGCACAGTGCGTGTACGAGTTCGGGTGCATTTTGTGGCCACACCGCGACGTGGTCACCCGCGCGATACTGCGTGCCCGGCGGCAGTTGCAGCCGGATATCCCGCGTCGATGTACGCGGCGCCTCGCGCGCGAAATCCCATAACCCCGATGGATCCTGCACAAGCTCCGTGTTGGCCAGCACTGTGAACGCCTGCGTGCCGGCCGGCAGCGTCTCCGCACGCATCGCCACCAGGCTGCGCAGATCGACATCGACGCCGAGGCCCGCGGTCATCGCGCCGCTATCGGCTTGCAGTGCCTGCCACAACTGTGTGAGCCATTGATCGGCCGCCGCGTCGAAGTCCCCATTGCCATCGGCTTCGCCTCTTGGCAGCAACGGCGTCGCCCCCGCCGCGACAAAGAAATCGAACACACGGCGCGGAAACGCCTGATAGGTCGACCATTGCGAATTGCCGCAGCCAAGCATCGCCAGCCGCAAGCCCTTCGCACCACTGTCAGCGACATAAGCCGCGGCGGCGTCGGCATCGAGCATCGCCTCGAACCGTCGCCCCGAATCTGGCGCTCGGCCGTTGTAGGTCGCAGCGACAACGATCGCAATGCCCTGTTGCGGCAGATCGCCAACGACTTCGTCGAGGTTGCGCAGCGTGGCATCGAATCCCGAAGCGAGCGCCCCCGCATGAATCTGTTCGGCCAACTCGCGCGCGGTGCCCAGGCTCGATGCGCACAGCACAGTCAACGACTGACCATTGCCACGCACCTGCACAGGCATGCTGCCCGCTGTGTCAGCCTGCGCGGCGCCTGCGGTCACGATGCGCTCATGTGCCCGACGCCGCCGCGCGCGCAACACGAAGTTATCGGGCTTGATCGTCAGCGTTTCCTTGAGCCGGAACTGATAGTCGTGCGGATCGTTGAGCGCGAAGTTGCGCAGCATCAGTGCGAGCGCAAGCTTGGCCTCGGTCAGCGCGAACTGCCGCCCGATGCAGGCACGTTCGCCCGCGCCGAAAGGCATATACGCATGCGGTGGCAGCGCGGCTTCGTTCTCTGGCAGGAAGCGATCGATATCGAAACGCTCGGGATTCGCCCACACGTTGGGATCGCGATGCAATGCGGTCAGCACCACCGATACGCGACGGTCCTTGGGAATGCGATAGCGCCGACCGATCACGGTGTCCTCGAACGGCGCCACCGCGAACGCGGGCGCGGTGGGCCACAGCCGCAGGGTTTCCTTGAGGACGCGTTCGAGCACCGTCAACCGCGCGAGATCCGCATAGGCCGGCGGTGCGTCGCCGGGCAGCACTGCATCCACCTCCGCATACGCCTGCGCGAGCACGCCCGGATTGCGCAACAGTTCGTACAGCGCAAATGTCAGCAGACCACTGGTGGTCTCATGCCCGGCGATCAGAAACGTAATGACCTGATTGCGAATATTCGCGTCGTCGAGCTGCACGTCCGTCTCCGGATCGCGCGCTTCGAGCATCAAGTTCAACAGATCGGCACCGGTGGCGGACGTGTGCGGCGCTGCGCGACGCTGGCGAATGACGTCATCGACGACATTGCGCATATAGGCGATGTCTTCCGCGAACTGCCGATGCGCGGCGCCCGAGAACCAGCGATCCTGCACGCGCAGGCGCGTGAGCTTGCTCATCGCCTCGCCGAGGGCCCCGCCCATCGCGACGATGAACGGATCGAGCTGCGCGCGCGAGAACGAATCGAAATCGTACCCAAAGCCCGACAGCGCGATCGTGTCGAGTGTCAGCCGCGTCATGTCGTCGGCGACTGCGATATCCGCATCGGGCCCTTCACGTTCCCACTTGTCCACCAGCCGGTTGGCCACGCGCAGCATCACGTCGAAGTAGCCCTTCATCGCGCGCTGGCTGAATGCGGGCATGAGGATACGATGCGCACAGCCCCAGTTGGCCTCGTCGCTATGCGCGGTGAACAATCCATCGCCAGCCACATCGCGCAGGTATGACAGCGGCGGGCCGATGACTTTGCGAAAACGTGCCACGTCGCAAACCTCGGCGGCGAGCGCGGCCGAACTGATAAACGGCACACGCCGCCCCGCGAAATCGAGCTCGAAGATGCCGTCGAAATGACGGCTGCGCGCCAGCAGATGCTGCCCCACCGCGCCCGGCGTGATCTGCAGCAGGTTGCCAACGATAGGCAATCCCGGGTCGCGCGGGATCGGTTCGAGCGGGCTCGAAGCGGGCGATGCAGGTTCGGCGCTGCTGGACGTCCGTGAGGGCATGGCGGGGTATGAGGAAAAATTCTACGTAGACAATCGTCTACTTTGCAGGCAAAGTCAATCTATGTGAACCGAGTAATCGTTCGAATCCAGAACGTAAGCCCATGAAGATGGAAGACATTGCCGACGGCAAGCGCCGGTTGATCGATGCCGCGCTTCGGCTTGCAGCCGAGCGGCGCAGTTTTGCCGCGTTAGGGTTACGGGAGCTTGCGCGCGAAGCCGGCCTCAATCCGAATACGTTCTATCGCCATTTCCGCGATATGGAAGATCTCGCGGTGACCGCGCTCGCGGAAGTCAGCGATGAACTGCGGCCCATGTTGCGCGCGGTACGATGGGCCGCTGCTCGCGACAATCCACAGGAAGTGGCCACGCGTGCGTGCGATGCCTTCTTTGCGTATGCGCGCGCGCATGCTGACGCCTTTATCGTGGGGCTGTGTGGCATTACCGGGCCACAGCCCGCGCTGCGCGAGGCGATACGCGCGTTGCTCGCGGCGATCGCGGCCGAAATGGCCGAGGATATCGAGCGGCTCGAGTTATGCCCCGCGCTATCGCGCGCGGCGCTCGACGACTTCAGCGGCTACGTGGTGTCGCATCTGTTCCACGCTTCCGGTGACTATCTGGAGGCCGGTGCGGGCGAGCGCAAGCGGCTGGCGCAGCAGGCGACGCAATTGATTCGCTGGCTGCTGGTAGGCGCTGTAGGTGCCACCGCCGGGACGTCGCCGCACGGCCTGCTCGCCGCGACACCGCTAGCCGTGCCGCGCACCAACAAACTGTCGTGACGCCGGCGCAGTGAGGGCGAAGTGAGGGCGAAGTGAGCGCTCAGTGGTCGTTGACCTTGCCGCGCAGTGCCTTGACCTGACTACGCTGTGTCTTGCCTTCGAGCCGGCGCACGCGTGAAGCAAACGTCGGACGCGTGGCACGCCGCGAGCGCGGGGCCACCGCAACGCTCTGCACCAGTTCGTGCAAGCGCCGAATCGCGTCTTCGCGATTGAGTTCGAGGCTGCGATGCTGCTGCGCCTTGATCACGATCACACCATCGCGCGTAATGCGGTGATCGCTGAGCGCCATCAGACGTTCCTTGTGGTCGTCCGCCAGCGACGACGCACGCACGTCGTAGCGCAGATGCACCGCGTTGGACACCTTGTTGATGTTCTGCCCGCCCGCGCCTTGTGCGCGGATCGCGGTGATCTCGTATTCGTGATGAGGGATGTGGAATTCGCCGGCCATGCGCACGATGATATCAATGCGCGGGCCGGCGGTGTGGTTTAAGCGCCGGGAGTAATGTTCTGATTGGTGCGGAACAGGTTGTGCGGGTCGTAGCGGCGTTTCAGTTCCGCCAGCCGCTGGTAGTTCGCGCCATATGCGTCGCTGGTACGGCCGGCCTCGTCTTCGGTCAGGAAGTTCACATAGACGCCACCGCTGGCATAAGGCTGCGTCGCACGGAAGAAATCGCGCGCCCAGGCGATGCAGTTGGCATCTTCGTCGGGGCGCTCCCAGCGCGAATGCACGTTCATCACGAACCGCGCGTCGCGGTGATGATAGGCGGTGGCCGTGGGCGATACGCGATTGGCGACGCCGCCAACATGTCCCAGAAAGATATCGGCAAGCGGGGATGGCAGCCGCAGCGCATAGTCGATCATCGCATCGATCGCCGCATCGTCGAGCCGCGAGAAATTGTGCGACTTCCAGTAGTTGCGCGCGCCCGGGCCCAGCAGCGGATCGAACGCCTGCTGCCACGCCGTGTAGGGCACGGGTCCGATATGTTCACCAATCGCTTGTCCAAATGCGCGCATCGGGGCGATGTCCGCCTCTACCTGCGCGGGCTCACCCAGATGGAACGCCGCCAGCACCACCACATCGGTGCCATGCGCGGAAGCCGGCAGGAATGGCAGCGGCGGCGCCTTGCGCAACACGGCCCAGACGTTGAGGTCTTCGGGCATGGTCTCGGTGAACACACGGTACTGTTGCAAGACCGCACGCGCCTGCGCGGCCGGGAACACGATCAGTCCCGCATGCACCTGCGGGCCGACGTCGTGCAACTGGAACTGGAACAGTGTGACCACACCGAAATTGCCGCCGCCTCCGCGCAGGGCCCAGAACAGATCGGGCTCGTCGGTGGCGCTGGTCCAGTGACGCTGGCCATCGGCTGTCACGACCTTCGCGCCCAGCAAGTTATCCACTGTCATGCCGTACTTGCGCGTGAGCCAGCCAAAACCGCCGCCGAGCGTCAGCCCCGCGACGCCGGTGGTCGAGTTGATGCCGAGTGGCGTGGCCATGCCGCTGCCCTGCGCCTCGTGATCGAAGTCGGCGAGCGTGGCGCCAGCGCAAACCCATGCCACGCGACTCGGCTCCTCGATGCTGACGGCGCGCAACATCGACATGTCGATGACGAGCCCATCCTGACAGATCGCGCTGCCGGCGATATTGTGGCCGCCGCCCCGGACCGCGAGCACCAACCCCTGATCGCGCGCAAAGTTGACCGCATGCACGACGTCCGTCGTGCCCGAGCACTGCACGATGACCGCGGGCCGTCGATCGACCGTCGCGTTCCACACCGTGCGAGCCACGTCGTACCCGTCGTCGCTGGGCAGCAGCACACGGCCGTGCACTGCCTGCCGCAACGCGTCCAGGTGACCTGAAGCAATCGTTGCCATGGCACACCTCCCTCCTCGTTCTAGGCAACCATGGACCGATGCAAGGCACGCGCCATCGGCGGCGGACCCGGTGCTGAGGCGGGGAACGTGAGATTTTTACTGCGACGGCAATCAGAATCGACGCAAATGGTTACAGCGATGAGGCGCCTGTGGCGAGACATGGGCCATCGTGCCCTTTGGGCACGTAGCCGTACCTACATCAGCGAAAAATGCGCTTTCGTGCGCTCGGAGCGAGTAGAAATGCGTCGATTGACGCACTGCAGCAAACTCGCTGGTGCGGGTTTATACTTAGCGCACCTCCGCCCGGCCCCACCCCCTTCGTTCATGCGCCGGACGCTCCTGCCGCCGCATCATGAAACGTACCATCGCCTTTACGCTGACGACCTGGGTCGCCGCTGCCATCCTCCTGATTGGAGGTGACTCCCCCTCATTCGTGGTGCTGAGTGGTGTGGTCGCCTTTGGCGGCTTCGATCTGCTACGTCCCTGATCGCGAGTCGCCATGTCGTTGCCAGTTGCGCCGTTGTCATCGGTCGTACCCGCGCGTCACGAAGTTATCCACAGCTCTGCCATCACGCTGATCCGCAGCGATCTGTATCGCGTGGCGGGAGAGACGTCGTTCAGGGCGTTCCTCAGGCATTACCTTGCAAACGAGGGCTTTCATTACCTCGTGTGGTTCCGGCTCGCTTCGGCGTTTACCACCGGCGTGCGCGGCGCTTGGCTCAAGCTGATGTTGCGTCGCAAGCAGCGGCAGCTCGGCATCGTGATTCCGCGTGGCACGCGCATTGGTCCGGGTTTCTATATCGGGCACTTTGGCGGGATCGTGCTGAACGAGTCGGTCGTCATTGGCGCCAACTGCAATATCTCGCAGTGCGTGACGATCGGCGCGAACCATGGCAAGGCGGCGACGATTGGCGACAACGTCTATATCGGGCCCAACGTCTGCATCGTCGAGGACGTCACGATCGGTGACAGCGTGACCGTTGGCGCGGGCAGTGTCGTCACGCGCGACGTGCCGGCCAATGTCACCGTCGCCGGCAATCCTGCGCGAGTGCTAGCCGACGACCTCGCGCGCGGACGCGCGGGGCGTTATATCACCAATCGCTGGACCGCGGGCGTTTAGTTCGGCCGCCAGCTCGCGCGTAGAATGGCGCCATTCCTCTCGGAGATTGCTTACCGCCATGTGAACTGAGGCACCGCCCTCCCCGTCCCGTTGCCACCGTCGTCGCGCTGTTGACGCGCGGCAGGTTGCCGTCGGGTTCACGTTCACATGGCCGGTCGTTCCGCTAGCGCGCGCATTGCTGCCGCGCGTGCCGGACGCCGCCACTCATTGGCGATCTCCCCTATGCCCGACGCCCTCGTCCGCATTGCTCACATTTCCTTTTCCTGGCCCAATGGCACACCCGTCTTCGACGATCTGTCGGCAACCATCGGCGCCGGCCGCACGGGCCTGATTGCGCCCAATGGCTCCGGCAAGACCACACTGCTGCGTTTGATCGCCGGCGACCTCAAGCCGCATGCTGGGCACGTGGAGGTCATCGGTAATCTTGCGTGGCTGCCGCAACACCTCCCGCTCAGTGGAGAACTGCGTGTGGCGCAAGCGCTCGGCATCGCGCCGCAGCTTGATGCGATGGCTCAGATCGCAATGGGCAAGGCCGATGCCGCGCTGTTCGAGATCGTCGGCGACGCATGGGACATCGAGGATCGCACGCGCGTCGCCCTCGCACGCGTGGGGCTTGGCGATATCGATGTTGCGCGGCCGCTGCATACGTTGAGCGGCGGCGAGGTCATGGCGCTGGGACTCGCTTCCCGACTGCTTGCGCAACCCGATGTGCTGCTGCTCGACGAGCCCACCAATAACCTCGACCGCGAGGCGCGGGAGCGGTTGTATCGTGTGCTCGACGATTGGACCGGTTGTCTGATTGTCGCAAGCCATGATCGCGGCCTGCTCGAGCGCATGGATCAGATCGCCGAACTCGGCCGCCATACGCTGCGCGTGTATGGCGGCGGGTATGGCCTCTATCGCGCCGCGGTGGACGTCGAGCAACATGCCGCCGAGCAGACCGTGCGCAGCCTGCGACAGGAGGTACGCCGCGAACGCCGGGATATGCAGCAGGCACGCGAACGCACCGAGCGCCGCGCGGGCAACGCTGCGCGCAATATCCCCAATGCCGGCTTGCCGAAGATCGTGGCGGGCGGGCTCAAGCGCGCGGCGCAAGTATCGGCCGGTAAGTCGCACGACACGCATGCGGCGCGCGTTGACGAGGCGCGCACGCGGCTAGGCACGGCCGTTGATGCATTACGCGAGACCCCGACCTTCGACCTCTCGCTACTCAACACGCGCGTACCTGCGGGCCGACAGGTGTTTTCGGGCGAGGCGCTACAGGTGGTACGTGATGGCAGACCCGTGTTCGCACCGGACGGTCTCGACATCGATATCCGCGGCCCGGAGCGTATTGCGGTCACCGGCCCCAATGGTGCCGGCAAGACAACACTGTTGCGCATCCTCTCCGGCGATCTGGCGGTCAGCGCTGGCACGATCTACCGCGGCCCCGGCCGCATCGCGTACCTGTCTCAGCGACTAGACCTGCTAAATCCCTCCGCAACCGTCGCCGACAACTTCGCATCGTTCACTGGCGGCATGCCCGCCACCGACCGCGCCAACCTGCTAGCCCGCTATCTGTTCCGCGGCCCACGCATGGCGTTGCCCGTAGGAGCACTATCTGGCGGCGAACGCCTGCGCGCGGTGCTAGCTTGCGTCCTGCACGCGGAGCCCGCCCCAACGCTTCTGCTACTCGACGAACCCACCAACAACCTCGACCTCGATGCCACCGCGCAACTGGAAGCTGCACTGCGCGCGTACGAAGGCGCGCTAGTGGTGGTGAGTCACGACGAGTCGTTCTTAGAGGCGATTGGGCTGACGCGGAGCATCAGATTGGTGGACGGCGAGTTAGTCGATGAAGGCTGAGATGCAAAAGAGAAGCCCATAGGCTCTGCCGCGGCTGGATGATTTGCAACGGCTTACTGCCATGGGCTGGATTGCCGAGCAATCGGCCATGCTTGCTCCGGGATTGCCGTGCACTAGAGCACGGTGATGCAAGCATGGTTGCGGGCCCCGGATTCGAGGATTCCACCCCGTCGGGCTGCCGCCTTTCAGCGACCTCTACAATCTCCGCGCTCGCCCGCAACGACGTGAATGTAAGAACATCGGTAGAGCCACGCAATCGGCGATTCTTTGAAGAGGCGAGTTGCTATGCAAACGCCGCAGTGATCGGCCGGCTGGCAGTGGCGCCGTGACTACGATCGCTGCTTCGCAATTACTTTGATCTCGAACTGGAAGCCGTACAGCCACGTCACACCGACGGCGGTGATCGTCGGATATGGCGCTTCGCCCCAGTACTCGGGTACGACCTCCCAGATGGCCTCGAACGTCGACTCGGGATCGACCATGAAGACCGTGACGTCGACCACGTCCTCGAAGGAACCGCCTGCCGCGGCGAGGATGGCGTTTAGGTTTTCGAATGCGAGGCGGACCTGTGCGCGGAGGTCGGGTTCGGGCGTGCCGTCTTCGCGGCTGCCGACCTGGCCGGATACGAACAGGAAGCCATTCGAGCGAACGGCCGGCGAGTAGCGGTTCTTGTCATAGAGCGCGTGGCGGGCTGGGGGAAATACAACGTCGCGGGTGGTCATGGGTTGCTCCATCAGAGGGTTCACGATGGAAACCACTCTACGCAGCGATGTCTCGGCGATAAACAGGCTCGCTTGTCCTGCACTGTTTGTAGAATCCAAACAATCAACGGGCTGACCGGGAGCCGGAATGGATCGATTCGACGCCATGCAGGCGTTTGCACGCGTCGTGGAAACGGGCAGCTTTACCAAGGCTGCCGACACGTTGCATATGAGCAAGACCACGGTCACGCAGCTTGTGCAGCAGTTGGAGGCACGGCTGCGCGTCAAACTGCTGAATCGCACCACGCGCAAGGTGAACGTGACCGCGGATGGCGCGGCATACTACGAGCGGGTGGTGCGGCTGCTGGCCGAGATGGATGATGCGGAAACAAGCCTGTCGCACGCATCGGCGGTGCCAAGGGGCCGCCTACGCGTGGATGTGCCGAGTCCATTTGCGAGCATGATCCTTGTGCCGGCGTTGCCGGACTTTTATGCGCGCTATCCCGACATCCAACTCGACCTCGGCGTCAGCGATCGCATGGTCGATCTGATCGACGAGAACGTGGACTGCGTGGTGCGCGGCGGCGAGCCGCGCGATCAGTCGCTGGTGGCCAGACCGATCGGGGATCTGCAGCTCGGTGTGTACGCCGCCCCCGCGTATCTCAAGCGCGCCGGTATGCCTAAACACCCGTCCGATCTCGGTGGTGATGACCATCGCTTGGTGGGCTACCGCTGGGCACGCTCGGGCAAACCGTTTCCCATCTCGATGCTGCGCGGCGATGAAATCGTCGACGTGCAAGGCCGCTACGCGCTCACGGTCGATGACGGCAACGCATTCCTGGCCGCAGGCGTCGCGGGCATGGGTGTGCTTTGGCTACCGCGGTATATGGCCAACGAGCACGCCGCTCGCAAGTTACTTAGGCCGCTATTCGAGGACTGGTGCATGCCAACGATGCCGATGTACGTGGCCTATCGCCCGAATCGACATGTGAGTGCGAAGCTGCGGGTGTTTGTGGATTGGGTAGTAGAGCTAATGCAGAGGCTCGACGGTAACTAAACAACACCGTCTTAGAAATTGGCGCGCCCGGCTGGGATCGAACCAGCAACCCCTGCCTTCGGAGGGCAGTACTCTATCCATTGAGCTACGGGCGCCTGGGGGTGGCTACTTCCTGATGCCAGAGTCCACATACGTCGCGGAGACCAGTACCTGAGAAGCAATCTGGCTGCGGGCGAATGCCGCCGCCGGAAAGTCGCATAGGATACAGCGTTTGCGAAGCGCCGTCCATGCGGGCGTAGCCGGAGGGGGAAGTCCGGAGGTCTCGCAGCCGTCGCTTTTGGTCCCCACGCACCGGGGTTGGGCTTATAATCCCGAGCTATTTGCGTCTATTCGTGGCTCTTGCGTTGCCTTTTCAGGGAGCGCCTGCCCCGAGCGTGACCCGGGACAGTCCGATGACGCAGATGGCGACAGAATCCACCCCCGACAAAGGGCCATATAAAGCAAGCCGTTCACGCGAGCTGCACCAGGTTTCCTGCAAAATCGAGAGTTCTGTATGAGTGACGTTCACAACGACCATCACGAGTCTCCCATCAAGACGCCCAAGCAGTTGATCGCAGTTGTGATTGCTGCCTTCCTGATCCCCATCATCATCATTGTTCTGCTGGTCAACTTTGTTGGCCACGGCTCCCTGGAAGGGGCTGGGTCCACGCAGACCGCGGAGGCGGTGAACAACCGCATCGCGCCGGTCGCTTCGCTCGAAATCAAGGATCCGAACGCGCCTCGCGTCTACAAGACGGGTGAGCAGGTCTACAAGGAAGTCTGCGCCGCGTGCCACGCGACCGGTGCGGCTGGGGCGCCCAAGTACGGCACTGCCGCGGACTGGAGCGCGCGGATCGGCCAGGGTTTCAATGGCCTGCTGAACGCGGTGCTGCACGGCAAGGGCGCGATGCCCCCGCGTGCTGGCACCTCGCCGGACGATCTCAGCGACTATGAGCTCGGCCGCGCGGTGGTCTACATGGCCGACGCCGGCGGCGCCAAGTTCCCCGAGCCGCCCGCTCCGGCGCCGGCTGCCGCGGGTGCGCCCGCGCAGGCGGAAGCGGCGGCGCCTGCTGCCCCCGCTGCTGCTGCTCCGGCCCCTGCCCCTGCGGCGCCTGCTGCCGCAGCACCTGCGGCTCCCGCCGCGGCTGCCCCGGCGGCCGTTGCTGCGGCATCGCCCGAGGTAGGCAAGAAGGTCTACGACCAGGTCTGCGCGGCCTGTCACGCCGCAGGCGTGGCCGGCGCGCCGAAGTTCGGCGACAAGGCCGCCTGGGCCCCGCGCATCGCGGAAGGCATGGACGCCATCCACAACTTCGCGCTGAAGGGCAAGGGCGTGATGCCGCCGAAGGGTGGCTACGGCGGCCCGGATGCCGACGTGATCGCAGCGTCGAACTATATGGTCAACGCTGCGAAGTGATTGATTTGGTCGATATCAAACAATGAGGTGATTTCGCTTCTTTGCCATTGTCCACATCGCCCCTAGAGGGGAAAGTGACACTCGTATCGAGTCGAGCACTGATTCACATGAAGGCCCGCAACAGCGGGCCTTTTTTATTGGACGAGGCAAACGGAGACATGCCGCTATTCGAGGGTATTGAGGATGAGATTCGAGCTCACCTGCGGTGCATCGCGGAAGGAATACGGCTGAAGCCAATCCTCATCGGTCGTCTGACGGAGGATCAACACGACGCAATCAACATGGCCAGACAGAGTCACGGTCTGCCCGGCCTCGAGCAGCCGGAAATTGTCTTTCTGGGACGTCATCTGCATCAGAGCAGAATTGTGAGAGACGGATACACCATCGAGGATGTGGTCTCTCAGATAAGAAGCGCGCTAGATCGGTCCGCCGTCGTGCAGTCATCGAGCAAGATGACTACGGTACGCAGCATCATCGTACGCGTCGACGCATACGGCGTTGGGGTGAGAGACGTGGCAGTGTTGGAGTTGACCGCACGGAAGCCACGTGCGGAACTGTATTCCGTTATCCCCAAAGGCGACATCTCCCCAGCAAGGCAGACTGAAGCGTCACAGGACGGCCGAAAAAAGGAAAGGCCGCTCGAAAGCGGCCTCGGAATCTGAAGGACCCACTCGCCCGGGTAACGAACTACTATCCGGCGCCCCAGTGGACCCAACGGTTTCGATGGTAAACGAGTCGAAACTGAATTGCAAACCTCGTATTCGGAGTGAACAACATCGTTGGTCAGTTACACCACCCGCGAATACCGTAGCGGCACGGGTTCGGCCTCTCGCAGGTAGCGGTCGAACACCATCGCGATGCGGCGGACCAGCAATCGCCCGAGCGCGGTGACTTCGATGCGTGCGGCGTCGCGGCGTACCAGGCCCTGCGTGGCCAGTGCGTCGAGGTTTCGCAGTTCCGCGTCGAAAGTCTGCGCGAAGTCGATATCGAAGCGTGCCTCGATCTGCGCGAGGTCGAGTGTGCCGTTGCACATCAGCGCGCCGATCACGGTCTTGCGGAGGTCATCGTCCGCGGACATCTGGAAGCCGCGCGTAATCGGCAGCCGGCCGGCGTCGAGCGCGTCGTAGTACTCGTCCAGTGTTCGCGCGTTCTGCACGTAGCAGCCCGCGATCGCGCCGATCGCGGAAACGCCAAAGCCGAGCTGGTCATACCCCGCATGCGTCGCGTAGCCCTGAAAATTCCGTTGCAGGCGGCCATCACGTTGCGCGCGTGCAAGATCGTCGTCGGGTAGCGCGAAATGGTCCATGCCGATATAGACGTAGCCTTCGGACGTCAGCCGCTCGATGGTCGACACCAGTATGTCTAGCTTCTCCGCGGGCGCGGGCAATGCCGCCGTGTCGATGCGCCGTTGCGGTTTGAACACATGCGGCAAATGCGCGTAGCTGTAGACCGAGATGCGATTGGGCAGCAGCGCGACCACACGATCAAGCGTTTCTTGGAAGCGCGCCGTGGTCTGATGCGGCAAACCGTAGATCAGATCCATGCTGATCGAGCGAAAGCCAAGCCGGCGCGCGGCGAATACCGCATCGCGTGTCTGCGCAAACGGCTGCACGCGATGGATGGCTTGTTGTACCTCGGGATGAAAATCCTGCACGCCGAGACTGATGCGATTGAAGCCCAGCTCGCGCAGCAACGTCATACGCGCCGCATCGACAGTGCGCGGATCGATTTCGATCGCATGCTCACCCTCGGGCAGCAGATCGAAGTGCTCGCCGAGCGCGGCCATCACGCGACGCATCTCGTCGGGATCGAGAAAGGTCGGCGTGCCGCCGCCCCAGTGCGATTGCATCACCGACCGTCGCTCACCGAGTCGCGCTGCCACCAGCGCCATCTCGCGCGCAAGATAGTCGACGTACCGGCTGCTGCGACCATGGTCGCGCGTGATGATCTTATTACAGCCGCAGTAGTAGCAGATGTTGTCGCAAAACGGGATATGCAGGTACAGCGACAACGGTGCAGAAGGCGCAGCGTGCGCGCACGCATCGAGCGCGGCAAGGTAGGCGTCTTCGCCGAACGCCGTATGAAAGCGGTCCGCCGTGGGATACGAGGTATAGCGCGGCCCGTTGCCATCGATGTGGGCCGCGAGCGCGCGGAAATCGGCAAGCGCGTGGCGATCGAAAGGAGCGGCGGAGCGAGAGGTTGACATGATGGGTACGAGCGCGGGGCGATGCTCGTGATCGTAGTTTCCTCAAAGGGCACGCGCCTTGATCGACATCAAGCCCCTCGTTCTTCGGGTACGGGCGTCACATGGCAGACATGAAGGCTGGCTACGCTCCGCCGATCGTTGCTCCACCCAACCTGCCCCTTTCCTCGCCATGCGCCAGCCAGCCCTCCCCGCGTCGCCCGCCCGACGGCGTTGTCTGTCCACCCTGGCCGCGCTGGGGGCAGGTTACGCGCTGCCTCTGCATGCCCAGTCGCCTGCCACCGTCACGCGGCGCCAAATGGTGGTGGTGCATCTGGTTGATCGCACCGGCACGCAGGCCGATCTGGCGCGCGATTATCTGGCGGGCGCGAAGGTCCAGTTCGATGCCGTCAACGCGGCGGGCAATACCGGCATTCATATTGCGCATGTCGTGCGCGACGCCGATCCCGACCCACGCAACGTGATCCGACAAGTGTTGGCCCTGGTCGATAACGAACGCGCCGACGTACTGTTCGGGCCCGGCGACAGTCTGTTGCCCGCGCTCGTGCAATCGTCGGAAATCATGCGGCGCGGCGTGCAGATCGTTGCGCCGCTGTCGGGGCTCTCGCTACCGGCGGAGAACGTCTGGTACACACGGTCCGACTATCAGTCCGAACTCGATGCCGCGGTCAGGCAATTGCGTAACTACGGTCTGTCCGGCATTGCGCTTGCCGTGGCGCCGGACTTCGCGGCCGGCACGCTGCGCAAGGGCACGCCGTGGCTCGCGCGCATGGAGCAGGACATGGCCACGCAGGCGTTCGAGATCACTGGTGACGTGAGTGAAAGCGCGCGCCAGATTGCGGCGCGCAAGCCGGGCGCGGTCTTGATCGCCGGCGATACGCTGGCCTATGGCAACCTCGGCCGCGCCCTCGCGGCGCATGGATGGTTTGGCTTTCTGGTTGGGCTGTCGTCGGTCAGCCCGGCTTCCGCGCGCGAGATCCTTGGCGCGCGTTATGCCGGCGGCATCGTGCTGACACAGGTGGCACCGGGCCCGCAGGAATCGACGCTGCGCGTGGTGAAGGAACACGTGGCGCGTATGAAGCAGTATCTCGACGAGCCGCCCTCACCTGCCACGCTGGCGGGATACATCGGTGCCGCATGCGTCGTGCGCGCGGTGGCGGCCACGCGTGCGCCCGGCGCCGCGGAGCTGCGGCGCGCGATACAGGCGCGCTTCGATGTGGGGGATTTCCCGCTCGATTTCACGCGCGGGGCGCGCGGATCGCAGTATGTACAGCTTGCGGTGATCGGCAAGGACGGCGCGCCGCAACGGGCGTAGCCTTCACGCGCGCGGCAGGTCGATGCGTACGCGCAGGCCGCCTTCCAGGCGATTGGATAGCTCGAGCTCGCCACCGTGCCGCGCGACGATATCGGCCGCGATCGCGAGGCCCATGCCAACGCCGCCGGTCGCCCGGCTGCGCGACGACTCCACGCGATAGAACGGTTCGAGTACGCGTTGCAACTCCGCGGGCGGAATGCCGGGCCCGCAGTCGCACACATCGATCACCACACGCTCAGCGCTATCGGACAGCACGATCTGTGCCGCACCGCCGTAGCGGTGTGCATTCTCGACGAGGTTGACCACCGCGCGGCGCAGTTCGGCCGGATAGGCGAACATCGGCTGCGCGCCACCGATCAGCGTGACGTCCTGCCCGATCTCCTGCGCATCATCGACAATCGCCTGCAGCAGCGCCTGCACGTCGACACGTTGGCGCGGCCCCGTGGCATCGTCGCGCTCGCGCAGGTAATAGAGCGTGGCATCGATCAGACCATTCATCTCGGCAAGGTCCTGCCGCAGCCGGTATCGCACATCGTTGCTTTCGATGCGTTCGATACGCAGACTCATACGCGTGAGCGGCGTGCGCAGGTCATGCGACACGGCGGCCAGAAAACGCGACTGCTGTGCGAGCTGCGTGCGGATACGTTGCTGCATCAGGTTCAGCGCATGCGTGGCGGCGCGCGCTTCGGCCGGACCGGTGTTCTCGTCGAGTGGCGGCGCATGGACGTCCTGCGCCAGGCGTCCCGCGCCGCGCGCGAGTTGCTGCACCGGCCGCGCGAGCAGGCGCGCGCCGACCCACGATGCAATGAGGATTGCCGCGAGCTGAAACACCATGCCGAGATGCGGCGGCCACAGGCCATGCAGCGGCAGGAACGAGCCATCGGGCGGGGGGCCGCCGTGCGGGCCATCGTGTGCGCCACCGGGCGGCCCAAAGCGATCATCGTGGATACCGCGCAGTGGTGGGCCGTAGTAATCGTCGGCGTCGATATCACCGTCGCCATCGGTGTCGGCGCGTAGCAATAGTCCCGGTGGTGTCGATGCCGGCATGCCAGAGGCGGCTTCGGACGCGGCGCGGCGCATCTGAAGATGGCGATCGGATCCGGGCCGCGGGAAAAGTCCCTCGATCACGGTGACGCCCAACACATGCACGGCGAGCATGATCGCGGCCATGACGAAGAACAGCCGCACGAACATGGAGTCGTGGCGGCGTTCGTGCCAGACGCTTTCGGTGCTCGATTCGGTGCGCGCGTCAGCACGCGTGTCGGCACGCGTGTCAGCGCGAACGTCGGGGCGGACCTCGGCGCGTACGTCAGCCCGCGCGGCACGCGCATCCGAAGTCGGCACGATGGGTTCGGCTGTTCTGGATTCAGCCATGTGCGGCTCCGCCATGCGGGTCAGTGCTCGACGCTGCCAGTGAACACGTACCCCTCGCCGCGCACGGTGCGGATCAGCGCGGAGTCGCGCGGATCGTCGCGCAGCTTCTGGCGCAGTCGCGATACCAGCAGATCGATGCTGCGATCGAACACATCGAGGTCGCGCCCGCGTGCCTGATTGATCAGCACCTCGCGGTCGAGCACGCGATTCGGATGTTCGATAAAGGTCAGCAGCAACCGAAACTCGGCGTTGGAGAGCGGCACGATCGTGTCTTCCTCGTCCACCAGCTGCCGCAACGTCGTATTGAGCCGCCACTTGGCAAAGCGCAGTTCGTGGCCCGCCACCACGGCCGAGCGTTTGCTGTCGGCGCGGCTACGGCGCAGCACGGTGTGGATACGCGCGACAAGCTCGCGCATCTCGAACGGCTTTGTCACGTAGTCGTCGGCGCCCACTTCGAGCCCGACCACGCGATCGGCCAGCTCGGCACGCGCGGTCAGCATGATCACCGGCGTGTCGCCCTGATCGCGCAGCTCGCGGCACAGCGTCAGGCCATTCTCGCCATGCAGCGAGAGGTCGAGGATGACCAGGTCGTAGCTGTTCTGGCTCATCGCGGATCGCATGGCCGCGCCGCCTTCTGCGCCGTCAGCCTCCATGCCGAACGTGGCGAGATACTCGGCGAGCATGGAACGAATCTGAGGATCGTCATCGACGATCAGCAAGCGGATGGGAAGCGTGGGCGATAGATCCATGGCAACTCGATGGGCAGGCACGCTGCTGGCATGCGGCGGAAGCACGACGAATGCGCGGCGGCAAATCACTGTACCAGTTAGCCCGTAGCGTGCCGAGAGCAGTTTGTATCGGTATTGGTACGTGATGCGAACGTCATGCGTCGCGTCCGATACGTGGCGACCCGGAAAAAAACGCTCCCGGTGCTGCCGCGCCGGGAGCGTTCAACAGGGAAGAAGCCAGGCTCGCATGCCTGGCCCGCACCGCAACCGAAGGGCGAGCGCGGTGCGACGGTTGACGCCGAGACGTCTCGCGTTCCGCCATGCTAGGGGCGGCGATGCGAGCGGTCTTGTCCGGCTTGTATCAGTTGTATTGCACGGTGGCGGCAATCATCTGACCGATCAGCGGAGGTCAAAGCTGAAGTCAGAGCTGAAAGTCAGCCCGCGGCAGGTTTGCCGGCGTTGCCGAGCAATGCCTTGAGACCGGCGAGCCGGTCCTTGGGGCTCATTGCCGGGGTCTCGTCCTTGGGCGCGGGCGCTTCCTCGAGCTTCATCTCGGCGATAAAGCGCGACGGCTCGCACGAATAGGTGTCGCGCGCGCGCTTGCGCTTCTTGCACCAGCTGATCTGCAGGCTGCGCTGCGCGCGCGTGATACCCACATACATGAGGCGACGCTCTTCCTCGATCTTCTCGTCGCTCATGTCCTCATCCTCGCGCGCATGGGGCAGGATGCCCTCCTCCACGCCAACCAGGAACACGTGCGGATATTCGAGGCCCTTCGACGCGTGCAGCGTGGACAGCCGCACCGCATCGGGATCTTCCTCGCGACCTTCGAGCATGCTCATCAGCGCCACGGTCTGCGTAAGTTCGAGCAGGTTCTTGCCTTCGTCGCCAAAGCCATCGGCATTGTCGAAGCCAGTCGCTTCGGCGCCCGCTTCGGGCTCCGGGCGCGTGCCCTTGCGCTTGAGCCAGTCGATGAACTCTAGCGCGTTGGTCCAGCGTGACTGCGCCTGGCGCTCGTCGAACGCGTCGTACAGGTAGGCCTCGTAGTGGATGCCGCCCATCAGGTCGTCCAGCACCACCGTGGCGGGATCTTTCGCCGCGCGATCGGCCAGCCGCACCATCGATTCGCAGAACACGCGCAGCGGTTCGAGCTGACGCGGCTGCAGCTTGCCCTCGATGCCGCCCATCATCGCCGCCTCGAACAACGACACCTTGGCCTGCCCCGCGAACGTGCCGAGCACTTCCAGCGTGGTGTTGCCAATGCCGCGCCGCGGCGTGGTGATCGCGCGAATAAACGCGGGATCGTCGTCAGGGTTGGCAATCAACCGCAGGTACGCGCAGATATCCTTGATCTCGGCCTTGTCGAAGAAGCTCTGACCACCAGACAACACGTAAGGAATGCGTTCGCGGCGCAGGATCTGTTCGAACAGACGGGCCTGATGGTTGCCACGATACAGAATCGCGTAGTCGCGAAACTGCGCGCGCCGCTCGAATTTGTGCGCTGACAAACGGAACACCACCGACTCGGCCTCGTGCTCCTCGTCGTTCATGCCATGCACGGCGATCGGGTCGCCCATGCCGTGCTCGCTCCAGAGCTTCTTGTCGAACAGCTTCGGATTGTTGGCGATGACCGCGTTGGCGGCCTCGAGAATGCGCACGGTCGAACGATAGTTCTGCTCGAGCTTGACGACCTTGAGGTCCGGATAGTCGGACTGCAGCAGGCGCAGGTTGTCGAGCGTGGCGCCACGCCAGCCGTAGATCGCCTGATCATCATCGCCCACCGCGGTGAACGCCGGCGCGCGCAGATGCGAGCCGCCCGCGAGCTGCTTGAGCAGCTGGTACTGGCACGCGTTGGTGTCCTGGTATTCGTCGACGAGGAAATAGCGCAGCCGGTTCTGCCACTTGAGGCGCACCGCCTCGTCCCGCGCGAACAGCTCCGCGGGCAGGCGGATCAGATCGTCGAAGTCGACCGCCTGATACGCGTGCAACGTGGCCACGTAGTTGCGATAGACCAGCGCGGCCTGATGCTCGTCGGCATTCGCGGCCTGCGCGATTGCGGCCTCGGGGTCGATCATGCCGTTTTTCCACAGCGAGATCATGCTCTGCACGCTGCGGATCAGCTTCTTGTCGGTGGTGGCGAGCTGCTCCTGCACCAGGCCGAAGCAGTCGTCGGAATCCATGATCGAGAACTGCGGCTTGAGGCCTACGTGCTCGGCCTCCATGCGCAGGATCTGCACGCCGAGCGAGTGGAAGGTACAGACCGTCAGCTGCTTGAGCGGGATGCGCTTGCCCTCGCGCGTGGTCTTGCCTTCCATGAGCTTGGCAATCCGCTCCTGCATCTCCTTCGCCGCCTTGTTCGTGAACGTGACGGCGGCGATATGACGCGGCTCGAAGCCCTTGTCCTCGATCAGGTGGGCAATCTTCTGCGTGATCACGCGCGTCTTGCCCGAACCCGCCCCGGCCAGCACGAGGCAGGGCCCGTCCAGGTAGCGGACGGCTTCGGATTGCGCGGCGTTGAGTCCGTGGGTCATGGGATGGCGGGAAAAAAGCGGGAGTAGTGGCGAGACGGGCACGGCCGGATCGGTCAGGTGCCGACTCAGGCACGCACGCGATGGCGGCGCGAAAGCGGTCGATGGTAGCACGCAGCCCCCTGTCGGCCTGCCCCCGGACCACTGCCGCCGATGAGGGTGTTTCACAGCGGTAACACTTGGTAAGGGTCCGTAAGCCCGCGCAACTTGCGGCACGAATGTTGCCTCTCAGAGTCATGGCAACCGCGGCCGTCTGCCCCAACGCGGCGCCAATCAATAACTCAACGAATGGAGGGCCATCATGAGTACCTTGCACAAACTGTCCCGCGTGGCGCTGATCGGCTTGACAGTGAGCCTGTTCGCAGGCTGCGCCGACTGGTCGCCAAAGCAGAGGAATACCGCGATCGGCGCCGGCGTTGGCGCGGCCGGCGGTGCCGTACTGACCAACGGCAGTGCGCTGGGCACCCTCGGCGGCGCGGCGGTCGGCGGCGTGGTGGGTAACGTGATTACCAACGACAAGAAGTAATTACACGGCCGCGTGGGAGGGCCGGGGCCGTTGACACCGCCCCGGCCCTCCCGTACATTCACGCGCATCCGTCCGGGAGAGCGCGCATGCTACTACAAACTTGCGCCGCCGAAGGGGTATCACCCGAAAACTCTCAGGCACCATGGACCGGTCGGATCGGTACGTCAGGACTAGATATTCTTGGCATCAGTACCGCACTCTGGAGAGCGACACCCGTCATTGCTTCCATGCATGATGAGCGTGTCCACCGAAGGGGCGCGCGAAGCGTGGCGTCAGCAAGACGTAGCGTTTCGTAATCTCTCAGGTATCGAGGACAGAGGGGTCAACCGTCGCGGTGTAGAAATGCACCGCGACGGTTGACCCTTTTTTTGTTTTCGCGACCAAAGGAAAGCCCCCATGACGCTCCAGGCCACGCCCCTCAACGCCATCCATCGCGCCCTCGGCGCTCGCATGGTCGACTTCGGCGGCTGGGACATGCCGGTCAGCTACGGCTCCCAGATCGAGGAGCACAATGCCGTGCGCACCGACGCCGGCATGTTCGACGTTTCCCATATGTGCGTGGTCGACCTGAGCGGCGCCAATACGCGCGCGTTTCTGCGCGGCCTGCTGGCCAACAACGTCGACAAGCTGCAGACGCCGGGCAAGGCGCTGTATTCGTGCATGCTCGACGACAAGGGCGGCGTCATCGACGACCTGATCGTTTACTTCTTTGCCGAAGATCGCTTCCGCCTCGTCGTCAACGCGAGCACGGCCCTCGGCGATATCGAATGGATTCGCGCGCGCAATGCGGCCACCGGCAGCGGTGTCACGATCACGCCGCGGCGCGGCGATGTTGCTCCGGCCGGCACCGAAGCGCTGGCCATCGTCGCGGTGCAGGGCCCGAACGCCCGCGCCCGCGTCTACGCCGCATTCCCGTCCACGCAGCCGGCCGACGCGCTCAAGCCGTTCAACGCGCTCGTCGTGCAGGACCCCGTGATGGGCGAACTGATGATCGCGCGTACCGGTTACACCGGCGAAGACGGTTTCGAACTGGTGGTGCCCGCGGAGAACGTGGCCGGCATCTGGGAAAAGCTGCAGGCCGCGGGCGTACGCCCGGCCGGACTTGGCGCACGCGACACGCTGCGCCTCGAAGCCGGCATGAACCTGTACGGCCAGGACATGGACATCGAGACTTCGCCGCTCGACGCCGGCCTGGCCTGGACCGTCGATCTGCAAAGCGAGCGCGATTTCACCGGCAAGGCGGCACTGGTCGCCAACGGCCAGCAGCAGACCTTCGTGGGTCTGATCCTGCGCGACAAGGGCGTGCTGCGCGCGCACCAGAAGGTGTTCACCGCGTCCGGCGAGGGCGAGATCACGAGCGGCACGTTCAGCCCCTCGTTGTCGCTGTCTGTCGCATTCGCACGGTTGCCGAAGGAAATTGCCCCCGGCGCCGAGGTCCAGGTGGAGATTCGCGACCGCAAACTGACTGCAACTGTGGTTAAACTGCCGTTTGTGCGCAATGGCAAGGCACTCGTGAGCTGACGCTCGCAACCACGGTCGACCTACAAAACGATGGATCGCCAGCAGGCATGGCTGCCCCGCTGGCGCCGCAACCCGATATCTGAATCCGGAGAACCCTCATGAACTTCCCCGCCGACCTGAAGTACACCGAGTCGCACGAGTGGGTACGCGTCGAAGCCGACGGCACCCTGACCATCGGCATTACCGATCACGCGCAGGACGCGCTGGGCGACATCGTCTTCCTCGAACTGCCTGAAGTCGGCCGCGCGGTTGGCGCCGGCGATGCGCTGGCCGTCGTGGAATCGGTGAAGGCCGCTTCCGACATCTACGCGCCGGTGGCCGGTGAAGTGATCGCCGTCAACGAGGCCGCGACCGCCGCGCCCGAGAGCGTCAACGCCAACGCGTTCGAGGCCTGGCTGTTCAAGCTCAAGCCGGCCAACGGCGATGACGTGAACGGCCTGATGAACGTGGACGCCTACAAGGCCAACGTCGGCGCCTGAGCGCCGCCCGGGTTGCCTTCCGCTCAGCCAGCGGAAGGCGCCGCCACGATGTATTGCGACGCATCTGTACGAAATACCTGGCCTCACCGGCCGACCACCGGTGCCGCCACAACGAGATCCTTGCCATGAACGCCCCGCTGCCCACGAACGCTGCCGCGCAATCCCGGCCCACGCTGGCCGAACTGGAGGCGCGCGACGCCTTCTCCGCCCGTCATATCGGCCCGGACTCCGCCGAACAGCGCCATATGCTGAAGGTGCTCGGCTTCGAGAGCCGCGCCGCGCTGATCGATGCCGTCATCCCCGCCGCCATCCGCCGCCGCGATGGCATGCCGCTCGGTGAGTTCACCGCGCCGCTGACCGAAGAAGCCGCGCTCGCGAAACTGCGCGGGCTGGCCGGCAAGAACAAGGTACTCAAGAGCTTTATCGGCCAGGGCTACTACAACACGCTCACGCCGGGCGTGGTCCTGCGCAACATCTTCGAGAATCCCGCCTGGTACACCGCGTACACGCCCTACCAGCCGGAAATCTCGCAGGGTCGCCTCGAGGCGATGCTGAACTTCCAGCAGATGGTCACCGACCTGACCGGCCTCGATATCGCGAATGCGTCGATGCTCGATGAAGGCACGGCCGCGGCCGAGGCGATGACGCTGCTGCAGCGCGTCAACAAGCATGCGTCGACCACGTTCTACGTGGCAGACGACGTGCTGCCGCAGACGCTGGAAGTGGTACGCACGCGCGCGCTGCCGCTTGGCATCGAGATCAAGGTCGGCCCCGCGGCCGACGCGGCCAGCGCCGATGCATTTGGCGTGCTGCTGCAATACCCGGGCGTCAATGGCGACGTAGCCGACTACCGCGCGATTGCCGAGGCAGTGCACGCGGCCGGTGGTCTCGTGGTGGCGGCGGCCGATCTGCTGGCACTGACGCTGATCACCGCACCCGGTGAATGGGGCGCGGACGTTGCGGTGGGCAACTCGCAGCGCTTTGGCGTGCCGCTCGGCTTCGGCGGCCCGCATGCCGGCTATATGGCGGTCAAGGATGCGTTCAAGCGCTCGATGCCTGGCCGCCTGGTTGGCGTGACCATCGACGCGCAGGGCAACAAGGCCTACCGTCTGGCCCTGCAGACGCGCGAACAGCATATCCGCCGCGAGAAGGCGACCTCGAACATCTGTACCGCGCAGGTGCTGCTGGCCGTGATGGCCTCGATGTACGCGGTCTACCATGGCCCGCAGGGTCTGCAGCGCATCGCGCAACGCGTGCACCGCCTGACGGCCACGCTGGCCGCGGGCCTGAAGGCACTCGGCCACGCTCCGCTGAACGAGACGTTCTTCGACACCCTCACGCTCGAGACCGGTTTCAATACCGAGGCGATCCACGCGGCCGCCACCTCGCACGGCATCAACCTGCGCCATGCCGGCGGCACGCGCATCGGCGTCTCGCTCGATGAAACCGCGACGCGCGCGGACGTGGTCACGCTGTGGGAGATCTTCGCGCACGGCAAGCCGCTGCCCGACTTCGACGCCGTGGAAGCGACCGTTGCCGACGGCTATCCGGCCACGCTGGCCCGCCAGAGCGCGTACCTGACGCATCCGGTGTTCAACACGCACCATGCCGAGCACGAGATGCTGCGCTACCTGCGCATGCTCGCCGACAAGGACCTCGCGCTCGATCGCACGATGATCCCGCTGGGCTCCTGCACGATGAAGCTCAACGCCACCAGCGAGATGATCCCGGTGACGTGGCCCGAGTTCAGCCGCATCCATCCGTTCGCGCCGCTCGACCAGACCGTGGGCTATCGCGAAATGATCGACCAGCTGGAAGCAATGCTGTGCGCGGCCACCGGTTATGCGGCCGTGAGCCTGCAGCCCAACGCGGGTTCGCAGGGCGAGTACGCGGGCCTGCTGATCATCCAGAAGTACCACGCGAGCCGTGGCCAGAGCCATCGCAACATCTGCCTGATTCCGTCGTCCGCGCACGGCACCAACCCCGCATCGGCGCAGATGGCCGGCATGCAGGTGGTGGTGGTGGCCTGCGACGACAACGGCAACGTCGACCTCGCCGATCTCGCGAAGAAGGCCGAGCAGCACAGCGCCAACCTCGCCGCGATCATGATCACGTACCCGTCGACGCACGGCGTGTTCGAACAGGGCGTGCAGGAGATCTGCGAGATCGTGCATCGTCACGGCGGCCAGGTCTACGTGGATGGCGCCAACATGAACGCGATGGTCGGCACGGCTGCGCCGGGTCATTTCGGTGGCGATGTGTCGCACCTGAATCTGCACAAGACTTTCTGCATTCCGCACGGCGGCGGCGGCCCGGGCGTGGGTCCGGTGGCCGTGGGCGCGCACCTCGCGGACTTCCTGCCGAACCAGGACAGCGTCGGCTATCGCCGCGACGACAACGGCATTGGCGGCGTGTCCGCCGCGCCGTTCGGCTCCGCGAGCATCCTGCCGATCTCGTGGATGTATATCGCGATGATGGGTTCCGACGGCCTGACCGCGGCCACCGAGAACGCGATTCTTACGGCCAACTATGTGGCGCGTCGCCTGGCACCGCACTTTCCGGTGCTGTACACGGGCCAGCACGGCCTGGTGGCGCACGAATGTATTCTTGACCTGCGTCCGCTGCAGAAGGACACCGGCATCAGCAACGAGGACGTGGCCAAGCGCCTGATGGACTACGGCTTCCACGCGCCGACCATGAGCTTCCCGGTACCGGGCACGCTGATGATCGAGCCGACCGAGAGCGAGGCGCTGCACGAGCTCGATCGCTTTATCGACGCGATGATCGCGATCCGCGCCGAGATCGCGCGCGTGGCCGATGGTTCGTTCGACCGCGAGGACAATCCGCTGCGCCACGCGCCGCACACGGCGGCCGTGATCACCGCGAACGACTGGACGCATGCCTACACGCGCGAGGAAGCAGCCTATCCGGTGGCATCGCTGCGCACGCAGAAGTACTGGCCGCCGGTTGGCCGTGCCGACAACGTGTACGGCGACCGCAACCTGTTCTGCTCGTGCGTGCCGATGAGCGAGTACGCGGAGGACTGAGCAAGCCCCGCCTGTCAGGCGCAGCCGGACACCCGGGGCGGCGCCAAAGCGCTATGCTCAGGGCACGCCCACATTCGCGGCGTGCCCTGAGCGGAGACCTCTTTCATGTGGCATCTCGAAGCGCCCTGGTGGGAATTCGTGCTGCGCGGCCTGATTGTCTACGGCGCGCTGCTCATCCTGATGCGGATGTCCGGCAAGCGACAGATCGGTCAGCTCACGCCGTTCGACCTGGTCCTGTTGCTGATCATCTCGAATGCAGTGCAGAACGCGATGAACGCCGGCGACAACTCGGTGGCGGCGGGACTGATCCTGGCCGTGACACTGTTTGCCGCCGACGCGGGGCTCGGCTATGTCACATGGCTGAGCCGACGCGCCGAATCGTTTCTGGAAGGGAAACCGCAGATCCTGATCCACGACGGCAAGGTCTACGATGAGGTGATGCGGCGCGAGCGGATCAGCCAGCACGAACTGCACAAGACGCTGCGGCGTGCGGGCTGCGAGCACCTGCAGCAGGTGCACGTGGCGATTCTCGAAACCGATGGCAGCGTGAGCGTGATGAAACGCGAGACGCTGCCGCCGGACCGGCAAGGTCCGGGTTCGCTCTGGCGCGATCCCGGTGGTTCAGGACTGGATGCGCCGGTATAGCGTCTGACGCTACCCCACAAAAGGCCGCGCGCAATGATGGAGAACTCCCGTGGCTGTCAGCGTCTTCGATCTGTTCAAGGTGGGTATCGGCCCATCGAGTTCCCATACCGTGGGCCCGATGCGCGCCGCGCTGATGTTCGCGCAGGGGCTCGAGCGTGATGGCCTGCTGCCACAGGTGGCCAGCGTACGCATGGAGCTGTATGGCTCGCTCGGTGCCACCGGCAAGGGGCACGGTACCGACAAGGGCGTGATGCTCGGCCTGATGGGCGAGGCGCCCGATACGATCGATCCCGACACCATCGAGGCCAAGCTTGCCGCGGTTCGCCAGGCGCGCACGCTGACGCTGCTGGGCACGCACACGGTGCCGTTCGTCGAGCGCGACCACATTGCGTTCTACCGGCGCGAGGCCCTCGCCGAGCATCCCAACGGCATGAAATTCCACGCGTTCGACGCGGCGGGCACCCCGCTGCGCGAGGCGCGTTACTTGTCCGTCGGCGGCGGCTTCGTCGTGACCGCGGGCGCGCCGAACACGCAGGTGCTGGCCGCCGGCAAGCAATTGCCGCATCCGTTCACGAGCGGCCGCGCGATGCTCGATATGGCTCGCGAGAGCGGCAAGTCGATCGCGCGCCTGATGCTCGAGAACGAACTCACCTGGCGCACCGAAGCGGAAGTCATCGACGGCCTGATGCATATCTGGGACGTGATGCAGCGCTGCGTCGCGCGCGGTTGCCGCACCGAGGGCGAGTTGCCAGGGCCGTTCAAGGTGCGGCGGCGCGCGCCCGAGCTGCATCGCAATCTGACCGAGCGTGCTGAACGTACGCTGTCCGATCCGCTGTCGGTGATGGACTGGGTGAATCTGTACGCCATGGCCGTCAACGAAGAGAACGCTGCTGGCGGCCGCGTGGTGACGGCGCCGACCAACGGCGCGGCCGGCATCATTCCCGCCGTGCTGCACTACTACGATCGCTTCGTGCCGGGCGCCAACCGCGCGGGCGTGGTCGACTTCCTGCTGACCGCCGGGGCGATCGGCCTGCTGTACAAGCTCAACGCGTCGATCTCCGGTGCCGAGGTTGGCTGCCAGGGCGAGGTCGGCGTGGCGTGCTCGATGGCTGCAGGCGCGCTCACGGCCGCGCTCGGCGGCACGCCCGAGCAGGTGGAGAATGCCGCCGAGATCGGCATGGAGCACAACCTCGGGCTGACCTGCGATCCCGTCGGCGGTCTCGTGCAGATTCCGTGCATTGAACGCAATGCGATGGCCTCGGTCAAGGCTGTCAATGCTTCGCGCATGGCACTGCGCGGCGATGGCACGCACTATGTTTCGCTCGACTCGGTGATCAAGACCATGCGCGAGACCGGTGCCGATATGAAGACCAAGTACAAGGAAACCGCGCGTGGCGGGCTCGCCGTAAATATCGTCGAGTGCTGACGGGCTGGTACTGAAAGTCAGTGCCAATGGTCCGGCGCAAAAACTTGCGGATCGCGGGCGCGCGCGTATGATTTCCCCTGCGCCGTTGGCCCCGACCCACCAAGAAGAAAGCAACGCCATGCAGACCTTCCATCAGCTGTTCGACGACGTCTCGTCCACCTTCACTTACCTGCTGATCGACAAAGGCACGCGCGAAGCGCTGCTGATCGATCCGGTAGACCGACAGTTCGAACGCGATATGGCATTGCTGGCTGCGTCCGGCGCGCGGCTCGTATGGGTGGTGGAAACACACGCGCATGCGGACCACATCACGTCCGCCGGCCACGTTGCGCAGCAGACCGGCGCGGGTACCGCGGCGCCATCAGGTTGCGATATCAAGCCGGCACTCAAACAGTTGATCGATGGCGACACCCTGACCTTCGGCACCCAGGTCCTGCGCGCGATGCACACGCCGGGCCACACCGCCGGCAGCATGAGCTACCTGTGGGACGAACCCACGCCGGATGGCACCGTGCGCCGCGTGTTCACCGGCGATGCGCTGCTGATCGACGGCTGCGGCCGCACCGACTTCCAGTCAGGCGACGCGGGTACGCTCTACGACAGCCTGACGTTGAAGCTGTTCCGGCTGCCCGACGACACGCAGGTGTACCCGGCGCACGACTACAAGGGCCGCACCTCGTCGTCGATCGCGCGGGAACGCGCGCATAACAGCCGCGTGGCCGGGCGCTCGCGCGACGAGTTCATCGCGATGATGAAGACGCTCGATCTGCCGCGTCCGAAGATGATCGATATTGCCGTACCGGCCAACCAGCAGCTGGGCCTGCAGGGTCGTGAACGCGACGGCGAGCGCGTGCCGCACGGCGCCTGAACACAAGGGAACCAAGACATGTCCGAGTACACGACCGAAGTGCTGTGGGAGCGGGGCGATCAGGACTTTCTCGACAAGCGCTACAGCCGCCGGCATGTGATCCGTTTCGATGGTGGCATCGAGGTGCCTGGCTCGGCTTCGCCGCACGTGGTGCCGGTGCCGATGTCCGACCCGGCGGCGGTCGATCCCGAGGAAGCGTTCGTGGCGTCGCTCTCGACCTGCCACATGCTGTGGTTTCTCGGACTGGCGGCGAAGGCGCGCTTCCGCGTCGATCGCTATGTGGACAACGCCGTCGGCGTGATGGAGAAGAACGCCGAGGGCCGCATCGCCATCACCGTTGTCACGATGCGCCCGCATGTCACCTTCTCGGGCGAGCGGCTGCCCACGCGCGAGGAGCTCGATCATCTGCATCATGCCGCGCATGACGCCTGCTATATCGCGAACTCGGTGAAGTCTGAAGTGCGTTGCGAACCGGTTTATTGAACGCAGTAAATCGTGCTTATATCGCTTACCGCGCGCACGAATTTATTCAATTGACTTGCCTCCGGGCCGCTGCAAATACTGGCTGCGAGCGCGCGACAAGGTTCGCGCCGGGGAGCCGCCATGAGACAGGTCAGATTCTTAACCGTCGGCTTGAGCGTGACAGCGCTCGTGTTATCGACGAACGTAGCGCAGGCGCAAAGCAAGCCAGTCGCTTATCCCGCCAAGGGCCAGTCGACGCAGCAACAGGCAAGCGACGATAACGCCTGCAATGGCTGGGCGAAACAGCAGACCGGCGTCGATCCCGCCCAGCTCGCCACATCGCCGCCACCCGCGCAGGCCCAGTCCGGTCAGCGCGTGCGCGGTGCCGCGGGAGGCGCGGCAATGGGTGCGGTGGCAGGCGCGATCGGTGGCGATGCCGGCAAGGGCGCGGCAGCGGGCGCCGCCGTGGGCACCATGGCCGGTGGCATGCAGCACCGGCAGCAGCGCCGTCAGGCTGACGCGCAGAACGCACAGGTATCGGCGAACAAGGAGCAGGCCATGGGCAGCTACTGGCAAGCCTGGCGTGCCTGCATGAGCGGCAAGGGATACTCGGTGCAGTGAGGCCGGGGAGGCCGGGGGAGGCCCGGGTGGCCTCAGGCCTCCCAGCGCTCGCAGGTCAGCCGGACCGTATCGCGCAGGCTGTGCGCTTCCGCATCGGCCGCGCGTACCCAGCTCGCATCGCCATCGCGACGCTCGGCCAGCGCGCGGATATTGGCGAGCGCATCGAGCGAGCCCAGCGCCTCAGCATGCGGCACCAGGGCATCGCAGATCGAGACGATGTGCTCGGCAATCGGCATACGCGTCAACTCGTTCGGGTGGACGTATTCGCCATCGAGCCCGAACCGGCATGCCTGGAAGCGATTGAACGTGTAGACGAGGTAGTCATCTTCCTGCGGCATAAACGGCCGCGACAGCAACAGATACCGCGACAGCGCCTGAATATAGGCGGCGATATCGCACGCGCGCGTCACCGTGAGCGGCGTGTCCATGACGCGGACCTCGATCGTGCCGAACTCCGGCTTGGGACGAATATCCCAGTAGAAGTCCTTCATGCTCTCGATCACGCCGGTCTTGCGCATTTTCTCGAAGTACGCGCCGAAGCCCTCCCACGTCAGCACGTGCGGGGCGCGGCCGCTCATCGGAAACGCGGCCACCGAATTCAGGCGTGCCGACGCAAAGCCGGTGTCGACGCCCTGCACATAGGGCGACGAGGCGGCCAGCGCGATGAAGTGCGGTACGTAACGGCCAATCGCGTGGAGCAGGAACAGCGATTCGTCGGCACTCGGACAACCGATATGCACGTGCTGGCCAAACACCGTGAACTGCTTGGCCAGATAGCCATAGAGTTCGGAGATGTACTGGTAGCGCGGCGAATTGGAGATCGTGCGATCCGACCATTGCTGGAACGGATGCGTGCCGCCACCGCAGATGCCGAGATTCAGCGATTTCGATGCGGTGCTCATGAGGTCGCGCATCGTCGTCAGTTCGTCGAGCGCCTGCGCGTAATCGCGACAGATGCCCGTGCTGATCTCGATCATCGACGGGCTGAGCTCCGGCTTGATATCGCCGGCGTGCTGCGCGCCCTTGAGCGCGCGCAGAAGATCGGGGGCGAACGGCGCGAGGTCGTAGTCGTGACGATTGACGAGCTGCAGTTCCAGCTCGACGCCGAAGGTCAGTGCCTCGGAATGCTTGAACGGTTCGAGCGACATCAGCGCCCTCCTCCATTACTGCGTACCTCGCCCGCGAAACGCAGGGCCCAGGTCGCGATGAGCGGACTCACCAGTTGTTCGATCGCCAGCGCGCACAGGATGATCGAGGCCAGCGGGCCACCCGTGCTCGGATACAGCCGCGCGATATCGCTCATCAGCAGATAGGCGAGGCCGGACATCGGCGTGAGCGCGAGCCCGAGCGCCATGCACTGGCGCAGGCTCAGCCCCGAGAACGAGCCCAGCGACACCACACCCACGAGCTTGGCCACATGCCGCATCACCACGAGCACCAGCGCCAGCATACCGCCGACGACCCAATCATGGGCGGTGAGCGGCAGACCGAGCGAGACCACCATCACGATGATCAGCAGGCTGCCCGCGCTGCCGAAGTGCGTCGGCCAGACATGCGGCTGACGATCCTGGTGCTTGAACACGATGCCCGCGAGCAGCAGCGTGAGCGGCATCGACAGCTTGAGCAGGCGCGTCAGCGCCAGCGTGAAGAGCACGAGGCCCACGAGCACGAGGAAGCTGTAGTGATCGTCGGCCGACATGCGCGTGTAGACGGTATGGCCGAACTTGCCCACGATCCATGCCAGCAGGCACGAGCCCACCAGCAGATAGAGCGGATGCAGCAGCGCGGCGCCGAGGTTGCCGTATTCGGAGTGGAGCCAGCCGGTGGCCACCTGCACGATGGTGGCGGCATAGATACTGTTGAGCGCGGCCATCGCCATCAGCCGTTCGGTCACCTGCCCCTCCGCGCGCAGTTCGTTCTTGAGCTGCAACACGATGGTCGGCGAGGTACTGACCGCGATCCCGCCAGCGAGGATGGCCACGCCCGGCGAGGCGCCCATCCATTGCAGCACCCAGGCCACGAGGCCCCAGGTCAGCAGGCTTTCGGCGGCGCTGGTAAACAGCAGCCAGCGGTTGGCGCGCAGCCACGACAGCGAGAGCCGATGGCCCAGTTCGAACAGCGCCAGCGCGAGTGCCATGTCGATCAGCACGCGCGTCTGCGCAATCATGTTGTCATCGACGATGCTGCGTCCCAGCGTGCCCGCGAACAGGCCAACCACCGCATAACCGACGATGCGCGGGAAGCCCAGCCAGCGCCGCCCGAGTTCGCCGGCGAGACCGGCGCCGATCAGCGCCAGGCCAACCCAGAACAGGCCGCCGGGGACAAAGGGGAACGTGGGGAAAAGTTGACTCAGTCCATTCATGGGCGACATGGTAACGGAAGCACTTCAACTTGATTGTCGGGGTTTGTCCGACAGTGTTTGCATTCCGCGCGCATGTTGCGTGAACAGCAAGCAAAAAGCACCATCGTCGCCGATGGTGCTTTTGTAGTTTTTTCAGATTGGTACGCTGGCCAACCGAGCGCCAGCGCGTGGACGGCGTCTAGTGGCGGGTGCGCCGCGTGCTCAGACGCCCCAGATCTTCCACGCCGGCCGCGTCTCCTTGAGGGCTGCTTCCACCTTGACGTAGAGCGCGCGCGTGCGCCCCTTGTCGGCGTTCAACGAGCGGGCGCGGTCGAACCAGCCGAGCGCGACTTCGCGTTGCGCAAGGCCCAGCGCCGCCTGTGTGGCGAGCAGGTAGGTTTCGGCGTCCCAAAAGTCGCCGGTGTCACGCGCGGCGAGCGCAGCCGTGAAATCGGCCAATGCCTCCTCGTAGCGCTCCTGGCCCACGAGGATGCGTGCACGCTGCGCGCGCGGCGGGGCCTGATCGTAGGCATCGCCCTCGGTCAGCGCGATCGCGGTTTCGAACAACGCCAGCGCGCGTTCGGTATCGCCGAGGTCGCGCCAGATCCCGCCGAAACGATTGTGCAGCCAGGGATCCTCGACCACTAGCGCACGCCGTTGCAGGGCTTCGATCTCGTCCAGCGCATCGGCGCGATCGTGCGGATCCATGGCAGGCGAGCCCGGCGCCAGTGGCACGGCACGCAGCGCGGCATAGTGCGCGCGCGAGTGGGCCATGGCGTGGCCCGCTTCGCTGCGCGCCTCCACCGGCAGTGCATCGAGCCGCGCATCCATCTGCGCCAGCGCGTCGCCGGCCGTCGCGGCCGCCGCGCTGCCACCGATGCGCGCCCACGCGCCCATCATGCGGCTGAACGCCCAGCCCACACGCGACGGGTCGCGTTCGACCGGATAGCGTGCCAGCACCTCGGCCGCCAGTTCCACCACCTTCGGCCACTGATTCGCGCCGGCATGGGCATCGAGCATGTCGATCCAGTGCTCGACAAACTCGCTTGCCGCCATACCCTTGTGGTGCAGCGCGAGCCGCTCCTCAAGGTGGGCGGCATCGGCCGGCAGGCTGCGCGCGAGCAGTCCGCACAGCTGCGAATAGAGATGGGCATCGGCGTTGCCGCCGTGGCCGTTCGCATCGCCATCGCCAGTCGCGAAATACTGTTCGAAGCGCTCGAGGCCAGTCCGGCATGCCTGCACGAGGACCGGCTGCAGCGCGGTGCGCGCGGCGGGCACCTCGTCGATAAAGTCGCGCAGCGCCGCGGCCGCATGGTAGTAGCCCGCGCCGTCGTCGCTGTCGGCGCGCAGCGCAAAACCCTGCCACGCCGGCGGCGCGCTCGGCTCGTCCCCGTTTTTGCCTGCCGCACTGGCCTGATGGCGCCAGCTCAGTTCCCGTACCTGCGCCTGCGGGTCAGGCCGTTGGCGCAGATAGACGGCTAGGTCCTCCAGCGCACCGGCCCGGTCGTACGCCAGCCGCAGCGGCGCGCGCAGGCGGCGTGCTTCGGGATGATCGGGCGCGTCGGCCAACACGCGCGCGGCCTGCTCGGCGGCAAGCGCGTCGCCAGCATCGGCATCGAGGTCGAGCAGATCGGGGGAATCCAGAGCGATGCGCCCTAGACAGATGCGCAGCAGCGGCTCGGCCGGCGTTCCCGTGGCCTCGGCCTGGGCAAGGTGGGCCTGCACCAGCGGCAGGATGTCGGCGGCGCCGAGATCCGGGGCGCGATAAAGCAGGTCATGCCAGTAACGGCCCGCGCGCGCGAAGTCCTCGAGTTCGTAGGCGGCCAGGCCGGCATAGAAATGCGCGGCCCATTCGCCGGTGGCCAGCCCATTGCGCTGCGCGGCCTCGTGCAACCAGGGCTGCGCCTCGCGCCGGCGCTCCGCGCGCAGCAGCAGCGTGCCGTACTGATGCGCGATCAGGCCGAGCGAGGCCAGCCGGTGCACGGGCGCCAGTGTGGTGGCTGCCGTGGCGTCAGCAGACGCGTCATCGGATGAAATGGGGGCCAACGCGGAGGCCAACGCGGGGTCGCCGGCGGAGGCGCCAAAGCGCGCCACGGCTTCGTCGAGCGCAGCCAGCGCGGCCGGCAAGTCGCCGGCATCGGCCAGCAACTGCGCGCGCAGCGTCGCATGATCCACCACGTCCGGCTGGTTCTGCCAGAGCTGCCCGGCAATTCGGAGCGCTTCATCCTGGCGTCCCGCCTCGGCCAGCGCCACCGCGCGCTCGTAGCTCACATCCTGCACCGACGGCTCCTTCGGAGAAAATTTCAGCAAGTGCGGAATTATGCGCCAGCCGCGCCTTGTCTTAGCGAGAGAACAAGAGGGAAAAGGCGCCTGTTTCGGCTTGCCATCGGCCCGGGAACCCGCACACCCGCACCGCATTTGGACGGTTGGCGATTTCGGCACGGGTCGGTGCCGGGCTATAAAGAGCGCTCCGTTTCAGGGGAGATCGCCATGCTTCGATGGGTTGCCAAGGGCCTGCTGCTCTTGATGTTAGGCGGCGCGACCGTCGCCGTGGTCGTGCGTCTGCACCGGTCCGCCGCACCCGATGCTGCGCCGCCGGCGGACGGGAATCAGGCCGGTGGCGCCCGGGATCAGGCAGCACAGGGGTTGCCCCCGATTCAGTCTCCGATGCCAGCGCCAGTCCAGCCGCCCGGCGCGAACGACCTCGGCGATGTGCAGGCCATCGGCCACGCGCTGGTGGCCGCCACGCATCCGGCCGAACGCGGTGCGCTGCTCGCGCGGCTCGATCCGTCCCAACTGCGCGCGGTGCGCCAGTTCCTGACGCTGAATCCGCCAACGTTCGACGGTCCGCAGCACCACATCGCCATCTTCGACGCCGAGCGGTACGGCAACTGGCTGACCGCGCGTGCCGACGTCGATGCCCACCTGCGCAATGGCGCCATGGTCGAATTGCTGGCCGACTATATGCTGCAGTCGAGTCGTGGCGCGTCGAGCCCCGGTGACGCGCTCGATGCCCGCGCGGTGGCCACGCTGGCGACCTTGCCCGATGCAGTGGAAGTGGCGGAAGTCCTGGTGGCGCGTGGATTGCGCGCGACGGTAGAGGAGCGGCTGAACGTGCTCGAGCACGGCGCGGCGGGTGACGAAGGCACCCTCGATACGCTGGAGCAGGCGCGTCTCGCCCTGATGATCGCGGCGGACGACATGGAAACGACGCAGCACGCCGATTAAGCGAGAGACAGAAAGGGACGAAAAAAAAGAGCGGGCACAAGGCCCGCTCTCTTCATGACCCGCGGCGGTGACTTACTTGCCGCCAACCGTTTCCAGCACGGTCCACTTGCCGTCCGCAACCTTGTAGACGGTAATGCCGCCGTCCTTCAGGTCGCCACGCGCGTCATAGGCCAGCGTCTTGGTGGTCACGCCAGGCATGCTGGTGGCGGCCAGCACCGGCAGATAACGCGCCGGATCGGCCGAACCGGCCTTGATCATCGCGGTCATCATCGCGGTGGCGCCGTCATAGGCGTACGGCGAGTACGTCTGGACCTTGCCGCCAAAACGCTTCTCGTACTTCTTCTCGTAGGCGCTGCCACCGGGCATCTGCTCCAGCGGCAGACCCGCCAGCGATACCACGGTGCCGTCCGACGACGTGCCGGCGAGCTTCAGGAAGTTGTCCGTCTTGGACATCTCGCCCGACACCAGCGGCGCCTTCATGCCCAGTTCCTTGATCTGCTTCGCCATCGGCGCCGATTGCGTTTCCGCGCCGCCATAGAAGATCACGTCCGGGTTGCTGCGCTTGATGTTGGTCAGCACGGCCTTGAAGTCCACCGCCTTGTCGTTGGTGTACTCGCGGCGCACGATCTTGCCGCCGGCGGCCTTGGCGGCCTTCTCGAACTCGTCGGCCAGACCCTGGCCGTACGCGGTGCGGTCATCGACGATCGCGATGTTCTTCGCGCCGAGCTTCTTCACCACGTACGCACCGATCACCGAACCCTGCTGGGTGTCGGACGTCATCATGCGGAACGTGGTCTTGAAACCCTGCTTGGTGTACTCGGGCGCCGTCGCCATGGCGATCTGCGGAATGCCGGCGCGGTTATAGACCATCGACGCCGGAATGCTGGTGCCGGAGTTGAAATGGCCGAGCATGCCCTGAATGCCGGCGTCGACGAGCTTCTGCGCGACGACCGAGCCAGTCTTCGGATCTGCCTGGTCGTCTTCCGAGACCAGAACGAACTTCACTTCCTTGCCGCCGATCTTCGGCTTGGTGGCATTCATGTCCTCGATCGCGAGGACCACGCCGTTCTGCATATCCTTGCCGTACTGCGCCTGGCCGCCGGTCATCGGTGCGGCAAAGCCGAGCTTGATTTCCTGTGCCTGGGCGAATGCGGCCGAGGCCATGGTCAGGCCGGCAACGGTCATGGCGATCGTCATGGCCGTCTTGTGGAAGGTCGTGTTCATCAGTTCTCCTTGGTCCCATCTGTGCCGATGTGGTCGGCGTTTATTGCGGTCCGAGGTGGCAGCCCCAAACCGTTCCCTGGTTGCGCGACGGCGGCGGGATCACCGCGCCGTCACCCCCTTAGACATGCCGACGGCCGAGGATCTCAACCGATCGTCATCAAGCTTGCATTGCCTCCGGCCGCCGCCGTGTTGACCGACAGCGAGCGCTCGATCAGCAAACGCTCGAGCGCGATATTCGGTTCACCGTGCGCCAGCCCCTGCACACCGACGATCGGACCCGGGCGCGCAGCCACCTGCTCGCAGACGGTGCGCAACTGATCGGAGTCGCCGTGGTGCAGTACAGCATCGAACGTGGCATCGGCGGACGACCAGTCGCCACGATCGGCAACGAGGCGGACGCGCGATTGTACTGCCTTGGGCAGCCGTGCCAACAGCCCCTTCGCCAGCGGGATATCGGCCCAGGTGGCTTCCGCGCCAACGGCCAGCACCGCCGCCAGTTGCAGCGCCAGATCGGACTCCTGTTGCGCAAGGCAGAGCACGCGCTCGCGCGGCAGCAGCGAGTAGGTATTGCGTTCACCGGTCGGTCCGGGCAGCGTGACCGAGAGGCCCGCCGGCGATGCCGCGGCAAACTGCACGCAGGCAGCCGCCAGTGCCGACTCGCCCGCACCCTGCGCCCACACCTGCAACGCGTCCAGCGCCTCGCTTCCCAGGCGCGGCACATCGGGCGCACCGTTTGCATCGGAGCCGCGCACCGTACGCGCTACCGCGTCCTGCGGGCACACCGACAGCAGGCGGTGCAGGTATAGCGGGCCACCGGCCTTGGGGCCGGTGCCGGACAGACCCTCGCCACCGAACGGTTGCACGCCAACGACGGCGCCGACGATATTGCGGTTGACGTAAAGATTGCCGACGTGCGCGCGATCGACGATGCGCGCGATGGTTTCATCGATACGCGTATGGATGCCGAGCGTCAGGCCGTAGCCGGTGCCGTTGATCTGGCCGATCAGCGTGTCCAGCGCGGCGCGCGGATAGCGCACCACATGCAGTACGGGGCCAAACACCTCGCGTTGCAGTTCCTCGATGCTGTCGAGCTCGATCAGCGTCGGCGGCACGAAAGTGCCATGACGGCATGCGGCGGATTCGATGACGGCGGCATCGGCCTGATGCACGCGGCGCCCCTTGGCACGCATCGCATCGATATGGCGCACGATATTGCCGCGCGCTTCCTCGTCGATCACGGGACCCACGTCGACCGACAGGCGGTCCGGATTGCCCAGCGTGAGTTCGCGCATCGCGCCCTTGAGCATCTCCAGCACGCGGTCGGCCACATCTTCCTGCAGGCACAGCACGCGCAGCGCCGAGCAACGCTGACCGGCGGAGTCGAAAGCCGACGACACCACGTCGCCCACCACCTGCTCGGCCAGTGCCGACGAGTCGACGATCATCGCGTTCTGGCCGCCGGTTTCGGCGATCAGCGGAATCGGACGGCCGGCCGCGTCGAGGCGGCCCGCCACGTTACGCTGCAACAGGCGCGCGACCTCGGTCGAACCCGTGAACATCACGCCCTTCACTCGCGCATCGCCCACCAGCGCCGCGCCCACGGTTTCGCCGCGGCCCGGCAGCAGTTGCACGGCACCAGCCGGCACCCCGGCCTCGCGCAGCAGGCGCACGGCCTGCGCGGCAATCAGCGGCGTCTGTTCGGCCGGCTTGGCCAGCACCGGGTTGCCGGCAGCCAGCGCAGCTGCCACCTGGCCGGTAAAGATCGCGAGCGGGAAATTCCACGGGCTGATACAAACCACGGGACCCAGCGGACGATGCGTATCGTTGGAGAAACCTTCGCGCACCTGCACCGCGTAGTAGCGCAGGAAGTCGACGGCCTCGCGCACCTCGGCGATGGCGTTCGAGAACGTCTTGCCGGCCTCGCGCATGATCACGCCCATCAGCGACTGCATCTGCGCTTCCATCAGATCCGCGGCACGCTCGAGCGCGGCGGCGCGCACGTCCGGCGGCGTCGCCTGCCAGATCGGCGCGGCGTTGACCGCGGCCGCCAGCGCGGCTTCCACCTCTGCCGGCGTGGCCTCGCTCACGTGGCCCACGACGTCGCGATGGTCGGCCGGATTCAGCACCGGCGCGAACGCGGCATCTGCGCGCGCTGCGTCGTTGCCCAGCAGCGGCTCGGCGCGTACCTGATCGCTCGTGCTGGCCAGCAGTGCCGAGGACAGCGAGGCAAGGCGATGCTCGTTGGACAGGTCGATGCCCGCGGAATTGGCGCGCGCATTGCCGTACAGCGTGCGCGGTTGCGGAATGCGCGGATGCGGCTGGCCCAGCACGCCTTCGTCGCGATGCATGGCTTCGACCACGGCCACCGGGTCCGCCACCAGTTCGTCGAGCGCGATCGTTTCGTCGGCGATGCGGTTCACGAACGACGTGTTCGCGCCGTTCTCGAGCAGACGACGCACCAGATACGCGAGCAGCGTTTCGTGCGTGCCCACCGGTGCATAGATCCGGCACGGGCGGCCAAACTTGCCGTCGGCGAGCGGCCCTACCACCTGGTCGTACAGCGGCTCGCCCATGCCGTGCAGGCATTGAAACTCATACTGGCCCGGATAGTAGTTCTGGCCCGCAATCTGATAGATCGCCGACAGTGTGTGCGCGTTGTGCGTGGCGAACTGGGGATAGATCGCATCGGGCACCGACAGCAGCTTGCGCGCGCAGGCGATGTACGACACGTCGGTGTAGACCTTGCGCGTATAGACCGGATAGCCCTCGAGGCCGTCCACCTGCGCACGCTTGATCTCGCTGTCCCAGTACGCACCCTTGACCAGACGGATCATCAGGCGATGGCGGCTGCGACGCGCGAGGTCGATCAGGTAGTCGATCACGAACGGGCAGCGCTTCTGGTAGCCCTGTACCACGAAGCCGATACCGTTCCAACCCGCGAGGTCGGGCTCGAAGCAAAGACGCTCGAGCAGATCTAGCGAGATCTCGAGGCGGTCCGCCTCTTCTGCATCGATATTGATGCCGATGTCGTACTGGCGCGCGAGCATCGTCAGCGATTTCAGGCGGCCATACAGTTCGCCGATCACGCGCTCGTGCTGCGCGCGGCTATAGCGCGGATGCAGCGCCGACAGCTTGATCGAGATGCCCGGGCCTTCATAGATGCCACGGCCGCGCGAGGCCTGGCCGATCGCGTGGATCGCCTGCTCGTACGACGCCAGGTAGCGCTGCGCGTCGGCCTCGGTCATCGCGGCCTCGCCAAGCATGTCGTACGAATAGCGGAAGCCTTCGGCTTCGTACTTGCGCGCGTTGGCCAGCGCCTCGGAAATGGTTTCACCGGTCACGAACTGCTCGCCCATCAGGCGCATCGCCATGTCCACGCCCTTGCGGATCAGCGGCTCGCCGCCCTTGCCGATGATGCGCGTGAGCGCCTTCGACAGCCCGGCCTCGGTATGCGTGGCCACGAGCCGGCCGGTCAACAGCAGGCCCCAGGTGGCGGCATTGACGAACAGAGACGGGCTCTGGCCCAGGTGCGACTGCCAGTTGGCGCCGCTGATCTTGTCGCGAATCAGCGCGTCGCGCGTGGCCTTGTCGGGGATGCGCAGCAGCGCCTCGGCCAGGCACATCAGTGCCACGCCTTCCTGCGACGACAGCGAGAACTCCTGAATCAGGCCCTGCACGAGGCCTTCACGGCCGGTGCCCACCTTCTGCTCGCGCAGGCGGCTCGCGAGCGTCTTGGCCATCTTGATGGCGGCCTCGCCCTGCTTCTGCGGCAGGCGAGCCTGCTCGAGCAGCACCGGGACGCATTCGGTTTCGGGACGGCGATAGGCCGAAGTGATGGCGGCACGCAGCACCGATTGCGGCTGGATGCTCTGCGCGAACTCGAGGAACGGTTGCGGCACGGCGTCGCCGCCCACTTCAGCGCCATCGACGCCGTCGGCCTCGCTCACGCTGGCGGCACCCGCGTCGCTCGGCTGATAGCCGCGCTCCACCTGCTCCAGGTAGGTGAAGATGGCCTGCTTGATCAGCCAGTGCGGGGTGCGGTCGATGGATTGGGCGACGCGCTTGAGGCGTTCGCGCGATGCGTCGTCGAGTTTGACGCCGAGCGTGGTGGTGGCCATGCGAGGAATTCTCCGAGGAATGCACGAGCAGGCCGGCGACAGCATGAGACAGCCTGCGGAATTTCCCGCATGTTACGCGCGTCGCGTCCTGAGGTGCAACCTAGTGCAACCCCTTAGTTGCAACCACGGTCTCCGGGTTGCACTTTCGCCACACAGATAGTGTCGGTCAGATACGCAACGGGTCGATTTCCAGCTGCCAGCGCACGCCGCGGCCGGCGTCACCGAGGTCGTCGAGCGATGGCAGCCATCCGGCCACGAACCGTTGCAGCAGCGGGCGGGAGCCCGCTTCGATCAGCATCTGCGCGCGCTCCTTGTTGAACACGCGCACCATCGACATCGGCACCGGATCGTGGAGTTGCACCTCCTCACCACCGGCGCAACCCTCGGCCCTCTCGCGCGCCGCGCGCAGAAAGGTCAGCGAGCGCTCCAGCTCGCGGTGCTCGGCCGTCAGCAACACCTGGTACGCAAACGGCGGCAGGCAGGCCTGGCGCCGCTCGCGCAGCTGGCTTGCGGCAAAGCCGTCGTAGTCGTGGCGCGCCAGCGCCTGCAGCGCCGGTGCGTCGGGATAGCGGGTCTGGATCAGCACCTCGCCCGCCAGCCCCGCGCGGCCCGCGCGCCCGGACACCTGCATCAGGGACGCGAACAGATGCTCGGCTGCGCGAAAGTCGTGGCTGAACATCGCCGCGTCCGGATGGACGATACCGACCAGCGTCACGCGCTGGAAATCGTGGCCCTTGGCGACCATCTGCGTGCCCACAAGGATATCGACCTCGCCCGCGTGCACGCCGTCGAACATCGCCTGGGCACTGCCCTTGCGGCGCGTCGAGTCAGCATCGATACGGGCCACGCGCGCCTGCGGAAAACGCGCGGCCAGCGCCTCTTCGATACGTTGCGTGCCACGCCCCAGCGGGGCGATATCCACATTGCCGCAGTCCGGGCAATGATGCGGCACCGGCGACTCCAGGCCGCAGTGGTGGCAACGCAGACGCCGCTCGGGGCGATGCAGCACCAGGTACGCCGAGCAGCGTGGGCAGCCGGACAGCCAGCCGCAGCTATCGCATGCGAGCACCGGCGCATAGCCGCGCCGGTTCAGGAACAGCAGGCTCTGCTCGCCGCGCGCCAGACGGGCGTCGATCGCCTCGAGTAACGGCTGCGACAGCCCCTCGTGCATGGGCCGCTGCCGCTGTCGCTCCACGTTCAGATCGATCAGGCGAACGGTGGGCAACGCGGCGTCGGCCTGCGCGCGGGCGCGCAGCACGAGCTTGCGATACGCGCCCTGCTCCGCGCGCCACCATGTTTCCATGGACGGCGTAGCCGAACCGAGCACGACCGGGATCGACAGTTGCTTGGCGCGCCAGACCGCAAGATCGCGCGCCGAGTAACGCAGGCCTTCCTGCTGCTTGTAGGACGTGTCGTGTTCCTCATCGACCACGATCAACCGCAGGTTTGGCGCCGATGCCATGATCGCCATGCGCGTGCCCAGCACGATGCGCGCCTCGCCCGTGTGAGCGGCGAGCCATTGCAGGCTCCGCTCCTGATCGGCCAGGCCACTGTGGAGAACTGCCAGCGGCAGCGCCGGAAACCGCGCCGCGACACGCGCCTGCAGCTGCGGCGTCAAGTTGATCTCGGGCACCAGCATCAGCACCTGCGCGCTGGGGTCGGCGGCCAGCACCGTCTCCATCGCGTGCAGATACACCTCGGTCTTGCCGCTGCCGGTCACGCCGTGCAGCAGGAACGGCGCATAGCCGGTGGCGTCGCCGATCGCCTTCACCGCGGCGAGCTGTTCGTCGTGGAGCGCGGGACGCGCGGACGGCGCCTGCGCGGGCGCGACCTCGAGCAACGGCCCCAGCGATCGCGAGACTTCCACCCAGCCGGCCTCTACCCATTCGCCGAGCCGGGCGGGCGCGGCGCTGCAAAGGGTACGCGCGACCGAGAGCGGCATCCAGCCATCGGCGCTCTCGGTGTCGGTGTCGGGACCGGCCGCATCGAAGTGGGGAGCCGCGGCAATCAACGCTTCGGCCAGCGCCTGTACGGTCTTCGCGCGCGGCGGCAGTGCGGCGCGCAGCGCTTCGGCCTGACCGGGCCGCACGCGGTAGCGCACGGTCCTTGCGCGGTCACCGAGGCGCGACCACGTGTCGGGATCGCGCAGCGATGGCGGCAACGCCGGCAACATCACTTCGCCAAGGCGCCGCTGGTAGTAGCCTGCGGCAAAGCGCGCGAGCGCGAGCCACGCAGGCGCCAGCGGCGGCAACCAGTCGACACGCGCCGCGATCGGACGCAGGCGGTCGGCGGGCACGTCGGTGCTGTCAGCCAGCGCGACCACCACACCCACCGCGCTGCGGCGGCCGAACGGCACCACTACGAGTTCGCCGGGGGCGATCGAGGCACCCGCCGGGTCGGCCGCGAGGTAATCGAAACAGTCGTCCGCAGGCGTGTCGATCGCAACACGCGCGATCGGCAAATGTGTGCCCATTGTCTGTGGTCCGGCCGCGACGCACGCCGCGTCGTCAGCCTTGTTGGTCACCATGGAATTGTCCGCGGCGGTGCAGGTCTGGTGCGCGGTCATTGTGCATGGCGGTGAGCGACAAATCCTGTGTGCGGCGCAACATCAACTTAAAGTAAAACTTCAAATGTGACCCTAAGTCGATGATAGATGAACGGTTTTGCCTGCCCATCCGCCTGCCTGTGGATAACTTTGTTGAAAAGTCGGGCGATCTACCCGCCAAGCCTCGCGAAACAAGGCTTCCATCGCTTTCCAAGGCCCGTTTGAAGAACATGCAAAGCCTTTAAAATCAATGGGTTGCCCATATCCCCCGACAGGGCTAAGGGGTAACCCGCTCGTGCACTGCCGCAAACCTATCGGTGTGCATAAGTCAAGCCTTGACACGCGCTGCGGGGCACCTTTTTGGCGAATGCGGACGAAAATAGTTTACTTGACACCGCGTAGGATGCGCCTCTCAGGCTACCAACGCCCGACATGTGCACGTTTCGCTGCGGCGCGGGGTAACGCAATACATCGCGCGCCCCCGTGCGGTGCCCGCTTTCCGGCTTCAGGACTGGGCGCGCAGCGCGCGGCTGTACGTGTGCACTTCGTCGGCGAGGATCGCCACGTTCTCGGGAGGCGTGAACTGCGAGATGCCGTGCCCGAGGTTGAACACATGGCCATCGCTACCGCCACCGGCCGCGTAGCTGTCGAGTACGCCACGTACCTGCGCGCGAATCGCCGCTTCCGGCGCAAACAGCACGGTCGGATCGATATTGCCCTGCAGCGCCACGCGGCCTTCGGTGCGGCGACGTGCCTCAGCCAGATTGACGGTCCAGTCGAGCCCGATCGCATCCGGTCCAATCGCGGCAATCTGCTCGAGCCACAGCCCGCCACCCTTGGTGAAGACGATTGCCGGGATCTGCTGGCCGTCGTGCTCGCGCCGCAGGCCCTCGAGCACCCGGCGCATGTAGGCCAGCGAGAATGCCTGGTACATACCGTCCGCCAGCGCGCCGCCCCAGGTGTCGAAGATCATCACAGCCTGCGCACCAGCCTCGATCTGCGCATTTAAATAGGCCGCCACGGCCTGCGCGTTGATCTCGAGGATGCGGTGCATCAGGTCGGGCCGCCCATACATCATGCTCTTGACCGTGCGGAAGTCGTCGGAGCCGCCGCCCTCGACCATATAGCAGGCGAGCGTCCACGGGCTGCCGGAAAAGCCGATCAGCGGCACACGTTGCTTGCCATCCTGCACGAGCGCGCGTCGGATCTCCGACACCGCATCGAACACATAGCTCAGCGAATCCATATCGGGCACCGCCAGGCGAGCGACATCGGCCTCGTTGCGGACCGGATGCGCGAAACGCGGACCTTCGCCCTGCGCGAACGACAGCCCCAGGCCCATGGCATCGGGCACGGTCAGGATGTCCGAAAACAGGATGGCGGCATCCAGCGGGTAGCGGTCGAGCGGTTGCAGCGTGACTTCGGTCGCGTAGGCCGGGTTCTTCGCCAGTCCGAGGAAGCTGCCCGCGCGCGCGCGCGTGGCGTTGTACTCGGGCAGATAACGGCCAGCCTGACGCATGAGCCAGAGCGGCGTGTATTCGGTCGGTTCCCGGCGCAACGCGCGCAGGAAGGTGTCGTTCTGCAGTGCGGTCATGTTGATCCTCGTGAGACCGCCATTCTACGGGACACCTCGCGCGCGGACACCCTCCGCTGCACCTGCTGTCGTGCCGTTACCGCAGTGACCCCGTCACGGCATCAAGGTCATTCCTCGTCGGCGATGGCGCGGAACGCTTCGGCCGCGCGCCGCATCCACTCGCGCGCACGCGGTGCCTCGGACTGCAGGCGCGCGAAACCATGGGTCATGCCACTGGCCTCGATCGTGACCACCGGCGCGTCGTGGCGAACAAGGAAGTCCGCATAGGCGAGTCCATCGTCGCGCAGCACGTCATTGGCGGCCACCAGCACCACGCTCGCGGGCGGCTGGCGCAGCGGCGCCGCAGCCATCAGGTACATGCGCGCGTCAGTGTTGTCGGCGCCGCGCGCCAAGGCTTCCGCCCCGATGAATTGGGTCCAGAACCAGTGCATCTCGTCGTGGGTAAGCCCTACGCCTTCGCCAAACGCGCGGTAGCTTTCGGTAGTGAGCACCGGCGCCGCTACCGGATAGATCAACAACTGGGCCTTTACTACGTCCGCACTCGCGGCGGCATTGACTTCGGCCGCGGCCTGCGCGGCCAGATGCGCGCCAGCGCTATCGCCCGCGACCGCCAGAAAGGACGGCGCGAGGCCGAGTGCCTGGCGCTGCTCCGCGAACCATTGCACCGCTTCCGTGGCGTCGTCGCACGGTGCGGGAAATGGCGATTCCGGTGCCAGCCGATAATCGACGCTGGCCACGGCGCACCCCGTATCGGCTGCCAGCAGCGCCGCCACCGTATGGTGCGTGCGCGGAGATCCGACCACCCAGCCGCCACCGTGGAAGTACACGATCAGTCGGGGAGACTCGATGCCAGCCGGCCGGAACAGGCGTGCCGCCAACGCGCGCCCCGCAAGCGGCACCACGAGTTCACTGACAGTCGTCCCCTCGGGATCGGGCAATTGCGACAGGGCGGCCACTTCCTCGAAACGCGCGCGCCGCTCTGGTGGCGTCACCGGTGCTGGTGCCCCCGCAAAGTGGGCCGACATGCGCTGGTAGTAAGCGAGAAGCTGGGGATCGATCGCCATGTGAAAGTGAAAATCGCGTGTGAATGTAGAGTCGAACTGTCGTAATAGGTCGCTGCGCGCCAATATGTGGCGCGTGACCGTTTCGAATCGTAACGCTGAATGCGGTACCGAACACAATTACCGCCAGGCGAAATGCGTATCCCCCAAAAGTAGGGAATGCATATAATCGCGGCCTGAAAAACGTAATGCATTCAGGACACTAGCTTGCAAGTGATCACTTATTACCGCTGGCACAAAATACAACTGCAAGTGGCGTACACGTAGCGGGAACCGCTCAAAAGTGTTTAAAACGCCGTATTTTTCGCTGGCGCCCTTTCATCTACTTGCAAAAGGATACATTTTGTTACTGCCTTCCCCTAAAGTTTCCCCCACAATGCATTGACACACCCGCAGTTGGGCGGCGTAGCTGCCGGTAAAACAGTGGGAAATAAGAAGAAAGCTGCGGCGGAAGATATTTAATCGTGCCGTGAGCTAAGAGTGTGAAGCAAGAGTGTGAAGAAAGCCCGTACCCAGATTCACCGGACCAGCGGCATGTGACGATGTGCTGGCCCGGCTCACCAGGAAGACCGTTGACGCTCGCTGATCGGCGTCTTTGTACATCCTGAACCGAACCCGTTCCTTCGAATTGACCCCTCGAAGGGATTTTCCCGTCCGCGCGGAGCCTCCCCGGCCCGCGCGCTTTTTTTTGCGGCTCAGGAAACGAAATATATCGTCGCTCCGACAAAAAAGGCAGCCGTGTGGCTGCCTTTTTTGTTCCGCTCCACGTTCCGCACCAAAAAAACAACAGGCACGGACCGCGAGGCGTTTTACTTCTTCCGGCGCAGACGTGCGATCGCGGCCAGCTGAGCGGCGGCCACGGCCAGTTCGCTCTGTGCGCGGGCCAGATCCAGGTCGCTGCTTTGGTTCTGCATCAGCTCTTCCGCCGCGCGCTTGGCTTCCTGAGCCTTCGCTTCGTCCAGATCGGTACCGCGAATCGCGGTATCTGCCAGCACGGTGACGTGCTTCGGCTGGACTTCGAGAATGCCGCCGGCCACGAATACGAATTCTTCGCTGCCGTCTTCCTTCTCGATACGCACCGGACCAGGCGCAATGCGCGTGATCAGCGGCGTGTGACCGGGCAGAATGCCCAGCTCGCCGGCTTCACCGGGCAGCGCCACGAACTTCGCCTGACCGGAGAAGATCGACGCTTCCGCGCTGACGACGTCTACAAGAATGGTTGCCATGTGAACTCCTATGTCCAATCGCGTTGCCGCCCCGCACGTATGCGGGGCGTGTAGCAATGCTTACTGGAGCTTCTTGGCCTTCTCGAAGGCTTCGTCGATCGAGCCGACCATGTAGAACGCCTGCTCGGGCAGGTGATCGCACTCGCCGTCCACCAGCATCTTGAAGCCGCGGATGGTTTCCTTCAGCGGTACGTACTTGCCCGGCGAACCCGTGAACACTTCGGCCACGTGGAACGGCTGCGACAGGAAACGCTGGATCTTCCGTGCGCGGGACACCGACAGCTTGTCTTCCGGCGACAGTTCGTCCATGCCGAGAATCGCGATAATGTCGCGCAGTTCCTTGTAGCGCTGCAGCGTTTGTTGAACGCGGCGGGCCACTTCGTAGTGCTCGGTACCAACGATTTGCGGGTCCAGCTGGCGCGAGGTCGAATCGAGCGGATCGACGGCGGGGTAGATACCCAGCGCGGCGATGTCACGCGACAGCACGACGGTCGAGTCAAGGTGGAGGAAGGTCGTAGCGGGCGACGGGTCGGTCAAGTCATCCGCAGGCACGTACACGGCCTGGATCGACGTGATCGAGCCAGTCTTGGTGGACGTGATGCGTTCCTGCAGCTTGCCCATTTCTTCCGCCAGCGTCGGCTGGTAGCCCACGGCCGAAGGCATACGGCCCAGCAGTGCCGACACTTCCGTACCGGCCAGCGTGTAGCGGTAGATGTTGTCGACGAAGAACAGGATGTCGCGGCCTTCGTCGCGGAAGCGCTCGGCCATCGTCAGGCCGGTCAGCGCCACGCGCAGACGGTTGCCCGGCGGCTCGTTCATCTGGCCGAACACCATGGCCACCTTGTCGAGCACGTTCGAGTCCTTCATTTCGTGGTAGAAGTCGTTCCCTTCACGGGTACGCTCGCCCACGCCGGCGAACACCGACAAACCGCTGTGCTGCTTGGCGATGTTGTTGATGAGCTCCATCATGTTCACGGTCTTGCCCACACCGGCGCCACCGAACAGACCCACCTTGCCGCCCTTGGCGAACGGGCAGACCAGATCGATCACCTTGATGCCGGTTTCGAGCAGGTCAACCGACGGCGACAGCTCGTCGAACTTCGGTGCCTTCTGGTGAATGCCGCGCTTCTCGTCGGCGACGATCGGGCCGGCCTCGTCGATCGGGCGACCCAGCACGTCCATGATGCGGCCCAGCGTACCGTGGCCAACCGGCACGGAGATGGGAGCACCCGTGCCCTTCACGGCCATGCCGCGGCGCAGGCCGTCGGACGAGCCCAGCGCAATGGTACGGACCACGCCGTCACCGAGCTGCTGCTGAACTTCGAACGTCAGGCCCTTCTCGGCAAACGACGCATCGCCGGATTCTTCCAGCGTCAGCGCGTCGTAGACCTTAGGCATGGCGTCGCGCGGGAACTCGATGTCCACCACGGCGCCAATACACTGCACAATATTTCCGATACTCATTTCGTATCTCCGATAGCTTGAATACTTGACGCCTTAAACCGCCGCGGCACCGCTGACGATTTCCGACAGCTCCTTCGTGATCGCTGCCTGACGGGTCTTGTTGTAGACCAGTTGCAGTTCGCCAATCACGCTCTTCGCGTTGTCGGATGCGGCCTTCATGGCCACCATGCGCGCCGATTGCTCGGACGCCATGTTTTCGGCCACGGCCTGGTACACGAGCGCCTCGACGTAGCGAACGAGCAGTTCCTCGATCACGGTCTGGGCGTCCGGCTCGTAGATGTAATCCCACGAGTAGGCGCGCTTTTCGTCTTCGGTCTGGGTCAGCTTGTCGGCCGAGAGCGGCAGCAGCTGCTCGACCACCGGTTCCTGCCTCATCGTGTTGATGAAGCGCGTGTACGCCAGGTACACGGCATCGACCTCACCATTGGTGAAGGCGTCGAGCTGAACCTTGATCGCACCGATCAGCTTTTCCAGATGCGGGGTGTCGCCAAGATGCACGACGTGCGAAATCACCTTTGCGCCGACACGGCCCAGGAACTGCATGCCCTTGGTGCCGATCGCGGTGGACTGCACATCCACACCGCGATCCTGCAGGCTCTTCAGCTCGTTGGTCACCGCACGCAGCACGTTCGTATTCATGCCGCCGCACAGACCCTTGTCGGTCGTCACCACGATCATGCCGGCGCGCTTGATGTCGCGTGCCTGCAGGAACGGGTGCTTGAACTCGGGGTTGGCCGAAGCCAGGTGCGCCGCGATGTTCCGTACTTTCTCGGCATAGGGACGGGCGTTACGCATCCGCTCCTGCGCCTTGCGCATCTTGGACGCGGCGACCATCTCCATCGCCTTGGTGATCTTGCGCGTGTTTTGCACGCTCTTGATCTTGGTTCGAATTTCTTTCGTTCCGGCCATATCTTCCTCTCCATTCGTGCCGTGCCGCGCGCCGTTACCGGCAGCGCGGCACGATCCGTGGAATCACGCGGTTAGAACGCGGCGGACTTCCTGAAATCCTCGATCGCGGCACGCAGAGCGGCCTCGTCGTCCTTCGAGAGATCCTTCGTATCCTCGATGCGGCCAACGAGATCGGCGAACTTGGTCTTCAGGTGGTCGTGCAGGCCCTTCTCGAAAGCCAGGATGTCCTTCACGTCCACGTTGTCCAGGAAGCCGTTGTTCGCTGCGTACAGCGACGCGGCCAGCTGCCATACCTGCAGCGGCTGGTACTGCGGCTGCTTCAGCAGTTCCGTCACGCGGCGGCCACGCTCGAGCTGCTTGCGGGTCGCGTCGTCGAGGTCGGAAGCGAACTGCGCGAACGCGGCCAGCTCACGGTACTGCGCCAGATCGGTACGGATACCGCCGGACAGCTTCTTGACGACCTTGGTCTGAGCGGCACCACCAACGCGCGACACCGAGATACCGGCGTTGATAGCGGGGCGGATACCGGCGTTGAACAGATCGGTTTCCAGGAAGATCTGACCGTCGGTGATCGAGATCACGTTGGTCGGCACGAACGCGGACACGTCACCGGCCTGCGTTTCGATCACGGGCAGCGCGGTCAGCGAACCGGTCTTGCCGGTCACGGCGCCGTTCGTGAACTTGGCCACGTAGTCTTCGTTCACGCGAGCTGCGCGCTCGAGCAGACGCGAGTGCAGGTAGAACACGTCGCCAGGGTAGGCTTCGCGGCCCGGCGGGCGGCGCAGCAGCAGCGACACCTGACGGTAGGCCCAGGCCTGCTTGGTCAGATCGTCATAAACGATCAGCGCGTCTTCACCGCGGTCGCGGAAGTACTCGCCCATCGTGCAGCCGGCGTAGGCAGCCAGGTACTGCATGGCGGCCGAGTCCGAAGCCGCGGCGGCCACGACGATCGTGTACTCCATGGCGCCGTGCTCTTCGAGCTTGCGCACCACGTTGGCGATCGTCGAAGCCTTCTGGCCGATTGCCACGTACACGCAGAAGACGCCCTTGCCCTTCTGGTTGATGATCGCATCAACCGCCACGGCGGTCTTGCCGGTCTGGCGGTCGCCAATGATCAGCTCGCGCTGGCCACGGCCGATCGGCACCATCGCGTCGATCGACTTCAGACCGGTCTGCACCGGCTGGCTCACCGACTGACGCGCGATCACGCCCGGTGCGACCTTTTCGATCACGTCGGTTTCTTTCGCGTTGATCGGGCCCTTGCCGTCGATCGGCTGACCCAGCGTGTTGACCACGCGGCCCAGCAGTTCCTTACCAACGGGCACTTCCAGAATGCGGCCGGTGCACTTGACCGTATCGCCTTCCGAAATGTGTTCGTACTCGCCCAGCACCACAGCGCCGACCGAGTCGCGCTCGAGGTTCAGCGCGAGGCCAAACGTGTTGCCCGGAAATTCCAGCATCTCGCCCTGCATCACGCCGGACAGGCCGTGCACGCGGCAGATACCGTCGGTCACGGAAATCACCGTGCCGGTGTTGCGCACTTCAGCGTCGGCGCCAAGACCCGAGATGCGGGACTTGATCAGCTCGCTGATTTCTGAGGGGTTCAGTTGCATCACAATGCTCCTAATTCTTCAATCCGTCGGCCGTAGCGATCAGGCGGTCAGCGTGGTCTGCATGGCAGCCAGGCGCGCACGCACGGAGGTGTCGAGCACTTCGTCGCCGACCTTGACGCTTACGCCGCCGATCAGGGACGAGTCCACGGTCACGGTCGGATACAGCTTGCGGGCGAACTTGCGTTCGAGCGCGGCGACCAGGTCCTTCAGTTGCGAGTCGTCCAGCGGGAAAGCACTGGTGATCTCGACATCGGACGAACCTTCGCGGGCGTTCTTGAGCGCATGGAACTGTTCGGCAATCTCCGGCATGACCGTCAGGCGGTTGTTCTCCACCAGCAGGTTGACGAAGCGTCGGGCTTCGTCGTTGACCGGAGACTTCAGCACCGACAGAAACACCTCGGCCAGCTTCTGGCCAGGGACGTTCGGATCGTCGGCAAGCGCCTTCATGTCGGGATTGGCGGCAACCTGCCCCATTTCCGACACCAGCTCGGACCATGCACCCATGCTGCCTGCATCCGCCTGGCTTGCGACGCGAAACAGCGCCTCTGCGTAGGGACGGGCAATGGTTGCGGATTCAGCCATGATTAGAGCTCAGCCTTCAGTTGATTGAGCAGGTCTGCGTGCACCTGCGCGTTCACTTCACGCTTGAGGATCTGCTCGGCGCCCTTCACGGCCAGCGTTGCCACCTGGTCGCGCAGTTCTTCGCGCGCGCGGGTGACTTGCTGCTCCGCCTCGGCCTTGGCCTGGGCGATGATGCGTGCGGCTTCCGCCTGGGCGTTCTGCTTGATCTCGTCGGCCGTCAGCTGAGCGCGCTTTTCGGCGTCAGCGACGCGTTGGGCACCCTCGGTGCGGGCTTCGGCCATAGCCTGGTCCACACGCTTGTTAGCCAGTTCGAGCTCGGCCTTGCCCTTTTCGGCAGCGGCGAGGCCGTCGGCGATCTTCTTTGCGCGTTCGTCGAGCGCCTTCACCAGCGGCGGCCAAATGAATTTGGCAACAACCCACCACAGGATGAAGAACACGACCATCTGCGCAAAAAACGTTGCGTTCAGATTCATGGTGTGTTCCTTTCGGTAATCAAACTACAGATAAATGCACAAGGGCGGCCGGGCCATCAGACGTAGGCCAGATCCGCCCGTCAGCATCATGCAGACCGAAAAGACTTACTGAATGACAGCCAGCAGCGGGTTGGCGAACGCGAACAGCATTGCCACGCCCACGCCGATCAGGAATGCGGCGTCGATCAGGCCGGCCAGCAGGAACATCTTGGTTTGCAGCGGGTTCATCAGTTCAGGCTGACGTGCGCACGCTTCGATGTACTTGCCACCCATCAGTGCGATACCGAGGCAGGCGCCGATTGCGCCCAGGCCGATGATGATGCCGATACCGATTGCGGTCAGACCTTGGATGTTGGCGAGATATGCTTGCATGATGACTCCTTAAATTTAGAGAGACTTAGAACCAAAAAACCAAAAAACTAAAACTTAAAACCGGAAAAATCAGTGGTGATCGTGAGCCTGGCCGATGTACACCAGCGTCAGCATCATGAAGATGAACGCCTGCAGCAGCACGATCAGGATGTGGAAGATCGCCCAGACCGCGCCTGCGATCACATGGCCGACGAAGCCCAGCGCGGAAAGGTCCGCACCAAACGTCCACATGGAGCCCAGCAGCGCGATCAGCAGGAACACGAGTTCGCCGGCGTACATGTTGCCGAACAACCGCATGCCGAGCGAAACGGCCTTTGCCAGGAATTCGATGACGTTCAGGATCAGGTTGAACGGGGCCAGATACCACTTGGCGCCGAACGGGGCCGAGAACAGTTCGTGTGCGAAACCGCCCACGCCCTTGATCTTGAAGCTGTAGTAGATCATCAGCACGAGCACCGATGCCGACATGCCCAGCGTGCCGTTCAGGTCGGCGGTGGCCACGGCGCGGTGGTGCGGCAGATGCAGATGGAACAGGCCCAGCAGATGATTCAGGCCGGTGACCCAATCCACGGGGATCAGATCGATCGCGTTCATCATGGTGATCCAGCAGAACACCATCAGCGCGAGCGGGGCGATGAACGAGCGGTCACCATGGATGATGCCCTTGGCCTGATCGTCCACCATCTCGACGACCATCTCCACGAAGGCCTGGAAACGGCCCGGCACGCCAGGCGTCACGCGGCGCGCGGCGATGTACAGGACGAACAGGACGATGGCGCCGCACAGGACGGACCAGAAAATCGTGTCGTAGTTGAGGATGCTGAAATCGACGACGGAATGCTGCTTCCCGCCCACCGAATTCAAGTTCTTCAAGTGTTCGGCGATATAGCCTGAGGGTGTGAGCGCATGCTCGGCTGCTTGGGTAGCTTCTGACATGTCGGAGCGAACGGTATATTGCGAAATTTTTACACCGCACCCGCGCAGTGCGCGGATGTCGGTATGCGTCTTGCTTCGCCTTCGGCCACTTGGCCGGTCACCGCGAAGCAGGCACGCCTGGTTGTTGTTCGGGCCCGATTTTCAGACCGGGCATCACCTTGGCCGCGCGGCGCGTCACTGTCGTGACAGGCCGTACGGAAAAACTTGATATTGCGTATGAGAACCCCACCGGAGGCGGAAGCCCACTTGCATGACGCTCCAGAATGAAACTCAGCGAATCGCGAGTGCCACCCAGTATGTCTTGAGCGTCAGCAGAAACGTGACGAGCATCGGCACCCAGCGCAGATCGCGGTACAGCACGATGACCAGCACAAATAGTGCAAGGGTCGCGAATACCTTGATCGCCTCGCCGGCCACCAGTCCACCGACTGTTGGCCGCGCACGCGACATCCACAGTCGCAATGCGAAGAAGCCGCTAGGAATCACGCACACGGCGCCGCCAAAAAAGGCCGACCATCCCGACGGGCCCTGCTCGCGCGCAAACACGGCCCAGGCAATCGCCGACAGCAGCGTTACCACTGCCTGTGCCAGCACGACCTTGGCCGGTGTCATCCGCGACGGACGCAATGCGCGTTCGCCAAGCAGTTTCACCGCGTCGGCATGCGACAGCGGATCGACAACCTGTTCTTCACTCTCAGCGTCGTCATCCCATGGATCGGGCGTGCCGACGCGCTGCTGACGGTCTCGAACCACCACCTGCGCACCACCTACGTTAGCCTTGTTTCAGACTGGAACCACTCGCGGAACCACTCGAATCCGGCCAGAATTCAAACCGCACGATTCTACGAGCAATAGCCAATGCGAGTCAATCTGCTTTCAGTTAGCTTGCATTGAATTTCGCACAACGGTTGCTATCACGCATCGATGATGGCAGTGCTGAAATTGCGCGACGTTGACGCCTGACGTCATCGAATTGCTTCGTGGGAGATGCTGGCGCACCCGCGTTCGCACGTATCTACATCGTGCCCACGGACGCCGCGCATGCACACCGGTTACCTCGATGTCCGACTATCGCCCACGATTTTCATACCACTGCCCCGAAGCTGAAATCTTATCCGGCCGAGGGCTGGCCTTCGGTCGGTTCGCGCAGGCGTACCAGCACGCCATCGAGTGCATCGTTGCTCGTGAAGTGAATCGTCAGCTGGCCCTTGCCACGCGCGCCGAGCTTGATCTGCACGGCCAGGCCGAGGGCGTCCGATAGTTCTTCCTCGAGCCGCGCCACGTCGCGCATGCCGGAACCAGCCTTCTGCTTGAGCGATTTGAGGTCGAATGGCTTGAGCGTCGAAGCGACGAGCTTCTCCGTTTCGCGCACCGATAACCGCTTGTTGATGATCTGGTTCGCGAGCGTGATCTGATGCGCGCCATCGACGGCGAGCAGCGCGCGTGCATGACCCATGTCGAGGTCGCCAGCCATCAGCATCGTCTGCACCGGTGTGGCCAGATTGAGCAGGCGCAGCAGGTTGGACACCGCGCTGCGCGAACGGCCGACCGACTCGGCGGCCTGCTCGTGCGTGAAGCGGAATTCGCGGATCAGACGCATGATGCCCTGCGCCTCTTCCAGCGGGTTCAAGTCCTCGCGCTGGATGTTCTCGATCAGCGCCATCGCCGCCGCGGCTTCGTCCGCAACTTCCTTCACCAGCACCGGCACGCGATCGAGGCCCGCGAGCTTCGAGGCGCGGAAGCGGCGTTCGCCGGCGATGATCTCGTAGCGATCGGGCTCGGCCACGCGACGCACGAGAATCGGCTGCATGAGGCCCTGCGCGCGAATGCTCGCGGCCAGCTCCTGCAAGGCGCCCTCGTCCATGCGCGTGCGCGGCTGATACTTGCCGGGCTGCAGCTGCTCGAGCCGCAGCACCGACGGCGCCCCTTCCTGCCTCGAGGTCTCGACGATCTCGGCCGGTCCGCCCAGCAACGCTTCCAGCCCGCGGCCGAGGCCCTTCTTCTTTGCGGTACTCATGTCCCAGTCCTTCGGATGTTGGCGCTCAGCCGAGCTGCCTGACGCGGGCAATCATCTCCGCGCCGAAATCGAGATAGGCCTTGGCCCCTTTGGAAGACACGTCGAATGCGACGCCGGGCATGCCGTAAGACGGTGCCTCCGCGAGACGCACGTTGCGCGGAATGACGGTCTTGAACACCTTGTCGGCGAAGTGGGCCTCGAGCTGGGCCGACACCTGCTGCTGCAGCGTCACGCGCGGGTCGAACATCACGCGCAACAGGCCGATGACCTTGAGGTCCCGATTGAGGTTGGCGTGGACCTGCTTGATCGTGTTGACGAGGTCGGACAGCCCTTCCAGCGCGAAGTACTCGCACTGCATCGGCACGATCACGCCGTGCGCCGCACACAGTCCGTTGAGCGTGAGCAGCGACAGCGATGGCGGGCAGTCGATCAGTACGAAGTCGTAGTCGGCATCGACCTCGACCAGTGCCTGCTTGAGCCGGCGCTCGCGCTGGTCGAGGTCGACCAGCTCCACCTCGGCACCAGCCAGCTCTCGATTGGCCGGCAGCACGTCGTACTTGCCGGCTTCCGAACGCTGACGTGCCTGGGCAACCGTCGACAGCCCCACGAGCACCTGGTACACGCTGTGTTCGAGCGACTGCTTGTCGATGCCGGAACCCATCGAGGCATTGCCCTGCGGATCGAGGTCGACCAGCAGCACGCGCTGTCCCTGCGCGGCGAGGCCGGCGGCAAGATTGACCGTTGTGGTGGTCTTGCCAACGCCGCCCTTCTGGTTGGCGATCACGAATACCTTGGCCATAGGCTCCCGAAGCTCCTGTGTGTGTCCCGATGCGTTAGTCGCATCAGACATGTGCTTAATTATCCACTCGACGCGACAGCACCACGAGGTGCCGCTCGGCGTCCAGTTCCGGCACCGTCAGGCGCGGTACCGCTTCTACCTGCCACGCGGGCATCAGGCCCGCGGCTTCCATGCGATCGAGCTCGGCCTGTGGATAGACGCCCTTCATCGCGATCAGCCGTCCGCCCGGCGCAAGCAAATGGCCCGACAGCGTGACGAAGTCAGTCAGTTCCGCGAACGCGCGCGACGTGATGACCGCATAGCCGTCCGCGTCTTCGAGCTTTTCCACCGGGCCCCAATGCGCCGAGGCATTGGTCAGGCCGAGTTGCGCGCGGCATTGCGTGAGAAACGCCGTTTTCTTCTGCACGATATCGACCATGCGCACCGAGACGTCCGGATGGGCGATCGCCAGCGGCAGGCCGGGCATGCCGCCACCGGAGCCGACGTCGAGCACCCTGCCCCGCGCCCCGGTGCCTACCGACGTTTCACGTGCCGCCTGCGCGAGCGCGGGCACGGCGGCCAGCGAGTCGAGCAGATGGTGCGTGAGCATTTCGTCGGGGTGACGGATCGCGGTCAGGTTATAGACGCCATTCCATTTGCCAAGCAGCGTCAGGTACGCCAGCAGCGTATCGACCTGCGCGGGCGTCAGCGGCAGGCCAATGGCGTCGAGGCCTGCCTCCAGCCGCGGGCGCTGCGCGGCTACGTCGAGTACACCATGTCGGGAGCCGCCCACTCAGGCTGCCTCCTGGCCACCGGTCGCGGCTCCGCGACCCATGCCCTTCTTCTTGAGGTGCACCAGCAGCAGCGAGATCGCGGCCGGCGTGACGCCCGAGATCCGCGAAGCCTGACCGAGAGTCTCGGGCCGGTGCTGGTTGAGCTTCTGGCTGACCTCGAAGCCCAGGCCACGGACCTCGGTGTAATCGAAGTCGGCTGGCAGGCGCGTCGACTCGTTGGCCTCGAGCTTGTCCACTTCCGCTGCCTGGCGGGCGATATAGCCGTGGTACTTGATGCCGATCTCGATCTGCTCGCGGATCTGCGCCGCCAGCAGCGCATCGGCGTCGAGCGTGTGCTCCGGCGCATAGCGCCCCGCCTGCAATGCCATCAGGGCATCGTAGGTGACCGCCGGACGGCGCAGCAGATCGGCCAGCGAATACTCGCGCTCGATGGCCTTGCCCAGCAGCGGCACGGCATCGGCTTCGGGCAGGATTGACGGGTTGACCCAGGTGCTTTTCAGGCGCTCTGTTTCACGTGAAACAGCGTCGCGCTTGCGGTTGAACGCATCCCAGCGGACGTCATCGACCACGCCAAGCTCGCGCCCAGCCTCGGTCAGACGCATATCGGCGTTGTCTTCGCGCAGGCTCAGGCGGAATTCCGCGCGGCTGGTGAACATCCGGTACGGCTCTGTCACGCCACGCGTAATGAGATCATCGACCAGCACACCGAGGTATGCCTGATCGCGTCGCGGCGCCCACGCTTCGCGCTCGCGCGCAAAGCAGCCAGCGTTGATACCCGCCAGCAGGCCCTGTGCCGCGGCCTCTTCGTAGCCCGTGGTGCCATTGATCTGACCGGCGAAGAACAGGCCCGCGATGGCCTTGCTTTCCAGCGAAGACTTGAGCGCGCGCGGGTCGAAATAGTCGTACTCGATCGCATACCCGGGGCGCAGGATATGGGCGTTCTCCAGACCGCGGATCGAATGCACGAGGTCCAGCTGCACGTCGAATGGCAGGCTCGTCGAGATGCCGTTCGGGTAGAACTCGTTGGTCGTCAGCCCTTCCGGCTCCAGGAAAATCTGGTGGCTTTCCTTGCTGGCAAACCGATGGATCTTGTCTTCGATGCTCGGGCAGTAGCGCGGCCCTACCCCTTCGATCACGCCCGTGTACATCGGCGAGCGGTCGAGACCGCCACGAATGACTTCATGCGTGCGCGCGTTGGTATGCGTGATCCAGCATGGCAACTGCTGCGGGTGCTGGCTCGGGTGACCGAGGAACGAGAACACCGGCACCGGATCGAGATCACCCGGCTGCTCTTCCATGGCCGAGAAGTCGATGGTGCGACCATCGATACGCGGCGGCGTGCCGGTCTTCAGCCTGCCCTGCGGCAGCTTCAGCTCCTTGAGCCGAGCCGACAACGAGACCGATGCCGGGTCACCGGCACGGCCACCGGTGTGGTTTTCCAGGCCGACGTGGATCTTCCCATCCAGAAACGTACCGGCGGTAAGCACCACGGCACGGGCGCGGAAAGCGATGCCGACCTGCGTCATGGCGCCTACCACGCGGTCCCCTTCGACCATCAGATCGTCGACGGCCTGCTGGAACAGCATCAGGTTCGGCTGGTTCTCGAGCCGGGTACGGATGGCCTTGCGATACAGCACGCGATCCGCCTGGGCGCGCGTAGCACGCACAGCCGGGCCCTTGCTCGAGTTCAGGATACGGAACTGGATGCCGGCCTCGTCCGTGGCGGCGGCCATGGCACCGCCCATGGCGTCCACTTCCTTGACCAGATGCCCCTTGCCGATGCCGCCGATCGACGGATTGCAGCTCATCTGCCCCAGCGTTTCGATGTTGTGGGTCAGCAGCAGCGTCTGGCACCCCATACGGGCGGCGGCAAGTGCTGCTTCGGTGCCGGCATGGCCGCCACCAACGACGATGACATCGAATTCTTTGGGGTAAAGCATGGGACACCTCCTCCGGGAGGTCGTGAGCGGAAAATTTGGGATGCCGAATTATAGCGGCAATCGGCTGCCGCACTTTGACCGGTTCAATGTTTCACGTGGAACATGACGCCGAACTCTCCTCGGAAGAGGCACTTGTGTTTCACGTGAAACACTTCTGCGTGGAAGGCGCTCAGGCCGCGCTGCGCCGGCCGAGACCGAGGTACGTCTCGACAACTTTCGGGTCGTGGGCGAGGTCGTTCGCCGGCCCTGCCATGACCACATCACCGGTCTCGAGCACGTAGCCGTAGTCCGCCACCTGGAGCGCGGCGCGGGCGTTCTGCTCGATCAGCAGTGTGGCCACGCCGCTCTGGCGCAGGCGATCGATGATCTGGAAAATCTCCCGCGCGATCAGCGGCGCCAGCCCGAGACTGGGCTCGTCCAGCATCAGCAGACGCGGACGCGCCATCAGGGCACGGCCAATTGCCAGCATCTGGCGCTCCCCGCCCGACAGCGTGCCGGCCTCCTGTCGCGCCCGCTCACGCAGACGCGGGAACAGGTTGTAGACCACGTCCATCTGATCGAGATAGGCGCGCTCCCCTGCCCGCTTGCGCCGGAATGCACCGAGCACGAGGTTGTCCTCGACGCTCATCGAGCCGAAGAGTTCACGGCGCTCCGGCACCAGGGACATACCGAGGGCGACCCGCTCCTCGATCGGCAGTGCCGTCACGTCGTCGCCGAACAGGCGAATGGCGCCGGCCGCCACGCCGTAGGTCGGCAGCGCACCCATGATCGCGTTGAGCAACGTCGATTTGCCCGCACCGTTCGGGCCGATCACGGTCACGATGCTGCCAGCTTCCACGCGCAGACTGGCACCGTGCACCGCTTCGATCTTGCGGTACCGCACATGGAGGTCGTCGATCTCAAGCACCATGGCGATCTCCCGTGCCCAGATAGGCCTCGACCACCGCGGGGTCGCGTTGCACCTGCTCCGGCGTCCCCTCGGCGATGCGCGTGCCAAACTCCATCACTACCAGGCGATCGGTCAGGTTCATGACGAAGTCCATGTCGTGCTCGACCAGCAGCACGCTCATGCCCTCCCCTCGCAGCTTGCGGAGCAGCGCGGCCAGCGCCTGCTTCTCGAGATGGCGCAATCCCGCGGCGGGTTCGTCGAGCAGGAGTAGCGCCGGATCGGCGCACAGTGCGCGCGCGATTTCGAGCACGCGTTGCTGACCGAGCGCCAGGCTACCGGCCTCGTCGTACAGGCGGTCGCCCAGACCGACCCGCTCGAGCTGGGTACGCGCCTCGAACAGCAGCTTGCGTTCCTCTTCGCAATTGAGCCGCAGCATCGCCGCAGCGACGCCCCCGTGCGCGGCAAAGTCGCCACGCAGATGCGCGCCGAGCGCGACGTTCTCGAGCACCGACATGGATGGCAGCAGATGCACGTGCTGGAAGGTTCGGCCAATACCGCGCCTGACGATTTCACGTGAAGGACGATTCGAGATGACCTCGTCGCCATAACGCACCTCCCCTGCCGTCAGCGTCGCCACGCCCGTGATCAGATTGAAGGTCGTCGATTTGCCGGCACCGTTAGGACCGATAAGCCCGACGATCTCCCCAGCGCGCACCTGAAAGCTGACGTCGTTCACGGCGACGAGGCCACCGAACTCCTTACGTACGTTACGCACGTCGAGCAGCAACGTACCGGCATCGGGCTTCTGCCGCATCGGCAATGGCAACGCGTGGTCGGGTGCGTATACGCGCGGTCCATCCGGAAACCATCGCGCTAGGTAATTCCATATCCCATCCGGCGCGTACTGCAACAGCGCCACCATAAGTACGCCGAATACGATGATCTCGAAATTTCCGGCGGTACCCAGCAAATGTGGCAACAGCCCTTGCAGCATGTCCTTGAGAATCGTGAGCACCCCCGCCCCGACGATGGCGCCCCACACATGGCCCACGCCACCGACCACCGCCATGAACAGGTATTCGATACCGTGGTTGAGTCCGAACGGGGTCGGATTCACCGCGCGTTGCAGATGCGCGTAAAGGAAGCCAGATATGCACGCGAACATTGCTGCAAGCACAAATACGACAGCCTTCATCCATCCGGTGAATACGCCCATCGATTCAGCCATCGTCACCCCGCCCTTGAGCGCGCGAATCGCGCGCCCCGGGCGCGAGTTCAGCAGGTTGGCCGAGAGCAGCATGGCCAGCAGCACCACGCACCAGATCGCATAGAACATCGCGCGTCCCGACTGCAGCGGCACGCCGAACACCGACAGCACCGGGATGCCGGTGAGCCCGTCGTACTTGCCGAGGAACTCGAGATTGCCAAACAGGTAGAACAGCGAGAGGCCCCACGCGATCGTCGCGAGCGGCAGGTAATGACCGGACATGCGCATGGTGATCGCGCCGATCAGGCTCGCGCAACACAACGTAACCGCGAGGCCCGCGAGCAAGCCGATCCAGGGCGACAGCCCGAACTGCGTGGTCAGGTACGCGGTACTGTACGCGCCGAGCCCGACAAACGCGGCCTGCCCGAAGGACGTCATGCCGCCCACACCGGTCAGCAGCACGAGGCCGATCGCCACGAGACTATAGAGCCCGATGTAGTTGCCAAGCGTGATCCAGAACTCGGGGGTGGGCAGCGCCGGCATGGCCGCGAGTGCGAGCACGAACAGCACCGCAAGCACACGATGCCACGGCAGGCGCGCACGCACCCGATCACCGCTCGCGGTCGCACGCGCGACAGGCTTCTCGGTCAGCATCGTCACCGCCTACTCCTCGTCTTCGACGCGCTTGCCCGACAGCGAGCGCCACAGCAGGACCGGAAGGATCAGCGTGAACACGATCACCTCCTTGAACGCGCTCGCCCAGAACGACGAGTACGACTCTAGCAGGCCCACCAGCAACGCGCCGGCGGCCGCTACGGGATAACTCACGAGACCACCGACGATCGCGCCGACAAAGCCCTTGAGCCCGACCAGGAATCCCGACTCGTAGTAGATCGTCGTCATTGGCGCGATCAGGATCCCGCACAACGCACCCATCGCGGCGGCCAGCGTGAACGACAGCCTGCCGGCCTGCGCCGTGCCGATACCCACCAGGCGCGCGCCAAGCCGGTTCACCGCGGTGGCGCGCAATGCCTTGCCGTGGATCGTGTGTTCGAAGTACCAGTAGAGCGCTCCGATCAGCAGCGCCGATACGCCGATCACCCACAGACTCTGTCCCGACACGGTGAGCGTACCCGTGCCCATGCCCAGCTCGAACCGCGCGTCGGAGAATGCGTCCGTGCGCGAGCCTTCGGCGCCGAACATCGCGAGACCGAGTCCGACCAGCGCGAAGTGCACGGCCACCGAGACGATCAACAGCACAAGCGTGCTCGCCTCTGCCAGCGGCTCATACGCGAGCCGGTACAGCATCGGGCCCAGCGGAATCACCACGAGCAGCGTCAACGCGATTTGTGCGAGCATCGGCAGCGCCTGCGTGCCATAAAGGCGAACAACGCCGTGCACCGCGAGCGGAAACAGCAGATACTTGCCCACGAGCACAGCCAGCGTTCGAACGGTATCGGTGTGCGTACCGCGCCGGCGCAGCAGCAGCACGATCTCGCGTACAAACGTGAGCGCGCCCATCGCCAGCAGCAGCCACGTCGTGCGCGGCGCGTGGCCGGCCTGCATGGCCGCCAGCGTCAGCGCGCCATACGCGACGAACTCGCCCTGTGGGATGAAGATGACGCGCGTGACCGAAAACACCAGCACCAGCGCGAGGGCAAGCAATGCGTAGATCGCGCCGGACGTGATGCCGTCCTGCGCGAGGATCGCGGCAATCGAGAGGTCCATGGCGGTGGCGCCTGTATCAGCGCGACTGCAGCTTCCACTTGCCGTCGACGATCTGCACCATCACGCGCGCGCGCTGATCCATGCCGAGGTGGTCGGTGGCGCTCATGTTCATGATCCCGTGCGACACCGGCAGATCTTTGGTCTGCTCGAGCGCGTCGCGCAATGCCTTGCGGAACTCCTTGCTACCGGGCTGCCCTTTCTTGAGCGCTTCCGGTATCGCGTGCTGCAGCAGCAGGCCGGCATCCCATGCATGTCCACCGAAGCCCGATACCTGACCGCCGAAGGCCTTCTCGTACGCGAGCTTGTACGCCATCGCGGGCTTCTTGACGGGGTTGCTGTCGGGCAATTGTTCGGCCACCAGTAGCGGGCCCGCCGGGAGGAACGTGCCTTCGCAATCCTTGCCGCATACGCGCAGGAAATCGGCATTGGCCACGCCGTGCGTCTGGTAGATCTTGCCCTTGTAGCCGCGCTCCTTGAGCGTCTTGGCCGGTAGCGCCGCTGGCGTACCCGATCCTGCGATCAGCACCGCGTCGGCATTCGCGCTCATCATCTTGAGCACCTGCCCCGTCACCGAGGTATCGGTGCGCGCGAATCGTTCGTTGGCCACCACGCGGATCTTGCGCAGCTCGCCGACCTTGATGAATTCCTGCGCCCAGCTATCGCCGTACGCGTCCGCAAAGCCGATGAATGCCACCGTCTTCACGTTGTTGTTGGTCATGTGCTCGGCAATGGCGGTGGCCATATGCGAGTCGTTCTGCGGCGTCTTGAAGATCCACGCGCGCTTCGTGTCCATCGGCTCGATCAGACGCGCCGATGCGGCCATGGTGATCATAGGCGTACCGGTTTCGGCGGCGATGTCGATCATCGCGAGCGAGTTCGGCGTCACGGTGGAGCCGACGATGACGTCAACCTTGTCCTCGCTGACGAGCTTGCGGGTGTTCTTGACCGCGGTGGTGGTGTCCGAAGCATCGTCGAGCACGATGTACTCGACGGTCTTGCCACCGATCTGCTTCGGCATGAGCGTGAACGTGTCCTTTTCCGGAATGCCCAGCGATGCGGCGGGGCCGGTCGCGGATACGGTAACCCCGACCTTGATCTGCGCATGGGCGACCCCGGCAACTGTGACTCCGGCAAATAGGCAGGCGGTGGCAAGCGCCAGCGAGCTGGCACGCTTCAATGACATGTCCTCTCCTTAGGTTCAGAAACGAAAAAAGGCATCCGCCGCCTTCCGGCCGGCGGATGCCTCCAGTCCTGATATCGGCCCGCTGCGCAACCGCATTCGCCGACCGTGCGGTCGGGAATGCGAATCGAGTCTAACCCAGCGTTTTGTGGCGAAGAAGCGGGATTAACCCGCAGTGTCGGGCGATGAAAGCGAACATGCGCACCGTTAGCCGAGGGACTTCGCCGCCGGCACGCAGTCGCGCCGCCAAAGACCGCTGGTGTCGCGCATGAACCCGGTAGCAGGATCGCTGCCGGACAGCAGCGCGGGCGCCGCCAGCACGTGCCGGATGCCATGCGCGCGGCACCAGTCGTCCAATAAGGCCACACACGCATCGAACTGCGAGCTCGCCGAGGCAGGGTTCGCCGCCGCGCACCACCACTCGGTCACCATAGCCACGCGGCCGGCATGTAGGAGGCTGTGGACCAAGGTCACGGGAAGCAAGGCTTGCACCGTCATGGTGCCATCGCTGCTATCGATCATGACGCAGGCGCCCTGTCCGCCCTGTGCAAGCAACGCCTCGAGCGCCAAACGGCGTGCGCGGGCGTCCGGCACGGGCAGCGGACGCAGCGCGGCCAGCCACACATCGAGGCGATTGGCGTCGTGAGACTGGGCAAGGCGGGGGGCGTACTGCGGGAGAGAAGACATCGAGATAGGCGAGGTTGGAGCGATATGCGGACACCAGGAGCATGCCACGGCGATGTTACGACGGTGCCAAACCGTGGAGCAAATAAAAAAGGCGTTGCCGGAATCGTCCAGCAACGCCTTTTATGCTTATTGGCACTTGCTACCCGTAGTCGGGTGCGCGCCTTGTCGTCTCCTCGCTTCCGCCTCCAAGTAACCTGCGAAAACCGTATATGCAATGTAACTAAGCGGTGCGTCCGAGACAAGCTAGAAGAAACCCTAGCCCCAAAAGCGGGCAAGCGCGCGCCGCATGGGTGCCGTCAGTGCTTTTTCCGGCTCGTCAGCGCGATCAACTCGCCCATGATGCCGCGGCGGAACGTCAGCACGCAGATCACGAAGATGATGCCGGTGACCATCGTCACGGACTCGCCGAGCACGCTGAACCAGCTGATGCCGGTGGCCGAGGCGAGGAACGCGCCGATATCGCCCAGCTTGTTCTCCAGCGCGACGATCACGAACGCGCCGACCACCGGGCCCGACAGCGTACCCAGACCGCCCACCAGCGTCATCAGGATCACCGAGCCCGACATCGACCAGTGCACGTCGGTCAGCGTCTCGAAGCCCAGCACCAGTGCCTTGATCGAACCGGCCAGGCCCGACAGCGCGGCCGACAGCACGAAGGCCATCAGCTTGAACTTGTCCGTGTCGTAGCCGAGCGAGATCGTGCGCGGCTCGTTCTCCTTGATCGCCTTGAGGATCTGGCCGAACGGCGAATGCACCGTGCGCACGATCAGCGCGAATGCGGCCACGATGATCACGAGCGCCACGTAGTAGAGCGTCAGGTCATTGGACAACGACAGCACGCCGAACAGCTTGCCGCGCGGAATGCCCTGCAGACCATCCTCACCACCCGTGAACGGCGCCTGCAGGCAGATAAAGAACAGCATCTGCGCCAGCGCGAGCGTGATCATCGAGAAGTAGATGCCCTGGCGCCGAATCGCGACCGAGCCAACCACATAGCCGATCGCCGCGCCCGCGGCGGTACCGAGCAGCAGGCCGATCTCGGGCGTCACGCCCCACACCTTCATCGCCTGGCCAGCCACATAGCCCGCGCCACCGAAGAATGCAGCGTGGCCAAACGACAGCAGGCCCGTGAAACCGATGAGCAAGTTAAAAGCACAAGCGAACAGCGCGAAGCACAGCACCTTGAGCACGAACACAGGATATGCGCCCACCATCGGCGCGGCGATCAGGGCCAGCAGCAGCAGGCCGTACAAGACTTTCTTCTGCACGCCGCTTCCTTGCTTGGTGCCGTTGGCGCTGTTGGCGACGGCGGGTTGTCCCGCCTGTCCGGTAACTCCACTCATTATTTCTCCCTCCCGAACAGACCGGCCGGGCGCAGCAGCAGCACGATCACCATGATGAAGAACACCACAGTGGACGAAGCTTCAGGATAGAACACCTTGGTCAGGCCCTCGATCACGCCGAGGCCCAGACCCGTAAGAATCGAGCCCATGATCGAACCCATGCCGCCGATCACCACCACCGCGAACACGACGATGATCAGGTTCTGGCCCATCAGCGGCGAGATCTGGATCACCGGTGCCGCCAGCACGCCTGCAAACGCGGCCAGCGCCACGCCGAAGCCGTATGTCAGCGTGACCATCAGCGGCACGTTGATACCGAACGCTTCGACCATCTTGGGGTTTTCGGTACCGGCACGCAGGTAGGCGCCGAGCTTCGTCTTCTCGATCACGAACCAAGTGGCGAAGCACACGATCAGCGATGCCACCACGACCCAGCCGCGATAGTTCGGCAGGATCATGAAGCCGAGATCGGTCGCGCCCTGCAGCGCTTCTGGCGGCGAGTAAGGCAGGCCCGACACGCCGTAGATCGAGCGCAGCACGCCTTCGATCACGAGCGTGATGCCGAGCGTCAGCAGCAGACCGTAGATATGGTCGAGCTTGTAGATCCAGCGCAGCATGCTCTTCTCGATGATCACGCCGATCACGCCGACAAGCAGCGGCGCAAGCGCGAGCATCACCCAGTAATTGAGCCCGGCGTACTCCATGCCGGCCCACGCGAGCACGGCGCCGAGCATGAACAGCGCACCGTGGGCGAAGTTGATCACGTTGAGCAGGCCGAAAATCACGGCGAGCCCCAGACTCAACATCGCGTAGAACGCGCCATTGACGAGGCCCAGCAGTAGCTGGGACAGCATGGCGGGAAGGGGAATACCGAAAATATCCATGGCAACCGACTGTCTGCTCTCCGGGTCATCGGAGAGCGCAAGGTGGAGTCGGGGTCGGGGCGCATCTCCCCTTCCCCCCACCCTCCCCCGACGGGGAGAGGGCGTACTGCGTTGTCAGCGGTTCACGCCAGCAACGATTACTTCTTCAGCATCGCGCACTTCGATTCGGCAACCGTGGTGAAAGCCTGGTCGCCCGGGATCGTCGTCACGACCTTCATGTAGTCCCACGGCTTCTTCGAATCGGCCGGTGCCTTCACTTGCATCAGGTACATATCGTGGACGTAACGGCCGTCCTGGCGAATCTGGCCCTTGCCGTAGAAGTCGTCGAGCTTCATCTTCTTCAGTTCGGCCATGACCTTGTCCGGATCATCCGTCTTGGCCGCTTCGACTGCCTTCAGGTAGTTCGACACCGACGAGTAATCCGCGGCCTGCAGCGAGCTCGGCATCTTCTTCATCTTGCCGAAATAGCGGTTGGCGAACTTGCGCGTCTCGTCGTTGGTATCCCAGTACCAGCTGTCCGTCATCAGCAGGCCTTCGGTGTTCTTCAGGCCCAGGCTGTGCACGTCGTTGATGAACATCAGCAGACCCGCGATCTTCATCGTCTTGGTGATGCCGAATTCCTTGGCCGCCTTGATCGAATTGATGGTGTCGCCACCGGCGTTGGCCAGACCCAGGATCTGTGCCTTCGACGCCTGCGCCTGCAGCAGGAACGACGAGAAGTCCGACGCCGACAGCGGGTGACGTACCTGACCGGCCACCGTGCCGCCGTTGGCCTTGACCACGGCTGCGGTATCAGCTTCGAGCGAATGACCGAAGGCGTAATCCGCGGTCAGGAAGAACCACGACTTGCCGCCCTGCTTGACCACCGCGCTGCCGGTACCCTTGGCCAGAGCCACCGTGTCATACGCGTAGTGCACCGTGTACGGCGAGCACTCTTCGTTGGTCAGGCGCGCGGTGCCGGCGCCGATGTTGATGTACACGCGCTTCTTCTCGGAAGCGACCTTGTTCATCGCGAGCGCGGTACCGGAGTTGGTGCCGCCCACCAGCAGGTCCAGGCCCTGTTGGTCCATCCATTCGCGCGCCTTCGAGGCGGCGATGTCTGCCTTGTTCTGGTGGTCGGCGGACATCAGCTCGATCGGCTTGCCCAGCACCTTGCCACCGTGGTCCTCGATGGCCATCTTGATGGCTTCGAGACCGCCCTGTCCGTCGATGTCGGCATACAGACCCGACAGATCGGTGATGAAGCCGATCTTCACGGTGTCGTTGGATACCTGCGCCGAAGCAGCCGTCGAGACGGCACCCAATACAGTCGCTGCTACCGCGACCGCCAGCCGAGTCATCTTCATGTTTTGTCTCCTGAGTTTCGGCGGCGCAAGGCCACCCGTTCCTGCCTACAACAATCGTTCGATCCCCACGGCATGCATGCCGCGCGCGATCAGACCCCAAGCAGTTCGTTGAGCACCGGCATCTTGGCCTGCAACTCGTCCGCGGCAAAGCGCTCGACGATGGTGCCGTGTTCCATGACGTAGAAGCGGTCCGCGAGTGGCGCGGCAAAGCGGAAGTTCTGCTCCACCATCACCACCGTGTAGCCCTTCTTCTTGAGCATCAGGATCATGCGCGCGAGTGCCTGCACGATGACCGGCGCGAGCCCTTCCGAAATCTCGTCGAGCAGCAGCAGGTTGGCGCCCGTGCGCAGGATGCGGCCGACGGCCAGCATCTGCTGCTCGCCACCCGAGAGACGCGTGCCCTGGCTCTGCCGGCGTTCGGCGAGGTTTGGGAACATCTCGTAGATCTCGGCCTCGGTCATGCCCGTGCGCGAGGCATCGCCGCCCACCACCTTCAACTGCGGCGGCAGCAGCAAATTCTCTTCGCACGACAGGCTCGAGAAAATTGCGCGTTCTTCGGGGCAGTAGCCAATACCGTAGTGCGCGATCTTGTGCGTGGGCAGCCCGATGGTCTCGTGGCCGTTCACCTGAATCGAGCCTTTGCGTGTGCCGGTCAGACCCATGATCGCGCGCAGCGTCGTGGTGCGGCCCGCGCCATTGCGGCCCAGCAGCGTGACCACCTCGCCGTGATTCACGGTCAGGTTCACGCCATGCAGGATGTGCGACTCGCCGTACCATGCATGCAGGTCGCGGATCTCGAGCGCGGCGGTGCCCTTGGGAGCGTTCGTGTTCGTCATATCGTAGCGATCCGGTGGCTCAATGGCCCTGCAGCTCGGCGTCCGCCGTGCCCATGTAGGCTTCCATCACGCGCGGGTCCTTCGACACCTCCGCGTACGGTCCCTCGGCGAGAATCGCGCCACGTTGCAGCACGGTGATCTTGTCCGCGATCGACGAGACCACGTTCATGTTGTGCTCGACCATCAGGATGGTGCGGCCGGCGGAGACCTTCTTGATCAGCTGCGTGACGCGGTCCACGTCCTCGTGACCCATGCCCTGTGTGGGTTCGTCGAGCAGCATCAGTTCCGGTTCCATCGCCAGCGTGGTGGCGATCTCGAGCGCGCGCTTGCGGCCATACGGCAGGTTCACCGTCACCGTGTTGGCGAACTCGGTCAGACCCACCTGTTCGAGCAGTTCCATCGCGCGCTCGTCGAGCACGTCGAGCGACCGCTCGCTGCGCCAGAACTGGAACGCGGTGCCGAGCTGACGCTGCAGGCCGATGCGCACGTTCTCGCGCACCGTCAGGTGCGGAAACACGGCCGAAATCTGGAACGAGCGAATCACGCCACGGCGCGCGATCTGCGGAGGCTTCTCACGCGTGATATCGATGCCGTTGAACAGGATCGTACCGGTGGTCGGCTCGAGAAATTTCGTCAGCAGGTTGAAGCACGTGGTCTTGCCGGCACCATTGGGGCCGATCAGGGCGTGGATCGATCCACGCCGCACGCGCAGGTTCACGTCGCTGACCGCGGTGAACCCCTTGAATTCCTTGGTGAGGTTCCTGGTCTCCAGGATGTTGTCCTCAGTGTTTTCCGGCCTCATAAGTCTCCTGCCCGCCCTCTTGCTGCGCCACCGGGTTGTGCCCGGCACTGACAATGGTTGGATCCGCGGCGCGTGTCGCCATGCTGCCGCTTGTAGTGCCCTCGCGATAACGCCATGTACAGCGTTCGTCCGGGTGCCGATGGATCGGCATATGTGTGCGGTGCGGCTACCGCTCGCATACGGGCGCCGCACCATGGATGTGCAGGCTCGGGCCCGTATACCGGCGACTATTGTGTGCGCCTGTTGCGTCGCAAAACATCGGGGTTTGCACTAGGCACAAGACATGGCCGCCACAACGCCTGGCGCGCGTGACGCAGTGCGGCCATGATGCGCTTATGCCTGCACGCTCGTGGTGCGCGAGTCCTGCGCGACGGCTTTCTGATTCGTGGTCGCGGCACTCGTCGTTGCCTCGCGCGCCGCATCGTCGACGACGTCGCTGCCACCCCGGCGCGCCTTGCGGTCCGCGCGAATCATGTCGCTCGCGCGCTCGGCAATCATGATCGTCGGCGAGTTCGTGTTGCCCGACGTGATCAGCGGCATCACCGATGCATCGACCACACGCAGGCCATCGATGCCGATCACGCGCAGACGCTCGTCGACCACCGACGTGCGATCGTCGGCGCGGCCCATGCGGCAGGTACCCACCGGATGGAAGATCGTGGTGCCGATCGCGCCGGCCGCTTCGGCGAGCTGCTCGTCGGTCTCGAACGCCGCACCCGGCAGCCATTCGTTGGGACGATACGGGGCCAGTGCCGGCGATGCCACGATGCGCCGCGTGAGGCGAATCGAATCGGCCGCCACCTTGCGATCCGCCTCCGTCGACAGATAGTTCGGCGCAATCGCGGGCGCGCGACGGAAGTCGGCATTTTCGATATGCACACTGCCGCGCGACGTCGGCCGCAGATTGCACACGCTGGCCGTGAACGCATTGAATGGATGGAGCGGATCGCCGAACTTGTCGAGCGAGAGCGGTTGCACGTGATACTCGAGGTTGGGCCGCGCCTGGTTCGCATCGCTGCGCGCAAACGCACCGAGCTGCGAGGGCGCCATGCTCATCGGCCCGCTCTGGTTGAACGCGTATTGCAGCCCGATGCCGAGCTTGCCCCACCAGCGCGCCGCGCGCGTGTTGAGCGTGCGCACGCCATCGACCTTGACCACGGTGCGCAACTGCAGATGGTCCTGCAGGTTCTCGCCGACGCCCGGCAACGCATGCCGCACGCGAATGCCGAGCGCCTGCAGGCGCTCCGGCTGGCCGATGCCCGACAACTCCAGCAACTGCGGGGAATTGATCGCACCCGACGCGAGGATGACCTCGTCGTTGGCGCGCGCCTCGCGCTCGACGCCACCGCCGACATAGCGCACGCCCGTGCAACGGCGGCCGCCGGCGTCCTCGTCGAACGTCAGCGCGCTGACCTGTGCGCCAGTGACAATGGTGAGATTTGGCCGATCGGCCGCGCGGCGCAGGAATGCCTTCGACGTGTTCCAGCGAATGCCGCGACGCTGGTTGACCTCGAAATAGCCCACGCCAAAGTTGTCGCCGCGATTGAAATCATCGGTGCGCGGAATGCCGGCCTGCTCCGCTGCATCGATAAATCGCTCCAGGATGTCCCAGCGCAGACGCTGCGCTTCCACGCGCCACTCGCCACCCGCGCCGTGAAACTCGCTGTTGCCGCGGTAATGATCCTCGCTGCGCTTGAACAGCGGCAGCACGTTGTCCCAGCGCCAGCCGTCGTCGCCGCTGAGGCGCGCCCAGTCATCGTAATCTTCGCGCTGGCCGCGCATGTAGATCATGCCGTTGATCGACGATGAACCGCCCAACACGCGGCCGCGCGGATAGCCGAGCGAGCGGCCGTTCAGTCCCGCTTCCGCCACCGTGCGATAGAGCCAGTCCGTGCGCGGATTACCGATGCAATACAGATAGCCGACCGGGATATGAATCCAGTGATAGTCGTCCTTGCCGCCCGCTTCGAGCAGCAGCACGTTGACGTCGGTGTCCTGCGTCAGGCGATTCGCCAGTACGCAGCCAGCTGAGCCGGCACCCACGATGATGTAGTCGTATGTCTCCATGTCCCTTTGGTCCAGCATCGGTTTGTTATCGGAATGCGGAGATCATCGCACGACTGGAGAGAGGCGGCCGTCAGGGTCTTAACGGAGGCGCCGTGGACTCGATCGGCACGAGGTGCTGCCGCAGCCAGTCCGTCATGGCCGCGAAGGCCTCGCCGCGCCGGGGCTCGGTTTCGTTGAACAGCTCGTGATAGCCGTCCGCGAACCACTCCATGCTGCACAGGTCGTCGGGGGCGTTGTCGTGAAACCGGCGGCTGCCGGCGGGATCGACGATGCGATCGGCGCCGGCCACCAGCATTAACGTAGGGGCTTCGAGCCGTGGCGCGTCGGCCTGAGCCTGCGCCATGCCGCGCACGAAAGTCTCGAGCGCGCCCGCGGTAATGGTGGCCTGCACCAGTGGATCGGTGCGATACGCGCGCACCACCTCGGGATCGTGCGACAGGCCGCTGGCATCGAGTTTCGTGGGCACGCGCAGACGCGGCACAAAGGCCATCAGCACGCGCTGGAGCCGCAGCATGCGCGGCGACAGATACAGCGCAAGCGCCGGAGAAGAGAGGATCAGCGCGCGGATCGGCCGCACGCGCGCGGTGGCAAACCGCGCCGCGACCAGACCGCCCATGCTGTGGCCCAGCACGATCGGCAGTTCATTCCACTGACGCACCGCGCCGTCGTAGATCTCCGCCAGGTCGTCGACGTAGCTATCTGCATGCGGCGCCACCATGCGCGGGCCACCGCTGACGCCGTGGCCGCGATGATCGTAGGCCCGCACGCGCAGCCCCAGTGCGCACAGCGCCTCGACCACATGTTGATAACGGCCGCAGTGTTCGCCGAGTCCGTGCACGAGCAGCAGCGTACCAAGTGGCTCCTCATAGCGCTGCGCATCGGGCAGCCAGGTGCGCAGCAGCAGCTCGGTGCCGTCGCGCATGCGCTGGCGGCTCTCCACCGGGGCAATCGTCATATTGGGCTCAATCCTGATGACAGCATGCAGAGGCTACATTGCCCTCCTCGCGTGCGAAATCGGTGAGGATCGGGCAATCGGGGCGGTCGTCGCCGCTGCACGACTCGGCCAGTCCGCGCAGCGTGTCGCGCATCGCGCTCAGTTCCGCGATGCGCGTCTCGAGTTCATCCAGGTGACGCAGGGCCAGCGCCTTCACGTCGGCACTGGCACGGGCACGATCGTGCCACAGCGACAGCAGTCCGCGAATTTCATCGAGCGAGAAGCCGAGATTACGGGCCCGCCGCACGAAGCGCAAGGCGTGCACAGCGCGCGCATCGTAGCGGCGGTAGCCGCCCTCGCTGCGCGGCGGCGTCTCCAGCAATCCAATCGATTCGTAGTGGCGGATCATCTTGGCGGTAACGCCCGATGCGTTCGCGGCTTCGCCGATGTTCATGACGTGGCCTCCTGTGCGGAAGATGCGGGGTTGAGAGGTTTTGCTACGCGCGCCGGCAAGGCATGCGCGCCCTGCGACGCGGCCGCGCGCCAGCGGCGCAGCAGCAACGCGTTGCTCACGACGCTCACGCTCGAGAACGCCATTGCCGCGCCGGCGACCACCGGGTTCAGCAGACCGGCCGCCGCGAGTGGAATGCCGACCACGTTGTAGATGAAGGCCCAGAACAGGTTCTGCCGAATCTTGCGCACGGTGCGATCGGACACGACCAACGCATCGGCCACCAGCAGCGGGTCGCCACGCATCAGCGTGATGCCGGCCGCGTGCATCGCGACGTCGGTACCGGTGGACATCGCAATGCCGACATCGGCCGCCGCCAGTGCGGGCGCATCGTTGATGCCATCGCCGACCATCGCCACCACCGCCCCGCCCTGCTGCAGTGCCTGCACGCGCGCGGCCTTGTGCTCGGGCAATACTTCAGCCTGCACCTCATCGAGCCCGAGCGCGTCGCCGATATGACGCGCCGCGCCCGCGTTATCGCCGGTCAGCATCACGGTACGGATGCCGGCGGCGCGCAGACGGGCGACGGCTGCTACGGCGGTGGGCTTGAGCGCATCGCCGAACGCGACCAGACCGAGCACGCGCCGCGCGCCGGCATCGACGAGCCACGACACCGTACGGCCTTCAGAACGTAACTTGTTGGCGGCCGCTTCGAGCGCGGCACCGGCTTCGGCACCCAGCGATGCGCGCAAGCCTTCGCTGCCGAGCTGCAGTGCGATGCCATCGACCTCGCCTTCGATGCCACGGCCCGGCAGCGCGCGTACGTTCGTTGCGACGAGCACCGCAATCTCGCGCGCCTTCGCCGCCGTCAGCACGGCACGGGCCAGCGGATGTTCGCTGCCGGCCTGCAGCGCCGCCAGCTGCGCCAGCAACGCCGCTTCGTCACCATCTACCGCATGCAGTGCGACGACTTCGGGCTTGCCGACCGTCAGCGTACCGGTCTTGTCGAATGCCACCACCGACACGCGATGCGCGACTTCGAGCGCTTCGGCATCCTTGATCAGAATGCCCGCGCGCGCGCCCGCTCCGGTACCCGCCATGATCGCGGTGGGCGTAGCCAGGCCCAGCGCGCACGGGCAGGCGATCACCAGCACCGCCACCGCGTTGAGCAAGGCCGCGGACCAGTCACCGCCCGCAAAGCCCCAGCCGAGCAACGTGGCCAGCGCAATCACCAGCACCACGGGCACGAACACCGCGCTCACGCGATCGACGAGCCGCTGGATCGGCGCCTTGGCCGCCTGCGCATGCTCGACCATGCGGATGATGCGCGCCAGTACCGTCTCCGCGCCGACCGCGGTGGTGCGTGCCACCAGCAGACCTTCCGCGTTGATCGCGCCACCCGTGAGCGCATCGCCGACGCCGCGCGCGACCGGCACCGATTCGCCCGTCAGCATCGATTCATCGACATGGCTGCTACCCTCGACGATCTGTGCGTCCACCGGCACGCGCTCGCCGGGGCGCACCACGATCTCGTCGCCGACCCGCACCTCCGCCAGCGGCACCGTTACGACCTGTCCGCCACGGCGCAACTGCGCGGTATCGGGACGCAGCGCCGCCAGCGCGCGAATCGCATCGGCGGTCTGGCGCTTGGCGCGCGTCTCGAGCCATTTGCCGAGCCGCACGAGGGTGATCACCACCGCGGCGCTTTCGAAATAGAGATGGCCGCCATGACCCTCGTTGCCGCCTGCCATCATCCACAGCGAGAGCCCGTAGGCAGCCGAGGTGCCGAGCGCCACCAGCAAATCCATATTGCCGGCGCCCGCGCGCACGGCCTTCCAGCCCGCCTTGTAGAAGCGCCAGCCGAACACGAACTGCACCGGCGTGGCCAGCAGCCACTGCACCCATGCCGGCAGCATCCAGTGCACGCCGAACCATTCGAGCACCATGGGCGCGATCAGCGGCAACGACAGCAGCGCCGGAATGGTGACCGCATAGGGGCTCGACCAGAAATCGAATGGCTTCGGCGCTTCCGTGCCGACCGGTGCGGTCACGGGCGCGGCGCCGTACCCGGCACGCGTCACAGCCTGCGCCAGCATGTCGGCGGACACTGCGTCGCGCAGCACCGTCACCGCGGCACGCTCGGTGGCGAGGTTGACCTGCGCCTCGACCACGCCGGGCACCGCGCGCAAGGCACGCTCCACGCGGCCGACGCACGATGCGCACGTCATGTCGGCCACGGACAGCTCCACGGTATCGCGTGGCACGTCGTAGCCGGCGTCGGTCACCGCCTGCGCGGCCGCCGTCAGCACGGCGCCGCTCTCCGCGCGCAACGTGACGCGTTCGGTAGCAAGATTCACGGACGCGTCGCTGACGCCGGGCACATCGGCCAGCGCATGCTCGACGCGACGTACGCAGGATGCGCAGGTCATGCCCTCGACGGGAAAGCTCCACTCCGCGCCGGTGGCGGCGTCGAAAGCGACAGAAGGTTCAGCGGAAATCGACATGATGGGATGGGATTGGCAGTAGTGACGACTGCATCGTGGACCTTACCATCATTGGAAGGTCAAGGTCGGCCAGCGAAATATTGCCGCGATCAGATTCCGCTTGCGCTTCCCACGGTGGGAAGGTTCACACTACGTTCCGTGTTTCCCTTGCACCGGAGTTCAAGATGATCCAGTTCGAAGTCGAAGGTATGTCCTGCAACCATTGTGTCGGCGCGATCACGCGTGCGGTGCAGGCCGTCGATCCGGCCGCCCAGGTGGCGGCGGACGTACCCACCCAGGCCGTCAAGGTCGAGAGCAACGCCGATCAGGCGGCGCTGCGGCAGGCGATCGAAGCCGCCGGTTACCCGGTGAAATCGGCGAAGTAAGCCACCAAATAAGAAAGGGCGCCCGCAGGCGCCCTTTTTTCTGAACCTCGCTCCGCGTCAGAAGCGGTAGCCGACGCTCAGGTACGTCACCACCGGATCGATGCTGATCTTGGTATGCGACTTCACCACTGCGCCGTTGGCCAGCGTGGTCTCGAAGTTGCCCCTCGTCGAGATGGGCACATACGACACCGACAGGCCCACCGACCAACGGTCGGTGATGTTGTAGTTGGCGCCGATGTTGAACACCGGGTTCCACGACGGCGTGGCGCTGGCGGTCATCTTCGAACCGGGCCCGAACTCGTTGTTCACGAAGTTCTGGTTCGTGACGGTCTCGCCGGTGAACCACGTGTAGTTCACACCGAGACCCACGTACGGACGGAACTTGGTCGTAGCTTCGAAGAAGTGCCACTTGAAGACGATAGCCGGGCTCCACTGGCGCACTTCACCCAGCTTGCCGTACTTGTCATAGCCACGATCGCCGCTGACGTCGTGCTTCGGCGGAATGCCGAGCACGAAGTCGGCCGAAATGTTGTCCGTAAAGAAATGGTCGATCGCCAAGCCGATGGTGTCGGCCGAGTCGATCTTGGCGCCGGTATTCGGACGCTGCTGACCAACCGGACGGCCTGCGATGCTGTCGATCGTCAGGTTTTCGCTCGACCCGGTGGGCATCACACGGAACCAGCCCGCGCTGACCACCGTACTGCCCGCGGCTTGTGCCTGGGCGAAGCCGGCGAACGTCATGGCCGCGGCTGCCACCAGCATCTTTTTATAGATTGTATTCATAGCTCCTCTTTACTCCTCACGATGTGACCAACTCCATGGCACGCATTATCCCGTGGCGACAACCCGGACTGTTTCAAACATGAAAACGATGCGTAGAAGGAACGCCCTAAAGACCGGGTTAACCCAAGAAAACATCGGAAAATTGCGGGTGTTTCTTAAATATCCGCTGCATCCGCGCAACGGTTTTTGTGGAAACCGCAAAGACCCCTTCGGGTGAGTGGGATTGCGCGCGCCATGCTGCATACGCACATTTGAAACAAAAGTGCTGCATTGCGGAATTCAGGGCTGGCGCGGCTTTCCGGTCGGCGATGCCGCGTTCTTCACGCTCGCGCCGCGCACCTCGATGGCGATGTGATCGACGACTTTCCCGGCGGCATCGACAAGCTCGATGCGGTGGCGTCCCGGCCATGGCAGCCACCCGGCCTCCCCACCGCGCGCGAGTGGCTTGCCGTCGAGCCGCCAGCTCACGCCGGTGGCGGCTTCCCCCGTCGGCGCCGTGGCATGAAACCAGACCCGCTGGGCGTTCGGCGGGATATCGGGATCGAGCGCAAAGACAGTGCCGTCGGCCGGACTGGCGATCGCTGCGCGCGCATTGCCCCGTGGTGCGGCCGCCGCGACACTCACACGCGGCAGTTCGGTGCCGGCGAGAAACACTTCCTCGCGCGCCGGCTCCAGGTTCTGGTCGAAGCTGAGGCTGATACGACGCACGCCTGCGGGAAGTTCTGGTGCGCGGCTCGGCGCCGACCCATGCAACGCGTCCATCACGTCATGCCAGATCGGCGCGGCGCCGGTCACGCCAGACACATCGTGCATCGCGGCCCCGCTGGCGTTGCCGACCCACACGCCCACGGTGTAACGCTGCGACCACCCGATGCACCAGTTATCGCGCATGTCCTTGCTGGTGCCGGTCTTCACCGCCGTCCAGAAGCGCGTGGTCAGCGGACTGTCGAGCCCGAACGTGCGGGCACGCGCGTGGCGGTCGGCGAGCACGTCACCGATCACGTAGGCAGCCGCCGGCAGCATCACCGTGTGTGCGGCGGGAGCTGCATCCCCCGCACGCAAGCGCGGCGGGCTGTAGGCGCCGCCGTTGGCGAACGCGCGATAGGCATTGGTCAGCGACAGCAGCGAGACATCGGCGCTGCCGAGCGCGAGGCTGTAACCGTAGTAATCGCCAGACTGCGGGAGCGGCAGCCCGAGTGCCACCAGCCGCCGGTGAAAACGATGCGGCGTCACCATCACCAGCGTTCGCACGGCGGGTACGTTGAGCGACGCGCCCAGCGCCGCGCGCAGGCTGACCCAACCCGCGTACTGGTGATCGTAGTTCTGCGGAATGTAGAGACCGCCGCCGGTCGGCAGGTTCACCGGTCGATCGTCGAGCAATGAGGCCGCGGTGACGCGGCGCTCTTCGAGCGCCTGCGCGTACAGGAACGGCTTGAGCGTCGAGCCGGCCTGGCGCAGCGCCGCCGCATGGTCGACCTGCGCGGCAGCCGACAGCGTGCCCGACGATCCGACATAGGCGAGCACGTCGCCGCTGGCGTTGTCGATCACGATGACCGCGCCATCCTCGACGTTGCGACCGGCGAGTTCGCGCAGATGGCGATCGAGGCTCGCCACCGCCGCGCGCTGCACGCGCGCGTCGAGCGTAGAGACGATGCGCGCGGGGGGTGCTGCGTTGCCGCCCGCTGCCTGCGCCACGAGCAGACGACCCAGATGCGGCGCGAGATTGGCGCCCGCGGGCTTCATTGCGCCCGCGCCGCTCGCGCGCAGTAGCGCCAGTTCGGTAAAACCGTCGAGCCCATCGCATTCGCGCGGCAACTGCATCTCGCGCAGGATGCCGCAGGCGCGTCGCGCAACCTGTGCGGCGCTGGCATTGGGCGCGCGCACCAGCGCGACGGCCAGCGCCGACTCGCGCGCGTCGAGCCCGCTCGGCACCTTGCCGAACAGTGTCTGCGACATCGCCGACAGCCCGACCAGTTCGCCGCGAAACGGTACGAGATTCAGATACGCCTCGAGGATCTGGCCCTTGCTCCAGTTCCGCTCGAGCGATGCCGCACTGACGGCCTGACCCACCTTCTGGCTCATGCTGCGGCCGCGGCCCGCGCGCAGATCGTCGTCGAGCAGGCCCGCCAGCTGCATCGTCAGCGTGGACGCGCCACGCGTGCGCGTGTTCCACAGGTTGGCCCACGCGGCCGCCGCCACGCCCTGCCAATCGACGCCACTGTGTGCATAGAAACGGCGATCCTCGGACAACACGATGGCCGTGCGCAGCGCCGGCGAGGTCTCGGTGAGCGCGACCCAGTCGCCACGTCGCGCGCGGAAGTCATCGCGCACACGCGCCACCGTTTCGCCATGCCGATCGACAACCACCACATCGGCACTGCGCCATGCTTCGCGCACGGTGCCGAACGTCGGCACCGCCAGCGCGGCCGGCATGGTGAGCACAGCCACCACGGCCAGCGTAAGGCGTGCCAGGCGACGGGAGCGCGGGGCGTGTGGCATGACCGTCTACGCGCCGTCGGTGGCCGCCGGCGCGGCGTCCGTGTGCCGATGGCCGACGATGCCCGCGACGATCAGCACCTGCGCGGCCGCATAGAACCACCAGATGCCCAGCTGATACGTATCGAACGCCGACAGGAAGCGCGCGGTACCGATCAACGCATCCGAGATCAGGAAGCAGATCGCACCCAGCGCGGTAAGCGGCGTGGGCAGCCGCGCCAGCAACGCCGCGCACGCCATGGCCGCGAGCACGCCGATGTACACCACCACCGGCAGCGTAAGCTCGCCGAGATTGGGCCAGAAGCGGCTGAGCAGCGTGCCCGCCGCACCGATGATCAAGCCGCAACCGATCAGCCGATGCGCGCGCAGATCGGCGCCGAGCGGTACGAACAGACGCAGATATGCAAGATGCGCGAGCAGGAACGCGCTCAGCCCGCCAATAAACGAGATGCGCAGCCCCGGCATCGCCAGCAGGAGGTCACCGATTGCGGAGAACACGAGTGCCACGACCAGCCAGCGGCGCTCGCCGAGTGGTCGATGGAACCACGCGGCGCGCGCCAGCAGCAGCGCCATCGCGCACTTCCACAGCGGCTGATACGAAACCTGCCCGGTCAGCGGCGCGCCAGGCGGCAGCACCATCGCAGCCTGCAACAGCAACACACCATAGATGATGCCCGCGACCGCACCCATGAACCACCACTCGCGCACGCGCGCGGGAATGTTGACGGCAAAGCGAATCACGGGCGCGCCCCCACAGTCAGGCGTTCCACCGGCAAAGCACCGAACACGTCTGGCGCGTACATCGCTTCCGCGCGTACCGGTGGCAGCGCGAACTCGCCGGCATTGTTGAGCCGCACCGTGTACTCGACCGTAAAGCCGCCCTTCGGCACGTAGTCGTAGTAAGCACGATAGGCCTCGGGCGTGCGCTCGACAAACGTCGCATAGGTGCCGCCCTGCTGGCCACGCGTGGCAATCTCCGAATCGCGGCCGAGGCCACTGCCGAGGATCGTCGCGCCGGTCGGCACGGGATCGCTGACCACCACCCACGTCATGTCGGCCTGCGCGTCGACATCGAGCTTCACGCGATAGGTATCGCCGCGCGACCATTTACCCGCCACCGCCTGCTCCACCGGCGTCACCGTGCGACGAATGCGATAGCCCGCTGCGATGGGTTCGCGTAACGGTACCGCGGCCAGCGCGCGCACCGTCGCCCATGGGCGTCCGCCGCCCGCGTGTTCCACCTGCAATGGGGCGGACGCGCCGGCAGCCGGCCACGCCAGATCGACGCTACCGGTGGCAATGCCATCGCGTGTGGTCGCGCGGGCCCAGTCGAATGCGCGCGACTCCGCGCCAAGCGTGGCGCGTGTGGTGCCGTTGACGGGCGTGCGCTCGTAGGTCTGCGCATAACGCGCAATCGCCAGCACGCCCCACGCGTTGGCCGTGGTCGTACTCCACGCGCCGCGCGCCTGACGTCCCAGCAGGCCCGTCACCAGTTGCGGCACATCGTCCTTCCATGCCGGCAGTTGCGAGGCCACTGAGAGCAGCCGTGCCGCATTGACGTCGCCATTGGCCATCACCCACCACCAGTTGTCGTCACGCTCGGTGGAGAACACCAGACGCGTGCCCTGCACCGTCAGCCGGCTGCGCAACAGTTGCTGTGCCTCCGCCACGCGCGCGTCGTGCTGCGGGATATCGGACACGCGCGACAGCAGCGACAACCAGTCGATCAGCGCAGAGGTCGGCCATTGCGCGGGCAGGATCTGGATCGAGCCAAGCATGCGCGCCTGCGCATGCCCCGAGCGCGACAGCGCCTCGAGCGCCGCGAGCTTGCGAACTTCGAGGTCCATCGTCGCGGACTGCGGTGCCCAGCGCGGCGGCGTGATGCGACCTTCGACGAAAGCGGTCAGCCCACGCTCCATCTGCGCGCGCAGCGCATCGGGCACGCGCATCGGCAGCCCCGCGCGCGCGGCCTCGTCGGTGAGCGCCAGCAGGTAGGCGGTCAGCGTGACGCTGCCTGCCGTGGCATCGCTCGACAGCGGGAAGTACGACGCTAGCCCGTTGCCATCGAGGTACGACGGTAGCTGCGCCATCAACGCATCCCATGCGGCCGCGTCGCCAAGGCCGATGGCTTTCGACGTGCGTTGCTCGAGGCACGAGAACGGATACGCGCGGAACCACTCGCGCACGCCCGGCATGCCGCCCGCAAGCGACGACTGCAACGACACCTGCAGGCCGCCGCGCAGCTTGCCAGTGGGATCGGTCAATGCCTCGGCCGGCGCCTGGACCGGAATCGACAGTGAAGGCGACAATTGCGCGAGCGTGGCCTGTTGCACCGTGACCGGCACGGCAGGCACGATCTGCTGCGACAGCTTGAGGCGATCGCTGGCACTACCGGTGCCCTTTTCTGCCGCCTGCACTTCCCACTGGATCGTGCCGCTGCGACTGTAGGCGAGCAATGCGGGCGCGGTCACGTCCCAGCCGATCTCGCGCGCTTCGCCGGGCGGCAGCTGCACCGTCTGCGGCGGCAGCGTTTGCGTATCGACCAGCGTGGCGCGCGCCGTCGCTTCCACCGTCATGGCACGCTGCGTGGTATTGCGCAACGTGAACATCGCGCGATAACGATCGTCCTCGCGCACCAGCAGCGGCAGGCCCGCAATCATCTGCAGATCCTGCGTCGCCGCGATGCTCGCGCTACCCGTGCCGAAGCGGCCCACACCAAGGTCCGCCACCGCGACGATACGGAAGCTCGTGAGCGAATCGTTGAGTGGCACCTCGAGCGATGCGCGACCCTCCGCATCGAGCTGCACGCGCGGATTCCACAACAGCAGCGTGTCGAACAGCTCGCGCGTGGGACTCTTGCCACCACCACCGCCCGCGGGCACGGCCTTGCGACCATAGTGACGCCGGCCGATGATCTCCATCTGCGCGGTCGAGGTCTCCACACCATAGCTGCGCCGCTGCAACATGGCATCGAGCAAATTCCAACTCGTGTTCGGCATCAGTTCGAGCAGCGCCTGATCGACCGCCGCGAGCGCGACTTCCGCATTGGCGGCGGGCTTGCCATCCGGCAGCTTCACCTGCAGCGCGACGCGCGCCTTGCCACGTACCGGATAGGTGGACTTGTCGGGCGTGACGGTGACGTCGAGGCGATGCGCCTCGTTGCCCACGCGAATCTCGGCGAGCCCGAGGCGAAACGCCGGCTTCGACAGATCGACCAGCGGCGATGGCGCCACGTACTCGCGTCCTTCCGCGCGGAACGCGCGCCACCAATCGACGGGCTGGCGCCAGCCCCACGTGAAGAACGAATACCAGGGCACGTCGCGCAGGCGGCCACGTAGCGACAGCACCGAGACGTACACGTTCGGTCCCCACTCGGGCTTTACCTTGAGGCGCACCGACGGATCGTCGCCGCGCAGCTCCACGACCTGCGTCTCGATCACGCCTTCGCGTTCCACCGCCACCAGCGCGGTAGCGCGACGGAACGGCATGCGTACCTGGAACACCGCGGTCTCTCCGGGCGCATACGACTTCTTCTCGGGAATCACGTCCATGCGGTCGTGGTTCTCGCCGCCGAACCACAATTCGCCCGCGCGCGTGACCCACACGGTGGTGGCGGCACGCGACATGCGCCCATCGCCGTCGCGCACGATCGCGGTCAGCTCGACCTCGCCTGCCTGCGTGAGCGCCACGTTGCAGTTTGCGCGACCCTGCGCGTCGGTGCGGGCCTCGCACACGGTGCCAAGGTCCTTCATCTCGCTGCGGTTGTCGTATTGATAGAAGCCGCCGACCACGCGTTTGCGCGCCGAGGTGTTGATGCGCAGGCGCGCCTGAATCTGTATCGGCATGTCCGCCAGCGCCTTGCCTTGCGTATCGAGCGCGAGGCCCTGCACCGCGATCTTTTGCGTAACGGAGACCCAGTTGCCCGCGCGAATGCCCGCCACCACGCCAGCCGGCCACACCGGCACGGTTTGACGCAGCGTCTGGATCTCGCCGTTCGGGTCGGCAAAGCCGGCCTCGAGCACGAGGTCGGTCGGCAGTTCGATTTTCGGCAGATCCTTGAGCGTGGTCTTGGCGGCGCCGTTGCGATCGAGCGTCACACGCACCTTGTCGGCGATCAGGCGTTCCGGCTGCGAGGCGGTGTCTTCATCATCGGCATCCTCGTCACCGGCCCCGGCCTGCTTGCGCTGCCGCGGCGGCTCGAACGAAAAGTCGTCGTAGTCCGCAAAGTTCACCGACTTCTGCCGCAGCAGCGCGGACAGTTGCACGGGCAGGCCCGCGGCCCCGCCGCCGGAGAGGTAGTGGATTTCCATGCCAACCGGCACCGACGACGGCGCGATCAACGCATTGCCCTTCGCCTTCGGATCCTTGTCCGCCTGCAGCGTGCCCGCGAGCACGGGCAGACGGAAAGCTTCGGCGCGAAAGCCACCGGTGTCCAGCGACTGCCCGCTCGCATAGACCAGCGCGGTTGCATACTGTCCGAGCTTGGCGGCCGGTGGAATCTGGAACGTGTTCTCGGCACTGCGGCCACCGGTTGCCGTGGCGCGCCATTGCAGCGGCATCTCGTAGGTCTGGCCGCTGCCCTCATGCGTGATGACGAGTTTCACGGGCATCGCCTTGTCACCCGCGGGCAGGCCGAAACCCTGCAGGGTCTCGGTGCGCAGCAGATGCTTCATCGATACGGTCTCGCCCAGGCGCAGCAGCGTGCGATCGAACACGGTGTGCGCGCGCAGCGTCTGCGTCGCGCTCATATTGGTGGGCACGTTGAAGCGCCATGTTTCGATACCGCGATTCCAGTCCGACAGCACGAACGCCATGTCGGCCTTGCCGCGCGCCTGCGGATGATCGGCGCCGATACGCGCGGAAGCAAAGTAGCCGGAGAGGCCGTTGGCGCAATCGTCATGACGCGCTTCCGGCAGCTTGTCGAAGCGCGCGACGCCGCTGGCGTCGGTACGCGCTTCGCCGTACAGCTTGCCCTCGCAGTCACGCACAGCCACCGCAGCGTTGGCCACCGGTTTGCCATCGTCGAGCGACGTCACCCACACCAGCCCACTCAGATCGCCATCGGTCGCGCCACGCGCGATCTTCAGATGCACGCCGAGGTTGGTGACCAGCGCGGCGGTGCGCACGTACATCGGCGCCTGACGGCCGAGCAGCGCGGCACCGAGTCGCGGCGACGCGATCTCCACCACGTGGAAGCCCGGCTCGGGCAGCGGAATACCCACCACCTCGAACGGCCGCGGATCGCCGCCGGTCAGCTTGGGGATATCGAGTCTGCGCACGCCCGGCGCCTTGTCGAGCAGCGAGACCGAACGCGTTTCGATGGACGGTGCATTGCGCGGATTGCGCACGCCATACGGCGAGTTGCCGGCGAGCACCGCATCGAGCTCGCCGCGCGTCCACGATTGTTCGTGCATGCGCTTGACCAGACCGAGCCAGCGCAACACCGCGCCATCGTCATCGACCTTGAGGCGCGCCACGATCCCCGCCTGTGCGCGCACGGTGCTGGCAGGCAGATCGGCTTCCACGTTGCGCAGTGTGACGGGCAGCAGCGGCGGAAAATCCTCCGACGATTTGTTGCGCGGCACATCGGCGAAGCGCTCGACCACACCGAACGGTGCCGCCGAGAACTTCGCGAGCGGCGGTAGCGCGGCCATGGTGACCTTGAGCGGGAACAGGTCGGCGTTGGTCAGCGTGCGGCCGGCGTCGTCTTTCAGATCCTTCGGCGCCTCGATCGTCAGCGCGGCATTCTCCGCGAACGGCGGCGGAAACGATATCGACTCCACCGCGGCATCGGGCGACAGATCCGGATCGAAGGTCGGCGCGCGATCGCCCGATGGCGTCTTCAACACCACGCGCTCGGCCACCTTGCGTGGCACCGGCGCCGTGAACGTGACGCGCAGCGGCCGCAGCGGCGTGCACGGTGCCTCGGCACGTTCGCGCTCGCAGGTGAAACCGGCCGCAAAGGCCTCGCGCACGGTGAAGTCGAAACGGCGCGCATCGCGCGTGGCCACTCCCGACGGCGTCGCAATACCAGCATCGAGCACGAGCTGCATGCGCGCACCCGACGGCAGGCGCTGCTGGCAGGCGAGCAGATGAATCGCTTCCGGCGTCTGCTTCGCGAAGTCGGCCCAGCGAATCGCGCCGAGCACCGTCTCGCGATCTTTGCCGGACAGCAGGCGCACGGGAATGCGTTCGCCAAGGCCTTCGGCCTGGCACCATGCATGAGACTGGATCGAGCCCGCCGTGGCCGCGCCATTGAAGCGCAGCGCAAAGACCTGATCCTCCTCGATCTGGCCGCCCGACGGCCGTGCCGAGAGCACCGTGGGCCCGCCGGTCTCGAAGCGATACTCGGGCTTGCCGCTGTAGGCCTTGCCCGCCACGCTCTTGAGCCCGCTTGTCATCCGCACCCCGCAGCGCACGCCCGGGGGCAGATCCTGCTCGAAGTCGAACACCCAGTTGCTGGCATCGACCCAGCGGCCCTGGCCATTCGTGCCGCCTCCCTGACAGGACACCGCGGCAGGCGGTGCCGCCTTGAGGTCGCCCATCGGCACCATCGGTTCGTCGAAGCGGATGGCCACCTGCCGCACACGCGGCACCACCCCCTCCGGCGAAAAACGCGTGATCTGCGCGGCAAACGCCTGCGCCGCACTCAGCGCGGCCAGCGACGCGAACCCGACGGCGACGATTCCCCTCATCCCTGCCCCTCCCGGTTTTAGCTCTCCGGCGAGCGTGACATGGGCCGATTGCAAGCGCAAGCCTGCGCACATTTCGGCACGACGGACCGCGCCGGGACTTGTGTTTTCAGCGCAGATGGGACAGTGGCAACTGGCCTTCGCGCTTGAGCGCGGTCAGCACGATATTCGAGCGCACGCTCTCCACACCCGGCACGCGCATCAGTTTCTTCATCGTGAAGTCGGCGAGCAGCGGCAGATCCGGCACCACCACGCGCACCAGGTAATCGGCCTCGCCGGCCACCGCGTAGCACTCCTGGACTTCGTCGAGCAGCAGGATCTCCTCGCGGAAGCGCTCCACCGCAGTGTCGCCGTGATGCGCAAGCTTGATGCTGATAAACACGACCACACCGAGTCCGAGTGCCTGATGCGACAGATTCACGCGGTAACCGGTAATCACGCCATCGGCCTCCAGCCGCGCAATGCGCCGGCCGACCTGGCTCGGTGACAGGTGCACGCGATCGGCAAGCTGCTGGTGCGTGGAGCGTCCATCGGTCTGCAGGGCCGCCAGCAGCGCCAGATCATAGGTATCAAGCTCGACCATACGTATTTTCCGCATCCATCGCCGTAGACATGCGGATTATATGCATACGATCGGCATTCATCCCTGAGATTGCGGCCGAATTGCAGCACCGGATCGATAGACTGTGCAGTATTCCCGCATCGCTGGAGCAGCACACATGATCACCATGACCGAGAAACTCAGGGAGCAGTTCGACGCCGGCCTGCTGTCCGGGCAGGAGTTACGCGACGACTTCACCATCGCGCAACCGGTCCATCGCTATACCGAGACCGATCATGCGATGTGGCGCACGCTGTACGAGCGCCAGGCCACGATGCTCAAGGGACGCGTGTGCAACGAGTTTCTCGAGGGGCTGGAGACGCTCGGTATGGACAAGCACCGTGTGCCCGACTTCGAGGCGCTCAACGAACGGCTCATGCGCGCGACGGGCTGGCAAGTGGTGGCGGTGCCCGGGCTGGTGCCGGATCAGGTGTTCTTCGAGCATCTGGCCAACCGCCGCTTTCCCGCGAGCTGGTGGATGCGCAAGCCCGAGCAGCTGGACTACCTGCAGGAGCCCGACTGTTTCCATGACGTGTTCGGCCACGTGCCGCTGCTGATCAACCCGGTCTTCGCGGACTACATGGAAGCCTACGGCAAGGGTGGCCTCAAGGCGCACGGCCTGGGCGCGCTCGACATGCTCGCGCGGCTCTACTGGTACACGGTGGAGTTCGGCCTGATGCGCACGCCCGAGGGGCTGCGTATCTACGGCGCCGGCATCTTGTCGAGCCAGGGCGAATCCATTTACAGCCTCGATGCGGCGAGCCCCAATCGCATCGGCTTCGACGTGCGACGCATCATGCGCACGCGCTATCGCATCGACACGTTCCAGAAGACGTATTTCGTGATCGACAGCTTCGAACAGCTGTTCGACGCCACCGGTCCGGACTTCACTCCGCTGTACGACGCGCTGCGCGACCAGCCCACGCTCGGAGCCGGCGATATCGCCGCGGGGGATCGTGTGATCCACACCGGCACGCGCGAAGGCTGGGGCGACAGCGAGGACATCTGAAGCACAGCCCCCTTTGTGAAACAATCCCCTTGCGCCAATCCGACGCTATTTCGATCGAGCCCATCATGACTCCTCTCTCGCAAGACGCGCGCGCAAGCCTGCTGGCCGGCCTGCCCGGCTGGACGCCGGTACAGGGCCGCGACGCCATCCAGAAATCGTTCCGCTTCGCCGACTTCAACGCGGCCTTCGGCTTTATGACGCGCGTCGCGCTGCATGCGGACAAGGCGGACCACCACCCCGAATGGTTCAACGTGTACAACCGCGTGGACATCACGCTGTCGACCCACGATGCCGATGGGCTGACGCAACGCGATATCGACCTGGCCACGTTCATCGAGAAAGCCGCTGCGGGACTGACGCGCTAGCCGTCGGCGTCCTTCGACGCCTGTTAGGTCGCTGAAAGCAACGTCCCTGTACAATCGGCGAGATTGCCGACTTGCACGATGGTTGGCAGCCGAGCCTTGCCTAACCAGACGTCATTACGTACAGAGCCATGCGCATCCTGCTGATCGAGGACGACCGTCAAATCGCCAGTGGCGTGGAAGCTGGCCTGTCGCGGGCGGGCCATCAGGTCCGCGTCGTGCATGACGGCGTCTACGCCACCGACCACCTGCTGCGCGACCAGCACGACCTCGTCATCCTCGACCTCGGCCTACCCGGCATCGATGGCATGACGCTGCTGGCGCGCTACCGCGCGCGCAATCGCACCACGCCGGTGTTGATCCTGACCGCGCGCGACGAACTCGAAGACAAGCTATCCGGCCTCAATGCCGGTGCCGACGACTACCTCGTCAAGCCCTTCGCACTGCCCGAACTCGAAGCGCGTGTGCGTGTGCTGCTGCGCCGCAGCCAGCATGGTGAGGCCGCGCCGGAACGCGATGTGCGGCTGGGTCGGCTGCGCCTGTCCGGCAACGATCGCCGCATGTTCGTCGATGGCCGCCCGCTGGAGTTGTCGCCGCGTGAGTTCGCGGTGCTCGAACTGCTGTTGCAGCGTCAGGGCCGCGTGGTCAGCAAGGCGCAGATGCAGGATCACCTCGCGACGTTCGCACATCCCGCCGGCGAAGGCGGCGATACGGTCGGCGACACCGCGATCGAAGTGTATGTCCACCGCGTCCGCAAGAAGCTCGAGGACAGCGATGTGGAAATCGTCACGGTGCGTGGCTTTGGCTACCTGCTGCAGATCCGCGCCGGACACTGATGCCGCGGTGCCCCGCGCGGGCGCCATGAGCATCTGCACCCGCTTCGACTGAGCCGCCCGCCATGTGGCCGCGCCAACCACCGCCCCCGTCCGCATCCGGCTCCACGCCTGGCACCACGCCGGGTCACGGCGCGCGCGCGCGCGGCGGCAGCCGCGGTGCGACCAATCAGAGCCTGCGTATCCATCTGCTGCGCGCGCTCGCAACACCGCTGTTCGCGCTGGTGCTGACGAGCGGCTCGCTTTCTTACTGGCTGGCCGCGCACTACACCACGCAAGTGTTCGACCGTGCGCTGTATGGCGTAGCCAATAACATCGCGCAGCAGATCCGCATTGCAGGGCCACGCCTCGAGCAGGACATTCCGATGATCGCGCAGACGCTCGTCGAGGCCGAGGGCAGCGACCGCATCTACTGGCGCATCCACGGCCCCGACGGACTGATCGGCGGCATGGACACCTGGCTTGGCTACGGCACGGGTCAGACCTCGCTCCATGACGCGCGGCTGTTCTATGCATGGTTCAGTGGCCGTCAGGTGCGCGCGGTGCGCCTGCCGGTGACCTTGCCGAGCCCCGCCAACGACGAATACGGAACCTCCACCAGCGCCGGTGCGTCCGGCGGCGCCAGCGCGCCCGAGGCGACAGCGCCGCGTGGGCCGATCGTGGTCGAGGTGGCGGAACTGCTCGACCGGCGCGAGACCGCGGCCAACGAAATCCTGCTATCGGTGTCGGTGCCGCTGCTGCTCCTGCTGCTGCTCGGCAGTCTGATCCTGTCGCACGTGCTCAAGGAAGAGCTCGTGCCGCTGCAGATCCTCACCGACAAGCTGAACCGTCAGACCGCGCGCTCGCTGGCCGCCCTGGACGAAACGCAGGTACCGGCCGAAGTGGAGCCGCTGATCCGCGGTCTCAATGCGCTGCTGTCGCGGCTACGCGATGCGCTCGACGCCCAACGCAAGTTCATCGCCGATGCCGCGCATCAACTGCGTACCCCGCTCACGGCCGTCAAGCTGCATGCGGACCGCGCGGTGGAGGCCGATACGCTGGACGTGGCGCGTCATGCGCTGCGCGAAGTGCAAACCGCCGCCGATCGCGCCGTGAGGTTGTCGAATCAGTTGCTGTCGCTCGCGCGCGCCGAGCCGGGTCTGTCGCTGGAGAGACTCGGGCCAGTCGAGCATTTCGATCTGGCCGAACTCGCGTTCGAGATCGGCGCGGAATGGGTGCCACAGGCGCTCGCGCGTCGTATCGACCTCGGCTTCGAGATCCTGCCCGGCCCAACCTTCACGGGTGGCGCGCCCGCGCACGTACGCGGCAATCGGTTGCTGCTGCGCGAGGCACTGAGCAACCTGATCGACAATGCCGTGAAGTATGTGCCGGCCGGCGGACGCATCACGGTGCGCGCCGGTGGCGAGACCATGGGCCATCGCGGCATGGCCGTGGTGATGATCGAGGACAACGGCCCAGGTATTCCGCCCGCGCGCCGCGACGAAGTGTTCAAGCGCTTCTTCCGCGGGGACGACACGCCGGGCGTTGCGCGTCAGGCCGCGCCGAGCGGTGCCGGACTGGGCCTGGCGATCGTGCACGAGATCGTGACGCTGCATCAGGGCACGATCCGCATCGAGGACGTGCCGGCGCCCGTCCTGCCGCCCGTGGTGGAGGTCGCTGTGGAACGCGCCACTGCGCAGGGCGACGGTGGCACCACCGACGCCCCTGACCCCGCCAACGCAGCCAGCACGGCAGCCAACATCAGCGTGCAGCGCCGCCCGTCGATGCGCTTCGTGATTCGCATCCCGTGCGAACCCGCGCCCGCGCCAACGGGCATCCCGCTGTCGCAGGTCACCCGTCGCGTCTGACGACGACCGCCTCGCTTACTTTCCTCGCTTACTTTCCTCGCTTACTCTGCTCGCCTACTCTGCTCGCCTACTTGCCGCGCTTTTCCTTCGGCGCGAGCATCGTGCCGCGGCAGTCCGGGCTGCCGCAACGGCATTCGAACTCTTTCTTGAGCTTCTTGGTGTAACGCGCATCGAGCACCAGGCCGTAGTCGTAGAAGAGCTCTTCGCCTTCGGCAATGTCGCGCAACGCGTGAATGAACACGCGCCCCTTCTTCTCGCGCGCCTCGCAGTTCGGCGCGCACGCGTGGTTGATCCAGCGCGCGCGGTTGCCGCCAAACTTGGCGTCGATCACGCTGCCATCTTCAAGACTGAAGTAGAACGTGTGGTTGGGATCGTCGGGATCGTGCGGATGGCGCTTGAGCGCTTCCTTCCACGAGATGTGCTCGCCCTTGTATTCGATGATGCGCGTGTCCTCGCCGATGGCCCCGATCGCATACACGCCGCGACCATGTACCCCCGACTGCCGCACCTCGATGCGATCGCTCGCGGTCTTTTTCTTTCCGCCCTTCTTTTCGGGCTTCTTGTCGCCCTGCTTCGCCTTCGCGTTGTCCGCCATGTTCCTTCCCGAATGGAAAATCGCCCGGAGTATCCCGCGCGAACGGAATGATACCCGCGTGTCGTGACAATGGCGGCATCGCGCAGACACATTCACCATGCATAGGTCACGCCGGCGCGCACAGCGTATTGATGGAAGTCGTTCGCGCCCCAGCTGCCCGATACATGGGTCCAGCCAGTCCATCTGCGGCCCAGCACCGCATCGAGGCCCAGTTTCGCCTCATAACGACTGGATGGAAACAGGTTGCCGACCGGCATCTGATTGAACGACACGCTGCCATCGGTGCGTCCATGCCACCAGTTGAGCGTGAGCGATGGTTCGAGCCTGCGCGTGCCGCCGTCGGCCGCCGACCGTGACAGCGGCACAGGCCATGCGATTCGCACGCCCAGCCGCGTGATCACGCCATCGCTGCCGGTGCCCTGCACGCGCGTGCCGTTGTGCTCGGTAAGGTCGTCATCCGTAACGTTGGCGTAGAGCCATTGCACCTGCGGCTGCACCACCCACCCTGCCGGCATCGGCAATGCGTAACCGGCCTCCGCCGACACGTTCCAGCCGCTGCCATCGTAGTGGACCGATGGCAACCGGTCGCCATCGACGCGCTGGCGAAACCAGCCATGGCCAAACCATGCATCGACGTAGCCGCCCAGACGGCTGTCGTCGTGCTGGTACCAGGTGCCATAGGCGCCGACCTGCCACCCTTCGACGTTCCCGCGTGCGCGCGCCGCGTTGTCCTGCGCCTCGGCCTGACTGCTGGTCTGACCGTATGCGGCCATGACGCCGACATGTAGTGCACCGCCATCGCTGGTGCCAGCCGGCAAGGCCGGCCAGCGCGCGAGTTCGGCGCCACCGTGCAACAGAAAGCCGTCCGCGGTGACGTGCAGGCTTGCATCGTTGCTGGTGCTACCGGTCCATTGACCCGCAGCACGTAACCACGCGGCGCCACGGCGGCCAGCGCCGGGCGTGGCGATAACCGGGAGCTGGTCTGTGGGGCGGTCATGCAGGCTGTGCACGAACATCGTGGCCGCCATGTGCTGGTTCGCCAGGTACGCGCCGACCTCGGGCCGATAAAGCGGCAGGGGGACTGCCGATGGGCTCAGTGTGCGCGACGGTGTGGGAGCCGGGTCGGCAATGGGTGGCGCAGGCGTGGGTACGGGGGCCGGCGCAGGTGTCGGTACCGGTGCGGGCGCAGGGGTGGGTACGGGAGCAGGCGGCACCGGTCGTGCCGAGCGCAGATACCACTGGCCGTCCGCGGCATCCGCCACGCCGCCCTGATGAAGCTGATATTCGTACGGCCCCGCCACCACACGGCCATCGAGCACGAACGTGCCAGCCGCGGAGAGATCGCGACTGCCGACTGCCACGACCCGAATGCCATCGCCAGGCGTCACGGCACCAACCCCACCCACCGACTGCACGCTCAGACGCGTGGCGCCGCCGCTGGCGAGTTGCGTGCCATCCGCCACGAGCATATCGCTGCGCGACGCTGGGCCGCCCGCGTCGAGGATGGTCTCGATGCGCATCAGGCCGCCGTTGGAGATATACGATCCGCCGCTGACCACCAGCCGGTCCTCGGCCACGCCATTGATCATCGTCACCGTGCCGCGATGATCGAGTGTACCCACGATCGTGAACACCGCATCCGGGCCGCCTGCGAGAGCCGGTAGCGCATTGCCGACGCCGATCAGTCCAGCGTTGACGACCGGGCCCACGACCTTGCCATAGCCACCGAGCGCGCCATTGGTGCCCACCGACACCGATCCTCCACCCGCGAGCTCAGCCGCCACCTCGGGACGATCGCCGACCACCAGCGTGCCGGTCTCGACCGTGGTCCCACCGCTATAGGTGTGGACGCCGCGAAACACTAGCTTGCCGGCACCGGCCTGCGTGACCGAGCCCGTGCCGCTGACGGCCGCATCCTGGATCACGGTATCCGCGCGCCGGTACACCAGCGCCGCATGATTGGCGATCGGTCCGATGACGCTACCACTGGTGCCGTCGTTGCCGATCTGCAGCACGCCGCCCAGAATCGTCGTGCCGCCCGTGTAGTTGCTGTTGCCGGTCAGTGTGAGCGTACCCGCCCCCGTCTTGGTGATGCCCCCCACACCGGTCATCACGCTGCGCAGCTCGGTCGAGTAGCCGTTGCTGTCGAACGTGCCGCCGCCCGCGCGCACCGTGACCGGCCGGCCGATAAAGCCGAAGGAACCGTTCAGGTAACGCAGGGTGCCACCATCGAACACGATGCCATTGCCGAGCGTGCCCAGATTGTTGGGGCTTGAGAACGCCAGCACGCCGCCTTCGAGGATCGTGAGGCCCGTATAGGTATTGTTGGCGGTCAGGCGCAATTCGCCGGCGCCGCGTTTGGTCACCGTGCCGCGGCCGCTGATCACGCCACCGACGGTCAGCGCATCGCTGCGATCGAACACGAGCGCGCCGCTGTTGGCGATGTTGCCCGCCAGGCTGCCGAAGGTCGCACCGTTGCCGACGCGTAATGTGCCCGCGACGATCGTCGTCCCACCGGTATGGGTCGCCGCGCGCGAAAGCTGAAGTGTTCCCTCACCGGTCTTCTGCAACGCGCCTGCGCCGTTGATGCCGCTGATCACTTCGAGCATGGCACCCGAGGCAATGTCCGCGGTAACGGCACCGGTTAGCACCAGATTGTGCGTGTTGGCCAGCGTCCCAGTGCCCGTCAACCTGGCGCCGCCCTGCAGTTCGGTCGCCAGCGCGTCGAGCGTGAAACGTCCTGCCGTGACGGCAAGCGTGCCGCCATCCTGCACGGTCACACGCCTTCCCCGCAGCACCGCTTCGTTACCACCGCGTACCGTGGCAGTGCTGCCCACCGAGAACAAGCCGGCTGTGGTGGCGGATATGCCATCGATACGGCCAAACCGCGCGCCATCGGCGAGCGTAAAGATGCCACCCGTGACCGACGTATTGGCATGGATCGGCGAATCGAAAGCGCCCTGCCCGGCATTGCCGTGGAAGATCACCTCGCCCGCGCCGGACTTGGTCACCGCCACCAAGGCGTTGTCCGCCGAGTCGATCGGATCGTGAAATACGATGCGTTGTCCCGCCGCGGCCTGAAGCACCAGGTTCGCGTTGCCGGCGAAATGGATCGCATTGGGACGCGCGGGACCCGGAGCCGCGCGATCGCGATTACCCGCGAACTCGAGCGACCCGGCCTGCGCGTCGAGTACCAGCGTGCCGGATCGAACGAAGGCGCTGCCGCCGCGGCCAGTCGCCGTATTGCCGGTAAACATCCCGCCGCCCGGGCCAGCGACGACCCGCAGCATCGTGCCTCCGGTACTGGGGCCAGCGCGAGCGCCGTCCAATTGGTACCGCTCAACCCGGTAAACGTCACACCATCGAGTCTGACCTCGAACAGGCGACCGCTGCCCAGGTCATGAACGACGGCATCGCCAGCGCCGCCAGTTTGCGTGAAGGACAGATTGGAGAGCGATACGACAGCGGCATCCACGGTGGTCCCGTCGAGATAGACGGCGGCGTTCCGACCCCGCGTGACGGTGTGCCCATTACCAAGAATCTCGAGTCTCGCGCGTTCCCCGGTGTTTGACTGCACCGGTATTTGCCATGCCGCATTGCTTTGCAGCGAGAAACTGAAGCGCGCGGCATTCCAGTTGGCAATACCGGCCGGACTCGCATTCAAATAGGCACCAATATCTTCTCCGGCGGGCACGACAACCTGTGCAGAAGCCGTGGAAGCCAACAGGCACGCGCCAAGACGAGGTGCCATGCTTGTTTTGATACTGACTGCTTTCATACCTACCCTCCCGCGCCAGGTGCTGATGGCGAAAATACTCAGGGGCGTAGGGGTATTAAATACGGAAAGCGGTTTCACGCGCTATCGTAATTAGCGCCAATATAATCGGAAAATAGATTTTCGATTTTCAGATATTTACGATGCACATCGAGGTGGACACACGCCGTCTGTGGATAACCCGGCCTCCGGCGGTGGATAAGCCTGCGGTTACGTTGTGGGTTTGCTGGGGCTGACATGGGGACGTATACGGAACAACTTCGACGTATACCTCGGGTGGTCTCATGCAAAAGGCTGAGTCATCCCCACTCACCAACACTTCGTCCCGATGCTTTTGGTATACGCAAACCTCTGATTCGATTGACGTATACGTGGTTATCCACAGAAACAGGTGCCCCTTATCTATCACTACTATCTGTATACATGAAAGAAAGATGTAAACAGAAAGCATGGGCCTCGCCCGTGGACCTGAAACAGCGCAACACCTCCATGCGTATACCCCTCGACGCACAGCGCGCTCTGTACGCTCAGCGACCTTAAGGACGTCCCGAGGCACACACGAGCCCTGCCAGCCCCGTAGAGCGCCTCTGAGCGCCCCGGAGGGCCTCGCAGGACGCGTATACGCCCCCAGCACCTCCGGAGCCGCATACGGCCGCGCAGGCGGTTTACGCCCGTCTGCGGAGTGTCACAGGAGCCCGCCGATACCAATCGGTAACATTCTCGTTCCGGTGCGCCTTGCCCGACACGGTATGATGTTGCCCGCGGCGTCTTTGCCGGAGCGGGTTCCAGCCGGATCCGCCAGGGCAGGACGTCTGTGTTTTTTCAACTCGATACGGAGTGAAGCATGACGAAAACCGAACTGATCGACGCGATTGCAGCAGGCGTGGACGGTCTGACCAAGGCCAAGGCCGAGCAGGCGCTCAACGTAACCCTGAACGCCATCATCGAAGCTGTGGCCAAGGGCGATACGCTGAGCCTGATTGGCTTTGGCACGTTCAGCCAGGGCGAGCGCGCCGAGCGCATGGCCCGCAACCCGCGCACCGGTGAGGAAATCAAGGTCGAAGCAGCAAAGACTGTGAAGTTCAAGGCTGGCCAGAAGTTCAAGGACGCCGTCAATCAGTGATAGCGGCTGGGCTGCGGTTGATGCCCATTCGCATGACCCCGCCATGCCGCCACCGGACGCGTCTCCGGCGCGGGTGCGCGCCAGGCGGGGGAACGTTATCCACAGTGGTGGCCCGTGCTCCGCACGCGGTCTATCGCACAGGCGGCAGCTGGGTTTCGATGGCTGCCTGGACATGCTGAAAAACGGCGCTCGGACAAGGCCAGCACACGCCTCGCCGGGGGCCGCGCCTGACGTACCTCCCATGCCGCAGCGCCGTCTCGTTCGCATCTTTCCAAAGCGTTATTCACAGCGCTTTCCACACCGCATTCCACAGCTTTCTCCACAGGCTGCGCGACTGCCGTTGCGCCCCCCTTTGCGTACCATATTGCAGGGCCTTACCGCAGCCGTCGCGGTGGCCGTTCTGTGTGGCTGCGCCACCGAGATCAAGCCCGCGCGGCCACAGGCCGCGGCGCTGCCGGACACCGAACGCGTGCGTACCACGCCGGGCGCTACACAACGCGAACGGATCGTGGAAATCGCGCGCCAGGAGTGGCAGCGCTGGGGCGGTCAGGTGGTTCGCATCGGCCGCGACGATACGGCCTGCGTGACGCGCAGTCCGCTGCCGGCGCCCGTCATGCCGCAGGCCGGCGTGGCCGGCGACCGTCCGAATGGTAGCGGGACCGCTTCCGCCGATACCGAAGCGGACGCGTCGGGCGATGCAGACTGCCTGCGCTTTCCCGACGGCACGGGGATGGAAGCCACCGCGCAGGGTTGCGCGCTGGCGCAGCGTTACTGGCATATCGTGGGCCAGTCGCCGAACTGCCAGCAGATCACGCAGGGGGCATGGGCGTGGTCAGCGGTATTCATTTCGTGGGTCATGCGCAAGTCTGGGCTCGACGAGCGCCAGTTCCTGACCGGCGAGTCACATTCGATGTACGTGGTGGATGCGCGAGACGGAGTGCTACCCGCACCGGCGTTTCATATCGAGCCGGTGCCCGCCCTGCCCCGCCCGGGTGACGTCATCTGCGCCGTGCGCGGCCGCGACAAGTTTCTCGAGGATCCGGCCGAGATCGGGTTCGGCACGACGCCGATGCATTGCGATATCGTGGTCGAGGTGGATCCTGCCGCGCGCGAAGTCCGCGCAATCGGTGGCAATGTGCAACAGTCGGTGTCGATGGATGTGATCGAGCTGGGCGATTCGGGCAAGCTCGACGCGTTCACCAACTCGCATATGCCGTGGATACTGGTCATGCGCAACGACCTGCAGTAAAAAATTATTCGCGTGAATAATCGATGTGTTTGATATCGGATGCAGTCGATAATTCGCATCGATAGTCAGGAGAGCAATTCAATCATGGCTTCCATCTGTATCGTCGGTGCCGGCGCGGTAGGTGGCTTTATTGCCGCGCGCGTGGCGAAGGCTGGGCACACGGTCAACGTGCTGGCGCGGGGCAAGACACTCGAGGCATTGCAGGCGCACGGCATCACGCTGATCGACCGAGACGGGCGCGCATCATATCCGGTGCACGCGGAGGCCGATCCGGCGCGGCTCGGGGTGCAGGACATCGTGATCATCACGGTCAAGGCACCCGCACTGGCCGATCTGGCCGAGCGCCTGACGCCGCTGATCGGTTCCGCCACGGTCATCGTGCCGGCCATGAATGGCGTGCCATGGTGGTTCTTCGAGCGGCCGGGACCGTTGTCCGGCCAGCGTCTGCAGACCGTCGATCCCGATGGCCGTATCGCGCGAGCCCTGCCGGCATCGCAGGTGATCGGGGGCGTCGTGCATCTGTCGGCATCGAGTCCGGAGCCGGGCGTGGTGCAGCATGCCTTTGGCGACAAGCTGATCCTCGGCGCCCCGGCCGGTGGCCCGGACCCGCGCGTCGATCGTGTGGCGGACCTGTTGCAGCAGGGGCTCGAGGTGGAACGCAGCGCGGCGATCCAGCGCGACGTCTGGTTCAAGCTGTGGGGCAACATGACGATGAGCCCGGTGTCCGTGCTGACCGGCGCCACCTGCGACCGTATTCTCGACGACCCGCTGGTCTATCGTTTCTGCCTCGATGTGATGGCCGAGGCGAGTCGCATTGGTGCGGCCATCGGCTGTCCGATCGCGCAGAGTGGCGAGGATCGCAGCCAGGTCACGCGCAAGCTCGGCGCTTTCAAGACATCGATGCTGCAGGATGCCGAGGCCGGGCGCACGCTCGAGATCGACGCGCTGGTCGCGTCAGTGCGCGAAATCGGCGAACGCGTCGATATTCGTACGCCGAACCTCGATGCGCTGCTTGGCCTCGTGCGGTTGCACGCGCAGACGCACGGACTGGCCTGACGTCAGCGGCCCACTCGGCCGCGTAACTCATTCCTCGGCCGCGAACGGCAGTTCTTCCTGCACCGGTTCGTGGCCGACCGCACTCGCTGGCAGCAACGCGCTCACGCGTACGCCCAGCAGCCGAATCCGGCGTTCGAGCGCGATGCGCTTCAGACATTCGGTCGCACCGCGGCGGATGGCGGCCCCGTCGGCGGTGTACGCGGTCAGGGTCAGATCGCGTGTCACCGTCCGAAAATCGTCGAAGCGCAGCTTGATGCCGACTGTGCGGCCCACATAGCCCTTGCGGCGCAGGTCTTCGCCCACGCGCAGGCATAACGTCGTGAACGCTTCCGATAGCACCGGACGGTCGTTTCTGGGATGCAGGTCGCGTTCGAACGTCGTCTCGCGGCTCATCGACTTCGGCTCCGAACGCACCACCACCAGCCGCTCGTCGTGGCCTTGCGCCACGCGCGCGAGCCATTCGGCATAGTTGCGGCCAAAGTGGGTCTGCAGCAGGCCGGGATCGGCCTGCGCGACATCGCCCACGGTATGGATCCCCAGCGCACTCAGCCGGTCCGCGGCTTTCGGGCCGATGCCATTGACCTTGCGCGCGGCCAGCGGCCAGATCCGGGTGGGCACATCTTCGGCTGTCAGGATGGTCAGGCCATTGGGCTTGTCGAGCTCGGAACCGATCTTGGCCAACAGCTTGTTGGGCGCGACGCAGATCGAGCAGGTCAGGCCGGTCGAGGTATGCACGGCATTCTTGATCTGCGCGGCCACCTCGCGCACCTCGCCCGGAATATTCGTCAGATCGATATAGATCTCATCGATACCACGGTCTTCAATCTCTTGCGTGAATGCCCGCACCGCCGCCTTGAAGCGGCCGGAGTAGTGGCGATAGGCCTCGAAGTCGGTTGGCAGCAGGATGGCGTCGGGCGCGAGCCGCGCGGCCTTCATCATGCCCATGGCCGAGAACACGCCGAGTGCGCGTGCCTCGTAGGTGGAGGTGGTGACCACGCCGCGACCCACGTAGTCGCGCAGACGCGCATAGCGTCGCGAACCGTCGGGCAGGGTTTGCGGGATGGCATCGCGGCCGCCGCCAATCACGACGGGCTGCCCGCGGAGTTCCGGGTAGCGCAGCAGTTCGACCGACGCGTAGAACGCGTCCATGTCGAGATGAGCGATGCGGCGGGCGCCGAGGGTCATGACGATATCACCGAATACTGTATGTCCGTACAGTGTAGTGCGCGATGATATCGCCGGGATCGATCATCTGGCAACCACTGAATGTCGTCTCATTCCTTCGGTCGATAATTACCGTCGGTGGCAGCAGCGGCCGGAGCGGTCACCAATGGGACGCGCCGGGACATCCAGAAGCTTTCAAACGCATAAATCACCAGCGAGACCCAGATCAGCGCGTAGCCAATCTGCTTCTGCTCCGGAAACGGTTCATGCCAGAGCCAGATGCCCAGCAGCAGTTGCAGCGTCGGGCCGGTGTACTGGAGCAGACCCAGCAACGAGAGCGGGATCCGGCGCGCGCCCGCGGCAAAGAACAGCAGCGGCACGGCGGTGACCGGGCCCGCCATCAACAGCAGGAATTGCGTACCTGGTGCTGCGTGGCGCGTGGTGTCCTGCCCGGTCATGATCAGGTAGCCCAGCGCGATGGCCGCCACCGGGAACAGGATCAGCGTTTCGAGCGACAGGCCCTCGAGCGCGCCCAGCGCGCCGGTCTTGCGCAGCAGCCCATACCCGCCGAAGGTGCCTGCCAGCGCCAGCGCGATCCACGGCAGTTGTCCCGCGCTCAACGTGAGCCAGAGCACGCCGGCGGCGGCCACGGCAATCGACAGCCACTGCCCGGGGCGCAGCCGCTCATGCAGGAACAGCACGCCGAGCAGCACGCTGAACAGCGGATTGATGAAGTAACCGAGGCTCGCATCGACCACGCGATTGGCCGAGACCGCCCAGATATAGATAAACCAGTTGCCGCACAGCAGCGCCGCGCTCGCGGCGAAACCGAGGATCAGCTTTGGATTGGTCGCGACCTGGCGCAGCCAGCTGAAGTGCCGGCGCCAGAGCAGGATCGCGCCGAGGAACACGAGCGACCACACCATCCGGTGCAGCAGGATCTCGAGCGGCGCTACGCCGTGAACGGACTTGATGTAGAGGGGCAGGAGGCCCCAGATGATGTACGCGAGCAGCGCGTAAAGAATGCCGAGTTGCATGGAGGGTGTACTTTCTCCCCTCGCACGAATGTCGATGAGGGGATGGTGTCTGTGCGGGCTCGATTGTCGCCCAGAAACGGTGCAGGGGTTGCACCGTCTCACCATCCCCCGGAGCCCGTCAGGGCTTACAGCTTGTGCGAGAAGCTGAACTGCGCGAACGCCTGCTCGGCCACGTTGAACCACTGCGCTTCGTTGTTGCGGAACACGCGCCAGTCGTCATAGATCTTCTTGAACGACGGGTTCTTGGCGACCTCGTCCGCATACGCGCCCTGGGTGGCCTTGAAGCAGGCTTCCAGGATTTCGCGCGAGAACGGACGCAGCTTCACGCCGTTTTCGAGCAGACGCGCAAGTGCCTGCGGGTTCACGGTGTCGTACTTGGCCTGCATCGACGTGTGTGCCTCGATGGTCGCGGTCTCGAGCGCGGCCTTGTACAGCTTCGGCAGCTTCTCGTACTCGGGCGAGGACACGTAGAACGACAGCTGCGCGCTGCCTTCCCACCAGCCCGGGTAATAGTAATAAGGCGCCACCTTGTAGAAGCCGAGCTTCTCGTCGTCGTACGGGCCCACCCACTCGGCCGCGTCGATCGTGCCCTTTTCCAGCGCGGGGTAGATGTCGCCGCCGGCGATCTGCTGCGGCACCACACCCAGGCGCGCGAGCACCACGCCCGCGAAGCCGGCCACGCGGTACTTCAGGCCCTGCAGGTCGGCTACCGACTTGATCTCCTTGCGGAACCAGCCGCCCATCTGGGCGCACGTATTGCCGCCCATGAAGTTGACGATGTTGTATTCCTTGAAGAACTCGCGCATCAGCTTCATGCCGTTGCCCTGCATCATCCAGGCGGTCTGCTGGCGCGCGGTCAGGCCAAACGGGATCGTCGTGTCGAAGCACAGCGTCGGGTTCTTGCCGAAGTAGTAATAGCCCGCCGTATGGCCGATTTGCACGGTTTGATTCTGCACGGCGTCCAGCACCTGCAGGCCCGGCACGATTTCACCGGCCGCGAAAACCTTGATGTTGAACTTGCCGTCGGTCAGTTCCTTCACACGCGCGGACAGCGTCTCGGCACCGCCGTAGATCGTGTCGAGCGACTTCGGGAAGCTCGAGGCCAGACGCCATTCCACGGCAGGGTTGCTGCCGATCACGGCCGGTGCGGCGGGACCGCTCGCCGCGGCTGCCGGCGCTGCGGCCTTTTCTTCCTTGCCGCATGCGGCAAGACCTGCCCCGGTGGCGGCAACAGCGCCCGCCTTCAAAAGGAAGGAACGACGTTCCATCAGATATCTCCTCGTTATAGATCTGTATGACTGACTGTCCGATGCACGAGACATCTAAAGCACGTGACGGGCAGGGCCTGCCGATTATAGCGGTGGCTTTTTGGGCACGGAGCCCCGCTTCGATGGGGGTTTTCGCCTACTTGCGACACCCCTGAAACGGGCGCTCGCGCACCCATGCCAGGCAGTTGTCGCATACAAAGGGCCAAGAGTTTCGTATCGTGAGAAGACACACGGCGAGCGGATTTTGTAACCCGGCTTGCGGTCCAATCGGTCGCCTGTTAAAAACTGAGCCCGGTCTCGGACTTCGTCCTGCGGGCCTGAACGAATTCATGCAGCTTTCGGCACCTATCCCCTCTCGTTTGCGTACCAATCGCCTCACGTTCGCCATTTTGGCGGCGTGGAGTGTCGGCGCCTGCGCGCAGGTCGTGCCGGACGTGGCGCGGCCACCGCAGGTGGCGCATGCGACGGTGCCGCCAGTAGCCATGGCCTCGGCGCAGCCCGCTGTGGCGGCTGAGATCGTGCCCGCCAAAGGATTGCCCGCCGAGTTGCCCGCCGGATTGCCCGCCGGAGTACCCGCCGAAAGCGTGGCGGATCCGCTTGCAGCACTGATCGGGGCGCAGGAGGGCCAGCCCTCGATCGAGCCGTCCGCGGAGGCCGTGTCGTCCGCGTCCAATATCACGCCCGCGGCCGTACCCACCGCTGCGCCGCTTGCCCTGAATCCGGACTTTGTCGGTCCGCCCGACGAGCTCGCACCGCCCCCGCCTCCACCGCCCCCGCTCGTGCTGTTCCCGAATCGGCTCGGAGAGTTTCCCGCGCATCCCGATACACAGCCCGCGCAGGGGACCGCGGAAACGACCCTGGCGAGCGACGGTGACAGCAATGCCACGCCTTCGGACAAGCCGCCCGTGCTGCGCTCGCAATTGCCGGCCGACGACCCCGCCGGCGCTTCGGTCTGGCGTCTCGGCTACAGCGGCCGCGCGGCCGTGGACCAACCGCGTAACGAGCGCGCCTGCACCGGCGGCGGTACGCCTTCCGCGGGTGTCAATGGCGGTCTGGCGTGTAGCAGCACCGGCGAGGTGAAGGTGCGCGAATCGCTGATGGACCTCGATGGCGGCGCACAGGTACAACTCGTCGCCCAGGCCAAAGGCACCGAGGCCACGTCGGTCAACGGCCGGCCTGCGGCCGTGGATCCGTACGCGTTGTTGCCGCAGGTGTACACGTCGGTCAGCGGATTCTCGCGCGGTGGCCTCAAGGTGCTCGACGATGCCAGCGTATGGGCCGGCCGTCGCGATACGAATCCGTTCCTGATGTCGTCGGGTCTGCTGCCGCCGAGTTCACCGTCGATGCGATTTGGTGTCGACAACGCCAAGGTGGGCAACTTCGGCCTCAACTATCAGTACACCGCGCGCAGCGATTTCAACGGTGCCAACCTGCCGAGCTACCACTCGGTACGCAGCGCGCCGATCGGTACCAACGACAAGGGCGCCGTGCAGGTAGGCTTTACGCGCGTGGAGCCGCTCTCCGCGATGGAAAATACCGGCAGCGCCTGGTGGGCCTCGGCCATGCATGAACAGAAGGACGTGCTACTGGGCACCAATCGCTTCGGCGTGCAGTACGGGCAGGGCTCGCGCACTGCTATGACCGGCTATAGCGGCATGGGCAACGATCTCTCGCGCGTGCGGATGGCTGAGTCGATGGAATGGAAGAGCGCGTCGGGCATCGGCGGTTCCGTCGAGTCGAGCCTGCAGCTCGATCGTTCGGCGATCGGCACGCTGCAGTGGGCGGCCACGCGCGTACGTCCTACCTATGTGGCCAGCGATCAGTTCAAGCTCATGTTCGAGGTGGCGCACGACCAGATTTCGTCGGGCTTTGGCGTAGGTGGCCAGCGTACCGCAGTGACCGTGGCGCCGACGCTGACGCTGGGCAAGTCGGCCGGCAATGCCAACCTGCGCGCGTTCTACACGTACAGCCGCGCCAACGACGTTGATGGCATCACGTTCGCGGCGCCCGCCGAAGCGTGGGCATCGCAGGCCAGCGGCTCGATCTTCGGCGTGCAGCTCAATCGCCGCTGGTAATGCACCAGACGGAGGCACGCGGGGACGATTAACCCCGTGCCAGCCAGTTTATTGGCCCGCGCGTAGAATCGCGCTTCCTCAGTCTTTTTCGATGCGGCCGTTCCGATGTGCGACGCGAGATCGCCCACGGCAGTCTCTCCGCGCAGTTTCGATCTCCACCCATCGATGACCACCGCCACGTCTCACACCGCCGCCGTCAGGCAGCCGGCCTGGATCACGCCATTGCTCGCCGTTGCATGCGGCATGGTCGTGGCCAACCTCTATTACCCCCAGCCGCTGGTTGGCCCCATTGCGCATGCGCTGGCGCTATCGCCCGAGATCGCCGGACTCATCGTCACGCTGATCCAGATCGGCTATTGCGTCGGCCTGCTGCTACTGGTGCCGCTTGGCGATATCGTCGAGAACCGGCGCTTGATCGTCGCGCTGATCGGCGGCAATGCGGTGGCGCTGGTCGCGGCCGCGTTTGCCACGCATGCCAGCGTGTTCCTGATGGCCGGTGCCGCGATTGGCCTGTGCTCGGTGGCGGCGCAGGTGCTCGTGCCCTTCGCCGCGCATCTCGCGCCGGACCATGCGCGCGGCCGCGCGGTGGGCAATGTCACGAGCGGCCTGCTGATGGGCATCATGCTTGCGCGACCGATTTCGAGCCTGTTCGCGGATGCCTTCGGCTGGCACACGATCTTCGCGGTGTCCGCGGTGGCGATGGTGCTGCTGGCCATCGTGCTCGCGCGCAAGCTGCCGCGGCGTCAGCCACCACCTTCCGCCGGCTACCTGCCGACGCTCGCCTCGATGTGGGCGCTCGTGCGTACGCAACCCGTGTTGCGACGGCGCGCGTTGTACCAGGCAAGCCTGTTCGGTGTGTTCAGCCTGTTCTGGACTACGTCGCCGCTATATCTCGCAGGCCCAACCTTCCATATGTCGCAGACCGGCATTGCCGTGTTCGCGCTGGTCGGCGTGGCCGGTGCGATCGCCGCGCCGATGGCGGGCCGCTATGCGGACCGCGGGCACAGCCGGCAGATGACCGCGCTCGCGTTGGCAATCGGTGCGGGCGCTTTCCTTCTGAGTCGCATCGGTGCGGAGGGCTCGCTGCTGTCGTTGCTGTCGCTGACCGCGGCCGCGATCCTGCTCGACTTCGGCGTGTCGACGAATCTCGTTATCAGCCAGCGCGCGATCTTCGCGCTCAGCCCTGAACATCGCAGCCGCCTGAACGGGCTCTTTATGGCGATCTTCTTTATCGGCGGCGCGATCGGTTCCTGGGCCGGCGCCTGGGCGTTCGCGCACGGCGGCTGGAGCCTCGCGAGCTGGATCGGCTTTGCCCCGCCGCTGCTGGCGCTGCTTTATTTCCGTACCGATCGCGCCTGACGCTGAGGTAACGCCGGCACGGCCGGGCCGCCCCTCGCGCATGCGCGTATCCTACACTGAGCCGACGGGCACGCGCCGACCGGCCTCACCGATCGCGCGCCTATCGCCGACGCCCGCGGCGCTGCCGGGGTCCACCGGACCTCCGCATCGGGAGTCCACTCGATGGTCTGGCGCAAACTTGTGCCGCAGCCACGCTGGCTGCCGCGTGCGGCAATCCTGTACCCGCAACGCGTGGTGGTGATCTGCTTTGCGATAGTGATGCTGTTGATGTTCGTGATCGGCGCACGCGAAGTCTGGAAGGAGGACGAGCGCGCGCTCGCGGAACGTCAGCACAGTCTGGCCCTGCGCGCGCTCGGCGTGGGCGCGGTGTTTGCCACTGAGCGGCAACGCCTTGAGTTTCTGCGCGACTCCGCCACGGAGCACTATGCGCTGCTGGCGGATGCGGCGGTAGCTGCGGCCACGGCTGCGGAAGATCCCGCGCTCGATCGCGCCTATGCCGCGCGCAACGACCCCGTGTGGACGTTGTCGGCCGGGCCTGGCGTCGCGCCCGTGATCGGTGTCGGTGAGAAAGAACTCGAGGGATTGTCGGGGTTTGCGCGGCGCGACGATGACCTGCGCGACGACCTGCGCGTCGCGCGCGCATTGAGTCCGCTGCTGGGGCTGCTGGCGCGTCAGGACCGCGTACACCTGAACGTGCTGTTTATCTCGGCCAATGGGCTGTACGTGGTCTACCCCGAGCAGGATCGCGCGCTGGTGCCGGCGCTCGTGCGCCGCTTCGATGCGATGCCCTACTATCGCAGCATGCTGCCCGATCGCACAGAGGGCGACGAACCACGCTGGATCTCCAACTACACGCAGTTCGGCGATGGCCAACTGATCAGCACGTTGAGCATACCGATCCATGCCGGCAGCCGTTCTGGCGCGCAATCGAGTACCACATTCCGTGGCGTGATTGCGGTGGACGTCGCGCAGACGCGCCTGCAGGGGTTGCTCAACGAAGGCAACGCGCCCGACGACACGGTCTATCTGATGGGTCGCGATGGCGCTTTCGTGTCCGCTTCGCAGGGTGCGGTGGCAAGCGGGCAGCGCTGGCCCGCGGGCGTGCCCGGCGACTGGCGCGATGTCCCACCCACACGCCTGTTCGAGGATCGCGCGGGCGCGCTGCGCCACGGTGCCTACACGCTGGTGTACCAGCAGGCCGCCAATGGCAACTGGGTGCTGTTCGAAGCGATCTCGCCGCGTCAACGCTTCGATGCCATGCTGGCGCGCATGAGTCCGGTGCTGCTGGCGGTATGGTTGCTGCTGCCGCTTCTGCTGTGGGTCACGCTGTTCGTCGTCACGCACCTGTTCGATCACTACCTCGCACTAGGCGAGAAGCTGCAGGAACTCGCCGAGTACGATCCGCTGACGGGCCTGGCCAACCGGCGGCACTTTCAATTGTTGTTCGAGCAGGAGACCGAACGTCGGCTGCGCCATCGGCATCCGCTCGCGCTGATGATGGTCGATATCGACTTCTTCAAGCGCGTCAACGACAAGTGGGGTCACGCGAGCGGCGACCGCGTGCTTGCGGGGATGGCCACGCTGATGCGCGAACAGCTACGCACGATCGATGTCCCGGCGCGCCTCGGCGGCGAGGAGTTTGCGGTGCTGCTGCCCGGGGCCACGTTGGCCGACGCCGTGCTGGCCGCGGAGCGACTGCGCGTGGCGATCGAAGGGTTTGCGGTAACGCCCGCGCCCGATGCAGCGGCCGCGGCGCGTGCCGAGCGCGATGGGCGCATCCACTTCACGATCTCGATCGGCGTGGTGGAGGCTGGTCCTCGTGATGGCACCACGCTCGATGTATTGCTCGCCAATGCCGATCGTCGCCTCTACGCCGCCAAGGCAAGCGGCCGCAATCGCACCGTCAGCACGGACGATGCGATGGCGACAGGCGCATGAATGGCGCTCAGCGCAGCAGGAACGTAATGTCCTCGACGGTGATCACCGAGACCGGAATCCCCTTGCGACGCTGAAAGAGGATGTGTTGCTGCACGCGGCTGCGCTGCTCGGCAAAGATCGCCGGCTCGATGACCGCACCGGTCCGCGCGTAATGCTGGACCAGCAGCTTGTACGCGCGATGGCGGATCTGCAGCGTCTCCGACTCGGCGCGCAGCCGCTGCCATTCGGCAGGGCTCAGGTCGAGCGTCTGGTTGAGTTCATCGACGGTGCGCGTATGCAGGTCGCGATACAGGTCGCGTTCCGCTTCCGCGCGATGCAGCTCCTCGCGCAGCGCCATGATCTTGCGCTGCAGCTTGAGCGTCTGCCCCACGGTCTGGTGCATGCCCTTGGCAGCCTCGAGCGCCTGGCTCGCTGCCGCTACCGTGCTTTTCCAGATGCCGCGATCCCCATCGGCCATCCCCGCCGCATCGAGCTCCGGCGGCCAGCCATCGGCCGCTCTGATCGTTGTGTCCATGCTTGACCCCTGAATGACATCCAATTGGCCACCCGCTTTTTTATGCGTTGCGGATGTTCCCAGAACTGTAACTAAGTGTTGCAGTCACGGAGCAATCCTAGTGAGTTGTCTATCGGACGCCAAGTCAAAGATGTTTAGATCTGCCTTGCTATCGCGCTCTGTGGCAAAAACGCGAAATGACAGCGAAATGACCGAATGCATGCAGTCATTGGCGCACGCATGGCCAGACAAAGCAGACAACCGCAGGTAAACCCCGAGCACGTTGCAAGCAAATTGACAGGTGTTTGACAGTTTGTCGCTCCTAGAATCGGGCCATTCGAATCGCCCCATCAAAAAAGACACAGGAGACCGCGATGAACAAGTCGCTGCACCACCGTCATTCCCTGCAACGCCTGGCCCAGGTCGCGCTCGCATCCGCCACGTTCGCGATGGCCGCTGTGGCATCGCCCGCGTTCGCGCTCGACAACGTCAAGGTGATGATCGGCGCCAATCCCGGCGGCGGTTATGACCAGACCGGCCGTTCGCTCGGCGCGGCCATGATTGCAGCGGGCGTGGCCAAGGGCGCGTCCTACGACAACAAGGGTGGCGCGGGTGGCACCATCGGCCTGACGCAGTTCGTCAACAGCGACAAGGGCAACCCGAATGCGCTGGTGGTGACGGGCGCGGTGATGGTCGGCGCGATCGAGACCAGCCATCCGCCGGTCACGCTCAAGAACGCGACGCCGGTCGCGCGTCTCTACGCGGACACGATGGTGCTGACCGTGGCGGCCAATTCGCCGATCAAGACGCTCAAGGACCTGACCACGCAGCTCAAGGCCAATCCAGGCAGCGTGAGCTGGGGCGGCGGCTCCAAAGGTTCGATCGACCACATCCTCGCGGGCCTGATCGCCAAGGACATCGGCGTCGATCCGAAGAAGATCAACTACGTGCCGTTTGCCGGCGGCGGCGAGGCATCGGCATCGATTCTCGGCGGTCACGTGACGGTCGGTATCGCGGGCGTGTCCGAGTTCCTGCCGTTTATCAAGACCGGCAAGATGCGCGCGCTGGCCGTGACCTCGAAGGATCGCACCGCCGATCTGCCGACGCTCAAGGAGCAAGGCGTGAACGTCGAGATCTACAACTGGCGCGGTGTGTACGGCGCGCCGGGCATCACGCCCGACCAGCGCAAGGCGCTCATCGATGCCGTGGTGAAGGCCACCGAGAACAAGGTGTGGAAGGACGCGCTGCAGAAGAACGACTGGACGCCGTTCCTGCTGACCGGCGACGAGTTCGGCAAGTTCGTCGATGCCGAATCCCTGCGTCTGGGTACCACGCTGCGCGAACTGGGCGTGGCGAAGTAAGTCACCTCCCGTCCCACGAGCCCGGGCGCACCCACCAGCCCGGGCTGTCTTCGTTTTCTTGCAGGAAGCTCACATGAAACCGTCCCATGTCGTCATCGGCATCGCCGTGCTGGCAATCTCGGCGTTCTTCTTCGCCGGCATTCCTGGCATTTCGGGCGAAGAAGGCTACGCCGGTCTCTCGCCGCGCTTTGTGCCCACGCTGGTCGGTATCGGACTGGCGGTATGCGGTGCCCTGCTGACCTGGCAAGGCGTGCGCGGGGGCTTCCGCAACATGCCCGAGGAAGATGCCGAGCTGCCGTCGGCGCCGCACAACTTCAAGGGCTTCCTGTGGGTCGCGGCGGGCCTGGTTGCCAACATGGCGCTGATCGGCACACTCGGTTTCGTGTTCGCGTCGACGCTGATGATGATCTGCGTTGCGCGTGGCTACGGCAGCCGCCGCATCGTGCGCGATGGCCTGATCGGTCTGGCCATTACGGTGCCCATGTGGGTGCTGTTCGATTTTCTGCTCGGCATCAATCTGCCGTTGCTGCCCGTGGCCGGCTTCTGAGCGCGCCAGAGAAGAACAGGAGAGGACACTGACATGGACACACTGAACCAGTTGATGCACGGCTTTGCCGTGGCCATCACGCCCATCAACCTGCTGTGGGCGCTCGTGGGTTGCTTCCTCGGTACCGCGATCGGCGTGCTGCCCGGCATCGGCCCCGCGCTGACGGTGGCGATGCTGCTGCCGCTGACCGCGAAGGTCGAACCCACTGCCGCGCTGATCATGTTCGCGGGCATCTACTATGGTGCGATGTACGGTGGCTCCACCACCTCGATCCTGATGAACACGCCGGGCGAGTCCTCGACGATGGTCACAGCGATGGAGGGCAACCTCATGGCCAAGAATGGCCGTGCGGGTCCCGCACTCGCGACCGCCGCGATCGGGTCGTTCGTGGCTGGCACCATCGCCACGGTCCTGCTGTCGCTGTTCGCGCCGGTGGCCGCCGACGTGGCGCTGCAGTTCGGTCCGGGCGAGTACTTCATGATCATGCTGCTCGCGTTCACGACGGTGTCGGCCGTGCTCGGTTCGTCGCTGCTGCGCGGCATGACCAGCCTGTTCCTCGGTCTCGGCATTGGCCTGATCGGCATGGACTCGCTGTCGGGCCAGACGCGTTATTCGATGAACGTCCAGGAGCTCTACGACGGGGTGGATATCGTCGTGGTGGCGGTGGGTCTGTTCGCGGTGGGCGAGGCATTGTTCAACGCGTTCTTCCCGCAACCCGATGGCTCGTTCAACAAGCTGAGCTCGGTGCATATGAACAAGTCCGACTGGCGCCGTTCGGTGCCGGCGTGGCTGCGCGGTACGCTGATCGGCTTTCCGTTCGGGCTGATTCCGGCGGGCGGCGCGGAGATCCCGACGTTCCTGTCCTATGCCACCGAGAAGAAGCTGTCGAACCACAAGGACGAGTTCGGCAAGGTGGGCGCGATCGAAGGCGTGGCGGGTCCGGAGGCTGCGAACAATGCAGCCGTGACGGCGACGCTCGCCCCGCTGCTCACGCTCGGCATCCCGACCTCGAACACCACCGCGATCCTGCTCGCCGCGTTCCAGAACTACAACCTGCAACCGGGCCCGATGCTGTTCCAGACCTCGGGCGATCTGGTCTGGGGTCTGCTGGCCTCGCTGTATATCGGCAACGTGATGCTGCTGGTGCTGAACCTGCCGGCGATCGGCCTGTGGGTGCGTATGCTACGCGTGCCTACGCCGCTGCTGTACGGCGGCATCCTGATCTTCGCGGGGCTGGGCGCCTACGGCATTCGCCAGTCGTGGTTCGACCTGTTCCTGCTGTTCGTGATCGGCCTGCTTGGCATGGCGATGCGTCGCTTCGACTTCCCGACCGCGCCGGTCATCGTCGGCCTGATCCTCGGCCCCATGGCGGAGAAGCAACTGCGCAACGCGCTGTCGATCGGCCAGGGCGACTGGAGCCTCTTTGTGAAGCAGCCGATCTCGGCAACGATTCTCGCGATGACCGTGGCCGTGGTGGTGGTGCCGCGTCTGCTGCGCTGGCATGCCAGTCGCTCGTCGGCGCGCGCCGAGGCCGACAACGCCGCCTGAGTTTCCCTTGAGGGTTCCCTGAGGGCCGCCTCAGGGGCCGCCTGAGGGGCCGCCTAAGCGCGGCCCGACCCCAAACGGATTCATTCGAGAAGAGTCCGGTATGATGGCGCAAGCCCGGTTCCCGACGAGGAAGCGCCATGACACCAGCTGCTGTTTCGCACATCGCACCGCACGCTGCATCGCACCTTAGTGCGTACCCCGGCGCAGGTGACGATCGTCTCGCGCGTGAGGCAGCGTCTGGCGCATTCGATCAGATCGTCTTTGCCGGCGGCGGCAATCGCTGCTGGTGGCAGGCTGGATGGTGGGACGTCGTGGCTCCGGAGCTGCGGCTCGCGCCACGCGTTATCGCGGGCATCTCCGCGGGCGCCGCCACCGCGTGCATGGTCTACACGCACGACTCGCACCAGACCATGGCGTACTACCGCCGCGCGCTTGCGGACAATCGCCGCAATGCCTATTGGGGCAATCTGCTGGGCCGCGAGCGTGTCTTCCCCCACTACGGTATCTATCGCGGCGCATTGCTGTCACTGCTGGGCGACGATCGTTTCGCGCGACTGCGCCATGCGCCCGAGATTCGTATCGGTGTCGCGCATATCCCGCGCTGGAGCGGACCGCGATTGGCCGTTGCGGCGGGGCTGCTCGCGTACAACATCGACAAGCACCTTCTCAAGACGCTGCATCCGCGGCTCGGTCGCAAGCTCGGCTTTCGCCCCGAGTTCGTGCGCGCGCAGGACTGCGCCTCGCCGGAGGCGCTGGCCGATCTGCTGCTGCAATCGGCCTGCACGCCACCGTTCACGCCGGTGTTGCGCCGCGATGGACGCGCGGTGCTCGACGGTGGCATGGTGGACAACGTGCCGGTCGATGCGCTCGACGACACGCCGGGCAATGTGCTGGTGCTGGTGACGCGGCTGTATCCGCGTCCGCGGCGCTTTGTGGTCGATCGCGTTGTCGATCATGGCCGACAGCGCCGCCTGTATCTGCAACCGTCGCAACGCGTGCCGATCTCGAGTTGGGACTACACCCGGCCCGATGGCATGCGCGACGCGTATGACCTTGGTCGACGCGATGGGGAAACTTTTCTACGCGATTGGCCCTCAATTGTTGAGCAGGATCTGTTGCCGGTGTCCTGACATCGGCGTCGTCGTGTTTTTCCGAGCCGTCGTCGCACGCGCGTCCGCGCGTCTTTAAGCCGGCGCGGCCGCCAGACAAGGGAGATATGCATGCCCAAGCGTCAGTCATCCGCGCAAGCCGAAACCATCGCCAGCACCGCCGTGGCACCCGTCAGGGAAAAGCGCCGGGCGCGCGAGGTCGGCGCCGAGACCCCGATCGAGAACGTGCCGCGTCGCACCCGCGCGCGCCGGCCTGCGAAGCCGCGTGAGGTGGACCTCGTCGTGATCGGTGGCGGCTCGGGCGGCGTGGCTACGGCGCGGCGGGCGGCATCGCTCGGTGCGCGCACTGTGCTGGTGGAGCGCGATGCGATCGGCGGCACCTGCGTGCATCGGGGCTGTGTGCCCAAGAAGATGCTGTCGTACGGTGCGAGCTGGGCGTCGATTCTGTCGACGTGTCTTTCCCACACTGGTGGCAAGGAAGACTGGTCCGATGCGATCGTGCGCGTGAATGCGGAGGTGGCACGCCTGACCGCATCGTTCTCGCAGCGATTGCACGAGTCGGGCGTTGAGATCCTGCATGGTGATGCCGAGATTGCCGCGCCCGGCGAGGTTCGCATCGGCAACGAGACCATTCGCGCGCGCAAGATCGTGGTGGCCACCGGTGCGCATCCGCGTCCGCTCGAGGTTCCCGGTGGCGAACTCGTGAGCACGTCCGACGATGTGTTCACGTGGCAATCGGTTCCCGGCTCGCTGGTGGTGATCGGCGGCGGTTACATCGCCGTGGAGCAGGCCTCGATCCTGGCGCGGTACGGCGTGAAAGTCGATTTGCTGGTGCGCGAGGATCGCCTGCTCAGTCGCTTCGATCACGACATTGCGCAGTCGCTGGCGGAGGCGCTGACGCGCAAGGGCGTGCGCGTGCATTTCAACACTGCGGTCACGCTGATATCGCAGGCCAATGGCGCGTACGAGGTTTGCTACACGCAGAATGACCGCAAGCAGAGCGTGCGCGCGCAGGCGGTGCTGGCCGCGATCGGACGCGATCCCAATGTGCAGGGCCTCGGCCTCGAGGCTCTTGATATCGAGTTCGGCGATAACGGCGGCATTCGCGTCGATCGGCAGTTTCGGACATCGGTGCGCGGGTTGCATGCGATTGGCGATTGCACCGACAGTCTGCAACTGACGCCGGTGGCGGTGGCGCAGGGGCGCTGGCTGGCCGACCGACTGTTTGGCAAACGCGGCGACATGGCGGACCTCGAGGTCGTGCCGACGGCGGTGTTCAGCGAGCCGGCCGTCGGGGCGGTGGGACTGACCGAGGCGGAGGCCATCGAAGCCGCGGGCAAGCCCGAGCGCATTCGCACCGAGATCCGACGCTTTGTATCGCTCGAGAATCGCTTTGGCGGCATGGCGCAACCGTCGGTGTTCAAGCTCGTGTTCAACGCGCGCAGTGGGCGCGTGCTGGGCGCGCATCTGCTGGACAATGCTGCACCGGAAATCGTCCAGGTGTTCGCGCTTGCGTTGCGACTGGGGGTCAAGGCGTCGCATCTGAAAACCACGCTGGCCCTGCATCCGACCGTGGCCGAGGAGTTATTCGGCTGAAGCCTCCGGAAAGTATGGTCGCCAGCATGGGCACATCGTGTTTCAGCGATCTGCCCGATAATGCGACCTCTCCCGCCCCTCCTTTAACCTCATGCCTTCGAGTGCCAGCGCCAGTACCAGACGTATCGACGGGATCACGCTGCTCCTGCTCACCTTCCCGCCGCTAGCCTGGGCCGGCAACGCGATCGTCGGACGCATCGCGGCGGGCGTGGTGCCGCCGATCACGCTGAACCTCGTGCGCTGGGCGCTCGCCGGGCTGTTGCTCGCGCCGTATGTATGGCGCGGCGTGATCGAGCATCGCGCCGCATTGCGCAAGCACGCACGCGTGCTGATCGCGATGGGCGTGCTGTCGATCGCGAGCTACAACTCGTTTCAGTATCTGGCACTGACTACGTCGACACCGATCAACGTCACGCTGATCGGTGCGTCCACGCCGCTGTTCCTGCTGCTGATCGGCGCCACGTTCTTCCGCGAACGCGTCAAGGCATGGCACGTCGCGGGCGCGCTGTTGTGTCTCGTCGGCGTGTCGTTCGTGCTGCTGCGCGGGGACCTCGTCCACCTCGCGCAACTGAACTTCGTACCAGGCGATCTGTTCATGCTCGCCGCGACGGTCGCGTGGAGTGCCTATACGTGGCTGCTGCGCAAACATCGCCCCGACCTGCCATTGCCGACGCTGCTGTTCGCGCAGATCGTGATCGGCGTGCTGGTGAACATTCCGATGTCGTGGTGGGAGCTGTCACAGCTCGACCATCCGCTTGCATGGAACACCAAGGTCGCCGGCATCCTGCTCTACGTCGCGACCGTCCCCTCGCTGCTCGCCTACTTCGCGTGGGACCGCGCAATCGCCCGCGCGGGCGCGCAGCTGCCAGTGTTCTTCATCACACTGACCCCGATCTTCGCAGCCCTGCTCTCATCGCTCATCCTCGGCGACCCACCGCGCTGGTACCACTTCGTCGGCATGGCGACGATCGGTGTCGGGATCTGGCTCGCACAGCGGCGTTAAACGTGGTGCCGCATCGGACAAACAAAAACGGACGCCAGAGCGTCCGTTTGTTGTTTCGAGCTCGACCTCAAGCCGCCGCGCGTTCTGCCTCGTACGGTGCGTAATCGATGTATCCCTTTGCGCCGCCACCATAGAACGTCGTGCGGTCCGCGGGGGCCAGTTCCCAGTCGTTTTGCAGACGCGCCACGAGGTCCGGGTTGCTGATGAAGCTGGCGCCGAATGCAGCGAGGTCGATCAGGCCGTCTTCGATCATCTGCTCGGCGCGCTCACGCGTCATGCCGCCGGCGAGGATCAGCGCGGTGTGCGGCAGGTACGTCTTGAGGTTGCGTAGCAGGCCGTTGAACCCCAGTGCGGCGCCGGCGTCCACCGTGGTCTTGCCGACGATAAAGCCCGACTGGTCCATCAGGTGCACGTAGGCCAGCTTGCGTTGACCGATCTCCTTGGCTAGCGCGGTGTAGGTGGCGTCGATCTCCGGATGCAGCGGCATGTCGAACAGCTGACCATACGGCGAGATGCGAATGCCGACGCGCGAGGCGCCGATGCGGGCCACTACGGCATCGATCACCGCGAGCGTGAAGCGCAGCCGGTTCTCCATCGTGTGCGCCGAGAACTCGTCGTCGCGATCGTTGACCAGCGGGTTCAGGAACTGCTCGTGCAGATAGCCGTTGGCGCCGTGAATCTCCACGCCATCGAACCCGGCCGCAATGGCGTTCTCCGCTGCTTGAGCGAACTCCTGCACGATGCGATGGATCTCTTCGGTTGCCAATTGGCGCGGTGCCGGCGGCGCGATCAGATTCGGTTGCCCTTGCTCGTCGTAGCCATATGCCTGCGCGCCCACCGGTTGCTTCGAACTCGGGCTCACCGGCAGTTTGCCGTCCGCCTGGATCGACGGATGCGAGACGCGCCCCACGTGCCAGATCTGCGCGAACATGTGACCACCAACGGCGTGGACGGAATTGGTCGTCAGGCGCCAGCCAGCGATCTGCGCTTCTGTAAAGATGCCGGGGTTGAACAGATAGCCCTGCCCTTCACGCGAGATGGGCGTGCCCTCGGAGACGATCAGGCCGGCGGTGGCACGTTGGGTGTAGTAGAGCGCGACGCGTTCATCCGCGACATCCGCGGGGGCACGTGAGCGGGTGAGCGGAGCCATCACGACGCGGTTGCGTAGCGTTAGGCCGGCGAGGTCAAAGGTATCGAAAAGGCGGGTCATGGAGTGCTTCCTTGCATTGTGGACAGTCTTGGACGATCGCTTTGATGCGAGTGCCGACTGATTGAGGACCATCATAGGCAGATGCGAAAATCGCTACAATCCGGTCGCTGAGCAATTCAACTTTGTCCAAATCGCAACCGAGCGCTTCTAACGCCACGCGGAGAGACCGATCATGAACCTGCAGGCGATCCGCTACTTTCTGATGGTGTCCACCACCGGCAGCTTTCAGGCGACCGCGCGTCACTATCAGGTGCCAGCGTCGTCGGTATCGCGCTTCGTCGCCGCGCTCGAGAAGGAACTGGGGCAACAGCTGCTGTACCGCAACACGCGCGCGGTGCGCCTGACTGAATCGGGCGAGCAGTTCTATCTGCAGGTGCGCGATGCCATCGACCTGCTTGATCAGGCGGCCGAGGGACTGGTCCATCGGGACGCGGATATCAACGGCCTGGTGCGCATCAACGCGCCGGAGACGCTCGGACGTTTGCACATCGCGTGCATCGTCAACGCGCTGCAGACGCGATACCCCGAACTGATCGTCGAGCTGACGTTGACCGATGCGTATATCGATCCGGTGCAGGAAGGCGCTGACATCACCATTCGCGTGAGTCCTCTGCTCGACTCGGGATTGATCGGCAAGGTCATCGGCTCCCTCCGACATGTGGTCGCCGCGAGCCCCGCGTATCTCGCCGCGCACGGCAGGCCGAAGACGCCGCAGGATCTGCTTGAGCACCGATGCCTGGTCTACAAGGGGCAACTGGGTGCGCAGCGCTGGTATTACCGCAGCGAGGCCACCGAGCCCTTCAACACGTTGAACGTCAGCGGGCCGCTACGCAGCAACAACGCCGAGGCTTTGCTCGCCGCGGGCGCGGCGGGACGCGGCATCGTGCTGTTCCCAACGTGGGTGTATCGCCCCGAGGCATTCAAGCAAGGCGAGCTGGTGCCGCTGCTCGAAGAATGGGAATTCGCGGCATCGCCGGACTCCACCTACATCCAGATGCTGTCGCCAGAAAACCGTCTGCGCTCCCGCAAGGTGCGCGAGGTTTCCGCGTTCATCATCGAGGCGATCGGGACGCCGCCTTATTGGGACGTTATGGGGGACGTTATGGGGGACGTTATGGGGGACGTTATGGGGGACGTTATGGGGGACGGCGCGTCGTAAGCGAATACAAATCAACTTGTGTATTCTCAATTTACAAACTACGATTTGTAAATCCGAAATACAGCCTATAGTTTGTATGACCGATTTCACCGTGCGCACCGCAGAACAGCTTCCGGCACTGCTGCAGGGGTTCCGCAAGCAGGCCGGCCTGACGCAGGAAGCAACAGCAATGCGACTGGGTGTCACGCAGCAGACGCTGTCCGCGCTGGAGCGCAACGCGGAGAAGGTCAGCGCGGACAGGTTGCTGCAACTGCTCAGTGTCCTCGGCGTTGAACTCGTTCTGCGCCAGCCCGAGATTGCGCCGGTGGCGAAGGCGCGCGGCGGCATTGGCCCGAAGTGGTGAAGTCATGGGACGACGATCTCACGCACAGGCCCTCGGGCTCTGGATGAATGGCGCGTTCGTTGGCACATGGAGCATGCAACCCCAAACCGGCGAGGTCTTGCAGTACGCCGATGAATGGGTGTCCTCCGAACAGGGACGGCCACTGTCACTGTCCCTCCCCTTCACGCCCGGCAATCCGCCTCACCGTGGCGACGCGGTGCGCACCTATTTCGAGAACCTGCTGCCAGACAGCAAGGACATCCGCGAACGTGTCGCGCGACGATTTCAGGCCGGCTCGACGGATGCGTTCTCCCTGCTGACCGAAGTCGGGCGTGACTGTGTGGGGGCGCTGCAAATCCTGCCTGCGGGAGAAACCCCCGTCAATGCGCAGACACTGAACGCTACGCTCCTGAGCGAGGCTGACGTGGCGCAACTGCTGCGCAGCACCGTGGCCGCACCCGCATTGGGCGGCACGGGTCTGACCGAAAGCGACGACTTGCGGATCTCGATCGCCGGCGCACAGGAAAAGACCGCTCTCCTCTGGCACGACGACAACTGGTGGCTGCCGCATGGCGCAACGCCGACCACGCACATCCTCAAGCTACCGCTGGGCCTGGTCGGCAATATGCGCCTTGACCTCAGCGAGTCCATCGAAAACGAATGGCTATGCGCGGAGATTCTGGCCGCCTATGGCATGCCCATCGCACGCACTGCGCGATTGCAATTCGAGGACATCAAGGTGCTGGCCGTCGAGCGATTCGACCGCGAGTGGTGGCAGTCTACTAATCGGAAACGCTGGCTCATCCGCCTGCCGCAGGAAGACATGTGCCAGGCCACCGCCACGCCGCCGCATCTCAAGTACGAGTCAGACGGTGGCCCCGGTATCGATCGCATCATGGACTTGCTGGCAACCTCACGCGAAGCCGAACGCGACCGCCGCACGTTCTTCCAGGCACAGGTTCTCTTCTGGATGCTGTGCGCACCCGATGGCCACGCCAAAAACTTCAGCCTGTTCCTGCGCCCCGGCGGCGCCTACGAACTGACGCCGCTCTACGACGTGCTGTCGGCCTACCCACTACTCGGCGAAGGCCCCGGCAAGCTCTCACCGTTCAGAGTAAAAATGGCGATGGCCGTGCGCGCAAAGAACGCGCACTGGCGCATGCGCGACATCCTGCGCCGGCATTGGCTAACCATCGGGCAACGCCACGGCATTGTCACCCCCGACGGCCGCGGCGCGGCATTCGTCATCGATGACCTGATTGCCCGCACACCACAGGTCGTGCGCGCGGTCCGCACCAACCTGCCGAAGGGCTTCCCCCGAGGGTTGGCCGACAGCATTCTGAACGGTCTGCAGACTGCGGCCGACAAGCTGGCGGCATAGCAGTCGCCACAGGCATAGGGAAGCGCGTGGGTGCGCGGATTTCGTAGATCTGCGCTATGCCCGCATCTATCGCCGCCCTATCATCGCGCGATGCAAATCAAAGCTCTCCGCTTCACGAAAACCGTCGGTGTCGCGCATATCTCTGTCGCCGCAAGCCTATTGGCAGAGGCCGGCCTCAAGGATGCGGAGGTGGCGAGACATGTGGACCTTGCTCGCGAAATTCTTCGTCGCCGCCGTCTAATGTTGGCAAGGCATCCATTCTTGAGCGTTCATTGTGTGCCGGGGTTGCTCAAGGCAATCACTTACGTATTTCCCGTGCGCCTATCCAGCGATCAGACCTTTCAGATGAACTGCGAGTTGGCCGACGCTGAGGCACGCGCGAACGTCAAGCGGCACCCATATTTCGATATCGCGTTCGTCGCGGCATGATTTTCAGCGAGGAGAAATCGCAATGGGCAAGAAGGCACTATCCGTTGCGCGCTATATGCTCGAGCAGCGCAAGCGCGCCGGCGAAGCCGTTACTGCGATGCAGTTGATCAAGCTGGTGTACATCGCGCAGGGCTACATGCTGGGTCGTCACAGACGCCCATTGTTTGACGACGAGGATGTCGAGGCTTGGCAATATGGCCCCGTGGTGCCTAGCGTCTATCACGCAGTGAAGGCATTCCGCAGCGCGCCAGTGCAGGAAGTACGTGGTGCCGAAGATGCGCACTTCACGGATGCTGAGACCGCAGTGATGGAGATGGTAGCGACGCTCTACGGCTCCTATGATGGCGTCGCACTGTCAACCGCAACGCATCACGCCGGCACGCCATGGACGGTGACACGGGACTGGTTCGGCCGCAACGCACCAATCTCCAACGACATCATCGCGAATTTCTATACCGACCTGCTGGGGCGGAGCTCCCATTCGGCACTGTAAGCCCATAGGCAATGTCTCGCGAACTCACGATCTAGTATGCGAAGAACAGGAAGTACAAATGAAAAAACCCCATGTCAGCTACATCAATGTCCCAAGTGGAACTTGGGCGTTCGCTGAGCACAGGGCTGTTGACAGTGTACTGAACCAAAGGATGATCGTCATGGCCTTTTTGAAAGTCGACCAACACGGCGATTGCGTCGTGCTTCCGGGCCTAGCGATGTCCGCATGAATCGACAACCGAGCTAGGCGGACCGACTCTGGGATAACCAATTGCCCGCACACCGGAAGTAGTGCGCACGGTCGGCACCAAGCCACCGAGAGGTTTTCCCCGAGGGTTGACCGGCATCTAGCATGGTCTGCAGGATGCAGCCGACAAGCTGGCTGCATAGCGATCTCCACAGGCATAGCGAAGCGCGTGAGTGCGCAGAACTCGTAGATCTGCGCTATCCCCGCATCTATCACGGACCTATCATCGCGCGATGCAGATGAAAGGTATCCCTCTCATGAATTCACATGACCGGACATGCGTGCCCGACGGCGTGGAATCGCTTGACCTGAGTGAAGCACCAACACGACCGCGAACGAAAGCCGAGGAATATGCAGAGATGAAACGCCGCCGCGTGTCCTTCCGAAAAATGATTGCGGATTACGAAGCGAGCAGGGGTGAATACGACGAGAGTTCGTACCAAGTGTGGTGGTGAGACACAGTAGCCCCGCCGAAATCGACAATTGGAGGAACATCTGACATGAAGCTTTGCGACAGGACGCAAACGACCGGCGGCGTGGAAGCATTAGTTCTGCCCAGTGCACTGGCAAGGCCGCAGACGAAGGCGGAGGAGTTCGCTGAACAACATCGGCGCCGAATTTCCTTCCGCAAATGGATTGCGGATTACGAAGCGCGCCAGAGCGAGTGCGACGAGAGTACGCACGAGGTGTGGTATTGACAGGGGACGCAGAGGCCGCAGGCCAATGAACCCGGAAGCTAGCATGAACCCACAGATCCAATTGCCACTGGACTTCGAATCGTCTAATGACTTCCGTGAAGTTATGCCGCGTGACACCTGCACTCAGGGAAGCAATAGCGGCGGTGCGAAGGTGCTGCAATTCCCGCTATCGCGAAAGCGCTCAGTGGAGCAGGAGCACGAGGCGATGTTGCTCGAGCGAATTCTTCGGCGCTCTGCGCGGTTTGGAGCCTTGCTGTAGCCAACGACTACCATCCCGAGGCAAGGGCGCATGAACATCAATACACCGCCCCAAAAACAAAAACGGACGCCGAAGCGTCCGTTTTCTTAATGCTGGTGGCCTGGGACGGAATCGAACCGCCGACACAAGGATTTTCAATCCTCTGCTCTACCGACTGAGCTACCGGGCCAAAGAAGCGAAACTATATCAGCGCTTTTTGTCTCGGTCAAGCGTCCCGCGCTTCACTGCTCGGTGGGCTCGGGCTTGTTGCGGCCGAGCTCGACGCCGAGCTGTTTGAGCTTGCGGTACAGGTGGGTACGCTCGAGGCCGGTCTTCTCGGCCACGCGCGTCATGCTGCCGTGCTCGCGCATCAGGTGGTACTCAAAATAGGCACGCTCGAACAGGTCGCGCGCTTCGCGCAGCGGCATGTCGAACGAGAAATGCATCTCGGCTTCGGGCACGCGCGTCGCGTTGCCGTTGGCGGCCGCGTCCACCGGGATCTCGGTGGGGACGGCTGGCGACGCTGCATCGGGTACGGCCGTCGCGGCGGGCGCGGTGCTGGCTGCGGGCGGTGCCGTGCGCGGGCGTTCGATGCCGCGGGCGAGGCCCTGCTCGACTGCGGACAGCAGCTTCTGCAGCGCAATCGGCTTCTCGAGGAAGTTCAGTGCGCCGATCTTCGTCGCTTCAACAGCCGTGTCGATCGTCGCGTGTCCGGACATCATGATCACCGGCATCGTGAGATAGCCCTGTGCGGACCACTCCTTGAGCAGGCTCACGCCATCGGTGTCCGGCATCCAGATGTCGAGCAGCACGAGGTCAGGCGTGCTGCCCGCGCGATACTCGCGGGCCTGCTGCGCGTTCTCCGCCAGTTCGACCACATGGCCTTCGTCGCTCAGGATCTCCGAGAGCAACTCTCGAATACCCATTTCGTCATCGACTACGAGGATGGTTGCCATACTTGCCCTCTTAACCCCACCATGGCGCCGCCATGAAGGACGGAACCTGATTGACTATGCCAGTTTAACGAACAGGATCGAGATCTGTGCTCCGACGATCTCGGCGCCGTCCATGCGGTTCCGCAACTCGATGCGGGCGCCATGTTCGTCAATGATCTTTTTCACCATCGCAAGCCCCAGGCCAGTGCCCTTGGCTTTGGTGGTCACGTACGGTTCGAACGCACGACTCAGAATTCGTGGCGCGAATCCCGGACCGTTGTCCGCGATGGAGAGCTTGACGGCCTGCCGGTCGTCGCCGGCAGAATCTTTGTATTCTACAGTCTCGGTCCGGAGAGTGATACGGGGCGCCGCCCTGCCCGCCGCGACGTTATCGGCGACCGCATCCTGCGCATTCTGCAACAGGTTGTGGATAACCTGGCGCAGCTGGGTCGGATCGCCCTTGATTTCAGGCAGGCCCTGACCCAGCGTCGACTGAATCACGGGATGTTCATGCACGGCCGGATCGTCGATCCCGTACAGATGCAGCACCTCGGACACCAGGCCATTGAGCGGCAGCAACTGCACCACGGCCGGCGGCGTACGCGCGTAATCGCGGAAATCATCGACCATGCGCTTCATTGCCGCTACCTGGTTAACGATCGTCGCAGCCCCGCGCTTTAGGACGTCAGCGTCTGTTTCTGCAAGTTTTGGTGATAATTTCATCTGCAGACGCTCGGCGGACAGCTGAATCGGCGTCAGCGGATTCTTGATCTCGTGTGCCAGCCGCCGTGCCACCTCGCCCCAGGCGATCGAGCGCTGGGCGGAAATCACGTCGGAAATATCGTCGAACACCACCACATAGCCCGGCTCGTCGCGGTTCGCCGCGGGCAGCCGCGCACCGCGCACCAACAAGGTGAGCGGCTGTTCCTCATCGCCCTGTGGCAGCTCGATCTGCTTCTGCCAGTGCTGCGCGCCGCCCAGCACCTCGCTCGTGTTCTGCTCGGAAAACGCCTGCCGCACGATCTCGCCAAACTCGGTCAGGTTTTGAATCTGATCGAAACACTGCCCCAGCACCGACGAGAACGGCTGGCGGAAAATGCGCTCCGCGCCCGGATTCGCGGTCAATAGCACGAAGCGGCGATCGAACACCAGCACGCCCGCGGTCAGGTTCTGCAGCACGCTTTCCAGATACGCCTTCGATTGCTCGAGCGCGGTCCGGTTCTGCTCCACCGCAAGCCGCGCGTCCGAGAGCTGGCGCGTCATCTGGTTGAACTGCTGCGTGAGCATGCCGAGCTCGTCGCGGCTCTTCAGCTCGCGCTTGGGCGACAGATCACCCTCCGCCACTTCCTTGGTCCCCTGCAGCAGCATCAACAGCGGCCGCGCGAGCTGCCCGCCAAGCAGCAGCGCGAGCATCACCGCGATAAACACGGCCAGGAACAGCGTAAGCGTCAGTGTGCCGATATACATCTTGCGCAGGCCGGTGCGGCCCAGCGCCTTCTCCTGATACTCCTGATAGGCGCGCTGGACTTCGTCGGCATTGCGCGCCAGCGCCGCGGGCACCGGCTGGATGACCTGCAGATAGCGCTCCTCGCGCACGGTGTCGCCCACCAGCCCGAAGCCCGCGGGCGCCGCATCCTCGGGCCGGCGTTCGACCGACAGGCCGGATCCGGCCCACTTGTCGCGCGCGGGGGCGAGCGCGACGCGCGGCGGTCGCTGCGTCGGGACACTGCTCGCGCCACTGGACTGGGCACTGTTGGCATCCTGCTGCGGCACCGATGCCACGCCCAGCGGAATGATGACCCGTACCCGATAGAGCGGCGTGCCCTCGACGTGCCGCGTGCCCACGCTGGCCGGTTCGGTACCGCCCTCCACCGACGCATACCCACCAGCCAGTCGCGCCTGCTCGGCGAGCGCACCCGAAGGCAGGTCCGGCACGAGCGATGCATAGCTGCTCGATGCGGTGGCCAGCACGCGGCCGCTGCCCGTGAAGATCGCGGCTTCCTGCACGCCATACTGCTCGCGCAGACGATTGAGCTGTAGCGATGTGGCCATGCCGGACGAGCCGGTGAGCTGGTCGGCCATCAGGCGCGCGCGGCTCTGCACGTCGTTGAGCGTGCCGTCGATCGTGGTGCGACCGAGGTTCAGGCCGGCTTCGAGCGCGGTTTCCACGCGCACGTCGAACCACGATTCGATGCTGCGCGAGACGAACTGCAACGACACGAGGTAGATCAGCACGCCGGGCAGCACGCCCACCACGCCGAAGAACACCGCGAGCTTGGTCATCAGCCGCGTGCCGAACTTCCCGCGGCGGTAGCGCAGCCACAGCGTGAACGCGAGCGCGCCGATCGTGAGGATCAGCAATATCCCGACGACCAGGTTGATCTTGAACAGCAGCGTGAAGTAGCGATCGAAGAATTCGGTGTTGGCCGACGCGCCGGCCAGCAGCCCCACCAGCACGAGCGCGAGGAAAACGATGATGCTCGCCACGACGCGATACAGCACGCGGCGGAACCTGCTATCCCAGAGACTTCTCTTCATGGCTGGCTCGCTGACGGCTGGACGAGCTGGCTCGGAGACAGCACGGTGGACACGGTCTGCGCGAACGGCGTACCGCGCGCATCGCTGCCGCCGCTGCTTGCGGCAGGCGCGGACGATGGCGCCGATGCCGGAGCGGCCGGCGACGTCGGCGCGGCGGGAGGCACGGGAGGCACGGGAGGCAGCGCGGGAGGTAATGAAGCAGGCGGCACGACAGGTGTGGCAGGCAGCGATACGGGCGCGGGCGGTGCCGGCGGTGCATCGAGATTGGTCGGCACCGTGTAATTGAAGTGCCGCCAATCGGACGACAGGTTCCACTCGCGCGTATTCACCGCATTGATCTGGAACGGCTTGGGCAATTGCGACAGATCAAGCCGCATGCGCACCTGGGCCTGGTAGGTCTCGCCGGGCCTCACGGTATTGCGTTCGAATACGCGCCATCCACGCACATGCTGGATGAACTGCAGCGCGCTCTTCAGCCGCGTGAACGGCAACTGCAGCCCACCGGTGGAGACACGATACTGCCGCGTGAGCGGTTGATAGGACAGCCGCACGCTGCGTGCGGTGTTGACGGGCTTGTCATCGAACCAGTACCAGCGCGGCCGCGTCAGCTGAAACTCGACGACGAAGTACAACGAGATGCCCTTGTGCAGGGCATCCTCGAGCGCGGGTGGCAGATCGAAATCGAACGAGGCGGCGAGGTCGAAGCCGCCGTCCTGGTATTCGATGCGATTCTCGGTGGTCTCGATCAGCTGCGCGTCGCCACGTCCGGGATGGCACAGCAGCGCGAGCAGCAGGCAAAACGCGACCAGCCACCAGCGCAAGGCCCGTGATATCACAGGCATTCCCGCGTGAAGCTCGCGCGCTGCGTGGCCATGGGCACGGAGTACGGACTGGCGCGGCGAGCTCGGCATCGGTCAGGTTTCAGGCGCGTTTCTGGAAGCGGGCGTAGTAGAAGCCATCGTGATCCGATGGCAGGCTTGGCTCGCCGGTGGTCGTCGCGGTATTCACCGCGGTGCCGCCGGCCGGTTCGGGCGCCTTCACGCCGGGCAGCAGTTGCCCCGGCGCCTGCAATCGTATCGCATCTGGTAGCTGCGCACCAAACCAGCGCGCCTGCTCTTCCCCCTCCGTTGGGAAAATCGAACAGGTTACATAGACCAGAATGCCGCCTGGCTTGAGCAGCGGCCAAAGCTGCGACACGATGCGCCGCTGCTCGTTGACGAGCCGCGCAATATCTGTTTCGCGACGCAGCCAGCGGATATCGGGATGCCGGCGCACGATGCCGGACGCCGAACATGGCACATCGGCGAGGATGCGATCGAACGGCTGACCATCCCACCAATCGTTCGGACGGCTCGCATCGCCGGTGATCACGTTGGCTTGCTGTCCCAGACGCGCGAGGTTGTCATGGATGCGCGCCACACGCAGCGGATCGCTCTCCACGGCGGTCAGGTCGATCTTGGCAAGCTCGAGCAGATGACCGGTCTTGCCACCGGGCGCCGCGCACGCGTCGAGCACGCGCATGCCATCGGATACATCCAGCAGTTGCGCGGCCACTTGCGCGCCGGCGTCCTGCACCGATACGTCGCCCTCGGCAAACCCGGGAATCTGCGAGACCGGAAACGCGCGCACCAGCCGCACAGCCTGCGGCCCCACCTTCACGCCGGCAAAGCCGGCATTGGCCAGATCGGTCAGATACTGCTGCACGGTACCGCGCGCGGTGTTCACGCGCAGCGTCATCGGCGGGCGCGCATTGACACTGGCGGCCAACGTCTCCCATTGATCGGGATACGCGTCACGTAGCATGCGTACCCACCAGTCCGGCAGGTTCCAGCGCGCTTCGTCCTCGCGCACGATGCGCGCGAGCAGCGCCTTGCGTTCGCGCAGAAAACGGCGCAGCACCGCGTTGACGAGGCCACGCGCATGCGCGGTCTTGGGTTCGGACGCGGCCGCGCTGACGGCCTGGTCCACTACCGTGAAGTCGGTGTAGCCACGGCCAGGCTGGTCGGCATCGGCCTGCTCGCCATCGAGCAGCAACGCGAGCGCGACGGCCAGCAGCGAATCGACGAGCGCGCCCGGCGGACGCGTGACGAGGTGGGTGACCAGTGCCCGGGTGGCGCCGAACTGGCGCATCGTGCGATAGGCCAGATCCTGGATGGCGCCGCGCGAGGCCGCATCGCGCACGCGGTCGAGCCGCAGGTGCGTCGCGGCATCGTCGATGGCCTGCGGCAGGGCCATGCCTTCATTGACGCCGCGTACCGCGGCGGCGGCGCCAAGCATCTGGAAGGCGAGCGAATCGGGAGGCAGGCGCATACGATCGAAAACTCAAAAAGCGGAAATCAGGACGGCAGAATACGGGACGGCGGCGGTGGAAAAAAGCCCGCCGGTCCCAAGGAACACGGCGGGCAGTTTACCCGTTGGCGTGCATGCGCCGGATTTTACAGCGCAGCGGCGGGTGCCCCGGCGAAGCGAGCGGAGTGATTGACCCGCCGCGACCAGCCGCGACCCGCCCCGATCAGGCCCGATCAGGCCCGATCAGGCCGGATAGGCGCCGGTCTGTGCCATCTGCATCAGCCGGGCAATGCGCTCCTCGGTGGACGGGTGCGTCGAGAACAGGTTGGCGATACCGCCACCGGCCAGCGGATTCATGATCATCATCTGCGCGGTGGCCGGATGTTCCTCGGCCGCCTGGAACGGAATGCCCTGCGCATAGCGATGGATCTTGTCGAGCGCGCTCGCGAGTGCCTGCGGATCGCCGCTGATCTCGGCGCCGCCGCGGTCGGCTTCGAATTCGCGCGCGCGGGAGATCGCCATCTGGATCAGCGAGGCCGCGAGCGGCGCGAGAATCGCCACCGCGATGCCGGCGATCGGGTTGGTACGGTTGCCGTTCTCGTCGCGGCCACCAAAGAACATCGCCATATTGGCGAGCGCCGAGATCGCACCGGCCATCGTCGCGGCGATGGTCGAGGTGAGGATGTCGCGGTGACGCACGTGCGCGAGCTCATGCGCCATCACGCCGCGCAGTTCGCGATCGGACAGCATGCGCAAGATGCCGGTGGTCGCGGCCACCGCGGCGTTCTCGGGATTGCGGCCCGTGGCGAACGCATTGGGTGCATCCTCGTTGATCAGGTACACGCGGGGCATCGGCAAACCCGCGCGCTGCGCGAGTTCCTGCACCATGCCGTAGAACTGCGGCGCGGTGCCGGCGTCGACTTCCTGCGCGTTGTACATGCGCAGGACCAGCTTGTCCGAGAACCAATACGAGAAGAAATTCATCCCCAGCGCGATCAGCAGCGCGATCATCATGCCGCCGCGTCCGCCGATCATCCCGCCGATGACGATGAACAGCGCCGTGATGGCGGCCATCAGCATGAAGGTCTTGACCCAGTTGAACATGGCAATGAGCTCCGTGGAAATTCACCAACGCGTCAGATACGCGTACTCCCGTTAGATAGGGCCAACGGGCCGGAAATTCAATGTCCGCGGCAGGGTTTTTGCGCCGGCTGCGAGCACCGCGGTCAGCGCGGCAGCAGCGCCAGACGCGCGCCCAGCCCGATAAAGGCGGTGCCCACCACGCGATCGAGCCAGCACTTGAGGCGCGGCGCCTGGCTGACGCGGCGCGTGAGCGTGCCCGCGAGCCACGCCACGAGCGTGTTCCAGATTGTGGTCATGACGATCATGATCGCGCCAAGCACCAGAAATGCCGCCGCCTGATGCCCGGCCTTCGGATCCACGAACTGCGGGAAGAACGACAGGAAGAACAGGATGACCTTGGGGTTCAGCACGTTGGTCAGGAAGCCCTGCATGAACAGGGCCCGCAAGCCGCGCGTGCTGGTATCGGCGGGTGCGGGGGACGTGGCGGTGCCGTCGCCCGGACCCGGCCGGAATGTCGTCAGGATCATGCGCAGCCCCAGCCAGACCAGATAGGCCGCGCCAGCGTACTTGATGATCGAGAACGCGATCGGCGAGGCCGCCAGCAGCGCGGTGAGCCCGAATGCCGTGGCCAGCGCATGCACGCAGCAGCCGGCGCTGACGCCGAGCGACGACATGACGCCGGCGGCGCGCCCCTGCGCGACGCTGCGGCCCACGATATAGGCGGTGTCGGGGCCAGGCGTGACGTTGAGCAGGAATACCGCACCGACGAAAAGTGGCAGGTCCGTGATGCCGAGCATGAGGGGCGTGAGCGTGAAGGTGGATCCTCGCGTTGGCAGGCGGCGGCCGTCAACGTGACAAGGCCGCGCGGCTTACCCGCGAGTATGGATCGGTCATACCGCCCGATTATGCCTGCGCGCCCGCCCGCGTGGCGATCTCCGTCGGCAGCAGGCAGCGCGTGCCCGGCACCAGCGGCATCGACTGCAGGAACTGCTGCGCTGGCTGACGGCGTCCGCCCGGTTTCTGCAACTCGGTCACCTGCAGCGCGCTGCCGTCGCCGCACGCGATGATCACGCCCGCGGCGTCGGCCGACAGCACCGTGCCGGGCGGATACGGCAGCGGCGTGCGACCCGCCGCCAGCGGCAGCGCCTGCCAGCACTTGATCACGGTTTCGCCCACCTGCACCGTGGCGCCCGGGAACGGATTGAACGCGCGGATCTGGTTCGCCAGTTGCGCGGCCGGGCGCGACAGGTCGAGCGGTGCCTCGTCCTTGCCGATCTTCTCGGCATACGTGATACCGGCCTCGGGCTGTGGCGTGGCGGCCAACGTCCGGCCGGCGGCCAGCTCATGCAGTGCCTCGACGATCAGGCGGCCGCCGAGCGCGGCCAGCGCGTCATGCAGCGTGCCGGTGGTGTCGTGCGCTGTAATGGGTACGGTGCCGCGCGACAGCATCGCGCCGGTATCGAGTCCTTCGTCCATCTGCATCAGCGTGATGCCGGTCTCGGCGTCGCCGGCCTCGATCGCGCGATGAATCGGCGCGGCGCCCCGCCAGCGCGGTAACAGCGAGGCGTGGATGTTCAGGCAGCCGTGGCGCGGCAGCGTCAGGACCTCGGACGGCAGGATCAGCCCGTACGCGGCCACCACCATCACATCGGGGGCGATCTCGGCGAGCGTATCGACGGCGGCGCCGGCTTCCTCGGGATACTTGCCCTGGCGACGCAGCGAGCGCGGCTGGAGCACCGGCCCCAGATTCTGCGCCAGAGCGAACTGCTTGACCGGGCTGGCCTGCAGCTGCATGCCGCGGCCGGCGGGGCGGTCGGGCTGGCTCAGCACGGCAACTACCGGAAAGCCGGCGGCATGGATGGCCTCAAGGGCGACGCGCGCGAACTCGGGCGTCCCGGCGAAGGCAACGCGCAGTGGCTGGGCTTGGGTCATGGCAATGTTCCGCTATAAAGCATTACCGGCCGCAGCGCGGCCGGTAATGGATCGATGGTGTATCGAACAGTCTCATCACGATAGCAGACCCGGCGCGGGGGCCGGGCCGCCAGGGCGGACTTGTTACATCCGCGTGCGTCCGCGCTTCTGCAGCTTGGACTTGATGCGAGTGATCTTGAGGGGAGACAGGTATTCGACGAACACCTTGCCCTTCAGGTGATCCATCTCGTGCTGTATACATACTGCCAGCAGTTCGTCGGCGTCGAGCTCGAACGATTCACCCTTTTCGTTGAGCGCGCGCACGCGCACACGGTCCGGCCGCTCCACGCGGTCGTAGATCTCGGGCACCGACAGGCAGCCCTCTTCCCACACCTTGCGGTTGTCGCTGGCCCAGACGATTTCCGGGTTGATGAACACCTGGAGCGCGTCGCGGGTCTCGGACAGATCGATCACGATGACCTGTTCGTGCACGTCCACCTGGGTCGCGGCCAGGCCAATGCCCGGCGCTTCGTACATGGTTTCGGCCATGTCCTTCACCAGTTGGCGGATGCGGTCGTCCACCACCGCGACAGGCTTTGCAACGATGTGTAGACGAGGATCGGGGTAGGTCAGGATGTCCAGTTTTGCCATGATGCTCGGGCGCAACGCCGGCTGCGTGCAACGTAGACGCCGCGTTGCGGCGACGGATGTTTACATGCAGAATCGGGGCGCTAGTACAAAAATTCAAGGCGCGCCGCAGCAGGCACGCTCTATCCAGGGTCAATCCGGTCGTCACGCCGACCGGTCAGGAAAATGCGCGATCTTACCAAAGAACAGGCGGCGTTCGGCCGCAAGCTGCACGCGTTCACCTTCGCCATGCTGAGTGTCGCCGGCGTCACAGCCGGCCTCAGCACGGCCGTCCAGGCCGCAGAACGCACGGTCACCCCCACCCAACAGGCCGAAGCCGACCGCGTTGCCCAGCAGGGCATCCCGGTGGCGGACCTCGCCAAGGACGCGCCGTCGCAGTACACGGTCAGCCGCGGCGACACGCTCTGGGGCATTTCGGGCCGCTTTCTGCGGCAGCCCTGGCGCTGGCCCGACCTGTGGGGCATGAACAAGCAGCAGGTCCGCAATCCGCACCTGATCTATCCGGGCCAGGTGCTGTATCTGGTGCAGCGCGACGGCCGCGCGTTCCTGTCGACCACGGCACCGGGCGGCGCGGGCAGCGACACCGTTCGCCTGTCCCCGCGCGTGCGTGGCGATGAAGGCGATGGCGGTGCCATCCTCAGTTTTAACGCCAAGGATATCGAGCCGTTCCTGATTCGTCCGCTGGTGGTGGACGAGGGCACGCTCGCCACTTCGGCGCGTGTGGTGGCCCTGCCAGAGTCGCGGGTCTACATGGGCCGCGGCGAGTCTGCCTATGCGCGTGGCATCAGCCCCGAGGACGCGCGCCTGGGTAGCGACTGGCAGGCCTTCCGGCCGGTGACGCCCGTGCGCGACCCGATTACGCAGAAGGTACTTGGCTACGAGGCCGAATACCAGGGCAACCTGCGCGTGACGCATGGTCCCGAAGGTCCTGACGCCGTGACCACGGTCGAGGCGACGCAGGCGCAGCAGGAAATGGGCATCGGCACGCTGATGCTGCCGCAGCCGCCGCGCGAACTCGTGCGTTATGTCCCACGCGCGCCCGAGGCCGAGATCGACGCGCGCGTCGCCAAGGTCTACGGCGGTGTGCAATACGGTGGCGCCAAGCAGGTGGTGGTGCTGAACGTCGGCGGCAACGCGGGACTCGAGCCCGGCCACGTGGTGGCGTTATCGCGCGACGGTGGCCGGGTGCCGGACCGTACCGAGAACAATCGCACGATCACGCTGCCGGACGACCGTTATGGTCTGGCCTTCGTGTTCCGCGTGTTCCCGGGCCTGTCTTACGCGCTCGTGACCGATGCGTCGAACACCATCATGGTCGGCGATCGGGCCCAAACCCCTCACTGATTGCCTGACTGACTGCCGCGCTGACGGCATCCTGACCTCCCGACCGCTTGTCCGGACGGCCGCCCTGGCGGCCGCGCCGGCTTGCGGCACCGCCATTCCGGCATCTCTCATTGCGTGACCATCGCGCGGGCTCGCCCGTGCTCCCCATCCCGGCGACATGCCCTGCGCCGTTCGTCTCCGCCTCCCGCCTCGACACCATGTCCGATGCGGAGGTCGCGGCGTGGCTGCGACTGGTCGCCACGTCGGGGCTCGGCCCCGTCGGCGTGCGGCAGCTGCTGTCCGCCTTCGGGCTGCCCGAGTGCGTGCTCGCGCAGGAGGCCGCGAATCTGGGCCGTTACGTGTCGCCCGACGTCGTACGCGCGCTGCTGGCGCCGCCCGACGACCGGCTGGCCGCGCTGATCGAGCGCACGCTGGCATGGCGCACGGCGCCCGGCCACCATCTGCTGACACTGGCCGATGCGGCGTACCCGGCGCGGCTGTTCGATCTGCACGATCCGCCGCCGGTGCTGTACGTCACCGGGCAGCTGACGGCACTGGCACGGCCCGCGTTGGCCGTGGTTGGCGCGCGCAAGGCCACCGCGCAGGGGCGGCACGATGCCGAGTCGTTCGCGGCGGCATTCTCACGCGCGGGGCACGCCGTGGTGTCGGGACTGGCGCTCGGCGTGGACGCCGCCGCGCATGCGGGCGGGCTGCGCGAGGCGGGTGGCACCATCGCGGTCATCGGCACCGGCGTGGACATCGTCTATCCGGCCCGCCATCGGGACCTTGCGCATGCGGTGGCTGCCCATGGCGCGATCGTCAGCGAATTCCCACTCGGTACGCGTGCAGTGGGCCATCACTTCCCACGGCGCAACCGCATCATTGCCGCGCTCGCGCGTGGCGTGCTCGTGATCGAGGCGGCCGAGCGCTCCGGATCGCTGATCACCGCACGTTTGGCGGCGGAACTCGGGCGCGACGTGTTCGCGATTCCGGGATCCATCCACTCGCAGCTTTCACATGGCGCCCACCGCCTGATCCGTGAGGGCGCCAAGCTGGTGGAGGTGCCGCAGGACGTGTTCGAGGAGTTTCCGGACCTCGCCCCACAGGCAGGGAACGCGCGGAGCGCAGGTGCCGCCGGGCGTACCCAGCCGGCCGATACGCTCGGTGCGGCGCTGGCCTATGATCCTGTGACGCTCGACGAGATCTGCGCGCGCAGTGGCAAGCGCCCGGATGTCGTGACGTCCGCACTGCTGGAACTGGAACTGGCGGGGGTCGTCGAGCGTCTACCGGGAAACCTGTACCGACGGCTGGGGCGATGATGACGTTGGAGTTCCAGGGGCCCGTTTCGAAAGCACCGATACAATGTGTCGCATTGTGTGCGCCAACAGGCTCATGTTTACATCGTCATGACCGTTTACTTTCCCGAGAGGGATGCTTCCGCCATCCGCCAGGCACTTCAGGACCGTCCGGACGGACGACTCGTCGTCTGCCTGTGCGCGGAATGGTGCGGCACGTGCAAAGAGTACGAGGCCGGGTTTGCGGCATTGGCCGCGCGCCACCCGGCCGATTGTTTCGTGTGGATCGACATCGAAACCCATGCGGATTATTTGGGTGAAGACGTCGATGTTGAGAATTTTCCGACGCTGCTGGTGCAGCCGGTAGCCGGAGGCGCGCCCGACTTCTACGGCACGTTGCTACCGCATATCGAAGTTCTGGAGCGCATGTTGGTGCGCGGGGGTACGATGCCGACGCCCACCGCCGACGTGCCGGAAGTGCTCGAATGGCTGCTTGGAAAAGGTGCCGTTCGGTAGGAATCAAAGCCCGACGCGCGTTCGAGGTCGGTCAGGGCTGGCTTGCACGGCCGTCTGAGTCGCGCTTATTATTGGCGCCTCAAAGCCCAGGCCCGCCGTTTACATCGTTTGTAGTGCATTTTCAAGAGGCGCTGGCTTCTCATTCATGAAGCCATGCCCGCAAGGACCGCTCAATGTCAAAAGCTCTCATCATCGCGGAAAAGCCGTCGGTCGCCGCCGATATCGCGCGCGCCCTCGGTGGCTTTACCAAGCACGACGAGTACTTCGAGAGCGACGACTACGTGCTGTCTTCGGCCGTGGGTCACCTGGTCGAGATCGCGGCTCCCGACGAGTATGAAGTCAAGCGCGGCAAGTGGAGCTTCACCAATCTGCCGGTGATTCCGCCCCATTTCGACCTGCGCCCGATCGCCAAGACCGAGTCGCGCCTGAAGGTGCTCAATCGCCTGATCAAGCGCAAGGACGTGACTGGCCTGATCAACGCCTGCGATGCGGGGCGCGAGGGTGAACTGATCTTCCGCCTGATCGCGCAGCAGGCCAAGGCCAAGCAGCCGGTGCGCCGGCTGTGGCTGCAGTCGATGACGCCGCAGTCGATTCGCGACGGCTTTGTGGCCCTGCGCGAGGACGAGGACATGATGCCGCTGGCCGATGCGGCCCGCTGCCGTTCCGAAGCCGACTGGCTGGTGGGCATCAACGGCACGCGCGCGATGACCGCGTTCAACAGCAAGGGCGGTGGCTTCTTCCTGACCACGGTCGGCCGCGTGCAGACGCCGACGCTGTCGATCGTGGTGGAGCGCGAAGAGAAGATCAAGCACTTCGTCTCGCGCGATTACTGGGAAGTGCACGCCGAGTTCATCGCTGCCGCGGGCCTCTACGAAGGCCGCTGGTTCGACCCGAAGTTCAAGAAGAACGAGTTCGATCCGGAAGCGCGCGAGGTGCGGCTGTGGAGCGAGGCCGAGGCCAAGAGCATCGTGGCGGCATGTCGCGACAAGCCGGGCACCGTGACCGAGGAGTCGCGCCCGTCCACGCAGCAGTCGCCCGCGCTGTTCGACCTGACCACGCTGCAGCGCGAGGCCAACGGACGCTTCGGCTTCTCGGCCAAGAACACGCTCGGCCTGGCACAGGCGCTGTACGAGAAGCACAAGGTGCTGACGTACCCGCGTACCGACGCGCGCGCGCTGCCCGAGGACTACATCGACACGGTCAAGCAGACCATGGACATGCTGGCCGAGAGTTCGCCGAACTACCTGACGCACGCGAAGAAGATCATGAAGAACGGCTGGGTCAAGCCGAACAAGAAGATCTTCGACAACAGCAAGATCAGCGATCACTTCGCCATCATCCCGACGCTGCAGGCACCGAAGAGCCTCTCGGAGCCCGAGCAGAAGCTGTATGACCTGGTGGTACGTCGCTTTCTCGCGGTGTTCTTCCCGGCGGCCGAGTTCCAGGTGACCACGCGGATCACCGAAGTGGCTGGCCATCATTTCAAGACCGAGGGCAAGGTGCTCGTGAATGCGGGCTGGCTCGAGATCTACGGTCGCGAGGTGCAGGGCGCCAAGGAAGACGGCAAGGAAGGCAAGGACAGCAAGGATGCCACGCTGGTAGCCGTGGGCAAGGACGAGAAGGTTCGCACCGACAAGGTCGAGTCCGTGGCATTGGCCACACGGCCGCCCGCCCGCTACAACGAAGCGACGCTGCTGTCGGCGATGGAAGGCGCGGGCAAGCTCGTCGATGACGACGCGTTGCGCGAAGCGATGGCAGGCAAGGGCCTGGGCACGCCGGCGACGCGCGCGGCCATCATCGAAGGTTTGCTCGGCGAGAAGTACCTCGTGCGCGAGGGCCGCGAGTTGATTCCGACGGCCAAGGCGTTCCAGTTGATGACGTTGCTGCGCGGCCTTGGCGTGCTGGAACTCACGCAGGCCGAACTGACTGGCGAGTGGGAACACAAGCTGTCGCAGATCGAGCGCGGCCGCCTCAAGCGCGACGAGTTCATGCGCGAGATCGCGCAGATGACGCAGCAGATCGTCAAGCGCGCGAAGGAATACGACAGCGACACGATTCCGGGCGACTACGCGACGCTCGACACCCCGTGCCCGCAGTGCGGTGGGCAGATGAAAGAGAACTACCGCCGCTTTGCGTGCACCGCGTGCGAATTCTCGATGAGCAAGATTCCGGGTGGTCGTCAGTTCGAGATCGCCGAAGTCGAGGAGCTGCTGCTCAAGAAGGAGATCGGTCCGCTGCAGGGGTTCCGCAGCAAGATGGGCCGGCCGTTCGCCGCGATCCTCAAGCTCGTGAAGGGTGACGAGGGCCTGTGGAAGATGGAGTTCGACTTCGGCCAGAACGACGACGATGGCGATGGCGAGCCGGTGGACTTCAGCGAGCAGACGCCAGTCGGCACTTGTCCGAAGTGCGGCGGCTCGGTCTACGAGCACGGCATGAAGTATGTGTGCGAGAACGCGGTGGGCAGCGCCAAGTCGTGCGATTTCACGAGCGGCAAGATCATCCTGCAGCAGGAGATCTCGCGCGAGCAGATCGGCAAGCTGCTGACCGATGGTCGTACCGACTTGCTGACGGGCTTCAAGTCGTCGCGCACGGGCCGTAACTTCAAGGCATTCCTCGTCAAGCAGCCGGACGGCAAGATCGGCTTCGAGTTCGAGGTGCGCGAGCCGAAGGCGGGTGCGAAGGGCAAGCCGGCGTCGAAGACCGCTGCGAAGGGTGCGGCGAAGGACGAGGCCGATGCACCGGCGGAAAAGGCCACGACCAAGACGAGCAAGCCCGCAACGAAGGTCGCAACTAAGGTCGCCGCGAAGAAGGCACCGGCCAAGAAGGTAGCGGCCAAGAAGGCGCCTCCCAAGGCTGTCGCGAAGAAGACCAAGGCGACCGCCGAGGTTGACGAATGAGGCGACGGGTGAGGCGACCAATGACAGCGTGATCGTCTAAGCGAGACGAAGATCGTTGCGGTACCAGAATGCCGTTCAGTCAAACGACTGAACGGCATTTGTCTTTCTGGCGTTACGTAACACGTAACAGCAACGATGCCTGAAAACACCCCGTCGCCGCATTGAGCAGAAACCCGCAAAGCCATGACTGGCGCGGCTTTCGGGGAAGCATGGATGATTGTTTTCTGATTGGCACATCGATTGCAGATGGGTGCCGCCTGACTCGTCGAGTCAAGCCACACACCCATCGAACTGCCTCAGAAAAAAATCAGCCATGAAAAAACAAATTCTCGGTTACGCCTCGCTTGCGTCATTGATGCTCGTCGCAGCGTGCGGTGGCGGCGGTAGTGACGCCGTTGGTACTACCTCGGTCGCTCCCAACGCCGCGGGCAGCGTTTCCATGAGCATCCCCCTCAAGACCGCCACCTCCACCACCCGCGCGCCACAGTCGGCGGACAGCAGTGGCACGACGATCAGGCCGAAGTTTATCGACGGCGCCAGCAACGGCATGTTGACGGTGTACTTCGATGGTGTGGGCGTGATCAACTTCCCCACCGACGCCAATGTGGCGGCCGGTCCCGGCCCCAGCGGCACGCTGAACATGAATCATGGCGGTACGTTCACGTACACGTCGGTCATCAGCTTTGTGAATAGCCAGCCGGTAGCAACGATCACCGGCAATTTCTCGGTCATTCCCGGCCCCCACAAGATCGGCGCCGTGCAGACCAACGGTCCGTGCCCGACGCCTGTCGCGGGCCAGACTGGTCCGTGCATTCCGGAGAACAATGGCTACGTGCTCGCGCAGGGTGAGACCGAGGTCATGCTGCAGGCGGGTAGCAATCCGGCCGCCGAACTCATCCTGCGAGGCGTCATGCAGTCGGCGTATATCTGCGACGATCCCGGCTGCAACGGCAGCAACCTGAAAGTCGATGAGGACGGTTACTACAACCTCTACGTCGTGGTTGCCGACGAAAACGGCACGGCGATTACGCGGCAGCTCGACAGCGAAGGCGAAGTGGTGCCGTTCGATAATGGCAGCTACCAGATCAAGGAACAGCCGGTCACGCGTTCGCCGGGCTATATCCTGACCATCCTCGACAAGGACGACGAGGACCTGAAAGACAAATCGTTCTTCACGCCGGGCAGCGACCGCGCCAGTGGCGGCTATGGCGAGTCGATCAAGGTCAAATGCAACAACGTCGGGACGACGTACATCGTGGCTCAGCTCGACGCGAACGGTGCAACGCCGACGTCGCCGGTCACGGGATTCACGGTGCGACCAGGCATCGATTACCCGCAGGCCGGTCAGGTGCTGAGCTCGGTGGGCGTCGATCAGTGGTTCGGCAATCGGCTCGAGCTGAACTGCACGGCCACGGGCCAGCTCACGATCAAGTAAGGCGCGTCAGCGTCCCTCGCCCGCAAGCGCGCTCGCGCGCTTGCGGGCTTCCGCTTCCGCCGCGCGCTGCTTGCCTTCCTCGAGCAGGAAGTCGATGAACGCCCTGACCTTTGTGGGCAGAAACTTGCGGCTCGGGTAGACCACGCTCACATCGCGCCGGGGCAGTTGGTACTGCGGCAGGATATGGGTCAGATGGCCGGCCTCGATATTGGGCCTCGCCAGGTACGAGGACAGCATCGCGATGCCCATGTCGGCCAGCGCGGCCTGATGGGCCAGCTCGGCATTGCTGCATAGCAGGCCCGGGCGGATCGGCACGGTCACCTCGCCTTCGGGACCCGACAGCGTCCATTCATGCTCGGCGTTGGGCAGGCGCATGGCGATGCAGCGGTGATGCGTGAGGTCGTGCGCATGGCGCAGCGGCGAATGCTCGCGCAGATAGCCGGGCGAAGCGCACAGGATGATCTCCGCGGAGATCAGCGGGCGTGCCACGAGGTGTGAGCCAAGGCCGAGATCGGACAGCATCACCGCGACGTCCCTGCCCTCCTCGACGATATCGACGTTGCGATCGGAAAGCAGCACGTCGAACACCACATCGGGATAGAGCTGCTGGAAGCGCGCAAGGATACTCGGCAGCAGATGCAGGCCGAACATCACTGGCGTGACAAGGCGCAGCGTGCCCGACAGTGACTGGCTCCGCGCGGTGACCACCGCCTCCGCCTCCTCCACATCCTCGAGAATCTGGTTGCAGCGTTGCAGGTATGTTTCGCCGGCGTCTGTCAGCGACAGGCTGCGCGTGGTGCGGTTGAGCAGCCGGGTACCGAGATGGCTCTCGAGATCGGCCACATAACGCGTGACGACGGCATTGGACATTTCCAATTGCTGCGCCGCACGGGCGAAGCTGCCAAGTTCCACTACCCTGGCGAACACGCGCATCGATTGAAGCCGATCCATGACACAGTCTCCCGAATCTACCGTGGACTTTTACACGATCCGCGTGATTTATTGTTGAAATCACAATCAATCATTGTAGATCGGCCGGTTTATGCATATCCGGAGAAGGCCTAATACCGGTGGCGCGCCGCAGCACAATGAAAAAGGGCCGTACCCAATGGGTACGGCCCCCTCGATCTGTTCACCGCCGCGCATCAGTGTATCGGCGCGTCAGCGCATCGGCACATCAGTCGTGATGGTGATGGCGACGATGCTTGCTGCGCTTGTAGTTGCGACGATCGTCGTCGTAGGAGTTGCTGCGCGACACGTTGCCGCCGAGCGCCGCGCCTGCCGCGCCGCCCAGGCCCGCGCCGACGAGGCCGCCGGTACGGCCGCCCATGGCATTGCCGGCTGCCGTGCCTGCACCGCCGCCCAGCGCGCCACCGAGGATCGCGCCGGTACGCTCGCGCTTGTTCGACGTGATGGCGCCACCGGCACCACCGCCGACCGCGCCGCCGATCACGGCACCGGTGCTGCCACCGAGCGCGCCGCCGACTGCCGCGCCGGCCACGCCGCCGAGACCGCCGCCAAGTGCATTGTTCAGGTCGCCGCCAGCAAGGGCCGGCAGTGCGGAAGCCGAAAGAATCAGAGCCAGGCTCAGGTTGCGAACGGTCTTGATAGACATCGTATTTTCCTTAATTGATTGTCTGGAACGGAGTGTAGAGAACGAGCCAATTCGTTGCTGTAACGGGGTGTAAGCCCTGTAACCCTGCCCCAGAAACGTTGTTTCCGCGCCGCTTTGCGCATGGATGTCCACACAAAAAAACAACGGCGGCCCCTATAGAGGGCCGCCGTGATGCCGGGCGAGCAGGTTACCAGATCAGTCGGGGTTCAGCCGCAGCTCACCATTCCTTCAGCAGCACTTGCCTTGCCCGCCGCCGTAGCGCGCTTCCTGCCGTTCGCGGAAAAACTCCTCGTACGTCATTGGCGCGCGGTCCGGATGCGTCGTCTCCATGTGGGCGACGTAGGTCTGGTAGTCGGGCAGGCCGACCATCAGGCGCAGCGACTGGCCCAGATAACGTCCCATGGTACCGATCTGCTCGAGCATGGCCGGTCTCCGTTCAGGATTGCGCCGAAGCCGCCGCGGGCAGCGGTTCGAACGGCGTCTCGCTGTCGGTCGGGCGCGCGGCCTGACGGGCCTGCAACGCGGTCTTGAAGCCGTACGCGACGATCGACAGCACCACGAACATGAACAGCGCGCACAGGCCGGCGTCGAGGTAGTCGTTGAACACGATGCGGTGCATCTGTTCCATCGACTTGGCCGGCGCGAGCACCTTGCCCTGCGCGATCGCGTCGCTGAACTTGGCCGCGTGCGTCAGGAAGCTGATCTTGGGATCGGCGTGGAACAGCTTCTGCCAGCCGGCGGTCAGCGTGCAGATCAGCAGCCAGACGGTCGGCACCAGTGTGACCCACGCGTACTTGCCGCGCTTCATCTTGACCAGCACGCACGTGCCCAGCACCAGCGCCACCGCGGCCAGCATCTGGTTGGAGATGCCGAACAGCGGCCACAGCGTGTTGATGCCGCCGAGCGGATCGACCACGCCCTGGTACAGGAAGTAGCCCCAGGCCGCTACCGTCAGCGCCGTGGCGATCAGGTTGGCCGGCAGCGACTCGGTGCGCTTGAGCGACGGCACGAAGCTGCCCAGCAGATCCTGCAGCATAAAGCGGCCGGCACGCGTACCCGCGTCGACGGCGGTCAGGATAAACAGCGCCTCGAACAGGATCGCGAAGTGGTACCAGAACGCCATCATGGCCTGGCCGCCCACCACCTGATGCAGGATGTGCGCGATGCCGACGGCGAGCGTCGGGGCACCGCCCGCGCGCGAGATGATGGTGTGCTCGCCGACGTCCTTGGCGGTTTGCACCAGCACGTCCGGCGTAATCACGAAGCCCCAGGAGGATACGGCCGCTGCCACCGCTTCCGGCGTGGTGCCGATCACGGCCGCCGGGCTGTTCATCGCGAAGTACACGCCCGGCTCGATCACCGAAGCGGCCACCAGCGCCATGATCGCGACGAACGATTCGGCCAGCATTGCGCCGTAACCGATAAAGCGCGCGTGCGATTCGTTCTCCAGCAGCTTGGGCGTGGTGCCCGAGGAGATCAGCGCGTGGAAGCCCGAAACGGCGCCGCACGCGATGGTGATAAAGAGAAACGGGAACAGGTTGCCCGACCACACCGGACCGTTGCCCTGCGCGAACTGCGTGAACGCGGGCATCTTGAGTTCAGGCGCGACGATCACGATGCCGATGGCCAGCGCGATGATCGTGCCGATCTTCAGGAACGTCGACAGGTAGTCGCGCGGTGCCAGCAGCAGCCACACGGGCAGCACGGCGGCGATAAAGCCGTAGATGATCAGCATCCACGTCAGGGCCTTGCCGTCGTACGTGAACAGCGGCGCGAGCGTGGCGCTGTCGTGCACGTACTGGCCGCCGATGATGGCGAGCATCAGCAGGACGAAGCCGATTACCGACACTTCGCCGATACGGCCCGGGCGCAGGTAGCGCGTGTAGATGCCCATGAACAGCGCGATGGGAATCGTCACCGCCACGGTGAACGTGCCCCACGGCGAGCCGGCCAGCGCCTTCACGACGATCAGGGCCAGCACCGCGAGGATGATGATCATGATCATGAAGCAGCCGAACAGCGCGATCAGGCCGGGCACGGTGCCCATCTCGGATTTGACGAGGTCGCCCAGCGAGCGGCCGTCGCGGCGCGTGGAGATGAACAGGATCATGAAATCCTGTACCGCGCCGGCAAAGACCACACCGGCGAGAATCCACAGCATGCCGGGCATATAGCCCATCTGCGCGGCCAGCACGGGGCCGACCAGCGGACCGGCACCGGCGATCGCGGCGAAGTGGTGGCCGAACAGCACCGCCTTGTTGGTCGGTACGTAGTCGAGGCCGTCGTTATGGCGCCAGGCCGGCGTCATGCGTTTGGGGTCGAGCTGCATCACCTTGTCGGCGATAAAGCGGCTGTAGTAGCGGTAGGCGATCAGGTAGATGCAGATCGCGGCTACCACGATCCACAGCGCACTGACGGCCTCCCCGCGCGACAGCGCGACCGTGGCGAAGGCAAACGCGCCGATGACGGCGACGGCCAGCCACATGAGGTGTTCTGAGATGCGGTTCATGTGTGAAAGGTCTCCTCTTTTTACGGCGTGTAGTATTGATACCCGCCCCTTGCCCACACAACCGCGTAACTACGCAACGTGCCTGCGTAGTACTACGCAGGTCGACGATGACATGCGGCCTTGCGGGTGTCGGTGTTTACCCCCGCTCATCATGAAACTGCGCCAGAAGATACTTTTGCTTGCCGTCGCGCCGCTCGCCGTGGCGATGCTCGGCATCGCGCTGGCCGTGCGTTATCAGGCCACCGCGCTCGCGCGCCATGAGCACGCGTTGGTCGAAGCCGCCTACCTCCAGAGCAAGGAAATGGAGCTCCGGCACTACGTGGAACTCGCGCAGAGCACGATCAAGCCGATGGTGGATTCAGGCCGCAAAGACGCCGCCACGCGCGAGGCCGCGATGGAGGCGCTGGCACGGCTCGACTACGGTCCAGACGGTTACTTCTTCCTGTACGACCTGCAGGGCCGCAACCTCATGCATCCGCGCCAGCCCGAACTCGTCGGGCAGGACCTGTGGCTGATGCGCGACCCCGAAGGCGCGCTCACGATCCAGAAGCTGATCGCGGCCGCGTCGAAGGGCGGCGGCTCGGTGCGGTACCTGTGGCGCAAGCCGTCGTCGCAGCAGGTGGCGCCAAAGCTCGGCTATGTGGTGGCCATCCCCGAATGGAACTGGATGGTCGGCACCGGTATCTACCTCGACGACGTCGAGGAGACGCTGCGCCGCCTCGACGCGCGCGCGGCGATCGACATTCGCGACACCATGGCGTGGATCGGCGTGATCGCGGGCATCAGCATTCTGCTGGTGGCGGCAAGCGGACTCGCCCTCAACGTGAGCGAGCATCGCGAGGCCGATGCCAAGCTGCGGCAACTCGCGCAGCGCGTGGTGCAATCGCAGGAACAGGAACGCGCGCGGCTGTCGCGCGAGCTGCATGACGGCGTGAGCCAGTTGCTGGTGTCGGTGAAGCTGGTGCTCGAGACCGCCGCCAACCGCCTGCGCATCGCGCCCACCGAGAGTGCGTCGGTGGTGCCGGTGCTCGGCATGGCGCTGAGCCGCCTCGATACCGTGTTCAACGAAGTGCGCCGCGTGGCGCGCAATCTGCGCCCCGCGCTGCTCGATGACCTCGGCCTGTTCGCGGCACTGCAGCATCTGGCGCGCGAGATGCAGGAAGGTAGCGCGTTGCAGGTCGATGTGACGCTGCATGGCACGCCGCGCGAACTGTCCGACGAGCAGGCCACCGCGTTGTTCCGCATCGCGCAGGAGGCGCTGACCAACGTCGAGCGCCACGCGCATGCGCATCGCGTGCTCGTGACGCTGGACTTTGCCGCCGATGCCACACGCCTGACCGTGCGCGACGATGGCGCGGGCTTCGACGTCGCGCGCATGCAGCTGGATCCGAATCGCGGCATCGGCCTGCGCAACCTGCGCGAACGCATGGCCGCGCAGGGCGGCTCGTTTGACATCGCGTCGGGCCTTGCCGGCACGCGGCTCGTCGCTTCGCTGCCGCTCGCGCCGCCATCGTCGTTAGCGTCGTCTTCCGCTTCTTCTTCCGCAGTCTCCGATATCTCGCCGTCATGAATGTGTTTTCGGAAGCCGCCACGCCGGCCCGCGTCCTGCTGATCGACGACCATGCGCTGGTGCGCGATGGCATGCGCATGCATCTGACACTGCAACCGGGGCTCGAAGTGGTCGGCGAAGCCGATGATGGCGAGGCCGCGCTGGCGTGGCTCGCGCAGGCCGACGAGGCGCACCGACCCGAACTGGTGATCACCGATATCGGCATGCGCGGCATGGGCGGTATCGCGCTGGCGAGCGCGCTGCATGATCTCTATCCGGAGCTGGCCGTGCTGATCGTCTCGATGCACGACAACCTCGAGTACGTGCGGCAGGCGGTGCGCGCGGGCGCGCGCGGCTACGTGCTGAAGGACGCGCCGGCCGACGAACTTCTCGCCGCGATTCAGACCGTGCTTGCGGGCCGGGTGTTCTACAGCGCGCGTATCGCGCGCGCGATGGCCGCGCAGTCGGAAAGTCCGCTCGATGCGCTCACGCCGCGTGAGCGCGACATCCTCAACGGTATCGGCCGTGGCCTGGCCAACAAGGATATCGCCGCGCAGCTTGGCGTCTCCGTGCGCACGGTGGAGACCCATCGCCTGAACCTCAAGCGCAAGTTAGGCATCGAGGGCCGCGCGGGACTCGTCAAGTATGCGGTGCAGCAATTGGGCACCGATGGCGAGGCCGGACAAGCCTGAAGGGTAATCCCTACATTGTTGACGTGATGCAGGCTTCCTAAGATCAATACAACTAAAGGCCGTGGAGATTGCCTCTAATGTCTCCCCGCATCGTCGAAGAACGATGCGTCATGCGCCTCGCACCGATTTCCTTCCGTTCCATTGTTGACGTCTGATGGCGGCGCTGGCTCATGGCTGGCGCGGCACGACGACGGCCAGGCATTTCGTGTCGGTCCAAACCAACAGCAGGGGAGACAGTCATGGCAGCAAGGCGCAAAGGCAGCAAGGTCGCGGGCGTTCAGAGCGTTCAGGGCGCGGACCCACACGTGGAGCCGCGCGTGGAGCCACACACGGCGGCAGGTTCGCGCCGTAACTTCCTCGGCGGCGCCGCGGCCGCGGCCACCGGCGTGGCCACACTCGGCTTTCCCTCGATCGTGAAGGCACAAGGGCCGATCAGCATGCGCTGGCAAAGCACCTGGCCGACAAAGGACATCTTCCACGAGTTCGCCGGTGACTTCGTCAAGAAGGTCAACGACATGTCCGGCGGCGAGCTCCGAATCGAACTGCTGCCGGCCGGCGCGGTGGTCAAGGCATTCGACCTGATCGACGCGGTCAGCAAGGGCACGCTCGACGGCGGCCACGGCGTGATCGCGTACTGGTACGGCAAGAACTCGGCGCTCGCGCTGTGGGGGTCCGGACCCGCGTGGGGCATGGATGGCAACATGCTGCTGGCCTGGCACAAGTTCGGCGGCGGCAAGGAACTGCAGGAAGAGATCTACCGCAGTCTGAACCTCGACGTGGTGTCGCTGATGTATGGGCCGATGCCGACGCAGCCGCTCGGCTGGTTCAAGAAGCCGATTACCAAGCCCGAGGATTTCAAGGGGCTCAAGTTCCGCACGGTCGGGCTGTCGATCGACATCTTCACGGGCCTTGGTGCCGCCGTGAACGCGCTGCCCGGCGCCGAGATCGTGCCCGCGATGGACCGAGGCCTGCTCGACGCGGCCGAGTTCAACAACGCGAGCTCCGATCGCGCGCTCGGCTTCCCGGACGTGTCCAAGGTCTGCATGCTGCGCAGCTTCCATCAGTGCTCGGAGCAGTTCGAGGTGCTGTTCAACAAGAAGCGCTACGACGCGCTGTCGCCGAAGCTGCGCTCGGTCATCGCCAACGCCGTCGACGCCAGTTCCGCGGAGATGTCGATGAAGGCGATCGATCGGTACTCCAAGGACTACCAGGCGCTGCAGGAGCAAGGTGTGAAGTTCTACGCCACGCCCAACTCGGTGCTGCAGGCGCAGCTGAAGATCTGGGACGAGATTGTCGCGCGCAAGGAGAAAGAGAACCCGATGTTCAAGAAGGTCAACGACTCGATGAAGGCGTTCGCGCAGCGCAGCACGCGCTGGCAGAACGATACCAACGTCGACTACCGCATGGCCTCGTCGTATTACTTCGCCACCAAGAAGAGCGGCTGACACACCGGGAGCGGCCTCGTGCAAACACTGCTGCTGGGTATCGACAAGATCAGTACCCTGGTGGGACAGGCCGCCTCGTGGCTGATCATCGGATTGACGCTGATGATCAGCTACGAGGTGTTCTCGCGCTACGCGCTGGGCACCCCGCACGCATGGGTTCTCGACGCGAGCAACATGCTGTACGGCGCGTTGTTCATGCTTGGCGGCGCGTACACGCTGGCCAAGCGTGGCCATGTGCGCGGCGACATCCTGTATGGCTTTCTGACGCCGCGCGGGCAGGCCGGGATCGACCTCGTCCTGTACCTGTTGTTCTTCTTCCCGGGCGTGATCGCGCTCGCATGGGCCGGCGTGGACTTCTTTCAGGACTCGCTCGCGCAGAACGAGCATTCGTCGATTGCCGCCGACGGTCCGCCGATCTATCCGTTCAAGGCCGTGATTCCCGTGGCCGGTGCCCTGCTGCTGCTGCAGGGGCTGGCCGAGGTGATCCGTTGCGTGCTGTGCCTCAAATACGGTCACTGGCCACGTCGCGAAGAGGATGTCGAAGAGGTGGATGTCGACAAGCTCAAGCAGATGGTGGGCAAGAGCGATGTGCTCGCGCGCACGGCTGAACCCGATGGTGACGACCGCAACAAGGACGCATCGAAACTGGAGAGCACCACGCGATGAGAAAGGAACTGTGGTTCGGCCTCACGCTGATCGTGCTGATCGTTGGCGCCGTCGCGTGGTTTATGCCGGCGCCGTCGATGTGGACCAACGGCCATCTCGGGCTGCTGATGCTCGCGCTGATCGTGGTGGCGATCATGCTCGGCTTCCCCACCGCGTTCACGCTGATGGGCATGGGCGTACTGTTCGCCTGGCTCGCCTACCGGCACGCCGATCCGGGTATCGCGGTGCAGCAGACGCTCGATCTGATGGTGCAGCGCGCGTACGCGGTCATGACCAACGACGTGCTGATCTCGATTCCATTGTTCGTGTTCATGGGCTATCTGGTCGAGCGCGCGAACCTGATCGAGAAACTGTTCCGCAGCCTGCATCTCGCGCTCGCATGGCTGCCGGGGTCGCTCGCCGTGGCCACGCTGATCACGTGCGCGATCTTCGCCACGGCCACCGGCATCGTCGGCGCGGTGGTGACGCTGATGGGCCTGCTCGCGTTTCCGGCGATGCTGCGCGCGGGATATAGCACGCAGCTGTCGGCCGGTGCCGTCACTGCGGGCGGTTGCCTCGGCATCCTGATTCCACCCTCGGTGCTGCTGATCGTCTATGGCGCCACGGCCGGGGTGTCGGTGGTGCAGCTCTATGCCGGGGCGTTCTTTCCGGGGCTGATGCTGGCCGGGCTGTACATCCTCTACGCGATCATCATCGCGAAGATCAAGCCGTCGCTGGCACCGCCGCTATCGGCGGAGGAGCGTCGCATCCCGCTGTCGACGTTCGCATCGACGCTGCGCGACCGCATCAGCCAGCGCGCGTTGCCGGCCCTGTTCGGCGCGCTCAAGGGTCGCCGCAATGCCGACGTGCCGATGGGTTATGTGATGCGGCAGCTCGGCGTGGTGCTGTCGCCGGCGATCGTGGCCGCCATCCTGATGAGTCTGATGTACGCGGTCGCCACGGCGCCAAAGAACGTGGCCGTCGGTAACGGCGCGGTGGAGATGGGCGCGATGATCGATAGCAACGAGTCGTCATCGTTCGACTCGCTGCAGGCGCCGCCGAGCGAAGGCGAGGCGCTGGCGCCGCCGCCCATTGCCACACCGAAGCCGGTGACGCCGCAGGACGTGGCGCCGATCGCGTCTACGCCGGTGGTCGAGCCTCCCGCGGCCGAAGCCCCGCCCACGCCGGTGCCGCAGTGGTTCTGGATCATGCTGGCCGTCGTCGCGCTCGGGCTCGTGGTGTTCTACTGGTATTTCAATTTCGCGCGGCTCGAGATCTTCAAGCTGCTGCTGTCGTCGTTCTTCCCACTCGCGGTGATGATCATCGCGGTGCTCGGGTCGATCGTGTTCGGTCTGGCCACGCCGACGGAAGCCGCCGCGGTGGGCGCGCTCGGTGGCGCGGTGCTGGCCGCCGCGTACGGGCAACTCAACTACGCCGTGGTGCGCGACTCGGTGTTCCTCACCGTGAAGACGAGCGCGATGGTGTGCTGGTTGTTCGTCGGTTCGTCGATCTTCTCGGCGGCGTTCGCGCTGCTGGGCGGACAGGCGCTGGTCGAGCAGTGGGTGCTGTCGATGGACCTGACGCCCGTGCAGTTCATGATCCTCGCGCAGGTGATCATCTTCCTGCTGGGGTGGCCGCTCGAATGGACGGAGATCATCATCATCTTCATGCCGATCTTCATCCCGCTGCTCGACAACTTCGGTATCGATCCGCTGTTCTTCGGGTTGCTGGTCGCATTGAATCTGCAGACCGCGTTTCTCTCGCCCCCGGTAGCGATGGCCGCGTTCTATCTGAAGGGCGTGGCGCCACCGCACGTGACGCTGAACCAGATCTTCGTCGGCATGCTGCCATTCATGGCGATTCAGCTGGTCGCGCTGGTGCTGCTGTATGTCTTCCCGGGCATCGGGCTGTGGCTGCCGGAGGTGTTGTATCGCTAGACGACGCTACCCATAAAAAACGGCCCCCGAAGGGGCCGTTTTTTATCATGCAGTGTCTTAACCGAGACGCTTTTCCAGCGCGGCCTTGGTGTCGACGAGTTCCTGCGGCAGATGGTGCTTCAGCTGCGTGAACAGTTCCTCGTGCAGCGCCAGCTCACGCTTCCATGCGTCAGCGTCGATCGACGTCACTTGGTCGAACTGGGTGGTGTTGAAGTCCAGACCGTTCCAGTTCAGGTCGCCATAGCGCGGCGAGGTGCCGAACACGTGCTCGGCGCCCTGCCCCTTGCCTTCCACGCGGTCGATCATCCACGACAGCACGCGCATGTTCTCGCCAAAGCCCGGCCACACGAAGTTGCCCGACTCGTCCTTGCGGAACCAGTTCACGCAGTAGAACTTCGGCAGCTTGGCGCCCGATGCCTCGAGCTTCTTGCCGAGCGCGAGCCAGTGACCGAAGTAGTCGGCCATGTTGTAGCCGCAGAACGGCAGCATCGCGAACGGATCGCGGCGCACCACGCCCTGCTGGCCGGCTGCCGCCGCGGTGGTTTCCGAGCCCATGGTCGCGGCCATGTACACGCCTTCGGTCCAGTTGCGCGCTTCGGTTACCAGCGGCACCGTGGTCGAACGGCGGCCACCGAAGATGAACGCGTCGATCGCGACGCCGGCCGGGTTGTCCCAGTTGTCGTCGATCGACGGGCACTGCGATGCCGGTGCGGTGAAGCGTGCGTTCGGATGCGCGGCCTTGGCGCCGGTTTCCTTGGCGATGGCGGGCGTCCAGTCCTTGCCCTGCCAGTCGACCAGGTGCGCGGGCGCTTCCTTGGTCATGCCTTCCCACCACACGTCGCCATCGTCGGTCAGCGCGACGTTGGTGAAGATGACGTTCTCCTTGAGGGTCGCCATCGCGTTGTAGTTGGTCTTCTCGCTCGTGCCCGGTGCCACGCCGAAGTAACCGGCTTCGGGGTTGATCGCGTAGAGACGGCCGTCCTGGCCCGGCTTGATCCACGCAATATCGTCACCGATCGTGGTGACCTTCCAGCCCTCGTATCCCTTGGGCGGAATCAGCATCGCGAAGTTGGTCTTGCCGCAGGCCGACGGGAATGCCGCGGCCACGTGGTACTTCTTGCCCTCGGGCGAGGTCACGCCGAGGATCAGCATGTGCTCGGCCAGCCAGCCTTCGTCGCGGCCCATGGTCGAGGCGATCCGCAGCGCGAAGCACTTCTTGCCCAGCAGCGCGTTGCCGCCGTAGCCCGAGCCGAACGACCAGATCTCGCGCGTGGTGGGGAAGTGAACGATGTACTTGGTCGGGTTGCACGGCCACGGCACGTCCTTCTCGCCAGCGGCGAGGGGCTTGCCCACGGTGTGCACGCACGGCACGAACTCGCCTTCGGTACCGAGCACGTCGTACACGGCACGGCCCATGCGGGTCATGATGCGCATGTTGACGGCCACGTACGGGGAGTCGGACAACTCCACGCCGATGTGGGCGATCGGCGAGCCGAGCGGGCCCATCGAGAACGGCACCACGTACAGCGTGCGGCCGCGCATGCAACCGTCGAACAGGCCATTCAGCGTCTGGCGCATCTCGGCGGGCGCGGTCCAGTTATTCGTGGGGCCGGCGTCTTCCTGCTTGTCGGTGCAGATGAAGGTACGGTCTTCCACGCGCGCGACGTCCGACGGATCGGACAGCGCGAGGAACGAGTTCTTGCGCTTGGCGGGGTTCAGGCGTTGCATCGTGCCAGCCTCGACCATCAGATCGCACAGGCGGTCGTACTCTTCCTGCGAGCCGTCGCACCAGTAGATGTTGTCGGGTTTGGTCAGCGCGGCGATCTCGGCGACCCAGGAGATGAGCTTCTGGTGCTTGACCCATGCCGGAACATTGAGAGCCGGCGTGCCTTGCATTGTGGGATGGTTCATTATGTTGTGCTCCAAAGCGACTAAAGAATTCAGTCAAAGCCGCGCGGGTGTTTGGCATGATGCACATCGCATCGCAATCGTCACATCCCGTTACAACTCCACGGCGGCGAATTCCGAGCAAAAGATCGCGGCACTTCGTAAGGCTGCGATACAGTTGCGCTTCGCCCGTCCGAGGGTTCCGCGTGGCTTTGTCCGGCGACATTGCGCAATGGGAGCAAGGCTCAACCATCGGGCATTGCCGTCAGGAGCGGGCAAGGATACCACTGCTGCACCCCGCTGTTTTTTGCTGCGCAGCATCGCCAGAGGCGATTCGTGTAATGTCGATGCCTGCTTGCTGCGTGGATCTGGATGCCAACCATACTGTCCGGCGCGCCGCGGTTCTGTTGCCGCGCGCACCAAGCCTTGCTGAAGTCAAAGAGTCACCAATGAAGATTGCCGTTCTCGACGATTACCAGGACGCCGTGCGCAAGCTGCCGTGCTTCGCGCTGCTGGAAGGCCACGATGTCAAGGTGTTCAACAACACCGTCAAGGGCGTGGGCCAGCTGGCCGCACGCCTGTCCGATGTGGAAGCGCTCGTGCTGATCCGCGAGCGGACCCGTGTCACGCGCCAGCTGCTGGAAAAGCTGCCCAAGCTCAAGATCATCAGCCAGACCGGCCGCGTAGGCGGCCAGGGCGGGCATATCGACCTCGAGGCCTGCACCGACCGTGGCGTGGTGGTGCTCGAGGGCTCCGGTTCGCCGGTAGCGCCGGCCGAACTGACGTGGGCGCTGATCATGGCCGCGCAGCGTCGCATTCCGCAGTACGTCGCGAGTCTCAAGCATGGTGCGTGGCAGCAGTCGGGCCTGAAGTCCACGACGATGCCGCCGAACTTCGGCCTGGGCCAGGTACTGCGTGGGCAGACGTTGGGCATCTGGGGCTACGGCAAGATCGGCAAGCTGCTGGCCGGTTACGGCCGCGCGTTCGGCATGAACGTACTGGTGTGGGGCCGCGAGGGTTCGCAGCAGTCGGCCCGCGACGATGGCCTGAACGTGGCCGAGTCCGCCGAGCAGCTGTTTGCCGACAGCGACGTGCTGACGCTGCATCTGCGGCTCAACGACGAGACGCGCGGCATCGTGCGGCTGGCGGATCTGCAGCGCATGAAGCCCACCGCGTTGTTCGTCAACACCAGCCGCGCCGAGCTGATCGAGGAGAACGCGCTGGTTGCCGCGCTCAATCGCGGGCGGCCGGGCATGGCGGCGGTGGATGTGTTCGAGTCCGAGCCGATCCTGCAGGGCCATGCGCTGCTGCGCATGGAGAACTGCATCTGCACGCCGCACCTCGGTTACGTCGAGCGCGACAGTTACGAGCTGTACTTCCGCACCGCGTTCCAGAACATTCTGGACGTGCTGGCCGGCAAGCACGACAGCATCGCGAACCCGAAGGCGCTGACGCCGGCACTGTCGCGCTGAGGCGCGTTCAGTTGCGCTGAGGCGCGGCAGGGGTAACCCGCACCTGCGGAGCGGGCGTGGGTTGCCCCACATTCAAACGCGCAAATCGGTCGCTACACTGGGTCATCTTCGATTCGCCCGCACGGGGGGTTCCCGATGACCGATTCCGCCCGCGTTCTCGCCATCAGCGTGGGGACCGCCTTGCCGCTGGTGGTGGCGGGCGGCGGTACCGAGGCCGTTGTCCTGTCGGCGATTCGCAAGCATCCGCTTAGCACCCAACTGCGTCCGCTCGCGGTGCAGGTGCATGGCCTGGGCCTGGTCGGCGATGAGCAGGCCGACCGCACCGTGCACGGAGGGCCTGACCGCGCGGTCTATCTCTATCCGTTCGAGCACTACGCCTGGTGGAACGCGATACGGCGCGAGGCCAGGGTGCCGGAGTCCAACCGACCGCTCGGCTTTGGCGCGCTCGGTGAAAACCTGACCGTGCAAGGTTTGTACGAAAGCGAGCTCTGGGCCGGCGATATCCTGCGTATCGGCAGCGTCCTGCTCGAGGTCGCGTCGCCACGGCTTGCTTCCGCCAAGCTCAATGCCGCCATGGGCTACGGTCATGCGGCCCGAGATATGGTGCAGAGCGGCAATACCGGCGTCTATCTGCGCGTGCTCAAGCCTGGAGAGATTCAGGCCGGCGACGTCATATCAGTGACACCCGGACCCCGTGAAGTGTCGGTGGAAAACATCAACCACCGACGCAGGGATGGCCGGCGCGTGCTTTTCTGATATGTTTGCCTTTTAATACAAGGTGTGCAACGCCCCTCCCCCGGCCGGCCAGCACGCATGCGCGGTTTTCGTCGCGTAGGCGCACGCGGTCGGCGTTGGCACGTCCGATGCATGTAATGCACTGTAATAAGACGCGCTAGCCTGAAACGGTCGGGCGCGGTACTTATACAGATTCGATACAAGGCATTTACAGCACCGTACATGCTTTGCCGTAAATAGGGCAATCACGCGGACGAAGTCGCTCCAAGAAGCTACCGACCGCCAGGGGAGCAGCGTTTGACGTTCGCAGTGGAGAAGGGTCCTCACATGAAAACAGACGGGATCGACCAGCCCAAAGGGTTTGTCGATGGCAACTGGAGCGCGGCCGCCGGTACGGGGCGCGGCCGGACTTCGCCGTGGATCGCGGTAGTCGTGGTACTCGTGGCCGGCGGCGCCGGCTGGTTTGGCTGGAAGACGTGGTACGCGCCGAAGCATGAAGTCAAGGCGCCGGTGGCGATCATGGTGTCCACTGCCATCGTGCAGCAGGGCGACGTGCCGCTCGAGGTCAACGCCAACGGCAACGTCACGGCGCTGCAGACCGTCGAGGTACGGCCGCAGGTGTCGAGCACGGTCCAATCGGTGCATATCAAGGAAGGCCAGACCGTCAAGCCGGGCGATCTGCTGTTCTCGCTCGACTCGCGCATGGACGAGGCCAACATGGCACGCGCCCGCGCGCAGCTGCTGCGCGATCAGGCTGACCTGGCCGACGCGCGCCGCACGTTGTCGCGTAGCCAGGAATTGCTCGAGCGTAATTTCATCTCGCGCAGCGCGGTGGACACCGCACAGGCCAAGGTTGATGGTTTCGAGGCGACAATCCGCGCCGACCAGGCTGCCATCGAGGCCAGCCGCGTCGCCATCAGTTATGGGTCGATCCGCGCCACTATTGGCGGCCGAACCGGCATCATCAACGTGTTCCCGGGCTCGCTGGTTACACCGACGGCTACGGCCGTATCGATGGTCACCGTAGCGCAGATCTCGCCGATCGCCGTTACGTTCACGCTGCCCGAGCGTCAGCTCGCCGCGTTGCGTGAAGCCTTGCGCACCGGTCCCGTCAAGGTGACCGCATTGCCGAACGACGGCAGCAAGACCCCGGTGGTCGGGCGCATCACGTTCATCGACAACACGGTGGATCCGCAATACGGCAGCATCCGCATCAAGGCGCAGTTCGACAACGAGGAAACGCGCCTGTGGCCGGGCACGTATGCCAACGTCAACGCGGTGGTGCAGACGCTCAAGAACGCGCTAACGGTGCCGCCGCAGGCGGTGGTAACCGGCCCCGAGGGCCGCTTCGTCTACGTCGTGCAGCCCGATAACAAGGTTGCGCGCGTGCCGGTCAAGGTGGTCGCGACCACCGCCGCCGCCGCGATTGTCGAAGGTGTGCAGCCCGGCGCGCGCGTGGTGACCGAAGGCACGCAGAACCTGCGGCCCGGCACGCTGGTGCGCGAAGGCAAGGCTGGCGGTGCTTCCGCCCCTGCCGCTGGCAACGGCGGACACTGACATCATGACGCTGTCCGAGCTTTGTATCCGCCGGCCCGTCATGACGGTGCTGCTGTGTCTCGCCGTCATCGTGACCGGTATCGTGCTGTACCCGACGATTCCAATCGCGGCGCTGCCGAGCTTCAATTCGCCCGTGATTCAGGTTACGGCCACGCTACCGGGCGCGAGTCCGGAAACCATGGCCGCGTCCGTGGCGATCCAGCTGGAGAAGCAGTTCGCGACGATCCCGGGCGTGACGGTCATCAGCTCGTCGAACACGCTCGGCAATTCGAGCATCACGATCGAGTTCAACAACGATCGCGAGATCGACGCCGCCGCCGTCGACGTGCAGGCCGCGCTGTTCCGCGCGCAGCGCACGCTGCCGATCGAGATGACGCAGCCGCCGTCGTACCGCAAGGTGAATCCGGCGGACGCCCCCGTGATCCTGCTGGCGATCAACTCGCCGGCGATGAGTCTGGCCGAGCTGAATGCATTCGGCGATAACCTGATCTCGCCGACGCTGGCCACGCTGCCGGGTGTCGCGCAGGTGCAGGTGCTCGGCCAGAAGCGTTTTGCGGTGCGTGTGCGCGCGCGGCCCGACGCACTGGCTGCGCGCGGCCTGACGCTTGACGAACTCGCGGTCGCGCTCAATCGTGCCAATACCAACACGCCAGTGGGCACGCTCGACGGCGCGCGCCAGACGCTGACCATCCAGGCCAACCGCCAGCTCGCCAACGCCGAGGCGTTCCGCAACATCATCGTAGCGAGCCAGCCGAGTGGCGCGATCGTGCGGCTCTCCGACGTGGCCGAAGTGGAGGACAGCGTCGAGACCATCAAGACCGGCAGCTGGCTCAACAACGAACGCTCGATCGTGCTGACCGTGCTGCGTCAGCCCGATGCCAACACGGTGGCCGTGGTCGACTCGATCAAGTCCACGCTACCGCGTCTGATCCAGCAGATGCCGGGCTCGGTCAATGTGGCCGTGGTCAACGATCGCTCGGTGTCGATCCGCGAATCGATCCATGACGTGCAGTTCACGCTCGCGCTGACCGTCGCGCTGGTGGTGCTGGTGATCTTCCTGTTCCTGCGCCGCGCGGCTGCGACGCTGATCCCGACCGTGTCGGTACCGATTTCGCTGATCGGCACCATCGCGCTGATGAAGGCACTTGGCTACAGCCTCGACAATGTGTCGCTGCTGGCCATCACGCTGGCTGTGGGCCTCGTGGTCGACGATGCGATCGTGATGCTCGAGAATATCGTGCGCCATATCGAGGAAGGCGTGGCGCCGCTCAAGGCCGCGCTGATCGGCTCGCGCGAGATGGGCTTCACGATCCTCTCGATCTCGATCTCGCTGGTGGCGGTGTTTATCCCGATCTTCTTCATGCCGGGCGTGATCGGCCTGCTGTTCCACGAATTCGCGGCGGTGGTGTCGCTGGCGATCCTCGTTTCCGCACTGGTCTCGCTGACGCTGATCCCGATGCTGTGCGCGCGCTTCCTATCGGCGGAGAACGTGCCGATCGATGAGTCGCAGCACGCATATGGAAGCAAAGCGGGAGACAAAGCGGGCGACAAGGCGGGCGACTATGTGGGCACTGCGGCAGTTCACCACGCACCGCAGAAGCAGTCGATCGGCCTGCGTTCGACGCAGTGGTTCGAAGACCTGTTCAACTGGACGCTGCGCAAGTACGCCGGTGGACTCGACTGGTGCCTGGCGCACCGTCCGTTCGTGCTCTGCATCGCGGCGCTTACGTTTGTGCTGACCGCCGTGATGTTCGCCACGATCCCGAAGGGCTTCTTCCCCGAGGAAGACATCGGCCAGATTCAGGTGAATGCGGAAGGTCCGCAGGACATCTCGTTCGACGCGATGTCCGCGCGTCTGCGCGACGCGGCCGAGCGCATCCGCGCGAATCCGTCGGTGAAGTCGGTGGTGGCGTCGATTGGTGGCGGCAACTCCCCCGCGATCAACACGGGCCGCATGTTCGTCGAGCTCAAGCCGCTCGGCGAGCGGCCCAAGATGCCGCAGGTGGTGGAGTCGCTGCGCAAGGACGTGTCGGTGGTGCCGGGTCTCGCCGTGTATTTCTCGCCGGTGCAGAACCTGCGCCTCGGCGGCCGCCAGAGCAAGAGCCGTTACCAGTACACGCTGCAGAGCGTGAAGGCCGGCGAGCTGCAGTCGTACTCCGATCGCCTGATGGCCAAGATGCGCGCGGAGCCGATCTTCCGCGACGTCACCAGCGATTCGCAGCAATCCGGTCTCGAAGCTCAGCTGACGATCGATCGCGACAAGGCCAACGCGCTGGGCGTCCAGATTCAGGACGTGCGCACGGCGTTGTACACCGCCTTCGGTGAACGTCAGGTGTCGACGATCTACACGCCGATCGACAACTACTACGTGATCCTGCAGGCCGCCGAGCTCGACCGTGCCGACGAGACCGCGTTCTCCAAGCTGTACGTGCGCAGCAAGACGGGCCAGATGGTGCCGATCTCCGCGTTCGCGACCACCGAACGGCGCGTTGGCCCGATCGCGGTCAATCACCAGGGGCAGTTGCCCTCGGTCACGGTGTCGTTCAACCTCGCCCCGGGCGCGGCGCTGGGCGATGCCTCGACCAAGATAGAGCGGTATCTCAAGGAGATGGAGATGCCCAACTCGATCTTCCCGAGCTGGGGCGGTGACGCGGCGGTGTTCCAGTCGTCGCAGGCCACGCAGATCGTGCTGCTGGTAGCGGCCATCGCGGTCATCTACACGCTGCTGGGCGTGTTGTACGAGAGCTATATCCATCCGCTGACGATTCTGGCCGGCCTGCCGTCGGCCGCGATCGGCGCGCTGCTGACGCTGTTCCTGTTCAAGGTCGAGCTGTCGCTGATCGCGACCATCGGCGTGCTGATGCTGATTGGCATCGTCAAGAAGAACGCGATCATGATGATCGACTTCGCGCTCGCGGCGCAGCGTGAACAGGGCATGGCGCCGGGCAAGGCGATCCGGCAGGCGTGCCTGCTGCGCTTCCGCCCGATCATGATGACCACCTTCGCGGCGGTGATGGGCGCCCTGCCCCTAGCGCTCGGCCTTGGCGCGGGCGCCGAACTGCGCCAGCCGCTTGGCCTCGCGGTGGTTGGCGGCCTGCTGTTCTCGCAGGTCATCACGCTGTTCATCACGCCGGTGATCTACCTCGCGCTCGATCGCTTTTCGGGCAGCGGCCCGCTGCAGATGGATGCGGAAGGCAATCTGCTGGCCGAGGCGGAAGCGGTGGCGCAGCGGTAGGTACGCGCGTCCGCACGCAGGAAGGGGCCGCCACTGTGCGGCCCCTGTCATTTTTGGCCCGACATAATTGCCTTAGAATCCCACGCCATGACACCCACCTTGCTTGAAACCCTCATGTATGAGGTCGGCCAGCTGTTTCTATACCCGACCCTGGCACTGATCGGCCTGCTGTTCGTCCACGCGTTCTGGGCGCTGGGCGACTTTGCCATGCAGGCGTGGCTGCGCGCGCGGCACCCGATGGAAAGCGGGCGCGGCTACGCGCTTGTGGCATGGGCGCGGCGGCATGACGAAGACGACGCCGAAGCGCTCGACGTGGCGGCGCACCGGCTGCTCGAACGGGCACGCATCGCCACGCGCGTGGCGCCGATGCTGGGCCTCGTGGCGACCATGATTCCAATGGGGCCGGCCCTGAAGAGCCTGTCCGGTGGCGACCTTGCCAACGTCGGCGAGAACCTGACCATCGCATTCTCGGCAGTCATCCTCGCGCTGATCGCGGCCAGCATCACCTTCTGGGTGGTCAACGTGCGGCGCCGCTGGCTGGCGGAGGAACTCGTGTGGCTCGGTCGCATGCGCGCCGCGCGGAGTACTGCCGCATGAAGTTCCTCGACGAGAGCGAAGCCGACGATCCGATCCTGTCGGTGGTGAACCTGATCGACGTGTTCCTGGTGGTTATCGCCGCGCTGCTGATCGCGATCGCGCGCAATCCGATGAACCCGTTCACGCACGAGGACGTCACCGTCATTACGCGGCCCGGTCAGCCCGATATGGAGATCGTGTCGCGCCAGGGGCAGAAGGTCGTGCGCTATCAGGGTACCGGCCAGCCGGGCAGCGGCGACGGCGTCAAGGCGGGTGTCGCCTATCGCATGAAGGATGGATCGATCGTGTATGTACCCGAGACCGTACCGGAGACCGGCAAACCATGAGTATTCGCATGATCGCGCTGACCTGCGCGCTCGTCCTGGCCGGCTGCGCCGGCACGCCGCCCTCGCCTGAAGACGTCAGCAAGACCTTCAAGGGCAAGTCGTACGTATTGCTGGGTGAGGTGCACGACAACGCCGAAGGCCAGCAGCAGCGGCTCGACGCGCTGACGCGGGCGGTGCAGGCCGGCTGGCGGCCGGCCATCGCCATGGAGCAGTTCGACCGCGAGCGTCAGGGTGATCTCGATCGCGCGCGGCGCGAGCGTCCTGACGATCCGGACTACGTGATCGCACAGGCTGCCGGTAGTGGCAACGCGTGGCAATGGCCGCTTTATCGGCCCGTCGTAGCGCTGGCGCTGCAATACGACCTGCCACTGCTCGCGGCCAATCTGTCGCGTGCCGACGCCAGCCGCATTGTGCGCGGCGGGCTGGGTAGCGTGTTCAATGTCGGCCAGCAGAAAGCCCTCGGTCTCGACAAGCCGATGCCGGCCGATCTCGTCTCCGCGCAGTCGACCGAACTCGATGCGGGCCACTGCGGGTTGTTCCCGCGCCAGATGCTGCCGGGCATGCTGAACGCGCAGGCCGCGCGCGACGCGATGATGGCCGCGACGATGCAGCCCTATGCCGAGCGCGGCGCGGTGCTGATCGCGGGCAATGGCCACGTACGCCGCGATCTGGGCGTGCCGCGCTGGATCGCGGGGAACAAGGCCACCGTGCTCAGCATTGGTTATCTCGAGGAGAGCAATACGGTGGCGAGCGGCTACGACGCCGTCATCCGCGTGCCCGTCATCGCGCGCAAGGACCCGTGCGAGGACGCGGTGGTGCGCAAGTAGTGGCGCTCACCTGCGATCGCCGTATTGTTTGCCCCCTCTCTCTCTGCGTGAGAGGTCGCAATGGCTCGCACACCAGCGTCTTGCTCCCCTCTCCCTTGAGGGAGAGGGGCCGGGGGAGAGGGTGAAAGGTTAATTCACCAATTGTTTTCTCCCCTCTCCCTCGGGGAGAGGGGCCGGGGGTGAGGGCAGCCCTCATGCTAGCTTCAACGCCAGCACCGCGCGCACGCCCTTGCCCTGCGTGGCGTCCTCGAACGTCACGCTGCCGCCGAAACGCGCCGCCATCTCGCGTGAGATCGCGAGGCCGAGGCCCGACCCTGGCTCGGCGTGGCCAACGCGACGGTAGAAGCGCGCGAATACCTTCTCGCGTTCGTCATGCGGAATGCCCGGCCCGTCGTCCTCCACCATCAGCAGCGCCTGCTCACCCGCCCGCATCGCGGAGAGCGTGATACGGCTGCCGCGCGGCGAGTATTGAATGGCGTTGTGCACGAGGTTCGCCAAGGCTTCGCGCAACAACGCGCCATCCGCGCGGACCGGCAGCTGTAACCCCGCGGGCCGTTCCCAGCCGAAGTCCTGCTGCTTGCCGCGTGCAAGCGGCAGATAGTCGAGCGCCACCTGCTCCGCGATGGCGACCGCATCGATCACGTCCACGGCCTCCACTGCCACCGCACCGTCGCGGCGCACACGCGCGAGCGCCAGCAGCTGGTTGGTCAGCCGCGCCGCCTGCCCAAGCTGTGCCTCGATCGCACCCACCGCTTCGCGCGCGGCCTGCACGTCTTGCGGGTCGCCGCGATGCGCGAGCTGGCGTTGCGCGAATTCGGCCTGCGTCTTGAGAATGGCAAGCGGCGTGCGCAGCTGATGCGCGGCATCGGCGATGAACTGCGCCTGCGCCTGGGCCATCGCCTCGGAGCGTGCCACGTGCATGTTCACCGCGTCGACGAGCGGCCGTACTTCCACGGGCACATGGTCGAACGCGAGCGGGGTGAGGTCGTCTGGCGAGCGCGCGCGCACATCGTTGCGCACGCGCGCCAGCGGACGCAGCACATAGGTAATGCCGCCGACGAGGATCAGCGCGGACAGCACGATCAGCACGGTATCGCGCGCCAGCGCGCTACGCCACACGCGCGAGATCAACGCCGTGCGCGGCTCGGCGGTCTCGGCCACCTGGATGATCACGCGCAGATGCGCATCGGGCCGGTACACCGGTCGCGCCATCGCGGCGATGCGCACCGCTTCGTCGCGATACGTCGCATCGTAGAAGCGCGGTTCGTTGTTGACGAGCGCCCCGGCGGGCAACGGCAGATCGTCATAGCCGGTGATGGTGTCGACCACCCCCGCGCGTTCGATCGACACGCGATAGAACACATGCGTCTGCGCGGCGGTCTCGAACATCTCCAGCGCGGCGTCGGGCAGCGACAGCTGCACGCTTTCGCCGGCCATGCCGATTGCATTGTCGATGGTGCGCACCGAGCCGTACAGCGAACGATCGTAGGCCGTGTTGGCCGCATCGCGCAGCGTGTCGTACGTGAACCAGGAGTCGATCGCCGTGATCGCGACCAATGCCGGCACCAACAGCAACAGCAGCTGGCGCCGCAGGCTGCCACGCAGCCACAATCGCAAGGGCAAGCGCGCGGGCGCGCGCAGATGCCGGCGCCACATGTCAGGCCTCGGCCTCGGGTTCCAGCAGATAGCCAAAGCCACGCAGCGTGACGATCGTCACACCATGCCCGGCGAGCTTCTTGCGCAGACGATAGACCAGCACTTCGATTGCATCGGGGCTGACATCGGCGTCGAGCGAAAACACCTTGTCGAGCAGCTGCGCCTTGGTCAGCGGCTGACCGCTGCGCGCGAGCAACGCGCCGAGCAGCGTCGACTCGCGCGGCGTCAGGGCAAGCGGCGCGCCACCGAGCGTAAAGCTGCGCGTCTCGCCATCGAACACCAGCGCGCCGCATTGCAGGCGCGGATGCGCGCGCCCGCGGCTGCGCCGGATCAGCGCGAGGATGCGCGCCTCGAGTTCGGCAATCGCGAACGGCTTGGGCAGGTAGTCGTCGGCGCCAAGGTTCAGGCCGCGCACGCGCTCGTCGAGCGTGTCCTGCGCGGTCAGGATCAGCACCGGCGTGCGATCGTCGCGACCGCGCATGGCCTTGAGCACCGCGAGGCCATCCTTGCCGGGCAGACGCAGGTCCAGCACCACGGTGTCGTATTCCTCGGCCATCAACCGGGCCTCGGCCTGCAGACCGTCCGCCACGTGTTCGATGACGAAGCCGCCCTGCTCGAGCGCGCGCGCGACCCAGCGGGCCAGTTCCACTTCATCTTCCACCAGCAGGATGCGCATGCGGGGCCTCCTCCGCCCGGTCGGCAACCCGGATGCGGGACGCGTCCGGGGGCGCCTATAATAACGCCGCCCCGCCAAGGGTGTCGCCCCTGCCGCCATGTCGCTCACGCCGCTCTCGCCGCCCACGCCGCTCACCGTACCGCCGAACGAACGGACTCCCGCCGCGCATCCAGTGCTGCCGGTGCGGCGACGCCTGCTCGAAGCGGGGGCCGCCGCCACCATGCTGGCGGCGCTGCCGTCCATGGCCCGCGCACAGAGCACGGCTTCGCGTCCGGCGGGCGCACCGCCAGCCGGTTATCCGGCGGAGTACGAAGGCATCATCTCGCGCGCGCTGCACGAGGGCGGTGTCACCGTGTACGCGTCCACCGACAGCGACATCGTGCGCCCCCTGATCGATGGCTTCGAGGCCCGCTATCCGGGCGTGCGCGTGCAATACCGCGATCTCAATACTGTCGATCTGCACGAACGCTTCCTGGCCGAGACCGCGCGGCTGGGCGCCGGCCGTCCGCCGCGCGATGCCGATTGCGCGGACGTGCTGTGGAGCACGGCGATGGATCTGCAGATCAAGCTCGTCAACGACGGTTATGCGCAACGCTACGAGTCGCCCGAGCGCACCGCGCTGCCGGGCTGGGCCGTCTGGCGCGACGAAGCGTGGGGCACCACCTTCGAACCGGCGGTGATTGTCTACAACCGCCGGCATTTCAGCGACACGCGGATGCCGGGCAGTCGCAGCGGCCTGGCGCAGCTGATGCAGGAGCACGGGCCGCTATGGCGCGGTCGCGTGGTCACCTACGACATCGAACGCTCGGGCATCGGGTATCTGTTCGCGCAGCAGGACGCGCGCATGGGCAACGAGTTCTGGTATCTCGCGCAGGCGCTGGGCCGCGCGCAGGCGAAGCTGTCGGTGTCGTCGGTGGACATGATCGAGCGCATCGCGCGCGGCGAGTTCGTGCTCGGCTACAACGTGCTGGGATCGTATGCGTTGTCGCTGATGGAGCGCGGCGCGGAAATCGGCGTGATCGCACCGCGCGACTACACGCTGGTGATGTCGCGCGTGGCCTTTATCGCGCGCAAGTCGCCGCGGCCCAATGCGGCGCGGCTGTGGCTGGATTTCCTGATCTCGCGTGAAGGACAGGCGCTGCTGGCCCGCTCGACCTCGCAGCTGTACACGATTCGCAGCGATATGGAGAGCAGCCAGACTCCGGTGGCGCTAGCCGAGCGGCTTGGCTACACGCTCAAGCCAATCAGCGTGGGGCCGGGCCTGCTGGCCGGGCAGGACGCCTTGCGCAAGCGTGCATTTCTCGCGCGCTGGAACGAGGCTCTCCGGGGTTGATTGCGCGGCTGAGCGTTATTCCGCCAGCGACTGCTGCCGGGCCTGCGCCTCGCAGAACGTAGCCACTTCCGCATCGAGTTCGGCTTCCGCAAGCGGACGCGCGACGTAGCCGTGTCGCAACGCCGGCGAAAAGCGCAGCGTATCGATAAACACATCGGCCATGCGCTCGGCCTGGCCGGCGAGGTCGAAGTCGGTGGGGCAGAACAGCCAGTGCGCCAGCACGCCGCCGATGGCCGCGTGGAACGCATTGACCGCAAAATCCAGGTCGAGGTCGGCGGGCAGTTGCCCGCGCTCGGTGGCCAGCCGCAGATGCTCGCGGATCTTGGCGATACCTTCCTGATGCGATTGCCGCTGGCGCTCGAAGATCGCGCCGTTGTCCTGCACCATCTCGCACTTGTGGAACAGGATCTCGAAGATCCGCCGCCACTGCGGATTGACCACGGTCTGGCGGAACACGAACGCGCAGATATCGCGCACCCCACCCAGCGGATCTTCATGCCGCGCGATCCGCTCGGGATCGCAGAGGGCTTCCACAGGCAGGTTCACGCGATCGACCATCGCCGCGAACACGTCGCTCTTGTTCTTGAAGTGCCAGTAGATGGCGCCGCGCGTCACCCCGGCCGCCTCGGCGATATCGGCGAGCGACGGGCGCGCCACGCCGCGCGTGTGGAAAACCGTTTCCGCCGCGTCGAGTATCCGGTTGCGCGTTTCCAGCGCCTCTTCCTTGGTACGTCTGACCATGTCTTTCCTGGTGCCTCGTTTTTGATGCCCTCATCGTCGCGATCAAGGCGCGGTCATCCCGCGTTGACGGCCGGCATCGTACCCCGGCCGCAGCGTTTGTGCTCGTCAACACCATGTTTCCCATGCCCCACCTTGGGGCAAATGTGCCTGGGACTCCAACAATGTTTGACGAAACACTTAACATACATGCTTGAATGTATATATACTACGCGCTGTTTCGCCGTCCGGCCACTCATGACGCTGCCCTTTCTGCCAGAACGAGGCGGCCACTTCTCTCAGCCCGGACGGCTGCCCGCCTGATGTTTCCGCCTGCGTTGCCTGCCCTCGCCGACCGCTGCCGCCGTCCATGAGGTGCCCCGCGTGCACGGCGCGCCGCACTCAGCACAAGATTCCAATCTCCAGATGGGGTGATCGATGAGCCAGACCCGACTTATTCACTATCTCGCCGCCGGTGCCGCGGTCCTGACGCTCGCCGCGTGTGGCGAGAAGGCACCGCAGGGCGGCGCCATGCCGCCCGCCGAAGTTGGCGTGGTGACCGTCACCCCGCGCCCGGTCGCCGTGATCAACGAGCTGCCGGGCCGCCTCGAAGGCGTGCGGACTGCCGAAGTGCGCGCGCGCGTGGAAGGCATCGTACTGTCGCGCAACTACACCGAAGGCGGTGAAGTGCGCGCCGGCCAGGTGCTGTTCCGCATCGACCCGGCGCCGTACCAGGCGCAGCTCGCGTCCGCGAAGGCATCGCTCGAGCGTGCCGAGGCCAACGCGGTGTCCGCGCGCCAGAAGGCCGAGCGCTACAAGCCGCTGGTGGCCGTCAATGCCGTCAGCAAGCAGGAATACGACGAAGCCGTGGCCGCTGCCGGTCAGGCCAACGCGGACATCGCGTCGGCCAAGGCCGCCGTGACCACCGCGCAGATCAACCTCGGCTACACCACCGTCACCGCGCCGATCTCGGGCCGCGTGGGTCGTGCCCTCGTGACCGAGGGCGCGCTGGTCGGCAAGGGCGAGGCCACCAAGCTGACGCTGGTCGAGCAGGTAGATCCGATCTGGGTCACGTTCACGCAGCCCGCGGCCGATGTGGCCCGCCTGCGCCGCCAGATCGAGGCGGGCGAGGTCAAATCCGTCAACGGCGGCGCGCGTGTGCACCTGTTCGTCGAGGGCAGCGATCGCGAGTATGCGCAGACCGGCAAGCTGCTGTTCTCCGACATGACCGTCGATCCGACCACCGGCGCGATCACGCTGCGCGCGGAATTTCCGAACGCGAAGCGCGAGCTGCTGTCGGGCACGTTCGTGCGCGTGAAGGTCGAACAGGGTGTGGACGAGAACGCGCTGACCGTGCCGCAACGCGCGCTGATCCGCACCGCGCAGGGCGCCAGCGTGATGGTCGTCGGCAAGGACGGCAATGTGGCCAGCTTGCCGGTGACGGCGACGCAGGCGGTGGGCGACAGCTGGGTGGTGTCCGACGGTCTCAAGGGCGGCGAGCAGGTGATCGTCGAAGGCCTGCAGAAGGTCCGCGCGGGCGCGCCGGCCAAGGCCGTGCCGTTCCAGCAGCCCAAGACCGCCGACGCGGCCGCCGCCAAGCAAGGCTGATCGCAGCCTGACCCAATCAGAAGGGAGCCAGTTCCATGGCCAAGTTTTTCATCGACCGGCCGGTGTTCGCGTGGGTACTCGCGCTGATCATCGGACTCGGCGGGTTGCTGTCGATCCTGCAGTTGCCGATCGCGCAGTACCCCAATATCGCACCGCCGATCATCACGGTTTCGGCAACGTACCCCGGCGCATCCGCGAAGACGCTCGAGGACTCGGTCACCACGGTGATCGAGCAGGAGCTCAACGGCGCGCCCAGCCTGCTGTACTACGAATCGCAGAGCGAGGCCACTGGCCTTGCGACGATCAACATCGCGTTCGCGCCGGGCTCCAACGCCGACCTGAACTCGGTGGAGGTGCAGAACCGCCTCAAGCGCGTGGAAGCGCGTCTGCCGGCGGAGGTGCGCCAGCAGGGTGTGCGCGTCGACAAGGCCGGGAACAACTACATGATGTTCATCACGGTCCAGTCGAAGTCCGGCAATAGCGACGCGATCGCGCTCGGCAACTTCGTCTCGGCGCAGGTGGTGGACTCGATCCGGCGCGTGCCCGGCGTGGGTGCGGCCGATCTGTTCGGTACCGAGTACGCCATGCGCGTGTGGCTCGATCCGGCCAAGCTGACCGGCTACAACCTGACGCCGCTCGACGTCACCGCTGCGGTGTCCGAGCAGAACATCCAGGTCGCCGTCGGCGAGCTGGGTGGCACGCCGTCACCAAAGGGCACCGAGCTCAACGCGACCGTCAACACCGAAAGCCGGCTGACCACGCCCGAGCAGTTCGCCAACATCCTGCTGCGCGTGAATCCCGATGGTTCGTCGGTGCGCATCAAGGACGTGGGCCGCGTGGAACTCGGCGGCGCCGATTATTCGACGCTCGCGCGTACCAACGGCAAGCCGGCCTCGGCCATCGCCATCAAGCTGGCCCCGGCCGCCAACGCGCTGGCCACCGCCAACGCCGTGCGCGCGCGTATGGACGAGCTGGCCAAGTATTTTCCGACCGACTACGAGTACAGCATTCCATACGACACGTCGGCGTTCGTGAAGATCTCGATCGAGGAAGTCATCAAGACGCTGCTGGAAGCGGTGCTGCTGGTGTTCCTGGTGATGTACCTGTTCCTGCAGAACATCCGCGCGACGATCATTCCGACGCTGGTGGTGCCGATTGCGCTACTGGGTACATTTGGCGCGATGCTGGCTTTCGGGTTCTCGATCAACGTACTGACCATGTTCGGCATGGTGCTGGCGATCGGCATTCTCGTGGACGATGCGATCGTCGTGGTGGAGAACGTCGAGCGCATCATGAGCGAGGAAGGCCTGTCGCCGCGCGCGGCGACGCGCAAGGCCATGGGCCAGATCACCGGCGCCATCGTCGGTATCTCGCTGGTGCTGGTCGCGGTGTTTATCCCGATGGCGTTCTTCTCGGGTTCGGTCGGCAATATCTATCGCCAGTTCTCGCTGTCGCTGGTCTCGTCGATGGCGTTCTCCACGCTGCTCGCGCTGACGCTGACGCCGGCACTGTGCGCCACGCTGCTGAAGCCGGTGCAGGCCGGCCACCATCACGAGAAGAAGGGCTTCTTCGGCTGGTTCAACCGCACGTTCGCGCGCGCGTCCACCGGCTATCAGGGCATCGTCGCCCGCGTGATCCGTCGCTCGGCGCGCTACCTGATTCTGTACGCGCTGATCGTCGCCGGTGTGGTGCTGTTGTTCCAGCGCCTGCCGTCGTCATTCCTGCCCGATGAGGACCAGGGCTACATGATCACGGTCGTGCAGCTGCCGCAGGGCGCCACGCAGGATCGCACCATCGGCGTGCTCAAGCAGATCGAGGACTACTACCTGCAGAAGGAGTCGAAAGTCGTCGATCAGATGATCACGGTGGCGGGCTTCTCGTTCTTCGGCCGTGGCCAGAACGGCGGTATCGCGTTCGTGCGCCTGAAGGACTGGAAGGAGCGCAGCGGTGCCGATGAAACGGCGCAGGCGCTGACCGGCCGTGCGTTCGGCGCGCTGTCGTTCATCAAGGACGCGATCATCTTCCCGCTCAACCCGCCCGCGATCTCGGAACTCGGCAATTCGTCGGGCTTCGACTTCCGCCTGCAGGACCGCACGGGCCAGGGCCATGAGAAGCTCATGGAAGCGCGCAACCAGATGCTCGGCATGGCCGCGCAGTCGAAGGTGCTGGCGGGCGTACGGCCGGAAGGCCAGGAAGACGCGCCGCAGCTGCGCATCGATATCGATCGCGAGAAGGCGCGCGCGCTGGGCGTGTCGGTGGCCGATATCAACGCCACGCTGTCGATTGCATTCGGCTCGTCGTACGTGAACGACTTTATCTACGAAGGCCGCGTGCGCCGCGTGATCGTGCAGGCAGAAGGCGCGGACCGCCGTCTGCCCGACGACCTGAGCAAGCTGCGCGTGCGCAATGGCAACGGCGACATGGTGGCCTTCGCGGCGTTCTCCACGTCGAAGTGGATCATGGGTTCGCCGCGTCTCGAGCGTTATAACGGCATGCCGGCGGTGAAGATCGCCGGTCAGGCCGCGCCGGGCCAGAGTACTGGCGAAGCGATGCGCGTGATGGAAGAGAATTTCACCAAGCTGCCACCGGGCTTCGGCTTCGAATGGTCGGGTCAGTCGTACGAGGAACGCCTGGCGGGTGCGCAGGAACCGATCCTGTACACGCTGTCGCTGATCATCGTGTTCCTGTGCCTGGCGGCGCTGTACGAAAGCTGGTCGATCCCGGTGGCGGTGCTGCTGGTGGTGCCGCTCGGTGTGCTCGGCGCACTGATCGGCGTGACATTGCGCGGCATGCCCAACGACGTCTACTTCAAGGTGGGCCTGATCGCGACGATCGGCCTGTCGGCGAAGAACGCGATTCTGATCGTCGAGTTCGCCAAGGACCTGCAGGCGCAGGGCCGCAGCCTGATCGACGCGACGCTGGAGGCCGTGCATCTGCGCTTCCGTCCGATCCTGATGACGTCGATGGCGTTCATCCTCGGCGTGCTGCCGCTGGCCATCGCCACGGGCGCGGGTTCGGGCAGCCAACGCGCGATCGGCACCGGCGTGATGGGCGGTATGATCGCGGCGACGCTGCTGGCGATCTTCCTGGTGCCGGTGTTCTTCGTGGTGGTGCGCAAGCGCTTCCCGGGCAGCGAACGCCAACAGGAGCTCGACAAGATGCGGCTGGACCCGAAAGAGGAAAACTGACATGACCAAGACCCTGACCACATGGCTGCTGGTGGCGGGCGTGCTCTCGGGTTGCACGCTCGCGCCGAAATACGACCGCCCTGCCGCGCCCGTCGCGGGGGCCTATCCGGCCGCGCCGGAGGGCTACGCGGCCGCAGAGGTGAAGAGCGGCGAGACGCGCCGCGCGGCCGATATCGGCTGGCGTGACTTCTTCCGCGATCCGCGCCTGCAAGGGCTGATCGCCACCGCGCTCGACAACAACCGCGACTTGCGTACTGCCGCGTTGCGCATCGAGGAAGCGCGCGCGCAGTATCAGATACAGCGCGCGGACCTGCTGCCGACCCTCAACGGCAATGCCGCATTCCAGCGCGGCCAGTTCTCGTCGCTGTCGGTCGTGCCTGGTTCGAGCGGCGCGCAGACGTTCACCGGTAGCACCTATCAGGTGGGGCTCAGCATCTCGCAGTACGAGCTCGACTTCTTCGGGCGTGTGCGCAGCCTGTCCAATGCGGCGCTTGCACAGTACTTCTCCACCGAAGAGGCGCGGCGCGCGGCGCAGATTTCGCTGGTGTCGGAAGTCGCCAAGGCCTACCTGTCGGAGCGTGCGCTGGCCGAACAGTACGATATCGCGCGCGACACGCTGGCGGCGCGCCAGAGTACGTACGACCTCGCCAAGCGGCGCTTCGATGCGGGCGCGACGTCGGCGCTCGATCTGCGCGATAACGAATCGCTGGTGGCCCAGGCACGCGTCGCGGCGGCACAGCTCGCGCGGCAACGTGCGCAGGCGCAGAATGCGCTCGAGGTGCTGGTGGGCAAGCCGCTCGCCGAGATCGCCGATTTGCCCGCGCCGATGAAGCTGTCCGATGAACGGATCATCAGCGACATTCCGGAAGGATTGCCATCGAGCCTGCTTGAGCAACGTCCCGATATCCGCCAGGCCGAGCAGCAACTGTTGTCGGCCAACGCGAATATCGGCGCGGCGCGCGCGGCGTTCTTCCCGCGCATCACGATGACGGCCAATGCGGGCACGCTGAGCCCGACATTGTCCGGGTTGTTCGATGCGGGCACCAAGACGTGGTCGTTCTCGCCGCAACTGGTGCTGCCGATCTTCGATACGGGCCGGAATCTGTCGAATCTCGAGCTGGCCAAGGTACGCAAGAGCATCGAGATCGCGAACTACGAGAAGACGATTCAGGTGGCGTTCAGCGAGGTCGCTGACGCGCTCGTGGCGCGTGGCACGCTCGAGGAGCAGGTAGCCGGTCAGGCCCAGCAACGCGACGCCGAAGCCGCGCGCTTCGAACTGTCGCGCATGCGTTTCCGTTCGGGCGTGGCGAGCTATCTGGACGAGCTCGATGCACAGCGGCAGTTGTTCAATGCCGAACAGGCGCTGGTGCAGGCGCGCCAGTTGCGGCTGGTCAACGCGATCGACCTGTACCGCGCACTGGGCGGCGGCCTCAACGAGAGCGCCGTGCAGTAAGCTGCCGTACGCCCTCTCCTCCTGGGAGAGGGCGCTCCTCAAAACTTGTACGTCGCCGCCATAAAGAAAATCACCGGCTTCGGATCCAGCTTCGTCTTCGATGTGGACAACGTCGTCCCATCCGACGCCTTGATCGTCATCGTCGACGTCGACTTGAGCGGAATGTAGGTCACCGCCGCCGTTACCCCCCAGTGCTCGTCAAAGTTATACGTGCCCCCCACGTTGAACACGGGTGCCCACGACGACGACGCATCCGCATGCACGCTGGTCGGCCCCGGAATGCCCGCGCCAGCCGCCAGAATCGCCCCGAGGTTGTTGTTCACCGACGCCTCGAACGCGGGATTGATGCGAATGTCGGTAAAGAAGTTATACGACACCCCCACCCCCAGAAACGGCCGCAACCGCGAATCCGGATCCATAAAGTGATACTGCACGATCGCTGCCGGACTCCACTGTCGCGCGCGCGTGATGATCGGGTTCAGCGACGGATCGCCCAGGCTCTGATGCCCCAGCGCGCCCGCCGGCCCCGGCGGAATCAGCTCGCCGTGCCCATACAGCTTGAACTCGGGCGGAATGCCGCCGACGCCGGTGAGCGCGATATGGTCCGTGACGAAGTGGCTGAACGTCAGACCGAGCGTGCTCGCGTTCGACGTCGACAGGCCGCTGCCCGGCGCCGAGAACGTGCTCGGCAGACCAAGCGGATAGTTGATCGGCACATCGACCACATTGGTCGTGAGCGGCGGACTCACACCGCGTGTCTGAATATAGAACCATCCCGCCGACACCACGTTGTCGCCGGCCTTCTGCGCGAGCGCCGGCGCCGCGCACGTCATGCATGTGGCGCACAGCGCCACGCCAGCCAGCAGACGCGTCAGCCGACCCATCCGTTGCGATTGCACATTCATCGATTTCTCTCCGGTGCTCATTCGACGAATGCGCCGATGGTGAAGTACGGCGAACCGCTACGCGTTTCGAGACAACCGAACACGCCGCCCGTGAACATGAACTTGCCGACCGGCGTGGTCGCCGTGCCGTCCTTGCGCAAGGTTGTGACAACCCCCGGCATGGTCTGCGAGTAGTCGAGCTTGAGCGCGATCGCGCGGGTCGCATCGGAGGCACGGAACGGGTCGAGCATCGCGGCATCCTGTCCCACGAGCGCCGTCGTGCGGTACTCGAAGTCGCTATCCACACCGATATACTCGCCATTGACCGCGCCCTGCGTGGTGGAGACCGCCGGCGCCATCATGCCGATGCCAATCTCGTCGTCGGCGCCGATCGGCTGCAGATTGGTGAACGAGGAGTTCGCATAGCCCACGCGAATCATCACCGGCACCAGCGCACCGCGCAGCTTGCCGACAATCAGGTACGCGTGCCCCTGCGTGCCGCCCAGCGTCGGTGGCAACTCTCCCTCATAGTTGGTCGACAGCAACGCCCCGCTCGCATGCACGGTGAACTTGTTGCCCTTCTGCCGGCACGTGCCGCCCATCGCGTTGTCGCATACGGTGAACGACCCGTCGGCCGCCAGTGCCATGCGGTAGTCCTGCCCCACCCACTGGAAGCCCTTCGACGGCACCTCGTGGAAGCCCGAGCCGTTGTAGTTGCCCGCCACCTTTGTGAGGTCGCTCTCGATCTGCGAGAAGCCGATGAACTGGAAGTACGGGAACGTGGTGTCGGGCACCGCGCCCGCACCGGCCACGCCGTTGAACTGGATGCGCGCGCCAGGGATCGTGCCGCCCATCACGCCTTCACCAAGGAACAGACGCGCTGGTCGCGCGGGATCGAGACTCGCACCATTGAGCCGGAACGCGCACTGGTTGAGCTTGTCGGTGGGCAGGCCAGTCTCCTGCGTCAGGGTGCCCGACATCATGTTGGAGCCGCTGGTCGTGTCCGAGCGCGTCGGCTGTACCGTGCCCGTGGTGCGCGGTACCGACGAGTCGAGGAACGTCACGGCCCACGTCATCTGCTTCGTGTCGATCTGTACCTTTACGAGTTCGCCTGAGCCGGTGCCGCCGAGGTATGGCGTCGAGTAGTTGACCGTCGCCGGGCACAGCCGCACGACGGTCGAGGCCGGCGCGGCCGAGGACGAGCCTCCACCTTCGCCACCGCCGCATGCGGCCAGCGCGAGCACGGTGCCCGCCGCGAGCAGCGCGCGCGGCAGCCAGCGTTGTGCGATGCGCGTGACGCCGCGGTTGTCAAAGGGGCGACGCAATGCGGCATGCTGCTGCATGGCTTCTCTCTCCATGGCCAGTCTCCTTGTGGGGCGCCCGTGCGGGGATTCCCTGCGGGCGCTTCTGTAATGGGCGGTGATACGACGGGGGATTGCTCAGCGACTTGCCACCACACTCACGCGGAACGTGGGATTGACGGGGTCGCCATACAGATGGGCGAACACGGGGCCACTGGTGATCATCTGGCCGGCCTGTCCGCTGTTATCGACGGTGTTGACGAAGCCCGGCGCGTTCTGCGTCAGGTCCATCTGATAGGCGCCGAGCGGATGCAGCGACGCGTCCTGCGGATCGATCAGCGCCACCACGTTGTTCTGCACGATCGACGACACGTACTTGAGATCACTGCCCGAACCGATATAGCTGCCGTTGAGCACCGCGGTGGTGGTCTTGACATTGGGCGCGAGCAGCGCGAGACCGGACTCGTCATCGATCACGATCTCGAACGTGGTCAGGTCCGCGATCGCGTAGCCGACGCGAATGACCAGCGGCACGAGCTTGCCTTCGAGCTTGCCGATCACGAGCACGCCCTTGGCCTGGCTGCTCTGGTCGGTGGTGACCGATTCCTTCCAGAAGTACGGGTAGTGCTTCGTCTTGTCGGTGTTGGTGCTTTCGAACGCGCCGTCGTGCTGCGCGCGCGGCTTCCACGGCTGGCCAGTCGAGAAGCAGTCCGTACCGGCCGCTGGCGTGCAGGTGCCATCGGCGTTGATGGTCTCGGTGGACGTCTTGGTCGCCGCGATGAACTTGTCGCCATCGAGGATCGACGCGCCCGACGGTACGATGTGGTAACCGATCATGTTGTACGACCCGGCCACCTTGCTGAAGTCGCTCTCGGTCTGCGCGAACGCGAGCACCGGATAGATCGGGAACGTCTTGGGCGGAATCACGCCAATGCCGAAGATGCCGTCGAACGCGATGGTCGCGCCCGGAATGCCGCCACCAGCCACGCCGTTGCCGACGAACACGATCGGCGGATTGGCCGGATCGATGATGGCCTGCGACGCGCCATCGGAGGCGGTAACGGTCTTGAGCTGCAACGCGCATGCATTCTGCGCGGGCGTGGGCAGCGGCTTGTCGGGATGCGTGAAGGTACCTTCGAGCGTCACGCCCGCACGCGTCGGTTGCACATCGCCGGGCTTCTTCGGAATTGCCGACTCGATGATCTGGATGCGGTAGGTGCCCGCGGTGGTGTCGAACTGCATCTTCACGAACTCGCCGGCGCCGGAGCCACCGGTGTACACGGTGCCGTAGTCGAGCGAAGCGGGGCACAGTGCCGCCACGGGCTGGTTCTGCGCGGGTCCCGAGTCAGGGCAACTGTTGGTCTGGGCGCATTGCTGATTCGCGGCTGCGGGAGAGCTGGTGGGATCGCCGTCACCACCGCCGCAGGCGGCAAGTGCAAGCGAAAGACCTACCCCGGTTGCGGCAAGGAATGCATGGCGAAACGACGGGCGTCGCTGCGTCGGCTGGTTCATGGTGTCTCCATTTCTTATGCCGGCGACCCGGTATATCCGGATCTTTCTCGGTGCTCGGACTCTCGCCGCTGGCGCGACCGAGCGTCAATAGAGCGGTCGTTCCAAACATGGCTGGCCCGATTCAGACGGTAGCCGCGCGGCCAGACGCGGTGCCGTTCAAACTACGCACGCAGGCGTGCAAAGACGAATTCAAACGCACGCGAGCGCATGCGTACGAACTGCACTGCGGAATCGTTGGAGATCAGAACTTGTATTCGCTGTTGGCGGCGTCGAAGGTCGATGCATCGAAGTTCTTCTTCACGGCTTTCTCGAAGACGATCTTCTCGACCATAAAGCCGTCGGCATCCCACGCGGTTTCCACGCGCGGCCACGGATGCGTGAGGTCGAACATCAGCTGCACCTTCTTCGCGTAATACTTGGGCGCGCCTTCGGGCAGGTCCCACGTCAGCGCGATCATGCGCGTGCCCTGCTCGCGCATGAGCTCGGCCTTGTTGTACTTTTCGCTGAGGCCGGCGGCGCGCAGCGTTCGAGCATCGCGCTCGAGCATCGACACCACGAACTGCAGGCCGAGGTCGCGCACGGTGTGATTAGACTGCGCGCGGGCGAGCGAGCCGTCGAGCGAAAGCCAGATCGAGGTAAAGCCGAGCATGCCGCCGAGGTGGCCGTACATCTCGTCCTTGCGTCGGGTCTCGTCATAGAGGATCTCCTGCCCGGCCTGCACGCCATTGGGCAACCATTTGGCATAGAGCTGTCGCGGCAGATGGCGATAGCGCACCAGCATGCGTGCGGGCACGTCCTGCCATTGGCCATTGAGCCGCTCCTGACGCGTCATCGCGTACTCGTACTCGGGATAGCGATTGACCTCGGCGCGTGCCCACAGCAGCAGCGCTTCGGGCTTCAGCGCGTCGAAGGTGGCGAGCAACTGATCGTCGGGCAGCGCGGCCAGTTCACCGCTGGTGGTCTGCTTCGAGAACAGCGCGGCCTGTTGCTGGGCCGGCAGCGCATCGTATGGCGTGGCAGCGCGTGTGGCGGCCGATTGCGCATGCGCCTCAGGCGCGAGGCCCGGTGGCGCGGCCACAAGGCCGAGCATGCCGCCGGCGAGCGCGAGCAGCGTCAACGGCAAGGCAGATGACAGAGAAGAAAGCATCGGGGGGGTCTTCATGGGTGTCTCCTCGTTCTTGTTATGGACAGCCACTGCGGATGTGACGACGGCCGGTGGACGCGCGCGCGCACGCACGCCTCGCTCTCGCGATACGAAGATCAGGATCGATCGGGAGGAGGCGGCCCCGGCCGGGGCCGCCTGGTGAAGCTACAGCTCGACTACGTCCGCGGTCGCGTGCGCATCCAGTCGTCGAGCGGGTTGCTCGGGAATGGCGCGCAGTGATCGCGGCGGACTGCCATGCTTGCCGTGGCCGAGCGCGCGGTGCCCTCGTTGCGCACGCTGCGCGCCGAGCCGCGACGCGCCCGGTTCACCGCGGCGGCGGTGGCCGCGGCAACGGTCTGTGCTTCGTCTTCGACGGTAGCGGCCAACGCGGCGATATGCTCGAGCTTGGCGCGCTCATCGGCATGCTGATCCTCGCCGATATCGAACACGTCCTGCAGCGCGCCGAGCTGATCGGACGACGGTGCGGGCGCCTTGAGGGCGGCCACCACCAGCGACGTCAGTTGCGCGAGCACATGCGCATCGCTCATCTGCTGACCTTGCGTGAAGGTCGGCATGAGGTTGCCGAGGTCATCGCCGGCCAGCACACCCGCGAGTGCCTTGAGCGCGAAATGCAGGCGCCAGCCGAGCTCCTGGCGTGGCACGTCCGGCAGCGCGCGGCCGAAGGCTTCGAAGAAGCGGCCGAACACTGGCGCGTAATGCCCGATCAGATACGACTGGATAAACGGTGAAGTATCGGAATACACGCGGCCGAGCAGCCGCAGGAATGAAGGACCACCGATATCGGGCTCGCGCGCCATCTGGAGCGCGGGCACGAACAGCGCGCCCATCACGTGTTCGCAGCGGATATCGTGACCGGGCCAGCGTGCCTCGACGGCGTCGAGTAACGCGAGCCTGCGCTCGTTGAGCGGATCCAGACGGCGCCCAAGCACCGACTGCATCATCATCTCCTTGCTGCGGAAGTGGTAGTTGACTGCTGCCAAGTTAACGATGGCGCGCGAGGTGACTTGACGCAGGGAAGTCGCCTCGTAGCCGACCTCGATGAACAGCTTCTCCGTTGCATCGAGAATGCGGGCCTTCGTGTCACCTGCCGTGCTTCTGCCGGTCTTCATGGGTGTCTCTCGCAAAAAGATTCCTGCTGTGGACCCCTGCAAAAAATATCCACGACCGTTTGGCTCCGTTGCTCTGCGGCTTACGGTTGCTTGAAACGGTTGTACGAAGCCTAGCGACGGCTTCGGGCGTTTCACAAGCCAAATATCTGAAGAGTTGCTCTAATGAGACAGAACGGTGGATCGCCCGGTCAAAGGTCGTCCGTCCGCGTGGTCCGATCCGGTCGCTGTCTACCGCAGAACCGCTTGAAACCTCGGTTTGCGGGAAACGGTGCCAGCGATTCCAGGCCACGCTCCTCTCCTCCCTGCCCCCCGACAGGGTGACTACCGCGCCCATCATGCTGTGATGTTTCGCAGCAGTTGTGACACATTCTGCAATGTCAGTGCGAATGCTGACAACTCCAGATTGCCCCCTATGCTAGTGGGGCAGACAAATGCGTCGAATCCCAGAGATGTTTCCGATTCGGGATGGCGGACTAGAGGAATCCCTCAAGTCGAGGCATTGACCTAACGCTCGGCGGGGTGCCTATGATGACATTGATCGATGTCAAGATCGATGATCATCCTTCACGGACGCCCCCCCGATGAACGCACCCGCCCCGAGTCCCGCCGCGACGCCCGTCGATGCGCATTGCGACGTCGCCATCATTGGCAGCGGCTTTGCTGGCCTCGCCATGGGCATCCGGCTCAGACAATCCGGGGTCGAGGACTTTGCGATCTTCGAGAAGGCCGACGCACTGGGCGGCACCTGGCGCGACAACCACTATCCCGGCTGCGCGTGCGACGTGCAGTCCCATCTCTACTCGTTCTCGTTCGCGCCGAATCCCGACTGGTCGCGCATGTTCTCGCCGCAACCGGAGATTCGCGCTTACCTCGAGCGTTGTGCCGATCGCTTCGGTCTGCGCCCGCATCTACGCTTCGGCCACGAACTGCGCCGCGCGCTGTGGGACGAGCGGGCCGGCGTGTGGCGGCTCGACATGGCCAACGGTGCACGCATCAGCGCGCGCGTGCTGGTCTCGGGCATGGGCGGGCTGAGTCGCGCGTCGATCCCCGACATTCCCGGCCTCGAAACCTTTGCCGGCACCTGCTTCCATTCGCAGCAGTGGCGGCATGACTATCCGCTCGCGGGCAAGCGTGTGGCGGTGATCGGTACCGGCGCAAGCGCGATCCAGTTCGTGCCGGAGATCGCGCCGCAGGTGGCTACCCTCGACCTGTATCAGCGCACGCCGCCGTGGATCATGCCGAAGCCGGACCGCGCGGTGAGCGAGCGAGAGCGCTGGCTGTTTCGCCATCTGCCGTTCACGCAGGCACTGATGCGCACGGGGCTGTATTGGGCCCTCGAAGCGCGCGTGCTCGGCTTCGTGTTGCACCCAAGGTTGATGAAGGCCGTGGAGCGGATCGCGCGCCGGCATCTGGCGCGTCAGGTGCCCGACCCCGCATTGCGTCGCACGCTGACGCCCAATTACACGATTGGCTGCAAGCGCGTGCTGATCTCCAACGATTACTACCCTACGCTATTGCGCGCCAACGTGGACGTGGTGACCACGGGCATCGCGCGTGTCGAGCCCGATGCGATCGTGCTGCGCGATGGCACGCGGCGCGCTGCGGATTGCGTCATCCTCGGCACGGGCTTCCATGCCACCGACCCGCTGCCGCGCGGCGTGGTGGTGGGCCGCGACGGGCGCGATCTGCTCGATGCGTGGAGCGACGGCGCGCAGGCCTACCTGGGCACCACCGTCGCCGGCTTTCCGAACCTGTTCCTTGTGGTGGGGCCGAACACAGGCCTCGGTCACAGCTCGATGGTGTTCATGATCGAGTCGCAGGTGACCTACATCCTCGATGCGCTGCGCAATATGAAGGCGCGCGAGGTGCATGCCGTGGACGTGCGACCCGAGGTGCAGCGCGCGTTCAATGCGCGTATCCAGCACAAGCTTGGTCATGCGGTATGGACGGCTGGCGGCTGCGCCAGCTGGTACATCGATCCGCGCAGCGGCAGGAACACCACGCTATGGCCCGGTTTCACGTTTCAGTTCCGGCGCGCGACGGCAACCTTCCGGCTGGACGACTACGAGACGTGGCCGCGCCGCGCCGCGACTCGGGACGCCCGGGACGCCCGGGACGTCCACGACACGTCCGACCCGCTGGATCCTCACGGTGCCTACAACAACGAACGGAGACCCGCGTGAAGGTATTTCGAGACAAGGTGGCGGCCATCACGGGCGCCGCCTCGGGGATGGGCCGCGCGTTGGCGCTGGACCTGGCGCGCGAGGGCTGTCATCTCGCGCTGTCCGACTGCAATGCCCATGCGCTTGCGCAGACTGTCGCCGAGGTCGGCCGCGTGGCGTCGCGCAGCGCGCCGATGCTGCGTGTGACCAGCGCCATCGTCGATGTCTCGCAACGCGACACCGTGCATGCGTGGGCCGACGAGACCGCTGCCGCGCACGGCTACGTGAACCTTATCTTCAACAATGCGGGGGTCGCGCTCTCGAGTACCGTCGAGGGGATGAGTTACGACGATCTCGACTGGATCATCGGCATCAACTTCTGGGGTGTCGTGCATGGCACCAAGGCGTTTCTGCCGCATCTGCAGGCGAGCGGCGAGGGGCACGTAATCAATACCTCGAGCGTGTTCGGCCTGTTCGCGCAGCCGGGCATGGGCGCGTACAACGCGAGCAAGTATGCGGTGCGCGGCTTTACCGAAGCGCTGCGCCAGGAGCTCGATCTGATGAACTGCGGCGTGTCCGCGACCACCGTGCATCCGGGCGGTATCAAGACCAATATTGCGCGCGCCAGCCGCGTGTCGCCGAGCGTCAACGGCCTGCTCGTGCGCGACGCGCAGCAGGGTCGCGAGGAGTTCGAGAAGTTCTTCATCACCTCGCCAGAAAAAGCCGCGCGCGTGATCCTCGAAGGCGTGCGCGCCAATCGGCGCCGCGTGCTGATCGGCCCCGATGCCGTGGCCGCCGATGCGATGGCGCGCCTGCTGCCAGCCGCGTACCAATCGCTGGTGGTGCGCGACGCCCGGCGTAAGCGCCGCAAGCTGCTTGGCAACGGCGCGTCGGCGCCCGCGCACGATGGAGAGCGGGCATGAGCGCCGCCCTGCCGCGCGAGGGCACACTGCAGTCACCGCCGGGCTGGTTCACGCGGTGGTTTGGCCAGGGACGCATCGGGCTCGTCGACGTTTCGCGCGAGACCCTCGCGCGGCGGTACGCGCTACCGCAATCGCGCTGGGCGGAGGTGCGCGTGCCGGGCACGATGGGCGTGCGCATCCATTACACCGACGAGGGCGTCGTCGACGGCGAACCGCTTGTGCTGATCCACGGGTTTGGTGCTTCGCTGCATACGTGGGAAGGGTTGATGCCCATGCTGCGCCAGCGCTATCGCGTGCTGCGCTTCGACCTGCCGCCGTTCGGGCTCGGTGGTCCTTTGCGAACTACGGATGGCCGCATCGTGACGATGGATATCGATGTCTATCGCGATGTCATCGATGGCTTTCTGGCCGCGGTTGGCGTCACGCGCGCGACGTTGATCGGCAGTTCGCTCGGTGGATTGATCGCGTGGGATCTCGCGGTGCGCGCGCCCACCCGCGTGCATCGACTGGTGCTGATTGGCGCTGCGGGCTTTCCGATGAAGCTGCCGATATGGATCGATCTGTTTCGCCATGCATCGGTGCGTTGGTCGGCACCGTGGATGCTGCCCGAGGCGATCGTGCGCGCGGCCACGCGCGATGTGTATGGCGATGCCTCGCGCATTCCCGAGGCCACGTTCCGCCGCTATGTCGATCTGTTCCACGCGGCCGGCGTGCGCGAGGCGGTGGGGCGCATGGTGCCGAAGCTTGACTTCGACACATTGCCGACCGAGGCGTTGCGCACGATGCGCGTGCCCACGCTCGTGTTGTGGGGCGAGCGCGATCGCTGGATTCCACCCGCGCACGCCGATGCTTTCGTCGATCGCATTGCCGGCGCGCGGTTGCGCCGCTACGCGGGCCTCGGCCATATTCCGATGGAGGAGGATCCGCACGCCGTCGCGGCCGACCTGCTGCCATTCCTCGAGGAGACCTCATCATGATGCCGGTCAGACGCGACGTGCATCCCCATTTGCCACCTGCGCGCATCTGCGACTGGCATGAGCGGGGGCACCATGTCACGCATTACATCAACGCGCTGTCGATCTTCTTTCCGGCCGGCGAACGCTTCTTCATGGATAGCGTGCGGCATTATCGTGATCGCATCACCGATCCCGAGCTCAAGCAGGCCGTCAGCGGCTTTATCGGGCAGGAGGCGATGCACACGCGCGAGCACGTGCTCTACAACCGTCTGCTCGATGATGCGGGGCTGCCGGCTGCGAAGCTCGACCATGCGGTGGCGCGGCTGCTGAATCTGTTGCGTGGAGTTCTGCCGCCGTCGTGGCAGCTCGCGCATACGATTGCGCTCGAGCATTACACCGCGATGCTCGCGGGTGGGTTGCTGGCCGATGCGCGTCATATGGGCGATTCGGAGCCAGGCTACCGACAGGTGTGGACGTGGCATGCGCTCGAGGAGACCGAGCACAAGGCCGTGGCCTACGACGTGTGGAATGCCGTGATGAAGCCTGGGCCGTATCGCTACCTGCTGCGGGCGGGCACGATGCTCACCACCACGGTCACGTTCTGGGCGCTGGTTTTCGTATTCCACATCCGGCTGGTCATGGCGGATGACACGTGTCCGCACAAGCTGTCTGGCTTCGGGCGCGTGATGAACTTTCTGTGGGGGTCGCCGGGCGTGCTGCGGCGGCTGATTCCCGAATGGCTCGACTACTTCCGGCCGGGGTTTCATCCGTGGGATGCGGACAATCGCGCGCAGCTGGCGCGCATCGATCCGCTGATCGCGGAGATCGAGGACACCGCCGTGCGCGCCGGGGCAAGTCCGCGCGCGCCGTCTATCCGCGGGGCTTAGGCTTGGATCCCGCGACTGGCGTTTGCGCCGGCGCATCGTGCAAATGCTCGAGGATCGCGGCCACGCGGTCACCCAGGTACTTGTTGGCCGAGATCTCGAGCGCGCGCATCATCTCCGTTTCCACCGCCACCATCGCCAGCGGGCGGATGCGCCAGAGGATATCGACGAGCCGCGGCACGTCCTGCGGCGGCGGCAGATTGCCGTCGCCGAAGCGATCGAGCTCGCGCACCACCATGGCAACGATGCGATCGGAAACGGCCTGAAAGTGGCTGCGCGCGTGGTCGATGATGCCGAGCACGTCCTCGAGCGGAAAGCCCGCGCGCGCGATCTCGGCGCCGGCCATCAGCGCGCGCGGACTGCGCGCGAGGTAACCAAAGCCATCGGGCTCGAGCAATCCGAGTTCGATCGCCTTGGCCAGTGCCGGGCGCGACACCGCGCGGCCGAACAGGCGCGCGAGCGCCAGATACGAGTAATGCCGCGGCGCCTCGCTGGTCCACGGGCTGCTGATCGCGCTCTCGAGCCCGAGAATCGAGCGCAGGTCGTGCCCTTCGACGATCGCCTTGAGCAGCTCGATGATATTCGCGAGCGTGTAGCCGCGCGCAAGCAAATGGTTGATCAGCCGCAGCCGGCCCAGATGGGTTTGCGTGTAAATGCCCACCCGCCCACGCCGCTCGGGCGGATCGATCAGCCCGCGATCCTGATAGGAGCGAATATTACGCACGGTCGTCCCCGCCACCCGAGCGAGCTCGTCGATCGTGTACTCGGGATATGCGGGGGTGCGGTGGGCGGCAGGCTTGGACGCGGGCATGCGCAGATTCTAGACCGTTTCAATAACCTACCGCGCCCCGCGCGCTTGCGCGCTGCGTCTCTCGGCGGGGGCCTTGGGGGGCGCAGCCCCCCATCAATCTTTGCTCCCCTCTCCCCCGGGGAGAGGCGCCGAGGGTGAGGGCCCACGCCTCATATACAAGGCAATACATATAAAACCATTCCATCTGTAGCCTTTTTCCAATAACCGCTAAAGCTGTAGAGACAAGTAACCGTAAATGCTTCGGTGACGACCGGCCCGAAGAGCAGGCGTCACCCACGCGCCGGGATGGCGTGTGGCCACTCTACGGAGCGCCCCCCTTGTCAGAACTATCGATCTATCGTCCGAATACTGTCGGTCGCGCACGGGAGCGCGCCGGCAACTGGAGCATCGGCACGCGCGTCGCGCTTGTCGTCCTCGTCGTGCAGGTTGTCGCCTTCGGCGCGTTCTCGCTAGCGATCTCGCTGGCCAGCATGCGCCAGCTGGAAACGCAGGCGCGCGACGCGATCGTCGCCGAGAGCCAGACGCTGCGCGAGCTGGTCGGCCAACTCGACGACACCATGCTGCAGGAAGCCGACCGCTTCATGCTGAGCTTTGCCGCGGTCCTGCCGGGGCCGTACACGGTAGACCCGTCGCAGACCATCGAGGTCGCCGGCAAGCCGACGCCAGCCTTCCGCAGCGGCGACCTGCAACTGAACAACAGCTTCGAGGTGCCGGACCGCTTCCTCGCCACCACCGGCGGTACGGTATCCACCGTATTCGCACGGACCGGTGACGACTTCGTGCGCGTGACCACCTCGCTCAAGAAGCAGGACGGTGAACGCGCGGTGGGCACGGTGCTCGATCGCTCGGGCGCCGCCTATGCCGCAGTGGCCGCGGGTCGTTCCTTTCGCGCCCTCACCTGGCTGTTCGGCAAGCCGTACATGAGCAAGTACGAACCCGTGCGCGACGTCGGCGGCAAGATCGTCGGCGCGCTGTACGTCGGCGTGAACGTCGAAGCCGAACTCGCCTCGCTGAAGAACCGCATTCGCCGCAAGACGATCAATGGCACCGGGCACTTTATGCTGATCGATGGCAAGCCCGGCGCGGATCAGGGCAAGGTGATGGTCGACCGGCTCGGCAGCGAAGGCAAGTCGGTGCTCGACGCGAAGGATGCGGAGGGCAAGACCTGGGTGCGCGACATGATCGCCGCCAAGGATGGCGCGCTCGCACATACCGTCGCGCTTGGCAGCGAGCCGCCCACCGAACGGCTGACCGCGTTCGTGACCTACCCCGAATGGCAATGGCTGATCGCCGGCTCGGTGCCGATGGCCACGCTGCGCGACGAACTTGTGGCCAGCCGCAACCGCTTCCTGATCGGTGGCCTGCTGGTCGCGCTCGTGGTATCGGCCGCGTTCTGGTGGCTGCTGCGGCGAATGGTCAGCCAGCCGCTCGCCCACGCGGCCAACGCGGCGTCGCGCCTCGCGGCGGGCGACCTGACCACGCGCCTCGACAGCGCGCGTGGTGACGAGATCGGCGAGTTGATGCGCGCGATCGACGGCGTCGGCCAGGGCCTGACCGGCATTGTCGACAAGGTACGGTCCAGCATCGGCGCGATCGCCGGCAGCACGAGCCAGATCGCCAGCGGCAATGCCGATCTGTCGGCGCGTACCGCGGCGCAGGCCGGCAGCCTGGAGCGCACGGTGGCCAGCCTCGAACAACTGACCACGACCGTGAGCCAGAACGCCGAGAACGCCAACGATGCGGACGGCGCGGTGGCCAGCGCCGCCGAGGCCGCGCGCGCGGGCGGAGCCAAGGTAGGCCGCGTGGTTACCACCATGGCCGATATCCACCGCAACGCGCAACAGGTGGTGGATATCATCGGCATGATCGACGGCATCGCGTTCCAGACCAATATCCTCGCGCTGAATGCCGCCGTGGAAGCGGCCCGCGCGGGCGAGCACGGCCGCGGCTTCGCGGTGGTCGCGGGCGAGGTGCGCAGCCTCGCGCAGCGCAGCGCCAACGCCGCGGGCGAGATCAAGCAGTTGATCGAACGCACGGTAACGGACCTGAAGTCGGGCAACGAGGCCGTGCAGCAGGCGGGCAGCGCAATCGACGACATGGTGCGTCGCGTCGAGGGTATCGCGGCGTTGATGGGCGATATCAGCGTGGCTTCACGCGAGCAGTCGCAGGGCCTGACGCAGATCAGCGGCGCAGTGGCGGAGATGGATATCACCACGCAGCAGAACGCCGCGCTGGTAGAGGAAGCGGCTGCCGCCGCGGAGAGCCTGCATTATCAGGCGCAAGAACTGCGGCAGGCCGTAGAGGTGTTCCGCCTCGCTTGAGGCAGGTTGTGGTGCGACCCTCTCCCGCTGGGAGAGGGTGACCAACCTCAGGCCGCAGGCCCGGGTTCAGCCGTAGGCTGCGCGCTATCCGCCTGCGGAGCCGGTTGCGGCTTCAGACCCGGGAACAGTTTTTCCACAAGCATCTCGATGGTCTGGTCGGCCGGCACCAGATGGCTGAAATTGAGACCGCCCGCGCTGCGGTTCGCGTTGTACACGGCCTTGCCGACGCGTTCGCCGTTGCGATATACGGTGATATCGGCCGCGTTCACGAACGGCAGCCAGTAGGTCTGCTCCTGCACCGCGTAAGACACGGTAATCGGGCACGATGCGATCGACGAATCGGGCGGCAGCATCTTCACCTCGAAGTTGCGCGCGCGCAGCGATGAGCGGAACGCGCTCAGGTAGGCGTTGCCATTGACGGTATTGGCGATCACGCACACCAGCGTGCCATCGGCGCCAATCACGCGCGAACCATCGATGCGGTATTGCGGAACGCCATTGGGCGTCTGGAACGCCCGCAGCGGATCGGACTGATCGGGGCGATCCACGGGCGTTACCGCCACGTAGGTAGAACAGGCGCTGACCATCAGGGTCAACGCAGTAACAAGAAGGGCTCGTTTCATCGGGGTGTCCTGGCGGGTATTCTCGAGCGTGTCAGCGCGGCCGAGCGCACCGCCGGCAGCATACCCACCTACTCTAAGCGTCCCGACGCGCTTTCAATCGCGCGAACAGAGGGTAAAACCCCCGGCAAAACCCCCGGCACCCGTGCCTAGTTGGCACCGCCGCGCAGCAGACAGTCCGCAAGCAGCGGCGTGTCACCGTTCAGCAGCCCCGCGCCCGTGCACTCGACGGCCACCTTCTGGCCGCGCCGGACCATGGTCGCGCGCGCCTCCACCTCGCAGGCGCGCGTGCCCGGGCCGCAGATCTGCTGCGGCAACAGGATCCCGCGCACCACACTGCCGTAGTCGTTGGTACGAATCTCGACGACCACGTCGTTCCCCTCGCGGCGGATGCCGGTGGCAACGCCCTCGACGATAAAGTACTGGCCGCGATAGCGATCGTCCGCCGCGCCAGTGTTATCGCGGTAGTCGTTGAGGATGGTGTCCGCCTGATAAACGGGCAGGCGATCGGCCGGGCGTGCCGGATCGATGCTGATCGGATCGAGCGTGCCATCGCGCGGAATACCGCGCGGGAGGTTGGATGCCACCTCGGACGCCGCAGCGGGATCGGTCGCCGGGGCGCTGCCGGGCCCGGTGTAGGGAGCAACCTCGGCATTTCTTTCGATGGCGGCTTCATTGCCGACAAACCAAAGCATGCCGAGGACGACCACGGCGATGATGGCAATGAGGATCTGACGGGTGCGACTCAACATCGAAGAAGCCTGCTCGAGCGGAAACGTGACGAAGGCCGCCAGTGTAAACGTTTCCTCCCCGCGACTTCCTGCACCCGGGCTTTAGCCGCCCGGCAGTTGCGCACGCGCCGCCGCCAGCACCTCATTGGACAGCGCATGGCCGCGCGTGGCGCGCGAGAGGACCAGTGCGCCGACCAGCAGCGCCATCTGCGCGAGCGCTTCGGTATGGCGCGTGGCGGCATCCTCGCCCGGCTGGACCTCCTCGAGCAGCGCCAGTTGTGCGGTGAACCCTTCGACAAAGGCCTCGTGCACGGGCTTGTCATCGGCTTCGCGCGACACGTCGACGGCCAGCGCGGCGATCGGGCAGCCCGTACCCATCGCGTTGCGGCTACGCGCGGACAGGTAGCTGTCGATCAAGGTTGTGAGCGCGGTGGCGCGATCGGGAGCACTATCGATGCGCTTGCGCCACCGGTCGGTCGATTCTTCAAAGGCCCGTGTGCACGCGATGGCCGCGAGCGCATCCTTCGACTCGAAATGACCATAGAATCCGCCATGCGTGAGGCCCGCCGCCGACATCAGGTCCGCGACGCTGATGCCGTGAAAGCCCTGCTCGCGGAACAGGCGCGCGGATACCTGTTCAATATTGGCACGGTTCTGTTCTGCTTCCGCTTTCGATACCCGTGGCATCTCGTCTCTCCTGCTTCAAGCTTGAATAACCCAATGGTGACCATGATGGTCGGCCTTGCGCGGCGTGCTGTCAACGCACTGAATAAAAGTTGTTCGTCATGTATTATCGCGTGACGGCCATCACGGCATGACTAGCAACGCGTACGCCACGCCGCGTACGATCAAGGAGACAGACATCATGAACATTCTGGTACTGGGCGCGGGCGCCATTGGCGGCTATTACGGTGCGCGGCTGATCGAAGCCGGCGCCGACGTGACCTTCCTCGTGCGCCCGGGGCGCGCCGCGCGGCTCGCGCAGGACGGCCTCGTGGTCCGCAGCGAGCTGGGCGCGTTCCAACGCCCCGTGCGCACCATCGATGACGCCGGTGTGCGTGCCAACCCTGCCGCGTACGATCTGGTCCTGCTCGCCTGCAAGGGCTATGACCTCGAATCCGCGATGGACGCCATCGCGCCCGCGATCGGTGCGCAGACGCGCATCCTGCCGTTCCTGAACGGTCTTTCCGTGTACGAACGACTGGATGCCCGCTTCGGCCGCGCGCACGTGATGGGCGGCGTGTCGCAGATCGCGACGATGCTGGAGGCCGATGGCGCGATCGGCCACTACGGCAAGCTCGATGTCGTGATCGTCGGCGCGCGCGACGCCGTGCAGCAGTCCGCCGCCGAAGCGTTCCACGCACTGCTTCAGACCACGCCAGGTTCGCGCACCCTCTCGGACAATATCGATCAGGCGCTGTGGAACAAGTGGATGCTTATCGCCACTGGCGCGCTGATGACCTGCCTGATGCGTGGCACCGTCAGCGATATCGCGCGCACGCAGGACGGCAAGGCATTGATGCGCCGCGCCATGGCCGAAAGCCTGGCGGTGGCGACGGCCGAAGGCTTCCCGATCCCGCCGGCGGTGGTCGCGCAGATGGAAGCGCGCCTGCTCGACGAAAACCTCGACTGGATGGCATCGATGGCGCGCGATATCGTCAACCATGCGCCGCGCCTCGAGGCCGACGACGTGATTGGCGACCTCGTGCGCCGCGCGGTGGGCTTCGGCCACGACGCACCGATCGCGCAGGCCGCGTACTGCCATCTGCAAGTGTACGAGGCACATCAACGCCGCACGGTGGCCTAACACGGTGGCTTAACACGGTGGCTTAACCAACACCCGGCCGTCAGCAGCGTGGGCGGCGCCGCAGTATAGTCTCCCCACACCAGACCTCTGGAACTGTGGAGAGCGACCATGAAGATTGCAGTGATCGGTGCCGGCGGCGTCGGCGGGTTCTTTGGCGCGAAACTGGCCGCGTCGGGATGCGACGTGACGTTCGTCGCGCGGGGCAACCATCTGCGCGCGATGCGCGAGCACGGCCTGCGCCTGCGCGAAGGGCGCGGCGCCGCCGAAGACCTGCATCTGCGCGAAGTGCGCGCGGTGGAGAACATCGATCAGGTGGAGCAGGCGGACCTGATCATGATCGCGGTCAAGCTGTGGGACACCGAAGCGCTTGCCCCGACGCTGAAGCGCCTGGTCGATCGCGGCGCGGCCGTGGTGTCGTTCCAGAACGGCGTTCACAAGGACGAGATCCTGCGGCGTCATCTGCCCGCGGAGGCCATCCTCGGCGGGGTCAGCTACATCGCCTCGGTCATTGCCGAGCCCGGCGTCATCGAGTACAAGGGCGCGCTGCAACGGCTGGTGTTCGGCGAGTTCAGCGGCGTGGCGAGCGAGCGCGTCAAGGCGTTCCACGCCGCCTGCGCGCGGGCCGGGTTCCAGGCGGATATCAGCGAAGACATCACGCGCACGATCTGGGAAAAGTTTGTATTCCTGGTCGGCCTGTCGGGCACCACCTCGAGCATCCGCCAGCCTATCGGCCCGATCCGCAAGAACCCGCAGACTCGCGCGTTCCTGCACGACGTCATGCGCGAAGTCGTGGCGGTCGGCCGCGCCAAAGGCGTCGCGCTCGCCGAAGATTTCGCCGACGACCGCCTCGCCTTCGCGGACACGTTACAGCCGGACATGACCTCGTCGATGCACCACGACCTGCAACGCGGCAACCGCCTCGAAGTCCCCTGGCTCAGCGGCGGCGTCGCCACCTACGGCCGCGAACTGGGCGTCCCCACCCCCTGCAACCGCGCCATCGCCGACGTGTTGGCGCTTTACGCGGAAGGCACGCGCGGCTGAGCCGCGCCGACACAAACTGACACAGGATTCCGGATTTCTACGACGTCGATTCCTCTTGCGTGATGACAGAATCCCTCTTCGCCTGCAGCGCGTGTGCCGCAGGCAGAAGACGCTGTCAAAGGAGAGGAAGATGAAGTACTCCGCAATGGCACTTGCCAATGCATTCATCCAACGTGCACGGGAAGGTCGAGTACGAGGCCTTACGCTCGACAAGCTTCAGTTGCTGATGTTTTATGCGCAGTCATGGCACTACAAGCGCTCGGGCGAGGCGCTGGTGGCTGACACGTTCTGCAGATGGGGAGAAGGCCCACTCGTGCCGTCGATCCATTTCGAGTTCATGGAGCACGGCAAGCGCATCCTCGACGAGTTCGCAACGAGAGGTGGGGAGCGATTCGTGCAGCCCATGCTTCGGCCTAGCGATTTCGACGCATGGGACCTCGTCGATGACATCATCCGGGTGTTTGGTCCGCTCACGGACAAGGAACTTGCCGATCTCGCGTGCCGTCCCGGCACAGCTTGGAGACAGGCAACCCGGGGTGGCGGTCCGATCCTGAACGAAGCGCTGACGCTGGGCCTCTGATCATGCGCAGCCGTCGTGATGCCCTGCCAATCGGGTTGCCAAACGCGAGGTTGGGGACCGAGTCCGAAGACGGCCAGTCATCCGCTGAGCTCGCCCGCGCCGATGCGGATCAGTACGATCCGCAGTTGCTCGACGACGGTGGCGATTCAGGCGCTGCGGATGCGCGTGCCAATCGGGAGCTCCGCGCGACGTATGCTGCTAGCGCTTATCGCCTTGCGGTCACTGGACTTGGTTTTTGGTTTCTTGTTATGAGCGCGACGGCGATTGTCTTCGGAGCGACGGGAAAGCAGATTCTCAGCGACGCAGTCCTCATTGCCGTGACCACCGGCACGACTATAAACGTGTTGGCTGCATTCCTGGGCGTCATTCGTGGCCTGTTTCCGGGCACTTCGAGGCACGACCGCTAGGCGTGCCTCACTTCCCGATACAGAACCGCGTAAAGATCGTGCCGAGCAGATCGTCGCTGGTGAACTCGCCCGTGATGCTGTTCAGGTGTTCCTGCGCGAGGCGTAGTTCCTCGGCGAACAGGTCGAGGGCCTGGGCTTGCTGAGCCGCGCGTTCGGCAGCGCAGTCGAGGTGCGATTCGGCGCAGCGCAAGGCGGTGAGGTGACGCTCGCGCGCGAGGAAGGTGCCTTCGTTGCCCGACTGCCAGCCGACCAGCCGTAGCAATTCGCGTCGCATCAGGTCGATGCCCGCGCCGGTACGCGCGGAGATCCAGATCTCGGTCGGATTGGGGCCGTTGGCCACCACCACGTGCGGACGGTTGCCGCCGAACATGGTGTCGCTGGCCGCGGGCGCGGTGTCAATCTTGTTGACCACGCGCACGATCGGCGAGCCCGGCGGCAGATGCCCGCTGAGCCGGTCGTCGATCGCATCGTCGATCTCGGACAGGCCGTGCTCGAGGTAGTCGGTGGCATCGACGAGGTGCAGCACGATATCGGCGCGCCCGATCGCTTCCCACGTGCGTTCGATGCCGATGCGCTCCACCTCGTCGGCCGCGTCGTCGCGCAGGCCTGCCGTATCGATGATATGGAGCGGGATCCCTTCGATCTGAATGGTCTCGCGTACGCGATCGCGTGTGGTGCCAGCGATCGGCGTGACGATCGCGAGTTCCGCGCCAGCCAGCGCATTGAGCAGCGATGACTTGCCCACGTTCGGCTGACCCGCGAGCACCACGGACAGGCCCTCGCGCAGCAGCGCGCCCTGCTTTGCCTGCTTCAGCACGCCATGCAAGGCGTCGCGAATCGCCGTCAGCTGGCCGCGCGCATCGGAAGCTTCGAGGAAGTCGATCTCCTCCTCGGGGAAGTCGAGCGTCGCTTCCACCAGCATGCGCAGATGAATCACCTTCTCCACCAGCGTATGGATAGCCTGCGAGAACACGCCCTCCATCGAACGCGCGGCCGAACGGGCCGCGGCCTCGGTACTGGCCTCGATCAGGTCCGCCACCGCTTCAGCCTGCGCCAGATCGAGCTTGTCGTTGAGAAACGCGCGCCGCGTGAATTCACCCGGCTCCGCCAGCCGCAGGCCGATCTCGCGTCCCGCTTCAAGGCACCGTGCGAGCAGCATCTGCATGACCACGGGTCCACCGTGCCCCTGCAGTTCCAGCACTTCCTCGCCTGTATAGGAATTCGGCGCGGGAAAGTACAACGCAAGGCCATGGTCGATCACGCCGCCGCGCGCATCGAGAAACGGCAGGTAGGTGGCGTGGCGCGGCTTGAGTGTCTGGCCACATACGGCACGCGCGATCGTGCCGACATCGGGGCCGGATACGCGCACCACACCAATACCGCCGCGACCGGGCGCGGTCGCGATGGCGGCGATAGGAAGCGAGGGAGCAGTCATGGGCGGTATTTTGGCAGATCGGCCAGGCACTCACACAGCAGTCGCCGGGCCACGGCATCATCGACCACCGCGCCGAGCGCGGTCTGCCGACGGACTAGCTTCTTGTGCAGACGCTTGCGCAGCCGCCGCGGCAGCACGTCCGCGAGCGCTTCGATTGCATAGCGCAGACGCTTGTTGCCAATGCGCAGGCGATGCACGCGTTCGATCCGCTCGTCGCCGGTCTGGCCTTCGTGTGCTGCCTGTGCGAGTTCGCGAACGTGCTGACGCGCCTTGCCGACGCGGCGACGCGCAAACGCATCGAGGCGCTTGCCGCCATCGCTGACACCACGATTGCTGTCTGCCTTCTCGCGGCCACGGGCAAGGCGCCGCAGATCCCGCTCCAGCGTACCCAACTGCGCGCGCATGTCACGTGACAATGTTGTCATCATGGCGCGATACGCCACCGCGCGCCGCGCCTGTGCGGTCTCGCGCAGTGCCAGCAGCAGCGGATGTCCGGGCTCGCGCTCGAGCGCGGGCGCAATGGTCTCCGCGATGAACACATCCCAGTCACGCGCCTCGCTGCCGGCGTTGGCGGTATCGCGCAACACCGCTTTCCAGCGCGCATTGATGGTGTCGGACAGCACGGGGCGAAACGCCCAGGCCACCGCGCGCAGATGGCGCACGGCCACGCGTAGCTCGTGGATGGCCTCCACGTTGCTGCCGTCGCTCACATCACTGCCATCGCCGCTCTCGCCGGTATTCTCACCAGCGCCACCGGCGAGCACCGCTTCGATGTGCGCCCGCACCGTGCAAAGCCCCACATCCGCCAGAGCCACGAATGCAGCGAATGGACGCATCCTGCGCCGCAGGCGGGCGGATGAACGCCGGGGTCGTTTGCGTTCTGCCATAGCTGACAAATCGTCTGACGATCGTGCGAGACGCTTCAAGTGTAGGCGATGAGGCACGCCGTCACGCGGGTAGCCGCAGTACACCAGCCGCCTGTTGCGGCGCGACATGGCCGTTGCGTGTCGCCGCGCGCTTTAGCGCGTGGCGACGATAAACACGCGCGGAAACGGCAACAACACCGTGCCATCAGGCAACGCCGGCATCGCCTTCGCCAGCGCGGCTTCATAACGCCGCAGATACTCGGCACGCTCGGCGTCGTCGAGCGGCGCGAGGAACGGCCGCAGGCCGCTGCCCTTGAACCATTCGACAACCGCCGCCGCGCCACCGGCAAGCGGATGCTGATAGATCGTGCGCCAGATATCCACGCGCGTGCACAGCGGCTTCAGCAACTCGTAGTACCAGCGTTCGGACGCGAGCGGCGTGCGCGCATCGGCAGCCGCCGCAAGCTTGGCCGCCCACGGTCCCTCGAGCGCGACCTCGCGCATCAGCAAATGCGGCGCCTCGTTGAGGTTGTCCGGCATCTGCACCGCCAGACTGCCGCCCGGCGCGAGCTTGCGAATCAGCGACGGCAGCAGCGTGGCGTGGTCCGGCACCCATTGCAGCACCGCATTGGCCAGAATCGCGTCATACGGGCCTTCGTCCTGCCATCCGGTGATGTCGCCAAGGTCGAAGCGCAGCGCGGGCAGCCGCTTGCGCGCCGCGGCAATCATGTCCGGATCACTGTCGAGCCCGATGGCCTCGGCCGCGGGAAAGCGCGCCGCCAGCACCTCGGTGGAATTGGCCGGTCCGCAGCCGATGTCGATCACGCGTGTGGCGGCTTGCGTGGGAATCGCGCCAACCAGATCGCGCACGGGGCGCGTGCGTTCGTCTTCGAATTGCGTGTACTGCCGGGCGGACCAGGTCATGACGGCTTCCTTTTTGTCGTGGATTGACGCCAAGGATACGCCCGCCGACCGCCAAACAAAAAACCCGGCCGAAGCCGGGTTTTTCAGATGCCTGCAGTCAGGCATGAAGGAGGAAGAATCAGCCCTTCGCCGCTGCCGCCGCCTTGCCCTTGCCGAGCATGCGGTTGATCTGCCATTGCTGGGCGATCGACAGGATGTTGTTCACGACCCAGTACAGCACGAGGCCAGCCGGGAAGAAGAAGAACATGAACGAGAACACCAGCGGCATGATCATCATGACCTTGGCCTGCACGGGATCCGGCGGGGTCGGGTTCAGCTTGGTCTGCACGAACATCGACACGGCCATCACGACCGGCAGGATGTAGAACGGATCCGGCACCGACAGATCGTGAATCCAGCCGAGCCACGGCGCGCCGCGCATTTCCACCGACGACAGCAGCACCCAGTACAGCGCGATGAACACCGGAATCTGGATCACGATCGGCAGGCAGCCACCGAGCGGATTGACCTTCTCGGTGCGGTACAGCGCCATCATCTCCTGGTTCATCTTCTGCGGATCGCCCTTGAAGCGTTCACGCATGGCCGTCATGCGCGGCTGCAGGTCCTTCATCTTGCCCATGGACTTGTAGCTCGCCGCGGACAGCGGGAAGAACACCAGCTTGATCAGCACCGTCAGCGCGATGATCGACCAGCCCCAGTTGTTCAGGATGCCGTGCAGCTTCTCGAGCAGCCAGAACAGCGGCTTGGCCAGGATCGTCAGCCAGCCATAGTCCTTCACGAGTTCCAGGCCCGGCGTGATCTGCTCGAGCATGCGCTCTTCCTGCGGACCGGCGAACAGGCGTGCATCGGTGGTGACCGTCGCACCCGGCGCGATCTGGCCCAGCGGTTGCTGGATGCCGACGCGGTACAGGTTGTTGTCGATCTTCTCAACGTAGAACGAATGTTCCTTGCCCGTCTGCGGAATCCACGCGGAGGCGAAGTAATGCTGCACCATCGCGACCCAGCCGCTGTTGGTCGCGCTCGGCACGGTTGCCTTGCCCTTGGCGATGTCTTCGAACGAGATCTTGTGGTACTTGTCCGCGTCCGTGTAGACCGCCGGACCCGTGAAGGTGCTGTAGAACTGCGACTGCTCGACCTTGCTGCCGTCGCGCGCGAGTTCCAGATACAGCGTCGGCGAGATCGCCGCGGTGCCTTCGTTGGTCACGGCGAACTGCGTGTCCACGACGTAGCTGCCCTTGTGGAACGTGTACGTCTTGACGAACTTGATGCCGTTCTTGTCCGCCGTCAGCACGACGCTGAGCTTGTCGCTGCCGTCCAGCGAGCGCGGGCCCGGTGCCGCCGTGAAGACGGTGGTGTGGTTGGGCAGATCGCCGCCGATCAGGCCCGAACGCGCGAGGTAGGTACGCGTGGCGTCACGCTCGAACAGCACCACCGGCTTGCCGTCCTTCTCCAGCTCGCGGAGCAGTTCCAGGCGCGACAGGATGCCACCGGCCGTATCGATCTCGGCACGCATTTCATCGGTGGTGACGATGATCTTCTCGCCAGTCGGCTGCGCCGCGGCTGCGGGAGCTGCCGCGGGCGCGCCCGGCGCACCGGCTGCCGAGGCGGCATTGGTCGTCGGCACGTCGTTGCGTGCGGCGGCGTCGCTCGCGGCACCGGCCGGCGCCTGCTGCGTGGTCGCGCTCGGGAAGAACATCGACGCGTGGCCGTTGGCGCGCTGCCAGTTGTCGTAGAGCAGCACGAGGGCCATCGAGAAGATGACCCACAGGATGGTGCGTTTGATATCCATATCTCGCTATGGTCGGAGGAATTCAGGGTCGGGGAAGCCGAATCGTGACAGGCGGCTGGCCTGGCGCGGCGCTCGTACGGGGCGCCTTGGCGCTCCCCATGTTTCGGGGCTCGGGCACGGGATCATACCCGCCCTGTGCGAAAGGATGACAACGGCAGAGCCGGCAAGCGGCCATCCAGCTTCCGCGCGTGGCGCCGTGCAGGGTTACGGCGTCGCGTGCGTATTCGGAACATGTCGGCAGGAAGCGGCACTGCGAGCCCAGGTACGGACTGAGCGCGATCTTGTAGATACGCAGCAGGGCAAGCAGGATTCGCTTCATGGTGTCGACATCAGACAGGCGTCGCTGGCGTGGAAGACACCGGCTTCGGATCGGGATCGGATCCGGATGCCGAAGGCGGAGACGCTAACGACTGGTGTGACTGTGGTGGGGCCGGTGACGCTGGTGCTGTGGGCGTCGGTGGCAGCGGCCTTGCGGCCACCTCCAGCAAACTGGTGATCTCCGCGCTGCAGGCCCGGCGGATTGCCGCCCGGCTTGCGAACTCCGCACGCGGAAATTTCGTCTGTAGCCGTAACAGCACATCGCGGCCCGCCAATTGGTCCTGCCTGCCGCGAAACAGTTCCCGCGCCATGCGTTTCACCAGATTGCGTTCCGCGGCGCGCGGCGCGAATTTCTTGCCGACGACGACGCCAAGCCGCGCTTCGTCCCTGCCATTGGCAAGCACGTACAGCACGAAGTGCGTGCTGCGTCGGCGCGGCCGCAAAGCAAAAACGGATGAAAACTCATCCGTCTTTGTAAGCCTCGCGGCTTTGGGAAAGGCATGGGTAGACACGCTGTGCATAGCTAGCGAAAAGCTGCGCCCTGCGGCTGCGCTCCCGGCCATCCTGAGTGCGAGGCGGTAGGCAGGAACGGGATCGGGCAGATGAAGTTGCCTTCCGAGAAAGGGACTTCCGAGAAAGACGTCATCCGCCGGCTCACCGTTCGAGCCGGTCGCCCAGCCCTCAGATCGCCAGGCGCTTGCGGCCCTTGGCGCGGCGGGCGTTGATGACGGCACGGCCGCCACGGGTCTTCATGCGCACGCGGAAGCCATGGGTGCGCTTGCGGCGGGTAACGGAAGGTTGGTAAGTACGTTTCATGTTGCACTCTCTGGTTGATCCGGGCTATCCGGGCGCCGGCCTGGCCGGGCGCCGTGGCCGCCGCGTGTGGTTCGCACTATGTTCGGTTCGCACTAGGTTCGCATTCGTTCACACCTGCGCTGAAGCACAGGGGCACCACGAAAGTCGCGAAGCCGATATCGAGTTACTGCTGAGGAAGTCTCGATCCGCGCTGACCAACAACGCGGAAGCTGGCAAGGAGAGTGATCGCCACATGACCGTGACATCCGGCACGTGTGATCCCCTGCCGCATCGCAGAACCCGCCATTTAACCGATTTTCTGCTGAGGTGTCAAGGAAACCGACGTACGGCGCCAGCGAAAGCGGTAGTCCTAATCGGCAACCTCGCGGCCATTGTCCACATCTATCGGTGGGTAACCCGGGAATGCCTCGGGCGGCCCTCCGGCGCCGTGCGAGACGGGTCAAGCCTTTGTTCTAAAGGAGAAATCGCCCGTTTTACGCGTCTTGCATCACCCCATTGGGCGCAAGTTGTGCACAGCAATCCACTGAATTTGCACAAGTTGTCCACAGACTTATCCTTTGTGGATAACTCGGGCCGGGGGGTACAATCCCGGTCCAACTACTACACGGGTTGCGTGGCGCACGTACAACCCGGTCCTCTGCCATCGGTATACCGCTTCCCCTGACGCGCAAGTGCGACGTCGTGGGCGCGGTGTCGCCGTCTTGAGCCGATCACGCGGATCGGCGTCAGGTGCGAGGCCCGGAAAGTGAAGGGGACGCCGCCGCACCCGTGCTGTATCCGAGCAGCTCGACCCGAGATGCTTGGTACGGTCACTCAACAAGAACACATGCAAGATTTCTGGCAGGCGGCAGCCGCGCAGCTCGAGCGCGAACTGACGCCTCAACAGTTCAAGACCTGGATCAAGCCGTTGGCGCCCGTCGCCTTCGACGAGGAGGCGCACGCGCTCAGGATCGCCGCGCCCAATCGCTTCAAGCTGGACTGGGTCAAGAGCCAATTTTCGGGTCGCATCACGGCCCTCGCCTGCGAGTACTGGGAAGCGCAGGTTAGCGTTCACTTTGTTCTCGATCCCGCCGCCTCGGGGCGTTCGGCCGCCTATATGCCGCAGGGTGGCCAGCCCGGCGCCCATCCCGCGGGTCAGGATGGCGCAGCACCGGGTACGTATCAGCAGTCGCCCGCGGCGGGCCAGCAGCAACAGATGCATCCGTCGCACCAGCCGCATCCGTCGCACTCTTCGCGTCAGCCCGCGCAGCCGTATGGCGGCCAGCAGTATGGCCAGCAGGCACCGGGCGGCTATGACTATGCGGCGCCCGGCGCCGGAGCTCACCCGTCGCACGGCAGCCGTGGCGCCGCGTCGGGTCATCCGTTGCAAGGCGGCACACAGAACCACACACAGGGCCATGCGCAGGACATGGGCGAGATCGACGTCGCCCAGATGGATCCGGCCGAGGCCAGCGCGCGCTCATACCGCGTGCAGCCGCAGCAGCCGGCGCAACAACAGCCCCAGCAGAGCGACACGGTTCACGAGCGCTCGCGCCTGAACCCGATCCTGACGTTCGACAACTTCGTCACCGGCAAGGCGAACCAGCTGGCGCGCGCGGCCGCGATCCAGGTGGCCAACAATCCCGGCAAGTCTTACAACCCGCTGTATCTGTACGGCGGTGTGGGCCTCGGTAAGACCCACTTGATTCACGCGATCGGCAACTTCATGTTGCTGGAGAACCCGCGTGCGCGCATTCGCTACATCCATGCGGAACAGTACGTGTCCGACGTGGTGAAGGCGTACCAGCGCAAAGCATTCGACGAGTTCAAGCGCTATTACCACTCGCTCGATCTGCTGCTGATCGATGATATTCAGTTCTTCTCCGGCAAGAACCGCACGCAGGAAGAGTTCTTCTACGCGTTCGAGGCGCTCATCGCCAATCGCGCGCAGGTGATCATCACCAGCGATACGTATCCAAAGGAGATCACCGGCATCGATGACCGGCTGATCTCGCGCTTCGATTCGGGCCTGACCGTGGCGATCGAGCCGCCCGAGCTCGAGATGCGCGTGGCCATTCTGATGAAGAAGGCCGCCGCGGAGAACGTGAGCGTGCCGGAAGAGGTGGCGTTCTTCGTCGCCAAGCATCTGCGTTCGAACGTGCGCGAACTCGAGGGCGCGCTGCGCAAGATCCTCGCGTTCTCGAACTTCCACGGCAAGGACATCACGATCGAGGTCACGCGCGAGGCGCTGAAGGACCTGCTGACCGTGCAGAACCGCCAGATCTCGGTGGAGAACATCCAGAAGACCTGCGCCGATTTCTACAACATCAAGGTCGCGGACATGTACTCGAAGAAGCGGCCGGCCAACATTGCGCGGCCCCGGCAGATCGCGATGTACCTGGCCAAGGAACTCACGCAGAAGAGCTTGCCCGAGATCGGCGAACTGTTTGGCGGACGCGATCACACCACCGTGTTGCACGCGGTGCGCAAGATCGCCGACGAGCGCAGCAAGGATGCACAACTCAATCACGAGTTGCACGTGCTCGAGCAGACGCTCAAGGGCTGAGCACACGGGAAGAAAAACGACGACCAGACGACGAGACAGGGACGTGAAGTTTCGTCCGCTCGTCGTGGTTCGACGATTTTACAAGCCGGCCTTGCCGGGCTGGCATACTACTGGCTACGCGCCCGGCGGCAAACGGGCGTCTGGTTTACCGGTTGCACCGCGGGAAATTGGCCTCAGATAAGGCTTTGCGGTGAGTCGGGACGGTTTTGCAAGGCGGACGGGCGCGCCGTGGCTTTTTGGGCACAAACGCGCCGCTTGCCGGAACTGCCCCGCTTCACCGCAGCGGCTTATCCTTGGTACAATGCAAGATTAACTCCTTGATTCATAAGTGAATTTGAATCGATTTGGAGTTGGCGCATCTGCGGTCGGGCTAACGACAAACGACGAAGGATAAATTCAATGCAATTGGTCAAAACCTCGCGAGACAATCTGCTGCGTCCGCTGCAAATCGTGAGCGGCATCGTGGAGCGCCGCCACACCCTCCCGATCCTGGCCAACCTGCTGATTCGCAAGTCCGGCTCGAACGTTTCCTTCCTGTCGACTGACATCGAGATTCAGATCACCACGCACGCCGAGTGCGGCGTCGGTAGCGACGACGTGGCCACGACCGTGGCCGCGCGCAAGCTGCTCGACATCCTGCGTGCGATGCCCGACGGCGACGTCGCGCTCTCGCTGAACGACAAGCGCATGACCGTGCAATCGGGCAAGAGCCGCTTTGCACTGCAGACGCTGGCGGCCGAGGAATTCCCGACCGTGGCGGAAGCGAGCGAGTTCAACGCGAGCGTGAGCCTGCCGCAGAAGACGTTCAAGCATCTGCTGGCGATGGTCCATTTCGCGATGGCGCAGCAGGACATCCGTTACTACCTCAACGGCATGCTGCTGGTGGTCGATGGCAAGAAGGTGATGGCCGTGGCCACTGATGGTCACCGTCTCGCTTATTGCGGCGTGGAGCTGGATACGGAAGCCACCGGCGGTGGTTCGCGTCAGGAAGTCATCATCCCGCGCAAGACCATCCTCGAACTGCAGCGTCTGCTCGAGGACACCGACGATCCCGTGCAGGTGCAGCTGGCCGCGAATCAGGTGAAGTTCACGTTCGCCAACATCGAGCTGATCTCGAAGCTCGTGGAAGGCAAGTTCCCGGACTTCCAGCGCGTGATCCCGAAGGGCTACAAGAACGCGTTCGCGATCGACCGTGTGCGCCTGCAGCAGGCGCTGCAACGTACCGCGATCCTGACCACCGACAAGTTCAAGGGCGTGCGCTGCATTCTCGATACGCACACGCTGAAGATCAGCTCCACCAACGCCGATCAGGAAGAGGCGCAGGAAGAGCTGGAACTCGACTACTCGGGCGACGCGCTCGACATCGGGTTCAACGTGACCTATCTGCTCGACGTGCTGGCCAATCTCAAGAGCGAGCAGGTGCAGGTCAGTCTCGGCGACTCGAATTCGAGTGCGCTGATTACCGTACCGGACGACGACAACTTCAAGTATGTCGTCATGCCGATGCGCATCTGATACTCCGGACCCAGGACGACAAGATACGCAGGACCGGAGCATCGAACGGCGCGCTACGGCTCCCCGGCACAGGCCTTGTGCCCGCCGCGGAGACCCACCGCAGCAGGGGGCAGGATCCCATCGATCCGCCCCTTTTGCCGTTTTTAGTAACCCGCTATTGCGGAACGATCGGGCGCGCCAGCAGCGAGACGCGCCGATCGCCGCATTTGCCGTGAGCAAGAAAACATGACCGAACAGCAGAAACCGCAGCAGGAAAACTCTTACGGCGCCTCTTCGATCCAGATCCTGGAAGGCCTGGAGGCGGTACGGAAGCGGCCAGGCATGTATATCGGCGATACGTCCGACGGCACCGGTCTGCATCACCTCGTGTTCGAGGTGCTGGACAACTCGATCGACGAGGCGCTGGCTGGCTATTGCACCGAGATTTCGGTGACGATCCACAGCGACAACTCGATCTCGATCGTCGATAACGGCCGCGGCATTCCGCCGGCCGTGAAGTTTGACGACAAGCACGAGCCGAAGCGCAGCGCCGCGGAAATCGCGATGACCGAGCTGCATGCCGGCGGCAAGTTCAACCAGAACAGCTACAAGGTGTCGGGCGGCCTGCATGGCGTGGGCGTGTCGTGCGTGAACGCGCTCTCCAAGTGGCTGCGCCTGACCGTGCGCCGCGATGGCCAGGTCAACCTGATCGAATTCGCGCGTGGCGATGTGCAGAACCGCGTTATCGAGACCGTGGCGGGCCCGGATGGCCAGCTCGTGGAAGTGTCCCCGATGAAGATCATCGGTGCGACCGACAAGCGCGGCACCGAAGTGCACTTCCTCGCCGACGAGGAGATCTTCACCAACGTCGAGTTCCACTACGAGATTCTGGCCAAGCGCATCCGCGAGCTCTCGTTCCTGAACAATGGCGTGCATATCAAGCTCACGGACCAGCGCACCGGCAAGGAAGAGGACTTCGCGTTCTCGGGCGGTGTGAAGGGCTTCGTCGAGTACATCAATCGCGCGAAGTCCGTGCTGCATCCGACCATCTTCTACGCGAACGCGGAGAAGGAAGGCATTTCCGTTGAAGTGGCGATGCAGTGGAACGATGGTTACAACGAGCAGGTGCTCTGCTTCACGAACAACATTCCGCAGCGTGACGGCGGTACCCACCTGACCGGTCTGCGCGCGGCGATGACGCGCGTGATCAACAAGTACATCGAAGAGAACGAGATCGCCAAGAAGGCGAAGATCGAGACTTCGGGCGACGACATGCGCGAAGGCCTGTCGTGCGTGCTGTCGGTGAAGGTGCCCGAGCCAAAGTTCAGCTCGCAGACCAAGGACAAGCTGGTCTCGTCCGAAGTGCGACTGCCGGTGGAAGAGCTGGTGGGCAAGGCGCTGACCGACTTCCTGCTGGAAACGCCGAGCGATGCCAAGATCATCTGCGGCAAGATCGTCGATGCGGCGCGCGCGCGCGAAGCCGCGCGCAAGGCGCGCGAGATGACGCGACGCAAGGGCGCGTTCGACGGCATGGGCCTGCCCGGCAAGCTCGCGGACTGCCAGGAACGTGACCCGGCGCTGTCCGAACTGTTCCTCGTCGAGGGTGACTCCGCAGGCGGCTCCGCCAAGCAGGGCCGCGACCGCAAGTTCCAGGCGATTCTGCCGCTCAAGGGCAAGATCCTGAACGTGGAGCGCGCGCGTTTCGACAAGATGCTGTCGAGCCAGGAAGTGCTGACGCTAATCACCGCGCTGGGCACGGGCATCGGCAAGGACGACTACAACCTCGAGAAGCTGCGTTACCACCGCATCATCATCATGACCGATGCGGACGTCGACGGCTCGCACATCCGTACGCTGCTGCTGACGTTCTTCTATCGCCAGATGCCGGACATCATCGAGCGCGGCTATGTGTATATCGCCCAGCCGCCGCTGTACAAGATCAAGCACGGCAAGGAAGAGCGGTATATCAAGGATGACAACGAGCTGAACGCGTACCTGCTGAGGCTCGCGATGGAGAAGGCCGCGCTGATCCGTCCGGATAGCAGCGAGATCAACGGCGACGCCCTGACCGAACTCGCACGCCAGTACCAGCTGACCGAGGGCGTGATCAGCCGGCTGTCACGCATCGTCGATACCGACGCGCTGCGCGCGATCGCGGACGGCGTCACGCTGGACCTCGACAATGCGGCCGCCGCTGAAGCATCGGCCGTCGCGCTGAAGGCCAAGCTTGCCGAGATGCACGCCAAGACGTTATTGGGCGCCGCCGTCAATGACGACGGTACCGCCGACGTCTACGCCCAGTTCGACGAGAAGAGCGACAAGCACCGCCTGATGATCGCGCGCCGCCACCACGGCAACGTCCGCCTGTCGCACCTCGACGCGGACTTCGTGCACGGCGCCGACTACCAGGCTCTGGCCACGGCCGCCGCCACGTTCCAGGGTTTGATCCCCGAAGGCACCAAAGTCAAGCGCGGCGAAGGCGAGAAGCAACGCGACCAGACCGTCTCCGACTTCCATCAGGCCATGCAATGGCTACTGGGCGAAGCCGAACGCGGTGTGACCCGCCAACGCTACAAGGGCCTCGGCGAAATGAACCCCGACCAGCTGTTCGAAACGACGCTGGACGTGACGCAACGCCGCCTGCTGCGCGTACAGATCGAAGACGCCATTGCCGCGGATCAGATCTTCACGACGCTGATGGGCGACGAGGTGGAGCCACGTCGGAATTTCATTGAAAGCAATGCGTTGATCGCGCGGAACATTGATGTTTGATGTTCTGCTGGGGCATGATCGGTAGCGATGCCCTGCCAGGTTGAAAACACCCCAGAGGTCGACACTCTGGGGTGTTTTTCATTGTGCGCCACTGGGCGAACAGATGCCGTCCCACGTCAGCGCGTATTTGAGCAGGTACTTGCGGAGTCTGTCCGCGTCATTGACCACCGAGCGTTGCGTGCGTGACTGATTGAAGAGCCTGCGTCCCGCATCGGACAGCGTTTGCGATTCCCTGCATACGCGAACCACTGCTTCGAGCTGCAGGCGGTCGAACAAGTCCAACTTGTCTGCCACATCGGCTGGCAGCAGAACATCGAGGTCGACGTCGTGCACTTGCGCCTGTTCCGCAGGCTGCCACAACCATTGCAGACGCTGGATTTCCGCATCCACCAAGTCAGTGGAAATTCGCCCTCCATCGGCCAGCGTTGCCATGCGGGTCACGCTGGCGGAGAGGTCGCGAAAGTTGCCGCTCCAAAGCGCCTGGTTTGACCGGGCGAATTGGAGGTAGCGTGACTTGGCTTCGGCATTGAAGCGAACGGCTTGGCCCACCTCTGCGGTGGCTCGCGCCAGAAGGTGATCGACATTGGGCTCGATATCTTCCGGGCGTTGCGCCAGGCCAGGCAGCGTGTAGGCCCAGAGGTTGATACGTGCGAACAGGTCTTCCCGAAAACGCCCCTGTGCCACGTCGATCCGCAAATCACGATTGGTGCCTGCGATCAGCTGGAAATCGCTGCTGACCTCGCGGTCGCTGCCCATGGGCAGGAAGCGCTTTTCCTCTACGGCCTTGAGTAGCATGGCTTGCTCGTCCAGGCCCAACTCCCCAATCTCATCGAGAAACAGTACGCCTTCGTGCGCCGTGCGCAGCAAGCCCGCCCGGTCGGTCGCTGCACCGGTGAATGCGCCTTTCTTGTGGCCAAAGAGCGTTGACGCCGCGCCGTCGCCGCGCAGCGTGGCGCAGTTCACTTCCACAAAATCGCCCTGCACTCGGTGCCGCGACTTCTTGAGCTCGTACATGCGCCTTGCCAGGTGGGACTTGCCCGCGCCCGTGGGGCCAGTCAGCAAGATGGGGGCTTCCGAGCGAACTGCGACACGTTCGATTTCCTCGATGAGGGCGTTGAAGCGCTTGTTGCGCGTGGGGATGCCGCTCTTCAAGAACTCCAGGGCTTCGGCATGCGCCTGGCTGAATCGCTGAGCAAGCACGTCGTAGCGAGACAGGTCGAGGTCGATCAACGTGTAGCTGCCTGGGTTGCCCCTCTCCTGCTTCTTGGGGGGCGCGGTCTGCAGCAGTAGTCCAGGGATGAAGCGCGACTCCACCATCAGAAACATGCAGATCTGCGCCACGTGCGTGCCGGTGGTGATGTGTGCCCAGTATTGCTCGCGGTCCGGATCGAACCGATAGCTGCGAGCCCAGTCGTAGAGCACCCCGTACATCTCGCCGAAATCCCATGGATTCCCAACGTCCGTGGGAATCAGGTTCACGGTGGTGTCGGGCGATACGTTGGCGATATCGCGTACCAAGGTCTGGGCCAGCGCTTCGTATTTGGTGGCGTAGAGCAACTCCAGTCGGTCGATCAGCGTGTCTTCATGCTGGACGAGAGAAATCGTCGGCCGCCATTTCTCCCAGCGGCCAGCTCCCTGCCCCGAGTCGAGTTGGGTACCCATGAAACCGATGACCACGTTCTTCTTCGTCATATCAATTTAGCTAATCAACTAGCTGATATTCTAGTTCTGGTGGCAATTGAGATGCTTAAATTTTTGCCAAATTTAGCGGAGAAAAATAATTTATCCATGTAAATCAATCACTTGATAAACGAAGTGCCGATCATAGAGGGAGCTGGCACACCCATTGCGATGAGAAGGGCACAAACAAGAAGATCGAATGAAAAAAGGGAGAACCCCATGGTCGACACGAAGCTTTTCCAAACGCATAAGGGCGCCTGGCTCCCTGCTGCCACGGCACGCAATGCCGAGCAAGCCCCGGCCTACGCTTTCAGCGCCCAGCATCGGCTGGCGCAGCTCGCAGCCACCGGTTGCCTGAGCCGCACCTTCTATGCGACGGCTGAAGACCAACTTGACCAGGTTGTGGCGTTGTCCAATGAGCTGGACGCAACCTTTGTGGCCAAGACGGCGATCTATGCTCGCGAGTCCGGATATATGAAGGACATGCCTGCGCTGCTGGCGGCCAGTCTCGCTATGCGTGATGTCGCCCTGTTGAGCCAGGTGTTCTCTCGTGTGATCGACAACGGCAAGATGCTGCGCAACTTCGTGCAGATCCTGCGTAGCGGCGCCGTGGGCCGAAAGTCCCTCGGTACCCGTCCCAAGAAGCTGGTTCAGCGGTGGCTGCTGACGGCCTCCGAAAAGCAGCTGCTCAATGCCGCTGTGGGCAGCACGCCTTCACTGGCTGATGTGGTCAAGATGGTTCACCCCAAGCCTCAGGAGGCCTGGCGCGCCGCGTGGTTCGCGTGGCTGATCGGCAAGCCGGTTGATGAGGCCGCGCTGCCTCCTATCACCCAGGCGTTCGAGCGCTTCAAGCGCGAGAGCGCGCAAGGCCTTGCCATCGAGGTGCCGGATGTGCCGTTCCAGATGCTGACGGCGCTGGCGCTGACCTCGGCACAGTGGGCGCAAATCGCTCGCTCGGGTTCCTGGCAGATGGTGCGTCAGAACCTGAACACCTTTGCGCGGCATGGCGCGTTCGATATCCCCGGCACCGCCAAGGTGGTTGCTGCCAAGTTGAGCGATGCGCAAGCCGTGGCAAAGGCTCGGGTCATGCCGTACCAGTTGATGGCAGCGTTCAAGGCAACGGTTGCCGCCGTGCCTGCGGTGGTGCGCGAAGCGCTGCAAGATGCGATGGAACTCTCGCTGGCCAGTGTGCCCAGCCTGAATGGCCGTGTGGTGGTCTGTCCGGACGTGTCGGGGTCGATGAGCTCCGCTGTCACGGGCCATCGCGGTTCGGCCACGTCCAGCGTGCGTTGCATCGACGTCGCCGCCCTGGTGGCAGCCGCGGTGCTTCGCAAGAATGCGCGGGCACGTGTGTTGCCGTTCGAGCAGGAAGTGGTGACGCTGTCGTTGAATGCTCGTGACTCGGTCATGACCAACGCGCAGGCGTTGGCCAGGATCGGCGGCGGTGGGACCAACTGCAGCGCGCCTCTGGCTCTGTTGAACCGAGAGCGAGCGGTGGTGGACCTGGTGATTCTGGTATCGGACAACGAGTCCTGGGTCGATGCCAGCCGGCGAGGCGCGACGCAAACCATGCGCGAGTGGGAAGTGCTCAAGCAGCGCAACCCGGCCGCGCGTCTGGTGTGCGTCGATATCCAACCGACGGCGACCACGCAGGCGGCGGAGCGCCAGGACATCCTGAATGTCGGCGGATTCTCGGATGCGGTGTTCACGATGATGGCGAACTTCGCCGAAGGCAAGATGGACGCTGCGCACTGGATGGGGGAGATCGAAAAGGTCTCGCTGGCACCTCAGTAGAAGGAAAGATCAAGCCGTAAGCCAGAGTATTGATTTCGCGTGAATGCTGGCAGGACTACATCGGATGCCTGGGGTTCGAATCCCCGGCTGGGAAACTGGCTAAGGCTACGTCTTGCCGACCCTTGTCACGCAACTTTTGAGATGCCCTGCCGCGAATGCGGGTGGAACTACAGATTCTTAATCTCGTGGTCGCGGGTTCGAGTCCCGTCGGTCCCAAATCAGGGGGACCGTAGCTCAGTGGTAGAGCACGACGTTTCACCAATTCTTTGTCGCGGCATGGCATCGCCTGTTTGGCGGTGAATGCGGATGGAATTACAGGTAGACGCACGCAGCAACACTGCGTGCCCTGCGAGCAGATACACGAGTGGTCGCGGGGTGCCCGGGTTCAAGTCCCGGTCCAGCAATGGATGGCGGAGTAAAGATTTCATCGCCCCTAGTCACCGCATTTTTTATGGAGAAGATCATGTCAGGTCAGAACTACAACGTTGAAGAGATCCCTGGCGGGGTGTCGGTGAAGATGTGGACCAAAGGCGTTCCCGTCGAGGAGGAAGCCAGGCAGCAGCTGGCCAATGCGGCTCGCCTGCCCATCGTGTTCAAGCACATCGCGGCCATGCCCGACGTGCACCTGGGAATTGGCGCCACCGTCGGCTCGGTGATCCCGACCCTCAAGGCCATTATTCCGGCAGCGGTAGGCGTGGACATCGGTTGCGGCATGATGGCCGCCAAGACCACGCTGCGTGCGGAAGACCTGCCGGACAACCTGGGCCCGTTACGCTCGGCCATCGAGCAGGCGGTACCGCATGGTTCGGCGCCCAAGCACCGTGGCCGTGACCCGGGTAGCTGGGAGAATCCGCCCGTGTCGGTGGACCAGGTCTGGGCCACGCTGGTCGATGAGTTCGAGGCGCTGTGCGAGTTGCACCCGCGACTGAAGAACACGAACAACCGCAAGCACCTGGGCACGCTGGGTACGGGCAACCACTTCATCGAGGTCTGCCTGGATGAAGCCGGTTTCGTCTGGTTCATGTTGCACTCTGGTTCGCGCGGTGTGGGCAATGCCATCGGGACGCATTTCATCGAGCTCGCCAAGAAGGATGCGGAGCGCAATCAGCGCAACCTGCCTGACAAGGACCTGGCTTACTTCGAGGAAGGCGCGCAGTACTTTGGTGACTATGTGCGCGGCGTGTCGTGGGCTCAGAAGTTCGCCATGCGCAACCGCGAAGTGATGATGGCCAACCTGATCGCTACGGTGCGCAAGGTCATCAACAAGCCGTTCGAGTCGCACGTCGAAGCCGTGAACTGCCATCACAATTATGTGCAGCAGGAGCGCCACTTCGGCCAGGACGTGTTCGTGACCCGCAAGGGGGCGGTGAGTGCCAAGCGCGGCGAAATGGGCATCATCCCGGGCAGCATGGGTGCGCGCAGCTACATCGTGCGTGGCCTGGGGAATCCTGAAAGCTTCGAGAGTTGCAGCCACGGTGCCGGACGTGTGATGAGCCGCACCAAGGCCAAGAAGATGTTCACCGTCGAGGACCACGTCAAGGCCACCGCTGGCGTCGAATGCCGCAAGGACGCAGCCGTCATTGATGAAATTCCAATGGCCTACAAGGACATTGATGCCGTCATGGCAGCGCAAGGCGACCTGGTCGAAGTGGTGCACACCCTGAAGCAGGTGGTTTGCGTGAAAGGTTGAGCCAGCGAGAGCTTCGTGCTCTCGCCGGCCGAAGATAACGAGCTTGGGGAGGGAGCATGAAGGAAGGAGCCGTTTTGAGTGCGCATTCCGTGTCAGATGACATGCGTGCCACTGTTCTGGAGAACCTTGCCGCGCTGGAGCGAACGCACCAGGTCAAGGTGCTGTTCGCCTGTGAATCCGGCAGTCGCGGATGGGGCTTTGCTTCACCGGACAGCGACTATGACGTGCGCTTCGTCTACGTCAATCGGCTGCCTTGGTACCTGAGCGTCGAGCCTGACCGCGATGTCATCGAGCAGCCCATCAGCGGCGAGCTGGACATCAACGGCTGGGATCTGCGCAAGACACTGCAGTTGCTGCGCGAGTCCAATCCGACGCTGCTCGAGTGGTTGCGATCGCCCATCGTTTACCAGCAGGAAGGCCGCTGGGCTGTGCGGCTTCGCGAGTTGGCCGAAGAAGGCTTCTCGCCAGTGCGGGGCTATCATCACTACGTGTCGATGGCCAAGAAAAATATGCGGGAACACCTCTACGGCGAGGTCGTCCGGTACAAGAAGTACCTCTACGTCTTGCGGCCGTTGCTGGCCGCTCGCTGGATACGCGAGGGACGGGGCGTACCGCCAATGCGCTTCGCGGAACTGGCCAGTGAAACCTTGACGGACCGGGCTCTGCTGGACGAAGTCAATGCGCTGCTGGAGGTGAAGATGCGGGCGGGCGAGTCTGCGACGAGTCCGCGCTGGGTGGGCATCCATGACTTTCTGGAAGCGGAGTTGGCTCTCGCGTTGACCCATTCACCTGACAAGGGACCGAAGGCCGATGAATATCAGCTCGACCAGTATCTGCACGATGCCGTGTTGCACTTCGACGCGCGTGTCTAAAACAACGAAAAAAGAAGCAAGACGATGATTGAAATCGATGGCTCCGCTGGCGAAGGCGGGGGACAAATCCTTCGCACTTCGCTGGCTCTGTCCATGTGTACGGGGCAGTCCTTTTCTCTGACCAAGATTCGCGCCGGCCGCGCGAAGCCTGGCTTGATGCGTCAGCACCTGACCTGCGTCAACGCAGCAAAGGAGGTTTGTGGCGCAGAGGTTTCTGGGGCCGAACTGAGTTCGCAATCGCTGACTTTCGTGCCAGGCCAGGTGCGTGCGGGGGACTATCACTTCAACGTTGGTACGGCAGGCAGCTGCACGCTGGTGTTGCAGACGGTGTGGCCGGCATTGCTGATGGCCCATGCACCCAGTCGCGTGAAGCTGGGGGGCGGCACCCATAACCCGATGGCTCCGCCCTTTCATTTCCTGGAGCGTAGCTATGCGCCTTTGCTGAAAAAGCTGGGTGCGAATGCTGAGCTGACGCTGCGTCGACTGGGCTTTTACCCGGCAGGCGGCGGTGAAATCGAGGTGACGATCTGGCCCGCCAAGGACGCGCTGCAGCCCTTCGATTTAAACGATCGCGGCGCCAGGGTGGAGGGCTACGCCGAATGTTTTGCACCAGCGCTTCCGCGCTCTGTCGCCCGTCGCGAGCTGGAGCAACTCGGCACGGCCCTCGGCTGGAGTGGCGATCAATTGCGCGAAGCGCCGACCCGTCAGCATGAGGGGCCTGGCAATGCATTGCTGGCCACTCTGGTGTACGACAACCTCAGTGAGGTCTTCACCGAGTTCGGCGAAAAGGGCGTGAGCTCGGAGAAGGTCGCGCGCGACCTGGCGCACGAAGTAAGGGCCTATCAAATGTCCAGCGCCGCGCTCGGCCCGAACCTGGCTGACCAGTGGGCGCTACCGCTGGCCTTGGCCGTATGGATGCGTCAACGCGAGGCTTCATTCACTTGCGCGCAGCTGACCGATCATGCGAAGACCAACTTCGACGTGATCGAGCGATTCTTGCCGGTGAAGTTCTCTACTGCGCCGTCGGAAGGCGGCTGGTCCGTCATCACCCGGCCCGTATAAGAGGTGTCGCGTGAGCATGTCGCGGTGTAACACCGCGACATGGTTCTTGGCTGGAAGTCCGCCTGCGCCTGCCTATAGTTTGTCGAGTGCCCGCATGGCATGACACGATAGGCAAGACCAGCATGTTCAGTTTTGTGTACGACCCCGAAGTCTTCGCCCGCCTCGGCTTTCCCGATGCGGATGAAATTCCTCTCAAGGCTGCCATCGTGGCAGATCTCGCTCGCTGTCTGCGAGTGGCCGGCATTTCGCTGGCAGATGCCGCCACCCTGCTCCGGCTTCCGCAATCGGATCTTGCGGTGATTCTGTGCGGGAAGTTGCAGCACTTTCATGTAAGCGAGTTGTGCCAATGGCGCGATCGTGTGCGAGCGTCATTGACGTCGTGACGTCGCACCCGGACTCCGTCCACCACTTATAGCGTTACCACCGGGTTCCTCCAATCTCACCACGTGTCCAAAGTTGGCCAAGGCGATACTTCTTCAATCGCGGTTTCAAATGCTCTCCGTCGGGGCGAGTCATCGAAGTGCCTCGCTCGGACTTCTCCGCGACGACGTGCATAAAAAATGGCCAGCTTTCGCTGGCCATTTTTCACTACGTGTTGCTGACTTACTGCGGCAGAGTCTGCAGGCTTTGCAGTTCCTGCGTGTACACCTTCATGTAAGTCGGGTTCGCGAAGCCCGTGGCGTAGCCGTAGTTCGACACCCACTTCACGAAACGGCCGAGGTCCGGCGACCACCAGCCCGTGATCGTTTCCGAATACGTCGCGTTACCCGAGCTGCCGTTCGGCAGCAGGGCATCGTTCGAGTTCGTGTACGTGACCACGTAGTTGATGCGCAACGCGTTGTAGGTGCCCGCAGCGACCGTGACCGGCTCGAAGGCCAAGACGTTGGCCTGAACGTTGGCCTTTTCGAAATAGCCCGCCGCGCAGCCATAGTTCCACGTCGAGTTCCACCCCTTGCCGACGTACATCGGGAAGTTGTAGTAGTCGCGCTTCGGCGTGTACGTGCACACGTTGCCGTTGTTCATGTACGTGCGCGTCAGGCGGTTGCGGTCCTGATCCTGCGTGTAGTTCTGATCCGGCGTGTTGGTGGCGATATCGACGCCCTTGATCGTGGCGATGCCGTTGGTGATCGACGACGTCGTGTACGCGATGCGTTGCGTGCCGCCGGTGCCGCCGAGGCGCAGCGACGTCTCGGCGAACGTGGCCACTTCACCGACCTTTTGTGGCACTGCGCTGTACATCGGGGTCGTGATCGGCGCCGGCTGCAGCGTCAGAAGCAGCTTGAAGACCTTCGACGGGTCGCTGACCGCGGTGGCCACCAGCGCGATGGTGTCGCCGTTCGGATTGATCAGGTTGCCCGACCATCCGGTATCGGTGAGCGTCTGGTTGATCACCGTCGTTGCAGCGCTGGTCAGCGCGACGGACCATTTCACCGGCTCGGTGGTGCGCAGCGACAGGAAGTCGCCCGATTTCACCGTCAGGTTACCTGACTTCCCCGTGGCAATCGACTGCGTTTGCGCGCTGCTGCCAGACGTGTTGATGTTGAGCGCGGCTGTATTCTGGTCATCGCCGCCACCACCGCATGCACAAAGCATTGCAGCCAGCGCGCAGCTGGCCATCCATTTACCCATACCCATCATGATTTCCCCTAACAAACTCTTGTGGATTTTTTTGAAAAGCCCGCTATTTCTATTCGGATTTCGAGCCCGGGCAATTCTAGTTTGGGGTGGTGTACTCGGCGCTCCCAACCGAAGGGGGATTGCTGGAGGAAATGAATATCTTTAATACAAAAAACATTAAAGACATCCAGTCATCATTTTTGATCAGCCCCAGAACAGGCTGCTTACCAGCACCATCGTGCCGAGCAGCGTGCTCAGCATCGTGAGCGCCTCGTGCAGGCCCACGCGTTCGTGCGGGCGGCTGAGGGGCGCGGAGGCCGCAGATAGGGCTGGAGTAGTATCTGCAACATGAACGCTTGGTTGGACGCAGGCCGGCATGGCTTTCCCCGGAAATTGGATTCGATGGAGGCATCATGCGGGCCGCAACCTGAATGGCGCCTGAGCGTGGCGTTCAGGTTCCGTTCAGCTTGGGCGCGTCAGGATGACGCCATGGCTACCAGAACCTCCCTCTTCCGCAGCGCCGCGATCGTCCTCGCCACGGCGGGGTCCGTCGCCGTGCTCTCTCTCACCTCGCTGCCGGCCAGGGCCGACACCGACGCCGATCGCGCGCGCGCCGCGTTGCGGGCCGGCGAGATCGTGCCGCTGGCGCGTGTGCTGGACGCCGTGAATCGTCAGTACAACGGCGATGTGCTCGACGTCGAGCTCGATCACGACGATGGTCAGTGGATCTACGAGGTGAAGCTGCTGCTGCCCGATGGCGGTGTGGCCAAGCTCAAGTACGACGCGCGCACCGTGGCGCTGATCAAGAGCAAGGGCGCCAAGCTGGAGAGCGCCCGAAAGGCACCCTGACATGCGCATACTCGTCGTCGAGGACGAACCGGAACTCGCGCGGCAACTCGAGCAGGCACTGGTCGCGGCGGGGTTTGCCGTGGACGTGGCCGCCGATGGGCTCGATGGCTGGCATCTCGGCCAGGAGAACCCTTACGATGCGGCGATTCTCGATCTCGGGCTGCCGTCGCTCGATGGCCTGTCGGTGCTGCGGCGCTGGCGCGAAGCGGCCTCCGAAATGCCCGTGCTGATCCTGACCGCGCGCGATAGCTGGGTGGAGAAGGTCGAAGGCATCGACGCTGGCGCCGACGACTATCTGACCAAGCCGTTCCGCATGGAGGAGCTGCAGGCCCGCATCCGCGCGCTGATCCGGCGTGCGTCGGGCAAGCTGGCCCCGGTTCTGGCGTGTGGGCCGATCGAACTCAATCCGCGCACGGGCACGGTGTCGGTCGCGGGCGCGGTGGTGACCCTCACGAGCCACGAGTTTCGTGTGCTCGACTATCTGATGCATCATCAGGACGAGATCGTCAGCAAGACCACATTGACCGAGCATATCTATGCACAGGATTTCGACCGCGACAGCAATACGATCGAGGTGTTTATCGGGCGGCTGCGCAAGAAGCTCGATACCGATCGCATCGAGACCGTGCGTGGGCGCGGCTATCGTCTGAAGTCGGCGCAGGCATGACGGCACCTCCCGCGGCACCCTCGACGACATCTTCCGCGACTCCCTCCACGACGCAGCCTCGCGCACCGGCGCGTTCCATCGCGCTGCGGCTGTTCGCCGTGTCCACGCTGTGGGTGATCGGCGCATTGGTCACCACTGGCCTGATTCTCTCCGCGCTGTTCGAACGTCACGTCGATCAGACCTACGCAAGCCAGCTCAACCGCGAGATCGCAAGCCTGGCGGGCTCGCTCGAATGGACGCCCGCGGGCGCACTGGTCACCACACGCACGCCGGCGGATCCGCGTTACGAACGGCCCTACTCCGGCGCCTATTGGCATGCCGTCGGTGGCAAGTCCGAGGTGCGCTCGCGCTCGTTATGGGACGCCGAGTTCCCCACGCATATGGAACGCGAAGTACCGACCACCGACGCCTATGTGGCCACGGGCCCGCGCGATCAGTCGCTGATGGTGATGACGCGCACGGTACGGCTCGAGGGCCCTGGCGCGCATGCGGGCGATACGCCGGTGACGATTGGCGTGGCAATCGATCGCACCGAATTGCGTGCGGCCAAGCGTTCATTCCGCAATCTGTTGTGGCTGTCGCTGGCGGTGCTGGGCCTGGGACTGGTGGCTGCGGTGGTCGCGCAGATCAGCTTTGGTTTGCTGCCACTCAAGCGCTTGCGCGAGGCACTGGTGGCGATGCACCGGCAGCGCGAGATCACGCTTGGCGGGACGTGGCCGAGCGAAGTGATTCCGCTCGTCGATGAAATCAACAAGCTGCTCGCGCGCAATGCGGAGGCGGTCGCGCGCTCGCGGCGCCAGGCGGCCGATCTCGCGCACGCGGTCAAGACACCGCTCGCGGTGCTCACCAACGATATCGATCGTCTGCCTACCGAAGATCGGCAACGCATGGCCGAACAGTTCGACGTCATGCGGCGTCAGGTCGATCGTCATCTGGCGCGCGCGCGTGCGGCGGGTGCCACGCGCGATGCCGGGCTGGTGCCCGTGCGCGAGGTGGCGGACGCGCTGGTGCGCGCACTAAGCCGATTGCATGACGAGCGTGCGCTCGATATCGAGGCCGAGGGCGAGGGCATGTTTCCCGGCGATCGTCAGGACTTGATCGAGATGCTTGGCAATCTGCTCGACAATGCGTGCCGCTGGGCGCGTCATCGTGTGCGGCTGCGTGTGGCACAGCATGACGATGCGCTCGAGATCGAAATCGCTGACGATGGTCCCGGCATTCCCGACGCGGCGCGCGAGGCGGTGATGTCGCGCTTCGTGCGGCTCGACGAACAGGCCGAGGGTAGTGGTCTCGGCCTCGCGATCGTGCGCGATATCAGCGCGCTGTATGGGGGCGAACTGCGGCTCGAACGCGCGCGCGAAGGTGGGCTGGCGGCGCGCCTGCGCTTTCCTGTCGGCGGTTGATCGCGGACGCATAAAAACGGGCTCCCCGAAGGGAGCCCCAGTCCTGCAATGACCACCAGGAAGAACAGATTACGAGGCCATGCGCCGCGCGATCGCTTCCTCGAGCATATCGAGGCGGTCCTGGCCCCAGAACAGCTCACCCTCGAACACGTAGGAAGGCGACCCGAACACGCCTGCAGCGACCGCTTCGTCGGTGTAGCGACGATAGCGTTGTTCGATGTCGTCCTGCTGTGCCCGCGCGATCAGCCGATCGGCGTCGAGGCCCTGGGCCCGCACGATGTCGTGCAACGTGTCTGCTGACGAGATATCGCGCTCATCGCACCATTCGGCGCGCAGGATCGCCTTGTACAACTCCAGCACCGGCACATGCTCCAGATCGGCCGCGATCACGATGCGCGAGGCGAGGTCCGCGTTCGGGCACATGTACCTGGGTGTCGGGTTCACGTCGATACCGAGCTTGCGACACCAGCGCTTGAGCTCCGTCACGCGATAGTGCTGGCGCTCCGGTGCGCGCTGACCCAGCAGCACGCCGCCCGTGCGCGCATACACGTCAGGCAGATCCACCGGCTTGTGGCGGATCTCGACGTCCATGCGTCGTGCAAGCGCATCGAGCCGATCGGCGCCGAGGTAGGCCCAGTCCGAGTTGAGCCAGAAGTAGTAGTCGATATGCGGGCGGGTCATGCGCGCTTGCTCCCGGCATTGCCAGACCGTATCGCCGAGAGCGCGGTCGTGGCGAACGCGGATTCACGCATGCAGGCGGCGCTGACAAAGGCGATCACGCTCAACGCGCCGAGGTACCACACGATATACGTGGGGCTGCCCTTGCCGTATGCGAGCAGCGACGTGGCGACGATCGGCGCGAGGCCGCCGCCGATGGCACCCGATACCTGCACCGCGATCGAGATGCCGCTATAGCGCACCTCGGGCGGAAACTGTGCCGAGAACAGGCTGCCTTCGGGACCATAGAGGCAGGCGTAGACGAGCCCGATGGCAATCGCGAGGGCGATCGTGATGTTCTTCGGCTCTAGCGTCTGCAGCAGCATGAAGAATTGCGGCGCGAAGATCAGAATGCCGACCGTGCCCGCCATAAACACCCACTTGAAGCCGATGCGATCGCCGAGTATGCCGAACAGCGGCATCGTGAACAGGGCCAGCAGCGCGCCCCATACGGTGGCATCGAGCATCACGGTCTTCGGTACGCCAAGCGTGCCGGTGGCGTAGGCCAGAGAGAACGTCACGACGGTGTAGAACCACGTCACCTCGGCCAGGCGTCCACCGACTACCGTCAGTACCTGACGCGGATAGCGCTTGAGCACCACCATCGCCGGCATTTCCACCTTCTCGCCCTTCTTCTGCATTTGCTCGAAGTCTGGCGATTCCGCAACCTTCGCGCGAATAAACCAGCCCACCGCGAGCAGCACCACGCTGGCGAGGAATGGCACGCGCCAGCCCCACGACAGCATGTCCTTCTCGGGCAATGCGGCAACCATGCCCATGGCCAGCGAGGACAGCACCAGACCCGGCGCGACGCCGGCCTGCGGCAGGCTGCCGAAGAAGCCCTTCTTGCCTTCCGGTGCGTGTTCCACGGCCATCAGCACCGCGCCACCCCACTCGCCGCCCACGGCGACGCCCTGCAGCAGGCGCAATAGCACGAGGGCCACCGCGGCCCAGTAGCCGATGCTGTCGTATGACGGGATCAGCCCGATCAGGATGGTGGGAATGCCCATCATGAACAGCGTGATCAGCAACATCGACTTGCGGCCGACCTTGTCGCCGAAGTGGCCGAAGATCACGCCGCCAAGCGGTCGCGCGAAGAAGCCGACCGAGTACGTGGCAAACGCCGCAAGCGTGCCGGTCAGCGGGTCAAACGAGGGAAAGAAGATCTTGTTGAAGATCAGCGCGGCCGCGGTGCCGTAAAGGAAAAAGTCGTACCACTCGATGGTGGTGCCCATCATGCTGGCCAGGCCCGCGGTGATGTACTCGCGCCGCGTGCGCTTGGTAGGAATGCTGTTCATCGTGACGCTCCTTGGATGGTGGGACGGCAGCGCGTCACGCTGCGGGCAGCGGCGGTACGCCGTGCGTCTGGCGGGCCCAGTAAGAGAACGTCGCATTGACGATCGAGGGCTTGAGCAGGTAGTCGTGGGCTTCACTTGCGAGCGCATCGTCCACGGGCGTCAATGGGCCGAACGCTTGCGCGCGGATCTGCATGCGCGCGGCGCGTTCGAGGTACACCGAAAGATAGGTGGCTTCCTCGCAGGTCTTGCCGGCGGTCAGGTAGCCGTGATGCGCGAGGATGATCGCGCGCTTGCTGCCGAGCGCTTCGGAGATGATCACGCCTTCCTGATCGGCGATGGGCACGCCCGGCCATTCGCCGAGGAACGCGCAGTCGTTGTGCAGCGGCGTCATGTCCATCTGCGCGATGACGAGCGGCTGACGCGCGGCCGCGAGTGCGGAGGCCCACGGCGAATGCGTATGGATGATCGAGTTGACGTCGGGGCGCGCATCGTACACCCACAGGTGGAAGCGTGTGGCCGGGTTGGGCATGCCGGCGCCGGTCAGCGTGTTGAGATCGCGATCGACCTCGATGAAATCGTCGGGGGTGGCTTCATCGAAGCCAAGGCCGAAGCGCAACGTCCAGTAGGCACCGGGGCGCTCCGAACGCACGCTGATCTGGCCGGCGAGGCCGGCTTCCTGCTCGGTCATCGCGAGGATGCGGCACGCGTAGGCCATGGTCTCCTGCATCGTGCGCGGCTTGCTGCGCAGATGTTGGGCCATCTCTTTGGTGGCACGCGTGTCGAAGTAGGACTTGTCTCTGAGGGGGGCATTCATACGTTCTCTCTCCGTGGTGGCCTCTGGCACGCGTTTGAGTCGAACTCGGCCAAAGGTACGGAGCGAAGTATGGAAACGACGCCCTGCGGGTGCTATGAAGCTACGGTCATAGCAGGTATCTCATCCCGTCACTGTTGTGTCATGAGAGGCCTCAAGGCAGGCTGCGTGCGACCTGTAGCGCGCATTCGAGCAGTGCGCCGGTCAGCGGCAGTGCATGTCGCTCGCCGTGGCTGATGGCGACGATGCGCCGGCGCAGCAGTGGACTGCGGATGCCGATCTTGCGCAGGCCGTAGTCGGCCAGCAGCTTGTCGGGCAGCCGGCACGGCAGGATGCAGTCGCCGACGCCGGTGGAGACCAGCTTGAGGATGGCATCGACGGTTTCCGCCTCGGCCACGTAGTCGGGGTGAAGCCCGGCGCTCTGGATCATGCGGTGCAATGCGTAGGCGGGTGGGAAGCCCACCAGACGCAGAGGGCGGCCGCGCAGGTCGATGCCATCGTCGTCCGCCTCGTTCCCGACCGCACTCTCCCGCGTGACCAGACACATCTCGTCCTCGAACAACGGATGGGACGCGAGCGTGGGCGTCGCCACGGCGGTGTCGTAGACAAAGCCGAGGTCGGCCTTGCCGCTTTCCACCAGCGACACGACCTCGGGCGAACTACGGCCCATCAGCGAGAGATTGACGCCCGGATGGCTACTGACGAACGCTGCCACCACGTCGGCCATAAAGTAGTAGCTGACCGTATGCACGATCGCGAGCCGGACCGTACCTTGTGTCGTGCCATGACTGTCGCGAATGGTATCGACGGCCTGATCGATCGCGCGATACGACCCGTGGATCGCGTCATGGAGCTTGCGTCCAGCCTCGGTCAGTTCCACACCACGGCCGGTGCGGACGAATAGCGGCTTGCCCAGATGCGCTTCGAGCGCGGCCAGTTGCCGGCTGAGCCCCGATTGCGTCTGATCGAGTTCCTCCGCGGCGCGCGACAGCGACTTGAGTTCGGCGATACGAAGAAAATTGCGGAGCTGGCGGTCGGGGGTATCCATGGGGGCAAGTCTTGTCCTGCGGGCGCCACGTCGATGGGCAACCTCTCAACTTACCGCAGCGGGGTGCGACGGCAATGGGCATATACCCGCCCCAAGTCGGGGCATGGAGCGGAACGGGCTGTGACGGCATGCAGGGTTTGTGCCCGATCTAACCCATGTCGATACAATCGTATCCTTTCCGATCCCGCTTTGCGTGGATCGAACCTCGTCATCGGATTCCGCATCATGGCTCTTATCGATATCCGCAATTTGCAGCAGGCCGCAGCCGGCTTTGCCGAAGCGCGTGGCTGGCGCAAATATCACAGCCCCAAGAACCTCGCCATGGCGCTAAGCGTCGAAGTGGCCGAGCTCGTCGAGATTTTTCAGTGGCAGACCGAGGACGAATCGCGCGGCGTCATGAACACCGACGAACGCGCGCACGTGGAGCAGGAGCTGGCCGATATCACGATCTATCTGACGCAACTGGTGACGACGCTCGGCGTCGATCTCGATGCCGCGGTGAAAGCCAAGATGGAAATGAACGCGGTGAAGTATCCGGCGGACGCCCCGCCAAGTGCTGAACGCATGGGGCGTTAATCTCCGCAGAAAATGCGGAGATTAGGTTGTGAATTCTCCGCACGCACGACATAATGGCCGCATGACATCCGGGGATTGGCGATATATCTGGCAGGCGCCCGACTGGCCGCGCATGCAGTACAACACCGTGACGCTGCAGCAGCCGCTCGCGGAGGCCGCCTATACGCAGGGCATTTTGCTCGGGCGGCTTGCCGACATCGGTATGTCCTTGCGCGATGAAGCTAGTCTGGCGGTGCTGACCAGCGACGTGCTCAAGACCAGCGAGATCGAAGGAGAGCATCTGAACCCGGAATCGGTACGGTCGTCGATTGCTCGCCGCCTCGGCATCGATATCGGGGCGCTGGCGCCGGTGGACCGGCATGTCGAGGGCGTCGTCGAAATGGTGCTCGACGCCACAGGTCGCGCCGCTGCGCCATTGACCGATGAGCGGCTGTTCGGATGGCATGCGGCGCTGTTCCCGACCGGCTACAGTGGCCTGTCGAAGATCCGGATCGGCGGCTGGCGCGACGACGCACGGGGCGCGATGCAGGTCGTATCTGGTCCTGCTCACCGGCAGCGCGTGCATTTTGAAGCCCCGCCGGCAACGCGCCTCGACGGCGAGATGGCGCGCTTCATCGAATGGGTCAACGCCGAGACCGGCGATCCGCCGCTTATCAAGGCGGGCCTGGCGCATCTCTGGTTCGTGACGCTGCATCCGTTCGATGACGGCAACGGTCGCATCGCGCGCGCGCTCGGCGATCTATTGCTCGCGCGTGCGGATCGCAGCCCGCAGCGGTTCTACAGTCTCTCTGCACAGATCCAACGCGAGCGCAGCGACTATTACGACATTCTCGAGTCCACGCAAAAGGGTTCGCTCGACGTGACGGCGTGGCTAGAGTGGTTCCTCGCCGCGCTCGTGCACGCCATCGCCAACGCCAATGCGTCGCTCGATGCCGTGCTGGCCAAGGCGCGCTTCTGGCAACGTTGGGGCAACGCCGCGTTTAACGCGCGGCAGGTGAAGGTGCTCAATCGCCTCCTCGATGGGTTCGACGGCAAGCTCACGAGCACGAAATGGGCGCGGATCGGCAAGTGCTCCGCCGACACTGCTTTGCGCGATATCGTCGAACTCGTGGACCGCGGTGTGTTGCGCCGCTCCGAGGCGGGCGGGCGCAGTACTTCGTACGAGCTGGCTCACTGAATCCGCCGCCGGCTGCCGGGGTTTCGACTAGACTCGCGTCATCGGTGTTCTCCGGAGCCACTACATGGCCACGCGCGACAAGCAGGGGACGTATCCATCGAATGTGCATGTCGGCATCGGCGGCTGGACGTTCGAGCCGTGGCGCGACAATTTCTATCCGGCGGGGCTCGCGCATGCGCGGGAGTTGCAGTATGCGAGCCGGCATCTGACCGCAATCGAGATCAACAGTACGTATCACGGCACGCAGAAGCGCACGTCGTTCGTGAAGTGGCGCGACGAGGCGCCCGATGATTTCGTATTCGCGGTGAAGGCGAATCGCTTTGCCACCAATCGGCGCGTGCTGGCCGAGGCGGGCGATTCGATCGCGCGCTTTATCGATAGCGGTATCGCGGAACTGGGCAAAAAACTCGGGCCCGTGGTGTGGCAGTTCGCGCCGACCAAGCAGTTCGATGCCGAGGACTTCGAGGCTTTTCTGGCGTTGCTGCCGGCTTCCGTGGAAGGCGTGAAGCTGCGGCATGTACTCGAGGTGCGGCACGATAGCTTTCTGTGCGACGCCTACCTGAAGCTCGCGCGCAAGTACAAGGCCGCGACAGTATTCACGGACTCGCCGAAGTTTCCGTCGATGGCGGACCTGACGGCGGATTTCGTCTATGCGCGACTGATGGACAGCAGCGCGAAGCAGGCAACCGGCTATGGGCCCAAGGCCCTCACGCAGTGGACCGAACGCGTGCGCGCGTGGAGCGATGGCAAGGCGCCCGACGACCTGCCGCGCGTGGCGGACACCGATGGCAGGCTCAAGGCGAAGGAGGTGTATGTCTTCTTCATCAATGGCGCCAAGGAGCGCGCGCCCGCAGCCGCGCAGGCGTTGCTTGGCAAGCTTGGCTGGCAGCCAACGACGGACGACACCCTGGGCGTCCCTCTATAATCCGGCATGACTTCCGCAACCGCACCCCTTTTCTCCGCCCTGCCCCTGTCGGCCGGCACGCTCGCCACGCTGACGCAGCTCGGCTACGACACCATGACGCCGATCCAGGCCGCGAGCCTGCCGGCGGCGCTGGCCGGCGAGGATCTGATCGCGCAGGCCCGCACTGGCAGCGGCAAGACTGCCGCATTCGCGCTCGCCCTGCTCCACCGGCTCGATACGCGACGCTTCGACGTGCAGGCGCTCGTGATGTGCCCCACGCGCGAACTCGCGGATCAGGTCACGCAGGAGATCCGCCGCCTCGCGCGTGCCGAGGAGAACGTCAAGGTCCTGACGCTATGCGGCGGCTCGCCGATGCGGCCACAGGTCGATAGCCTGATCCACGGCGCGCACGTCGTGGTGGGCACGCCGGGTCGCCTGATGGACCATATCGAACGCGGCAGCCTGGACATGCGCGCGATCAACACACTCGTGCTCGACGAAGCCGATCGCATGCTCGACATGGGCTTCGTCGACGACATCGCCTACGTCGCGCGTCATTGCCCGAAGGAACGGCAGACCATGCTGTTCTCGGCCACGTATCCGCCCGGCATCGAAAAGCTCGCGCAGCAGTTCATGCGCAAGCCGCGCGAGATCAAGGTGGCGGAGCAACACGCGCCCGACAAGATCCGCCAGCGCTTCTACGAAGTCGAGGACGGCCAACGCCTCAACACAGTGGCACGTCTGCTCGAGCACTACCGCCCCGTCAGCACGCTTGCGTTCTGCAATACCAAGGCGCGCTGCCGCGACCTCGTCGATCTGCTGCGCGCGCAGGGCTATCAGGCACTTGCGCTGCACGGCGAGCTCGATCAGCGCGACCGCGACCAGGTGCTGGTGCAGTTTGCCAACCGCAGCTGCTCGATCCTTGTGGCCACGGACGTCGCCGCGCGCGGTCTCGATATCGCGCAACTGGAAGCCGTGATCAACGTCGACGTGACGCCCGACCCCGAGGTGCACGTTCACCGCGTGGGCCGCACCGGCCGCGCCGATGCCGAAGGCTGGGCCTTCACGCTGGTGAGCATGAACGAGATGGGTCGCGTCGGGAATCTGGAACAGCACCATGGCGGCGAGTTCGAATGGCACTCTGCGGCGGAGTTGCTGCCCACGGGCACCGACCGGCTGCTGCCGCCGATGGTGACGTTGCAGATGCTCGGCGGCCGCAAGGAGAAATATCGTCCCGGCGATCTGCTCGGCGCGTTGACGGGCGATGCAGGCTTTGCCAAGGAACAGATCGGCAAGATCAACGTCATGGAGATGTCGACGTATATCGCCGTGGACCGCGCGATCGGTCGCGAGGCTGTGCGCAAGCTCAACGAGGTGAAGGTGAAGGGCCGCAAGGTCAAGGTACGCATGCTCACCGAGTGACGTCGGCGTCGCCGGGGTTGCTGCTCCCTTGCTGGCGGGGGACAAGATTCGTACAAGTCACCCTGTAAGCCCTGCCGATCCTTTGCTAATCTGAATGAACGGCCGGCGACGCATCGCGCAGCGTCGCCCGGATCCCCAGACGCAAGAGACCGACGAGGAGTGGGTATGAAAACCGCACGGCAGGTTCTGGAATCGAAGCCAACGCAGGCTATCTTCAGCATTTCTCCGGTAGCGACGGTCTACGCCGCGCTACAGATGATGGCGGAGAAGGGCATCGGGGCGTTGCTCGTCATGGAGCAGAACAAGATCGTCGGCATCCTCAGCGAGCGCGACTACGCGCGCAAGGTGATCCTGATGCAACGCACCTCGCGCGAGACGCTGGTGCGGGACATCATGACCGGTTCGGTGATCTACGTGCGGGCGGACCAGAGCACCGACGACTGCATGGCGCTGATGACGCGCCACCGCCTGCGTCACCTGCCGGTTATCGACGGTGAAGAACTGGTCGGCATGTTGTCGATCGGTGACCTGGTGAAGGACATCATCTCCGAGCAGAAATTCATCATCGAGCAGCTCGAGCACTACATTTCGGGCGGCGTGCACTAGGCTCAGGCCGCCCGGCAGCTGGCAGGCCGGCGGGGCGCAAAAACAGGCAACGGCAAAGTTCGGTAAGCGCATATAATTATGCGGTTACTGAATAAGGCCGCGCCTGATGTCCCCGCCTTTGTCTGCACAATCTGCATCGCCCGCCACCGAAGTGGGCATCTCATCCCCACCGCATTCCCCCTCAGTTCAGGATCCGGCACTCGACCATCGCGCGATCATGCGTGTGATCGGCGGCATCGTGCTGTGCATTCTGCTGGCGGCGCTCGACCAGACCGTGGTGATCCCGGCCGTACCTGCGATCGCCAACGACCTGAACGGATTTGGGCATCTGTCGTGGATCGTCACCGCGTACCTGATCGTCTCGACCGTCACCACGCCGCTCTACGGCAAGCTGTCCGACAGTTTCGGGCGACGCCGGCTGCTGATGGTGGCGATCTCGCTGTTCGTCGCGGCGTCGGTCGCGTGCGCGCTGGCGCAATCGCTGTCGCAGCTGATTCTGTTCCGGGCGCTGCAGGGCGTGGGCGGCGGCGGGCTGATGTCGCTCGCCCAGGCGGCCATCGCCGACGTGGTGGCGCCGCGCCAGCGCGGGCGTTATCAGGGCTACCTGGCCATGGTATGGGCGATGGCGTCGATCGCGGGTCCGCTCGTCGGTGGCTGGGTCTCGGACCATATGTCGTGGCGCTGGCTGTTCTGGATCAACGTGCCGCTCGGCGCGCTGGCGATGACCATGTGCTATCGCGGGCTGGCGCACCTGCGTCCGCGTGGCGGCAAGCCGAAGGTGGACTGGCTTGGCGCGCTGCTGCTGGCGGTGGCGATCGTCGCGTTCCTGCTGGCGATGAGCTGGGCTGGCGACGCCTTCGACTGGATCTCGCCCGAAATGGGCGCGCTGCTGATGGTCACCGCGATCGCGCTGGCGCTGCTCGCCTGGCAGGAACATCGCGCGCCGGACCCGATGCTCGCACCGCGGCTGTTCCACAACCGCGCGTACGTGATGGGCGTGGGCGCGTCGGCGATGTCCGCGCTCAATATCTTCCTGTGCATCTTCGCGCTGCCGCTGCTGTTCCAATTGGTACGCGGCGCCGATGCGTCGATGTCGGGCCTGCTCGTGGTGCCGTTCCTGCTGTCTACCGTGGCCGGCAACCTCGTGGTGGCCTGGCTGGCCCCGCGCGTCGGCCGCATGCGCGACATCCTGAGTGGCGGGTATGTGGCCGCGGCGATCGGCCTGATCGCACTGGCGGCGGCGACGCCGGCCGTGCCGACCGTGATGGTGCTGCTTGCCATGTCGATCGCGGGCATTGGCCTGGGGATGACGATGGTCGGCACGCTGATTGGCGTGCAGAACGCGCTCGAGCGTCGTGACATGGGGTCGGGCACGGGCGCGTTGCTGGTGATCCGCTCGCTCGGCAGCGCCATCGGCGGCGCGCTGGCCGGCACGCTGCTCGCGCTGCAATTCCGTGCGGCGATGACGAAGGCGGGCATTACCGAGTCGCTCGACCTCGGCGCGCTGCGCCATGGCAGCGAGGCGATGGCGCACCTGTCGCCGGCCGCGCATCAGGCGCTGGCGGGCGGGGTGGAGTCGGGTTTCCACCTGATTTTCGCGGCCGGCGCGGTCGCGGCGATCGTCGCGCTCGTGATCGTGCGCCGCATGCCGGACCTGGAGCTGCGCGGCAGCGTGACCGAACACGCGAAGACCGCGATGATGGACTGAAACGCTCGCCATGCACCGCCCGCGCACAACCGGCGCGGGAATAGCGCAGTAACGGCTCAGGAGCATTAAACTTGGCGGCGATCCCGAACCGGAGACACCCGTCATGATCCGTCCGCTTTCCGCCACGCTGTCCACCGCTGCCGCCCTGGCGGCCGTCGCCGCCATGGCTGCCCTCCCTGCCGCGTACGCGGCCGACAAGCCTGCAACTAACGCCGCCGCGCCTGCCGCCGCGGCCGGCGCATGCCCGGCGTCGCTGAACTTCAAGTTCCCGCGCCTGCAGGACGAGTCCCCGCAGAATCTCTGCCAATACGCGGGCAAGGTCGTGCTGGTGGTCAATACCGCCAGCTATTGCGGCTTTACGCCCCAGTATGAAGGCCTCGAGCAGCTCTACTCGAAGTATCGCGAGCGTGGCCTCGTGGTGCTTGGCTTCCCGTCCAACGACTTCTCGCAGGAGCCGGGCTCGGAGAAGGAGATTTCCGACTTCTGCTACAACACGTATGGCGTCAAGTTCCCGATGCTGGGCAAGTCGCACGTGCGCGGTGGCGACGCCAATCCGATGTACGCGTTGCTGGCCAAGGAGACCGGCACCACGCCGAAGTGGAACTTCTACAAGTATCTGATCGACCGGAACGGGCAGGTGGTCGGCAGCTATGGCAGCACCACGAAGCCTGACGACAAGCAGCTCGTCGGCAGGATCGAGCAACTTCTGGGCACGCGCTGAAGCCTGGCCCCGCGCCGGCCCGTCATTTCTTTGTCTGTCCCTCTGACCATCGCAAAAGGAAAACAATGAAGCTCGTACGTGTTGGGAATCCCGGTGCCGAGCGCCCGGGCCTCGTCGACCGCGACGGCCGCGTCCGCGACCTGTCGGGCGTGATTGGAGACATCGGCCCGCAGGAACTCTCGCCGGCCGCCCTGAAGAAGCTGGCCGCGCTCGATCCCGCGAGCCTGCCGCTGGTGGACAGCCAGCGCCACGGTGTGCCCTGGACCGGGATCGGCAAGATCATCGCGATCGGGCTCAACTACGCGGATCACGCGGCCGAGGCGGGCATGGCGCTGCCGGCGGAGCCGATCGTGTTCCTGAAGGCGACCACCTCGCTGAATGGCCCCGACGATCCCGTGATGCTGCCGTTCGGCTCGGAGAAGAGCGACTGGGAAGTGGAGCTCGGCGTGGTCATCGGCACGACGGCGCGCAACGTGTCGCGCGAATCCGCGCTGGACCACGTGGCCGGATACTGCGTCGTCAACGACGTGTCCGAACGCGAGTTTCAACTCGAGCGGGGCGGCACCTGGGACAAGGGCAAGGGTTGCGACACGTTCTGCCCGGTGGGCCCGTGGCTCGTCACGCGCGACGAGGTGGCCGATCCGCAGAAGCTGGCGATGTGGCTCGACGTGAACGGCGAGCGCCTGCAGAAGGGTTCTACCGCGACGATGGTGTTCGACGTGGCCACCGTGGTCAGCTACGTCAGCCGCTATATGACGCTGATGCCCGGCGACCTGATCGCCACCGGTACGCCGCCCGGCGTCGGCATGGGCTTCAAGCCACCGCGTTACCTGAACGCCGGCGACACGATGCGCCTGCATATCGAGGGACTCGGCGTGCAGACCCAGCTCGTCGTGCCATACGGTGATCGCTGAGCGCGATCGCTAAAGCAGCGGAGATCCGGGCGCGCTGACGCGTGCCCGGAATTTGGGGAAGCATGGGGGCACGAGAGGGTGGATGAGGGGGGCGGGGGCCCACGCTCATGCCGTCGGGTCTGTCGGACATGCACCGATATGGTGGGGCGAAATCTCTGTCAACGAGGTTCCCTGCTGAAACGTCTTCATACAAAGCGTCGCGATTGCTTGCAAAGCGTTCCGTGCGGGCAACAGTTTTCAGGCGTTTTGGGGCGCATGCGCACGAAAACCGCAATCAGGGTTTTACATGCGGATTTCGCGTGACACACTGAATCCAACGCTGTCACGAAAGCGCACCAATCGAGAGCCCCCGCCATGTCAGAGCACGCACCTGAAATCGAATCGATATTGAAGACCGTCGAAGCTGATGTCGACGCTGCCGACGGTCAAAAGCCCGATCGCCACTTCATTCCCACGCGCCATTTCTGCACGCTGGACGACACGCTCGACAGCCGCGCCGAACTGCAGGACATCCGGCGACATATCCACCAGCATCCCGAACTCGCGTTCAACGAGATCCACACCGCGGAACTCGTGGCGAGCCGTCTCGAGGGATGGGGCTACGAGGTGACTCGTGGCGTCGGCGGTACCGGGGTGGTCGGCACGCTGAGGCACGGCACGAGCCGTCGCAGCGTCGGCATTCGCGCCGACATGGATGCGTTGCCGATCCACGAACGCTCGGGACTGCCTTATGCCAGCGTGCACGAAGGCAAGATGCACGCATGCGGCCATGACGGCCACACCACGGTGTTGCTGGGCGCCGCGCGGCAACTGGCGCGCACGCGCCATTTCGACGGCACGATTCATCTGATCTTCCAGCCGGCCGAGGAAATCGGCTCGGGTGGCGGTGCCGAACGCATGCTCGCCGATGGCCTGTTCGAACGATTCCCATGCGATGCCATCTTCGGCCTGCATAACCACCCTGGCGTGGCGGCGGGCACGTTCATGTTCCGCGCGGGCCCGTTCATGGCCGCGTGCGACACGGTGGCGATCACGATCCGCGGCAAGGGGGGCCATGCCGCGCGTCCGCACCAGTCGATCGATCCGATCCTCGTGGCAGGTAGCCTCGTGATGGCGCTGCAATCGGTGGTGGCGCGCAACGTCGATCCGAATGAGACGGCGGTGGTGACCATCGGCACGCTGCACGCCGGTCACGCGCCGAACGTGATTCCGGACAGCGCGCGCATGGAGATCAGCGTGCGCTCGTTCAGCGCGGAGGTGAGGGCGTCGATGGAGGCGCGCATCCGCCAGTTGGCCACCGCGCACGCGGAAGGCTATGGCGCGACGGTCGAGATCGACTACGTGCGCGGTTATCCGGTGCTGGTGAACAGCGAGCGCGAGACCGCGTTCGCGCAGCAGGTGGCCGAGGAGCTCGTGGGTGCCGAGCGCACGGTGGGCAATTTCCATCGCATCGCGGGCAGCGAGGACTTCGCGTACTTCCTGCAGCAGCGCCCCGGCTGCTTTGTGCGCATGGGTAACGGCGCCAATCAGCCGCTGCTGCATAACGCGGGCTACGACTTCAACGACGAGAATCTGACCGTCGGCGCAGCGTACTGGACGCGACTGGCCGAGCGTTATCTGTCGGACGAGTTCTAAACCAGGGCACTAACGAAAGAACGCGCTCGGCGGCATGCCGAACTGCCGTTTGAACATCGTCGCAAAGGCGCTCGGACTGTCGTAGCCGAGGTCCAGCGCCACATCCACCACCTTCTCGCCCGCGGCCAGCTTCTCCAGCGCCGCGAGCAGTCGCGCCTGCTGGCGCCATTGCCCGAACGTCATGCCGGTATCGCGCGCGAATCTGCGCTGGATGGTCTTGGGATCGAGCCCGAGCCGCGCGCCCCAATCCACGAGCGTGAGGTCCGAATCGGGTGTTTCCACGATCTCCTCGCAGATTTCGCGCAGGCCTGCGTCGTCCGGACGCGGCAGATGCAGCGGCAGCGTGGGCACGCGCAACACCTCATCGAGCAGCAGACGCATCAGGCGTCCATCGCGCGAGTCGTCGGCGTAGGGCAGCGGGATATCGATGGCCGCGAGAATCAGTTCGCGCAGCAGCGGCGAGATGCCGAGCACTGTGCATTGCGTAAGCAGATCCGAGGCGGCATCGGGACGGATATAGGCGGTCCGCATCTGCACGCGGCTGGCCATGCGGATCCAGTGGGTGGTATTGCCCGGCATCCACATGCCGCGCGTCGGTGGCACCAGCCACTGCCCCTGCGCCGTATTGACGACCATGACGCCGTGTACCGCGTGGACCAGTTGAGCATGGGGGTGCTGGTGCGGCTTGGTCACGTGGCCATGCGGGTAGTCGGCCGCCATGGCAGTGACGGGCATCGGGCTGCGGTCGAACTTCAGGTAGGTGGGCGAGGGCGCGTGGGAGTCCGCGCGCGGCGCGGCGGGGCGATCGGCGTGGTCTCCCGGTATCTCGAACGCCGCGTGGTGGACTCGTTTAGCTGTCGGCATGTCCTTTTCTCCAAGGTCGCGACCTTATTCTCGCAGGACAGGCGTCGTTTTGCCATTTACGATGCCCGCACAGTAGGAAAAAGTTCCCTGAGATTCCAAGAGACAACCGGGCCAATGTGCCCCCGCACCATGACTATCACCGTGAACACCGCCCAGGCCCCCGCCGGCGCGGCGCAGCAGAAAGAGGAGGGCACGCGCTTCCGTGTGCTGTACGCGATCAGCTTCGCGCACTTCCTCAACGACATGATCCAGTCGCTGATCCTGGCGATCTACCCGATGCTCAAGGGCGGCTTCAACCTGAGCTTCACGCAGATCGGCCTGCTCACGCTGACTTACCAGATCACCGCGTCGCTGCTGCAGCCGATCGTCGGGCTATACACCGACAAGCATCCGAAGCCGCATTCGCTGGCCATCGGCATGGGCTTTACGCTGGGCGGCCTGCTGCTGCTGTCGGTGGCGCCGACCTACGGCGTGCTGCTGGTGGCCGCCGCGCTGGTGGGTACGGGTTCGTCGATCTTCCACCCGGAGTCGTCGCGCGTGGCGCGCCTGGCCTCGGGCGGCAAGCATGGCCTGGCGCAGTCGATCTTCCAGGTGGGTGGCAATGGCGGTAGCGCGATGGGACCGCTGCTGGCCGCGTGGATCGTCCATACGCAGGGCAATCTGGCGTGGTTCTCGGTGGCGGCGGTGCTGGCCATCGCCGTGCTGTGGCAGATCGGTGGCTGGTACGGGCGCCATCTGGCCGAGCGCGCGGGCAAGAAGAAGGCCGCCGCTGCGGTGCCCAAGCTGCCGACCTCGACGGTCGTGCGCGCGATCGCGGTGCTACTGCTGCTGATCTTCTCCAAGTACTTCTACATGGCGAGCCTGAACACGTACTACACGTTCTATCTGATGGAGAAGTTCGGGCTCACGCGCCAGTCGTCGCAGGTGTATCTGTTCCTGTTCCTGTTCGCGGTGGCCGCGGGCACGATCCTCGGCGGCCCGATTGGTGACCGCGTGGGCCGCAAGCAGGTGATCTGGGCGTCGATCCTCGGTGTGGCGCCGTTCACGCTGATGCTGCCGCATGCCAATCTGTTCTGGACCGGCATACTGTCGGTGGTCATCGGCTTTATCCTGGCTTCGGCGTTCTCGGCGATCCTGGTGTTCGCGCAGGAACTGATCCCCGGCAAGGTGGGCATGGTGTCGGGTCTGTTCTTCGGCTTTGCGTTCGGCATGGGCGGCATTGGCGCCGCGGTGCTGGGCAGCTTTGCCGACACGCATGGCATCACTGCCGTGTACCGCATCTGCGCGTATCTGCCGCTGCTGGGTTTGCTGGCGGTGTTCCTGCCGGACCTGCGCAAGCGCGCATTGGCCTGATCGGCTTTGCGGCATTGGCGTCCTCCCCGCGGGAGAGGACGCCGTACTTCCTTCCTTCCTTCCTTCCCTGCCTTACTACCCCGTCTTACTTCGCGGCCTTGTCCTGCGAGACGTCCATGATCATGCGCGTCAGCAGGTACAGCCGCGGCGTGACCGAGTTCAGGTCCACATACTCCGCATCGTTCGAATGCGCGCCAAAGCCGCGCAGGCCGAAGCGTTCGATCACGGGCGCCTTGGTCCCGGCCGCGGCGAACGCGGCATCGGTGCCGCCGCCCTCGGCGGTGTCGTACACGGCCAGCTTCTCACCGATCTCCGCATAGATGCCCTGGGCGTGCGCGGCCAGCGCGCGCGCGGCCGGCGTGACCTCGAGCGGCGGACGGCGGCGCTCGAACTTGACCTCGACCTTGGTATCGGAAATCAGCTTCTTCTGGACTCGCTCCTGCAGCGTCTTCTCGAGGCCGTCGTAGTCGGCGGTGCGCAGCACGCGCACGTCGGCCTGTGCCGTGGCCACGGCGGGAATCACGTTGCGGTTGGTACCTGCATTGGCGAGCGTCCAGTTGACCTTGAGGCCAGTGTCCGGATTCGACAGGTCGCGCATCTGCAGCACCTGATGCGCCATCTCGTAGAACGCGTTGCGGCCGAGTTCGGGCGAGCTGCCCGCATGCGACGACTTGCCATCGACCTTGAGCGCGATGGCGCCGATGCCGCTGGTCGCCAGCGACAGACGGTCGCCGCTGATGCGCGTGGCCTCGCACGAGAACACCGCGTCCTGCTCCGCGCCGAGCTTCGTCATGGTCGCGCGCGCGCCCGGCGAGCTGATTTCCTCATCGCCGTTGATCAGCACCGTGAGCGTGCCGTAATCCTTGAAGTTCATCTTCTGGAGGATCGCCACGGTATGGAGGATCACCGCGATGCCGTTCTTGTCATCGGCGATGCCGAGGCCGTAGGCGCGGTCGCCATCCACGCGGAACGGCTGCTGCGCGAGCATGCCACGCAGATAGACGGTGTCCATGTGGGCGATCAGCATGATCTTGCGCTTGCCGGTGCCCTTGAATTGCGCCAGCACCATCTTGCCGACCTTCTCGGGCGTGTCCTCCATGCGATAGACCTCGGTCGGCTCGACCAGCTTCGCATCGCCGCCGAGCGCGGCCAGGCGATCGCGGATGAGGTTGGCGATGCGGTCGAGGCCTTCGATGTCCTTGCTGCCCGATTCGATCGAGACGAGATCCTTCATCGTGTTGATCAGCGCGGGCTTCTCCTGCTGGGCGAGCTGGTACGCGGGCTCGACCGGGGCTGCGTGGGCCGAGGCGGCCGCAGCAGCCAGGGCGAGTACGGTGAGGCAGGACAGGGGGTGGTGTCGTCGCATGGCGGGCATGTAAAAGAAGCTCCTTTTGTTATCGGTGTGTGTGTGACGCGAGGAAGCCAAAATCTTGGCGATGCGGGCGCGCCGCGTAAAGTGTTTTTTGTGCATTCCTCTGGGATAGGAAAGCGAGGATTGGTCACTGTCGCGCGGGCGCCGCAGACAATCCTCGATGCAGGCATGCGTTTTGCGGCATCATTGCGGTCATGAAGTCCGCCGTATCCCCGTCTTCCCCCGCCCCCGGGCGTCCCGCATGCGCGCATTGCCGCGCGCTCGCCGCCGATTCGCGCCGACGCGAGCCGCATGCCTGCCTGGCCCTGCGCAACACGGCGCCGCTGGTCAGCCAGAGCGCCGCGGGCGTGCCGTACAGCATGATGTCGTTCACCTGCCGCGAGTGCGGAACGTCGTGGCGGCTCTATGATCGTGCGAACGAACTGTTCGTCTCGTGGGTCCCCGAGCACCCGCTGGATGCCGCCGCGCCCACCGATGGTGCGTGATCCGCGCTGTTTTTAAACCTTTGCTGACCGTTCTGCCCATCACCATGGCTTCTTCCTCTCGCATGCCGATTCTCGCGGCCCTCGCTCTGGCCGGCGCTGCCAGTCTGACCGCAACGACCGTTGCCCAGGCCGCCGACGCCTACCCGAGCAAACCGATCCGTCTGATCGTCGCCTATCCGACCGGCGGTATCAGCGATACCGTGGCGCGCGCGCTGGCCGATCGTCTTTCCGCGCAGATGGGTGCATCGGTGGTGGTGGAGAATCGCGCGGGCGCGGGCGGCAGCATCGGCATCGATGCGGTCGCGAAGGCGGCGCCCGATGGCTACACGATCGGCTTCGCCTCGACGAGCCCGGTAACGCTCAACCCGCATGTGGGCCGCGTCAACTACGATCCCCAGCACGACATCGCTCCGGTGATGAGCGTGATGTATTCCCCGGTGCTGGTGATTGCCACCCAGAGTTTCACGGGGCAGTCGTTCCAGGACCTGATTACGCAGTCGCGCGCCAAGCCGGGCTCGGTGCGCTGGGCCACGTCGGGCCTCGGCACCGTCGGGCACGTGATGCTGGAACAGGTGAAGGCGAAGTCGAAGGCCGACGTGACGCTCATCCCATACAAGGGCGGCGGCCAGCAGATGAACGACGCGCTCGGCGGCCAGTTCGAGGTGATGAGCACCAATGCGAGCCCGCAGCTGACCGGGCAAATGCAGGCAGGCAAGCTGCGCGCGATTGCCGTGGGCGCGCCGAAGCGGATCGAGAGCCTGCCGAACGTGCCGACGATGGCCGAGCTCGGGTATCAGAAGGCCAACCTGACGTCGACGTTCGGCGTGTTCGCGCCGGGCAAGACGCCGGCGGCGATCGTCAACCGCCTCAATGCGGAGCTGAACAAGGCGCTGACCTCGCCCGAGGTGCGCGAGCGCCTGCTGCGCGATGGCGAGGTGCCGACCGGTGGTACCGCCGCGCAGTTCGCGGCGGCCATCCACACCGAGTACGACGACAACGCGCGCATCGTCAAGGAAGCGGGCATCAAGGCGGATTGAGACGGCGCCCGCTCGGCCGGGCGCTACACCGCATCGAGGCGGCTGCCGAGGCCGTGGACCGTACGCAGGTCCACGCCGTTGTGCGGCCATAGCTCGAGCTTGCCGCGCACGCGCGACAGATGGCTGTCGATGGTGCGCGCGCCCTCGGCGAGCGCACCCTGCCAGACCTGATCGATCATCAGCCTGCGCGTGACCAGCGCGCCGAGATTGCGGAACAGCAGCAGCGCCAGCGCGAACTCTTTCGGTGCCAGCCGCACGCTGCGATCGCGCAACCAGACGCGGCGGTCGCCCAGGTCGAACCGATAGCGGCCATACACCAGTTCCGGGATGTCGTCGTCGGGCAGGCGGCCCGTATCGCCAGCACGCCGAAATGGCGCAGCCGCGCGTCGTGCCAATGCTTCCAGCCGCGCGACCAGTTCGCGCTCGCGCACCGGTTTGCGCAGGCAGGCATCGGCGCCGTCGGCAAGGCAGGCCACCACTTCGGCCTCTTCATCGGTATCGGACAAGACCATCAGCGGCACGCCGTGGCCGAACGACTGCCGCACGATGCGCACAAGTTCGCGCACGTCCGCATCGGCGTGATCGCAGTCGAGCAGCAGCGCATCGAAGCCCTGATGCCGCAGCGCGTCGATCAGCGCGGTGCCATGGCGGAATCGCATGCAGCGATGCGCGCCGCGACGCAGCGCGCGCTCGAGCTGCATCGCGCGCATCGGATCGTCATCGAGCACTGCAATATCCATGGCAGCGTTCCTTCCGCAATCGTCTGGGCAGGACGTCATGGTAGAAGTCCGCGCCGCGCGCGCGAAGTAAACTTTTGTTGCGGACTGCAGAATGAGCATCGTCTCATTTGCAGCGGCCCCATGGCCGTCTCTAATAACCGCTGGAGCGCCCGAGTGCGCGCACAGAGACGACGATGGGAATTACGATTGCTTCGCTCGAAGACGATCTCGCGGACGCCGCGCTGATCCGCGAGACCGTGGCGACGGCCGGACATGCCTGCACCACCTTCACATGCGGCTGCCAGCTGCTGCGTGCGTTGCGCGCGACCGCCTACGACCTGCTGCTGCTCGAATGGAACGTGCCGGGCGTGTCGGGGCGCGAGGTGCTGGCGTGGGTACGCGCGCATCTGGATCCACGCCTGCCCGTGATGTTCCTGAGCGTGCGCGACGACGAGCTCGATATCGTCGATATGCTAGTGGCCGGCGCGGACGACTATCTGGTCAAGCCAATTCGGCCGGCCGAGCTGGTCGCGCGCATCCAGGCGCTGGCGCGCCGCGCGTATCCGGAAAGCCTGCCCGCCGGCGCCACGGTGGCGCGCGGGTGCTTCGTGTTCGATGGCGCCGCGCGCACGGTCATGCGCGCCGGGCGCGAGGTCACGCTGACGCCGAAGGAGTTCGACCTCGCGATGCTGCTGTTCCGCTACGAGGGCCGCGTGGTATCGCGCGAGCATATGGTGGCCGCCGTATGGGGCCGCGACCTTGCGCCACTGTCACGCACGATCGACACGCATGTCTCGCGCGTGCGCACCAAGCTGCAGCTCGTGGAGTCGCTGGGCGCGCGGCTGGCGCCGGTCTACACGCATGGCTACCGGCTCGAACTGTTCGAGGGCGAGCCACCGCCAAAGCTGCCCCGGCGGCCGCCGCTCGAGGTGTTCGCGCCTGACCGGTTCACGGTGCCAGCGCCGCCATACAGAACGACGGCAAGACGCGCGGCCAATAAAAAAGGCGCCCGAAGGCGCCTTTCCATCAGCTGACAAGCGGATCGTGCGATCCGCGACGATCAGAAGATGTGGCGGATACCAGCGCCAAAGCCGGTCTGGTTGTTCTTGCCCGGCAGATTCGCCTCGGCAGCACCAGTGACCTTGTTGAAGTCCACGGTACCGTAGACCTGCGTGCGCTTCGACAGCGAGTACTCGGCCAGCAGCACGCCCGTGTAACGGTTGCCGCTGGCGTCGTTCACGCCGTACGCGTTCTTGATGTGGTCGCCGTAGAACACACCGGTCACGGCCAGGGCCGGCGTCGCCTGGTAGGTCGCGCCGATGTAGCCGATCATGTCCTGACGCGGGTTCGCGCCATAGTTACGCGTGGCTGCGGGCGGCAGCTTGGAGGGGTTCGGCGAGAAGAAGTTCGCGTCGAGCGTGCCGGTGCTGTCGCGGCCGCCAACATAGCCCAGGAACAGCTTTGCGGGTCCGATGGTGTACTTACCCGCGGCGCCCCACATTTGCTGCTTGTTGCTGTTGATGTCCTTGATTTCCTGATACACACCGCCGAAGCCGAACGGTCCGAACTCATAGGCAGCGCGTGCGCCCCAGTACGAGCTCTTGGTCGTGCTGCCCGGCACTTCGCCGAAGCCGTAGCTGGCGCCGACGCTCAGGCCGCTGAAGGCGCCCGAGTAGCTGACCACGTTGTTGTTACGGAACTGCGTCAGGAAGAACGGCCACGCGTTGTTGTCGTAGTTGCCGATCGTCAGGGGATCGTAGTCGCCGAAGAAGTTAAAGCCTTCGGTGTACTGACGGCCCAGCTTGACGGCACCGAAATCACCCGAGAGACCCACGTAGGCTTGACGACCGAACAGCGAACCGTTCTGGTTGGCACGGCCCGTATCAGGGTCGAAGCCGTTTTCCAGCTGGAAGATTGCCTTCAGGTTGTTACCGAGCGCTTCCGCGCCCTTCAGGCCCCAGCGGCTGTTGGTGATAGCGCCGTTGGTCAGTTGGGTCTGGCTGTGGTTGGCAGCGTCCGCGTTGGTCTGGTAGCGGATGGACTGGTCCACGATCCCGTACAGCGTCACCGACGTCTGGGCGTAGGCGCTGCCCGCGCACAGCGAGCCGATAGCGAGAGTCAGTAGCGATTTCTTCATGGTGCTCCTTTTCTGTCTTGTGGTGTTCGCGGCCGGATCACGGCGCGAATGGTCTACGTTTTCTGTAAACGCCGCGAAAATTTAACAAAAGGCTGAACTTTTCGACATAAAACTGAACTAGAGGCGGCGTTCAGGAAGACATTTGGTGCAAATCCGTTGGTTTGCCGCTACACCCTGTCACACACGCGACTTCATGGTGCGGTGCGGCAAGCGCCAGGACGGTGCACACCGACCCACAACGGGTATGCAGAAAGGGAGCGAGGGGGGAGGTGAGGAGCATGCAGGATCTGCATGTTGCAGTGCCGCAATCCCCACGAAGGTAGGAAGGGTTACTACCGAGCCGGCGCGAATGCGCTCAGGGTTACTACGGAGACGGCGCGAACGCGCCGTCTCGGGGTCATTGCCGCGGGTCAGCCCTGCGGAATTTCGATCTTGATATCGAGCACCTCGAGATTGTCCTGGCGCTCGAGGTTCACGCGCAGATCCTGGTCGCTGATCTTCACATACTTCGAAATCACGGCGACCAGCTCGCGCTGCAGCGCGGGCAGGTAATCGGCGGGCGCCGAATGGCCACTGCGCTCGTGGGCCAGAATGATCTGCAGCCGCTCCTTGGCGACCGAAGCGGATTTCTTCTTTTCCCCCAGCAGGAAGGACAGGATCGACATGGAATAGTCCTCCTTACTTGTTGCCGAAGATGCGCGAGAGCAGTCCCGGCTTCTGATAGTCGGTGAAACGCATGGGCTTGTCCTTGCCGAGGAAGCGGTCCACGACGTCGCCATACGCATCGGCCACGTCGGTGCCTTCCAGGTGGATCGCGGGCGTCCCCTGGTTGGAAGCGTGCAGCACCGCCTCGGATTCCGGGACCACGCCGATCAGTTTGATGCGCAGAATCTCCTGAATATCCTGGAGCGACAACATTTCTCCGCCATGCACGCGCTTCGGGTTGTAACGCGTGATCAGCAAGTGCTCCTTGATAGGCTCGCCTTCGCTCGCGCGCTTGGTCTTGGAGGCCAGGATGCCGAGGATGCGGTCCGAATCACGTACCGACGACACTTCGGGGTTGGTCACCACGAGCGCCTCGTCGGCGAAGTACATCGCCATCAGCGCACCGGTCTCGATGCCGGCCGGCGAGTCGCAGACGATGAACTCGAAGTCCATTTCCTTCAGGTTGTTGATGACCTTTTCCACGCCATCACGCGTCAGGGCATCCTTGTCGCGCGTCTGCGAGGCCGGCAGGATGAACAGGTTTTCGCACTTCTTGTCCTTGATCAGCGCCTGATGGAGGTTCGCTTCGCCCTGGACCACGTTGATCAGGTCGTACACCACGCGGCGTTCGCAACCCATGATCAGGTCGAGGTTGCGCAGGCCCACGTCGAAGTCGATCACGACGGTCTTGTGGCCTCGCAGGGCCAGGCCGGCGGCAAAGCTGGCACTAGTGGTGGTCTTGCCGACGCCTCCCTTGCCGGAGGTCACTACGATGATTTTTGCCATGGCTCTTTGGTCCAGTAAGGGTGCTAGATAGATCGGTCCCGGTCCCCGCGCGTCACTTCATCCGCAGCGGCTCGAGGATCAGTTTTTCGTCGGCCAGGCGAACCTGGGCGGATTTGCCGAGCACATTGGCCGGAAGCGTCTGCTCCGCGGTCCGGTAGATGCCAGCGATGGAAATCAGTTCGGGCTCCAGGCACGTGCAGAAGATGCGAGCGTCGTGGTTGCCCTTGACACCCGCCAGCGCGCGGCCGCGCAGCGGGGCGTAGATATGGATATTGCCTTCCGCGATCACCTCGGCGCCGTAGCTGACGAGGTCGAGAATCACCACGTCGCCCGGCGCATAGACCTGCTGGCCCGAGCGCAGCGGCCGGTCGATCAGCATGGTCGGGACCGCGCGCGCGGTGGCGGCGGCCACGATGCCGGCCACATCCGATACTGTCGCGGCGGCGGGCGCCGGGGCTGGCGCAGCAGCGGGTACGTCCGCAACCGCCTCGGCGGCGTCGGTGGAAGCGTCGGGCACGGGCTCGGCGGCTTCTTCCCGACCACCGCGTCGGCTCTGGCTATCCAGCAGCGGCAAGCCATAGGCTTCCGCCCATTCGCGCTGGTCCGCGCGGGCCACCACGCCAATGGCGCGGGCGCGCAACGTGCCCAGGGTCTCGATCAGCCGGTCGATGCCGACCCGTTCGTCGCCTTCCAGGCGACGCAGGTCCAGCGCGATGACGTCATTGGAGAAGAAATCGGGGGTCGCTTCAAAGCGGGAGAGGAGGTCGTCCCGCAGGGCGTCCGTGTCCGCGGTCTTGAGAGCGAGAAGGAGGGCGTCGACATTGCCACTTCGCAGCTCGAAGCGTGGCGATTTCTTCTGGGACATAGCCGGGTGACCGTGGAAATGCGACATTCTAACGTCGTCTCCGCGGCGAACTGTAACAATTCGCCAGTTGATTGCCGCAGGTGCCCGATGGTCGCCATACCGGGTGTCAGAGTGACGCCGATGCCCGCAGCCCCCTGACTCTTGCTAGGATGCCGCATCCAGAAAAAGGAATACCCATGGGTGCAGTGGTCAATTGCGTGGCCTATCGCAATGGCAAGAAGCTCGGCACGGTCGACGTCGATGCGATTTCCGACGTGCTGGCGGAGGACGACACGTTCGTCTGGCTGGGCCTGCATGAGCCGGACCTCCCGTTGCTGCGCAAGGTACAGCGCGAATTCGGACTGCATGACCTCGCGGTGGAAGACGCGCTCGACGCGCACCAGCGGCCCAAGATCGAGACCTACGGCGATTCGGTCTTTATCGTGCTGAACACCGCGCAGCTGGTGGACGAGGAGGTGGTGGTCGGCGAGACCCATATCTTCGTGGGCCCGCGCTACGTGGTATCGGTGCGCCACGGGGCCAGCAGCACGTACACGCCGGTGCGGGAACGCTGCGAGCAGGACCCGGCGGGGCTTGCGCACGGGCCGGGCTATGTGCTGTACGCGCTGATGGATTTCGTGGTCGATCACTACCTGCCCATCGTCAATCGGCTCGAGGACACGTTCGAGAAGCTCGAGCAGAACATCTTCCGCGACGAGTTCGATCGCGCGGCGCTGGAACGCCTTTATCGGATCAAAAGCCAGGTGCTGCGGCTGCGCAACGCGGTATTTCCGGTGGAGGACATCTGCAGCCAGCTGATTCGCCTGCATGAGAACCTCGTGCCGAAGGAGCTGCGCGCGTACTTCCGCGATATCGAGGACCACGCCAGCCGCGTGGTGCGCACGCTCGACGTGGTGCGCGAAATGCTGACCACCGCGGTGCAGGTCAATCTGGCGCTGGTAACCGTGGCGCAGAACGAGGTGGTCAAGCGCCTTGCGGGCTGGGGCGCGATACTGGCGATTCCGACCGTGGTGTTCAGCCTGTATGGCATGAACTTCGAATGGATGCCCGAGCTCAAATTCCATTACGCCTATCCGATCGTGGTCGGTTTCACCGCCGTGGCCTGCGGCGGCCTCTGGCGCAAGCTGCATCGGGCCGGATGGCTCTGAAATAGGCCCTGCGAGCCCGCCCCGGGCTCGTCTTTATATTTTCTTTACACCCCCCTCCGACCTCTCTACCCCGTTTTTACCCCTCGATCCCTAACCTCCCATTCGTGAATCACTCACGAGGCAGTTGCCATGGACGGGATCTATTTCATCGTGTTGTTAGGGTTTGGCGCGCTCACTGGCGCGCTACTGGCGCTGTGCGCCGCACTGGGCGCACAGCCCCCATCCGAGCCGAACGGGAAGACCGGCGCTGACGAGCGGGGGCGTTGATGAACTGGACCGACCTGCTGAGCGGCGGCCTGGCCGTCGCCATCTTTATCTACCTGCTCGTAGCACTGTTCCGGCCGGAGAAATTCTGATGTCTTCCCATTTGGTATCCGCCCAGTTTCTTGGGCTCCTGGCGCTCTTTCTCGCGATTCTGTTCATCGCGGGACCATTCCTCGGCCGCTATATGCGCCGTGCGATGGAAGAGGGCAACTACAAACTGACGGCATGGGGCCGTCCGCTGGAACGACTGGTCTATCGCATCGGTGGCGTGCGTGCCGACGCCGAGATGGGCTGGAAGCAATACGCCATCGCGCTGATCGTCTTCAATCTGATTGGCGTGATCGCGGTCTACGCGCTGCAGCGCCTGCAGGGCGTGCTGCCGCTGAATCCACAGGGGTTCGGCGCGGTCTCGCCCGATTCGTCGTTCAACACCGCGATCAGCTTCGTTGCCAACACGAACTGGCAGGGCTACGCCGGTGAGTCGACGATGAGCTATCTGACCCAGATGCTCGCGCTGACGGTCCAGAACTTCGTGTCCGCGGCCACCGGTATTGCGGTGGTGTTTGCGCTGATTCGTGGCTTCGCGCGTCATACCGCCCACACCATCGGCAATTTCTGGACCGACATGACGCGCAGCACGCTGTACATCCTGCTGCCGCTGTCGGTGGTGATGGCCGTGGTGCTGGTGGGGCAGGGCGTGATCCAGAACTTCGACGCGTACAAGGATGTGTCGATGGTGACGGAAGTGGAATACACGCAGCCGAAGGTCGATGCCGCGGGCCAGCCCGTGCTCGACAAGGAAGGCAAGCCCGTCATGGAAGCCGCAAAGACCGGCACGCAGCAGCTGGCGATGGGTCCGGTTGCGTCGCAGGAAGCGATCAAGATGCTTGGCACCAACGGTGGCGGCTTCTTCAACGCCAATTCCGCGCATCCGTACGAGAACCCGACGCCGTTCGCGAACCTGATCGAGATGCTCGCGATCTTCCTGATTCCCGCCGCGTTGTGCTTCACGTTTGGCGAGATGGTGCGCGATCGTCGCCAGGGCGTGGCGGTCATCGCGTCGATGACGGTAATCTTCGTCGTCATGGCGCTGGCTGCGATGGCATCCGAGGCCCAGATCACGGCCGCGCTCTCGCAATTGCCGATCGACCACGTGGCGTCCGCGCTGCAGGCCGGCGGCAATATGGAAGGCAAGGAAGTCCGATTCGGCATTTCGGCCAGCGCACTGTTCGCGACCATTACGACCGCGGCTTCGTGCGGCGCCGTCAATGCGATGCACGATTCGTTCACCGCGATCGGCGGCCTCGTGCCGATGCTGCTGATGCAACTGGGCGAAGTGGTGTTCGGCGGTGTGGGTTCCGGCCTGTACGGCATGCTCGTCTACGCGGTGCTGGCGGTGTTCATTGCGGGCCTGATGATCGGCCGCACGCCGGAGTACCTCGGCAAGAAGATCGAGACATACGAGATGAAGATGACTGCGGTGGCCATCCTCGTCACGCCGCTGCTGGTGCTGCTGGGCACCGCGATCGCGGTCATGGCGGATCCGGGCCGCGCGGGCGTGTTCAACCCAGGCACGCACGGTTTCTCCGAAATCCTGTACGCGCTGTCGTCGGCCGCCAACAACAACGGTAGCGCGTTCGCGGGCCTGTCCGCCAACACGCCGTTCTACAACACGCTGCTGGCCGCGGCAATGTGGTTCGGCCGCTTCTGGATCATCGTCCCGGTGCTCGCCATGGCTGGCTCGCTGGCCGCCAAGAAGCGCACGCCGGTGACGGCGGGCACGATGCCCACGCACGGTCCGCTGTTTGTCGTGTTGCTGGTTGGTTCGGTGCTGCTGGTTGGCGCGCTGACCTATGTGCCGGCGCTCGCGCTGGGCCCGGTGGCCGAACAGCTGCAGCCGCTGCAAGCCGCATCGACCGAGCCGTCCGCCACGCCCGCCGCCCCGGCCGCGCAGTTAGAGCAGACCCAGCAGCAACCCGCGGCGTTGACCGCCGCAACCCGGTAATTCGCGGAGAATCGCATGCAACATGATTCCACGGTAGCGCACAAGAAAACAGGCGCGACCGATAACACTCAAGGGGCCAGCCGGACTGCCGTGCAAACGTCCGCCGCCACTTCGTCAGCGTCAGGCAAGGGCCCGCACGGCCGCCCGGCGCGCGGCATGTTCGCGCCCGAGCTGGTCAAGCCGGCTATCGTCGACGCGTTCCGCAAGCTCACGCCACGCGAGCAATTGCGCAACCCGGTGATGTTCGTGGTCTACGCGGGCAGCATCCTGACCACGATCCTGTTCCTGCGCGCATTGGTGACGCCGAGCGCGGACGAGTCGGCGGGCTTTATCCTGGCCGTGTCGGTGTGGCTCTGGTTCACGGTGCTGTTCGCGAACTTTGCGGAAGCGCTGGCCGAGGGCCGCAGCAAGCAGCAGGCCGCCGCGTTGCGCGGTCTCAAGACCACGGTGACCGCACGCGTGGTGCGTGCCGGCCGCAAGGACTATCGCGCGCAGACCGCCACCGAGGCGCGCGTGGCCACCGAACTGCGCAAGGGCGACGTCGTGCTGGTGGAAGCCGGCGATACGATCCCTGGCGACGGCGAGGTCATCGAAGGCGTGGCCTCGGTCGACGAGTCGGCGATCACCGGCGAATCGGCGCCGGTGATCCGCGAGTCGGGCGGCGACTTCTCGTCGGTGACGGGCGGCACGCGCGTGCTGTCGGACTGGATCGTCGTGCGCATCACGACCAATCCGGGCGAAAGCTTTATCGACCGCATGATCGGTATGGTCGAAGGCGCCAAGCGTCAGAAGACGCCGAACGAACTCGCGCTGACGATCCTGCTGGTGGGCCTGACGCTGGTGCTGCTGCTGGCCACGGCCACGCTGCAGCCGTTCTCGCTGTACGCGGTGCTCGTGACCAAGCTCGGCGTGCCGGTATCGGTGACCGTGCTGGTGGCGCTGCTGGTCTGCCTGATCCCGACCACGATCGGCGGTCTGCTGTCCGCGATCGGTGTGGCCGGCATGAGCCGCATGATGGAAGCGAACGTGATTGCCACGTCGGGCCGCGCGGTGGAAGCCGCCGGTGACGTGGACGTGCTGCTGCTCGACAAGACGGGCACCATCACGCACGGCAATCGCCAGGCCGCGCGCTTCGTGTGCGCACCGGGCGTGACCGAGCGTCAGCTCGCCGAGGCGGCATGGCTGTCGTCGCTGGCCGATGAAACGCCGGAAGGCCGCGGCATCGTCACGCTGGCACGCCAGCAACCGGGCGCTGTCGCGCCGGAGCTCAACAACCGGACCATGGACGCGCCGGTGTTTATCCCGTTCAGCGCGCAGACGCGCATGAGCGGCGTGGACGTGACGCAGGGCAACCAGGTGCGCAGCGTGCGCAAGGGCGCGGCCGAAGCGGTGCGCCGCTACGTGACCGAGCGCGCCGGCAAGTTCCCCGAGGCCCTGGTGCAGGCGGTGGACGATGTGGCGCGTGCCGGCAGCACGCCGCTGGTGGTGGTGGAAGCTGTGAGCGTCGGTACCGAGGACAGCGTACGCGTGCTGGGCGTGATCGAGCTCAAGGACATCGTCAAGGCGGGCATCAAGGAGCGTTTCGGCGAACTGCGCAAGATGGGCATTCGCACGGTGATGATCACCGGCGACAACCGTCTGACGGCGGCCTCGATCGCAGCGGAAGCCGGTGTCGATGACTTCCTGGCCGAGGCCACACCCGAAGCGAAGCTGGCGATGATCCGCGAGTTCCAGCGCGAAGGCCGCCTCGTGGCGATGACCGGCGACGGCACCAACGATGCGCCCGCGCTGGCACAGGCGGACGTGGCGGTGGCGATGAACAGCGGCACGCAGGCCGCGCGCGAGGCCGGCAACATGGTCGACCTCGACAGCAACCCGACCAAGCTGATCGAGATCGTCGAGATCGGCAAGCAGATGCTGATGACGCGCGGTTCGCTCACCACGTTCTCGGTGGCCAACGATATCGCGAAGTACTTCGCGATCATCCCGGCTGCGTTCGCGACCACGTATCCGCAGCTGAACCTGCTCAACGTGATGGGTCTGGCCACGCCGGCCTCGGCCATCATGTCCGCGGTGATCTTCAACGCGCTGATCATCGTTGCGCTGATTCCGCTCGCGCTGCGCGGCGTGGTCTACCGCCCGCTTGGCGCCGCCACGCTGCTGCGTCGCAATCTGCTGATCTACGGGCTCGGCGGCATTCTGGTGCCATTTGTCGGCATCAAGCTGATCGACATGCTACTGGTGATGTTTGGCTGGGCCTGATTTTACGAATGCGCCCACGCAATACGGAGTAAGAACATGCAAACGCAACTGAAGACCACCACGCCGGCCCCCGCGCCGCAGGTACCCGTGCAGCAGGGCATGCTGCGCCCCGCGCTGACGTTGTTCGTCGCGCTGTCGATTGTGACCGGGCTGCTGTATCCGGGCCTCGTCACCGGCATCGGCCGCACGCTGTTTCCGCATGAGGCGGCGGGTTCGCTGATCGTCAAAGACGGCAAGGTCGTCGGCTCTGAACTGATCGGGCAGCCGTTCTCCGATCCGAAGTACTTCTGGGGCCGCCTGTCGGCCACCGCGCCGATGCCGTACAACGCGGCCGCTTCGGTGGGTTCGAACCTGGGCCCGACCAACCCGGCGCTGACCGATGCGGCCAAGGCACGCATCGATGCGCTGCGCGAGGCCGATCCGGGTAACGACAAGCCGGTACCGGTGGATCTGGTCACCGCGTCGGGCAGCGGGCTCGATCCGCAGATCAGCCCGGCTGCGGCGCAGTATCAGGCCGCGCGCGTCGCGCGCCTGCGCGGTGTGCCCGTGGCCAGGGTGGAAGCACTGATCGCCGCCAATACGCGCAGCCCGGGCCTCGACGTGCTGGGTGAGCCTGGCGTCAATGTGCTGAAGCTGAACCTCGCTCTTGATGCCATGAAGTAACCGCGTTACTTTCCCGCTTTCCTTCTTCCCACGGAAGAGGGAAGGCGGGAATCCCCGCCCGCATTTCCGCCGTGGCAGAATCGCAGCCATCTCTTCCCCGACTTCCATGACCGAACCCGTCGCCCGCCCCGATCCGGATGACCTGCTCGAACGCGTGCAGGCGGAGGGCGCGCGCGCGGCGCGTGGCAAGCTGCGCGTGTACTTCGGCGCCTCGGCTGGCGTCGGCAAGACCTTCGCGATGCTGACCGCGGCGCGCGCGCTGCGCATGCAGGGGACCGACGTGGCAATCGGCATCGTCGAGACCCATGGCCGCGCCGAGACCGAAGCGTTGCTCGAAGGGCTCGAGCGCCTGCCGATGCGGTCCGTGCCGTATCGCGACCGCGTGCTGCAGGAGTTCGACCTCGACGGCGCGCTCGCGCGGCGACCGGCGCTTGTGCTCGTGGACGAGCTTGCGCATTCCAACGCGGCGGGCAGCCGGCATCCCAAACGCTGGCAGGATATTCAGGAATTGCAGGCGGCCGGCATTGATGTCTGGACGACCGTCAACGTACAGCACCTCGACAGTCTCAATCAGGCGGTGGGCGGCATCACCGGCGTGCGCGTGTGGGAGACCGTGCCCGATGCGGTGTTCGATGGTGCCGACGAAGTCGTGCTGGTCGATCTGCCTGCCGACGAACTGCTGCGGCGCCTGCGCGAGGGCAAGGTCTATTTCGCCGAGCAGGCAAAGCAGGCCGCGCGCAATTTCTTCCGCAAGGGCAACCTGATGGCGTTGCGCGAACTCGCGCTGCGCCGCACCGCCGATCGGGTAGACGACGATGTGCGCGCGTATCGCGACGCGCGCGCGATCTCGCCCGTGTGGCGCACGCGCGAGGCCGTGCTCGCCTGCATTGGCAGCGGTGACGATGCGGAGCAGGTGGTGCGCAGCGCGCGGCGGCTCGCGAGTCAGCTCGATTGCGACTGGCATGTGGTGACGATCGCCACGCCGCGCCTGACGCCGCTTGCCGAGACCGTGCGGGCGCGCATGCAGGCCGCGATGCGGCTTGCCGAGGAACTCGGCGCGCGCACCGATACGCTCGCGGGCGACGATATGGTGAGCGCGGTGACTGGATACGTGCGCCGCCACAATCTGACCAAGGTGATCGTGGGCCGCGCGCGCACCGATTGGCCGCGTGAAGGCAACTGGCTCGAACGCGGCCGCACATCGCTCGCGCGCGTGCTGGCGCCGGCGCTGGGCGTCGGCAACCGGCTGATCGGCCGGCAGACCTTTGCCGATGCGTTGGCGATGGGCTGTCCCGAGATTGACGTGATTCGCGTGGCGGCCGACACCACGCGCGCCGACCTGCGCCCGCGTACGGCCGGCGCGGGAGCGAGCGGCGTGGAGGGAACGGTGGCGGGGGCCGCGCTGGCCGATGATGAAGCCGCTATGGAGGCCGCGGCCGCCGCGGACGCCATCAGCCGCAAGCGCTGGTACGACTACGGGTGGGCAGTGCTGTGGTGTGGCGCGGCTTCCGCGCTGTCGACGCTCACGCGCCCATGGTTCGATCAGGTCAACATCGCGATGCTGTTCCTTGCGGCCGTGGTCGGCGTGGCGTTACGTCATGGTCGTGGACCGGCCGCGCTCGCCTCGGTGCTCGCGGTTGGCTCGTTCGACTTTTTCTTTGTGCCGCCGCGCCTGTCGTTCGCCGTGAGCGACGTGCAGTACCTGCTGACCTTCGCGGTGCTGCTTACGGTGGGCCTGGTGATCGGTCAGTTGACGGCGGGGCTGCGCGAGCAGGCGCAGGTGGCCGTGCACCGCGAGACCGACGCGCGCACGCTGTACGAACTGGCACGGGAGTTGTCGGCGGCGCTGACGATCGAGCAGATCGGTGAAATCGGCAGCCGCTTTCTACGCGCCGCGTTCGATGCGCAGGCGACGTTCTTCGTAGTGGGTGCGCAAGGGCGGCTGGTGTCGCTGGCGTTCGACAGTGGCCATGGCGATGCTCGCCACGGGCGTGACGAGAATGCGCGCACATCTGCAGACCTGCACAAGGGCGAGGCCATCGACAAGGTGCTCGCGCAATGGGTGTTCGATCACGGCCAGCCAGCTGGCACCGGCACGCATACGCTGCCGGGCAGCACCGTGCTGTACCTGCCGCTCAAGGCGCCGATGCAGACGCGCGGCGTGCTGGCAGTGGAGCCACGCGCATGGCGTGCATTGGCCGCGCCCGAACTGCGGCGCCAGGCGGATGTTTTCACGACGTTGATCGCCATCGCGATCGAACGTCTGCATTATGTGGAAGTCGCGCAGCAGGCGTTGCTGTCGATCGAATCAGAACGGTTGCGCAGTTCGCTGCTGGCCGCGGTTTCGCACGATCTGCGCACGCCGCTGACCGGCCTGATCGGTATGGCCGAGACCCTGCAGCGCGCGAACCCGCCGTTGCAGGATGACGTGGCAGCGACCGTCGATGCGATGCGTGGACAGGCGCTGCGCATGCGCACGATGGTGGTCAATCTGCTGGATATGGCGCGTCTGCAGCGGCACGACGTGGCGTTGCAGCGCACGTGGCAGTCCCTCGAGGAACTCGTCGGCGCGGCGCTCGCATCGTTGCGTGATGCGCTCGCGGGCCATCGCGTACGCGTGGCGGATCTGTCGGTGCTGCCGCTGGTGGAATGCGACGGCGTGCTGATGGAGCGCGTGTTGTGCAATCTGCTGGAGAACGCCGCGAAATATACGCCGGCCGGTACCGAGATCCGTCTGCGCGGCACGCTCACCGAAGACGAAGTCCATCTGATCGTCGAGGACGAGGGCCCCGGCGTGCCGCGCGGCCGTGAGCGCCAGATTTTCGAGAAGTTCGTGCGCGGCGATAGCGAATCGTCGACCGCCGGCGTCGGCCTGGGTCTTGCGGTGTGCGATGCGATCATGCAGGCGCACGGGGGTCGCATCTGGGCGGATGCGGTGGAGGGTGCTGGTGCACGCTTCACGCTCGCACTGCCGCGCGGCAATCCGCCGGCGATCGAGCCGGAGGTCATCGATATGACCACGGAAGTCGCTAACCCGACCGAAACTGCGGACGTCGCGACGCAACCCATGCGCGACAAGGAATCTCACTGAAATGCCATTCGACTATTCGCCCACCGTCCTGCTCGTCGAGGACGAGCCGCACATTCGTCGTTTCGTGCGCGAGTCCTTGCAGGCCGAAGGCTGCATGGTGCACGAGGCGGACACGCTGAAACGCGGCCTGATCGACGCCGGCACGCGGCAGCCAGACGTCGTGATTCTCGACCTCGGCCTGCCCGACGGTGACGGCATGACGCTGATCCGCGAGATGCGGACGTGGACCGAAGTGCCGGTGCTGGTGCTGTCGGCGCGCACCGAAGAATCGGACAAGATCGCCGCGCTCGATGCGGGCGCGGATGACTATCTGACCAAGCCGTTCGGTGTGGGCGAGCTGGTCGCGCGCGTGCGCGTGTTGCTGCGCCGCCATGCCAAAGCCAATCCGCAGGGCACGCCGCAGATCGCGTTCGGCGACGTCAAGGTCGATCTCGCGAACCGGCTCGTCACGCGCGGCGAAGCGTCGATTCACCTGACGCCGATCGAGTACCGGCTGCTCGCGGTACTGATCGCGCATCGCGGCAAGGTCATGACCCATCGCGAACTGCTGCGCGAGGTCTGGGGCCCGTCGCATTCGGAGAGCAGCCACTATCTGCGTGTCTATATGGGCCATCTGCGGCACAAGCTCGAGGCCGATCCGGCGCAGCCGGCGCATTTGCTGACCGAAGTCGGCGTCGGCTACCGGTTCGCGGGGTAGTTGATGGTTATCGATGCGAGGAATGAAGCGATGAAATAAATCGCAGTCTTCATTCTTCGCTTGGATGGTTGGCGGTAACCCCACCGGGCCGATGCCATCCCCACTACACTGGCATTTGACCGGAACCGGACCGGAGTTTCCTCATGCCTGCCTTGTACTTGCCACGCGCCAATTCCGTCGCGCGCGTTTGCCTGCCTTCCTGCCTGCCCAAGCTGCGCAGCGTGGCCATGGCGCTCTTTCTGACGCTGGCGGCCACGGCGGCCACTGCCGCGCCGGGGCGTCCCGCGCCGGCGCAGGCGCAGACCCATGCGGCCGTGGCCGACTATGACGCCGGCCGCTTCGACGCCGCGTTTCAGGGGTTCGGTGCGGCAGCCAGGCAGGGCAACCGACTGGCGCAATTCAACTACGCAATGATGCTGCTGCGCGGCGAGGGCACTGTGGCCAGGCCGCAGGAAGCGCTGGTGTGGCTGCGCCGCGCCGCCGACAACCAGATGACCCACGCGCAATACACGCTCGGCGATCTCTACGAGCGCGGGCAGCTTGTGCCGAAGTCGCTCGAGCAAGCCAATCAGTGGTACGAGCGCGCCGCACAGGGTGGCCATGTGGAGGCGCAGATGGCACTGGGCACCAACTATTTCACCGGGCGCGGCGTGGCGAAGGACTACGGCAAGGCCTTCACGTGGTACAGCCGCGCGGCAACCGCGGGCGATGGCGGCGCGCAGTACATCGTCGGCAGTTACTACGAGCGCGGGGAGCCGGGCGTGGTGGAGAAGGATATCGAGCAGGCGAAGATCTGGTACGCACGCTCGGCCGCGCACGGCGACCCGGGCTCGTTGGCCAAGCTGCGCTCGTTGCTCGAGGAGTCCGTGCGCGCGAAGGGGATCACCGAGGGCATCAACAAGGGCGCCGATGCCAAAGCGATGTAGAACGGACGACCTGATGCCGCCGGCCGTGGCGCACGGCCACCATGATGAACTGCGTGCACCCGATGGCGCATTGCGCGCGTCGTGGGCACAGTTTTTCGATGCGCTGGGCATGACGCGCGCTGATGCACGGGACGAAGCTCAGATCGACACGGCGGTCGACACACCGGGTGACACCCCGGGCGACACCCTGAGCGCGCGTGCCGCGGCCGTGGCGCGTCAGGTCCGCGACAACGGCGTGACCTTCAATATTCATGCAGAGCAGGACGGCGAGAAGGACAGCGCGCGCGACTGGGCGCTGGAGTTGCTGCCGTTCCTGATCAGCGAGGAAGACTGGGCCACGATCGAGGCTGGCGTCACGCAGCGCGCGGTGCTGGCCAACGCGATCATGGGCGATATCTACGGGCCGCAGACGCTGCTGGAGCGCGGCCTGCTGCCGCCGGGGCTGGTTTTCGGTCATCCGGGCTACCTGCGCGGGCTCAAGGGGTATCACCCGCCGGGCGCCAGCTTCCTGCAGATCGTGGCGGTGGACCTGGTGCATGGCGCAGCGGGCTGGACCGTGCTCGCGCAGCGTACCGAAACTCCGGCGGGGATGGGCTATGCGCTCGAGAACCGGCTGATCGTGTCGGGCCAGCTGGCGGAGCCGTTTCGCGCGCTGCACGTCCGGCGACTGCCGCCGGTGTTCGCGCAGTTGATCTCCACGCTTACGCACCTGCCACTCGACGGCGCGACTGGGGAGCGGCACCTCGTGCTGCTGACCCCGGGACCCGCGAGCGCGATGTACTTCGAGCATGCGTTTCTCGCGCGCTACCTCGGCATTACGCTGGCCGAGGGCGGCGACCTGACCGTGCGCAACGATGTGGTCTACCTGAAGACGTTCGGCGGTCTCGAGCGCGTCGACGTGATCCTGCGCCGTGTCGACGACGTACTGTGCGATCCGCTCGAGTTGCATGGCGCCTCCGCAGTGGGTGTGCCGGGCCTGCTCGAAGCCATGCGCGCGGGCAATGTGCTGGTCTCCAACATGCCCGGCTCGGGATTTCTCGAGTCACCGGCGTTGCATGGATTTCTGCCGGGGATGTCCGAGGCGTTGCTCGGCGAGTCGCTGCGGCTGCCGGGCGTCGATACGTGGTGGTGCGGCGAGGCCGCCGCGCGGGCGCGCGCCTTCGACGCGCTGGGCGAGGCCTACATCATGCCGACGTATCCTGAACACCTCGCGGACAACCCCGCCCCCGCCAACGACCCCGCTGATGACCCCAACGAGGCCGCTGGGGGTGGCGAGCGCGAGGATGTCGATGCAGCCATCGACTGCGAGACCCTGCCGGGGCAGGAACGCGGCGTGCAGCGGCTGGCCGACTGGCGCGCGCGGATCGAGGCGATGCCCGATCGCTACACGATCCAGGCACCGCTCGCGCTGTCGCATTCGGCATGCTGGGAGCCAGACGATTGCCGCATGAGCTCGCGCGCGGCCCTGCTGCGCGTGTACGCCGTGGCGGATGGCAATGGCGGCTGGCAGGTCATGCCCGGCGGGTTCACGCGACTGGCGCCGCCTGGATGCGCCGAGGTCTCGATGCGCACCGGTGGCACCAGCGCCGACACATGGGTGCTGTCGACGCAGCCGATCGGCGCCACGCCGCTGGCCGCGCGCAGCGGCCTGTCGCCGCCCGCCGCGCAGGCCCAGGCTGCGCTTACGGTGTCCAGCCGCGCAGCCGAGAATCTTTACTGGGGCGGCCGCTATGCGGAGCGCGCCGAAAACACGGTGCGGTTGTGCCGACAGATGCTGGGGTCGATCGAGAGCCACGAGGAAACCGACGAGAACACGCTGGCGATGATCGGCAGCCTGGCGCGCTGGTTCGGCCTCGTGCCGGAAGATGCGCCATCGCCCGCGGCGTCGATGGCGGGCTTCGAACGCGCCCTCGTGATGACGCTGGCGGACCCTTCGGGCGACTCGGGCGTGATGTATGCGCTCGCGGGGCATGCGCGCGCCGCGAGCCAGATCCGCAACCGGCTGTCGAACGATCACTGGCGCACCATCCTCGCGGCGCGCAACGATTTCCGCGTCGGGATGTCAGCTGCCCTAACGTCATCGACATCGTCCACGCCGGGGGCAAACGGCGGCGCGGTGGGCTACGACCGCACGCGCGTGCTGGCCGCACTCGATCACCTGAGCATGCAGCTCGGTGCCATCAGCGGCGCGCAGGGCGATCGCATGACGCGCGACGAAGCGTGGCGGCTGGTCTTTATCGGCCGGCATATCGAGCGTATCGGCGGACTCGCGCCGATGCTCGAGACCGCGGTCGAAACCGGCGCGCTGCTCACGCGCGGCGGGTTCGACCTGCTGCTGCACCTGTTCGACAGCACACTCACGTTTCGCTCGCGTTACCCGGGCCGTACCGATATCACCGCGCTCGTGGAGCTGCTGGTGATCGAGCCATCCAATCCACGTGGACTCTATGGCGTGCTCGAGCGCCTGCGCGACAAGCTCGCGCAGATTCCACCGGGCGCCACCGGCCAGGCGCGCGTACGACTCGTCGAGATGTTGCCGCCGGCTTCGGCGCTGCCATCGCTCACGCGACTCGTGGAAGCGGACGCGGATGGCCGTCATGCGCGGCTCTCGGCGCTGTGCGATCACCTCGGCGAGCGTATGGCGCGCGTGTCCGAGGAGATCGCCTCGCGCTACTTCAGCCACGCCGGTGCCGCGCCGGGGCGTGAATTGCCATGAGCGACATCGCCCTCACCAAACTCACCACGCTCGCGGTGCAGCACATCACGACCTATCGTTACGCGCACCCGGTCGAGCTCGCCCAGCAGCGCGCCGTGGCGTCGCCATCCTCGTATCCGTGGCAGACGGTGCATGCGCACGAGATTGCGATCCAGCCCGCGCCGTCGCATCAACATATGCGCACCGATGCGTTTGGCAATCGCGTGCTCCATTTCATGCTCGACGTGCCGCACGAGACAATGTGTCTGAGCGCATCGAGCCTGGTCACCCTGCAACCGCGCTGGCATGGTTTCGACGCGGCGCGCAGCCTGCCATGGGAAGCCGCCGCGCAGTGCCTGCGGTATCAGGCGGGGCAGCCTTTCCATCGCGAGACCGAATTCGTCTATGCCTCGCCGAATGTGGCACTGGACGCGGAAATGCGCGCCTATGCGCAGGGCAGCTTCGGTCCCGGCGTGACGGTAGCCGCGGGCGCGATCGACCTGATGCATCGCATTCACGCGGACTTCGCCTATCACAGCGAGGCCACGGAAGTGCATACGCCCGCGCGCGAGGCGTTCGCGCTGCGCAGTGGGGTGTGTCAGGACTTCGCGCAGGTGATGATCGGCTGCCTGCGCTCGCTGGGGCTCGCGGCGCGCTATGTGAGCGGCTATCTGCTGACCGATCCGCCGCCGGGTGAGGCACGCCTGCTCGGTGCCGATGCATCGCATGCGTGGGCCGGCGTCTGGTGCCCGACGCTCGGCTGGATCGACCTCGATCCGACCAACGACGTGCTGGCCGACACGCGCCACGTCACGCTCGCGATTGCGCGCGACTACAGCGACATCCCGCTACTGCATGGCGTGATTGTCGGGGGCGGGGAGCATACGGTGGAGGTGCAGGTCAGCGTGGTGCCGCAGACCTGAAGATTCGCTCCCCTCTCCGGAGAGAGGGGAGGATGCTGACAGCGATCAGCCGAGCTTCTTCTTCAGCAGCTCGTTGACCTGCGCGGGGTTGCCCTTGCCCTTGGTGGCCTTCATGGCCTGACCCACGAGCGCGTTGAACGCCTTCTCCTTGCCGGCACGGAACTCTTCGACCGACTTCGCGTTGGCCGCGAGAACATCGTCGATGATCTTCTCGAGTTCGCTGCTGTCGGACATCTGCTTGAGGCCCTTGGCCGCGATGATCGCGTCGGCGTCGCCGTTCGACTCGCCGGCCCACATCGCCGGGAATACATCCTTCTTGGCGGTGTTGTTGCTCACGGTGCCGTCGGCGATGCGCGCCAGCAGCTTTGCAAGCTGCGCCGGGCTGACCGGTGCCGCGTCGATCGCGATACCGTCGCGGTTCAGCTGCGACGCCACGTCGCCCATCAGCCAATTGGCCGCGGGCTTGGCGCTGGCGGCACCCACCTCTGCGACCACCGCTTCGTAGTACGCGGCCTGAGCCTTGCTCGAGGTCAGCATGCTCGCGTCGTATGCGGACAGACCGTACTGCGACACGAAGCGCGCCTGCATCGACGCGGGCAACTCGGGCAGGCTCTCGCGCACGCGCTCGATCCATGCGTCGTCGATCTCCAGCGGCATCAGGTCCGGATCGGGGAAGTAGCGGTAATCGTGCGCGTCTTCCTTGGTGCGCATCGCGCGCGTTTCTCCGGTGTCCGGGTCGAACAGCACCGTGGCCTGCACGATCTTGCGGCCGTCCTCGATCTCGCCGATCTGCCACTGCACTTCGTATTCGATCGCCTGTTGCAGGAAGCGGAACGAGTTCAGGTTCTTGATCTCGCGGCGCGTGCCGAATTCCTTCTGGCCCACCGGGCGCACGGACACGTTGGCATCGCAACGGAAGCTGCCTTCCTGCATGTTGCCGTCGCAGATGCCAAGCCAGACCACGAGCGAGTGCAACGCCTTGGCATAGGCCACGGCCTCCGCGGCGCTGCGCATGTCGGGTTCGGTCACGATCTCGAGCAGCGGCGTGCCGGCGCGGTTGAGGTCGATGCCGGTCATGCCGGCAAAGTCCTCGTGCAGCGACTTGCCCGCATCTTCTTCGAGGTGCGCGCGCGTCAGTTGCACGGTCTTCTCGTACACGCCCTGCTTGCTTTCCACCTGAATCGTGATGGTGCCGCCCTGTACGACGGGAATCTCGTACTGGCTGATCTGGTAGCCCTTCGGCAGATCGGGGTAGAAGTAGTTCTTGCGCGCGAAGATGCTGCGCGGCGCGATCTTCGCGCCGATCGCCAGGCCGAACTCGATCGCGCGCTCGACGGCGCCCTTGTTCAGCACCGGCAGCACGCCCGGCAGCGCGAGGTCCACCGGAGAGGCCTGTGTATTGGGCTCGCCACCGAAGGCGGTGGAGGTGCCGGAGAAAATCTTGGAGACCGTGGAGAGCTGGGTATGCGTCTCCAGGCCGATCACCACTTCCCATTGCGTGGTATGCATGGCGGTATTCCTGTACGTGTGCGGGTGTTCTGTGTCTGGTGTTCGGATTCGGGGACTCAGGGCTCGGTGCTCGCCAGCCATGAATCGAGCTGCGCGAGCGCGGCCACGCGCGCGACGGCATCGCCGCCGACGGTGACATGGCCACCACGGCGCGTCGAGGCGACATCGCGGCGTACATGGAGCTCGCTGGTGCCGTCAAAGCCGTGATACGCGCCCGGATAGATCTCGAGGCGGAAGCGCGCGTTCGGCTGGCGCGCCTGCACCGCGCTCTGCAGCATCGCGCAGCGCGTGGCGGGCGTCCAGTCGTCGGCGCCGCCGATCATGACCAACAGCGGCGAGCGCAGCCGGAAATTATGTTGCTGCACCGCGCGCCGGCAGCCCGGATAGAAAGCCACCGCGCGCTCGACGTTCGGTGTGGCGGCCGGCCACGGCCGGCTGGCGTCGATCGTGGCCAGCACCGCCTGCGCGCCGTTGGACCAGCCGAGCAACACCACGCGGCGCATGTCGATGCCGGGCTTGTCCGCAAGCCAGCGCAGCGCGGCCAGCGCATCGGCGCGGCGCGCCTTGTCGTCCACGCCGCGCGCGTCGGGCGCTTCGTTGCAGCTGTTCTCTTTGCCGCGCGGTCCGTAGCTGTCGGGCATCAACACCGCGTAGCCGCGATCGCCGAGCCACTGCGCGTATTCGCGGTAGCGCGTCTGCAGCACGCCGGTGCGGCGCGTCTCGTCGAGCCCGTTACAACCGTGCAGCGCCACCACCACCGGCATGCCACCGCTACGCGGCGTGCTGCTCTCGCGCGGCAGGAACCAGTACGCGGTCAGCGTCGGCATGCCGGCTTCGCCCGGTACCGTCACGCGCTGTGCGGGCACCGGCTGCGCAAGCGCCGCGCTCGCCGGCGACGGGGGCGTCAGCACCGCGCTAGCGGGCGAGGACGGCAGCATCGCGGGCACGGCGGCAGCCGGCAGCGAAAAGGTGGCGACGGCGAGCGTCGCAATGGCGAGACCGGTCAGCGCCCGTGCCGCCGCGCGCAGGCGCGGCATGAGGTGCGGCATGAGGTGCGACGAAAGGTGGCGGGTGGCGCGGCGCGTGAGGTTGTCTGTCGTCATATCGTCGCCTGCTATCGCGTGGCGGCGCATGCGCCGGTGTCGGGATCGAACATCACGGGCCAGGCCTGTTCGTAGATGCCTGGTGTGCAACGCTGCTGGCAGCTCGCATGCGCGAGTGTGACGCGGCGCGGATCCTGCCACACCATCAGCTTGCAGCCGCTGCCATCGTTCGCGCGCAGTTCGATATGCGGCGTCTTGCGGACCTGCCGGAAGTCGGCCAGATCGAACGTGCACGAACCGCGCTTGCCGACCCACAACTTCCACGAGAGCTGCCGCACGGTGTTGTCATTGACGTTCAGCTGCGCGTCCTCGCGAAAGCCGTCTTCCTCGGTGCGCTGGCAATTGCCGGCAAGGTCGATGTCGCGGCTCGCGATCGGCGTGGAGCGGCCGAACGGCGACGGGATGCAGCCGCTCACCGCCAGGGCAAGCGCCATGGCGGCCAGGGTGCGGCACAGCATCCGGAAGTGCGTCATCTCGTGTTGTCGTAATCCGTCAGGCCGTGGCCGGACGGCGCAGGTGCCAGTCCGTGGCCTGCTGGAACGCATGCGCGGTCTGCAGCAGGCGTGCCTCGTCGAAGTAGTTGCCGATCAGCTGCAGGCCCACGGGCATGTTGCCCTCGCCGAAGCCGCACGGCACGCTCATGCCGGGCAGTCCAGCCAGGCTTGTGGACAGCGTGAAGATATCGGCCAGGTACATCTGCACCGGGTCGGCGCTCTTCTCGCCGAGCTTCCATGCGACCGTCGGGGCCACCGGGCCCATGATCACGTCGCACTGCGCGAACGCGCGCTGGAAGTCGTCGGCGATGATGCGGCGGATCTTCTGTGCCTGCAGGTAGTACGCATCGTAGTAGCCGTGCGACAGCACATAGGTGCCCACGAGGATGCGTCGCTTGACCTCCGCGCCGAAGCCCTCGGCACGGCTCTTCTTGTACATGTCGAGCAGATCGCGATACTCGGCCGCGCGATGGCCATAGCGCACGCCATCGAAGCGCGACAGGTTCGACGACGCTTCCGCCGGCGCGATCACGTAGTACACCGGAATCGACAGCTCGGTCTTCGGCAGCGACACGTCGACGAGCGTCGCGCCCAGCTTCTCGTACTCGGCCAGCGCGGCACGTACGGCTTGTTCGACATCGGCCGAAAGTCCCGCACCGAAGTACTCGCGCGGCAGGCCGATGCGCAGGCCGGCCAGCGGACGGTCCGCACTGGCGCCGGCGCGCGGCTGGCCCAGATGGCGCGTGAAGTCTTCGTCCACGCCGCCTTGCGCGGGCGTCAGGCTGGTGGAGTCGCGCTCGTCAAAGCCGGCCATCGCGTTGAGCAGCAGCGCGCAGTCTTCGGCGCTGCGCGCCATCGGGCCGCCCTGGTCGAGCGACGATGCGAACGCGATCATGCCGTAGCGCGACACGCGGCCGTAGGTCGGCTTGATCCCGGTGATGCCCGAGAACGAGGCCGGCTGGCGGATCGAGCCGCCGGTATCGGTACCGGTGGCGGCGGGCGCAAGACCGGCCGCGATGGCCGCGGCCGAGCCGCCCGACGAACCGCCGGGCACGCGCGCGGCATCCCACGGGTTGCGCACGGGACCGAAGGACGAGTTCTCGTTGGACGAGCCCATCGCGAATTCGTCCATGTTGGTCTTGCCGAGCGTGACCGTGCCCGCGGCAGCGAGTCGCGCCACCACGGTGGCGTCGAACGGGCTTTCATAACCGGCCAGCATCTTCGAGCCGGCTGTCGAGTGCCAGCCGCGCGTCACGAACACGTCCTTGTGGGCGATCGGCACACCGGTCAGCGGCGTGGCCTCGCCGCGCGCGCGGCGGGCGTCGGCCTCGCGCGCCTGCGCCAGCGTGAGTTCGGGTTGCACGTCGACAAACGCATTGAGCGCGCGGGTGGCCTCGATACGGGCCAGGTACTCACGCGCGAGCTCCTCGGCGGAGACGGTGCGCGCCGCCAGCGCATCGGCGATCTGGCGCAGGGAAATCAGGGAATCGGTGGAGAAGGACATGTCGGTCGGTAGGCGTCTGATGGTGGCGGACGAAGGTCGCGAGGCGGTCGCAATGGCGCGGGCCCGGCCCGCGTGCTCACTCGATGACCTTCGGCACCAGGTAGAGGCCGCCTTCAGTGGCCGGCGCGGGACGCTGGTAGTCGGCACGGCGGTCGCTCTCCGTGACCGCATCCTCGCGCAGGCGCTGCGCGATCTCGCGCACGGCGGACAGCGGATGGGCCAGCGGCGTGATGCCGGTGGTGTCCACCGCCTGCATCTGCTCGACGAGCGTGAAGAAGTTGTTCAGCTGGCCAAGCATATGGCCGGCCTCGTCATCGCTGGTTTCGATGCGGGCCAGATGGGCAATGCGCTTGACGTCGTTCAGATCGAGGGCCATGGCGTGGAATGACAGACGGCGCTGCGGGGACGCGTGGGACATGCACCGGGGATGAATCCATGCGCCGGGCAGGTGCGTACCGCGGAGGGAGTCCGGGAGTTACCGGAATTACCGTCGAAGTTACAAGTTTTTCCGGGGCCTAACGCCCCGAAACAGCGGGAATTATAAGGTATCATTACGCGTCGCTGCCGGCTCCCCGCCACGTCTTCACCACATTGTTTCCTGAAGTGCCCCCTAGGTTTCCCCTAGGCACCCCAAAAGTGCCAATGCTCTGGGGCAATGTGTGATGAAAGTGCGCGCCCAGCCGCTACCTGCACCCCCAGCACCGTATCGCAAGCAACGGGGCTGCGCCGCAGAGAGGTGAGGGCCCACAAGCTAGGACCGGCAAAACAAGGACGGATGGCAAGGTTGACACTGTGGGGCGCTCGCCCAGCGGTGAATTAGCGGCCAGTTTCGATCGCATTTTTCGCTGTCACAATCAGGTACCTCCGATTAGGCTTCTGCCACCGTCAGGTTAAATTTTCAACCTGTCAGGCGTGTTTCCCGCGAACTTTCGCGCAGGGTCTAATCAAAGGTTCCCGTAGGTCCGACGCTGATGCGTCGCGTGGCGTTGGCGCTGGAACCGGTTCTACGGGCCGCGCCACTGTTCCACGGGGGCCGTGAACCCTTTACGCGTACAACCAAATTCGTGGCCGGGCCGTCTGCAACATCGACTTGCGGCGCTGGCCGCTTCGCATACCCGCGAACCAACAGAAGACAGGATTCCTGATGTTCGGATTTCTCCGCAGCTATTTCTCCAACGACCTGGCCATCGATCTGGGCACGGCCAACACGCTGATCTACATGCGCGACAAGGGCATCGTGCTCGATGAGCCGTCGGTGGTGGCGATCCGTCAGGAAGGCGGCCCCAACGCCAAGAAGACGATTCAGGCCGTCGGCAAGGAAGCCAAGCAGATGCTCGGCAAGGTGCCCGGCAACATCGAGGCGATTCGCCCGATGAAGGACGGTGTGATCGCCGACTTCACCGTGACCGAGCAGATGCTCAAGCAGTTCATCAAGATGGTCCACGACTCGAAGCTGCTGCGTCCGAGCCCGCGGATCATCATCTGCGTGCCGTGCGGTTCGACCCAGGTGGAGCGCCGCGCAATCCGTGAATCGGCGCTGGGCGCCGGTGCCAGCCAGGTTTACCTGATCGAGGAGCCGATGTCGGCCGCGATCGGTGCCGGCCTGCCGGTGTCGGAGCCGTCGGGCTCGATGGTGGTGGATATCGGCGGCGGTACCACCGAGGTGGGCATCATCTCGCTGGGCGGCATGGTCTACAAGGGTTCGGTCCGTGTGGGTGGCGACAAGTTCGACGAGGCGATCGTCAACTACATCCGTCGCAACTACGGCATGCTGATCGGCGAACAGACCGCCGAAGCCATCAAGAAGGAAATCGGTTCGGCGTTCCCGGGCTCGGAAGTGCGTGAAATGGAAGTCAAGGGCCGCAACCTGTCCGAAGGCATTCCGCGCGCGTTCACGGTGTCGTCGAACGAAATCCTCGAAGCCCTGACCGATCCGCTGAACCAGATCGTGTCCGCGGTGAAGATCGCCCTCGAGCAGACGCCGCCGGAACTGGGCGCCGACATCGCCGAGCGCGGCATGATGCTGACCGGTGGCGGCGCGCTGCTGCGCGACCTCGACCGCCTGCTGGCCGAGGAAACCGGCCTGCCGGTGCTCGTGGCCGAAGACCCGCTGACCTGCGTGGTGCGCGGCTCGGGTATGGCACTCGAGCGCATGGACAAGCTCGGCAGCATCTTCTCGTACGAATAACGCGAGCCCGGGGGATTCCATCGTGGCGATACGCGGCCTGCCGGCGCATGCGACGGGGGCGGCGTCCCTCCGCCGTGCGTCCCCCCGTGCCGCCAGGCTTTCCGATACGACCCCATCCTTCGCCGCCGGATGCGCGCGCGTGGCCCCCAACACGGGCACCGCGGCCGCTGGCGGGTTGCACACGCCTGCGTACGGGTAAATGGATTACTCTCCGCCCCCACTCTTTAAACAGGGCACCTCTGCGGTGGCGCGGCTGGTCGTCTTCGTGGCGATCGCGCTCGCGCTGCTTATCGTCGACGCCCGGTTCAACGCACTAAGCGTTGCACGCCAGGTCGCGGCCACCGTGCTGCTGCCGGTGGAGCGCGTGGTGCTCGTGCCGCGCGACATGATGCGCGGCATGGCCGATTACGCGCAGTCTTCCGTCACGCTGGCCACCGAGAATCGCGAGCTGCGCCGCAATGCGGTGCAACAGTCCGAAGCCTCGGTGCGTCAGGCCGAACTCGAAGCCGAGAACAACCAGCTGCGCAAGCTGCTCAGCCTCAAGGAACGCTCGGCCACGCCGGTCACCACGGCGGAAATCCTCTATGACGCGCGGGATCCGTACAGCCAGCGCATCGTGATCGACCGCGGCAGCCAGCAAGGCCTGCGCGCCGGTTATCCGGTCATCGACGAGCGCGGCGTGGTCGGCCAGGTCACGCGGGTGTCGCCGTTCCAGTCCGAAGTGACGCTGCTGACCGACAAGGATCAGGCCATTCCGGTACAGGTGGTGCGCAACGGCCTGCGCAGCGTGGCCTTTGGCGGCGCGCGTGCCGGTCTGCTCGACCTGCGCTTTATGGCGGCGTCCGCCGACCTGCAACAGGGCGATCTGCTGGTGACGTCGGGGCTCGACGGTACCTATCCGCCGGGATTGCCGGTGGCGAAGGTGGTACAGATCGAACGCAAGGCCGATACCGCGTTCTCGCGCGTGTATTGCGAGCCGGTAGCTGGCGTGCGCGCCCATCGGCAATTGCTGGTGGTGCAGTACGAGGCCAACCTGCCGCCGCGTCCGGCCGATGAACCAACCGGCAAGTCCGACCGCGCGGAACGTGGTGCGCGTTCCGCGGCGGCGCGGGCGGCCGCGGAAAGCAAGGCGGCCGAGAAGGCCGAGGGCAAGTCAGACAGCAAGCCGGAAAACAAGGCCGCACGGGAGGCCGCGCAATGACCAATCGTCAGTATCTGCTGCGCCCGGTGAATCCCGTGTTCATCGTGCTGAGCTTCGTGTTCGCGTTCCTGTTCAACCTGATGCCCTGGGGCACCACGTTGTGGATCCCCGACATGGTGGCACTGGTGCTCGTGTTCTGGAACATCCACCAGCCGCGCAAGGTCGGCATGGGCGTGGCGTTCCTGCTGGGCCTGCTGATGGACGTGCATGACGCGCGTCTGCTCGGCGAGCACGCCATGGCGTACACGATGCTGGCGTATTTTGCGATCACCATCCACCGCCGCGTGCTGTGGTTCTCGGTGTACGCGCAGGCGCTGCATGTGCTGCCGCTGCTGTTTGTCACACACGCCGTACCGGTGGTGATTCGCCTCGCGATGGGCGCGCCGCTGCCGGGCTGGCAACTTCTGCTCGCACCCGGTATCGAAGCCCTGCTATGGCCGCTGGCGACCAGCGTACTGCTGGCGCCGCAACGCCGTTCCAACGATGTGGACGAGACACGTCCGATCTGATGCGCGCGTCGGCAAGCACGATGCGCGTATCGGAATTTAGGCCAGACCGAAGGCAGTAGTACCGTCCATGACAGAAATCCGCAACGTCGAACTCGAAATCGGCCGCTTCCGCATACGCGTGGCGGCCGCTGCGCTGTTCACGGTGATCTGCTTCGGCTTACTGTTCACACGCTTTCTGTGGCTGCAGTGGTACAAGCACGATCAGTACTCGGCCAAGGCCGAGGACAACCGCATCTCGGTGGCACCGATCGAGCCCAATCGTGGCCTCATCATGGACCGCAATGGCGTGATCCTCGCGCGTAACTACTCCGCGTACACGCTCGAAATCACCCCGTCCAAGCTGACCGATACGCTCGACAACACGATCGATGCGCTGGCTTCGCTGATTGATATCCAGCCGCGTGACCGGCGCCGCTTCAAGCGGCTGCTGGAAGAGTCGCGCAGCTTCGAATCGCTGCCGATCCGCAGCCAGCTGTCGGACGAGGAAGTCGCGCGCTTTTCGGCGCAGCGCTTCCGCTTTCCGGGCGTCGATGTGCGCGCGCGTCTGTTCCGTCAGTATCCGCTCGGCGAATCGGCGAGCCACGTCATCGGCTATATCGGCCGCATCTCGCAGCGCGATCAGGAACGCCTCGAGGAGATGGACGCGGCCAACGACGCCGAGGGCGCCAAGTACGATCCGCGCAAGGACGCTGACAACTACAAGGGCTCCAACTACATCGGCAAGATCGGCCTCGAGCAGAGCTACGAGACCGAACTGCACGGCCTGACCGGCTTCGAGGAAGTGGAGGTGAGTGCGGGCGGGCGGCCGATCCGTACGCTGTCGACGTCGCCGGCGACGCCGGGCAACAACCTGATCCTGTCGCTCGATATCCGCCTGCAGCAACTGGCGGAGCAGTTGTTCGGCGACCGCCGCGGCGCGCTGGTGGCGATCGAGCCGGCCACGGGCGACATTCTGGCGTTCGTGTCCAAGCCGACCTACGATCCCAATCTGTTCGTCGAGGGCATCGATGCCAACACGTGGAACGAACTCAACGGCTCGCCCGACAAGCCGCTGCTGAACCGTCCGCTGCGCGGCACGTATCCGCCGGGCTCCACGTACAAGCCGTTCATGGCACTGGCCGCGCTGAGCACGGGCAAGCGCACGGCCGCGTGGGGCATGCACGATCCGGGCTTCTTCACGTTCGGCAATCACACATTCCGCGACGACAAGCCCGGTGGCCACGGCTGGGTCGATATGCAGGCGTCGATCGTGCAGTCGTGCGACACGTACTACTACGCGCTCGCGCGCGACATGGGCGTCAACAATATCCACGATTTCATGAAGCCGCTCGGCTTTGGCCAGATCACGGGTATCGATATCGAAGGCGAGAGCCGCGGCATCCTCCCTTCCACCGAATGGAAGCGCAAGGCGTATAAAAAGCCCGAGCAGCAGCGCTGGTACGACGGTGAAACCATCTCGCTGGGCATCGGCCAGGGCTACAACAGCTTCACGATCCTGCAACTGGCCAATGCGGTGTCGATCATCGTCAACAATGGCTCGGTGATGAAGCCCCACCTGGTCAAGGCCGTCGAGGACTCCGTGTCACGCCAGCGCACGCTGACGGTACCGAAAGAAAGCTATCGGATTCCGCTCAAGCAGGCCGATATCGACGTGATCAAGAAGGCCATGGTCGCGGTGACCCACTCCGGTACTGCCGCGCGCGTGTTCGCTGGGGCTGCGTACGAATCGGCGGGCAAGACCGGTACCGCGCAGACCTACACGCTCGGCAAGAACGAGAAGTACAACCACCACGCGCTCGAGGAGCGCAAGCGCGACCACTCGCTCTACACCGCGTTCGCGCCGGCCGACAATCCGAAGATCGCGCTCGCGCTGATCGTCGAGAACGCGGGCTTCGGTGCGGCCGTGGCGGCGCCGATCGCGCGCAAGGTGATGGATTACTACCTGACCGGCAAGTGGCCCGAGGAACTGCAGGCCAACGCACCGCCGCCCGCCGAGCGCGAGCGCGCCGGCGGCAAGCCGCCCGTGGATACGCCGAGCGTGTTCACGACCGGCCTGACCGCGAGTGTGGCCAGCGCCACGGTGATGATGACCGCACCGACGGCAGCCGCCAGCGGCGCCGCTGGCGCGGGTGCGGCTAGCGCGACCGTGGCCGAGGCCAGCGGCGCCAGTGCGGGCACCAGTGCCAGCGCCAGCGCGGCGCGTGGCGCCTCCGAGGCGCTCGCCCAACGGCTGGACCCCGCCGCGATCGCGCCGGCTTCCGCCGTGGATACGCTCGATGCGCGCATGCTGCAGGCACTCGGCCACAGCCGGCTGGCGCCCGCGTCCGATACCGGCACGTCGGCGGCGCCCGCCGGTCCGACCAAGAAGCCGGTGACGCCAGCGGGGCAGCAGGGCGCGCCCGCCGTGCCCGTCAAGCCGCGCGCCCGTCCGGTGGCGGCCAACGCCGCCGGCACCCAAGCCGTCGATTAAGGAGAGGCGCCCATGGAAAAACGTCGCGTCCTGTCCGTTCTGCGGACCGCGTTCACCGGCTTCGACAAGCCGCTCGCGCTGATCGTGTTCCTGTTGTTCGCCACCGGCATCGTGGCGCTCTATTCGGCCGCCATCGACATGCCAGGCCGCGTCGAGGACCAGCTGCGCAACATCCTGCTGTCGTACGTCGTGATGATGGTGATCGCTTACATGCCCACACAGTTGCTGATGCGGGTCGCGGTGCCGCTCTATACAGTGGGAGTGGCGTTGCTGATTGCGGTGGCGATGTTCGGGCTGATCCGCAAGGGCGCGCGCCGTTGGCTCAACGTCGGTATGGTGATCCAGCCTTCGGAGATCATGAAGATCTCGATGCCGCTGATGCTCGCGTGGTACTTCCAGAAGCGCGAGGGCGTGATCCGATGGTTCGACTTCGTCGTGGCGCTGATCCTGCTCGGCGTGCCGGTCGGCCTGATCGCCAAGCAGCCCGACCTCGGTACCGGTCTGCTGGTGCTGGCGGCGGGTCTCTACGTGATCTATTTCGCGGGCCTGTCGTGGCGCATCATCCTGCCGCTGCTGGTGCTGGGCGTGGTGGCGATTACGCTGCTGATCTCCTACGAGACGCAGATCTGCGCGCCTGGCGTGAACTGGCCGATCCTGCACGACTATCAGCAGCACCGCGTCTGCACGCTGCTGGACCCGACCACCGATCCGCTCGGCAAGGGCTTTCACACGATCCAGTCGATCATCGCGATCGGCTCGGGCGGCGTGACGGGCAAGGGCTGGCTCAAGGGGACGCAGACCCACCTCGAGTTCATCCCCGAGAAACATACCGATTTCATCTTCGCGGTGTTCTCGGAGGAGTTCGGGCTGATCGGCAACGCCGTGCTGCTGGTGCTGTATCTGCTGCTGATCTTCCGCGGGCTGTATATCGCCGCCAACGCGCCGACGCTGTTCTCGCGGCTGCTGGCTGGCGCCATCACGCTGATCTTCTTTACCTACGCGTTCGTCAATATGGGCATGGTCAGCGGCATCCTGCCCGTGGTGGGTGTGCCGCTGCCATTGCTGAGCTATGGCGGCACCGCGCTGGTCACGCTGGGCATGGGCATCGGCATCCTGATGAGCATCTCGCGGCAGAAGCGGTTGATTCAGACCTGACGAGCGGTATGCGGCTCTTTGCTACACTGCCGACCACAACACCCCATGCCTGGTAGAGAAGCCATGAATTCGCAAGACGTCGCAAGCTGGCTGCAGAGCCATCCGCAGTTTTTCGAGGATCACGCCGAGTTGCTGGCGGCCGTGCAACTCACGAGCCCGCACAGCCACCGCGCCGTGTCGCTGCAGGAGCGCCAGATGGAAATCCTGCGCGAGAAGAACAAGGGCCTGGAACTGAAGCTGGCGGACCTCGTGCGGCACGGGCACGATAACGATCGCACGCAGCAGCGCATGCACGCGTGGCAACTGCGCCTGCTCGCGGAAGTCGACTCGCACGCGCTGCCGTATGCGGTGCAGGACGGCCTGCGACAGGTGTTCGACGTGCCCGCGGTGGCATTGCGGTTATGGGATGTGGGTCAGGCCTACGCCCATATCGAAGTGGCACAGGGCGCCAGCGACGACCTGCGGTTGTTCGCCGAAGGCCTGCGCGCGCCGTATTGCGGCCCAAACAGCGGGTTCGAGGCGGCCAGCCTGCTCGAGCGCACGGACATCGCCTCGCTGGCGATGGTGACGCTGCGCGCGCCGGCGCGTGTGGGCGAGGAGGGCGCCGGCCCCACCTTCGGTCTGCTCGTGCTGGGTTCGCCCGATGCGCGCCGCTTCCACGAAGGCATGGGGACTGCCTACCTCGCGCAGATCGGCGAAGTCGCGGGCGCCGCGCTCAATCGCCTGCGCGACTGATTGCAGCACTATCGCCATGGCGTCGCGGCGGCCCCGTGTCCAACGTGCGTTCCAACCCGCGATCCAACCTGCGTCGAACGTGACGAACGCGCGGACCGCGGGCGCCGGCGGCACCGACGGCGATGAAGAGAGCCGGCCCGCCACCGATGCGCGGGTCGTGCGCTATCTCGAGTGGCTCGAGACGGGCCGCAAGCTCGCGGCGCATACGCTGACCAACTACACGCACGACCTCGCAGTCTTGCAGCGGCATGCGGTGCGCCACGCGCCGGGCATCGATCTGCTCGCCCTTGAAACCCACCATATCCGTTCATTTGCCGCGCGCATGCATGGCGGCGGCTTGTCCGGCGCGACCATCGCGCGCGCGCTGTCGGGGTGGCGCGGGTTCTATCTGTGGGCCGCGCAGCATGGGCTCGGTGTGGTGGCGAATCCCGTCGACGGCGTGCGCGCGCCGCGCCGTGCGCATCGACTGCCCAAGGCATTGTCGGTGGAGCATGCGGTGGCGCTGGTCTCGCACCGCGGCAATAGCGATGGTAGCGACAGCAGCGACGACGCTGCCGCGCGCCGCGATCAGGCCGTCTATGAGTTGTTCTATTCGAGCGGGCTGCGCTTGTCGGAGCTCGTGCAACTCGACTTTCGCTATACCGAGGCGGGCGCCTATCGCTCGTCCGGCTGGCTGGACCTGGCCGGCGCCGAGGTGACCGTGATCGGCAAGGGCTCGCGCCAGCGCAAGGTGCCGGTGGGCGGCAAGGCGATCGAGGCGTTGCGCGCATGGCTGGCGGTACGCGATCAGCTGGTGCGTGCCGAGGCCGCGCCCGAGGACGCCACCGCGCTGTTCCTGGGCGCACGCGGCCGGCGCCTCTCGGGCGCCACGATTCAGCAACGCATCAAGAAGCAGGCCATTGCGGCGGGACTGCCGACCGATGTCCATCCGCACATGCTGCGGCATTCGTTCGCCACGCATGTGTTGCAGTCATCGGGCGATCTGCGCGCGGTGCAGGAGATGCTTGGCCACGCGAGCATCTCGACCACGCAGATCTACACCTCGCTGGACTTCCAGCATCTGGCCAAGGTTTATGACAAGGCCCACCCGCGTGCGGGACGGGCGGCGGAGAAGAGCGCCGGAACGGACCACAAAGCGGTGGACGACAAAAGGGTGGACGATAAAGAGGTGGACGAAGACTAACCGCTCGTCCGGGCGGACCACTGCGAAAGGATCGCGCGAAAGCGCTCCATCTCCGGCAGCAGCCATTGTCGGAACGCCTGTACCTTCGGCAGGTCGAGACTGTCCGCCGCGCATACGAAGTACAACAGCCACGGACAGTCGATGCTCACATCGAACAGCCGCACCACGCGCCCCGACAGCAAATCGTTGTAGGCCAGCGACGAGCGGATCAGCGCCACGCCCTGACCCTCGGCCGCTGCCTGCAGCAGCAGCGAGGAATCCTGCAGCAGCAGGCCCTTGCGCGGCTCGGGCCAGTCGAGGCCGGCGGCCTCGAACCATGGCTTCCACGGATCGCCCTCGCCGCGCAGCAGCGGCATGCCCGCCATGTGCTGAGGCAACTCGGGCAGCCGTCCGCCGTTGAAATCCGGGCTGCAGACCGGGAAAAACACGTCGTCGAGCAGCCGTTCCACATATAGGCCCGGATAGTCGCCGCTGCCCATGCGCAGCGCGATATCGACTTCCTCGTTGGCGAAATCCACAAGCGAGTTCGACGACAGCAGCTCGACGTCCAGCTCCGGATGCCGCTCGATAAAGCTGCCGATGCGCGGCGTGAGCCAGCGCGCGGCGAATGACGGCATGGTGCTGATGGTCAGCCGCTTGTCGCGGTTGCCGGCCTGGAGCACGCGCGTGGCATCGGCGATCTGCAGCAGCGCGTCGCGCACGCGCTCCGCATAGACGCGGCCGTTGGTGGTCAGCGTGACGCGCTTGCCGCGGCGCTCGAACAGCGGCTGGCCCAGTTCTTCCTCGAGCGCGCGAATCTGGTGGCTGACCGCGCCGTGCGTGACGAACAGTTCGGCGGCCGCGCGCGAGAAGCTCTCGTGCCGCGCGGCGGCTTCGAACGCGCGCAGCGCCGCGAGCGCGGGCAGGCGCGGAAACTCGCGCCGCCAGCTGCGTGCGTCGTCGGGATGCCAGGAGCCCTTGGCGGCCATAAGGGTGCGTTCCTATGTGAGTTTCGTTAGCAAGCGACAAGAAAATATATCGTTTTGATAGTCTTAGGGCAATCCCTAGAATGCAATGCACCGGAGCCGCAAATTAATGCGCTGAAGCAAGAATAACTGGCCCGGTCGGCACACCGAGCCAGTCTCGGTGAGCCGGCCAAGCCACGGCAGACCGGATACTGGAGAAGCCATCATGAAAACTCTGCTCACAACGACAGTGTTCACCCTGAATCCCGGCGAAGTGACCTCCCTGTCGCTTCATGCCGCACAACGCCTGGTTGTCCAGGATGCTGCCGGCACGCATCTCTGGGTTACGCGCGAAAACGATTCGGAAGACTACTGGCTTCGTTGCGGCAGTAGCCTCCTGCTTCGCCGTGGCGACGAGATCGTGCTTAGCGTCGATCCGACGGCACCGCGCGCACTGCAACTGGCGCTGATCGCCGAGGCGCGCCGCCCCTCGCTGACGTTTGGCGACGTGGCCCATCTGGCCTGGCGCGCCGCGCGCCGGCTGGTGCGTGGCACGGAATGGACGCCGGGCAAGGATCAGCTGAAGGTGCTGTGATGAAGGCGGGCCCCTGTCTCGGGGGCCTGTAAAGCGAACCCAATACAGCGAGAGGGTGGCCGGCAGGCCCGGCCCCTTTTCGCTACACTGGCGGGCATGCATCCCATACTAGTCATCGAACGGGGTCGCGAGCCGTACGCACCCTGTTTCGACGCGATGCGGTCGTTCACCGAAGCCCGCACCGCCGACACCTCCGACCAGATCTGGCTGGTCGAGCATCCGCCGGTCTACACGCTCGGCCAGGCCGGCGATCCAGCGCACCTGCTTGCCCCCGATGACGCGATTCCGGTCGTCAAGATCGATCGCGGGGGCCAGATCACCTATCACGGCCCGGGCCAGATCGTGGCCTACCTGCTGCTGGACCTGCGACGCAGACGCCTGATGGTGCGCGAGCTGGTCCATGATATCGAGCAGGCCGTCCTCGATACGCTCGCGGCGTATAATCTCGCAGCCGAGCGCCGCGCCGGCGCACCGGGCATCTATCTGTCGGATGGAGCGCACCGGGGTGCCAAAATTGCCGCGCTGGGCCTCAAGATCCGCAATGGCTGCAGCTATCACGGCGTCAGCCTCAACGTGCAGATGGACCTCTCGCCGTTTCTGCGCATCAACCCCTGCGGCTATGCCGGACTGGAAACGGTCGACATGGCCACGGCGGGTGCCACCGCGGTGGCCGACGATGCGCGCGATGGCGATGTGGCCACGCTGCCGGTGACCGCGGCTCATCAACCCGAGATCGCACGGCGCCTGGCGGCCGCCTTGTGCGAGGTGCTGGCGGCGCGCGAGGTGCGTGCCGTGGCCAACGGGCCCGCTGCCGTGGCCGGGGCAGAAACTGCCGCGGCCATATGAATGTGATCGGCTCAGACAGCCGGCTCCCCAATTTTTAGCGGAACGAACACTATGAGCGACGCCCTGATCGCCCCCACGAGCGCCCCCACGAGCGCCCCCACCAGCGAAGCCCCGCAGGCTGACTACGATCCGACGCGGAAGCAGAAGTCGGCCGACAAGACCGCGCGTATTCCCATCAAGATCGTACCGGCCGAGAAGCTCAAGAAGCCCGAGTGGATCCGCGTCAAGGCGGCCACCGGCAGCTCGCGCTTCTACGAGATCAAGGACATCCTGCGTGCGAACAACCTCGTCACGGTGTGCGAGGAGGCGAGCTGCCCGAACATCGGCGAATGCTTCGGCAAGGGCACGGCCACGTTCATGATCATGGGTGACAAGTGCACGCGTCGCTGCCCGTTCTGCGACGTCGGCCATGGCCGCCCCGATCCGCTCGACGTCAACGAGCCGGGCAATCTGGCTCGTACCATCGCCCAGCTGAAGCTCAACTACGTGGTGATCACCAGCGTGGACCGCGACGATCTGCGCGACGGTGGCGCCCAGCACTTCGTGGACTGCATCACGCAGACGCGCGAACTGTCACCGGCGACGCGCATCGAGGTTCTGGTGCCCGACTTCCGCGGCCGCCTCGACAAGGCGCTGGATATCCTGCAGGCCGGCCCGCCCGACGTGATGAATCACAACATGGAAACGGTGCCGCGCCTGTACAAGCAGGCTCGCCCGGGCGCCGACTATGCGCATTCGCTCAAGCTGCTGCAGGAGTTCAAGCGCCGCAACCCGACCGTCGCGACCAAGTCTGGCCTGATGGTCGGCCTGGGCGAGACCGACGAGGAAATTCTCGAAGTCATGCGCGACATGCGCGCGCACGATATCGACATGCTGACCATCGGCCAGTATCTGGCGCCGTCGGGTCATCACCTGCCGGTGTTGCGCTACGTGCACCCGGACACGTTCAAGATGTTCGAGGACGAGGCCTACAAGATGGGCTTCACGCACGCCGCTGTCGGCGCGATGGTCCGCAGCTCGTACCACGCGGACCAGCAGGCGCATCAGGCCGGGTTTGCCTGAACGCCTCGTCGTTGTGAAATAGCACGCCAGACGGCCGGGTTTCCCGGCCGTTTTGTATTGTGCCGTGCGAACCGGAAAGGTGCGGATGGCGTGGCGTTGGCTGCTTTTCAGGGCAGGACCGCACGGTTTAGGTGCAAAATACCTAGGGACATCCCGAAGTGGTAGTCGTTCGCTTGTTTCGATATCATGAATTTATCGATAAAACATCGATGAAATAGCGAAACGTCACATCCGGATCGTCAGCAGGCCCGTTACTTGCTCAGTAGCGTGCTTAGCAAAAACTGTCTGGCATCATCTCAACGGCTTCCCCCATGCCCCAATGCACCGTCCATCGCCTCGCGGAACAAGCGCTGCTCTATAGCGTCGCGCCGCCGGCATCCCTCGAGGTCCAGCGTCGTATCTGGGCCATGGCCGAGCGGGCCGCGGACTGGCGCGGCGTGGTCGACGTCGTGCCGGGCATGAACAACCTCACCGTGGTCTTCGATGGCTCCGCCGACGTGAGCGCGCTCGAACGCAACCTCAAGGTGGCCTGGGCGTCTGGCGAGACCCGCAACGCGACCGGCAAGCTCGTGGAGATTCCGGTGCGCTACGGCGGCGAGCACGGCCCAGATCTGGCCGACGTGGCCGCGCACACGGGGCTGTCGGCCGAGGAGGTCGTGCGCCGTCATGCCGCCGGCGAGTACGTGGTGTATTTCCTCGGCTTCCAACCGGGCTTCGCCTATATGGGCGGCATGGAGCCCGCGCTGGCCACGCCGCGCCGCCGCGAGCCCCGTCTGGCCGTGCCGGCGGGCGCGGTCGGCATCGGTGGCGAGCAGACCGGTATCTATCCCGCCGTGCTGCCCGGTGGCTGGCAGCTGATCGGCCATACCGATGCGCAATTGTTCGTGGCGGACCGTGATCCGCCGTCCCTGTTTGCGCCTGGTGACACCGTGCGCTTTGTCATCGAGGAATTTGTCGCGTGATTGAGATCATTCGCCCTGGCGCTCAGGCATCGGTCCAGGATCTGGGCCGGATTGGCTTCCGCCGCTTCGGCGTGGGCCGTTCGGGCGCCGCCGACGGGCTCGCGCTCGAAGTCGGCAATCGGTTGCTCGGCAATGCACCCGGCGACGCCGGCATCGAATTCACGCTCGGGCGCGCGGCCATGCGCTTCCACGCGGATATGCGCGTGGCGCTGACCGGCGCCGAGTGCGGCGCGAACATCGATGGCCTGCCCGTGTGGGCATGGCATGCGTTCGATGTGCGCAAGGGACAGGTGCTGACGCTGCCAGCCGCGCGCGGCGGCACGCGCACCTACCTCTGCGTGTCGGGCGGCATCGACGTGCCGCTGGTGATGAACTCGCGCAGTACCGATCTGAAGTCCAGCTATGGTGGTTTTCAGGGCCGCGCGTTGCGCGACGGCGATCGTCTGCCGGTGGGCCGCGTGGGGCTGGAGCGCGAACAGGACTGGCTCGGCGTGGCCGCGCCCGCCTGGTCGCTGCCGGCCAACCGCGCTGGCGATGCATGGGTGGTGCGCATGCTGGCCGGTCCCGAGTACGAGGATTTCGAGCCCGCCGCGCAGGCCGCGCTGTGGGACGCCGAGTGGACCATCACGCCGCAGAGCAATCGCATGGGTCTGCGTCTGCAAGGGCCGGCGCTCGCGCGCCGCGCCGAGCGCAGTGCCGATCTGCTGTCGCACGGCGTGGTGCCCGGCGTGATGCAGGTGCCCCCGTCGGGTCAGCCGATCGCGCTGATGAGCGATGCACAGACCACCGGCGGCTATCCAAAGATCGGCGTGGTGATTGGCGCGGACCTGTGGCGTCTGGCGCAGGTGCCGCTTGGCGCGTCGGTGCGCTTCATGCAGGTGACGCTCGAAGGTGCCGCGGCTGCGCAGGCGGAAGTGGACCGCTATCTGCGGCAGATCGATCAGGCCCTGCGCTGGCAGGACGCCGGCATGATCATCGCCGCGCGTCGGCGGACCCAGACTCGCGCCGTGGCGTAGTACCCGCCCCTCCGCAGCCCCCCCCAGGACATCAGAAAAACTCGCAGGAGAACCCCCATGGAAATCGACCTGAATGCCGACCTCGGTGAAGGCTGCGGCAACGATGAAACACTGCTGACGCTGATCAGCTCCGCCAACGTCGCGTGCGGCTGGCACGCTGGCGACGCGGCGACGATGCTGCAGACCGTCAAGTGGGCGCTGGCGAATGGCGTGGCCATCGGCGCGCATCCGAGCTTTCCCGATCGCGAGAATTTCGGTCGCACGGAAATGCAGCGCGATCCGGAAGCCGTCTATGCCGACGTGCTGTACCAGATCGGCGCGCTCGACGCGATGGTGCGCGCGCAGGGCGGGCAGCTCGCGCACGTGAAGCCGCATGGCGCGCTGTACAACATGGCCGTGCGCGATGCGGCGTTGTGCGAGGCGATCGTGCGCGCGGTGCGTGACTACAACCCTAACCTCGTGTTCTTCGGGCTGGCCAACAGCCAGATGATCACCATCGCGCGCGCTCACGGCCTGCGCGTCAAGGAAGAAGTGTTTGCCGACCGGGGCTACAACCCCGACGGCACGCTCGTCAAACGCGGCACGCCCGGCGCGCTGCACGAGGACGAAGAAGTCGCCCTGAACCAGACGTTGAGCATGGTGCGCGAGCAGCGCGTGCGCGCCATCGATGGCAACTGGGTACCCATCCGCGCCGAAACCGTGTGCCTGCACGGCGATGGCGCTCACGCGCTTGCCTTCGCGCGCCGCATCCGGGAACGGCTCGGCGCGGAAGGCATCGCTGTACGGGCCGGCGTCTGAGGGGGCATCCCCGCAGGCTGGCGTCGATTCATCTCTCTATCTGGTGTCCGTCATGGAATCAGCTGTCAATCTTTGGCCCCTGCTCGGGGTCGGTGTCATCATCCTCGGCTTCGTGCTGCGGTTCAATCCGATGCTCGTGGTCGCGCTCGCGGCACTGGCCACCGGGCTGGCCGCGTCGATGCCGCTGATGAACATCTTCGCCGCCATCGGCACCGCCTTCGTCAAGGCGCGCAACCTGCCGCTGATCATCCTGCTGCCGCTCGCGGTCATTGGGCTGCTCGAGCGTCATGGCTTGCGTGAGCATGCGCAGGCTTGGATCTCGCGCATCGCTTCGGCGACGGTGGGCCGTCTGCTGATCGTGTACCTCGCGGTGCGCGAACTCACCGCGGCCGTCGGTCTGACCAGCCTCGGCGGTCATCCGCAGATGGTGCGTCCGCTGCTGGCCCCGATGGCGGAAGGCGCGGCCGAGAATCGCTTCGGCCACCTGCCCGAGCCCGTGCGCCAGCGCGTGCTCGCGTTCTGCGCGGCCACCGATAACGTCGGCCTGTTCTTCGGCGAGGACATCTTCGTGGCGTTTGGCGCCATCGCACTGATGCACACGTTCCTGCTGTCGTCGAATATCGACGTGGAGCCGCTGCACATCGCGGTGTGGGGCATTCCCACGGCGATCTGCGCGTTCCTGATCCATGCGGTGCGCCTGAAGCGCCTGGACGGCTGGCTCGCGCGCGAGCTGGGTGGCCGCGCGGCGGTGCCCACCAATGCCACGCCGGCTGCCGCTGGCAAGAGCGAATAAGCGGAGCTGGACATGATCGTATCCATCGACTATCTCTACTGGCTCGCGGGCCTGGTGCTGGCCATCACGGCACTGATGACGTTCACGGACAAGACGCATCCGCGTCGCGTGTCCACGGGGCTGTTCTGGCTGCTGTACGCGGTGATCTTCCTGATCGGCGACAAGATTCCGCCGGCCATCGTCGGTATTGCGGCGGTCGTCATGGCACTGATCGCCGGGTTTGGCGGCGTGGGCCAGGGCAAGCACGGCACCCTGCCCGAAGCGGAGCGTCGCGCCAGCGCGAAGCGTCTCGGCAACAAGCTGTTTATCCCCGCGCTGCTGATTCCGCTGGTCACGGTGCTGGGCACCGTGTTCTTCAAGGATGTGAAGATCGCGGGCCTGGCACTACTGGACCCGAAGAACGTCACGTTCGTCTCGCTCGGTATCGGCTGCCTGATCTCGCTGGGCGTGGTGTGCTGGCTCACGCGTGATTCGGTGACGCAGGGCGTCAAGGAATCGCGTCGCCTGATCGAATCGCTCGGTTGGGCGCTGGTGCTGCCGCAGATGCTCGCGATGCTCGGCCTGGTGTTTGCCGATGCGGGCGTGGGCAAGGCCGTGGCGCATCTGAGCACCGCGTACATCAACATGGACTACAAGCTCGTGGCTGTGGCGGTGTATTGCATCGGCATGGCGCTGTTCACGGTGATCATGGGTAACGGCTTTGCGGCGTTTCCGGTGATGACCGGCGGCGTGGGCGTGCCCATCCTGGTCGGCATGTTCCATGCGAATCCGGCGGTGATGGCGGCAATCGGCATGTTCTCGGGCTACTGCGGTACGCTGATGACGCCGATGGCGGCCAACTTCAACATCGTGCCGGCCGCGCTGCTCGAACTGGACGACAAGAACGCCGTGATCCGCGCGCAGGTGCCGACCGCGCTTGGCGTGCTGGCGGCCAATATCGCCCTGCTGTACTTCCTGATGTAACGAGGCCCTCCGTATGCGCACCGTATTGCTTACCGGCTTCGAGCCGTTCGACAAGGAACCGGTCAATCCGTCGTGGGAGGCGGTGCGCGCACTCGATGGGCAGCGCGTCGGCGACGCGATCATTGTCGCGCGCCAGCTGCCCTGCGTGTTCGGCGCGGCGATTACCGGCATCGAAGCGCTGCTCGACGAGCTGAAGCCCGACGTCGTGATCGCGGTTGGTCAGGCCGGTGGTCGCACGGAACTGTCGATCGAGCGCATCGCGATCAACGTCGACGATGCGCGCATCGCGGATAACGCGGGCGCGCAGCCGATCGACGTGACGATTGCGGCGGCAGGTCCGGCCGCGTATTTCGCGACGTTGCCGATCAAGGCCATCACGCGCGATCTACGCGCGGCAGGCGTGCCGGCGATGGTGTCGCAGACCGCGGGCACCTTCGTGTGCAATCACGTGTTCTACGGTCTGATGCATGCGCTCGCGCAACGCGGCAACGCGCAGGTGCGCGGTGGCTTTATCCACATCCCGTATCTGCCGGAGCAGGCCGCGCGTCATCCGGGCGCGCCGAGCCTCGCACTGGACACGCTGATCGCGGGCCTGCGCGTGGCGGTTGCCACCACACTCGCCACGACCGATGACGTTCGCGAACAGGGTGGCCAACTCCACTAAGAGACCGTTTAAGAATGATTCTGGCGTCGTTGCGCGGCCTTGCCGTACCACTTGTACTGTCTGCGGCCGCGCGCCTAGCCAGAACCGCTTCGCTTCATTCTTAAACGGTCTCTAAGAAACCTACTCGACCTCGTGACGCTCTGTGGCCGCGGCCACCGCGCGCGCGGTGGCGCGGCGTTGCGCGCGGCGTTGCAGCTTGCGCCGCAGCGTCACCTGCTCCAGCCGCCAGATCACGTAGCAGAACGCCAGTAGCGGCCAGAACCAGCCCAGCCATTGCGCGAGGCTGTTGAAATGAATGAAGCGGCCCATGCGCCAGCCCTGCTCGGAAATCCACGCATACGGATTCGACGGCAGCACGTTGGTCAGCACCACCAGCGTGGCCAGCGCGAGCATCGCCAGCGTCGCGCGTAGCCAGCGCGGCAGGCGCAGCAGCAGCACGAGCGCCAGCGAGCTCGTCAGCAGCGCGAAGCGCCCACCTTCCGACAGCCAGTTGAACGAGTTGTCCTCGGGAAACTGCAACTCCGCCACCGCCGCCTTGATCAGCAGCGCCGACGCCAGCAGCCCCGCGAGGATGCGCAGCATCGGCGCGGTACGCCGCATTGCGAGCGAGGCAAACAGGCCCGTGCCGAGCCAGCTGCTGGCCGTGACGAGCGTCTCCAGCAACAGCTGGCTCTGCATGTCGTCCGGGCGCAGGCCCACCGAGTCCTGCCATGTCAGCAACATCGGAAACAGTGCCTGCAGCCATTCCATCGGCCATGAATCCGGATCGGTCAGCCATTCGCGCACGATGCCGCCCATGCCGAACAGATGCTCCTGTGGAAACACCTGCGCGAACGGCCACAGCAACAGCAGGATGATCGCGAAACTCGCATGCGGCTCGAACCACGCCATGCGCAGCCGCGAGAGCGTGCCGCGATCGATCAATGCCGCGCTGAACGGTGCGATCACCGCCGCGCCAAGCAGCGCGCCGAGCGCGTTTGTGATCAGGTCGATGTTGGACGGGATGCGGTTGGGCAGCCATGTCTGCAGCGCTTCCATCGTCGCCGATAGCAGTGCCCCCGCGACGAACGCGACCAGCGTGGCGCGCGCGCCCGAGATGCGTGGATGCAGCGACAACACCACCAGCGCGCCGAACGGACAGTACCCGATCACGTTGGTCAGCAGATCGAAGTCGGTGATGTAACGCGGCTTCGGCGCGTTCAGATACGCAAACGGCGAAATCCCGTTATTCACCCAACCCGAGAACGGATACAGGCTCGCATAGACCACCAGCAGCGTGAAGCAGATCAGGCCGACGCGCGCGAGCGGCGAATGGCGCGGCAGCCAGCCCTCCAGTTCGGGCGGACGCGGATAAACCGGCGGGCTCGGTGGGGGAGCGTGCTGCACGATGTCGAATCCCGTAACGCGTCGCCTGCGCTCTTACTGCGGTGCACGCGGCGCGCGCGGTGGCGTGGCTGGGGCGAGCGGCGGGACGGGCGCGGGCGACGGCGCGTCGGACAGTGGCATGGTGCCGCCCGGCAACAGCGGCGCGGCACTGACGGCGGTGGCTGCCGTGCCGTTCTCGAGCGGCAGCGTGGCGACCCAATCGAGGATCGCGGCGATCACCGCATCGCTGCTGGCCGCGAGCGCGCGCACGCCGCCGGCGCCATCAGCCGTCGGCGCGGGCTGTTCCGCCACGAAGGTCTTCTGGCCGATCTGGCCACGTTGATACACGGTCACGCGCGCGCGCACCACACCGCGGCTTGATGTAGGCGAGTCGAAGACCTGTTCGAACGCCAGCAGGTCCACGCGCATGCCCGGCGCCGCGGCATCGCGAATCCAGCCCAGCGCGCCACGCGCGGACACGGCTTCACGCAGCCGGTCGTCGAAAAGACGCGGCGCGGGCTGTACCCATCGCTGCGTGGAGTACGCCTGCAGCCGCTGCGGCTGCGCATACTGCAGGCGGTAGTAGAGCTGGCTGCCATCCATCCAGTCCGGCCCCTCGGTCTGCGCGACGCGCATCTTGGGCAACGATGCCGGCGGTTGCGCGGGCGCTGCCGCCAGCGGGCCGAGGTCGTAGGTCGTGGAAGGCGAGCTCGGCGACAGCACGCTGCAGCCGGTGAGTGCCAGAAGGGCGGCCATGGCGACCAGCGCGACCGATCCCCTGCCGGCGTTGCGCGGCAGCAGCGGTACGCGGCGCGCGGCCGTGGCGAGCGTGGCAGGAAGCGGGGCGGCGATGGTCATCACGGTGGACTCTCGAAAGCGGTTCATGGTGCGCGGAAACCGGACTCGCCGGGACCCGGCGAGCGCGCGGGACCGCCGAACAGCACGCTGTTGGGCTGATCGCCGAACTGGCCGGCCGCGCGATCGATGCTGCGGACGGTCTGGCGCGCATCGCGCGCGAGGCCGTTGATCTGCGGCAGCGTCTCTTCGTTGATGGTACTCGCGGCCGCCTGCACGGAGTCGGTGGCCACCTGCAGATCGTTGCCGACCTTGTTGACGGTGCGCATCACGGTGCCATTGGGGCTGGCGAGTTCATCGGTCATGCGGCGCGCCGAGGCCAGCGTGGCATTGAGGCTGTCCACGGCCTTGGGCAGTTTCTCCGCGGTCGGCTGCAGCGTGCGCGCAAGCTTCGTATAGTTCTCGGCGGTCTCGTGCATCGAGCGGATGGTGGACATCAGCTCGTCGCGATTGGTGGTCTGGAACATCTCGTTCAGCGACGCCATCAGCGTCTCGGTCTGCGTCAGCAGCGAATCGCCACGCTTTTCCAGTTCTTCGAAGAAGCCCGGCCGCATCACGATGCGCGCGGGTTCGCGCGCCGAGGTGCGCAACGGCGGCGACGCCGTGCCGGCGCCTTCCTCGCGCGCGGTGTCGTCAAGCTGCACGTAGGCGATACCGGTCACGCCCTGAAAGCCGAGGGTGGCGTACGTGGTGCGTGTGATCGGCGTGTCCTGATTGACGTTGATGCGCACGATGATCTGGCCCGGCACCTGTGGATCGAAGCGAATCGATACCACCTTGCCCACGTCGAGCCCGCGATACTTGACGTCCGCCTGCGGGCCCAGGCCGTTGACGGTGGAGCGCGTGATGAGGTCGAAGGGCACGCGCACCGCGTGGTCGCTGCTGAACCAGAACACCGAGAACAGCACCAGCACGGCCAGGCCGATCGTGAAGCACCCCGCGAGGAAGGCGTTCGATTTGTTTTCCATCAGGCTTCTCCGTGAGGCGGCACTGCCAGCGCCTGCATCGCTCGCTGGGCGCGTTCGCCCAGGAAATATTCGTGGATGAACGGATGATCGACCTTGATCACCTCCGCGATTGGCGCGGCCGCGAGCACCTTGTGATCGGCCAGCACGGCCACGCGGTCCGACAACGCCACGAGGGTGTCGAGGTCATGCGTGATCATCACCACGGTCAGGCCGAGTTCGGTGCGCAATTCGCGAATCAGCGCGACGTAGTCGTCCGACGCCATCGGGTCCAGGCCCGCGGTCGGTTCGTCGAGGAACACCAGTTCCGGCTCCAGCGACAGCGCGCGCGCGAGCGCCACGCGCTTGATCATGCCACCGGACAGGTCCGACGGCATCTTGTCCGCATCGCGCGCGGACAGGCCAACCAGCTGCAGCTTGAGCAGCGCGGCCTGACAGATCAGGTTGTCGGGCAGCGCGCGCAGTTCGCGCATCGGCAGCGCGATATTGTCGATGACGGACAGCGCCGAGAACAGCGCGCCGCGCTGGAATTGCAGGCCCCATCGATTGCGCAGCGCCTGCAATTGCGCGGGGCGCAGCGTGGCGGGCGTTTCGCCGAACACCTTGATGGTGCCCGAGGTGGGTCGCTCGAGTCCGACGATCTGGCGCAGCAGCACGGTCTTGCCGGTGCCCGAACCGCCGACGATCGACAGCACCTCGCCGCGGTACACATCGAGGTTCAGCCCATCGTGCACCACCGCGTCGCCGTAGCGCTTGACGAGGTTGCGGACCTCGATGATTTTCTCAGGAGTTGGCGCGTTCATATGCCGACGTCCTTGAACAGGATCGCGATGATGGCGTCGGCGACGATCACCACCGTGATCGACGTCACCACCGACGCGGTCGTGCCCGCGCCAAGGCTCTGCGTGTTCGGCTTGATGCGCAGGCCGAAGTGGCATGCGGTCAGCGCGATCAGCACGCCGAACACCGCGCCCTTGCCGAGCCCGAGCCACAGGTTGGCCACCGGCACCGCATCGGGCAGCTGGCGCAGGAAGTAGGAGTAGCTGATATCGAGCTGCAGCCGTGCGGCGGTCATGCCGCCCAACAGCGCCAGCAGATCGGTCCACGCGACCAGCAGCGGCATCGACACCGCGAGCGCGATCACGCGCGGCATGATCAGCCGGAAGCCGTGCGAGATGCCCATGACGCTCATCGCGTCGAGTTCCTCGGTCACGCGCATCACCCCGATCTGTGCGGTGATGGCCGAGCCCGAACGGCCGGCGATCAGGATCGCCGCCAGCACCGGCCCCAGTTCGCGGATCACCGCCATGCCGAGGATATTGACGATGAACGTGCTGGCGCCGAATGTGCGCAGCTGGTTCGCCGACAGATAGGACAGCACGATGCCGATCAGGAAGCCGACCAGCGCCGTGATGCCCAGCGCCTTGTAGCCGATGCTGTAGATATTGGCCGAGATCTCGCGCCACGGGCCGCGCTGTGGCGCGCGCAGAAAGCGCAGCAGGTCGAACGCGAGCTGCCCCAGCATCGTCACGCCGTTGGCCAGCTGCATGAACATCGACAGGATGCCGGCGCCGAGCACCGTGATCGGATTGAATCGATCGACCATGCGTTTCTTCCAGCCGTCGGTCTTCAGGCTGGCGATGCGCGCGAACACGCGGTGCTGCCCCTCGTCCGCGGTCAGGTGGGTGGGCAGCTTGCCCTGCCACGCCTGCCAGATCAGCTGCGCGCCGATATGGTCGAGCCGGTCCACGCCGGCCAGGGTCCATTCGGCGCTGTCGGGGGCGTTGGCCAGCGACTTCAGTTGCGAACGCAGATCGCGCGCGCCTCCGCAGTCCGCGAGCGCGAGCGCGGTCCAGTCGCCCTGCAGGGCAATCCTGCAGGTGCCATCCTGGCGCTTGATATCGATAGCGGGCGTCGTCGGGCGATCCAAATGAAATACCAGCGAAGTGATGGTTGAGTCCCGAAGGCTGAGTCCCGATTCTATGCTACCGATTGCGATGTGGCGATGAGACTTCCTCTGACACGCGGAAACACGGTGGTTCTCAAAGGGCACGGCTACAATGCACGACCATTCCTGCGCCCAACGGGCGCAACCGTCCACGCCAGCCGTCATGTCCGACCCGCTTCGTTCCCCCGCTAGTTCCGCGGGCCCCTCCGCCGCCCCCTGCGCCGACCCCCGCGCCACCAAGCCGGCGCCCTGGCGCATCGACGCCGCCGCGCTACGCGCCGCGCTCGTGGGCCCGGCGCGCCGCTGGGCGGTCGAGACCGTCGAGGAAACCGGCTCGACCAACGCGGACCTCGTACACGCGTGCCGCATGGCCGAGTGGCCAGCGGCCGATGGTGAGGCCGATGGTGAGGCCAGCGGCGTGCAGGTACGACATACCTACCTCCAGACCGCTGGGCGCGGCCGGCAGGGCCGGCCATGGCAACAGGGGCAGGCCGGACTGACATTCTCGGTGGCGCTGCCGCTCGCGCTGCCATTGGCGCGGCTGGCAGGGCTGAGCCTCGCAGTGGGACTGGCCGTGGCCGAGGCGCTCGACGACTGCATGGGCGCGGACTCCACGTCACCGGCTACGCCCGTCCGCCTGAAATGGCCCAACGACCTGCAGGTGGACGGCCGCAAGCTGGCCGGCATCCTGATCGAGACCGTGCCCGCTGGCACGGGGCGGGTCTGGGCCGTGGTCGGCATCGGCATCAACCTTGTGCGTGACGCGGCGACGGAAGCCGCGCTGGGCCGCGCGCTCGCGGGCGTGGAAGAGGTGCTGCCGGGCTTCGACGTCCGGCACGACGCCACGCGCGTGTTCGCCGCCGTGCTCAACCGGCTGGCCGCCATGCGCGAGGTGTTCGTGGCGGAGGGCCTGGCGCCGATGACCGCGCGCTGGTCCGCGCGCGACGCGTTTCGCGACGAGCCGGTGCGCCTGTTGCAGGACGGCCGCCTGATCGCCGAAGGCCTGGCGCGCGGCGTGGATGACGAGGGCCATCTGCTGCTCGAGACCGACGCGGGCCTGCAACGTGTGACCAGCGGCGAAGTGTCGTTGCGGGGAGCGCAAGCATGAGCGCGCTGCTGATCGATATTGGCAACACGCGCCTCAAGTGGGCGTGGTGCGCCACGCTCGAAGCGGATCCGTCGGTGGCGCAGCCCTGGCACTTTGACGGGGCGATTGCCCATGGCGCCCCGCAAGAGGCAGCCGAGCTGGGCCAGACCGTCGAGGCCTGGCGTGCGCTGGCCGCGGCAGGGGCGCAGGTACCGGAAGTCTGGATCGCCAACGTGGCTGGCGACGCGGGCGCCGAGCGCGCCAACGCGCTGCTCAAGCAGGCGTTTGGTGGCGCGGCCCCGCTGGAATGGGTACGCACGACGGCCGCGTATGGCGACCTCGTCAACGGCTACCGGGAGCCCACGCAACTCGGTGTCGACCGTTGGGTCGGGGCGATCGGCGCGCATCGCCGGTATCCCGGTGAAACGTTGCTGCTGGTCACCGCCGGCACCGCGACCACGCTCGATATCATCACCGCCAGCGCCGACGGGGCACGGTTCGATGGCGGGCTGATCCTGCCGGGGCTGGCGCTGATGCTCGGCGCGCTCGCCCGCAATACGGCGCAACTTCCGGCGCTTGATGTCACCGATACGGTCGCCGCCACGCGCGGAGCGTTGGGCGCTGACAACACTCACGACGCCATCGCCGCCGGCTGCCTGGCCGCGCAGACTGGCGCCATCGCCCAGACATGGCGTGCGCTCGCGGCCCGCGGGCCGGTGCGCTGCGTGCTGTCGGGCGGCGCGCGCCATGCGCTGGCCGGCGCACTCGCGATGCCGATCGAGTTGCACGATAATCTGGTGTTACTTGGGCTGCACGCTATGGCCTTGCGCCGCTAAACTCGGTGCCTGGCCTCAGTGCCCGACGATACGGGCGCCTGAATCGGATAGTTCGTGGACCCTTCGCGGACCTTTTTCGGACCCTTCGCGCGCCCGTTTCACAACGCAGACCGCAAGGTCGCTCAACCCCACACCGCTCGCCTCGATGCCGAACAAAGGCCTGACCGTATCGCTGCTGATCCTGCTGGTCATCAACGCGCTGCTGCTTGCGGCCGCCTGGGGTGTGTTCGGCCCCGAGCCACTGGCTGGCTGGATGGAAAGCCCGCGCGAGCCGCAGCGCGTGGATCAGCAGGTGCGCAAGGAACGCATGGAAGTCGTGCCAGCGAGCGCGCCCGGGGCCAGCAACAGCACCGCGCCACGGGGCAGCCTGAGCAGCGTCACGGGCGTTGCCGCCACCAAGATCGTGGCCGCCGCGACCGGCGTCTGTCTGGAACTGGGTGGCTTTACGCCGACCGGCGCCCGACGCGCCACCGAAGCACTGGCCACCCTGCCGGTGGAAGCGTTCGAACGGGAGCAGCAGGTGCGCTGGTGGGTCCATCTGCCCGCGCAGCCGACGCAGGACAATGCGGATCGCAAGCTGGCCGAACTGCGCCGGCGCCATGTGACCGACGTCGCGGTGGTGACCAGCGGCACGTCGGAGACGCAGATGACCTACACGGTGTCGCTCGGACTGTTCCATGAACGTGAGCGCGCGGAGCGATTTCTGGAGACGTTGCGCGGACAGGGCGTGCGCACGGCGATGATCAGCGATGCGCCGCGCGCGGTGTCGCGCCAATGGCTGCGTGTGCGACGCGTCGATGAAACCGCGCGCGCGCAACTGGAAGACGTAAAGCGGAAATTTGGCGCGGAAGACCTGCAGGCCTGCGCGCTGGCGAGCTGATCCGTGGATCAGCGCTGCTGGCGAACCTTCGTCAGCAGCTTGGTGGTGGAGCGGTCGTGGAGGAAGTTGATCGCGTACGCCTGGCCGCCCCAGCTGCGCACCAGTCGCGTTTCCTCGAGCGTATCGATATCGTAGTCGCCGCCCTTGACGTAGACGTCGGGCCGCACGAGCCGGATCAGTTCCACTGGCGTCTGCTCGCGGAACATCGCCACCAGATCCACTGCGCCGAGCGCCGCAATCAGCGCCATGCGATCGGCTTCATGATTGAGCGGCCGATCGTCGCCCTTGCCGAGCATCTTCACCGACGCATCGCTGTTGACACCCACCACCAGACTCGCGCCCATCGCGCGCGCCTGCGCGAGGTAGGTCGCGTGCCCGCGATGCAGGATGTCGAACACCCCATTGGTGAACACGAGCGGACGCGGCAACGCGGCGACGGCCGCGTGCAACGCGGCGACGTCGTCCGCGGGGACGAGTTTCGATTCGAAAGCGGGAGCCGTCATAGGGAACGAACGCGATGGGCGACCGGGTTGAACCCTGCTCACGCGCCCTGCAGGCTCGCGTTCAGTTCCTTGCGATAGCGATTCAGGTCCTGCACCGAGTCGAACGTGCGTTCGAACAGCAGCGACATGTTGTGCAGAATGCGCTCGATCACCTTCTTCTCCCAGCCTTCGTCGAAGCGGATCTGCTCGTCGAGCCAGTGCTCGAGCCAGTCCGGATCCGGCAGGCGGGACTGCACGGTGTCGTTGGGGAACAACGCTTTGTTCACGTGCAGGTTGGTCGGGTGCAGCGGCTTTTCGGTACGACGTGCCGATGCCATCAGCACGCCGATCTTGGCGAATGCCGCGCGCGCGCTGTCACCGAACTGCGCCAGGTACTTCTTCATGTAGCGCAGATAGGCGCCGCCATGGCGGGCTTCGTCTTGCGACAGCGTGCGGTAGATGTGCTTGATCACCGGCTCCGTGTGCCATTCGGCCGCACGGCGATACCAGTGATTCAGGCGGATCTCGCCGCAGAAATGCAGCATCAGCGTTTCCAGCGGCGGCGCCGGGTCGAACTCGAAGCGCACCGCGTGCAGCTCTTCTTCGGTCGGCACGAGGTCCGGACGGAAGCGGCGCAGGTACTCCATGAGCACGAGCGAATGCTTCTGTTCCTCGAAGAACCAGATGCTCATGAATGCCGAAAAGTCCGAATCGTGCCGGTTGTCACGCAGGAACATCTCGGTGGCAGGCAGCGCCGACCATTCCGTGATCGCGTTCATGCGGATGGTCTTGGCCTGATCGTCGGTCAACAGGCTGGCGTCGAAGTCATCCCATGGGATGTCCTTGTCCATGTGCCAGCGGACCGATTCCAGTGATTTGAACAGTTCGGGGTAGAGCATGGTAAGCCTTTGAAATTACGGGCGGATTCTACCAGATGGGAATCATTCTCGAATATTTTCTCTAATTCCTTTTTAGGCGCAAAGCAGTGAAATACAAACGAGTTATACGCCCATTGGCCGCCTCGCTTGACAGAAATACCAAAACACATGTGCGAAGTGGCGAAAGTGCTATATCGCCTGTGACGTGCTAGTGGGAGTCGTTCAAACGCCCAGTCGTTCCCCGACGGCATGGCTCGGGGCAGCGCCGTGGGTGGTGGGCGCGCCGTGGCCGTGAGCCGGCGGGGCAGTCGTTGACGGCACCACGCCATAGAGAAACGCCGCGATTTCGTCGGCCTGTGCCTCGGCGTCGCGCTCGCCGAGTGCAAGCAGCGCCTGCGTGAACGCAGGCTCGAACAGCAGATAGCTGGCAAATGCCGCGCCGCGCGCCTCGGTACCGCCGAGCGGGGCGAGCAAGGCGCGCACCGTGCGCGGTAATCGGTCGATATGCGCGGCCGCGATGGCTTCGATCGGCTCGCTCGGCGCGATCGTCATCACCTCGACTGGCCGCCAGCCCTCGGCATCGCCGGCCACTTCCGGCATGCGCGCGAGCAGGCGGTTGATATGCTGCAGCCGTTCGAGGTCCGCCTGCAGACCGTCAAGGAAGATGCTTGCCAGCGCCTGGCCGCCGACCTGCGCCAGCGAGGGATAGCCGCCCGCGGGCACGGTATCGAACCAGCCCGCGCGCTGGCGCGACGCCGCGCCGATGGCCAGGATGCGCGAAGCGCCGAGGTGGATCGCCGGCGACAGCGGCGACATCTGCCGCATGGTGCCGTCACCGAACCACTCGTGGTGACCCTCGATCTCGAGCGGGATCGAGGGAAACAGGAACGGGATCGACGAGGACGCGAGCAGGTGATCGACACCGATGCGCGCTTCCACGGCCACGCGCTGGCTCCGATGCCAGGGATGGATGCGTCGGTGCGATTGATAGAACGTGACATGGCGCCCGGTGGAGTACGAGAGCGCGGTCACAGCGAACGCGTGGAGCACACCGGCATCGAGGCTCGCCTGCACGCGCTCGCTGTCGAACAATTCGCCGAGCATGCCGCCCAGCGGCGCGTTGTCGAACAGCGCGCGCGGGGCGCGCCGCGTGGCCCAGCCGAAAGCGAGCGAAGACAGCCAGCGCGCACCGGATGCGCCTACGCGCAGCACGTCGGTCCGATAAACGTCGTCGGCGTGGATGCCATGCCAGAGCGCGGCCAGGCTGTCGGCCGCGGCCTGGAAATCGGCGGCGCCGATCGCCAGGCCCGCACCGTTGACCGCACCGGCCGAGGTGCCCGCGATGATGCCGAACGGCAGCGGGCCACGTGCCATGCCATGCCGCGCGGCAATGCGCGCGATGCCGGCCAGCACGCCAGCCTGATACGCGGCGCGTGCGCCGCCGCCCATCATGATCAGCGCGGTCTGCTGGCGCCGAGGGGCGGGGTTCGAGGCGATGGGTGCAGACGGTGCGATCACGCGGATTTCTTCGCGGCAGCTTTCTTTGTCACCGCCTTCTTTGCCACGGCCTTCTTTTTCGCTGCCGGCTTCGGCTTCGCAGCTTTCTTCGCTGCCGTCTTGCCGGCGGCCTTTTGCGCGGGCTTTGCGGCCGACTTGCCGGGTGGCTTGCCTGACGATGCGGTCGTCTTCCGCGTTGTCGTCCCCGGCGCCGGCCGCGCCGGTTCCGCCGCGCTCACACCGCCCGGACTGCCGAACGGCGCCATGCTGGCCGCCGCAGCACCACTCGCGATCTGGTTGAACTGCTGTTGCAGCAGGTTCCACCACAGGGCCGCGTTCGGCGGCAGGGCCGCTTCCTCGCCCGCAGCCTCACCGTTGCCTGTGGTGTCGCCCGTCGTGGCATGACCCTCGGGCGCCGCGGCCTCCACCGGCGCATCGTCGGGCAGCGCCTCGGTGTTCTCGTCCGCGAACTCGTCTTCGTCTTCCACCTCGTCCCACGCGCCCGGCGGATCGTCGTCACTCGCTACGTCCGGCGCGCTTTCCGGCGCGCGCGTGGGCATCGTGAACGCATGATGATGCGGCGTGGCGCTCGGCGCGTTGGCCGCGCGCGCGACGTTCTCCATCGCGGTCTGCATCGCGTCGGGGGAGAGCGCCTTGCCGAACGTCTGCAACGCGACGAGCGTCGCGCGCTGGACCTCGAGCCCCTGGATGGTGGTGCGCAGCAGGCTCGCGTTGAGCTGCAGCCAGCCCTCGACGGCCTTGAGGTCGTGAATGCGCTTGTCGACGTCCTCGAGGTCCATCGGCGGCGTCATCGCCTGCATGCCCGGCATCATGCCGCCGGGCATGGCGCTGCTCGCGCCCCAGAGGTTGCGCAGGAACTCGAAGCCGTTGCTGAAATCGGGAATCTGTCCAAACATGGTCATGCACTCCCCTAGATCGGATGGAAGACCGGCGGATGAAAGACCGGCAGATTGATTAGCCGAACTCCGGCGGACGCTTCTGGCGCAGACTCGCCACGCCTTCGTGCACGTCGGGCCCGGAGAAACCCATGAATTCGAGCGCCAGCGAGGTATCGAACGCGGGACCGGCCATGCGCAACCAGTTGTTGAGCGCGTACTTGGTCCAGCGAATCGCGGTTTGCGAGCCCGCCGCCAGCCGTTCCGCCACTTCAAAGGCTTTCGCGACCAGCGCCTGCTCGTCCACCGCCAGCGATACCAGGCCGATCCGCTCGGCTTCCTCGCCGCTGACCGACTCGCACAGCATCAGATAGTACTTGGCCTTGGCCATTCCGCACAGCAGCGGCCAGACGATGGCGGCATGATCGCCCGCCGCCACGCCGAGCCGCGTGTGCCCATCGACGATGCGCGCGCCGCGCGCGGCGATCGAGATGTCGGCCAGCAGCCCCGCCACTAGCCCGGCGCCCACGGCAGGGCCATGCATTGCAGACACCACGGGCTTGTCGCAATTGATGAGGTTGTAGACGAGGTCGCGCGCTTCCTGCCACACGCGGGTGCGCGTGGCGAAATCATTGGCCATCGCCTCGACCAGCGCCAGGTCGCCGCCCGCGGAGAAGCCCTTGCCCTCGCCGCGGATCAGCGCCACACGGATGTCGGGGTCGGCCGAGACATCGCGCCAGATCTCGGCCAGTTCGCGATGCATGTCGGCATCGGCGGTGGCGAGCTTGCCATTGGCCGACTGCCCGGCGCCCATCACGATCTCGAGGATCGATCCATGCCGCCGCAGCGTCAGCGCGCGGTAGCGCTCGAAACGCGGTGAGAGGGGATGTGAGGGCTGTGAGGGCTGTGACGGTTGTGAGGTCTGCGGTGCTGCGTCCATCGTTGTCTCCGGTGTTGTTATCGTGGGCTCCTGTCCTGCCGGAGCCGGTTACACGCGCGATGGTCGGTGTCCTGCTAGCGTTGCGACACCGCCTGGTCGATTGCGCCAAAGATCGACTGGCCCTGCGCGTCGAACATCTCGATGCGCACGGCGTCGCCGAACTTCATGAAGGCCGTCACGGGCTTGCCGCCCTCGATGGTCTCGATCATGCGCTGCTCGGCGATGCAGGCGTAGCCCTTGCTGCGATCGACGTTGGAGATCGTGCCTGAACCGACGATCGAGCCCGCGCGCACATTGCGCGTCTTGCAGATATGCGCGATCAGCTGGCCGAAGTCGAACACCATGTCGGTGCCGCACTCGGGCGCGCCCACCTTCTTGCTGTTCCAGTGCACGATCATCGGCCGATGCACCTTGCGCTCGCGCCACGCCTCGCCGAGCTCGTCGGGCGTGATCGCCACCGGCGAGAACGCGGTGGCCGGCTTGCTCTGGAAGAAGCCGAAGCCCTTGCCGAGTTCGGCCGGAATCAGGTTTCGCAGCGACACGTCGTTGGCGAGCATCACGAGGCGGATGGCGTCGGCCGCCTGCTCGGGCGTCGCGCCCAGGCGGACGTCGCCGGTGATCACGGCCACTTCGGCCTCGAAGTCGATGCCCCACGCTTCGTTCGGGCACACGATGTCGTCCTGCGCGCCAATGAAGTCGTCGGAGCCGCCCTGGTACATCAGCGGATCGGTCCAGAATTCGGGCGGCATCTCGGCCCCGCGCGCGCGGCGCACGAGTTCGACGTGGTTCACGTAGGCCGAACCGTCGGCCCATTGATACGCGCGCGGTAGCGGCGCCATGCAATCCTTGGGCGCGAACGGAAACGGATGGCGCGCACGGCCCGCGTTGAGCGCTTCGTAGAGGTCCTGCAACTGCGGCGAGTAGAAAGTCCAGTCGTCGAGCGCGGTCTGCAGCGTGCTGGCGATGTTGGTAGCGAAATGCGCGGTCTTGAGGTCGCGGGACACCACCACGAGCTGGCCGTCGCGCGAGCCGTCCTTGAGAGTTGCAAGTTTCATGCGATTGTCGAAGCCATTGCGGGATGGGCGGTAGTGTAACGGAGCGCCCGGGTAGAATCCTTCACTCCTCAACGTCCACGCCAGTCACCACACCGCATAGCGCCATGACCGAACCGGAAGATGACGAATCGAAAGCGCGCGCCGGCATCCAGTCCATCGAGGTCGGATTCCGGCTGTTGCAGGCGCTGGCCGCATCGCCGCGCGCGATGATGCTGCGCGACCTTGCCGCGGCCGCCGAGATGCCACCGGCCAAGGCGCATCGCTACCTCGTCAGTTTTCAGCGACTCGGTGTGGTCACGCAGGATGTCGCGAGCGGCCGCTATGACCTCGGCCCGTTCGCATTGCAACTCGGACTGGCCGGGCTCAACCGGCTCGATCCGGTGCGCAAGGCGCGGCCCGTGTTGTCGCAGTTGCGCGACGAGATCGATCAGACCGCGGGCATCGCGGTGTGGGGCAACCATGGGCCGACCATCGTCCATTGGGAAGAATCCAGCCATCCGGTCACCGTCAGCCTGCGTCTGGGCGATGTGATGCCGATGCTCAATTCGGCCACCGGACGGCTCTTCGGCGCGTATCTGCCGCGCCGGCAGACATTGCCCACGATCGAACGCGAACTGGCGCTGCGTACCGCCGCAGCCCCGCCCGCCTCGGCCCGCGCGGCGGTGCAGCTGGCCCTGCAGGAATACGACGTGGTCTGCGCGGACGTGCGCGCGCAGGGCGCCGCGCGCACGCGCGGTGGCGTGCTGCCGGGCATCAACGCGATCTCCGTGCCGGTGTTCGATGCCAGCGGCCATGTGGCGCTCGCGCTGATCGTGCTCGGCGCCGAAAGCGTATTCGATGCAGAATGGGGCAGCGCGATCGATCGCCGCGTGCGTGACATCGCCCGACAGATTTCATCGGAACTTGGCTATCTTGGCGGCACCCCACCGGCCGCAGCGGCCGGCCTCTCCTGATATTCGTGCGCGCCGGCGTTGGCGCTGGGGCGGCGTTGCCGCTCTCGTACTGGGCATGCATGCGCTGGTGCTGCTGGGACTCATGCGCATGCCGCAGCCGCGCCTGCCGGACCTCCCCGACGCGCCCTCGTTGCAGGCCATTCTGCTACCGCCGCCGCCACCGCCCGTCGTGGCCAGACCGGTGCCGCCGGTTCCTTCGATAGCGCGGCCCCGCGCGCCAGCTCCCGCACCTGCCGCCGCCCCAACGCCCCCAACGCCCCCCCCGCCGCCAACGGCCCCGGTCGAATCGCCGCCGGCCGCCGCACCGCCGCTGGCCACCGCGCCGACCGGCGAGATGGCCACCGTCACCGGCAGTGGCACCGATGGCAACGCCTCAGGGGCGGCTGCCACCGGATCATCGACCGGTACGCCGAGCGCCGCGGCGGAGCCACCGGCGCCAGCCTATGTGGCACCGCCTTCGGCGACCCTCGATTACGCGAGCTTCGTCAACGGCGTACAAAACCCCGATGGCCGGATCCGCTGGGAGCAGGATGGCGCCCACTATCGGCTGGCTGTGGAAACGCGCGTGCTGTGGTTTCGCTTCGCGTTCCAGAGTACAGGCGCACTGAATGAACGGGGACTGGCCCCGGAACGGTACGAAGAAAACTGGCGCGGCAAGGTGCGCGCCGCGCGTATCGACCGCGCGGCCGGTGTGGTGGCGTTCGAATCGCGCGGCAATCAGGTGCCGCTGCCGCCCGACTTGCAGGATCGCTTCAGCGTGTTCCTGCAGATCGTCGGGTGGGTGCGCGGCGATCCCGCGCGCTATGCCACGCCCGGTGTGACCGAAACCTTTCATCTGGCGGACACCAGCGACGTGGAGGCCATTCAGGTGCAATACGTCGGTGAAGACGATATCGACGTCGGCAATGGCCAGTTCATCACGCGCGCCAAACATTTCGTGCGCCTGCCACGCCGCGCCGATGACAAGCGACGCGTGGAAATCTGGCTCGCCCCCTCCCTTGGCTGGATGCCCGCGAGACTGCGGCAGACCGAGCCAGATGGCACACAAATCGATCTGGTCTATCGTGGAGGAACGGGGCGCTGATTTCCTGTCAGCATTCCTCCGACACAAAAATCGGCGGCCGATGATTGTTCATCGGGCCGCCATCGCCAACCATGAAGGAATGCTGCGGGAAGTACGACCTTCTTTGCGGCCAGCAGGACCAGCCAGTACCCCAAACCGGAGACTTTATGAAGCCGTCGGCCAGCCCCTCACACATGCAGCATGTGCAGGTCGGCGATATCGCGTTGCAGGTGCGTGTCGATGGCACCGAGGGTCCGTGGGTTGTACTCATACACGCGTTGGGTGCCAATCTGTCGCTGTGGGACGACACGGCGCGGCACCTTGCATCACGCTATCGCGTACTGCGCATCGATCTGCGTGGGCACGGCGGCAGCGCGGCGCCGGTGGGCGCATACACGATGACGCGGCTAGCCGACGATGTGGTCGGCGCGATGGATGCGCTGGAGATCGCACAGGTGCACCTGTGTGGCGTCTCGGTGGGCGGCATGGTGGGCCAGACGTTCGCGATACGGCACCCCGAGCGGCTGTTGTCGCTGACGCTCGTCGATACGATCAGTCATACCCCGATGTCGGCACATCCGATGTGGGCGAATCGCATTGGGCAGGTGGAAGCACATGGCATGGCCGGCGTGGCCGACGCCACGCTCGAGCGTTGGCTCACCGCGCCGTTTCGCAAGGCGCATCCGGACGAAGTGGCGCGCATCCGCGCGATGCTGGTGGACACGCCGGAGCAGGGATTCGTGGGGGTGGCCCAGGCCATCATGGCATTCGATCTGGTCAACGCACTGCCGCGCATCCACGTTCCCACGCTTGTGGTGGTCGGCGCGAATGACGAAGGTTCGCCGGTGTCGATGGCGGAATCGATCGCGGGGGCGATCCCGGCTGCGCGGTTAGTCGTGTTGCCAGACGCGGCCCACCTCGCTTTTATCGAACAACCGCAACGGTTTCACGAAGCATTCGACGCGTTCCTGGGGCACGCGGCATGCGGTGGGCAGTGTGATATTCCGTAACGCCGTTGGGCGTGTTGCAACACACTGATACGCAACGCTCAAGAAACTTGCGCGCACTGCCGATGCTCAAAGAGAGCAGAGAGGAAGAAAAGAGGGAAAACGAAGAGGTTGAAAGCGCCCCGCACTTGAATCACGGGCGACTACCCTCAGCTTGGAGGTGAAATCGCGGCATTGCGCCGGGGTTGCATAGATGTCAGGTGTGATACCGACACCCGACCCGATAGCTTGCAACCATCGTTGCGATAGTCGCCAACCATATGCCAGGAGGTAGTGCGATGCAAATGATCTACAACAGCGACAATTACTGCATTGTCGAGTTTGGAGCAGACGTCGAGCATGCGCCCCTTGCCTCGGGCGGCTTCGAGATCGTGGACAAGAACCTGAAACGCGAAATTTTCCTCGGTGGCCATATGGCCGAGACCTTCCGCGCGGACGTGAAACGTCTGATTGAAAGCGAGCCTTCCGTGGAAGAGGTCGACGATTTTCTCGGCAAGTTCGATACCGTGATGAACAACCCGCTGGTGATGCACTGACGAAGCTGCACGCGGGCCACGGTCTCCCTCAGCAAAACGCCCGCGGACGCGGGCGTTTTTTTATTCAGCGTTTTCCGTTCAGTACTGTTCCCACGGCAGCCCATCGTGCCGCCATCCATTGACGGTATTGCGATGCCGATCAGTATCAAGGTCGCCCTCGAATCCGTGCTGAACGTAATAGACCGTCGCGAAGCCAGCGCCTTCCAGCGCTCGCGCCGCAGCGCTGGAGCGGTTACCGCTGCGGCAGATCAGCATGACGGGCCGCGCCGAGACATGGCCCGCCAGTTTTTTGACGTTCTGCACGAAATGCGGATTGACCTCCCAGTCGGGACCGTCGTTCCAGGGCACATTGTGGGCGCCCTTGGGATGGCCGACGAACAGGTACTCCATCTCGCTGCGGCAGTCGATGAACAGGGCATCGGGCTCGCTATCGAGCAGTTGTCTGGCGTCGTTGGGAAGCAGCGTTTGCATGCGGGAGAGCCGTATGGGGAGGCCGGGCGGCGAATAGGACTCCCAGTGTAGTGCCGAGGCCCCGCGGTCCGCAACCGCAAACCATTGACGCAACTGGTAAAATCGCGGTCTTGCCGCATCGAACCGAACCGAGCTCCGATATGAGTGCCGACACCCAAGCTGCCCGTCCCGACATCCGCCCCGACGCGCGCCCCTACACGCGTGGCGCAAACCTGCCACAACTGCTGCGCGAGCGCATCCTGATTCTCGATGGCGCGATGGGGACGATGATCCAGCGCTACAAGCTGTCGGAAGCCGATTATCGCGGCACGCGCTTCGTGGACCATCACATCGACGTCAAGGGCAACAACGAACTGCTGCTGCTGACGCGTCCGCAGGTCATCAGCGAGATCCACGAACAGTACCTCGCGGCCGGTGCCGACCTCATCGAGACCAACACGTTCGGTGCCACGCGCGTGGCGCAGGAAGACTACAAGATGGCGGACCTCGCGTACGAGATGAACGTGGAGGCCGCGCGCCTGGCGCGCGCCGCGTGCGACAAGTACTCGACGCCGGACAAGCCGCGCTTTGTCGCCGGTGCATTCGGTCCCACACCCAAGACCGCGAGCATTTCGCCCGACGTCAACGACCCGGGCGCGCGCAATGTCGACTTCGAGGAACTGCGGGCGTCGTACTACGAGCAGGGCAAGGCGCTGATCGAGGGCGGCGCGGATGTATTCCTGGTCGAGACCATCTTCGACACGCTCAATGCCAAGGCCGCGCTGTACGCGATCGACCAGCTGTTCGAGGATACCGGCGAGCGTCTGCCCGTGATGATCTCGGGCACCGTGACCGACGCGTCGGGCCGCATTCTGTCCGGACAGACCGTGGAGGCGTTCTGGAACAGCCTGCGCCACGCGCGCCCGGTGACGTTCGGCCTGAACTGCGCGCTGGGTGCCACGCTGATGCGCCCGTACGTGGCCGAGCTGGCCAAGGTCTGCGACGTGCCCATCTCGTGCTACCCGAACGCGGGCCTGCCCAACCCGATGAGCGACACCGGTTTCGACGAGACGCCAGAGGTCACGTCGTCGCTGGTCGAGGAGTTCGCGGCCTCGGGCCTCGTGAACCTCGTGGGCGGTTGCTGCGGCACTACGCCCGACCACATCGCGGCGATCGCGAAGCGCGTCGCCGGCAAGGCGCCGCGCGCGTGGCCCGGCCACTATCGCGACGCCGCCTGATCAGATCGACGCCCCGGTCCGCATTGCCCCCGCGCATTGCCCCCCGCGCATCGCCCCAATAAACAGACCCATATCCGAGCCTTCGCCATGAGCCAGTCCAACCTGCCCCCGCGCCCGATGCGCCTTGCCGGCCTCGAGCCGTTCACGATCGATGACGACACGTTGTTCGTCAACGTCGGCGAGCGCACCAACGTCACGGGGTCCAAGGCGTTCGCGCGCATGATCCTCGCGGGGCAGTTCGACGAGGCGCTGGCCGTGGCGCGGCAGCAGGTGGAGAACGGCGCGCAGATCATCGATATCAACATGGACGAGGCCATGCTCGATTCGAAGGCCGCGATGGTCAGGTTCCTGAACCTGATCGCGTCCGAGCCCGATATCGCGCGTGTGCCGATCATGATCGACTCGTCCAAGTGGGATGTCATCGAGGCCGGCCTCAAATGCGTGCAGGGCAAGCCCGTGGTGAACTCGATCTCGCTCAAGGAGGGCGAGGAGCAGTTCCGCCATCAGGCCAACCTGATCCGCCGCTACGGCGCGGCGTCGGTGATCATGGCGTTCGACGAGAAGGGCCAGGCCGATACGTTCCAGCGCAAGACCGAAATCTGCAAGCGTAGCTACGACCTGCTCGTCAACGAGATCGGCTTTCCGCCCGAGGACATCATCTTCGACCCGAACATCTTCGCGGTGGCCACCGGGATCGAGGAGCATAACAACTACGCGGTGGACTTCATCGAAGCCACGCGCTGGATCAAGCAGAACCTGCCGTACGCGAAGGTGAGCGGGGGCGTGTCGAACGTGTCGTTCTCGTTCCGCGGCAACGACATGGTGCGCGAGGCGATTCACACCGTGTTCCTGTACCACGCGATTGGCGCGGGCATGGACATGGGCATCGTCAACGCGGGCCAGCTCGGCGTGTACGACCAGCTGGACCCCGAGCTGCGCGAGCGCGTGGAGGACGTGGTGCTGAATCGCCGCGACGACGCGACCGATCGTCTGCTCGAGATCGCGGACCGCTTCAAGGGCGGCGCCGCAAAGAAGGAAGAGAACCTGGCCTGGCGCGGCACGCCCGAGGCGCCGGTGTCGGTGGGTGATCGTCTGGCGCACGCGCTGGTGCATGGCATTACGAACTTCATCGTCGAGGACACCGAAGAAGCGCGCGTCATGATTCACGCGCGCGGTGGCCGTCCGATCGAGGTCATCGAAGGGCCGCTGATGGACGGCATGAACGTCGTCGGCGACCTGTTTGGCGCGGGCAAGATGTTCCTGCCGCAGGTGGTCAAGAGCGCGCGGGTGATGAAGCAGGCCGTGGCGCACCTGCTGCCGTTTATCGAGGAAGAAAAGCGTCTGCTGGCGGAAGCCGGTGGCGACGTGCGCGCGCGCGGCAAGATCGTGATCGCGACCGTCAAGGGCGATGTGCACGACATCGGCAAGAACATCGTGTCGGTGGTGCTCCAGTGCAACAATTTCGAAGTGGTCAACATGGGCGTGATGGTGCCGTGCAACGAGATCCTGGCGCGCGCCAAGGTCGAGGGCGCGGACATCGTCGGCCTGTCGGGGCTGATCACGCCGTCGCTCGAGGAAATGGCTTACGTCGCCTCCGAGATGCAGCGCGACGACTACTTCCGCATCAAGAAGATTCCGCTGCTGATCGGCGGCGCCACCACGTCGCGTGTGCATACCGCGGTGAAGATCGCGCCGCACTATGAAGGTCCGGTGGTGTACGTGCCGGACGCCTCGCGCTCGGTGAGCGTGGCGTCGAGCCTGCTGTCGGACGAAGGCGCGGCGAAGTACCTCGACGATCTGAAGACCGACTACGACCGCATCCGCACCCAGCACGCGGGCCGCAAGGCGACGCCGATGGTCACGCTGGCGGAGGCGCGCGCGAACAAGACGAAGATCGACTGGAGCACGTACGTGCCGCCAAAGCCGAAGTTCATCGGCCGCCGCGTGTTCCGCAACTACGATCTGGCCGAGCTGGCCCGCTTTATCGACTGGGGTCCGTTCTTCCAGACGTGGGACCTCGCCGGCAAATACCCGGACATCCTCAACGACGAGATCGTCGGCGAATCCGCGCGGCGTGTGTTCTCGGACGGCAAGAGCATGCTGGCGCGCCTGATTCAGGGCCGCTGGCTCAGCGCCAACGGCGTGATCGCGCTGTTGCCGGCCAACACGGTCAACGACGACGATATCGAGATCTATACCGACGAGTCGCGCACCAAGGTCGCGCTGACGTGGCACAACCTGCGCCAGCAGAGCGAGCGTCCGGTGGTCGATGGCGTGCGCCGTCCGAATCGTTCGCTGGCGGACTTTATCGCGCCGAAGGAGAGCGGCATTGCCGACTACATCGGGCTCTTCGCGGTGACGGCGGGTCTGGGCGTGGAAAAGAAGGAGCGGCAGTTCGAGGCCGATCATGACGACTACAGCGCGATCATGCTGAAGGCGCTGGCGGACCGGCTGGCCGAAGCGTTTGCCGAATGCCTGCACCAGCGCGTGCGCACGGACCTGTGGGGCTACGACGCGGCCGAGGCGCTGACCAACGAGCAACTGGTCGACGAAACCTATCGCGGCATCCGTCCGGCACCGGGCTATCCGGCGTGCCCCGAGCATACGGTCAAGGGGCCGATGTTCACGTACCTCGATGCGGCCGACATCGACATGGGCATTACCGAGGCGCTGGCGATGACGCCGGCCGCGTCGGTCAGCGGCTTCTATCTGGCGCATCCCGAGTCGACGTACTTCAGCGTCGGCAAGATCGGCACCGATCAGCTCGAGGACATGGCGGCGCGCCGTGGCGAAGATCGCGCGACGATGGAACGCGCGCTCGCGCCGAACCTGTAACGGCATGTCAGCGTCCGGTGTGCGCGGAAACGCGTATATCGGGCGCGCGCCGGTTTTCGGTTCACGGCTGCTTACAGGGCATTACAAGTGCTCACAGACGGTGCGGGGCGGACTCCATAGACTGAGCCTCAGTTCATGTGACATCGCGTGAATGCCGCGGCGAATGTTTCGCCACGGTGCATCTGAAAGGAGTCTCTCCCATGAAAAAGCTGCTGATCTCCCTGTCCGCCCTCACGATCGCCGCTGGCTCTTCGCTGGCCATGGCGCAAGGCACCGGCGTCACGACCGGAGCGCAAGGCGGCGCCGGTCTGACTGCCCCGGGCACGTCGGCCGGAGCTCAGGTTGGTGGTCAGGCTGGTGCCGGCACGAGCGCCACCACGCAGGGCGCGACCGACACGGGCGCGGATGCCAAGGCAGACACGAAGGCAGAGAGCAAGGCGGGCGCCAAGCATGGCAAGCACGCCAAGACCACCAAGCCCAAGAAGGGCACCGATGCCAGCCTGGGCACCAGCGCGGTGACCGGCGGCAGTACGGAGGCGGGAAGCAAGATCCAATAGCCTCCAATAGCCGCATCGTATCCGTCTGAAATCGGACAATAAAAAAGGGCGCCTTCGGGCGCCCTTTTTTTGCGCCCGCAATAACCGTTACCCCCGCAAGCCCCTGTAAATCCTGCATGTCATGTCAGCCTGACACCGACATCTTTGCGCGCGCCTCCGCACTACAATGCATGAAACCGGCCCGTTCCGCCTTGCGCGTGGGGGCTGCCCTCTTTACCGTGGAGACACCGATGATCCGCGTCTTGATCGCCGATGATCATGAGATCGTTCGCGCGGGTTTGCGCCAGTTTATTTCTGAGGAACCCGACATCAAGGTGACGGGCGAAGCCGCCAGCGGCGACCAGGTGATGGCGCAGTTGCGCGACAACGAGTTCGATGTGCTTGTGCTCGATATCTCCATGCCCGATCGCAATGGCATCGATGTGCTGAAGCTGATTCGGCAACGTCTGCCCAACCTGCCGGTGCTGATCCTGTCCACCTATCCGGAAGACCAGTACGCGATCAATCTGATCCGTGCCGGCGCTTCGGGATATCTGACCAAGGAAAGCGCGCCGGACGACCTCGTCAAGGCCATCCGCACGGTGGCACAGGGCCGCCGCTATGTGAGCGCGACGGTCGCCGACCTGCTGATCGGCGGCCTCGACAAGCCGACCGAGCAACCTGTACATCAGACGCTGTCCGAGCGCGAATTTCAGATTTTCTGCAAACTCTCGCGTGGGCAATCCGTGTCCGTCATCGCCGACGAACTGTTCCTGAGCGTCAAGACAGTCAGTACTTACCGCTCTCGTATCCTGGAGAAAATGGGCATGAAGACCAATGCCGACCTGACCTATTACGCCATCAAGAACGGCCTGGTCGAATAAGCCGCGCAACCCCATTTCGCACTGACACCATCGCCCAGACCGTTTCCGAACCCCCCAGAGCCATGCCGGAGCAAGCCGCGGCCTCTTCGCACCGATTGCTGCGAGTCCTCCTGATCGAGGACTCGCCGGTGCTGCGTGGCATGTTGCTCGAGTATCTGAACGCATTTCCGTTCGTGGAGAGCGTGGACTGGGCCGATACGGAAAGCATGGCGGTGCGCCTCGTCAGCGAAGGCGAGTATCACGTCGTGATCTGTGACCTGCAGCTGCGCCAGGGCAACGGCATCAACGTGCTGCGCGAAATGCAGAAGGCGCATCTGCCCGGCATTCGCATCGTCTACACGAACCACGCGCAGGTCTCGATGTACCGCCGCCAGTGCACCGAGGCCGGTGCCGACTACTTCTTCGACAAGTCTCTCGAGCTGGAGCAGGTGTTCCGGGTGATCGAGGACTACGCGACCTCGCCCCCCTGAGGGCGAGCGGATCTCTTCAGATTTCCAGTTCTTCTTCCGGCGGTGCCAGGACGGATGTCGTCAGCGGTACCACCACACGTATCGTCACACCTTTGCCCGGCTCCGAATCGATCTGGATGGTGCCCCCCAGCGCGGTGACGCGCTGCTCCATGCCGAGCAGACCGTGATGGCCCGCCGTGCTGCCGGCGTCGAAGTCGGGCGGCAGGCCGACGCCATCGTCGCGGACCTCGAGCGTTAGCTCCTGCGGTGTGCACGCGAGCGTCACGGAGACATGCTGCGCACCGGCATATTTGCTGGCGTTGGTGAGCGACTCCTGCACGATGCGATAAAGCGCGATGGCCGCGCTGTCGCGCAGCTGCGGCACCGTTTCCGGCAGGTCGACCGTGGTCTGCCATTCATTGCGCGCGCCGACGTCCTCGACGGTCTGGATGATCGCCTCGCGCAGCCCCAGGTTCAGCAGCACCGTGGGCCGCAGATCTTCAATCAGGCGACGCTTGATCTGGATACTCTGGTCCACATGCAGCATCACGCGCGTAATCTTGTCGCGCGCCTCGGGGTGGGTCTCCTGCACGCGCAGCCGGACCCAGTGCAGGTCCAGCTTGATCGCGGTGAGGATGGCGCCGAGTTCGTCGTGCAGTTCGCGCGCGAGCCGGGTCTTCTCGTCCTCGGTCACGCGCTGCAAGTGCGCGGCCAGCGCCGATAGCTGGCGTGTGCGCGCGCGCACCTTGCGGTCCAGCCGCGCACTCTCTTCCTCGAGCTGGATGCGCGCGGCCTCCGCCATCGTCATGCGACGCGTGTGGCCGAGTCCGACCGCGACCAGCAGCAGGATATTGATCGTGGTCAGCAGGCCGATGCCGTAGCGCGACAGTTGCAGGTCGTGCTCGGCCCCCTCGAGGTTATGCGTGACGGTGCCAGCTTCGCGCGACTGCAGATGCTCGAGTCCGCGGCGCGCGTTCTCCATGGTCTGCTTGCCGTAATCGGTGCGGATGAGGTCGAGCGCCACGTCGACATCGCGCCTGCCATAGACCAGCGTGAGCGCCATCTCGTTGATCTTGCGCGTGACGAACTGCGAGGTTTCGGCGAACAGGCGCAATCCTTCCGGATCGTCCGCGTAGTGCTGGCGGATCCGTGCCATCAGAGTGGTGATCTTTGGCAGTGCGGCGTAATACGGCTCGAGATAACTCTCCTTGCCAGTCAGCAGAAAGCCGCGCTGGCCGGCTTCCGCATTGACCAGTTCGCCTACCAGCGCGCCCAGGTCGCTCTGTACCTGCTGCGAGCGGATCGCCTGCGTATAGCCTTCGCGCAGGCGCAGGTTGCCAGTCTCCGAAGCGATGAGCACGGCCAGCGTCAGCACGATGCCGCCGGCCAGCAGCAAGGTGTTTCTGAGGAGTAATGAATGCTTGACCATGTCGTGGGATGCGAAGGATGCAGCGATGAGAACTACGAAACGAGTGCGATACCGAGTGCGATACGAGCGGCGCGGCCATGGGATCACATCATGTTCGCGGGGTCAATCGTACCGGTCACACCGATGGCACGCACCCAGCGCCGAGCGTGGCTCGTTGTAGGACTCGGCTGACATGTGAATCGGCGCGGTTTCGGTGTTTGGTGAAGGGCACCGCCCCTACGATGAGGCTATGAGCTTGCGCACCGTGGCGCAAGCCGAAGGCGCCGAAAAGCCGGTGCACTTCGCTAACCTCGGGAGACCGGCCATGCTGCATTACGCACTCGTCTTTTTTGTTGTCGCCCTGATCGCGGCGATTTTTGGCTTCGGCGGTATTGCTGCCGGCGCGGTGGAAATCGCGAAGATCCTGTTCTTCATCTTCCTGGTCGTGGCCCTCGTCACCTTCGTGATGGGTCTGGTCCGCCGGAGGTAGGGCAGCGCAACGGCACGGTGACCGTCTGCGGGGGGTCATCGTGCGTTGACAGCGTCCGAACCAAAAAGGAGTCACTCTCATGCTCACGCAGAATCCGAAGGTCCGAAAGGAAATAAATCACCTGGCCGACAGCGCGCAGAACACCGTTCGCCAGATCAAGCATTCGGCGCGCGATACGCGCGACGCCGCTCGCGATGCCGCGGCCCCGGTGTCCGATGAAGTGCGCGCGCTGATCTCGCAGTTGCAGCAAACCATCGAGGTGCTGGCGCACGAGGGCTCCGCCGAAAGCGTGCAGGCCGGTGAACGGCTGCGTGAACGCGCGCAGCGGCTCGCCGAGCGCGTCCGCTCGCAGACTTACGATGGTATGCACTGGGCGCGTGACCACGTCGATGCGGCCGTCGATACCGGTCGTCAGCGTGTCGTGGACTCGCCGCTGAAGGCCGTCGGTATTGCCGCGCTCGCGGGCGCGTTCATTGGCCTGCTGCTCGCCGGCCGCCGCAGCGACTGATTGTCGGACTGACCGTCGCGCACCGATTTCCGATTTACCCCCTGTTTTACCCCTGTAGCACACCCCCCTTTCCGGATATATCCCTGATCCGGCAGCCCGGCCACCTCACGGTGTCCGGGCAATTTTTTTGCGTTTTTTGCGCTAAGGGAGGAAGGGCGGCTTACGATTTGCTTTCAATTTCGGCCCGGGGCGAGCATGGGCCTTGCGCTCCCGCGGCGCAAAAAGCGCCGGCGGAGAACGATGGATGCAGCCCGGAGGCTGCGGGGCGGGTCCTGCTCCGGGCTTATACGCCCCAGAGCACGTTGGCCCCTTCCTTCTGGGAGACGCGCAGCATATCGAGGAACGGATAGGCGCGCTGGCCCAGGTGAAGCGGTTCTTCCTCGTGCTCGTCGTCGTCAGAGACGGACGAGTTGGCGGGATGGATCTTCTTTGCGTCCGAGACCGCGGCTTCCAGCTTCTGGATGGCGCGCGGCATTTCCTCGGTCGTGATCACCCCACGCTCACCCAGATGCTTGCCGATGATGCCAAGCAGGGTAATGGCGAGGTCCTTCATCATGATCAGGTCCTGCGCCGCGTGGGATTTGAAGGTGATCAGCATGATGTGTCCTTTCTTCGAGTCACGGAAACCATGGAGTCCCATGGTGTCCTTGAGGATGCACGCATAAGCAACCGCATGATGTCAGCATAGCACCTGATAAAATTCGCCGTTTATCCGAATTCATACATGGTCGCGCGGCGCGTCGTTCACTTGACGACACGGCTGCGGGACCCAGGGCCCGACACCATGCTGCCAGTTCAGACCTCCATTCTTGCCACTGCGTTCACCGACGCGGTGCGCTCGCTCGCCCCGGCCGACGCCGCGCTGCCCGCCGTCACGTTCGAGCGCCCGAAGGTCGCCGCCCACGGCGACCTGGCCTGCAACGTCGCCATGCAGGTGGCGAAGGCCCTCAAGAGCAATCCCCGCGAGCTGGCCCAGCGCATCGTCGCGGCCGTGGAAGCGGACCCGCGCGCGCAGGCGCTCGTGGAAAAGCTCGAGATCGCCGGCCCCGGCTTTATCAACCTGCGGCTGAACGCCGTGGCGCGCGCCGAGGTGCTGCGCGCGGTGCTGGCCGAGGGCGACCGCTTTGGCGCCAAGGCGGCCGGCGCGCACGGCCAGGTGCTGGTCGAGTTCGTCTCGGCCAACCCGACCGGGCCGCTCCACGTGGGCCACGGCCGCCAGGCCGCGCTTGGCGACGCGCTGGCCAACCTGCTGAGCTGGCAGGGCTGGGCCGTGCACCGCGAGTTCTATTACAACGACGCGGGCGTGCAGATCCACACGCTGGCGGTTTCGGTGCAGGCCCGCGCGCGCGGCTTCAAGCCCGGTGACGCCAGCTGGCCGGAGTCCGCGTACAACGGCGACTACATCGCCGATATCGCGGCCGACTTCCTCGCCGGCAAGACCGTCAGCGCGTCCGATGGCGAACCGGTGACCGCGTCCGGTGACGTGGAAGATATCGATTCGATCCGCAAGTTCGCGGTCACGTACCTCCGCAACGAACAGGACATCGACCTGCAGGCGTTCGGCGTGAAGTTCGATCGCTATTACCTTGAATCGTCGCTGTACAGCGATGGCCGCGTCGAAGACGCCGTGCAGACCCTGGTCGCGAAGGGCAAGACCTACGAGAGCGAGGGTGCGCTGTGGCTGCGCACCACCGATGACGGCGACGACAAGGATCGCGTCATGAAGAAGACCGACGGCACGTACACGTACTTCGTGCCCGACGTCGCGTATCACACCACCAAGTGGGAGCGCGGCTTCCACAAGGTGATCAACGTGCAGGGCAGCGATCACCACGGCACCATCGCGCGCGTGCGCGCCGGCCTGCAGGGTCTGGATATGGCCATTCCGCAGGGCTACCCCGACTACGTGCTGCACAAGATGGTCACCGTGATGAAGAACGGCGAGGAGGTGAAGATCTCCAAGCGCGCCGGCTCGTACGTGACCGTGCGGGACCTGATCGAATGGAGCAACGGGGGCGACCGCACGATTCGCGGCTGCCTCGAGTCCGGCGTGGCCGACTGGCCCGGCCTGTTCACGCGCGGCCGCGACGCGGTGCGCTTCTTCCTGCTGTCGCGCAAGGCCGATACCGAGTTCGTGTTCGATGTGGACCTCGCGCTGAAGCAGAACGACGAGAACCCGGTGTATTACGTGCAGTACGCCCATGCGCGCATCTGCTCGATCTTCGAGGCGTGGGGCGGCGCCGACTGGGTGGCGCGTCTGCCCGAACTGGCCGGCGCGGATCTGGCCGCGGTGACCGCGGCCGACGTCAGCCCGCAGGCGCTCGCGCTGGGCCGCCGTCTGGCCGAGTTCCCGGACATGCTGGCCGCCGCGGCGGGCGAGCTGGCGCCGCACGCGGTGGCGTTCTACCTGCGCGACCTCGCGGGCGACTTCCACGCGTTCTACAACGCCGACCGCGTGCTGGTGGACGACGAGGCCGTCAAGCGCGCCCGCCTGGCGATGCTCGCCGCGACCCGTCAGGTGCTGCGCAACGGCCTGGCCGTGATCGGCGTTTCCGCGCCGCAGCGCATGGAACGCGAAGCGGTGGCCTGAGGCATGCGCGTCACCGGACTGGCCCTATAATCGCGAGCACTACCGAAGAGGACTTCATGCAACAGAATGCCAAGCGTGCCCAGCGCACCCGCCGTCGCGACAGCCAACATGGCGGCACGTTCCTGGGCCTGGTGCTCGGCCTGATCGTCGGCCTGGCTATCGCGGTCGTGGTGGCCCTGTATATCACCAAGTCACCGGCGCCGTTCCAGCAGAAGGGCGGCGGCACGACCACGCCGCGTCCGAGCGAGCCGGGCAACGTCACGAGCGCGCTGCCCGCGCCGAGCCAGCCTGCGCAGCCCGCGCAGTCGGCCGACCAGGCGGACCCGAACAAGCCGCTGTGGAGCAAGACCCCGGCGAAGCCGGTGGGCCAGCCCGATGGCGCGGCCAATCCGGCCAATCCGGCCGCCCCGGCGCAGCCGCCGGTGGCCGTGACCCGTCCGTCGGAAGTGCCGGCCGCCCCGAATGGCGCGGCCTCGCGTCCGGTCACGCCCCCGCAGGCCGCGCGCCCGGCCGAGAAGCCCGTGGCCGACCCGATTGCCGAGATCGCCCAGGCTGACGCCAACAAGGTGGGCTACCTGCTGCAGGTGGGCGCGTTCCGCTCGCAGGACGATGCCGACCGTCAGAAGGCCAACCTCGCCATGCAGGGGTTCGAGGCCAAGGTGACCGACCGCGATGTCAACGGCGTGAAGATGTACCGCGTTCGATTGGGGCCGTTCAATCGTATCGAAGACATGAACCGCGCGCGCGACCGGCTGCAGTCTTCCGGTTTCGAGGCGTCGGTGATCCGCTTTACCAAGCAGTGAAAGCTGCGCTTTCGGTGGAACCGGAAGCGCCCGCGCTGGTCATAAGCAGGTTGTGCACGGCAGCTCGCCGTGCACCGGACGCCTGACCGCCCTTCCAACGCAGCAACGTACAAACGTACCAACGCGTATAAACGTACCAACGCACCTGACCGCAAGGCCTTCCGACATGAAGAAACTCGCCGCCCTGTTTGCCACGATCGCCGCCGTGAGCGGTCTGCTGATGACCGCGCCCGCCGTTCAGGCCGCGCCGACCGAAGGCAAGGACTATCAGGTCCTGAAGGCGCCGCAGCCGGTTCCGGCCGGCAAGATCGAAGTGACCGAGTTCTTCTGGTACGGTTGCCCGCACTGCTACGACTTCGAGCCCGAGCTCGAGGCATGGGTGCACAAGCAGGGCAAGGACGTGGTCTTCAAGCGCGTGCCGGTGGCCTTCCGCGAGGACCTGCTGGCCCACACCAAGATCTTCTACACGCTGGAGGCGCTGGGCAAGCTCGAGGCGCTGCACGGCAAGGTGTTCGAGGCGATCCACAAGGACCGCAAGCGCATGCTGAGCACCGACGAAATCGCCGATTTCATGGCCAAGAACGGCATCGACCGCAAGCAGTGGGTCGACACCTTCAACTCTTTCTCGGTGACGACCAACGCGCAGCGTGCGAACAAGATTGCCGATGCGTACAAGATCGATGGCGTGCCGACCGTGGTCGTGCAGGGCAAGTACGTGACTTCGCCGTCGATCGCTGGCACCAAGGGCGCCGCGATCCAGGCGATGGACTTCCTCGTGACCGGCGTACGCGACAAGAAGCTCTGAAGCGCGCGGCGCTGACGAAGCCAGTCTCAACAGTTGCCAGGACGGCCCGGTGCACCCCCAGGTGCGCCGGGCCGTCTTGTCTTGATACCTCCCCAGCGCTTACAGTGAAACGATGCGACCTCTGAAAGTCTTTCTGACCGGCGCGTCGAGCGGCATCGGGCAGGCGCTTGCGCGCGAATATGCGACGCAGGGCGCCGTGCTTGGGCTGGTTGGGCGCAACGAAGCCACGCTGCGCGAGTTCGCGGGCACGTTGCCGAACCCCAATGCGGTACGCGTCTATGCAGCCGATGTCCGCGACGCGCCAGCCATGGCGCGGGCGGCGGAGGACTTTCTCGCGCATTTCGGCTGCCCCGACGTGGTGGTGGCGAGCGCGGGCATTTCGATCGGCACGCTGGCCGAGGAGCCGGCGGACCTCGAGGTGGCACGTGCGGTCATGGATACCAACTGGTACGGCACGCTCGCGACGTTCCAGCCGTTCCTGCCCGCGATGCAGGCGCGCGCGCCCGGTGTCGGCGGCCTGCGCGGCACGCTGGTCGGGATTGCGAGTGTGGCGGGGGTGCGCGGGCTGGCGGGCGGCGGTGCCTACAGCGCGTCGAAGGCGGCGGTGGTCAAGTTGCTGGAGGCGCTGCGGCTCGAGCAGAAGTCTCACGCGATCCGTGTGGTGACGATCGCGCCCGGGTATATCCGCACCCCGATGACCGCGCACAACCCGTATCGCATGCCGTTTCTGATGGACGCCGACCGCTTTGCGCGCAAGGCCGCGCGCGTGATCGCGGCGGGCCGGCGCTATCGCGTGCTGCCGTGGCAGATGGGCATCGTCGGCTGGGCGCTGCACCTGATGCCACGTTGGCTCTACGACCGGCTGTTCGCAAAGGCCCCGCGCAAGCCTCGACAAGGCGCACGACAGGGAACCGAGCCGTGAGCGATCGCGCGGATCTCGGGACCGATGTGCGGACCGATGCGCGCACCGATGCGCGCACCGATGCGCTCGGCCACCTGCACGCGGTGGCGTCGGACGGCGCGCGCATCGCGTCGCTGGTGCCGTCGATCACGGAACTGCTGTTCGATCTGGGCCTCGGTGACCAGTTGGTGGCGCGCACGGGCTTCTGTATTCATCCGGAGCCTGCTGTGCGCGCGGTGCCGAAGGTCGGCGGGACCAAGGACGTGCAGCTGGACAAGCTGCGCGCGCTCGCGCCGACCCACGTCATCGTCAATATCGACGAGAACCGGCGCGAGACCGTGGAGGAAATCCGCGCGTTCGTGCCGCACGTGATCGTGACCCATCCGTGCGCGCCCGAGGACAACGTGGCGCTATACCAGTTGCTGGGCGCGATCTTCGGCCGCACCGAACAGGCCACGGCGCTGGTCACGGCGCTGGAGGCGCAGCTGGATGCCCTCGCGCATGCGGGTGGCGAGGCAGGATGGCCCGCCCGGCGCGTGCTCTACGCGATCTGGCAGGACCCGTGGATGACGGTGTCGCGCGACACGTATATCAGTCGCATGCTCGCGCGCGTGAACTGGGCGACGTGGCCGGTAGCGCTGACGCCCGAGGCCTGCGTCGATGGCGATTGCAGTCGCCCCAACGCGGCCGGCGAGCGCTATCCGACGTTCCGCTGGAGCGATGCGCTGGTGCGCGACCTCGATGCGGTGCTGTTGTCCACGGAGCCCTATCGCTTCACCGAGACGCATGCCGACGCGCTCGAGCGGCAGCTCGGGCTGCCGGTGCTGCTGGTCGATGGCGAGATGTTGTCGTGGTACGGCAGCCGCGCGGTGGCCGGCGTGCGCTATCTGGCCGGCCTCGCGCGCGAGGGGTTCTAGAAAGAGCTACGCCGCGCGGAAGCGGTAGATGCCGTCCTCGCCCAGCTCGCGCACGAGTTCGCCGCGATGCCAGAGCGCATGCAGGTGGGCCAGCGCCTCGCCCATGGCGAACGTGAGCTGGTGGATATCGAACTGCCGACGGAAGATCACGCCGACGATATCGTGCGCGTGGCAGGGCCTCTCCGTGCACGCGGCCAGGGTCTCGGCCAGACGGTCGACGTGATGCTCATGCAGTTGCCGCAGCCGCGTATGAAGGTTGCGGAAAGGGCGGCCGTGTGACGGCAGGATCAGCACGTCCGCGGGCAGGTCCTCGTACTTGCCGAGCGAATCCAGATACAGCTGCAGCGGGTTGGCCTCGGGCTCCATATCGAACACGCTCACGTTGGTCGAGATGCGCGGCAGCACCATATCGCCCGAGATCAGCACGTTGCTCGCGGCGTTATACAGCGCGACGTGCTCGGGCGCATGGCCGAAGCCGGTGATCACACGCCATTCCGCCGGCGAACCGGCGTCGTCGAGACCCAGTTTCACCACGTCGTCATCCATGAGCCGGCGGTACTGGGTGGGCAGGTCGGGCACGAGGGACGGGTAGTAGCTTTTGCGCGCGCGCAGCTTCTCGAGGTTTTCGGGATCGGTCAGCCCATGGCGCTCGAAGTGGCTGGCCGCGAAATCGCCGCCGGCATTCGATCCCGCGCCCGTGCCGCTGTTCATCACGCGCGCGGTCATATAGTCGCCGAGGCTCATCCACAGCCGCACGTCCCAGCGCTTGCACAGCCAGTGCGCCAGACCGACATGGTCCGGGTGGCAGTGGGTGACCAGCACGCGCAGCACCGGCAGACCATCCAGATGGTGCGCGAAGATCGATTCCCAGTGCGCCTGAATGGTGTCGTTGGTGATGCCGCAGTCGATGATGGTCCAGCCGTCGCGGCCATCCAGCCGGTCCCGCACGAGCCACAGGTTGATATGGTCGAGCGCGAACGGCAGCGGCATGCGCAGCCAATAGATGCCGGGTGCCACTTCCTGCCGCGTGCCCGGCTCGGGCAGCGTGTCGCCGTAGGGGTATTGGAGCTGGTGTTCGAGTGCGTTCATGGGAGTCTCTTCGATCGGCGCTCGCGGTCGATCATTGTCAGGTGCCGCGGTTGACGCTAACGTTAACGTCAATCGGGGCGTTTGTCCGCCCATCTTAGTCGAAAACTTGACGATGCAACGAACTCAGTCTTCCTCCGCCACTTATACGATCACCGATCTCGCGCGCGAGTTCGACGTGACGCCGCGCGCGATCCGCTTCTACGAAGACCAGGGGCTGCTATCGCCCGAACGCGAAGGCCCCGGCGGGCGCAAACGCGTCTATAACGGTCGCGAGCGGACCCGCCTCAAGCTCACACTGCGCGGCAAGAGGTTGGGGCTCACTCTCAATGAAATCAAGGAAATTCTGGATCTTTACGAGTCGCCTCGCGATACCGCGCCGCAGCTCGAACGGTTTCTGCATGCACTCGCGCAGCATCGCCAGACGCTCGAACGCCAGATGGAAGATCTGCAGGCGCAACTGGCGGAGATCGATGCGCACGAGCGTCAGTGCCGCACGCTGCTGGCCGGCCATGCGGCGGCCGCCCCGGAAAGCGCCGCATGAGCATCGCGGATACGTATTCGGATCGGCAGCAATTGACGTTTACGTAAACGTCAATAGAATAGCCACCAGCTCGTCAGCCCCCAAGGAATCCATGCCATGACCGCTTCCGCTGAAACCGACCACGATGCTTCGTCCGCCCTGGCGCCGGGCCGCGCCGACGCCATCGCCGCCAGCTTTGCGCGGCAGGGCATGATGCAGACGCTCGGCGCGCGGATCGAGCGCGTGGTGCGCGGCGAAGTGGAGCTGTCGATGCCGTGGTCCGACGCGGTGACCCAGCAGCATGGGTTCTTTCACGGTGGCGCGGTGGGCGCGCTCGCGGACACCGCGTGCGGATATGCGGCGCTCTCGGTGGTGGCCGACGGCGAGGCCGGGCTGACTGCCGAGTACAAGATCAACCTGCTGTCGCCGGCACAGGGCGAGCGGCTCGTGGCGGTGGCGCGCGTGCTCAAGCCGGGCCGCACGCTGGTGGTGGCGCAGGGAGATGTGTTTGCCGAGCAGGACGGCCGCCGCAAGCAGGTGGCGACGATGCTGATGACGCTGTGCGTGGTCCGCACGCTGGACCACGTCTGAACCGACAAGAACACAGGAGACCGACATGACCGAACTGCCAGGCCTGAGATTCGATCTCGGCGAGGACATCGAGATGCTGCGCAGCGCCGTGCGCGACTGGGCGCAGGCCGAGCTGGCGCCGCGCGCCGCGGAGATAGACCGCACCGACCAGTTTCCGATGGACGCGTGGAAGAAGATGGGCGACCTCGGCGTGCTCGGCATTACCGTGGCCGAGGAGTACGGCGGCGCGAACATGGGCTACCTCGCCCATATGATCGCGATGGAGGAAATCAGCCGCGCATCGGCGTCGGTGGGCCTGTCGTACGGCGCGCATTCGAACCTGTGCGTGAACCAGATTCATCGTAACGGCACCGCGGCGCAGAAGGCGAAATACCTGCCGAAGCTGGTTTCCGGCGAGTGGATTGGTGCGCTGGCGATGAGCGAGCCCAACGCGGGGTCGGACGTGGTCAGCATGAAGCTGCGCGCCGATCTGCGCGGCGACCGCTACGTGCTCAACGGCACCAAGATGTGGATCACCAACGGGCCGGACTGCGATGTGCTGGTGGTGTACGCCAAGACCGAGCCGGACCTTGGCGCGCGCGGCATGACCGCCTTCCTCGTCGAGAAGGGCATGAAGGGGTTCTCGGTGGCGCAGAAGCTCGACAAGCTCGGCATGCGCGGTTCGCACACCGGGGAGCTCGTGTTTCAGGACGTCGAGGTGCCGGTGGAGAACGTGCTCGGTGCCGAGAACGGTGGCGCAAAAATCCTGATGAGCGGCCTCGACTACGAACGCGCGGTGTTATCGGGTGGCCCGGTCGGCATCATGCAGGCCTGCATGGACGTGATCACGCCCTACATCCACGACCGCAAGCAGTTCGGCCAGAGCATCGGCGAATTCCAGCTGATCCAGGGCAAGGTGGCGGACATGTACACCACGCTGCAGGCGGCGCGCAGCTATTTGTACACGGTGGGCAAGAACCTCGATGCGCTGGGCGCGGAGCATGTACGGCAAGTACGCAAGGACTGCGCGGCGGTCATTCTGTACACGGCCGAGAAGGCGACGTGGATGGCGGGCGAGTCGGTGCAGATTCTCGGCGGCAATGGTTATATCAACGAGTATCCGGCCGGACGGCTGTGGCGCGATGCCAAGTTATACGAGATTGGCGCAGGCACTTCGGAGATCCGCCGCATGCTGATTGGCCGCGAGTTGTTCGCCGAGACGATGTAAGTGGCGTGGCCGGCTCACGAGTCAGGGGTCGTAATTGCGCTTTCGCCATTACAATTTCGACTCTTGCTGGCCAGACATCGTTATGACTTTGCTTATCCAATACCCTTTCAGCCCGACTCACCTCACGCACAGCCAAGGAGAGCGACATGAATGACGCCATCGCTCAACTGTTCCGCAACAACCGCGACTGGGTGGACCGCGTCAATGCGGAAGACCCAGCCTTCTTTACGCGACTGGCCAACCAGCAGGCGCCCGAGTACCTGTGGATCGGCTGCTCCGATTCGCGCGTGCCGGCCAACCAGATTCTCGGCCTGGCGCCCGGCGAGGTCTTCGTCCACCGCAATATCGCCAACGTGATCTCGCACAGCGACCTCAACGCGCTGTCGGTGATCCAGTTCGCGGTGGAGGTGCTCAAGGTGCGCCATATCACCGTGGTGGGCCATTACGGCTGCGGCGGCGTGAAGGTTGCGCTCAAGCGCGAGCGCATCGGCCTGGCCGACAACTGGCTGCGTCACGTGCGCGACGTGGCCGACAAGCACGATGCCTACCTGGGCACGCTGCTGCGCGAGGAAGACGCGCATACGCGCCTGTGCGAGCTCAACGTGATCGAACAGGTCAACAATCTGTGCCAGACCACCGTGCTGCAGGACGCATGGGCGCGCGGTCAGGTCGTGACCGTGCACGGGTGGGTCTACGGCGTGTCCGATGGCCTGCTGCGCGATCTCGGCATTGCCGCGAGCAGCACCGACGAATTGCACCAGCAGCTGGACGAGGCCTATCGCCAGTACGGCGATCCGCCGCGCGCCTCCATCCGCTGATCCCAGACAAGCTGTACATCGATAACAGGAGACACGACATGCAAGACCCAATCGTCATCGTATCCGCCGCCCGCACGCCGATGGGCGCGTTCCAGGGCGAGCTGTCCGCGCTGACCGCGCCGCAACTGGGCGCCGCGGCCATTCGCGCGGCGGTGGAGCGCGCGGGCCTCAAGCCCGAGCAGGTGGAGGAGGTGGTGTTCGGTTGCGTGCTGCCGGCCGGTCAGGGTCAGGCGCCCGCGCGTCAGGCCGCGCTGGGCGCCGGGCTGCCGCTCGGTGTCGCCTGCACCACGGTGAACAAGATGTGCGGGTCGGGCATGCGCGCCGCGATGACGGTGTTCGACGGCCTGCTCGCGGGCTCGTTCGAGATCGCGGTGGCCGGTGGCATGGAGAGCATGACCAACGCGCCGTACCTGATTCCGAAGGGCCGTGGCGGTTATCGCATCGGCCACGGCATGATCTACGACCACATGATGCTGGACGGCCTCGAGGATGCGTACGACAAGGGTCGCGCGATGGGCACGTTCGGCGAGGACTGCGCGGCGAAGTATGAATTCACGCGCGCGCAGCAGGACCAGTTCGCGATCGAGTCGGTGCAGCGCGCGCAGCAGGCGACCGCGAATGGCGATTTCAAGTGGGAGATCACCCCCGTCACGGTGGCCGCCAAGGCTGGCGACGTGGTGATCGACAGCGATGAAGGTCCGCGCCGCATCAAGACCGAAAAGATTCCGTCGCTGAAGCCCGCCTTCGCGAAGGACGGCACGATCACGGCCGCCTCGTCGTCATCGATCAACGATGGTGCCGCGGCGCTCGTGATGATGCGCGAGTCGACCGCGCGCAAGCTGGGTTTGCAGCCGCTCGCGCGCATGCTGGGTCATACCTCGCATGCGCAGGCACCGGGCTGGTTCACCACCGCGCCGGTGGAAGCGATCGCCAAGCTGTATCGCAAGCTCGACTGGACCACCGACAGCGTGGATCTGTTCGAGATCAACGAAGCGTTCGCGGTGGTGCCGATGGCGGCGATGCACGAGCATCGCATTCCGCGCGAGAAGGTGAACATCCATGGCGGCGCGTGTGCGCTCGGTCATCCGATCGGCGCGTCCGGCGCGCGCATCCTGACCACGCTGATCGGCGCGCTGCGCAAGACTGGCGGCAAGCGCGGCGTGGCCACGCTGTGCATCGGCGGCGGTGAAGCTACCGCGGTCGGCATCGAGATGGTCTGACACCATGCCCACCGTACTCGTTGTAGGGGCGTCGCGCGGCATCGGTCTCGAATTCGTGCGCCAGTATCGCGGCGACGGCTGGCGCGTGATCGCCACCGCGCGGCGCGAGGAAGATGTGGCCGCGCTGCGCGCGCTGGGCGCCGAGGCGCATCTGCTCGATGTCACCGACCCCGGCGCGGTGGCCGGTCTCGGCTGGAAGCTCGATGGCGAGACGCTCGACGTGGCGGTCTACAACGCAGGCGTGATGAGTCCGCGCACGCAGGGCGCGCAACCGGTGACGCCGCAGGATTTCGATGCGGTGATGCACGTCAACGTGCTGGGCGCGATGATGGCGCTGCCGCTGATGCTGCCGAGCGTGGAGGTGGGCGGCGGCGGTAAGGGCGGTGTGCTGGCGGTGCTGTCCTCGCGCATGGGCAGCATCGGCGGCATGGAGGCCAACAGCGCGTGGCTCTATCGTGTGAGCAAGGCCGCGCTCAACGCGGTGCTGCGCGCGGTGTCGATCGACGCGCGCCATGCCACGTGTCTGGCGTTCCATCCGGGCTGGGTGCAGACCGATATGGGCGGCGGCAACGCCGACGTGACGCCGCACGACAGCGTGGCGGGCATGCGGCGCATGATCGCATCGGCCACGCGCAAGCATCACGGCAGTTTCCATAACTACGACGGCGCCGCGTTGCCGTGGTGACGCCCGCGGCCGCAGGGCAGCGGTAGGGGACAAGACATGTTGCTGAGCACCGAGCAGGAGATGATCCGCGACGCCGTGCGGCAGTTCGCGCAGGAGGTGATTGCCCCGCAGGCCGCGCAATGGGATCGCGACAAGACCTTTCCGCACGCCGTGCACAAGGAGCTGGCCGCGCTCGGCGCGTACGGCGTGGCGGTGCCCGAAGCGTACGGCGGAGCCGGGCTCGACTATCTGTCGCTCGCGCTGATCCTCGAGGAGATTGCCGCCGGCGATGGCGGCACGTCGACGGTCATCAGCGTGAACAATTGCCCGGTCTGCAGCATGCTGATGGCGTACGCCAACGAGGACCAGAAGCGGCAGTGGCTGGTACCGCTGGCGCGCGGCGAGATGCTCGGCGCGTTCTGCCTGACCGAGCCGCACGTGGGGTCCGATGCGTCGGCGCTGCGCACCACAGCGAAGCGCGATGGCGACGACTACGTGCTCAACGGCGTCAAGCAGTTCATCACGAGCGGCAAGCACGCGGACGTGGCGATCGTGCTCGCGGTCACCGACAAGGCGGCTGGCAAGCGCGGCATCAGCGCGTTCGTGGTGCCGACGTCGACGCCGGGCTACGTGGTGGCGCGGCTCGAGGACAAGCTCGGCCAGCATTCATCCGACACCGCGCAGATCGTGTTCGAGGACTGCCGCGTGCCGGCGCGGAATCTGCTCGGCGAGGAAGGCGGCGGCTATCGCATGGCCCTGTCGGGACTCGAGGGCGGGCGCATCGGTATTGCCTCGCAGAGCGTCGGCATGGCACGCGCGGCGTTCGACGCGGCGCTGGCCTATGCGAAGGAGCGCGAGAGTTTTGGACAGCCGTTGTTTGCGCATCAGGCGGTGCAGTTCCGCCTCGCGGACATGGCCACGCGTATCGACGTGGCGCGCCAGATGGTCTGGCACGCGGCGGTGCTGCGCGATGCGGGCAAGCCATGCCTGAAGGAAGCCGCGATGGCCAAATTGTTCGCCAGCGAGATGGCCGAGCGGGTATGCTCGGATGCGATTCAGGTGTTCGGCGGATATGGTTACGTGAACGACTTCCCGGTGGAACGGATCTATCGAGACGTGCGCGTGTGCCAGATCTACGAGGGCACCAGCGATATCCAGAAGATTTTGATTGCCCGCGCGCTTGGTTGAAGCGCGTGGTTGTTCATACTACGGAGCCCCCCAGGTCATGACCGCACCGATCGATTTCTACTTCGACTTCTCCTCGCCCTACGGCTATTTCGCCAGCACCTGCATCGACGAAATCGCGCAGAAGTACGGGCGCTACGTCGCATGGCATCCGATTCTGCTGGGGGCCGTGTTCAAGACCACCGGTTCCGCGCCGCTGACAAGCATCCCGATCAAGGGTGAGTACTGCTGGCGCGATTTCGAGCGCACCGCGCAGTATCACAACATCGACTACAAGCGTCCCACGCATTTCCCGCTGCCGACGCAGCATGCCGCGCGTGCGATGCTGTGGCTGCAGAATCATCATGGCGCCGATATCGCGACCGCCTTCGGCAAGGCCGTCTATCGCGCGCTGTTCGCCGAGGACATCAATATCGCCGAGCCCGCTGAGATTGCGCGTATCGCCGAGTCGCTTGGCGTGGACGGCGCTGCGGTCAACGAAGGCGCGAGCAGCTATCAGATCAAGGATCAGCTCAAGGCCGAAGTCGATGTGGCGATGGCCAAGGGCGTGTTCGGTTCGCCGTTCGTGATCATCGATGGCGAGCCGTTCTGGGGCTTCGATCGCTTCGATCAGGTGGAAGAGCATCTGAAGAGCCGACGCCAGACCGAGCTGCGCGCCGTCCCCGATATCAACAAGGAAAAGAAACCCGCATGACCGCTGTACAACAAGCCTCCCGTTTCGATTGCGTGATTTTCGACTGCGACGGTGTGCTCGTCGATAGCGAGCCCATCGTGCTGCGTCTGCTGAATACGATGCTCAACGAACTCGGCATCGAGATCTCGCTCGAAGAGTCGACGCGCTGGTTCCTCGGTCGCGCCGTGCGCGAGGAACTGCATGAGATCGAGCGCCGGCGTGGCGCGCCGCTGCCCGAGAACTGGCTCTCGACCTGGCTCGCACGCCGCAACGCGACCCTGGAGGCGGAAGTGGAAGCGATTCCGCATGTACGCGAGGCGATCGGCGCGATCGCTGCCACCGGCGTGCCGATCTGCGTGGCGTCCGGCGCCGATCGCATCAAGGTCAAGCTGCAGCTCACGCGCACGGGTCTGGTCGAACTGTTCCAGCGCGATGCGGGCGAACATATTTTCTCGGCGACCGAAGTCGAGCGCAGCAAGCCCGCGCCCGACGTGTACCTGCTGGCCGCGCGCACGATGGGCGTCGATCCGGCGCGCTGCGCGGTTATCGAGGACAGTCCGGCGGGCATCACCGCCGGCGTGGCCGCGGGCATGACCGTGTTCGGTTATGCCGCGCGTAACGACGCGACGATGCTGCGCGACGCGGGGGCGATGACCACCTTCACCGACATGCGCGCGCTGCCGGAGCTGCTTGCATGAACGCGCGCCAGCAGTCTCCCGCGAAGGCACCACAGAAGGCGGCTGACAGCAGCGCGTGCCCGTGTGGGCACGCCAACTACGCGGGATGCTGCGGACGCTTTCATCGCGGCGAGGCCTCACCGCCTACGGCGGAGGCGCTGATGCGCTCGCGCTACAGCGCCTATGTGCTGGGGCTGGCCGACTGGCTGCGCCAGACGTGGCACGCGAGCACTTGCCCCGACGACGTGGCGCCCGAGGCCGGCACGCGCTGGCTCGGACTCTCGGTGAAGGCTCACGCGCAGCAGGACGATACGCACGCGACCGTGGAGTTTGTCGCGCGCTACAAGATTGGCGGACGCGCGTGGCGTCTGCATGAGCGCAGCCGCTTCGTATTCGAGTCGCGCGAGCAGGGCGAGGCCGCGCGCTGGCTGTATGTCGATGGCGACATGCTGGGCGAGGCGGCCTGAGGGCAACTCAACAAGAACGCGAAAGACGAGAGGAAGACGACGCATGCCCACGCTGGAAACCAAACTCAACGCCCGTTCGGAAGCTTTCAAGGCCAACGCCGATGCGATGCAGGCGCTGGTGGAAGACCTCAAAGCGAAGATCGCCGCGCTCGCGCAGGGCGGTGGCGAGGCGGCGCGGGCCAAGCATCTGTCGCGCGGCAAACTGCTGCCGCGCGAGCGCGTGCAGCAATTGCTGGACCCCGGCACGCCGTTCCTCGAGTTCTCGCAACTGGCCGCGTACGGCATGTACGACGATGCGGCGCCCGGTGCCGGCATCATCACCGGCATTGGCCGCGTGGCGGGGCAGGAGTGCGTGATCGTGTGCAACGATGCGACGGTCAAGGGCGGCACGTATTACCCGCTGACCGTCAAGAAGCACGTACGCGCGCAGGAGATCGCCGAACAGAATCATCTGCCGTGCATCTACCTCGTCGATTCGGGCGGTGCCAATCTGCCGAATCAGGACGACGTGTTTCCGGATCGCGATCACTTTGGCCGTATCTTCTACAACCAGGCCAATCTGTCGAAGCAGGGCATTCCGCAGATCGCGGTGGTGATGGGTTCGTGCACCGCTGGTGGTGCCTACGTGCCGGCGATGAGCGACGAGTCGATCATCGTCAAGGATCAGGGCACGATCTTCCTCGGTGGTCCTCCGCTCGTGAAGGCGGCCACCGGCGAGGAGGTCACCGCGGAAGACCTTGGTGGCGCGGACGTGCACACGCGGCTTTCCGGCGTGGCCGACTATTTCGCGCAGAACGACGCGCACGCGCTGTCGCTGGCGCGCAATATCGTCCAGCACCTCAATCGCCGCAAGCCCGACCAGATTCGCCTGCACGAGCCGGTGCCGCCGCGTTATCCGGTGGACGAGCTATATGGCGTGATTCCGACCGATACGCGCAAGCCGTACGATGTGCGCGAGGTGATTGCGCGCATCGTCGACGACTCCGAGTTCGACGAGTTCAAGGCGCGCTATGGCACCACGCTGGTCTGCGGCTTCGCGCGCATCTGGGGCTACCCGGTCGGCATCATCGCCAACAACGGCATCCTGTTCTCGGAGTCCGCGCTCAAGGGCGCGCACTTTATCGAGCTGTGCTGCCAGCGCAAGATTCCGCTCGTGTTCCTGCAGAACATCACGGGCTTTATGGTCGGACGCAAATACGAGAACGAAGGCATCGCGCGCAACGGCGCCAAGATGGTCACGGCCGTGGCCACCGCGCAGGTGCCCAAGTTCACGGTGATCATCGGCGGCTCGTTCGGGGCCGGCAACTACGGCATGTGCGGGCGCGCGTATTCGCCGCGCTTCCTGTGGATGTGGCCCAACGCGCGGATCTCGGTCATGGGCGGCGAACAGGCCGCGAGCGTGCTGGCTACCGTGCGGCGCGATGGCATCGAGGGCCGTGGTGGCCAGTGGAGCCCGGACGAGGAAGAAGCATTCAAGCAGCCGATTCGCGATCAGTACGAGGCGCAGGGCCACCCGTACTACGCGAGCGCGCGCTTGTGGGACGATGGCGTGATCGACCCCGCGCAGACGCGCACGGTGCTCGGCCTCGGCCTGTCGGCCAGTCTCAACGCGCCGATCGACGACATGAAGTTCGGCGTGTTCCGGATGTAACGTCACGCCGTATCCTGGGATGTTCCTGTCGATGTCTTTTGTCTTTCGTGCGCTTGCGTGGCTGATGCTGGGGCCGGTGGCGATGCCGCTGATGGCGTCGTCCGCGCTCGCGCAGGCGCAATCCCCATCGCCATTGCCGCCGCGCGTGACCGAGCAGGTGGTGATGATCCCAAAAACCGGCACGCTGTTCACAGTGGAGCTGGAGACCACGATCTTCCGGCCACCCGGCGATGGTCCGTTTCCGCTGGTCGTAATCAATCATGGCAAGGCGCCCGGCAAGCCGGCATTTCAGGGGCGCGCGAAGTTCGTCGCGCAAAGTGCCGAGTTTCTGAAGCGCGGCTATGTGGTCGCACTGCCGATGCGCCAGGGCTTTTCGCGATCGGGCGGCGCCTATATCGGCGGAGGCTGCAATGTGCAGGCGAACGGCCTGATGCAGGCCGAGGACCTGATTGCCGCGCTTGATTACCTGACGCGGCAGTCCTATGTGGATGCCGAGCGCATCGTGATGGTGGGGCAGTCGCATGGCGGCCTCTCGACCATGGCGTTTAACGCGATCGGCTATCCGGGCGTGCGCGGCGTGATCAATTTCGCGGGCGGCCTGCGCAATGAAAGCTGCGCGGGATGGGAGAACAATCTCGTCGACGCGTTTGCCGACTACGGCCGCACCGCGCGCTATCCGTCGCTATGGATCTACGGCAGCAACGACAGCTACTGGCCATGGCCGTTGCCAGAGACGATGTTCAACCGCTACAAGGCAGCGGCGACCGGTTCGGCCGCGGATGCCACGTTCGTCGATGTGGGCGAATTCGAGTCCGATTCGCACCGCCTGTTCAGCAGCCGCAATGGTATTCGCGTGTGGCTGCCGCCGGTGGAAGCGTTTCTGCGCCGCATCGGTATGCCCGCCGAATGACGACTTACGTATTTTTTCTGGAGCCAGCATGAACTTCACCACGCTCGCCGTGACCGTCGCCCAGCATGTTGCCACGGTCACGCTGAACCGGCCCGACGTGCGCAACGCGTTCAACGAGACCGTGATCGCCGAGCTCACCGGCGCGTTCCGCGCGCTCGGCGACACGCCCGAGGTGCGCGCGATCGTGCTCGCGGGCAACGGGCCCGCGTTCTGCGCGGGCGCCGATCTGAACTGGATGAAGAAGATGGCCGGCTACTCGGACGACGAGAACCGTGCCGATGCGCTGACGCTCGCGCAGATGCTCCATACGATCTGGGCGTGCCCCAAGCCCGTGATCGCGCGTGTGCATGGCGACACCTATGCGGGCGGCGTCGGCCTCGTGGCCGCGTGCGACATCGTGGTGGCGGCGCAGCCGGTGCAGTTCTGTCTGTCGGAGGCGCGTCTCGGTCTGATGCCGGCGACGATCAGCCCGTACGTGATTCGCGCGCTGGGCGAGCAGGCATCGCGCCGCTACTTCATCACGGCCGAACGCTTCGATGCCAGCGAGGCCCTGCGCCTTGGCTTCGTGCACGCGCTGACCGCGCCCGAGGCACTGGACGCCAAGGTGGCCGAGATCGCGGCCGCGCTCGTGGCCAACAGCCCGAACGCGGTACGCGAGAGCAAGCGGCTGGTGCAGGACGTGGCGGGCGCCTCGATCGACGACGATCTGCTGGCGCTGACCGCGGACCGCATCGCGCAGATCCGCGCGTCGGAAGAGGGCCGTGAGGGCGTGCGTTCGTTCCTGGAAAAGCGTGCGCCGTCGTGGCGACCGGTGTGAAAGTAAGCGTCTGAGCGTTGGTCAGGCGCCCAACACACCACCTTTTCTCCACCTTTTCCGTGGATAAGAGGGGCGCACGGCACGCAGTAACGAGGTGACGTGAGAAAAATCGCGCAACGTCGGTCAATGTGTAGACAACTTGCGAAACGAATCCGGTTTGCCAAGACCCTACTGACATCCCTACCATGAGGCTCCCCAATCCGCCCGCTCATTCGACCCCGGCCAGCCCCGTCTGGCCCGGCGCGCATGCGGGCGGCCAACGCAGTAGGAGGGTTCTCTTGGAACACCTGTCCCCCCCGGATTCGGTCGGACTTGCCGCCGGACTTGGCGCCAGAAGCGCGCGTGCCGTGTGGCACCCGTGCACGCGCCTGCGGCCCGACGGCAATGTCGCGCCGCTCGCCATCGCGCGCGGCGAAGGGCCGTGGCTTATCGATGCCGACGGCCAACGCTATTTCGATGCCATCAGCTCGTGGTGGGTCAACCTGTTCGGTCATGCCAACCCGGCCATCAACGCCGCGCTGATCGATCAGTTGCAGACGCTCGAGCACGTGATGCTGGCGGGCTGCACGCACGAGCCCGCGGTGGCGCTGGCGGAGCGTCTGACGGCGCTGACCGGCGGCGCGCTCGGCCATGCGTTCTATGCGTCCGATGGCGCGTCAGCCGTGGAGATCGCGCTCAAGATGAGCTTCCACTACTGGCGCAATACGGGGCTCTCCGCCAAGCGCGAGTTTGTGTGCCTGCGCGACAGCTATCACGGCGAGACCGTGGGTGCGCTCGCGGTGACCGACCTTGAAGTGTTCCGCGACGCGTACGACGCGCTGACACGCCGCGCGCATGTGGTGATGTCACCGGACGCGCGTCAGGCGCGCCGTGGCGAGAGCGCCGCCGATGTGGCGGCGCGCGCGCTGGCCGAGCTCGAGGCGCTGCTGCGTGAGCGCGCCGGGCAGATCGCGGCGCTGATTGTCGAGCCGCTCGTGCAATGCGCGGCCGGCATGGCGATGTACGACCCGTCTTACCTCGAAGGCGCGCGCGCGTTGTGCGATCGCTATCGCGTGCATCTGATCGCGGATGAGATCGCGGTCGGTTGCGGCCGTACCGGGACGTTCTTTGCGTGGGAGCAGGCGCGTGGCGCCGCATCCAACCAGAACATGGACGAGCGTCTGCCCGCGCACGGGTGGCCAGATTTTCTCTGCCTGTCCAAGGGTATCAGCGGCGGTTACCTGCCGTTGTCGCTGGTGCTGTCGCGTCCCGAGATCCAGCGCGCGTTTGTCGCCGACGAACTGGCGCGCAGCTTCCTCCATTCGCACTCGTACACGGGCAATCCGCTCGCGTGCCGCGCGGCACTGGCCACGCTCGACCTGTTCGAGCAGGACGACGTGCTGGCGCGCAATCGCGAGCGCGCGCAGTGGCTCGGCGATGCGCTGGCGCCGCTGGCCGCGGATGCGCGCGTGCAGCACGTACGGCAGCAAGGCATGATCTGGGCCGCCGATATCGACGCGGCGGCAGCGGGCACCGATTTCCCGGTGCGCTTCCATCGCGCCGCACTCGCGCGCGGTGTGCTGGTCCGTCCGATCGGCCACACGCTGTATGTCATGCCGCCCTATGTCTTCGATGCCGCGCAGGCGCGCTGGCTCGGCGAGCAGTTATTCGCCGCGCTGAACGAAGTGACCGCGCAGGTCACCGAACCGGAACCGGAGGTGCGCCGTGTTGCTTGAACAATTGAAACAGGCCGCCGCCGAACGTGAAGCGCAGGCGCTTACGCGCCGCCGTCGCATTGCTCATACCGCCTGCGCGCCGCACCAATCGGTGGGGCCGCTGGACCAGACCCCGGCTTCGTTGCTGACGTTCTGCAGCAACGATTACCTGGGACTCGCCGACCATCCCGCGCTCGCCGAAGCGCTGGCCGATGGCGCGCGCCGCTACGGCGCGGGCAGTGGTGCCTCGCACCTCGTGAGCGGTCATTCGATTGCGCACGCGCAGCTCGAGGAACGTCTGGCCGCGTGGCTCGCACCGTCGATTCCGGAGGCCCGCGCGCTGTACTTCTGCACGGGGTATATGGCCAACCTCGCGGTGCTGACCGCGCTGGGCACGGCCGGCGCGACGCTGTTTTGCGAATCGCTCAACCATGCGTCGCTGATCGATGGCGCGCGGCTTGCGCGGGCCGACGTCGTGCGCTACCCGCATGGCGACGTCGCCACGCTGGCGACGCAACTCGCGGCCAGCACGAGTGCCATCAAGCTGATCGTGACCGACAGCGTATTCAGCATGGACGGCGACATTGCGCCGCTGTCCGCGCTGCTGGCGCTGGCCGAAGCGCATGACGCGTGGCTGATCCTCGACGATGCGCATGGCTTCGGTGCGCTCGGCGAGCAGGGTCATGGCGTGCTCGAGCACCTTGGGCTCGTATCGGAACGTTTGATTTACCTTGGCACGCTCGGCAAGGCCGCGGGTGTGGCCGGCGCGTTCGTCGCCGCGCACGAACTGATCATCGAGCATCTGATCAACACCGCGCGCCCGTATATCTACACCACGGCCGCGCCGCCCGCGGTGGCGCATGCGCTGCTGACGAGCCTCGACCTGATCGAGGGCGACGAAGGGCATGTGCGGCGTGCCAACCTTGCACGGCTGATTGCGCAACTGCGCGCGGGCCTCGGCGAACTGGCCGCGCGTGCAGGCTGGGAGCTTGGCGAGAGCGATACCGCGATCCAGCCGTTGATCGTGCGTGACAACGCGCTGTCGCTGGCGCTGTCCGCCGCGCTGGAAGCGGAGGGCATTCGCGTCGGTGCGATTCGTCCGCCGACCGTGGCGGCCGGCACCGCGCGGCTGCGCATCACGCTGTCGGCGTCGCATACCGAAGCCGATGTGCGGCGCCTGCTCGACGCGCTGACGCGTGCGCAGGCCCAGGTGTCCGCCGCGGCCGCGCAGGCACCTCACGCACCGCACTGCAAGGAGGCCGCATGATCGCGCGCGCACCGGGGCTGCGCCCGCAGAGCGTGGCATGCTTCGTCACCGGCACCGATACCGGCGTCGGCAAGACCCACGCGAGTGCCACGCTGCTGCACGCGCTGCATGCCGGTGGCTACAGCACCACGGGCATGAAGCCTGTGGCCAGCGGTGGCGAATGGCTCGACGAGCGCTGGCAGAACGACGACGTCGAACAACTGCGCGCGGCGGGCTCGATCATCGCGCCGCAGGAAGAGATGTGCCCGTTCCTGATGCGCACGCCAGTGTCGCCGCATCTGGCCGCGGCGATGGAAGGCGTGCGCATTACGGGCGAGCCGATTCGCGCGGCGCTCGAGGCGCTGCGACAGCGTGCCGATGCGGTCGTGGTCGAAGGCGTGGGCGGTTTTCAGGTGCCGCTCGACGTGGGCGCCGCGCGCTGGAACACGGCGGACCTCGCGGTGATGCTGAATCTGCCGGTGGTGATGGTGGTGGGCGTTCGCCTGGGCTGCCTGAGCCACGCGATGCTTACCGCCGAATCGATTCGCGCGCGCGGGCTGCGGCTCGCGGGCTGGATCGCCAACCGCATCGACCCCGACATGCTGCTGCCCGACGAGAACATCGCCACGCTGCTCGACATGCTCGACGCGCCCTGCCTCGGCGAGTTGCCGTGGCAGGTGGCGCCGGCCGTGGCCGCGAGCCAGCTCGATCTTGGACCGCTGTACGCAGCCGTCAACGAAATTACAGAAACCGAACCATCATGACTCAGACCACTACCTCCAACGTCGCCACCATCTCCGCCGACGCGCTTCGCCAGTCCGCCCGCAACATCGCCGCCGGCGCGCCCAAGGACACCGATGCCTGGCGCGTCGATGACGTGGCCGCGCTGTTCGCGCTGCCGTTCAACGACCTGATGTTCCGCGCGCAGCAGGTGCATCGCGAGCACTTCGACGCGAACACCGTGCAGCTGTCCACGCTGCTGTCGATCAAGACCGGCGGTTGCGAGGAGGATTGCGGCTACTGCCCGCAGAGCGCGCACCACGATGCCGGCGTGAAGGCCGAGAAGCTGATGCCGCTGGACGAAGTGCTGGAAGCCGCGCGCGCGGCCAAGGCCAACGGTGCCACGCGCTTCTGCATGGGCGCCGCATGGCGCAGCCCGAAGGAGCGTCACCTCGAGCCCGTGATCGACATGGTGCGCGAGGTCAAGGCGATGGGTCTGGAGACCTGCGTCACGCTCGGCATGCTCAAGGCGGAGCAGGCACTGCGCCTGAAGGATGCCGGCCTCGATTACTACAACCACAACCTCGACACGTCGCCCGAGTTCTACGGCAAGATCATCACCACGCGCACGTATCAGGATCGTCTCGATACGATCGGTCACGTGCGGGAAGCGGGCATCAATGTGTGCTGCGGTGGCATCGTCGGCATGGGCGAGTCGCGCGCCGCGCGTGCGGGCCTGATCGCGCAGCTCGCGAACATGGATCCGTACCCGGAGTCGGTGCCCATCAACAACCTCGTGCAGGTGGAAGGCACGCCGCTGGCCGGCACCGAGGAGCTGGACCCGTTCGAGTTCGTTCGCACGATCGCGGTGGCACGCATCACGATGCCGCGCGCGATGGTGCGTCTGTCCGCTGGCCGCGAGGCCATGGACGAAGCTTTGCAGGCGCTGTGCTTTATGGCCGGCGCCAATTCGATTTTCTATGGCGAAAAGCTGCTGACCACCGGTAACCCGCAGGCCGACCGCGACCGCGCGCTGCTGGCGCGCCTCGACATTCGCGCGGAAGGCTACGCGGGGTAATACCCGACGGTGCAACGCAGGCTGGCCGCCCCCGACCACAAGAAGGAGGAGAGCCATGTTTCAGAAAGTCCTGATCGCCAACCGAGGCGAGATTGCCTGCCGCGTGGCCGCCACGTGCCGCCGTCTCGGCATTCGCACGGTGGCGGTCTATTCGGATGCCGACGCGGAAGCCCGGCATGTCGCCTATTGCGACGAAGCGATCCATATCGGTGGCGCGGCCGCGCGTGACAGCTATCTGCGCGCGGACCATATCATCGAGATGGCGCGTGATGCGGGCGTCCATGCGATTCACCCGGGCTACGGGTTTCTGTCGGAGAACGATGGCTTTGCCGAGGCGTGCGCCGCGGCCGGCATCGTTTTCATCGGCCCGCCCGCGTCTGCGATTCGCGCGATGGGTAGCAAGAGCGCGGCCAAGCAGTTGATGGAGCATGCCGGTGTACCGCTGGTGCCCGGCTATCACGGCGAGGATCAGGACCCCGCGCTGCTGCGCGCGGAGGCTGATCGCATTGGCTATCCGGTGCTGATCAAGGCCAGTGCCGGTGGTGGTGGCAAGGGCATGCGCGTGGTCGAGGCCGGCGACGCGTTCGAGGCCGCGCTCGCGTCCGTGCGGCGCGAGGCGTCGGCGAGCTTCGGCGACGACAAGGTGCTTGTCGAGAAGTACCTCACGCGGCCGCGTCATATCGAGATTCAGGTGTTTGCCGACACGCATGGCAACTGCGTGTATCTGTTCGAGCGCGACTGCTCGGTGCAGCGCCGTCATCAGAAGGTCCTCGAGGAAGCACCGGCGCCTGGCATGACCGAGGAGCGCCGGCGCGCGATGGGCGAGGCGGCGGTGGCCGCGGCGCGCGCGGTGGGCTACGTTGGCGCGGGGACGGTCGAGTTCATCGCCAATCAGGATGGCTCGTTCTACTTCATGGAGATGAACACGCGCCTGCAGGTGGAGCATCCGGTCACCGAGATGATCACCGGGCAGGACCTCGTCGAATGGCAACTGCGGGTGGCTGCGGGTGAGCCCTTGCCGCTGACGCAGGAACAGTTGCGCATCGACGGGCATGCGATCGAGGCGCGCGTCTATGCCGAGAACCCCGAGAAGGGGTTTCTGCCGTCGACGGGCACGCTGCGCTTTCTGCGCACGCCGCCCGCGGTGCAGTTTATGCGTGGCGGCGATGCGCATGGGCCGGCGGGCGTGCGGATCGATGCGGGCGTGCGCGAGGGCGATGCGATCAGTCCGTTCTACGATCCGATGATTGCCAAGCTGATCGTATGGGGGCCGACGCGCGAGGCGGCACTCGCGCGGATGTCGCAGGCGCTGGCGGGGTATCACGTGGTGGGGTTGTCGACCAACGTGGCGTTCCTGCAGCGGCTGGTGACGTCGCAGGCGTTCCGTACCGCCGATCTCGATACCGGGCTGATCGAGCGCAATCACGACGCGCTGTTTCCGCCGCCGCGTCCGGTGGGCATGGAAGCGGCCGCGCTGGCGGCGGCGGCGCTGCTCGCGCGCGAGGACGCCACGCGGCGCATCGACGCGAGCGATCCGCATTCGCCGTGGACCCATGCGGGCGCATGGCGCCTCAACGGCCGCGACGATCGCACGCTGCGTTTCAAGTCGGGCAACGCCACGCTGGAGGTGGGGCTGCGCATCGAGTCGCGGCGCAAGACGCTGATCTTCAATGACCAGGCCACGCCGTTTGCCTACACGTTCCGCGCCGACGACATTCGCGTCGATATGGGCACGCGCCGCACGCATGGCCAGATGCATGTGGAGGGCGACACGTTCCACGTGTTCCACGGCGGTCGCCACGCGGTGCTCGAATGGCTCGACCCGCTCGCGCACGGCGATGCAGCCGAAGGCGAGGGCGGCAAGCTGACCGCACCGATGCCGGGCAAGGTCATCGCGGTGATGGTGGAGCCGGGCGCGCACGTCACGCGCGGCACACCGCTGCTGGTGATGGAAGCGATGAAGATGGAACACACGATCAGCGCACCGGCGGACGGCGTGGTCGCCGAGGTGCTGTACGGCGTCGGCGAACAGGTGACGGAAGGCGCGCAGTTGCTGTCGTTCGCCGTACCCGAACCTGCGTAAGTGCGCGCGCGGCGCGACGGCAACGGCTAGCCCTCACCCCCGGCCCCTCTCCCCGTGGGAGAGGGGAGCAAAGAAAAACCAGTTTGCTTTCCCCACTCCCCCGGCCCCTCTCCCCAGGGAGAGGGGAGAAAAGCGGAGGCAGCCTGCGACGATCGCGCCCTTTCTCCGGAGCGAATGGCGGCGAGAGACCCACAGGTATGTCGCATGCCAACGGTTTGCTCCCCTCTCGTCGGCGGGGCGAGAGGCGGGGGGATAGTAGCCACCTGGTCTCTTCCCACGCCCTAGGTCGAGGGGAGAAATATGAACCTCGCAGCTCGTCGCATGCCAACGGTTTGCTCCCCTCTCCCCGGCGGGGAGAGGGGTCGGGGGAGAGGGGGGATAGAAATTACCTCTTGTTTTCTCCCCTCTCCCTTGGGGAGAGGGGCCGGGGGTGAGGGCCTCCGCCGCTTGCCGAAGCCGAAACCATGCCAAAATCCCAGCCATACCCAAACAACAATCACACGGAGTCGAGATGAAGTTGCAGTTGTACGTGCCGGACGGCCGCTACGCCCCCTGGATCGAAGGTTTCGCCGAAGTCCTTCCCGAAGCGCAATGCCTCACATGGGAAGAATCGCGCGATGCGCAAGCGGACTTCGCCGTCGTCTGGCGCCCCCCGGTCGAGATGCTGCGTGGCCGCACCGACCTGCGCGCGATCTTCAATCTTGGCGCTGGTGTGGACGGCATCCTGCGCCTGCGTGACGACGACCCCGCCGCGTTGCCAGCAGGCATTCCGATCGTGCGACTCGACGACGCGGGCATGGCCGCGCAGATGGCCGAATACGTCAGCGCCGCCGTGCTGCGCGATTTCCGCAAGCTCGACGCCTATGCCACGCAGGCCGCCGCCGGCACCTGGAAGTTCATCAAGCCACATCGCCGCGCTGACTTCACCATCGGCGTGATGGGCATCGGCACGCTCGGCAGCCATATCGCGCGCACGCTCGCGCAGTTCGGTTTTCCGGTGCGCGGCTGGAGCCGCTCGGCAAAGCACGTCGAGGGCGTACAACCATTCCACGGCGACGCGGGCCGCGCCGCCTTCCTCGATGGCCTGCGCGTGCTCGTCAACGTACTGCCGCTGACGCCCGACACCGAAAACATCATCGACGCCGATCTGCTCGCGCGTCTCGCACCGGGCGCGCATCTGATCAACGTCGCGCGCGGCCAGCATCTGGTCGAGGCGGATCTGCTCGCCGCGGTGAAGGCAGGACACATCGGCGCGGCAACGCTCGACGTGTTCCGCGAAGAACCGCTGCCAGCCGAACACCCGTTCTGGCAGGAACCGCGCATCACCATCACGCCGCATATCTCGGCGCTCACGCTGCGCGAGGACAGCATCGCGCAGATCGCCAGCAAGATCCGCGCGCTCGGCGAAGGCAAGCCCATCGCCGGCATCGTCGATATCGCACGCGGATACTGAGCTGCGCAACAGGAGTCGAACATGAACTTGCCGCAATACGTGAAGATCGTCGAAGTGGGTCCCCGCGACGGCTTGCAGAACGAAAAGGCGATGGTCCCGGCCGACGTCAAGGTCGCGCTGATCAACCAGCTGTCGGACGCGGGCTTCGTCAATATCGAAGCGGCATCGTTCGTGTCGCCGAAATGGGTCCCGCAGATGGCCGACGGTGCCGAGGTGATGGCACGCATCCAGCGCCGTCCGGGCACGCTCTATTCGGTGCTCACGCCGAACCTCAAGGGGTTCGAGGGCGCCGTGGCCGCGAGCGCGGACGAGGTGGTGATCTTCGGCGCGGCGAGCGAGGCGTTCTCGCAGAAGAACATCAACTGCTCGATCGCCGAATCGATCGCGCGCTTCGCACCGGTGGCCGCGGCCGCCAAGGAAGCGGGCATCCGCCTGCGCGGCAGCATTTCGTGCGCGCTCGGCTGCCCGTATCAGGGCGAGGTGTCCGTCAGCGCGGTGGTCGACGTGGTGCGGCGCATGCGCGAACTCGGCTGCGATGAGATCGACATCGCCGACACCATCGGCGTGGGTACGCCCGGCAAGGTGCAGGACGTGATGCGCGCGGTGGCGGCCGAGTTTCCGATCGACCGCCTGTCGGGCCACTTCCACGACACCTACGGCCAGGCGCTGTCGAACATCCTTGCCAGCCTCGAAGTCGGCATCGCGATCTTCCATGCGTCGGTCGCGGGGCTCGGCGGTTGCCCGTATGCAAAGGGTGCCACCGGCAATGTCGCGACCGAAGACGTGCTGTACATGCTGCATGGGCTTGGCCTGCACACTGGCATCGACCTCGAGGCCGTGGTGCGCACCGGCGACTTTATCTCGCAATCGATTGGCCGTCCGAACAGCTCGCGCGTCGGCAAGGCATTGCTGACCAAATGGGCGTCCGCGGCCGAAGCCACGTGCGTGTGAGCCCGCATTCAACCAGACACATCAGGAACCGAGAAACATGAGCGAAAACGCGCAAAGCCCCTTGCCGGAGTCCGCGCAACGCGTGGCCGATCTGCTGGCCGGCATCGGCCATGACCGTCCCGTGGTGATGCTGCCGGCCACGGGCAAGACCTCCGCCGAAGCGGCCGCCGGGCTGGGCTGCAGCGTGGCCGAGATCGCCAAGTCGATCATTTTCCGGCGCGTCGCCGACGATGTGCCCGTGCTGGTGATCGCGAGTGGCAGCAATCGCGTCGACGAATCCAAAGTGGCCGCGCGCGTCGGCGCGCTGGGCAAGGCCGATGCACGCTTCGTGCGCGAGAAGACCGGCTATGCGATCGGCGGCGTCTGTCCGATCGGCCATGCGGTGGCGCCAGTGATGTTGCTCGACGCGGACCTGTTCCGGTACGACAGCGTGTGGGCCGCCGCCGGCCATCCGCACGCAGTGTTCAACCTGACGCCGCAGCAGTTGCAGGCGATGACCGGCGCCGAAGTCGCCGATGTCGCGCAGGCGGTGGCATCGTGAGCGCTCCCGGCGGCCTCAGCGCGCCCAGCGGCCTCAAGCCGGGGATCGCATTCGAATGGCAATACGTGGTGCCGCCCAAGGCGACCGTGCCGAACCTGTACGACGACATTCCCGGCTGCGCCGAGATGCCGGACGTGCTGGCCACCGGTTATATGGTGGGCATCATGGAATGCGCCTGTCTGCAGATGCTGCGCGACTACCTCGACTGGCCGCGCGAGCAGTCGCTCGGCACGCTCGTGAACTTCACGCATCTGGCCGCCACGCCGCCGGGCATGGCCATCACGGTGAAGGGCGAACTGGTGGCCGTGGAGGGTCGCAAGCTGCGGTTCGCGCTGACCGCGTGGGACGGCGAAGACAAGATCACGGAGGGCGTGCACGAGCGGCATATCATCGACGCGGCGCGCTTCAACGACAAGATCGCGGCCAAGACCGCACGCATGACGGGCTGATGCCATGACCGTGTGCACGCGCTCGCTCGCCGAACTCGAACACGCCGCGGAAGCCGCGCTACGGGACTCGCCAGTGCCGTCGCCGTGCATCAATATCTGCCGCATGGACGCGGCCACCGGCTATTGCGAAGGGTGCCTGCGCACGATCGACGAAATCGCGTCGTGGTCCGGCGCCGACGATGCCACGCGCCGCGCGATCTGGGCGCAATTGCCCGAACGCCTGCGCTGGTTTCAGGAGCCTGCGCCATGACCGCGTTGCTCTCCCCCTCGCTCCCCCCCTCGCTGCGCGTGTTCGAACGTGGCTGGCTATCGGCCAACAATGTCCTCACGCTCGATGACGACCATGAAGGCGCCACGCTGATCGACAGCGGCTACGTCACGCACGCGCCGCAAACCGTGGCGCTGGTGGCGGCAGCGCTCGAGGGCCGCCCGTTACGGCAACTCATCAACACGCATCTGCATTCCGATCATTGTGGCGGCAACGCGAGCCTGCAGGCGCGCTGGCAACCGCATACGCGCATTCCCGCAGCGGAGGCCGCGGCCGTGGCGGCATGGGACGAGGACGCGCTCAGCTATCGCGCCACGGGCCAGCAATGCGCGCGCTTCACGTTCGACGATGTGCTGGCCGATGGCGACACGCTGCGGCTCGGTGGCATCGAATGGAACGTGGTGGCCGCGCCCGGACACGATCCGCACGCCGTCATGCTGTTCGCGCCCGCGCACGGCATTCTGATTTCCGGCGATGCGCTGTGGGAAAACGGCTTCGGCGTGATCTTTCCCGAGCTCGAAGGCGAGAGCGGATTCGCCGAGCAGGAGGCCGTGCTCGCGCGCATTGCGGCACTGGACGCGCGCGTGGTGATCCCCGGCCACGGTGCCGTGTTCACCGATGTGGCCGGCGCCCTCGAACGCGCGCGCGGACGCCTCGCGTATCTGCGCGGCGAACCGTTGCGCAATGCCACGCATGCGATCAAGGTGCTGGTGAAGTTCCGGTTGCTGGCGCAGTCGAGCATGACGCGCGCGGAACTGTTCGACTGGTTTGGCGCCACGCCGCTGATGTCGCGTATCGGCGCGCGTTATCTGCCGGGCGACACGCTCGCGGGGCTGTGCGAGGATGCATTGCAGGGCCTCGCGCGCGTAGGCGCGCTGACGCTGGACGGTGAGCGTGTATTGAACCGGGATTGACGCCATGATGATGCCGCCGCTCAAGACTCGCGATTTTCTGCTGCGGCCGTTTCGCGCGAGCGATGCCGCGCAGATGGTCGCGGCAGTGCGCGAGTCGATGTCCACGGTCGGCATATGGATGCCATGGGCGCATGCGGACTACGGCCTGTACGACGCGCACGAATGGTTCGCACGCTGTGAAACCAATATGGAAGACGGCGAGGCGTTCGACGTCGGCGTGTTCTCGCCCGATGGGCGGGTGCTGTACGGCGGCGTGGCGATCAACCAGATTCGCCGCGAGGACAACCTCGGCAATCTCGGCTACTGGATCCGCGAGTCGCGCCAGCATCAGGGCCTTGCCGCGGGCGCGGCCGCGATGATGGTGTGCCACGGCTTTCACGGCCTTGGCCTGACCCGCATCGAAATCGTCGCTGCCGAACCCAACCTCGCCAGCCGCGCCGTCGCCGAGAAGATCGGCGCCCACTTCGAATGCATCGCCCGCAACCGCCTGATCCTGAACGGCCGCCCCGTCGCGGCGGCCGTGTACTCGATGATCCCGGGTTAGAACGAGGTCCTGAACCCCAGCCGCACACTTCGTCCTGACAGCGGCGCAATATCGCGCAGGATCGACGTGGCTGAACGTGCCTCGGTATTGGTCAGATTGTCCCCACGCAGATACACCAGCGTCTGCGTGCGCGCGACCTTGAACTTGTACGTCAGCGCCACACCCAGCATCGTGTACGCATCGCTAGGCGTATCGTCGGTCGGCACGCGAGACTGGCGCGCATACCAGTCGACATTCACACGCGCGCCCCACGGCCCCGCGCCATAGATCAGCGACCCACCGAGCCGCAGCGGCGCCAGGCGCGGCAAGGCCTCGCCGGTGTCGCGGTTTTCGCCGTGCACATAATCCGCGCGCGCCGCGAAGTCGAGCGTATCGCTGGTGGTCAGGATCTTCTGCAGCAGTTGCGTCTTGCCCTCGGCCTCGAAGCCCCACAGCGTGGCCGGCACGCCGAGGTACTGGAACACCGGCAGCGCCCCATTGCCCGCGGCGGCCGGTGTGCCATCCTCGTCGCGGAACTGTCCGGAGTTCACCAGCGCAAGGTAGTTCTGGAAGCGGCTGTAGTAGCCCGTGATGCTGCCGCTATGCGGCCCCTGGTTGAAGCGCAAGCCAAGGTCGAGCGACGTGGCGCGCTCCTTGTTGGCGTTGGGATCGCCGACCTCGAACGTGCCTGTGGCCAGGTGCGGCCCGTTGGCATAAAGCTCGTAGAACGTCGGCGCGCGCTCGGTGTACGAGAGGTTGCTCGTGACCGACCATATCGGATTGACCTTGTACAGCAGGCCCGCCGACGCGCTGCCCGCATTGAAGGTGCGCTCGGCATCCGTAAAACGATCGCTGCCGTTGGCACTGGACTTCACGGTCGTGTGGTCCAGGCGCCCGCCGAGATTGAGCTTGAGATCGCCCGACGCGGTCAGCGGCAGTTCTTCGAACACGAACACCGCGGCGTTATCCGTGCGTGTGCTCGGCACGAATGCCTCCTCGCCCAGCGCGGAGAAATCCGTATGACCGAACTGCGTGCCGATCACACCGCTCATGTTGCCGATCTTGGCGTGCTTGGCCTCGATGCGCGCATCCCAGCCATGGCTCTTGAACGTGGTGCCGGTCTCGCCGTCCTCGATCTCGCGGTGTTCGTAGTCGGTGTAGCTGAACGAGCCCTTGACCGATTCGATCAGCCCGCCCGTGGTGCCTGACAGGTTGCGCGCCTCACCGGCCAGCGCAAAACGGTCCTGTCGCATCTTGATGCGCGCATCGGCTTCCGCGGGCGTGCCGTAGTCGTTGCGGTAGGTCGAATAGTCGGCGCCGACAAAGCCATCGGCCCATGTGTACGAACCGCCCAGCGCGCCACCTTCCTGATGCGCGTTGGTGTTCGGAATATGCCCGAAGCTCTCGGTCTCGCCTTCAGGCAGCGGCTGCGTGGCGCGTGCGGTGCCACTACGCGCGAAGCCCGGAATCTTGAGGTCGCTGGTCTGCCGCACGAATGCATCGGCATGCACCGCGAACTGGCCATTGCCGGCCTCGATCAGGCCGCTGGCGTTGCGGCCTTTGTCGCCACCGATGGTGCCGCTCGAATCCACCGCGCCGGATACGCCGGTGATCGGATCCTTCGGAATGCGGTTGTCGATCACGTTGACCACGCCACCGAGCGCATTGCCGCCGTACATCAGCGCGGCGGGGCCACGCACGACCTCGATGCTCTCGGCGACGAGCGGATCGATCGGTACCGCGTGGTCATAGGACAGCGTGGATGCATCGAGCGTGGAGCCGCCGTTCTGCAGCACCTTGATGCGATCGCCATCGAGGCCACGAATCACCGGCCGGCTGGCATTGGGACCGAAGTAGGTCGACGACACCCCGGGCAGGTTGTTCAGCGTCTCGCCAAGCGTGCTGTCGGCGCGCACGGTCAGCGCATCGCCGCTCAGCGTGGAGACCGGCGCCACCAGGTCGTTCAGTTCGCTGCCCAGCGGATTGGCGGTGACCACCACGGGTTTGAGTACCTGCGGTGCTGGCGCAGTGGTAGCGGCAGGGGCGGCATCCTGCGCGAAGGCATGCGCGGAGACGACCAGCGCGGCGACGGCCGCTACCGGCTTGATGCGGGGCTTTAGCGCGGACAGACGGCGCGCACGGGGAGTGTTTGGGTAAGACATGGCTCGCGATTCGGATGCGTTGCGCTGCGTACGCACGACGGCCGGACGAAGCGAATCGACTCGGCTGGCGTGCGCCGGTGCAGGGCACACGTGAAAACACACGTGGGATTGACTGGGACCATGGCGCGCGGCAAAGACCGCGGACCGAGGCGTATCAGACGAACGCGAGCGGCGCCGGTGGGGCGCGCGAATGGAAGGGGTGGCGAGCGGGAAGATCGGGCCAGCGCCACGCGAGCGCGGCGGGCTTGACCGGCTTGCCGAAGCGCAGCGTGGGCAGCGTAACGGTGCCAAAGTGGGTATCGGCCACGGTCGCGCCATCGAACAGCACGCACGAGTGGCCGCCCAGCTTCAGCGCGAAGCCGTGCGTGTGGGTATCCGGGGTCTGATCCGGTATGGACGAGACCGTCAGCGGTGCGCTGATGGGGAGGTTGAGCAGCCCACCATGCACCACGCGGTGCACGAGGCCCGCCTGCTGCGCGAGCAGCAGGCACAGCACCAGCCACAGCGCGGTCCAGAGACCGAGGCCATGGTGGCGCCAGCGCGCGAGGCAGGTGGAATCAGTGCGCATGCCCGCAGCCGCACTGGCCGTCATCCTTGTGGTCATGCGCATGGTCGTGATCATGATGGTCATGATCGTGGTCATGGTCATGCTCTTCGTCCCACGATGGGAACGGATCGGCATAGTGCGCCCAGGCCTCGGCCCCGGCCGCCAGCTCGTCATCGGTGAGCAGGCACGCATCCAGCAAAGCACTCAGTGCGGCGGTATCGAGGTCGCGGCCGATCAGCACGAGCTCCTGACGGCGATCGCCGAACGGACCGTCCATCTCGCTCTCGATCTCCGCGCGCGCCTCGGCGTCGTGCGGCCAGTCGGCCTGGTCGAGCGCGGCCCACCACGCACCGGCACCGCCGGGCCGGCACACGCCACCGGCCTGGGCCCAGTCGCCGGCCACCGCCATGCGCGAGGCCAGCCAGAACAGGCCCTTCGAGCGCAGCACGTCGCCATGCTCGCGCATCCATTCGGTATGGATCAGGTCGGCGAAGCGCTGCGGATGAAACGGGCGGCGTCGACGATAGACGGCCGCACCGATGCCATCGGTCTCGGGCAGCGTCTCGCCGCGCAGGGCGATCTGCCAGCCAGCGCTGGCGAACGTGGTGTCTACGTCGAAGCGGCCGGTGTCGAGCACGCGCGCGGCCGGCACGGCGCCATGCGTGGCTTCGATCAGATCGGCACGCGGATTGAGCGCGCGCAACAAAGCGCGCGCGTCGGTCAGCGTGTCGGTGTTGGCGCCGTCCGCATGGTTCAGCACGAGCACGTCGCAGCCTTCGATCTGCTCGACGAGCACATCGACCACGGTGCGATCATCGGCATCGTCACCATCGGCGGCTTCCACGAGGCCCCGATCGCTGAGGAAATCCGCATCGTGCCAGTCGCGTAGCAGGCTGGCCGCGTCGACCACGGTGACGAGCGTATCGAGCCGGTAGCCAGCGCCTGCGTGGCCATGCTCGTCTTCGAACGCGAACAGCTCGGCGATGGCCAGCGGCTCCGCGGTGGCGTCGGTGACGACGATCGCGGCATCATGCGCGCCGACGCGTGCCAGACCTTCCAGCTCGGCCAGCAGGTCCGGACCGTCGACGAGCATCGCCACGCGCCTGCCTTCGGCATGGGTGCGGACGTGTTCGAGCAGGGCGGTCTTGCCGGCACCGGAGAATCCAGACAACACGGTGACGGGCAGGCGTTCGGCCATGGCGCTAGCTGTAGTTGCAACAAGGTTGCGACTGTAACAGAAACCCCGTCGTGAGGACAATCACGCACGGCGTTTCCTCATGGTAGGACACGGCAGGCCGTGGCGGCGCGGCGACAACGTCGTCCGGGCAAGCGCGGGTCGGGGCGCGGCCGCGGCGCGACGTGCCCGTAAACACAAACGGCCCGGGGGGATCCGGGCCGTGGCAAGCATGTTTCGGGAGGGCTCAGTCCCCGAACAGCTTCTGGCGGAGTTCGCGGCGCTGTTGCGCTTCGAGCGACAGCGTCGCGGTGGGACGCGCGAGCAGGCGCGGCACACCGATCGGCTCGCCAGTCTCTTCGCACCAGCCGTAATCGCCGGATTCGATGCGCTGGAGCGATTGCTCCACCTTCTTCAGCAGCTTGCGCTCGCGATCGCGCGTGCGCAGCTCGAGGGCATGTTCTTCCTCGATGGTCGCGCGATCGGCCGGATCCGGCACGATGACCGTTTCGCGCAGATGTTCGGTGGTCTGGTCGGCGTTCTTGAGAATTTCGTCGCGAAGCTGCTCAAGGCGATTCTTGAAGAAGGCAAGCTGCGCCTCGTTCATGTAATCCTTGTCGCTCATCTTCAGGATTTCAGCTTCAGTCAGAAGTTTGTTGCTGCTCATGGTTGCTGCTGATTCTCTTGTTGATGCGACCGGCGGCGTCTCCGTCCGCTCGGGTGCGGTGGCCGCGCGCTTGCGCGGCGCGGTCGTTTCACTCTGGCTGGCTGCAGTCTTGCTGCTTCGCGTGCCTCCCTTGGCCTCCCCCGCCTCGGCCTGCGCCGTACTGCCGCGTGGAGTCGGCGCAGCCTTGGCTGGCGGCGCCTTTGGTGTCGCTGCCGCAGCGGTAACAGTCTTGCTGCGGCTTTCCTTGGTTTTTGTTGCGGCTGTCATGGGGACACCTCTCTCTCGCGTCGGATAAGTGACGTTGGATAACGACGACTGCGACTACGGCGCGAACCGGTTATGCCCCACGGCGGATTTGCTACGCGGTCTCCGCACGAAGCACTGCGACCGCACCTGCCATACGGATACTGGGACGGCGTAAAGGTGCACGGCCCGTATCAAATCCGGCTTATTGTACTTGAACAAATTTGTCGGAGATATGGGAGAAAGCCGGACAAGGACACCGGATTTGTCCCGATGACCGTCCGGCTGCATGTGACGAGGCAGGCGGAAAAGGAGAAAGGGGGCAACGCCAGTGGCGAAGCCCCCTCGGACGGTGCCGATTCTGTCAAGTCAGGCCAGGCAGCTCTCCAGGCCCTTGAGGATGGCTTCGCGCGGCAGATCCACGCCGATGAACACCATCTTGGTGCCGGGGGTCTCGTCTTCCCACTTGGCGCCGATATCGCTGCCCATCAGCTGGTGGACGCCCTGGAACACCACCTTGCGGTCCACGCCATCCATATACAGCACGCCCTTGTAGCGGAGCAGCTTCTCGCCGTACACCGACAGGATGCCCGACAGGAATTCCTCGAGCTTGCCGTAGTTGAACGCGCGGTCGCTGCGGAACACGAACGACGCGATGCGATCGGTGTGGTGGTGGTGATGGTGGTGATCGTGCGCATGACCGTGGCCGTGGCCATGGTCATGGTCATGGTCGTGTCCGCAGTGCTCGTCGTGCACGTGACCGTGATCATGATCATGCTCGTGATCTTCCGCGCGCAGGAACTCGGGGTCGATCTCGAGCTTTTCGTTGAGGTTGAAGCCGCGCAGGTCGAAGATCGTGTCGATCGGCGTCTCGCCGAAATGGGCGGCGCGGATCGGCGCGCGCGGGTTCATGTGGAGCAGGCGGTGGCGCAGGTCGGCCACGTCCTTCTCCTCGACGAGGTCGGCTTTGGTAATGAAGATCGCATCGGCAAAGCCAACCTGGCGCTGCGCCTCTTCCTGCTTGTCGAGCTGCATGTTCGCGTGCTTGGCGTCGACGAGTGTGATCACCGCGTCCAGCAGGTAGCGCGCGGCAATCTCTTCATCCATGAAGAACGTCTGCGCGACCGGGCCCGGATTGGCCACGCCGGTGGTCTCGATGACCACGCGGTCGAAGTCGAATTCGCCCGCATCGCGGCGCGTCAGCAGATCCGACAGCGCCTGCACGAGATCGCCGCGAATGGTGCAGCAGATGCAGCCGTTGCTCATCTGGACGATCTGCTCGCGGCCGTCCTGCACGAGGATCTCGTTATCGATGTTCTCCTCGCCGAATTCGTTCTCGATCACGGCGATCTTCATGCCGTGCTGCTCGTTGAGAATCCGCTTGAGCAGCGTCGTCTTGCCGCTGCCGAGGAAGCCGGTCAGGATCGTGACCGGGATCATTTTGGACATGTTGTTCTCCGAGGAAATTGGTTCACCCGTTTCTCCACCCGCTGGACTCAGTGCGAGTGGCCGCCATGTTTGGGCGAATGCGTGGCCACATCCGCAGTCGGATGCGTGGCCACGTCATGCCGCTTGCCGCATTCGGCGCAGATGCCGTTGACGGTCAGCTCGACGTGGTCCACGGCGAAGCCGCTCGGCACCTTCGGCGTGGCCACGCGCGGCGGCGTGCCGGCCGCTTCCAGGCAGTAGGTGCGGTCGCATCGCGTGCAATGAAAGTGGCTGTGCTGCCGATGGACCTGTGCGCGCGCGGCCTCGTGTTCGAGCAGGCTGAAGCGGAACACGCGGTCGTTGCCGGCGCGCTTTTGCGCAATGCCCTGCTCGACCAGCCAGTCGAGCACGCGGTAGACCGTCACGCGGTCCACGCCGGCGTCGGCGGGCAGGCTGTCGATCACGGCCTGGTGCGTCATCGGTTCGTCACTGCCGATCAGGCACGCGAGGATCGCCACGCGCGGCTGCGTCACGCGCGCGCCGAGCACGCGCAGGCGTTCCTGCGCAACGTCGTGCGGCGCCGCGGCCGCGGTCGGAGCCGGTGGCGTGGGATGCATAGGGGGGCGGGTCATGCGGGGCATTTAACCATACGGCCCCCTTCGATGCAATTCAGTTGCGGAAGCGACCCACATGACGGGCGCATGACAGCCATGTTGCAAGTGCATTTCTCGCGGGTTAACCCCGCTGGCTGCCGCTTGTTCGCGGCAGCTAACATCCTCCTCCGGCTCCGCCTGTACGCGGGGTTGGTGGCCGCCTTCCACCCATACATATTGCCGATGGTCACTCGTGCCGAACCGATATGGCTCGCACGACCGGAAAGATCCGCAAGTCGTACACGACACGCGGGCGTCCGACGGCATCGCGGCGGTCTCAGAGGCAGTGAGCAGGGAATACAGGAGAGCATGATGAAACGAGTTGCAGTACATTTTGCCGCCGCACTGGCAGTTGCCGGCGTGGTGGCTTCGACGGGCGCGTTCGCGCAGGATTTTCCGGGTAGCAAGCCGGTGCAGGCAGTGGTGCCGTTCGCGGCCGGCGGCCCGACCGACAAGGTCTCGCGTGAACTGGTGGCGATCATGTCCAAGCACCTGGGCACCACGATCGTGATCGAAAACCTTGGTGGCGCCGGCGGCACTATCGGTGCCAAGAAGGTGGTGCAGGCCAAGAACGATGGCTACACCATCCTGATCCACCATATCGGCATGTCCACGGCGCCTGCGCTGTATCGGAACCTCGGCTTCGATCCGCTCAAGGACTTCGAGATGGTCGGCGAGATCGCCGACGTGCCGATGGTGATGGTCGGCAACAAGAACCTGCCGCCCGCCACGTTCAAGGAACTGCTGCCGTACGTGAAGGCCAACGCCAGCAAGCTGTCGCTGGCCAACGCCGGCATCGGCTCGGCCTCGCACCTGTGCGGTCTGCTGTTCCAGAGCGCGATTCAGACCGAACTGACCACCGTGCCGTACAAGGGCACCGCGCCGGCGCTGACCGATGTGCTGGGCGGCCAGGTCAACCTGATGTGCGACCAGACCACCAACATCGCTGGCCAGCTGAAGGCGGGCGCGCTGAAGCCGTACGCCGCCATGCAGCAGCGTCGCGTGGAAGCGTTCAAGGACATCCCGACCGCGGCCGAGCAGGGCCTGCCGGGCGTGGAAGTGAAGATCTGGCACGCGATGTACGCACCGAAGGGCACGCCCAAGCCCGTGATCGACAAGCTGTCGGCCGCGCTGCAGAAGTCGGTGACCGATCCGACCTTCCGCGCCAAGATGGCGGAACTTGGCGCCGAGGCCGTACCGGCCCAGCGCGCCACGCCGGATTCGCTGCGCGTGTTCCTCGGGTCGGAAATCGACAAGTGGACGCCGGTGATCAAGAAGGCGGGTGTGTACGCCGACTAACCAGTACCGTACTGCACCATGAAAAAGGCCATGCCGCGAGGCATGGCCTTTTTTGTTGCCGTCGCTGTCCCGCGACATAGTCCTGTTTTCAGTCCTATATTGGGAGTTCTGTGAATTCCGCGCCAATCGCGCGGTCCCTCTTGAAAGCCGCGCCGGTGGCGCCACCTACCGACCTGACAGACATCAACGAGGCACCATGGAACAGTATCACGGCACTACCATCGTCAGCGTCCGCCGCGGCAATCAGGTCGCGCTGGGCGGTGATGGCCAGGTCACTCTTGGCAATATCGTCATGAAGGGTTCGGCGCGCAAGGTGCGTCGCATCTACAACGGCAAGGTGCTGGTCGGGTTTGCCGGCAGCACGGCCGATGCGTTCTCGCTGCTCGATCGCTTCGAGGCCAAGCTGGAAAAGTACCAGGGCAACCTCACGCGCGCCGCGGTGGACCTCGCCAAGGACTGGCGTTCGGACCGCGCGCTGCGCCGGCTCGAGGCCATGCTCATCACGGCGGACAAGGACACCACGCTCGTCATCACCGGTAACGGTGACGTGCTCGACCCCGAGGGCGGCATCGCGGCCATCGGCTCGGGCGGCGTGTACGCGCAGTCCGCCGCCAAGGCACTGATGGAGAACACCGACCTGTCCGCGAAGGACGTGGTCGAGAAGTCGCTGACCATCGCCGGTGAACTCTGCATCTACACGAACCTCAATTTCGTCATCGAGACGCTCGAATAAGCGCAGCGCTGAAGCTCTGAACGGATTCCCATGTCGCATACCATGACCCCGTCGGAAATCGTTTCCGAACTCGACAAGCACATCATCGGCCAGAACAAGGCCAAGAAAGCCGTGGCGGTAGCGCTGCGCAACCGGTGGCGCCGGCAACAGGTGCAGGATCCCCTGCGCCAGGAAATCACGCCGAAGAATATCCTGATGATCGGACCGACCGGCGTCGGCAAGACCGAGATCGCGCGCCGTCTGGCCAAGCTGGCCGACGCGCCGTTCATCAAGATCGAGGCGACCAAGTTCACGGAAGTGGGCTACGTCGGCCGCGACGTCGACACCATCGTGCGCGATCTGGCCGAGATGGCCGTCAAGCAGACACGCGAGTCGGAGACCAAGAAGGTCCGCACCAAGGCCGAGGACGCCGCCGAGGACCGTCTGCTCGACGTACTGCTGCCGCCGCCGCGCGATATCGGCTTTGCGCAGGGCGAGGACAAGGACTCGAACACGCGTCAGGTCTTCCGCAAGAAGCTGCGCGAAGGCTCGCTCGACGACAAGGACATCGAGCTGGAAGTTGCCGCCGGTTCGCCGAGCATGGACATCATGGGGCCGCCGGGCATGGAAGACATGACCGAGCAGATCCGCACGATGTTCGCGGGCCTGGGCCAGGGCAAGAAGCATCGCCGCAAGATGAAGGTCAAGGAAGCGTTCAAGCTGCTGATCGACGAAGAGGCCGCGAAGCTCGTCAATGAAGAGGAGCTCAAGCTCAAGGCCATCGCCAATGTCGAGCAGAACGGCATCGTGTTCCTCGACGAGATCGACAAGATCGCCAGCCGCAGCGAAGTCGGTGGCGGCGAGGTGTCGCGTCAGGGCGTGCAGCGCGATCTGCTGCCGCTGGTGGAAGGCACGACCGTGAACACGAAATACGGCATGATCCGGACCGACCATATCCTGTTCATTGCCTCGGGCGCGTTCCATCTGTCGAAGCCGAGCGACCTGATTCCCGAACTGCAGGGTCGCTTCCCGATCCGCGTGGAACTGGAATCGCTGTCGGTGCAGGACTTCGAGGCGATTCTCACGCAGACCGACGCGAGCCTGACCAAGCAGTATCAGGCGCTGCTCGCCACGGAAGACGTGGAGCTGAAGTTCGCGCCGGATGGCATCCGCCGTCTGGCCGAGATCGCGTTCTCGGTCAACGAGAAGGTCGAGAACATCGGCGCGCGCCGGCTGTACACGGTGATGGAGCGTCTGCTCGAGGACCTGTCGTTCAACGCGACCCGGTCGTCGGGCCAGACCGTGACGATCGACGCCGCGTATGTCGATGAACGCCTCGCCGATCTCGCGGGCAACGAAGACCTGTCGCGTTACGTGCTCTGATGGCCGTGTCGTAATGTTGTAAAGGCACGATGTGTCCCCGCTGCGCACGGCAGCGGGGACGCTTATCGCGCGGTTATCAAATCGCACGAGAAATCTGTCGCCCTGTCAGCTTCGTAAAACTTGGTAAGTCCACTGGCGCACAGTGGCACCGGATGAGACGCTTGCGCACCTTTAACGGTCGAGCGTCGATGGGAGCGAACCCCGCATCCCGTCGAGATGACTCCGGGGAGCTTTCATGTCGCGCAATCTTTTCTACAAACGTAATCAGGTTCGAACGCGCCGCGTCGCGCTCGCTACGGTCGCGCTGCTCAGCGCGCTGACTGCCGCCACGGTGTTCCTGTGTGTGCGTCCGATGGTGACGCCCGCCAATGCGGCATCTTCGACAGAGGCCTCGGCATCGTCGGGCAACGCCACCTCCGTCACGCTGCCGCTGCCCTCTACGATTCCCACCGATTTGCCGGCTTCGGCAGTGCCTTCCACACCTAGCTCGACGATCACCGATCCGCGCGCGCGTGAGAAGGCCGATGCGGGCACCTCGGCGGCGATGGCCAATATGGCGATGGATGCGGGCAAGCTGGTCACGCTGGCCGACCGTCATGCGAGCGATGCGTTGCGTATCGCCGCGGAAAGCAGCGGCGCGCACGACGACCTTGGCTGGGACTACGTACAGCTGCGTCTGTAACTGACGCAGCTGGTTTAACGTTGTACCGGGCGCTTGCCGAGCTTGCGCTGTAGCGTGCGCCGATGCATGTTGAGCGCGCGCGCGGTGGCCGAGATATTGCCGTTGTGCTCGGTGAGCACGCGCTGGATATGCTCCCACTCGAGTCGTGCCACCGACAGCGGCATGGGCTCTTCCAACGCGGCCTCGGCCGCGTCCTCCGAGATGCCGGCCATCAGCGCCGTCAGGATCGAATCCACGTTGGCCGGCTTGGCCAGATACTCGTCCGCGCCCTGCTTGACCGCCGCCACGGCCGTGGCGATGCTCGCATAGCCCGTCAGCACGAGGATGCGCGCGTCGGGTAGCGCCGCGCGTAGCGGCGCAACCAGATGCAATCCCGATTCCGCGGGCGCGGTACCGGCCGCGTCGGCGGGCGGGCCCAGATGCAGGTCGAGCGTGACGTACGCAAACGCCGTGCGCGCGGCCAGCGCAAGCGCGGTGCCCCCATTGTGTGCAACTTGCACAGCGTAGCCGCGACGCGTGAGCGCGCGCGATAGCGTGCCCGCGAACACCTCGTCGTCATCGACGACCAGGAACGGCGTGCCAGCCAGGGGATCCACGGGAACGATAGCGAGAGCGTCAGTCATTGCGGCTTTACGATTGGAGTTCGGACGACGTGTGGTCGAGGTTGGCGTTCATGATGACGAGCGGCAGGCGCAGCTCGGCGACGGTGCCACCGTCCGGGTTGTCATGCCAGACGAGCAGGCCGCCGAGCTGGCGCGCGGCGCTCTGCGCGAGGTACAGCCCGATGCCCTGGCCGCCGTGCGTGCTGGCGACGGGCGCTTCGCCGAGGCGCGCGCGGATGTTGGGCGGAATGCCGGTGCCACGGTCGGTCACGCGGCATGACAACACCGGTGCCACGCCGCCGCCGCCGTCGGCATCGGCGGACATGAGCGTCAGATCGAGTCGTAGCGCGGGTTCCGCATGCATCGGCAGGCCGGCTGCCTGCTGGCTGCGCGCGGCGTTGTCGAGGAGGATCGTCAGGATCTGGCCCACGCGCGCCACGTCCACCGCATGCCGCGCGGCTTCGGCGCTGGCCACGGCGCGCAGCGTCGCCTGCGGATGCCGCAACTGCCAGCGCTCGGCAAACGCGGCGAGCCACGTGCTGATACGTTGCGGCGCGAGCGTGGCGTGATCCTCGCGCAGCCGCGCGAGAATCGAGCGGCACAGTTCGAGTTGCTGCTCCATGGTGCGCAGATCGGGCAGATACGACGCGATGCGCGTCTGGCCACGGCCGGCCCCGCCACCGTCCGCGCCCCCGTCGCCCGCATGCTCGGCATCCGCGCGCAGCTCGCCCGCGATGACCGCGAGCGTGGCCAGCGGCGTGCCGATCTCGTGCGCCACCGCGGCAGCCTGGTTGTTCAGCGCTTCCACGCGCGCCTCGCGCAGCAACTGCTCGCGCGCGAGGTTCAGTTCGGCATCGCGCTGGCGCAGCACGCCCGAGAGCCGTGCGACGAAGAACGCGATCATCACCGCGCTCGCGACGAAATTGAGCCACATGCCCGCGAGGTGATAGTTCACCGCGTTGTCGGGGTTGTGCAGGTTCAGTGGCACGTATTCGAGCAGCAGCAGCGAATAGCACGCGAGCGCGTAGAGCGCGAGGGCCGCCACCAGTCGCCATGGCAGGATCGCCGCCGCGATCGCGAGGCCGGGCAGGTAGAACGAGACGAACGGATTGGTGGCGCCGCCCGTGAAGAACAGGATGGCCGACAGCGCAGTGAGGTCCACCATCATCTGCGCCATCAGCTCGGCGTCCGCGGGCGCGCCGTTGCGCGCGGCCAGCCCGCGCAGCCGCAATGTGGTCAGCAGGTTGAACACCGCCTGCAGCACGAACAGCAGCAGCAGCGGCTGGTACGGCAGGATGATGCCGGCCACCGACTCGCACGACGACAGCAGCAGGGCCTGGCCCGCGAGCAACGCCCAGCGCAGCCGCGACAGACGCCGCAGGCTGACGAGGCCATGGCGCTCGGGGACGATGCCCGGTGCGCCAACCAGTGTGGCGAAGAGCGTGGCGACCCGCGTGGCGAGGCGCGTCGCGAAGGAAGGTGGGAGCAGGTTCGTGATCACTGGATACGGGGCACGATCGGCCCATGACGCGAGTGTAACAATGCCATCGCCCCGCGCTGGCGGATGCGACACCGTGCCGCATTCTGGCGCATGCGGCGCGCTGCCAGACTACGCGGTTCCACGTCGTGTGTGCGACCGTGGTCTAATCTCTGCTTTCCCTGGAGACGTACAAGATGCAAGTCAAAGGCTCTTTCCGCGCCGCCGCGATGCACGCGCTGGCTGCCACCGCATTGTTCGCCAGCGGTGCCGCCTTCGCGCAGGTCGATGTCAGCAACGTCTGGGTGCGCGGTACCGTGCCCGCGCAGACCGCTTCGGGCGCGTTCATGACGCTCCATGCGCATGAAGCCGCCAAGCTCGTCGGCGTGTCGTCGTCGGTCGGCACCGCCGAATTGCACGAGATGAAGATGGAAAACAACGTAATGCGCATGCGCCAGATCGGCTCGCTCGATCTGCCGAAGATGCAGAACGTCGAACTCAAGCCCGGCGGCTATCACGTGATGCTGATGGACCTGAAGTCCCAGCTCAAGGCTGGCGACAAGGTGCCGCTGACGCTCAAGATCGAGCAGGGCGGCAAGGTCGTCGAGCAACGCGTGACCGCCGAGGTGCGCGATCTGACGGCGCAGTCGGGCGCGCCGGCCGGCGGCGAACACAAGCATTGATGCGGCGGGGCTGAGTGGCCCGCAGCCTGCGCCATGTTCAGCCGCGCAGGCTGATCGGCGCCTCCGCCGCGCGCGGCATATCGGCCGCGACCGCAGCGGCCTGCTGCACGCGCTCACGCAGCCATGCGTGGCCGGGATCCGCCTCCGCGCGCGCATGCCACAGCATGCCGCAGCTGAAGTCGGGCAGCGTGAACGGCGGCGCGAAGATCGCGTAGCGCGCGTCGTCCGCGATCGCCGCGAGCGTACTGCGCACGGTGGTCAGTACGAGGTTGGTCCCCGTGATCAACGCCGGCGCCACGCTCCAGTGCGGCACGGTGCAGGCAATCTTGCGCCGGCCACCAAGTTTTGCCACGGCCGTATCGATCGCATCCATACGCTCGCTGGCGTTGGCCACCGCCACGTGCGAACGCGCGAGATAAGCCACCTGATCGAGCCGGCCGCTGTCACGCACGGTCGCCGCATCCACCACGCAGGCATAGCCATCGTCGAACAGCGGCGTCTCGCGCACGTCCTCGGGCCGATACGCGAACACGCCGAGCGCCAGATCCACTTCGCCATCGGCCACCTGCGCGGTCATCGCTTCGCGGCTGGCCTGCGACACCGTCAGATCGACATTGGGCGCGGCCTTGCGCAGCGCGCGCAGCAGATGCGGCAGCACCACGAGCGCGCCGTAATCCGACATCGCGAGCCGGAAGGTGCGCCGCGCGGTGGACGGCTGGAAACCGGTGGGGCCGAGCAGGATGCGCACCTGCGCCAGTGCCTCCGCCAGCGGCGCCGCCAGTTCGTGCGCGCGCGGCGTCAGTACCAGACCGCCCTGACCGCGCACCAGCAGCTGGTCGTCGAGCAACTGGCGCAGCCGGCCGAGCGAATGGCTCACGGCGGGCTGGCTCAGTTGCAGCCGCAGCGCCGCACGCGAGATATGGCGTTCCGCGAGCAATGCCTCGAGTACCACGAGCAGGTTGAGATCGATACCGCGCAGGCTATTCATTTATTCGTCGGACGAATGTCGAGTCTATTTCACGCGATTCTGACATTCGTCCTGACGATTTGCCAGCGTTGTTTTCTTCTGACGCAGGCAATCGGGGCACAGGCAAAGCTGGTCGGGCACGATATCGGTGGCAGGCAGGAACGGCTGCTGCGCGCACCAGCATTCGGACAGGCCGGCCACGTAGCCACATACAAACGCCGCGCCGCACTGGCTGCAGCGGCTGGCTCGCGGGTCGTCCACGGGGTCACCATCAGGGCCATGAGCGGGGCCGTCAGCAGGATCCATCATGCGTGTCGATTTGTCGTACGAGCGCGATCGTTTTCGATTGTTGTTGAGCGGACGTCAACTTGTTTTAAAATCGGCGCCTGCCACGGTGCGTTGCTGCAAAAGCAGCGGAAATATCACATGAGTCACGTGGGTGATCTCGTGGGTGATCTTTACACTGCGCGCGTACCGGCAATCATCATACCTGTTGAAACACTCAAGTCCTCCAGCCATGACCGACGACCAACCTGGGCCTGCCTCCACCTCGATCACCTCCATCGCGCCTGCGCTCAAGGCCGAGATTCTGGCCGAGGCGCTGCCCTATATCCGCAAGTTCCACGGCAAGACCATCGTGGTCAAGTACGGCGGCAACGCGATGACCGAGGAGAAGCTCAAGCACGGCTTCGCGCGCGACGTGATCCTGCTGAAGCTCGTGGGCATGAACCCGGTGGTCGTGCACGGCGGCGGTCCGCAGATCGATGACGCGCTGCGCAAGATCGGCAAGGTCGGCACGTTCGTGCAGGGCATGCGCGTGACCGACGAGGAAACCATGGAGGTCGTGGAGTGGGTGCTCGGCGGCGAGGTCCAGCAGGACATCGTGATGCTGATCAACCAGTACGGCGGCCAGGCCGTGGGCCTGACCGGCAAGGACGGCGGCCTGATCCGCGCCAAGCGCCTGCAGATGCCGGACCGCGAGAAGCCCGGCGCATTCCTCGATATCGGTTATGTGGGCGACATCGAGGCGATCAACCCGGCCGTGGTGCGCGCGCTGCAGGACGACGCGTTCATTCCGGTGATCTCGCCGATCGGTTTCTCCGACGACGGGCAGGCCTACAACATCAACGCGGACGTGGTCGCGGGCAAGATGGCCGAAATCCTCAAGGCCGAGAAGCTGGTCATGATGACCAACATCCCGGGCGTGATGGACAAGAAGGGCAATCTGCTGACTGATCTGTCCGCGCGCGAGATCGAGGAACTGTTCGCGGACGGCACCATCTCGGGCGGCATGCTGCCCAAGATCTCGTCGGCGCTCGACGCCGCCAAGAGCGGCGTGAACTCGGTGCACATCATCGACGGCCGCATCGAGCATTCGCTGCTGCTCGAAATCCTGACCGAACAGGCGTTCGGCACGCTGATCCGCTCGCACTGAGCGGGCCATGCCATGACGGTGGGTGGGCGCGCGGCGCCGCCCACCGGCTTTGGCGCCCCATCCCTCCGAACCCGATTTCCCCACTTGCCCCGGCGTGCACTCCAGACAACCGATCTCGCGCCGCGCCCCCGTGCGGACGCCGCTTGCCGGCAAACGCCTCGCCGGCCGCATTGTGCGCCGCCCCGCCGGCAATCTGTCCGGTCCCATCGTGTGGCTGTTCGACCTCGACAACACGCTGCACGACGCCTCCCACGCGATCTTTCCGGCCATCAACCGGCTGATGACCGAGTACGTCGCGCGCGTCCTGGACACTGACGCCGCCACCGCCAGTCGTGTGCGTGTTGAATATTGGCAACGGTACGGCGCGACATTGCTGGGTATGATCCGACATCATGGTGTCGATCCCGATGACTTCCTGCGCGCCGCCCACGAGTTTCCCGAGCTCGTCAACATGGTGCGGGTGCAGCGTGGCGTGGTCGCGCATCTGCGCCGCCTGCCGGGCCGCAAGATTTTGGTCACCAACGCGCCGCGCGACTACGCGCGCGCGGTCATGGCCATCGCCGGCATCGATCGCTGCTTCGAGCGGGTGATTGCCGTGGAAGACATGTGGGTGCACGGGCATCTGCGGCCGAAACCGGACCGGCGCATGCTGCGCCACTGGCTCGCGCGGGCGCGTGTGCCGGCGCATCGCGCGGTGCTGGTGGAGGACACGGTGTCGCATCTCAAGCATTACGCCGGGACGGGCATCCGTACCGCCTGGATCACCGGCCATCTGCGCACGCTCGCACCGTCGCGTCCGCACCTGGTGCCGGTGCCGGCCGCCAATGACGACGCGGCCATCCGCGCGACGATCGCCGAGGAAGACGCCCGGCACGCGACGCATGCGACCCAGGAACGCGCGGTCACGCTGGTGGCCGCGGAAAGTCAGGTGCCACCGGAAGCGGTGCCGCCCGATGCCGCCAGTACCGGCGGGCAACCCCCGAACGGGGGATGGCAGGCGCCCGGCGCGGGCGGCGGCGATGTCCGCGCGCCACAGTCCCAGCCCGATTCGGCGCCCCGAATGCACGCTCGGGTGGTCAACCGTCCACGTTTTGTGAACATAAAAGTACAATCACTGAATCAACTCATAAAACAAGCAAAAGGTATCGGGTCATGAATCAAACCATCGCACAAGAATCGGGGAGCCCAGCGACAAGCCAGGCTGGAAGCGTCGGACTGGTCGAGCCGGAGCTGGGCGCGGACGCCGCGGTCGCACGCAAGCGGCCGCGTCCGGGCGAGCGCCGCATCCAGATTCTGCAGACGCTGGCCGGCATGCTCGAGCACCCGCGCGGGGAAAAGATCACGACCGCGGCGCTGGCCGCGCGCCTGTCCGTATCCGAGGCAGCGCTGTACCGTCATTTCGCGAGCAAGGCGCAGATGTTCGAGGGCCTGATCGCGTTTATCGAGCAGACCGTGTTCGGCCTCGTGAACCAGATCACGCTGCAGGAAGAGCATGGCCTGCGCCAGACGCAGGCGGTGGTACGCATGCTGCTGTCGTTCGCCGAGAAGAATCCGGGTATGACGCGCGTGTTGACCGGCGAGGCACTGGTCGGCGAACACGAGCGGCTGCAGGAGCGGATCAACCAGATGGTCGATCGCATCGAGGCCTCGCTGCGTCAATGCCTGAAGGTTGCCGTCACGCAGGGGGCATTCCCCGGCGACGCCGATATCACGGTGCGCGCGGCGCTGATCATGGCGAGCGTGCAGGGGCAATGGCACCGCTATGCCAAGAGCGGCTTCCGCAAGCTGCCCGGCGAATACATCGACGGCCAGCTGCGCGTGCTGCTTGGCTGAACTGCGTGGCTGAACTGCGCGGCTAACTGCGTAGCTAAAAAGGGGCCCGACGACCTGCCGCCGGGACTTGCACTATAATCGCCGTGTCGCGCCGATTTGAAGACTGGCTTGCGGGCGCGCGGCAGCAGGGGTTCCAGGCATTCTTGTCACCTCTGTCGCCAATATAAATGCGGCTAAAGAGGTTGGTCGAGGCTCCGTATCGACCGCGCGGAACTCCGCGATAAGACCCGATTTGGCCGCGTTGCAATGACGCATCGCCAGTCGGGTTTTTTCATGCCTGTCACCAACGGGCCCGCTCCATGACCGATGTTGCTCCCCCTGCCGCAGTGTTGAGTACCCCTGAGACGCCGAACGATTCCGTGGGCATCGTCACGCCGCAGCGCATGCATTTCGCCGAACCGCTGAAGATGCGCAATGGCAGTCAGCTCGCCGGCTACGACCTGATGGTGGAAACCTACGGCACGCTCAACGCCGCGCGCACGAACGCCGTGCTGGTGTGCCACGCGCTCAACGCCTCGCACCACGTGGCCGGCGTCTATGCCGACGATCCGCGCGATGTGGGCTGGTGGGACAACATGGTCGGTCCGGGCAAGCCGCTCGATACCGACCGCTTCTTCGTGATCGGCGTGAACAACCTTGGCTCGTGCTTTGGCTCGACCGGCCCGATGAGCGTCAATCCCGCCACGGGCACGCCATATGGCGCGCTGTTCCCGGTGGTGACCGTCGAGGATTGGGTCGATGCGCAGGCGCGCGTGGCCGATGCCTTCGGCATCGCGCAGTTCGCGGCGGTGATGGGCGGCAGCCTCGGCGGCATGCAGGCGCTGGCATGGAGCCTCAAGTATCCGGAGCGGCTGCGGCACTGCATCGTGGTGGCCTCCACGCCCAAGCTGTCGGCGCAGAACATCGCGTTCAACGAGGTCGCGCGCAGTGCGATCCTTTCCGATCCTGACTTCCACGGCGGCAATTACTACGCGCACAACGTCAAGCCCAAGCGCGGCCTGCGCGTGGCTCGCATGATCGGGCACATCACGTATCTGTCGGACGAGGATATGGCCGAGAAATTCGGGCGCTCGCTGAAGGCCGAAGACATTCGCTTCTCGTTCGACGTCGAGTTCCAGGTGGAGAGCTACCTGCGCTATCAGGGCGACAAGTTCGCCGAGTACTTCGACGCCAACACCTATCTGCTGATCACGCGCGCGCTCGACTATTTCGATCCCGCGCTGGCGTTTGGCGGCGACCTGAAGCGCGCGATGGCCAACACGCAGGCGAGCTTCCTCGTGGCGAGCTTCACCACCGACTGGCGCTTTGCGCCGAGCCGCAGCCGCGAACTGGTCAAGGCGCTGCTCGACAACAAGCGTCCGGTGACGTACGCCGAGATCGAGGCGCCGCACGGACACGATGCGTTCCTGCTCGACGATCCGCGCTATCACAACCTCATGCGCGCGTACTACGACCGCATTGCCCAGGAGATTGGCGCATGAACGCCGCATCCTTTCCCGACGTGCTGGCGCTGCGCCCGGACTTTCGCGCGATCGCGCGCTGGATCGAACCCGACTCCACCGTGCTGGACGCCGGCTGCGGCGACGGCAGCCTGCTGCAAGTCCTGCAGCGCGAACTGGGCGTGCAGGCCTACGGCATCGAGATTCGCGACGAAGGCGTGCTGGCCTGTGCGCAGAAGGGCGTGCACGTGATTCAGCAGAATCTCGAAGGCGGCCTGGCGCTGTTCGAGGACAAGAGCTTCGACACGGTCATCCTGTCGCAGACGCTGCAGACCATCCACAACACCGCGCAGGTGTTGCGCGACACGCTGCGCGTGGGCCGCGAATGCATCGTCTCGTTCCCGAACTTCGGCTACTGGCCGCACCGCCTGTCGGTGTTCCGCGGGCGCATGCCGGTGTCCGAAGCGCTGCCCTACCAGTGGTACAACACGCCGAATGTGCGCGTGCTGACCATCAGCGACTTCGAGGCGCTGGCGCCGAAGGTCGGCCTGCGCGTGGTCGATCGCGTGGTCATGCACGAGGGCGTGACGGTCAACTGGGGCGGCAACTGGCGCGGCAGCCTGGCGGTCTACCGCGTCTGCGCGGTGTGATCCTGATTGACGAAAGCGCACGCAGGTCCTATCGTTCGAAACATTATCGAACGAGCGTGCTTTTTCATGTCCTCATCGTCTTCTTCGCCTGATCTTCACCCCTTCGACGACGCGCTGCAGCTGGTGCCCGTCGGCGAACATCGCTTCGACGGCCGTACCACGCCCAACTACTGGAACATGATCGGCCCGTTCGGGGGCATCACTGCGGCCACGATGCTGCAGGCTGCGCTGCAGCACCCCGAACGACTCGGAGATCCGATCGCGCTGACCGTGAACTTCGCGGGGCCGATCGCCGAGGGTCCGTTCGAGATCGAGGCGGTACCGTCGCGCACCAACCGCTCGACGCAGCATTGGACGCTGACGGTACGGCAGAACGGCGCGGTGACCACCACCGGCAGCGCGGTCTTCGCGGTGCGGCGCGACACGTGGAACTCGCCCGAGGCCGTGATGCCCGAGGTGCCCGCGGCCGAAACGCTGCCGTCGATCAAGGGGTTTGCGCCGGTGAAGTGGCTGTCGGCCTACGACATACGCGCGGTGCGCGGCGCCAAGCCGGGCACCACGCCCGGCACCGAACATCCGGACAGCATCACCGAGTTCTGGCTGCGCGATGCGCCCGCGCGCACGCCTGACTATGCCGCCATCGCGTCATGGTGCGACAGCTTCTATCCGCGCATCTTTCTCAAGCGCGCGGGCTTTGTGCCGGCCGGCACGGTGTCGCTGACCACGTATTTCCATGCCGATGCGGCCACGCTCGCCGCGCTCGGCGATCAGCACGTGCTGGGCTGCGCGCGCGCACAGGTGTTCCGGCAGGGCTTCTTCGACCAGACCGCGCAGGTCTGGAGCGCGGCCGGCGAATTGCTCGCCACCTCGCACCAGATCGTTTATTACAAGGAATAGTTCGTCAGGCCGGGCGCGCCACCGCGGCGGCGTCCGGCTCGCGCGCCTGCGCTTCGTAGCGATGGACGGTGCCGCGCATTGCCCAGAGCAGCACCACGCCGGGCATGGCGGCGACCACCGTGGACAGGTAGAACGGCGCCCAGCCCCAGGCTTCGACCATATAGCCCGAAGTTGGCCCCACATAGACGCGGCCGATCGAGGCCAGCGCGGACAGCAGCGCGTACTGCGTGGCCGAGAACGAGCGGTTGCACAGCGTCATCAGCAGCGCGACGAACGCGGCCGTGCCCATGCCCCCACACAGGTTTTCCACCGCGATGGTCGCGCCCATGGTCCACAGATGCGGCGGCGTGACCGCGAGCATCCAGTAGCCGAGGTTCGACACCGCCTGTAGCACACCAAACACCATCAGCGAGCGATACAGCCCGAGGCGCACCATCAGCGAACCGCCGAACAGCGCGCCGATGATCGTCGCGGCGAGGCCGAGCGTCTTGTTGACGATGCCGACCTGGCCCGGATCGAAACCCAGACCCCGGATCAGGAAGGTCGTCGACAGGCTGCCCGCGAACGCGTCGCCGAGCTTGTAGAGCACGATCAGCAGCAGCAGCCACCACGCGCCCTGGCGCGAGAAGAAATCGCGCAGCGGGCCGACGATCGCAGCCTCGATCGTGCGCGGCGCGCGCGCTGGTGCATCGGGCTCCGGCGCCCACGGCAGCGTCAGCAGGCCCACGCCCATCAGCGCCGCCATCAGCAGGTACATCTGCGGCCAGCCCATCACGCGATCGGCCAGATAGAGTGCCAGTCCGCCCGAGACGATCATCGCGAGCCGATAGCCGAGCACCTTGACCGCGGCCCCGGCGCCGCGCTCCGAGGTACGCAGTACGTCGGTGCTGTACGCGTCGAACACGATGTCCTGCGACGCCGACAGAAATGCGACGAGCGTCGCCAGCGCGGCCAGTGTCCACAGCGCCTCGTGTGGCGGACAGAACGCCATGGCGGCGATGCTCGCCACCAGCGCGATCTGCGTCAGCATCAGCCAGCCGCGGCGCCGCCCGAGCATCGGCGGCGTAAAGCGGTCCATCAGCGGTGCCCACAGGAACTTGAAGATATAGGCCTGGCCGACCAGCGAGAAGAACGCGATGGTCTTGATGTCGAGGCCCTCGACGGTCATCCATGCCTGCAACGTGCCCGACGTGAGCGCCAATGGCAGCCCCGAGGCAAAACCGAGCGTGAGCATGGCGCCAATCCGGCGATTGCGAAAAATGTCGAGGTAGGCTTGAAACGTCATGAATAGGCGCGGGCGAGGGGAGTGAGCGCTGGCGGGACTGCCGTGTATTATTGCACCACGCCTGCGCACCGCCCCCATTTCCCCAACCGATCACGCACCGTGACCCGCTACACCGCCGTGTTTGTCCGCTCATCGCAACGCCCGTGGCCGCACCGCCGGTGGCGGCTCGCTGCTGTTCTGAGCGCGCTATTGGCGTGGTCCGCGCCATGGACGGGACCGGTGCGCGCGCAGGGTGGCCCAGCCCCGGCCTTGTCGACGCCGACGGCCCCGGCCGTGCCCGCCGAGCCACCGGTGCCGCAGATGCAGTCGGGCCCCGCCTCAGGCGTGGCGGTGCCGCCTGCAGCCACGATGCCGGGCGACCCCGGCGTGTCCGTGGAACTGCGCAAGTCGCGCATTCGCGAGATCGTGCCGCCGGACATGATCGAGCAGCAGGCCGCGCGCGAGTACGAACAGATCAAGCAGGAAGCGATCGTGCGCCACGCGCTGGCGGCCGACCACGACCCGCAACTGCAGCGGCTGCGCGCGATCGGCAAGCGTCTGCTGCCGGAGACGCTGCGCTGGAATCCCGCCGCCGCCAAGTGGCAGTGGGAGATCAACCTGATCCATTCCAGCCAGATCAACGCGTTCTGCATGCCAGGCGGCAAGGTGGCGTTCTACTCGGGCCTGATCGACAAGCTCAAGCTGACCGACGACGAGATCGCGATGGTGATGGGACACGAGATCTCGCACGCGCTCGAGGAGCACGCGCGGCAGCGCGCGGCGCAGGCGGAGATCACCAATCTGGGCGCCAACGTGATGTCGCAGCTCACGGGCTTCGGCAACCTCGGCAATATGGATATCGGCAACAGCGCGCGGCTGATCACGCTGAAGTTCTCGCGGCTGGAGGAGACCGAAGCGGACCTGATCGGGCTCGACATGGCGTCGCGCGCTGGCTATGACCCGCGCGCGTCGATCACGCTCTGGCGCAAGATGGGCACGATGCTCGATCCCGGCGAGGAGATGCTGTCCACGCACCCGTCCGGCCGTAGTCGTATCGCGGTACTGGAAAAGCATATGAAGGAGGCGTTGCGGCTCTACGCGCGCTCGATGGACATGCCGATGGAGATGCTGCCCGAGCATCACACCAACATGACCAACCTCGGCGATGCGCCGGTGGACGAGGGCGACGAGGACCGCATGCACCCGCTCAAGAAGGCGCCGGCGGGCGCGGCACCGCAGAAATAAGACGACGCGTCAAAGTGGACGCAAAACAAAAAAACGCCGGACGAACCGGCGTTTTTTCCTAGGGCAACACAGACTTACGCGTTCAGGCCAGTCGCCTCGTCGGCACCGACATGCACGTTCATGCATTGCACCGCCGCACCGGCCGCACCCTTGCCCAGGTTGTCGAGGCGCGCGATCAGGTTCAGCTGCTCGCCGTTGCCGAACACGAACAGATCGACCCGGTTGGTGTCGTTGCTCGCCTGCACGTCGAAGAAGCCCTCGTCGAGGTTGGCGTCGCTGTTGAACGGATGCACGCGCACAAACTGCTCGCCTTCATAGTGCTTGCGGTAGATGTCGAGGATGGCCTCGGCATCGGCCTTGCGCGACAGCAGCGCCGGGAATACCGGCACCGTCACCGCCAGACCCTTGAGGAAGTTGCCGACGATCGGGTTGAAGATCGGCGCCTGCGACAGGCCGCCCTGTACGCGCATCTCGGGCAGGTGCTTGTGCGCAAGGCCGAGTGCGTACGGACGCGGGCTCTGAAGCTTCGGGTTACCGCCGGCTTCGAACTCGGCAATCATCTTCTTGCCGCCGCCGCTGTAACCGGTCAGCGAGAACGCCGTGACCGGATAGTCGCGCGGCAGCAGGCCGGCTTCGACCAGCGGACGCACGGCCAGGATGAACGCGCTCGCGTGGCAGCCCGGCACGGCGATGCGCTTGCTCGCGCGCACCTTCTCGCGCTGGCCGCGCGTGAGTTCTGGCAGGCCGTAGGCCCAATCGTCCGAGGTACGGAACGCCGTGCTGGCGTCGATCACGCAGGTATTCGGATTGGTCACCAGCGACACGGCTTCGCGCGACGCCACGTCGGGCAGGCACAGGAATGCGACGTCCGCCGCATTGAGGAAGCGTGCGCGTTCTGCCGGATCCTTGCGCTTGTCATCGGCAATGCGCAGCAGCTCCACATCGGAGCGACCCGAGAGATAGTCGAGCAGCCGGAGACCGGTGGTGCCTTCCTGACCATCGACGAACACTTTGAAAACCATGGCGGTCTCACTCTGAAAAATGCGAGGAACCCGCATTGTAACGAGGTTGCGTGACAGCTGTCCGGGTTTGCCCGTGCGCGTCACGGCAGGCGGCCGGCGCGGCAGTGCCGCAACCGGCGCTTTGCCAGACTACAGGGGGTAGTCGTAATCGATCGACAACGGCGCGTGATCGCTGAATTTCTCGTCCTTGTAGATCGCGCAGGCCTTGGCGGTGGCGGCGATCTTCGACGTGGTCAGGTGATAGTCGATGCGCCAGCCGACGTTCTTGGCGTAGGCCTGCCCGCGGTTGCTCCACCACGTGTACTGCTCGGGGCGTGGGTCGAGCTGGCGGAACACGTCGACGTAGCCGTGGCTGTCGAACAGCGCGCCGATCCACGCGCGTTCCTCGGGCAGGAAACCGGAGTTCTTGAGGTTGCCCTTCCAGTTCTTGATGTCGATTTCCTTGTGGGCGATGTTCACGTCGCCACACAGTACGATCTCGCGGCCGCTGGCCTTCAATTGCAGCAGGTGGGGCAGAAACGCCTCCATGAAGCGGAACTTGGCGAGCTGGCGGTCCTCTGAACTGGAGCCGGATGGCACGTAGACCGAAATTACCGCAAGGTGCGGATACTGCACCTCGACGTAACGGCCCTCATTGTCGAATTCGGGGTTGCCGAAGCCGGTGATGACGCGTTCGGGCTTGTGACGGGTGTAGAGGCCGACGCCGCTGTACCCTTTCTTCTCGGCATAGTGGAAAAAGCCGTGATAGCCGTGCGGGGCCAGAAAGGCGTCGGTCATGTCGGCGGCCTGGGCCTTGAGCTCCTGCACGCAGACCATGTCCGCGTCCTGCTTGCCCATCCAGTCGAAGAAGCCTTTCTTGGAGGCGGAGCGGATGCCGTTGAGGTTGGCGCTGATAATCCGTAACATCTCGGGAAATTTTAGTATTCAGAGAGAAAAGATGACGCAGCAGACGACCCCCGGCGACACGACAGGCGACATGACGGCCGACCTGACGGCTGACCTGAGCCAGACCTTCATTCGCTTCGCGCTCGACGCGGGCGTGCTGTCCTTCGGCGAGTTCGTGACCAAGGCAGGTCGCAAGTCACCGTATTTCTTCAACGCTGGCCTGTTCAATCAGGGGGCGATGCTCGGTCAGGTGGCGCAATTCTATGCGAAAACCCTGCTGGCTTCGGGCGTGCAGTTCGACGTGCTGTTCGGGCCAGCGTACAAGGGCATCACGCTCGCCTCCGCCACCGCGGTGGCGCTTGCCGGCATGGGCCGCGATGTGGGCTTTGCCTACAACCGCAAGGAAGCCAAGGACCACGGCGAGGGCGGCACGCTGGTCGGCGCCAAGCTGAGCGGCAAGGTGGTGATCATCGACGACGTGATCTCGGCGGGCACCTCGGTGCGCGAGTCGATGCAGATGATTCGTGCCGCGGGGGCCGAGCCGGCCGCCGTGCTGATCGCGCTCGACCGTATGGAAAAGAGCGGGACGGCGGACAATATCGGCACGCATTCGGCCGTGCAGGATGTGCAGCGCGAATACGGCGTGCCGGTGATCGCGATCGCGAGCCTCAAGGATCTGCTCGCGTATCTCGATGCCTCGCAGGATGGCTCGCTCGGCACGCATCGCGAGGCGGTTGCGGCATATCGTCAGCGCTACGGCGTCTGACGACTTTCCCGCCCGGGCCACGGGCCCGGGGCGGTTCGGGTTCTGACAGCATGGGGAGCAGCGCGTGGCGGACAAGCGGCAGAAACAGGTAGCGGCGGTCGAGCGGGAAGTCGGCGAGCAGGGGCCTGCCCCGCAGGATTCCGCGTCGCCAGCCATGCTGGCACCGGCGAAGAAAACTACCTCGGCAAGAGCACCGGCCAAAACCGCCGCGGCCAAGGCCCGGGCGAAAGTGGGCAAAGGCGCGGGCACGGGCGCGGGGGCCAAGACTGCCCGCGCGCGCAACGGCAAGGCCGATGATCTCCCGCCCGAGCATTGCGCGCCCGAAGCCCGTCCCGGCCACGGCCCCGCGCACGATTCCTATGCCGTGCGCGCGCTTGTGCTGCAGGGCGGTGGCGCGCTTGGTGCCTATCAGGCTGGCGTATATCAGGGCCTGTCCGAAGGCGGCATCCATCCGAACTGGATCGCCGGCATCTCGATTGGCGCGCTCAACGCGGCGATCATCGCCGGCAACCCACCCGAGACCCGTGTGGCGCAGCTGCGCGCGTTCTGGGAGTACATCTGCCAGCAGCCGTGGTTGCCGGGATTGCCGGTAGACATGCTGACCGAGGCTGCGCCGAACTGGCCCGAGCCCATGCGCATCTGGTTCGACAGCATCCACGCGGCACGAGCGCTGGTAGAGGGGCAGCGCGGCTTCTTCACGCCGCGCTCGCTGATGGACGTATGGAATCGCGGCGCCGATGCCGGTAACGCCAGCTACTACGACACCTCGCCACTAAAGGCCACGCTCGAACGCTTTGCCGATTTCGACCGGCTCAACCGTCCGCACGAGATGCGCGTCTCGGTAGGCGCGGTCAATGTGCGCACCGGCAATTTCGCGTACTTCGACAACACGCGCACGCGGCTGCGCCCCGAGCATTTCATGGCGTCGGGCGCGTTGCCGCCGGGCTTTCCGGCCGTCGAGATCGATGGTGAGTACTACTGGGACGGTGGCCTCGTCTCGAACACGCCGCTGCAGGAGGTGCTGACCGCGCAGCCGCGGCGCGATGCGCTGATCTTTCAGGTGGACCTGTGGAGCGCGCGTGGCAAGCTGCCGCACAGCCTGCTCGACGTGGCCGAGCGTCAGAAGGACATCCAGTATTCGAGCCGCACGCGCGCGATCACCGACGTCATGCGCGAGCAGCAGAACTACCGGCGCATGCTCAGCGAGCTGATGACGCTGGTGCCGCCGTCGAAGCGCGATGATCCGGCCTACCGCAAGGCGGCCGATCACGCCTGCGACGCGCGCCGCAACGTGATCCAGCTGATCTATCGCGACAAGTCGTTCGAGGGCAGCTCGAAGGACTACCAGTTCGGCGCGCTGACCATGCACGAGCACTGGGCCAGCGGGCTCGACGATATCCGCGACACGCTCAAGCATCCGCACTGGCTGGCGATTCCCGGGCCCGATCATCCGTTCGTGACGCACGACGTGCATCGCGGCAACGGGGAAGACTGAGCGCGCGCGCCAGTTGCGTTCAGCTCGCCCTCAGGTCACCCTCAGGTCACCCTCAGGTCACCTTCAGCTTGGCGAGTTCCGGGTTGGGCGGCGGGTACTCGGGCTTGAGCCGTTTGAACACGTCGGCCAGGATCTCGGCGACCATCAGGTTGCGATGGGTCTTCGAGTCGGCCGGCACGATGTACCACGGGCATTCGGGCGTGCTGGTGGCCGCGATCGCCGCCTCGTAGGCGACCTCGTAGTCCTTCCAGTACTGCCGCTCCTCGAGGTCCTTCGGATCGAACTTCCAGTGTTTCTGCGGATCGGCCAGGCGCGACTCCAGTCGTGCCTTCTGCTCGCCCTTCGATATATGGAGGAAGCACTTCACGATCGTGGTGCCGGTTCCGGTCAGCAGCGTCTCGAACGCGCGGATCTGCTTGTAGCGCCGTTCGCATTCGTCTTCATCGATCCACCCGTGCACGCGCGTGATCAGCACGTCCTCATAGTGGCTGCGATTGAACACCGCGATTTCGCCTAGCCGGGGCACCTGCGCGTGCACGCGCCACAGGTAGTCGCGCGCAAGTTCCTCGGCGGTCGGCGCCTTGAAACTGACCACGCGCAGGCCAAGGGGATCGAAGCTGCGGAACACGCCGCGCACGGTCCCGTCCTTGCCGCTGGTGTCCATGCCCTGCAGGACCACAAGCAGCTTGCGGTTGTGTTGCGCGTAGAAGATGTCCTGCTGGGTGTCGAGCCATTCGGACAGCTCGGTCAGGCGTTCGAGGTCGGCGGTCTTGTCGCCACGCGACAGCGGCTTGCTGTCGGCGGCATGATCGGCAAGGCGGAATGACTTGCCAGAGGTAATGCGGAAATCGTCCAGCGGCATCGGGGCGCTCCATCAGAGGCCACGGCAACCCGTGGCGGCGCCCCTATGGTCAGGCCGGCAGGGTCGTCAGGTCAATGGTCCCTTCGAACACGGTCGTGGCCGGACCGGTCATGCGTACCGGCTGTTCCGCGCCATCCCACGCGATGCTCAGCGCGCCACCATGTGTGTTGACCTTGACCGGAGAGTCCAGCAGGCCGCGCCGAATGCCGGCCACCACGGCCGCGCATGCGCCCGTGCCGCAGGCCAGCGTCTCGCCGGCGCCGCGCTCGAACACGCGCAGATCGATCGTGTGGCGATCGACGATGCGCATAAAGCCCGCGTTGACGCGCTTCGGAAACGTGGCGTGATGCTCGATCACGGGGCCGTCCTGCAGCACCGGGAACGTTTCGACGTCGTCCACGACCTGCACCGCATGCGGATTGCCCATCGAGACCACCGACAACCACGCCGTGCGGCCATTGATCTCGAGCCCGAACAGCGTGTCGTCGCCTTCGGTGCGCGTCGCCACGCCCTCGGCGAGGAACGGCACGCGCGCGGGCACCAGCTCGGGGGCACCCATGTCCACGGTGACCTGGCCATCGTCCTGCAGCGTGAGCGTGATCACGCCGTTCATCACCTCGACGCGCACCGAGCGCTTGTCCGTCATGCCCTTGTCGGTGACGAAACGCACGAAACAGCGGGCGCCGTTGCCGCAGTGCTCCACTTCGCCGCCATCCGAATTGAAGATGCGGTAGCGGAAATCGACATCGTCGCGCGTGGAGGGCTCGACGATCAGGATCTGGTCCGCGCCAATGCCGAAATGCCGGCTCGCGAGCGCGCGCCACTGGGCCTCGGTCAGGTCGAGCTTCTGGTTGATGCCGTCCAGCACGACGAAGTCGTTGCCGGCGCCGTGCATCTTGGTGAACTGGAGTTTCATGCCCGTCATTCTACTGTCTCAGTAAATTTCCGGCTCGCCCTCGGGGCGATGCTTGAAGCGCTTGTGGACCCAGTAGTACTCGGTCACGCGCGGGCGGATCGCATCCTCGAAGAACGCGTTCATGCGACGCGTGTCCTCGGTCACGCTGGCACCGGGATAGTTCTCCCACGCCGGCAGGATATGCAGCACGTAGCCCTGATAGTCAGGCAGCATCTCGGTGTAGATCGGTACCACCTTGGCGCCGGTCAGCCGCGCAAGCCGCGACACCACATTCAGCGTCAGCGCTTCCACGCCAAAGAACGGCACGAATTCGGAGTCGCGCTCGCCGAAGTCCATATCGGAGATCAGCTGCAGCGCTTCGCCCTTCTTCAGGCTGCGCAGGATCTCGCGCGCGCTGTCGTTGCGAGAGATCATGTTGGCGCCAAAGCGTCCGCGCGCATGCTTGAGGAAGTCGTCGAACAGTGCGTTCTTCTGCTTCGTGTAGAGCGATGCGCCCGAGCGGCCGACGTGATCGCGCAGATGGATGGTCAGCCGGATCGCGCCAGCCTCCACGCCCGACAAGTGCATCGTCACCAGAATGTGCGGCGTGCCGTCGAGCGCGACAAGGTCCGCCTGATCGTCGATCTGCACCCATCGGCGCATCTGCGCCTCGCTGCCGGTCCAGAAGATGCCGCGTTCGGCGAAGCTGCGGAAGATGTTGCGGAACACGTCGCGCGACATCGCGGCGATCTCGGCCTCGGTCTTGTCCGGGAAGCACAGGCGCAGATTGGCCTCGACCACCTTCCGGCGGCCGTGCGGCAGCTTGTGGAGCAGGCCGCCGAGCCCCTCGCCGAAGCGGGCGACGAGCGGGTAGGGCAGTTTGCCGAGCAGCGTCAGGAACGCGATGCCCAACCAGGTAAAGAGGCGACTCATGAATGGGTTTCTGTAGGCGTTGATGCCGTGGCGGCGCTGGCGACCTCGTCTGGCTTGCCCGCGCCAGCCGGGGTCTTGTAGCGGTTGTAGCCCCACAGATACTGCGTCGGCGCCACCGAGATCACCTCCTCGATAGACGCGTTGATGATGGCCGCGGCGGCCGATGGATCTTCGGGCAGCATGCCGTCGCACACCACGCGCAGATGATTGCGGTAGCCGCCACCCCGCGGCAGCCGCTCGGCCGTGACGATAATGACCGGCGCGCCGCTCATCTGTTGCAGACGGTGCACGAGCGTCATGGTGTAGGCGGGCTTGCCGAAAAAAGGTGCCCATGTGCCTTCTCCGCCGCTCGGCACCTGGTCCGGCAGAATGCCGATTGGCTCGCCCCGACGCAGCGCCTTGACCAGCATACGTACGCCACGCGGATTGGCGGGCGCCATGGCGAGGTTGGGACGTGTGCGCATACGCTCGACGAAGTCGCGCAGCCACGGCTGATGTGGAGGCTTGAAGAGTGCGGTCAGCGGGCGCAGGGAGGCGAGCGACTGCGGCAGCACCTCAAAGCAGCCGAAATGTGGCGTCAGGATGATCACGCCCTTGCCGCGCGACTGAAGTCGCACCACCTCGGCCCAGCCTTCGTCAAAGTCGAGCAGGGGCACGGTGATGCGCTTGCGGCTCCAGAAATACGGCATCTCGACGATCATGCGACCGGTGGAGCGCGCGGCTTCCGCGAGTTGTGCCTCGGTCGCATCCGGATACGCGTGCAGGAAGTTTTCCTTGAGTCGGCGGCCGTAGCGGCCGGGCAGGCGCGCCACCAGCAGCCCCAAGGCACCGCCGATGGCGTGGAGCACGCGCAGGGGCAAGCGGGAAATCAGCCAGAAGAGAAAAGTCATGATGCCGAAAGGGGCAATATCCGGATCGTGGGGGGAGGCGCCGACCGAAGTCGCCGACTACCCCCCGACCACCTCGGAAGGCCGGGAAGATCCATAAAACAAGGCAAATAAGGGGATGGCACCGGTTTTGGCCCACTGCCGAGGCGAGTCGGCGAAAGGGTCATGTGCGGCCGGTTCCATTGGCGCACTGCATTGGCGCCAGCAGGCGCGTATAATACCGCCTATCGCCGAGTTAACTGACAACTTGCGGGGCGATACGGTGGCATCCGGGTCTACATGAACCGCATGCCAAAGCCGTTAAATACCGCTAAAGCGTCGCCGCATTGTTTCCAAGGCTGGCACGCAATAGCAACCTGCCAACCCTGGAGATACATCTCGTGGCAAACGACTTCCTCTTTACTTCGGAATCGGTTTCCGAAGGCCATCCCGACAAAGTCGCTGATCAGATTTCGGACGCCGTCCTCGACGCGATTCTCGCGCAGGACAAGTACGCGCGCGTGGCCGCCGAAACGCTGTGCAACACCGGCCTCGTGGTGCTGGCTGGCGAGATCACGACGTCCGCGAACGTCGACTACATCCAGGTCGCACGCGACACCATCAAGCGCATCGGTTACGACAACACCGACTACGGTATCGACTACAAGGGTTGCGCCGTGCTGGTCGCCTACGACAAGCAGTCGCCGGATATCGCCCAGGGTGTTGACCGCGCTTCGGACGACTACCTGAACCAGGGTGCCGGTGACCAGGGCCTGATGTTCGGCTATGCGTGCGACGAGACGCCCGAACTGATGCCGTTCCCGATCTACTATTCGCACCGCCTGGTCGAGCGCCAGTCGCAACTGCGCCGCGATGGCCGCCTGTCGTGGCTGCGTCCCGACGCCAAGTCGCAGGTGACCGTGCGCTACGTCGATGGTCGTCCGCACAGCGTGGACACCGTGGTGCTGTCGACCCAGCATCACCCGGACGTGACGCAGGACCAGATTCGCGAAGCGGTGATCGAAGAGATCATCAAGCCCGTGATTCCGGCCAGCATGCTCAAGGAAACCAAGTACCTGGTGAACCCGACCGGCCGTTTCGTGATCGGTGGCCCGCAAGGCGATTGCGGCCTGACCGGCCGCAAGATCATCGTCGACACGTACGGCGGTGCTTCGCCGCACGGCGGCGGTGCGTTTTCGGGCAAGGATCCGTCGAAGGTTGACCGCTCGGCCGCCTATGCCGCGCGCTACGTGGCCAAGAACATCGTGGCCGCCGGCATTGCGCGTCAGTGCCAGGTGCAGGTGAGCTACGCCATTGGCGTGGCCCGCCCGATCAACGTGACCGTGTACACCGAAGGCACCGGCAAGATCTCGGACGAAAAGATCGCCGAGCTCGTGCAGGAGCACTTCGACCTGCGTCCGAAGGGCATCGTGCAGATGCTGGACCTGCTGCGTCCGATCTACCAGAAGACCGCCGCCTACGGCCACTTTGGCCGCGAAGAGCCGGAGTTCTCGTGGGAAGCGACCGACAAGGCCGCTATCCTGCGCGCTGCCGCCGGTCTGTAATTGCCGTACCGCCCCTCTCCCGCACGGGAGAGGGGTGCGATGCCGAGGTAGCCGGCGACGGTAGTAGAATCCGGGCAACTTCTGTCTTCGAGTTCGCCATGACCGTCGCCACGCCCGCACAGACCACCACCGGTGGTCTGGACCTGATCCGCACGCAGCCCTATACCGACTGGGCCCCAGCCGTCAGTGCCGAAACGCGCGCGCAACTGCGCCGTGAGCTCGAGCAGGGGGCGGTGCTGTATTTCCCCGATCTCCATTTCCGTTTCCAGCCCGGCGAGGAGCGCTTCCTCGACAGCCGTTGGTCGGATGGCAAGTCCAAGAACATCAATCTGCGTCCGAACGAGGATGCGGTGCGCGGTGCCGCGGGCAGCGCGCAGGACCTCGCCGACATCCATGCGCTGATCAAGCGCTACGCGGAGTCCAGCGAGGCGCTGATCCATTCCCTGTTTCCCGAGTACGCGCCGCACATGGTGCGCGCGGGCACGTCGCTGCGCCCGAGCGAGATCGCCGGGCGTCCGGTCAGCTGGCGCAAGGACGACACGCGCCTGCACGTGGACTCGTTCCCGTCGAATCCGATGCTCGGCAAGCGGTTGCTGCGCGTGTTTCACAACATCGACCCGCAGGCGCCGCGCGTATGGCGCGTGGGTGAGCCGTTCGCCGACTTCGCCGCGCGCTTCGTGCCGAAGACGCACGGCATGTGGCCCGGTCAGGCATGGCTGATGAAGCAGCTGCATGTCACCAAGCGACTGCGCTCGGAGTACGACCACCGCATGCTGCAGTTGCACGACCTCGCCAAGGCCGATCTCGACTACCAGAAGACCGTGCCGCAGCAGGAGTTCCAGTTCCCGCCGGGCGCCACGTGGATCGTGTTCAGCGATCAGTTGCTGCACGCGGCGCTGCGCGGCAAGGCGATGATGGAGCAGACGATCTACCTGGATCCGAAGGCGATCGGCGACCACACCCATTCGCCCGAAGCCGTGCTCTCGCGCATGCTGGGGCGGCCCATGGTGGCGGCTTAACGCCGCACGGCCAGTCGTCTATCGGATCAGCAGCTTCAGCATGGCCTCGAAACGCTTGCCGTAGGGCGGCTTGAGCAGGCCCGCGCCGTTCAGGCGCGCTTGCAGAAACACCGGCTTGAGCTTCGAGAAGGTCTCGAAGCCTGCCGCGCCGTGATAGACACCCATGCCGCTGGCACCGACGCCACCGAAGGGCAGATCGTCCTGGGCGATATGGAACAGCGTGTCGTTGACGGTGACGCCACCGGCCACGGTCTGCTGCGTGACGGCGTCGACGTGCGCGCGGCGGCGGTCGAATACGTACAGCGCGAGCGGTCGCGGTCGCGCGTTCACGTACCCGATGGCCGCATCGAGCGTGTCGTAGCCGACGACCGGTAGCACCGGACCGAAGATCTCCTCCTGCATGGCCATTGCATCGTCGGGTACGTCGAGCAGCAGCTCGGGCGGAAAGCGCCGGGCCTGCGCGTCCGGCGCGGCGTCGCTGAGCGCGACACGTTGCGCGCCGGCGGCCTCCGCCGCACTCACCATCGATTGCAGCCGCGCGAAATGCCGCGCGCTGATGATGCTCGTGTAGTCGCCATTACGCGCGAGGTCGGGATAGAGCCGCGCCACGCAGCGCACGGCGGCGTGCACGAAGCGTTCGCGCTGCGCATTCGGCACCAGCACGTAATCGGGCGCGATGCACGTCTGCCCCGCATTGACGAGTTTGCCCACGAGAATGCGCTCCACCGCGTGCTCGAGATCGGCATCGGGACCGATGATCGCCGGCGACTTGCCGCCGAGTTCAAGCGTCACCGGCGTCAGATGGGTGGCGGCCGCGCGCATGACCTCGTGCCCTACCGCGGTAGATCCCGTGAACAGCAGATGATCGAACGGCAGTGTGCAGAACTGCCGTGCCACGTCGGCATCGCCGTTGATCACGGCCACCTCGTCCGGCGCGAATGCGCGATGGATCAGGGCCTCGAACAACGCCGCGAAGCGGGGCGTGTACTCCGACAGCTTGATCATCGCGCGATTGCCCGCGACGAGCGCGCCCACCAGCGGCCCCATGGCCAGATACAGCGGATAGTTCCACGGCACCACGATGCCGATGACACCGAGCGGCTGAGGCACCAGCCGCGAGCGACCGGGCAGGAACCATAGCCCCGTGTGCGCGCGCCGCGGCCGCATCCAGCGCTTGCCATGCCGCAGTGCATCATCGATGCCCGCGATGCTGGGAAAGACTTCGAGCAGCGCGGTTTCCTGGCGCGGACGCTGGGTGAAATCCGCATCGATGGCTTCCGCCAGCGCCGGCTGGTGATCGAGCACCAGCGCGCGCAGCCGCCGTAGCCGATCCGCGCGCACGGACCAGTCCGGGTACTGGTCGTGGCGCGACGCGGCACGCATCGCATCGAACTGTGACGACAGTGACGGCGTGGCGGGCAGTTCTCTTATCATGAGAGGATTCCTATCGCATCCAGCCCGACACCATAAGTCAGCCGCCGCCCAATAACAATGGAGGCGCGCTACCAAACGCCGACGGCCGCGGTAGTCCGTTTGGCGTCTTCACCGCGTTCGGCCAAGCGCCTACACTGGATTTTCGTGACCTGGCACCTTGGCAGCGCTCCACGGGGCCGACCCGATAACACACGAGGGGACGGATGGACACCACCAGTTTTGACTATCTCGTCGTGGGCGCCGGTTCGGCGGGCTGCGCGCTGGCCGGCCGCCTGGCCGACAGCGGTCGCGACACCATCGCGCTGATCGAGGCCGGCGGGCACGACCATCACGCACTGGTGCGCATGCCGGCCGCCGCCGCCGCGATTCTGCCGCGCGCGGGCGCGCGCAACTACGGCTTTGAAACCGTACCGCAGGCTGGCCTCGATGGCCGCCGCGGCTATCAGCCGCGCGGGCGTGGCCTCGGCGGAAGCTCGTCGATCAATGCCATGGTCTACACGCGCGGACGCCCGACCGACTACGACGACTGGGCCAGCGCGGGTTGCGACGGCTGGGCCTGGGACGACGTGCTGCCGTATTTCCGTCGCGCGGAATGCAACGAGCGCGTGGCCGGACACGACGACGATCCGATCCACGGCGGTACCGGTCCGCTGCACGTGAGCGATCTGCGTACGCCGAATCCGTTCGGTGCGCATTTCATCGAGGCCGCCGAGCAGGCCGGCCATCTGCGCAATGACGATTTCAATGGCGTGGAGCAGGAAGGTGTGGGTTGGTATCAGGTGACCCAGCACGACGGCGAACGCTGGAATGCCGCGCGCGCTTACCTGCATGGCGGCAACGTCGCGGACCGCGCACATAACGGCGGCCGCTCGCATCTGCACGTGCTGACCGATACGCAGGTGCGGCGCATCCTGTTCGAGGGCCGCCGCGCGGTGGGCGTGGTGGTGCTGCAGGACGGCCGCGAGCATGTGCTGCGCGCGCGCCGCGAGGTGATCGTCGCGGCCGGCACGTTTGGCTCGCCGCAACTACTGATGGCGTCCGGCGTCGGTCCTGCCGCGCATCTGCGCGAGCATGGCATTGCGCTCGTGCATGACTTGCCGGGTGTGGGTGCCAATCTGCAGGATCACGTCGATATCGCCATGCACAAGCGCGTGGCGACTACCGATCTGTTCGGCGTGTCGTTCCGGGCCATTGGCCGGATGATGGGCGAGATGCGCCGTTATCGGCAGGAACGCTCGGGCATGCTCACCTCCAACTTCGCGGAGGCGGGCGGCTTTGTGCGCAGTCATCCGAATCTGGCCGAGCCGGATCTGCAACTGCATTTCGTGGTGGGTATGGCGGACGATCATATGCGCCACATCAATCTCGGCCATGGCTATTCGTGCCACGTATGCGTGCTGCGTCCGCGCAGCCGCGGCGAGGTGCGACTGCGCGCCGCCGACATGCGCGAGGCGCCGCGCATCGATCCGCACTACCTGTCGGATCCCGCGGATCTCGATGACATGCTGACGGGCCTCAAGATCGTGCGCGAGATCTTTGCGCAGCCGCGGCTCGCGAGCTTTGGGGGCCGCGAACTCTATTCCGGCGCGCTACGTCTGGATGGCAGCGATGACGATGCCGCGCGCGCGCATATCCGCGCGCATGCGGACACCATCTACCATCCGGTGGGCACCTGCCGCATGGGCATGGATGCGATGGCCGTGGTGGACCCACAGTTGCGGGTCCGTGGCGTGGAGGGGTTGCGCGTGGTCGATGCGTCGGTCATGCCGACGCTGGTCGGCGGCAATACGAATGCGCCCGCGATCATGATCGGCGAGCGCGCGCACGACCTCATCCGCTACGCGCCACGCGTGATGCTCAGGCTCCGCGAGGTCGCGGAAGCCGATTGACGAGTTGGCGCGCGGGCGGCGTGCCGCTTGCGTTGCCACCGTCGCCATCACCGTAAGCACCGGAGTCGTTCCCATCCCGCATCTGGAACTGCGCCACGGTCTCGCGCATCCGGCGGGCCTGCTCGTCGAGCGACTGCGCGGCCGCGGCGGCTTCTTCGACCAGCGCCGCGTTCTGCTGCGTTACCTGATCCATCTGGCCCACCGCGTGATTGACCTGATCGATGCCGGCGCTCTGCTCCTGCGACGCCGCCGAGATCTCCGCGATGATGTCCGCCACGCGTTTCACGGCCTGCCGGATCTCGTCCATCGTGGTGCCCATCCGCTGCGCCTGCGCCGAGCCGGTCTGGACTGTGGTGACCGACGCTTCGATCAGCTCCTTGATCTCCTTGGCTGCCGTGGAGGAGCGTTGCGCGAGACTGCGCACCTCGCCCGCCACCACGGCAAAGCCGCGTCCCTGCTCGCCCGCGCGCGCGGCTTCCACGGCGGCGTTGAGCGCGAGGATATTGGTCTGGAACGCGATGCCCTCGATCAGGCTCGTGATCTCGGCGATGCGCGTCGAACTGCCGCTGATCTCGCCCATGGTGCCGACCATCTCGCTGACCGCATGGCTGCCAGTGTCGGCGACATCGGCGGCGCTGGTGGCCAGTGCATTGGCCTGTCGTGCGTTTTCGGCGTTCTGACGCACGGTGGTGGTCAGCTCCTCCATGCTCGACGCGGTTTCCTCGAGCGACGCGGCCTGTTGCTCGGTACGCGCCGAGAGGTCGGTATTGCCGGCGGCGATCTGCGCCGCCGCGACCCCTACCGATTCGCTCGACTGCCGCACATCGCGCATGGCATGGGACACGCGCGCGATCAGCGCGTTGAACGCCTGCGCGGTCAGGCCGATCTCGTCGAGACGGCCGACATGCGCGCGGCGGTCGAGGTCGAGCGATTCGCTCACGTACTCGAGTGTGCGCTGAATGTCGTTGAGGCTTTGATGAATGCGACGGTACAGCGTGATGGCCATCCACGCGAGAAACAGCGCGGACACCCCGATCACGAGCACGAACACGCGCACGGTCCAGCGATGCTGCGACGCGTTCTGCGCCACGGCATCGGCACCGAGTTTCGTGTTGTAGGTCAGATGCTCGTCGATGGCCTTGCGCAGCGCGGTGGCGCTCGTGTTGAGCTCGCCCGTGGTCGCCATTTCCTGCGAGGCCGCGTAGTCATTGTTGTTGGACTTGTCGAGGAATTTCACGCGCGCCGCGCGGTAGCTCTTCGCGGCATCGCGATCGGCGGCCAGCAGCTTGCGATCGGTCTCATCGGAGATGTCGTCGCGCTCGTAGCGGGAGAGTACCTCGTCGAAGCGCTTGTCGGCCGCGCCGATCTTCTGCTCGGCGTTGCCTTTGGCGACGATATCGTCGGTCATGGCGTGCTGCAGTGAGGCCACGCGCATATCGCTGAACGCGTCGACGACCTCGTTCAGATGTCGCACGCTTGCCAGCGTGTTGTCGTTGAAATATTCGAAGCGTTGTTCGGATTGGTTGAGTTGCCAGATGCCACCGAGCCCGACAAAAAGCAGGGCAAGGATTGCGATGGATAGCGTGAGAAGCAGACGTTTGCTGAGGTTCATTGGGCTTTGACGACGGAGATGTCCATGTCCTGCCCGGTGGCATGACCATGCACATGCCGGGAGAACGCCACTGTGTTTACGGACACCGTCTGAACAGACTTGAGCCACGTACCGGCGTGCCCGAAAGCGGTGCATGCGCGGCCCAATCAGCCCCCTGTGCAACCCCTCACGGGCACGCGTGCCCGACGATCCGATGCAGCAGAGCAGGGTCGCCATCGAGCGTGCCGAACACGCGGCCATGCTGACGGCCGAGCCGGCTCGCGACGAACTGTTCGGCGGCTTCCGCGCCAACTCCCGCATCGGCATGCGCGAGCATCAGCGCGGCCTGCGCGGTGAGCACAAGCCCTTGCGCGAAGCGCCGCGCGCCGGCTTCCAACTGTTCGGGCGCCTGGCGCAGCATCGCCTGCAGCGAGGCGAGCTCAGCGCGCACGGCCGCGTGTCCGTTGGACAGTCGTGCGAGGTCCTGCAGGATGCGCGCGCCATCGTCGGGATTGCGCTGCAGCGCGCGCAATACGTCGAGGCACATGATGTTGCCCGAGCCCTCCCAGATCGAGTTGACCGGGGCTTCGCGATAAAGGCGTGCCATTGGGCCATCCTCGACGTAGCCGTTGCCGCCCCACACTTCCATCGCTTCGCCGGTGGCCTCCAGCGCGCGCTTGCAGATCCAGAACTTGGCGGCCGGCGTGATCACGCGCTTCCACGCGGCCGCCAGCCCATCGTCCGGATTGTTGTCGGCGCGCTCGAACGCATCAGCCAGCGCCATCATCAGCAGCGTGGCGGCTTCGCTCTCGAGCGCGAGGTCGGCCAGCACATTGCGCATCAGCGGCTGGTCGGCCAGCAGCCGGCCGAAGGCCTGACGGTGACGCGCGTGATGCACGGCCTGCACCAGGCCCGCGCGCAGCAGCGCGGCGCTGCCGATCACGCAGTCGAGCCGCGTGCTGGTGGCCATCTCGATAATGGTCGGAATGCCGCGGCCTTCCTCGCCAATGAGAATGCCGGTGGCGTCGCGGAACTCGACTTCGCTGCTCGAGTTGGAACGATTGCCGAGCTTGTCCTTGAGCCGCTGAATCAGGATCGGGTTCTTGCTGCCGTCGTCGCGGAAACGCGGGACGAAGAAGCAGGAGATCGGGCCGTCGGCGGCGCCCATGCGCGCCACCACGAGGTGCGCGTCGCACATCGGCGCGGAGAAAAACCACTTGTGCCCGGTCAGCGCGTACTCGGCACCGCGCCCCTCGCCGCGCACAGGGGTGGCCACCGTGGTGTTGGCGCGCACGTCGGAGCCGCCCTGTTTCTCGGTCATGCCCATGCCGATCATGATCGCGGACTTGTCGCGCCAGGGCAGGTCGCGCGCGTCGTGCTCACGCGCGAACAGGCGCGGCTCCAGATCGCGCCACAGCGCGGGTTCCTTGCGCAGCACCGGAATGCTCGCGAAGGTCATGGTGACGGGGCACAGCGCGCCTGATTCCACCTGTGCCTGCAGAAAGTAGCCCGCCGTGCGCGCGGCCCACGCGCCCGGTCGCGGCTCGGCGAACGGCAGCGCCTGCAATTGTTGCGCGCGCAGCAGGCCGAGCAGCGCATGCCAGCTGGGCTGAAACGTGACGGCATCGATACGTTCGCCGGTGCGGCTATGGGTATGGAGTTCAGGCGTGAGCCGGTTCGCTTCGGCTGCCCAATGCTGCACTTCTGGAGTGCCGAGCTGCGCGCCGTAAGCGGACAGCGCGTCGGCGTGCCAGCCGCCGCCCAGCCGCGCGAGCGCCGCGCGCAGGCCGGGATCGGTCTCGAACAGGTTGTAGTGCGCGAGGTCCGGTACCTGATTGAACACGCGATGCGTCTCTGCGGTTTCCGTGGTCATGACGTCTCCTGAGCGGGCGGCTGGCACGATGGTACGGCAACTGGCGGCATCAATATGTCGCGGCGCAACATCCGGGCGGGCAGATTCAAAACCGCATCGCAATGCTGCTAAAACAAAATTCCGGGTGGCGGCGCGCGGCCCCTTGTGCTTAAATTCACCCCGTTGGATGAAACAGGGGTGCCGTACGGATGGGCCGTGCGGCTGAGAGAGTCCCTTCGAACCCGATCCGGCTAGTACCGGCGTGGGAAGTTTCACGTAAGAACCGAACTGCTCCAGTCCCGCTTTCTCGCGGGGCTCCGCCTCCGGACCCTCAGGGACCCTGGCAGGCTCACTGGGCTCCTGGTTTCGTCCATCCCCGCAAGAGAGAGGACGACACTCATGGCCCGTACTGCCCCCGCCGCATCTTTCGAATCGCTCGAAAGCGATCTCGACCAGAAATTCGCCTATCCGGCATCCAGCAAGACCTATCTGACGGGCAGCCGCCCGGATCTGCGCGTGCCGCTGCGCACGATCCTGCAGACGTCCACGAAGACCGAGAAGGGCGACATGCCCAACCCGCCGATTCCCGTGTACGACACTTCGGGTCCGTACAGCGATCCGGATGTGCATATCGACCTGAAGTCCGGTCTGCCGCCCGTGCGCGCCAAATGGATCGACGAGCGCAACGATACGATCGTGCTGCCGGGCCTGTCGTCCGAGTACGGCCTGGCCCGTGCGAACGATCCGGCCACCGCGCATCTGCGTTTCGCGCAGCTGACCAATCCGCGCCGTGCCAAGCCGGGCGCCAATGTGTCGCAAATGCACTACGCGCGCCGCGGCATCATCACGCCCGAGATGGAATACGTGGCGCTGCGCGAGTCGCTGAACCTGCAGGCGCTGTACGACAAGGCCGAATACCGCGCGCTGCTGCGCCAGCATCCGGGCAACGCGCTCGGCGCCAACCTGCCGCTGCGTCCGGAGGACATGACGCCCGAGTTCGTGCGCAAGGAAATTGCCGCGGGCCGCGCGATCATCCCCGCCAACATCAACCACGTGGAACTGGAGCCGATGGCCATTGGCCGCAACTTCCGCGTGAAGATCAACGGCAACCTCGGCAACTCGGCGGTGACGTCGTCGCTGGCCGAGGAAGTCGAGAAGATGGTGTGGTCGATCCGCTGGGGCGCCGACACCATCATGGATCTGTCCACGGGCAAGCACATTCATGAGACGCGTGAATGGATCCTGCGCAATTCGCCGGTACCGATCGGCACGGTGCCGATCTATCAGGCGCTGGACAAGACCGGCGGCATCGCCGAGGACCTGACGTGGGAGATGTTCCGCGACACGCTGATCGAGCAGGCCGAGCAGGGCGTGGACTACTTCACGATCCATGCTGGCGTGCTGCTGCGCTACGTGCCGATGACCGCCGACCGCGTGACGGGCATCGTCTCGCGCGGTGGCTCGATCATGGCCAAGTGGTGCCTCGCCCACCACAAGGAAAACTTCCTGTACACGCACTTCGACGAGATCTGCGAAATCATGAAGGCGTACGACGTGTCGTTCAGTCTCGGTGACGGCCTGCGTCCGGGTTGCATCGCGGACTCGAATGACGACGCCCAGTTCGGCGAACTGCGCACGCTCGGCGAACTGACCGCCAAGGCGTGGGAGCACGACGTACAGGTGATGATCGAAGGCCCGGGCCACGTGCCGCTGCAACGCATCCAGGCGAACATGGACGAGGAACTCAAGCATTGCTACGAGGCCCCGTTCTACACGCTCGGACCGCTGGTGACCGACATCGCGCCGGGCTACGACCACATCACGAGCGGCATCGGCGCCGCGAACATCGGCTGGATGGGCACCGCGATGCTGTGCTACGTCACGCCGAAGGAGCACCTGGGTCTGCCGGACAAGGAGGACGTACGCGAAGGCATCATCACGTACAAGATCGCGGCGCACGCGGCCGACCTCGCCAAGGGCTGGCCCGGTGCGCAGCTGCGCGACAACGCGCTGTCGAAGGCGCGCTTCGAGTTCCGCTGGGAAGACCAGTTCAACCTCGGCCTCGATCCCGAGCGCGCGCGTTCGTTCCACGATGCCACGCTGCCGGCCGAAGGCGCCAAGATCGCGCATTTCTGCTCGATGTGCGGTCCCAAGTTCTGCTCGATGAAGATCACGCAGGAAGTGCGCGACTACGCGGCATCGTTGCCGGCCGCGCAGAAGGGCATGGAGGAGAAGTCGATCGAGTTCGTCCGTCAGGGCGGCAAGATCTACTCGTAAGCCGATGACTGCAGCGCAGTACTATGACGTCGCCATTCTCGGCGGCGGCCTGGCCGGGCGGTTATCCGCCTGGCTGCTCGTGCGCGCCGGTGCCCGCGTGGCACTGGTCGAGCGCGGTAGCCCCGACGGTACCGGCTCGGCCGCGTACGTCGCGGCCGCGATGCTCGCGCCGCTGGCCGAATCGGCCATCGCGGAGCGGCGCATCGTGGATCTCGGCGTGGCCAGCCTGACCTTGTGGAAACGCTGGGTCGAAGAGCTGCCCGATCCTGTGTTCTTTCAACAGGACGGCACGCTCGTGGTGTGGCATGCGCGCGATCGCGGCGAGCTAGCGATGTTCACGAGCCGCATGCGCGCGGTGGCGCCGCCCGAGATGATCGCGGCGCAACTGCGCACGCTCGACGGACGTGGCGTGGCCGAGGTGGAGCCCGATCTCGCGGGTCGCTTTACGCAGGGGCTGCTGCTGCAGGGAGAAGGGCAGATCGACAATCGCGGCGCGATGCGCGCGCTGCTCTCCTGCGCTGTTGCCGAAGGCCTGCATTGCCTGTGGGAAGTCGGCGAGGTTGACGAGCACATGTTGCCGTCGCTGGGGATTCGCGCGAACGTCGTGCTCGACTGCCGCGGCCTTGGCGCGCGTGCCGCATGGCCTCAGGTCACCACCCCGGTCACTACGCAAGCGGCCAGCACGCAGGGCAAGACGAGTGGGGCGATGCCGGGGTTGCGCGGACTGCGCGGCGAGGTGGTACGCGTGCACGCGCCCGACGTGTCGCTGCATCGGCCGGTGCGGCTGCTGCATCCGCGTTACCCGATCTATATCGCGCCCAAGCCGAACGATATGTACGTGATTGGCGCCACCGAACTCGAGAGCGAGGACGAGTCGCCCATGAGCGTGCGTTCGGCGCTGGAGCTGTTATCCGCCGCGCATTCGCTGCATCCGGCGTTTGGCGAGGCACGTGTCCTCGAACTCAATGTGCAGCTGCGGCCCACGCGGCCCGACCATCTGCCGTCGATCCGCGTCGAGCAGGGGGCGCGCGTGGTGCGCGTCAACGGCTTGTACCGGCATGGCTGGATGATTTCGCCGGCCGTGACCGAAGCTGCGTGCGAGGTCGTGCGCGCGCTGCTGAACGGCGACCTCGCCGCGCATGCGGTGCCCGCGGCGTTGCGCTGGCCCGGCATGATCGAAGCGGTAGACGAGTCGGCGCTCGATGCGCACTACGAAGCTGTCGTGCCGGCGGCGTCGGTCATCGACGGCGGCGACACGATTCACTGATACCACGCATGATGGAAATTTTGCTCAACGGTCGTTCGCTGGAACTCGCCGATGCCGCCACGCTGGCGGATGCGGTAGCGGCGGCCGCCATTGCGCCGCCGTTTGCGGCGGCCGTCAACGGCCAGTTCGTGCCGCGCGCCGCGCATGCGGCCACGCCGCTTGCGGCCGGCGACCAGATCGACCTCGTGCAACCCGTAACCGGAGGCTGAACCATGGCATTCGAACCCGCCGAGACACTACGCGACCCGTTCGTGCTCTATGGCGAATCGTTCGCGTCGCGGCTGCTGCTCGGCACCGCGCGCTATCCGTCGCCGGCCACGCTGGAGGCCGCGATCGAGGCCTCGCGTCCCGCGATGATCACCGTGGCGCTGCGGCGCCAGAGCGCAGTCGGCAATGCCGAGGGCCAGACCCTTGGCGGCCAGGCGTTCTGGCAGATGCTGCGCACGCTCGGCGTGCCGGTGCTGCCCAATACCGCCGGCTGCTTTACTGCGCAGGAAGTTATCAACACCGCGCAGATGGCGCGCGAGGTGTTCGAGACCGACTGGATCAAGCTCGAACTGATTGGCGACGACTACACGCTGCAGCCGGACACGTTGAATCTGCCGGCCGTGGCGGAGACGCTGATCCGCGATGGCTTCAAGGTGCTGCCGTATTGCACCGAAGACCTCGTGCTGTGCCGCCGGTTGCTCGATGTGGGCTGCCAGGCGCTGATGCCCTGGGCCGCACCGATCGGTACTGGCCGTGGCGCAATCAATCCGCATGCGATGCGCACGCTGCGCGAGCGGTTGCCCGACACGCCGCTGATCGTTGATGCCGGACTCGGCCTGCCGTCGCATGCGGCGCAGGTGCTCGAGTGGGGTTACGACGGCGTGCTGCTCAACACCGCGGTCGCGCAGGCGGCCTATCCGGTGAATATGGCGCGCGCATTTGCACTGGCCGTCGAGGCAGGTCGAACCGCCTATCTCGCGGGACCGATTCCGGAACGTGAAGTCGCGCAGGCGAGCACACCCGTGGTCGGCATGCCGTTCTGGCATGCGGCTGGCGCGGAGGACCGCGCATGACGCGACAGGGTCCGTTTGACGCCGCGCTGTATCAGTCCCTGCTCGCGCGCTTTGGCGCCACCTTCGGGCGCGACGAAACGCCGTGGCGTGCGTGGCCGCTAGCCGACGCACCAGCCGCGCTGGCGCCGCAGGATGTGGTGCTGGCGGACGACGAGGTGACCGAAGACGTGATCACGCGCGTGGCCACGGCCGGCGCAACGTTGATCGCCACCGAACGCGAAGGCGGGCGCTGGGTCGATACCGTGCGTTCGCCGATGGGCGTGTGGGTGCTTGAGTCGCACGCCGATAGCGACGCGGCGCATCCGCCTGCGTTCGTGTCGGTACTGCTGGCCGCGCGCGCATTGCACTTCCCCGCGCACGACGCGCTGTGCCTCGCGCGGGCATGGCAGACGGGCGAGCAGGACTGGCCCACCGACTTCGCGCGCTTTCCGCGTGTGCGGCACGCCGCGCTCGCGGCGCCCGAGCAGTTGCCGCCGCCGTTCGCGCCGTGTCCGGCCGATCTCGGTCTGTATGCGGTGGTGCCGACGGCCGAATGGATCGAGCGCCTGGTGCCGCTCGGTGTGCCGACCGTGCAGTTGCGCTTCAAGTCGCCCGAGGGCGAAGCCGTGCGCGTCGAAATCGAGCGTGCCGCGCGGGCTGCCAAGGGTTCTGCGTCGCGGCTGTTTATCAACGACCACTGGCGCGTCGCCATCGAACTGCACCAGCAACTGGGCACCGATAGCGGCATCTATGGCATTCACCTTGGCCAGGAAGACCTCGACGTGGCGGATCTCGACGCGATTCGCGCTTCGGGCCTGCGGCTCGGCGTGTCCACGCACGGGTATGCCGAGATGTTGCGTGTGGCGGCAATTTCACCGAGCTATCTCGCACTTGGCGCGATCTTCCCGACCACGACCAAGGTGATGCCGACCGCGCCGCAGGGCATGGGACGCTTCCAGGCGTATGTGAAGCTGATGCAGCCCGTTATCCCTGCACTGGTCGGCATCGGCGGCGTCAACGCAGCCAATCTGCCCGAGGTGTTGGCCGTCGGCGTCCGGAGCGCGGCGGTCGTCCGCGCGATCACGGAGGCCTCGGACGTGCCCGCTGCCGTCACTCGCCTCAAGGCGATGTTCGAACGCTGATTGCGGCGGCGCCGCGCCCGGTACTGGAGCGCGGCGCCGATTGCGCATATCCTCTGACTCGCACGTGGCGGATCGTAGTTCCGCTACGCGGAACTACGAGAGGATACTTGTTTTGGACACGCAGATCATCCCGGCCGCGCCCGGCACACCTGACCGCCCCTATTTTGGTATCGATGTGCCGCTGATGCGGCTGCTCGGCCTGCAGCCGATGCATATGGAAGAGGGCCTGTGCCGCACCCGCCTCCCGGCCAGTGACCGGATCGTGAATAGCCGTGGCGATGTGCACGGCGGCACGCTGATGGCGGTGCTCGACTTCACGCTCAGCGGCGCCGCGCGCTCGCATGCGCCGCTCGATGTCGGCGTGATCACCATCGACATGTCGACGCACTTTCTGGCTGGCGCGCGCGGCGAGCTGACCTTCGAGGCCCGCCTGATCCGTCGCGGCGCCAAGATCGCGTTCTGCGACGGCGAGGCGAAGGATGCCAGCGGCAACGTGGTGTGCGTCGCGCGCGCGGCGTTCAAGCTGGTGCCGATGAGTAGCGGTGGGAACTGAGACGGCGACAATCAGGCGCGTCGATACACCGCCAGAAAGCGTGCGCGTTCGGTAATGCCGTAATCGCCGGGCGCGTACTGCATCAGCCAGTCGCCCGCTTTACCGTGCAGCACGTCGCCACCGGCCGAGCGTGCAATCGAGAACGGCTCCGGCATTTCCTTCGCCAGCACCGGCACCGGCTTGTTGCGATACGCCCCGGGCTGGTCGGCCAACGCGTCATAGCGCGCATCGAAGCGATCGCGCGACACGCACCAGCGGTCACCGGTGCTACCCGTCACGATGGCATCGCCCACGCGATAGCGATTGGGCCCCTCGCGGCTGATCAGCTCGCCCGGCTCCGCGGCAAATTCCACCCGTACCGTTTCTTCCTTCACGTACAGCGCGGCGGCGGCGTCCTGCCGCAGGTCGATATGGTCCAGCAGGGTCATGATGTCAGCCCAGCGCGCGTGGCGCGAACGTATGGTTGAGCGGGCCGTTGCCGGCGCCGAGTCGTAGCGATGCGCCGGCGGCAATCGCCGCGGCGACGTAGTCGAGCGCGATGGCGACCGCGTCGGTCAGCGTATCCCCGCGCGCAAGTTGAGCCGCCGTGGCGGCCGCCAGCGTGCAGCCCGTGCCGTGCAGGTTTGGCGTATCGATGCGCGGATGCGAGAACACGCGCACTGTGCCATCGGCGGTCATCAGCAGGTCATCGAGCTGATCGCCATCGCCATCTTCGAGGTGCCCGCCCTTCAGCAATACCGCGTGGCAGCCAAGCGCGATCAGGTCCGCGGCGGCGCTCTCCATGTCCGCGCGTCGCGCGATGCGCCGGCCGAGCAGATAAGAGGCTTCCGGCAGGTTCGGCGTGACGAGCATCGCACGCGGAAACAGCAGCCGGACCATGGCCTGATTGGTGGCATCGTCGGCAAGTGTGGCGCCCGAGGTGGAGATCATCACGGGATCGACCACCAGCCGGCGGATCGCATGACGATCCACGGCATCGGCCACGGCCGCGACGATCACGGCGGTGCCGAGCATGCCGGTTTTGGCGGCATCCACGCCGATATCGCTGGCCACGGCATCGATCTGCGCGCCGACCATCTCGGCTGGAATTGCGTGCACGCCGGTGACGCCGAGAGTGTTCTGCGCGGTGATTGCCGTAATCGCGCTCATGCCGAAGCAGCCAAGCGCGGCAAAAGTCTTGAGGTCCGCCTGAATGCCGGCGCCGCCACCCGAGTCGGAGCCGGCGATGGTCAGCGTGCGGGGTGGCCGGTTTGGCTGGGGTGACATCGTCCGGGACATAGAGAAAAAAATAGGGGATTGGCGACACGCGCGGCCGAGCACGCTACAATACCGCCACTCCGAGGAGCGTTGCAACGGATGACCCCGCGTCATTCGCCAGGCTCGGATGTCTTCAACGGCGCTCGCTGATCCGTGGCACTCACGGAGGCGAGTCGACTTTTCAGCCCGCAGTATGGGTCACCTGAAGGAATACCTTTGGGAATACCTTCGCTGCCCGGGGCACTATTCCCACTCGTCACCGTCGCCACTCTTCAACCCGGAGTGAACATGAACGCCGTGACCGAACTCAAGCAGGACTACATCGTCGCCGATATCAACCTTGCAGGCTGGGGCCGCAAGGAAATCGCGATTGCAGAAACCGAAATGCCGGGCCTGATGGCCATTCGCGACGAATTCGCCGCCGCGCAGCCGCTCAAGGGCGCGCGCGTCGCGGGCTCGCTGCACATGACCATCCAGACCGCCGTGCTGATCGAGACGCTGCGCGCGCTCGGCGCCGACGTGCGCTGGGCCTCGTGCAACATCTACTCGACGCAGGACCACGCCGCCGCCGCGATCGCCGCATCGGGCACGCCGGTGTTCGCGTTCAAGGGCGAGTCGCTCAAGGAATACTGGGACTACACGCACCGCATCTTCGACTGGGCCGATGGCGGCACGCCGAACATGATCCTGGACGACGGCGGCGACGCCACGCTGCTGCTGCACCTGGGTGCGCGCGCGCAGAAGGATCCGACGCTGATCGCCAACCCGGGCAGCGAGGAAGAAACGTTCCTGTTCGCCGCGATCAAGGAAAAGCTGGCCAAGGATCCGAGCTGGTACAGCCGTAACCTGGAAGCGATCCGCGGCGTGACCGAGGAAACCACCACCGGCGTGCACCGCCTGTACCAGATGGCGCAACGCGGCGAACTCAAGTTCCCGGCCATCAACGTCAACGACTCGGTCACCAAGAGCAAGTTCGACAACCTGTACGGTTGCCGCGAGTCGCTCGTGGACGGCATCAAGCGCGCCACCGACGTGATGATCGCCGGCAAGGTCGCGATCGTGGCCGGCTACGGCGACGTGGGCAAGGGTAGCGCGCAGGCACTGCGCGCGCTGTCGGCACAGGTATGGGTCACGGAAATCGATCCGATCTGCGCACTGCAGGCCGCGATGGAAGGCTACCGCGTGGTGACGATGGACTACGCCGCGGAACACGGCGACATCTTCGTGACCTGCACCGGCAACTATCACGTGATCACGCATGACCACATGGCCAAGATGAAGGACCAGGCCATCGTCTGCAACATCGGCCACTTCGACAACGAGATCGATATCGCATCGATCGAGAAGTACGAGTGGGACGAGATCAAGCCGCAGGTCGATCACGTGATCTTCCCGGACGGCAAGAAGCTGATCATCCTGGCCAAGGGTCGCCTCGTGAACCTCGGTTGCGCCACCGGCCACCCGTCGTACGTGATGAGCAGCTCGTTCGCGAACCAGACCATCGCGCAGATCGAACTCTGGCAAGAGCGCGATACCGGCAAGTACCCGGTGGGCGTGTACACGCTGCCGAAGCACCTCGACGAGAAGGTCGCGCGCCTGCAGCTGAAGAAGCTCAACGCGCAGCTGACCGAACTGACCGAGCAGCAGGCCGCGTACATCGGCGTGAGCAAGCAAGGCCCGTACAAGGCTGACCACTATCGTTATTAATCGATAGCGTAGTGCCCGCGCGGACCGCCACTCGTGGCGGTCCGCCATGACCGAATTCCCGTTCTTCGTTACCAAGGAGTCGATATGAGATTGCTGGCCGTCTGGATCATCAATGCCGCGTCGCTGTTCCTCGTGGGCAACGTCATCAGCGGGATCGAACTCGGTGGCTTCGGCTCGGCGATGATCGCCGCGCTGGTGCTGGGTCTCGTCAACACGCTGATTCGGCCGATTCTCGTCATCCTGACGCTTCCGGTCACGCTGCTGACGCTGGGCCTGTTTATTTTCATTATCAACGCGCTGCTGTTCCTGTTCGTCGGCAACCTGCTGGAAGGTTTTGTCGTGCAGGGCTTCGGTGCCGCGCTGCTCGGGTCCATCCTGTACAGCGTGATCTCGTGGATCCTGTCCAGCCTGTTGCTGCGGGATCGAGACTGACTCATGACCGACCGTTACTACAGCTTCGAATTCTTCCCGCCGAAGACCGCCGAGGGCGCGGAGAAACTGCGCAACACGCGCGCGCAGCTGGCGCCGCTGCAGCCGAAGTACATCTCGGTGACGTTTGGCGCTGGCGGCACCACGCAGCAGGGCACGCTCGACGCCGTGCTCGAGATCCAGCGCGAAGGCATCGAAGCCGCGCCGCATCTGTCGTGCGTGGGCTCCTCGCGCGACAGCGTGCGCCAGATTCTCAAGACCTATCGTGATGCCGGTATCCGCCATATCGTCGCGCTGCGCGGCGACATGCCGTCCGGTATGGGCGAGATCGGTGAGTTCCGCTACGCCAACGAGCTCGTCGCGTTTATCCGCGAAGAGACTGGCGACTGGTTTCATATCGAGGTGGCGGCGTATCCCGAATACCACCCGCAGGCGCGTTCGCCGCGTCACGACCTCGACAACTTCGTGCGCAAGGTCAAGGCCGGCGCCGACTCGGCGATCACGCAGTATTTCTTCAACCCGGACGCGTACTTCCGCTTTGTCGACGACGTGCGCGCGCAGGGCGTGGCAGTGCCGATCGTGCCGGGCATCATGCCGATCACGAACTACTCGCAGCTGATGCGCTTCTCCGAGATGTGCGGTGCCGAAGTGCCGCGCTGGGTGGCCAAGCGGCTTGAAGGCTTTGGCGACGATCGCGAGTCGATCCGCGCGTTCGGTCTCGACGTCGTGACCGCGCTGTGCGAGCGCCTGCTTGCCGCTGGCGTGCCGGGCCTGCATTTCTACACGCTGAACACCGCGGGCGCCACCAAGGCGATCTGGGAACGGCTGAAGCTGTAACGCGTAGTTATGCGATCGTCCCGGCCTCGGTGACGATCCACTCCATCGGCAGATCGTGTGGGGCCGCGCGCAGCGGCACCCGGCACGCTTCGTAGCCAATGCCGATCGCCACGGGCCGTGGCGATTGCGCCGCCAGCGTGCGATCGTAGAAGCCGCCTCCATAGCCGAGGCGGAACTTATCGGCGCTGAAACCGACACAGGGAATGATCAGCGCGTCGGGCATCACGGCCTCGGTGCCATCGGGTACCGGGATGCCGTAGCGCCCTGCGCGCATCGGCGTGTCAGGGGTCCACAGATGGAAGTCGAGCGGCGTGGCGGGCGCGATGACCACGGGCAGCGCCGCGCGCCGTCCGGGCAGGCCCCCGAGCCAGCGCGCAACGACCGCACGCGCGTCGAATTCCTGCTGAATCGGCCAATAGAACCCCACGCAGTGCACCGCAAGGCGCTCCAGCAATTCGGCAAGCGCCTCGGCGATGCGCCGATCGGCGCCGGCGCGATCGGCCAGCGCGGCCCGTTGCGTCAACAGTTGCGTGCGCAGCGCGCGGCGGTCTTCGGGCAGCGAGAATTGAGGGGTGTCGGATGGGTTGTCTGGGGCTTTGGCGGGGAGCATGGCGTGCAATAATGTTCGGCCAAATGTCTGGACACATTCGTCCGGACCCCGGACCCATACTGAATATCAGGCGGTGCGGCCAGCGACCTGCGGCCGCGCGCCATCGACGAGGAAGACGAAGCATGTTCAAGGGAGTATATCTGCGCAGTGCCGGACGTGCCGCATGGATCGCGTTTGCGGGTGCGCTGCTGGCCACTCCGGTCTATGCGCAGAAGCGCCCCGCGCCTGCGGTTCAGGCACAGGCGCCGACGATTCCGAGCAACCCCGACGACGCGTTCGTTGCGCTGCGCGACGCCGCGCGCAAGAACGACGTTGACCGTGCGGCCACGCTGTCGGCGGCGCTCGTCGACTATCCGATCCCTTCGTACGTCGAGTACTTCCGCATCAAGCCGCAAATGTTCGACAGCAGCGGCCTGGCGCGCATCGATGCGCCCGACGAGCAGGTCCGCACGTTCCTGCAGCGGTATCAGGGCGAGGCGATCGCCGACCGTATGCGCAATGACTGGCTGCTGGTGCTCGGCAAGAAGCGCGACTGGGCCAACTTCGATGCCGAGTATCCGAAGTTCATGCTCAAGGACGACACGCAGGTGGAGTGCTACGCGCTGCTGTCGCGCGCACTCAAGGGCCAGAACGTCGCGGCCGAGGCGCGCGCGGCCCTGTTCGACGTGCGCTATTACGGCGAGGGTTGCGTCGACCTGATCAGCTACCTCGCGCAGAGCCAGCAGATTCAGCGCAGCGACGTCGCGTTCCAGGCGCGGCAGGCGCTCGAGCAGAACTACACCACGCTGGCCGCGCGGATTGCGGCCACGGCACCCGATTCGCGTGGCGACAGCGATACGCTGGCGACCATCGTCAAGATGGCGCGCAACGATCCGTCGCAGGCGGCCGCCTACCTCAACGCCAGCGCCGCAAGCCTGTCGCGCGACGAGCAGGGTGCGGCATGGGGCGTGGTGGGGCAGTACGCGGCCAAGAAGCTCGCGCCCGAGGCGGCCGGCTACTTCCGACGGCAGATCGACCTCGGCGGCAATCAATGGCTGTCCGATGAAACACAGGAATGGCGCGTGCGCGCCGCGCTGCGTCAGGGCGACTGGCGCCAGGTGCGTCAGTCGATCGAACTGATGCGGCCCGAGCTGCGCGCCAAGGATCCGGCGTGGACGTACTGGTACGGCCGCGCGCTGGCCGCGGACAAGCGTCCGGACGAGGCGCGCGCGCAGTACGAAGCGATTGCGGGCCAGTTCAATTTCTATGGACAGCTGGCCAGCGAGGAACTTGGCAATCGCATCACGCTGCCGGTCCGCACCGTGGTGAGCGATGCCGAGGCCACCGCCATGCGCACGCGCCCCGGTTTTGTGCGCGCGCAGAAGTTCTATGACCTGAACCTGCGCTTCGAAGGCAATCGGGAGTGGAACTGGGAGTTGCGCGGCATGAGCGATCGCGAGCTGATCGCCGCCGCCGACTACGCGCGCCGCATCGAGTTGCTGGACCGCGCGGTAAATACCGCGGACCGCACGAAGACCGAGCACGATTTCTCGCTGCGCTTCCTGATGCCGTATCGCGACATCATGCAACGGGCGACCGACGATGTGGGGCTCGACATGGCATGGGCCTACGGCCTGATCCGCCAGGAATCGCGCTTCATCATGAATGCACGGTCCTCGGCCGGCGCGCATGGCCTGATGCAAGTCATGCCCGCTACCGCCAAGTACGTGGCGCGCAAGATCGGCATGACCGACTTCTCGCCGACGATGATGGGGGATCCCAATATCAACATCCTGCTCGGTACGAATTACATGAGCATGGTACTAACTGACCTCGACAGTTCGTGGACGCTGGCGTCGGCCGCCTACAACGCGGGCCCGGGACGCCCCAAGAACTGGCGCAGTTCGCTGAACCGGACCGTGGAAGGCGCGATCTTTGCAGAGACGATTCCGTTCACGGAAACGCGAACCTATGTGAAGAATGTCCTCTCCAATGCCACGTACTATGCTGCATTGATGAGTGGCCGTCCCCAGTCGCTCAAGGATCGCCTGGGTTCGGTCGCACCGTCCTCGGTCACGACGACCAGCTTGCCCTGAGGATTCACCTCAGGGTGGGTCGATGGTTGGTTGCGTGATCGCATCATGATTGTGTGTAAGCGACACGGAGCCAACCATGCAGACCAGCAATGTCCTCGTCATCGGGGGCGCCGGTTTCATCGGCAGTCACCTCATCTCGCGCCTGGCCGGCGCGGCTTCCGCCTCGGGAGCGCCTCTCGACGCCGCCTCCAATCCCGATAGTCCGATCGCACCCGAGCGCATTCTCGCGGGCTCGCGCAGCGTCGAGCACGCGCAGCACCTGTTGCTGTTGCCGCGTGTGGAGGTGGTCGAACTCGGCTTTGCCGACGATGCCGCGCTCGACGACGCGATCGGTTCGCTCGGCGTCGATGGCATCGTCGTCAACCTCGTCGGCGTATTGCACGGCGAGCGCGGCGATCCGTACGGCGAGGCCTTCGCCACCGCGCATGTCGAGATGCCGCGCCGCATCGTCGAATCGTGCCTGCGCACCGGCGTTCGCCGACTGCTCCATATGAGCGCGCTGGGCGCCAACGGCGCGGGCCCCTCGATGTATCTGCGCAGCAAGGGCGACGGTGAGCGCATCGTGCGCGAATCGGGGCTCGACTGGACCGTGTTCCGTCCGTCCGTCGTATTCGGTCCCGACGATCATTTCCTGAACCTGTTCGCGCAGATGCAGCAGATGGCGCCCGTGGTGCCGCTGGCGTGCGCGCACGCGCGCTTCCAGCCGGTGTTCGTGCAGGACGTGGTACAGGCCTTCCTGAACGCGATGGTCACATCGCGGACGATCGGCCAAGCATATGAACTGGGCGGTCCGCAGGTCTATACGCTCGAGGAACTGGTGCGCTTTGCGGGTCGCGCGTCGGGGCATCCGCGTCCGGTGATCGCGCTGCCCGACGCGCTTGCGCGCGTGCAGGCCGCGGTGCTCGAGCATATGCCGGGCGGGCCGGTGATGACGCGCGACAATCTCGACTCGATGCGGCTCGACAACGTCCTGGAAGCGCCGCTCGCGCACGAACTGAACTTGCGTCCGGCAAGCCTCGAGTCCGTGATGACGGACGTGCTGGCCGGACGCAATCGCGAAGAGGCATTGCAGGTCATGCGTGGCAGCGTGCATCGCTGATGTGAGTCCGCTTCACCAGCGTTGCGAGTGCAATTCATTTGATGAGTGCCGGTAGCGCTGGCTACAATGGCCGGCTGCAAGCTCCAACCTTCCCCCAAGGATCCGTGTCATGAAGCTCGTCATCGGCAACAAGAACTACTCCTCCTGGTCGCTGCGTCCGTGGCTGCTGCTGCGCGAAGCCGGTATCGCGTTCGAGGAGATTCCCGTGCGGTTGTTCGTACCGGGCTTCGACGCCGAGATCCGCCAGTATTCGCCCGCGGGCAAGGTACCGGTGCTGATCGATGGCGACGTGCGCGTTTGGGATTCCCTGGCGATCAGCGAGTATGTGGCCGAGCGGTTCCCGGAAAAGCAGCTGTGGCCCGCCGACGTGGCGGCACGCGCGCATGCGCGCGCGGTCTGCGCCGAGATGCATGCCGGTTTCCAGCATGTGCGTAACCAGTTGCCGATGAACGTGACCGCGATGCTGCCGGGCATGGGCTGGAACACGTCCGTGCAGCGCGATGTCGATCGCATTGCCACGATCTGGAGCGAGCTGCGCGCGCAACACGCCGACAAGGGCCCGTTCCTGTTCGGTACGTTCACGGTGACCGACGCGTTCTATGCGCCGGTGGTGGCGCGCTTTGCCACCTACGGCATTCATCTGCCCGAAGAAGCCAAGACGTACGCGGACTTTATCCTCTCGCTGCCGTCGATGCAGGAATGGGTGGCCGGCGCGCGCGAGGAGCGTGACTTCCTGACCGACGACGAGCCGTATCGCACCGGTCCCGACCGCGCGGACGCGATCGTTCTTTAAGCATCCTTTGAGCGTCATGCAGATCTACGCCGTGGGCGGTGCCATTCGCGATCAGCTGCTCGGCAAGCCGAGCCAGGATCGCGACTACGTGGTGGTGGGCGCGACGCCCGACCAGATGGAGGCGCTCGGCTACAAGCCGGTGGGCAAGGACTTTCCGGTCTTCCTGCATCCGCAGACCAAAGCCGAGTACGCGCTTGCGCGCACCGAGCGCAAGACCGCGGTGGGCTACAAGGGCTTCGCGTTCTACTGCGGCGCGGACGTGAAGCTCGAGGACGACCTCGTGCGGCGCGACCTGACCATCAACGCGATGGCGCAGGCTGTCGATGAGGCCGGACATCTGGTCGGTCCCGTGATCGACCCCTATGGCGGACGGCAAGATCTGGCCGCCCGCTGCTTCCGTCATGTCTCGGATGCATTTGCCGAGGACCCCGTGCGCATCCTGCGCGCGGCGCGGTTCGCGGCCCGCTTCCATGACTTCACGGTGGCGCCCGAGACCGTGGCGCTGATGCGCGCGATGGTGGAGGCGGGCGAGGTCGATGCGCTGGTGCCCGAGCGTGTGTGGCAGGAGCTCGCGCGTGGCCTGATGGAGGCGCGGCCGTCGCGCATGTTCGCGGTGCTGCGCGAGTGCGGTGCGCTGGCGAAGCTGCTGCCCGAACTCGAGCGGCTGTGGGGCGTGCCGCAACGCGCGGACTATCACCCGGAGGTGGACACCGGCGTGCACGTGATGATGGTCGTCGATCATGCGGCCGCCACCGGCGCCTCGCTACCGGTGCGATTTGCCGCGCTCGTGCACGATCTCGGCAAGGGCACTACGCCCGCCGACGTACTGCCACGCCATATCGGTCACGAGGAACGCAGCGTGAAGCTGCTCGAGCAGGTCTGCGCGCGTCTGCGCGTGCCGAACGATTGTCGCGAGCTCGCGCTGGTGGTCGCGCGCGAACACGGCAATATTCATCGCTCGCTGGAGTTCGGCGCGGCGGCGGTGACGCGTCTGCTCGAACGCTGCGATGCGCTGCGCAAGCCCGAGCGCTTTGCCGAAGCACTGCGCGCGTGCGAGGCCGATGCGCGCGGTCGGCTCGGCTTCGAGGACCGCGACTATCCGCAGGCCGCGCGCCTGCTGGCGGCGCGCGAAGCGGCCGCCTCGATCGACGCGGGGGCGATTGCCAAGGCATGCGCGGACAATGTCGCGCAGATCAAGGAGCGCGTGCACCAGGCACGCGTGGCAGCTGTGGAAGAGAGGCTGGCGCAGCTGGTGCTATAGCAGTTGGCGCTACAGCAGCCGGCCAATGACCAGCGCGATCAGCGACAGGAGAATGGTCGACGCGAACGGCAGCACGTATTCGCGGCCAAACAGGCGGAAGCGCAGGTCGCCGGGTAGCCGGCCGAGGCCGAGTTTCTGCAGCCACGGCAGCGCGGCCGACAGCACGATCACGCAGAAGAAGATGGTCAGCGTCCAGCGCAGCATGGCTCAGAGTGTATAGGTGCGATCGCCGCGCTGGAATCCGGCGAGCGAGAAGTTCTCGATGGTATCGGCGTTGCGCGACAACGCGATGACCTTGAACAGCTCGCCCATTTCCGCCTCCGACAACAGCTTCTGCACGGCATTGGCCGCGGGCAGGAAGGCGCGGACGTCGGACGGGTCGAGCGTCATCAGCAGCTCGGTAATCCCCGCGTTCATCAGATAACGTGCCTGCGAGCAGAAACCTTCGACGTTCAGCCCGCTCTCGACCGCCGCTTCGGCGATGCCCGTGAAGTTGACGTGCGCGGTGATGTCCTGCAGCCCCGGATACAGGAACGGATCGGGATGCGCGTGATGGCGGTAGTGGCACATCAGCGTGCCGCCCGCGCGTTGCGGATGGTAGTACTCGCTGGCCGGAAAGCCGTAGTCGATAAAGAACGCCACGCCGCGCGCCAGCATCGCACCGACCGCGCGGACAAAGCCCTCGGCCTCGGCATGGGTTTCGGTGACCACGTCGTGATCGCCGGGCATCGCGAGCAATGCCGCCGGTACTTCGTCATCGGCCAGCACGCGGTCCTGAAAGGCGAAGCCCGTCGTCCCCTCGCGCCGCACGCCGCGCTCGTGCCAACGTCCGCCCTCGCGCGCGAACAGGCGCACCGGCATGGCATCGAGCACCTCGTTGCCAACGATCACACCCTCGAACCGTTCAGGCAGCGTGTCGTGCCAGATCACCCGATCGGCCAGATGCGGCGCACGGTCGGCCAGCGTTCGCCGCTGCCGTTCGCGCAACTCGCCAGATAGCTCGACGATTTCGTAGCGGGCGGGTAGGGCGCCTTCGGTTTCCAGTGCCAGCAACAGATCGGCGGCGAGCCGGCCGGTGCCGGCACCAAATTCCATGACAGCCGGCAGGCCCGCGGCCAGCAGCGGCGCGAATTCGCGCGCGAGCGTGCGGGCGAAGAACGGCGTCAGCTCGGGTGCGGTGATGAAATCGCTGCCATCGCGCGCGTCGCGGCCGAACTTGGCGGCGCCGCCGCTGTAGTAGCCGAGGCGCGGCGCATACAGCGCCATCGACATGTAGCGATCGAAGCCGATCCAGCCGCCGCTGGCGTCGATTGCATCGCCAATGCACACGGCGAGGGCATTCGACGCGTCCTGCGCGTCCTGGGGGGGAAGGGGTAGACTAGCGACTTTCTGCATATACCGCGAATTGTAGCAATGCCCGCCTCCCAGACTCCTGACACACCTTCCGCGCGCGGCGTCGCGCTGGTCACCGGTGGTGCGCGCCGCCTGGGCCGCGCCATCGCGCTCGAACTCGCCGCGCAGGGCTGGGACGTGGCCGTGCACTGCAACCGCTCGGTCGCGGAAGCCGAGGCGCTGGCCACGCAGATTCGCGCACTGGGCCGCCGCGCCGCGGTACTACGCGCGGATCTGGCCAATGAAGCCGAAACCGGCCGCCTGATCGCCGAATGCGCTGTGGCGCTCGGCACGCCGACCTGCCTCGTCAACAACGCGTCGCTGTTCCAGTACGACGTGGCGACAAGCTTCTCCTATGCCTCGCTCGACACGCATATGCGCACCAATGTGGCCGCGCCGCTGCTGCTCGCGCGCGAGATGCACAAGGCGCTTGCCACGGAGGGCGATGACACCCCTCGTGGTGTGGTGATCAATTTGCTCGACCAGAAGCTCGACAACCTCAACCCGGACTTCCTGTCGTATACGCTGTCCAAGGCCGCGTTGCAGACCGCCACGATGCAACTGGCGCAGGCCCTCGCGCCGCGTCTGCGGGTGGTGGGCGTCGCGCCTGGCATCACGCTGGTGTCTGGCGAGCAGAGCGGTACCGGCTTCAGCCGCGCGCATCAGATGACGCCGCTCGGCCAGTCTTCCACGCCGGAGGATATCGCGCAGGCAGTGGCCTATCTGGCCATCGCGCGCGCGGTGACCGGCACCACGTTGTACGTCGATGGTGGGCAGCATCTGATGCCGCTTCACCGCGACGTGATGTTCCTCACAGAATGACCCCATGACCATGCTTGCCGCACTATCCCACCCCAGCCTGACCGATTGCCGTCGCATGTTCCTGCGCAACTACGAAGTGCAGATCAACATCGGCGTGCATGAATTCGAGAAGAAAGGCGAGCAGCGTGTGCTGGTCAATATCGACCTGTTCGTGCCGCTGGCGCAGTCTACCCCGCACGCCGACAAGCTTGAAGAGGTCGTGGACTACGACTTCATGCGCAGCACCGTGGCCGCGCGCATGGCGCAGGGGCACGTACATCTGCAGGAAACGCTGTGTGATGACGTCGCGCGCGCGATGCTGCTGCACCCGCAGGTGCGCGCGGTACGCGTGTCCACCGAGAAGCCCGATGTCTACCCGGACTGCGATTCGGTCGGCGTGGAAGTGTTCCATATCAAGCCGGTCTGAAGCTTCGGGGCCGCTCAAGTAGAATATTGGCCCGCCGCCCCCGGCGTGGCCAACCCCTCTCCGCAATGCCCTATGAGTCACTCCGCTAACTTCTATCGTCTCGAAACACGCCTGCAGTCGCTGGCCGGCAAAGCCATTGGCGACTTCGGCATGATCGAGGACGGCGATACCGTGCTCGTGTGCATGAGCGGCGGCAAGGACTCGTACACGATGCTGTCGGTCCTGATGGCGCTGCAGAAGCGCGCGCCGATCAGTTTCAAGCTGATCGCGATGAACCTGGACCAGAAGCAGCCCGGTTTTCCCGAGCACATCCTGCCCGAGTATCTGAAGTCGACCGGCGTGGAGTACGTGATCGTCGAGGCGGATACCTACTCCATCGTCAAGGAGAAGGTGCCCGAGGGCAAGACCACGTGTTCGCTGTGCTCGCGCCTGCGCCGCGGCGTGATCTACCGCACGGCCAAGGAACTTGGCGCCAACAAGATTGCGCTGGGTCATCACCGCGACGACATCGTCCAGACGTTCTTCCTGAACATGTTCTTCGGCGGCAAGATGAAGGCGATGCCGCCGAAGCTGGCCACCGACGACGGCCAGCACATCGTGATTCGTCCGCTCGCATATTGCGCTGAGAAGGACATTGCGAGCTTTGCGCGCGCGATGGCGTTCCCGATCATCCCTTGCAACCTGTGCGGCTCGCAGGAAAACCTGCAGCGCAAGAAGGTCAACGAGATGCTGCAGACGTGGGAGCGCGAGAACCCGGGCCGTATCGACAATATCTTCGCGTCGCTGCGCAACGTGGTGCCGTCGCATCTGGCCGATACCGATCTGTTCCCGTTCACCGGGCTGGCCACCGGCCTGGCCAAGGTGGATGAGGCCTCGCTGTTCGGTGAGACCACGTTCTCGCAACAGCCGCTGCAGTTCGCCGGCAGCGCCGAGGAGAACCGCATCGAGTTCGTGCGCTTCGAGCGCACGCCTGCCGAGGCGGACGCTGGGGTGAAGACCAGCGCCTGAGGGCGCGCAAAGGGTGGAAACGCTCGATTTGCGCTGACGAAATGTCAGCGCCTGTGTGTTTTCGTTCGAAACGGTGGCTTCTGCGTGGCGCGGGCCGCTGGAACAATGGATCCGGTTATCACTGCATTGGACCACCGGACCATGACCCGTTTCCTTTCCCCTTCCGATGTCTCGCACATCGTGGCAATCCAGGGCCTGCCGCAAGTGCTGCGGCAGATGGCGCGTTACATCGAAGAAGACTTCCTGCGCTGGCAGGACTTCGATAAATCCGCGCGCACCGCTGCCCACTCCGCGCGCGGCGTGATCGAGCTGATGCCGATCGCCGACGCGAACCTCTACAGCTTCAAATATGTGAACGGCCATCCCGCCAACACCGCCGATGGCCTGCCCACCGTGATGGCATTCGGCACGCTCGCCGAGGTATCGACGGGCATGCCGCTGCTGCTGTCGGAACTCACGCTGACCACCGCACTCCGCACGGCCGCCACGTCGGTGGTGGCGGCACGCCGGCTGGCGCGGCAGGATGCCAGCACGATGGCGCTGATCGGCAATGGCGCGCAGGCCGAATTCCAGGCGCTGGCGTTCCACTACCTGCTTGGCATCCGCACGCTGCGGGTCTATGACGTCGATCCGGGTGCCACGCGCAAGCTGACGCGGAATCTACAAGGCATCGCAGATCTCGAGATCGTGCCGTGCGCCAGCACCGTCGAAGCCGTGCGCGGCGCGGACATCGTGACGACGGTTACCGCTGACAAGGCCTACGCCACCATCATCACGCCCGACATGCTCGCGCCGGGCATGCACCTGAACGCCGTGGGCGGTGACTGTCCGGGCAAGACCGAACTGCACCCGGATGTGTTGCGCCGTGGCAGCGTGTTCGTCGAATACGAGCCGCAGAGCCGCATCGAGGGCGACTGCCAGCAAATGCCGGCGGGCTTCGCGGTGACCGAGTTGTGGCAGGTGCTGGAAGGGCGCGTGCCGGGCCGTACGGATGCGAGCCAGATCACCGTGTTCGACTCGGTGGGTTTTGCGCTCGAGGACTATTCCGCGCTGCGTTATCTGCGCGACAGCGCGGCCCAGCTCGACCTGGGCCAGACGCTCGATCTGGTGCCGCGGCAGGCGGATCCGAAGGATTTGTTCGGGCTGCTGCGAGGCGCGGGTGCCGCGCCCGCCGGCGCGGCCGCGGCGATCGAACCCGAAGCCGCTACCGCCTGACCCACACGTCAATCAGCTGGGTAGGCGGTTGGTCGTCTGAAGCGGGCGTCTCAAACGCTCAGTTGTTGGATGCCTGCGACGGTGCCTTGGCCGGCGACGACGATGCCGAGGAGGGATTGCCCTCGCGAATCAGCGCGCGCGTGTCGTCGATCCATTTCTGGAACCGGTCCACCGCGTGGGCCTTCTGCTCCGGCGTGGTCAGATTGGCGATCGTGACCGTCAGGTCCACGCCGCTCTGGCTCCGTTCCGGACCCGGGCGCTGCCATTGGTCGGCATACCGTCGCAGCATCTGCTCCACCTGCGGCTTGGCCGGGTGCGAGGCCTGCACCTCCTTCGCCAGTCCCAGCCATTCCTTCTGGCGCTGCAGACGCTGCTGATAGCGCGCCTCCGCGCCCTGCATATACGGCCCCATCGCCTCCTTGATGGTTTTCTCCTGTTCGGTCGAGAAGCGCCCGTAGATCAGCTTCGCGTAATCCATCACCTTGTCGAAGCGCGCGTCGGTCCGCGCGGCCTCGTTGCCGCGCAGGAATTCCTTGCGGTACTTGGCATTGCTCTCGTCGAACTTGGCCTGCATGCGGGTGATTTGCTCGGGCGTCAGCGTCAGCAGCAGGTCGGCCAGATCGGGAATCGCGTTCTCGAAGGCCTGCCGGCCAAGGCGCTGGGTGTCCTGCTGGACCCGATGGACCATCTCGGCATTGACCGGCTGCGCCACCTCGCCCTTGACGCGCGTCAGCACGGTGGCGATCTCCGGCAACTGCTGGCTGCGATGCCAGCTGAAGAACCGGTGGATGGCCTCCCGCGTCGGCGGCTCCTGGGCGTCCGAGACGTCCACATAGCGATCCACCCACCAATAGGCCAGGCGGTCGCCCTGCTGGTAGCCCAGTTTCATCGCGTTGCAGCCGCCCAGTGTCACCAGCACGACACATGTGGTAAATGCTGCAAACCATGAAAATATGCGCTGGCGCCAGACCTGTTGCGTTTTGTGAGAATCGGAAACCACGGGGCGTCGGGCATAACCCGCCATGCTAGAATCGGCGCGCATGTTTACGGTGGTTGCAGAAGGTCTCGCAGCCCCGTCTCGACAACGATTTTGCCGCTTATGTTGCCGCCTATCTCGCCGCATAGGACGGTGAAACGATCCGTGGCGCGGATTTTCAAGTTTCTCTCCGGACACACTCACTTAGGACCTCCTTGTGAATATCGTCATTCTTGCCGCGGGCATGGGAAAGCGCATGAACTCGGCGCTGCCCAAGGTGCTTCATCCCGTTGCCGGCCAGCCTATGCTCGCGCACGTCATCGCGACCGCGCGCTCGCTTTCGCCGACGAAACTGGTGGTCGTGGTCGGCCACGGTGCCGAGCACGTGCGCACGGCCGTGGGTGCCAGCGACGTCCAGTTCGCCGAGCAGGCCCAGCAACTTGGCACCGGTCACGCGGTCATGCAGGCACTGCCGCTGATCGATGACGATCAGCCCACGCTGGTGCTGTACGGCGATGTGCCCCTCACCAGCGCCGCCACACTGCGTGCGCTGCTCGATGCCGCCGGCAGCGAACGCCTGGGCGTGCTGACGGTCGAGATGAGCGATCCTACCGGATATGGCCGTATCGTACGAAACGCCGCCGGCAGCATCACGCGCATCGTGGAGCAGAAGGATGCGAGCGACGACGAACGCGCGATCCGCGAAATCAATACCGGCATCATCGTATGCCCCACGGCGCAACTGCGCACGTGGCTCTCGACGCTGCGCAACGATAACGCGCAGGGCGAGTATTACCTGACCGACACCATCGAGCGCGCGGCGCAGGATGGGGTGGAAGTCGTGTCGGCACAGCCGGCCGCGCTGTGGGAGACGCTGGGCGTCAACAGCAAGGTCCAGCTCGCCGAGATCGAACGCATCCACCAGCGCAACATCGCGCAGAAGCTGCTGGAGGCGGGCGTGACGCTGCTCGATCCGGCACGTATCGACGTGCGCGGGCAGCTTACCTGCGGCCGCGACGTGACGATCGACGTCGGCTGCGTGTTCGAGGGCAATGTCCATCTGGAGGACGGTGTCTACATCGGCGCGCATTCTGTGATTCGACATGCAAAGATTGGCAAGGGTTCGCGTCTGCAACCCTTCTGCCATATCGACGAAGCAACAATCGGGCCGGACGGCCGCATCGGGCCGTACGCGCGTTTGCGTCCGGGCACCGAGCTGGGCGAGGATGTGCATATCGGTAACTTCGTCGAGGTCAAGAACAGCCAGATCAGCCACCACAGCAAGGCCAACCATCTGGCCTATGTGGGGGACTCGACGGTGGGGCAGCGCGTCAATATCGGCGCGGGTACCATTACCTGCAATTACGATGGCGCGAACAAGCTGCGTACCGTGATCGAGGACGACGTGTTCATCGGTTCGGACACGCAACTGGTGGCGCCGGTGACGGTGCGGGCTGGTGCGACGATCGGTGCGGGCACGACGCTGACCAAGGAAGCGCCCGCGGGCAAGCTGACGCTGTCGCGCGCGAAGCAGATGACCCTGGACGGCTGGCAGCGTCCGGTCAAGCCGGCTAAAAAGTAATTAGCGGCAGCAACGCAGGCAAAGTTGAGACAGACCGTTCAGGATCGCAGGGCAAGCAATATTCATCGGGGGTTCAAAAAATGTGTGGCATTGTCGGCGCGGTTTCTACCCGCAACATCGTACCGGTCATGGTCGAGGGCCTGCGGCGCCTCGAGTATCGTGGTTATGACTCGTGTGGCGTGGCCATCGTGCGCGACGAGACGCTCGAGCGCGCGCGCACCGTATCGCGCGTGGCCGATCTCGACACGCAGACGCAAGCGTCCGGCCTCGGCGGCCTGACCGGCATCGCGCATACGCGCTGGGCCACGCACGGCAAGCCCGATACGCTCAACGCACACCCGCACTTCTCGGACGAGACCATTGCGCTCGTGCACAACGGCATCATCGAGAACTACGAGCCGCTGCGCGAGGAACTGCGCGCCGCGGGTTACGGCTTCGAGTCGCAGACCGATACCGAAGTGGTGGCTCACCTGATTCACCAGGCATACACGTACCCGAGCAGCGCGACGCGCGGCGATCTGTTCGCCTCGGTGCGCGTGATCACCAAGCGTCTGCATGGCGCGTACGCGATTGCCGTGATCGCCAAGGACCAGCCGCAGCGCGTGGTCGGCGCGCGCGCCGGTTCGCCGCTGGTGGTGGCACTCGGCGAGAACGAGGCGTTCCTCGCGTCGGACGCGCTGGCTGTGGCCGGTACCGCGAATCGCATCATCTATCTGGAAGAAGGCGACGTTGCCGAGATCTCGCTCGATGGCGTGACCATTCGCGATGGATCGGATCATGCGGTGGAGCGCGAAGTGCGCGTGGTGGAAGCCCACGCTGCGGCAGTCGAGCTCGGCCCGTTCCGCCACTTCATGCAGAAGGAAATCTTCGAACAGCCGCGCGCGCTGGGCGACACGCTCGAGGGCGTGGACGCGATCACGCCGGAGATGTTCGGTGAAAGCGCACCGAAGGTGTTCTCGGAGATCGACAACATCCTGATCCTCGCGTGTGGCACCAGCTATTACTCGGGCTGCACGGCCAAGTACTGGCTCGAGTCGATCGCCAAGATCCCGACGCAGGTGGAAGTCGCCAGCGAATACCGCTATCGCGACACGGTGCCCAATCCGCGCGCGCTGGTGGTGGTGATCTCGCAATCGGGCGAGACCGCCGACACGATGGCCGCGCTGCGTCATGCGCGCTCGCTCGGTCATACGCACACGCTCGCGGTCTGCAACGTCGCGACCAGCGCGATGGTGCGTGAGACCGAACTGCGCTTCCTCACGCGCGCGGGCACCGAGATCGGTGTGGCCTCGACCAAGGCGTTCACCACGCAGCTGGCTGCGCTGTATATGCTGACGCTGGCGCTGGCCAAGGTGCGTGGTTACCTGAACGCCGACGAAGAAGCCAAGGCGCTGACGAACCTGCGCCACCTGCCAGCGGCGCTGCACGGCGTGCTGGCGCTGGAGCCGCAGATCATCGCGTGGTCGGAAGACTTCGCGCGCCGCGAAAACGCGCTGTTCCTCGGCCGCGGTCTGCACTACCCGATCGCGCTTGAAGGCGCGCTGAAGCTCAAGGAAATCTCGTACATCCACGCCGAGGCATACCCGGCGGGCGAACTGAAGCACGGCCCGCTCGCACTGGTCACGGAAGCGATGCCGGTGGTGACGGTGGCGCCGAACGACGCGCTGCTCGAGAAGCTGAAGTCCAACATCCAGGAAGTCCGCGCCCGCGGCGGCCGACTGTATGTGTTCGCGGACTCGGACACGCACATCCAGTCGTCGGACGGCATCCAGGTGATTCGCATGCCCGAACACTACGGCGCGCTTTCGCCAATCCTGCACGTGGTACCGCTGCAACTGCTGGCGTACCACACGGCGTGCGCACGGGGCACGGACGTGGACAAGCCGCGGAACCTGGCGAAGTCGGTGACGGTGGAGTAAAGCGAGGTTGACGCAAAGACCTTGTGTTCGCACCAAATGAACGTGTTCCGCGGCGTCTTGTAAGAGCGTTCCGTGTGGGGGGGGCGAAATGGCCCCCCATCTGCAAAACGTCTGCGATGGTGTATCCCAAGGTACGGTGTGCCGTATGTTCGCTGCAACGGTGCCGACTGCCCGCATCCTTCGCACGGTCCGTCAACTCGCGACAGAACTGCTGCGATGACGTCCGTATTCCGCCTGAATGCGCGGGTTAGCACGGCGACTCGCTTTGCGCTGGTGCCTGTTTGCATTGGCGCGACGCGCTCCACGTTCATCCGCCGACGATTGGCGTCCGTGGTGCAATCCAGCATCCGCGCCATCGCCCGGTGGTCGGGGTCGTCACTGCGATTGATGACGGGTAGAGTGCCAACCCACATTGGTCATGCCGACGCTCCACTTTCTGCGCCGTGCTCAAGGGTAGCGGCGCGAGGTAGTGGCGACTGGGGAAAGTGCCAATAACGGTACTTTTTTAAGGGTGCGATCATTGCGAGGTTGCTCCATATCGTACTTGTCACGAATTGCTTGTTGTATGGAATGCATTCCGGAGGATTTGCTGTGTCGCTGGCAGGCGGACCGCTCAATGTCCCGGGATGGAACGAAATTTGTCGTTTCTTGACAGTTGGGCGCACGTCATGTCGGCGAACTGACGCCTTGCAGCACGAAGTGCTTCTTCAACGAAGCGGCACTTGCACAACGGTTTGGTTTTCGATAAAGTACCCGGCCGGGCAGCCGAACCCCTTGATTTACTTGATAAATCAACCCATAAAAACCATGTTCCGTCCTGATGACCTGATGACCGTGCTCGAACTCGAGTGCGCCCTTGGCGGGCGTCGCTACGGGCATTTCGACCATGATGCAGCGAACTTCACTGGCCCCAACGCGCGTAGCGTTCGGAGCGGTTCGGTGTTGCGCGTCGGTCCGGTGGGCGTGCGCGAGATTATTGACACGACGAGCGGCGAGCACCTGTCGAACTTCTAAGTTGAGGCAGTTTTGGCAAAGCTTGCTGGGGAGCAGATTTACCTGCTCTTGAAGAGGTCAACTGACCTGCGCGGCCATGAAATTCGAGCCGTTTCGAGCGTTGATGCTGCACTACAGGTGTGGGACTCAACGACTCGAATGAGTCCTCTCTTTCCCATTGACGATGCGGCCTTCCCCTCGACGGAAGGCGATTCGCGTTGGTTCATCTTTTTCATCGGCCCCGTCGACATCGGCACCCTCGACCTTGAAGGTATCAGTGCGTTCGCAAGCTATGGGATGCACAACCTTGTCGTCGTATCTACTGTTGTTGAAGACCCGGTTATTGGGCAGCTTCTGGCATCGCTTCCGAACACTCCCTGGGAAGCTTGGGATGTTGTCGGGACTATGGTGAACGACGTCGCGTACAGCCCGGTGGTGATGGGGACGCGCGCAGCGGAAAGGGTGGGTGTGGCGGCGAAGCCGGCCGTGCCTCCTCAGTTGAAGAGCGCGTCCGAAGAGTATCGAACGCTGAATGCGGTGACGCGCGCGAAATGCGAACGCTACTTGCCACAGTTCGTAGCAGAAATTGATGCGTTTGACGAAGCCTTCCAGAAAGCGCTGAATAGCGGCCGCAGCCATGCTGTGGACAAGCTCGCGTATCTGGCCAACGTGAACGCAGCGTTGTCGCGTTTTTCATCGCAGACGTTTGCTGGTACATCCCCTATACGCGAGACGGAGTGTCATTTCTGGACGCACTCACTTCTTGGCATTGGAACGGCTACGCAAGCGCTCACCAATATCCGCCGTCATCATGACGCGGCTTTCAGCGCTTCTCGGCTCCCTGAGAAGGTCGCGGGGCTTGCGAATCTGCCGGCAGGCGATAAAGAACTCACTCGACGCGAATTTATTCACCCCGCCTGGAGGCAGCACCTTCTGGAGGGTGTTGTTCTTGAGGGCGAGCCGAAAAACGTCGATGAGTATCTCAAGCTGATTGCTTACTTCAGTGGTCGGGACGGCTACAAGAGCACGACATTCACTTTGAGCGCGCCGCTTGAGCTCATTACCGGGTGCAACACCTTTGCCTGGACTCCCCTGACGCTGACGCACGAGCTTTCGCACACTATCACGTCGCAGCTTCTCGCAGCTTTGCTCAAGGACCTCTTTATCCGCCAAGCTGCGGGTACGATGGAGTTTTACGCGCGCCTCGTGAATCCGAGCGAAAACTACACTCCCCAGAATGCCTTGGAGCAGGCACAGAAGACGCTGCTCATGGCGTTCGTGTTCTTGGACCGAGAGCAGATGCCGAGTCGGGAGCTAGCTTCTATCGTTGAGGCAACTGACGTGATGCCGCTCATCCAGCGGTATTATGACGAGGTGATCGAGCTTGTAACGCACCTGCTCGATTTCCAGTATTTCTATGGCAGGGACGTGGCGCTCTACATGACCTCTCTGTGGGAGAGCTGGGACGTTATCCCGAACATCCAGAGTCGAATTGACGACTACCTCACACGTACTCTCGTTGCAGTCCTTTCTGCTAATCAGCACGTGGCAAAGCCTGTCGATGAAACGTACGAGATTGTGCTGAATCATCTGAAGTCGATGGCAGCGCGCGCGACGGGTGGTCAGTACATCTCGGCGGCTTATGAGAGGTTGAGGGATGACCGCGACTATTTTCTCAAGCGGACACATACCCGTGTGCATATCGCCAAGCTCGTCCTCGCGTTCTTCTACGATCCGGGTACCGCCAAGAATATTGCCAAGGAGATTCCAATCGCCGGTGGCGACTACTCCAGTTTCCGCAGCGACGAACTTGACAGCCAGCAGATTCGCAACCCTCTGAAGTTTCTGGCCAAATTTTCGACAGACCAACAGTCGAACACGCGGAAATCGCTCTGGATACTGCATAAACTCGCTTTCGCGGAGGCACCTTGAGCTCTTCGGCGCCAAAGGTGTTGATTTGCACCTAAAACTGACCCACCAGTTGCATCGAAAATTGACCCACCCCAAGGTCATGCCTCTTCACTGATTGGTGTCTGCTTAGTGCGTTTCTCCTTGCTGG